>WVSP01000007.1 GCA_015689735.1 Rhodobacterales bacterium LSUCC0031 | reverse complement strand
ATGACGATCACCCATCTCAAGCGTGGCAAGCCGGAGGCCGAGCGGGCCGAGGATGATGCGCGGGTGCGCGCGAGCGTTGAGGGGATCTTGGCCGATATCGCGGCGCGTGGCGATGGGGCGGTGCGCGAACTGGCCGCGAAGTTCGACGGCTATGCGCCGGCAAGCTTCCGGCTCAGCCAATCCGAGATCGACGCCGCGATGCAAAAGGTCAGCGCGCGCGACATGGAGGACATCCGCTTCGCCCAAGACCAGATCCGGCGTTTCGCGCAAGCCCAGCGCGCGAGCATGACCGATATCGAGGTGGAAACGCTCCCCGGTGTGATCTTGGGTCACCGCAACATCCCCGTCCAATCGGTCGGCTGCTACGTGCCGGGGGGCAAGTTCCCGATGGTGGCCTCGGCCCATATGTCGGTCTTGACCGCCTCGGTCGCGGGCGTGCCGCGCATCATTGCAAGCGCGCCGCCGGTCAAGGGCGAACCCCACCCCGCCATCGTCGCCGCCATGCATCTGGGTGGCGCGCATGAGATCTATGTGCTGGGCGGCATTCAGGCCGTGGGCGCCATGGCGCTCGGGACAGAGACGATCGCGCCTGTCCATATGCTCGTCGGCCCCGGCAATGCCTTTGTGGCCGAGGCCAAGCGCCAGCTTTACGGCCGCGTCGGCATCGACCTCTTTGCCGGTCCGACCGAGACGATGGTGATCGCCGATGACACGGTCGATGCCGAGCTCTGCGCCACCGACCTGCTTGGTCAGGCCGAGCATGGCTACAATTCTCCCGCCTGCCTGATCACCAATTCCCGCAAGCTGGCCGAAGCGACGCTGGCCGAGATCGACCGCCTACTGGCGATCCTGCCCACGGCGGAAACCGCATCGGTCAGCTGGCGCGATTATGGCGATGTGATCTTGTGCGACACCCATGAGGAGATGCTCGCGGTGGCCAATGACATGGCCTATGAGCATGTCCAGGTGATGACCGACCGCGATGACTGGTATCTCGACAACATGCACAGCTACGGCGCGCTGTTCCTCGGGGCGCGCACCAATGTGGCCAATGGCGACAAGGTGATCGGCACCAACCACACGCTGCCGACGAAAAAGGCGGGCCGCTACACAGGCGGGCTCTGGGTGGGCAAGTTCCTGAAAACCCATAGCTACCAGCGCGTAACCACCGATGCCGCCGCAGCCCAGATCGGCGCCTATGGCTCGCGGCTGTGCATGCTCGAGGGCTTCGTCGGCCACGCCGAACAATGCAACATCCGCGTCCGCCGCTATGGC
>WVSP01000006.1 GCA_015689735.1 Rhodobacterales bacterium LSUCC0031 | reverse complement strand
CGCGCACCGCCCCATCGCCACGCGCCGCGATATCGGCCAAGATCCCCTCAACGCTCGCGCGCACCCGCGCATCATCCTCGGCCCGCTCGGCCTCCGGCTTGCCACGCTTGAGATGGGTGATCGTCATTGATTGTCCGCCCCTAAATGTCCAGCTGCGGCGTTGACACGCCGATGTGAAATTCCCCGACGATAAAGCACATCGTCATTGTGGCGGCCAGACCGTACGGCGATGCTCTTGTCCGTTTCGGCCTTGGCAAAGCTGCGAGCCGCAGGGCATCTTCGGTAGCGCAGCGGGCATTGCCCGAAACTGAATTCGCAGGGGGAACGCAACATGGGTGATGTCGCCCATCTCGGCCATGTCGAGATCTATACCGACCGCTTTGAGGACAGCCTCGATTTCTTCACGCGGGTGTTTGGGCTGAAAGCGTCGCTGATCGACGGTAACAGCGCATGGTTGCGCGCATGGGATGATTACGAGTTTCACAGCCTGAGATTGACACGCCATCACACGACCGGGGTGGGCCATATCGGCTATCGCGCCGAAAGCCCCGAGGCGCTTGATCGGCGGGTGGCCGCGATCACCGCGGCGGGTTACAAGACCCATGGTTGGGTCGACGATGACCCCGGACATGGCCGCGCCTTTCGGTTCGAAGACCCGTTTGGCCATGTGTTCGAGCTTTACTACGACACCCGCCGCGCCGAACCGGCCGAGGGCGACCGCCCGGCGCTGAAGAATATGGCGTCGAAATTCACCGCCCAAGGGGCCAGCCCGCGCCGGATCGACCACCTGAACCTGCTGGCCACCGATGTGGCCGAGTTTCGCCGTTTCATGGAAACCTGTCTGGGCAGCCGCGTGACCGAGATGATCCAGCTCGACAACGGGCGTGTCGGCGGCTGTTGGTTCACGGTCAACAACAAGACCTACGATCTGGCCTGCACCGAGGAACATGGCCGCGGCGACGGGCGGCTGCATCACGTCACCTATGCCACCGACCAGCGCGAGGATATCCTGCGCGCCGCCGATATCTTTCTCGAGAACGGCGTGCATATCGAGACCGGGCCGCACAAGCATGCCATTCAAGGCACCTTCTTCCTGTATGTCTGGGAACCGGCTGGCAATCGGATCGAACTGGCCAATGCGGGCGCGCGGTTGATCCTTGCGCCAGATCACGCGCCTGTTGTCTGGACCGAGACCGAGCGCAAAAAAGGGCAGGCTTGGGGTCTGAAGACCATTGAGACCTTCCACACCCATGGCACGCCGCCTGTACCGAGTGATCACTGACCGCGCGCACGGCGTCTTCGGCCAGCTTGCTATTCAGGCTGGCCGAATTATTTTTAAAGCTATGAAATAAATATAAAATTTCTAAAGCGATTTGCGCGTTTGTTGTGTTGACAAGAAAATTGGAACGATCCAATAATTCCGCCAGAAGATCGAAAGCCGCACATTACGATTCGTGCGCGGTTGGTTTGCGGGGGGAAGAACGCCATGCGGTGGGGATTGATCGGCGCGAGCAATATCGCGGCAAATCACATGATCGGGGCCATTCGCGGGGCCGGGGGCGATATCCGTTCGGTCCTCAGCGCGGATGCGGATCGCGCCCGCGCCTATGCCGCCGAGCATGGCATCGCGAAAGGTTATGCCGACCTCGACGCCATGCTCGCCGCCGATGATCTGGACGCGGTCTATATCTCGACTACCAACGAAAAGCATTTCCCGCAGGCCATGGCGGCGATTGCGGCGGGCAAGCATGTGCTCTGCGAAAAGCCCTTGGCCATGGATGTCGCCGATGCCGTCACCATGGTCCGCGCGGCCGAGGCGGCGGGCCTGGTTTTCGGCACCAACCACCATCTACGCAACGCAGGCACCCATCTGGCGATCCGCGAGGCGGTCGCGTCGGGGCGGATCGGTGATGTGCTGAGTGTGCGGGTCTTTCACGCCGTCTATCTGCCGCCGGTGTTGCAGGGCTGGCGGCTCGACAGCCCGGCGGCGGGCGGCGGTGTCATCCCTGATATCGTCGTCCATGACGCCGATACCGTGCGCTTTCACCTGGGCGAAGACCCGGTCGATGTCGTCGCCATCGACGCGGAATCGGGCCTTGGCAAAGGGGTCGAGGATAGCTGCATGTCGGTCTGGTCCATGCCCTCGGGCGCGATGGTCATGGCGCATGAAAGCTTTACCCATGCCCATGCGCAGACAGGTCTGGAGATTTACGGCACCAAGGGCGCGATCGTCGCGCGCAACGTGATGACGCAGCGCCCCATCGGGCAGATCACGCTGCGCACAGCGGCGGGCGAGGAGGAGATCGGCTTTTCCGACCATAACCTCTATGCCCGCGCGATGGATCATTTCCATGCCGCGATGCGCGGCCAAGGGCGTCCCGCCGCCGATGGCATCGACGGGATCAAGTCGCTGGCCGTCGCCGCCGCGGTGGCCAAGGCTGCCAAGACCGGCCAGCGCATTACGGTTGATTACGGCGGGGTCTGAGCGATGGGTAAACATGTCAGCGCAGCTGAGGCTGTCGCGCGCATTCCCGATGATGCGGTTGTGACGGTGTCGTCTTCTTCTGCCTTGGGCTGCCCCGATGCGGTGCTGAAGGCGCTGGGCGAACGCTTCCGCGCCGAGGGGCATCCCCGCAACCTCACCACGCTGCACCCGATCGCAGCAGGCGATATGTATGGCGTCAAGGGGATCGACCATATCGCGCAGGATGGGCTCCTGTCGCGGGTGATCGCGGGCAGCTACCCGTCGGGGCCATCCAATCTGCCCATGCCCGAGATCTGGCGCATGATCGTCGAGGATCGGATCGCCGCTTATAACGTGCCGTCGGGCATCATGTTCGACATGCACCGTGATGTCGCTGCGCGCAGGCCAGGTGTGCTGACGCGTGTGGGGCTTGATACCTTCGTCGATCCGATCCGCGAGGGCTGCGCGATGAATGCGCGGGGGGCGGCATCGCCCATCGTGGAGCGCGCGGAATTCGGGGGCGAGACGTGGCTCCATTTCCCCAACATCGTGCCGAATGTCGCCATTATCCGCGCCACGACCGCCGATGAACGCGGCAACCTGACCTATGAGCATGAGGGGGCCTATCTCGGCGGCCTCGACCAAGCGATTGCCACCCGCAACCATGGCGGCCTTGTGATCGCGCAGGTCAAGCGCATGACGGCGGCAGGGTCGTTGCGGCCCCATGACGTGCATGTGCCGGGCCACCTAGTCGATCTGATCGTGGTCGCCCCGGACCAGAAACAGACGACCGAAACCCAATACGACCCCGCCATCTCGGGCGAGATCATGCGCCCCTGGGACAGTTTCAGCCTTGCCGAACATGGCGTGGAAAAGGTCATCGCGCGCCGCGCCGCGATGGAGTTGAAGCGCGGGCAGACCGCGAACCTCGGTTTCGGGATCTCCGCGATGGTCCCCCGCGTTCTTCTGGAAGAAGGGCATGCGCAGGCCGTCACATGGGCCATCGAACAGGGTGCGGTCGGCGGCATGCCATTGACCGGGTTCGCCTTTGGTTGCGCGTCGAATGCCGATGCTTTCGTCCCTTCGCCCAACCAGTTCAGCTATTTTCAGGGTGGTGGGTTCGACCTGACCTTCCTGTCGTTCCTTGAGGTCGATGTTCAAGGCAACGTCAACGTCTCGAAACTGGGCAAGAAACCCTATCTGACCGCAGGTTGCGGCGGGTTTGTCGACATCACCGCGCATGCAAAAAAGATCGTCTTTTCGGGGTTTTTCGAGGCCGGGGCCGCGCTGTCGCTGACCGATACGGGCCTGTCCGTCACCAAGCCCGGCAAGTTTCCCAAGATGGTCGATCAGGTGGAACATGTCACCTTTTCGGGTCGTCGCGCGGTCGCGCAAGGGCAGGATGTGATCTATGTGACGGAACGCTGCGTGATCCGCCTGACTGCGCAGGGGTTGCAGGCGGTCGAGATCATGCCGGGGATCGAGCCCGCCCGCGATATCGTGGCGGCCAGCGGCGGGCGCGTGCAGCTGGCGAAGAATGCCACGACGATGCCCCTGGCGCTTTTGCGTGATCAGCCGATGGGGTGGTCGCCATGAGCGCGGTTCACCTGATCCTTGATGGGGCCACGGCGCATGTGGTTCTCGACAACCCGGCCAAGCTCAACGCCTTTACCCCTGGCATGCTCGCGCAGTTGGAGGCGCATTGCGCCACGCTGGAACGCAGCCCCGATATCCGTGCCGTCATCCTGCGCGCGACGGGCGACCGCGCCTTTTGTGCTGGCGCCGATATCAAGGTCTGGGCGGGCCTGTCGCCCTTTGATTTCGCGCGGGGCTGGGTGCGCGAGGGGCATCGTATCTTCGACCGGCTGGCGCGGTTGTCGAAACCCACCATCGCCGTGATCCATGCCCCGGCCTTTGGCGGCGGTCTCGAATTGGCCGCCTGTTGCGATATCCGCGTTATGGCACCGGGGGCGACACTTGCGCTCCCCGAGGCGCAGGTTGGTATCGTGCCGGGTTGGTCAGGCACGCAGCGGCTTGCGCGGCTGATCCCGGAAGCGGTGCTCAAGGAAATGGCGCTGTTCGGGCGGCGGATCGATGCGGCCCGCGCCCATGGCTTGGGTTTCGTGGCCGAGGTTGCGGATGACCCGCTGGCCGTGGCCCTTGGCATCGCCGCAAAGCTTGCCCATGCCTCCCCCCGTGCGGTCGAGGTGGCGAAATACCAGATCCACGCCGCCTTGGGCGAAGACAGCGCCGCCATGATCGAGACCTTGGGCGGCGGCATGATCGGTGCCAGCCAAGACAAGGCCGAGGGCGTGCAAGCCTTTGCCGAGAAACGTAAACCCGAATTCCCCGGAAGTTGATACATGCTGGATCTGACCGTTATTCCCGCCACCAATGCCGCCGATCTACCTGCGGCCCCGCTGCGCCTGCGGCATTGGATCGGCGGCGCGTGGGTCGATAGCGCCGATGGTTCCACGAGCGAACGGCGTTCACCTGCGCATGGCGTGGCGGTGTCCGTCGCGGCCAAGGGCGGCAGGGCTGAGGCCGAGGCCGCGATCGCCGCCGCGCGCAACGCCTTTGATGCGGGCGATTGGGCGTGGTCATCGGGCAAGGATCGCGCGACGCTGCTATTGAAAGTCGCCGATCTCATCGACCGGGACCGCGCCAAGATCGCCCGGCAAGAGGTGCTGGAGTCCGGCAAGCCCATCAGCCAAGCCTTGGCCGAGATCGAGGGTGCCGCCGATATCTGGCGCTATGCGGCGTCGCTGGCCCGCACGATCCATGGCGACAGCCACAACAGCCTTGGCTCCGACATGCTGGGGCTGGTGCTGAAGGAACCGATCGGAGTGGTGGCGATGATCACGCCGTGGAATTTTCCCTTCCTGATCATCTCGCAAAAACTGCCCTTCGCACTGGCGGCGGGCTGCACGGCGGTTATCAAACCTTCGGAAATGACACCCGGCACGACCGTGATGCTGGGCGAACTTCTGCAAGAAGCGGGGCTGCCACAAGGCGTGTGCAATATCGTGCTGGGCTATGGCGACCCGGTGGGCGAGGTGCTCTCGACCGATCCGCGTGTTGATATGGTGTCTTTCACCGGCTCGACCGGTGTGGGCAAGCGCATCTCGGCGGCGGCGAGCGCAACGTTGAAAAAGGTCAGCCTCGAGCTGGGCGGAAAGAACCCGCAGATCGTCTTCCCCGATGCCGATCTGGATCAGGCGGCTGACGCCATCGCCTTTGGCGTCTATTTCAACGCGGGTGAGTGCTGCAATTCCGGCAGCCGCATCATCGTGCATGAAAATGTGGTCGCCCCCTTGGTCGAAAAGATCACGGCGCTCAGCCGCCGTGTACCTTTCGGCGATCCCCTCGACCCGCGCACGCAGGTCGGCGCGATCATCTCGCCCGAGCATATGGAAAAGATCGACGCATATGTGCGCGGCGCGGTGGCCGCAGGGGCGCATCTGGCGCTGGGCGGCGGCGCGCTGCCCGTTGGCGGATTGGGCGCGCAATTCTACCAGCCCACCATTGTCACCGGCGTGACCCCGGACATGGCTATCGCCCGCGAGGAGGTGTTTGGCCCGGTCCTGTCGGTCTTGACCTTCCGCACGGCAGACGAGGCGATCGCGCTTGCCAATGATGCCGCTTATGGCCTGTCGGCAGGTGTCTGGAGCCGTGATTTCGCGACCTGCCTCGACGCGATGCGCCGCCTGCGCGCGGGTACCGTCTGGACGAACACATGGATGGACGGGTTCGCCGAACTGCCCTTTGGCGGGTTCAAGGAAAGCGGGCAGGGGCGCGAGCTTGGCCGCTACGGGATCGAGGAGTATCTCGAGGTCAAGACCGTGCAGATGCGCATTGGCGCGACACGGGGGGCTTGGGTCGCGTGATGCTGGACCGACGCTCAGAGGTCTGTTTCGGGCATGAACAGCCGGTTCAGCCGCTCTTGCGGCTCGCCATTCATGCGCCTGAGCAGCATCTCGGCCATCGCGCGACCCGTGGCGCGCAAATCCTCGAACACGGTATCGATCCGGGGACGGATATTGTCGAAGATCGGCGAGGCGCGCTTGGCCACGATATCGGCATCGACACCATGCATCCCGCCGGTATCGGTCAGGGCGGCCAGCGCCAGCAGCGCCGTCACCTCGCCCACGCAGACATAGCCATCAGGCGGGTTGGGCGCATGGCGACGTTGCATCAGCGCAGCCCCAATCGCGGTTGGGGGGCTGTCGAGTGTCACGCCCGCCACGATCTCATGATCGATCCCCGCGGCACGCACTGCCGACAAAAAGCCGTAGCGCAAATGCTGGGTAAAGGTGAACTGATCGCCCGGCAACACAAGGCTGATCCGGCGACGTCCCTTGGCCACGAGATGAGCAACGGCGAGGCGCGCGAACGCCTCGTTATCGTAATCGACCCAAGGATGGGGCGTTGTGAACTCGGTCCGGCCATGGCTGACAAAGGGGAAATCTGCCTCCATCAACAGGCGCACACGGGGGTCAAAGGCCTCGGTCCGGGTGAAAAGCAGCCCATCGGCAAGATTGTTGCGCAAGATCGTGCGCACAGGCGCCAACCGATCTTGGCCTGGGCTGTCTGGCACTACGGTGACGGAATAGCCGGTGCCGGCCAGCACCTCGGTAATCCCGGCAAGAAATTCATGGGTAAAGCCCAAGAATTCATGCTGGGTATTGAGCAGCAGGCTGATAACCTGGGTCCGCCCCGTGCGCAGGCGGCGCGCGGCGCGATCGGGTACATAACCCAGCCGATTGGCCGCGGCGGTAACTGTTTCGCGCGTCGTCGCCGCGATTCGCGGGTCGCCAGCCAAGGCCCGAGAGACCGTCGCCACGGCAAAGCCCGTCTCTTGTGCCAAGGTGCGCAAGGTCGGTTTTTCGCCTTGGATTTCGTCGCCCATTGCCCAGCTTCGTCCTTGGGTTGTATCGACGGCCATAGTGACCAAGTTTTCAAACGTTTCAATAGTCAAAAATGCAACGAAATTTTTTCTGCGATGCAGAAAAATCGCCTGTTTGTTGCTGCTTGCGCGAAAAATTGTGGCGGTGCAACCTGCAATTTGGGGTTGACGAACGCCCGATTTATAACGTTTCAATTAACCCAAGCCCGATAAGGGCGATGGTCAATCAGGGAGGAACCGAGACATGACCATGATGAAGAAACTACACATGACCGCCGCCGTCGTGGCGCTGTCGACCACTGCGGTCGCAGCCCAAGAGGTGGAAGTGCTGCATTGGTGGACCTCTGGCGGTGAAGCCGCTGCCGTGGGTACGCTGCGCGACACGCTGGCTGCCGGTGGTATCGGTTGGCTCGATATGCCCGTCGCAGGTGGCGGCGGCTCTGACGCCATGACCGTGCTGCGCGCACGCGTTACCGCGGGTGATGCACCGACGGCCGTGCAGATGCTCGGCTTCTCGATCCAGGATTGGGCCGCTGAAGGCGCACTTGCCAATCTCGATGCGCTGGCCGCCGAGCAGGGCTGGAACGATGTCGTTCCCGCGGCTCTTCAGGCGTTCTCGACCTATGACGGGAACTGGGTCGCGGCACCTGTGAACGTCCACTCGACCAACTGGGTCTGGGCCAACACCGCGCTGATGGCCGAGTTGGGCATTTCGCAGCCCACCACCTGGGAAGAATTCGTCGCCGCCATGGAAACCGCCAAGGCGGCAGGCAAGACCGCCCTCGCCCATGGTGGCCAGGCATGGCAGGAAGCGACCATGTTCGACTCGATGGTGATGGGCGCGGGTGGCCCGTCCTTCTATCAAGCCGCGATGGTCGATCTCGATCCCGCCGCTTTGGGTTCGGACACGATGGTCGAGGCGTTCAACCGCATGGCAACCCTGCGCGGTTTTGTTGATGACAACTTCTCGGGCCGCGACTGGAACCTCGCCACCGCGATGGTCATCAATGGCGATGCGCTGTTCCAGATCATGGGCGACTGGGCCAAGGGTGAATTCGTGAACGCCGGCATGACCGCTGGCAACGAGTTCACCTGCTTCCGCGTCCCCGGCACGCAAGGCACCGTCACCTTCAACTCCGACCAGTTCGCGATGTTCAACGTGACTGATCCGGCAGCGCAGCAAGCCCAACTTGCCATGGCATCCGCCGTGCTGAGCCCGGAGTTCCAGGTGGCCTTCAACCTCGTCAAAGGTTCGGTGCCTGCGCGCACCGACATCCCCTCCGACCAGTTTGATATGTGCGGCCAGATGGGCATGGCACAACTGGCCGAAGCGGGTGCAAATGGCGGGCTGTTCGGGTCGATGGCGCATGGCCATGCCAACCCGCCCTCGGTCCAGAACGCGATGTATGACGTGATCACCGCGCATTTTAACGGTGAGTATGACGCGGCCACCGCGGCGGCCGAACTCGTCAGCGCCGTCGAAATCGCGCAGTAATTTGCGAAACAGGGACCGGCCCCGAAATCATATCGGGGCCGGTCTTTTTTCAGGTCCATTGCGACCACCCAGATTTTTCACCACAGGGGGAGGCAGGCCGATGGCCGCATCGACCGATACGGGCGTTGATCTGCGCACGCGGTTGCAGACATGGCTGCCTAAGCTTGTCCTGTCGCCGTCGCTGGCGATCATGCTGGTCTTTGTCTATGGCTTCATCGCCTTCACGATTTATCTCAGCTTTACCGATAGCCGCATGTTGCCGTCGTTCGGCTGGGTCGGCTGGGACAATTATGACCGCCTTTTCCGTATCCGCGAATGGAACACCGCGATCAGCAATCTTGCGGTTTTTGCCACGCTTTACATCGGCATCTCGACCCTGATCGGACTAAGCCTTGCCATTTTCCTTGACCAGAAAATCCGGGGCGAAGGGGTGCTGCGCCCGATCTTCCTTTACCCGATGGCGCTGAGCTTCATCGTCACCGGCACAGCGTGGAAATGGTTTCTTGACCCTGCCATCGGGCTGGAAAACACCATGCAGCTCTGGGGGTGGGAAAGCTTTAGCTTCACATGGATCAAGGACCGCGAAATGGCGATTTATACCGTCGTCATCGCCGCGGTCTGGCAATCCTCGGGCTTTGTGATGGCCATGTTCCTTGCCGGATTGCGCGGGATCGATAACGAGATCTTGAAGGCCGCCCAGATCGATGGCGCCTCGAACTGGAACCTCTATCGGCGGATCATCCTACCGCAGCTTCGCCCCGCGTTTCTTTCGGCCTTCGTCATCCTAAGCCATCTGGCGATCAAATCCTATGATCTGGTCATCGCCTTGACGGGGGGTGGCCCCGGCAATGCCACGGCGCTACCCGCGACCTTCATGTATTCCTACACCTTCACCCGTAACCAGATGGGCATCGGTGCGGCCTCGGCGGTGATCATGCTGATGACGATTGCCGCGATCATGGTCCCCTATCTTTATGCCGAGTTGAAGGAGAAGAAGTGATGGCCGTCGCCTCCGCCGATACCGCCATTCGCACCTCGCGCATCACGCGGGCCTTCATCTACCTGTTCTTGCTCTTGTTTGCGCTGTTTTACCTGCTGCCTTTCGGGATCATGCTGGTGAACTCGCTGAAACCCCTGTCGGAAATCACCGGCGGCAACATGATCGCCCTGCCGCAGGATTGGACCATCGCGCCGTGGCTGTCGGCATGGTCCACCGCCCAGATCGGGGTGGAGCCGACGGGCCTGCGCCCCTATTTCATCAACTCGCTCGTCATGGCCATTCCCGCCGTGGTGCTGTCCACCGTGGTGGGTGCTCTCAACGGATATGTGCTGACCAAATGGCAATTCCGCGGCTCGACGATCATTTTCGGGCTCTTGCTGTTTTCGTGCTTCATCCCGTTCCAGATCGTGCTGATCCCCATGGCGCGGATCTTGGGGCTTTTGGATATAGCGGGGACGACGCCTGGCCTGATCCTTGTGCATTTCGTCTATGGCATCGGCTTCACCACGCTTTATTTCCGCAATTACTACGCCGCCTTCCCGACCGAGTTGGTCCGCGCGGCCCAGATCGACGGGGCGGGGTTCTTTCAAATCTTTTGGCGGATCATGCTGCCAAGTTCGGGGCCGATCATCGCGGTGAGCTTCATCTGGCAGTTCACCAATATCTGGAACGACTTCCTCTTTGGCGCGTCCTTTGCCAGCGGTGGATCGGCACCGATGACGGTGGCGCTCAACAACCTCGTCAACTCATCCACCGGGGTGCGCGAATACAATGTGCATTTCGCAGGTGCCATCATGGCGGCTGCCCCCACGCTTCTCGTCTATATCGTCGCTGGCCGCTATTTCGTGCGCGGTCTGATGGCGGGCTCGGTCAAGGGATAAATACCATGGGCTTTCTCGACATCGACAACGTGACAAAATCCTATGGCGCAGTCGAAGTGCTGCACAAAGTCGATATCGACGTGGAGGAAGGAGAATTTCTCGTCCTCGTCGGCCCTTCGGGCTGTGGCAAGTCCACTCTGCTGAACATGATCGCAGGGCTCGAAGGTATCACCTCAGGCGAGATCCGGATCAAGGATCGCGTGATGAACGGGGTTCACCCCTCCAAGCGCAACATCGCGATGGTGTTTCAGTCCTATGCGCTCTACCCCAATATGACGGTTGGCCAGAACATCACCTTTGGCCTTGAGATGCACGGCACGCCCAAGGCCGAGCGCGAGACAGCGATGAAAACCGTCGCCCAGCTCTTGCAGATCGAGCATCTGCTGGACCGCAAGCCCGGCCAGTTGTCGGGTGGCCAGCGCCAGCGCGTCGCCATGGGGCGTGCGCTTGTGCGTAACCCCGATGTGTTCTTGTTCGATGAACCGCTCTCGAACCTTGATGCGAAACTCCGCGTTGATATGCGGATCGAGATCAAGAAGCTGCATCAGCGCCTTGGCACCACCATCGTCTATGTGACCCATGACCAGATCGAGGCGATGACCCTCTCGACCCGGATCGCGGTGATGTATGACGGCTATGTCCAACAGCTTGGCACCCCGAAAGAGATCTATGATAGCCCGGCGAACCTGTTTGTCGCGACCTTCATGGGCAGCCCTGCGATGAACGTGCTTCCCGTCCGCTTGATCGAACGTGATGGGGAGCTGCATGCCTTGGTCAGTGCCGCAGATGGGCAAGAGCGCGCCTTGCGTATCACCCATGCCCCGCCTGCTTACGCGGCCTATAAGGACGCCGACGTTTTGCTGGGGATCCGCCCTGAAGCGATCACCGATCCCGAAGGGGCTGATCGCAACGCACGCAATATCCAGCCCTTTCGCAATCGCGTGACCGTCATTGAACCGGCGGGTGCCGATACCTTTGTGACAATGACAATGTCGGGCAAGGATTGCATCGCACGAATGCGGGCCGATGCCGATGTAAAACCCGGGCATGATTTCGATTTCGCGATCAATATGGATAAGGCAGTGCTGTTCGATCCCAAGACGGAAAGCCGCATCGCCTGATCGTGCGACACCCGCATCCCTTTGGATGCGGGTGTATTTTTTGACTAGAATTGGAACGATCCAATAGCTAAGAATCATCGGCGGGAGGGCATGATGAACGACGCCGATATCATTATCGTCGGCTCTGGCATGGGGGGCGCAACGCTGGCCGCGGGGCTGGCGCCATCGGGCTTGCGCATCTTGATCCTTGAGCGTGGAGAGCGCCTGGCAGATTGCCCACAGGCGCGCGATCCCGTTGCGATCTTTGGCCAAGGGCATTTCCGCCCCGCCGAGACATGGCTGACCCCCGATGGTGACCAATTCAACCCCGGCAACTACGCCTATGTCGGGGGCAATTCGAAATTCTATGGTGCAGTGATGATGCGCTACCGCGCGGCTGATTTCGCGCCGGTGATGCATATGGGGGGCATGACCATGGGTTGGCCCTTTGCTTATGACGATCTCGCCCCTTGGTATGACAAGGCCGAGGCGCTTTACCAGTTGCGCGGAGAGCTGGGCCATGATCCGACCGAGCCGCCCCATGCCGCGCCTTATCCCTTTCCGCCTGTCCCCCACGAGCCTGCAATCGCGGATTTGGCGGGACGGTTGCGCGCCATAGGGCTGCATCCCGCGCCCTTGCCGCTTGCTGTCGATCTCGACCGTTGGCTGTCGCGCGCGGCGACCCCTTGGGACGCGTTTCCCGACACGACAGGCGGCAAGCGCGATGCCGAGACGGCGGCCTTGGCCCAGGCCTTGCGCCATCCCAATGTGCGGCTGCTTACGGGTGTGCAGGTCCACCACCTCGAGACGATGGGTGATCGTGTCAGCACGGTTGTTACAAGTGGAGGTCGCTTCCGCGCGCCGCGTGTTGTCCTGGCGGCCGGTGCGGTGATGACAGCCGTGATCTTGCTGCGCTCGGCGGATGAGGCGCACCCGACGGGCCTTGCCAACCGCTCTGACCAAGTGGGGCGCAATTTCATGAACCACAATGCAAGCGCGCTCTTGGCGCTCTCGGCGCGGCGTAACCGTTCGGTCTATCAGAAGACGCTTCAGATCAACGACTGGTATTTGAGTGGCGGCCCCAATGGGGAACCCTTGGGCAATGTGCAGCTTTTGGGCCGTGTGTCCGCCCCAATCCTTGCAGCACAATCCCGCTTGCCGCGTCCCTTGGCGCGGCTGATCGCCGATCATGCCATTGATTTCTATGTAATGTCCGAGGATTTGCCCAATCCTGAAAGCCGTGTCAGCCTGCGCGGTGACGGCATCGTGCTTGATTGGCGACGCTCCAACTTGGCGGCCCATGCGGCGCTGGTGGGCAAGCTGAGATCCGCGCTGCGCCGGGCGGGATATCCGCTGATCCTGACCAAGCCATTCGATCGCCGCACACCATCGCATCAATGCGGTACGGCGCGTTTGGGCCATGATCCCGCGACCAGCGTGACAAACCCTTATGGCCGCTGCCACGATCACCCCAATCTCTGGATTTGCGATGCATCACTCTTGCCGACATCGGCGGCGGTGAACCCTTCCTTGACCATCGCGGCGCTCGCACTCAGACAAGCAAACCGTATCCGCGAGGAGGTAGCCGCATGATCCAAAAAGCGCTGATCACGGGGGGGCAACAAGGCATCGGCCTTGGGATCGCGCAAGCGCTTCATGTTGCTGGTTGGGAGGTGGCGATTGCCGCCGATCTGCCACCTGCGGCAGACGCAGTAACAGCGGCCTTGGCTGTCATGCCCGGCGCGCAATATCACCGACATGATCTGTGTGACATCGCCTCGGTTGCGGCCATGCTCGACGCGGTTGGCCCGATCACGACCCTGATCTCCAATGCCGGGGTTCCTGCGATGGTGCGCGGCGATCTTTTGGACATGCAACCCGACAGCTTTGACCGCTGTATCGATGTGAACCTGCGCGGTACCTTTTTTCTTGCACAAGAATGCGCGCGCCGCATGCGGGCCTTGCCACAAGACCCCTATCGGTCGCTCGTCTTCATCACCTCGGTCAGCGCGGCGATGGTCTCGGCCGACCGCGCGGAATACTGCATCTCCAAGGCGGGGGCGGCCATGATGGCCCAAGCCTTTGCCGCGCGGCTTGCGCCCGAGGGGATCGGCGTCTTCGACATCCGCCCCGGCATCATTGCCACGCCCATGACCGCCCCGGTTGCCGCACGATATGATCAACGCATCGCCGAGGGTTTGGTGCCGGCGCAGCGTTGGGGCCAGCCCGCCGATATCGCGCAGATCATATTGCCGCTTGTGCGGGGTGATTTCGCCTTTTCCACAGGTGCGATCATTCCCGTCGATGGCGGGCTGTCGATCCACCGGCTTTAAGGGAAAGACCATGGCCGAAGGTTACGATTACATTATCATCGGTGGCGGCAGCGCAGGCTGCGTTTTGGCTGCGCGCCTCTCCGAAGATCCTGCCGCGCGCGTTCTGCTGGTTGAGGCCGGGGGCCGCGACCGCAACCCGCTTTACCATCTGCCCGCCGGGTTCGCGAAGATGACAAAGGGCTTGGGGTCATGGGGTTGGGAAACGGTGCCGCAGCGTCACATGCAAGGCCGGGTCTTCAACTACACACAGGCGCGGGTGATTGGCGGGGGATCAAGCCTGAACGCGCAGATTTATACTCGCGGCAATGCCCAAGATTACGATGATTGGCGGCAAATGGGCTGCGATGGATGGGGCTATGATGATGTCCTGCCCTATTTCCGCAAGGCCGAAGATAACGACACCTTTGACAACCGCTATCACGGCAAGGGTGGCCCCTTGGGCGTGTCGCAGCCCAGAGCCCCCTTGCCGATCTGCGAGGCATACTTCGAAGCGGCGGCCGCTTTGGGCATTCCGCGCAACATGGATGTAAACGGTGAAAGCCAAGATGGTGTCGCCTACTACCAGCTGACCCAGCGCAATGCGCGCCGATCATCGGCAGCGATGGCCTATCTTGCGCCCAACGAAGGGCGCCCCAACCTTACAATCAGGACCGGCGCACAGGTGCGGCGGCTCAATGTCATGGCTGGGCGGGCGACGGGTGTGACCTTGATGGATGGCACCGAATTGGCCGCCACAACCGAGGTAATCTTGTCTTCGGGTGCCATCGGCTCGCCCCGATTGCTGCAACTGTCTGGGATTGGCCCGGCAAATCTTCTACAAGAATTAGGCATCCCCGTTGTGCTTGACCAGCCAGCGGTTGGCGCGAATTTGCAAGATCATCTCGATCTCTACTGCATCGTGGAATTGAGCGGCCCCCATAGCTATGACCGCTACGCCAAACCGCACATGGCGGCATTGGCCGGTCTGCAATATCTGCTGACGCGCAAGGGGCCGGTGGCGTCATCACTGTTTGAAACCGGCGGCTTCTGGTATGCTGATCACGATGCGCGCTCGCCTGATATCCAGTTTCACCTTGGGCTTGGCACGGGCATCGAAAAAGGTGTCGCCGCCATGCCGCAAGGGGGCGTGACGTTGAATTCCTGCCACCTGCGCCCGCGTTCGCGTGGAACGGTCAGGCTGGCGTCAAGCGATCCGGCCAAGGCGCCGTTGATCGATCCGAATTACCTGCAAGACCCGTATGACCGCGACATGTCGATCCGCGGCTTGAAGCTGACGCAGGCGATCATGGCCCAAGCGCCCTTGGCGAAATACGTGCTGGCCGAGCGCTTGCCCGGTCCAGATGTGCGCACAGACGAGGATTATTTCACCTTCATCTGCGCCCATTCCAAGACCTCGCATCATTGCGCAGGCACCTGCCGAATGGGCGCGGACCCCGCGGCGGTGGTCGATACGCGCTTGCGCCTGAACGGGATCGCGGGGGTGCGCGTGGTGGATAATTCCATCATGCCCACCGTGATTTCATCCAACACCAATGCCGCTGCCATCATGATCGGCGAAAAAGCCGCCGACATGATCCGCCAAGATGCAAGGGCCTGATCATGCTGCTGCCAACCTGTGACGGAACATTGCAAGATTATCGTCTGACAGGCGAACCCCTGACGCCGCGCGCGCCGGGTGTGGCGTTGACCCGCACAGCCTTTGCCGCGGCCCATGTGATCAGCGACCCTTTGGCCGAGCGTGACCCTTGGTCAGGCCGTCCCGCCGTCGATTGGGAGGCGACGCTTGCCTTTCGCGTTGGTCTTTGGGACCAAGGGCTTGGGCTGGCCGAGGCGATGGATACCGCGCAGCGTGGCATGGGTGTGGATTGGCCGACCGCGCTTGAGTTGATCCAGCGCACCATGGTCGCGGCCAAGGCCCATCCGATGCGCCCCCGTGTCGCTTGCGGTGCTGGCACCGATCATATGGCGCTGGCCGACCTGACCAGCCTTTTGGCAATCACCGGCGCTTATCGCACCCAGATGCAGGCGATCGAGGCCGCTGGCGGACAGATCATCTTGATGGCGACCCGCGCGCTACCCGCGATCAAGGCCGGACCCGAGGATTACGCCCGTGTCTATGATAATCTTATAGAAGAATCAGCGCAGCCCGTCATCCTCCATTGGCTAGGCGACATGTTCGACCCGGCGCTTACCGGCTATTGGGGCGCCAAGGATATCGCGACCGCCAATGGCGTCGTCCTCGACATCATTACGCGCCATGCGGCCAAGATCGACGGGATCAAGATCAGCCTTCTGGATCAGGCGCATGAAGAGGCGTTCCGCGCGCGTCTGCCCAAGGGTGTCCGCCTCTACACGGGCGATGATTTCAACTACGCCCCCTTGATCGAGGGAGATGGCACCCATCATTCCCACGCCCTCTTGGGCATTTTCGCCGCCATCGCACCTGCCGCCTCTCAGGCGCTCGAGGCCTTGGCACAGGGCGACAGCGCGACCTATCATGCGCTCTTGGCGCCGACCGTCCCGCTTTCCCGTGAGATCTTCAAGGCGCCAACCCGCTTCTACAAGGCGGGTATCGCATTCTTGAGCTGGCTCAACGGCACGCAATCCCACTTCATCATGCCCGGTGGCCTGCAATCCGCGCGCGACATCACCCATTACGCCGCGGTCTATCGTCTGGCCGATCAGGCGCGGCTATTGGTGCAGCCCGACCTCGCAGAGAAACGCATGCAAAGCCTTCTGGCGCTGCATGGGATCGACGGCTAACAAAGGGGCCATGAAACGCCGCCCTACCATCATGGATGTCGCCGCCCGCGCGGGTGTGTCGAAATCGACCGTGTCGCTGGTGTTGCAGGGGTCGCCACAGGTCAAACCGGCGACGCGCAGCGCCGTGCAGGACGCGATGGCCGAGATCGGCTATGTCTATAACCGCGCGGCGGCCAATCTGCGCTCGGCTTCGGTTGGGTTGGTGGGGCTGGTAATCAACGATCTGCGCAACCCGTTTTTCACCGAGTTTGCGACGACGCTGCAAATGACGCTCGCCGCACAAGGGTATGCGACGGTGATCGCCAACTCCGACGAAGATCCAACGCTTCAGGCCAAGCTTGTCGCCTCGATGATCGAACATGGGGTAACGGCGCTCGTCATCTCGCCGGCCTATGGCGAGGCAAGTGATACCTTCGACGCCTTGGCGCGCCGCGCCATCCCGGTCTTGCAGGTCTTGCGCAAGGGCGATGAGCGGACCGGAATTTTTCCCTTCGCGAGTTTCGATTATGCCGGGGGAAGTGCCGCGGCCACTCGGCATTTGGTCGATCAGGGCGCGCGCAACATCGCCTTTGTCGGCGGCCTACCCGGCCGGGCCATCACGCGCGAGCGCAAATCGGGCTGGCGCGAGGTCCTAAAGGAACAAGGGATCGCGGAAATTGCGCTTCACGGGAAATCAAGCCGCGCCTTCGGCATGCAGGCGGCCGAAACGCTACTGGCCGACCACCCAAAGGTCGATGCAGCCGTGTGTTTCAACGATCTTGTGGCGCTTGGCTTGATGACTGGATTTGCCCGCGCAGGGCGACCCATCGGCCAAGGTTTTCCTATCGTGGGCTTTGACGACATCGAGGAAGCGGCCCAAAGCTGGCCGCCGCTGTCATCGGTCGCCTGTGACATTGCAGGCTTTGCGCGCGAGACCGCCGACCGCCTGCTTGCCTGGATGGTCGAAGGCCAGCGACCCGAACCCGAGATCCGCAGCCCGGTGCGCCTTGTTGCGCGCGCCTCTAGCCTTGGTGTTGGCCCATGACCCCTGCCGCGCTTTTGTGTGCCTTGTTTGACCGCGCCGTCGCGGTGGCCGATCCGATGCAAAGCCTCGCTGCTGCCTTGCCGCCCAAGCCACCCGGCCGTGTGCTGGTCATCGGTGCAGGCAAGGCCAGCGCCCGCATGGCCGAAGCGGTCGAGGCCGCTTGGGGCCCCTGCGAGGGATTGGTGATCACGCGCTACGGCTATGGCCGCCGCTGTCAGGGCATCGAGATCGTCGAGGCATCGCACCCCGTCCCCGATCAGGCGGGGGTCTTGGCGACGCGGCGCATGCTCGATCTGGTGACGGGCGCGGGCGCGGATGATTTCATTCTTGCGCTGATCTCGGGCGGTGGCTCTGCGCTTTTGTGTGCGCCTGCCTCCGGCATCACGCTCGACGAGAAACAAGCCTTGACCCAAGCGCTTTTGGCCTCCGGCGCACCGATTGGCGAGATCAACGGCATCCGCAAGGAAATCTCGGCGGTCAAGGGCGGACGGCTGGCCGCAGCCGCCTATCCGGCGCGGATGCTGGCATTGATGATCTCGGATGTGCCGGGCGACGATCCGGGCGATATCGCCTCGGGGCCGACGGTCGGCCATGATGGCAGTGCGGCGCGTGCGCTTGCGGCGCTTGCGCGTTGGGGAGTGACGCCGCCCCCTGCGATCAAAGCCTTTCTCGATGCGGGCGGCGATCCCGTGCGCCCTGATGATCCGCGTCTCGCGCGGGTTGAGAACGTCATCTATGCCGCGCCTGCCCAATCACTTGCGGCGGCCGCCGAACTTGCGCACGCCGCAGGTTACGCGGTCGAGATCCTCGGCGACGCGATCGAGGGTGAGGCGCGCGAGGTTGCCGCCCATCATGCCAAGCTGGCCTTTGTCGGCAAAGGGCCGCGCGTGATCTTGTCGGGGGGCGAGTTGACCGTCACCCGGCGGGGCGACGGGATCGGTGGCCCCAATGCCGAGTATGCGCTGGCTCTTGCTCTTGCGCTGAAGGGCGCGCCGGGTATCCATGCCATTGCCTGCGATACTGATGGTGTCGATGGTGCGGCCGAGGTTGCGGGCGCTATCATCGGCCCCGATACCCTGTCCCTTGCGCATGCTGCGGGTGTTGACCCTATTGATGCGCTTGCGCGCAACGACGCGCATACGTTCTTTGGCAAGATCGGCCGTCAGGTCGTCCCCGGCCCCACGCTGACCAATGTGAATGATTTCCGCGCCATCCTGATCGAGGGTTGATCCCATGCTGCATCACATCGTCTTGATGGAACCAGACGGGCCTGACGGCCTTGCCCAAATCGAGGCTGCGATGCCGATCTTGTCATCGGTCTGCCAGGCGCTTGCGGGTGCGCGTGACTTTCAGCATGGCCCCAATCGCGATTTCGAGGGGAAATCGGCCCTTTTCACCTATGGTTTCACGGTCACTTTCGATGATCGCGCCGCCCATCTCGCCTATGAGCGGCATCCCGACCATATCCGCGCTGGTGCGATGCTGGTCGCGGCCTGCAAAGGTGGACACGCGGGGATTTTCGTCGCCGATCTGGCGATCTGATCTGGCCACCATCCGCCATTTATGCATCTTTCGTGCAAGTTTTGCGCGAAAGAGAGAGATGGGTCATGGTCGATACGCATATCTTCTTTGTTGCTGATGGGCCGCGGCTGGAAATCCAATCATGGCTCTTGGCTGCAAGCCTTGCCCATGCCCATGCTGGACGCAGCGATGTGCAGCTTTATGCCTATGCCAGCGCCGAGTGGCTGCCCCAGATCGGCCCAGTCACACGCGCGATTTTTGATACCGCCGGGGTCCAATTGCGCGCGCTGCCTGCGCCGCCCAAATGGGCCAAGCCCTATCCGCATGGTAACAAGATCGTCGCCGCCACCGATCTGCGCGGGGCGGGCCGGTCGATCTTTCTCGATACCGACATGGTCTGCCTACGCGATCTGACCACGCTCGCTGCGCTCCCCGATGATCATGTCGCTGCCGCCCCCGAGGGGCGCGCCACCTGGGGGCCGGATGATCGTTGGGAACGCGCCTATGCCCATTTCGATCTGCCGCTTCCCAAGGCCCGTGTGCGCCTGTTGCGTGGCGACCGGCCAGAGCATCTGCCTTATTTCAACGCTGGTCTCGTCGCCATGTCAGAAAGCCCCGGCCCCGATGGCAAGCGCTTTGCCGAGCATTGGCTTCAGACCGCGTTTGATTTCGACCATGGCTGCAAGATCGCAAACAAGCGCCCTTGGCTTGACCAGATCACCCTACCGCTTGCCATGGCCCGGTTCGGCTACACGGCCCATGTGCTGGACGAAAGCTGGAACTACGCGCTATCCTATCGCGGCAGCGACATCGCGCGCACCCCTGATGCACATATCTTGCACTACCATCGCTTTCGGTTTCTTGCAGCTGCCCCGCAATGGCCCGCGATCCGCGGGCAATTCTTCGATGCCTTGCCAAAGCCGCATCACCCCGCCGCCCGCGCAGTGCTTGAGGAGGCGGCACTGCTCGATTAGCGCTGCAAAAGGGCAAGCACCTCGGCCTGCGTGGGCATGGAAGCGGCCGTCCCTTGCCGCGTAACCGAGATGGCCGCCACAGCGGTCGCGAAATCGAGCGCTGCCCTCACCTCCATCCCCTGTGCCAGCGCGCAGGCAAAACCGCCGTTGAACGCATCACCCGCCCCTGTCGTATCGACGACCGGCCCAGCCTGCATGGGCGGTATGTGCCGCGCGCCCGCCCGATCGCGCAGGAGCGCGCCATTGGCCCCAAGCGTGATAATCGCGGCCTTGCCTACGCCCATGGCCAATAGCGCCTCGGCCGCCGCGGTGGCACTTGCCACATCGGTCACCGCGATCCCGGTCAGCGCCTCGGCCTCCTTCTCGTTGGGGGTGACGTAGTCGCACAGTGCGAGCATCTCGGCGGGCAGGGCGGCAGCGGGGGCGGGGTTCAGGATCGTGATCGCACCGCCCGCCCGCGCCATGCGCAAAAAGGCATGGGCAACCGCGATCGGCTGTTCCAACTGCGTAACCGCCACCTTGGCACCTGTAATGATCGCGGCATGGGGGGTCAGGTCGGCTTGCGTGATCGCCCCGGCGGCACCCGGGCTGATCAAGATCGCGTTAAGCCCGCTGTTGTCCTCGACAAAAATTCCCGCGGCTCCGGTGGGCAGATCGGGGTCAAGCATGACCAAGGCGTGAACCCCTGCGGCGGCCCAGACATCTTGTCCCATCTGCCCAAAGGTATCGCGGCCGATCCGGGTGATAAAGCCCACATTCCCTCCGGCCTTTGCGGCCGCAACCGCTTGGTTCGACCCCTTACCCCCCGGCCCGAGCGTAAAGCCCGTGGCGATCTTGGTCTCGCCCAAGGCGGGAAGCCGATCACTGCGAAAGGCAGCGTCAGCTACGAAAACACCCAAGATCACGATATCATGCGGCAAGGCTTCTCTCCTGCGTGGCCCGGTTTGACCCTAGCCGCCCTTGTCTGCGCGCGCCAGACGCGGAAGATGGCCCTGCCGCTCGACCGCAAGAGGTTCTCATGAATATCGCAGTTTGGCTTGAACGCACCGCCCATGTCGCCGGGCATCGACCCGCCTTGATGCGCGGCGACGACCTTGTGGCCGACTATGCGGGGTTTTTTGCCCGCGCCGCGGCCCTCGCCCAAACCCTGCATGATCGTGGTCTGGCCAAGGGCGACCGCGTGGCGCTCTGCGCAAGCAATTCTCCCGATTACCTTGTCGTCATGTTCGGGGTCTGGATTGCCGGTGGTGTCGTCGTGCCGATCAATGCCAAGCTGCATGTCAAGGAAATCGCCTATATTCTCAATGATAGTGGTGCCTGCCATGTCTTTGCGGGCCGAGGGCTGATCGCCGATCTATCTGCACATACTTCCCAGCCGATCACCGCGCTTGAGGGGGCCGATGTTGCCGCGCTGACCAACGGTCGCGGCGCAGCTGTTGCGCTCTGTGCGCCTGATGATCTGGCTTGGCTCTTTTATACCTCCGGCACGACAGGGCGGCCCAAGGGGGTGCAGATCACCCATGGCATGCTTGCTGCGACCTCGCTGTGCTACCCGGTCGATGTCGACCCGGTCAGCCCCGATGACGCGGCCCTTTATGCCGCCCCGATGAGCCATGGCGCAGGGCTCTACGCCGCGATCCATGTGCGTATGGGCGCACGCCATATCGTGCCGCGCTCGGGCGGGTTCGACCCCGAGGACATCCTGACCCTCTCACAGGCGCATGGCCCGACCTCCATGTTCATGGCACCCACCATGCTGCGCCGTCTGACCGATGCCGCCAAGGCGCGCGGCGCGCGTGGCGAGGGGATCAAGACCATCGTCTATGGCGGCGGCCCGATGTATCGCGCCGACATCGAAGAGGCGGTCGCTTGGTTCGGTCCCCGCTTTGTACAGATCTACGGCCAAGGCGAATGCCCGATGGCGATCACAGCCCTGTCGCGCGCCGACATCGCCGACCGGAGCCACCCGCGCTGGCGCGAACGCCTCGCCTCGGTCGGGCGGGCTCAAAGCGCCGTGACGCTTGCCATCGTCGATGCGACAGGTCAGCCCTTGCCCCCGGGTGAAACCGGCGAAATCCTGGTGCGTGGCACCCCCGTGATGCCAGGATACTGGAACAATCCAACTGCAACTGCCGCAACCCTGCATGATGGCTGGCTGAAAACCGGCGATCTCGGGCATCTTGATGCCGATGGCTACCTCACCTTGGTCGATCGCTCCAAGGATGTGATCATTTCGGGTGGCACGAACATCTACCCTCGCGAGATCGAAGAGGTCTTGCTCACTCATCCATCGGTGCATGCCGTGGCCGTGGTAGGCCGCCCATCGGCCCACTGGGGCGAAGAGGTGGTGGCCTTTATCGTGCCTGCCCCTGGTATGGCACCTGACCGCGCGACACTCGATGCGCATGTCCTTGCCAACCTCGCCCGCTTCAAAAGGCCCAAAGCCTATATCCAGATCGCCGACCTCCCCCGCAATCACTATGGCAAGGTTCTCAAAACCGCGCTGCGCAAGCGCTTGCAAGACACGGCCGATTGATCACATCGCCCCATCTTTGCTTTCCAAATAATCCGGGGGGGCGGGCGCAGCCCGCATGATGGGGGCAGCGCCCCCCTTGCCAATCGCTCTCTCGTTCACCGCCGATGCGCACAAAGCACATCGCCATCATTCCACAATCGCTGTCTTGTTCCGCCGCAAGCCACACTCTACATCGCATCACATGAAACGTTTCATCCCGTTCCTTGCCAAAAACCCCGTGGTCTCGGTGATCCGCCTGTCGGGCGTGATCACGGCCTCTGCAAGGGGTGCGGGGTTGAGCGATCACACCCTTGCCCCGGCCATCGAACGCGCCTTTACCAAGGGCAAACCCGCCGCCGTCGCATTGGTGCTGAATTCCCCCGGTGGCAGCCCGGCGCAATCCGCGTTGATCGCGGCGCGCATCCGCCGTCTGGCTGATGAGAAACAAATCCCCGTTCACGCCTTCGTCGAGGATGTCGCCGCTTCGGGCGGCTACTGGTTGGCATGCGCCGCCGACGATATCTGGGTTGATGCAAGCTCGATCCTTGGTTCGATCGGGGTGATCTCGGCGGGCTTTGGCTTTTCTGATGCCATCGCGCGGATCGGTGTCGAACGCCGCCTTCACACCGCCGGGCGTGACAAATCGCTGCTCGATCCATTCAAACCCGAAAACCCTGACGATGTGGCCCGCCTGCGGGCGATCCAGGATCAGATCCACGACGCCTTCATCGCCCATGTCAGGGCGCGCCGCGGGGACCGCCTCAATGCTGCGGAAGAGCTGTTCACCGGCCGCTTCTGGGCGGGCGCGCGCGCGGTTGAACTTGGCCTTGCCGATGGCCTCGCCCATATGATGCCCAAGCTCACCGCGCTTTACGGCGACAAGATGCGTCTGCGCCACTACGGGCCAAAGCGTGGCTTGTTCCAGCGTTTCGGCGCGAGCCTTGGCGCCGAAGTTCTGGCCGGCGTCGAAGACCGCAGCCATTGGGCGCGGTTTGGTCTGAACTGATGCTCAAGATCGTCAGCCTGTTTTTGATCTTTATGGTGGTGCTCGCCATGTTCGGCCGCTTGCGCCTGCCTGGTATTGGGCGCAAGGACGGGAGTAAGGGGCATTTGCCCAAACCCCGCCTTTGCCCGGATTGCGGGCGCTACAACTTGCGCGGTGGCGCTTGCCGCCATTGCAGCAACCACAAAGGTTGATCACGTGTTCTTCGACAGTCTCTATGCCTGCTTTGGCCTGATCATCTTGCTGCTTGCGGGCGATGCGCTGGTCAAGGGGGCGGTCAATCTCAGCCTACGCCTTGGCATTCCCGCCTTGATCGTCGGCCTAACGGTCGTCGCTTTCGGCACCTCGGCCCCCGAGCTGCTGATCTCGGTCAAAGCGGTGCTTGACGATGTGCCGGGACTGGCCTTGGGCAATGTCGTTGGATCGAATACGGCCAATATCTTGCTGATCCTCGGTGTGCCTGCGCTGATCTTTGGCCTCGGCGTCGGTAGCGATACGCGCCGCAGCTATGTTTTCATGTTCATCGGTACGCTTTTATTCATCGGGTTGGGCTTTTCTGGGCCGTATATCTGGTGGCATGGGTTGATCCTCTTGACGGGGCTTGCCCTGATCTTGGCGGATGCAGCGCGCAGCGCACAATCCCACCGCAGGGCCACCGCCGATGCGCTTGCAGCGCAAGACGACAGCGAGGCCTTGGAAGAGGCCGATCCCGACATGCCGACATGGCGGATCATGCTCTACCTTGCCTTGGGTCTGGTGGGATTGCCCTTGGGGGCCGATCTGTTTGTCGATGGCGCAGTTGCGATTGCGCGCGACGTAGGCATCAGCGAAACCGTGATCGGTCTGACCTTGGTTGCGATCGGCACCTCGCTGCCGGAGCTTGCGACCACCGTGATGGCTGCGCTGCGCCGGCATGCCGATGTCGCCATTGGCAATGTCATTGGCTCGAACATGTTCAACCTGCTCGGGATCATCGGGATTGCCTCACTGGTCGGACCAATCCCAGTTGACCCGGTCATCTTGCAACTTGACCTTTGGGTCATGCTTGCCGCGACGCTATTGCTGGCACCCTTCGTGTTTTTGCGCTGGCCCATGGGGCGTCTTGTTGGCGCCGCCTTCACCGGGCTCTATGTCGCCTACCTGGTAAGCATTTTCGCATGAGGCAGATTGGATGACAGCATTGGTGACAGGCGCGGCGCTGCGGCTTGGCCGGGCGATGGCGTTGGAATTGGCCCACGCCGGCCATGATGTCGCGATCCATTATGCCGGCAGCGCCGCCGCGGCCGAGCAAACAGCCAACGAGGTGCGCAGCTTGGGCGTGCGCGCCGTGACGCTGCAAGCCGATCTGACCGTCGAAGATGACATGCAGGCCCTTTTGCCGCGCGCCGCCGCAGCCCTCGGCACGCCGATCACCGTCTTGATCAACAATGCCTCGATCTTTGAATATGACAATCTGTCCAGCGCCACCCGCAAAAGCTGGGACCGGCATCTTGAATCGAACCTGCGTGCGCCGTTCGTCCTGACGCAAGCGCTGAGTGCGCAAATTCCAGACCCGATCCCTGACGCGCATGGCGAGCTAGTGGCGCAAGGGCTGGTCATTAACATGATCGACCAACGGGTGCATAAGCTCACGCCGGAATTCATGTCCTACACCATCGCGAAGATGGGGCTTTGGGCGCTGACACGTACCGCGGCGCAAGCCTTGGCCCCGCGTGTCCGCGTCAATGCGATCGGCCCCGGCCCAACCCTCAAGGGAGCGCGACAATCCGAGGCACATTTTGCGCGCCAACGGGCCGCCACCATTCTCAAGCGCGGCGCGGATGAACACGGCATCTGCGAGGCGCTGCGGTATTTCCTGACAGCGCGCGCCGTCACGGGGCAATTGATATGCGTTGATGGCGGTCAGCATCTTGCGTGGGAAACTCCCGACGTCATCGGTGTTGAATAGCCCGAACTTTCGATACGGGATGGAGAGTTTTCCACCGCCTTCGGCAATGTGAAGCTTTTGTTAAACTTGGGTGACAGTTACCTAAATCCACTGCTCACAGAAAAATAAATATCCTAAAAACAAACACTTAAATATAAGCCTAATTTTTGTGCAAATCGTAGAACACCTGAAAAACCAAGGAAAATTTTAGCTCCCTCTGGTTTTCTCCGCAGTCTTATCCACAGCTATGGTGGAAAGCTCACCCCTTGATCCCCCTTGCTATCCGTTGCAGCCATCAAGGGAATCGCGAAGGCACCTGTGACCATGTCCCAGACAACTGAAAACGCGCCCGCCACCGGGCATGTGGTGATCCAAGCTTACCTGCGAACCCTCGACAATTCGCCGGGTGTTTATCGCATGCTCGATGCGCAAAGTCGGGTGCTCTATGTCGGCAAGGCGCGCGCACTGAAAAAGCGCGTATCCAACTATGCCAAGCCCACTGGCCATTCTCCGCGGATTGCGCGGATGATCCGCGAAACCGCGTCGATGATGTTTTTGACCACGCGCACCGAGACCGAGGCGCTTTTGCTGGAACAAAATCTGATCAAGCAGCTGAAACCCCGTTACAACGTCTTGCTGCGTGATGATAAATCCTTTCCCAACATCCTTGTCACCCGCGATCATGCCTTTCCGCAGATCATGAAGCATCGCGGCGCGAAATCGGCCAAAGGTGATTATTTCGGCCCCTTCGCCAGCGCGGGTGCCGTCAATCGCACGCTGAACCAGCTCCAAAAGGTGTTCTTGCTGCGCAACTGTACCGATGCAAGTTTTGAAAGCCGCACGCGCCCTTGCCTGCTCTACCAGATCAAGCGCTGCTCTGCGCCTTGCACAGGTCAGATCAGCGCCGAGGATTACGCAGCTTCGGTCAATGACGCGATGCGCTTTCTCAAGGGTGGCTCAACCGAGTTGCAGGCACAGCTTGCCGCGCAAATGTCCCAAGCCGCCGAAGCGATGGAGTTTGAGCGCGCCGCTGCCCTGCGTGACCGCATCCGTGCGCTGACCAACGTGCAATCGGCCCAAGGCATCAACCCCCGTGGCGTGAGCGAGGCCGATGTGATCGCGCTCCACATGGAAGGGGGGCAGGCCTGTGTGCAGGTCTTCTTCATCCGTGCCAACCAGAACTGGGGCAACAAGGACTATTATCCCCGCATCGGCCCCGATATCGAGCCGCCCGAGGTGCTCGAGGCGTTCTTGGGCCAATTCTACGATCAAAAGGACCCACCACCGCAGCTGATCCTCAGCCATATGATCGAAAACGCCGATCTGATGACTGATGCACTCGGACAAAAGCTCGGCCGCAAGGTCGAGATCTTGGTCCCCCAACGCGGCGAAAAGGCCGAGCTGATCGATAGCGCCCTGCGCAATGCCCGCGAAAGCCTCGCCCGTCGCATGGCCGAGGGGCAGGCCCAGACCAAGCTCCTCGAAGGGCTCGCCGATGCTTTTGCGCTTGAGACGCCGCCCCAGCGGATCGAGGTTTACGACAACTCGCATATCCAAGGCACCGATGCCGTGGGGGCGATGATCGTGGCAGGCCCCGATGGGTTTCTGAAATCGCAATACCGCAAGTTCAACATTCGCGGCACCGATCTGACGCCCGGCGATGACTTCGGCATGATGCGCGAGGTGCTGACACGCCGCTTTCACCGGCTGCTCAAGGAAGATCCCGACCGCGAAAGCGCGGCGTGGCCCGATCTGCTGCTGATCGATGGGGGGGCCGGTCAAATCGCGGCGGTCAAACAGATCATGGATGATCTCGGCATCGACGATATCCCCTTCATCGGCGTTGCCAAGGGGATCGACCGCGATCAGGGCAAGGAAGAATTCCATCGCCCCGGCCAGCGCCCAACCGCGCTTCAGCGCAACGATCCGGTACTTTATTTCATCCAACGCCTGCGTGACGAGGCACATCGCTTCGCCATCGGCGCGCATCGCGCCAAGCGCGCGAAATCCGTGTCAGCTACGCCGCTTGATGATATCGCCGGGGTCGGCGCGGCGCGCAAACGCGCGCTGTTGGCTCATTTTGGTTCAGCCAAGGCCGTGGCGCGCGCCGATCTCGCCGATCTAAGGGCCGTCGACGGCGTGAACGAGGCTTTGGCGCAAAAGATCTACGATCATTTCCATGAACGCGGTTAGCGCCCCCTTCCGCCGGAGCGACATTCGCGCTACCCATCGCACATGCGTTGGACCTTGCCAAATATCCTCACCATTGCCCGTATGGTTGCAGCGCCCATGGTTGCGCTGGTCTTCTTGATTTTGCCCCGCCCCTTTGCGGATTGGGCCGCGATGGTGATCTTCCTCCTCGCCTCGCTCACCGATTATGTCGATGGCTATCTTGCCCGCGCATGGAACCAGATCAGCCGCTTTGGCGCCATGCTCGACCCGATCGCCGACAAGGCGGTGGTGGTCATCGCGCTGGCCGTTCTTCTCGGCATTCATGGCATCTCGGCGTGGACCTTGATCCCGGTTGTCGCGATCTTGCTGCGCGAGGTTTTCGTGTCGGGCCTGCGGGAATTTCTCGGTCATCAGGCCGGCTCGCTCAAGGTCACGTCCTTGGCCAAATGGAAGACATTGGTTCAGATGGCGGCCATTACCATGCTGTTCGCTTGGGGCCTTTTCGATCATTACTTCGTGATGCAAACCTTGGGTATGAACGCCGAGATCGTCTCAGGCATCCTCGATGGTCGCATCCGCGACGATGTCGGGTTAAACTGGAAATTCGGCGGTTTGATGTTGTCATCTTATGGCGGATTGATCCTGCTGTGGTGTGCTGCTGCCCTTACATTGGTCACCGGGCTCGATTATTTCCGAAAGGCAATGCCCTACCTGACGGAGCGCTGATGAAACTCGACATCCGATATTTCGCTTGGCTGCGCGAACGCGTCGGCACCGCCACAGAGACGGTCGAGACCGAGGCGGCAACCATCGCCGATCTGATTGCCGAGCTTTCTTCCCGTGACGCAGGCTATGCGCTGGCCTTTTCCGATCCGGGCGCAATCCGCGCGGCCATCGACCATGAGCTTGTTGCGATGGATGCCCCGCTCGCCGGTGCGCGCGAAGTTGCGTTCTTCCCGCCGATGACCGGGGGTTGAGCATGACGGCCCATCCCATTCGCGTGCAATCTGCCCCCTTCGACATGGGCGCCGAGCTGAACGCTTTCGCGGTATCCCTGCCCGGTGCCGGTGCTGTCGTCAGCTTTACGGGCATCACCCGCGATCTTGCCACCGGCGATCTGCAAGCGATGGAAATCGAACATTACCCCGGCATGACCGAAACGGCGCTTGCCGCGATCCGGGCCGAGGCGCTTGCGCGCTTTCAGCTTGTCGATGCGATGATCCTCCATCGCTACGGCCCACTTGCGCCTAGCGACCCGATCATGATGGTTGCCACCGCAGCGCGCCACCGCGCTGATGCCTTCGCAGGGGCAGAATTCTTGATGGATTACCTCAAATCCCGCGCCCCCTTCTGGAAAAAGGAAATCACCGCAACCCAGAGCAACTGGGTCGCTGCCCGCGCCGAAGACGAAGACGCCTTGGCTGCATGGTCCACCGCCGACCGTCAACCCAAGGCCTAATTCCTTCTTCGTTTCGTAAATATCCCGGGGGGGGCCGGAACGGCCGGGGGCAGAGCCCCCATGGCCAAACGTGCCGCAAGTCGCTGGCGCTCACTCCTGTCCTTGATTGCTGCGCTCGATATACAGGCGCAATTCCTCGGTTTCTTGGCGTGCTTCGCGCAGACCATCCATGGCCGCGCGCAATTCCGCTTCCGTCTGGCTGAGCTGGCCCATCAACTCGGCCTCACGTTGCTGCAAATAGGCGATCGCCTGATCACGGGTTTCCTCAGCGTCATGCAGGGCTTTCGCCATGGCATCCATTTCGTTGAGGTCGGCGCGCGAGACTTGGTTGAACCGCGACAAGAGCAGATGCGCGATCCATCCCAGGATAAAGGCGACAAACAAGATCGCCGCAATGGCGATGACGAATTCGAGACGGTTCAACGCGGTTCACTCCTGATCGGGTGCCGGATCGCTTGCCGCAGAGGGGCGATCGGGGCGTGGGCGTGGAAAGCTCGTCGGCAGTGCGATCGGGCCAAACGACGAGGTATCGCCAAGTGTGCTGTCATCGCTTGACACGCTCAGCAATCTGAAGGTGATGCGCCGATTTTGCTCGCGCCCTTCCTCGGTGTCGTTGGGTGCAATCGGCTGGCTTTCACCATAGCCCTGCGCAACAAGGTTCGAGACAAGCACATTGCGTGCCAAGAGCCCGTTGAGCACTGCATCGGCGCGCGATTGGCTGAGGTTGAGGTTCATCTCCTCGCGCCCTTGGCTATCAGTATGGCCTGCAATTTCCATCCTGACATGGCGGCAATCGGGCAGCACGGCCGCGATCTCATCGAGGATCGCGCCCGCCGCCGCGTTGATTGCCACCGAGCCGGGATCAAAGGTGATTTTCGCCCGCTCTTGGATTGCATCGATCCGCGCGACACATTCCTCGGGGCTGGGCAGCGCGGCGATCGGATCGAGCGCTTCGAGGTAGCTGATATGCAACGCAAAGGCCGCGCCTTGGCCCAAGGCATCGCCCAGATAGCGTGACATTTCCGACTCCATCGCAGCATTGCCCGTGCGACCGCGCAGGGTCAGCATCTCCGGCTCCAATGTCATGGTACCTTCGTTCAGCCGCGACAGCGCTTCCAATCCGATCATCGCGCGCACCGACCACGCTGTGGGCATGTCACGCACCTCGCGCATGGCGATATCGGCGCGTTCGGCCCCAAAACGCGCGCGCGCATAGGCGGCGACAGAGCGCCCCACAGGGCCCTCCGGCACCCGCCCCCGCAACCGCATCTGACCTTCGCCATCCAGCGTAGCGATCAACCGCGCCGGGCCGTCGGGGTTCGCGCCGCTTTCATTGGCTTGGGTCAAGACCCCCTGCAAGGAAAACAGATCCGGCAACGCATTGGCCAATTCCCCCATGATCTGGTCGAAAGCGTCTTGGCTGGTACCTTCGGCTGCGATCAAGGTGATGTCGGTATCGGAAAAAGCGACCGTGCCACGGCCCAGATCGGCCAAAGCGGCGATCGCTGTCACCGCTGCGTCGGCCCATTGTGTCGATGGCGCCCCAAGCCCGATCTGGCAGGCGGCATTGCCCCGCGCACCTGCCGCGATTGCGGCATCCTCGATCCGGCGTTTTGCGGCTTCGGTATCGGCGGCACAGGTTTCAAGCCGCGCGCCGCCCTCGCCGATGGAGAACCTCAGCTGGAAAGGGGCGATCACTGGGCGCGGTGCCGAGACATCGAGTAGGATCCTGACACCGTCGGGCTGGTTCCGGCTCAGCATACCCATGAATTCGCCTTGCTGTGCAACACTGTCTGCGCTGGCCTGCACCTCGACCCTGTCGGCATAGATCTTGATCTTGGCGCGTGGCAGGGTTTTGAGGGCGGTCAGGCCATAACTCAGCGCAGCCTCCCAGGTTGGTGGCACCGCGAAATCGGCGGTTTCGATCAGGTTGTTGACCGTCCCGCCCTGGGCAAGTTCTGCCGTGGTTTGCGTGATCACCTCGACACCGGTTGCCGCCGGTACAAGGCCGATGATTTGGATCCCGTCGCTCGCCCGCAAGATATCGAGTGAAAAGCGTGGTGGGCTAAGATCGTCACGCTGGGCGATGACAATGCGGCTGACGATGCGGTCGGCATCGACCAGTGTCGCGGCCCGTTGGCTGGCACGAAAGGCAGCAGCCTCATTCGGCGCGGTTCCGTCCAGAAAAAGTTGAAGCCCATCGGCGGTGACGCTGGCCCAAGTGAACCCACCCTCGGCGAGCGCGGCACCAACCGCCTCGACCGACCGCCGCTCCATCCACAAGGCGAGCATGCCTGCCGTGACGATGCACAGTACCAGCCCAAGGCCGAAGGCGGCAATCTGCAAGAGCAGGGGAGAACGGATCATGGGCGGTTGTCGCATCTTTCGTGCAAAGGCTCTTTGTCGGCCTACAGCCTTGCGATGGTGGGTTCAATCAAACCAAGGCCGCGGCGGCGAAAAACAGCGCAGGGATCAGCCCGGTATCGCGGTTGGCGCGAAAAAGCCGCAAGCAATTCTCCGCATCATCGATATCGAGCCGTTGCAATTGCCACAGCATATGCCAGCCCATGCCCCAAATCCCCGCCACCGCCAGCACCAAGGCCAAGGGCGATGCCGCGCCCAAAGCGGTCACGACGGCAAGCCCCAGCAAGACGACCGTCGCCACCAAGAAACCACGCAGCCATGCGCGCGTGTTCTCCGCAAAGAGCCGCGCGGTCGATTTTACCCCGATCAACGCATCATCTTCACGATCTTGGTGGGCATAGATGGTATCGTAAAACAGTGTCCAGCTGATCCCGCCCAAATAAAGCAAGATGGCGGGTAGGCCCAGTTGGCCTGTTTGCGCTGTCCATAGCAGCAAGGCGCCCCAGTTGAAGGCAAGGCCCAGAAACACCTGCGGCCACCATGTGAACCGCTTTGCAAAGGGGTAAATCGCAACCGTCGCGAGCGAAGCGACGCCCAAGATGATCGCGTTGAGGTTGAAGGTCAGCAAGATCGCGAAAGCCGCCAATGCTTGGGCGACCAGCCAGATCAGGGCTTGTTTGACGCGCACCTGCCCCGAGGGGATGGGCCGTGACCTTGTGCGGGCCACCGCCGCATCGAAATCGCGATCGGTGATGTCGTTCCATGTGCAACCCGCGCCGCGCATAAGGAAAGCGCCGATCGCCGACCCGGCGAAGAGCCACAACTCACGCAAGCCCAGCCCATCGCCTTGCGCTGTCGCCGCCAAGAACAGCGCCCACCAGCAAGGCAAGAGCAACAGCCATGTGCCGATGGGCCGATCGGCACGGCTCAGGCGCAGATAGGGCCGGGTGAAAGGCGGGGCCAAGCGGTCAACCCAATTGCCGCGCACCGCATCGGCGACTTGGCCGCCCGTTTGCGCGCCCACTTGACCCTCTGGCGTTTCGTGGGCCTCGCTCATAATCTCTGCCTCATGTCGGAACGCCCCAAGATACGCCTCTATGTAGACCATGCTTTGCAGCCGGGGCAAACGGTCGACCTGTCGCGGGAGCAGGCCAATTACCTGTTCAATGTCATGCGGCTGGGCCAAGGCGCCGAGCTGGCATTGTTTAATGGCCGCGATGGGGAATGGCGAGCGCTGGTGGCGGTGGCAGGCAAGCGCGGCGGCAGCCTTATTTGCGACGCGCAGACCGCGCTTATGATGCCACCGCCCGATCTTTGGCTTTTGTTCGCGCCGATCAAGAAGGCGCGCACCGATTTCATTGTCGAAAAGGCGACCGAGATGGGGGCCGCGCGGATCATTCCGGTGCAGACCGATTTCACCAATGCCGAGCGTATCCGCCAAGACCGGCTTCAGGCCCATGCCGTTGAGGCCGCCGAGCAATGCGGCGGCACATTCGTGCCAACGGTCGATGACCTGCAACGGCTTGACCGCCTCTTGTCGGATTGGCCCTTGGGGCGGCGCCTGCTCTTTGCCGATGAGGGCGATGTCGGCCGCTCCGCGCTCCTGCCGGATCTTGTCGCAGGTGATCCGGCCAGGCTGGGCCAAGGCGCGGGCTGGGCCATCCTGATCGGCCCCGAAGGTGGCTTTTCCCCCGCCGAGCGCGACCGCCTGCGCGCGCTGCCCTTCGTCACGCCCATCGCCCTTGGCCCCCGCATCCTGCGCGCCGATACTGCCGCAGTTGCGGCACTGACGCTGTTTCAGGCGAGCTTGGGGGATTGGCGGTGAGCGGGTTCCTCCGCCCCGAAGCGGCAGCGATGCTTCTCCGCTGGCGCGAGGTCATCGCCGCGGCCTGTGTCGCGGCGCTCGGCCTTTGGATCGCGGCGAGCCCCGGTCCTGTGGTGCAGGGTTTTGGCTATGTCTTGGCCGGAGTGGCGGCATTCGCGTTGATCCCTGCCACCCGTCGCGCGCGTTTTGTCGGCACAGGGCAAGGGCCGGGGATCGTGCGGGTCATCGAGGGGCGCATCCTCTATATGGGGCCGCATCATGGCGGTGCGGTCTCACTGGCCGAACTGACCGCGCTGACGCTCAGACGCGACCATGCCGGGGCGGTTTGGGTGATGTCCGAGGCCGAACAGGTGCTGGAGGTGCCTGTGGATGCCGCCGGGGCCGATGCATTGTTCGATGCTTTCACGACCCTGCCCGGGCTTGGCGCCCAACGTTTGTTGGCGGTGCGCCATGGCACGACCTTGGGCGCGCATCACCTTTGGCGGCGCGCAGCACCTGTGGCCTTGACACGGTAGCCCCATCGGGCCACCTCTCGGGCCAAGACAGCCCCGAATGCGGAAGAAAATCACGATGTCCATCCCACAGTCCGGCGGCGGCCCGATCGAACATCTTGGCCAATTGGCCGAATATCTCGCATCGGGATGCAAGCCCAAGGATCAGTGGCGGATCGGCACCGAGCACGAGAAATTCGGCTATTGCCGCGACACGCTTGCGCCCTTGCCCTATGATGGCGCGCGCTCGATCAAGGCGGTGCTCGAGGGGTTGCAGGCCAAGTTTGGCTGGACCCCCGTTTTCGAGGGAAGAAATATCATCGGCCTGACCAAGGATGGCGCCAATATCAGCCTCGAGCCCGGCGGCCAGTTGGAGCTTTCTGGCGCGCCGCTGGAGACGATCCATCAGACCTGCGACGAGGTGAACGAACATCTGCGCCAAGTGCGCGAGGTGGCCGACCGCATCGGCGTGGAGTTCATCGGTCTGGGGGCAGCACCCATCTGGCGCCACGAGGATATGCCCCTGATGCCCAAGGGCCGCTACAAGCTGATGGATGGCTACATGCAGACCGTCGGCACCATGGGTACCACCATGATGCGGCGCACCTGCACGGTGCAGGTGAACCTCGATTTCGCGTCCGAGGCCGACATGGTGCAAAAGATGCGAGTGGCCTTGGCGCTTCAGCCTGTGGCAACCGCGCTTTTCGCCAATTCGCCTTTCATCGACGGCAAGCCTAATGGGCATAAATCATGGCGAAGCCGCGTCTGGCGCGATCTTGATCCGGCGCGCACGGGCATGCTGCCCTTCGTTTTCGATGATGGTTTCGGCTTCGAGGCGTGGGTGCAATATGTCCTCGATGTGCCGATGTATTTCGTCTACCGCGACGGCAAATATATCAACGCGCTCGGTCAATCCTTCCGCGATTTCCTCAAGGGGCAATTACCCGCTTTGCCTGGCGAGGTTCCGACGCTGTCGGATTGGGCCGATCACCTGACGACCGTTTTCCCAGAGGCGCGGGTGAAGAAATACATCGAGATGCGCGGCGCCGATGGTGGCCCGTGGCGGCGTCTGTGCGCCTTGCCCGCGTTCTGGGTCGGGCTGATGTATGATCAATCCGCCCTTGATGCCGCATGGGATCTGGTCAAGGGCTGGGATGCGGAAACCCGCGATGCGCTGCGCGTCGCGGCATCGGTCGATGGGTTGCAGGCCGTGGTGGGCAAGATCGCCATGCATGATCTGGCGCGCGAGGTCGTCGCCATTTCCGAGGCGGGGCTGAAAGCGCGCGCGCGCCCCGGTGCGGGCGGGATGGTCGCCGATGAGACGCATTTCCTGAACGCGCTCAAAGAAAGCGTCGAGACGGGCCAAGTGCCTGCCGATGAATTGCTCGATCACTACCATGGCGAATGGGCGGGCGATCTAAGCCAGATCTATGCCGCCTATCGCTACTGATCAGCTTTTCTTGCCGATGCGCGGCTCGGTCCCGGCGATCAGGCGCGCGATATTGGCCTGATGGCGCAAGCCGATCAGCACGGCAAGGCAAAGCGCGAGTGCCGCGACTTGCGGCAGCCCTAAAAGCATCGCCCAAACCGGCGCAAGGGCCGCCGCGACAAGGGCGGCCAGCGACGAGATACGCATCACTGCGGCCACCGCGGCCCAAGTGGCACAAGCCGCAAGGCCAAGCGGCCACGCCAAGGCCAAGAGGGTGCCGAGGAAGGTCGCCACCCCTTTGCCGCCGCGAAACCCGAGAAAGACAGGGTAGCAATGCCCCAAAAAGGCCGCGAAACCTGCGATCTGGGCGGCGTCCTCACCAACGAGATACCGCGCGATCAGCACCGCGATACCCCCCTTGGCCGCATCCAGAATCAAGGTCAGGAACGCCGCGAGCTTGTTGCCCGTGCGCAGCACATTCGTGGCCCCGATATTGCCCGAGCCGATCTTGCGCAAATCGCCCAAGCCAAACAGCTGCGCCATCACGATCCCGAAGGGGACCGCGCCAAGGAGATAGGCCAAGCTAGCCGTCAGTCCCAAAAGCGGCCAGCTGGCCACGATGTCGGGCATCATGCCTGCCCCCCGGTCGCGCGTTCGAACACGTTCTTTCCGTCGACCCATGTGCGCAGCACGCGGCCCTGCATGCGTTGCCCGTCAAAGGGAGTGTTCTTCGATTTCGACTGCAAGGCGAAGCGATCCAGCACATAGGGAACATCGGGGTCGAACATCACCAGATCGGCAGGCGCGCCGGGCGCAAGCCGCCCACCATCGAGCCCGAAGCGGCGCGCAGGGTTCAGCGACAGGGCGCGGAAAAGCGCGGGCAGGCCAAGCGCCTCGGCATGGTAAAGGCGCAAGGCCGCGGGCAGAAGCGTCTCGAGCCCCACCGCACCCGCCGCCGCCGCTTCGAAGGGGAGGCGCTTGCTTTCTTCGTCTTGGGGCGTGTGTATCGAACAGATGATGTCGATCAGCCCATCGCGGAGCGCCTCGACCATCGCCAAGCGATCATCCTCGTCGCGCAAGGGCGGTTTGATCTTGAAGAAGGTGCGGTAATCGCCGACGTCGAAGGCGTTGAGTGTCAGGTGATGGATCGACACCCCCGCCGTCACATCGAGGCCCACGGCCTTGGCACGCGCCAGCGCGGGCAAGGCGGCCGCGGTGGTGATCTGGTCGGCGTGATAGCGCACGCCCGTCATCTCGACCAAGGCAAGGTCGCGCTCCAGCCCGATCCGTTCGGCCATGGGCGACACTGCGGGAAGCCCACGCAGCGAGGCGAATTTGCCACTTGTCACGGCTGCACCCGTGCTCAACCCCGGATCTTGCGGATGGCCCACGATCAGCGCGCCCAAGGACCGCGCATAAGTCATGCAGCGCGACAGCACGCGTGTATCGGCACAGACAGCGTCGCCATCGGTAAAGGCGATGGCACCTGCGTCGATCAAGAACCCGATCTCGGTCATCTCGCGGCCTTCGCGTGCCTTGGTCAGCGCGGCCATGGGGCGCACTTTGACGGCGGCATCCTCTTGCGCGCGGCGGGTGACGAATTCCAGCACTTCGGGGGTGTCGATGGGGGTGGCGGTATCGGGGCGGATGACCATGGTGGTCACGCCACCCGCCGCCGCCGCGCGGCCAGCTGTGCGGAAGCTTTCCTTGTGCCGTTCGCCCGGCTCGCCCACTTTCACGCCAATATCGATGATGCCGGGGGCAAGACAAGCGCCATTGCAGTCGACGCCGCCCGCGCGAGAGCCCTCACCGATCTCGGCGATCAGCCCCCCCTCGATCCGCAGCCAGCCAATGGTCTCGGTCCCCGCTTCAGGGTCGATCAGGCGCGCATTTCTGAGCAAAGCGTTGGTCATCTTGTCTTTTCCATCCCGCCAATCCGTTGCGCCCATCTCACGCGCGCCACATGATCAAGAGCCCGGCAAAGGCCAGCACCCCCACCAGCACAAGCCAGACCAAACCACCCATGCGCCCTGACGGTGCAGCGTGGCCAATTCCATCCCCCAGCTGTTCGCCGATTACTGCCTTGGGCAGGTCCGCCCGATGTTCGGCCGCCGCCAAGGGCAGCGTTGCGATCAGCGTCAGCTCAGCGCCCGGCTTCGCCGCGACCGCCAGCGCCCGCTCTGGCACCAATAGCACCGTCCCCTCGAGCGCATTCATGCGCCGCGCCTCATCTGATGACAGCCTCTCGGGTGCAAAGGCCATGGTAATATAGTCAGAAAGCGGCATATCGCCGAGGTCACGGATCGGGAACAATTCGATCTCATCAGTATCGACCCCAACACCCAGCCAATCGCCCAGTGGCGGCAAATCGGTTGCTTCCCCTTGCGCACGCGTCAGATGGCTATGGCGTAGGTCAGTCTCGGTATTCACCGCAAAGACATGCAGCCGCTCGATCATGCCGCCCGCCATGCGCGCAGGTTTTCGGCCAGTAGCTCCATCGCGGCCATACGCACGGCGACACCCATTTCGACCTGCTCCTGGATGACCGAACGATTGATGTCGTCGGCGATCGTGCCATCGATTTCCACGCCGCGGTTCATCGGCCCAGGATGCATCACGATGGCGTCAGGTTTGGCATGGGCGAGTTTCTCGGCGTTCAGCCCGAAGCGGTGGAAATACTCACGCTCGGACGGGATGAAGGCGCCATCCATCCGCTCCTTCTGAAGGCGCAGCATCATCACCACATCGGCGTCTTTCAGCCCCTCGGCCATGTCGCCATAGACCTCGACCCCCCAATCGGCAGCACCTGCGGGGATCAGCGTGGGCGGCCCGATCAGCCGCACCCGGTTTTCCATCTTGCCCAGAAGGTGGATGTTCGAGCGCGCGACGCGGCTATGGGCGATATCCCCGCAAATCGCGATGGTCAGGCGATGCAAGCGCCCCTTGGCGCGGCGGATCGTCAGCGCGTCTAGCAGGGCCTGCGTGGGGTGTTCATGCCGCCCATCGCCTGCGTTGAGCACCGCACAATTCACCTTGTCGGCCAGCAGCTTCACCGCCCCTGAATGGGGATGGCGCACGACCAGCAGATCGGGGTGCATCGCGTTGAGCGTCAGCGCTGTATCGATCAGCGTTTCGCCTTTTTTCAGAGAACTTGCCGCCATCGCCATGTTCATCACATCGGCACCAAGGCGCTTGCCCGCGATCTCGAAACTGGCCTGCGTCCGGGTCGAGGCCTCGAAGAACATGTTGATCTGCGTCAGCCCCTTCAGGGGTTGGCCATGCTCGCGGCGGCCGCGCTCGGCCTCGGCATAGGCATTGGCGCGGTCCAGAAGTGTCGTGATCTCCACCGGGTGAAGGTCTTCGATTCCCAGAAGATGGGTCTGGCTGAATGTCATCGCTCTGCCCCGGTGCAAGTCGTTCTGCCCGCTTATAGGTGCGGGTAGGGCGCTGCGGCAAGCTGTTCGGCTCTTCCATCGCGACGCAGGGCGGCATAACCTTGGGGTTATGGATGATCTGGGCTTTCATGACGCGCTTGCAATGCTCGACTGGCAGATTGAGCTAGGCGCGGATGAAGCGATCGTCGATACGCCCATCGACCGTTTCGGCTTGGCTGAACAGGCGCCCTCCGCCCCCGCCGCACAAATGGCACCCGCACCGCGCGCGGCCCAACCCATGGCGCATGCCACCCTTCCGCCTGAGGCCGCGCTCACAATCAATGCGGTCGCCCTAGCCCAAGAGGCCTCCGCGGCGGCGCAGGATTTGGCGGGTCTGAAAGCCGCGGTCGCGGGTTTTGCCCATTGCCCATTGCGCGATACCGCGGTGCAGTTGGTGTTTGCCGATGGTCTGCCCGGTGCGCGCGTAATGATCGTGGGCGAGGCACCGGGCCGTGAAGAAGAACAGCAGGGCAAGCCCTTTGTTGGTCAGGCGGGCCAGCTCCTCGACAAGATGCTGGAGGCCATCGGTCTGGATCGTGCGGCAACCGACCCGGCGCACGCCGTCTATATCGCCAACGTCGTGCCGTGGCGACCGCCGCAAAACCGCAAGCCCACGCCCGAGGAACTGGCAATGATGGCGCCTTTCATGCGCCGCCATATCGCTTTGGCCGCGCCTGATCTGGTGGTTTTGATGGGCAATGCCGCCTGCGAGGCGTTGCTCGGCCAAACTGGCATCACGCGGTTGCGCGGTGAGTGGGTCACACTCGATACATGCCCGGCCCTGCCGATGCTGCACCCCGCCTATCTGTTCCGTCGCCCACAAGACAAGGCATTGGCTTGGGCCGATCTTTTGTCGCTCAAGGCGCGGCTGCGAGGGCTGTCGTGATCGATCCCATCTTGTTTCTCGCCTTTCTGCCCGCGGCGCTGGCGCTGAACCTGACGCCGGGAGCGGATATGTTGTTTTGCTTTGCCCAAGGTGCGCGTAGCGGGCCACGCGCGGCCATCGCCGCCTCGGCGGGGATATCTGTTGGCCTGATGATCCATGTTGCGATGGCGGGGCTGGGCCTTGGCGCGCTGGTCGCGGCGTTCCCGTGGCTTTTCGGTGCGATCCGCTGGCTTGGGGCGGCCTATCTGCTCTGGCTGGCATGGAAGACATGGCACAGCCCCCTGACCGGCGACGGGGGCAAGGTACTGTCATCCTCGCGCGCCTTTCGCGATGGATTGATCGTCAACCTGTCCAACCCCAAGGTGATCTTGTTCATCCTCGCCCTTGTGCCGCAATTCATAGATCCTGCCCGCCCTGTCTTGCTGCAATTCTTGGCCTGCGGCGCGGTCATGGCTTTGGGCGGTTTCGTGGTCAACGCTTTGGTCGGTATCTTTTCGGGCCGGGTCGGGCGGGCTATCTTGCAATCACCGCGCGCCGAGCGCGGCTTGCGCACGGCAACCACAGGCATTTTCGCGGCGCTTGCCGCCCGTATCGGATGGGAGGCACTCAGCCCATGAGCCGTATCGACGAAACCCTCCCCTTTCACCCCGTCCGCATCGCAGTGCTGGCCGTCTCCGACACCCGCACGCTGGCCGAGGACAAATCCGGCGACACGCTGGTCGCGCGGCTGACCGCGGCGGGTCATATCCTGGCCGCGCGCCATATCCTGCGCGATGAACGGGCCGCCATCGCCGACCAACTTCGCGCTTGGGTAGCCGATCCGGGCATCGATGTGATCTTGACCACCGGCGGTACCGGCCTGACTGGGCGCGATGTCACGATCGAGGCCCATCGCGATGTTTATGAAAAAGAGATTGATGCCTTCGGCACGGTATTCACCATGATCTCGATGCAGAAAATCGGCACATCCGCGGTGCAGTCACGCGCAACAGGTGGCGTGGCGGGCGGCACTTATTTGTTCGCCTTGCCGGGATCGAGCGGGGCCTGCCGCGATGCATGGGACGAAATCTTGGCATTTCAGCTTGATTATCGCCACCGGCCCTGCAATTTCGTTGAGATCATGCCGCGCCTAGATGAACATCTGCGACGGAAATGATCGTGTTACGCGTGCAAGCTTGGTGACCTCGTCACTTTGCCCTGTTGAAATTCCCGCCTAAGTTACGCGAAGCGACCCTTGAAGGCAGCCACATATGCGCTTTTTCCGCCGTGCCCTGACCGGGCTTTTCCTCCTTGCCGTGACGCTTGGCCTTTTGGCGATGGCGGGCCAGACGATTTTCGGTGCGCTTCAGGATCGCATGTCCGGCGGTGGCGGCGGCATGCCCGCGCGCGAGCGTGTGTTCTCGGCCGAGGTGGCGCCGATCGTTGTCGGTACTCAGACGCCGATCCTGACGGCTTTCGGCGAAATCCGCTCGCGCCGCACGCTTGAGTTACGCGCGCCTGCCGAGGGGACGGTGATCGAATTGTCGCCCAATGTTCAAGAGGGCGGAGCAGTGACCGCAGGTGAGGTCCTGATGCGGATCGACCCCACGCAGGCCGATAGCGCCTTGGCCAGTGCGCGCACAGATTTGCGCGATGCCGAGGCAGAACTTGCCGATGCTGCTGCTGCTCTCACTCTGGCCGATGAAGATGTCACCGCCGCGCGGCGGCAGGCCGAATTGCGGACGCGCGCCTTGGAACGGCAAAATGATCTGCTGGCGCGCGGTGTGGGCAGTGCTGCCGCTGTCGAAACCGCCGAGCTTGCAGCGGCGACCGCGGCACAGGCGGTCTTGTCTCGCCGCCAAGCGCTTGCGCAGGCCGAGGCGCGGCTGGCCCAAGCCCAAACCGCGCTAGAACGGCGGACCATCGCCTTGGCCGAGGCCGCACGCGCCCGTGACGAAACGGTGCTGCGTGCCGCGTTTGATGGTGTCTTGTCCGGCGTTACGCTGGTCGAGGGGCGCTTGGTCAATCGCAATGAGCAGATCGCACGGCTGATCGACCCTGACGCGCTTGAGGTCGCTTTTCGGATTTCGACCGCGCAATATGCGCAGCTTTTGCGCGATGGTGCAGTGTTGCCCGATGCCAAGGTGCGCGTGATCTTGGATGTGTTTGGCATGGACCTCGCCTCGACCGCTACCTTGACCCGCGAAAGCGGCGCTGTCGAAGCGGGTCAATCGGGGCGACTCTTGTTTGCCAGTATCGATGTGCCGCGTGGCTTGCGCGTGGGTGATTTCGTGCGCGTCGAAGTGGAAGAACCACCGCTTGACGCGGTCGCGCGCCTACCTGCAACGGCCTATGGCTCGGATGAGCGTATCCTGGTTTTGGGCGAGGAAGACCGGCTGCAATCCGTCGCGGTCACGCTGTTGCGTCGCCAAGGCGATGAGGTGCTGGTGCGCGCGCCGGGTCTGGAAGGGCGCGAGGTTGTCTTGGCCCGGACGCCGGTGTTGGGCGACGGTATCCGCATCAACCCCATCCGTGAGACAGGTGCCGATGCCCCGCCCGCGCCACAGACCATCGCGCTCGATCCCGAGCGGCGCGCCCGCCTGATCGCCTTTGTCGAGGCGAACGGCTTTATCCCCGCCGATGTGAAGGCCAACATGCTCAATCAGTTGTCGCAAGACGAGGTGCCGGCCCAGATGGTCGCGCGCATTGAAAGCCGGATGGGAAGTTAAGCCATGCGCAGCCTTCCCCCCGGCGGTGCCGGTATCCTGAGCTATTTCACCCGCCATCGCACGGCGGCCAACCTGCTTTTGATGCTGCTGGTCGTGGCCGGTCTGGCCGCGATCCCCCAGATGCGCGCGCAGTTCTTTCCCGATGTCATCTCGGACGAGATCAATATCGTCATCGGTTGGGAGGGGGCGGGCGCGGAGGATGTCGATGAGGGTATCGTCGCCGTGCTGGAGCCCGCGCTCTTGCTGGTGCCCGGCGTTGTTGCCACCGATGCCACCAGCCGCGAAGGGCGCGCCTCGATCGGGGTGGAGTTCGAACCCGGCTGGGACATGGGCCGCGCCGCCGACGAGGTGCAGGCCGCCCTTGATGCCGTCACCGACCTCCCCGATGATGCCGAAGACCCCTCGGTCCGGCGTGGATCGTGGTGGGACAATGTTACCGATGTGGTGATCACAGGCCCGGTGGAACCTGCCCAGCTTGGCCGCTTCGCTGATGAATTCGCGGCACGGCTTTTCGCCGTCGGCGTCACGCGCACCACCATTCGCGGTGTGGCTGCCCCCCAAACTGTGGTCGAGGTCGCGCCCGCCGCGCTGATCCGTCACGATATTTCCATGTCCGAGATCGCGACCGTGATCGCGGCAGCCGCGACAGCGGCGCCAGCAGGCGATGTCGATAGCGCCAATGCGCGCATCCGCACCGGCGCGGCCCAGCGCAGTGCCGCCGAGATCGCGGCTTTGGCGCTGCGCACAAATTCCGATGGATCAACGCTCAGCATCGGCGATGTCGCCATCGTCCGCACCGAGGGCGTGGATCGCGAGCGCGCTTATTTCGTTGGCGATAACCCGGCCATCACCATCCGTGTGGACCGCTCCGAGGATGGGGATGCGATCGCCATCCAAGCCCTTGTCGAACAGGTCGCCACCGAGATGGAGGCGACGCTGCCCACAGGCACCACCATCGATTTGATCCGCACCCGCGCCGAGGCGATCACGGGCCGCATCAACATCTTGCTCGACAATGCGATCTTGGGCTTGGCGCTGGTCGTGGGCCTTTTGTTCCTGTTTCTCAACGCGCGTACAGCGTTCTGGGTGGCCGCCGGTATTCCCGTCGCGATGATGGCGGCGATTGCGCTGATGTGGGCGGCGGGTCTGACGATCAACATGATCTCGCTGTTTGCGCTGATCATCACGCTGGGGATCGTCGTCGATGATGCCATCGTCGTGGGTGAACATGCCGATTACCGCGCCCGAAACCTGGGCGAAGATCCCGTTACCGCCGCCGAAACCGCCGCGCGGCGCATGGCGGCCCCGGTGTTTTCGGCCACCGTGACGACCGTTCTGGCTTTTGCCGCGCTGACGGCAATCGGGGGGCGTTTTGGCAGCTTGATCGCCGATATTCCCTTCACCGTTATCGTGGTCTTGCTGGCAAGCCTTGTCGAATGCTTCTTGATCTTGCCCAACCACATGGCCCATGCGCTTGCCCATTCGGCCAAGACGCATTGGTATGATCTGCCCTCCCGCGTGGTCAATCGCGGCTTTGACTGGGTCAAGCAGGCAGCCTTTCGTCCGGTGATGCGCTTCGTCATCGTGGCGCGCTACCCCGTCTTGGCGGCGATGATCTTTCTCTTGGCGACCCAAGTGGCCAGCTTCATGCGCGGCGATGTCGTCTGGCGCTTTTTCAATGCGCCCGAGTTGTCGTCGGTCACGGGCAATTTCGCGATGCTTGACGGGGCGGATCGTGACGATAGCCTTGCTATGATGCGTGAAATGCAGCGTGCGACCGAGGCCGTCGCGGCCCGCTACGCGGCCGAGCATGGCACCAACCCCTTGGTATATGTCGTCGCCGAAGTCGGCGGCAACACCGGCGGTGGCCTGTCAGGGGTCGAGAACAAGGATGCCGATCTCCTGGGCTCGATCGCGATCGAGTTGATCGATGCGGATTTGCGGCCCTATTCCTCCTTCGCCTTCGTTGCAGCCCTTCAGGACGAGGTGCGCCAGCTTCCTTTGACCGAAACGGTCAGCTTCCGCGGGTTCCGTGGTGGCCCCGGTGGCGATGCCATCGATGTGCAGATTTTCGGTGCCGATACCGCAACGCTGAAGGACGCGGCCATCAGCCTTCAGACCCAGCTTGCCCGCTACCCCGAAGTGTCGGGGCTACAAGACAGCATGGCTTATGACCGCGAGGAGCTCAGCCTTGAATTGACGCCGCAAGGGGAGGCGCTGGGTTTCGACATCGGGGCTTTGGGCCGGGTCTTGCGCGACCGATTGGGCGGGATCGAAGCTGCGCGTTTCCCCGATGGCCCGCGCACTGCGACCATCCGCGTGGAAATGCCCAAGGATGAATTGACCGCTGATTTCCTCGATCGCACGCTGCTGCGCGCGTCATCGGGGGAATATGTGCCGCTGGCCGATATCGTCACCGTCACCGCGCGGCAGGGCTTTTCCACCATTCAGCGCGAAAACGGCGTGCGCTTGATCTCGGTCACCGGCGATCTGTCCGAAGATGATCCGGTTCGTGCCGAAGAGATCATGACCGAGCTGCGCGAGCTTCTGATCCCCCAGATCGAGGAACGTTATGGTGTCGCCACCCGGCTTGCCGGGCTGGCCGAGCAAGAGCGGGAATTCCTTGGCGATGCAATGACTGGCTTCATCTTGTGCATCTTGGGCATCTATCTCGTGCTGGCATGGATTTTCGCCAGCTGGACACGGCCGATGGTTGTGATGGCAATTATCCCCTTCGGCCTTGTCGGGGCAATCTGGGGCCATGCGCTGTGGGATGTGCCGCTATCGATGTTCACCGTGGTGGGGCTGATCGGGATGACGGGGATCATCATCAACGACTCGATCGTGCTTGTGACCACGGTGGATGAATACGCCGCAGAGCGGGGATTGGTTCCTGCCATCATCGATGGCACCTGTGACCGCCTTCGGCCGGTGCTTTTGACGACGCTGACCACGGTTCTGGGCCTTGCGCCGCTGCTCTATGAGACATCGGCCGATGCGCAATTCCTCAAGCCGACAGTGATTACCTTGGTCTATGGCTTGGGCTTTGGGATGCTGATCGTCTTGTTGGTCGTGCCTGCGATCTTGGCGATGCAGCAAGATATTTCCAAGCAATTCACCGCGCTGCGCCGTGCTTTGGGCAGCATGCGGCGCGAGCGCGGCGTGGCTTTGGCCTTGGGCGGCTTGACGCTTGCCATCATGGCGCTTTTCGCCGCCACATTGGGAAGTGCGATTTTGGGCGGTGGCATGGTCGGGCCATTGGCGGGCTTAGGCGAGGGAATCAGGGTTGCCTTTGGCGTCTTTGTCGCGGGCGCGGCCCTGATCTGTGTCTTGGCGTGGGTGGGGGCCGCCGTGGTGATGGCGCGCACCCGGGCGCGCGCCGCCTAAGCGCTTAACCCTGACAACCCTCAACCTCGACCGCCATGCGTGAGCCGATCACGCTAAAGCGTAAATCGCGTCGGTTCAGCGCAAAGGCCCCGTGATGTGGCGGCACGATATCGGCCGTGGCCGAGACACTCGCCCCGTCGCGCCGTGTCATGGTGTCGGACACCCACATGCCCGGATCGCGATGTTCGATCACCACGGTTTCCAGATCGCCTGTCGCGGGCATGACGATGGTGACGCTGACACGCAACCCGTCAGAGACCGGCGTCAGTTGACAACGCGCGATGCCAGCACCGGCCTCGGCGGCGGAGAGGGGGCGGTCGGCTAGGGCTGCGGCGATTGCGGCATTGCGTTGCCTAGTGACCGCCAAATGACCGCTCAGATCCAGCGTGATCGGGATGCATACATCAAGGCAAACCCCCATATCGACACGGCCTGCGATCGCGATCTCGCCGGTTGCGCCAAGACTGAATTCCAATGGCAAGATCACACTGTCCTTGTAACCGATGGAACGCATGCCATTGATCACGAAGACATCGGGCCGCGGCCAATGGATCGTCACATCGCGGACTGCGGCTGTCTCGTCGAGATGGATCACCGTCGGCACCCCACCTTCGCCCGGTGCGCGCCAATAGGTTTTCCAGCCCGGTGCCAGATCGATGCGGATCGCTGCCATATGGTTACCGTTATCCAGACGCCAACCCGGCAGAAAGCTGACTGCGACCACATCGGACAGGGTTTGCCCCTGAAACTCGGCGCGGGCTATGCCGCCACCCCACATCAGGCCGAGGGCAGTCAAAAAAGCGAGGCATGTTTGCGTGGCGATCTTTTTCATGGTGACCGAGCTAGAAACTTGGCGATGAAATGGAAAGTCACGTTTTGGCGACGCGGGCGTGTCTGTGGCCCTTCTGCCGCGCGCTTGACTTGATCGTTTGGGGTCAAGACCCCATTGTGTGAACCATGAACACGGCTGATGCCCCCCTGCATGATCTGACTGGCCAGCTCTTGATCGCGATGCCCGGTCTTGCCGATCCACGCTTTCAAGGCAGTGTCGTGTTGATCTGTCGCCATTCAACCGAAGGCGCGATGGGGCTGATCCTGAACAAACCGATGACCGAGGTCACCTTTGCCGCGATCCTTTCGCAATTAGACATTCCCCAAAAGGGCGGCATCCCCGACATGGCCATTTGCTATGGTGGGCCGGTCGATACGCGCCGTGGCTTTGTGTTGCACAGCACGGAATACCAACCCGACAATGCAGAGAATTTGGCGATCAACGATGATTTTGCCTTGAGCGCGACGACCGAGATCTTGCGCGACATCGCAGCCGGCCTTGGCCCGGCGCGCCGTTTCATGGCGCTGGGCTATGCCGGATGGTCGGCTGGCCAATTGGAAGATGAGATTGGCGAGAATAGCTGGCTGACCGCAGCGGCACCCCCCGATTTGGTCTTTGGGGCGCGCATCACTGATAAATGGTCCGCGGCGCTTTCCAGCCTTGGCATCTCGCCCTTGACGCTGTCGTCACAGGCAGGGCGCGCCTGACAGGTCGCTTGCGGCTATTCCCACATGACTGGAAAAAATCTGTGCGGCCTGTCGAAATCGGATGCGCTCGCGGCTCATGATCATGACGATGCCGTGCCGGTGCCATCATGACAGGAGTTTTTCCATGAACCGCATCCTTGCCTTTGCTGCCGCCGCATTGGGCGTTGTGGCGACCCCGGCTACCGCCGATCCCTTCATCCTTTTCATCCACGAATTCCCCGCCGATCTTGCTTTGCGCGCCGTCAAAGCCGGGGCAGGTGCCGATTATTGGGCGCGTTGGGCGGAATAGTCGGCCATGCTCGGGGCGACCGGCATGGTGCGAGGTGGTGCGCCCTTGGTCGTTTCCGCAGGCGACATCGCCCCGATTTCGAGGGTTTTCATCGTCGAAGCGTCCTCGCTTGCCGCGGCTGAAGCCTTGGCCGCCTTTGCCCCTGCCGTCGCATGGGGCGGATCTGTCAATCTGGTGGCCCATCTGGCGATGCCAGCCATGGCACATTGAACGGCGGTTCTCAGGCGAATTTGTGATGCATGACATGATCATCTTCCGCGAGCCACAGACCCGAATTCGACCGGCGCGCGGACCCTGTGCAGCAAGGTGAATATTGGGGCGCATGGGGCGCCTAAATCGGTGCGATGCGCGCGGCGGGCGTCAAGGAACAGATGGGTGGCTATTTCGTGGTCGAGGTGTCTGATCTTGCCGCGGCGATTGATTGGGCGGGTCGGTCGAGGTGCGGCCGGTGTTGCCTGCCGATACGCTGCTTTGATCGGGCTTGATGCAGCGCGCATTGCGCGCGTCTTTGTCATGCAGCCGGCCGCGCCGTCGAGGATCTGGCCGCCGCCGCGCTTTCCCTTGCGCGGCTGATCGTGGGGCTGATACCCGACCAGCCCGAACCATTGGGCCTTTTGGCGCCCATTCTTTATTGCGAAGCGCGCAGGCTGGCCCGGCGCGGCGAAACGGGCCTTTACCTGCCATTGATCGAACAAGATCGCGCGCTTTGGGACGGGGCCATGGTGGCCAAGGTCGCGCGCGCCCAAGCGCTCGCCTTGTGCGACGATCCGGCGGTGCGTGATTGACTTTCCCGCCAAGGATCGCCGGCCGCCTAGCGCGGCTCGGGGTTCAGCCCCTTGTTATAGGCTGCCCAATCGGTAATCTCGGGGTAGAATTGTCGCCGCCATGCCTTGACACGCGGGTTCATGACGCGTCGCCACAAGGGCGGGATCATCGCGGCCATGGTCATCACCGGATAGCCAAAGGGCAGCTGTGGGGCCGCATCCTGTCTGTAATTCTGCAACAGGGGAAAGCGGCGGTCGGGCTTGTAATGGTGATCGGAATGGCGTTGCAAATTGATCAAGAGCCAATTCGACGCCTTATGGGCGGCATTCCATGAATGGCGCGGCTGAACATGCTCGTACTTGCCATCGCCCAGATGTTTGCGCGTGAGCCCGTAGTGTTCGATGTAATTGGTCAATTCCAACTGCCAGACGGCGATCGCGGCCTGAAACACAAAGAGCGCCACGCCCAAACCGCCGCCCACACCAAAGGCGAGCGCAAGAAAAAGCCCCTGCAACAGCCAATAGCGCCAGAACGGGTTCGTTGGATCGCTCCATGGCTTACCACGCCGTGCCAGCATGGCCTTTTCTGCTTGAAAGGCGCTAATCAGGCTTTCCCGCAGGACGCGGGGGAAAAAGCGATGGAACCCCTCGTTATAGCGTGCGGTCACCGGGTCCCGAGTGGTGCCGACATAGCGGTGATGGACCAGCAAATGCTCGGATCGGAAATGGGAATAAAGGACGCTTGCCAAGAGCAAATCGGCCAACCAGCGTTCCAGCCGGTTTTTCTGATGCATGAGTTCGTGAGCGTAGTTGATCCCGACGGTGCCTGAAATCACGCCAACCCCGAAGAACAGGCCAAAGGCCTCGGCGATTGACAAGGTCGCGGAGTGGGTCGCGTAGCGCAGCAGCGCGAAAATGGTCACCAGCTGGAGCGGAAACCAGACCAAGGTCACCAGCCGATACCAAAACAGGTGGTCCTCGGGTGTAGCGGGGTCGGCATTGTCCGGGTCCAGGCCGATGGCAAGATCAAGCAGGCTAAACAGCCACCATGTCATCAAAGGCATAGCCAAAAGCCACCACCCACCTTTCATGGCGACAAAGGCGATCAGGGGAAAAAGCGCAAGCGACATCCAAAATGGCAAGGCGCGGGTCAGGCTAGCAACGCGTGACGCGGGGATCATGATCAAACTCTCGTAAAGCAACGCATGCATGATGGCGGCAAGGCCGGGCTTTGGTCAATCCTTGGGCCATGCGTCACGGGCCAGATCCCATGCCTTGCGCATGACGGTTGGTAAGTTTGCGGGCCGAAAGCTGTCGCGCAGGTGAAATGCGCCCCGTGCGGGTGTCGCATCTTGGGCGACTTGCCCAAGGCGCAGCGACAAGCGCAGGTGGAAATGGGTAAAGGTATGACGCACCTCAAGCCCCGGATCGTGCCAGTTGGCGGCGATGGGCGGGACTTCGGCCGGGGGTGCCGCGGCCCAATCGCTGCCGGGCCAGCCCAGCATGCCGCCCAAAAGGCCGGTCTCAGGCCGTGTTTCCAGCAGCATCGCACCATCGGCGCGACGGGCGAGATAAGCGATGCCATGGCGCGTCGGCACTTGTTTTTTGGGCGATTTGCGCGGCAATTCGGCGGCGATGCCCATGGCACTGGCCCGGCACATGGCGCGCAAGGGGCAGATGCCGCAAGCAGGTGCGCGTGGCGTGCAGATCGTGGCGCCCAGATCCATCACCGCTTGCGCGTAACATCCGGGACGCGTGCCGGGTGTCAGCCGCTCGACCAGAGCTTTCAGCTCTGTTTTCGCGGCTGGAAGCGGTGTTTGCACCGCGAAAAGACGGGCGAGCACCCGCTCGACATTGCCATCCATCACAGCGGCGGGCCGATCAAAAGCAATTGCCGCGATGGCGGCGGCGGTATAGGGGCCAATGCCGGGTAGCGCCAAAAGCTCCGCCTCGGACTGAGGGAAGCGACCGCCATGATCATGAGCCACGACGCGGGCGCATTTCAACAGGTTGCGCGCCCTGGCATAGTAGCCAAGCCCCGCCCAAGCGCCCATCACCTCGGCGTCATCGGCTGCGGCCAAGGCCGCGACATGTGGCCACCGCATGGTGAAATCGCGGAAATAGTCCCGCACGGCGGCAACGGTTGTCTGCTGCAACATGATCTCGGACAGCCACACCTTGTAGGGGTCGGGCCGCAGCCCTTGGGCCAAGGCGTCGGGACCGATCCGCCATGGTAAATCGCGCGCATGGGCGTCATACCATGGCAGCAAGGCCGCGCTGGCGTCGTTATCGCAATACCCGTCACGCAAGGTTTATCGGCCTCCTCGCAGCCTGTTCTTGGTTCGCATCCCATTACGGCATAGATTGACCACGACAACATGAAAGCAACCCATGCCGCGCAAGCCTGACACCGCTGTGACAGAACCGCCTCCTCGCCGCAAACGCGGCTTCGAGACGGCAGGCGTCTTGCTGCAAGCAACGCTCAAGGCACCCGCCGCACAGCGCGGCTTTGGCGAGGCAAAGCTTCTAACCCATTGGGCCGAGATCGTGGGCGAAGACATCGCCACCATTGCGCGACCCGTGAAGATTACTTGGGGCCGAAGCTTTGGCGGCACCTTGGTCTTGCTCACCACGGGCGGCCATGCCCCAGTGCTCGAGATGCAAAAAGAGCGTATCCTTGCGCAGGTCAACGCCACCTATGGCTACCGCGCGGTCGCCCATATCCAAATCACCCAGACCGCACCGACAGGCTTTGCAGACGGGCAGGTGGCCTTTCGCCCCGCCCCCCCCAAGGCGGTGCCAACCCCCGATCCGGTGCGCTTGTCGCAGGTGATGGACAAGGTCGCCGAAGTGACCGATGAGGGCCTGAAACACGCGCTTGCACGGCTTGCGCGCAATGTGCTGACGCAACGACATCGTTAAGGAGAGAACGGACAATGGATCGTAGGACCATTCTTTTGGGCGTAGGTGCCGGTGCGTTGGTTGTAGGTGGATATGCGGCATGGCGCCCACAGACCACCGCCGCGTTGTCGCTGTTGCCGCAACCGGCCCATGCGCAGACCAGCGATGCCGCTGCCACCGATGCGCCGCAAGTGATCGAGATGGTTATGGGCGATCTTGATGCGCCGGTCGAGGTCATCGAATATGCTTCGTTTACCTGCCCGCATTGCCGATCGTTCCACGAAAACACGCTGCCCCTGCTCAAGGCTGACTATATCGACCAAGGCCGGGTGCGTTACGTCTATCGCGAGGTCTATTTCGATCGCTTTGGCCTCTGGGCCGGGATGGTGGCGCGCTGTGCGGGGCCTGAGCGGTATTTCGGTGTTGTTGACCTGATCTATCAGCGCCAAGCCGAATGGACCCAAGGCGCGCCGGCCGAAGTGGCCGAGAATTTGCGCCGCATCGGGCGTACCGCGGGGCTCAGCAATGAACAACTTGACGCTTGCCTGACCGATGGGGCGATGGCCCAAGCGATGATCACGACCTACGAGGCGCATATGGCCGAACATGACATCTCGGGCACACCTGCTTTTGTCATCGGCGGGCGTGTACACAGCAACATGAGCTATGGCGATATGTCCGCGCTGATCGATCGGGCGATTGCCGCCGCGCAGTAAGTCGCGCCGCTCAGACCGAAGGGGTGGCCCTCGGGCCGCCCTTTCACTCGCCAAATCACGGTCGGGCAGGTTTTTGGTCTAAGACCCGCGTGAGCGCAGCATCGATGGCCGTCCAATCCGCGATTTCAAGCCTGACGGGAAGGGTCATTACCTGCGCGCGCAGCGCGGGCGCAAGGCGCACCGCGTCTTTCTCGGTCGTGACGACCTGCGCCCCCAGCATCTTGGCCTCGCGCAGCATCCGTTGCATCAAGGCATCGCTCAAGGGTTGGTGATCGCGCAAGGCATGGGTGGCACACAGATTGGCGCCCATCGCTCTGAGCGTGCGAAAGAATTTCTCAGGGTGGCCGATCCCTGCAAAGGCCAGAACCGGCATGTCCGCAAGCGGTAGGCCGGTGGGCAGCGGGATGAGTGCGCCTGTTACATGTGGTGGCGTGACCTGCGCCCCCCATATCCTGGCAAAGCGCGCCTGCGCTGGCTCATCGCCAATGGACAAAACCAGATCGGCGCGTGGCAGTCCGGTGGCGACGGGTTCGCGCAAAGGGCCGGCCGGAATGACCTTGCCATTGCCAAAGCCGATATGTGCATCGACGACCACCAGCGCTAAATCATGGGCCAAGGCTGGGTTCTGAAACCCATCATCGAGCAAGATCGCCTGCGCGCCTGCGGCAATCGCCGCTTGCGCGCCTGCGGCACGATCCTTGGCGACCCATGTCGGCATGAAGGCGGCCAACAACAGCGCCTCATCACCCGTTTCCGAGGCGCTGTGCGTGCGTTCCACGACCCGAACCGGGCCTTGCAAGCTGCCACCATGACCGCGTGTGACCGCATGCGCCGTGATACCGCGCGCCGCCAAGCGTGCGGCCAGCGCGATGACAGTGGGCGTCTTGCCCGTGCCGCCCGCGTTGAGATTGCCGACGCAAATCACTGGCACAGACAGCCGTTTACGCTCGCCCTTGGCCAGCCGTCGCCGTGTTGCTGCCGCGTAGACCGCGGCAATCGGCGAAAGCAGAGCCGCGCGTAGCCCCGGCGCTTCGTGCCAGAACATCGGCGCGCGCATCAGCCGGTTACCTCGTCCAACGTCGCAAGCAACAAGGCCTTGGCCCGATCTGTGACATCCGCCCCGGATGAGACAACCTCCCATGCCGCATGGGCCATGATCGCGGCGCGGTCAGGGGCAAGCAGCTCATCGACCGCTTCGGCCAAGGCCGTGGGTGCGGCGACAAGCCGTGCCGCGCGCGCATCGCTGAGCCGCTGATAGATATCGACGAAATTGCTGACATAGGGTCCATGCAAGATCGCTGATCCAAGGGCTGCGGGTTCGAATGGGTTGTGGCCGCCGATCGGCTCCCATGAACCGCCGACAAAGCTGACGCTGGCCAAGCGATACCACAGCCCCAATTCGCCCATCGTATCGGCGAGGTAAATCGGCGCTTCGGCCTCAGGGTTCTCACCGGCACTGCGTCGCGTATAGGCCCAGCCATCATCGGCCAGCATTGTCGCGATCTCGTCGCCGCGTGCGGGGTGGCGCGGCACCAAGATCAACAAAAGCCGCGGGTTGGTGCGCATGGCGATGCGATGCGCTTCAAGCACCTTGCGCTCCTCGCCGGGATGGGTCGAGGCCGCGACCCAGACGGGCCGGTTGCCGATGACCGCCCGCATCGCGTCAAGCAGCCGGCTATCCACCGGCAAGGCAGCCGCCCCTTCCTTGAGTGTGCCGGTCACCGTCATCCGATCCATTGGCATGCCCAGCCGACGGAGGTACGCCGCGGTCAGATCATCTTGCACCATGGCCAAGCGGAACCGTGACAACAGACTGCGCGCCATGCCGCGCAAGAAACGCCACCGATCATGACTGGCCTTGGACATGCGCGCATTGAGCAATAGCATCGCGATACCGCGCGCATGGGTTTCGCAGATCAAGGCGGGCCAAAGCTCGCTTTCGGTCCAGACCGCGATATCGGGCCGCCAATGATCGAGAAAACGACCGACGAAGGCGCGCGCATCAAGCGGCACATATTGGTGTATCGCCCCCTCGGGCAGGCGATCGGCCATGACCCCGGCCGAGGTAACGGTGCCGGTTGTCACAAGGATCGACAGCTCGGGCCGTTCTTCCAGCAGGAGGCGGATCAACTCCAGCAGGGCAAGCGACTCGCCCACGCTGGCAGCGTGAAACCAGATCAGCGGTCCCTGTGGTCTGGGTTTGCTGGTGATGCCGCGCCGTTCATCGAGGCGTGCCGGGTCTTCCTTGCCCGCCGCTGCGCGCTGGATCAGCTTGCGCTCGGCAAAGCCCAAGGCGCCACGCCCAGACCACGCAAGATAGAGAGCAAGGGCAAGCGAACGTTCCATGCGTCGGGTCAGGATTCCATCGTCAGGGGCGCGGCAAGGTTACGACGCAGCCTAGGGATTGGTCCGGCCGGGTCAAGCGGCCGGGGCATCACCCGTCCCTCTCGCAGATAAGAGGGCCGCGTGCAGCATGGGCGCACCGGCCAGCACACCATTGACCTTCGGCGTAACGCTGTTGAAGCGCAGGTTTTGGCCGCGCGCATCGGTTGCCATGCCGCCTGCCTCGGCGATGATCAGGCTACCTGCGGCGATGTCCCATTCCCATGTCGCCCGAAAGGTCATCATCGCGTCAAATCTCCCTTCGCCAACCAAAGCCATCCGATATGCAAGCGAGGGCCGATAGGCGCGGATGACAGGCGGCACGCCATGGGGCCAATGCGCCGGACCAAGCGTATGCTTGGTTGCCAAGACTTCGGCTTGATGCAAATCCCACGCCTCTGAGGCGCGAATGGGTGTGTCGTTCAATGTGGCACCCGCGCCGCGTGCCGCAGCATATAGCTTGCCGCGGATCGGCAAATAGACCACCGCGGCGATCACTGTCCCATCCTCGACCACGGCGAGTGAATGGGAAAAGGCCGAGCTTCCCTCGATAAAGGCGCGGGTGCCGTCGATCGGGTCAATGACAAAGACGCGGCTGGCTGCCAGCCTTGCGTGGTCATCGGGTGTTTCCTCGGACAGCCAGCCGTAATCGGGGCGCGCATCCATAAGGCGATCATGCAGCATGTCGTTGACGGCCAGATCGGCCTCGGTCACGGGGCCGGCATCATCGGGCTTGTCCCATGTCTCGGGATCGTCGCGGAAATAGCGCGCCGCGATCCGGCCAGCGCCACGCGCGGCATCGATCAACAAGAGCAGGTCTTCGCGCGCGTCAGGCACCGGCAAGCGTCAGCCCCTCGACCAAGAGCGAGGGGACAACCCGGCTCAGATGCGCGCGTGCATCATTGGCAGGCCGGATGCTCAACAGCATTTCGCGCAGGTTTCCCGCCACGGTGCATTCATTCACTGGAAAAGCGATCTCGCCATTCTCGACCCAAAACCCCGAGGCGCCGCGCGAATAATCGCCCGTCGTCGCGTTGATGGACGAGCCGATCATCGACGTGATCAACAGGCCTGTCCCCATCTCGCGCAGCAGCGCGTCACGGCTGCGGCTGCCTTGGGTCAGGGCGATATTGCCCACCGCGGGCGAGGGCGGCGAAGAGGTGCCGCGGCTGGCACTGCCCGTCGAGGGCAGGCCCAGTTTGCGCCCCGTGGCCAGGTCCAATGTCCATTCCAGCAAGACACCGTCCGACACGATGGCGCGTTTGTGGGTTGGCAACCCCTCTCCGTCGAAGGGCCGCGAAGCCGAGGCGCGGGGGCGATGGGGGTCTTCGATGATCGAAAGCCCCTTGGGCAAGACCTGTTCGCCCATCAGATCGCGCGCCCACGAAGCGCCGCGCGCAATCGCGGTGCCATTGGTTGCAGACAACAGATGCCCAATCAGTCCCGCAGCGATCCGCTCGTCAAAAATAACCGGATATGCGCCAGTTTTCGGTTTGCGCGCGCCCATCCGCGCGACGCTGCGTTCGCCGGCAATGTGGCCGATCCGGGCTGGGTCGAGCAGGTCGGCGGCGTGGTTGCGCCCATCGCCGAAATAATCCCGCTCCATCCCCAACCCTTCGCCGCTGATGGCAACGCATGAGAGCCCATAATCCGAGCGCGCATAGCCCCCCGCAAAGCCGTTGCTGGCCGCGAGATGCACACGGCTGCGCGAAAAGCCTGCATTGGCGGCTTGCACCTGGCTGACGCCCTTGACCGACAGCGCAGCAGCCTCGGCTTCTTGGGCCATGCGCTCAAGCTGGGCGGGGTCTGGATCGGCACCCGGATCGCACATATCGAGCGCATCGCCATCGCGCAGGGTGGAAAGTTGAACTGGCTCCGCCAGCCCCACGGTCGGATCGTCGGGGGCCAGCCTGGCCATGGTGACTGCGCGCTCTGCCATCTCACGTAAAGTTGCATCGCGAATATCAGATGCCGAAACGCAGGCTTGACGCTGTCCGACAATGACACGCAAGCCAATCTCGACCCCTTCGGAACGCTCGGCCTGTTCAAGCGCCCCGCCGCGTACGCTGATCGACAGCGAGGTGCCATCGACCGCGATCGCATCGGCGCTGTCCGCACCGGCATGGCGCGCATGGTGAAGCAACGCTTCGGTCAGATCGGCGAGGGATGTGGACATGGGCATGGCACCTTGGCGCTTTGGGTTCTTTTCGACCTAGTGCTCGAACCTGCGCGGCGCAAGCCGTCGTCACCGGGGCCGCGAGCTAGCGCAGCGGCACACCATTGGCCGTGATCCCGCCGCCGGGGGTGAATTCCAGCCGCGTCACCAGCGTATCAGGTGCTGCGCCGGGGCGCGCAAAGGCCCCCAGTAAGCCGCGCGCCATCGCCAATTGCTCAATCGGCACAAGGCCCGACGCTTGCAAGCGATCGAACAAGGCGTTCAGCCCGCGCAGCTGCAAATCAACGCTGCCGATGGGCATGGGCATGGGACCGGGCGGAAAATCGGCGCGGCCAGTACCGGTCAATTCCGCACCCGCGGCCGCGATGCGCAATTCGTTGATGCCCAAGGCGACAAGCTGGCCGGGGATGTCGCCCATCTCAGCGGGATCGAAGGCAAGCATGTCGCGCATGATCCGCGCGGTGCCGCTGAGATCGATGATCGCGGTGATCGGGTCGCGCGGGATCGCTTGGGCCGGATCGGCAAGCGCCCAAATCGCGTCGTTGAGCGCCAGTTCGCGATAGGCCAGCCGGACAGCGAAAGGTTGCGGCTGTTCGGCCGAAGACAGCGGCACCCGAAAGGCAAGCTCGGCCCCGCCGACCGTGAAAGCGACAGGCACGGGAAATTCACGGGTGGCAAGATACGTTGATGCCGATGCCGCACTGAGAGAAAATTCAAATTGATCGCGCGAAAAATCGGCTGAAAGCCGTCCACCTTGGTTGGAAGTCAAGAGCGTGAAGCCATCGCTGGGGTGCGAAAACGTCATCTCAAGCCGGGCGCTGTCATAGGCCAAGGCGCCATTGGTGGCGAAATTCTCGGGTAATGCGCCGGGTTTGGCAGAGAGACGGGCAATATCGCCAAGCTGGCCTGCGCTGATGCTGGTGCTGGCGCCCAAGGCAAAACTGACCTTAAGATGCCCCTCCTCGCCGGTCGGTGGGGTGATATCGACCGCACCTGCCATACCGCCGATCGCCATGCTGCTGTCATAGCGCAGATCCCTTGGGTCGGTGCTGTCGATTGCGTAACGTGCGGTCAGATCTGCAAGGCTGACCTTAACGTCAATGATCGGGAGCGGCCCACCGCCCCCAGTGATGGGGCGATCTTCCAACATAAGGCGCGGCGCGGAATAGTCATAGATCCGTGCCGTTGCCGTGCCGCTTGCCACCACCTCTAGATCAGGAGCGATGAGGACAAAGTTCAGATCGACAGGTTCACTGCCCGGATCGGGACGAAAGCGGAGCGTCAGATCATAGTGATCCGAGCTCGTGATCACCACGCGGCCATCACCTGTCTCGGTCAAGACGATCTGGTCGAGACGCGCAATGGTGGTGACATCTTCGACCTCGTCGCGCATCTCGTAGCCGTTCAGCGTCAGCGTGCCGTTGCCTGCGACCTGATTTTGCACACTGACGATCTGGCCCATGGTAGCGGATTGCGCTTGCCACTCGGCCCAAAGCTCTGCTGCGGTCAGCGCGGCGATCGGCTGTGTCCAGACGAGCGTTAGCGCCGAGACGGTCAAAAAAAGCGGTCGTGCAAGGGCCATGGCATCCATCCGAGGCAAAAACGGGTTCGACCAAACCTTCGACCCGCGCGCATGCCGTGGTCAAGTGCCGATGCTTGGCGCGTGGCGCTTTGGTCTGGCCGTGCAGGATCGGCGACGATAGCATGCTGGGCAAAGATCCATGCATCGGAGGGATTGGCCCATGCCTGATATGACCGCAAAGACTGTCGTGATCACGGGTGCAAGCCGCGGCATCGGTGCCGCCGCCGCGCGCGTCTTTGTCGGGGCCGGGGCAAATGTTGTGCTTTTGGCGCGCGATCGTGACGCGATTGCGGAGCTTGCCGGGGAAATTGGTCCGCGCGCGCTGGCCGTGCCGTGCGACGTGACTCGCTACTGGGAGGTCGAAGCCGCCCTTGGCGCAGGCGTCGCCGCCTTTGGCGGCATTGATGTGCTCATCAGCAATGCAGGCGTGATCGACCCCATCGCCGATGTCGATGCCGCCGATCCCGAGGTCTGGGGCCAAGCGATCGATATCAACCTCAAGGGTGTCTTTCACGGCGCGCACGCTGCCCTGCCGCTCATGTTGCAACAGGGCGGCGGCACACTGATCACCGTCAGCTCGGGCGCTGCCGTCAACCCGATCGAGGGGTGGAGCGCCTATTGCGCCTCCAAGGCGGGGGCCAAGATGTTCACCGCTTGCCTGCATACCGAATACGGCGCGCGCGGTATCCGGGCGCTGGGCCTGTCGCCGGGCACGGTCGCCACCGACATGCAGCGCGAGATCAAGAAGTCAGGCGTCAATGCGATCAGTCAGTTGGATTGGTCGGTACATATCCCGCCCGAATGGCCGGCACAGGCGTTGATCTGGATGTGCGGCGCGGCCGCGGACCCGTGGCTGGGTAACGATATCTCGTTGCGCGACCCCGAGATCCGCAAGGCCGTGGGTGTCGGCCCATGATCGATTGCACGCACGGGGATGGGCTGTGGACGTTGACGTTGAACCGCCCCGAGAAGGCCAATTCCCTGACTGCCGAGATGCTGGCGTGGATGGTTGATCTGGTGATGGAGGCATCAGTCGATCCGCATTTGCGGGGGCTGATCATCACCGGGGCGGGCGACAAGGTGTTTTCCGCCGGCGCCGATCTTGATCAGGCGCGTGCGGGCCTTGCGACCTCACCCTTGTGGGAAGATGTGTCGGGTGCCATCGCCGCGCTTCCCTGTTTGACGATCGCGGCGTTGAACGGCACGCTGGCGGGCGGTGCTTTCGGCATGGCGCTGGCCTGTGATCTGCGCATCGCGGTGCCGGACGCGCGGTTCTTCTACCCTGTGGCAAAGCTCGGCTTCTTGCCCCAACCCTCCGACCCCGGGCGGCTGGTGGCGCTGATGGGCCCGGCACGGGCCAAGCTGTTGCTGTTGGGCGGGCAAAAATTCACCGCCGAGGAGGCCTTGGGTTTTGGCCTGATCGACCGGATCGTGCCGGGTAAGGCGCTGATGGATGCGGCGCGTGACATCGCCGCCGATGCGCTGGCGGGCAATCCCGATGTGCTGCACAAGATCAAGGTGATGTGCGCGCCGCGTTAACGCCCCTTCCAAGCGCGCCTGCCGCCGGCGGTCTTGGCATGGAAATCGGGCGGCCGCTTGGCGACCCACGCCAGAAAGGCCGCAAGCCGGGGATGAGCGCGGAGTGCGGCGACGGTGTTGTAGCTGCGCGCAAGTTCCGCTTCGGACAGAGTGGCGTGGATCTCGTTGTGGCAGATTTGATGCAGCAGCACGACAGGCCCACCCTTGCCGCCGCGCAGTTTCGGCGTCAGGTGGTGGAGGCTTTGCTTGGCGCCGGGTGGGATCGGGCGGTCGCAGAGCGGGCAGATGGGCGGATCGGTCATGCGGGCCAAGGATGGTGTCCGCGGGATCAATGGCAAGGGGCGATGGATGGCTGAGGCGTTGGATGCGCTGGTGATCGGGTCGGGGCCTGCCGGGCTGATGGCGGCCGAGGCGCTGGTGCGTGCGGGCCGCGACGTGGTGATCGCCGAGGCCAAGCCATCAGTGGGGCGTAAATTCCTGATGGCGGGAAAATCGGGGCTGAACTTGACCAAGGATGAGCCGCTGGACGCGTGCATCGCGGCCTATGGCGACGCCGCCGATTGGCTGGCACCCATGCTGGCCGATATGGGGCCTGAGGTGGTCAAGGCATGGGCCGAGGATCTGGGTCAGCCGGTCTTTACCGGCAGTTCGGGGCGTGTCTTTCCGACCGCGATGAAGGCAAGCCCGCTTCTCCGCGCCTGGGTCAGGCGCGTCGGCGCGTCGGTCAGGACGGGCTGGCGTTGGGTGGGGAATGATGGGGCGGAGTGGCGCTTTGTAACGGATCAGGGCGCGGCGCGGCTTGCGCCACGGGTCGTCGTCTTGGCCTTGGGTGGTGCGAGTTGGGCGCGGTTGGGTGCTGATGGGGCGTGGGCTGGGCATCTAGCAGCGATGGGGGTGGAAATCGCCCCATTTCAGCCCGCCAATATGGGGTTCTGCGTCGATTGGTCGGTGCATATGGCAGCACATTTTGGTAAGCCGTTGAAGGGGTTAGCCTTTGGCCTTGGGGCGGGATGGGTGCGGGGGGAATGCGTGATCTCGGCCCGGGGGATCGAGGGTGGGGGGATCTATGCGGTCAGCGCGTCCGTGCGTGATGGCGCTCCGCTGATTGTTGATCTGCTGCCTGATCTGACGCTGGCGGAGGTCGCGGCACGGCTTGCATATCGCCCGGCCAAGCGGACGCTGTCGCAACATCTGGAAAAGGCGCTGAAACTCGACCCGGTGAAGCGTGCGTTGTTGCAGGAATTTGGCCGCCCCTTGCCTGCGCATGCAGAAGCATTAGCGCGTCTGATCAAAGGCTTGACGATTGGCCACCTCGGGCCGCGCCCGATCGATGAGGCGATTTCGACCGCAGGCGGGGTGATGCGTGGGGCGGTCGATCCAGGGCTGATGCTGCGCGCCATGCCCGGTGTTTTCGTCGCGGGCGAGATGCTCGATTGGGAGGCGCCGACGGGGGGCTACCTGATCACCGGTTGCCTTGCCACGGGGTCATGGGCCGGGCGGCATGCGGCGGAGTGGGGGGCAGTGAGCCGCCCGTAAAGGCACCGACACATGCCGTACACAGCCTGTACAGATCGCGTACATATGGCGGCATCCGCGAAATCCGTCGCCAGAGGCGACGGGTCCCTCTTGAGGGGGCTCTGCCCCCGTCGCCAGAGGCGACGAGTCCCTGTTGAGGGCGCGCTGCCCCCGTCGCCAGAGGCGACGAGTCCTTGTTGAGGAGGCTCTGCCCCCGTCGCCAGAGGCGACGAGTCCTTGTTGAGGGGGCTCTGCCCCCGTCGCGTTCCGCGACTCCCCCGGAGTATTTGCGAAGCAAAGATGGGAGGGGCGTTAACCTTGATGCGGGGTTAACGCGTGAGAACGCGGGCGAAAGCGGGGCGGGCGCGCATCATGGTCATGTGTTCTTGCAGGCGAGGTTCGATGATCGGGAACTTGGCGTTCGTGGCCCAGCCGCAGCAATGGGCAAGCAGGATATCGGCGATGGTCATCGTCGCGCCCATCAGGAAGGGGCCATGTGCATCCATGCGGCTGACGATATGGGACTGGCTGCGGGCGAATTCCCATTGCAGGCTGTCCTTGATCGCAGGCAGGCGGTGTTCCTCGGGCAAGACGAAGCTGTGGCGTGCGGCTGTCCACAAAAGCGCGTCGAACTCATCGAGGATCAGGTTGGTCAGGCTGTCTTGATGGGCGCGCAGGATCGTGCCGGGAGCGAAGGTGAGTGCCGCGTGGCGGTCGGCGAGGAAGGAAATGATCGCGACCGAATCGGTGATCGCTTCGCCATCGACGACGAGCACCGGTACCTTGCCCGTCGGATTGGCCTGTAGCGCCTCGGGCGAGCGGGGGGCCGCATCGATATGATCATAGGCGACCCCAAGCTCTTCCAATGTCCACAAGACGCGAAAGGCACGGCTTTTGACCGCGCCGACAACCGTGTAGCCCATGCTCAACGCCTTCCCTTGCTTGGCATCATGGCGAGCCGGATCAAGGCCCGTTCCATCAGCGCCATTTGCGGTGCGCTTTGGGCCGAGCGCAAGGTCAGATCGGTATCGACCAGCAGGCTGATCGCGGTCTCGAGCGTGTCGCGGCCCCAGCGGTTGGCTTGCGCCAGCATGCGGTCGCGGCGCGGGCCGAAGACGGGGGGGCGCTGGGCCTGTAGGCCGGCAGCGGCCCCGCCGGGATGGCAGGCGGCGGCATGGAGCGCGCGGAAATGGCGCAAAGCCGCGATGCAGAGCGTTACGGGTGCCACGCCTTGGCCCGAAAGCCGTGCCAGAAGCGGGCCGATGGCGCTGGCCTCGGCCTCGGCGGTGGCGTGCAGGATATCGTCAAGCTCGGCCTCGCGGGTGAGGGGGGCTACGGCGGCGATATCGGCGGCGGTGACCGGTGTGGCATCGCCATGTTTGTAGAGGCCGAGTTTCGCGATCATCTGGCGCAGATCGCCAGGCGGCAAGCTGCGCGCGAGCGCTTCGAGATCGTCCATCGCGGCGCGGGGGAGATCAGGCAGCCCTGCCTCGGCCAGAAGGGCCGCAATCTCGGCGCGCGAAGGGGGATCGTCGTAGATCGCGGCGGCGCGGGCGGATTTGTGATCCTCGAACAGCTTGCGCAGCGCCGATTTCGGGGTGAGGCGGGCGGCGGTGGCGATGATCTGGGCGTCGCCCTTCTGCCATTCCGAAAGGGCGGCAGCGAGCACCGGGGCGAGGCCGTCGGTCGCGCCTTCGAGATAGACGGCGCGGGGGCCGGGGAAAAAGCCCACGGCCTTGATCGCGTCGATCAGGGCGGCGGGATCGCTGCGCAGATCGGCGGCGGCAAGGCGCGTCAGGCGCATCTCTTCCTCGGCATTGTCGCCCAAGAGCGCCTTGAGCAGTTCTTGGCGGCGCAGTGCCACGCGCATTGCGTCATCGCCGAAGATCAGGCACCCCGCCGATGCCGCATCCGGCGCGCGCATATAGGCGGCGATATCGCGGGGCGCGAGTTTCATACGTGGCCCGCAACAGCGATGATGATGCGGTGATCAGATGACGACATTCACGATCCGGCCCGGGACGACGATGAGTTTCTTGGGCTGGCCGCCTGCCAGCGCCTTTTGCACAGCGTCGTCGGCCAGCGCGATCTTTTCAACCTCTTCCTTGGGCATATCTTTGGGAACGGTGATCTCGGATTTGCGCTTGCCGTTGATCTGGATGGGGAGCGTGACAGTGTCGGAGACCAGCATCGCCTCATCCGCCGTGGGCCAGGGGGCATTGGCGATCAGGCCCGCGCCGCCCAGCATGGCCCAGATTTCCTCGGACAGATGCGGGGTCATTGGGGACATGAGTTGGGCGAGGGTGAGGGCCGCTTGCCGTTTGGTGGCGGCACCCGCTTGCGATTTTTGCAGAGCATTTGTGAAGGCATAAAGCTTGGCGATGGCGGCGTTGAAGCCGAAGCTGTCGATGCCGTTCGTGACATCGAAGATCGCTTTATGCATGTCGCGCAAGAGCGCCCCGTCGGCCTCGGATGTGCCTGCGTCTGTGCTCGCGGCGATCTCGCTTGCGATGCGGTGGACGCGGGCGAGGTGTTTGGCCGTCGCCTCGGCACCGGCGGCGGTCCATTCCACGTCACGCTCGGGCGGGCTGTCCGACAGCACGAACCAGCGCGCGGTGTCGGCGCCATATTGGGCGATGATGGCGACGGGGTCGACGACGTTGTTTTTCGATTTCGACATCTTGGCGGAGGGGATGATTTCCACCTCTCGGCCGTCCTTCAGGAAGCCCTTTCCGTCACGCAACTCCACCTCTTCGGGGTAGTGATAGACGGGCCGCCCGTTGGTGTCGGTCGTCTTGTAGATCGCGTGTGTCACCATCCCTTGGGTGAAGAGCGCATCGAAAGGTTCGATCGCCGTCTCGGGCAGGTGGCCGCAGATCGCCATCGCGCGGGCGAAGAAGCGGGAATAGAGCAGGTGCAGGATCGCGTGTTCGATGCCGCCGATATATTGGTCGACGTTCATCCAGTAGGCGGCCTCGGCCATGTCGGTCGGCGTCTTGGCATGGGGTGCGGTGAAACGCGCGTAATACCACGACGAATCGACGAAGGTATCCATCGTGTCGGTTTCGCGTTTCGCCGGTTTGCCGCAGCGGGGGCAGGCGCAATCGCGCCATGTCGGGTGACGGTCGAGCGGGTTGCCGGGGATGTCCAAGCTGATATCGCGGGGCAATTCGATGGGGAGGTTCTCTTTGCGCTCGGGGACCACGCCGCAGGTGTCGCAATGGACGACCGGGATGGGGCAGCCCCAGTAGCGTTGGCGCGACAGGCCCCAGTCGCGCAGGCGGAACTTGGTCACACCATGGCCGATGCCCTTGCCCTCGCAATGGGCGATGGCGGCGTCGATGGCTTGCGCGCCGGTCGCTTCCTCGGGCCAGTTGAAGGGGAGGGTCCAGCGGACCTTTTCGGTTTTAGGCGGAACATAAGCCGCGCCGCCATCCTCGGGTATCACATGATCGCCCGCAAGCGGCACGAAGGTCGAGATGACGGGCAACCCGTATTTCCGCGCGAAGTCGAGGTCGCGCTGGTCATGCGCCGGGCAACCGAAGATCGCGCCGGTGCCGTAATCCATCAGGATGAAATTGGCGATATAGACGGGTAGCTCCCACGCCGCATCAAAGGGGTGACGCACGCGCAGGCCGGTATCAAAGCCCAGCTTCTCGGCCTTTTCGATGGCCTCTTCGGTGGTGCCGCCTTTGCGGGCCTCGGCGCAGAAGGTCGCGACCGATGGGTCGGCGGCCTCGAGCGCCTTGGCGATGGGGTGGTCGGGCGAGATGCCGACGAAACTTGCCCCCATCAGCGTGTCGGGGCGGGTGGTATAGACCTCGATCCGGTCATGATCATGGGCAGGGGCCGCCAGATCGAAGGCGAATTGCAGCCCGCGCGAACGGCCGATCCAATTGGCCTGCATCGTCTTGACCTTGGCGGGCCAATCATCAAGCCCGTCTAGCGCATCGAGCAATTCGCCCGAGAAATCGGAGATCTTGAAGAACCACTGCGTGAGTTCGCGGCGTTCGACATCGGCGCCTGAGCGCCAGCCCTTGCCGTCGATCACCTGTTCATTGGCAAGCACGGTCATATCGACCGGGTCCCAGTTCACCACTGCGTTCTTGCGATAGACGAGGCCCTTTTCGAGGAAATCGAGGAACAGCGCCTGTTGCTGGCCGTAGTATTCGGGGTCGCAGGTCGCGAACATGCGCGACCAGTCAAGGCCGAAGCCCAGGGGCTTCATCTGGGCGACCATGGTGTCGATATTCTGGTAGGTCCAATCAGCGGGGTGGCCGCCGTTGGCCATCGCCGCATTCTCGGCGGGCATGCCGAAGGCGTCGAACCCCATCGGGTGCAGCACGTTGAACCCATTGGCCAGTTTGTAGCGCGCGATCACGTCGCCCATGGTGTAGTTGCGCACATGGCCGATATGGATGCGCCCCGAGGGGTAGGGGAACATCTCGAGCACGTAGTATTTCGGCTTGTCTTCACTGCGGCGCGCGACAAAGGTCTGGGCCTTTTCCCATTCCTGTTGCCATTTGGGTTCCAGCGTGGCGGGATCATAGCGGGACATGGGGCAGCCATCCTTGGGTCTGAGACGAAAACGCCGGGCATCATGGCCCGGCGTGCTGATAGATAAGGCGCGCGCCCGCGTAAAGCAGGCTTAGAGGTTTGCGTCGCGAATCCGCAGCTGGCGCGCGCGGGTCAGGATCGCATCTTCGATCTGGCGGGCGACATCGCGGCTGACGGCACCGCTGCGCGATTGCACAGACACGCGCAAGCTGCGCGCCTCGAGTGCGGGATCTTGTACATAGACCGTTGCGCGATAGGCGGTGCGCCCACCAGGCGGTGTGCCATAGCCGAACTGGATGACGCCTGAAAAGGGATCGGCGGCTTCGACAGGCATGAAATTCAAAATCTCGAGCGACGCGTTCCACAGGTAGCGGTTCACTTCGACCGTATTGTTGGGGTCGTCGGAATTCTCGAACAGGTCGAAGATCGACTCGCGGTTGGGATCGGGCAAAAGCCCTTCGTCAATCGCGGCTTGGAGGTTCGCTTCGCGCCGCGCCTCGCGGCGTTCTTCGGCGGCGCCACGCGCGAAAAGCCCGTCGCCATCGCCGCCGCCAAACAGCCCGGACCCGCCACTACACCCCGCCAAAAGCACAGCGATTGCGAAAATTCCCGCGTGTTTTGTCAGCTTGGCAAGCATGCGCTGGTCCCTGAATGACCCCTTATACAATGTGCTTGTTGGTATAGGACCGACCCCGTCGCGGCAAGGGCTTTCCCTTTTGCCCACCGATCGGCCCGTCGCGGGGGACTGTGGCATGTCTGCACCAGCCGCGCGGCAAGAGGCAGGGGGGCTGTTCGGCTTTCTTGCAATCGAGAGGGCAAGGGGCGACACAACAGCATACTCAATTCGGATTCCCCGTCTTGAGGTGCACCTTTGAATACCAACACGAGGGAAAAACCATGAAAAAGGTTCTCTTCGCTACTACCGCACTCGTCGCAACCGCTGGTGTTGCTGCTGCGGATGTCGCCGTTTCGGGCTATGCTGAATCGATCTTCAAGAACACAGGCGCGAACGGAACGGACTCGCACCTGGTGTCTGTTGTTGAATTCGATGTCGCGTTCTCGGGCACCACTGATGGTGGTCTGTCTTTCGGCGCAACGATGGATCTCGACGCAACTGGCGCAAACAGCGATCCGGAAATCTTCATCTCGGGCGGTTTCGGTCGCTTGAACCTCGGCGCGATCTCGCAGGGCGGTGACAACATCGGTCTGGCAGAGGTTGGTGATGGCGTCGGCATCGACGACACCCTCGAAGGTCTCCGCGCTGGTGTTGCCGCAGATGTGGGCTACAGCTACACCCTCGACGGCTTGACCATCAACCTGACCACCAACGTCGGCGCAACTTCGGCATTGGAATCTGGTGACGAAGGCGACTTCGGCATGGGCATCACCTACAAGATGGGTGACCTCACGATCGAAGCTGGTTACGGCGATGATAACCAGTCGGGTGACTCGTGGTCGGGCATTGAAGTGAGCTACAAGATGGGCGCTGCATCTTTCGGCGCAACCATGATCTCGCGCGATGAAGCTGTTGGTTCCACCGCACGTGATCGCTCGGGCTTCGGCGCAAGCATCGGCTACGCAGTCAATGACGCTCTGACTGTTACCGGCGTCTATGCATCCGTTGAAGATGCAACCGCTGGCGTTGCTGATCGTGACGACTACGGTCTGGGCTTTGCCTACAAGCTCGGCGGCGGTGCAACGCTCGTCGGCGGCATGGGCGAAACGGGCAACCTCGACGCTTGGGACTTCGGTATCCAAATGTCGTTCTAATCCTACCCAGGATTGGCTACAGGATTGGGGTGGGCGCAAGCCTGCCCCTTTTCTATATAAACTTCCCATTTTGCGATGAATGGGAATGGGGTGAGGCAGCGGAGTGGAATAGATGCAGCGTATGGTCTTATTGTTGATTGTGGTTGCGACATTGACAGGCTGTGGCACTGCACGGGGTGTGGGGCATGGCGTGGGTGAAATCTTTGACGGCATGGGCGACGATTTCCGCTCATTGGGCGATTTATTCGAACGCTGATTGCGTCTTTGTTGTACCAAAAGGCATCTCCAGTGCGGTGCCGAAGGAGCGTATTACCTGATCTATAATTTGCCGCCGCGATTTTGTTCCTTCACATACCCTTCAATGCCCGCACAGAATGAAATTGAAAGCGTGTCAAAAGATGATTTCATGCTCTCGATATGTAGAAGTTATCCCACTATCGTTGGATCATTGGCGCTAAAATAAAAAACCCTCGCATGATCGCCCCGCGTGATGCGCGGTCGCAATCCAGGCGCGCCCCGTCGCTTTCCACCTTGGAAAAACGCCGAGATCGCTTAGCTTGCCCGCATGTTTCTGAGCGTTTTCGACATCTTCAAGATCGGCGTCGGCCCGTCCTCGTCTCATACGATGGGGCCGATGACAGCGGCTGCGCGCTTTCTCGACGATCTGCGCTCAGGCCGCGAGAAAGAACCCGGTGCGGGGGAATTGGCCGCTTTGGGTTGTCGCCTTCATGGATCGCTTGCCTTTACCGGCAAAGGGCATGCAACCGATCGTGCGGTGATCTTGGGTTTCGCGGGCTTTTTGCCCGCCACGCTTGACCCTGACCGTGCCGAGGCGATCGAGGCCGCGATCCGCGCCGATGGCATGGTGAGTCCCCCCGGCTTGCCGCCGTTGCGGTTTGATCCTGATCGTGACTTGGTATTCGATTACGGCCCGCCCTTGCCGGGTCATGCCAATGGCATGGTTTTGCGTGCCTATGACACGGCAGGGCGGCTTTACCTCGAAGAGACTTACTATTCCATCGGTGGCGGTTTCGTGGCCACCGCGCGCGAATTGGACGGCGCAGCGCAGCGTGGCACGGCGCCCGACACCCCGGCTGGGTATCCGTTCCCCTTCGCCTCGGCCGCCGAGATGCTGGCGATGGGGGTAGCCTCGGGCAAATCCATTGCGGCGATGAAATGGGCCAATGAAAGCGCTCATGTGCCGCTTGCCACCGTCAAGTCCAAGCTCGACGCGATCGCGCAGGCGATGGATGATTGCATCGACCGTGGACTCAGGGTCGAGGGGGAATTGCCCGGTGGCCTGCGTGTCAAGCGGCGCGCCAAGGCGATCCACGACCAGCTTGTGGCCGAGCGCGGCTCGAACCTGTCCCAGCCCCATACCGTGACCGATTGGCTGTCGGTCTATGCCATGGCCGTGAACGAGGAGAACGCCGCCGGGGGCCGTGTCGTGACCTCGCCCACCAATGGCGCAGCGGGTGTGGTGCCTGCCGTCTTGCGCTACTATCGCGATCATTGCATCGGTGCGACCGATGCGGGGCGCGACACATTCTTGATGACGGCGGCCGCGATCGGCGGGCTGATCAAGCATCGCGCCAGCATTTCCGGCGCAGAAGTCGGCTGTCAGGGCGAGGTCGGATCAGCCAGCGCCATGGCTGCGGCTGGGCTTTGTGCGGCCTTGGGCGGCACCAATGAACAGATCGAGAATGCCGCCGAGATCGCGCTGGAACATCACCTTGGCATGACCTGCGACCCGGTCGGCGGTCTGGTGCAGGTTCCCTGCATCGAGCGGAACGGATTGGGTGCGATCAAGGCGGTATCTGCCGCCTCGCTCGCGCTAAGGGGCGATGGCACGCATTTCATGCCGCTCGACAATTGCATCGAGGCGATGCGTCAGACCGGCCACGACATGTCGATGAAATACAAGGAAACCAGCCTTGGCGGGTTGGCCGTGAACCTGCCCGAGTGTTGATTGCCTTGTAAGGTGCGCCATAAGGCACACTGATCGCCTAATGCTGCGCCTAATGGCGCACCCTACGCGCGCACCGTGTCGCCGGGTAAAAACACCGGGTCGAGGGTGATGACCGCATCGGTCAGCTCATTGGCGGCGATCAACTCGGCGGCGCGTCGGCCGATAGCGTGGCGTTGGCTGTCCATCGTCGCGATCCGCATCGGCAATCCGTCAAGCACCTCGAAGCTGTTAAAGCCAGCCATGCCGATCTGGCCGGGAATGTCCAACCCGCGCTCGAGACAATAAAGCAGGCCCCCGGCGGCGTTGATATCGCTGTTGTAGTAGAGAAAATCGAGATCCGGGCTGCGCGTCAGGATCTCGGCGGTCATCGCCCGTCCAGTCCCAAAGCCGGATGTGCCGGCATAAAGGCAACGATCGGCCAACGTTAGCCCCATTTCCGCAAGACCCGCTTCGAAACCCTTGCGCCGCTTGTGCGCGCGGTGATCACGGCTGGAGGATGAGCCGCAATAGCCGATGCGCCGATAGCCCCGCGCGGCGATCTCGCGGGCCATTTGACGTCCGGCCTCATGGTGGCTGATGCCAACGCAAGCCGCGACCGGCTCACCATCGACATCCATCACTTCGACCACCGGGATGCCGGCATTGGCCATCATGGCGCGCGCGGCCTCCGAATGTTCCAGCCCCGCCACGATCAGCCCCGAAGGCCGCCAACTGAGCATTTCGTAGATGACCTTTTCTTCAAGGTCGTCATCATATTTCGAAGTGCCAATCACCGGTTGCAGCGGGGTTTCGTCCAACACTTCGCCAATGCCTGACAGGACATCAGGAAAGACCATGTTGGACAGCGACGGGATGATCACCCCCACAAGGTTCACCCGGTTCGAGGCCAAGGCGCCCGCGATCTTATTGGGGACATAGCCCAGCTTGCGGGCCGCGGCATGCACCTTTTCGCGGGTTTGGGTCGAGACATCGCCGCGGTTGCGCAAGACGCGGCTGACCGTCATCTCGGAGACGCCCGCCGCATCGGCGACGTCGCGCAGGGTCATCTGGGGTTTGCCGTCAAAGGGGTTGCGTCCGCGCAAGTGGCCAATCCTGTTGGGTGTGGCTTCAGAAGCCGTTATCGGTAACACAACCTAAGCCAGCCTGCGCACAGGCGCAATTCCGGGTTGCCCGTTTCGCCCGAATACCCGACAAGACGCTTGGATGGCCCCGTGGCTCAAATGGATAGAGCAATCCCCTCCTAAGGGATAGGTTACAGGTTCGAATCCTGTCGGGGTCACCAAGGCTGATGTTCAGCCGCGGGCCATGTCGATGTAACCGTAAAGCATGTGTGTCGATGACAGTGAAGGACGGGCCGACCAAACGTATCTTGCATGTTCTCGACCTGTTGTTGCGCAACGGCCCGATGACGCTGGCCGAGGTGGCGCGCAATTGCAGCTTCAGCCGTGCAGCGGCATGGCGCGCGCTTGATACGCTGCGCGATGCGGGGTGGGTGCGGATGCGCCTTGGCGACAATGCCTTTGTCATCCTGGCCAAGAGATCCACCCCTTCGTCAGAGCGGCCGGTCGATTTCCAAGGTGCCTCCGAGATCGCCACCCATATGCAGGCGCTTGAGCGCGAATATGGCGCGCATATCTGTGTCGGGGCATTCATCGATGGCACCAAGTTCACCATCCTCGAAAGCACAGACCGCACTGAATACGCTTTGCGCAACATTTCGTTGGTGCATGAAGGGCTGACGCTGGTTGCACAGGCGGTGCTCAGCAAGATTGATTTGGTGCGGATCTTGCGCGCCTATGCACAGACCTGCCCCCTTGCCGAGCGCCACATGATCGAAGACGGCCGCCACGCCGCGCAGTTGTCTGATATCCGCAATCAGGGCTATTTCCTGTCAGATGATCACGGCGAGATCGCCTTTGCGTTGCGTCTCCATGGCCACATGATTGCCTTGAAAATTCGTTCCAAAACCGAATCGCCCCTCGCGGCGCGTCAGCTAATTCATTGGCGAAACACAAACTTCCCTTAGGGAAATTTGCATGATCTGCGCATCTTTTGTTCAAGCCCGTTGGGGCATTTGGGGCCAAAAGGTGAAACAATTCGTTCCGGCATTGGGTCGAATTTGGGCCTGGCCAAGTTGCGCCTCAATTTGCACGGCTCTTTAAGAGCTTGATAAATAGATATTTCATCTGTGACTCTGACTGCTCGGTCAGCGATGCGCGTGGTCAAGCGCCCGCGACCGCTGTGCTCGGCGCGGTCAATACCACCATCGATCCATCGAAACCGTTTCACTCAGTGAGATGAGGCTATTGTCACATTAATCTTTCGTTCGTAATTAACACCAAAGCGTGAGCGCGCCGCTTGTTGCGACGCCGAATGATGTCGCGCCTCCGGGGCTTCAGGTACGCGCGTTTTGACGAGTTGATGGGTTGGTAAGGCGTGACGGCGAGTATTGAAATTTCCCCCGTGCAAAATGCCGTCGCTATTGATGCGGCATGCGCTTACCTCGACCGCTTGATCGCTGGGATCGGGCCGTCCCGGACTGCCAATCTCCTCGATACCGGGCGCGAAAGCCTCCGCCCGACTGCACACATCTTTGCAGGCCATGAGCATGTCACGGGGCTGCATCTCAGCAGCCATGGCAGCGAGGGTGTTCTCAACCGCGGGAAGGCGACGGTGACCACGCGCGCCGATGCGCCTGCAATGATTTTTGGATCAACGGTGATGGCAGCGGTGCCGCGATCCGCAGGTAAAGCAGTGATACAGCGATCGATGACGTTGGCAACGACAGGATCGTCGACGGCAAAAGGGATGACGATATGATTGGCGGTAACGGTAACGACAGCCTTGACGGCGGTGTGGGCGATGACACGATCCTTGGTGGTGGCGGCAATGACACGCTTTCGGGCTTTGATGGCGATGACGTTATCGATGGCGGCACGGGTGAAGGTGCATCCATCCCTCTCGGTTTGTCCGATGACGATCTGATTTTCGGTGGTGCGGGTAACGACTATCTCACCGGCAATGGCGGTGCGGATTTCATGTCCGGCGGCGTGGGCGACGACACGATCAAGGGTGATGCGGGCGATCCGGCCACGCAGGTCGAGGGTGCCGATACGCTTGATGGCGGTGACGGCAATGACGTGATCGCGGGCAATGGCGGCAACGACAGCATCGACGGTGGCACCGGCAATGACACGATTGACGGTGGCGCGGATAATGACAGCATCGACGGTGGCGCTGGTGACGACTCAGTGCTTGGCGGCGATGGCGCGGATACGCTAAGCGGCGGCGCGGGTGCCGATACGCTCGATGGTGGGGCGGGTGACGATGACATCGCAATTGGCGGTGGGGATGTTGCCTTTGGCGGATCGGGCGATGATGCCTTTACGCTTGATCCGATGGATCCGGCGACGGATGTGGCGGCGACGATCGATGGCGGCTCTGACGCGACTGACGGCGCGGCTGAGGGGACCGAGAACGGCGATGCGGGCGACATCCTCGATCTGAGCGATCAGGCTGATGCACTTGATGTGGTTTTTGGCGCAACGCCCGAAGCCGGAACGGTGGATGGTCTCGATACGATTGCGGGCGACACCGACATCGCCTTTACCGAGATTGAACAGGTTGCGACCGGTTCGGGCAATGACACGATTGACGCCACGGCGGCGACGAGCCCGATAAATGTGACCACCAATGCTGGTGAAGACAGCGTTGTTGGGGGCGCTGGCAACGACACCATCGATGCCGGTAACGATGCCGACGTGATCGATGGCGGGGCTGGCGATGACAGCATCGACGGCGGCATGGGCGACGACAGTATCCTCGGTGGCGACGGCAATGACACGATCATCGGTTCCGAGGGCAACGATACCGTGGATGGCGGCGATGGTGACGACGTCATCAACACCCGCACCTCGCTCGGGCTCGGTGTGCCTGATGTGGGCTTGGTCTATCCCGATGATCCAGGCACGCTGCTCGATGAAACGGCGACCTATAGCTACCCGTCCGATACCGACCCCAACAATGATCGCGATAGCGTCTCTGGTGGTGCCGGCAACGATACCATCCTCACCGGCGATGATGCCGACACGATCGATGGCGGCGACGGCAATGATGTCATCGATGCGGGCTTTGACAACGACAGTGTCCAAGGTGGCGCTGGCAACGACTCGATCCAAGGTGGCGAGGGTGTCGATACGGTCGAGGGCGGTGATGGCGATGACATCATTTATGGCGGCCTCTCGCCGCTTGACCCGAACTACACCGCGGCGCTCGTCTATGATCTCGAGGATGCCGGTATCGGCACGCTCACCGATCCGAACACGACCAACAATACCGATCTGTTGTTCGGCGGTGCGGGCAATGACCAGCTCTTTGGGCAAGATGACGCTGATACGCTTGATGGCGGGGTTGGCGATGACACGCTCGATGGCGGGATCGACAATGACCTGCTGACGGGCGGCACAGGCAACGATCTTTTGATCGGCGGTCAAGGCGACGATGTCTTTGTCTATAATCCGGGCGATGGCGACGATACGATCAACGATTTCCTGAACGGTACAGGACCGATCGATGATGGCGATCCGACCAATAATGACTTTGTCGATCTGAGTGGTTTCTTCAACGACACCACGATGGCGGCGGTCAATACGCTGATCGGTGACCCCTCGACCGACTTCAAGAACCCGCTTGAAATGCTCAAGGCGGATCTCGCCGATGGCAGGATTGACGGGTTCATCGACGGTGTCGATTACGGGTTGCAGATCGGTGATATCGACCTGACGCTTCTTAATGCCGGGGCGCCGATAAATGGGTCCAACCTGACCACGGACAACACCAATGTGCCGTGCTTTGTGCGCGGCACCAAGATCGCCACCATCGGCGGTCTGATCGCGGTCGAAGACCTGAAAGAAGGTGACAAAATCATCACCCGCGACAACGGCATCCAGGAAATTCGCTGGATCGGGTCGCGCAAGGTCGCGGCGGTAGGCAAGATGGCCCCCGTCAAAATCGCGGCCGGTGTGCTTGGTAGCAGCGAGCGGGATCTGTGGCTCTCGCCCAACCACCGCGTGCTCAGGGTTGGATGGGATCTCGATATCTTGTTCGACACCAACGAGGTGTTGATCGCGGCCAAGTATCTGGTCGGCCAAGATGGCGTGACGCAGGTCAGTGGTGGCGAGGTGGAGTATTTCCACATCCTCTTCGACAGCCATCAGGTGATATTGTCGAACGGTGCGTGGACCGAAAGCTTCCATCCCGGCCAAGAAGGTATGGATGCCTTTGACGAAGAGGTGCGCGAGGAAATCCTCTATCTCTTCCCACAGCTGCTTGAGGATGGTGGCTTGGCCAATTACGGCGGGTCGGCGCGCATGATCCTGAAGGCCTATGAGGTGAAGCTGCTGCAAGCCAGCGGGTCAATTTAAGCCACACGCCACAGCCTTGGGGGGTAGTAATGGCCCCAAGGCTGTGGCTGTTCTGCCTGTGATACGCCTCGGGGTGCTGCGTTAGATCCGCGCCATCCGATAGCCTTGCGCCTGCGCGACTGCCCCGATCATGCGCTCGATAACATGGGCGAGTGTGCCATCTTCCTGCCCGGCTTCGGCCGCGAAACAGGCAGGGGTCAATGCAAGGTCGAGGATTGCTGCAATCGCATCCGTCTTGGCCCAAAACATGCTTCCGGCGGGAAAGTCCAAGTTTTCGCTCGGGGGAAGCGCCCCAATCCCGATTATGGCGCCCAAGAACTCGGCCAGCCGCAGGTTTCGTAACCAAGACATCGCCGGGTAAAGAATTTTTGGCGGATCGGGGTAGATGATCCCCAATTCCGCATCGGTGGCAAAAGCTTGGGTCACTTGCGCGATGGCATCCGGGCTTCCGGCCAATCGTGCGACCGCATCCTTGCCCCAATCCCGCAGTGACGGAGAATGGGGGCTTTTCTTGGTGTGCAGGAACAAAATCATGTCAAACTGATCGCGCAGCGCGGCCAGCCACATCAACTTGGGGTAGATATCACGGCCGATATTCTCGATCTGTCGGATCTCGACGCGCGGCCATGCTTGTCGGGTCAAGATGCTGCGCAGATCGTCAGCCTTTTGTGGCGTGTCCGTGGTGACGAAGATCGGGCAATCGCGCAAGACAGGCGTCAAGCAGGCCAGCATATCCCTAGCGATATCGGTGTAATAGCCGTGCAAAACGACCGCCATGCGCTGGGGCGGTGGCGCCATCTCTCGTGTCGCGGGTGCCAAGAGTTGGCCAAGCGTCTTGGGTTTCCCAACCAATTGCCCAAAGCGATAGAGGTTGTGGCCATTCAAGGCCCGGCTTTGATCTAGAAAGATGCGTTGCGGCGCGCGGCTGGCTGTAACGACACCCGCCCATGGCGTGGAAGGCAGCGCGCCAAGCGCGATGTCGCCTTGCGCTTGATTTGGTTGCTGCGTTTGCAAGATCTGCACGATCGCGGCGATCCGCGCGCGATCTTGGGGGGAAAGCTCCACTGCGTCCTGTTGCACAGCATCACAGATGCACCGCAAAAGCGACAGATCCGTCCATGGGCGTGGGGCCGCATCCAGCGCAATCCGTTGTCGTGCGATGATGTCCCAAGGTTGGCCAAGATCAACGGCCAAATCGGCATCGGCCGACGCAATCAGATCGGGCAAGGCCGGATGGTCCAATATATAGGACGCATCACGTGAAAGTGCGCCCCACTCATCTTGCGCCGACACGCGCGCGTCATGGGCCATTGTGCCACGCTGCTCTGGCTGTTGCGCGCGGCGCTGGTCTTGACTGGCGTGGCGGTCCTTGGCGGCGGTGATGGCCGCAACCAGCCCTGCCGCGATGCGGGCAGGATCATGATCTTGCAAGAGCGCCAAGCAGGCGCGGTTGGCGATCTCGACCGGGCAAGGCGTGGCACCCGGCCACGCGATAAGCCGTTCAAGCACCATGGGAAGGCCGCGCCTCTCCAATGACTGCACCCGGCAGCCGGATAAAAGGGCCACGACCTCTTCGTAGCGGTAAAAACCGCACATGCGCTCGCGCAGGGGGAGTTGCGAAATGATTGTGCCGTAACCCTGCAAATGGCGTTGTAGTGCGGCGGCCTCGGCGGGCAGATCTTCGAGTTGGGTCAAAAGACCACCCTCGGTGGTCGCCTCCGCCTCGGGCGTGGCGGTCAGTTCCAGCACTGGCCCATGATCGGCTTTGCGCGGCAAAAGAACGGGGGGGGCGACTGGCCATCCGACCACCCCGATATGGCGCCGATCACCCAGCCAACCTGACAAGAATGTCGCATGATCCGGCGAGGCGGTGACGATCGCATCATGAGCCAGCAGCACCGGCAGTGTCGTGACCTTCATCTGGCTGAGAAACCACAGAATATTAATGCCATCACAGGGCGGCCTTTCCCCGAGATCCGTGGCAAGCCAGATATGAGCCGCATCTTCACGCGCCGAGAAGGCATCGGAACGGATCGACCTTAGCGCCGCCGTAAAGCCATGTTTTGCAAGTGCCGTGCAGAGGGGTGCCAGAATGACCCTAAGCCGCATGTGTTGTGGGTGGTTGATCCCGCCCGGCAACCAAAAAACGGCCGTTGGTTTCATATTGACAATCCTTCGAGACTAAAAACTGATCTATCGATGAAACTACCGTGGCATGGCCGGAAAGTGTAGCGTGGTTCAGCGTGTCTTCATTCCGCATCTGATCGGTGCCGATGTCATGGTCTCCGAGCGGTTGACCGATGCGCGCGGCACGGTCAGCTATCGTGCCGTGTTGATCTGCGCGCCCGATGGTCAATCCTTTGCGCAAAGCCTTGTCACTGACCTGACGGAGGGCGATCTGCGCGAATGCCACCTACTGGTGGGCCAGATGCAGCATTATCGTCAGGCCATGCGCCGCGCCGATCCCTGCGATTTCTCTGCACTTCATGCGGTCGGTGCTTTTGGCACGACACATGCGGGGCTGCGCTTGCTCAAGCTATGGGCGGAATACGCGACTGCCGTGCTAGTCTTCGGCCGGATCGCCGATGCCTATCTTGCAAAGGCCCCGCAAAAGCGGGTGAGCGTCGCATTGTCGCTCGACCTCTACCGCCAAGCTCTGAATTTTCATGATCTCGATCGCGCGCAGCGCTTTCTTGACGAGGATGGGCCGGTTTTGGATCAGCGCCACCTATCGGCCCATTACCGCGAGTCAATCTATGATGTGTTCTTTCACCTTGCGCGCAGGATGGGTCAAAAGCGCGCGGCCTATGGCTATCTGCAACAGGCATGGGCGGCGCGCCCCAATCGCGAGCGCGCGCAGATCCTCTTGGCCGATGCAGGGTTTTTTCAGCAATCACAGGATGTCGTCGCCTATGCCGATTACCTTGCCGGGCAAACGGCACTGAGTCCGCAGCAAATCGGTACTCTGGCCGTCGCCCATGCCCGTTTGGGTGATATGACCAAGGCGGCCGCCTGTTTGGAGGATCTGCGCCAATCCGATGCCGCCACTGCGTCGGGTATCGCTGCAAAGATCGCCGCCTACCTTGCAAAGCACTCTCATGGCTGACCCCACGCTTGCAGAGGTCGAAAAGGCGATCGCCATTGGGTTGGTCGATCTTGGGTATTGCGCCCGGTCGGGCCTGCCCGTCACCGATGCGCCCTCGGCCCGGATCTGGTTGTGCGATCTCGGTCGGCGCGATTTCGCACTTTCCGCAGCCTTTGATCCTGCGGCCTATATGGCGCGCTATCCTGATATCCGGCCTGCACCGATCCATCCCGTCATCCATTATCTGCGCTATGGCATGGCTGAGGGACGCGCCGCCTTTCCCGTCTTTGTCGCAGCCTTGGCAGGAATGGCCGAGCAGCCGAGGGCGGTTTGGATCGAAACCCATGACCTTGGCCTGACTGGTGCGCCTTTGGCGCTTTGCCATCTCTTGCGCGGCTGGCCGGATCTGGCCAAGGCGGCGATCCTTGGCGCGCCTTCGAACGGTCCGCTCGGCGACGCGTTTACCAAGATTGGTTGCCGGGTCGTGGTGCATGCCCAAAGCGCAAGGCATGCCACGACCGACGAAGATTTTGATGATGTGGTCGCGCGCTGCCGTGCTGCACTTCGGGCCAGCGGTGCAAGGGCGGTCGTGGGCAATTCGGTCATGGCGTGGCCGATGGTCTGCGCGGGGATCGCGCTGGGCCTGCCCACGGCATGGATCATCCATGAACCTGATGGCGCCGAGATCGCGGCGATTTACCCCGCCGATATCTTTGCCCGCTTCACCTCTCGCCTGTCCAAGGTGGATCGGCTGATCTTTGTCTCATCGGATAGCCGCGCGGCATGGGCGGCGGCGCAAATGCCCCATGCGACCGTCATCGAAAAGGCACTGCCGCCGCAAGATCGCGGCGACCGTGCCACAGGGCGTCGGACCGTTGGTGCCAAGCCTATGGACATGCTGATCCTGAGCGTCGGATCGCTCAGCCCCCGCAAGGGGCAAGCCGATCTTGTCGAAGCGCTGGCACATCTGGCCGACACGCCCATCGCACCTGATCTGGTGGCGGTCTTGGTCGGCTATGCGCCAAGCCCCTATGCCGAAACTGTCCGTCAAACGCTCGGTCGCCTGCGGCAAAGGGGGATGCGGGCAATCTTGCTGCCTGAAAGCCGCACAATGCAGGATCGCCGCAATATCGCCCATCTTTTTGCCGCCGCCGATGTCTTTGTCATGTCATCGCGGGCCGAAAGCCTTCCCCTCACCACGGCCGAGGCCTTGGCGGCGGGTTGTCCTGTCATTGCCACCGATGTGCCGGGCATCGCCGAGATGGTCATCGCCGGGCAAACCGGACTGCACTACCCGCCCGGCGATATCGTGGCGCTTGCCCAGCACATCGCCTCTTTGGCCGGTGATCCGGGCTTGCGCGCCCGCATGCGACAGGCCATTGCCGCCCGCCCCTTGCGCGATGACTATCCCCAGATGATCGCGGCCTATCAGCGGGAACTGGCCGGGCTGGGGCCGATCCCTGCTGCGGCGACTATCTCTCCGGCAAAGGGCAAGACGTCCTCGCGGTAGAGCATGGTGTCAGGCGGTGACGGGATCGCGATGTCGAAATCGGGTTGGATGTGGCGGATACGTTCCACCAGCGCGCGGTTGGGGGCCGCGAAATGGGCTGTCATCGCGGCAACCTCGGGCCGCGTGAATAGCGTGGTGGGACGATCGGCACCAAAACGCGCCTTGATCTGCGCATCGACCGCCAGGATGGCAGGATGAGGCAGGGGGCTATGAGGAAAATACGGTAAGCATAAAAGCTGTGCCAAGGGCGGCGCCGAGGCATTGACCCGGCGCTGCAAACTGCCCGGTCGATAGGTGATCCCGGCAAGGTGCAAGATCTCGCCAACCACCCCGCCGGCTGCCTGATTGGCGCGGCTGTAGTCGATGAAATGCAAATCCTCGGCGGGAAAGCCCGTCAACAGGTGATCCAAAAGCGGGCGCCAATCCGTCCAGAGCCCGCCCGTGTCGTTGCGAAACACGCTGTGGATCAGCGGCGCGACCTGTCGCAGGCCACCAACGCTGGTCATTTGCATACAGATCGACTGCACGAAACTGATCTGCTCGCGCAGAACACAGACGACCGTCACCTTGTCAAAGGCGCGCGCGATCTGTCCCAAACGGGCCATATCGACGCGAAACCGCTCCCTGCCGCGGCTGAATTCCTCTGATGAGATCAAGACGGTCCGCGGGCTTTTGGCATGATCGGCGATGATCTTTGCCCACGCGCCCTCGCTGCCATGCGGGGGCATGTATTGCGGAAATGCACGGGCGAGGTTCAACGTCAGCCCATGATGGCCCACCACGCCTTGCGGATGCGCTTGGCTATGCAGGCGCGGATAGATCACCCCATGGCGCGCAAGCAGATCAGCGTGCGCAAAACACACCTGTTGCACGCTCGAGGTGCCGGTTTTGTGCAGGCCGATGTGCAGAATCAGGTGGGACATGCCGCAGCACTATCGCTATTATGTCGAAAGACAATAAAAATACCCCAAAGTCAGATTGCATGACCGATAAACCCACCATCCGCGCGCTGAGCGTGTTTGCCAGCGTGGCGACAAGGGGGCCGGTGACATTGGCACGGCTGGAAAGCTTGCATCCCGATATCTCGCGCGCGGGGATTTGGCGGGCGCTCGACAATCTGCGCAGCGCGGGCTGGGCGCGGATGCGGCTGGGCGATGGGGCGTGGCTGGCCACCCATGCCGCCGATGATATCTTGGGCAATGCCACCATCCCCCCCCGCGCGGTCGAGGAATTGGCCCTGCGCCTGCCCAAACACCGCAAGGGGGGCGATATCACCATCGGCACCTTCACCGAATTTGGCCGCTTTGAAATCATCGAGGCGACAGACCCCGACCGCATTGGAGAGGTGTTGCCGCTGATCGGCGAGCCGATGACCTTTTCCGCCCTTGCCAGCGCGGAAGAGGCTGACATGCTGCGCCACCTCAAACGCTGGATGGACACCGCCGCCTCGGCGGAAGAGCGCGCGCTGATCACCAGCGGCGGGTTGGCGGCGGGGCTGCGCGCGGCGCGGGAAAACCCAACGCTGCGCATGGACACGGGCTTTGCCCTGCCGCACCGGGCAAAGGATGGCAGCGTGGCGGTGGCGTGGATTGGGGCCTAAATCCTTGCGCCGATATCTTGGCGCTTCACAATCGCGCGCACCTCGACCGCATCGCCATCGATTACGAAATAAATGCTGTGCTGTTCATACACGCTGCGTCGATATCCTGCGCGAATGTGGTCTACCGCCTGATACTGGCGCGGCGCGGCGCAAATCTTGGCAAAACGATCAAGCACGCCGTCGAAATATCGATCCGCCTGCGCCGCACCCCATACAGTTAACCCCTCGGCATACAGCTCTCGCAGATCCGCTTCGGCAGCCTGCGTCAATCTTAGCCGCACTTGGTCAACCGCGCGCGGATTTGACGCTTTGGCGCACGTCTTCGGGCGAAAGCAGGCTGAGGCCGCTGTTTTCCGAAGCGATCAGCTTGGCGCGCAGGTTGTCCAATTCCGCCAGCCGCATCTCTTTTTCGCGCAGAGCGTCGCGGATCACTTCGCTGTCGGTGGCATAATGCCCCGTGGCCAGTTGCGCCTGAATGAACGCCTCTTGATGCTGTGTCACGGTAATGCTTTTCTTGACGCTTGTCATACTATATGCTCCTAAGTAGGATTAAATCTGTCAGTGCCGCGCCACCCTGTCAAGACAGGCATGGCCCCTAACCCCAAACCCGGCCTTTCCAGCCGGGGGTGCCGGCCAGCGCGTCAAAGGCGGGGTCTTTGCTGACGATGGGGCAGGAAAGTTCGATGGCCGTGGCCGCGATCATGCGGTCAAAGGGGTCGCGGTGTGGCCAGTTCATCGCGCCCGCCAACAGGGCCATTTCGGGGGTAAAGGGCGCGGCTTGCCCGCCTTGGGCGCGCAGCAAGGATGGGAGGCGGGGGATCAGCGCCCCTACTTCGGGCCATTTTCCCAAGCGATGCTTTTTCGCCATTTCATACAGCGCACAGGGGGGAACCAGCACGGCGGATGCCGCCGCGATCCGTCCGCGCAGGGGCGCGGGGATCAAATCGGGTTGCAGCAGGCTCCAAACCCAAACATGGGTGTCCAGCAGCAGCATTGCTTATTCCCAATCTGCCAGTTCTTCCTCGGTCATCGGCGATAGGAAATCGGGCAGCGCCCCCCCTTCGCCTTGTGCCACACCAAAGCGAAAGCCAGTGGTGGCAATAGGCACCAGCCGCACCACGGGCTGGCCACCACGGGCGATAACCACCTCTTGCCCCTGTTCGGACAGGCTGATCAGTTCGGACAGCTTGGCCTTGGCATCGGCGATATTCATCTGCATCTGCGCCACTCCTTAAACCTAGACCAACACTTAGTCTAAATTTGCGATTGGGTCAAGAGACCGGCGCATGGACATAGGCTTTGCCCTGCCGCACCGGGCAAAGGATGGCAGCGTGGCGGTGGCGTGGATCGGGGCGTAAGGCCGCGCGCCCCGTTTCTGCCATGAGAAAATGGCAAGAACGCTTTCCGTTTCGATTTTCGGAACGCCAAACTTTCGATCACCGCCCCTTTCGCCTAAGACATCATCCAACAGTGACTTAACGATGGAGCTTTGTGATGTCTGGCACTTCTGGAAATGACTCGATCACCGGCGGCGATGGCGATGACCTGCTGGACGGCGGCGCGGGCAATGACACTTTGGAAGGCGGTCTTGGGGACGACGTGTTGATAGGGGGTGCAGCCCTTTACACGGCGACACAAAATCTTATCCTGAACGGTACTTTTCAAAATCCGAACGGCTCGGCACCATCAGATTGGGTGGTCAATAACCCAACTGGCGGGCAAGCTCCAGTGGAGTGGGAAGGCGCGCTTCGCTTTAATGGTTATGGCGAGACAAACATAGGAGATGGCGTTCAGCAATCTTTCGTCACCATCACTGGGCAAACCTATTCGGTAACGTACGAAGCGGGTGAAATTGGTGGTGGAGTTGGAGACCACACCCTTCAAGTCGATGTTCTGGATGCATTGGGCAACGTCATTGTCACCCAGACCCACGTGTTTGCTGATGGCGTTGTTTCGACCTACGATTTCACCTTTGAAGCCGTTGGCGAAAATACGACGCTGCGCTTTACCAATACGGCCTCTACCAACAGTAATGATACAGACTTGATGTTGGACAACGTATCCGTTGTGAGTCTGGCTGGATCGGCAGGCAGCGATGACATGCTGTTCGGCGGCGCTGGCAATGACACGCTGATCGGCGGCGTGGGCAACGACACGCTCGATGGCGGTGTGGGCGATGATCTATTGATCGGCGACAATCCAGAGATTTTAATCACAACATTAACGGGAGAGGCGCTTCGCGACTCCTTTACCATCTCTGGAAACAACCCCTACGTTGGTGCGGATGCGACTGTCTCAAATCAGGTTAACCTTACGGTGTGGGATGCACATCTGGTTAGCACCGCACAATCGTCAAACCAAATTGATTTAACGCAAAACTTCACCTTCAACTTTGATGCTTATTTCGGTGTCTTTGACGCGGGTGCCGGTGACGGGATCGCATTCGTTCTTCACAATGACCCGCGTGGCGCAACTGCGACTGGCGGGTCAGGCGGTGGTCTTGGCGCAAATGGCATCCAAAACGGGATCGGCATTGAATTTGATACGTATCAAAATGGTGGCGATCCCGTCCTTGATCACACACAGGCCTTTGACACGGATGGCGGCCCGGCGCTCGCGACGACTGTTAACACTCTTGGCACTGCTGGCAACGTCGAAGATGGTTTGTGGCACAATGTCATTGTGTCATGGGATGCGACAACGCAGACCCTAACATGGTCATTCGACGGCGTCCAAGTTGGCTCGCTGCAAGAAGACATCGTAAACACCCGGCTTGGCGGCGATCCAACGGCGTTTTTGGGCATTACGGCTTCAACAGGCGGTGGCGCAAACGATCAAGCGGTGCGGCTCAACAGCCTTGAAGCGCAATATGTAACAGCGCCGGGCGAAGGTGACGACAGCATCACCGGCGGCGCAGGCAACGACACGCTGGACGGCGGCGAAGGCAATGACACGCTCGATGGTGGCGCAGGTGCAGATTCACTCGATGGCGGCGCGGGCGATGACACGTTGGCGGTTGGCGGCGGCGATACGGTCACCGGCGGTGACGATGCTGATACCTTCACCTTCGATACTGTGAATATCGCTGATGGCGATGTGATCACCATTGATGGTGGCACGGGCCAGACAACCGGCGCCGACCTTGATGTGTTCAACCTCGCCGGCGTGCAGATTCTGTCGCGCAGCGATACGCTTGATGCCGATGGCGACAGCTACTCGGGGACGGCGACCTTTGGCTTCACCGACCCGGCCCGCGCTGGCGAGACCTTCACCGTCAACTACACCGAGATCG
>WVSP01000005.1 GCA_015689735.1 Rhodobacterales bacterium LSUCC0031 | reverse complement strand
CGCGCACCGCCCCATCGCCACGCGCCGCGATATCGGCCAAGATCCCCTCAACGCTCGCGCGCACCCGCGCATCATCCTCGGCCCGCTCGGCCTCCGGCTTGCCACGCTTGAGATGGGTGATCGTCATGCCCTTCTTTTCCTTTATCTGTGGCCGCGCTCAGAGGCGGACGCCTGTTGTCGCATCGAAAAGGTGACAGACCCCAACCGGCACCATTGCCGCGAAGGCGGCACCGATCTGGGCGCGGAAATCCTTGGGGGCCTTGATCGCCACGAGTGTGCCGGCCACCTTGAGGGTGACCATCGTCGCATCCCCCAGCAATTCAAGTGCATAAATCGGCGCCGCGATTTGGCCTTCGCCATCGGTTGCGGGCATCGCGTCCTCGGCCCGAAAGCCCAATGTAACCGGCCCATCAGGACCGGAAAGCCCTGCGATCTGCACATTCTGACCAGTAAAGACGCCACCGTGTAATGTGCCTGTCAGCAAGTTCATCGCCGGGCTACCAATAAAGCCTGCGACAAAGGTGTTGGCCGGGCGATCGTAAATATCGGTCGGTGTGCCGACCTGTTGGATCACGCCCTTGTTCATCACGACCACGCGGTCGGCCAATGTCATCGCCTCAATCTGGTCATGGGTGACATAGATCGTGGTGACCTTGAGCTCATGGCTGAGGTTCTTGATCTGCGCCCGGGTCGAGACGCGCAGCTTGGCGTCGAGGTTCGAGAGTGGCTCGTCCATCAAGAAGACATTGGGTTCACGCACGATCGCGCGAGCAAGGGCCACGCGCTGGCGCTGGCCGCCGGAAAGTTCGGCGGGGCGGCGATGCAGGAAATCATCAAGCTCAACCATCGCGGCTGCGCGGCGCACCCGAGCGTCATGCTCGGTCTCGGGGATGCCGCGCACCTTGAGCGGGAAGCGGATGTTTTCATAGACATTCATGTTGGGGTAAAGCGCGTAGCTTTGGAACACCATGGCCACATCGCGATCCTTGGGGTCGAGGTCGTTCACCCGCTTGCCATCGATCACGATATCGCCTGCCGTCGCTTCCTCAAGGCCAGCGATCATGCGCATGGTCGTCGTCTTGCCACAGCCCGATGGGCCAAGGAGCACCAGAAATTCCCGGTTCGCAATCGTCAGGTTGAAATTTTCCACGCCGATGAACGAGCCCCAGCGCTTCGAGAGATTGCGGAGCTGGATTTCGGCCATGCCTACACCCCCTCCTCGGGGCAAATAGTTGCATACGTTTTCATCACGCTAAATCGAAGTCATATTTGCTCGCAAGTTATATTTTAAAAAGAAAATTAAAATTGTCCCCCGCGTTGAAAATCCTTGCCACTGAGGGTGATCCTGCATCAAATTTGACAACGTATGCAAACCGGCAGTGATTCGTGGCCGGGGGTGTCTTACAGCGGCAATAATGTCAGGCGGGGATCCGATCTGTCGGGTGGACATCGCCAAGAAATGACGAAGACAGCACAGGGAGTTCTGTCGTGATGACCATAAGCAAGCTTTCCACATTCACGGGTCTGGCCGTGATCCTCGGCGCCTCGGGCGCCTTCGCCGATTGCGGGATTGCCAGTGGGCGGGTGGCGATCCTGTCCAACGATTTCCCGGCATTGCAGGCAATGGCAGCCGGTGCGGCCGAATGCGCCAGCGCGACCGTCTCGGTGACCGCCAACCAGACGACCGAGCATCGCGATATCCAGGTCGCGGCGCTGACGGCGAACCCGGCCGAATACACCGCCGCCGTGGTCGCAAACTCCTCGATCGTGCCTTTGATGAACGAAGGGCTGATCCGCCCGCTTGACGATCTGATCGCGCAATACGCGCCCGATCTGCCGCAGCTCAACAAGATCACGATCGACGGCAAGGTGATGGCGGTGGCCTTCATGGCCAATGCGCAGCATCTTTTTGTGCGTGACGACCTCTTGGCGCAGGTGGGTGCCTCTGCGCCCGCGACCTACGAGGAGGTGCTCGACATCCTCGGCAAGCTGCGCGCTGCGGGTGCAGTTGATCATCCCTTCGCGATGAATACCGCCGCAGGCTGGAACTTGGGTGAAGAATTCGTGAACATGTATCTCGGTCATGGCGGTGAGTTGTTCGCGGCGGGCAGTGCCGCGCCTGCGATCAACAACGAAACCGGCATCGCCACGCTTGAGATGCTGGCGGCACTCAATGAATACGCCAACCCCGATTTCCTGACCTTCGACAGCAACGCCACGCAAGCGCTGTGGGAGTCGGGCGAATTGGCGATCGCCTACATGTGGGGTTCGCGCGGTGGAGCGATCTTGGATGATCAGAACTCCACCCCCGAGATCACCGGCAACACCAGCTTGATCGCAGCACCCACCGTTGGCGGCGGCGCGCTGCCTGCCTCGACGCTGTGGTGGGATGGCTTCACCATCGCGGCCAATATCTCCGACGAAGATGCGGCCGCGACCTTCCAGGCCCTGATGCACGGTTTGCGGCCCGAGGTCATTACGGCCAACAATAACGCCGCTGTCTGGCTGATGGAGGGCTATACGCCTGGCGCTCCGGCGGCTGGTGTCGCGGCAACGGCCAATGCCGGTGCGCGGCCATATCCGATGCTGCCTTATGTTGGCCTGATGCACACAGCACTTGGCAACGAGCTGGCGCAGTTCATGCAGGGTCAGGAAAGCGCGGAACAGGCGCTGGCCGATGTCGAAGCGGCGTATATCGCGGCCGCGCGCGAACAGGGCTTCTTGCAATAAGCCCCGGCGGGCGCGGCGGCCTCTCCCCCGCCGCGCCTTTTCCTTTTTCCCGACTGACCCCGAGCCCGAGGCAACGCGATGCCGCACCGCACATTCCTGTGGTTCATCCTGCCGTCGCTGACAGCGATGATCCTGTTCATCGCCTTGCCCATCGTTTCGGTGGTCGTGCAATCGCTTTTTGTTGAACATGAGCAGGTGCTTGTCACGGTCGAGAATTGCGGCCCCTTCGGCTGCACTGAAGAAACGCGCATCGATCGCGAAGCCACGGCAGCCCTGCGCGAAGCGCAGCCCTTGGGCCGCTTCAACGGGCTTGGCACCTATTTCAACCGCTCGCATCTGGCGACGGCGGAACTCTCTGCCGCTTGGCAAGAGAGCGAGACGATCGGTGCCTTCCTTGGTCAGGTCATGAACCTGCCATTCTACAAGGCTTTGGTCTTTACGCTGTCTTTTACCTTCATCGTCACGCCCTTGGTGCTTGTGCTGGGGCTTGCCATCGCGCTGGGGGTCAACGGGTTACCCAGGCTGTTGCGCGGGCCGACGATCTTTTTCTCGCTTTTGCCGATGATTGTGACGCCCCTGATCGGGTCGCTGGTGCTGTTTTGGATGATCGACGCCCAAGGTGTGATCGGCGCGACCTTGCAACGCGTGTTCGATGACCCGAACCTGTCGCTCAAAGCTTCGCCTGTGCTGACATGGGTCACGCTCTTTGTGTATGGTGTTTGGCACTCTGCACCATTCGCTTTCATCGTCTTTTACGCCGGGCTGCAAACGGTGCCTGCCGAAACGTTGGAGGCCGCGATGATCGACGGGGCAACACGCTGGCAACGCATCCGCTATGTCGTCATCCCCCACCTGATGCCTTTGGCCGTGTTCATCACGCTGATGCAGCTTATGGATAATTTCCGTGTCTTCGAGCCGATCGTGGGCTTTCAGGCACAGGCCAGCGCGACTTCGCTTTCCTACCTGATCTATTCGCATCTGCGCGGGGATGTGCAGCAATTCGGATCGGCGGCGGCGACATCGGTCTTGACCATCATCGGCGTCGCGATCTTGCTGACACCGGTCCTGATCCGGACATGGCGCGACTTTAACCGCAAGAGGGTGTGACCATGACGGGTGCCGGATATCGCAGATCGACCCCCCTGGTCATCTTGTCGACGGGTTTCGTCATCCTTTGGCTGATCCTCGCGGCCTTTCCCTTTGTCTGGACCTTCTGGGGCTCGCTCAAGGTGCAGGGGGATTTCTTCTCGCGCGCCGATTGGATGAACGCGCTGACCGGGCCGATGACCATCGCCCAGACAGGCGCGTCTTTTACTGGGCAGGGCTATGCGGGGGCGTGGATCGAAAGCGGGTTTTGGCGCAATGTCCTGAACACCGGCATCGTGGTGGCCGCGACGGTCACCATCTCGCTGACATTGGGTACCTTGGGCGGCTACGCCTTGGCGCGCTCGGGGTTCCGCTATGCTTTTTGGTTGCTGATGATTGCGCTCGTCTTCCGCGCCATGCCGCATATCACGCTGGTCTCGGGCTACATGCTGCCCTTTTTCGAATGGAACCTGTGGGGGCATCTTCCGACCGCGATCATTGTTCTGGTCGCGATCAACCAGCCCTTTACCCTGTGGATGCTCCATTCCTTCTTTCTCAATATCCCCAAGGATCTGGATGAAAGCGCGATGGTCGATGGCTGCACGCGTTTTCAGGCCTTTCGCCATGTGATCATCCCGGTGATGTGGCCGGGGGTGATCACGACAGGGCTTTTCAGTTTCCTGCTAGCCTATAATGATTTCGCGGTGACCGCGATGCTGCTGAGCCAAGAGAACCAGACCATGGTGCCAAAGATCGCCTCCTTCCTCGGATCCGTGCAAGTCGAGGGGAATGTCATGTTCGCCGTTGCCGCCGTGGTCTCAGCCACGGCCCCCTTGTTCGTGCTGATCATGGTGTTCCAGCGACAGATCGTCAGCGGCCTGACCGCCGGGGCGGTGAAGGGATGAGCCTGCAAGACGCCAAGCGCATCGTTCGCGCCGCGCAAGCGGCCATCGATGCTGCGCCTGCCGGAGCCAGCGCCGATGCGCTCGCCGCCCATGTCGCCCCTGACTATCGCTGGCGCGGCTATCACCCGTTCGGCGATCTTGGCGGAGCAGGGGCCGTGGCCCACGCTTTTTGGGACCCGCTCAAGACCGCGCTCACCCGGATGCAGCGGCGCGAGGATATCTTTTTCGCCGGGCTAAACGAGATCGATGGCTTTTCCAGCACTTGGGTCGTGTCGATGGGCCATTTCATGGGGCTGTTCGATGCGCCTTGGCTGGGCATCCGGCCAACCCGCAAGATGGCTTTCTTGCGCTATTGCAGCTTTAATCGCGTGGTTGATGGCAAGATCGGCGAGACTGCGCTTTATATCGACATTCCCCATCTGATGGCGCAGGCGGGCCAAAACCCCTTTGGCCCGCAAACCGGGGCCTTCATGGTGCAGCCGGGGCCGATCACCCATGACGGGCTGCTCGACGCCCCCCAGCCCGAGGGTGAGGGCGTGCGCACCCTTGCCGCGATCAACGCGATGATCAGCGATCTGGGGGCATGGCAGCTTGGTCTGCCGCTCGAGGAGGAACTCGCCCGTACTTGGCATGACGACATGATCTGGTGGGGGCCGCACGGGATCGGCGCGACCTACACCATCGCACGCTATGCCAAGCAGCATTCCGGCCCCTTCCGCGCCGCATTCACCGAGCGGACCGGCACGGGCCATGTCGCCCGTCTGGCCGAGGGGCATTATGGCGGCTTTTTCGGCTGGCCCAATTTCACCGCGCGCCACACCGGCGGCTTCATGGGCATGCCCGCCACGGGGCAGGTTGGAGAGTTTCGGGTGATCGATATCTATCGCCGCTCGGGCGACAAGCTGGCCGAGAACTGGATTTTCATCGACCTTCTGCATTTCTGGAAAAGCCAAGGTGTCGATATCCTCGCCCGCGCGACGGAGATCGGCGGCTAGGATGCGCATCGATGCCCATCATCATCTGTGGTCGCTTGGCGCGGTGCAGTATCCATGGCTGATGGCCAAGGGTGTGAGGCGGTTTTTCGGTGATCCAACCCCGATCCAGCGCGATTATCCCTTGTCAGAATTCCGCCAAGATGCGGCGGGGTTCGCCGCCTCTGTCCATATCCAAGTCGGTGCAGCCAGCCCGTGGGCCGAAGCGCAATGGGTGCAATCGGTGGCTGATGCGGCTCCCGATTGGCCGCTTGTGCAGGTCGCCTTTTGCGATCTGACCCAAGCCGATGCAGGGCATGCGATCGATCGGTTGCAAGGGCTGCCATCACTGCGCGGCTTGCGCCAGATCGTGGGGCGCGCGCCCGGCGAGGATGCGGCGACGGGAACCGATGCGCTGCTTGAGTCCGCGGCCTTTGCAGGGGGGCTGCGCGATTTGGCGGCGCGGGGACTGTCGTTTGATCTGCAACTGATCCCCGCGCAATATGACCGCATGGCGCGCGTGCTGGATCAAGCGCCCGATACGCCGGTGGCGCTTTGCCATGCCGGCAGCCCCCATGACCGAAGCGCCACGGGGATCGGCCGCTGGGCGCACGCGCTGACGGCTCTCTCACAGCGCCCGAATGTGGTGTGCAAGCTATCAGGCTTGGGCATGTTCGATCATCATTGGACACCCGACACGATCCGCCCCATCGTTGAGACCTGCCTTGATCAATTCGGCGCAGCGCGCTGCATGTTCGGATCGAACTTTCCTGTAGATCGCCTTTATTCTGATTACCAAACCCTACATGACGCCTATCGCGCGCTCGTGCCTGTCCAAGATCATGCTGCGGTCTTTGGCGCGACGGCTGCGCGTTTCTATGCAATCGGCGAGGACGCGGGCTGATCACGCGCGACGGCCGGGATGCGGGTGGCGCTTGCGCGGTGGGGATTGGGGTGCTTGAGTGGCACTGTCACAACCGAGGCTGCGCCCATGTCCCAGACCGTCTCATTCACTGCCATGAAAGATGGCACTCGCGCGGAATATGAGCTCTTGGCGCGGCTTGAGAAACCTTTTCTCGCCATGACCGCTGACAGGGTTCTCGATGAGCTGCGCCGCGCGGGTGAGGTGACGCTTGAGGGGTACAAGATCTCGCGGTTGACCCATGGGCTGCAATCGGCGACGCGGGCGATGCGTGATGGGGCCGATATTGACTGGATCGTGGGCGCGCTCTTGCACGATATCGGCGACGGGCTTGCGCCGCAGAACCATGACCGCATGTCGGCCGAGGTAATCCGCCCCTTCCTGCGCTGGGACGTGGCTTGGGTGGTCGAACATCACGGGATTTTCCAGATGCTTTACTATGCCCATCATTATGGTTGGGACCGCAACGCGCGCGACCAGTTCCGCGATCATCCGTGTTTTGACAGTTGCGCAGCCTTTTGCGAGCGCTGGGACCAGTCCAGCTTTGATCCTGACTACCCGACGGAACCGCTTGACCATTTCGTTCCCTTGGTGCGCGCGGTTTTTGGCCGCAAAGCCTATGACCCCGCCGTTCAGCGCGAAGGCTTCGTGTCAATGCTGAGCGGCCCAAACCCGTGATTGCCTAGAATTCGGGCGGGCGTAGCTCATAGGCGGACCGCGCATTCGATTTCACCGACAACTGCACATGGCGCATGAAGGCGCGCGCTGGGCGTGTCATCGGCCGCACGGTCGAGACGGCAAAGGAAACCCGGTAGATGAATTCCGGCTCGAAGGCGCGCACTGCCAGTTCGGGATGGGCTTGGCTGATCAAGGGAAAGGGGCAGATCACCGCCACCCCCATGCCCGCGCGCGCAAGCGTGGCGGCGCTGACGCCGGTTGCGACCTCGGCCACCGTATTTGGGCGCACGTTGGAATTGGCAAAGACCTGATCAAGCCGCGTGCGCACCATGTGGCGGCGCATCAACGCGATGTGGTCCTGCCCATGCAGGATTTCGGGCGTGATCACCTTGTAGCGCGCCAAGGGGTGGTCATGGGCCATGACACAGACCGCGCGGGTCTGATGGAAGGGGATCAATTCCATCGCGGAATGCGTCAGCTCGGCCAATGTAAAGCCAAGGTCGATCGTGTCATCGACCAAGCGGCTGACAAGGCCATTCGAGGTGCAGGTCTCGAGCGACACCATCTGCCCGGGATTTTGTTTCATGAAGCTGGCCATCAGCCCCGCCAAAAAGCGATGCCCCAAGGTGGGCGGTGCCGCAAGCCGGAGCGGTTGGCTGGCCGGGTCGCTGGGATCGGTGCCATCGAGAAAGGCAAGCGCATCGAACAGGCGGTCAAGCCGGCCATTCAGGCGCACAGCTTCGGCGGTGGGGCGCAGGCGGCCGCCACGCCGCTCGAACAAGGTGACACCCATATTCGTCTCGAGCTGCGCCAAAAGGCGGCTGACGGCGGGTTGTGAAATACCAAGCCTGTGGGCCGCGGCGGTCACGCTGCCCGAGGTAATTACAGCGCGCAGCGCCTCGTATTCGCGGATGGATGCGCGCGGTCGCATGGCTGGCCTTTCCTGTTCCGATCATTTCATGCTTTGACGTTATGGGTGCATAACGCATCGGTATGCGATTTCCAATTCTCCTCGCGGCGCCCTCGGATAACGTCCTTTAGTTACCAGACGCATGCGAGGTTGGGTGCCAAAACCCGGCCCGTCAACAGAGGAGATTACCCCATGTCTAGCCCCGTCTATCGTGGCTTGGTTGTGGCAACGCTTGCCGCGGCGATCCCGGCTTTGCCGCTGGCGGCACAGGAATTGCGTATCGGTCTTGCCTCCGAGCCATCATCGGCCGATCCGCATTTTCACAACCTTGGCCCAAATAACCAGCTGCGCCGCAATATCTTCGAGTCGCTCGTCGGCACGGATGAAGCGCAGCAATTGACGCCGCTACTGGCGGAAAGCTGGGCGCCGGTCAGCGACACAAGCTGGCAGTTCAACCTGCGCAAGGATGTGACCTTTTCCGACGGGTCGCCCTTCGACGCCCATGATGTCGTCTATACGGTGTGCCGTATCCCCGGTGTGCCGGATTCGCCCTCGCTGTTTACGACCTATACGGGCGGGATCACCGGGCTCGAGGTCGTGGACCCCCACACGCTGATCGTTCATAGCGCCGAACCCTATCCGCTGATGCCGACCGAATTCTCGACCTTCGGGATCATCTCGGCGCGCGCAAATGGTGTCGATGGATCGGCCCTGACCTTCAGCCCCGAGGGATGTGGCAACGATATGCCCGTTCCCGCCACCCAAGCCTTCAACGACGGCTCGGCGGCCATTGGCACCGGCCCCTTCTTGCTCGACAGCTTCCGCCGCGGCGAGGGCATCAGCCTTGTGCGCAACCCCGATTACTGGGGCGAAGCCGCGCATTGGGAACGTGTGACCATGCTGCCGCTCACCTCCGAAGGGCCGCGGGTGGCTGCGCTGATCGCGGGCGATGTGGATTTCGTCGAGAACCCGCCGCTGCAAGATCTCGAGCGGCTGAACGCCGATCCGGGCTTGCGCGTGGTGCAGGGGATTTCCAACCGCGTCATCTATATCCATCTCGACCACAAGCAGGTGCCATCGCCGATGATCACCGGCACGGATGGGGCCAACCCGTTGCAGGATATCCGCGTGCGCGAGGCGCTGACCATTGCGGTCAACCGCGATGCGATCGTTGAACGCATCATGGGCGGCGTGGCCGTGTCGGCAGGCGAGTTGCTGCCGCCGGGCATGTTCGGCGCGCATGAGGACGGCGATCTGCCCCCGCGCGCCTTTGACGCCGACCGGGCCAAGGCACTTTTGGCCGAGGCGGGCTATCCCAACGGCTTTGGCATCACCATCGGCACGCCCAATGACCGCTACATCAACGATGCGCAGGTCGCACAGGCAGTGGCACAGATGTGGGCGCGCATCGGTGTCGAGACGCAGATCGACGCCTCGACCGCTTCGACCTTCTTCTCGCGGCGCAATGCGTTCGAATTCTCGGCCTATCTTGCAGGCTGGGGTGCTGGCACGGGCGAAATGTCCTCGCCGCTCCGCGCGCTTTTGGCAACGCGCAACAGCGATCTGGGGCTGGGCGGCACCAACCGGGGCCAGTATTCCAACCCGGCGATGGACGCTGTCCTTCTCGAGGCGCTGCGCACGGTTGACGATACCGCGCGCGAGAACCTGCTGCGGCAAGCCTCGCGCATGGCGATGGATGATTATGCGATCATCCCGCTGCATTACGAGGTGACGCCATGGGCGATGCGCGCGGCCATCGATTATACGCCGCGGGCCGATCAATATACGCTGCCCTACATGATCCGCCCGGCGAATTGATCGTGTGACATCCTTGGCCGCGCGAGCCATCGCGCGGCCATCCCCCGCCATCCTGAAATTGGGACGCATCCACGATGCTGGTCTTCTTGCTGCGACGCCTTGCGCAATCGGTCTTCGTGCTGATCGCGATGATGGTGGTCGTCTTCTTCGGCGTCTACATGATCGGCAACCCGGTCGATATCCTGATCTCGCCCGATGCCACGCCTGCCGAAATCGAAGAGACCATGGCGCGTTTCGGCTTTGATCAGCCGGTCTATATTCAATTCCTGAAATTCGTGGGCAACGCGCTGCAAGGCGATCTGGGGCGCAGCTTCGTGCATGGCGAACCGGCGGTGCAGCTGATCTTGTCCTACATGCCCGCCACGCTGGAACTGGCGCTTCTGGGGCTGGTCTTTTCGGTCGCCATCGGTGTGCCGTTGGGCGTTTACGCAGGCTACAAGGCCGACCGCTGGCAGGGCCGCGCGATCATGACCGGCTCGATCTTCGGCTTTTCGCTGCCGAATTTCTGGGTGGGCATGCTGTTGATCCTGATCTTTGCCGTCGAATTGCGTTGGTTGCCATCGACGGGACGCGGCGAGACGGTTGCGTTTCTTGGCATGCGCCTGTCGATCTTTTCCAGCGACGGGCTGCAATACATGCTTTTGCCTGCGCTGACCTTGGCGCTTTACAAGGCATCGCTTGTCACGCGGCTGGCGCGCGCAGGCACGCAAGAGGCCTTGATGCAGGACTATGTGAAATTCGCCCGCGCCAAGGGCCTGTCCGAGACGCGTATCTTGTTCGTGCATGTGCTGAAGAACATCATGATCCCGATCATCACGGTTCTAGGGCTTGAGCTTGGCTCGATGATCGCCTTTGCGGTCGTGACCGAAACGGTCTTTGCGTGGCCCGGCATGGGCAAGCTGTTGATCGACAGCATCACCACGCTCGACCGGCCCGTGATCGTGGCCTACCTGATGCTGACGGTGCTGATCTTCATCATCATCAATTTCGCGGTCGATGTGATCTACACACTGCTTGACCCGCGTGTGCGTGTCAGGGGGGAGGGGGTATGAGTGCCGACATTCAAATCCCCGACGAGAATGATCCGGGCCGCCTTTGGCGTCTGGCCAGCCGCCTGTCTGCGATCGCCGTGCTGGCTGCGCTGCTCATGTTGCTGTCGGGTACGGGCCTGCCGCCGCTGATGGCGCGGTTCATTCTGCTGATCGGGCTGATTATCTTGGCGGCGGTGCTTTTGCGCGGCAAATACGCCAAGTTCTTTTCCGGCCCCGCAGCCTATGTGGCAACGGCCAGCCTGTTGGTCTTGGTGGTGCTTGCGATCTTTGCCGCCGAATTGTCGCCGCAAAACCCGTATGATCTGCGCCAGTTGGACATCATGGATGGCCGCCAGCCGCCCGGTTCGACGAATTTCGACAAGACCATGACCTTTCACCTCGGCACCGATGAACAGGGGCGCGATATCTTGTCGGGCATCTTGTATGGCTTGCGGGTTTCGCTGTCGGTGTCTCTTGTCGCGACGCTCATGGCCATGGTCATCGGTGTCGTGGTCGGCATTTACGCTGCTTGGGCCGGGGGGCGGATCGAGGCGATCTTGATGCGGATCGTCGATTTCCAGCTCTCTTTCCCCTCGATCCTCGTGGCCTTGATGCTGATGGCGGCCTTTGGGCGCGGCCTCGACAAGATCGTGATCGCGTTGATCATCGTGCAATGGGCCTATTACGCCCGCACGGTGCGCGGCACGGCGCTGTCCGAGACGCGCAAGGAATATATCGATGCGGCCCGCGGTCTGGGCTTGCCGGCGTGGCGGATCGTGTTTGGGCATCTGCTGCCAAATTGCATTCCGCCCTTGATCGTGATCTCGACCGTGCAGGTGGCCAATACCATCGTGCTGGAAAGCTCGCTGTCGTTTCTCGGCGTGGGCGTGCCGATTACCCAGCCATCGCTCGGCCTTTTGATTGCCAATGGCTATGGTTACATGCTGTCGGGGCAATACTGGATGAGCATGTATCCCGGCATCGCGCTTTTGGCGATCGTGGCGGCAATCAACATGGTGGGCGACCGGCTGCGCGACACCCTGAACCCGAGGTTGTCCCGATGAGCGTTCTCGATATTCGCGATCTGCAAACGCATTTCTTCACCGATGCTGGCGTGGTCAAGGCGGTGGATGGGGTAAGCTTTTCGCTTGCGGCGGGCGAGGTGCTGGGCCTTGTGGGCGAGAGCGGCTCGGGCAAATCCGTCACCGGGTTTTCCATCCTGCGCTTGGTCGATCCGCCGGGGCAGGTGGTGGGTGGCCAGATCTTGTTTCAAGGCCAAGATCTGGCGCAACTGTCCAACCGCGAGATGCGCAGCCTACGCGGCAACCGCATCGCGATGATCTTTCAAGACCCGATGATGACGCTGAATCCCGTCCTCAGGATCGAGACCCAGATGGTCGAGGCGGTCCGCGCCCATGAGCGTATCAGCCATGCCGCGGCACGCGACCGCGCCATCACGACCTTGGCCAAGGTTGGTATTCCCTCGCCTGCCGAGCGGCTGGCCGCCTATCCGCATCAATTCTCGGGCGGCATGCGCCAACGCGTGGCGATTGCGATCGCGCTGTTGAACGGGCCTGACCTGATCGTGGCGGATGAACCGACCACAGCGCTCGATGTCACGATCCAAAGCCAGATCTTGGCCGAGGTGCAGGAACTGGCCCGTGAGACCGGTACGGCCTTAATCTGGATTACCCATGATCTGGCCGTGGTGGCGGGATTGGCCGACAAGATTTCCGTCATGTATGCGGGGAAAATCGTTGAAAGCGGCCCGACCGGTCAAGTTTTGCGCGCGCCGCGCCATCCCTATACGGCCGGGCTCTTGGGGTCGATCCCCGGACATGGGCGGCGCGGCGAACGCCTGACCCAAATCCCTGGCATGGCACCGAACATGGCCCGCCTGCCTATGGGGTGCGCATTTGCGCCGCGCTGTGCCTTGGCGGGCGATCTGTGCCGCAAGACGGCCCCCGGGGTGAGCGATATCGGCGGCGGGCAAGGCTATCGCTGCCATTACCCCATCGCGACGGGGGAGGGGGTGCCATGACCGCGATGCTGGAATTGATCAATGTCTCGCGCCGCTTCGAGAAGAAATTCGATGCAGTTGAAAAGCTTGCCTATCGGCTTGGCGCCGATCTGCGCGAGACCTGCGTCAACGCCGTCGATGGTGCCAGCTTCAGCATTGCGCGGGGCGAGGTGGTGGGCCTTGTTGGCGAAAGCGGCTGCGGCAAGTCCACGCTGGGGCGGATGGTGGCGGGCCTTTTGCCAGTATCGGGCGGCACGATCCGCTTTGAAGGTGTTGATGTCACAGATGCCGCCGAAGCGGAGGCCCGTGCGAAACGGCTGCGCATCCAGATGATCTTTCAAGACCCGATGTCCTCGCTGAACCCACGGATGAAAGTGCAAAGCATCATTGGCGAGGCGGCCATCCATCACGGCCTGACCACCCGCGCTGGCATGCCCGCCTATGTCGCCGCCTTGATGGAGAAGGTGGGCCTAGATCCGGCCTATGCGCAGCGCTACCCGCACCAGTTTTCCGGCGGGCAGCGCCAGCGTATCGGCATTGCCCGCGCACTGGCCGTGCAGCCCGATTTCCTGATCTGCGATGAAAGTATCGCGGCGCTTGATGTGTCGATCCAAGCGCAGGTGATCAACCTGTTCCAGGATCTGCGGCGCGATCTGGATCTGACCTATCTGTTCATCAGCCATGATCTGGGCGTGATCGAGCATATCGCCGATCGCGTGGTGGTGATGTATCTGGGTCGGATCGTCGAGATCGCCCCCACCGAGGCGCTGTTTCAAGATCCGCGCCACCCCTACGCGCAAGCGCTGCTCGACCAGGTGCCGCGCCTTGGGGCAGGGCGGCAGGCGTTTCGCACCGTCAAGGGCGAGATCCCTTCGCCGTTGAACCCGCCGCCGGGCTGCCATTTCCACCCGCGCTGCCCCATGGCCGGCCCACGCTGCCAGCGCGAGGTGCCGCGCATGATCACCGAGAACGGGCATGGCACCGCCTGCCATTTGCATGACGGGGGAACCGCATGACCGAGACCATTCCAGGTGTGTTGACTGTGTCGGGCCAAGACAGCCAGCAGGTGCCGCTTGTCTTTGATAGCCCCCATTCAGGCACCCTCTATCCGCCGGAATTCAACCATGCCGCCGACCCCGCGCTGTTACGACAGGCCGAAGATACCCATGTCGCCGATCTTTGGGCGGGGGCGGTCGAGGCAGGGGCGGTCTTGCTCGAGGCACATTTCCCGCGCGCATTCGTCGATGCCAACCGCGCCCCCGACGACATGGACCCCGACCAGATCAGCGGCACCTATCCGACGCCCTTGAACCCATCGGTGAAAAGCCGTCTTGGGATTGGCCTATGCTGGACGCGGGTCCCGCCAGCGGGCGGACCAATGTATCGCGAACCCCTGTCCGCCGCGATGGTCGCGGACCGCGTCGCGCGATATCACCGCCCCTATCAGACGCGGTTGCGTGACTTGCTCGATGCCTCCCATGCACGCTGGGGGGCCGTTTGGCACATCAACTGCCATTCGATGCAGCAATATGCTTCGGCCATGTCAACACAGGCGCGCGGCACCGAGCGGCCCGATTTCGTCTTGGGCGATCTTGACGGCACGGCTTGTGAGGCGGAACTGACCGAAACCGTGCGTGCCTTCCTTGCCGCGCGCGGCTACACGATCGCCGTCAATGATCCCTACAAGGGGATGGAGTTGATCCGCGCCAATGGCGCCCCCCGGCACGGGCGTCATTCCATGCAGATCGAGGTCAATCGCAAGCTCTATATGAACGAACTCACCCGCGCGCCACATGCGGGCTATGGCCAGCTCAAGGCCTGTTTTGCCGCGCTTGCCGCAGAACTGGCCGATCACGTCGCACACCGCCTTCAGAGGATACCGGCAGAATGACCCAGCCCACCAAAGGATCGGCAACCGGCCTTCCCAACCCTTTCCCGGTCGAGATCACGCCGCCTGATATCAGCCCCTATGCTGCTGGCACGGGCAATACTCCCTATATCTGGACCTTTGACAGCGGCGTGTCTGGCCCCCATGTGGCGATTACCGCGATCGTGCATGGCAACGAGCCGTGCGGTGCGCTGACGCTTGACTGGCTGTTGCGCCGCGAGGTGCGCCCTGTGCGGGGCAAGCTGTCGTTGGCATTCATGAATGTCGCGGCGCATGAAGCGTTTGACCCGGATGTTCCCGATGCCTCGCGCTGGATCGACGAGGATTTCAACCGCATCTGGTCGCCCGCCATCCTTGACGATCCCGACCGCAAGCTGACCGAGGAATTGCGCCGCGCGCGCGAGGTGCGGCCATGGCTTGATACGGTTGATCTGCTTCTCGATATCCACTCCATGCAAAGCAAGGCGCAAGCGCTGACCATCGCGGGGCTGCGCCCCAAGGGGCGCGATCTGGCGCGCAATGTGGGCTATCCCGATCTGGTCATCAACGACCATGGCCATGCCGAAGGGGTGCGGATGCGCGACTATGGCGGCTTTGGCGATCCTGCCTCGCCGCGCAATGCGATGCTGGTGGAGTGCGGCCAACATTGGGAGGCCGCCGCCGAAGGGGCTGCGATGGAAAGCGCGATCCGCTTCTTGCGCGCCACCGGGGCTGTGGCACACGATTTCGGCCAAGACTGGCTCGAGACCCGCCCCGCACCCGCGCCGATGCAATTCTTGCAAGTCTCGCGCGCCGTGACGATCGAGACCGATGATTTCCGCTTCGCGCAAGATTGGCGCGGGCTTGAACGGCTTCCCCAAGGTACGCTGATCGGCCATGATGGCCCGACCGAGCTGCGCGCCCCCCATCCTGTGACGGTTCTCGTCATGCCATCGCGCAGGCTTTGGCGCGGCAAGACCGCGGTGCGATTGGCCGAACCCGTCGTAATCTGACCCAAGGATCGCAACATGCGCCAAAATACCTCTGCTATTCCGGGTCTTGTCGATGCGCACAAAGATGACCTGATCGGCCTTTCTGACGCGGTTTGGGCCACGCCAGAGACGCTTTATGGCGAGTTCCGCTCAGCAAAAGCCCATGCGCAGATGTTGCAAGCCAAGGGGTTTCGCGTCACCGAAGGAGTGGCAGGTATCCCCACCGCCGTCACCGGCGAGGCCGGGCGCGGCGGGCCGGTGATCGCGATCTTGGGCGAATACGACGCGCTGCCGGGCCTGAGCCAAGTGGCCGGTGTCGATTACCCGCAGGAATTGGAGCAGGGCGCGCCCGGCCATGGCTGTGGTCACAACCTGCTGGGATCGGCGGCGATGCTCGCGGCCTGCGCGGTCAAGGATTGGCTGGAAGCCAGCGGTACACCCGGACGTGTGCGCTATTACGGCTGCCCCGCCGAGGAAGGGGGGGCGGCCAAGGCCTTCATGGTACGCGACGGGGCCTTTGACGATGTCGACGCCGCCGTGACATGGCATCCGGGGGGCATGACGCGGGTCGATGACCCGCTGTCCTTGGCCAATACGCGGATGGATTTCCACTTCTCGGGGCGCGCTGCCCATGCTGCGGCTCAACCGCATCTGGGCCGCTCGGCACTTGACGCTGCTGAACTCATGTCGGTGGGTGTCAACTATCTGCGCGAGCACATGCCGCAAGATGCGCGCATCCACTATGCCTATCTCGATGCAGGCGGCAAGGCGCCCAATGTCGTGCAATCGCGCGCCTCGGTGCGCTATTCCATCCGCGCGCTGCATCTGCACGAGATGCTGGCGCTGGTCGAACGGGTCAAGAAAGTCGCCCAAGGGGCCGCGCTGATGACCGAGACGGAGGTCAGCTTTCAGATGTTTGCCGCGGTTTCGAACCATTTCGAGAACCTGACCATGGACAAGATCATGCAAGGGGCGCTGGACGAGTTGGGCGGTGTGCCGTTCGACGATCAGGACCGCGCCTATGCTGCGCGGATACAGGCGACGCTCTCGCCGTCCGACATTGCGGCCGAATGGTCAGTGGTCAACCAAGCACCCACCGATGCGGTGCTGTGCGATTGGGTCGTGCCGATGCGCCCCGGCGGTGCGGTGCTGATCGGATCGACGGATGTGGGAGATGTGACATGGAAGGTGCCCACGACCGAGGTGCTGGTGGCAACCGCGGCTATCGGCACGCCGCTTCATAGCTGGCAAATGACTGCGCAAGGGCTGTCGGGGGCGGCGCATAAGGGCATGACCCATGCCGCCAAGCTGATGGGGCGGGTCGCGCAGATCTTGCTTGCTGATCCCGCGCGACTGGCCGAAGCCAAGGCCGAGCATGCGCGCCGCCTTGCGCTGACGCCCTATGTTTGTCCGATGCCGTCCGATCTGAACCCGCCATTGGTCGATCGCCCTTGAAGGCTGGCGCGGCAAGCTTTCCGCGCTATGCGCGCGCGGGGCTACGCGCGGTCACCCGTTCGCGATGGATCATATAGAGCCCCGCCGCGATGATGATGACGATCCCCAGCAAGGCCAAGCGATTGGGAAAATCCTGAAACACCAAGAAGCCGAGCAAGGTTGCCATGGGGAGTTCAAGATATTGCATCGGCGCCAAGGTGGCCGAGGGCGCGTAAGACAGCGCATAAGTCATCATCATATGGCTCACTGCTGCGAAAAACCCCACCCCGACGAGCCACAGCCATGCCATGCCTTGCGGCCAGACCGGATCGAACATCACCGCACCGCTGCCTTGGGCCAAGACCAGCACCGGCAGGCAGAGCAGGCTTGCAATCAGCCCCGTATGAAATTGCAGCGCCACGGGATGAAGCCACCGCGACAGCCCGCGCGTGACAAGGATATAGAGCGCAAATGATACCGCCGTGCCGAGTGGAAAAAGTGAAATGACGCCAAAGGCTGCAAAACTCGGCTGAATGACGAACAGAACCCCGACAAAGCCCACGATGGCCGCTGCGACGCGGCGTGGGCCGACATCTTCGCCCAAGGCATATTTGCCGATCAACAGCACGATGAAGGGCGCGATAAAGGCAATCGCCAAGGCATCGGCCAAGGGCATGACGCGGATCGCGGCGATGAAACAAAAGGTCGAGATCAGCAAGAAGACCGCCCTAAGCGTGAGCGCCAGCCATTGCGCCCGCCCCACCCCAAAGGACAGGCGCATCGCCGCGACCAGTGGCGCCATGAGCAAGGCTTGGACGACAAAGCGCGCGGTTGTGACCTGCCCCACGGGGATGGTACCTGCGGCAAGTTTGGCCGCCACGTCCAACAACGGCGCAGTGATGCAAAAGCCCAGCATCAAGACCACGCCGGTCAAGACGCGGTCGTTCGAAGCGCTGTTGGGATGCGTGCTTGTCATTCGGTGCGCATACGCCTCCGCTTGCAGGGCGTCTATCGTTTTTCGATCTTTGCCTATTGCGCCGTTTGGACGTGGCACCAGTGGCCTTAGGAAAGTATGAAAGGGCGTGAACTTTTTGGCACCGTTCGCCAAGGTGATCGAAATGCCCCTCGGCGAGAGGGCGAGGCCTTGCCGAGGGGGGGAAGATCACCGAAACTTCTTGGACAAGAAGATCGCTAAGTGCGCCGCAACTTGCGGGGGGAGAGCTAAGATCATGAGCGTCATCACTTATCTGACAGAGATCGAATTCGCGGCGGGCGCGATTGCGCAAGTGGCCGCGCGATGCGCGCGCTTGGGCATTGCCCGCCCTTTGCTGGTGTCTGATCGCGGGGTCGTCGCGGCCGGTCTGGTCGATCGCATCATACCTTTTCTGCCAAAAGATACGCCGTGCTTTTTCGATGTCCCCTCGAACCCGACCGAAGAGGCGACCTTGCAGGCGGTCGAGCTTTACACGGCATCGGGATGTGATGGTGTCGTCGCGCTTGGCGGCGGCTCACCCATCGATCTTGCCAAGGCCGCGGCGCTGTTGGCCACCCATGGCGGATCGCTTGCGCGCTTTGCCTTGATCGAGGGGGGGATGTCGCTGATCACTGCGGGGGTTGCGCCTGTGATCGCGGTGCCGACGACCGCAGGCACCGGCTCTGAGGTGGGGCGCGCTGCTCTGATCACTATGGCAGATGGCCGGAAATTGGGGATCGTCAGCCCGTTTCTCATTCCCAAGGCGGCGATTTGCGACCCGGAACTGACACTTGGCATGCCGCCTGCCTTGACCGCTGCCACGGCTCTGGATGCGCTATCGCATTGTTTGGAAACCTATCTGTCGCCTCGCGACAACCCCCCGGCAGAGGCGATTGCGCTCGACGGCGCGGCGCGCATCTGGACCAATGTGATTGCAGCCTTCGAGGATGGTGCAAACCTTGCCGCGCGCCATGGCTTGATGATGGGGTCCTTGCAGGGCGGATTGACCTTTCAAAAGGGGTTGGGCGCGGTCCACGCACTTTCACATGCCTTGGGTGGGCTGAAATCCCCCAATCTGCATCACGGCACACTGAATGCGATCTTGATGCCTGTGGTGATGCGATTGAACCGGCACGCGGCGCCCGAAAAATTTGCCAGGATCGAAAAAACGCTCGATCTGATGCCGGGTGCATTGGAGGACGCGCTCGATGCGCTGAACCGACGCCTTGGCATTCCCGTGGGGCTCAAGACGCTTGGGTTGCGCGAAGAGCAATTCGATGTCGTCATTCGTGGTGCCTTGGCCGATCATAGCCACCCGACTAATCCCGCACCATTGACGGGCGATGATTATGAAAGCTTGTTGCGCGCCGTTTACATCTAGGTCTGATGACAGCGTCGCGGGCGCTGGTGGCGCTTTTGGCCAATCGTTGGGAGGCGGTCGCTGATGGTGCATGCTCTGAACCTTGGGCAGGGTGGCGCTGGTCGAGGGCTGCCCCAACAGGCGGTGCTGGCCACCATGCACGGCAAAGAGGCAGCCCTTGCGCCTGCGTTTGCGGGTTTGGGCGTTGATCTTGTTATTCCTGACGGGTTCGACAGCGACCGCTTTGGAACCTTTGGCGGTGAGATCGCGCGGACAGGCACCATGGAGGAGGCTGCGCGCGCCAAGCTGGCAGCGGCGATGGCGCAAACGGGCCTTGCTGCGGGATTGGCAAGCGAAGGGGCCTATGGCCCGCATCCCGTGGTGCCGTTCCTAGCCTCCGGGCGCGAAATTCTGGTTTGGCGAAACAAGGCCACGGGCCAAGAGATTGTCGAGGAGATGCTCGACGCGCAGCCGGTTTACGATCACATGGAAGCCGCCGATCTCGACGGTGTCGCGACCTTGCTTGCGCGGGTGGATTTTCCCAAAACAGCCCTGATAGTCGCCCCGGCATCCCGACGCACGGCACCGATCGGCAAAGGGTTGCGCCATGTTGTGGAACTGGACGCGGCCATCAGATTGGCGGTCCAGCAATGCCCGCTTGCGAAAGCTTTTGTGCAAACCGACATGCGTGCCTTCATGAACCCAAGGCGCATGGCGATCATTGCAGAATTGGGCAGAAAACTCGCCGCTCGGTTGGCCACGGCTTGCCCAAACTGCCAGGCACCGGGCTGGGGCAAGTTGCGCAGCGAAACTGGGCTGCCCTGTAGCGGTTGTGGTCTCAAGACGGATCTGGTTGCCTGTGAGGTGCATGGCTGCACCATCTGTGGTGCGCAGAGCCAGTTGCCGCGACGCGATGGCAAGGCGGAAGCTGATCCCAGCCAATGCCAGTTCTGCAATCCCTGAGTATTGGCCCGTACCAAGGCGTGGATCGGGCGCTGTCGAACTGGCAGGCGAAGGCACACCATGCGGCACGATCACGCCGTGCGATCAACCCCGCGATAACCATGTTTGGCGCTGCGATCTTGCGACAGTGAGTGTTGGCCGCGGGCAACAAGGGTCTCGATCGCATCGGCCAGATGGGCGCGGTCGATGTGATGATCACCACGCGCAACACGGATTTTATGGGCCGTGATCAGCACATCGGCATGGCGCATCCCTTCGGGTGGGTCAAAGCGGTAGGAGGCAAGCTCGATCCGCAATCCCAAGGGATCACGGAAATAGAGCGAGTCCATGAAGCCGCGATCGACGGGGCCGGAGTGCCTGACACCGCGTGCATCGAGCCGTTCAGCCACCTGCCAAAAGCTCGCTTGGCTGACATTGAAGGCAAGGTGATGCAGCCCGCCCATTGCTTGTGGCACAGGCGAGGGGTCGGGTATGCGGTTTTCATTGGTAAATACAGTGATTAACCGCCCATCGCCGGGATCGAAATAGAGATGCCCTTCGGACGGGTCGTCAAGATTGGGTTGGTCGAAAATGAAGGGCATGCCCAAGACACCCTCCCAGAAATCGATGCTGCTTTGACGATCCGCCCCGATCAAGGTGATGTGATGCACACCTTGGGTCTGGATCTTGCGAAGCTCGCTGTGGGGCATGGGATCTCCTCCTGTTTGGGGGATGATAGCTGAGAAGCGGCATCGCGTCCCGTGCGGTGGCGCACACATGCTGTGAATCGGCCCGTCGCAGCAGGGTTGATCGCCGTCAATGGCGCGCGGGGCTGGGGCGTTTAGCCTCGCGCAAGGCATGTGGCGATCTGGCATAACCGGGGATGGAAGGCGCATGCATCTGGGACCAATGGGGAAACGGCGCAAAAGGCGATCTTGCAAATTCACTGTTTAAGCCCGCTTGATCCCTCGCCTGCTTTGGGCGACACGGAAGAGGAATTGGCGGGGCGCCAAGACAAGGACAGGGTATATTCATGCGTATCACGATGATCGGCACGGGCTATGTTGGCCTTGTTTCGGGGGTGTGTTTTTCGGATTTCGGCCATGACGTGATCTGCGTCGATAAAGACCCGGGCAAGATCGACAAGCTCAATCGCGGTGAAGTGCCGATTTTCGAGCCGGGGCTTGACCAGTTGATGGCGCGCAATGTGGAAGCGGGGCGGCTGTCATTTACCACCGATCTAGCGGCTGCGGTTGATGGGGCCGAGGCGATCTTTATCGCGGTCGGCACGCCCACGCGGCGTGGCGATGGGCATGCCGATCTGACCTATGTGATGGCGGCTGCCGAAGATGTGGCGCGCGCGCTGACGGGATATGCGGTGATCGTGACCAAATCGACGGTGCCAGTCGGCACCAACCGCAAGGTCAAACACGTGGTGGCCAAGGCCAATCCGGGCGCGGAATTCGACGTCGCCTCGAACCCGGAATTCCTGCGCGAGGGGGCGGCGATCGATGATTTCATGAAGCCCGACCGCGTGGTGGTGGGCGTTCAGACCGAGCGCGCCGCCGAGGTTCTGGCCGAGATCTATCGCCCGCTGTTCCTGCGCGATTTTCCCATCGTGACGACCGATCTGGAATCGGCCGAGATGATCAAATACGCGGCCAACGCGTTTTTGGCGACCAAGATCACCTTCATCAACGAGATCGCCGCGCTTTGTGAACGGGTGGGCGCGGATGTGAAGGAAGTGTCCAAGGGGATCGGCCTTGACGGGCGCATCGGCAACAAGTTCCTGCATGCAGGGCCGGGCTATGGCGGATCGTGTTTTCCCAAGGATACACAAGCGCTGGCGCGGATCGGGCAGGAACATGCCGTGCCGCAATCCATCGTCGAGACCGTCATCCGCGTCAATGACGGGGTCAAGAGCCGCATGATCGAGAAGCTGCGCGATCTGTGCGACGGAAGCTTCAACGGCAAGACCATCGCGGTCTTGGGCGTGACCTTCAAACCCAATACCGACGACATGCGCGATGCGCCCAGCCTGACGATCGTGCCGGCCCTTGTGGGGGGGGGCGCCAAGGTGCGGGTGGTCGACCCGCAGGGCAGGAGGGAGGGCGAGGCGCTCTTGCCGGGCGTGGTCTGGCAAGACGACCCCTATAAAGCGGCGCAGAACGCCGATCTGGTCGTGATCCTGACCGAATGGAACGAGTTCCGGGCGCTGGACCTGAAGAAGCTGGCCAAGAAGATGGCCCATCCCCGGATAGCGGACTTGCGCAATATCTATAGCCCGCGCGATGCGCAAAAGGCGGGCTTTACGCGCTATGAGTGTGTGGGGCGTCCAAGCTTGACGCTTTAGCGCACCTGCTTTGCCAGCGGTCCCGGGATGGAACGGCCCAATCGGGCGGGCAAATCCCGGATTTGGCTTGCAGTGCCTCGCCGCCAACCCTAGAAGAGCGCAAATTTCATGACGCCATTGGGGTGTTCCGGACCGCCGAAAGCAGGCCCGGCCCACCCCCGACTTTCGTGAGGATACGATGCAGATCACCGAGACCTTGGCCGAGGGCCTCAAGCGCGAATACCAGATCACCATCACTGGTGCCGATCTTGAGGCGAAGGTGAATGAAAAGTTGGTCGAAGCGCAGCCCGAGATCGCCATGAAAGGCTTTCGCAAGGGCAAGGTGCCGATGGCGCTGTTGAAAAAGCAGTTCGGCCCTCGCCTGCTTGGCGAGGCAATGCAAGAAGCCGTCGATGGCGCGATGCAAGATCATCTGGAGAAAAGCGGTGATCGCCCGGCGATGCAGCCCGATGTCAAGATGACCAACGAAAACTGGAAAGAGGGCGACGACATCATCGTATCGCTGTCCTACGAAAAGCTGCCCGAGCTGCCCGAGGTGGACTTCAAAGCGCTGAAGCTTGAAAAGCTGGTCGCACAGCCCGGTGATGCGGAAATCGAGGAAGCGCTGAACAATCTTGCTGCCAGCGCGCAGAATTTCGAAACCAAGAAGGGCAAGGCCGCCGATGGCGATCAGGCCGTGATCGATTTCGTCGGCAAGCTGGATGGCGAAGCTTTCGAGGGTGGTTCGGCTGAAGATTACCCGCTGGTTCTCGGCTCGGGCTCGTTCATCCCCGGATTTGAAGAGCAGTTGATCGGTGCCAAGGCAGGCGAAGAAAAGGCCGTTAACGTGACCTTCCCGGCTGAATATGGTGCAGCGCATCTGGCCGGTAAGGATGTCGTGTTCGACGTCACGGTCAAGGAAGTCAAAAAGCCTGTTCCGGCTGCTGTCGATGATGAACTGGCCAAGAAATACGGCGCAGAGAGCCTTGACGCGCTGAAGGGACAGATCAGCGAGCGGATGGTGGCGGAATATGCCGGTGCCGCGCGCCAGGTGCTTAAGCGCAAGCTGTTGGACCAGTTGGATGCGCAGGTAGCCATTGAACTACCGCCAAGCTTGGTCGCAGCCGAGGCGGGCCAGATCGCCCATCAGCTGTGGCACGAGGAAAACCCCGATGTGCATGGCCATGACCACCCCGAGATCACCCCGTCGGATGAGCATGTGAAACTGGCAGAGCGCCGCGTAAAGCTGGGACTTTTGCTTGCAGAGCTTGGCCAAAAGAACGCAGTCACCGTCTCGGATGCCGAGATGACGCAAGCCATCATGATGCAGGCCCGTCAATACCCCGGCCAGGAACGCGCCTTCTTTGAGTTTATCCAGAAAAACCAAGCGGCGCAGCAGCAGCTTCGCGCGCCTTTGTTCGAGGATAAAGTGATCGATTTCATCGTCGAATTGGCCGATGTCACCGAAAAGACGATCACCAAGGACGAGTTGAAAGCGGCTGTGGATGCGCTTGAAGCGGAATAAGCGCATCGCATGATGCGGTCTGGATGAAGGGGGCGGCCGGTGGGCCGCCCTTCTCGTTTTGGCTGGCACTTGAATGGATTTCGCTGGCCCCCGACCATGGGCAGGCGTATTCACAGCGCAGGACCCCCGGGCGCTGCTTGTGGCATCAGATGCGACTTGGACAAAGCAGCCCGGTCGTCATGCAGCTTGCATGGCCAGCCAAAAGTGCGCAGGCCATGCGTCAAAAGGGGATGGCAGATGAGATTACTCGCATTCGGATTGATCGGTGTGTTGAGCGGTGCAAGCGGTGCATGGGCCTGTCCTCAGTTTGGGAGCGGGGCCGATGTTGTGCGTTATGATGCAGCAACCTTGGCGCAGGTGCAGAGTGTCGCTTTGACGGCTGGCGGCATCTCGGGTTTGGCGGGTTGCGATCTGGATGCGATTGGTTATGGCCGTTTTCACGACGCGCCTGATCATGCGCTCCTCGTGGCTGGGACGATGGCAGAAGATCTGGTCTTGGCGGTCACATCGGCCTGTGATGCCAGCTTGCTTGTGCGTGCAGCCGATGGGCGGTGGCTGTTCAATGATGACGGGAACGGCAATCTTGATCCGCGCGTCACGCTTGCGGCAGGCGCGGCCTTGGATGGCCGGATCGATGTATGGGTGGGCAGCACGCGCGATGATGACTGTTCTGCCACGCTTGCGATTGCGCAAGCATCCGCTGCCGCGCCGATCACACCATTTTCGCGCGCTCCAATGGCGGCCGCCCCGCTTGGGGCTGTGGACCCGATGATGCCAACGCCTGTGCAGGTGCAAGCGCAAGCGCCCCAACCTGCCCCTTTGCCGGTACCTGCTCCCATTCCGACGCCGGTTCCCGCGCCGATCCCGGCCCCCATTCCGGCGCCGATCCCGTCTGCGATTTGTCCAAACCCCAACTTAATCGGCCCATCACTGACTGTGACAGGCCCGCAATTGTTGGCGGCACAAGCCTATGTGGCACAGATTTCGGGTCAACATCAGATCGATAACTGCCCTGGCATTGGCGGGTATGGCAATGCCAACGAGGCCCCAAGTTTTTCGTTATATATGTCGCAGATGACGGGCTATCAATTCACAGCCGAGACGACATCGGATTGCGATCCGACGATGCTCATCCGCGATGCTTATGGGCAGTGGCACTTTAGCGATGACGGTCCGAACGGTGTTCAGCCTCAGCTTGTGTTGGATGGTCAGCAGTTGAACGGGCGTGTCGATATCTGGGTTGGCAGCTTTGGCGGCGCTGTTTGCCAAGGCACCATCGTATTTCGCACCGCACCAAGCGCTGCGCAGAGTGGCGGTGCGATGGGCGTGGGCGGATGCCCGAACCCCGCCTTGCAGGGTATGCCGGTGACGACCACGGGTGCCAATCTGTTTGATCCGACGGATTTCTATGTCTCCGCCGCTGGCACTCAGGATGTGGGGCAGTGCGGTTTGCCGATTTTCGCCTCTGGGTTCTTCTCCGCCCAGCCGAACCTTACATTCTTTTTGTCGGGGATGCAGGACTATGCGCGGCTCGAGATCGAGGGGCAATCGGCATGCGATACCGTGTTGCTCGTGCGCGCGCCCGACGGCAGCTGGTATTTTGATGATGACAGTCGGGGCAATATGGACCCCATGCTGGAGCTTTATAACACGTCTCGTTTGAATGGCCGTCTCGATGTTTGGGTTGGTACCTTTGGTGGTAGCGGCAATTGCCAAGCCGTGATCGAGATGGAGACTTGGGCGAACTGACCGGCAATGCGGGGCGCGTCCATATTGGGCGGCGGGCCTGGTTAACGCGACAGGCGGAGCAGCTGTGACTGCCCGCCTGCATCGGTGATGAACAAAATGGCGCCGTCATGGTCGATAGCGATATCGCGCACGCGACCAATGCCTTCGGCCAAGCGTTCTTCGGCGATGACCATGTCTCCGGCCAGATCGAGGCGCACAACCGCTTGGGCGACCAACCCGGCTGCCAAGATGTCGTGGCGCCATTCCGGGAACATCGCTCCATCATAGATGACCATGCCACCCGGGGCGATGACAGGATCCCAATAGTAGCGGGGTGCGATGAATTCGGGCGCATGCGCGGCGCGGCCTTGGCCGATCTCGCGCCCGTTGTAATTGACGCCGTAGCTGACAACGGGCCAGCCGTAATTGCCCCCCGGCGTGATCAAGTTCAATTCATCTCCGCCGGCCGGGCCATGTTCCAAGGTCCAAAGCTGACCCGTGGCAGGGTGGTGGGCAATCCCTTGAATATTGCGGTGGCCGAAAGAGACGAGGCCAGGCCAGGCGCCTGCGATCATCGGCTGACCGACGGGCGGAGTGCCATCGGGCATGATACGGATAACCGCACCATAGCCTGTGGTGGGGTCTTGCGCGCGTGTCGCATGGCGCATCCGATCACCTGTCGTGAGTGCCAAGCTTCCGTCAGGAAGGGGGACGATGCGGCTGCCATAATGGCCGGGGGCGGTTGCGGCGGGGGATTGGCGGAATATCTCAACCACCTCCGATAGCGCAGCGTTGTCATCCGAGAGGCGCGCACGGGCCGCGGCGGTGGCGCTTTGGCCAAAGGAGTCAGGGGCAGAATAGGTGATGTAAAGCGTGGATGATTGGGCAAAGTCCGGCGCGAGCGCGATATCGAGAAGGCCTCCCTGACGTTGGGCCACGATGTCAGGAAGACCTGAAATCGGCGGCGAAACTGCCCCATCGCGGCGGATATGGCGCAAAAAACCTGCGCGTTCGGTCACCAGATAGCCAGCGCTGCCCGGCAGAACCGCAATCGCCCATGGCGTATCAAGCGCGTCGGCGATGATCGTGAGGGCAGGGGCCGGACGGGTGAGCGCAGCGGGGGCTTTGCTTTGTTGCGCAAAAGCTGGGGAGATGTCTGGTCGATTGGGTGGCCCGTCGGGCCAAGCTTGGGCAGTTGCTATGCCAGTTGCGAGACAGAACATCAGCAACGATGTGAATGCTATCATGCGTGACCCTTTCCATAGAGCGTCCCGCAACGACATAGGCCGCACCCCGAAGGATGCGGCCTAACGTTTCCGCGATCAACGAAGATCAGTTCGCAGCGTTGTCGCCGGCGTCGCCTTCGTCGTCCATTTGCGCGCCACCGATATCGTCGAAAAGTTCCGCGATCTCGAATTCTGCGGCGGCCTCTTCCTCGGCGGCAAGCTCTTGGATGGTCTTGCCGGAGGCCTGAAGCTCGGCCTCTTCGGCGGAGCGGGCGACATTGAGGGTGATGGCGACCGATACTTCGGGATGGAGCACGACGCGCACCGAGTGCAGGCCGAGTTCCTTGATCGGGCGCAGCAGCTCGACCTGCTGGCGATCGACCGTCACACCCGATGACTTTGCGGCCTCGGCTGCGTCACGGGTGGTGACCGAACCGTAGAGCGCACCGGCATCAGAGGCGGAGCGGATGATCACGAACTGCTGACCATCAAGGGTGGCGGCCAGCGCTTCGGCTTCTTTGCGTGTCTCGAGGTTACGCGCTTCGAGCTGCGCTTTTTGTGCGGCGAATGCGGCACGATTGGCGTCGTTCGCGCGCATCGCTTTTTTCTGCGGCAGCAGGTAGTTGCGGGCGTAACCATCCTTGACGGTCACGACCTCACCCATTTGGCCGAGCTTGGACACACGTTCAAGCAAGATGACTTCCATTGTCGGTCTCCTTACTTAACGGCGTAGGGCAGCAGGGCGAGGAACCGTGCGCGCTTGATCGCTTGGGCGAGTTTACGCTGGTTCTTGGCACTGACGGCGGTGATGCGGGAGGGAACAATCTTGCCGCGCTCGGAGATGTAGCGCTGAAGCAGACGTACATCTTTGTAGTCGATGGCAGGTGCGCCTTCGCCCTCGAACGGGTCGGACTTGCGGCGGCGGAAAAACGGTTTGGATGCCATGATTTCTATCCTTCCTCTCAGCGGCGGTCGCCGCGGTCACCACGGTCACCACGGTCGCCGCGATCACCGCGGTCGCCACGGTCGCCGCGATCACCGCGGTCGCCACGATCACCGCGGTCGCCACGATCACCACGCTCGCGGTCGTCACGCTTTTGCATCTGGGCCGAGGGACCCTCTTCGTGGGCGTCGACCTTGACAGTCAGAACGCGCATCACGTCTTCATGCAGGCGCATCAGGCGTTCCATTTCCTGCACGGCAGCCGAGGGCGCATCGGTGCGGAAATAGGCATAGTGACCCTTGCGGTTCTTGTTGATCTTGTAGGCCATGGTCTTGAGGCCCCAATATTCGGTCTCGACCACGTTGCCGCCATTGTCCTTGAGGACGGTGCCGAAATGCTCAACCAGCCCTTCGGCTTGCGCGCCGGAGAGATCCTGGCGTGCAATCATCACATGCTCGTAGAGAGGCATGGAAACTCCAGTTCTGTTGCGAGCGTCTTTCAAAGGCCGGGGTCTTGGGTCTTCGCCCCCCGGACCACGAGGGAGAGCGCCGTTTATACATCGTTGGCGAAGACTGGCCGCGCTTACACTGCACGGGCGCGGCTGGCAAGCCCTTGTGGGTAGGGCCGTGATCAGATCGGGCAAGCGGTTGCCGCAATTTTACCATCACCGGCGGCTAATGCGATGAGGATGATTCTAACGAGGTGGCGATGCGCCGGTCTGGGGTAATGGTCGAAGCGATGTTGAGGGCTTGTGCAACCTTGGTGGGTTTTTGGCGCACGCGCGATGGTGCCGTGACGGTTGATTGGGTCGTGCTTTGCGCGGCGGCAACGGCGTTGGCGCTTGCCACCATGGAGTTGGGGCAATCGGGGCTTGCGGAATATAGCCAGAATGTCCGCAACGAGGTGCAAGCGCCTCATTTCCAAACCAACTGGACGCATTAGGGTGCTCATCTACGGTCCTGCGCGTTGCGCGGCGGGCTGGCTTGCGCTAGCCCATACGCTAGGCAAGTCGAGGGACCGCAGATGACACGAGCTTTTCTTTTTCCCGGGCAAGGGGCGCAAACCATCGGGATGGGCCGCGATTTGGCCATGGCCTATCCGCAAGCACGGGCGGTGTTTGACGCGGTTGACGAGGCGCTTGGGGAAAAGCTGTCGGCCTTGATCTGGGAAGGTGAGCAAGATCAGTTGACGCTGACGCGCAATGCCCAGCCCGCCTTGATGGCGACATCGATGGCGGTGATGGCGGCGATGGACGCCGAAGGTGTGTCTGTGAGCGTGGCGGCTTTCGTGGCCGGCCACAGCCTTGGGGAATACTCGGCTTTGGCTGCGGCGGGTGCCTTGGGCCTTGGCGATGCGGCGCGGCTTTTGCGGTTGCGCGGTGAGGCGATGCAGGCCGCCGTGCCTGCGGGCCAAGGTGCGATGGCGGCCATCTTGGGCTTGGATTTCGATACTGTTGCAGCGGTGGCCGCTGAAGCCGCCGAAAACCAAATCTGCGCGGCGGCCAATGACAACGATCCTGCGCAGGTGGTCATCTCGGGCCATGAGGCGGCTGTGCTGCGCGCGGTTGAGATTGCAAAAGCGAAAGGGGCCAAGCGGGCCTTATTGCTCCCAGTTTCCGCGCCGTTCCATTGTGCCTTGATGGGGCCTGCGGCTGATGCGATGGCGGCGGCCTTGGCCGATGTCGATCTGCGCGCGCCGGTCGTGCCTTTGGTTGGCAATGTCACAGCTTGCGCCGTGAGCGACCCGGATGACATCAAGGCGCGGCTCGTCGAACAGGTGACGGGCCGGGTACGCTGGCGCGAAAGCATTGGCTGGATGGCCCAAAACGGTGTCACCGAGACATGGGAGATCGGCGCAGGCAAAGCCCTGAGCGGTATGGTCAAACGGATCGCGCGCGAGGTGGAGACGCGCAGTATCGGCACCGCCGATGAAGTACGCGCGGCCGCCGAAAGTTTGCGCGATGGGTAAGCGCCTTGCGGTCATTGGGGCCGTCTTGCTGGCCTTTGCCTTGGGTGGGGCCATGTTGATCCAGCTTGCCGGTGCGGGTGCGACGGCCTTTCGGGTTGAGGGGCAGGTGTTGCATCTGTCGGGGCCGGTCAATGGCGCGGCGGCCGAACGGCTTCAGCGGCTATTGGACGAAAACCCACAGATCGCTGTCATCGCCTTGGGCGATATGCCGGGGGCCGATGATGTCGTCTGGGCCGCGCAGATGAGCGGGTTGATCCGTGCAGCCGCGCTGCGGACCGAGCTCGATGGCGTGGTTGTGAATGATGCGATCTTGCTGTTCTTGGGCGGGGTGGCGCGCAACGACACTGGTGGCGCGCTGGTCTTGCAGTCTGACGCCTTGCAGCAGCGTATGGGAGTGAGCGTGGATCGTAGCATCGCCGCTGATGCGGATCGCCAGCGCTTGATCGCAGCTATGTTGGGAGATGTCGCCTTTGCCGCATTCATGGGACAAATGCGGGCAGGCAGTGATGAATATCGGCTGACCGACGCGGATATGGCGCGGTTTGGGTTATTGACTGCGAATTGAAGATAGGGGGCAATCATGTTTGATCTGACGGGAAAATCGGCCTTGGTGACAGGGGCTTCGGGCGGGATCGGGGCGGCGATTGCGCGGGCCTTGCATGGCGCGGGCGCGCAAGTGACGCTGTCGGGGACGCGGCTTGCCCCACTCGAGGCCCTGGCCTCCGAATTGGGCGTGCGGACCCATGTTCTGACCTGCAACCTTGGCGATGCGGCCGAGGTCGAGGCCTTGCCCAAACAGGCGATCGACGCGATGGGTGCGGTCGATATCTTGGTCAATAATGCCGGGATCACGCGTGATAATCTCTTCATGCGGATGTCGGATGCGGAATGGGCGGAGGTGCTCGAGGTGAACCTGACCTCGACCATGCGGCTGTGCCGAGGTGTGTTGCGTGGGATGATGAAGGCGCGCTGGGGGCGGATCGTGAATATCTCGTCCGTGGTTGGGGCCACGGGCAATCCAGGGCAGGGGAACTATGCCGCCTCGAAGGCGGGGATGGTGGGGATGTCCAAAAGCCTTGCCTACGAGGTTGCAAGCCGGGGCATCACGGTCAATTGCATCGCGCCTGGGTTCATCGAAACGGCAATGACCGACAAGCTGAACGCGGATCAGAAGGGTAAGATCCTTGGTCAAATTCCCGCAGGGCGGATGGGCCATGCCGATGAGATCGCGGCGGCAGCGCTGTATCTTGCCAGCCCGGAGGCAGGTTATGTCACGGGGACAACGCTGCATGTGAATGGCGGCATGGCGATGGTGTAACGGATCAAGCCGCCATGACGCTAAGGCAGTTGCCTTCGTTTCGTTCTATGTTATAGGCGGCGCAGATTTGTCGGACATGCGTGCATTTTCGACAGGCAAGGGCGTGGCCATGAAGGGCGCCCATGAGCGGCCCGAGTGGCACAGTGCAAACGAGGCGCCGGTCAAAAACGGCACCGCAACGAACGAGGATGAAGATGAGCGACATCGCAGAGCGCGTGAAGAAGATCGTGGTGGAGCACCTGAGCGTTGAAGAAGACAAGGTGACGGAAAACGCCTCGTTCATCGACGACCTGGGTGCCGACTCGCTCGACACGGTCGAGCTGGTCATGGCTTTCGAAGAAGAGTTTGGCATCGAGATCCCCGATGATGCTGCCGAAACCATCCAGACCTTCGGCGACGCGGTGAAATTCATCGAAGGCGCCCAGTAAGCCTTTTCCGGTATAGGATGCCATAAACGGCCCTTGCAGCAGCGCAGGGGCCGTTTTTCATTTTGTGACGATATCAGCGGCGGTCGAGGGATTGCACCTTGGCCATTGGGCGCGGTATCAGGTCAGACATGTCGGACACAGGGACAAAAGGGGCTCGGAAGCATGCGTCGAGTGGTTGTGACGGGGCTGGGGCTGGTGACGCCGCTGGCTTGTGGTGTCGAAAAGACATGGGAACGCCTTTTGGCCGGGCAATCCGGCGCAGGGCCGATCACGCGTTTTGACGCGACCGGGCATGCGACGACTTATGCGTGCGAACTGCCGCGCGGCGATGGCAGCGATGGCACCTTCAATCCCGATCATTGGATGGAGCCCAAGGAACAACGCAAGGTCGATGATTTTATCCTGTACGGGATGGCAGCGGCCGTGCAGGCGGTGACGGATTCGGGCTGGATGCCGACCGATACTGATGGTCAAGAGCGCACGGGCGTCTTGATCGGTTCGGGGATCGGGGGCTTGTCGTCGATTGCCGATACTTCGATCACGCTGAAGGAAAAGGGGCCACGGCGGGTTTCGCCCTTCTTTGTGCCGGGGGCGTTGATCAACCTGATCTCTGGTCAGGTGTCGATCCGCTATGGGTTCAAGGGGCCAAACCATGCGGTTGTCACGGCCTGTTCGACAGGCGCGCATGCGATTGGTGATGCAGCACGGTTGATCCAATGGGGTGATGCAGATGTCATGGTCGCGGGCGGCGCTGAAAGCCCGATCTGCGAGATCGGGATCGCGGGGTTCAACGCCTGCAAGGCGCTATCGACCAAGCGCGGCCATGAACCGGAGAAGGCGAGCCGCCCATGGGATGCCGATAGCGACGGCTTCGTCATGGGCGAGGGCGCTGGTGTGGTCGTGCTGGAGGAATACGAGCACGCGAAAGCGCGCGGTGCCAAGATTTATGCCGAGATCCTTGGCTATGGCCTATCGGGCGATGCCTATCACATCACCGCGCCGCCGCCTAATCATGAAGGTGCGGAGCGGGCGATGCGCGCAGCCTTGAAGCGGGCCGGGCTCGCACCCTCGGCGATCGATTACGTGAATGCACATGGCACATCGACCATGGCCGATACGATTGAGCTTGGTGCGGTCGAGCGTCTGATGGGCGATCACGCAGGCAAGGTCTTGATGTCCTCGACCAAATCGTCGACCGGGCATTTGCTGGGGGCGGCAGGCGCGATCGAAGCGATTTTCTCGATCCTCGCCATTCGCGACCAGATTGCGCCGCCGACGATCAACCTTGACAATCCGGCGGCCGAGACGGCGATCAACTTGTGTGCCAATGCTGCGCAGAAGGGCGAGATCAACATCGTGCAGTCGAATTCATTCGGGTTTGGCGGCACGAATGCTTGTTTGATCATGGGGCGGGTGTAACGCGCTAATGTGGAAGAGTGTCGCCGCCAATGGCATGAGTTTTCTGATCGTTGCCTTTATTGCATTGGCGGGGGCAATTGCGTGGGGCCAGCGGGAGTTTCGCGCCGAAGGCCCCTTGGCGGAGGCGGCCTTTTTCGAAGTGCCGCGGGGTGCGACCCTGCGCCGTGTATCGGAGCAATTGGCGGAGGCAGGGATCATCTCGTCCGCGATGTTGTTTCGGCTGGGGGCCGATTACGCCGATATGGCGGGGCAGTTGCGGTTCGGAAATTACGAGATCCCGGCACGCGCCTCGATGGAGGAGGTCCTGGCGATTGTGACCACGGGCGGTCCGTCCACCTTCCGCTATACCGCGACCTATGTGCTGCGCCTTGAGGGCAGCGGCGAGTTGCGCTTGCGCGAGCGGGTGCCGGGGTCTGGTGAGGTCGTGGCGCTGGCCGATTTCGCCTATGAGGACGGGGTGCCGGAGATCTATTCCAGCTTGATCGCGGATGGATCACCCATTGCCTATCGCATTTCGGTGCCAGAGGGGCTGACCAGTTGGCAGATCGTCGAAGGGCTGCGCGCCGCCGATTTCTTGTCGGGCGAGATCGCGGAAGTGCCACCAGAAGGTCGCATGGCACCCGACACATTCGAAGTGCGGCGCGGGCAGGATCGCCAAGGCATCGTTGACGACATGGTCGCGGCACAGGAGGCGATCTTGGCTGCGGCTTGGGCCAATCGGCAAGATGGTCTGCCGCTGACCAGTGCCGAGGAGGCGTTGATCCTGGCCTCGATCATCGAAAAGGAAACCAGCGTCGCCGAGGAGCGGCGGCTGGTCTCGAGCGTGTTCATCAACCGCTTGAACCGGGGCATGCGGCTACAGACTGACCCGACGGTTATCTATGGAATCACCGAAGGGCGGGGCGTTCTGGGGCGGGGGATTCGCGCAAGCGAGCTGCGCGCTGAGACGCCGTGGAACACCTATGTCATCGATGGGTTGCCGCCGACGCCGATTGCAAACCCTGGCCGTGCAGCAATCGAGGCGGCGGTGAACCCGGAAGAGACGCGCCTCATCTTTTTCGTGGCGGATGGCACGGGCGGCCATGCATTCGCCGAAACACTTGATGAACATAACAGAAATGTTGCGCGGTGGCGGCAAATCGAGGCTCAGCGTGATGCGGCGGGACAGTAGGCCGACCTATTGTCCTAACGGAGAATTAACAAGAAATTTTTCGTTAACCCTTTGTAAGTAAAAAAGATATTGACCCGCCGCGCGCTCCGTGGCATCTGTTTTGGCATGCTGGAATACATGGGCGACGGTCCGGGGTTTGACCCTGCGACCGTTTTTTTGTGCCTGACGTGCAAATCAGGTGCGTTGATCCGAACTCATGTGCTGCTCGTGTCCGGGAGGGTTTCCCACGCGAGGCGATGCGATGATCGACAATATGACCGAGAGTGAGGATCTCGCCCAAGCGGACCGGACAGTGGCGCGGGCCTATAAGGCATTGGAGGTCGCGGTCGAGCTGTTGGAGAGCACGCTCGACGCGGCGCGCGCAGCACCCAAGGGCGATGCAACCGAGGTGGTCAAGGATGTGCGTGCTGTGGCCGCCGCCTTTCAGACTGCGCTTCAGGTGGAGGTGAAGGCGCGTGATGCAGGAAGCCAGAGATATACACGACACGGAACGGGGCAGCTTGATCTCGATGCTGCCCGTGCTGAAATCGGGCGCAGATTGGCTCGCTTGCGCGCCACCCGCGACGGTGGACGCGTTTCTGAAGGGGTTGAGTGACGAGGCTTTGGCGGCACTGCCCTATGTGTTCGAATTCTGGGCCTTGGCCCATCAACTCCCGCCGGATGGGGAATGGACAAGCTGGGTCATTCTTGGGGGGCGTGGTGCAGGCAAGACACGGGCAGGTGCCGAATGGGTGCGCGCGATGGTAGAAGGGCCGACTGCGGCCGCACCCGGGCAGGCGCGCAGGCTAGCCTTGGTGGGCGAGACCTATGATCAGGCCTTGGCGGTGATGGTGAAGGGCGAGAGCGGGATCATTGCCTGTTCGCCGCCTGACCGTGCGCCGCGCTGGATTGCCGGTGAGCGGCGGTTGGAATGGCCCAACGGGGCCGAGGCGCGGCTTTATTCGGCGCATGACCCCGAGGCGTTGCGGGGGCCGCAATTCGATGCAGCATGGGCCGATGAATTGGCGAAATGGCCGAAAGGTCAGGAGACATGGGACATGCTGCAATTCGGTTTACGGTTGGGCGATCATCCCCGGCAGGTGGTGACGACGACGCCACGCAATGTAGCGGTGCTGAAATCGCTCTTGCAGCGCAACAGCACGGTGGTGACGCAAGCCGCGACGGAGGCGAACCGGGCAAATCTGGCCCCAAGTTTCTTACGTGAGGTGCGGGCGCGCTATGGCAAGTCGCGGCTGGGCCGACAGGAATTGGACGGCGAGTTGTTGGAGGATGCCCAAGATGCGCTGTGGACGCGCGCCATGCTGGACGGGTTGCGTGTCGATCATGCCCCGGAGGATGCGCGGGTGATCATCGCCGTCGATCCGCCGGTGACAGGCCATGCCCGTTCGGATGCCTGCGGGATCGTGGCCGTTGCGATCGAGGAATGTGGTGGTCCGCATGAGTGGCGGGCGGTCGTACTGGAAGATGCAAGCGTCAAGGCCGCGAGCCCCATGGCATGGGCCGAAGCTGCGGCCGCTGCCTATCATCGCCATGGCGCGACACGGATGGTGGCCGAGGTGAACCAAGGCGGGGATATGGTCGGGTTGATCATGCGGCAGGTCGATCCGCATGTGAATTTGCGCCCCGTGCGTGCCGTGATTGGCAAGGCCGCACGGGCCGAGCCTGTGGCGGCGCTGTATGAACAGGGGCGGGTCCATCATCTCGGCGGGTTGCCAATGCTGGAAGACGAGATGTGCCTGATGACCCTGCGCGGCTATGAGGGCGGTGGTAGTCCTGACCGGCTGGACGCCTTGGTCTGGGCGTTGACCGACGGGTTGTTACGCCCCGGCATGCGGGCCTTGAGCCCTCAGATCCGCGCGATCTAGCCATTCGTTTCTTGATGATCTGGATCTCGGCCCTGGAGGGGCTGCGTTGGGTACTGTCGTCGCAGCCCGGCCTTTCTTTTTTCTGAGGAGTGCGTTGCATGGGTTTGAAAATATTTAGAAAAAGTAAGGGCGAGGTGGTTGAGGCCAAGGCATCTGCCGCGGCGCGCGTGGCTGTTTGGGGCAGTGTCGGGCGCGTGGCTTGGAGCCCGCGGGATACCGTGTCGCTGACGCGCAACGGCTTTCAGGGCAATCCTGTCGGATTTCGTGCCGTCCGCTTGATCGCCGAAGCTGCGGCGGCCTTGCCTTTGCTGTGCTGGGAAGATGGGCAACGGATGGAGACGCATCCGTTGCTGGCGCTATTGGCGCGCCCCAACCAGGCACAGGGGCGGGCCGAGCTGTTGGAGGCGGTCTATGCGCAGCTGATGTTGGCGGGGAATGCCTATCTTGAGGCGGTGCAGGGTGCCGATGGCGCGTTGATCGAGTTGCATGTTCTACGCTCGGACCGGATCAGCCTTGTCCCTGGGGCGGATGGCTGGCCGATGGCCTATGACTATGTCGTCGGAGGGCGCACGCATCGCTATGCTGCGGAGGGGATCTGCCACATCAAGACCTTTCATCCGCATGATGACCATTACGGCCTTGCCCCATTGCAGGCCGCTGCCACGGCAATCGATGTGCATAATGCTGCGGCGCGCTGGTCGAAGGCCTTACTTGATAACGCAGCGCGGCCCTCGGGGGCGATTGTCTATCGCGGTGTGGATGGTGCGGGGGCGATGTCGGACGATCAGTTCACACGGCTGCAAGAAGAGCTTGAAACCCATCATCAGGGCGCGCGCAATGCCGGACGGCCGATGCTGTTGGAAGGTGGCCTCGATTGGAAACCGATGGGCTTTAGCCCCTCGGATATGGAGTTTCAAAAGACCAAGGAGGCGGCAGCGCGCGACATCGCTTTGGCCTTTGGGGTGCCGCCGATGCTGCTCGGTATTCCGGGGGATGCGACCTATGCCAATTACGCGGAGGCAAACCGAGCATTCTACAGGTTGACGGTCTTGCCCTTGGCGCAAAAGGTGATGGCACATTTGGCCAACTGGATGTCGAGCATCGGGGGCGTCTCGGTCGATTTGGCACCCGACCTTGATCAGGTGCCAGCCTTGGCCACGGAGCGCGACAGCCAATGGCGGCGTATCGCGGAGGCGGATTTCCTGACCGAGGCCGAAAAGCGGCGATTGCTGGGCCTGCCCGACCGGTCGGCAAACGCATGAGCGGGCGTAGCTCGGGCGGATCGCGCTACCTTTACGACCCTTTCGATGCGGCCAGCGCACGGATCGATGCCAATGAGCGCGTTCTGGAGGAGCGTTGGCAGGCTTTGAGCGTCAGACTGGAAGGGATCGAGGCGGCGCTGGAGCGGTTGGAGCGTCGGCTATGGGTCGCCGTTTTCGGCATGGTGTCGGTCGTGCTGGCACAGGGTGTCTCGGACATTCTGCAACTGAACATCTTGAGGTAGGTTTCTGATATGAATGAGTTTTTCCCATCTCAAATCGAGACGAAATTCGCCCGCTTCGATGCCGAGGCATTGAAGGTCACCGATGATCACGCGATCGCAGGTTATGCGAGCCTGTTTGGCGAATGTGATCAGGGCGGCGATATCGTCGAGCGCGGCGCTTATGGCGACAGTCTGAAGCGATTGGCCGGTGCCGGGCGGCGGGTGCGGATGTTATGGCAGCACGATCCAACCGAGCCCATCGGGATCTGGGACGAGGTACGCGAGGATGCCCGTGGCCTGTTCGTCAAGGGGCGCTTGCTCATGGAAGTGGCGCGGGCGCGTGAGGCGGCGGCGCTGATCGCGGCGGGCGCAATCGACGGATTGTCGATTGGTTATCGTACTTTACGTGCGACCAAAGACGGGCAGGGGCGTAGGCTTTTGTCCGAGGTGGAGCTTTGGGAAGTGTCGCTGGTGACATTCCCGATGCTGCCCAAGGCGCGGGTCGGTTCGGCCAGCGCGGCCCATGAGGCCAAGGCTGATCACGACCTGATTGAACTGACACAGGCGTTCGAGGATGCCCGTGCCAAGCTGGCGGCGCGCGAGCCCCGCTGACCCCAACCATCCAAAGCAGAGGTGATGGAGATGACCGAGACCCGATCAGGGGCGGCGGACGATACCCGTGCGGCCCCTTTTGCGATTGCGGACGTGAAGGATGCCATGCGCGGCTTCTTGTGCGAATTCAATCAGTTTCAGGACGACATGAAGGCAAAGTTTCAAAAGCAGGAAGAGCGTATTGCCATGCTGAACACGAAGATGACGACCCATTCCCGCCCGGCACTTTCATCGCAGATCGACCAGGCCGCGCCGCATAGGAAGGCCTTGGCGAGCTATCTGCGCAATGGTGATGACGATGCGTTGCGGGGTCTTGAAATTGAGCGCAAGGGCATGAGCACCGCGGTCAATGCCGAAGGCGGCTATTTGGTCGATCCCCAGACAGCCGAGACGATCCAGTCGGTGTTGCGCGGTTCTGCGAGTTTGCGTGCCGTTGCAAACATTGTGCAGGTCGAAGCAAGCAGTTTCGATGTGTTGATCGACACGACCGATACCGGCGCGGGCTGGGCCGACGAGGTGACCGATACCGCCGAGACAGGGACGCCGCAGATTGAGCGGATCTCGATTGCGTTGCATGAATTGTCGGCAATGCCCAAGGCGTCGCAACGCCTTCTCGACGATGCGGCGTTTGATATCGAAGGCTGGTTGGCCGGCCGTATCGCAGACAAATTCGCCCGCGCCGAGGCGGATGCCTTTATCAATGGGGATGGGATGGGCCGCCCTTCGGGGATGTTGAATAACTTCGTCATGCCCAATGATGCGTGGTCTTGGGGCACGCTTGGTTATGTCGTGACTGGTACTGCTGGTGATTTCGACGCGGCAAACCCTGCCGATGCGGTTGTCGATCTGGTCTATGCGCTTGGGGCGCAGTACCGGGCAAATGCCACCTTCGTCATGAACTCCAAAACAGCGGGTGCGGTGCGCAAGATGAAGGATGCCGATGGGCGCTTCCTTTGGGCGGACGGGCTGGCGGCCAGTGAGCCAGCGCGGTTGATGGGGTATCCGGTCCTGATTGCGGAGGACATGCCCGATATTTCCATTGACAGCACGGCGATCGCTTTCGGCGATTTCGGCGCCGGTTATACCATTGCCGAACGCCCCGAGCTGCGGGTGCTGCGCGACCCCTTCAGCGCCAAGCCACATGTTCTTTTCTACGCCACAAAGCGCGTGGGTGGGGCGATTTCGGATTTCGCGGCGATCAAGTTGTTGAAGTTCGGTCAATCCTGATCCGTCGATAAGCGGAGCGACGCAACCCCGCCCCCGTACGGCGACGATCGTGGGGCGGGAGGGGCGGTGTGCCATACGCGATCCAGCTGCGCGTCTCTCCGCTTGAGCAGCGCGGATGGCGCACCGTCCCACCCTTTGACGGCAGGAATTCGGGAGATAACAGAATGATGATGGTCGAATTGACCGCGATCCCCAGCGCGGCCTTTCCTGTCGCGGTTCTCGCCGCGCATTTGCGGTTGGCGCAAGGCTTCGTGGACGATGTAAATCAAGATGCTGTGCTTGAGCGGTGTTTGCGCGCGGCCTGTGCCGCGATCGAGGCGCGCATTGGGAAGGCGTTGTTTGCGCGGCGATTTCTGCTGACGGTTCTGGAGTGGCAAAGCGCGGGGTCCCATCCTTTTCCGCTTGCCCCAGTGCGTGAGATCCACGCCGTTAGGACGCTGTCACGCCATGGCACATCCGTCACGGTGGACCCGGGTAGTTATCGTTTGCAACCCGACATGCATCGCCCGCGCTTGGTGGCGACCGGGGCGCAACTGGTGCAACCTGCACATGCCGGGTCGGTTGAGGTGGAGTTCGACGCGGGCTTTGGGGCGGATTGGGGTGGTATTCCCGCCGATCTGCAACAGGCTGTGATCATGCTCGCGGCAAGCTATTGGGGGCAGGAGAGCGATCCGGCGCAGGGTGTGCCGCAAGCGGTCGCGGTCTTGCTGGAGCCATATCGGCCGATCCGGCTGAGGGGTGGTGGTGCATGAGATCGTATCATCTCAACCGTCGCCTTGTGCTGGAGGCCCCAGCGCGGGTCGCCGATGGGTCGGGCGGATATCACGAGGTTTGGGCCGCGCGCGGGCAAATCTGGGCGGCGGTAACACTGCGTGGCGCAGGCCGTGAGGTGGATCAGGCTGCGCGTTTGCAATTGGTGATCACCATGCGGGCGGTGCCGCCGGGAGCAGCCGCGCGTCCCGATGCGACAATGCGGTTTCGCGATGGCGCACGCATATATCGGATCGCGGCGGTGCATGAGGTCGACCCGGCTGCACGCTGGCTGAGTTGCTTTGCTGTCGAGGAGGTTGGGCGATGAGCTATGCCATGTCGGCCGCCTTGCAGGCGGCGGTTTTCGATGCGTTGAGCAGTGATCCGACGGTGGCCACGCTTTCGGGGGGGGCAGTGCATGATGCCCTGCCCTCGGGGCCAATGGCGCCGCTTTACCTTGTCTTGGGGCCTGAGCGGGTGCGCGATGCCTCGGATAAGACGCATGATGGCGCGATCCATGATTTTTCGGTCACCGTGGTCAGCCAAGGTGCGGGGTTTGGTCCGGCCAAGACGTTGGCCGCAGCGATATCGGATCGTTTGAGCGACGCGGAGCTTGCCTTGTCGCATGGGCGGTTGATCGCGTTGCGCTTTTTGCGCGCCCGCGCTTTCCGACGCGATGGGGGGCGGGAAATCGAATTGTGGTTTCGTGCCGTGGTCGATGCGGAACACGCTTAGAAACGCCATTCATCTCTCTGTTAGTGAAAAGGAAATATGATGTCTGCGCAAAGTGGAAAGGACCTTTTGGTCAAGGTCGATATGGATGGCAACGGCGTGTTCGAGACACTGGCGGGGCTACGGGCGACGCGGTTGAGTTTCAATGCTGAACAAATCGATGTGACCAGTCTAGAGTCGGCGGGCGGTTGGCGTGAGCTATTGACCGGGGGCGGGGTGAAATCGGCCAGCATCTCGGGGTCGGGGGTGTTTCGCGATGCCGCGACGGATGCGCGCGCGCGGCAGATCTTTTTTGATGGGGCCACGCCTGCATTCCAGGTGGTGATCCCCGATTTCGGGATCGTGGAGGGGCATTTCCAAATCACCGGGATCGAGTATGCCGGCAGCCATGATGGCGAGGCGACCTATGAGGTGTCGTTGGCCTCGGCGGGTGCGCTGATTTTTTCGGCGATCTGAGCGATGGCTAACCCTTGGGCGGGTGAAGCGGTTCTGGTCATCGATGGGAAGCGTCATGTGGCGAAACTGACGCTCGGGGCCTTGGCGGAGCTGGAAACAAGGCTGGAAGCCGAGAGCTTGGCTGATCTTGTTGGGCGGTTCGAGGGCGACGCGTTGCGGATGCGCGACGTGCTCTTACTGGTTTGCGCGGGTCTGCGTGGCGGCGGATGGCAGGGCGATCTGGCTGATCTTTTGGCGGCCGATATCGAAGGTGGGCCATTGGAGGCGGCAAGGGTGGCCGCGCGGTTGCTGGTGCTGGCCTTTCGGGTGCCGGGGTGAGCGCGGCGGCCTTTGATTGGGCGGCCTTGATGCGGGCGGGTATCCAAGGGCTTGGCCTTGCGCCGGAGGTGTTTTGGCGGCTGAGCCCAGCGGAATTCTTGCTGATGCTTGGCGATGCGCCGGAGTCGGCGCCGCTTGGGCGCGCGGGGCTAGAGGCCTTGATCGCGCGATTTCCAGACAGGGTGACACAGGAGACGGGCAATGACCGGGATGGATGAGGGTATTGATGCCCTTGAGGTGCAGATCGCCGATCTGGAGGTCACGATGGCAGGAACCGCGAATGTGGCGGCGGCCTTCCAAGCTGAGTTGCGGGGCATGCAGGGAAGCCTGCTATATACCGGCCGCGAGGTGCAGAGCATGAGCCGCGCCATTGGCGGCGGATTGCGCAGGGCCTTCGACGGGGTGGTGTTTGACGGGATGCGGTTATCGGATGCGCTGCGTGGAGTGGCGCAAAGCATGATGGATGCCGCCTATAACACCGCGATGCGGCCTGTACAGAACGCCTTGGGTGCGGCGTTGGCAAACGGGGTCAATGGGCTGGTCGGCAGCATCTTGCCCTTTCAGCATGGTGGCGCGATCGCGCAAGGCCGCGTGATGCCCTTTGCGCGGGGCGGGGTGGTGCAGGGGCCTACGGGCTTTGCCATGCGCGGTGGCATGGGGCTGATGGGGGAGGCGGGGCCGGAAGCGATCATGCCGCTACGCCGTGGCCCTGATGGGCGTTTGGGTGTGGCCGCAAGCGGTGGCGGTGGGCCGGTGCAGGTCGTGATGAACATCACCACACCCGATGTGCAGGGGTTCGCGCGCAGCCAGACACAGATCGCCGCCCAGATGAGCCGTGCCTTGGCGCGCGGTCAGCGCAACCGTTGAGGAGGCAGGCCATGGGATTTCACGAAGTTCGGTTTCCGGCAAATCTGAGTTTTGGTTCATCGGGTGGACCAGAGCGGCGCACCGAGGTGGTGCAGTTGACCAATGGCTTCGAGGAGCGCAACACGCCGTGGGCGCAGTCGCGGCGGCGCTATGATGCGGGTTTGAGCCTGAGATCCTTGGATGATATCGCCGTGCTGATCGCCTTTTTCGAGGCACGGCGCGGGCAGATGTTCGGTTTTCGGTGGAAGGATTGGGCAGATTACAAAAGCTGCCTGCCGTCGGCCTCCCCTGGTTTTCGCGACCAAGAGATCGCGATTGCCGATGGGGTGAAGCGCGATTTTTCACTGAGCAAGCGCTATGGTGAGGGTGCGCAGGGTTATCTGCGGCCGATCACCAAGCCGGTCGAGGGATCGGTGTTGGTCGGGATTTCGACAGATGAACAGGTCTTGGGCGTCGATTTTGACATCGATCTTGCCACGGGGGTTGTCACCTTTGCCGAGGCGCCTGATGCAGGCGAGGTCATCACCGCCGGTTTCGAATTTGACGTGCCGGTGCGCTTTGACACCGAGATGATCCAAACCAGCGTCGCCAGCTTCCAAGCAGGCGAGGTGCCTGTCGTGCCGGTGGTGGAGATCCGGCTATGAGCGGGCCTGTGGGGTTAGATACACATTTGGCCACGGGGACGACCGAGGTTTGCCGCTGTTGGCGGCTGACGCGTGGCGATGGCTTGACCTTGGGCTTTACCGATCATGATCGTGCCTTGGCCTTTGATGGTTGCGAATTTCGGCCCGAGACAGGGTTGTCGGCGCGCGCCTTGAGCCAAAGCACCGGCTTGGCCGTTGACAATACCGAGGCGGTGGGCGCCCTTAGCGATGCGGCAATCACCGAGGTCGATATCGCAGCAGGCCGTTATGATGGGGCGCAGATCGAGACTTGGCTTGTGCAATGGAGCGCCCCGGAAAACCGGGTGTTGCAGTTTCGTGGAAACTTGGGCGAGCTGACGCGATCGGGCGGTGCCTTTCGCGCGGAATTGCGCGGGTTGTCCGCGCAGATGAATGTAGCCACGGGTCGTGTTTACCAGCGCGCCTGCGCGGCGGTCTTGGGTGATGGAGCCTGTGGTGTCGATCTGTCGGACGCCGCATTTCACACTCAAGCCGAGATTGTCGCGGTCACCAATAGCCGTGTCTTGATGCTGGCATTGACCGGGGCCTTTGCGCCGCGTTGGTTCGAGCGCGGGCATTGCCGCATTACCACCGGCGCGGCCAAGGGGCTTGGTGGTGCGATCAAGATCGACCGGGTTGCCGGTGATCTGCGGCGGGTCGAGTTATGGGATCGGCTGCGTGCTAACCTGGCGGTTGGTGATCAAGTAGAGCTTCGTGCCGGATGCGATAAGCGGATGGAGACCTGTCGGCTGAAATTCGCCAATATCCTGAATTTTCGTGGGTTTCCGGATCTACCGGGTGATGATTGGTTGCTGGCCCATCCCAGCCGCGTCTCGGCGCGCGATGGGGGAAGCAGGCGGTGAGCGCCGTTCTTGTGGCGGCGCGAGGCTGGCTTGGCACGCCGTATGTGCATCAGGCCAGTTGCCGTGGCGCGGGGTGCGATTGCCTTGGCTTGGTGCGCGGAGTGTGGCGCGAAGTATTGGGTCAAGAACCCGAACTGGCACCACCCTATACACCTGATTGGTCGGAAGCCTCGGGGCAGGAGCGGCTTTGGCAAGCCGCGCTTCGGCATTTGCAGCCCAAGGTACTGGGCGATGCGGCAATTGGTGATGTGATCTTGTTTCGCATGCGAGACGGCGGGGTCGCCAAGCATCTGGGTTTTCAAGCCGAGACGGGCCAAGAGGCGCGTTTTATCCATGCCTATAGCGGGCATGGGGTCGTGGAAAGCCCTCTGACGCCGCCTTGGGCGCGGCGCATCGTGGCGCGGTTCGCGTTTCCCGAAAGGATGTAAAGACATGGCGACGATCCTACTGTCAGCCGCGGGTGCGGCCATCGGAGGTATGGCGACGGGGCCAATCCTTGGGTTGTCGGGGGCGATTGTCGGCCGTGCAGTCGGTGCGACGCTTGGCCGGGTGATCGATCAACGCCTGATGGCGACGGGGTCAGGATCCGAGCCTGTCGAGCGAGGTCGGGTGGACCGCTTCCGCATCACAGGTGCAAGCGAAGGCGCGCCGATTGCCCAGCTTTTCGGGCGGATGCGGTTGAGCGGTCAGGTGATTTGGGCCACGCATTTCGTCGAGACCGTGACCACCAGTGGTGGCGGCGGTGGCGGGCGCGGCAAGGGGGCTGCACCGCGTCCGGCACCGACGCCGGTGACGACGACCTATAGCTATTCCGTGAGCCTCGCCCTTGCGCTGTGCGAAGGCGAGATCCGCCGGGTGGGGCGGATCTGGGCCGATGGCGTAGAACTGGATCAGACCGGTATCGCGATGCGGGTCTATCAAGGAAGCCAAAGCCAGATGCCCGATCCGTTGATCGCGGCGGTCGAAGGGGCAGGCCATGTTCCGGCCTATCGCGGGATTGCCTATGTGGTCATCGAAGATCTTGATCTTTCCCCTTTTGGCAACAGGGTGCCGCAATTCGCCTTTGAGGTGGTGCGTCCGGCGCAACCCAAGCGCGCGCTCTTGCCTGCGGCCGCTGATCTGGTGCGCGCGGTTGCGCTGATGCCGGGGACTGGAGAATATGCGCTTTCGACGCGCCAGATCACGCTTGAGAACGGCTTTGGCCATCGCAAGGCAATCAACACCAACACGCAAGCGGGTGGGGCAGATTTCAATCGCGCGCTGGGGCAGATGCGCGCTAGCTTGCCCAATCTGCGATCGGTCAGCCTCATTTATTCGTGGTTCGGCGATGATTTGCGCGCCGGTACCTGCAAGGTGCGCCCTAAGGTAGAGGACACCGCGCTTGACGGGGTCGAGATGCCTTGGCGTGCCGGCGGGATTGGTCGGGCAGAGGCGAGCATTCTAGCCCGTGTTGACGGGCGGCCGATCTATGGCGGCACACCGGCCGATGCCTCGGTGATCGAAGCGATCCAAGCGATCCACGACGGTGGTCAAGAGGTGATGCTCTATCCGTTTTTGCTGATGGAGATCTTGCAAGGCAATGGTTTGCCCGACCCCTATGGGCGTGCCGAACAACCGCCCTTGCCATGGCGGGGCCGGATGACCGCGGCCTTGGCCCCTGGCATGCCTGCAAGCCCTGACCGCAGCGCGGCCAATGGCGCAGCGGTGGCTTCCTTCTTTGGCACGGCGCGTGCCAATCATTTTACGATTAGCCCAGGTGCCGTCCTCTATGCGGGTCCAGATGAATGGAGCTATTCGCGCTTCATTTTACATGCTGCGGCCCTTGCTGCGGCGGCAGGCGGGGTGGATGCGTTTTGCATCGGGTCGGAAATGCGGGGATTGACGCAGATGCGCGATGCCCAAGGCTTTCCGGCTGTCACCCAGCTGATCGCATTGGCGGCCGAGGTGCGCGCATTGCTGCCCGTCGCAAAGCTCAGTTATGCGGCCGATTGGTCGGAATACTTCGGCTACCAGCCACAGGATGGGACCGGGGATGTCTATTTCCATCTCGACCCGCTTTGGGCCGATGCCAATATCGATTTCATCGCGATCGACAATTACATGCCGCTCAGCGATTGGCGCGATGGTGATGACCATGCGGATTCAAGCTGGGGAGAGATTTACGATCTCGACTATTTGCAGGCGAACATCGCGGGCGGTGAGGGGTATGATTGGTATTATCCCACGCAAGAAGCCCGTGCTGCACAACGGCGTGAGCCAATCACAGATGGGCAGTATGGAGAGCCTTGGACTTTTCGCTACAAGGATTTGCGCGGGTGGTGGTCGCAGCTGCACCACAATCGCATCAATGGGCCAGCGGGATGGGCTGTCGCACATGGGGACCGGCCCGATCTTTGGACGCCGGTGGCTGGAGCGACTTTGGCCCCGGTGGCGGGGGAATTTGTCGAAGGGCGGTTTCGCCACGCCGTCGAGATTGTCGATGCGGCGGGAAATTACCTCTCACGTGTGCAGTCAGCGGATTTTCTCAGCCGGCAAGATACGCTGTACCAAGTTCGGCTTTTCTATCGCGCTGGCACCGCAAGCTATCTGCGCTTGACGCTTGATCATCGCGGGGCGGCGGTGGAATGGATCTACGTTGTCGGACCGCCGGGGAATTTGCAGCCCAGCATCCTATCAGGCCATGTCGTGCAAGCGGTCGAGAATATCACCCATGTCGACGGCACATTCGAATTTCGGTGCGAGATCATTCCCAAATCGACCGACCCTCGGGCCAATTTCGGATTTGGTCCAGGCAACAATATTGCTGGTCATACGGTCGTATTCGTTGGGCTTGAGGTCACCGCGCGCGCGTTGCATCAAACGCCTTGGATCCCCGGTTCCAAGCCCGTCCGCTTTACCGAGATCGGTTGTCCGGCGGTCGATAAGGGCTCCAACGAGCCCAATAAGTTTTTTGATCCCAAAAGCGACGAAAGCGCCTTGCCGCGTCATTCGAGTGGGCGGCGCGACGATGTAATCCAAGCGCAATATCTGCGCGCGATCATGTCCTATTGGGATGATCCTGCCCATAATCCGATTTCTGCTGTCTATGGTGGACCCATGCTTGCGATGGATTATGCCCATGTATGGGCGTGGGATGCGCGGCCTTGGCCTGCCTTTCCCAATGAAACAGGGTTGTGGTCGGATGGGGCAAATTGGCGTTTGGGCCATTGGGTGACAGGCCGGATCGAAGCGGCACCGCTTGACCGTGTGGTGGCCGAACTTTGCGAAGGTGCGGGGGTAGACGACTATGATGTTTCCGCGCTGTTTGGTTTGGTACGCGGTCACATTTCGGGTGAGACGGAAAGCGCGCGTGCGCGTTTGCAAGCCCTGATGCTCAGCCATGGATTTCAGGCGGTGGAGCGTGATGGAAAACTGGTTTTCTTGCCCTTGCCGCGTCGGAGTTCGGCCCTGATTTCTCAGGCGGAAACGGCTTATGAACACGAAGACGGGGGCGGTATCAGCGAAACCCGTGCGGCGGAAGTTGAAGTCGTGGGGCGCGTGCGTGTGAGCCATGTGGCCGCCGAGGCAGGCTATGAAGATCGGGTCGCCGAGGCGGTGTTCCCCGGCGACGGGGCCGATGGGGTGACCGCGCTTGACCTCCCATTGGCGATGACCGCGCCAGAGGGCCAAGCGGTGGCTGAACGCTGGCTGGCCGAGGCACGGATCGCACGCGATCAACTGCGGCTCATTTTGCCGCCCTCGCGCCGGGCGCTGGGCGCAGGGGAGATGGTCGCGTTGCAGGATGGCTCGACATGGCGCATCGATCGGATCGAAGACCGTGGGGTGCGTGAGATCGAAGCGGTGCGCGTGGAACCGACATCGCGGGAGCCGTCGGATGCGGTTGAAGAGTTTGTCGCCACCACCCCCTATATCGCGCCTGTTCCTGTCAGCCCGGTCTTTCTCGATTTGCCACTCTTGAGCGGGGCAGAGGTTGAACATGCCCCCCATCTGGCCATTTCGGCGGTGCCTTGGCCCGGAACGGTTGCAGCTTATGCTGCGCCGGCGGCGGATGGTTTCGTGCTGAACCGCTTGATCGAGCGCCGCGCTGTGATCGGGCGGCTCGTCACGCCGCTGCGTGCCGCGCCAGCGGGCCTTTGGGATCGCGGGGCGGCATTGCGGGTGCAACTGCCCGCAGGTCAGCTTGCGGCCGCGGATTTGGGAACGGTGCTGAATGGGGGCAATGTCGCAGCGATCGGCATGGGCGATGAGGAGGATTGGGAGGTCATCCAGTTCGCCGGCGCGCAATTGGTTGGAGAAAACCTTTGGGAGATCGGGATGCGGTTGCGCGGCCAACAAGGCACGGATGCGATCATGCCGGCGATCTGGCCCGAGGGCAGCCTGTTCGTGCTGCTCGATGGGGCGCCGGTGCAGATCGATTTGCCGATCGCTGCCCGTGGCTTGGCGCGTCACTACCGGGTTGGACCTGCGTTACGGGCGGTCGATGACGCAAGTTATGTTGAACGTGTGCGCGCCTTTCGTGGTGTTGGCTTGCGGCCATTTGCACCTGCACATCTGCGCGCGCGCAAGCAAGGCGATGACCTCGCGCTGACTTGGGTGCGGCGTACACGGATCGACGGAGACAGCTGGGAAGGCTTTGACGTGCCGCTGGGTGAGGCGAGCGAGCAATATCTGATGCGGGTTTGGGTTGATGGCGCGATGCGCCGCGAGACGGTGCTGAGTGCGCCAGTATTCACTTACGCCGCCGCGATGCGAGCGGGGGATGGCGTCGCAGGTGGATATGCAATCGAGGTTGCCCAGCTGTCCGATCGCTACGGGCCAGGGCCATTTACAAGGATCGAGATCGATGACTGACACACCGCGAATGTTGCTACCGCTCTTGGCCCCTGCACAGGCGCAAAAGCATGTGACTGTGAACGAAGCCTTAGTGCGGATCGATGCCTTGACGCATCTGGTATTAGGTTCGATCAGCGTATCAGTCCCGCCCGTGTCGGCGCATGACGGCATGCTTTACGCTGTGCCGGAGGGGGCTGCCGATGAATGGGCAGGCCAGGCGGGCCGACTTGCGCTGCGCTTGGGTGGTGGATGGGTCTTTGTGCCGCCCCAGCGAGGCTGGCGGGCCTTTGTGCAAGATGTGGGAAACTCTGCCCTGTGGGATGGGGAAGTCTGGCGCTTGGGTGCCATGACCCTCAGCCCTCAAGGTGCGGCGCTGGCGCTGCAATCATTGCAATTCGACCTGTCCATCACAGCGGGAGCGAGCGTGGAAAGCGGCGTCTTGATCCCGCCCCGTGCGGTCTTGTTCGGGGTGACAGGGCGCGTGGTCGCGACGATAAGCGGTACAGCCCAAAGTTGGAGCCTTGGGGTTGCCGGCGATACCGGCCGCTTTGGAACAGGGCTTGGTGTGTCGCTCAATTCGTGGGTCAATGGCCCGGCGGCTCCGATCGTGTATTGGGACGGGACGCCCCTATTGGTCAGCGCGCAAGGGGGTGACTTTGCCGATGGTATGGTGCGATTGGTGATCCATTATGCTCAATTGAGCCTGCCCGCCCCGGTCTAGGTTTTTCCGCTTGCCGCTTCCTTCATGGACCGGCGCAGCTATTTGCGGTATGACGGCACCACGTTATCGGAGGTCATGGTCATGGCAAAGCTGCAACCCAAGTTGGCCGGGGTCGATCCCGTCTGGAGCCGGATCCGCGAAGAGGCCGCGCAAGCCGTGACAGATGAGCCGCTTTTGGGGGGTATGATCCATGGCTGCGTGCTGCATCATGCGACCTTGGAAAAAGCCTTGGCTTATCGGATGGCGCAAAAACTGGCATCGGGCGAGATGTCCGAGCAGCTTTTGCGTGAAATCGCAGACGAGGCGTACGCCGCCGATGCCGCGCTTGGTGTTGCCGCCCGCGCCGATATCATGGCGGTCTATGATCGCGATCCGGCGTGCCATCGATTCATCCAGCCTTTGTTATTCTTCAAGGGCTTCCAAGCCGTGCAAGCCTATCGCGTCGGTCATTGGCTCTGGCAGCAGGGTCGGCGCGACTTTGCCTATTTCGTGCAGATGCGTGTATCGGAGGTATTTGGTGTCGATATTCACCCTGCCGCGCGCATCGGCCAAGGGATCATGATCGACCATGCCCATTCGATCGTGGTGGGGGAAACGGCCGTAGTTGGCGACAATGTTTCGATGCTGCATTCGGTCACGCTGGGCGGAACCGGCAAAGAGACCGAGGATCGTCACCCCAAGATCGGGGATGGCGTGCTGATCGGGGCAGGGGCCAAGGTTTTGGGCAATATTCGCGTGGGCAATTGCTCGCGGATCGCGGCAGGCTCGGTGGTGCTGGAAGAAGTGCCGCCTTGCAAAACGGTGGCAGGAGTTCCCGCGCGCATCGTTGGCGAGGCGGGTTGCGATCAACCGGCGATGCGGATGGATCACCTGCTGCCTGGCGCCGGATCAAACGGCTGAAATGGGTAGAAGGGTGCGCCTAAGGGCGCACCCCAACGGCTTTAGTCGGCACTTCGCGACATGCGCTTGCGCTCATGCGGGTCGAGATAGCGCTTGCGGAGGCGGACCGCGTTGGGCGTGACTTCCACCAGTTCATCATCATCGATATAAGCGATGGCCTGTTCCAGCGTCATGGTGATGGGGGTGGTCAGGCGCACGGCCTCGTCCGTACCGGAGGCGCGCACGTTGGTCAGCTTCTTGCCCTTGAGCGGGTTCACCTCAAGATCATTGTCGCGGCTATGTTCGCCGATGATCATCCCGGTATAGACGGGCTCTTGCGCGCCGATGAACATGCGCCCGCGTTCTTCGAGGTTCCATAGCGCATAGGCCACAGACACCCCGTTCTCCATCGAGATCAAGACACCTGCGCGCCGTCCTTCGATCGGGCCTTTATAGGGCTCCCACGCGTGGAAGACGCGGTTCAGCACACCTGTGCCGCGCGTGTCGGTCAAAAATTCCCCATGATAGCCGATCAAGCCGCGCGATGGCACTTGCGCGATGATCCGCGTCTTGCCGGCACCTGCGGGCTTCATCTCTTTCAGATCGCCCTTTCGCGGGCCTGTGATCTTTTCGATGACGGCGCCGGTATAGTCGTCATCGACGTCGATCGTGACTTCCTCGACCGGCTCATGGCGGATGCCGTCGATCTCGCGGAACAACACCTGTGGGCGGGAGATCGACAATTCGAACCCCTCCCGGCGCATGTTCTCGATCAGAACGCCCATCTGCAATTCGCCGCGGCCTGCCACTTCGAAGGCTTCGCCACCGGGTGTGTCGCTGACCTTGATCGCAACATTGCTTTCGGCCTCTTTCATCAGCCGCTCGCGGATCACGCGGGATTGCACCTTTTTGCCATCACGGCCGGCAAGCGGGCTGTCGTTGATCCCGAAGGTCACGGTGATGGTCGGTGGATCGATGGGTTGGGCATGGAGCGGCTCATCGACAGCCAGGGCACAGATCGTGTCGGCAACAGTCGATTTCGTCATACCTGCCAGGCTGACGATGTCACCGGCCAACGCCTCCTCGATGTCTTGTTGGCTAAGCCCGCGAAAGGCTTGGATCCGCGTGACCCGGAATTGTTCGATTTTCTCACCCAAACGCGAGAGGGTTTGCACCGTCTGCCCGACCTTAAGGCGGCCGGACTCAACCCGGCCTGTCAGCAAGCGGCCCACGAAAGGGTCAGCCCCCAAGGTGGTGGCGAGCATGCGGAAATCGTCGTTCTGGCGCGCGATCTGGCGCGGTGGCGGCACATGGCGCACGATCAGGTTGAACAGCGCATGCAAATCCTTGCGCGGGCCATCAAGCGTAGGATCGGCCCAGCCAGCACGCCCTGACGCGTACATATGCGGGAAATCAAGCTGATCTTCGTCGGCATCGAGCGCTGCAAAAAGATCAAACACCTCGTCAAGTGCGCGATCGGGTTCGGCGTCGGGCTTGTCGACCTTGTTGAGCACCACGATGGGTCGCAGCCCCAAGGCAAGCGCCTTGGAGGTCACGAACTTGGTCTGTGGCATTGGCCCCTCGGCGGCATCGACGAGTAGCACCACACCATCAACCATGCTCAGGATACGTTCGACTTCACCGCCGAAATCGGCGTGGCCGGGGGTATCGACGATATTGATGCGCGTGCCTTTCCATTCGACCGATGTCGGCTTGGCAAAGATCGTGATGCCGCGTTCGCGCTCCAGATCATTGCTGTCCATGGCGCGTTCGGCCACGGCTTGGTTGTCGCGGAAGGCGCCGGACTGCTTGAGAAGATTGTCCACGAGCGTTGTTTTGCCGTGGTCGACATGCGCGATGATCGCGATATTGCGGAGGTCCATGGGGGGCCTTTTGTGGGGAAGCTTTCGGGTTGGCCGAGCCGTTACAGGCTCGAGCCAAGTTTGGCTAGGCCGAAACGGAAGGTTTCGTGCCGCAGCTCAGGCTTTCTTGCGCAGCCGGATCACGACATCGAGTTTGGCGATCTCGTATCCTTCGGGGATCGCGGGCAGGGCGCGGATTTGAAGCTCGGCCGCCGGAGCATCGATGAGATGGCCGCTCTCTTCGAAATGGAAATGTGGGTGATCGTCCATCCGCGTGTCGAAATAGCTCCGCGAGCCGTCCACCGTCACCTCTTGCATCAGGCCCACATCGCAAAACGCCTTGAGCGTATTATAGACGGTGGCAAGTGACACCCTGTCGCCTGTCGCCAATACGGCATCATGCAATCCCTCGGCGGTGACATGGCGGTCATGGCCGTCCCCCACCAAGAGTGCGGCGAGTGCCAGCCTTTGGCGTGTCGGTCTGAGATCGGCCTTGGCAAGCCAGCCTTTTCCGCGTTCCAGCGCTTCGGGTGTCATGGCGTAGGTCTTCCTTCAGCGAGACGGTGCTATAGTGGGGCTTTTCCCCGCCTGTTTCAATCGCAAAGCGACCATGCCCTTTCGCTTGCGCGGCGCCAAGTCGCGGTGCTAGACCGGGCGGACCGGCACGAGGACCGGGCAAGAGACCTGCGGGGGGACATGGCAGACTATCCCACATCCTTCGATCGTGACGCGCTTTTGGCGTGCGCACGCGGCGAGTTGTTCGGGCCGGGCAATGCCCAGCTTCCCGCACCGCCCATGCTGATGATGGATCGCATTACATCGATTTCCGAGGATGGCGGCGAACATGGCAAGGGGCATGTGGTGGCCGAGTTCGACATCACCCCCGATCTGTGGTTCTTCGACTGCCATTTTCCCGGCAACCCGATCATGCCCGGCTGTCTTGGCCTCGACGGGCTGTGGCAGTTGACGGGCTTCAACCTTGGCTGGCGCGGCTGGCAGGGGCGGGGCTATGCGCTGGGCGTGGGCGAGGTGAAACTCACCGGCATGGTCCGCCCTGACCGTAAGATGCTGACCTATTACGTCGATTTCACCAAGGCGATCCAGACCCGCCGCCTGACGATGGGTGTCGCCGATGGCCGGGTCGAGGCCGATGGCGAAACAATCTACCTCGTCAAGGATATGAAGGTGGCGCTGAGCGAAAGCTGAGGCCTAACGCTCTGTTGCGCCTTTGCCAGCGATGATCTTGTCGCGAAACCGTGCGATGCGTGCCATGCGCGTGGCCGCAGCCTTTGCCCCTGCAAGGTTGATTACATAGCTGCGTTGCCGCCCCGGCGTCAGCGCATCGAAGGCGGACGACAATTCAGGATCACGGGCCAAGGCTTCGATCAATTCCTGCGGTAAGACCAAGGTTTTCGCCTCTTTCACGGGCTTTGTCCCTTGGGCCGCATATCCGATTGCTTCGGCCAGGTAGGTCTGGATCAGATCAGCCAGTGCAGCCGGGCCAGCGTTATCGGTAAAGCGCAGGCTATCGGCATGGGCGGCGTTCTTGCCTTGGCGTTCCAGCACGCCGACAGGATCGGTCAAGAGCGCTGCATCAAAGAAATTCAGCCTGAAATCCCCCCGGAACGCCCCGATGATGGCAATGTTGCGCCCATGCGCCATGTAGCAGGGATGCCCCCATTTCGCATGTTCCATAAGCCCTGCCGCAAGGCAAAGCCGCCGCAGCGCCGCCACCCCTTCGGCCCAGATGTGCGTCGCACATTCAGGCGTATCGAACCGTGCGCAACGCCCGCAGCCACGGGTGAAAAACTCCTCCGGGTCGGTGATCATGTGCCTTGCGACCTTTCGTGTGAGAGCAGTTCAGGCAAAGCGCCTTGCCCCAACCCTTCCGCTATCCTACACAGCCCGAAGGAAAGTGGGAGGAAAGATATGCGCCACGCCAACCCGGAGGACAGCAAATGAGACGTGTCGTCGTCACGGGGCTGGGCATCGTCTCGCCCATCGGAAACAATGCCGCCGAGGTGGAGGCGTCCTTGCGCGCTGGCCGCTCGGGGATCGAGACTCACGCCGACATGGTCGAACATGGCTTTCGCAGTCAGGTCGCAGGCACACTCAAGATCGACCCATCCGAGCATATCGACAAACGCGCACTGCGCTTCATGGGGCCGGGCGCGGCCTATGCCCATATCGCGATGGGCCAAGCAATCGCGCAAGCGGGCCTGACTGAGGATCAGATCGTCAACGAGCGTACGGGGCTGATCGCGGGCTCGGGCGGGCCTTCGACCTCCGCCATGTTTGCGGCCCATCAATCAGTGCTGTCCACGGGTGCGACCAAGCGCATCGGTCCCTTCGCGGTGCCGAAATGCATGTCGTCCACCATCAGCGCGAACCTTGCAACTGCCTATCGGATCAAGGGGATCAACTATTCCATCACCTCGGCCTGCTCGACCTCGCTGCATTGCATCGGGGCAGCGGCCGAGCAGATCATGCTGGGCAAGCAGGATGTGATGTTCGCAGGCGGCGCGGAGGAACTCGATTGGACCCTCTCGTGCCTGTTCGATGCGATGGGCGCGATGTCGTCGAAATACAATGACACGCCCACGCGCGCCTCGCGCGCTTTCGACGCCGGGCGCGATGGCTTCGTGATTGCGGGCGGTGGCGGCATCGTGGTGCTGGAAGCGCTCGATCACGCGCTGGCACGCGGGGCGCAAATCCTTGCCGAGGTCACGGGCTTTGCCGCGACATCGGATGGGCATGACATGGTCGCCCCCTCGGGCGAGGGCGGCGAGCGCGCGATGCGGCTCGCGCTGCAAACCCTGCCTGCGGGCCGAAAGGTCGATTACATCAACGCCCATGGCACCTCGACCCCCGTGGGCGATGTGGGCGAGGTGCAGGCCGTGCGCCGCGTCTTTGGCGAGGGGGCAACGCCACCCATAAGCTCCACTAAATCGATGACCGGCCATGCCCAAGGGGCCGCCGGCGCGCTCGAGGCGATCTTCTGCCTTCTGATGCTCAAGGGCGATTTCATCGCGCCCTCGATCAATGTCGAAACCCTCGATCCGGCGCTTGCGCCTGACGAGATCGCCACCAGCCTGCGCGAGAATGCAGGCCTTGATACGGTAATGACCAATTCCTTTGGCTTTGGCGGCACGAATGGCTCGATGCTGCTCAGCCGCTATCACGGGTAACGAGCATGGCACAGTTGATGACAGGCAAGCGCGGTCTTGTGATGGGGGTTGCCAATGACCGCTCCATTGCATGGGGCATCGCATCGGCGCTGGCCGCTGAAGGGGCAGAATTGGCATTCTCCTACCAAGGTGAGGCTTTTGGCAAGCGGGTCGAGCCGCTCGCTGCCTCAGTCGGGTCGGATTTCCTTGTCGATGTCGATGTGATGGATGACGCAAGCCTTGATGCGGCCTTTGCCGCGCTCAAGGATCGCTGGGGCAAGATCGATTTCCTTGTCCATGCCATCGCCTATTCCGACAAGAACGAGCTGACCGGCCGTTTCATCAACACCAGCCGCGAGAATTTCCGCAACTCGCTGACGATCAGCTGCTATTCCTTCATCGATGTGGCGCGCCGCGCCTCCGAACTCATGCCCGATGGCGGAAGCTTGATCACCCTGACCTATCAGGGATCGAACCGCGTGACGCCCTTCTACAATGTGATGGGTGTGGCCAAGGCGGCGCTGGAATCCTCCGTCCGCTACCTCGCCAACGATCTCGGGCCGCAACAGATCCGCGTCAACGCAATCAGCCCCGGCCCAATGAAGACGCTGGCCGGTGCGGCCATCGGCGGCGCGCGCAAGACCTTCAAGACGACCGAGGCGAACGCGCCCTTGCGCGCCAATGCCACGCTCGAGGCTATCGGCGGCACGGCGTCCTACCTATGTTCCGATTATGGCGCCTGCACCAGCGGCGAGATTATCATCGTCGATGGCGGCTATCATGTCCTGGGCATGATGCAGCCCGAGAACATGTAGGCGGCCCGCATTACGCCGAAGCCGTAGGCCGGGCTTCAGCCCGGCCTTTTGATGATGGGTCAGACTATCTCGATGACCTCCACCGCGAATGTCAGCGCCTTGCCCGCAAGCGGATGATTGGCGTCAAGCGTCACTGTCTCATCGGTCACGGCCGACACCGTCACGGGCAGCATTTGGCCATTAGGTGTCTGCATTTGCAGGGCCGTACCCAGATCAAGCGGGATGTGATCGGGGATCATCGCGCGCGGCACCTCTTGCACGGCTTCGTCGTGCCGGGGGCCATAGGCTTGCTCTGCGGGGATCGTCACGGTCTTTTTCTCGCCGACGCGCATCCCGTCAAGTGCCGCTTCAAGGCCTTGGATGATCTGCCCCTCGCCCATTTGAAACGTCAGGGGGTCACGCCCGGCCGAGCTGTCGAACTGGCTACCGTCATCCAGCGTGCCGGTATAGTGAATGGATACGGTCGCGCCCGCGCTTGCCTGCGTCATCGTGATCGCCTTCATGTTTGGGAAATGGGTTGTGCGGTGCGCATTGTTTGACCGCGGCTCGGGTGCATCATAGGGCAAAGACCACAAGGAGGAAACCCGCGCTGCGGGTGATTGCCCAAGCTTTGCGCCCGTGCCAGTGTCACGCCCAAATGAATGGGGGATCATATGGGACAGATCACGACCTGCATCTTCGATGCTTATGGTACGCTGTTTGATGTCAATGCCGCGGCCCGCGCGGTTGCCACCATGCCCGGGCAAGCCGAATTTGCGGCGATCTGGCCCCAAGTTGCCGCCGATTGGCGCAATAAGCAGTTGCAGTATTCATGGCTGCGGACATTGACGGGCGCGCATTGCGATTTTTGGCAGGTCACCGAAGATGGGCTGGATTGGGCGCTTGAGCGCGCCGGCCATGACGACCCGGCCCTGCGGGCGCAGCTTTTGGAGCTCTATCGCCAACTCCCCCCCTATCCCGAGGCCACGGAGGTGTTGTCGCGCCTCAAAGCGGCGGGGATCGCGCGCGCCATCTTGTCCAACGGCAGCCCCGAGATGCTTGCGGCAGCCGTCACTTCGGCCAAGCTTGGGGCAGTGCTTGACGATGTGCTGAGCGTCGAGGATGTGGGCCACTTCAAGCCGCATCCCATCGTCTATGACATGGTTGGTACGCGCTTTGGCGTAATGCCCGACCAAGTGCTTTTCGTCTCGTCGAACGGGTGGGATATCGCAGGGGCCGCAGCCTATGGGTTCCAGACGATCTGGATCAACCGCGCGGGCGATCCCGTCGATCGCATGCCCGGCAGGCCGATGGTGGTGGCCCGCGACCTGACCGCGGTCCTCGATCAATTGGAGGCCTGAGATGCGCTATGTGAAAAGCGCCGATGGGCTGAAACTTGCCTATGATGTACAAGGGCAGGGCGCGCCGCTTTTGTGCCTGCCCGGTCTGACCCGCAACATGGATGATTTCGAGCCGATCCTTGCGGCTTTCGCCCATCGTGCACAGGTCATTCGGCTGGATTTCCGCGGGCGCGGTGCCTCGGACTGGGGCGATCCGGCAAGCTATCAGGTGCCGGTCGAGGCCGCCGATGTCGTGGCGCTTCTCGACCATCTCGGGCTTGACCGGGTCACGATCCTTGGTACCTCGCGCGGCGGTCTCGTCGCGCTTGTCATGGCTGCGGTAGCACGCGCGCGTATCGCGGGCGTCATCTTTAACGATATCGGCCCCGAGATCATGCCCGAGGGGCTGGCCTATATCATGGATTACCTTGGCAAACCGCCCAAGTTCCGCACATTGGCGGAAGCCGCCGCTGCTCTCCCGCACCATTATGCGCCCGCTTTTCGCGATGTGCCGGAGGCCAATTGGGCGGCGCTTGCCCGCAACATCTACCGCGAGGAGGGGGGGCGCCTCGTTAACCGCTATGACCCCGCGCTGCGCGCGGCGGTGGCACCCGCTTTTGCCCCCGATGCCGTGGCGCCTGACCTCTGGCCCCTGTTCGATGCGTTGGCGGCTGCGCCCATGGGCCTGATCCGGGGGGCGGGATCGAATATCCTGTCGGTAGAAACGGCGGCCGAGATGCGCCGCCGCCGTCCCGACATGGCCTATGCGGAACTGGCCGATCGCGGCCATGTCCCCTTTCTTGATGAACCCGCCGCCATCGATGTGATCGCAACCGTTCTGGAACGTTCAATATGACCGATATCACCCTGATCGAAGCCGCCCAAACCCGCGCCAAAGGGGTGGTCCGTGAAACGCCGCTTTTGTCCTCGCCTTTCCTTGACGAGATCGCGGGCCGTCCCGTTTTCGCCAAGGCCGAGGTGTTGCAGCACACGGGAAGCTTCAAGTTTCGTGGCGGTTGGTCGGCGGTCTCGGCCCTCCCGGTGGCGGAACGCGCCAAGGGGGTCTTGGCCTTTTCCTCGGGCAATCATGCCCAAGGCGTAGCTTATGCTGCGGCCCTGCATGCTGTGCCGTCCATTATCATCATGCCGCGCGATGCGCCCGCGCTGAAGATCGAGAATACCCGCGCCTTGGGCGCCGAGGTCATCTTGTACGACCGCGCCGGCGGCGAGAAGCGCGAGGAGATCGGCGCGCGCGTACAGGCCGAGCGCGGGATGTCGCTGATCAAGCCCTTTGATGACGCACAGGTCATCGCGGGCCAAGGCACCTGTGGGCTTGAAATCGCGGCACAAACAGCGGCGCTTGGGATCACCCAAGGCACTGTTCTCACCTGTTGCGGCGGGGGCGGCTTGACCGCCGGTATCGCGCTGGCGCTTGAAGCGCATGCGCCGGGGTTGACCGTGCGCCCGGTGGAGCCGGAGGGTTTCGACGACACCGCGCGCTCGCTTGCGGCGGGAGAACGCACTGGCCATGGCCGCCCCGAGGCCGGGTTTTGCGATGCGATCCTGACGCCCATGCCCGGCATTCTGACCTTTCCGATCCTGCATCGCCTCTGTGGCGCGGGCATCGTCGTGACCGAGGATGAGGTCCGCGAGGCGATGCGACTTGCCGCCTCCCGCCTCAAGCTGGTGGTGGAACCGGGTGGCGCGGTGGCGCTGGCGGCGGCATTGTTTCACGGGGCGGCCTTGGCCGATGGGCCGGTCATCTGCACGCTTTCGGGCGGCAATGCCGACCCGGGTGCCTATGCTGCGATCCTCGCCGCGGGGTGATGGCGCTTACTCGGCCGCTTGCGCCTCGGCCCGGCTTGTCCGGGTGCGCAGAAAGATCAACAGGGCGGCCCCCATCAGCACCGCGCCCAGCAGAAATGGCGCGCCTGGAAGACGTGGATCAGCGCCCTCGCGGGTGAACCAGAAAAACGCCTGTGTCATCATCAGCGGCGACAGGATCATCGACAGCGCCGAGATGGAGGAGAGCACCCCCTGCAATTCGCCCTGCTGGTCGGCCCCTGCCGCGCGGCTCATCACGCCCTGCATCGCGGGGGCCACGATCGCGCCCACAGCCGAGATCGGGATCAAGACCCAGATCATCCAGCCCTGATTGGCAAGTCCATAGGCCAACAGGCAGCCCGTGTTCAGGATCAGCCCCCAAAAGACCGCGCGCCCTTCGCCCAGACGGGGCAAGATGGCGCGGATCAGCCCCCCTTGCACCACCGCGATCGCCACGCCGTAGGCGGCAAGTGACAGCCCGACCATATGGGTATCCCAGCCAAAGGCCCCTTGGGTGTAATAGGCCCAGACCGCGGGATAGGTGAAATTGGCGATCTGGTAGGCCAGCATCACCGCCAGCAGCGCGCCGACACCGGGCAGTTTGCGCACGGCCTTGAGCGCACCCGCCGGGTTGGCGCGGCGGATGTCAAAGGCGCGGCGGCGCTCGGGCGGCAGGCTTTCGGGCAGAACGAACCAGCCAAAGGCGAAATTCGCCGCCGCCAGACAGGCCGCCGCCACGAAAGGCGCGCGTGGATCAAGCCCGCCCAAAAGCCCGCCGATCACCGGCCCAAGGATAAAGCCCATCCCGAAACCCGCTGAAATCAGGCCGAAATTTTGCGCACGTTTACTGCCATCCGTGATGTCGGCCATATAGGCCAAGGCGGTCGAATGGGTTGCCGCCGTGATACCTGCGACAATGCGGCCCGCAAAGAGCAGCCAGATCGTGCCGGCCACGGCCATGACCACATAATCGAGCGCCATCACCGCCATCGACACGAGCAAGACAGGCCGCCGCCCGAAACGGTCGGACAGGTTGCCGATGAGCGGCGAAAAGCCGAACTGCATCACCGCATAGACCGCCGAAAGCATCCCACCCCAAAGGGCGGCATCGGCCAGCGAGGCGCCGCGCACCTCGCGGATCAGGTCGGGCATCACGGGCAGGATCAAACCGATCCCCATCGCGTCGAGCGTGACGGTGATCAAGATGAACAGGATAGGCAGGCGCGGGCGGGCCATCGGTGGCTTTCCAAGTGGCAAGAGACTGTCAATCTAGGTTGACACCTTGCGATTGTCCATCCGCGATCGCGCGCGCGGCCTTGGCAAAATCGCGCGCCTCCCGTGGGGCGGTGCCAAGGGTCGCCGTCCCGGTAAGTGGCGGCATGGCGAGCGCGGGATGGGCAGCCTTGACCAGATCGGGCAGGGGGGTGCCTTGCGCCTTGGCGTCTTGTGCCAATCGCTTGACCTCGGCCTGTGCCTCGGGGCGGGGCATGATCCCTGCCAAGGCAAAGCTCAGGCTCTCGGCATGGATCAGCCCCAAGGGGTCGGCCAAACGCGCGGCCATCGCGCTCCGGTCGGGGGTAATCTGCCCTGCCAGCTCGGCCAGAACTGCCGCCGATTTGCCTGCGGCCAGCACGAGCCCCGGCAGCATCAGCCATTCGGTGAACCAAGCCGCGCCATCGCGCGCTTCGCGATGCGCGGGTGCGCTGAGCGTCGCTGCCTGCGCCGCACCGAAGCGTGCCAAAGCCACAAGCACGCTCGGCGCGACCGGGTTTTCCTTTTGTGGCATGGTCGAGGAGGCGCCGCCGCCCGACAGCTTCACCTCGCCCACATCCGAGCGGGTCAGGATCAACAGATCCTCGCCAAGCTTGGCCGCTGCCACTGTCACGGCCTGACAGGCTTGCGCCAATGCGGTGATAAGGCTGCGCTCTGCATGCCAACTGCGCCCTGGATCGGCAAGGCTCAATGCTGCTGCCAGCCTTGCCCGGATCAAAGCAGGATCGGGGCCAAGCATCGTGGCCGTGCCGCCCGCCCCGGACAGCGAGACCGCAAGGCGTGGACGCAGTGCGCGCAGCCCTTCAAGTGCGACGATCGCGGGCCAACCCCACACCGCCACCATTGCCCCAAACGAGGACGGCACCGCGATCTGTCCATAGGTGCGTGCAGCCATCGGCGTTTCGGCCTCGGCCTCGGCGAGATCGGCCAGAGCGCCAAGCGCTGCCGCAAGCCGCCCCTCGATCAGCCCCAGCGCTTGGCGGAGCCGCAGCATGAGCGCGCTATCCTGGATATCCTGGCTGGTGGCGCCCCAATGCAGATAAGCGGCATGCTCGGGCGCCTCCAGCGCCTTACGCATCGCGGCCACCAGCCCCGGCACGCTGACACCATTCTCACCCACGCTTTGAGCCAAGCCCGCCGGGTCGATCTGGATCTCCATCGTGGCGCGATGCAGGAACGCGCCCGAGACCTCGGGGATCACACCTGTTTGTCCCTGCACCTTGGCCAAGGCACCAAGCACAAGCATCATCGCGCGGATCTCCGCGGTGTCGGAGAAAAGCCGCCCCATCTCGGCATCACCGAAAAGGCGGGCATGGATCAGGCTGTCAAAGGGGCTGGCGCTCATGGCCTTGCCCCCACATGGCCGATATCGCCCAAAAAAGCGTTGAGATGGCCCGCGAAATCCGCCGGTTTTTCAACGCAAGGCAGATGGCCCGCGCCACGGATCAGTGCAAAGTGCGCGCCGGGGATCAGCCCGACTAATTCTTGCACAAGATCTGGTGGGGTGGATCCATCCTCGGACCCTGCAATGATCAGTGCAGGCAGGCGCAGCCTGGCGGTGCTGGCGTAGAAATCGCTGCCCGCGATCGCGGCGGCAGCCCCGGCATAACCGGCGGCAGGAGTGGTCTCGACCATTCGCTTCCACGGCGACACTGCTGGGCCTTCGCGAAATGCCTTGGAAAACCAGCGTGTCATGATCGTGTCGGACATGGCCGACAGCCCTTGGCTCTCGACCATGGCGATGCGGTCTTGCCACATCTCGCGAGTGCCGATCTTGGGCGCGGTGTTGGACAAAACCACCGCGCGGATCAGATCGAGCCGTTTGGCGGCCAGCCCTTGCGCGATCATGCCGCCAATCGACAGCCCTACGAAAACGCAATCGCGCACGCCCAATGCATCCAGCAGCCTTTCGACATCGTGGATCAGCGCGCCCATGGTATAGGGCGCGGGTGGGCAACTCGACAGGCCATGACCGCGCTTGTCGTAGCGGATCACCCGCAACCCGGCAGGCAGAAGCGGCAAGATTGCATCCCATAGCCGAAAATCGGTGCCGAGCGAATTGGCGAAGACCACCGCCGGCGCACCGCGTGGGCCGGTATCGGCGTAATGCAGCACCACATCGCCCAGATCGAGACTATCCATCATTTCCTCCCCCGCGCGGACTACTGCGGTTTTGCGCTAGCCCGTCACGGCACGCAAGTCTTTGTCACGGCGCAGATAGGGGTTGCCGTGGTTTGCCTCTGTGCAAGGATATGACATACCACCCAGACCGGGAGAGAGCACATGCCATCGACCATTCGTGCCGCCGTTTGCCGTGCTTTCGGTGCGCCGCTCGCCATCGAGACGCTCACCTTGCGCGATCCCGGACCGGGCGAGGTCGAGGTGATGGTCGAGGCGGTGGCGATCTGCCATTCCGATATCTCCTTCATGGAGGGGGCATGGGGCGGTACGCTTCCGGCAGTTTACGGGCATGAGGCGGCCGGGCGGGTTACGGCCTTGGGGGCCGGGGTCACTCACCTGCGCCTTGGTGATCGCGTGCTGGTCACCTTGATCCGCGCTTGCGGCAGCTGCCTGAGCTGTGCCTCCGGCGCGCCCGTCTATTGCCGCGACGCGCCCGAGGCCGCGCCCAAACTGACTGACGTCGATGGCGCTGCGGTGCAAGCCGCCATGGATTGCGGGGCCTTTGCCGAAAAGGTTGTCGTCGATCAAAGCCAGATCGCCCCATTGGGCAGCGCCATTGCACCCGAGGCCGCCTGTCTTCTCGCTTGTAGCGTGCCAACGGGGCTGGGGGCTGTCGTCAACAGCGCCCGCCTGCGGCCCGGTGAGACGGTCGTAGTCATTGGTGCGGGTGGGGTTGGCCTGAACGTGATCCAAGGGGCGCGGCTGGCCGGCGCCGCACGGATCGTCGCCATCGATCTGTCACCCGAGAAACTTGGCGATGCCATAGCGTTCGGCGCAACCGATACGATCCTTGCTTCTGACCCCAAGCCGTGGCGCGCGCTGTCGGCGCTGACCGGCGGGCGCATGGCCCATCATGTCTTTGTCAGTGTCGGTGCCATTCCCGCCTATGAGGTTGCACCACGCCTTTTGGGTTGGGGTGGCACGATCCACGCTGTCGGCATGCCCCATTCCGGCCAGACCGCCCAATTCGAGCCGGTGATCATGGCCTTCACCGGCCAAGGCATGCGCGGCACCAAGATGGGCGATGTCGTTTTAGCCCGCGATATTCCTTGGATGGTCGATCTCTACGGCCAAGGGCGCCTCAAGCTCGATGAGCTGATCTCGCGGCGCTGGGATTTCGACCAGATCAACCAAGCCATCGCCGATACCAATGCCGGTCAGGCGCGGCGCAACGTGCTGATCTTGCCGGGGCTATGAGGGCGCTTATTGCCGCCAATCGGGCTTGCGCTTCTCGAGGAAGGCCGCGACCCCCTCGGCCGTGTCGGGCGCGCGCATATTCTCGACCATGGCCGCACCCGTCATCGCATAGGCCTGATCCAGCGGCAGGCCGAGTTGGTCGTAAAAGGCGCGCTTGCCGATCCGTACCGCGACGCCGAGCTTGGCCGCGATCTGTTCGGCCAGCGCCGTCGTCGCGTCGGCCAAATCAGCGGGCGGCACCACGCGGTTGACCAGACCCAGATCGCGCGCCCGCCCGGCGGTGACGAATTCACCCGTCACCAACATCTCGAAGGCTTGCTTGCGCGCCACGTTTCGCGACAGCGCCACCATCGGCGTCGAACAGAACAGCCCGATATTCACCCCGTTCACCCCAAAGCGGCAATCCTCGGCGGCGACGGCCAGATCACAGCTGGCGACCAGTTGGCACCCTGCCGCCGTGGCGATGCCATGCACCTGCGCGATCACGGGTTGGGGCAAGCGCGGGATCATCTGCATCATGGCACCACAGCGGGTGAACAGATCATGCAGTGCGGCGGCGCCCTGATCGGGGCCTGCACGCTTGTCGCGCATCTCGTTCAGATCATGGCCTGCGCAAAACGCCTTGCCCGCGCCGCGCAGCACGATCACCCTTTGGCTTTGGGCATGCATCATCTCCTCAAAGCGCGTGCAGATCGCGGCGAGCATCGCATCGGACAAGGCGTTGAGCCGCGCGGGCAGGTTCAATGTCAGATATGTGACCGCCCCCCGGTCGTTGCGCAGGACCAATTCATCGGACATGGCTTGCCCCCCTTCTTGCGGCGATCCTACATCGCCTGCTGCCAGTATATCGATCGGAGCAGTCGCCGAAAGGCGTGCTTGCGACCATTGTGCGCAGTCACGCGGCAGCGCGGTGACGTTGCGCGGAGAAATCGCCGCAGCGTCCCAAGCGCCCTGTCGCCACCCAAGCGGGCAGGCTATCATTGACACTGACAATTCAGACCGAGACGGATCATGCCCCACACACCGACCGACACTGCCCATTCCTTCAGCCGCCTCGCGCATTTCCCGGTGACTTTTTTCGCGGTCTTGATGGGATTGTTCGGGCTTGCCCTTGCGCTGCATGCCGCCGCCGCACATTTTGCCGCCGCCGAAGATGCCGCGCGCGCCGTGCTGTGGTTTGGGCTTGGCTGTTTTCTGGCGATCGGCGCGCTCTACCTGCTCAAGCTGATGCGCCACCCCGCCGCGGTCAGTGCGGAATGGCATCATCCCGTGCGATTGGCCTTTTTCCCGACCATTACCATCTCACTCTTGCTGATGGCGACGGCTATCCATGGCTATCGCCCCGATTTGGCCTTGCCTATCTGGCTTGCCGGTGTGGCGGGCCAAGGCGTGTTGACGGTCGCCGTGATCTCGGGCTGGATCAGCCATCGCGCCTTCGAGGTTGGGCATCTGACGCCGGCGTGGTTCATCCCGGCGGTCGGAAACGTGATCGTGCCATTGGCAGGTGTGTCGCTTGGCTGGATCGAGATCAGTTGGCTGTTCTTCTCGGCTGGCATGATCTTTTGGCTGGTGCTGCTGGTGCTTGTCTTCAACCGGCTGATCTTTCATGCACCAATCCCGGCGCGGCTGTTTCCTACATTGGTCATCTTGATCGCACCGCCTGCCGTGGCCTTTGTCTCCTATGTGCGGCTTGTGGGGGGCATCGATGCTTTTGCGCATATGCTGTTGAGTTGTGCCTATGTGTTTACCGTCTTGGTCTTGGTGCAGGTTCCCAAGCTAATGCGGCTCCCATTTGCGCTGAGTTGGTGGGCGCTCAGCTTTCCGCTTGCCGCGTTGAGTGTGGCGAGCTTCGTCTATGGTGGGGCCGAAGAAAGCCGCGCGCATCTGGTGATCGGCCTGATCGTTCTGTTGGCCCTGTCAGCGGTGGTTTTGGGGCTGTTGTGGCGCACTGGCATCGCCATCCTACGCGACGAGATTTGCCGCCCGGAATGAACCGTCGGCCAGATCAGCGGGATTCTTGAGCGGAAATTTTGTGGGGTAAAATAATACCTCAACTGCAATTCATTGTTTATAAAAGATTTTATAAGGATCGCTGCCATTGACGGCGCCCATAATTCAGGTAGAAGACGCCATCACTTCGCGGTCGCGTGCCGCGAGCGTTATTTCGGCCGTGCAACTTTGCCGGCCCCGAAAGGACCGATGGACATGAAAACCTTTTCTGCCACCCCGGCGGATATCGATAAGCAGTGGATCTTGATCGACGCAGAGGGTGTCGTTCTTGGCCGCCTCGCTTCGATCATCGCCATGCGCCTGCGCGGCAAACACAAGCCGACCTTCACCCCGTCGATGGATATGGGTGACAATGTCATCGTCATCAACGCCGACAAGGTGCAGGTGACGGGCAACAAGCGCAACAAGCCCAACTACTGGCACACCGGCTTTCCCGGTGGGATCAAGTCGCGCACCACTGGTCAGATCCTCGAGGGTGATCACCCCGAACGCGTGGTGACGCAGGCCGTCAAGCGCATGCTGCCCGGTGGCAAGCTGAGCCGCCAGCAGATGACCAATCTGCGCGTATATGCCGGTGCCGAGCATCCCCATGATGCCCAACAGCCCACCGTTCTCGACGTCAAGTCGATGAACCCCAAGAACACCCGGAGCGCATAACCATGGCCGAGACACTTTCTTCGCTCGACGCACTGAAAGGCGCTGTCGCCACCGCAGGCGCGACTGCGATCAGCCTTGATGATGCACCCCGTGCGCCCGTGCGCGACGCGCTGGGCCGCTCTTATGCCACCGGAAAGCGCAAGGATGCGGTCGCCCGCGTCTGGATCAAGCCTGGCTCGGGCAAGGTCGTGGTGAATGGCAAGGAAATGCATGCCTATTTCGCTCGCCCCGTGCTGCAAATGATCTTGCGCCAGCCCTTCCAGATCGCTGGTGTCGAAAACGAGTTCGACGTGATGGCAACCGTCAAGGGCGGTGGCCTGTCGGGTCAGGCAGGGGCCGTCAAGCACGGCATCTCCAAGGCATTGCAGCTATACGAGCCGTCCTTGCGCAGCGCGCTCAAGGCCGCAGGCTTCCTGACCCGCGACAGCCGCGTGGTCGAACGCAAGAAGTACGGCAAGCGCAAGGCGCGCCGCAGCTTCCAGTTCTCCAAGCGCTGATCCGCTGCACGCTCTCATGACGTCGAAAGGCCGCCCCGTTGGGCGGCCTTTTCGCTTGCTGCTTGACGCCATCCGCGCCGGCCACTAGCTGCCAGCCATGGCACGCGCACCCCTTTTGCAACTGAGCGATATCTCGCTGACCTTCGGTGGGAACCCGGTCTTTTCAGACCTTTCCCTTGTCGTGCAGGAAGGTGACCGGCTGGCCCTTGTCGGGCGCAACGGATCGGGCAAATCCACTTTGATGAAGGTCATGGCCCGCCTGACCCTGCCCGATCAGGGTAGTGTCGTCACCCCCGATGGGGTGCGCGTCGGCTACATGGAGCAAGATCCCGATTTCGCGGGGTTCGCCACTTTGGGTGATTTCGCAACTGCAAATCTCGACCCTGCCGAGGCGTGGCGGGTCGAGGCGGTGGCCGAGGGGCTGAAGCTCAAGCTCGATGCCGCGCCGGACCGTGCTTCGGGTGGGGAACGTCGGCGCGCGGCACTTGCACGCCTCTTGGCCGAGGCGCCGGAATTGATGCTTCTGGACGAGCCGACCAACCATCTCGATATCGAGGCGATCGGCTGGCTCGAGCGGGAACTGCTGCAAAGCCGCGCGGCCTTTGTCCTGATCAGCCATGACCGTGCGTTCCTGACCGCACTGGCGCGCGGCACGCTCTGGCTCGACCGGGGTGTGGTCCGTCGTCAGGATCGTGGTTTCGCCGATTTCGAAGCCTGGCGCGACAAGACATGGGACGAAGAGGATCAGGCACGTCACAAGCTTGACCGCAAGATCAAGGCCGAGGCGCGTTGGGCCGTTGAGGGCATCAGCGCCCGGCGCAAGCGCAATATGGGCCGGGTACGCGCGCTCCAAGATCTGCGCGCCGAACGCGCCAACATGATCCGCCGCCAAGGCACCGCCGAGATGGCGCTGGAGGCTGGCCAAAGCTCGGGCAAGCGGGTGATCGAGGCGGTGGGGATTTCCAAGGCCTTCGGTGATCGCACGATCTTGCAGCCTTTCGATCTGCGCATCTTGCGCGGGGATCGTGTGGCCTTTGTCGGGCCGAACGGGGCAGGCAAGACGACGCTTCTCAACATGCTGACGGGCCAGACCGCGCCCGATACCGGGACCGTCACCCTTGGCACCGGGCTAGAGATGGCTGTCTTCGACCAGACGCGCGCGCAACTCGACCCCGAGGCGACGCTGTGGGAAAGCCTGACCCAAGATCCCGCCACCCGCGTCAATGGCCGTGCGGATCAGGTGCATGTGCGTGGTACGCCGCGCCATGTGGTGGGTTATCTCAAGGATTTCCTCTTCGACGAGGCTCAGGCGCGTGCGCCCGTGCGCGCGCTCTCGGGGGGTGAAAAGGCGCGGCTGCTCCTTGCACGGATCATGGCACGGCAATCGAATCTTTTGGTGCTGGACGAGCCGACCAACGATCTCGACATCGAGACGCTCGATTTGCTGCAAGACCTGCTGGGCGACTATGCAGGCACCGTGCTGTTGGTCAGCCATGACCGCGATTTCATCGACCGGGTGGCCAGCACCACCATCCTGCTCGAAGGGCAGGGCCGCGCCGTCGCCTATGCCGGTGGCTGGAGCGATATGCTCGCCCAACGCGGCAACACCCAAACGCCCGAGGCCACGAGGCCCACCGCCCAAAAGCCGAGCGCGGCCAAGCCTGCGCCCAAGGCGGCCGCGACCAAGCCGGGGTTGAGCTTTACCGAAAGCCACCGCCTCAAGGCGCTGCCCGGAGAGATCGCCCGCCTCGAGGCCGAGATCGCCAAGCTGATGGAACTGATGGCCGACCCCGATCTTTTCACCCGCGAGCCGGTCAAGTTCCGCAAGGCGACCGAGGCGCTGGATGAACGCCAAGCCAAGCTCTCGGCCGCCGAAGAAGAATGGCTGATGCTGGAAGAAAAGGCCGAAAGCGCAGACTAATCCTGTAGCGTGATCAGGTAGGCGATCAGATCGGCGACAGGCGCGCTCATCAAGATCGGCTGACCGTCGGGGCCGGCCATCGCGACAACGGGGCCGGCCCCCTCGAACCACCGGCCGAAAACGGGCATGTCGCCCCCATGCGCGGGCAGACGCCCACGCCCATCGATGGTGGCAGCGACGCGCAGGATCGGAAAGGGGCCGCCACCTGCGAGCCGGGTCAGATCGGCGGGCGGGCGGCGCATGAGATCGGCCATCGTGCCATCCCCCTTGCCCGCAACCCCATGACAGGCCGCGCAGAAATCACGGTAGAGCACGGCACCTATGGCGATATCTTGCGCCATGACGGGCGGGCAAAGCAGTGCGAGGCTCAGGGCAAGGGGCAGGGGGCGCATCGGCATCACTCCGGCTGGGAATGGGCCGAGCATGGTAGCGCCGGGCGATGCGCGCCTTGATCTTGCTCAAGCGGGGTGGCCGGGCGCGTGGCCCGACCACCATCTGGTTGCGCCGGGTAAGGGCGCGGCTTTGCGCCTATTTGCCCTTTTTGCCGCCGCCGATATCAAGCGGCTTGCCCGCGTTGGAATTGGCGGTGGCCAAGACCTTGGGCTTTTCCTTTTTCGGCTTTTTGGCTTCCTTGTTACCTTTGTTCTTTTCCTTGGACATGGGGATGCTCCGGCATGATGGTCCGCACGGGGCACGATGCCACGCGCGGGGCAGAGGCTCGCGGGGCGATCAGGGTTGCCTGCCTTGGCAGGGCGATGATGTCCGGTGAGGGGGCGGTGGCCCCTGTGGAGAAGATGGCGGTTCGGGGCGGGGCGCGCAAGGGGGCGTGGTAGGAAGGTTGGCCGCGAAGCGTAGTCATCCGATCAAATCAGACAGAAAAATGTTGATCACGCAGAACAAGCGATGCAAGAGCTTTGGGTAAGATGTTTGCTTAACGATGTCGGTTAGTTCGGGGTGTACCTTATGAAGAAATCTTTGTTTGTGTTTGTGGCTACTTCCTTTGCCTTGTTGGGCGGGTGCGCAGATCGCAGTGAATCTGTGAATGCAACATACGTGTCGCCCATTGCTTATTCGAGTTACTCTTGTCGTCAGCTTTCAGAAGAAGCGGCACGGCTGTCCGCTCGGGTTAGTCAGATTTCCGGCGTGCAAGACCAAAAGGCAAAGAGCGACGCTATCGCAACAGGAGTGTCTCTTATTCTCTTTTGGCCGGCAGCGTTTTTGATCGGAGGTGACGATGAAACGCGTCAGGAGCTTTCAAGGCTTAAAGGTGAAATGGACGCAATAGAGAGTGTGGCTGTTAGGAAAAATTGCTCAATTCAGAAAGCCTAGTGTTTTGGGGTTGGTGAAACCCACCACAAAGCCATTACCGACAATTATCCGTAGGGTGGGTGAAACCCACCATGCCGTGACGGCGTGTGATAGGTGGATGGACGGGTTAATGGTGGGTTTCACCCACCCTACGGCCCTCACACATCCACATCCTCAACGAACCTAGCGTTCTCCTGAATATACTGGAACCGCAATTCCGGTTTCTTGCCCATCAGCCGTTCCACCAGATCGCCGGTCTCGCCCGGCGCGTCCTCGTCCACTGACACGCGGATCAGCTTGCGGGTGGCGGGGTCCATCGTGGTGTCTTTCAGGTCCTTGGCGTCCATCTCGCCCAAGCCCTTGAAGCGGGATACGTCGATCTTGCCCTTGCCGCCTAGCCCCTTGGCGAGCCATGCGGCTTTTTCCGCCTCGTCCAGGCAATAGACGCGTTTGGCCCCTTGGGTCAGGCGAAACAGCGGCGGGCAGGCGAGGTAGAGGTGGCCGCGGTCGATCATCGGCCGCATCTGGGTGAAGAAGAAGGTCATCAGAAGGGCCGCGATATGGGCGCCGTCCACATCGGCGTCGGTCATGATGATGACCTTGTCATAGCGCAGATCGTCGATGTTGAACTTGGTCCCCATGCCCACGCCAAGCGCTTGGCACAGATCTGAAATCTCGGTGTTCTGGCTCATCTTGTTCGAGGCCGCACCCAAGACGTTCAAAATCTTGCCCCTAAGCGGCAACAGCGCCTGGGTCTTGCGGTCGCGCGCCATCTTGGCCGATCCACCCGCGCTGTCGCCCTCGACGATGAACAGCTCCGTCCCCTCGCGCGCCGATTGCGAACAATCAACCAGCTTGCCGGGCAGGCGCAGCTTTTTGGTGGCGGTCTTGCGGTCGGTTTCCTTTTCCGCGCGGCGGCGCATCCGTTCTTCGGCCCGCAGCACGAGGAAATCGAGGATCGCACCCGCCGATTTCGTGTTGGCGGCCAGCCAGTTGTCGAAATGGTCGCGCACCGCGCCTTCGACCATGCGGGCGGCCTCGGTCGTGGCAAGCCGGTCCTTGGTCTGGCCCACAAACTCGGGCTCGGCGATGAAGCAGGACACCAGCGCGCCCGCGCCTGAAATCAGGTCTTCGCGCGTGATATTGGCGGCCTTGCGGTTGCCCGCCAATTCGCCGTAGCCGCGTACGCCCTTGAGGATCGCGGCCCAAAAGCCACCCTCATGTGTGCCGCCCTCGGGGGTGGGGATAGTGTTGCAATAGGATTGGATGAAGCCGTCGCGCGCAGGCGTCCAGTTGATCGCCCATTCGACCGACCCGACCGCGCCGAATTTCTCGGCGAACTCCACCTTTCCGGCAAAGGGCGCGTCGGAATAGGTGACTGCATTCCCCATCGTCTCGCGCAGGTAATCGGCCAAGCCGCCGGGGAAGTGGAACACGGCCTCGCGCGGGGTCTCATTATCGTCGATCTCGGTTTTCCAGCGGATTTCCACGCCGGAAAACAGATAGGCCTTTGAACGCACCATCTTGAGCAGGCGTGCAGGCCGAAAACGGTGACTGCCAAAAATCTGTTCGTCAGGGTGAAAAATGACGGTCGTGCCGCGCCGGTTGGGGGCGGCGCCCGCCGGGCGCACCGGCCCTTGGGGGATACCGCGCGAAAACTCCTGCACGAACAATTCGCGGTTTCGCGCCACCTCAACCCGCAAATGATCGGAGAGCGCGTTGACCACCGAGGCCCCCACACCATGCAGGCCCCCCGAGGTCTGATAGGCCTTGCCCGAGAACTTGCCACCCGCATGTAGGGTGCAGAAAATCACCTCCAGCGCGGATTTGTCGGGGAATTTCGGATGTGGATCGGTCGGGATGCCGCGCCCATTGTCGCGCACGGTGATGGTGTGATCGGCGGATAACTCGACTTCGATCCGGCTGGCATGTCCCGCTACGGCCTCGTCCATGGCGTTGTCCAAGACCTCGGCCACGAGATGGTGCATCGCACGTTCATCGGTACCGCCGATATACATGCCGGGGCGTTTACGGACAGGCTCCAGCCCTTCCAGCACCTCGATGTGGCTGGCGTCATAGGCTTGGCTGTCTGGGGTGCCGGACAACAGGTCGTTGGGCATGGTTCTGCTCTATCTTGTATATGCGCGCGCACATACTGGCAGCTTTAGTGGGCCACGGAAAGGGGAAGGGCGCGAATGATCGGCAAGTCGCATCTGCGCGCACACAAGCCGCGAGGGTTGCGTCAGGCCGGGATAAAGGGGAAATACTGGCGCAACAGATGATCGGGGACGATGTTGCGCTGATAAGCGACCGAGGCCATCGCATAGAGCATCGCGAGGTCCGTCGCCGACAAGGTGCCGGCCTGCATCTGCGTGACACCCCATTCGAGCGCATCGACAATCTCGTGGTTCATCATGGCGTTGGCGGCTGCAAACTGGCTTGCCGCCGTTTCTGCATCCACCACGCCATGGGCAAAGAGATGCTCGAAATGCGCCGGGGTATATTGAACGAAATCGTCGCTGAATTGTTGTTGGCGCAGTTCGTGATCGGCGCGCGAAAATACCATGTCCAAGGTGTCGGTCAGCATCGCTGCCGTCGCCAAGGCCAAACCCACCGCGCCTGATGCAAGCACCGTCCAATCAACGGTGACCGCACCGGTTTCGCTAATCCAAAAGCTGTTCATCTTCACGCACATGGCCTCGACCGACAACGGCACCGCTGCAACCTAGCGCGAGATCACGGCAGGATTGTGTCCCATTACCTCGCATCCGCGAAACAGCGACCGCCATGATGGTCAACAATATCCTCGTCTTGCCACCTTCCCTTTTCGGTTTGGCCCAGCAAAGGGCTGTGCAAACAGCCAGCTTGCCCTTATCTCAAGGATCATGGTTGCAACACGTTTCTCGCTTTCTGTTATCCTGACGCTGGGTTCCGCCCTGCCGCTGGCTGCCCATCCTCATATCTTCGTCGATGCAGGGCTGCGCGTCATGCATGACGGGGCAGGTGCCGTCACAACGGTTGAAGTGACATGGCGTTATGATGAACTTTACTCGCTCTTGTTGGTCAGCGATTACGGCCTTGATCCTGATTTCGACACCATCCTGACGCCGGATGAGACAGCCGCGATGCTGGGCTTCGATCTGAATTGGTCCGCGGGGTTTGAGGGTGGGCTTGTCCTGAGGCAATCGGGCGCGGCATTGCAGCTTGGCCCGCCTCAGCCCGTCTCCTTGACGATGCATCCCAATGGTCAGATCGAAACAACCCATCGCCGCGCGGTTCTCGGGGCGAGGCCAGCCACCCCGCTCGAGGCGCAGATTTACGATCCTGAGTTCTATATTGCCTTCGAGATGATCCTCGACATCTCCACCGATGGCAATGACGGTTGCACCGTCGCGTTGGAACGTCCCGATCTCGATGCCGCCTATGCCGTGCTTGATGCCGCCCTGTCGGCAATCGGTGGCGCGGTCGCGGCCGAGGATAATTTCCCCCCCGTGGGTGCCTATTTCGCCGATAGGGCAGTGATTGCATGCCGTGGCTGATCCGAGTCATCGCCTTTGTGGCGATCGTGTTTTTGATCGCCATCTTCGCAAGTGGCGCGGATCATGCGCTCACCCAATGGGCGCTCTCGGGTCAACGTACGGCGCAAGATGCCATCGCGGGTGGCTTGCGCGCCTTGCGCGTGGGCGAAGGGGCAGCGCTTGCCGGTTTTTTGCTGGTCTGTTTCGGCTACGGCTTTTTTCATGCCGTGGGGCCGGGGCATGGCAAGCTGCTGATCGGAGGCTATGGTGCAGCGCGCGCGGTTGGGCCGGTGTGGCTGTCCAGCATTGCCTTGTTCGCCAGCCTCGCCCAAGGGCTCAGCGCCATTGTCTTGGTCGGCGCGGGTCTGTGGATCTGGCAGGTGGGGCGGGCGCAAATGACCGATCTTGCCGACCGTTTTCTGGCACCGCTCAGCTTTGGGGCGATTGCGCTGATCGGGCTATGGCTGGTCTGGCGCGGGGTGGCGGGATTGCGCGCTTTGGCGCGTGCGCAACGCCATGACCCTCTGCATGAGCACCGCCATCAACACCCGCCTGCGCATGGGGCGATCTGCGCGACCTGTGGGCATGCCCATCTGCCCGATCCCGCCAAGATCGCCGCAGTGGCCGGTTGGCGTGACATGGCGCTTTTGATCGGGGCGATCGCGATCCGCCCTTGCACGGGCGCGCTGTTCATCTTGATCCTGACCGCGCAGATGGGCATGTTTGCGATCGGCGTGGCGGGTACCATGGCCATGTCGATCGGCACGGCCACTGTCACCATCGTCGTTGCCCTCGGAGCCGTCACACTGCGGCGCGGCCTTTTGGAAGGGATGATCGAGAGCCCCGCCGCGGCCCGTGTGCAACGGCTGATCGAGATAGGGGTCGGTGGCGTGATTGCGATCCTCGCTGCGCGCATCGCGCTGTCCGCGCTGTGACCCGCGCAAGTCTACTTGCTGCAAGCCTTGCCCAAGGGTAAGGGCTAGCGACATGTCCACCCTCTCCAGCCACCTGCGCGCGACGCTTACCCTCGGCTTGCCGCTGATTGGCAGCATGCTGGCACAGATCGCCATCACGCTCACCGATACGGTGATGATGGGCTGGTATGGTGTCGCAGAATTGGGCGCGGTGGCACTGGGCGGCAGCTATTTCCACGTGGTGCTGATCCTCGGCATGGGGTTTGGCTTGGCGGTAATGCCGCTGGTGGCCGCGGCGGCGGCCAATGACGACCGGCGCCAAGTGCGGCGCGTCACGCGGATGGGGCTGTGGATCGGCCTGATTTTCTCGGCGCTCGTCCTGCCGCTTTTCCTGTTTTCCGGGCCAATCCTGTTATCCTTGGGCCAGGACCCGCTGGTTGCCGAGCTAACCGAGGCCTATCTGGTGATCGCCGGATGGGGGATCGCGCCTGCCGTCTTGATGACGGTCTTGCGCAGCCATCTTTCGGCACTTGATCATCCGCGCATCGTGCTCTGGGCGACACTTGCCGGGGTGGTGGTCAATGCTTTCGTCAACTGGCTCTTGATCTTTGGCAATCTCGGCGCGCCGGAAATGGGTGTGCGCGGGGCCGCGCTCGCCTCGCTCCTCACGCATCTGTTGATCCTGGTGTTGCCCGCACTTTATGCCGCCCTGCACAAGGATTTGCGGCAAGACACACTGTTTGCCCGCTTTTGGAACCCCGATTGGGAGGCGATGGGCCAAGTTTTTCGCCTCGGCTGGCCGATCGGTCTCACACTTTTGTCGGAGTCGGGCCTGTTCATGGCGACGATGGTGATGATGGGCTGGCTTGGCCCCAATGCATTGGCCGCCCATGGGATCGCGATCCAGATCTGTTCTACGACCTTCATGGTCCATATCGGGCTGAGCCAAGCGGCCACCGTCCGCGCCGGGCGGGCTTGGGGTGTGGGCGACATCGCAAATCTCCGGCTGGCAGGCTTTGGCGCGCTGATCTTGTCAGGCGTCATGGTGGCGGCAACGATCGCGGCCTTCTTGGTGATCCCTGCGCCGCTCGTCGGCCTGTTCCTCGACCCTGCCGATCCGCTCCGCCCTGAGATCGTGGCCATGGGTGTCAGCCTTCTGGCTGTCGCAGCGCTGTTTCAGTTGGCCGACGCGGGGCAAGTGATGGCGCTGGGCCTCTTGCGTGGGGTCCAAGACACGCGGGTGCCGATGATCTATGCGCTGGTCTCTTACTGGCTATTGGGCCTGCCGGCGGCATGGGCGTTGGGCTTTCCCATGGGCTTTGGCGGCGAAGGCATCTGGGCGGGTCTGGTCGTGGGCCTTGCCTTTGCGGCAGGGCTGATGATGACGCGGTTTTGGCGCGGCCCCGCGCGCCGCCCAAGACGTGTAGTCCAGATCTGAGTTCCGTCCTTCTTCACGCAGACATGACAAAGCCCACGCCGCTCACCTTCGCCGGACCTTGCTTCTCTGTTTCAAAAATATCCCGGGGGAGGCGCGCCAAAGGCGCGGCGGGGGCAGCGCCCCCATGCGCCCTCAGGCCCCCGCGATACCCGTCAGGATGCGCGCCCAGGCCCGCGTGCCGCGATGGAAGCTCGACAGATCGTATTTCTCGTTGGGGCTGTGGATCGCGTCGTCATCCTTGCCGAACCCGGCGAGGATCGAATCCATTCCCAGGATTTGCTTGAAATAGCCCGCCACGGGGATCGAACCGCCACCACCGATAAAGGCCGCCTCGCCCGGCCATTCCTGTGACAGCGCGCGCCGCGCGATCTCAAAAGCAGGGTGGGTGATGTCCATCCGGCTGGCCGGGCTTGCGCCGTGGTCGTGGAAGGTCACGCTGCAATCGGGGGGCAATTGCGCGCGCACCCAGGCGCGGAATGCCTCGCGCAGCTTGAGCGGGTCTTGCCCTGCCACCAGCCGGAACGACACCTTGGCCGAAGCCTGCGCGGGCAGCACGGTCTTGAAGCCCGCTCCCGTATAGCCGCCGGTGATCCCGTTCACCTCGGCCGTGGGGCGCGACCAGATCATCTCCAGCCCCGTGCGCCCAACCTCGCCCGCCGGATGCGACAGCCCGACCTCACCCAAAAAGGCCGTGTCGTCAAAACCCAAGCCTGCCCACTGCGCGCGCAACTCTGGCGACAGTTCTTCGACACCATCGTAAAATCCCGGCACCTGTACCCGGCCCTGATCGTCATGCAGACCGGCCAAGATGCGGCTCAGCACCCGGATCGGGTTCATCGCGATCCCGCCATACATGCCCGAATGCAAGTCGATCCGCGGCCCGGTGATAACGACCTCTTCACCCAAGAGCCCGCGCAGCTGGGTGGTGATGGCCGGCACATCGTCGGAAAACAGCCCGGTGTCGCAGATCAAGGCAAGATCGGCGCGCAGCATATCGGCGTGTTCGCGTAAATACGGCACCAGCGAGGGCGAGCCCGATTCCTCCTCCCCCTCGAGGAACACGGTCACCTTGCAGGGCAGGGAGCCCGTTTCCGCGATGATCGCGCGGCAGGCCTCGAGAAAGGTCATCAGCTGCCCCTTGTCGTCGGCCGCACCGCGCGCGCGGATCACGGTCCCCTTCGGCGTCTCTTCCAGCGCCGGATCGAAAGGCGCGCGATGCCAAAGCGACAAGGGATCGACAGGCTGCACATCGTAATGGCCGTAAAACAGCACATGCGGCCCCGGACCATCCATGTGGGCAACGACCATTGGATGACCCGGTGTGTCATGGACCGCGGCCTGAAAGCCCATGCTGGCCAGATCATCGCGCAGCCAATCGGCGGCTGTGCGCACGTCGCGCATATGGGCTGGATCGGTCGAGATCGAGGGGATCCGCAAAAGCGCGAAAAGTCGCGCAATGGCCGGGTCAAGATCGGTGTCGATACGGGCAAGGATGGCATCAAGCGACATGCGGCGCACTCCGATGTGGTCGTCTTTGGCGCAAGCAGATACCGCATGATTGCAAATGTCCAGCCAGCGTCAGCCCCCATGCGGGTTGATCGAGATCAAGGTGTGATGCGCGGCATTTTGTAACTTTTCCCTTGAGGGCATCGCGGCCTATGTCGCATGACAGAACGAAAGCAAGCGTCTTTGACAGCCGCAGCCCGACCAGGCGCGCCGGAAAAGGAGAGACAGCCAGTGGATTATGACAATGCGCTCGATGCGGCTTTGGGCCGCCTACATGCCGAGGGGCGCTATCGCACCTTCATCGATATCGAGCGCCGTCGTGGCCAGTTTCCCCATGCTGTCTGGAAAAAACCCGATGGCAGCACGCAAGACATTACCGTCTGGTGCGGCAATGATTACCTCGGCATGGGCCAGCACCCGGTCGTATTGGATGCCATGCACGAGGCGCTCGCGGCAACCGGCGCAGGCTCGGGCGGCACGCGCAATATCTCGGGAACCACGGTTTATCACAAAGAGCTTGAGGCGGAATTGGCCGATCTGCACGGCAAAGAGGGCGCGTTGGTCTTTACTTCGGCCTATATTGCCAACGACGCAACGCTCTCGACGCTGCCCATCCTGTTTCCGGGGCTCATCATCTATTCGGATGCCTTGAATCATGCTTCGATGATTGAGGGGATCCGCCGCAATGGCGGGGCCAAGCGCATCTTCAAACACAATGATTTGGCCGATCTGCGCGCGAAACTCGCCGCCGACGATCCCGCAGCCCCCAAGCTCATCGCCTTCGAGAGCGTCTATTCCATGGATGGCGATTTCGGCCCCATCGCCGAGATCGTGGCACTCGCCCGCGAATTCGGCGCGCTGACCTATCTCGACGAGGTGCATGCGGTGGGGCTTTACGGCCCGCGTGGTGGTGGCGTAGCCGAAAAGCTCGGACTGATGGACCAGATCGACATCATAAACGGTACACTTGGAAAGGCTTACGGCGTGATGGGCGGCTATATCGCTGCCAGTGCAAAAATGTGCGACGCGATCCGCAGTTACGCGCCGGGCTTTATCTTTACCACCTCGATCCCGCCTGCCGTGGCTGCCGGGGCGGCGGCCAGTGTGCGCCACCTCAAGACCGATCAGGCCCTGCGCGATCTCCACCAAGAGCGCGCGGCGGTTCTTAAGCTGCGCCTCAAAGGGCTTGGCTTGCCGATCATCGATCATGGGTCGCATATCGTGCCGGTGATCGTGGGCGACCCCGTTCACACCAAGAAAATCTCGGACATGTTGTTGTCGGAGTTCGGCATCTACGTGCAGCCGATCAATTACCCCACTGTGCCGCGTGGCACCGAGCGTCTGCGCTTTACACCGTCACCCGTGCATGACCCCAAGGCGATGGATGCGCTGGTGCGCGCCATGGACGCACTCTGGAGCCATTGTGCGCTGAATCGTGCCGAGTTGGCCGGATAGCACGATCTGGTTGTTTCCTGAACCGCAGCGCCATGTTAGGCTGCCCGTGTCAACGGAAGTATGCGGGAATCACTTCCGATCGGCATGGGGTAACTGGGGTAAGCGGTGCTTGAACCACGATATGGTGGATCAAAGAACGACCGCAGCGCATGTGAGTGGTAGATGGGGCAGGAACAAGATCAGCTGGCTGACGATGTACATCGCGTTGCTGCGCCTGCCGGTGGCTTTGACGGCTATGATATCACGGATGTTCCCTTGGGCGACCTGTTGCGCGGCGAGCGCGCGACGATGGGCAAATCGCTGCTTGATGTCGAACGCGAACTCAAGATCCGCGCCGCATATATCGCAGCGATTGAGAATGGCGATGTCGGTGCATTTTCCAGCCAAGGTTTTATCGCAGGGTATGTCCGATCTTATGCGCGCTATCTGGGGATTGACCCGGAATGGAGCTATCGCCGTTTTTGCGCCGAGACCGGATTTTTTGGTGTTCACGATGGCAGCGCCCCGCAGGGGCAATCCGTCAAGCGCGCGCCGTCCCAAATTCCGCGCCTTGTCGATCCCAACGAGGTGATCGCAGGCAGCCGGATCAATTTCGCGCCCAGCAAGCAAAGCCCCTTCGCCGGGATCGAGCCAGGTGCATTGGGATCGGCTGCGGTTCTCGTCGCGCTGGTCTTGGGGATCGGCTACGGCGCTTGGGCGGTGCTGCATGACATCCAGCGACTTCAGATCGCGCCGATTGATGATGCCCCCATGCCCTTGGCTGTCCTTGATCCCTTGTCTGGCGCGCGTGCGGGCAACTTTGACATCGCCCAAGATCTCGGCGTGACAATGCCTGCAATGGATGATGCACCGCGCATGTACCGCCCACAGGCGTTGGATGCGCCGGTATTGACGCCTCGCGATGGTGCCTTGGCGACCCTCGATCCCGATACCGTAGGTGCGATCGGCCCTGCTTCCCAAATCACCCGCCAGCCCGAGGCTGTGGCAACAGCCCAACAGCAAGTACCCGGCCCGGCCGTGCAGGTGACCGCGGCGCGCAATGACGAGTTGGTGGTTTTCGCCGTGCGCCCGTCATGGATCAGGGTCAGCGCCGCCTCTGGGGAGACCGTGTTCGAAGGCACGCTCAATCGCGGTGACAGCTACACGGTTGCCCTCTCGGGCGAGGCACCGCCGGTCCTGCGTTCGGGCAATGCGGGGTCGGTCTATTTCATGGTGAATGGCGTGACATTTGGTCCCGCAGGGCCGGGTGCATCAGTTGTGCGCGATATCGCCCTAACAGCGGACGCCGTGACGGCCAGCTTTAGCATGGCGAATGCCGCCATTGATCCTGACCTGCCCGAGGTTGCCGCCCTCGTGATCGGTGCGGCCGACGGAAACTGACGGCAGGGTGTCACGCTCTGACACTGCCCCGTTGTCCAGTTCGTCTGACATGGTTATCCTAGCGCCAAATCCTCACGGACGAGCGAAAAGGCCCGCGCATGTCACATAACCCGATCAGACCTTGGCGTTCCATCGCGCGTCGCAAAAGCCGCCAGATCCATGTCGGCCCCGTGGCGGTGGGCGGTGACGCACCGATCAGCGTGCAAACCATGACCAATACGCTGACCACCGATGTGAGGGCGACAATCGACCAAGTGCAGCGCTGCGCCGATGCGGGTGCCGATATCGTGCGCGTCTCGGTCCCCGATCAGGACAGTTCCCGCGCCCTCCACGAGATCGTGCGCGAAAGCCCGGTGCCGATCGTGGCCGATATCCATTTCCACTACAAACGCGCCATCGAGGCCGCCGAGGCGGGGGCCGCCTGCCTCAGGATCAACCCGGGCAATATCGGCGACGCCTCCCGCGTGCGGGAGGTGATCCGCGCCGCGCGCGATCATGGCTGTTCGATCCGCATCGGCGTCAATGCCGGCAGCCTCGAGAAGCATCTGCTCGACAAATACGGCGAACCATGCCCCGAGGCGATGATCGAAAGCGGCCTCGATCATATCCGCATCTTGCAGGACAATGATTTCCACGAATTCAAGATTTCGTGCAAAGCCTCTGACGTTTTCCTTGCCGCTGCCGCCTACCAAGGCCTGGCCGAAGCGACCGACGCGCCGATCCATCTGGGCATTACGGAAGCCGGCGGCTTGATGTCCGGTACGATCAAATCGGCGATCGGTCTTGGCAGTCTTTTGTGGGCGGGGATCGGCGACACCATCCGCGTCAGCCTGTCGGCCGATCCGGTCGAAGAGGTCAAGGTCGGCTTCGAGATCCTCAAGTCGCTGGGCCTGCGCCACCGGGGCGTCAACATCATCTCCTGTCCGTCTTGCGCGCGTCAGGGTTTCGACGTGATCAAGACGGTCGAGGCGCTGGAAAAGCGGCTGGAACACATCAAGACGCCCATGAGCCTTTCGATCATCGGCTGCGTGGTCAACGGGCCGGGCGAGGCGCTGATGACCGATGTGGGCTTTACCGGCGGCGGGGCAGGGTCGGGTATGGTCTATCTTGCGGGCAAGCAAAGCCACAAGCTTTCGAACGACCAGATGATCGAACACATCGTCGAACAGGTCGAGAAAAAGGCCGCCGCACTCGAGGCCGCCCGCGCCGCCGAAGCGCAAGCCGCCCAGTAGGCGCTGCCCGCATTTCCCGTTGCGGCATCTGGGGCAGGGGGCTATACCCCGCAGGAGTTGCACCCGTAGCTCAGCTGGATAGAGCGCTGCCCTCCGAAGGCAGAGGCCAGGGGTTCGAATCCCTTCGGGTGCGCCATTTACCAACAATGAAAAGAGCCGTGGGCGCAGGTGTGCGTACCTGAATTCCTTGAGGTCGTCGCAGCCGAACGGCCGCTTTGGCGCCAGGTGAGAACCACTGTTTTTCTTGCAACCGCGTTTGCGTCAGCGCTTGCGATCATCACCGTGCTCAATGGTGCAGCGATAGATTTGATGATCAATCGCTCATTGGCCTGCCACGACGATCACGAGGTCGCAGCTTTCGACCGCTTGACCAAGCACCATTATCCCGCGAGCTTGGTTCTTGAGCATCAAAAATCGGGGTCAAAGGTCCAGATGCAAACGAGGATCGCAACAAGGCTTGCTGGACAAAGCCAATAATAGAGTGTCGCAATATTGAATTTCCCAAGATCAAAGAATGGCGCAAAGATCGTGAAGACATCGATCGACGCGTTGAGCAAATAGGAAAAACAGACTAGCGCAACAAAGCGGAAACTATTGGTCAAAAGGAAACATACGTTGAAAAGAAAGATCAAGATCAGGCCAATCAGCGCTCTTTCTGTAATCAAATGCGCATAATTTTCGTATATGCGCTTCGTCACACCTTCTTGGAAGATCATATCTGGTAAAAAGCTCGCGGTCACGATGTACGCGATGACATACAAGTTGAGAAAAATGTATGCTGCCTGGAACCAGCGTGACTGCCGCCAAATCGAGCGCATGCTCAGGTCTTCCACGCCGAACGACCCAAGGATTGTGTCGATTTCTTCTTTGCTCAGCTTCTTCTTGGTCATAATGCGGCTTCCCGGCGCAAGTGACTTTCGAACGCCATCCAGCTAACCAGGATCACAATCACAGGTCTGAGTTTGATAACGAACTGGGCAAAAATTTCCTCTGGAACATAGACATAGGGGTACATCACCAAATAATCGTCAATATATGCGGCCCACATCCACGCCGCGATAAAGATCAAAACCTTGTCGAGATATTTGCTTTGGCTAAACAGCAACACGGTAATCGTGATTGCGCCGATCAAAACTGCAAAGATCCTGCGAACTGAAAGTTTGACAGAAAGCGCTGCTTCGACATTGTCCAAGTTTTGAAAATTATCGTTGTTCGGGGCAAACAAATAGATGGAGGCAATCGCGAGAATGGCCCATGTCATGCAGAAGAAATAGCTGAACCAGAAAGCCTTGGAATACCTTGGCAAGGTCGCTAGGCGAAAGGTGAGTTTCATTGACCTGTATCGTGATGCATTCACGTATCTGTAATTCTTACATAAGCTTCACTCATAAAAGCTGTATTCAGTCAAGCTATTTCATCTTTTTGGTGTGCCTTGCCGGCAATGCGCTGTGCGTGTCGCAGTCGCATTAATCGCAGAAATCGCATGAAAAGATGTTGTATTTACTCCTCTGATCGCGTTTTTCGCGCCGCGCGCGACAATCCCAGAGACCAGATCTGAGCATTCGATGCCGTCGTCCCGGTGCCATGATCATGCGCAGAGGTTGGGCATGCCCTGCCTCTGCCTTGTCACACATCGCAACGCCGATCAGCTCGCTTTGGGCTGAAACACTGTTCCATAGGTCGCGCGCAGTTCGTTTTTCTGGACCTTGCCCATCGTGTTGCGCGGAAGCACATCGAGGATCTCGAACCGCCGCGGGCGTTTGAAGCCGGCTAGCTCATTGCGCGCCGCCGCTTCGATCGCCGCCAGATCGATTTTGGCCCCCGACTCTGGGACAAGAACCGCCACCACGCTTTCGCCGAAATCGGGGTGCGGTGCGCCGATCACGGCACTCTCCTTGACGCCCGGTTGAGCGTCGAGAAACAGCTCGATCTCCTTGGGGTAGATGTTGTAGCCGCCAGAGATGATCAGATCCTTGCCGCGCCCCACGATGGTGACATAGCCGTCGGTATCGACACGCGACAAATCCCCGGTGATGAACCAGCCGTCGGGCAGCAATTCCTCGCGCGTTTTTTCGGGCATGCGCCAATAACCTTTAAAGACGTTCGGCCCGCGCACATGCAGCACACCGATTTCGCCCACGGGCAGTTCGGAATGTGTGGCCGGGTCGCAGACACGTACCTCCACGCCAGGCAGGGGGTGGCCTACCGTGCCTGCCCGCCTGTCGCCCTCGTAGGGGTTCGAGGTGTTCATCGAGGTTTCGGTCATCCCGTAGCGCTCAAGGATACGATGGCCGGTGCGCGCTTCGAATTGGCGGTGGGTTTCGGCCAAAAGCGGGGCCGAGCCCGAGATGAAAAGCCGCATATGCCCGACAAGATCGCGGTCAAAGCGGGCATCGTCCAATAGCCGTGTGTAAAAGGTCGGCACACCCATCATGCTGGTCGCCTGCGGCAGGCGCGCAAGCACGGTTTCAAGGTCGAACTTGGGCAAGAAGATCATTGCGCCGCCTGCAAGAAGCATCACATTCGTGGCCACGAATAGCCCATGGCTGTGAAAGATCGGCAATGCGTGCAGCAAGACATCCTTTGCCGTGAAGTGCCAGCACTCGACCAGCGCGCGGGCATTGGACAAGAGGTTTTCTTGCGTCAGCATCGCGCCCTTGGAGCGGCCCGTTGTTCCAGAGGTGTAGAGCAGCGCCGCCAGATCGTCAGGCTCGCGCGCCACCGCCGCGAAATGCGTCGGCTGGCTTGCGGCCAGATCGGTCAAACGACCACGCCCATCGCCGCCCAGCGTCATCAACTTGGCTCCTGCGGCCGATGCAATGGGTGCCATGGCATCGGCCTCGCCGGGATCGCAGACAAAGACGGCGGCTTGGCTGTCGCTCACGAAATAGTCCAATTCCTTGGGCGTGTAGGCGGTGTTGAGCGGTAAGAACACGATGCCTGCCTTGATGCAGGCAGCATAGAGCGCCAAGGCTTGCGGCGATTTTTCGATATGCACGGCCACCCGGTCGCCCGCTGTCACGCCAAGCGCGCTGAGCGCATGAGCCATTTGATTGGCCTGTTGCAAAAACGCCCCATGGCTTAGCGTGCTGCCATCGGGCAGATGCAGGAACGGGGTCGTTTTGCCCTCATGCGGGGCAAAAAGCGCGTCATAAAGCGGGTTTGTCATGCCAAATCCTTGGGTCATGGGAGGCGGTAGCCTAGGCCGCGCCGGTGTTTTGCGGTTCAGCCAATGTCATGTAGCGGCTGAAACCTCCTGTGATGTGATCAAAGGCCGCGCGCCGGGCCGCATCCTCATCGCCTGAGGCGATCGCGCTCTTGATCGCCTCGTGCTCGGCGATCGACTCGGCGACATTGGTCACCAACGATAGGCCACGGCGGCGGAACTGGTGCATCTCGCGCACAAGATTGTCATAGGTCACCTTGGCCTTTGGATTGCCCGAGGCTGCAAGTAACATGTCGTGAAATTCGATGTTGAGCGCGTAATACTTGGTTGTATCGCCATTGGCATGGGCATTGCGCATCTGTTCAAGGTTGCGCTCCAGCTGGGCGATCAATCGCGCCTCTTGCCCGTCGCGCAGGCGGCGCGCAGCCGCCGCACAGGCCATGGCAAAGATCGCGCCACGCAAATCATAAAGATTGCGCGCCTCTGCGAGTGTGGTTTTATGCACGAAAGCGCCACGATTGGCGATCAGGTCGATCAGGCCGCTGTCGGCCAGCGAGCGGATCGCCTCCCGCACCGTGCCGCGGCTCACCCCCATTGCGTTGGACAAAGCCAACTCGTTGAGTTTTTCGCCCGCTGCCAGGTCGCCGCTCACGATCATCCGCTCGATCTCGCCGCGCACCTCGCCGGCAAGCGTCGCGCGCTGCGCCCCGATTGTCTTGAGTGTTTTGACCATATCACCACCTCAGCCCCTCGCATCGTTTTTGTCAACAATTAACATTTTTATTGTCAAACATCGCCCTTTCCCATACATCATTCCAAGGTGTTGCACCACGGGGAGGACGCATGACATCGCCTGTAAACCAGCACAGTGAAAATGCTGACGAGAGGGTCGAAAATGCCGCTGTGCCGCCGATGGCAAGCCATGCCCTCAAGGGGTTGCGCGTGCTTGATCTGACGCGTGTGCGCTCTGGTCCGACATGTGTGCGACAATTGGCCGATTGGGGGGCCGATGTCATCAAGATCGAGGCCCCCGTTGACGAGGCGCAGTTTGGTGGCCCCCGCCATGGCCCCGATTTCCAGAACCTCCACCGCAACAAGCGCAGTCTGACGCTGGACCTGAAATCGCCCGCGGGCATGGCGGCGTTCCGCCGCTTGGCCGATACCGCCGATATCATCGTCGAGAATTTTCGTCCTGGTGTGAAAAAGCGCCTCGGCATCGATTACGACACGCTGTCGATGACCAATCCGCGGCTGATCTACGCCTCGATTTCCGGCTTTGGGCAGGATGGGCCTTTGGCGGACCGTCCCGGTTTCGACCAGATCGCCCAAGGCATGGGCGGGCTGATGTCGATCACGGGCGAGCCGGGGACTGGCCCGATGCGCGTGGGCATTCCTATTGCCGATCTGTGCGCCGGGCTTTTCGCTGCCCAAGGCATCTTGATCGCGCTCTACGAGCGTCAACACTCCGGCCACGGCCAGTGGGTGCAAACCTCGCTTTTGCAAGCACAGGTCTTCATGCTCGATTTTCAAGCCGCGCGCTTCTTGATGGATGGCGATATCCCAAAACAGGCGGGCAATAACCACCCCACGACCATACCCACCGGCGTGTTCCCGACCAGTGATGGTCACATGAACATCGCGGTGACCGGCAACCAGATCTGGCAGAAATTCTGTGAAACCATGGGCCGGGCCGATTGGATCGCAGATGAGCGGTTCGTCAACGCCGCCGCGCGGTCCAAGAACCGCGCTGCGCTCAATGCCGAGATCGCGGCAATCACCGCGACCGACACCACCGCCGCATGGATCGACCGCTTCAACGCCGCCGGTGTGCCAGCAGGCGAGATCAACGATATCGGACAGGTCTTTTCCAACCCGCAGGTGCGCCATCTTGGGCTTGCCCAACCCGTCGTCAGCCAAGAACGCGGCGCGACGGAATTGGTGGGTCAGCCCATCATCATGAGCCGCACTCCCAGCCATATCGCCGCTCCCCCGCCGCTTGCGGGTCAGCACACCGCCGATATCCTGACCGAGATCGGCTATTCTACCGAAGACATCGCGGCGATGAAGGCCGCGGGCGCCATCTAACGACCCAAAGGGACGCATGACATGACCGACAAGATCCTGACCGAGCAGCATGGCGATATCGCGCGCATCATCTTCAACCAGCCCGAAAAGCGCAACGCCGTCTCGCTCGAGATGTGGGAGGCGGTCGAGGCTGCGCTGATCCGCTTCCAAGCTGACCAAAATGTGCGGATCCTGATCTTGTCGGGTGCGGGCGGCAAAGCCTTTGTCTCGGGGGCCGATATCTCGAAATTCGAAAGCGAACGCGCAAGCGAGACGGCGGTTGCCCATTACAACGCCACCACCAAGCGCGTCTATGACATGGTCGAGGCCTTCCCAAAGCCCACCATCGCCCAGATTGACGGCTTCTGCGTCGGTGGCGGTGTGGCGCTGGCCTTGTGCTGCGACCTGCGCATCTGTGGCGCGGGATCGCAATTCGCGGTGCCTGCTGCCAAGCTGGGGCTGGGCTATGGTTTTGCGGGGATCAAACGGCTGGTCGATGTCGTTGGCCCCGCCTTTGCGAAAGAGATCTTCTTCACCGCCCGTCGTTTCGATGCCGAAGAGGCGCGGATCATGGGTCTGGTCAACCGCGTCGTGCCTGATGATCAGGTCGGACAAATCGCCGAAGAGACCGCGCGCATGATCGCCGAGAATGCGCCGATGACGGTGGGGTCGGTGAAATTCATCGTGGGCCAGACCGTCGCCCCCGAAAGCCAGCGCGATCTGGCCGCCTGCGAGGCCCGCGTCAAGGCCTGCTTCGACAGCCAGGATTATATCGAGGGGCGCCGCGCCTTCATGGAAAAGCGCAAGCCGAACTTCATCGGCGCATAAAGGGGGCGCGATGTCTGGGACACCGCCCAAGCGCATCGATACGGGGCCTGCGCGCGCCCATATCGAGCGTGCCTTTGACCAGCATGCGCAGGCGTTTGAGACCTTTTTCTTCGCGCGCTTCCTCGGTCTGTCCTTCGCCTATCTGCCCGCGGACGCGGCGGATGCCGAGAAACAGGTCTGCCGTGTACAATTCACCGTCAACGACATGTTGAAGAACCCCCAAGGGGTGCTGCATGGCGGTGTCATGGCCTCCGTCATGGATATCTCGATGGGACATCTGGTCGCCAAGGTGGCCGGTCCTGGCGCCACGATCGAGATGAAGGTGCAGTTCATGCGCCCCGTTTCAGCTGGGCTGGTGACCTGCGAGGGGCGGTTCACCAAGCGCGGGCGTAGCCTGTCCTTCATGGAAAGCCATCTCCTTGACGCCGAGATGAAGCTTGCAGCCCACGCCACGGCAACGTGGAAAATGCCCCAGACATAGTCCGACAAAGATTTTCCATGCCCCATGCCCCATGCTCGGCCAGTGGAGCCGTCATCGTGCCTCGGGCGCAGCAGGGGGCGCAGGCGATGTTTGCCTGCCGCCCCTCGCATCCCGCGTGTCACGCGGGCGTCAATGCCCCGTGGCCTTGTTTGCCTTAGCGCGCGCGCCGATCCGCCCGATCAAGGGCAGAATGATCAGCAGCGCGATGGTGACGATGATGATCCAGACCGATGCCGGACGGTCGAGGAATATTCCGAACGACCCGCGCGAGATGGTCATGGTCTGGCGCAGCGCCTCTTCGGCCAAGGGACCGAGCACTAGCGCCAGCACAAGCGCGGCAGGCGAAAAGCCGTAAAGCCGCATGAAGAACCCCACGATGCCTGCGGCCACCATCAGCCACATCTCGACGAAGCTTGCATGCACGGTAAAGGTACCAAGCGCACAGATCACCACGATGCAAGGGCCAAGGATGCGGTAAGGCACCTTGATGATCTGCACGAAAAGCGGAATCGCGAAGATCGAGATCGCCAAGAGTACCATGTTGCCCAGATACATCGAGGCGATCAGCCCCCATGCCAGTTCCGGGTTCTGGCCCATGAACAGCGGTCCCGGTCGCAAACCCCACAGCAGGAACGCCGCGAGCAGCACCGCGGTCGAGGCCGAGCCGGGAATGCCCAGCGTCAAGAGCGGGATCATCGCCCCGGAGGAGGCGGCGTTGTTCGCCGTCTCGGGCGCGACAAGGCCCGCCATTTCCCCTTTGCCGAAATTTTCGGGGTTCTTCGACAGCGAGCGTTCCGTCGAATAGGCCATGAGCGAGGCGATGGTCGCGCCCGCACCGGGGATCACGCCGACAACAAAGCCGAGGATCGAGCCGCGCACCATGGTCCAGCGCGTCGAGATGAAATCCTGCGCGGTCGGCCAAAAGCGGCTTTCCTTGTCGTATTGCACCAGCCCGCCCGATCCCGTGCGGTGCATGCCGGTGTAAAAGGCGTAAAGCAGCTCTCCCAAACCGAACAGACCGATGGCGATGGGGATGAAGTAGATCCCGCCGATCAATTCCGCCGAGCCGAAGGTGTAGCGGCTTTGACCCGTCTCGAGGTCCACGCCGACCGTGCCAAGCGCGAAACCGATCAAGGCCGAGATGACGCCCAGCTTCCAATTCGCGCCAATCATCACGATCAGTGTGAGCATGCCCATCATGGCAAGCAGGAAATACTCAGGCGGGCCAAAGCTTCGCGAGACCTGGGAGAACATCGGCGCAAGGATGGTGATCAAGATCACCCCCACCGTGCCACCCACGAAGGAGGCGACGGCCTGCATCACCAGCGCAGGTCCTGCACGCCCCTGCTTGGCCAGTGGATAGCCGTCAAAGGTCGAGGCGACTGTCGCGCTTTCGCCTGGCGTATTGAGCAGGATCGATGTGATCGTTCCGCCATACATCGCCCCGTAATAGATTGCGGCCAGCATCACGATGGCACCAACCGGGTCCATCCCGAAGGTCAAGGGCAGCAAGATCGCAAGCCCCGCCGACGGACCAAAGCCGGGGATTACCCCCACGATCATCCCGACCATCGCACCGACCAAAAGATAAGCGAGGTTGATGGGTGTGATGGCGATGGACAGGCCCATCATCAGGTCGGAAAAGATATCCATACTTGGCTCCCAGTGGCGCGGCGCAGTGGCGCGCTCAGAACGGTAGATTGATCAGGGCAGGGGGCATATTCGCGTTCAAGACACGGTCGAACAGCAGGTAAACGCCCGAAGGAAACAGGGTGGCGACAAGCAAATTCTGCTTGAGCTGTCCAGGGTTGAGCAGGCTCAGCGCGACGCCCAGATACAGGATTGTCGAAATCCAGCCACCGAACAGCCGGATCAGCACCGCATAGCCGATCACCAGCGCGACAAGCAGCAAGAAATCGCGCCAGCGGGCATCTTCCAGCTCGTCGGTCACATGATCGGCCGCAGCGGCGGTGCGGCGTTGGCCAAGCGCGTCAAAGATCGCCCATAGCGTCATGACGATGATCCCCAGTCCCACGATCCGCGGGAAGAACCCCGGCCCAAGGCGGCCAGTGCGGGTAAGAAAGCCCAGATCGGTAAAGGCGATGTAGGTGTAGAAAACGGCGCCGCCGAGCAAGGCAAGCAAAAAGACGATGCGCATGGCGCCCTCGTTGGATAAGTGAAATGGGCCGGGCGCAAAACCGCGCCCGGCCCTTCGGTGTGTGACGCTTACTGGATTGCGCCGACTGAGCGCAGCACTTCGGCAAACCCGTTCTGGGTGCGGGTCAGGAAGGTGCGGAAATCCTCGCCATAGACGATCGTCGGCGTCAGGGTGTTGTTCTCGATATAAGCCGCCCATTCCGGTGTCTCGACGACACGCTTCATCGTCTCGATCCAGAAGGCCTGTGCTTCGGCCGGTGCATTGGGCGCCAAGATCAGGCCGCGCGGCATCGACACGCCGATGTCATGGCCCACATCCCCCATGGTGGGAACATCGCCCAGCGCCGCGGGGGTCGATGCACCCGAATAGACCAGCGCGCGCAGATCGCCACTATCGATCAAGCCGAGGATCTCGCCGGGGTTGCCGACCATCGCATCGACCGAATCCGACAACAGCGCGGTGGTCTGATCGGCCATCGAGTTGAACGAGACATATTCGAACTCAAAGCCTGCGGCCTGTGCAAACAGCGTCGGCACGATGAAGTCCACATTGACCGTGCCGGTGCCAGCGATGGTGATCGGGTTGGCCTTGGCGTAGTCGATGAACTGGCCGATATCCTGAATGTCGGACGAGCCATTGACGACCAAGACCAGGTCATCGGTTGCCAAGAGTGCCACGGGCGTGAAATCGGCGGGCTGCCACGGCGTATCAGCCTGCAAGGGCGTGGTCACGAAGCTGCCCGAGGTGGTCGAGATGCCATAGCCCGATCCGTCCTGCGCAAACAGGTAACCCCAGCCCACGGCACCCGAGCCGCCGGCACGGTTCTCGACCGCGATCTCGCCGGGGTAGAGGTCATACTTGGCCAGAATGTCGACGATGGTGCGGGCCATGATGTCATTGCCGCCGCCGGGACCAAAGGCGATGGTCCAGTCCAGCGTTTCGCCCGCATCGGGGTAGCTTTGCGCCGTCGCAGCCCCTGCAAATGCGAGGGGCGCGGCCAAGGCCATGCCCAGCACACCCAGCTTGACGCGCGCGGTGATGGGTCCGGTTTGAAGTGTCATGTAGTCCTCCCTAGGTTTTGGTCTGTCTTGCTCCGGACCACCCCCTCCCCGGGGTGGGACCGGCTTCAATGTCTGGGCACATGGCCGTCAGATGCCGTTAAAGCGTGTCCAGCAATCGTTTCTTTCCGTTTTGGTGGTGGCCTGCCCCGGCCGCGCGGGCTGCGGCGGCATCGCCTGCCTCGATGGCGCAGACGATGCGATCATGCTCGCAGTTCGAGCGGGCAAGTGCGGGCGCCCCATGCAGGACACGGCGCCGCATCAAGCGCACTTCCTTGCCCAAGGCGACATAGAGCGCGCGCGCGCGCTCCGACCCCGCAGCCTCGGCGATGCGGTCGTGGAAGGCAAGGTTGATCTCGAAATAGCCGGCCTCGTCGCCGGCGGCGATCGCCTGATCCATTTGCGCCATGAAATCGCGCAGCTCGGCCTTGATCGCCGCATCAGCGCGTCGCGCAAGCGCCGCGCACAAATGCCCCGCCATAAGTGCGCGCAGATCGTAAAGCTCAAGCGCGTCATCAACCGATAATTTGCGCACATAGACACCTTCATTGGCGACCGCCGTGACCAATCCCTCGCGCTCGAGCGAGCGGGCCGCCTCGCGCACTGGGCCGCGGCTGACGCCAAGTTGTTCGGCAAGAGCATATTCGTTGAGCCTCTCACCCGGCGCGATATCGCCATGCAAGATCATCCGCTCCAATTCATCACGTACTTCAAGCACCAGCGGACGCTGACGTTTGAACATGGTGGCGTGACGGATGTCTTGATCGATCTTCATGGCCCAATTCAAGCTGAGCTTTGCAGATTGTCAACAATATTCTGTTGATTGCCAGACAAAGCCCCGCTACCCCGATCATCACGGGCGCAGGCCGCAGCCGCCGGTAGCATAGGCGGCTCCGCATTGAGGCAACCTGCATGCGGCGGGGGGGCATGACATGAACGAGGGGGCAAGTGGCATGGTGACGGACACACCGCTTTTGGGAAAAACAGCCTTTGTATCTGGGTCGGGCAAGAATATTGGACGTGCGATTGCGCAACAGCTCGCGGCCCTCGGGTGCAATGTGGTCGTCAATGGCGCACGCGATCAGGCAGCGTGCGAAAAAACCGCCGAAGCTGTCACAACGGCAGGTGCGGGCGCGCTGGTCGTGATGGGTGATGTCGCCAAATCCGATGATGTCGCGCGCATGATCGCGGCGGCACAGGCGCAGTTTGGCGGCATCGATATCTTGATCAATAATGCCGCCATCCGGCCGCACAAACCCTTTCTAGAAACAACGGATGCCGATTGGGACGGAGTGCTCGACACCGCCTTGACCGCCTCCTTTCGGCTAAGCCGCGCGGTTCTGCCCCATATGGTCGCCCAAAAATGGGGCCGCATCGTCAATTTCGCCGGGATGAAGGCGATGCGTGGCTATTATGAGGGCGCGCCGATCTCGGCGGCCAAGCACGGGGTCTGGGGTCTGACCAAGGCGCTGTCTCAGGAATTCGCCGCCCATGGGATCACCGCCAATATCGTCTCGCCCGGTCAAATTCGCAGCGAAGCCGCAACACGGGATGACCCCGCACGGGTCAAGACCATCCCCGCAGGCGTCATGGGCCAACCCGCTGATGTTGCCGCCGTGGTGGCCTTTCTGTGCTCGCCCGAGGCGCGCTTTGTGACCGGCCAGATGATCGCCGTGAATGGCGGCGAGGCGACCTGACGTTCCACGCAGCGATTTGGTCTTTCCATCGGCGTCCTGCTTGGGCAAGCATGGTAAAGCACCGCCTTCACTGGACCACACACCATGCCATCTTCACCTGACGCGCCTCATCGCTATGCCACACCGCTTGGCGGGCATCCGCCGCAGACCCAGGTCATGACCGACCGCGCCGTGTTCACCGAAAGCTACGCGGTGATCCCCAAGGGTGTGATGCGCGATATCGTGACGAGCTTCCTGCCG
>WVSP01000004.1 GCA_015689735.1 Rhodobacterales bacterium LSUCC0031 | reverse complement strand
GTGCAGATTCTGTCGCGCAGCGATACGCTTGATGCCGATGGCGACAGCTACTCGGGGACGGCGACCTTTGGCTTCACCGACCCGGCCCGCGCTGGCGAGACCTTCACCGTCAACTACACCGAGATCGAGGATTTGGGCGTTCCCGAACCCGTCGATGGCACGGCGGGTGCTGATAGCATGGGCATCGGCTATACCGATGCGCAGGGCGATCAGATTGACGGCACTGACGGGCTGAACGACTCGATCCTGGCCGGCGCTGGCGATGACACGGTTGATGCAGGGCTTGGCAACGACACGGTTGATGCAGGCGATGGCAATGACAGCGTCACTGGTGGGGCTGGAAATGACTCGATCACCGGCGGCGATGGCAATGACCTGCTGGACGGCGGCGCTGGCAATGACACTTTGGAAGGCGGCGCTGGGGACGATGTGTTGACAGGGGGTGCAGAACCCTTCGCAGCGACAGGCAACCTAATCCAGAATGGTACCTTTGATGATGCAAATGGTGCGGCACCAGCAAATTGGGTGGTCAATAACCCAACTGGTGGGCAAGCCCCCGCAATATGGAATGGCAAGCTTCGCTTAAATATATTTGATGAGACAAACATAGGAGATGGCGTTCAGCAATCTTTCGCCACCAACACTGGGCAAACCTATTCGGTAACGTATGAAGCGGGTGAAATTGGTGGTTCAGCTGGAGATCACACCCTTCAAGTCGATGTGCTGGATGCGTTGGGCAATGTCATTGCGACGCAGACCCATGTGATTGCTGATGGCGTTGTTTCGACCTACAATTTCACCTTTGAAGCCGTTGGCGAAAACACCACACTGCGCTTCACCAATACTGGCTCTACCAACTCGTTTGATACAGACTTGACGTTGGACAACATATCCGTATTGGCAGACGGCGAGAACATGCTGTTCGGCGGCGCTGGCAATGACACGCTGCTCGGCGGCTTTGGCAACGACACGCTGGACGGCGGCGATGGCAACGACACGCTCGATGGCGGCGCTGGTGCAGATTCACTCGACGGCGGCGCGGGCGATGACACGTTGGCGGTTGGCGGCGGCGATACGGCCATCGGCGGTGACGATGCTGATACCTTCACCTTCGATACCGCGAATATCGCTGATGGCGATGTGATCACCATCGATGGTGGCACGGGCCAGACAACCGGCACCGACCTTGATGTGTTCAACCTCGCCGGTGTGCAGATTCTGTCGCGCAGCGATACGCTTGATGCCGATGGCGACAGCTACTCGGGGACGGCGACCTTTGGCTTCACCGACCCGGCCCGCGCTGGCGAGACCTTCACCGTCAACTACACCGAGATCGAGGATGTCTGCTTTGTCCGTGGCACATTGATCGACACCGATCAGGGCGCTGTGGCGGTCGAGGATCTTGCGGTTGGCATGATGGTGCGCACCCGTGGGAACGGGTTCCAGCCCATCCGCTGGATCGGGTCCAAGGCCACCCGCGACCGCGCAGTGCGCATCAAGGCGGGCGCGCTGGGCAATGCCCGCGATCTGGTCGTCTCGCCCCGTCACCGCATGGTGCTGGAAGGCTGGCAGTTGGACATGCTGTTCAGCCATGACCACGCGCTGGTCACGGCGCTGGAGCTGGTGAACGACAGCACGATTGTGCGCGACGCAATGGCCGATGTGGAATATTTCCACGTGATGTTCGACGCCCATGAAATCATCTATGCCGAGGGGGCGGCGACCGAAAGCTTCCACCCCGATCAGGCATCGATGGGGTCGATGGACGAGGCCGCGCGGGAAGAGATCTTTGCCCTCTTCCCCGAGTTGCGCGACGGGGCCTATCGGGCCGAGGCGGCGCCGAACCTCTCAGCCACGCAGGCGGCTTATGTGGGGCAGAACCTCGATGCCTTTGTAAACTGACCCAGCCCAAGGGCGCTTGGTATCATCCAATAAGAGGGGCAGGTCATCGCGACCTGCCCCTTTTGTTTTGCCCGTAAGGCGTTGCGACTTCGTGGCAAAATGATGAAAATTGCACAGGCTTTGCGCTGCACATTTAACACCGCATAGTCAACTTCTGGCCCATATCCGCCGCCAAACAGAGACCGAACACGCAAGAGGTTTCGCGCATGGCAACGATTTTTGGCGGAAGCGGCGATGATACGCTGACCGGCACACCGTCAGATGAAACCATCCTCGCAGGCGCGGGCAATGACAGCATCAGCGCGGGGGATGGGGCCGACTCTCTGTCTGGGGGTCTTGGCGAAGATACGATCATCGGCGGCGCGGGGGCCGACACGATCAATGCGGGCCATGACAATGACGTCGTCGATGGTGGCGATGGCGCGGATGTGGTCAATGGCGGTCTTGGCGATGACAGTCTTTCGGGCGGTACCGATGCGGCCGCCGACACGATCACAGGCGGCGCAGGCAACGACACGATCGAAGGGTTTGGCGGCAACGACCTGATCGATGGTGGGCCGGGCGATGGTGACTCCGTTCCCGGTGGTGTCAGCGACGATGACCTTATCTTTGGCGGGGAGGGTGACGACACCATCACCGGCGATGTCGGCAATGACACCATCGAAGGCGGCGCGGGCAACGACAGTCTTACCGGCGGTCTTGGCGATGACACCTTTGTTTATCAATCGGGCGATGGCGCCGACACGATCACCGATTTCCTGAACGGCACTGGTCCGCTCGATGATGGCGATCAGACGAATAACAACTTTGTCGATCTGAGTGATTTCTTCGACGAGGCCAGCCTTGCGGCGGTGAATGCGCTCATCGGCGACCCCTCGACCGACTTCAAGAACGCGTTGCAGATGCTCAAGGCGGATGCCGCCGATGGCACGATCGACGGGGTCATCAACGATGTCAATTACGGCGCGCAGATTGGCGATATCAACCTGCGGCTCGAGGATGGTGGCGTTGCGGTCACGGGCGATAACCTGACCTTTGATAACACCAATGTCGTCTGTTTTGCCGCCGGTACGCGCATCATGACCGATCAAGGTGAGGTGCCGATCGAGGATTTGGTCGAGGGTGATCTGGTGCTGACGCGCGATGACGGCCTCCAACCCGTCCGTTGGATTGGCAAGCGCAAGGTCGATGCCACCGGCAACCTTGCCCCGATCCGTATCGCCGCCGGGACATTTGGCAATGATCGTGACCTGCGTGTCTCGCCCCAGCACCGCATCCTTGTGACAGGCTGGCAGGCTGAGTTGCTCTTCGGCGAGGATGAGCTCTTGATCCCAGCCAAGGCGCTGGTAAATGAAACAACGATCAGCCGCCAACCCATTGATACGGTTGTCTATTGCCACGTGATGTTTGACCGGCACCAGATCATCCTGTCCGAAGGGATGTGGACAGAAAGCCTGCATACCGGCAAAGAGGCGATGGATAGCCTTGGCGCGCAGTCGCGGCAGGAGATTTTGCAGATATTCCCTGAACTTGATCTTGCCACGATGCCCGAAAGCCCATTGGCCAGGCCAACCCTTTCGGTCAGGGAGGGGCGGATCCTTGCCAGCACGTTTCGGCTGCACCTGCCTTGAGCCAAAGGACAAGGGTGCCTTGCGGTGATTTGGGGGATCACGTTAAACGTGGGGCGATCGGTCGTGGCCGATCGCGATGTGTCACCAAGTAATTTGTTCAAGCGTTCCAGGGAAGATGACACAGGAGAAACCAAGCCAGACATTGACGCAAGCCGTGGATGGCCAGTTGCGCACCCTGCTTGCGCGCGACCCATCCCCTGACATGCTGCACCAAGCCTATCGTCTTTTGGCAAAATGGCGCGCGCAGTTGATCGAAAACACGCTTGTCCAACGCTCTGGCACGGTCATCGCCTATGGCCCCTTTGCGGGGATGAACTATGCCACCCGCGCATCCGAAGGCGCCCGTATCGCTCGGCTATTGGGTGCCTATGAGGCGTCATTGGCCCCGATCATCGACACCATTGTCTCGCGCAATTATGCTCAGGTCATCGATATTGGCTGCGCCGAAGGGTATTATGCCGTCGGGTTGGCCCGGCGTTTGCCATCGGCCAAGGTGATCGCGCGCGACAGCAATCCCAAGGCCCAAGCATCCTGCCGCGCCTTGGCCGAGGCCAATGATGTGATTGACCGCGTCGATATTGGTGGCCTCTGGCAGCATGCCGATTTCGCGATCTGCACAGAGGCGCCAACTGTCGTGATCTGTGACATCGAGGGCGAAGAACAACATTTGCTCGACCCTGAGAAAGCGCCGGACTTGATACGCGCCGATATTTTGGTCGAGGTGCATGATTGCTTTCGCCCGGGCCTGTCCGATGCGATTGCAGCGCGATTTACCGCCACCCATCGCGTCACCCGGATTGGCAGGAGCATCGACTCAGACGCATTGCCCGACTGGATGGAAGAATTCAGTGATCTCGACCGCATGACCGCGCTTTGGGAATGGCGTGCGGGACCGACCCCTTGGCTTTGGATGGAGCGCCAAATTGCCTGACCGCAATGCCGCCATCTGGTATGCCCGCGATGGTTACGACCCTGCAAGCGGTGGGCTGAACGGCCGCCGCGTTGCTGGTGCCTCCTTCCTCAAGGGCTTTTTCCGCCATGCTGATGTCACGGAATACGTTTCAATCACGATCGGCGAAAAAAGTGCCAAGGAGTTTCTGTCGCAAAAGACCTCGCACAACACGTCGCTTCCATACCGCGCCGTGTTCGAGAATGATCTGACCAAGCTGCATCCGGTCGGAACGATCTATTACCCTGCACCCAATATCGCCGAACAGCTTTGGCGCCGCCAGGCTTATGGGATGCAGCATCATTCAATCTGCGGGATCACCCATACCACCGCCACCCAAGCGATCATGCGCGGCATCCTTGATCTGCGCGCCGGTCCCCAAGCGCCATGGGACGGGATTATTTGCACCTCGCATGCCGTGCATGCGGCAACCTTGCGTAATATCGAGATTGCTGATGAGTTCTTGCGCGCCCGTTTCGGCACCGTGCCGCCGCGCCCGCAAATGCCGGTGATCCCGCTGGGGATCAATTGCGATGATTTCACCCATGATCCCGCGGCGCGGGCCGCGCTGCGCAAGCGCATGGGCTGGGCGAAATCGGACATCGCTGTTGTGACCATCTCGCGGCTCTTGCCCTATGGGAAGTTCGATCCCGGCCCATTGTTCATCGCCCTGCAACAGGCCCAAACCGCACTTGGCCGCAAAAGGCGGCTGCATTTCATCGCCTGCGGGCTGTATGGTGATCGCCATAGTGAAAATGTATTCAATGATTGCGCCAAGGCTTTGATGCCCGATGTGTCGTTCCACCATTTGCCCGGTGACGATCCAGTTGCGCGCAAGCAAACCTTGTCGGGTGGCGATATTTTTGCCTTCCCCATCGACAACGTCCAAGAAACCTTTGGTTTGGCCCCGATTGAGGGGATGGCCGCGGGCCTTCCTGTCGTGGTATCGGATTGGGACGGGATGCGCGACACCGTCACCCATGATGTTGGGTTTCGTGCGCCGAGTTATTTCGCCAGCGCCCATGCGACCCAACCCGAAGCAAAGGGCTATCTCTCCGGCAGCCTCAGCTATGCACAATATGGCAATCGCCTGTCGATGGTGACCGAGATCAGCATCGCCAAGATGACCGAGGCCTTCGTGACCTTGGCCAGCGATCACGCGCTGCGCCAAAAAATGGGAAAGGCGGCGCAAGCCCGCGCCGAGCAGATCTATGATTGGCGGGTCGTCGTGCCACAAATGCAGGATTTCTGGCAAGAACTTGCTGCGATCCGCAAAAGCGCTGTCAAAACCATGGCCCCAACTAATCGAGTCAACCCCGTCGGCGCCTTGCCCGGTGATCTTTTCTCCAGCTACCCCACTGGGCGCTATGACCGCGATAATGTGCGGATTGTCTGGACGGGTAGAACCGAACAGCTTGCCAATTTGTTCAAAATCCGCCGCTTTGCCCAAATCGGCCAACCCGCCGAGAAACGCGAAACTCTAACTCGGATCGCGGACGCCTTGGCCCGCCATGGCGCCAAAGGCATCACGATCAACGGCTTGGCAACAGCAGAGAAACTCAACCCCAATACCGTCGAACGCAGCGTATTGTTTTTCCTCAAATACGCCCTCGCCACCTCCGCCCCCGGCATAAACGCACCAAAGGATAAGCCCATTGGCTGATTAGCCCTCATGTCATGGGATGATTTCAGAGAGCAGAACGGTGCGCCAAGGGACGGAGGTCAAGAATATAAATTATTCAATCACCGAAATAAAAAATTTCACTCATCTCCCGATGCCTCCAATCTCACATCACTGCTCTGGGATGAAACTCCTGCGTGGCCAGTCATGTCACTGCAAGAGCACTATGATGCATTGTTGTTTGGATGGCTGCAAATTCATCACGGCCCAAGGACAAAGGCAGCAGCATGATCAAGCCTGCAAGATAACGCTTCAGCGACTTGCCGTTTGCTCTCTCTGCGAAACGCATCCGCTGCAAGCTGGTTTGCCCTGACAGCGCCAGTATGGGTCCAAAGCAAGCGCCTGACGAGCAATCCTCGCCAAGGAGACTCAGGCCGGGGGTGCCACGGTCAGGCCTTGCACGCGGTGCTTTTCGATCAGCTGCGCAATGAAGCCGGATGACTTGAGCTCTTCAATCACATTGGCCAACCAAGCCGCTGCACGGGTGTTGTGGCGCGGTGTTCCGACTGCCTGCTGGACCGCGCTGAACTGCCCTTCCAGAATGCGCGCTCCGGGCAGGCGCGCGACGTCTTGTAGCAATCGTGGCCTCAGCCCGGCCAAAGCATCGAGTCCCTGATCGACAAAGACATCAAACGAGCCGTCTATCGTGTCAGTTCGAATAAGGTCGGCATGTTGCAGGTTGTTCTCAAGCCATAATCCATAGGCCGCGCGCCCCTTGGTTGCGACGCGAACGCCGGGACGATCCACATCGTCGATCGACCGGATCGAAGATCCGGCGGGAACGAGGTAGGTTGCTTCAATCTCGCAGTAGGCGGGCGTGAATGCAATTGTCCGCGCGCGCTGTGGCTCGGCGCCGATGTTGCCGATATCCCATTCGCCACGCTCTGCCGCGTCGGCCAGACTTCCGGGGTCAGCATATGGGATCATTTTGAGCGCAACACCAAGGCGGCGCGCGATTTCAGCGGCAACATCGGGCGATACGCCCACAGGATCGCCATTTTCCGCACGATCCGTCACCAAAAGGAAGTTCCCGGTGTTGATGCCTGCGCGAAGAATGCCGTTCGGTGCAAGTTCGGCCCGAACGCTTGGGTCTGCTTCGAAAGTGGTCACGCAGAAGTCTCCTTGATGTGCTGGCCGATCGCCGATCACACAGAGTGTTTTGTGATCTAATCTGTCGCGGCAATCGACCCAACGATGCACTCGACAGCATGCCTGGTGTCAACACCCATAGCCTCCTCACCTTTGGGTAAGTTTGATCACGGCTGAGATTGGGTGGCTGCGTTTCACTCCAGGCGGTTCAATGTGTGTCAGAGACTGCCACGCGTACATCAAGAAGCGCAGACCGCCCTTCCTCGCGGATGATGCGCACGGCTTGGGTAAGCGCCTCGGGCAAGGCGTCGGCGGTCGCGACAAGGGCGCTATGGGCGCGGCTCGCGCGTGCGATCGCTGAAAAATCCGGCACCGGGTGAAGCGCCGTCAGCGGCATCTCATTGGCGCGCATGGCCGCCCCATCGGGATAGGCGAGGGCGACTGAGCGGCGCACCGCGTTCCACATCGCGTTGTTCTTGATGATGATCAGAACCGGCAGGCGAAGCGCTTCGGCGATCTGGTGGCAGGCAACAGGGTTCGCGAAGATATAAGAACCATCGCCCATTGCCGCGATGGTCAATTTGCCGGGCCTTGCTAATTGCGCGCCCAAAGCGGCTGGAAACGCCCAGCCCAGTCCGCCCGAATGCGGGTTGGAAAAAAGCCGGTTTGGTCCCTTGAGGCGCAGGGCTGCTGGGACCAAGCCAAGTTCCGAGAAAATCACCGCATCCTCATCCATCACCTCTGACAAGCAATGACTGAGCCATTCGGCACCCATCGGGTCGCTTCGGTGTGCGTGCGCGATCTGGTCTTGACGTGCCGCGGCGCGCAAGCGCGCACGCCTTGCCAAAGCTGCTTGTCGTGTTGCCAGAACATCGGGTGAGGTTGCGATCGCTTGTGTCAGCGCGGTGATTGTGGCGGCCGGATCGCCGGTAATGGCGAGCGTGCCGCGATAAGACCGCATGGGCATTCGGCTAAAGGCGGGGTCAGGGCCAATGTGAATGATCGGCACGACCGGGTCTGGTGCATGCAACGCTTCGATCCAAGGAACAGGGCTATCTACCACCACCACGGCATCGGCCTCTCGGATATGGGTCGGCGCATAGCCAAGGTTTGCAGGGTCTTCATCAGCCAAAAGGTTGCGCACGACGAAGGGTGCGACCGTTCCGATCCCATGTTGTGTCCCAAGGGCTGACAAGGCTGCTGCAAGCCGACCTTCGGTATCGCCACGCTGGCAGATCACCAGCGGATTTGCGGCTTGTGACAAAATCGCCGCCGCTTCGGCCAATACTTGGCGATCGGGTGCCGCAGGGCTGGCAGCGGGGCGCGGCGTCACATCGGCAGGGGCGCTTGCCGTGATCTCGGCACCCAAAGGTTCGCGTGGCAAGCTGAGATAGACCGGGCCACGCGGCGCGGTCATCGCAGCCGCAACGGCCCGCGAAACCATGACACCGCCCTGCTCTGGGTAGCGCATCTCGTATTCGAATTTTACCGGCTCGCGGACCATCGCTGCCTGATCAAACATTTCCTGGCCATATTGGATGGGCGTCATGCGTCGGCCCGCCCGGCCGGTTTCGGTCAGCGGTGTGCGCCCCGACATCACCACCATGGGGATATTGTCCGAGGCTGCGTTGATCACCCCCATAACCGCATTGGCAAGGCCCACATTGACATGCACCATGACGGCCTGCGGATGTCCTGAGACAAGGTAGTGACCATGTGCCATCGCCACGGCTGCCGTCTCGTGGGGAACGGTGACAGGGGTTGGCATGGTGCCGGGGGCCGCACCAGCGAGAGCTTCAATTACAGGCGGGAAATCCGTCCCTGCATTGGCAAAAAGCCACTCAACCCCGTTGTTCTTGAGCGCGATCAAGAGCGCCTCTGCCCCGGTCTTTGGGGTGTCTGGTGTTGTCCCATGTGCAGTAGCCTGTCCCATGTCTGCCCCTCTTGGCTGGAATGTCCTCACCGTTGGCTTGAGATTCTGCTTGATCTGTCGCATGCACAAGGTCAACTCTCAACTTAATCTCATTTATTGAGATTTATTTGTCGCCTGGGAGAGGCGGCGCCACAGGGAGGATGACCATGACCAAGATGATTTCAACGGCTGCCGCCATTGCGGGGCTGGCTTTTTGCGTAGGGACGGCAAGCGCGCAGACGGTTGGCATTGCGACGTCAAACCCCGGCTCTTTGTTCCACAATATCGGCACCGCCGTGGCCAATGCGGCCAACGAAGCTGGGCTGAACACGACCATCACGCCCGCAACCAGCCCCAACCAATTCATCCCTTTCCTCAATTCGGGCGGGATCGAGTTCGGCGTGGCCAACCTCCAAGAGGTCAACTACGCGCTGACCGGCGAGGCATGGTGGACCGGCAATCCCAACGAAAATCTGCGCATCGTCGCCTTCTTGCAGCCCTTGGTCGAAGGGATTTTCGTGCGCGCCGATAGTGGCATCACCACGCTCGAGCAGTTGCGCGGCCAACCGATGACCGATGGCTTCACTGCACAAAACACCATTCTGCCGCAGCTTGACGCCTTTTATTCGACCGCCGGCATGACCCGCGACGACATGGTCCCGGTCAGCGTCGCATCTGTGACCGCGGGGGCTGATGCTTTCATGGCCGGCGATGTGGTCGGCTTTATCTTTGCCCATGGTGCAGGCAAGGTCCGCGAGGCTGATGCCTCGGTTGGTGGCTTGCGCGCCTTGGGTGTCGCAGATACCAGCGATGCGGCACTTGCGGGTGCGCGCGCACATTGGCCAACGGCGTACTTTACGACGCTGCCCGCGGGTGCGGCACCCGGTGTGCTAGAGGATACCGTCTATATCGCTTTCCCACAGGTTGTCTTTACCCATGCCAATGTCCCCGACGATGTCGTTTATGCCCTGACGCGCGCGATGTATGAGAAGGCCGACACCATGGTTCAGACATTTCCGCCGATGGCCGCCTTCAAACCCAACGATATGCGCGGCGATCCCGGTGTCGGGCAGTTCCACCCCGGTGCGCTGCGCTTTTTTGAAGAGGCTGGCCTGAACTGACGCAGCAATAAGCGCAGGAAACGCGATGGAAAATGCGACATCTCAAGGGGCAAGGTGGAGCCTTGCCCCAAAATATTGGCGGCCATTGGCCGATATCCTGGCGGCGTTTTTGACGCTGACAGCGATCGGTTGGGCCTTGTCGCTCCATCGCCAGATCGGCCTTGGCCTCTATCCGCAGCAGTACTTTGCAGCGATCATGCTGTTTGTGCTGCCCATCGCCTTTCTCACGCTGCCCATGCAGCGTGGGACCAAGCGCGAGAGCGTCCCGGTTTATGATCTGCTGTTTGCCGTTCTGTCGATCGGTGCGGTGGGTTACATCGCGCATCAATATCCTGTCTTGGTGCTGAAGATCTTTTCGCGCCCCCCGGAGGTCTGGGTGCCGAGCTTGATCGTAATCTTGCTGACCCTCGAAGCGCTGCGGCGTGCCACAGGTTGGGCTTTGGTGATCATCATCGCAGTCTTCATCCTTTACGGCTTGTTCGGCGACGTCGTGCCGGGGCGACTTCAGGGGCGGGTACAAAGCTGGGATATGCTGACCGGCTATATCGCGCTCGATTCTAACGGTATTTTGGGCCTGCCGATGTCGGTGGCGGCAACGGTTGTTGTCTCATTCATTCTTTTTGGGACGCTGTTGAACCTGACGGGCGGGGCCACGTTCTTTACCGATGCTGCGATGGTGGCCATGGGGCGGTTTCGGGGCGGCGCGATGAAGATCGCGGTTCTGGCTTCGGGGCTGTTTGGCTCCATTAGCGGGTCGGCGGTTGCCAATGTGGTTGGCACGGGCGTCGTCACCATCCCGATGATCAAGCGCGATGGCTATCCAGCGCACAAGGCCGCCGCGATCGAGGCGGTCGCCTCGACCGGAGGGCAACTGATGCCGCCCGTGATGGGGGCTGCCGCGTTTTTGATGGCCGAGTTCTTGGCTATTCCCTATTCTGAGGTGGTTCTGGCCGCGCTCGTCCCCGCGCTCCTTTACTATGTCGCCCTGTTCATCCAAGCTGATCTGGAGGCCGCGCGTCTGGGGATCAAGGCGATCCCCAAGGAAGAGATCCCACGTCCAAAATCGGTGTTGGGCGGCACGCATTTCCTGCTCGCCTTCGCGGTGTTGATCTATCTGTTGTTTTGGCAAGGGTTTCAGCCTGAACGTGCAGCGCTTTGGGCGGCGGCCATGTTGATTTTCACCTCCCTAGTGCTGGGGTATCGCGGTTTGCGGCCGGGTATGGGCAAGCTGGTTTCCGCGCTGTCGCAAACGGGCCATGGCGTGGTCGAGATCTTGCTGATCTCGGCAGCATCGGGGGTCGTGATCGCCGTGCTCAACATCTCGGGGCTTAGCTTCAACTTGACCTATCTGCTGGTTCAAATCGGTGGCGGCAGCGTGATCTTGCTGTTGGCGTTGTCGGCTTTGGTCTGCATTATCCTTGGTATGGGGCTCCCGACACTGGGGGTTTACGTTTTGCTTGCGGCCCTCGTGGCGCCTGCGCTGGTGCAACTGGGGATCGAACCGATCGCGGCACATCTGTATGTGCTCTATTTTGGCATGATGTCGATGATCACGCCGCCGATCGCCTTGGCTGCATTCTCGGCGGCGGCCATCGCGCGCGCACCTGCAATGGCAACGGGTTGGGCTGCGATGCGCTTTGGCTGGTCGGCGTACATCATCCCATTTTTGTTCGTATTCTCACCGACACTGATCTTGATCGGCGCGCCGCAGGAGATTGCCTTGGCGGTAATGACCGCAGTGATTGGTGTATGGTTGATCTCGGCGGCTCTGGCGGGCTATTTTGCAACCCAGCTTTCCATCTTGACCCGCGGCGCCTTCGCGGTTGCGGGGATGATGGCACTCCTGCCATCGGGGCTATTTCCCGGTGCCGTGATCACCGATATTGTTGGTGTGGCCGTCGGAGCGGCCTTGATGTGGCGTGATGTGCGGCACGCAAGGATCATGTCGGCGCCGACCTGCCATTGATCCATGCCCCTCCCGGCTAGGACAGCGTAGCGGAAAACTTCAGGCCCAAATGGTCCGATTTCCCTCGATCAGATCATATGCGCGATGCCCCCAAGAAAGCCCCCGATCTGGGGGCGCTTCTTCACACATGCCCGGACAACATCGGACAAAGGCATCTCGCAATGCCCTTATAAAAAAGGCCGTTCAGGATGTCATCGGATGATGTCGGAGAGAAGAATGGTGCCGCTGAAGGGACTCGAACCCCCGACCCCATCATTACGAATGACGTGCTCTACCAGCTGAGCTACAGCGGCCTTCTTCTCAGTTTGGGCGCGTGTCCCAAGTCGCGCAGGCGGCGGTGTATTTCATCTTGCCGCCTTGCGCTGGGGGGCCTCTTAGCAAGCCCGGTGAGGCATGCCTAGCCCTATTTTCGGTCCGTCTCGCTGCCATTGCTGCCTTGCGCTGGGCGATCCATGTCAGCTGAGGCTTGGCTGGCTTGGTCTAGCGCGATCTCGGCGTCATCGGTCGATTGGCGGTGACCTTCCAGCGCGCCGACGATCAGGGGGAGCATCTGCGACGGGCCGGTCAGCGCTGCCTCGCTTTGGGCAATCTCTTGCCAGCTGAGGCTGTCGAAGCTGCCGCAATGGCCACAGACCGGGCGCCATTCCGCATGGACATGCCCGCAACTGTTACAGACCCATTGCATGCCGCGCGGGGCCATCACCGCTTTGGCCAGCCATGCGCGCACAAGCCGATCCTCGGCCCCTGCGCCACGTTCGATCGCGGCCATGATGGTCAGGGCGCGCGCGGTTGGATGTGTCTGGGTCAGATCGCCTAGTGCGCGCCGTGCGGCGGGGAAATCCTCGGCGGCGATCTGCAATTCCGCCTCGAGCATCTTGGCCTCGGGGTGGCCTGCATGCTTGGCGATCAGCGGCTTGAAGCGTTTGACGCGTTCGGCAGGTGTCTCGTTCGGTGCGATCTCGGCAAAAGCGGCGGCCAGATCGGGGTGCGGGTCGGTCGCCCAAGCGGCCTTCACGATCTTTTCGGCCTGTTTTGCCTTGCCTTCGGCGATGGCTAACCGTGCAGCCATGACTGCGGCTGGCACCAGCCCCGGCGCCATGCGCTGCGCGCTTTCCGCATCGCGCGTCGCCTCGGCGATCTTGCCTTCGGCCATCGCGTCGCGGGCATGGGCAAGCGCCAGCACCGCATCGCGGCGCTTATGCACATCGCGCGGCAGGTTCCCCGATTTCAGCGCGGCGGCCAGTGTTGCGCGTGCGCCCGACCAATCCTCGTGCTGCGCCTGAAGCTGGAGAAGCGTGGTCTGCACCTCTTCGTTGCGCGGGCGTAGCGCGAGCGCCTTCTCGGCCAGCTTCATCGCCGTTTCGGTATCACCTGCGGCAAGCTTTTGCTTCATCAGGCCGCGTACGCCGACAAAGCGGGTGCGATCGTCGGCCACCAAAGCCTTGAATGTCGCGGTCGCCAAAGCGGCATCACCGACCATCTCGGCCCCTTGGGCGACGACCAGCTTGGTCAATTCGGGGCGGCCAAGATAGGCTTCGGCCCGCTCGGCCTTGCGGATCGCCAGCCGCCCTTCGCCTGCGGCGAGCGCCATCATCCCCTCGGCCAGCGCCTCGTAGCCCTTGCGCTCGGCGCGGCGGTTGAAATAGCGGGTGATCGCGGTCTCGTCACCATTGAGGAACCGCAAACTCGCCACCAATAGCCCGACCAGCTTGAACAACAGCCATACCGCGACGAGCAAGACGATCGCCCCAAGGATCGCCAGAAGCGGCGTCAGCACGAATTCGCGCCCCATCACCGTCAGAAGCGCAAGTTCGCCCATCTCCATGAGATGGCCCGCGCCATATGTCAGCCCGCCGATCAGGGCGACGAAGATCAGGACTTTCAGCAAGGACCATAGCATCGCCGCACCCTTTCAGTTGCCGGTTGCCGCAAGCGCGGTGCCGAGCGTTGCCAGCCCCGCCTCTGCCGCGCGCCGCGCTTCGACATCGGCAACCCAAGGCGCCAGAACGTCTCGCGCGCCTTGCGGCAATGCCGCGATCTCGGCCAAGGCCGTGTCCAGATCGCCATCCGCGACGGCCGCTCCGACGCGGCTGAGCACGGCATCAGGGTCGTCGCCTTCGCGCGGGGTTACCGCCCGGCCACCGATCTGGCCTATGACGAAAGCGCCAAGCCGCTCGCCCATGCTTTCGCCGGCAGTTTCCTGCAAGGCGACGGGCAGGGCTGCGCGCGCCAAGGGGGCAAAGCCGCGCGCCAGCGCATCTTGTGTCGGTACACCGGCCTCGGCCACCGCTTGCAGCGCGGCAGGGATATCGACCGTGGCCGCAATGGTGGCAAGCGGCGCGGCAAAGCCCGACCCGCTCACGAGGGCAGCCTGAACCTGGCCAAGGGCCGCTTCGGCGGCGGCGCGGGCAAGGGCCGCCTCGGCCGCGGCGATTGCTTGGGCGGCAGAGGCCTCAGCTTCGGCGGCTTGCGTCGCGGCCTCTGCGGCTGCGGCTTCGCGCGCGGCGGCTTCGGCGGCGAGGGCGTCGCGCTCTGCGGCGAGGGCGGCCGCACGTGCATCGGCGGCTTGTTGGGCGGCCACCACATCCGCATCGGCATTGCCGGTAAACATGGGGCGGTTTTCCAAGGCATCGACCCGATCTGCCAAACGGGTGATCCCGCTGCCCGCCGCGTCGATCTGCGCAGACAGCGCCGCGATTTGGTCGATCACCGGCGACAGGTCCACCTCACCCATGGCGAGCGGCGTGGTCTGTGCGACCGTTGCGGTCAGCGTGGCGAGTTGGTCTTGAAGCGCGGCCAGGGTCGCCCCTTGCTCGGTCAGGGCCGTTGCCACGGCTGGATCGGCGCTGCCTGGGTCTTGGCGCGCGGGCAACAGGCCCATATAGGCCGCGCCATAGCCAATCGCGGCAGCGACAATCCCACCGATCACCAGCGGCACCATGCTTGCGCGCTGTTGCGGTGCGGGGGGCGGCGGCGCGGCGGGCGGCTCTCGCAGGTCTTCGATCACATTCTCGGCAGTGCCGGTGGCGTCCAGCACCGCCGCCGCCACGATCGTATTCGGGGCCTCAGCCGACACGCTATCCGCCGCGCTCCCCTCGGATACGTTTGGAGATGCCTCGCTTGCAGCGGTCATGGCCGAATCGGTGGCGGCGGTTTCGACAGGTTCCGCGGCACCTTGTGGCTGGGTTTCGGTGGCGTCGGACCGGCCTTTTGCCTTGCGCCGATTGCCTGTGCTGGTTGAGCTTTTCGCGCTTGCGCCTACCACCTGATATGTCCTTTGAATGTACACTCTCAAATGTCCAGCGCAGCTTACAGTTGCGCCCTGAACAACCTAGACCAGCCTAACCGACCCCTCAACCCGCCGCATGCGCAGAAATCAACTTCGCCACTGCGCGGATCATCGCCGGCGCATCGGGATGGCTGGCCAGATGGCAACGCGCCGCCATCGCGGCGGGTAGGACATCGCGCACGGCCGCGCTCAGCGCGACGGGTGTAACCATGGCATCACCGGCTGCTTGCGCGAAAAGCGTGGCGCTGCGGGGTGAAAACAGCGGCGCGATGATCGGCCCCGGATGCGCAAGCGCCATGGCAAGATCAGGGTTGGGCCGAACGGCCCTTTGATCATAGATCGCGATGGCCTCGGCCCAAAGCCCGGCGGCGCTCAGCCGTGCCGCGACATCACCGCGTTGATGTGTGCCGCAAAGATGCACCAACCGCCCGCGCGGCGCGCATTGCACCAGCAAAGCCACCAAAGCATCGGCATCACCATCGGCGCTTTGCGCGCGCAGCCCGATGGCCGTGGCCGCCGCCGCTGTGCGCGCGCCCACACACCAAGCGGGCAGATCGCGCCGCTCGCTTTGCGCGGCAAAAGCATCCACGCCGGCCGCCGAGGTAAATATCAGCCCATCCGCATCGGCCAGATCGGGAAAACCGCCGATTGCAACGATCGCCATCACCGGCGCGATGATGATGTCAACCGGCCCAAGCGCCGATCGCAAAGCAAAGGCGAATGCGTCCGACGCCGCCTTTGGGCGGGTCAGCAAGATCAAGGGTGCAATGGCTGCGGCATTGTCAGGCATGGGGGCGAGTGTTACCTGCCAAGGGATGATCTGACAACGCATGCCCATGACCTTAGCCCTGACCATTCTCGGCATCGAATCGAGCTGCGACGACACTGCCGCTGCAATCTTGCATGCGCGCGGCGTGGCGCCCGCGATCTTGGCCAGCGTCGTTGCCGCCCAAACCGATCTGCACGCGGCCTATGGTGGTGTGGTCCCAGAGATTGCAGCACGCGCGCATGCCGAAAAGCTCGATCTCGTGGTAGAACAGGCCTTGGCCGTCGCCGACATGACCTTGTCGCAGATCGACGCGATTGCCGTCACCGCTGGGCCAGGGCTGATCGGCGGGGTCTTGTCGGGCGTCATGGCGGCCAAGGGGCTGGCGATGGGTCTGGGCAAGCCCTTGGTCGGGGTGAACCATCTTGCCGGGCATGCGCTGACCCCGGTTTTGACCGATGGGCTGGCCTTTCCTTATCTGATGCTCCTGGTCTCAGGTGGGCATTGCCAGTTCTTGCGCGTGGATGGCGCGGATGCATTCACGCGCCTTGGCGGCACCATCGACGACGCCCCCGGCGAGGCCTTCGACAAGGTCGCGCGGCTTTTGGGCCTTTCTCAGCCCGGCGGTCCGGCGGTCGAGGCCGCTGCCCTTGCCGGTGATCCTGCACGTTTCGACCTGCCCCGCCCGCTATTGGACAGGCCCGGATGCGATCTCAGCTTTTCGGGGCTGAAAACGGCTGTTTTACGGGCGCGCGACCAACTGATCGCAGCCCAAGGCGGGGTGTCTGAACAAGATCGCGCCGATCTCTGCGCCGGGTTCCAAGCGGCGGTCGCCGATATTCTGGCGCTCAAATCCGCCCGTGCGCTCGCTGGTCAGCCCGGGCTGACAGGCTTTGCCGTGGCCGGCGGTGTGGCTGCGAACCGTGTCTTGCGCGCGCGGCTGATGGCGGTGGCCGCCGATGCGCGCCTGCCTTTTGTCGCGCCGCCCTTGGCACTTTGCACCGATAATGCCGCGATGATCGCCTTTGCCGGGCTTTTGGCGCTGCAAGCGGGACGGATCGACGATCTGACCCTGTCGGCGCGCCCGCGCTGGCCGCTTGACCGCGATGCGACACCTTTGATCGGCTCGGGCAAGAAGGGCGCCAAGGCATGAGCGCGCGCATTGACATCATCGGCGCAGGCGCCTTTGGCACCGCACTTGCCATCACCTATGCTTCGGCGGGTCATCACGTCACCCTTCTGGTCCGAGGCGACGCCGCCGCTATGGCGCAGGCAGGCGAAAACGCCGGTCGCTTGCCGGGTTTTGCCTTTCCCCTCGGTCTGCATGTGACCGAAGATGCCGCCAATCTGACCGCCGATCTGGCGCTCTTGGCCTTGCCTACGCAAAGGCTTGGTGCGTTTTTGGCCACAACACCGCTTGGCGCACAAATACTGGTCTCTTGCGCCAAGGGGATCGATCGCGCGACCGGGCTTGGCCCCACGGCGCTGATCGCGCGCCATACCGCCGCCCGGGCGGCACAGCTGACCGGCCCGAGCTTTGCGGTCGATATCGCAGCGGGCCTGCCTACCGCGCTCACCTTGGCCTGCGCTGATGACCGGGCGGGGGCGATGCTGCAAGATCGGCTCTCCACACCGCTCTTGCGGCTTTACCGCACGACCGATGTGATCGGCGCGGAACTCGGTGGTGCGTTCAAGAACGTGGTCGCGATTGCCGCGGGTGTCGTGGTCGGCGCCGGCTATGGCGAAAGCGCGCGCGCCGCGCTGATCACCCGGGGGCTGGCCGAGATGACGCGCCTTGCCACCGCCCAAGGCGCCCGCCCCGAAACCTTGCAAGGCCTGTCGGGGCTGGGCGATCTGGTGCTGACCTGCACCTCGCAGAAATCACGCAATTTCCGCTACGGCATGGCGCTGGCCCGCGGCGAAAGCCTCGGCCCCGATGTGACGGTCGAGGGGCTGCACACCGCGCGCGAGATCGCGGCACGGGCAGATCTCGACACCCCCATCGCAGATGCGGTGGCCGCCCTTGCCGATGGGCGGGCCAATCTGCGAATGATCGTGGAGGCCCTGCTCAACCGCCCCCTCAAGCCCGAGTGAACCGATGCGCTACTGGCTCTTCAAATCCGAACCCGATGCATGGTCATGGGATCAACAGGTGGCCAAGGGCGCTCTGGGCGAGGAGTGGTCAGGCGTGCGCAACTACCAGGCGCGCAATTTCATGCGCGAGATGGCGCTCGGTGATCTGGGGTTCTTTTACCATTCCCAAAGCGACAAGGCGGTGGTGGGCATCGTTTCTGTCATTGCCACGGCACATCCAGACAGCACCAGCGATGATCCCGCATGGGATGCGGTCAACCTCAAGGCCGAGCGCGCTTTGCCGCGTCCCGTGACGCTGGCCGCGATCAAGGCGCAGCCCGATCTGGCCGACATGGCGCTGGTCAAAAGTCCGCGCCTGTCCGTGCAGCCGGTAAGCGCTGATCAATGGGCGATCATCTGCCAGATGGGCGGATTGGATTGACGCGATGAAACGGCCACGGCAGGCTGTGGGGATGTACGTTTCAAGGTAAGCGGCGATGGAAATTTTTGCGGTGATCGTGGCGGCAGCCGTCGCTTGGTTCTGGGGTGCGGGCTGGTACATGGCCTGGTCCCGCCCATGGCTGCGCGCGGCCGCGATCCCCTGTGATGCGGATGGCAAACCATTGCACGGTGGTACCCCGCTGCCCTTTATTTTGTCTGCGCTCGCAATGCTCCTGGTGGCTGGCATGATGCGCCATATGTTGGTCATGTCCGGCGTGTCGGGGGCAATTCCCGCAGCAGCAAGCGGCTTTGGCGTTGGGCTATTCTTCGTTGCACCATGGGTGATGATCAACAATGCCTATGCCGGGCGACGGGTGATGCTGACGGTGATTGACGGCGGCTATGCCGTGACAGGATGCACCTTGATCGGTTTGGTGCTGGGCCTTTTCGGTGTGGGCTGAACCGTAGGGTGCGCCGTGATCGGCGCACCGCCGGTCGCATGGTGCGCCGATCACGAGGCACCCTACAGATGCGGCCAAATGAAAAAGGAGGGCCCCGACAGCGCGAGGCCCTCCACCACCCACGCGCTCACTCGCTCCGCGTGTTCTTGATGTTAGGCCCGTCCATCCTGGTCGGGTATTGGCATCGTGATACCCCACGCAAAGGGCGCAGGCAAAGAAATAACCTGTCGCATTCACGCTGTATTTTCCACAAATGCGAAGGGCCTATCCCTGCGGGACAGGCCCAGATGCGGCACAGCAGAGCCGTGGCTTAGCCGTAAACGCTTTCTTTGCCGAATTGCTTGGTCAGCATGTAATAGATCACCGCGCGATACTTGTTGCGCTCGGACCGGCCATAGGTCTCGATCACCGATGCGATCGCGGCATCAAGTGCCGGCCCATCGGCCAACCCCAGCTTCTTGATCAGGAAATTCTTCTTGACCGTCTCGATCTCACCTGGCTGGCTGCCCGCAACGGTCGAGGCATCGGCGTCATAGATCGACGGGCCGCAGCCGATCGTTACCTTGGTCAAAAGGTCCATGTCCGGCGTCATGCCGCATTTGTTCTTCAGATCGTCGGCATATCTTGCGATCAGATCGTCGCGCTTACCCATACTCTTTACTCCTCGTCACGCAGGTCACGGGCTTGCCACATGCGGCCAAGCTCTGCTGCGACGTTACCCAAGGTGGCCCCTCTGTCAAAAGATTAATTCAAAAGAAAGGTGATACGACGCAGCGCAGCCACAAAGTGCCATGAAAAAGGCCGCCCCCAAGGGGGCGGCCAATCCAGCGCGATGCGGGCCATCTCAATAGCGGTAATGCTCGGGCTTAAACGGCCCTTCCTGCGCCACACCGATATAGTCGGCCTGATCCTTGGACAGCGGCGTAAGCTTCACGCCGATCTTGGCCAGATGCAGGCGCGCGACCTTTTCATCCAGCACCTTGGGCAGGACATAGACCTCGTTGCCATAGGCCTCACCACGGGTCCACAGCTCGATCTGCGCCAGAACCTGGTTGGTGAAGCTGGCCGACATCACGAAAGACGGGTGGCCGGTCGCATTGCCCAGGTTGAGCAAACGCCCCTCGGACAACAGGATGATGCGCGAACCCGAGGGCATCTCGATCATGTCCACCTGGTCCTTAATGTTGGTCCATTTGTGGTTGCGTAGGGCCGCGACCTGGATCTCATTGTCGAAATGGCCGATGTTGCCCACGATCGCCATGTCCTTCATCGCGCGCATATGCTCGATGCGGATGACGTCGCGGTTACCGGTCGTGGTGATGAAGATGTCGGCGCTATCCACCACATCCTCGAGCAGCACCACTTCGAACCCGTCCATCGCCGCTTGCAGCGCGCAGATCGGATCGGCCTCGGTCACCTTCACGCGCGCACCCGCGCCGCGCAAGCTGGCCGCCGAGCCCTTGCCCACATCGCCATAGCCGCAGACGACCGCAACCTTGCCCGCCATCATCGTGTCGGTGGCGCGGCGGATACCGTCGACGAGCGATTCCTTGCAGCCGTACTTGTTGTCGAATTTCGACTTGGTGACGCTGTCATTGACGTTGATCGCGGGGAAGGGCAGCTGGCCCGACTTCTGCAATTCATAAAGCCGATGCACGCCCGTGGTGGTTTCCTCGGACACGCCCTTGATCTGGGCCTTGATCTTTGTGAACCAGCCGGGGCTTTGGGCCATGCGCTTCTTGATCTGGGCCTTGATGACCTCTTCTTCCTCGGATTGCGGCACGGGGATGATTTCTTCGCCCGCTTCGGCGCGCGCGCCGAGCAGCACATAGAGCGTCGCATCCCCACCATCGTCGAGGATCATGTTCGGCCCATCCGCGAACTGGAAGGATTTGTCGAGATAATCCCAATGCTCCTCGAGGGTTTGACCCTTGATCGCGAAAACCGGGATACCCGCTTTGGCGATGGCGGCCGCCGCGTGATCTTGCGTCGAAAAGATGTTGCAGCTGGCCCAACGCACATCGGCGCCCAGATCGGCCAAGGTTTCGATCAGAACCGCGGTCTGGATCGTCATATGAAGCGAGCCCACGATGCGCGCGCCAGCAAGCGGTTTTTTCGCGCCATATTCCTCGCGCAGCGCCATCAGGCCCGGCATTTCCGTTTCGGCGATATCCAGTTCCTTGCGGCCAAACTCGGCCAGCGCGATGTCCTTGACGATGTAATCGTTCACTTGGTCTATCCTTACTCTCGGGTATTTTGTGGCGCACTTAGCACCCGAACACCTTTCCGGCAATGCCAAGCGGCCAATGGGGGGGCTGGCCCAAACCGGCACAGATGCTATCAAGCCGCCAAAACCCGAAAGGTGGCCCATGCCCAAGACACCACCCCGCGCGTGGCAACGCATGCTGTCGGGCCGCAGGCTTGACCTTCTCGACCCGACCCCGGTCGATATCGAGATCGTTGATATCGCCCATGGGCTGGCCTTCGTCGCGCGCTGGAACGGGCAGACGCGCGGCGATTACGCCTATTCCGTGGCCGAACATTCCCTGCTGGTCGAGGTGATTTGTCGCCGCCTTAAGCCTGATTGGCCCGCCAAATGGCACCTTGCCGCCCTTTTGCACGATGCTCCCGAATACGTGATCGGCGACATGATTTCCCCGGTCAAGGCGGCGGTCGGCCCCGGCTATGGTGCGCTGGACCAGCGGTTGACGGCGGCGATCCATCTGCGTTTTGGCCTGCCGGCCTTGCTGCCCGCCCCGGTTAAGGCGCTGATCAAACGCGCCGACAAGGTGTCTGCATGGCTTGAGGCGACACAGCTTGCCGGTTTCTCCGTGGCCGAGGCCGACCGCTTTTTTGGCGCGCCCGATCCGGCCTTGATCGCGGGGTTGGAACTGGTCTTGCGCCCGCCCATCGCGGTGCGGGACGCCTTTACCGCGCGCCATGCGGCCCTGATGGCAGCACTATGATCACGGTACGCCCCGCCCATCCGCTTGATGCACGCGACATGGCCGCGATCTTGGCCGAGGTCATCGCCATCGGCGGCACTACCGCTATCACCGGCGAGGTTGACGCCGCCACCATCCGGGATTGGATGCAGGACGCGCCCCAAGCCTCGGCATGGCACGTGGCCGAAACCGAAGGCGGCCAGATCGTGGGCTTTCAGTGGATCGCCCCCAGCACCGCCTTACCACCCGAAGCCGCCGATATCGCGACCTTTGCCAAACCCGGCCACCAAGGGCTTGGGATCGGCTCGGCGCTTTTTTCGGCCACATGCGTGGCTGCCCGCGCGCTTGGCTATCATTGGATCAGCGCCAATATCCGTGCCGACAATGTCAGCGGTCTGACCTATTACCAATCGCGCGGTTTTGCCGATTACGGCCGGATTTCCGGCTATCGCATGGCCAATGGGCTGATCGTCGACAAGATCCTCAAACGCTACGATCTGGACTGACGCGCACTTACCTTGCGAAACAGGTCCGCCCGGCCCAAAGCAGCCGGATCGCCGCGTCACCCTCGGTCAAAAGTCCCGCGATGTCCGAGCGTGCAAACTCTGTCCCGAGCGAGGTGATCTGGAAACTGACCGGCGGCATCTCAAGCCGCGGCTGTCCGGCGCGGAACCCGCCCGCCACCGCCAGATCGGGATCGGTGTTCACCCACCCCACGAAAGCGCCATCTTGAAAGTTCAGCGTCAGCCCGTTTTCCCAGGCTGCCGCCGTGATCGGCCCTGGCCCACATTCGGCGCTGGTCACGATTTCGTCCGGCCCTTCACCCAACAGCCGCGAGACGGTGTCGATCACCCCCACCTGCGCGCGACCAAAATCGATGCGTAAGCCGCTGACCGTGGGCTGGATCCCCTGCGCATCGAGCGAGATCGGCGGTGGCGGCGGTTCACGCGGCGTGGTGAGGCAAGCCGACAGGGCAAGCGCCGCACAAACAGCGATCATGGCACGCAGGGACATCAGCTTCTCCAAGGAGGCAAGGGACGGTCGATGATGGGCTTTTAGCGCGGCGAGCGTTTGGCGAGAATACGCTGCAACGTCCGACGATGCATATTCAGCCGCCGGGCCGTTTCACTGACATTGCGGTCGCATAGCTCATAGACACGCTGGATGTGTTCCCAGCGCACCCGGTCAGCCGACATCGGGTTTTCCGGCGGCGGCGGCAATTCTTCCTCATCGGCCAATAGGGCGGCGGTGATATCATTGGCATCGGCGGGTTTCGACAGATAGTCGGTCGCCCCGATCTTGACCGCAGCCACCGCGGTCGCAATCGCGCCGTAACCCGTCAGCACGACAATCCGGCAATCAGGCCGCTTGGCGCGCAGCGCTTCGACCACGTCCAGCCCGTTGCCATCCTCAAGCCGCAGATCGACCACCGCGTAAGCCGGGGGGCGGGCATGGGCGATGGCCTTTCCGGCGGCGACCGTCTCGGCGGCCTCGACCGTGAAGCCCCGCTTTTCCATCGCCCGCTCCAGACGACGCAGAAACGGCTCGTCATCATCGACGAGCAGCAAGGTCTTGTCGGGTCCGATGTCTCTGAGGCTACGCTCTTGTGACATGCGGCTTCTCCTTCTGGGCGAGTGCTGGTTGATCCCTCTTACAGGCAATCGACCGAAGCGGTCAATTTAACGTTGCAGCGACAATGATAACGGGTCAACCGCCTGCTTCGACGAAACATTCCGTCCGTTCGGCCATTTCTTGCGGCGCGGTCTCGCGGCTAAAGAACTCGACGAAACCATGCTCGGGCAACACAAGATAGGTAAAAGCCGTATGATCGACCAGGTAATAAGGATCGTCGCCTTCGCGGTTCGATCGATAATAGACGCGATAGGCCCGCGCGGCGGCGTCTGTCTGTTCTGGTGTGCCGGTCAACCCCAGCATGCGTTCGTGGATATTGGCAGTGAAGGCCGCCATCACCTCGGGTGTGTCGCGCGTCGGATCAACCGAGATCATCACCGGCAGCACATCATGGCCATCCGCCGCGAGGATATCGACCGCTTCGGCATTGCGCACCGTGTCGAGGGGGCAGACATCAGGGCAGAACGTATAGCCGAAATACAAAAGCGTGGGCTTTGTGATGACATCGGCATCGCTCACAGTCGTGCCGGTTTCATCCACCAGCGTGAAGGGTCCGCCAATGGCGCCCGCGCCACCGGCGACCACACTGGCGCGGCACTGAGCAAATTGGTCCTCCGATCCGCCGCGCATCTGTCCCAGGTACACGGCAACCGCGGCACCAAGCATAAGCGCGCCGATCAACACGGCCGAGGCAAGGGCATAGATGCGGGTCATCGTCAGCTTCTCCGATATCAATATAGGCACCGTGAATGGGCGGCGTTGCCTACTTAACCCTGTCGCTCTATCAATTCACGACCCGGCCCCTGTGACAGAAAGCCCCCCCAATGGCCAGCGCGCCACGCGATCCAGCCTTTGATTTCGTCCGCCAAGACGCCCGCAGCGATTGGGTGCGTCTGCGCACGCTCTTGGTGCTGCGCTGGCTGGCGATCCTGGGGCAGACGGTGACAGTGGTCTTTGCTGCCTTTCAGCTTGGGCTACGGGTCGAACTGGGGCTGTGCTTTCTGGCCATTGGCGCGTCGGTTGTCTCGAACCTCGTGGCGATGACCATCTTCCCCGAGAACCAACGCCTTTCAGATCGCGATGCGATGCTGACGCTGCTGTTCGACCTGTCGCAGCTGAGCTTCCTGTTGTTCCTGACCGGCGGGCTGAACAACCCTTTTGCGCTGTTGATCCTTGCGCCGGTGACCATCTCGGCAACCGCGCTGACCGTGCGCTCGACGATCATCTTGGGTGTCTTGGCGGTTTTGATGATCACGCTTTTGGGGCTGTTTCATGTCCCGCTCACGCTGCAATCGGGCGAAATCTTGGAACTGCCGCCCATGTTCATCATGGGTTTCTGGATGGCGATCTGCATCGGCATCGTCTTTTTGTCCGCCTATGCGCGGCGGATCACCTCCGAGACACATTCGATGAGCCAGGCGCTCCTGGCGACCCAGATGGCCCTTGCACGCGAGCAAAAGCTGACCGATCTGGGCGGTGTCGTCGCGGCTGCCGCCCATGAGCTTGGCACGCCCCTGGCCACGATCAAACTTGTCTCGACCGAATTGGTCGATGAATTGGGTGATCACCCCCAACTCGCCGAAGACGCCAAACTGATCCGCGATCAGGCCGACCGCTGCCGCGATATCTTGCGTTCCATGGGGCGGGCGGGGAAGGACGATCTGCATATGCGCTCGGCCCCCTTGGCCGCGGTGGTGCGCGAAGCCGCCGAACCCCATGCCGCGCGCGGTGTGGCGATCAATTACGATTTCGTCGCCGAGGGGGAGGCCGAGACGCCTCAGCCGGTAATCTGGCGCAAACCCGAGGTGATCCACGGCCTGCGTAATCTTGTGCAAAACGCGGTTGATTTCGCCGCCACTCAGATCTGGATCGAGGCGCGCTGGGATGCTCATCAGATCAGGCTTTTCATCACCGATGACGGTCCGGGCTATCCACAAGATCTGCTCGGCCGCTTGGGTGATCCCTTCCTCAGCCGCCGCGCCCGCGCGCAAAGCCCCGCCCGCCCCGGCTACGAGGGGATGGGGCTGGGGCTGTTCATTGCCAAGACCCTGCTGGAACGCTCAGGCGCGCGCGTCAGCTTCGAGAACGCGACCGATCCGTTCCTGTCGGTCGAGGACAAGACGGAGAAATCCGGTGCCGTGGTCGCGGTGGTCTGGGCCTTTGCCGCGATCGCGCGCGCCCCTGAGACCACCAGCGCCCCCTTGGGCGAGAACCAGCCCATCCCGATCTAGATCTCGCAGGGGCGGCCCGATCCGCCCCATGTGCAAAGATAGGCTTTCGGCGCCGGTGCCGACTTAATACCCTGTTAACCGTTCCCTGCCAGTCTGCGTGACAGCACAGATGCGAAGGGAGCAGGATATTGCCAGAACTCTCCAGCGTGGTCTTTTTCGCCGGTGTCAGCTTGCTCAGCGCGGCATTCGGGCTTTGGGTTGCCAGCACCCTTATTGGTGCGCGCAGCCTGCAATCGACCAAGGGCATCGTCTTTGCCGATGCGCCCCGCCGCTACGAGTTCCGCCAGGGCTATCTGCTTTCGGCCATCGACCCCAACGATGCCTTCCTGCGCGTCGATACCGACCGCAGCACCGCTTTTGACCTTTTGTCGCGCGCGCTCAAGCCGCTTAACCCCGATTTGCCCGCGCGTTTTGCAGGCCTCGCCCGACGGGGCGAGGCGTTCTTGCTGCCCGCGACCTTTGGCCAAGATCTCTTGTCGATCGCCGGTCGGCTCGAAGATGATCGGCTGGTCATCACCATCGGCCCAAGCGAGCCGGGCAGTGGCCGACAGGTCATCGACGGTGCAACCCTCTTGGCGCTCAACGGCGAGATTGGCGATTTGCGTCATGGCCTCGATGGGGCGCGCTGCCCGATTTGGCGCATGGCCCCCGATGGTGGTGTCGTTTGGGCCAATGCCGCCTATGTCGCCTTGGCCGAGCGTCTCATGGCCAGCCACCATTCACGCGCGCCATGGGCATTGCCAAACCTCTTTGCCGATCATCTCGATCCGCCCCCCGAACCAGGGAGCCTGCGCCGCTGTCACCTGCCGCTTTTGCCCCATGATCCAGCCATCGCGACCGCGCATGAGGGTGCGCTGTGGTTCGAGATTGCCGTCACCCGCCAATCTGACGACAGCCTGTGGTGTACCGCTCTGCCCAGCGACCGGTTGGTCGGGGCCGAGATCTCGTTGCGCAATTTCGTGCAAACCCTGTCCAAGACCTTCGCGCAACTTCCCATCGGCTTGGCGATCTTTGACAAGCGGCGCGAACTGGTCTTGTTCAATCCCTCGCTGGTCACGCTCTCGACGCTCTCGCCACAGTTCCTTTCCGCGCGACCGGGCTTTTTTGCCTTTCTCGATGCGTTGCGTGATCACCAGCGCATGCCCGAGCCCAAGAATTACCGCTCTTGGCGCGATGAGATTGCGCGGCTGGAACGCGGGGCGGAAGATGGGACCTTTCAAGAACTCTGGACGCTGCCCGGCGGGCAAAGCTTTCGTGTGATCGGGCGGCCCCACCCAGATGGTGCCTTGGCCTTCATGTTCGAAGACATCACCGCCGAGGTGTCGCTGACCCGGAAATTCCGCGGCGATCTGGACTTGCATCAATCGCTCCTCGATACCTTGCCGCAAGCCATTGCCGTTTTTGCTGCCGATGGGCGGTTGGCCTTGGCCAATACCGCCTATGCGAAGCTCTGGCAGGTCGATCTGGGTGCCATCGTTGGTGCCTTGACCGTCCGCGATGCGATCCGCGATTGGCAGGCGCAGGCAAATACCAGCGATGCTTGGGTCGCGATTTCCAACTTTTCCAATCCGCAACCCGACCGTGCCGCATGGGATAGGGGGATCGTCCTGACCGATGGGCGCGCCTTGCACCTCGATGTGACCCCGTTGTCAGGGGGCGCCATGATGGTTGGGTTCCATCACCGCGCGCATGATCCCGCGACCCCTTGTGTCGAAGCGCCGTTTCCTGCCGCTTTCGCGCCACCGCCTGCGCCTGTGCAACCCTACTTTGCCGAAGCCACTGCCGATTATCGTCCTGCATGCGACGGCAAGGAATAGCGCCGCACATCGCGATCGCGCGTTGCAGCTTTGGGCGGGATGGCTAAACTCTGCGACGTGATGTGCGCCGAAGATACCCCAGCCTTTGATCCTGACCTGGCACCGCAGCCTTTGGGCTGGCGAGCCGCGGCGTGCATGGTGCTTGCCGATCCTGTGGCGACGGCCGATCTGGCCGCGCGCATGGCCCCGGCCTTGCGCCCCGGCGATACGATCTTGCTGCAAGGTCAGCTTGGCGCCGGAAAAAGCCATTTTGCCCGCGCCTTGATCCGCGCGCTGCTTGGCCCCGCGGGGCAGACGACCGATATCCCCTCGCCCAGTTTTACCCTTGTCCAAAGCTATGACACCCCCATGGGAGAGGTCTGGCACGCCGATCTTTACCGACTCTCTGATCCTGACGAGATTGGCGAGCTTGGCCTTGATGTCGCGATGGAACAGGTGGTCTGCGTGGTAGAATGGCCCGACCGCATCGCGCCCGATTGGCCTGACACCTCTGTCTGTCTGCGCCTCGACACGCCGCCGCACAACCCCGATGCGCGGCATGCGACGCTGTTCGCCCGGCCCGATTGCGATCTGGCCGCGCGCCTTGGTCCTGCGATGGCAGGCCCATGAGTGCGGCCCTCACCCATTTTCTGTGCGCGGCTGGATGGCAGGCGGCGGCGCAAGCCCCCTTGGCAGGTGATGCCTCGAGCCGGGCTTACCTGCGCCTCTCGCGCGGCGATGATCGCGCGATCGTGATGCTCGCCCCTGTGGCGACCGCTGCCGATCGTGACAGCCTTTCTGCTTTCCTGCGCATCGGCGCACATCTTGCAGCGCTCGGCCTTTCGGCACCCAGGGTCATCGCTGCCGATCCCGACCAAGGTCTGATCTTGCTTGAGGATTTTGGCGATGCCACACTTGCCCGTCTGTTGCAGGAGGATCCGCGCAGCGCCCATGCCGCCTATCAGGTTGCAGGCGATGTGACCGCAGCGCTGGCGCAGGCGGAACTGCCCGATTGGATTGCCCGCCCCGACCCGAAGGCACAGGCGAAAATGATTGCGCTCACCCTCGATTTTCTACCGCGCGGGCATGGTCTGGCCGAACTCGAGCCCATGCTTGCCACAGCCCTGAGTGCCCACGCCGATGGCCCCCCGGTTTTGGCTTTGCGCGACTATCACGGCGATAACCTGATCTGGCTGCACGCGCGTGACGGCGTGGCACGCATCGGGCTTCTTGATTTCCAAGACGCCGTCGCGCTGCCGTTGGGCTATGATCTGGCCTCGCTGGTGGATGATCCGCGTCGCGCGGTTCCCGCCGAATGGCGCGCGACGATGATCGCGCGCTTTGCCGCCGATCACGGACTACCCCTAGATCATGCAAACTCGCGCATCGCGACACTGTCGCTTTTGCGCAACTTGCGCATCTTGGGCATTTTCCACCGCTTGGCAGGGCAGGGGGGCAAGCCGCGCTATCGCGCCTACCTGTCGCGCACGGGGGCATTGATCGACCGCGCCGTGGCCGATCCCGCCTTGGCCGCGTTGCGTGCGCCCGTGGCCGCCTTGCGTGTGCTGACTGCCCCTTGGGCCGACGGGGTCCGCGCATGAGGCCCGATGTGATGATCCTCGCCGCCGGTTTCGGCACCCGCATGGGCGCGCTGACCGCCGCGCGACCAAAGCCGCTGATCCCCGTCGCAGGCCGCGCGCTTCTCGATCACGCCATCACCGCCGCGCGCGCGGGTGGCGGCAAGATTGCGGTCAATGCCCATTACCGCGCCGACCAGATCGCGGCGCATCTGGCCGCTCACCACCCCGATATTGCGCTCTCGGTCGAGGCCCCCGCGATCCTTGATTCCGGCGGCGGCATCAAGCGCGCACTGCCCTATCTCGGCAGCGACCCCATCGCCACGCTCAACGCCGATGCGGTCTGGGCTGGGCCTGACCCGCTGTCGGTGCTGGCACAGGCATGGGACGGCGCGCGCATGGGGGCGCTGATGCTGCTTGTGCCGGGCGACCGCGCCGTGGGGCGGCAAGGCGGCGGCGATGTTTCCCCCGATGCGCAGGGGCGGCTTGCCTGGGACCGCTCGGATGCGGGCCTTGTGCATACCGGCGCACAGCTGATCGCGCCCGCCCTTTTGGCCGACCACCCCGCCGAGGTCTTTTCGCTGCGCGAAATCTGGCAAGCCTTGATCGACCAAGGTCGGCTTTTTGGCGTCACCTATCCCGGCCATTGGGCCGATGTCGGCCACCCCGAAGGGCTGGCACATGCCGAGGCTTTGTTGGCCGATGCATGATCTTTTCCCCCCCACCACTGGCCCCCGCCTGTTCGCGACGCCCTTGGGCGTCGATTTCTGCGCTGCGCTGATTGCAGGGCTTGACCGGCTTTTGGCGGATCACCCGCCCGAGGCGATCGCCCGTGTTCATCTTTATGTCGCCAATGCGCGGATGGAGCGGCGCTTGCGTAGCCTTTATGCCCAGCGCGGCGCGGGCTTCCTGCCGCGCATCCGCCCCGTGATGGCATTGGGCGAAGATGCCGATATCGCGGGCATCCCCGCCGCCATTTCGCCCTTGCGGCTGAGGCTTGACCTCGTGCGCTTGATCGGTGCGCTGCTCGATCACACCCCCGAACTTGCGCCGCGGTCGGCCCTTTACGATCTGGCCGATAGCTTGGCCGAGCTGATGAGCGAGATGTTCGAAGAAGGCGTCAGCCCGACCAATGTCGCCGCCCTTGATGTCGCCGAGCATGCCGAGCATTGGCAGCGCGCACAAAGCTTCCTCAAGATCGTGACCCATTTCATGGCCGACGAGGCCGCGCTGACCCAAGCCGCACGCCAAACCCGGATCGTCGCGGCTCTTGCCGCGCGGTGGCGCGACGATCCCCCCAGCCATCCGGTGATCGTCGCAGGCTCCACCGGGTCGCGCGGGGCAACCGCGCAGCTGATGACGGCGGTGGCGGGCCTGCCGCAAGGGGCGGTGATCTTGCCCGGGCTTGATCGCGCCATGCCCGCCGCGATCTGGGCGCAGCTCTTGCAAGACCGCCATGCCGGTCTGGAAGGCGAAGATCACCCCCAATACCGCATCGCGAAATTCGCGCATCGGTTGGGGCTTGATCCCCATGCTATCCCCGATTGGCCCACGGCCAGCCGCCCCATGGGTAGCCGCGATGCGCTGGTATCGCTGGCGCTACGCCCGGCACCCGTCACCGATCAATGGCTGCGCGAAGGGCCAGCCTTGCGCGATGTCGGCCCTGCCATGGCCGGTGTGACCTTGCTCGAAGCCCCCAACCCACAGGCCGAGGCCATGGCCATCGCGCTGCGCCTGCGCCAAGCGGTTGCCGAAGGGCGGCGCGCCGCCGTCATCTCGCCTGACCGGGTGCTGACGCGTCAGATCACAGCTGCCTTGGCACGCTGGGGAATCCGCCCCGATGACAGCGCGGGCCAACCCTTGTCGCTGGCCGCGCCCGGTCGCTTCTTGCGCCATGTCGCAGCACTCGAGGTGCGCGCCCCCGATCCCGAAAGCCTTGCCATTATCCTCAAGCATCCCTTGTGCCACACAGGGTTGGATCGCGGCGATCACCTTGTGCGCAGCCGCGATCTCGAGGTGCAGCTCTTGCGCCGCACCCCCGGTATGCCTCCCCGCGCGGCCCTGTTCGCCTGGGCCGAAAAGCGAGTCAAAGATCCCGGCGCGATCGCCTGGGTGGGCTGGCTTGCCGATCACATCATGGCCCCACCCGCGCCCGGCCCCATCCCCTTTGCCGATCGCGTCGCGCGCCATATCGCGCGCGCCAACGCCCTTGCCGCCGGTCCGGGGCAGGAGGGAAGCGGCGAACTCTATCACGAAGCCGCAGGCGAGGCCGCCGCTGCCCTCATGAACGACTTACAGGCCGAGGCCGCCCATGCCGGCGCAATCTCGGCCATGGATTACCGCGATCTCTTCGATGGGTTGACGCGCGACCGCGACGTGCGCCAGCCGCTTTTCCCCCATGCCGATGTGCTGATCTGGGGTACGCAAGAGGCCCGCGTGCAAGGGGCCGACCTGTTGATCTGCGCAGGGCTGAACGATGGTATCTGGCCACCCGCGCCGACCGCCGATCCTTGGCTGAACCGCGCTTTGCGCGCCGCTGTCGGGCTGCGCTTGCCTGACCGGGTGATCGGGCTGTCGGCGCATGATTTCCAACAGGCGATCTGCGCCCCCGAGGTCTGGCTGACCCGTGCCGCACGCAACGCCGAAACCGATACCATCCCTTCACGGTGGCTCAATCGTCTGATCAACCTGATGGAAGGCGCCAATGACGAAACCCGCGCCGCCCTCAAACAGATGCGCGATCGCGGTGATGCAAGCCTTGCCTTGGCCGAAGCCTTCGTGACGCCGCCGCAGACGATTCCCTTTGCGCCGCGTCCAGCGCCCGCTCCGCCCGCCGCCAGCCGTCCCAAACGCCTTGCCCTGACCGAGGTCGAGAAACTGATCCGCGATCCTTACGCAATCTATGCCACCCATGTGCTTGGCCTGCGCGCGCTTGACCCGTTGCGCAGTGATCCCGACGCGCGGCTGCGCGGCACGATCCTTCACAAGGTGCTGGAACTCTTCCTGAAGGAAACCCTTGATGGCCTGCCGCCAGCCGATGACGCCTTGGCGCTCTTGCTGTCGCTCACCGACCGCGTGCTGGACGAGGAGGCGCCGTTCCCCGCCGTCCGCCGCATGTGGCGCGCCCGCATGGCGCGCGCGGCGCGGTTCTTCCTCGAGACCGAGATTATCCGCCGCCAACGTGGCGCGCCCTTGGCCCCCGAGGCGAAATCGGAATGGCCGGTCCCCGGCACCGGCGTGACACTGATCGGTCGGGCCGATCGGATCGACAGGATGGCGGATGGTCGCTTCGCCCTTTACGACTACAAGACCGGCGCGCCGCCGACCCAAGAGCAGCAAGAGTACTTCAACAAGCAACTCTGGATCGAGGCGCTGATGGTGGCTGCGGGCTGTTTCGGCCTGCCCAAGGGAAGTGTCGCAGGCCATATCGCCTATGTCGGCCTTGGCACCAAACCCGAGATCGTGGCCCACGATCCGACACCCGATCAGCTGTCCGATATCGCCGCGCGGCTGGCCAAGCGGCTTGGCCACATGCAAGACCCCGCTTGGGGCTTTTCCGCCCGTCGCGCTGTCACCAATACCCGGATCAAGGGCGATTTCGACCAGCTTGCCCGCTATGGCGAATGGGATGAAACCGATGCCCCCCAGATCATCCCCGTGGGCCAAGGGGGTGCGGCATGAACGCGGCCAGCCTTGCCCAGATCAAGGCCGCAGCGCCCGCGACGTCCGTCTGGCTTTCGGCTAATGCCGGGTCGGGAAAGACGCGCGTGCTGACCGATCGCGTGGCACGGCTGTTGCTGCAAGGGGTTGGTCCTGAGCGCATCTTGTGCCTGACCTACACCAAGGCCGCCGCGATGGAGATGCAAAACCGCCTGTTCCAGCGCTTGGGCGCGTGGGCGATGATGCCCGACGCCAAGCTGCGCGCGACGCTTGCCGAGATCGGCGAGGATGCGATTGACCCCGCCCGTCTTAGCCGTGCGCGCACCCTGTTTGCCCGCGCGATCGAGGCGCCGGGTGGTCTCAAGATCCAGACGATCCATTCCTTCTGCGCTACCGTTCTGCGCCGCTTCCCGCTCGAGGCCGGGGTCAGCCCCGGATTTACGGAAATCGACGAGCGCGTACAGGCCCGGCTGATCGCCGAGCTGCTCGACGATCTGGCTGATAGCCCGGAGGCGGCCGCCCTCGACACGGTGGCTGATCTGCTCAGCGATGATGACGGGCTGCGCAAGCTCGCCCGCGCTGTGGCCGATGCACAAGACGCGTTGTCGGACCCCTGGGATTGGGCGGCGATCTGCGATTGGGCAGGGATCGCCCCCGACCTGACCGAGGATCAGGTCTTCGCCATCGCCCTTGATGGCGGCGAGGCCGATCTCGCCAAGGCTTTGGTCGCCCATCTCGACCTCGCCAACAAGGCACAGGCCAAGTTGGCCTCGCGGCTGGGTGACATGCCATGGGCGGCCATGCAGCTTTCCGATCTGGCCGAGCTTGAGGCCGCCTGCCTGACCATGTCAGGCACGCATGAGGGGATGCCCAAAGCCATCGCCAATACAACCGTGCGCAAGGCGATGGGGGCCGATCTTGTCGCTGCTTACGACGCCTTGGCCGAACGTGTCGCCGCAGCCCGCCCCTTGCGCCTTGGCCTGATGACCGCGCGCCGAACCCATGCGCTGCACCGTTTCGCTGCCGCGTTCTTGCCCCGCTACCGCCACGCCAAGGCGCTGCGCGGCTGGCTCGACTTCGACGATCTGATCCGCGCCACGCGGCGGCTTTTGACCACCGAAAAGATGGCCCAATGGGTGCTTTTTCGTCTCGATGGCGGGATCGATCATATCCTTGTGGACGAGGCGCAAGATACCAGCCCCGCCCAGTGGGAGATCGTCAAAACCCTCGCCGCCGAGTTTGCCGCAGGCGAGGGCGCCCGCACAGAGATTGCTCGCACCATCTTTGTTGTGGGTGACAAGAAACAGTCGATCTATTCCTTCCAAGGCGCCGATCCGACCGGCTTTGACCTGATGCGCGACCATTTCGCCGCCCGTCTGGCCGAGGTGGACTTGCCCTTTCACCCCGGCGAGTTGCTCTATTCCTTCCGCTCCTCCCCGGTGATCTTGTCGCTGGTTGACCGCGTGGCCAATGGTGCGGGGGCGCTGGGTGTGGGGCCAGGTGTGCTGCACAAAGCCCATCACGAAACACGCCCTGGCCGCGTCGATCTTTGGCCCGCCATTCCTGAAACCCCCAAGCGCGACAAGGTTGCGTGGGACGACCCCCAAGACCTCGTGACCGCCGATCACCATACCAGCCTCTTGGCCAATGCCATCGCCAAGCGCATCGCCGCGATGATCGCCGATGGTGAGCCGATCATGATCAAGGATGAACGCCGCGCCGTGACGGCGGGCGATATCCTGATCCTCGTCCAGCGCCGCTCGGGCCTGTTTCACAAGATCATCGCCGCCCTCAAGACCGCTGAATTGCCCGTGGCTGGGGTGGACCGCGCCGCCATCGCCGAGCCTTTGGCCGTCAAGGATCTGATCGCGCTCATGCGCTTTCTCTCCCTGCCCGAGGATGATCTGTCGCTTGCCACCTTGCTGCGCTCGCCCATCTGCGGCTGGGATGAAGAGGCGCTTTATGCTCTGGCCCAACCACGGGGCGAAAACACCACTCTCTGGCAGGCTTTGCGCCAAGCCCAAGACCGCTGGCCCGATACGGTCGCCATGCTGCGCGACCTGCGCGATCAGGCCGATTTCCTGCGCCCCTACGATCTCCTCGCGCGGGCCTTGGTCGATCACGGTGCGCGCGGTCGGCTGATCGCGCGCCTTGGCCCCGAGGCCGAGGATGCAATCGCCGCCATGCTCGACCAAGCGCTCTCCTACGAGGCGATGGAGGTGCCAAGTCTGACCGGCTTCGTCGGTTGGCTTGAGGCAGGCGAGGTGACGGTGAAACGCGACTTGGCCAAGCCCAACGGCCAGATCCGCGTGATGACCGTGCATGGCGCCAAGGGGCTCGAGGCCCCCGTGGTATTCCTCCCCGACACCGCCATTCCGCATCATGGCGGCGGCCATCGGATCGACCTGTTCACACCCGATGACGGCCCCTGTCACTGGCCGCAGCGCGACACGGCCATCCCATCCGTGCGCGACGCCCTTGCTGCCCATGCGCAGGCGCAAGACGAAGAGCGCAATCGCCTGCTCTATGTGGCGATGACACGCGCCGAAAGCTGGCTGATCGTGGCCGCGGCGGGCAAGGTCACCAACAAGGACGGTGATCCAACAGATAGCTGGTATGCCACGATCGCCGATGCGATGCAGGCAAGCGGGGCCATGCCCTACGCGCCGCCGGACATTCCCGATCAAGGGGGCTTGCGCTTGCAAGCCGGGGATTGGTCGCCCATCACCACCCCCGCCGACCCGCCGCCGCCCAAGATCGTCCTGCCCGATTGGGCCACGATCCCCGCATCGCCGGAGCGCCGGGCCGAGCAGGGGCGCAGCCCCTCGGATCTGGGCGGCGACAAGATCGTGGCCGGTGCCGATGACGGTCTGGCCGAGGCCGCGGCGCTGCGCCGGGGTCGGCTGATCCATCTTCTGTTCGAACATCTGCCGCCGATCCCGCCTGCCGCTTGGGCCGCCGCCGCACCGGCAATCCTTGCCCGCGAACCCGGCGGCGTACCACCTGACGAGGTGACAGAATTGCTGGCAGAAGCCGTGGCAAACCTGACCGATCCCGCACTTGCTTATCTCTTTGCGCGCGACACCTTGGCCGAGGTGACACTGACCGCCGACACTCCGGCGCTCGGCGGCCAGATGCTCGGCGTCATCGACCGGCTTATTGTCTCGGATACCCATGTGCTGGCGGTAGATTTCAAGACCAATGCCGTCATCCCTGATGAACCCGCCACGGTGCCAGAGGGGCTTTTGCGCCAGATGGGCGCCTATGCCGAGATGCTCGCCGCGATCTATCCCGCGCGCCGGATCGACACGGCAATCTTGTGGACCCGCAGCGCCACGCTTATGCGCCTGCCCGGCCCGCTGGTCGCTGCGGCACTGGTGCGCGCGGGGGGCGCTTGACCCTGCCCCCAGCCATCCTTACCTTCTTCACTCGATCCCATTCGCCAGGAGGGCAGATGCCATGGCCACACACGCCGTTTCCGATGCTACATTCGACGCCGAAGTGCGCCAGTCCGATATCCCCGTCGTGGTGGATTTCTGGGCCGAATGGTGCGGCCCCTGCAAACAGATCGGCCCCGCCCTCGAGGAACTGTCCGAGGAATATGCCGGCCGCGTCAAGATCGTGAAGGTTAATGTCGACGAGAACCCGCAAGCCCCCATGCAGATGGGCGTGCGCGGCATCCCCGCGCTCTTCATGTTCAAGGATGGCGAGGTCGTCTCGAACAAGATCGGCGCCGCCCCCAAGGCCGCGCTGCAAAAATGGATTGACGAGGCGGTGTGACACCAACACCCGCCCATCCCAAGATGAAAGGCGCCCCTCGGGGCGCCTTTTGCGTTCAATAGCGATGCGACAGCGTGATCAACGTGCCATCGGCGCGGGTGATCGCTTGGGCATAGATCTCGCGCGGGCCATCATCATCGACCCGTCCCGTCACGGTGATCGCCTCGCCGGTCACGGCGGGTACTGCGTTCGGGCCGACATAGACGGGGATTTGCCCGCTGGCATCGGACAGGATGAATTCATCCTCATCCGTGATGCGCAGCACGACACCTTGCAGCGTGACCATTTGGCCCGGCGCGACCGTCGCGATCTTTTGGGTCTGGGCCATCTCGCCCTTGCTCGTGGCCGCCGCAACCAGCGACGGGGCCGCGACGGCGAAAGACGCGGCCAAAAGCGCCGCCGGTCCGAGGTGCAACTTCATGCCCGGCCCCCTCAATCCAAGGCCACCAGCAACAAGATGAACGCGGCAAGGCCCACGGCCACCAGCGCCCAGCGCGGCAATGTCAGTGTTAAATCCCCGCGCAACCACGCCGACAGGTCATGGCCCTTACCTGTGGCGGTCAATTCCGTCTCTGGCTTCTTGTCGGTCATCGCAACACACCCCTCTCATTGCATCGCCATGCCATGAGAGGTGGCGGTGCAAAGCCATGCCGACAAGCCGCCCCCACCCAAAGGTCGCAATAGGAAAAACCTAAGCGGCGGTTCAGTTGCGCCCCAACAGCCCGTTCAAGACCCGCATCAGGATTTGCTCGGCATCGTCTTGCGCGCCTGCGCCAAACGGGTCGCCGCGCGGTGGCACCATCTGCGGTCTTGCCTGTGCTTCGGCCACTGGGTCGATGCTCGGCAAAGGGCGCGGCGGCAGATCGCGATGGATGCGTTCCATCGTCTGACGCCAGATCTCGGCCGGAAGCCCGCCGCCCGTGACCCCGGTCAATGGGCTGTTATCGTCATAGCCCATCCAGACACCCGCGACGTAGTCGCCCGTAAAGCCGATGAACCACGCGTCTCGCTGGCTGTTGGTGGTGCCAGTCTTGCCTGCCACTGCCCGATCGAGCAGGCGCGCGCGTTGGCCTGTCCCCTCGGCCACGGCCATCGCCATCATATAGGTCAACTGCCGCGCCGCACCTTCGGAAATCACGCGCTCCTGTATCCCCGTCATCTGGGCAAACATCGCCTCGCTGTCGCCCACCAGGCGCAATTCCTGCACCCCATATGGCAATACCGCCGAGCCGCCGTTCAGAATACCGGCATAGGCCCCCGTCATCTCGATCAAGGTCGCCTCGGATGCCCCTAGCGCCAGTGCAGGCCCCGCCGCCAGATCGCTGGCGATGCCAAACTCGGCGGCAACCGTGCGCACCAGATCGCGGCCAACCTCTTCGGAGAGCCGCACGGCGGCGGTGTTGAGCGACCGCGCCAACGCCTCGGTCAGCGTCACCTCGCCATAGAATTCGCCCGTATAGTTCTCCGGCGACCATGGGCCTGATCCGGGAATGTTGATCGTCAGCGGCGCATCAAGGATCAGATCGTCAAAGCGCCATCCCAGATCGAGGGCTGCCGCATAGACAAAGGGTTTGAAGCTCGATCCCGTCTGCCGCATCGCCTGTGTCGCGCGGTTGAATAGGCCCGTTCCAGCGGTGTCGCGCCCGCCTACCATCGCGCGCACTGCACCATCAGCCGACATCACCACGATCGCGGCCTGCGCCTCCGAGCCTGCGCGCACCTGGTTATCAAACACTTCCGCCAACGCGCTTTCGGCCGCGGCCTGCATCGCCGGGTCAAAGGTCGTGCGGATGATTACATCCTCGGTCGTGTCGCGCGTCAGGAAATCGGGACCGCTTGCCATGATCCAATCGGCAAATGCGCCGCCGCGATCTTGGCGTGCCGCTTGCGACAGCGTGGCAGGTGCGGCTTGTGCGGCGGTGGCTTCGGTCGCGCTCAGATAGCCCTGATCCTCCATCAGCCGCAGCACGGTCGCTGCCCGGCGTTGCGCGCGCTCAAGGTTGCGCGTCGGCGCGTAGTATGAGGGCGCCACCAAAAGCCCCGCCAACATCGCGGCCTGTTGCGGGTTCACCGCCGCCGCCGAGACGCCGAAATAGCGCTGCGCCGCCGCCTCGAAACCGCGCGTGCCTGCCCCAAGGAAAGCGCGGTTCATGTAGATCGCCAGGATCTCGTCCTTGGAATACCGCAACTCCATCGCCAGCGCGAAGGGCATCTCCTGTATCTTGCGCCACAGCGTCGTGCGGCGGCAATCCTGCTCATAGGCGGCTTCGTTCTCCCAGGCCGCGGGGTCATATGGCACGCCTAAGCACATCAGCTTGGCGACCTGCTGGGTGATGGTCGATCCGCCATGCCCCGAAAGCGGGCCGCGCCCCTCGCTTAGGTTGATGCGAATAGCGCTCGCGATCCCGCGCGGGCTGATACCGACATGGCGGTAAAAGCGCCGATCCTCGGTCGCCACGATCGCATTGACCAGATGCGGGCTGACGCTGGCCGGATCAATCGCGCCGCCGAACTGGTCGCCGCGCCACGCAAACACCGTCCCGTCGCGGTCCAGCATCGTGACCGAGCCGCGCGTGCGTGCATCCACCACGGCCGCCAAATCGGGCAGTTGCGCGTAATAAAAGGTGGTCGCAGCCCCCAAGATCAGCATGACCACCGCTGTGCTGCGCCAGATCAGCCCCCAGACGATGCGCCAGATGAAACGGAAAAACGCGCCAATCCATCCCCGCAGCCCCGTTGATCGTGGCCGCGCTGGCTTGGATTTCCGCCGCTGAGGCGGGCTTTTGCGCGCAGGCTGCGGCGCAGCCGCACCGCGCCGATCCGCAACAATGCGGCGACCGCCTGAGCCGGGCCTGCGCCCATTGCCGGAACTACTCATCTCACTGACCTGCCTCGTTTTCCGCGAAACATAGTCAAATTTGAGTCGCTTGTGCACTCAATTCGCTGCGCTGCCGCATCTTAACTTCGCACAAAAATTAGTCATTGAAATAAAAATGCGCAAAAATAATGCAACTTCGCCCTCCAGTTGTGACGATGAGTGCGGCGATCATTGCTCCTACCACGCTTGCTGCATGTTTTGAGGCGGTGTCGACCGCAAATGATCGGGTCGGCCAAAGCAACCGGAACAGCAACCGGAAGGGGTAAGACGTGAAACTCATTATTGCAGCGATCAAGCCGTTCAAGCTCGAGGAGGTCCGGGAAGCCCTGACCACAATCGGCGTGCGCGGCATGATGGTGACCGAGATCAAAGGCTTTGGCTCGCAATCCGGTCACACCGAAATCTATCGCGGTGCCGAATACGCCGTGAACTTCGTGCCGAAAGTAAAGCTCGAGATCGTGGTGTCCGATGGCATGGCCGACCAAGTGGTCGAGACCATCCAGAAAACCGCCAAGACCGACAAGATCGGTGACGGCAAGATTTTCGTTCTCGATGTGGAAAGCGCGGTGCGCGTCCGCACGGGTGAGACCAACGACGACGCGGTCTGATCCCGCGCCCTTTCGACGAAAAGGATATCGTAGAGATGAATACCAAGTTTCTCCTTCCGCTCGCAGCCGTGGCAACCGCCACGCTCGTGCCGAGCATGGGCCTCGCCCAGGAGGCATCCTCCGCGCCCGCGGCTGAAACCTCCTATATCTTCACAACGCTGCTGTTCCTGATCGGCGGCTTCCTCGTGTTCTGGATGGCCGCGGGCTTTGCGATGCTCGAAGCGGGCCTCGTACGCTCCAAGAACGTCACGATGCAGCTGACCAAGAACATCGCACTCTTCTCGATTGCGGCGATCATGTATTGGCTCGTCGGCTTCAACCTGATGTATCCCGGCGATGGCTGGATGATTGCAGGCTGGCTTGGCCCCTTCTTCTCGATCACCTCGCTTGAGCCGGTCGGCCTTGCCGCAGCTGATGCGACGATCGATTATGCCTCGGTCGGCTCGGACTTCTTCTTCCAGCTGATGTTCTGCGCCACCACCGCCTCGATCGTATCTGGCACGCTCGCCGAGCGCATGAAGCTGTGGCCCTTCCTTGTCTTCGTTGTCGTGCTGACCGGCTTCATCTACCCGATCGAAGCATCCTGGCAGTGGGGCGGCGGCTGGTTGTCGGAAGCAGGCTTCCATGACTTCGCAGGCTCGACCCTCGTCCATGCCGCAGGCGGTGCCGCCGCTCTGGCCGGTGCCATCATCCTCGGGCCGCGTATCGGCAAGTACAAGGATGGCAAGACCGTCCCGATGCCGGGCTCCAACCTCGCGCTTGCCACTTTGGGGACCTTCATCTTGTGGCTGGGCTGGTTCGGCTTCAACGGCGGCTCGCAGCTTGCAATGGGTACCGTGGGTGACGTGACCGATGTCTCGCGCATCTTCGCCAACACCAACATGGCGGCTGCTGCCGGTGCTGTTGCGGCGCTGTTCCTGACCCAGATCCTCTACGGAAAGGTCGATTTGACCATGGTGCTGAACGGCGCCCTCGCGGGTCTTGTGTCGATCACCGCCGAACCGCTTGCGCCCTCGCTGTTCTTGTCGCTGGTCATCGGCGCCATCGGCGGCCTGATCGTGGTTGTCACCGTTCCTCTGCTCGACAAGCTCAAGATCGACGATGTTGTCGGTGCGATCCCTGTGCACTTCTTCGCAGGGATCTGGGGTACGCTGGCTGTGGTCCTGACCGGTGGTTACACCGGCGAGGCGACGCTGGGCGCACAAATCCTCGGCATCGTGTCGATCATCGCCTTCGTCTTCGTGACCTCGCTCGTCGTGTGGGTCATCCTCAAGGCGGTGATGGGCTTGCGCGTCAGCGCCGAAGCCGAAGTCAATGGCCTCGATGTGTCGGAACTCGGCATGGAGGCCTACCCCGACTTCACCAAAGGCTGATCCGTCTCCTCCCTTCGGATCACTCTCGGGGCGCCTTCGGGCGCCCCTTTTTTATTTGGCGATCGGATACGCCTGAGGGCGCATCGTCGGGCTGCGGTCCGCCGTATGGCGCACCCACATCTATCCCAGATGCATCTCGCCCCGCGCTGCGGCCAATGTGATCTGGCGCTGCCGCTCCCGAAACCGCGCGCGGTCGGCATCGGTATATTCGCCGATGCATTGGTGGCATTGCACCCCATCCTCGAATTCCGGCCGCGCACGGTCTTCGGGCAGGATCGGCCGCCGGCAGGCACGGCATAGCTCATGGGGCAGGGTGCGCAGCCCATGGCCCACGGCGACGCGTTCATCAAAGACGAAACAGCCACCTTCCCAAAGGCTCTCCTCCTCAGGCACTTCTTCGAGATATTTCAAGATCCCACCTTTCAGGTGATAGACCTCCTCCACCCCTTGCGCCTTGAGGAAGGCCGTCGATTTCTCGCAACGGATACCGCCGGTGCAGAACATGGCGATGCGCTTGTTGTGAAAGCGCTCCTTGTTGGCGGCCCACCATGCCGGAAAATCGCGGAAAGTTTCCGTTTCCGGGTCAACCGCGCCCCGGAAGGTGCCGATCGCCACTTCGTAGTCATTGCGTGTGTCGATTACCGCCACATCGGGGGCCGAGATCAGCGCATTCCAATCGACGGGTGCCACATAGCTGCCCACGATGCTGCGCGGGTCCGTCCCCGGCACGCCCATCGTCACGATCTCGCGCTTCAGGCGCACCTTCATCCGCCCAAAGGGCTGGGTCGCGGCGCTGCTTTCCTTCCACTCCAGCGCGTCACAACCGGGCAGGGCGCAGATATGGGCCAGCACCGCATCGATGCCCGCGCGCGTCCCCGCAATGGTGCCATTGATCCCTTCTTCGGCCAAAAGCAGCGTGCCGCGCACACCCTGGGCTGCGCATAAATCCGCAAGCGGCCCGCGCAAACCGGCGGGGTCGGGAAAGGGGGTAAAGTGATAAAGTGCGGCAATGGTGATCATCTGCGCCAGATACGCCTTTGCGCCACGCCGCTCAACCCTTAGGCTATATTCCGATGCCCAAAGCGCTCAGAGGCCCCGATGCAAGATCCGACCCACGCCCTGCTCGTCATCGATGTTCAGAATGATTTCTGCCCCGGCGGCGCGCTCGCCGTGCCTGCGGGCGACCTGATCGTGCCGGGCATCAACGCGCTGATGGATGACTTCGCCGCCGTGATCCTGACCCAGGATTGGCACCCGGCCGGCCACGCCTCCTTCGCAAGCCAGCACCCCGGCCGCGCACCGATGGAGCTAACGCAAATGCCCTATGGCCCACAGGTGCTCTGGCCCGATCACTGTGTCCAAGGCACGGATGGCGCGCGCTTTCACCCCGCGCTTGCCACCGATCGGGCGGATCTGATCATCCGCAAAGGGACAAACCCCGCCATCGATAGCTACTCCGCCTTTTTCGAGAATGATCGCACGACCCCGACAGGGCTCGAGGGGTATCTGCGCACACGCGGCATCACAACGCTCACCCTCGCGGGCCTCGCCACCGATTTTTGCGTGAATTACTCGGCCGTTGATGCTGCAAGGCTGGGCTTTTCGGTCACCGTCCGCCAAGATCTCTGCCGTGCGATCGATCTGGGCGGATCATTGTCCGCCGCCTGCGCTGGCATGATGCGGGCAGGTGTGACCCTCGCCTGATCGCGCCGCCGCCTACGCCGCCGGCACGATCCCCCCACCAAGCCGCGCCCGGTTCAGCACCAGATCGGCGACAACGATACCCACAACGACCGCTCCAAAGGCGATCAAGGCTGACACACCCAATGTCGGCACACCGGCCAGCCCCGCGCCCACGGTGCATCCGCCCGCCAAGACACCGCCCACACCCATCAGCACTGCGCCACCAAGGCTGCGCCCCATCTGGCCCACGCTTTCGAAGCCTTCCCACCGAAACTGCCCCGCGATCAGCGCCGCGATCAGCGCCCCCGCCAGCACGCCCCCGATCAGCCCGCCGCCAAAGCCGATATCGCTGACCTGTGCCGCCACGCCCCAGAACAACGCCTCGGCCCATGGCCCGGTAAAGCCCATGCCCTCCAAGGCGATGGGGTCGAATTCATCGTAAAGCACATGGCCCGTCGCCACCCATGCCAGTGGCACCAACGCCCCGATCAGCGCGCCACCCACCAGCAAAGAGAGCGACATGCGCGCACGCAGCAAAACCAACAGGGCCGCCGCAACGATCACCGCGGCCCAAAGCCAAGCCGCGCCGGGCAACGCTCCCAGATCGACGGTCATTGCCCCCAGCGCCACGCGCAGCGGTGCAAGCGCACCTTGCAAACTTGCCTGCGCCGCGATGGCAGCCACCAATATCGCCACCAAAGCGCGCAAATTCCCCGTCGCCGACAAGATCGTCAGCCGCGACAGACAGCCCCGCGCCAAAACCGTGCCAAGACCAAACAGCAGCCCCCCCAGCACCAAGCCCGCAACCGGCACGGCTTCTGCGCCGAAACGATGCCCCGCGAACGACACCAGCCCCGCGGCCACCGCTGCTTGCGTGCCGATCACCGCCACGATCAGCGCCATGGCCCAGACACCGCGCGCCTCGGCCCGCTCGCCCGGCGTGCCGATCAAGGCGCGACGCAAGCAAAATCGCGTCACCTGTGCCAATCCGCCGAAGCACAGCCCAAGGGCTGCGCCCACCCACAGCGCCGCGTCCTGCGGCGTGATCCCAAGGTTCAAGGTCTCGAACATGACAAGGCTCCGACAGGCCGGATTGGCCAGCCCTGCGATCTAGCTTGTCCCTTCATGTCTGGCAAATGCTGCGATCAGACGAAAATCGCCTCAGAGTGCTCGCTCGCAGAACATATGTTCCAACGAGCCACCGCATCCGCGACAAAACAAAGCCTGTCGTCCTGATGTCCCAACGCCGGTCCCTATCTTCACGATCAGCCGATCACGCCCTGCCACAGCCAGACCTTGGTGCCGGAATGATCGATCGGCCCGAGCGGCGTCAACCCCAACCCCGTCGCCTGCGCCAAGCCTTTGTCAGACGTCACGATCCCGACCCGCCAGCCCGCGAACCGCGCCTTCAGCGCCGCCCCCAGCGCGCCATAGACCGCGAAAAGCAGCTTGCGCTCCCCGATCCGCGCCCCATAGGGCGGATTGGTCAAAACGATCCCCGGCGCCACCCCTGCGGGCGGCTCAAGATCACTCACCGCCTGGCGCGCAAAACGACAAAGCCCTGCAACGCCGGCGCGCTCTGCATTGCCCCGCGCCCCCAGGATCGCCCCGTCATCGCGGTCGAACCCGAAAAACCGCACCACCGCTTCTTCGTTTTCCAAATATCCCGGGGAGCGCGAGGGGCAGCGCCCCTCGTCCCCGCCGCCTACCAGCGATTGAAAGGCGAAATCGCGTGACCGCCCCGGCAACAGCCCCGCCGCGATCTCGGCCGCTTCCAGCACAATCGTCCCCGATCCGCACATCGGATCGACCACCGCTTGGCTGCCGTCATAGCCCATCTGCCACAAGAACCCCGCCGCCATCGTCTCGCGCAAGGGGGCCTTGCCGACGAATGTCTTGTGGCCGCGCCGATGCAGGGGTTCGCCACTCGTGTCGATGGATATTGTGCAAAGATCATCCTCGATCCGCGCCTTGACCACCACCGCTGCTTCGGGGGCCACGGCGATCCCCGCCGCCGTCAGCGCCCCAGCGATCCGCTGCGCCGCCGCCTTGTCATGATAGATTTTCGAGGATCGACAAACCGCTTCGACCCTGACCGGCACATCGGGCATCAGCCAGTCGCGCCAGGCCAGTCTCCGCGCCCGCTTGTCAAGCTGTGCCAGATGCAGCGCGCGGAAAGCTGCGACCCGCCACAAGACCCGCACAGCACGGCGCAAGATATGGTTGGCCCGCACAGCCTCCGCCAGCCCGCCCGCGACCTCGACACCACCGGCAACCTGCCGTGCATCGGCAAAGCCCGCCGCTGCGACCTCGGCCAAAAGGGCCGCTTCCAGCCCCGGCTGGGCGACCAGAAAGACAACGCCCGTCCCAACGACCGGGCCGGGCGCATCATCGCTCATGCCTGAAAACTCAGTCCTTGGCCCGCTCGACATAGGTGGCGTCCTCGGTATTGACGACGACCCGCGTGCCGACTCCGATATGGGGTGGCACCATCACGCGCACGCCGTTATCGGCCATCGCGGGCTTGTAAGAGGATGACGCCGTCTGGCCCTTCACCACCGGTTCGGTCTCCATGATCTCGACCGTCACCTTCTGCGGCAACTCGATCGCGATCGCGACACCGTTATGCACCGATAGATGCACCGACATGCCGTCTTGCAGCCAGACCTTGGCATCGCCCACGACCTCCTCGGTCACGGTGATCTGCTCATAGCTCGTGGGTTCCATGAAATGGAAGCCTTCGCCATCGGCATAGAGGAAGTTATAAACGCTGTCCTCCACATGGGCGCGCATCACGCCCTCGGTGGTTTTCCAGCGTTCGCTGACCTTGGTGCCGTTGTCGATCCGGCGCATATCGACCTGCGTCACAGGCGTGCCTTTGCCGGGGTGGAAATTCTCCGCCTTGAGAATGACGTAAAGCACGCCATCGATATCGACGACATTGCCCTTGCGAAGCTGGGATGCGATGACCTTCATGGAAGCCTCCGGAATTGTTGCCGCTTGAGGGGGCGCGCCCCCCGCGTTAGACGCAGCCGTTACCCCATCCGCCGCGAAAGGGCCAGCCATGACATGGTGGCATCCTGACACCCATGCCGACCGTCGCCCCCTGCTCTTGGCGCGCGGCCGCATCATGGCCGCGATCCGGCATTGGTTCACCGATCAGGGCTTTCTCGAGGTCGACCCCGCCTATCTGGTCGTCTCGCCGGGCAACGAGACGCATCTGCACGCTTTTGAAACCGTGGCGATCGACGACAGCTTGACGCCTCGCGCCCGCTACCTCCACACCTCGCCCGAATTCGCGATGAAGAAACTGCTCGCGGCGGGCGAGGAGCGGATCTTCACCCTCTCCCGTGTCTGGCGCAACCGCGAGGGCGGGCCGCGCCACGCGGTCGAGTTCACCATGCTCGAATGGTATCGCGCGGGCGAGGGCTACGAGGAGCTGATGCAAGATTGCGCCGCGATCCTGAAGATCGCCGCCGAAGCTGCGGGTGTCAGCACATTCCGCCACCGTGACATCACTTGCGACCCCCACGCGCCGCCCCACCGCACCACGCTTGCAGCGCAGGCCGCGCGCCATGGCGTCGATCTCTTGGCCACCCTCGACGATCCGCCGCGCCTTGCCGCCCAGCTTGCCGCCATCGGCATCCCATCCGCCGCCGATGACACATGGTCCGACCTCTTCTCGCGCCTGCTGACCGCCCGGATCGAACCAAACCTCGGTCCCGGCCCCGTGATCCTCGATGCCTATCCCGCCCCCGAGGCGGCGCTTGCCCGCAAATCCCCCGCCGATCCGCGCACCGCCGAACGCTTCGAGCTTTTCGCCTGTGGCGTCGAACTCGCCAATGCCTTTGGCGAATTGACCGACCCCGCCGAGCAGCGCGCGCGCTTCATCGCCGACATGGACGCCAAGGAACGGATTTACGGCACCCGCTACCCGCTGGATGAGGATCTTCTTTCGGCGCTGGCCCAAATGCCCCCCGCTGCGGGCTGCGCCTTGGGCTTTGACCGGCTGGTCATGCTCGCGACAGGCGCGCCGCGCCTGTCCGATGTGCAATGGACACCACCCGCCTAGACAAGCGGCCCACCCCTTGCTCTAACCTCACGCAAGTGCAGAGGAATGCGTCATGGTCGACATCGCCACCCGTGTCCACAACCACAAATGGAAGATCGACCCCATCGTACGGTCGCTCATCGATACCGATTTCTACAAGCTCCTGATGTGCCAGTCGGTGTTCCGCAACAAACCCGACACCACCGTCACCTTTTCGCTCATCAACCGCACCACGCGCATCCCGCTCGCCCATCTCATCGACGAGGGGGAACTCCGCGAACAGCTCGACCATATCCGCACCCTGCGGCTCACGCGCGGCGAAAGCACATGGCTGCGCGGCAACATGTTCTACGGCAAGCGCCAGATGTTTACGCCCGCATTCATGGAATGGTTCGAGGCGCTGCGCCTGCCCCCCTACCACCTCGAACGCGTCGGCGACCAATACGAGCTTACCTTCGAAGGCGCTTGGCCCGAGGTGATGATGTGGGAAATCCCCGCCCTTGCCGTGCTGATGGAGCTGCGCGGCCGCGCCGTCCTCCACCAGATGGGCCGCTTCGAGCTTCAGGTGCTCTACGCCCGCGCGATGACGAAACTGTGGGAAAAGATCGAGCGCCTGCAAGCCATCCCCGACCTGCGCATCGCCGATTTCGGCACCCGCCGCCGCCACTCCTTCCTGTGGCAGGATTGGTGCGTGCAAGCGATGGACGAGGGGCTGGGCCGCGCATTCGCCGGCACCTCCAACTGCCTGATCGCGAAAAACCGCGACCTCGAGGCGATCGGCACCAACGCCCATGAACTGCCGATGGTCTATGCCGCGCTGTCTGAGACCGACGAGGGGCTGGCCCGCGCCCCCTATGACGTGCTGTCCGATTGGCACGAGGAGCACTCGGGCAACCTGCGCATCATCCTGCCCGATACCTACGGGACCGAGGGGTTCCTCAAGCGCGCCCCCGATTGGCTGGCGGGCTGGACCGGCATCCGCATCGACAGCGGCGACCCCGCAAAGGGGGCCGAGACCGCGATCCGCTGGTGGCAATCCCGCGGCGAGGACCCGCGCGAGAAACTGGTGATCTTCTCCGACGGCCTCGACGTCGACCGCATCGCGGCGCTGCACGCCCAATTCTCGGGCCGCGTGCGGGTGAGCTTTGGCTGGGGCACGCTGCTCACCAACGACTTCCGCGGGCTGGTGACGGACGACGCGCTTGCGCCGTTCTCGCTGGTCTGCAAGGCTGTGGCAGCGAACGGCCGACCCACGGTCAAGCTGTCCGACAACCCCGAAAAGGCGATGGGGCCAGAGGCGGAGATCGCCCGCTACAAGCGGGTGTTTGGGGTGGGCGAGCAGGAGCGGGTTGAAGTGGTGGTTTAGGATGTAATTATAGCTGCTAGAAAATCATTTCGAGCCTCAATGACATCGGAAGTGACTTTCCAAAATTCTCCAAGCTGGATTGGATCATCAATTTCCGAGACTACCTCGGCCAAACGACGTAATTGCTCTCGGTAACGCGCTGCCAAGACCACTTCGCTTTGCGAAAGATATTGCGTAGCTAAATCTAGATGAGAATGCTGTGAGACAATTGAATCGACCAAAGTTTGCCGCGCGAATTGAGCGCTTTCACCATTTTCAAGTACTGCCGCTACATAATTTGCAGCGTAAGTCTGAAAGTCAATTGCTGAGAGGCGTAGTTCGGCAACTATCGCGTTCTCCACACTTTGGCGGTTTTCAGAAACCAGAAGAAAGTAACTGAATACGCTCTGGGCAACGAACAAGACCACCGCTCCGGTAAGCAATTGCCACCGGGGTGTTTCGGTTCGTGAAAACCAAGTTTGCAGCCTGTTACTGCGTTGTGCCATGGACCACTTCTGATTGAGGTTCGAAGCCTTCATGCTCGTGTGCATGGAGCGCAGCTTCACAGAACCGTTGCCATCTGTCATAGCCAATAATGTTTAATGTTTCCCGAACGGCCTCATCCACGCCGATATCCGGTGCGCACGGGTCAAGCGCCAAGCTCTCTGAGTTTATCACTTGAACGTCCGCCCGTCCATCTTCATCGAAAGGCTGCGCGTCGCCAGAAACGGCGATGGAAAACAAACACATAGTCACAAAAGGGGTGAGTCGCGTAGCCTTGAGCGTAGAGTATCCCGGGGAGTGGATGCTTGCGTCCTGCTCGGCGACAAATTGAAGATCGCGGGGTAGACGAGCAGCGATTTCATAAAGCGACGTGCCTTCAAGTGTCTCCTTGGACTCAAACGCCCGGTATGCTGCCGTACAGCCCATTACAAAGCCGAGAAAGTGGTAAGCTTCAAAAGATCGAAAGTCAGCATTTCGTGTCAGAAATCGAGCCAAGAACTCGTCATCCAACATTACATTCTTATATGCTGCGCCAAGAACTTGGTCCAAATGTTCAGCGCGCAAACGCACCAAGGCGTTTTGGGTTCGCAGAGAAAGTGTTGATCTGAAGCTTAAATCATTTTCTGAAACGCTTTCAAACCATTTGACTCGGCGCACTAGGTATCGTGCGTTGCGGTATTCTTCAGGAGCGCCCTCTATCCATCTTTCCGGACCACCAGATATCTCGCCAATAAGTGTATCAGCAGTCTGTGTATTTCCATCAGGATCCCTTACAAACGCGGGCGCTGGAACTACGATTACGTCTCCAACTTTCGCCTCTGAATAAAGTCCATTAATCCAACCAAGCGCCAAGGAGCGTCTTTGAGACCAGCGCGCGCCTTGATAATTATTTGAAATGATTTCAGAAAATTTTTCAAGTGCGGCCTCATCTTTTCGTAAAGAAAACTGCGACAAGTCTAATGATCTTGCTAGATTTTCTGCCGTGGCCTCGTCTTTAATGTATCCGGCAGAGCCTGGTGGTGGTAGCCGAGGCAAGTCCAAAAATACCACGCCATTATTTTTCATTGCGTTGTAGTGACGGTAATTACTTCCAGGAAAGAGTCGCCAAACGGCATCGTCCGCCGAAAACCGTCTTGCCTTTAGGTCCACTATGACAGTCAACTAATACTCTCCACTCGTACTCTTAGTATCTTTCGATCTGGTAACATGTTGTGTGCATAGCTCCAATAGCAAACAAGCAAGTGTAGCATTGTAAGGCGGGTGACCTCCCCACACACCCCCGCCGCGCCGTAGGGTGGGGTGCCACCCCACAATGGTGGGCAGAATACCCACCCTACATCACATCCCGTAGGCCCAGTATCACACCCGGCATCAATCACTCCTCCACCTTCCCCCGCCCCGCCTTCACGTCCCCGCGCACCTTCTTCGCCTTGATGCGCCGCTCGACCGACCCCTTGGTGGGTCGTGTCGGCCGCCGGGGTTTCGGCACCACCAGCGCCGCGCGGATCAGTTCGGCCAACCGCTCCCGCGCGATCTCGCGGTTCTGGGCTTGGCTGCGCGTCTCCTCCACCTGGATCACCACCGCGCCATCCTTGGTCCAGCGCCGCCCCGCCAGCCGTTCCAGCCGCCGCTTCACCGGGTCGGGCAGATGGGGCGAGCGCGCCGCCTCGAACCGCAGTTCCACCGCCGTTGACACCTTGTTCACATTCTGCCCGCCGGGGCCGGAGGCGCGGACAAACTGCTCGGTCAGCTCCCAATCGGCGATGGTGATGCGGTCGTTGATCGTCAGGGGCATGGGGGCCACGCATATGTACGGGGTGTGTACGCCCTGTGTACGCGCTGTGACCGGCCGACCCAACGAAAAAGGGCCGCCTTGCGGCGACCCTTTCGAGAAATCAGGAGGTGGATATCGGTTAGGAAATCCCACCTGGGAGGGGCGAAAACCCCCAAGGGCTGCCTTAGAGGCGCACCTCCCAAGCTGTCCCGTTATCATTCTCCAATGCTTCTCTGACCACTGGATCACCTCCTTTCAATGGGTTGCCGTTAACCCCAGCCTGACACAGATTTTGCGGTTGTCAAAACCTTTTATACCACCTGTGCCATCATTTTGCGCGTGATGATCCGGAACGGGATCAGCGCGATCAGGGCGATCGCCAGCTTCACCCCCCAATCGGCCACCGCGAGCGAGACCCACAAGGGCGCCATCGGCCTCACGCCCAAGATCGGCAAAACCTCGCCCGCCCAAGACACATCATTGCCCGGCTCGAGGAAGGACAACGCCCCCGAAAAGGCGATGGAAAAGAACAGCGCCGTATCGACAGAAGATCCAATAATGCTTGACAAAACAGGCGCTTGCCACCACCCGCCATTGCGCAGCCGGTCGAAAATCGCCACATCCAACAGCTGCGCGGTTAGGAAGGCGATCCCCGATCCCAGTGCGATCCTGAGCGTCACCAGCGGTCCGAACTCGCCCATGATCTGCGTGCCGATCAACGAGCAAGCTACTCCGACCAAAAAGCCTGCGAAAACAACGCGCCGCGCGGCTTGCACGCCGTAAACCCGGTTCATGATATCGGTGATCAGAAAGGCGAGCGGATAGGTAAACGCCCCCCAAGTCAGCCAGTTCCCGAACAGGAACTGCACAAGGATATTTGAGGCCACGACAACGGCAGCCATCGCCAGTATACCCGGCAAGTACTTTGAATTCATGATATAATCCGTTTTTACAAGGTAGTCGGAGACTTGGCCCGCGCCCATCGCGGACGGCCGCCTCCTATACCTCATCGCGCGCTCAGGCAAGCACCTCGGCCAAGGCGCGCGCCACACGCGGGATGGTCTCGGGCGTCAACCCCGCGACATTCATCCGCCCATCGCCTACGAGATAGATGCCATGGTCCTCGCGCAAGCGGTCCACCTGCGCGGGCGTGGCCCCGATCAGCGAGAACATCCCCTGATGCCCGGCCAAAAAGCCGAAGCGGTCCGATCCTGTTTCGACCCGCAACGCCTCGGCCAATGCGCGGCGATTACTCTCCATCGCGCGGCGCATTCCCTCCAACTCACCCCGCCAAAGCGCGCCAAGTGCCTCATCTCCAAGGATTTCCTGTACCACCCGCGCGCCATGATCGGGCGGAAAGGCGAAATTCTGCCGGTTCATGCCCGCCAAGACGCCCTCGGCCGCGGCCTTGCCTTCGGTCACGATCAGCACCACGCCCACACGCTCACGGTAAAGGCCGAAATTCTTGGAACAACTGGCCGCGATCAGCACCTCGGGCAGGCTCTCCGCCAATAGCCGCAGGCCTGCCGCATCTTCGTCCAGCCCCAGCCCAAAGCCCTGATAGGCCATGTCCACGAAGGGAATCGCGCCTGTGCGCGCGCAAATCGCCGCGATCTTTTGCCAATCATCGGGCAACAGATCGGCGCCGGTCGGGTTGTGGCAACAGCCATGCAGCAAGATCAGATCGCCCCGGCCCGCCCCCGCCAGATCGGCCAGCATACCGTCGCGGTCGATGCCGCCGGTGCTTGCGTCATAGTAGCGATAGCTTTGCCGCCTCTGCCCCAGATGATCGATGATCGCAGGGTGGTTCGGCCATGTCGGATCGCTGATCCAGACGGTGGCTTGGGGGTTCAGCCGATGTACGGTCTCCAGCACTTGCCGCACCGCCCCCGTGCCCCCCGGCGTGCCGGCGGCGGCCACCCGGATGGGCGCGACACTCTCGCCAAAGAGCAGGCGGCGCATCGCGTCAAGAAACCCAAGATCGCCGCGCAGCCCGACATAGGTCTTGCTGTCCTGCGCGGCCCAGATCCGATGCTCGGCCTCTTTGACGGCGGCCATCACCGGCGTCTTGCCTTCGGGCGAGCGATAGACGCCCACGCCCAGATCGACCTTACCCTCGCGCGGGTCGGCGGCGAACATGCCCATCAGGCGGATGATCTTGTCCAGTTCCGGCGGGTTTACTGTTTCGAACATGGGGACCCTCAAGGGAAGCGGGATGGATCGCGGTCATGGACCAAGACGCGGCGTCGGTCCTCATAGCCCACGGGCGCAAAGCCCAAGCGCTGATACAGCGTCAAGGCGCGCGGATGATCCAGTGTGCAAGTGTTGACGGTCATCTTCGTCACGCCATCGCGCGCCCATCCCGTCAGGATCGCCGTTTGCAGCAAGGCCTTGCCCCAGCCCATGCCCACCGCCTGCGGCACAAGCCCGAAATAGGCAAGGTCACAGACCCCTGCCTCTCGCCAATCCAGCATGAAAAAACCTTGCGGCCAGCCGATACCCATCGCGGTCCAGATCACAACATCGGGGTCGCGCACAAAGGCCTGTAGCGCTGCGGGGTCTTCCTCGGCCTCGACGAAGCGGTCCTGCCATTCGTAATCGCGGCCCACCGCGTCATAAAGCGACAGGAAATACCATACCGGCGGGTCGATTGCGCGCTCGATCCGGATATGGTCGGGCAGGCGCGGCATGGGCCAGTCGGGGCGCGCGGTCATCTCCAGATAGGTCACGCGATAGGCGACCTCGGTCCCGGCAGGGGTCAGGCTCATCCCTTGGCGACCTGCAACTGTTCGAACTGGCCCCATTCGGTCCACGAGCCGTCGTAAAGGGCCACATCGGCATTGCCCAACCGCGTCAGGGCGAGCATCACGATCGCCGCTGTCACGCCCGAGCCGCAGGTGGTGATGGTGCGCCGGTTCACATCGACATCCGCCGTCGCAAAGGCTGCGCGCAATTCATCCAGCCCCTTCATCGTGCCATCCGCGTTCAAGAGCGTCGCGTAATGCACGTTCTTTGCGCCCGGGATATGCCCGGCCCTGAGGCCCGCGCGCGGCTCAGGCGCGTCGCCGCGGAAACGGGCAGGCGCGCGTGCATCGACGATCTGCCAATCGCCAAGCTTGGCCGCGGCGGCAACTTGGGTCACATCCTTCACCAGATGGGCTTGGCGCTGTACCGTCATGTGGCGGTCACGGATCACAGGCGGCAAATCCTCAACCGGGCGACCTTCCGCCTGCCACTTCGGGAAACCGCCATCCAGCACCGCGATATCGGTCTTGCCCATCAGGCGGAAATTCCACCACACCCGCGCCGCCGAAAACAGGCCGGCCCCGTCATAGACCACCACCTGATGCCCATCGCCCACGCCCAAGGCGCGCAACCGGCTCATGAATTTTTCAGGCGGTGCCGCCATATGCGGCAATGCGCTGCGGGCATCGGCAATATCATCGATATCGAAGAACCGCGCGCCGGGGATATGGCTTGCCATGTACTCGGCGCGGCCATCGCGTCCTGCATCGGGCAGATAGTAGGAGGCATCCAATACCCGCAGATCAGGGTCATCAAGATGCGCTGCAAGCCATGCGGTCGAAACCAGCGTCTTGGGGTCGTCTGTCGCCATCGGGGCCTCCGGGGCATTGGCCGTCGTTCCAGCCACTAGCCCTACGTCGCCGCTGCGCCCAAGGCAAGCATCCCCGCGCCGCGCCTTGTGCTTCTTCGTTTCAAAAATATCCCCGCCGGAGGCCGCCGCCGCTGGCAAAAGGCACACCAGCCCCCAATCGCGCGGCGTCATTTGCCCAAGACTTAATGCTGCTTCAACAGCCGCTGTTTCTGCCGGTTCCAATCACGCTCTGCACTGGTCTCGCGCTTGTCGGCGAGCTTCTTGCCCTTGGCGATCCCAAGCTTGAGCTTCACAAAGCCCTTGTCGTTGAAATACATCACGATCGGTACCAGCGTCATGCCTTGACGCTGGGTCGCGTTCCACATCCGCGACAATTCCCGCTTGCTGGCCAGCATCTTGCGGCGGCGGCGTTCCTCATGGCCCCAAGTCTTGGCCTGCGCATAGGGCGCGATGTAGCAATTCACCAGCCACAGCTCACCTTCTTCGACGGCGGCATAGCTTTCGGCGATATTGGCCGCACCTTGACGCAGACTTTTGACCTCCGAGCCCTGCAAGACGATGCCAACCTCGAGGTCTTCCTCGATGGCGTAATCGAAGCGCGCGCGCCGGTTCTCGGCGATCACCTTGTAGTTCTTGTTGTCGTTACCCTTGGCCATGCGCGCCGATATATGCGCTCAAGGGGCGGGCCGCCAGCCCGGTGGCACATCTACCGTGTCGATCCACGGCTTGATATCGAGAAGCGGCGTGCCGTCATAGGCATCGGTTGCGTCGATGCCGACGATGCCCGCCGCAAGGTCGAGCGAAGTGATCACCACAGTTCCAAGCGCGATGGGGTTGGGCCGCACGGGCGAGCGCAGGGCGAATGTGCCGCGCGGGCTATTGGTGTGAGCTGGAACTTGCACGATCAGGTCGCGCACCCCGCGATCGACCCAGTAGAGGATCTGGATCGCTTGGCCCACGGCCAGACCGGTAAGCCCCGCGGCGTATCCCGGCAAAAGCTCGATCCGCGCGGCTTGGCCCGTCTCGCGCGCTGCGCGCACGTTCTTGGGTGCGGTCCCCTTGGCCCAGCTAGACCGGATATGCCCGATAAAGGTGAGGCCCGCCGCGACCCGTTCGGCGGGGTCGAAGGGCAGGGCGATCTCGCCCTCCCGCTTCACAAGATCCCTGCGTGGCGCATCGCGGCCGCGATCTGCGCCTTGGTCGCATCGGACAGGCCAGTGAGCGGCAGCCGCACATCTTCACGCACGTGGCCCAGAAGCGACAGGCCGTATTTCGCCCCGCAGACCCCCGGCTCGGTGAAAATCGCTTCGTGCAGCGGCATGAGCCGGTCCTGATAGGCCAGCGCGGCCGTGTAATCGCCGGCAAGCGTCGCGGCCTGCATCTGTGCGCAAAGCCTGGGTGCCACATTCGCCGTCACGCTGATGCAGCCCACGCCGCCTTGCGCGTTGAAGCCAACGGCGGTCGCATCTTCGCCCGAGAGCTGGATGAATTCGGTGCCGCAAGTGATGCGCTGCTTTGGCACGCGGCTCAGGTCGCCCGTTGCATCCTTTACGCCCACGATATTGGGCAGCTTGGCAAGTTCCCCCATGGTGGCGGGCAGCATATCAACGACCGAGCGTGGCGGGATGTTGTAGATGATGATCGGGATACCAATCTCGTTCAGCGCTGAAAAATGCGCGATTAGCCCTTTTTGTGTGGGCTTGTTGTAATAGGGGGTGACGACCAGCGCGGCATTGGCGCCCACGGTCTTTGCGAATTCGACAAAGCGGATCGCCTCGACCGTGTTGTTGCTGCCTGCCCCCGCGATTACCGGCACGCGGCCCGCAGCGGTCGCCACGACGGCTTCGATCACGCGCTCATGCTCGTCATGGGTCAGCGTCGGGCTTTCGCCTGTCGTGCCAACCGGCACAAGCCCGTGCGAGCCTTCGGCGATCTGCCACTCCACCAAACGTTTGAGCGCGTCAAAATCCACCGCGCCGTCCTTGAACGGCGTGACCAAAGCGGGCATCGAGCCTTGGAGCATGACACGCATCCTTTTTCTTGGTGGGGGCTGGAGCAAGATGCCCCGGCAAATCGCTGCGGACACTATCCTTGGCGCGCGGGAATGCCAAGTTCGTGTGTTGCCTCTGCTGACAGGTCGCATATCCTGTCGAAAAGAGCAGCGAGGCAGGTCATGCGGCGGGTTTTACTGAGTGTTTTCCTTTTGATCGCGCCGATCTCGGCGGTTGCGCAGCCCATGGCATTGCGCGCGGCGCTGGATGCGTTGGTGCAGGGCGATTATGCGGCTGCGACACAAGCGGCGGCGCGGATCGACGATCCGATTGCGCGCGATATCGTGACGTGGACCCTATTGCGTAGCGCGCCTGCCGCCGCAGAGTGGCGCGCCTATCGCGATTTCCTGTCGCGCAACCCCGATTGGCCGGGCTTGCCCTATCTGCGCACCCAAGGTGAGGCCGCGATCCCGGACAACGCCGATCCCGCCGCCGTCATCGCCTATTTCGGCGATGCCATGCCTACCACGGGCGCAGGCTCACGCGCGCTTGCCCTTGCTCATGCCGCGCGCGGTGATCGTGTCGCCGCCGAGGCGGAAGCGATCCGTGGCTGGACCACCATCGTGATGACCGCCGAGGAGGCGGCGGCGATGCGCACAGCCTTTGGTGATGTGCTTAACCGCGGCGATTATCATATCGCGCGGCTTGATAACCTGCTTTGGGAAGGGGCCGAAGAGCGCGCCCGCGCCATGCTGCCCTTGGTGCCGGAGGCTTGGCAAAAGCTGGCCATGGCACGGATCGCCTTGCGCGCCCGTCAAGATGGCGTCACCGCGCTGATCGCGGCGGTGCCTGCCGCATTGGCCGATCATCCGGGTCTAGCCTATGAGCGGTTCCTTTGGCGCATGCGGGCGGGCAATTGGGACAGCGCTGCCGCGCTCATGGCAGAACGGTCAGGCTCGCGCCAATCTTTGGGGCGGCCTTTAGCATGGGCCGACAGGCGCGCCGATCTGGCGCGCGATGTGATGCGCGAGGGTGATTTCGCGTCCTGCTATCGCTACGCCGCCGATCATCGCGTCGACCCCGCGCGCGAGGATAGCGCCTTTTCCGAGAATGAATGGCTGGCGGGCTACTGCGCTTATCGGTTGGGGCGCGCCGATGTGGCCGTTCGCCATTTCGAAACCTTCCGCGACAGTGTTGCAAGCCCCATCTCGCTTGGACGCGCAGGCTACTGGCTGGGCCGCGCGCATGAGGCACGCGGTGATCGCGCGGCGGCAGCCAACGCCTATCAATTCGGCGCGCGCTTCCAATCCAGCTTTTACGGCCAGCTTGCCGCAGAGCGGGGCGGGTTACCCGTCGATCCGGCCTTTCTGGCACGCGAGCAATACGGCGATTGGCGGCAGGCGGCCTTTACCCGATCAAGCGTCTTTCATGCGGCACTTTTATATTTCGACATTGGCGAGGAATGGCCCGCTGAGCGTTTCTTGACCCATCTGACCGAGAGCCTCAGTCGGCAAGACGCTGGGCAATTGGGCGATTTCGCGCTCGAGATCGGCGATGTGCATGTCGCGCTTCGGATTGCTAAGCGTGCCGCCCAAGCTGGCCATGAAATCATGCGCCCCTACTATCCGATCATGCCCGCTTTGGTCGATGCCCGCTTGGCTGCGCCGCCTGCCTTGGTGCTGGCGATAGCGCGGCGCGAATCCGAGTTCGACCCAAGCGTGGTCAGCCCCGCGGGCGCGCTGGGCTTGATGCAAGTCATGCCCGGAACCGGCCGCGATACCGCACGCGCGCTGGGCCTATCTTTTTCACAAGATCAACTGCTCAACGATGTCGCCTATAATGTCAGGATTGGGGCCAGCTATCTGGCCGAGCTTGGCGCACGGTATCGCGATAATCCGGTGTTAGTGGCGGCCGCTTATAATGCTGGGCCAAGCCGTGCTGATGAATGGGTTGCCCGTTTTGGCGATCCGCGCCGTGTCGATGACGTCATCTTTTGGATCGAGGCGATCCCCTTTACCGAAACGCGCAACTACATCATGCGCGTCACCGAAAGCCTTGCGATTTACGAGGCGCAGTTGACGGGCCAGCTTCCAGACCTGGGCCTGTCGCAGCGCTTGGTGAGATAACCGTCAAGAGGCAGGGCCAAAGGGCTCGCACGGGATCGCGCGTGCCGACAGCCTTGCACAGGCGCGCTCAGCCTGATCCTCGGTCAAGCCTTGGAAGCGGGCCTCGTAGCCGCCATTGCGCTGCACCACGCGGCGCAAGGCTTGGTCAAATGTGCCGATTTCACTCAGTGCGGTGCGCAGCAACAGACGCTCTGCCGCATGGTGCGAAGGCTGCGCACCCAGCGACACACCAAAAAGCCGCGATCCGCTGGAGGAGGCGCGCGTGATCACCTCAGGCTCAAGCGGGCTTGCGACCACGATCGGCTCTGCCACGTCAGCAGGGCGTGGCGGGATGGGTTGCGATTGCGCGATCTCGGTTGTTTCGCCTGGGGTGTCGCTTTGGGTTTGCATCACCGCCTGCTGCGCTTGCGGCCTTGGTATAGGCTGCAAGCTTGGGGCAGGTGTCGCCGCGGCCTCGGCCTCGGTTTCGATGACAGGCGCGGGTGCCGTGGCAGCCTGTATCGCTTGATCCACCGCGTCTTCGATCGCAGCAAGCAGTGCCGGTTCTGGAACGCGCGTGCCTTGGGCTGCGCCGGGCCGTGGCAGCGGACGCAGCGATTGCGATACGATCCCCGAGGTCAGCACGGCCGCGCCGTTGCCACTATTGCTTGGGCCATAGCTTGGCAGTGCCGGGCGGCGCTCGGTCGCCCGAGCAGGTGCGCGGGCAAAGCCCATATCCATCAATTCCATGATCCGCTGGTTGCGCCAAGCAGTGGATTGGCCGCCAAACACCGTCGCGATCACCCGCACATTGCCGCGTTCGGCCGAGGCGACGAGGTTGAAGCCTGCCGCGCGGGTATAGCCCGTCTTGATCCCGTCTGCGCCACGATATGCATCGAGCAGCGCGCGGTTCGTGTTGCGGACCGTCGCGATCCCCGCATCATCCTGACGGCGAGAGAAGATGTTGTAATATTGCGGATAATCGTAAAACAGGCGCCGCCCCAAGATCGTCATGTCGCTTGCGGTCGATAGATGCCCCTCTTGGGTCAATCCATGCGCGTTGCGAAAGGTCGTCCGCGTCATGCCAAGTGCTTGGGCCGTGCGATTCATGCGCTGGGCAAAGGCTGCTTCGGACCCTGAAATCGCCTCGCCGATCGCCGTAGCGGCATCATTGGCCGAGCGGATGGCAGCCGCACGGATCAGATAGCGAAAGCGGATCGTCGATCCGGCCCGCAAGCCAAGCCGTGAGGGGGGTTCCGATGCTGCGTGTTGCGAGATGCGTACCGGCGTGTCGAGCGTAATCTCACCGAGACGGATCGCCTCGAACGCGATGTAGAGCGTCATCATCTTGGTGAGGGAGGCCGGATGTAACCGCGTATCGGCATTGCGCGCATGCAGTACTTCGCCGGTGCGCGCATCCATGACCATCGCCGCATAGGGCGCAGCCTTGAGTGCGCCACCCATGAGGGTCGCGCAAACACATAACACCAGCCCAAAAAAGGCCGGAATGGCGGTTCTTCGTCTCACGGAGCCTGCTCGCTCTGCCTCGGGGTGCCGTCTTTTGCGGCGATTTTTTTAAGTCTAGGCGATCCACATTCAAAAATCTACGGGGCTTTGCGCAGAAAACGGCTTCTGTCATGGGCTTAGGCAATATCTTTCGTTGCGCGATGGCGGAAGCTATCGCCAGGGCGCACCTCTGCTCGCGCAAACACCGCATAGCGCGAGTGAAACGGCTCTGATACAACCTCCGACAAGACGAGAAAGGACATTGCCCGTGACGGACAACTATAATGACCGCAAGACCCGTGCCTCGGCATGGTTTCGTAGCTTGCGCGACGAGATCGTCGCCGCCTTCGAAGCGCTCGAGGATACGCAAACCGGCGATCTGCCTGCCGGGCGTTTCGAGGTGACAGAGACAAAACGCCATTCTGATGACGGGCAAGATGCCGGCGGCGGATTGATGAGCGTGATGCGCGGCGGCCGCGTCTTCGAAAAGGTCGGGGTGAATGTCTCGACCGTTTATGGGCAGCTTGGCCCGCGCGCCGTGGCCGCGATGGCCGCCCGCAAGGATTTGTCGGCGCTGAAGGATGATCCGACCTTCTGGGCCTCGGGAATTTCGCTGGTCGCGCATATGCGCAACCCCCATGCGCCCGCCGTGCATATGAATACGCGCATGTTCTGGACACCGGTCGCCAGCTGGTTTGGTGGTGGTACCGATTTGAACCCTGCTATCGAATATGCCGAGGATACCGGCCATTTTCACGATGTGCTGCGCGCCCATTGCGCCCCGCATGCGCCCGATTACTATGACCGCTTCAAGGCGTGGGCCGATGAATACTTCTACATCCCACACCGTCACCGCGCGCGTGGTGTTGGCGGAATTTTCTACGACGATCTGAACACCGGTGATTGGGAGGCGGACTTCGCCTTTACCCAAGATGTCGGGCGCGCTTTCCTGCCCGCTTTCGTGCCGCTGGTCGAAAAGCGTCGCCATAGCACGTGGACCGAAGATGACCGTGAAGCACAGCTGGTGCATCGTGGCCTCTATGCGGAGTATAATCTTGTCTATGATCGTGGCACCAAGTTCGGGCTTGAAACAGGCCATGATGCCAATGCCGTGCTGATGAGCTTGCCGCCCATCGCTAAATGGACCTGAGGCACGTCTTGGCGTAACCCGTGGCAAGCGGCGCGATCAATGCGCGCGGCTTGCCCCCTTTTCCGGCGTGTTCTTGCCGGTCTCTTCGCATCCCATGCGCGCAGATCGGCCATTGGCTGGCATCTCTCGGTTTCGTGTCCGGGCGCTGCGTTGCGTGGGCTTGGCGCATGCATAGGCTCTTGTGCATGCGGTGTGCGCGCTGGCCGCAACCCTCCGACGGATGTGCGCGTAAGGAGTTTTTATCATGCAGTCTTCCCTGATTCTCGTCATGGCATTTGCCACAATGGCCGCGGGGCCTGTGCTTGCTGGTGGCGTCGCGGCACCCGAACCACAGCCCGTCGTGATTGCGCCCGCGCCTGTTGCAGCTTTCGGCCGCAATTGGACCGGCGCGTCGGTGGGCCTGACGCTTGGCTATGGCGATGTGTCCACAAGTGGCCCCGCATTGGCGGGCGATGACGTCTTGTTGGGTCTGCGCGCCCATTATGACTATGATTTCGGCGATTTTATCCTCGGGGGCGGTCTGCAATATGACACAACCAATCTCGACCTTGGGGGTGTGGCCACGTTGGATGCGGTCACACGGGTCGGATTGCGCGGCGGGATCGATCTGATCGATGACTGGCTGTACGCAACCGCCGGTTGGGCGCAGGCACAGATCAGTGGCGGCGGCGTTGGCGACAGCGATGGTTGGTTTGCCGGTTTGGGCTACGAGATGGCAATGACAGAGGCGCTCAGCCTTGGTGCGGAACTGCTTTACCATGAATTCGACAGCTTTGATTTGGGCGGGATGTCCGCTGATGCGACGACCGCCGCGGTATCGGTGAATTTCCGTTTTTGAGGGTCAGAGACACACCGGCGCAAGCTCTGCGCCGATCCCCTCGGCGGTGACATCGCCGCCGAGGGCCGCAACTGCCCCCAGCCTGCCCAATTCATCGGCACATTTTGCTGCCGCGCCATTGCCCCCGGTCAACACGGTCGTGGCGTCATCCAGCCGCCCGATATAGGGATGGCCCGTCGCCGTGAAGCTGACAGCACAGGCGGCAGTTTTCACCTTGGCGAGCGGCAGATCGGGCATCAGTGCAGCCAGATGGTTGCGCAAAACAGCGGCGGCTGTGGGGCTGCCATCGGTCTTGAACCAGTCATTCAGCCCATCGGCATCTGTCGCGATCGGGCTTTGGGCTTCACCACCGATTTTGATATAGTGCCGCCCGTCGGGATAGCGGATTGGCGGCAGAACATAGAGATCGGTATGCCGATCTTCCGGCACGAAGATCAGGCTGGGCATATGCGCCAAAGCATCGGCACGCGCGTCATCCACCGCGACCAGCAAGACCGTCCGCTGATAGACGGACATGGCAAGGCGCGCATCACCCGCACCGGGCATGCCTGACCAGCCCCCCATGGCCAAGACGACATGACCGGCACTAAGCGTGTCGCCATTCGACAGTTGCACCGTGTTGGCGTTGCGCGATGTGACATGGTCATCAATGACATGCGCGCCGGCGGCAACGGCCATTATTTCATGCGCCTTGCGCATGGCGCGCGGGTCGATGACGCCGCCCAAAGGATCGAACGCACCAATACTGCCGCGTGGAAGGTCGAAATCAGGGAACTCGTGGGCAAAGCGCGCATCATCCATCACCCGATGATCAAGCCCCAAGGCCGCCGCACAGGCAAAGACATCATGCGCCATCTTTGCCATGGGTCCATCTCTTGGCCCGGCAATCAATGCGCCGCGTGGGGTGAAAAAGCCAATCCCGCTTTCAGCTTGCAGCTCGGCATATCGCGCGATGGACCTGACCGAGAGTCGCGCCCATACCGGGTCATGCGCGATTGTTCGCGTGATCCGGCCTGCATCGTGAAAGCTGCCAAAAGGGCCGTCATGCTGGCGGGGAAGGGCAGGCTCATCCGGCCCGACCAGGGCGACAGCCGCCCCTGCCTGCGCGAGGTGGCGCGCACAGGCCGTTCCCAGCAGCCCGCGTCCGATGACGGCGACATCAATGCCCATCTCCCCGACCTTTCCGCGTGGGTGCCGAAATCGTGACAAGCGTATTTAGAGAAAGTTGAAGGAAAATTTGAACAGAATTTTTCGCCGCTTCATCTTTCCCCAAATACGCATGCGACCGCGCAATTGGGACAGGGTGATCGGTCAGCCTCGGATGGTGTCCAGCAACAATTCGACATTGGCTGGATCGGCCTCAGGGGTGATCCCGTGACCGAGGTTGAAGATATGCGGACCGCCCTTGAGCGCATCAACGATGCGGCGTGTCTCGTCCACCAACGCTTGGCCGCCGGTGATCATGTGCTTGGGGTCGAGATTGCCCTGCACGCAGCTATCTGGTTGCAGGTGTTCTGCGGCCCATGCGGGATCGATGGATGTATCGATGGCAAGGCAGTCGGCCCCGACCGCCTTGGCGAAACCAACATACTGCTCGCCTGCCTCGCGGGGGAAGGCGATGATCGGCAGGCCGGGATGGCGGCGCTTGAGTTCGGCGGTGATGCGCTTGGCCGGTTCCAGCGCGAAATCGTGGAATGCCTGCCCCTTGAGCGAGCCTGCCCAGCTGTCGAAGATCTTGATGACCTCGGCCCCGGCTTGCACCTGTTGGTCGAGATATTCGATCGTGGCCGCCGTCAGCAGGTCGATCAGCGCGCCGAAGGTGGCCGGATCGGTCTGGCGCAGCGCATGGGCGGGTGCTTGGTCGGGCGTGCCGCGGCCCGCGATCATGTAGGTGGCGACCGTCCAAGGCGCGCCCGCAAAGCCGATCAGCGTGGTTTCCTTGGGCAGTTCACGCGACAGGATGCGCACCGTTTCGTAAACCGGGGCGAGATGGTCATGAATATCGTCGGGTCCCTTGAGCGTTTTAAGCCCCTCGGGCCCGGTGATCGTCGACAGGCGCGGCCCTTCGCCCGTGGCGAACCACAGATCGGCCCCCAGCGCATCGGGAATGAGCAGGATATCGGCGAAGAGAATCGACGCGTCGAAGCCATAACGCCGGATCGGCTGGAGCGTCACCTCGGCGGCCAAGTCGGAATTGTAGCATAGCGACAGGAAATCCCCGGCCTCGGCCCGTGTGGCGCGATATTCGGGCAGGTAACGCCCGGCTTGCCGCATCAGCCAAACTGGCGGCACATTCATCGCCTCTCCAGCGAGCGAGCGCAGCAATTTCTTTTGGCCAGCGGCAGGCGCATCAAACATGGGGATTGTCCTTTGGTCGTTTCGAGGACAGGAATTGACCTCCTGATCAAGTCTGTCAACCCAAAGGCGATTGTCAAGTCAAGTTGACAGATATAGAAAGAACGCATGACGACTAATCGACCGACCCCCGCCCAACCGCTCCGCATCGGCACCCGTGGTTCGCCACTTGCACTGGCGCAGGCGCATGAAACCCGTCACCGCCTGATGGCGGCTTTCGATCTGCCGGAAGCGGCTTTCGAGGTCGTGGTGATCAAGACCATGGGCGATGACCGCGCCTTGATCGACGCTGACAAGCCGCTCAAGGAGTTGGGTGGTAAGGGTTTGTTCACCCGCGAGATCGAAGACGATCTCTTGTCAGGAAAAATTGACATCGCTGTTCATTCGATGAAAGACATGCCGGTGTTGCAACCCGCGGGCTTGGTGTTGGATTGCTACCTCCCCCGCGAGGATGTGCGCGATGCCTTTGTCTCGCTTGCGCATGCAGGCTTGGGCGCCTTGCCAGATGGGGCTGTCGTCGGCTCATCGAGTTTGCGCCGGCGTGCGCAACTCAAGGCACGCCGCCCCGATCTGACTCTCGTGGAATTTCGCGGCAATGTGCAGACGCGGATGAAAAAGCTGGGCGATGGCGTGGTCGATGCCACCTTTCTTGCCATGGCGGGGCTGCGCCGTTTGGGCATGGATGATGTCGTTCGGGCCGCGATCGCGGTCGATGAGATGCTGCCAGCCGTCGCTCAAGGCGCGATCGGGATTGAGCGGCGCGCCGATGATCACCGTGTGGCCGCAATGCTTGAGGCCATTCACGATGTCCCAACTGGCCAGCGTTTGGCCGCCGAGCGCGCATTCCTTGCCGGGCTGGACGGATCGTGCCAGACGCCCATCGCTGGTCTGGCCGAGATCGACGGCCCAACTTTACGCCTGCGCGGTGAGATCTTGCGCCCCGACGGGTCCGAAGTTTTGACCGATGATCGGCAAGCGCCCATCGCTGATGGCGCGGCGCTGGGTGCCGAAATGGCCAATGATCTGCGCCGCCTTGCTGGCCCCGGCTTTTTCGATTGGCACGCAGAGGACGGGTCGCACTGATCTGTCACCAGCCGTCGAGGTGCGATTTTTCGACATTTTGTTCCTGATAAATGCGCTTGCCCGGTTGCGCGCGGGGCAAGTGCGTGATTTTTACTATCGTGCGATTATATGCGCCTTAGTAGATTTATCTGCGCGAAAGTTCTTTTATGTTGGTCGAGGAAACGGGTCTCCCCGGTTTGTGGGTCATTACGCCGCCGCGTTTTGGCGACCACCGCGGCTTTTTCGCCGAGACCTATAGCCGTGAGAAGCTGGCCGCCCATGGCGTGACTAAAGATTTCGTGCAAGACAATCACTCGCTGTCGGCGCAGGTCGGCACGGTGCGGGGCCTACACTTTCAAGCGCCGCCGCGTGCGCAGGCTAAGCTTGTGCGCTGTGGGCGGGGGGTGTTGTTCGATGTGGCTGTCGATATCCGGCGCGGCTCACCCAGCTATGGCAAATGGTTCGGGATCGAGCTGAGCTTCGAGAACGGTAAGCAATTGCTGATCCCGGCGGGCTTTGCCCATGGTTTCGTGACCCGCGCCCCTGATACCGAGATCATCTATAAGTGTTCGGATATCTATGCCCCCGAGACAGAGGGGGCGCTGGCCTGGAACGACCCTGATCTTGCCATTGATTGGGGCCTTGGCGACACCGCGCCGCTTCTATCCGCCAAGGATGCGGTGGCGGGTCCCTTTGCCGGGTTCGACAGCCCCTTTACCTATGAGGGGGCCGCCGGATGAAGCTTTTGGTGACAGGCGGCGCAGGCTTTATTGGCTCGGCCGTGGTGCGGCTGGCGGTGGCGCGCGGGCATGAGGTGATCAATCTCGACAAGCTGACCTATGCCGCCTGCCTTGAGAATCTGGCCACCGTGGCGGACAGCCCGCTTTACACCTTTGAACAGGCCGATATCTGCGACCGCGCCGCGATGGATCGCATTCTTGCACAACATCGCCCCGATGCGATCATGCATCTGGCTGCCGAAAGCCATGTTGATCGGTCCATCGATGGTCCAGGCGCGTTTATCGCGACCAATATCACTGGCACCTATACGTTGTTGGAGGCCGCGCGTAGCTTTTGGACCGCGGCAGGCCGGCCCGATGGGTTTCGCTTCCACCATATCTCGACCGACGAGGTCTATGGCACGCTCGGGACAGATGGGCTGTTCACCGAAGACAGCCCTTATGCCCCCAATAGCCCCTATTCGGCGTCCAAAGCGGCCTCGGACCATCTCGTGCGCGCGTGGCATGAGACCTATGGATTGCCGGTTGTCGTCACCAATTGCTCGAACAACTACGGACCCTACCATTTCCCCGAGAAGCTGATCCCGGTCGTGATCCTGAACGCTTTGGCGGGCAAGCCGATCCCCGTCTATGGCAGGGGAGAGAACGTCCGCGATTGGCTTTATGTCGAAGATCACGCCGATGCGTTGCTTCTCGTCTGCGAGAAGGGTGCCGTTGGCCGCAGCTACAATATCGGTGGCAATAACGAGCGGCGGAACATCGATCTGGTTCGCACCATTTGCCGCCTGCTTGATGAACGCCGCTCGGCTGGCGCGCCACATGAGCGTTTGATCACCTATGTCACCGACCGCCCCGGCCACGATCTACGCTACGCCATCGACGCGAGCCGCATCCGCGAGGAATTGGGCTGGCAGCCCTCGGTCACAGTGGAAGAGGGGCTGGCGCGCACGGTTGATTGGTATCTCGCCAACGAAGATTGGTGGCGCGCGTTGCAAGCCCGCGATGGGGTAGGCCAGCGCTTGGGCAAGGCGGGGTAGGCGCGATGCCGCTGGCCTTCGTTCAGGGTAAGCTTCTGCATTTCGCGCATGTGCCTCGCTGCGCGGGGACGGCGGTCGAGAATTACCTGCATGTGCGGTTCGGCCGCTTGGCCTTTCTCGACCGGCAGTTCAACGCGCTGTCACCGGCTGAGCGCTGGTCTCAGACATCCCCGCAACATGTCGAGTGCGCGGCCTTCGATCGGATCATTCCCCGACCTTGGATCGCGCATCGCTTTGCCATCGTGCGACACCCTCAGGCACGCATCCTGTCGGTGTTCCGCTTCCAGCGCGATATCGAGCGCCGGGTGCCACCTCGTCTCAGTTTCGTCGATTGGATCACGCGCATCGCGGCCTCATTGGCAGAGCGGCCCTTTCAGTTTGACAATCATGCAAGGCCCGCAACCCATCTTGTGCCGACAGATGCCGTGGTATTCCGGCTCGAGGATGGGCTGTCCCCGGTGATCGATTGGTTGGATCAGATCGAAGGCGCGCGGCGCGGCCCGCGCGACATCGCACCCGCCAATGTCCTGGAGAAGGTGCGCGACCATTTGGGCCGCAAAGCCCTGCCGGTGCCGCAGCTTTGCGATCATGCTCAAGAGCTGATTGCCCAGATCTACGGCGCGGATTTCGAAAGATTCGGGTATCAACCCGATGTTGCAACCCCAATTGAAATCGTACCGGGGGGGCGCCCATGACCTTCCTCGTCTTCGGCACCACTGGCCAAGTGGCCACGGAACTGCGCGCGCTGGCCCCGGTCACGGCCTTGGGGCGCACGCAGGCGGATCTGTCCGACCCGGCAGCTTGTGCCGCCGCGATCCATGCCCATCGCCCCCGCGCGGTGATCAATGCGGCCGCCTACACCGCCGTCGACCGCGCCGAAAGCGAAGAGGCGCTGGCCACCATCATCAATGCCGATGCCCCCGCTGCCATGGCGCGGGCCTGTGCCGATTTGGGCATCCCCTTTGTCCATATCTCGACCGATTACGTCTTTGCGGGCGGGGGCGACCGCCCTTGGCGCCCCGATGCGCCCACCGCGCCCTTGGGGGGCTATGGGCGCAGTAAATGCCTGGGCGAAGAGGGGGTCCGCGCGGCGGGGGGCGTTTATGCGATCTTGCGCACTTCTTGGGTGGTTTCCGCGCATGGGCAGAATTTCGTCAAGACGATGCTGCGGCTGGGGGCCGAACGCGCAGCGTTGAGCGTTGTCGCCGACCAGATCGGCGGCCCGACGCCCGCGCGCGCCATCGCCGCCGCCTGCCTCAGCATCGCGGGTCAGTTGGTCTCTGATGCGACCAAGACCGGCACCTATCATTTCGCAGGCGCGCCTGACACAAGCTGGGCCGATTTCGCCCGCGCGATCATGGCGGCAGCAAATCTGCCCTGCCGGATTGATGACATCCCGACCAGCGCTTACCCAACCCCCGCCAAACGCCCCCTTAATTCGCGCATGGATTGCAGTGCGACCGAGGCCGCCTTTGGCATTCCCCGCCCCGATTGGCGTGCAGGGCTTGACGCGATCATCTCAGAGTTGGAGGCCCGCCCATGATCCGGCGCAAAGGCATCATCCTGGCCGGCGGGTCCGGCACCCGGCTTTACCCCATCACCATGGGCCTGTCGAAGCAGCTTTTGCCGATCTACGACAAGCCGATGATCTATTACCCGCTCAGCGTGTTGATGCTGGCCGGGATCCGCGAGATCGCGGTGATCACCACCCCGCAAGACCAAGAGCAGTTTCGCCGCACGCTGGGTGATGGGGGCCAATGGGGCCTGTCACTGCGCTATATCGTACAGCCTAGCCCCGATGGGTTGGCGCAGGCCTATCTTCTTGCACAAGATTTCCTCGCCGGCGCGCCATCGGCGATGGTCTTGGGCGACAACATTTTTTTCGGGCATGGCCTGCCCGATCTTCTGGCTGAAGCGGATGCGCGGCCTGCGGGCGGGACTGTCTTTGGCTACCGCGTCGCCGACCCCGAGCGCTACGGCGTGGTTGATTTCGCCCCCGATGGCAGCGTGCGCGCGATCATCGAGAAACCGGCAAAACCGCCCTCGCATTTCGCGGTGACGGGGCTTTACTTCCTCGACGGCACAGCGCCCGAACGCGCCGCCGCGGTCACACCCTCGCCGCGCGGCGAGCTGGAGATCACCTCGCTTTTGGAAAGCTACCTTGCCGATGGTACGCTTCAGGTCAGCCGCATGGGCCGCGGCTTTGCATGGCTTGATACCGGCACCCACGCGAGCCTGCTTGATGCCGGCAACTTCGTGCGCACGCTGGAGCAACGCCAAGGCATGCAAACCGGTAGCCCCGAAGAAATCGCCTATCAGCAAGGCTGGATCACCGCTGAAGACCTCGCCAACCGTGCCAAGCTTTTCGCCAAGACCGATTACGGGAAGTATCTGGAAAGGTTGATCTGATGGCCAATGATCCATGGCGTCTTGAACCCGGTTGCGCGTGGTGAGTAGCATTTACGCCATTTATCTGCGCTATGTGGCCCGCCATGCTGATCGGCTGGGTGGCTTTTCGATGCCGCGTCGCCGCGGCCGCAAGTTGGGTCATGTCGAACGGATCTGGCGGGTTGACGGGATCACGCGGATTGCCGGTTGGACAAGCGCCACTGCGTTGCGGGTCAGCTGGCCCGGCGGAGAGGTTCACTGTATCCCCCATATCCAAAGACCCGATGTCATGCATCGCTTTGGCTTGCGCATCGATTGCGGTTTCGAGATCGATATTCCCGAAGCAGCAAGGGATCTGACCTTGCATGTCACGCCTGCGGATGGGCGCGACATCGCTTTGCCTTTGGCCCATCCTGCCGATCCGCCAAGCCGGGCTGCGCGTCGCCGGCTGTGGCGTGCCTTTTTCGTCGATCTTGTCCGGGCAACACCAACAGCGCTTCGGGCGCGCATGCGACACGACCCAGCTGCGCGCACCCGGCTCAAGCACCTGCTCGGGCTTGAGGTGCATCGCGAAGGCTTGCCCATCGATCCGCGGTTCTTGGGATATGGGCCAACCCCCCGCGCGCGCCATCCAATCACGATCATTGTGCCGGTGCATGATGCCTTTGACGCGCTGGTCGCCTGCCTGAGGCGAGTGGCCGATCACACGGATGTTGCCTGGCATGCGATCGTAATCGATGATGCCTCAACCGATCCGCGGATCCGTCCTTTTCTACGGTCTTGGGCCGAAGCCCATGAGGGCCGGGTCACTTTGCTGGAGTTGACCCAGAACCTTGGCTTTGTCGGCGCGGTCAATCGCGGCTTTGCCGTGGCCGAGGGCCATATCGGCCATGTAGTCTTGCTCAACTCGGATGCCATGGTTCCCGCCGATTGGGCCTCGCGGCTGATCGCGCCATTCGATCGCGATCCACGCATCGCCTCGGTCACACCGATGTCGAACAATGCCGAGATCTTTTCAGTGCCATTCATGTGCGAAGCCCTGCCATTGGCCGCTGGCATGGTCGATCGGTTGGATACAGTTGCTCAATCGCTCAGCATGCCTGACCCGCTTCCCTCTGCTCCGACAGGGGTGGGCTTTTGCATGGCGATTAATGCGCGGTGGTTTGGCCGTGAGCCGCGTTTTGACGCGGACTTTGGCCGAGGCTATGGCGAAGAAGTCGATTGGTGTCAGAAAACCCGCCTCTCAGGGGCGCGCCATGTCGGCTTGCCAACGCTCTTTGTCGAACATCGCGGCGGCGAGAGTTTCGGTGCTGAGACCAAGCGAAAGGCGGTGCTGCGTGCCAATGCGATGATTGCACGGCGATACCCCTCTTATGATCTCGAAGTGCAACGCTATATCACCGACGACCCGCTGCGCACGGCGCGGCTTGCATTGGCCATCGCGGTTGCGGGCGAACTTGCCATCGAGCATCTGCCGCTATTCTTGGCCCACGCGATGGGTGGCGGCGCAGATCATGCCCTGCGGGCCGAGATCGCGACCTATACCGCGCAAGGCCAATACGCTCTGGTGCTCCGTGTCGGCGGACCCGTCCGATGGCAGCTGGAGGTGCATGGTCCGCTCGGCGTCATTTCGGGTGTCACCGAGCAGTTTGCCCATATCTGTCGCTTGCTTGCTCCGATACCCTTGTTGCGCATCGTCTATTCTTGCGGTGTCGGTGACCGCAACCCGATCGAGCTTCCCGATGCGATGATGGCGTTGATGCGGCCTGATCGCGCCGACCGGCTTGAAGCGCGGTTGCATGATTACTTTGTGATCAGCCCCTCTTATTGCCTGCTCAATGCCGATGGTTCCTATCGCGGTCCGGTCTTGCGCGATAATCGCGATCCTGCCCACCGTCATCACCGACCCGAGGGCGGGATCGTGGCACTGACAAGCTGGCAGACGACATGGGAAAGCTTTCTCAAGCGCTGTAATGAGATCACGGTTTTTTCGGAAGCGAGCAAGCAGCAGTTGCTTGCGGTGTATCCGACACTTGCCCCTTCAGTCGTCTATCGACCGCATGCGACCATTGCCCAGATCGCGCGGATCGATCCGATGACCCATGCGCCAAGCACACTAGCGGTTTTGGGCAATCTCAACCTTCAGAAAGGCGCAGGTGTCTTGTGCGATTTGGCCGAGCGCCTCGCCCGTGTGGGTGGGCCAAAGCTGGTGCTCATCGGCAATATCGACCCAGCCTTTTCGCTCCCGCCATCGGTGCGGATGCATGGTAGCTATGTTCCCTCCGACATACCCCATCTGGCTGAACGTTATGGTGTAGGGGCTTGGCTTGTCCCTTCCATCTGGCCCGAGACGTTTTCCTTTGTCACGCATGAGATGTTGGCGACGGGCTTGCCTGTCTTTGGTTTCGATCTTGGCGCGCAGGGCGATGCTTTGCGCCGCGCGGCCAACGGCATCCCTGTTCCCTTTGACCCTGATGGTGATCACGCGGCCGCGATTGTTGACATGCTGGCAGTGCGTGGCCCATGGCGCGTGGCCCATGAGGCCACCCTTTTGCACATGGATAAGGCGGCGGAATGACCGAAGCTCTTAGCCCCGAATTGGCCGATGATCGTCCCTTGTTCATCATCGGATCCGTGCGGTCCGGCACGACGCTGACGCGCGATTTGCTGCGGCGCGTGCCAAACTTCATTTGCCCAGAGGAGACGCATTTCTTTCGCTGGGCAGAACCGTTTCGCACGCCTCATAGCCTTGCACCGTATCGCAATAGTGCCTTGCTCAAGCGGCATCGCGAGATGGATGGAGTGGATGAGCAGTTCTTTCAAGCGATCTTGGGGCAAAGCCGCTCGAAGGTTGAATTGCAGCGCCGCTATATCGCGGCCTTCGCGCGCGCCAAGGGCATTACAGGGCCTTATCGTTGGTTCGATAAAACCCCGCAGAATATCTATGGTGCGGCGCTTATCGCCCATCAAATGCCCAAGGCGCGCTTTCTGTTCATCGTCCGTAATCCGCTGAATGTCGCGGCCAGCATGAAACTTGGCCGGCAGGTCAAGGTCGCAGATCTTTACGGTGCGTGTAACTATTGGCTCGAGGCTGCGGCAATCTTTGAAACCATGCGCTTGGCGTATCGTGAGCGTGTGATGTGCCTGCGCTACGAGGATTTGATTGCCGATGTGCCGAGCGCTATGGCCGAGGTTTTGGACCATATCGGCCTATCGGTACCGCCCGCGACCTATCACAGCCGCGATGCGCATCCTGAGCGCAATCTTTGGCTGACAGCTTTTTCAGCTGAAGAGGCGGTCGAGATTTGCCAAACTTGCGGTGCGGTTGCTGCACGTTTCGGCTATGATTTGGTGGCTGACCTTACCGCTGCCGGACGATCTGTTCAGGTTGCAGGGTAAAGCCCCTTGACCTTCCTGTAACTGGAAGCCCTATCTACCGGGTGAACCGGAGGGCCGAGCATGCCGCGCGATGCATCACAGATCACCCTGCGCTACGGCGTGGACAATTTGCATTGTGGCGGCTGCGTTGGCCGAGCCGAGGCGGCCATGATGGCTGTTCCAGGGGTCATAGCGGCGCAGATCAATCTTGTCACAAAGCGCGCGATCGTCACCGCAGATGCAGGGCTCGACACCCAAACCCTTGTGTTGCGGCTTGCGCAAGCGGGCTATCCTGTGCATCCCCTCGATGAACGCGTTGTGCGCGTTAGCGTTGGTAACATGACCTGTGGTGGCTGTGCCGCGCGGGCCGAGAAAGCCTTGAATGCCCTGCCCGATGTGCTTGAGGCCGATGTGAACCTTGCCCTCAAGCGCGCCGATCTGCGCATTGCAGCCGATGCCGATTGGTCCGCGATTGCCGATGCAATGGAGAAGGCGGGCTATCCAATCACGCCGCTTGATGCGCCAAGCGCCACGATCCCTGCCCAGAGCACCGAAGATGCGATGCCGATGCAGCGTGCTTTCTTGATTGCTCTTGTCTTGTCCTTGCCCGTGGTGGTGTTGGAAATGGGCGGTCACCTGTTCCCGGCCTTTCACCATTGGCAGATGCAGTCGTTTGATCCCTTGGTGCTGGGTGTTGTGAAATTCCTGTTCACCACAGCCGTTCTTGTGGGGCCTGGCCGGGTGTTCTTCCGCCTCGGTATCCCCGCACTGTGGCGCGGTGCGCCCGAGATGAACAGTCTTGTCGTGCTTGGCACCACTGCCGCTTGGGCGTGGTCCAGCCTTGTGACATTCGCGCCCGCACTCGTGCCGGAGACTGGGAGGCATGTCTATTTCGAAGCCGCTGCCGTAATCGTCACGCTGATCTTGCTGGGCCGTTGGCTCGAAGCGGTGGCCAAGGGGCGCGCGGGGGCCGCGATCCGCAAGCTGATGTCGCTACGTCCTGAAACGGCAATTCGTGTCGCCGATGGGGCCGAGGCCGAGGTTGCGCTGTCTGACCTGCGGCGCGGGGATCTGGTCCGGCTCAAACCCGGCGGGCGGGTCGCAGTCGATGGGATCGTCACCGCGGGCGAAAGCTGGATTGATGAGGCGATGCTGACGGGCGAGCCATTGCCTGTTGCCAAGCGCACGGGCGATCCGGTGACCGCCGGCACGGTGAACGGCACTGGCACGCTCATCTATCGCGCGACTGCCGTAGGCGCTGATACAGTGCTTGCCCGGATCGTTGCCATGGTTGAAGACGCACAAGCCACCCGGCTCCCTGTGCAATCCCTCATCAACAAGGTGACAGCAATCTTTGTGCCGGTGGTTTTGGCAATAGCGGTCATGGCCACAGGTGCGTGGTTGCTTTGGGGGGACGATCCCGCCAAGGCCTTGGTCATCGGAGTTTCCGTCCTGATCATCGCCTGCCCCTGTGCGATGGGCCTGGCAACGCCTGTGTCTATCATGGCAGGGACAGGGCGCGCGGCCGAGTTGGGCGTCTTGTTTCGCAAGGGCGATGCCTTGCAAGGATTAGGGCGCGTCGATCTGGTGGCCTTTGACAAGACCGGCACCCTGACTGAAGGCAAGCCGCGTGTCACAAAGGTTGCACCGGCCCCGGCCTGCGATGAGGTGACCCTTCTTGGCCTTGCCGCAGGCATCGAGGCTGCATCAGAGCATCCATTGGCGCGCGCCATTGTGGCTGAGGCCACGTCGCGTGGTATCGCCCCTGCCACCGTGACGGGATTTACCGCCGTCGCCGGTGCAGGTGTCGTCGCCCAGATCGAGGGAGAGACTTTGCGCCTTGGAAACCCGGCTTTTCTTGCGCGTGCAGGGGTTGGTGTCCCTACCACCGATCCCGGCCCGGCGACTGAGGTGCATCTTGCCCGTGGGGCAACATATTTGGGTTATCTGGCGCTGTCCGACCCAATCAAGCCCGATGCCGCCCGTGCGATTTCGGCGCTCAAGGCGCTTGGTATCACAGTCGTCATGATGTCGGGCGATGCCAAAGGGCCTGTTGGGGCTGTCGCCGCCGAACTGGGGATCGAAACGGCGATGGCCCATCTTTCGCCTGCCGATAAGCGCGCCCAGGTCCAGGAATGGCGGCAAGCGGGGCGGCGGGTGGCCTTTGTCGGTGACGGGATCAACGATGCCGCCGTTCTTGCCGAGGCGGATGTTGGTATCGCCCTTGGCACCGGCACCGATGTGGCAATGGAGGCGGGTGATGTTGTGCTGGTCTCGGGCGCGCCGACGGGCGTTCTGACCGCGATGGCGGTCAGCCGCCGCACGCTCAATAATATCGTGCAGAACCTTGTCTGGGCCTTTGGCTATAATGTCGCCCTGATCCCGGTTGCAGCGGGTGTGCTGGCGCTGTTCGGCGGTCCGTTCCTGAACCCGATGCTCGCGGCGGGCGCGATGGCGGCAAGCTCGGTCCTTGTGGTCTTGAACGCGCTACGCTTGCGCAAGATGAGGGCTGCATGAATATCGGAGAGGTCGCCGAGGCCGCGGGCTTGCCCGCGAAAACGATCCGCTATTACGAGGACATCGGGCTGATCACACCCTTGCGTGAGGCAAATGGGTATCGCCGCTTCACCGATGCGCATCTGCACAAGCTGGCCTTTCTGGCCCGTGCGCGTGGCTTGGGCTTTTCCATCGAGCAATGCCGGACCCTTTTGGCGCTTTACGAGGATCGCGCGCGCGCCAGCGCCGATGTCAAGGCGCTGGCTGAAACCCACCTGGCCGAGATCGACGCCAAGATGGCTGAACTGGCCGAGATGCGGCGCGTGCTGGCCGAATTGGTCGAGGCCTGCGCCGGCGATCACCGGCCCGACTGCCCGATCTTGCTTGGTCTGGCGCAGGCGCCCAAGACCGATTGAACCCGCCCCAAGGCGGGCGTAGGCTTTGGCTGTTCTCATGTGGTCGTTCCCATGTCACCCTTGCGCGGCATCACCTTCAAGATCTTGTCGGTCTGCGTTTTCGTGGCCATGTCGGCGATCATCAAGGCGACCGCCGAATATGTGCCGCCCGGTCAGGCGGTTTTTTTTCGCTCGCTTTTCGCCATCCCCGTGATCGGCGTCTGGCTGGCGCTCAGGGGCGAATTGCACACCGGGCTAAAGACCCGCGATCCCCTGGCGCATTTCTGGCGGGGTTTGGTCGGTACGACATCCATGGGTCTTGGCTTTGCCGGTCTTGGTCTCTTGCCCCTGCCAGAGGTGACGGCAATTGGCTATGCCGCGCCGATCCTTGTCGTCATTTTCGCGGCGATGTTTCTTGGTGAAGAGGTGCGGCTGTTTCGGTTGTCGATGGTGGCGCTGGGGCTTGCAGGCGTGTTGGTGGTGCTGAGCCCTCGGCTACAGGTCGATCCGGCCAGCGTCACCTCGCGCGAGACTTTGGGCGCCGTGATCGTGTTGCTCTCGGCAGTCTTTGCCGCCTTGGCGCAGATTTTCGTGCGCAAACTGGTGAACACGGAAACGACATCGGCGATCGTATTCTATTTCTCGGTCACCGCGGCACTCTTGGCGCTGTTGACCTTGCCTTGGGGCTGGGCGGTGCCGCCATTGCATGTTTTCGGCCTGTTGGTTCTTGCCGGGCTTTTGGGCGGTGTCGGGCAAATCTTGCTGACAACCAGCTATCGCAACACCGATGCATCGTTGATCGCGCCGTTCGAATACACCTCGATGTTGCTGTCGATCATGGTGGGCTACACCATCTTTGGCGAGGTGCCGGGGGCAGCGACACTGGCAGGCGGCGCGATGATCGTGATCGCAGGCATCTTGATCATCCTGCGCGAGCGGCAGCTTGGCCTCAAGCGCACGCAGCAGCGCAAAGCCGGGCCGACCAACCCACATTGATCAGCCACGTTTTTGGCGACGATAGGCAACTTCGGTCAAATTCCCCTGCCGCACCAGCATGCCTTGCAAACGTTGCATGACGCGCCCACGCGCAAGCTTCAGCGTTTGCAGCAACAGCCGTGCGGTCAATGTATCGGCCGATAGCTCAAGCGTCAGCGCCACGCGGGTAATCTCGGGCGAAAGCGGGACGAAAATCATCTCTTGATAGCATTTCATGCCGCCAACCCGGCTTTCGATCACGCATCGCTCTGGCGGCGAGAACTGCGTGACCTTGGCGGCGATTGGGCGGGATTTTCCGCGTACCGTGACCTCGCCGCGCCACTCGACATTCTGGTTTGTCTCGGTCCAGTTGCCGACCCGGACCAAGGTGGCGCCACGGTTGCGCGCATCCGTTTCGAGGCCCGAGAAATCGGTGAAGCCCTGCCACACCATGGCCTGCGGTGCGTCCACATCCTCGGAAACTTTGAACTTCATCGCTCACCTATTCCACAGCGTACCGCCAAGCCGACCCTATGCCCCAACGCGCGCAATTTCTGACTGGGCGGGGGTCACATCTGGCAGGATCCAATCCGCATAGGGCGCCCAGTATTCAGGAAAGATATCGAATGCGATGTCGTGGCGGCAAATATCGAGGATCTGAAACTGCAAGTCTTCTTCGAGGGCGAAGAAATCGAATTTCGGGGTGCCTTTTTGGAGCCAAGGCATCTGTGCCTTGGTCCCGCACGTCGTATTGACGAATGACGTCAAGATTTCGAGTTCCTCGAGTTTGAAGATATGCTCAAAGTAGCCAGGATCGGTGCCGATGAACTTTTGTTGCTTGAGGAAATGGCGCGCCATGGGCTGTGAGCAGCGCAGATAGGCCACATAATTTTCGACGAATGTTGCAAGGTCAGGATCAGGCGGCAGCCCCTCTTGCAGCAATGCTTGACCTGCGGCTTCGATAGAGAGCTCGCGATAATGCAGCACCCGGTTGGCATAGCCCGACAAGAACCGCTTCACGGGATCGCGCAACAGGGCAAAGCGGCGATACTGGCTTAATCCCGCGTGATCGGTGCGGTTGAAACGGTAGTTGGCCACCAGCGCATTGGCATCCATCGGCTTGCCCTGCACCAGGAATGGTCGAAATGCGATGCCGTTTTCGACGTGAAACAGAAATGCGCGCAGCGATGTGCCGCCCGATTTCGGTGAAAAGAAGAACGCCATCCGCTGCGATGGCAGAATATAGGGCATGATCTGACCTCTGCTCGATTGGTCTTTTTTGTTATCTTTCGATAACCCTAGCAGAAAAGCCATGCCAGCGACAACCAAATCCCGCCATGAGCTTGCCCATGGCGCAGACTGTGTTCAAGGCAGCTTGCCGCTCAGCCAATTTGCGAGCAGGACATGCGCGATCGCACCCTTTCGCGCAGGGCGTATCTCGGGGTGCGTGCCAGCGAAGACGGTCAGTAACTCTGAACGCGTGACCCAACGCGCGGCTTCCAATTCATGCGTGTCCACGGTGATTTCGGAGGTGATTGCCTGGCCGCGGCAACCAATCATCAGCGACGCTGGAAAAGGCCATGGCTGGTCGGCGATATAGGCGACATCTCCCACTTTGACTGCCGTTTCTTCAAAGACCTCGCGGCGTACCGCTGCCGCGATGGTCTCACCCGGCTCGACGAAACCCGCCAAAAGCGAGAACATCCCGTCGGGCCAACCCGGCGAGCGGCCCAAGAGCACCTTTTCACCTTGGGTGATCAGCATGATCACTACCGGGTCAGTGCGTGGAAAATGATGGGTGCCGCAGGCTGGGCAAAGCCGCTGCCAGCCTGCCTCGGTTATCACAGAGGCCTGGCCGCATCGCACACAAAACCCGTGGCTGTCATGCCAGTTGATCAAGGCCCGCGCGGTTGCCGCCATCTCGGCATCGCGCGCGTCGAGGTGGTTCATCACCGCGCGCAATTCCCGAAAGGCGCTGTCGGCGGGGGCGGCCGGGTGATGTTGGATGGTCGGATCGAGAAAGGCGCCGATCTGTGCCTCGTCCACGGTCTCGGTCGGCTTCCATGCGCTGATATCTTGTGCAAAAATCGGCGCGGCGTCGATCCTGCCAAGAAAGATGGGCGCCATCGTCGCCTGTGCAAACACCGGGTGATGCGCTGTCAGTTGCAGCAAACGGCAAGGCCCGGCTTGCGGGTCGCCTTGCACCAAAGGCTTGCCACGCCAAAGCGCGATCACGGCGGCCCCTTGCGCCCTTGCCTGCTCAAGGCTGGCAGGGTCGCGCCGTTCCGCCGCCGCGCGGTCAAGGTCCGACCCGCCGAAAGTCATCGTCTCACTCAACAGCATGCCGCCGCCTTCTCTGTGGTTCAATTGCACAAGGGTATGACCCGCTTGCCACAACTTGCGCAATCCATTGTCAAATCGGCCTCAGCCTTGGGGGTGACTGTTAACAGCAGGCCGCCAAACCGGCAAAATCAATCGGGGCATGTGGAAAGAACAATGACCGTCACAACAACAGTGGCGTCCTATCCGGTCGATGCAACCGGGGTGGATGTGCGTTTGCGCCTGCGTCTTTTGGCGACGACGGATCTTCACGCGCATCTGTTTTCTTATAACTATTACGCCAATCGGCCCGATCACGCCGTGGGGCTGGCCCGGCTTGTCGCGCCGATCATGCAGGCGCGGCGAGAGAGCATCAACTGTCTGCTCGTTGATAATGGCGATACTTTCCAAGGTGCGCCCTTGGGCGATGCGGCCCTGTCGGACTTGATGCCAGCCACACGACCTCATCCCATGATCGCGGCGATGAATGGCTTGGGCTATGATGCCGCGACTTTGGGCAATCATGATTTCGACCATGGTGTCGATGCCTTGGAGCGGCTGATCGCCTCTGCGCGTCATCCGATCGTTGCGGCGAATGTGCGACGGGCGGATGGCGGGACGCATTTCGTGGCACCGCACTGCATGATTGAACGCGGCATGATCGACAACCAAGGTGCTTTACGGATGATCCGCATCGGGATCACCGGTGCGCTCCCGCCGCAGACCATGCAATGGGTGCGACCGCAAATCGCCGGTCGGCTGGAGATTGCGCCCATCGTGCCGACCATCTTGCACGAGGTGACGCAGATGCGCGCAGCTGGTGCCGATCTGGTGGTGGTGCTCGCCCATTCCGGCCTTGGGCGCGCCGATGCCGCACCAGGCGATGAGAATGTGGCCCTTGCCTTGGCACGGCTTGACGGCGTGGATGCCGTGGTTGCTGGCCACACGCATCATGTATTTCCCGCCCCGATGGTTCCACTCGGATCGTCTGATCATGCACCCATCGTGCAACCGGGCTTTTTCGGCTCGCATCTGGGCCAGATCGATCTTGAACTGCGTCCATGCAAGCGCGGGGCCATAGATCTTGATGCGAAGCAGCATTGGAAGGTCGTCACAGCGGATGCCCGCCTTCGCTATGCCGACGAGGCCGATGCTGCACAGCGCCGCTCGCTGCGCCGCAAGCTGTATCGGTTGCCTCATTTTCGTGCCGAACTCGCACGAGGTCATCGTCTGACGCGGGCATATTCCGCTCGTCCCCTTGGGCGCAGCGCCGTGCCGCTTGAAACCTATTTCAGCCTTTTGGCGCCTTGCATGGCGACCCAGCTGATCGCCGATGCCCAGCGTGCGGCGATTGCACCGATCATCGCGGGTGACTCTGCCTTGGCAGGTTTGCCGCTTCTGTCTTGCACGACACCCTTCAAGGCAGGGGGGCGCAGTGGGCCTTTGGCCTATGCCGATGTACCGCAAGGGCCGCTCTTGTTGCGTCATGCCGCCGATATCTACCCCTATGCGAATGGTTTGACCTTGTTGCGGGCAACGGGGGCGCAAATCCGCCTTTGGCTTGAACGTGCGGCTTCTGCGTACTTGCAGATTAAGCCAATCACGCACCCCGATGCGCCCCCTCAGCGTTTGCTGGACTACGACTTTGCCAGTTACAATTTCGACCGCATGGATGGTTTGCGCTACAGGATCGACCTGCGCCAACCCGCGCGCACCAATGCCGAAGGGGATATCATCCGCGATGGGGTGGGGCGTATCCGTGACTTGCGCCGTGATAACGGGGCGCCGGTCGCAGATGAAGATGTGTTCCTTGTCGTGACCAATAGCTACCGCGCTGCGGGTGGTGGGCATTTCCCCGATGCCGCACGATGCGAGACGGTCTATCTCTCTCCCTATCCCGTGCGCGATGTCATTGCAGGCTACATCGCTGCGATGCGTGGTGCTGTTGCGCCAACCATCAGCGGCGGTTTTCGTTTCATGCCTTTGGGCGGGGTGCCGGTGATCTATGACACCGGCCCGGCGGCGGCGGCGCATGCAGATCGTTTGGCGCAATTGGGCTTGGCCCCGATCGGTCTGAGCGAGACGGGCTTTGCACAATATATGCTGCACCTTTAGGCAGCATTCGGTGATGTGCCGAAAAAACTAGCAATCGAAACTTGGATCGCGCATGTTTTGCGCGTTCGCATCAGATCAGTGCGCCTTCACAATTGACCTCTCTTGGGCGCAGGGCTGTTCTGACCCCATTCGCGAAGAACGCGCTGCCAAGCCAAAGGAGACCTCGCTTGTTCAACCGTGCCATTCCCACATTCGCTGCCGCCTTGATCGCCGCCACCCCCGTTGCGGCACAAGAGATGGATATGAATTTCGCCCTCGATTGGCGTTTTGAAGGACCGTCAGCCCCCTATTTTCTGGCGATCGACAATGGTCATTTCGCGGCCGAAGGCCTTGATGTGTCCGTTGTCGCGGGCGAAGGCTCGCTCGACGCTATCCCCAAGGTCGCCTCGGGCGCATTCCCGATGGGCTTTGCCGATATCAACAGCCTTGTACGCTTCCTCGACCAAAACCCTGGCGCGCCGGTGATCGCGGCGATGATGGTGTATGACAACCCGCCCTTCTCGATCGTGGGCCGCGTGAGCCAAGGGATTTCGGGGATCGCAGACCTTGAAGGATCGACGCTGGGCGCGCCGCCACCTGATGGCGCATGGGCGCAGTTCCCGATCCTTGCGGCTGTCAACAATATCGATGTGTCTAAGATCACCGTTGAGCCTGTCGGCTTCCCGACCCGCGAGCCGATGCTGGCCGAAGGCAATGTGGATGCCGTGACTGGCTTCAACTTCTCATCCTACTTGTCGCTGGCCCGGCTTGGTATCCCCGAGGATGACATCACTACCATCTTGTACTCGGATCATGGTGTGGCGCTCTATGGCAACGCGGTGATCGTGAATACCGATTTCGCCGCCGCCAATCCCGAGGTCGTGACAGGTGCGCTGCGGGCAATCGCGCGCGGTGTGGCTGATGCCGTCGCCGACCCAGCAGCCGGTGCGGCGGCGGTGATCGCGCGCAACCCTGCTGGCGATGTTGCGCTGGAAACCCGGCGTCTGGAACTGGCGCTTGATGCCAACATCGTCACCGATTGGGTGCGCGCAAACGGTATGGGCGATATCGATCCGGCCCGTATGGCCACCGCCATCGAACAGCTGCGCCTGACCTACCAGTTCCAGAACGAACCCGACGCGGCACTCTACTTCACCAACGCCTATCTGCCCGAGGCAGAGGTGCGGATGGTTGCAAAGTAAGCGACAATCGCGTTGACATGATCCTGCCCGGGACCGCCTTTTGTGGTCTCGGGCATTACGTTTAGAAAGACCCTCATGACCGCTTCCGCCCATATGATCGAGCTGCGCGATGTGACGCATGCCTATCGCACCAAGGCAGGTCCGTTGCCGGTGCTGGACCGCTTGTCCATCCAGATCCCCGAAAACAGCTTTTGCGCGGTCGTCGGCCCTTCGGGTTGCGGCAAGTCCACGCTGACGCGGCTGGTTTCTGGCCTGATGCGCCCGAATGAGGGCGAGGTTTGGCTGCATGGCCAGCGCGTCACCAGCCCGCGCCCGACGGTCGGCATGGCGTTTCAGAACCCGGTTCTGTTGGAATGGCGCACGATCCTGCAAAACGTGCTGTTGCCAATGGAAATCGTCAAATCGCCCATGTCCAAGGCCGAGGCGACCGAACGCGCGCATCACCTGCTTGATCTGGTCGGGCTGACGGGCTTTGCGGAAAAGCGCCCCTCGGAACTGTCGGGGGGGATGCGCCAGCGCGCAAGCCTGTGCCGGTCGATCATCCACAAGCCTGATGTGCTGATCCTTGATGAACCTTTTGGCGCGCTCGATGCCTTCACCCGCGAGGATCTGTGGTGCACCATGCACGACCTGCGCGCAGAAGAACCCTTTACCTGTCTGCTCATCACCCATGATCTGCGCGAAAGCGTCTTTTTGGCCGACCAGGTCGTGGTAATGTCGGGTCGTCCCGCACATGCGCAGCATGTCATGCAGGTCGATTTGCCCGGCAAGCGCAGCCTTGACGATCTTTATTCACCCAAGGCGGTCGAGATGCTGGCGACACTGCGCCACCAGATCCAAGTGGCCCAAGGCCGCACGGTCGATGACACCGCGGAGGCCAAAGCATGAACGATACGCTGCGAAAAATCCTTGCGCCCTTGCTGTTCATCATCGGGATCCTCGCTTTTTGGGAATGGATCGTGTGGTACAAGCAACTTCCCGATTTCCGCATGGCCAGCCCCTCGGACCTGATCCCGCGCTATATCCGATTCTGGGATCTGTTCTTGATCAAGTCATGGGAGACGCTGTGGCGCACCGTGGCCGGGCTTGGCCTTGCCGTGATCTTCGGCACGCTGATCGGCATGATCATGGGCTTTTCGCGTTTCGCGCGCGAGGGGCTTTACCCGATCCTTGTTGGCTTCAACGCAATCCCCAAGGCGACGGTCGTGCCGATCGTGGCGCTGATGTTCGTGGGTCAGCATGATTTCAATACCGTGCTGATCGCCTTCATGATCTCGTTCTTCCCCATCGCGGTCTCGGTCTCGATCGGGCTGTCCACGCTGGAGCCGGAATATCGCGATATCCTGCGCTCGCTTGGCGCATCGAATTTCACGATCTTCTGGAAGATCGCGCTGCCCAAGACACTGCCCGAGTTCTTTGGCGCGCTGAAGGTTGCTGTGACCTTGGCCTTCATCGGCACCAACCTGATGGAGATCGTGTCGCCCCATGGGCGTGGCTTGGGCGATCTGTTTGATTCGGGCCGGATCAGCGCCGACTATCCGCTGATGTTTGCCGTGCTGTTCGCGTTGGCGGCGTTGGGGATCGTGCTGTTTTACGTCGTGGTATTTCTTGAACGCATCTTTGCCGGATGGGCAGAGCGGTCGCCCGGCTGAAGCTGCGGCCTTGCATGGCCGGGCGCTTTTGCCTATGTGACACGTGAGAGGTTGGCGCGGGCAGGCGCCTCGCCAACCTGGTCAGGTCCGGAAGGAAGCAGCCACAACGAGCCCCGCTTGGGTCGATGTCCAGCCTCTCACCCTTCAAGGGCCGCATGGTCTAGAGAGCCGAGACCAGCAGGTAGTTCAGGAAAATTCCCAAGAGCACGGCGCCCATGAAGTAAAGCGTCGCCCCCTCTAGCAGGGCGCGCTTGCGCCTTGCCATGCCGTGGCGCTGCCATTGCCATAACAAGATGCCCACGACCGCGGCCGGGATATGGAAGGTCGCGAAAATGGCCACGCTGCCCGGCCCCAATGCCGCGATCAAGCCCGTCAGCCCACCTGGCCATACCGCGCCGCCGACCCAAAAGGCCAAGGCGCATAGCGCCATGGCCCAGAAAAACAGCGACATCAGGCGCAGAAGAAACGGGGATGCTTTGTGTTCGCTCATTATTGCCCTCGGATCAGGTGATGCGGTGCTATCATAATGCCGCGCTGCTTCACCATGGACCTTGTCGCACAGCTTCACTAGGTTTCATTCCATCACCTTGCCCGAGGCACAATGACCGAGACATCCGACACCGGCTACCAGGTTTTGGCGCGCAAGTATCGCCCCGCGACATTTGCCGATCTGATCGGTCAGGATGCGATGGTGCGCACGTTGAAAAACGCCTTTGCTGCTGATCGGATCGCACAGGCCTTCATGCTGACAGGTATTCGCGGCACTGGCAAAACGACGACCGCGCGGATCATCGCCAAGGGGCTGAACTGTATTGGCGTCGATGGTGCAGGCGGGCCGACAACCGATCCATGCGGTCAGTGCCAAAATTGCGTGGCTATCGCGCAGGGTCGCCATGTCGATGTGATGGAGATGGACGCCGCATCGCATACCGGCGTGCAGAACATCCGCGATGCGATCATCGAAACCGTCAGCTATCGCGCGGCACAGGCACGTTACAAGATCTTCATCATCGACGAAGTTCACATGCTCTCGACCAGCGCGTTCAATGCGCTCTTGAAGACGCTTGAGGAACCGCCGCCGCATGTGAAATTCCTTTTTGCGACGACCGAGATCCGCAAGGTGCCGGTCACGGTCTTGTCGCGCTGCCAGCGTTTCGACCTGCGCCGAATCGAGCCCGAGGTGATGATCGCGCATCTGCAAAAGGTGGCAGGTCGAGAGGGTGCGCAAATCGCCGAGGATGCGCTGGCCCTGATCACACGCGCCGCCGAAGGGTCGGTCCGCGACGCGATGAGCTTGCTCGATCAGGCTATCGCGCATGGGGCGGGCGAGACCACTGCCGATCAAGTGCGCGCGATGCTGGGGCTGGCCGACCGTGGCCGGGTGCTTGACCTGTTCGAGGCGGTGATGCGTGGCGATGCGGCAGGGGCGATCGACGAATTGGGCGCGCAATATGCCGATGGGGCCGATCCCGTGGCCGTGCTGCGCGATCTGGCCGAAATCACGCATTGGCTATCGGTGATCAAGATCACGCCCGCCGCCGCCGAAGACCCAACCATCGGCCCTGATGAGCGGATGCGTGGGCGCAGCCTTGCCGAAGCTCTGCCAATGCGGGTGCTTACGCGGATGTGGCAAATGCTGCTCAAGGCCCTTGAAGAAGTGGCCATCGCCCCCAACGCGATGATGGCCGCTGAAATGGCGGTGATCCGCATGACCCATGTGGCCGATTTGCCAACACCGGGTGATCTGGTGAAAAAGCTGCAATCGACCCCGCCGCCATCGGGTGGCGGCGGTGGCGTGCGCGCACCGGCGGGCATGGCGCCCACAAACGCGCCGCGCGCGCAGCTTTCCGCGCCCCGCGTCGGCGGTGGCGGCAGTGGCGGGGCCACACAAGCCGCATTGCAGCAGGCGCCCGGCCCCGATCTCTCGCTTTATCCCAGCTTTGCCAGTGTCGTGGCATTGATCGAGGAAACCCGCGACATCAAGCTGCTCGTCGAGGTCAAGAATTGCCTGCGGCTGATCAGCTACGCGCCGGGCCGGATGGAATTTCAACTGACCAATGATGCGCCGGGCGATTTAGTGCAGCGCTTGAAACGGTCGCTGCAATTGGCAACGGGGGCGAATTGGATCATCTCGCTGGCCAATGAAGGCGGCGCGCCGACGATTGCCGAGCAAGATCGCGCCGCCGCCGATGTCGCCCAAGCCGAGATCGCGCGTCATCCCTTGATGCAAAGCGTCATGGCGGCCTTTCCCAAGGCGCGCATCGCTTCGATCCGCACCCGGGCCGAACTGCTTGCCGCGGCACAGGCCGAGGCGCTGCCGGAATTGCCCGATGCCGATGACCTGCCCGAAGATTGGGATCCGTTCGAGGATGAATAGCGCGCTTGTCGCGCTGCTGCGGCCTGCGTATCTGTAATGCAAAGTTGACAGGTGGAGATCTGAGCGATGTTGAAAGGTTTGGGTGGGCTTGGCGGTCTGGGCGATATGGCCAAGCTGATGAAGCAGGCACAAGAGATGCAGACCAAGATGGCCGAAATGCAAGATGCGTTGGCATCCATGACAGTAGAGGGCCAATCCGGCGCGGGTCTTGTCAAGGCAACGGCCACCGCCAAGGGCGAGTTGGTTGGTCTGGATATCGACCCCTCGATCTTCAACAAAGACGACAAGGAAGTGGTCGAGGATCTGATCTTGGCCGCGATCAAGGATGCCCAGTCCAAGGCGCAGGAGAAAAGCCAAGCGGAACTTGGCAAGCTGACCGAGGGGATGGGCCTTCCGCCCGGTATGAAACTGCCGTTTTGACCGATGCGTGACGCGCCCAAGGATATCGAAGCGCTGATCGAGATCATGGCGCGCCTGCCGGGGCTGGGGCCGCGTTCGGCGCGGCGCGCGGTCTTGCATCTGATCAAGAAGCGCGGCCAGTTGATGCGCCCCTTGGCCGAGACGATGGCCCATGTGGCTGAAACAGCGCGCGAATGTCTCAATTGCGGGAATATCGGCACGGGCGATCTTTGCCCCATCTGTACCGATGACAGGCGCGCCAACGGTCAGATCTGTGTTGTCGAGGATGTATCCGATCTTTGGGCGATGGAGCGGGGCGGCGCGTTCGGCGGGCGCTATCATGTCTTGGGCGGCACGCTCTCGGCGCTTGACGATGTCGGCCCCGAGGATTTGCGTATCCCGCGCCTGCTCGACCGTGTGACGGGCGAGGGTGTGAGCGAGGTGATCCTGGCGCTCAACGCCACGGTCGATGGCCAGACAACCGCGCATTACATCGCCGATACGCTCGCCGGGCGGGGGGTTGCCGTCACCTCGCTTGCACAGGGCGTGCCGATTGGCGGCGAGCTTGATTATCTCGACGATGGTACGATTTCGGCAGCCCTCAAGGCACGCAAAGCGTTGTAGGTTCGGCCCTGGGGCGATGACGCGGCGTCCCTGAACCCTGCCGCGTCGATTTTGACCTGTTTTCGGGGGGCCGAAGGCACTAACACTCCCCCTTGAAGGAGTTCGGCGCGCCGGCGCCGTCAAAAGGAGAAACGCGATGAAGGTACTCGTGCCCGTCAAGCGCGTGATCGACTACAACGTGAAGGTCCGCGTCAAGGCGGATGGTTCTGGGGTCGATCTCGCCAATGTGAAGATGTCGATGAACCCCTTTGACGAGATTGCCGTCGAAGAGGCGATCCGCATGAAAGAGGCAGGCAAGGCCGAAGAGGTCATCGTGGTCTCGATCGGCGTGAAACAGGCGCAAGAAACGCTGCGCACGGCGCTTGCCATGGGGGCCGACCGCGCGATCCTTGTCACCGCGACCGAGGATGTGAACCAAGATATCGAACCCTTGGCTGTCGCCAAAATCTTGGCCAAGGTTGCCGCCGATGAGGGTGTGGGCCTTGTCATCGCGGGCAAGCAGGCAATCGATAACGACATGAACGCGACGGGGCAGATGTTGGCCGCGCTCTTGGGCTGGAGCCAAGCGACATTCGCGAGCGAAGTGGCGGTCGAGGGCGATCACGCGATCGTCACCCGCGAGGTCGATGGTGGGCTTCAGACTATCAAGGTCAAGATGCCCGCGATCGTGACCGTCGATCTGCGCTTGAACGAGCCGCGCTACGCTAGCCTTCCTAATATCATGAAAGCAAAGAAAAAGCCGCTCGATGAAAAGACCGCCGCCGATTACGGCGTCGATGTCGCGCCACGGCTGACGGTGCTCAAGACAAGCGAGCCTGCAAGCCGCAAGGCGGGCGTCAAGGTCGGTTCGGTCGATGAGCTGATCACGAAACTCAAGGATGAAGCGGGGGTAATCTGATGGCTGTTCTTCTTCTTGCAGATGTCACCAATGGCCAGTTGGCGGCGGATCAGGTTTCCAAAGCGCTGACAGCTGTTGCGGGCTTGGGTGAGGTGCATGTGCTGGTTGCCGGTCAAGGCGGCGATGGAGCCGCGGCACAGGCGGCTGGTTTTGCCGGTGTCGCCAAGGTGATCTTTGCTGCTGATCACGGCTTTTGCCACATGTTGGCCGAACCTGTCGCCGATCTGATCTTGTCGATTGCTGGCGGATATAGCCACATCGCGGCACCGGCGACATCTGATGCCAAGAACGTGCTGCCGCGTGTGGCGGCGCTCTTGGATGTGATGATCATCTCCGAGGTGACAGCGGTGATCGATTCCGACACATTCGAGCGGCCGATCTACGCGGGCAACGCGATCCAGACCGTGAAATCAGGCGATGCGGTCAAGGTCATGACCATCCGCACAGCCGGGTTTGAAGCGGCGGCGACAGGCAATAGCGCCCCTGTCGAGGCCCTTGCCACGGCCGCTTTGAGCGGGTTCTCGGAATGGGTCGAAGACAAAACCGCCAATTCCGACCGCCCCGAATTGACCAGCGCGGGGATCGTTGTCTCGGGCGGGCGCGGTGTTGGCAGCCAAGAACAATTCGCCCTGATCGAGGGTCTGGCCGACAAGCTGGGTGCCGCGGTCGGTGCATCGCGCGCGGCGGTCGATTCGGGCTATGCGCCGAATGACTGGCAGGTCGGTCAGACCGGCAAGGTCGTGGCACCTGCGCTTTACGTGGCGGTGGGTATCTCGGGTGCGATCCAGCATCTTGCGGGGATGAAGGACAGCAAGGTCATCGTCGCGATCAACAAGGACGAAGAGGCGCCGATTTTCCAAGTCGCCGATTACGGGCTTGTTGCAGACCTCTTCGAAGCCATTCCGGAATTGACCGCCAAGCTTTGAACGCGCAGACGCGCATCCTGATCAAAACGCCCCGCAGCCCGGCTTGTGGGGCGTTTTCATGTCATGACAAGAGCGCGCAGAGCGCGTTTGCCGCGCGATCATGCAGATCTGGTCCGGGCAAGGCGCGCGCGGCAGCCTCCTCTCGGATGCCAAAGAACATACCGCGTGTGGAGAGCGCGACATTTGGGTCGCCGGGGCTGATGATGCTCAGCGATGCGGCCATTCCCGCAACGTCGGCCAGCATGTTCGGGGTGACAAAAAGGGGGTCAGGCCCCAAGCCATACGTTGTGACAGCATCCTCGGGGTGGCGGCGGGCCAGCCAAAGCAGGTGTACGGGCACATTGATCCGGCCCAGGAAGCTACGCATGCGCGCCATCCACGCGATCTGTAATTCGGCGGCAACGATGCCGAAACGCTCGGGCGATCGGTCATGGAGATGGGTCAGCAAATGGCGGGTAAAGTGAAACTCGGTGAAATCCACATCCCGATAGATCGTGCGGAGCATGGCGGTCGTCTTGACGAAGCGGTCATTGCGGCGCGGATGCACGCGATAAAGCCGGTTCGACAGGTTTTGCGCCCCGGTGATCTGTAGCACGACCGCTGCCGCCCCTTGCGTGGCCCGTGTAATGGCGGGGTCATGCATCAACACATCCAACCCGGCATTCATCACGCCCATATTCACGACATGACAGGGCAGCTTGGTGGCAAGCTGTGCCGCGTAGGGGGCGTGAATAAAGCGGCCAAATGTTTCCGATCCGCCAAGGCACAGGACAAACGGTGCCGACATCGCGGCGCAAGGTCCGCGAAACCGCAACGGGGAACCGGGATAGCAGACAGCATCATAGGTCAGGGGCATTGGCCCCCGTTTTTCAAAACTCATCGCCCCTTCGCTCCTACAAGATTGAACACTCACCCGCGGACAAGATCGCAAACAAGGTGTTTCAAAAGGGCTAAGTTTCTATTTTATATTGTATTTTTTGTATTTCCCTAGCGACAACCTCAAGCGATGCATGGCGAGGTGGGCTTGTGCCGGTCTGTGTTGCGGGCCTATGCTGCGCCCGATAGCCAGGTGCGAGAGGCGAGCATGGATATTTCTTCGATCGGGGTGGTCGGTGCAGGCCAGATGGGCAATGGGATCGCTCATGTCTGCGCCTTGGCGGGTTACGATGTGGTGATGACCGACATCAATGCCGATGCCTTGGAAAAGGCGATGGTCCTGATCGCACAGAACATCTCTCGGCAGGTTGGGCGCGGCAAGGTCAGCGAGACGGAGATGGCGACCGCCATGGCGCGCATCCGCACCACGACCCGGCTTGCCGATCTGGGCCAGACCGATTTGATCATCGAGGCCGCGACCGAGCGCGAAACGGTCAAGCAGGCGATTTTCGAAGACCTTTTGCCCCATCTCAAGCCCGAGACGATCCTGACATCGAACACCTCGTCGATCTCGATCACCCGGCTGGCTTCGCGCACGGATCGGCCCGAGAAATTCATGGGCTTCCACTTCATGAACCCCGTGCCGGTGATGCAGCTTGTGGAATTGATCCGTGGGATCGCGACCGACGAAGAGACATTCGCCGCCTGCAAATCGGTGGTGGACCGGCTGGGCAAGACATCGGCCACTGCCGAGGATTTTCCGGCTTTCATTGTCAACCGCGTCTTGATGCCGATGATCAACGAGGCAGTTTACACCCTTTACGAAGGGGTCGGCAATGTCACCTCGATCGATATGGCGATGAAGCTGGGTACCAACCATCCGATGGGGCCGCTGGAGTTGGCCGATTTCATCGGGCTTGATACCTGTCTTGCGATCATGAACGTGCTGCATGATGGGTTGGCCGATACGAAATACCGCCCTTGCCCGCTTTTGACGAAATATGTCGAGGCAGGCTGGCTTGGCCGCAAGACGCAGCGCGGTTTCTACGATTACCGGGGCGAAGTGCCGGTGCCGACGCGCTAAGGCGGATCAGAGCTGATCGGGATCGTCGCGCAAGGACAGGGTGCGCGCGCGCAACCAGGCCATGAATTCGCGCGGCTTGCCGATCTTGCTTTCCCATTGATCGGGCGTGATCGGGTTGCCGATGATGGGCGCTTGCGGCTTGTCGAAGCTATGAACCACCTCGTGCAGCAGCAATCCTTGGCGCAGCACTGGCGAGATGCGATTGGCGATCTGATACCAGCGCGAATTCGATCCGGTAAAGAAGCATGGGACGATGGTCGCGCCCGATGTGCGGATCATCTTGGCGGTAAAGACGTTCCACTCGCCCTCGATCGCGGGTCCCCACATGCTTTTCGAGGTGGCCACGGCGCCCGAGGGGAACAGCGCGATCAGGCCATTCTGTGCCAGATGCTCCATCGCCAAGGCCCGCATCGTGAGCATCTTTTCCTGCGCGTCCGGGTCATGGGGGAATGGCACGGCAATCATGTAGCTGGCCGCCGACTCGTCCAAACCCGTCAATAACGCGCGGGTCAAAATGCGATAGTCCGGGCGCCGCCGTCCGATCAGATCGGCCAAGATCATGCCATCGACCAGACCATGGGGATGGTTGGCCACAAAGATAACCGGGCCTTGGTCGGGAATACGGGCCAGTTGATGGGTAGGGGTTTGGAGATCGATGCCCATCACCTTCATTGTCGCGGGCCAGAACTCCTGCCCCTTGACCTCGCCCAAGCGCTCGAATTGGCGAACGCGGCGGATGATGGTGATCTTGCCTGTCATCCATTCCATCGCGCGCACCATGTTGCGCGTCCAGGGATTGGCGAATGTGTTGGAATATGTCAGGCTGCGGCGGTCATAGACCGCTTCACCTCCCGGCAGGCGCGTGGGGCGTGGAGCATGGATATTTCGCGTCGTTGTATCTGTCACGCGCCTTTGTCCTATCCCGGTTCTCGCCGTCGCGGCCCCGGTCAGCTATCCTCGCCAAAGCGGTTTGCGATCAATGCTGCAAGCGCATCTGCAAGCTTTTCCGCCTCGGGGCCATTGGTTTCGACTTCAATAGTGGTTCCCATAGAGGCTGCCAACATCAAAAGACCCATGATTGAATCCCCGGCGGCGGTAAGCCCATCACGGCGCACGGTGGCCTTGGCGTCATGAGCCTCGACTACCTCGACAAAGCGGGCCGAAGCGCGGGCATGCAGGCCTTTGATATTGATGATCTCGAAATTGCGGATCACGCGGGCCTCGTTCATGTCAGGGGGTTCCATCGAAGCTGTTGATGTAACGTCGACCGGCCTCGGCGGCGCGGATCACAGCCTCATCCACCGACAGGTTGCGCGATTTTGCGAGCTTGATCAGCATAGGCAGGTTCACGCCTGTCAGGATCTTGCGGTTTTGCGGCTTGCAGGCGGTCAACGACAGATTTGAGGGTGAGCCGCCGAACATATCGGTCACAACCACGACGCCAGATCCATCATCTACCGCATCCGCAGCGTCGCAGATTTCGCGCGTGCGCGCTGCGCGGTCGTCCTCGGGTCCGACAGAAATGGCGATCATCGCCCTTTGCCGCCCGACGACGTGCTCTGTTGCCCGCAGCAATTCGGAGGCAAGGCCCCCATGGGCAACGATGACGATGCCAATCACGTCTAATTCGCCTCTGGCGTTACCGTTGCATCGGTCGCTTGGACCCGACGCATCTCTAATTCCCGATGCCTTTTAGACACGGGCCAACCGGTCTGTGCAAGGTGGGTGGCAAGGATTTCCGTCAAAGCAACCGAGCGGTGTTGCCCGCCGGTACAGCCAAACGCAACCGTGAGGTGACTTTTCCCCTCGGCGGCGAAGGCAGGCAGCAACATATCCACCATGGCCGTGACTTGCTCTTGGAAGGGGGCAAAGCCTGCGTCGGCAGCGATGTAGCTTTGCACGGCAGGGTCGCGGCCATCTTGCGGGCGCAGTCCCGGTTCCCAATGCGGATTGCGCAGGAATCGGCAGTCGAACACCAGATCGGCCCCTGTCGGCAGGCCGCGGCGGTATGAAAAAGACATGACCGTGATCGCCATACGCCCGATACCTTCAGGAGCGAAAAGGCGGGTAATCTCGGCGCGCAGCTCATGTGGGGTGAGGGTCGATGTATCGACCAGTACGCTTGCGCCCGCGCGCACTGGCCCCAAAAGCGCCAATTCTTGCGCGATGCCTTGCGCCGGGTCCGCGTCAGGGGCCAAGGGGTGACGCCTGCGCGTTTCGGAGTAGCGGCGTTGCAGCACATCGGCCGCGCAATCGAGATAGAGGAGGTCGGGGGCATAACCCTCGGCCTCGACAAGTCGGTTGAAGGCAGAAAGCAGACCGGCGGCGGAATAGTCGCGATTGCGCGCATCGGTGCCAAGCGCCATCGGCCGCTCGGGGGGCGGCCCCTCAAGCAGGCGTGGCAAGAGCGACAAGGGAAGGTTGTCGATCGCCTCGAAGCCGAGATCCTCGAGCGCATGGATCGCGGTCGAGCGCCCTGCCCCTGAGGGGCCGGTGACGAAAACCACGCGGGCTTGCTGTTGTTGCAATGCGTTATTTGCGGGCGGCATAAGCTTACATGCCTCGTGTCAGGGTTCGGCGCGCCCGTGCCGCATCATCAAGACGAGGGCCGGGGCGATGTGGTGGTCACCCGCAGCATGGATCAAGGGAACGGTGCTGTCACCTAGCGCGATCGTGTGCCGCTGGGGCAAACGTGTGGTTTCGGCCCTGTCTAGATCGACAGCCAAGGCCAGCGGCGCACGGGCAAGACTTGGGCCAGAGCGAAGCAGCCCGATGCCGCGCGCCTCGATCAGATCGCGCGCCTGGGTCGGGCGTTCCAGTATGGCGGGGGTGGTGCCGCATTGCAGCCAAACCCCGTCATCGCAGATCAAGACTGCGCCCAATGCCATCATCGCAATCGCCAGGCACGATTTGCCCGTTCCCGACGCGCCGAGGATCAAAACCCCCTGACCATCGACGGCCACGGCCGTAGCGTTCAGCCAAAGGGCTGCGCCGTTGCGCGCGCTTACCCAGCGCGAAATCGGCTCGGGTTGGGGATACATCGCAGCGTGACCAATCAGATCGGAAGGCCGACAACGAAGCGTGCGCCGAGCGCGTCTGAAGTCGCATCAGCCTCGGTTGGGCGGATATTCTCGGCCCAGATCACGCCGCCATGCGCCTCAACGATCTGCTTGGAGATCGCAAGGCCGAGGCCCGAGTGATTACCGAATTGTTGCACGGGGCGTTCGGAATAGAATCGGTTGAACACTTTGGTCAGCGCCTCTTCGGGGATGCCGGGGCCGGTATCTTCGACCACGATCAGCACCCGGTTTTCCCGCCGCCTTGCCCAAAGCCTGACGGCATCACCGTCTTCGCAGAAAGAGATCGCATTGGACAGAAGATTGACGAAAACCTGTGCCAAGCGCCCCTCGAGGCCCGAAATGCGGATTGGCTCAAACGGCAGGTCGATGACGAAATCGACGCCCTTCTTCTCTGCCTCGTCGGCGTGATACTTCGAGATATTGTCCAAGGTGCGGACAAGATCAAAGACTTCTTCCTCCTCCTTGACCAGTTCGCTGTCCAGCCGCGACGCGTTCGAGATGTCCGAAACGAGGCGGTCCAAACGCTGCACATCATGCTCGATCACCTCAAGCAAGCGGTTACGCTGCTCATCGGTCTTGGTCAGACGCATGGTGCCGACCGCCGAGCGCAAGCTGGCCAGCGGGTTCTTGATCTCGTGGCTGACATCGGCGGCGAATTGTTCGTTGGAGTCGATCCGATCGTACAGCGCCGAAACCATGCCGCGCAGCGCGCCAGAAAGCCGCCCAATCTCGTCTGGTCGGCCTGTCAAGTCAGGGATGCGGATGCGGGTCGGGCTCATTTTGCGGGCATTCTTGTCGCGACCAAGCTCGGCTGCGGCGGCCAGATCGGCCAAGGGATGCGCGATAGTCGAGGCCAGCACGAGGCTTAATCCGATGGAAACCAGGAGCGCCACAGCGAACATCTGCAACAATTGCTCGCGCTCGACACGTACGAGGTGGTCGATCTCGCCGGCTGCCGTGGTGACGACAACGGCACCAACCTGACCGGATGGGCCAAAGATCGGCGAGGCGGCGGCGTATAGCGTACCAGTCCCATCAAAGCCACGGCTGAGCACGGTTGCCCCCTCACCCGTTGACGCGACCAATGCTTGTGCCAATTCCGCCGGGTCACGCGGCACGGGGGCTGTGCGCGTGCCGGTCGAAAGCGACGATAGCCCTGACCAAACCCAGCCAAGGAAGTCGGTGATCAAGAGCGCGTCTTGGCGTGTGTGTTCAAGCCCGCGTACCGGGCGCGCGGGGCTGCGTGACAGGGTTTGCGTGGTTGCAATCAGCTGTTCTGGTGTGGTGAAGACAAAGACATCGACACCCGCCGACAGGCTGAGGCGGCTCAAGATGGATTGCGCATCAAGACCGCCGGGATCGAAGGCGCCCGCGGCGATGGCTTGCGGGATGCTCGCCTCCAGCACCTCGGCGATCAACTGTGCCTCAACGGCCAATGCACGTTCACGCTGTGCGACAAGGCTATCGCGGAAGGGGTTAAGATACATCACCCCAGCCACCAGAACCACCATCGCCAACAGGTTGAACAAGATGATCTTGCGCGACAAAGGCGAGCGGTTGAGCGAGAGCATGTTGCGCCGCGCGCGGGCTGCTTTCAGCTCGTGTTCGACTGTGCCATGGGCGCGATCCCAATCCTCGCCCAAGACGATATCGGCGCGCTCGGTGGCGCGTCGGTTTGTGAATGATACATCGGCCGGCACGGGATGCGCCTATTCTTCGTTATAGCGGTAGCCGATGCCGTAAAGCGTCTCGATAGCTGAGAAGTCGTCATCGACGCTGCGCATCTTTTTGCGCAGGCGCTTGATGTGGCTGTCGATCGTCCGATCATCGACATAGACCTGTTCGTCATAGGCCACATCCATCAACTGATCGCGGCTTTTGACAAAGCCGGGGCGCTGCGCGAGCGCTTGCAACAGCAAGAACTCCGTCACCGTAAGTGATACATCCATGCCTTTCCAGTTCACAGCATGGCGCAGCGGGTCCATCGTCAACTGGCCACGCACCATCACTGTGCTTTCCTCCGGCACACCGGCGGCATCGGATGCAATTGCATCCTGGCGGCGCAGGATCGAGCGGATACGTTCGACCAGCAGGCGTTGGGAGAAGGGTTTCTTGACATAGTCGTCAGCCCCCATACGCAGGCCCATCAACTCGTCGATTTCGTCATCCTTCGAGGTCAGGAAGATGACCGGCATCCGGCTTTTCTGGCGCAAGCGCTGCAACAGGTCCATGCCGTCCATGCGCGGCATCTTGATGTCGAAGACACCCAGATCGGGCAGGCGACGATTAAAGGCGTCTAAAGCGGATTGTCCGTCATTGTAGGTTTCGACATCGAAGCCTTCGGCCTCGAGGGTCATCGATACAGACGTCAGGATATTCCTGTCATCATCGACAAGTGCGATCCTCGGCATACTCGTGATCCTTGTTACTACTCAACTGCCTTGTTTTTTCCTCATTGTCCCGATTTGGAGCCACAGAATCAATCATAATTCGCCGAATCAGATGGCGCGCCACCTTCGAATTAATCTTTAGAGCGTTAATGAGTGATGAAACTGCCACAGCCATTAGGGCGTATCATGGTTCATGGGCAGGCGCGGCGCGAAAGAAAATGTCGGGCTGGTTGCGCTAACTGAGTGACAGCGACCTGTTCAGCCATAAAACCGTCATGTTATAGGGCCGAAAGACGCGGGCTTGCCCGTTGGTTCCCGAGCGATGCAGGAGCAACAACAGATGACCACCCCTCGCGTTAACCCGTCACACACTTTGGACGCACAAGGCATGACGGGCCTCGGCACGGTGCATTACAACCTTTTGGAACCGGCGCTGATCGAAGTGGCGATCGCGCGCGGCGAAGGGCGTCTTGGCCTGGGTGGCACGCTGCTGGTCTCGACCGGCAAGTTCACCGGCCGTTCGCCCAAGGACAAGTTCGTCGTGCGCACCCCTTCGGTCGAAGATCACATCTGGTGGGACAACAACAAGCCGATGACGCCTGATGCGTTCGATGTGCTGCATGCCGATATGCTGGCCCATATGCAGGGGCGCGATTACTTTGTGCAGGATCTTTATGGTGGTGCCGATCCGGCGCATCGCCTCGATGTGCGGGTGGTGTCGGAACTGGCTTGGCACAATCTGTTCATCCGCCACCTGCTACGCCGCCCCGCCGCCGAAGAGTTGGCGACATTCGTGCCGGAATACACGATCATCAATTGCCCCAGCTTCAAGGCCGATCCCGCGCGCCATGGCTGCCGCAGCGATACGGTGATCGCGCTGAACTTCGACAAGAAGCTGATTTTGATCGCCAACACCGAATATGCAGGCGAGAACAAGAAATCGGTCTTTACGCTCTTGAACTACATCCTGCCCGGCAAGGGCGTGATGCCGATGCATTGCTCGGCCAACCACGCGACGGGCAACCCGGCCGATGCGGCCGTGTTCTTTGGTCTATCCGGCACCGGCAAGACGACGCTGTCGGCCGATCCGGGCCGTACGCTGATCGGCGATGATGAGCATGGCTGGTCCGATACCGGCATCTTCAATTTCGAGGGTGGCTGCTACGCCAAGACGATCAATCTCCGCGAGGAGGCGGAGCCGCAGATCTACGCGACCACGCGGACTTTCGGCACCGTGATCGAGAACATGGTCTATGATCCCGACACGTTGGTTCTGGATTTCGACGATGCGAGCCTGACGGCCAACACCCGTTGTGCCTATCCGCTCGAGCAGATCGAGAATGCCTCGGGCACGGGTCTGGCTGGACACCCGAAGAATATCGTGATGCTGACTTGCGACGCCTTCGGTGTGTTGCCCCCCATCGCGCGGCTGACACCCGCTCAGGCGATGTATCACTTCCTGTCGGGCTTCACCTCCAAGGTGGCGGGGACCGAACGCGGCGTGACCGAGCCGGAACCCACATTCTCAACCTGTTTCGGCGCGCCCTTCATGCCGCGCCGCCCCGAGGTCTATGGCAAGCTGTTGCAGGACAAGATCAACCAGTTCGGCGCGACCTGCTGGCTGGTGAACACCGGCTGGACGGGTGGGGCCTATGGCACGGGCAGCCGCATGCCGATCCGCGCCACCCGTGCGCTTTTGACCGCTGCCTTGAACGGGTCACTCGCCAAGGGCGAGTTCCGCCGTGATCCCAATTTCGGTTTCGATGTGCCGATGGCCTGCGATGGTGTGGATGCGGGGCTGCTCGATCCGCGCAGCACTTGGGCCGATGGCGCGGCCTATGATGCACAGGCGCAAAAGCTGGTGCAGATGTTCGCCGATAACTTCGCGCAATATGTGCCTTACATCGACGATGATGTGAAAGCTGCGGCCATTTCCTGAACCAAAGGCGCCGGGCTTTTCACGTGCGAAGCCCGGCGTTTCTGTGTCTACCGCTCAGCCAAGCAGGCCGCGCCGCACCAGATTGGCACCGGCCACGATCAGCACGATCAGGGTGACACGGCGGAACATCTCGGGGTTCAGCCGGTCCGACATCCAGAATCCGATCTGCATGCCGAGGAAAGCCGGGATCAACAGGGCCGCGGACCACGGGATTGTTACGGCGTTCAAGACCCCTGATTGCAGATGCCCGACCAGCAAGCTGACCGAGCCAAGGCCATAAACCACGCCTTGCACCAGTAATTGCTTGGCCTTGGGCATGTTGAGCGCGATCAAGTACAGCACCGTGGGTGGCCCCCATGTGCCAGTCAGACCACCGATCGCCCCCGACAAAAACCCCACGCCCCATTCCGAGGGGTGTTGCCAGCGCGGCGCGATCTGAAAGCGCACACCGCTGAGCTGGATCAGCGACAAGATTACCACCGGCACACCTAAAACGAGGTAGAATGTCTGCGTCGGGATGGCGGTCACGAATTGTGCGACCAGCACGATCATCACGCAGACAATGAGGATATAGCGCCAAAACTCGCGCAGGACGGCGCGCGCTTGCGACAGTGGAAAGCGCAAGACCTGCAACAGGTTGGACATCACGATCGGAAAGACGATCCCGGCCACCGCAATCAAGGGGTCAAGAAACAGCGACAGGCCAGAGATCATCACCAGTGGCATGGCAAAGCCAACGGCGCCTTTGACAAAGCCCGCGACCATCGTGACCCCGCAGGCCGCGACAAACGCCCAAAGGGGCATGAGATCAAAACTTTCTTGCAGCATGGTAATCCCCTTGCGGCGCAGTTCTAACGCGCAGTCGGGCGCGCTGCACCGCAAAAAGATGCGCGACATTTTCATTCGTTCATATGGAAATTACGGTATTTTTGTTGCGCTGCACCTGCAAACACATTATGCCGGTGCGACGGATGACAAATCCCTCTGCCCCAACGAAGGAGACCGATCATGCCCCGTGATGCACAGCCGATCGCCGCGAATGACGTGATCCTTGATGGGCTTTTGTCACTTGGTGCCGCAGCCCTCGTCCCTGTAGAGGCGTTGTTGGAACAGGCGCGGTTGCGCGTGGCGGCCATGGTTACGGTCGATGGCCGGATTTCCGGCCCGGCGATCGAAGAGAACCAGACCGCCGCACATGGGCTGGCTTGGCTCGCCACCTATGTCGAATCGCTGCGCCAGATGCAGGCTTGGGCGATGCGGCTGACCGAACAGGGCAAGTTCGGCGAGGTGGAACAGTTGATCCACCAGATTGCCTTTGGCGAATACCTGTCCCAGATCGCGGGCGGCATCTTGATGAACCAGTCCGAGATCCTTCGCCCGCAGGATTTGGGCCTGCTGCCCGAGGATTTGCGCGGCCTTGCGGCACCTGACATTGGGATGCTGCGCCAAGAAGGCAACACACAGGCCGCGCGGCTGCGCCTTGTCGCCCTGATGCAGGAGCGCCGGGCCGAGATCACGGTAGGCAATTCCGGCCTCGATGACGAGTTGGAGATGATCCGCGAGCAATTCCGCCGCTACACCCTGGACCGGGTCATCCCCAATGCGCATGAATGGCATCTGAAGGATGAATTGATCCCGATGGGGGTGATCGAAGAACTGGCCGAGATGGGTGTTTTCGGCCTGACCATCCCCGAGGAGTTCGGCGGCTTCGGCCTCTCCAAGGCGTCGATGTGCGTCGTTTCCGAAGAGCTTAGCCGCGGCTATATCGGGGTGGGCTCGCTTGGCACCCGGTCCGAGATCGCGGCGGAATTGATCCTTGCCGGCGGGACAGAGGCGCAGAAGGAAAAATGGCTGCCGGGCCTTGCGAGCGGGGAAATCCTGCCCACGGCCGTGTTTACCGAACCCAATACGGGCTCTGACCTTGGGGCCTTGCGCACCCGCGCGGTCAAGGATGCGAACGGTGATTGGATCATCAAGGGCAACAAGACATGGATCACGCATGCCGCGCGCACCCATGTGATGACGGTTCTGGCCCGCACCATCCCCGACACGACCGACTATCGCGGCCTGTCGATGTTCCTTGCCGAGAAAACACCCGGCGATGACGCCAACCCCTTTCCCGATGCGGGCATTTCGGGCGGCGAGATCGAGGTGTTGGGCTATCGCGGCATGAAGGAATACACCGTCAACTTCGACGATTTCAAAGTGAAGGGCGAGAACCTTCTGGGCAGCGAAGAGGGGCAGGGCTTCAAGCAGCTGATGCAGACCTTCGAGAGCGCCCGTATCCAGACAGCCGCGCGCGCCATCGGCGTGGCACAAGCGGCGCTGGATGAGGGGATGCAATATGCCGAGGATCGCAAGCAGTTCGGCAAATCGCTGATCGAATTCCCGCGCGTGGCCAGCAAGCTTGCGATGATGGCGGTAGAAATCATGATCGCACGCCAATTGACCTATTTCAGTGCATGGCAGAAAGACCATGACCGCCGCTGCGACCTCGAGGCGGGGATGGCAAAGCTTTTGGGCGCGCGGGTGGCATGGGCTTGTGCGGATAACGCGCTGCAAATCCATGGCGGCAACGGTTTTGCGTTGGAATACAAGATCAGCCGTATTCTGTGCGATGCGCGCATCCTCAATATTTTCGAAGGGGCTGCCGAGATTCAGGCGCAAGTCATCGCGCGGCGCCTTTTGGGGTGATGCCGGGGGTCAGGCGTAGGTGATCATGCGGCGCCCCTTGGGCTAGGCCGCGAGACAAAGGCGCGTTAATTAAAGGCATGCGCGCCTTTCTTGCTATCGACATGCCCCATGACATCGCGGACGCCCTGGCAAGGGTGCAAGCCGGCCTGCCTTTCGGACGCCCGGTGGCTGAGGACAATCTGCACCTGACGCTTGCCTTTTTCGCGGATGCACCCGAGGCCGCTCTTGCCGATCTGGATGATCTGATGGGCGGGCTGCGGGCGGCTGCCTTAGACATCCGCTTTACCGGCATCGACAGTTTCACCGAAGGCCAGCACGGCTTGATCTTCGCCGCCGTCGCGCGCAGCGCGGCCTTGCAGGCGCTTCATGATCGGATCGCCAGCCTTTGCCGTCAGGCAGGGCTCGACCTGCCGCGCCGCCGTTTTCGGCCCCATGTCACCCTGACCCGCACGAACCGCCGCCCCGATGGTGCGGCCCGCGACCGGTTGGCGGCCAGCCTCGGTGCGCGGTCCGATATGCCGGAGTTTGTCGCGCGGGCGATAACACTATACCGCTCGACCCTTGGGCCGCGCGGGGCGATCCATGATCCCTTGGCAAGCTATCCGCTCTTGGGTTGAGCCGCGCGGATGGCGATCAGGTCGATCAGACGCTGGCGCGCGGCCGGAAGGGGCCTGTTGCCCAAGGCGTGGGCCAAATGCGCTGACAGGAAATGCCCTGTGGTCTGAAGGCCCAGTACCACTTCCTGCGGGTCGTTTCCCGGCACACCGCGCATCACACCGGGCAGCGGCAAGAGTCGATCCGCCCAGTCACCCGCCCCCGCGACCGAGACCGCGCGCCCCGTGCGCGGCGAGACATAGGCAAGCCCTTGCGTCACCCCCGTGACCGCGCAAGCCGAGAGATCAAGGCCAAAGCCCGTTTCCTCTAAAAGCGCCTGCTCCCAGCCCAGGTAGGCTTCGGGCCAGCGGTCGGCGCCGAGCCCGTCGAGCAAGGCCAAGCTGCGGGCATAAAGCGCGGGGTAGGCATGGCGTTCGGGCAGCGCGAATGACAACAGCGCGCAAACCGCCGTAAGCCCTGAAAGCGCCAAGCGGTCGCCCATCGCCTCGGCGGCGCGGCCCTTGATCGGATCGATGGTATAGCTGCCGATATGCTGATCGAGCCGCGCGCGCCATGTCGCGTCAAGCTGCGCGCCCGGTTGCAGCAAGTGGGCCATCTTGCGCGAGGCACCACCGCGCACGACGCCCATGTGGCGGCCATGTTCAGCGGTGAAAAGATCAAGGATCGCGGCATGTTCACCATGCCGACGCATGTTAAGCACGATCCCCTGCGCCCGCCATTCCATGGCGCGGAGTTAAGCCTTGCAGCCCCGGCTTGTCCATCGCACAGGCGCATGGCAAGTTTTGGCTCATGTATATGGTGTTGTCCCGTTCGGCCCGTCGCATGGCATTGCTGATCGCCCTTTTGGCGCTGATCTCGCTTTGCGCGCAATTCCTGCACTTGCATGCGCGCGGTGATCTGCCTGTGACAGCAACGGCGTGGGATATGGCGCGCTATTTCACCATTCTCACCAATCTGCTTGTGGGGGTGACATTCGCGCTGATGTCGCGCCCCGTGCGGGCCGGTTTTGCCCCGCCATGGCTGGCGGCCCTGAGCTTGTCATCAGTGATGGCGGGGTTGATCTACCATTTGGCGCTGGCCGATCTTGTGACCTTCACGGGTCTGGGCTGGTGGGCCGATCACGGTTTGCATAGCGTAACGCCCGCTGCACTTGCGCTGTGGTGGTTGTTTTACGCGCCCAAGCAACGGCTTGATTATGGCGATCTACCGGTTTTTGTGCTCTGGCCTGCCATTTATGCAGCTTATGCCTTGGGGCGCGGCGCTGCGGATGGGGTTTATCCCTATCCGTTCGTCGATCTTGCCCGCGTGACGCCAGCCGTGGTGGCAACCAATCTCGCGGGACTGTTCGTGTTGTTCTTGTTGGGCGGCATCGTGATGATCTTGATCGGGCGGTTTGCCGATCGGTGAGTAGGGCGGCGTCGAGGCCCCTTTAGGCCAAACCGTCCTCGGCAAGCAAATGGCGGCCTGCGCGATCCTCGACCTCGATCACCCAAAGATCGGGGTCAAAGCCGCGTTGACGTGCAATCGCGCCATCCACCTCGGTCTCTGGACCTTCGGCAAGCGACATCCAGCGGCTTTCACCGCTCAAGGGATCGGTGCGGCGTTGAAAGGCCGTGGCCTGCCCATCGAGCGTGTTGCATTTGATCAGCACGGCCCCCGCCGTGGCATCGCCGCGCGCAACGACAAAGGCGGGGATATCGGCCAGCCGCAGCCGGGCAAGATAGGCCTGCACCCAAAACGCGGCCGTCAGTCGGGCCATGGCCGCCTAGTTCCCGTCGCGAAAATCGAGGCCCATCTCGGAATAGCGCTCGGCCTCGTCGAGCCAGTTGGGCCGCACCTTGACCTGCAAGAACAAATGCACCCGGCGGCCCATGAAATCTTCCAATTCCTCGCGCGCGGCCTTGGAGACGGCTTTGATCGTCTCGCCACCCTTGCCCAGCAAAATCCCCTTGTGGCCGTCGCGGGCGACATAGACGATCTGGTCGATCCGCGCCGAGCCATCTTGGCGCTCTTCCCAACGCTCTGTCTCGACGGTCAGTTGATAGGGCAATTCCTCGTGCAGGCGCAGGGTCAGCTTTTCGCGAGTCATTTCAGCTGCGATCATCCGCATCGGCAGATCGGCAATCTGGTCCTCAGGGTAGAGCCACGGCCCCTCGGGCATCTGGGCAGCCAGCCAATCGCGCAGATCCTCGACGCCGTAACCCTTTTCAGCCGAGATCATGAACGTCGCGGCAAAGGTAAAGGCCGCGTTCATGTCTTCGGTCAGCTTGAGCAGAACCGGCGCCTCGACCCGGTCGATCTTGTTGATGGCAAGCGCCACACGGCGGCCTTTGGCCCGTTCGCTGAGTGCGCTCAGGATCGTCTCGACACCCGCGGTCTTGCCGCGATGCGCCTCGATCAACAGCACCACGATATCGGCATCGGCGGCCCCGCCCCAAGCGGCGGCGACCATCGCGCGGTCAAGCCTGCGGCGGGGTTGGAACAGGCCGGGCGTATCGACAAAGACGATCTGGCTTTCGCCCGCCATCGCGACGCCCCGGATGCGCGCGCGCGTTGTCTGCACCTTGTGGGTGACGATCGAGACCTTGGCCCCCACCATGCGGTTGAGCAGCGTGGATTTGCCCGCATTGGGCTCTCCGATCAGGGCTGTGAAACCGGCGCGGGTGGTCATGGGCGTTGTCCTTGGATGTCTGATCCGCTGTCCTAGCGCATCATGGCTGCATTTGCCACAGTCCACCGTTGCGTGCGGCCGGCCTTTGGCTGTATGCGCGCAGCACGCAAGCGATTGCGCGACGCGAAAGGGACCGAACATGACGGCGAAGGTTTTCATCGATGGCGAAGTTGGCACGACCGGGTTGCAGATCCGCGCGCGACTTGCACGCCGTGATGATATCTCGCTGATCTCGCTGTCCGAGGATGCGCGAAAATCGCGCGATGCGCGGCTTGCGGCCTTTGCTGCCGCCGATTTCGCGATCCTGTGCCTGCCCGATGCGGCGGTACATGACATTGCGCCCGATCTGGCGGGCCTGCCCTGTCGGGTGATCGATGCCTCGACCGCGCATCGGACCGATCCGGCATGGGAATTCGGTTTCGCCGAGCTGGACGCCGGTGCGCGTTCACGGATCGCGGCGGCCAAGCACGTCTCGAACCCCGGTTGCTATTCGACGGGTGCCATCGCGCTCCTGCGGCCGATGATCGATGCGGGGCTGATCGCGCGCGACCATCCGATCACGATCAATGCACTTTCGGGTTATTCCGGCGGTGGCAAAGCCATGATCGCGGAATTCGAGAACGGCGCGGTGACGGGCGGGTTCGTCTATGCGACCGGTCAAAAGCACAAGCATCTGCCCGAGATCGTGGCGCGTGCAGGCCTGACACGGCGGCCGATTTTCGTGCCGCAAGTGGGCCAGTTCTCGCAAGGCATGATCGTGCAAGTGCCGCTTCACCTGCCGCCCGGCGGGCCGGAGGCCGCGCGCGCAGCCCTTGCCGCCCATTATGCAGGCCAGCATTTCGTCAGGGTTGTCGATCGCGCCGCCATGGGCGAGCGGATCGATCCCCAGCGTTTGAATGCTACCAACCTGTTGGAGATCGCGGTTGATGGCGACCCCGAGACGGGCGCAACGGTGCTGATCGCGCAGCTCGACAACCTTGGTAAAGGGGCGTCGGGGGCTGCGGTGCAGAACCTTAACATCATGATCGGCTGCGACGAGGCCAAGGGGCTGTGACCGTCTGACGGCGGCGCAGCTTCAGCCTTTGTCGAGGCGGCCGAGCAAAAGCTGGGCTGCGGCCTGCTCGGCTTGACGTTTGACCCGCCCTTCAGCGCTGGCGGCCTGACCGTCACTTAGCTGCGCCTCAACCCGGAAGATTGGGGCATGATCTGGTCCTTCGCGGGAAACTTCGCGGTAGGATGGTGGCGGCATGCCGCGCGCTTGCGCCCATTCCTGGAGCGCGGTTTTCGCATCGCGGGCGTCGGCAGCCACGCTTTCGATGCGCCCACCCCAGAGGCGCAGCACCACGGCGCGAGCTGCCTCGAACCCGCTATCGAGGTAGATGGCAGCGATCACCGCCTCCATCGCGTCGCCCAAGAGCGCGGTCTTGCGCCGCCCGCCTGTCGCCATCTCGGACTTGCCCAAGCGCAACACCGCGCCCAGATCAAGCTCGCGGGCGATCTCGGCGCAGGTTTCCTTGCGCACCAGCGCGTTGAAGCGTGGGGCAAGTTGGCCTTCACTGGCATCGCCATCTTGGGCCAGAACCGCCTCGGCCATGACAAGGCCAAGAACGCGGTCGCCCAAGAACTCAAGTCGCTGGTTGTCTGGCCGCGTCGACGAGGAGAGCGAGGCATGCGTCAGCGCACGCGTGATCAGCTCGGGCTGGGCAAAGCGATGGCCCAACCGATCGCAAAATGCCTCAAGCTCGCGCGCCAGCTTCACTCGATCGCCTCGAAGAAGCGATCGGAGCGCCATGTCCAAAAATATACCATCCGTTGCCCTGCCGACGAGAACATTACCCGATCGGCGCGGCCGAGGATGTTTTCGAACGGCACGAAGCCGACACCGCCCACCGATTGTGGAAAGCGCGAATCGACTGAATTGTCGCGGTTGTCACCCATCATGAAGAAATGGCCTTCGGGGACGGTGAATTCGGGCGTGTCATCGCCCCTGGTACCTTCGGCGATGTTCAAGATCGCGTGGCTGACACCGCCGGGCAAAATCTCGGTGAAGCGCGGCTTCTCGCAAATCCCGCCTGCGCCGACCGGCGCATTGGCGCAGCGCGGCGGCAGGCGTTGCGGCCCTTGCGGGGCGAAGGTCTCAAGGAATGGTGCTTCGGGTTTCAGCTCGACAGCGGTGCCGTTCAGGTGCAGGACGCCGCGGATCATCTGGACACGATCACCCGGAAGGCCGATCACGCGCTTGATGAAATCCGTGCCTTCGGTTGGATGGCGAAACACCACGACATCGCCGCGGGCAGGTTCGCGGGCGAACAGGCGCCCCTCGAAGGGACACATCGAAAATGGGCAGGAATGGCGCGAATAGCCATAGGCCATTTTGTTGACGAACAGGAAATCGCCGATCAGCAACGTGTCTTTCATCGACCCGGACGGGATCCAGAAGGGTTGAAAGAACAGGGTGCGAAACACACCTGCGATCAGCAAGGCATAGACGATCGTCTTGACCGTTTCCCAGATGCCGTCCTGTTTGGCCGCTGCCGCCATGATGCCCCTGCCTTTTGATGCTGCTGTCCCTGCGGGTCTTGGGCCAGCCCCGCGCGCAAGTCAAGAAAGCTGGTCTGCTTTCAGCGCCGCGGCGGTCGCGGCTTGTAAACTGGCAATTGCCACCCAAAGCTGAGCGAACCTGCCCGCAGGGCAAAGCAGATCACGATACACGCCAAGAGCGACAGCAGCTCGGATGGCCAAAGCTCTTGTGTGATGACCGCCGCCGCCGCACCCGCGAAAGCCGCCGTGATATAGAGCTTGCCCGAGCGGATCAAAAGCGGCACCTCGTTGGCGACGATATCGCGCAAAAGCCCACCGACGCATCCCGTCACGATCCCCATGATCAAGACGATCGGCACGCTTTGCCCGGTTTCGGTCGCTGCCCTGACACCGGCGGCCACCGCGATGGGCAGAGCCAGCGCATCAAGCCATGTCAGCACCGTCTGGCGACTTTCCAAGAGATGAGCGGTGAAGAACACCAAAACCGCTGCCGCAGCAGCGATGGCCAAGGGCGTGGGATCGGCGATCCAGAAGACCGGGTCGCGGTCGAGCAGAAGGTCGCGCAGCGTGCCACCGCCGACGGCGGTCAGGCTAGCCATGAAGATGAATCCGATCACATCAAGCTGTGCGCGCGACGCAGCCAAGCCCCCGGTCAGCGCGAAGACCAGCACAGCGGCATAATCAAGGGCGGTCAACACGCTCATTTAAAGGGTTTCATGCCTGCGCGAGCTAATTCATCAGCGCGTTCATTCTCGGGGTGCCCGGCATGTCCCTTGACCCATTCCCATGTCACGCGATGGCGCGCTTGCGCGGTATCGAGGCGCTGCCAAAGCTCGATGTTCTTGACCGGCTTGTTGGTCGATGTCTTCCAGCCGTTGCGCTTCCAGCCATGAATCCATCCGGTGACGCCGTTTTTCACATAGGCGCTGTCGGTGACGATGGTGATGGCGCTGGGCCGCTCCAGCGCCTCGAGTGCGGCGATGGCGGCCAAAAGCTCCATCCGATTGTTGGTAGTGTCGGCCTCACCGCCGCTGAGTTCGCGTTCTTTGACGACGGTCGCACCGTCCTTCGCTTGCAACAGCGCACCCCAGCCACCAGGGCCGGGATTGCCGGAACAAGCCCCATCGGTAAAGGCGAACAACTCAGGCATTGTGTCCCCTCATGCCAGCACGCCGATGCCAAGGCAGATCACCACCACGGCGCTGAGTAGTAGGCGCAGCTGCATCCACCAGCCCGGTGCCAGCCCAAGGCGCGCGGCGCGGTGGTCGATGGCCAAAAGCGCGACGAAGCCCGCGATCAGCATGACCAAGCTAGCGCGGGGTTCGGTAAAGGCCGTCAGGAACACGAAAATCGCGGGGATCACCGAGAGGGCATAGAACAAGGCTGCATCTGGCCCTTGGGCCTTGGCGGCAAAACCCCAGATCACGCCTGCCATGAAGCATAAGATGACGATACCATAGATCTGCAACAGCGCGTGGCCCGAATGGTTGATGCTCCACATCTGGCCCAATCCGCCAAGCGCAGGCCAGAGCACCGACAGAGCGCCGTAAAGGAAGGGCAACAGGCCAGCAAGGCCAATGATCAGGGCAGGGGTGGGAATACGGTTCATGGCAGGGTTTTGCATCGCGGGCGATGTCCGAGCAAGAGAGCGATCGGATTTTCAAGCGAAAATCCGCAATCTGCGATTATTCATGCGAATATTCGTGGTTGCGGGTCAGGCAGGCTCGCGCAGGATACGCGGCACCTTGAACTCCACGTTTTCCTCGGCGGTGACCACGGGTTTGATCGTCACGGCAAAGCGGTCGCGGAAGGCATCGATCACTTCGTTGACCAGTACATCGGGCGCACTTGCCCCCGCGGTGATGCCAAGACTGGTAATCCCCTCCAGGGCGCGCCAATCGATATCGGTGGCACGTTGCACAAGCTGGGCATAACCGCAGCCTGCGCGCGCCCCCACCTCGACCAGCCGTTTCGAGTTCGACGAATTGGGCGCACCCACCACCAGCATCGCGTCGCAAAGCGGTGCCATCGCTTTGACTGCTTCTTGGCGATTGGTCGTGGCGTAACAGATATCCTCCTTGTGCGGGCCGACGATTGATGGGAACCGGGCCTGAAGGGCAGCAACGATCTCGGCAGTGTCATCGACCGAGAGTGTCGTTTGTGTCACAAAGGCCAGCCTTGCAGGGTCGCGCACCTGCACAGCGGCCACATCCGCGACCGTTTCGACCAACAGCACCTCGCCCGCGGGCAACTGCCCCATGGTGCCGATGGTTTCAGGATGGCCCGCATGGCCAATCATGATCATTTGAAGCCCGTTTTCATGGTGGCGGGCGGCCTCGATATGGACCTTGCTGACCAAGGGGCATGTTGCATCGACGAAAAGCATCTGGCGCGCCTGTGCTGCCGCTGGCACGGATTTCGGCACGCCATGGGCCGAAAAGATCACCGGCCGGTCAAGAGGGCATTCATCCAGCTCTTCGACGAAAACGGCCCCCTTGGCGCGCAGATCATCGACGACGAACTTATTATGCACGATCTCGTGACGGACAAAGACAGGCGCCCCCCATTTGGCGAGCGCCATTTCGACGATCTTGATGGCGCGATCCACACCTGCGCAGAAGCCGCGCGGTGCGGCAAGATGGATGGTCAGGGGCGGTTTCGACATGTCGGTCATGCGGCCTCCGGCGGTTGAGCCGTCAGTTCAAGTTGACACCAGAGGTAGAGTGTTCGCGCAACTGCGTCCAGCCTTTGCGCGGGCCGACGCCATGGTGTGCCGCAGAGTCAATCCTCGGTTTCCGGCGCCTCGGGTGACAGGCGGGCGCGATCCTCGCGCGGGGGGCGGCCGATCACTTCGCGCAAGTCATCGAGTTCGATGAAATTATCCGCTTGGCGGCGCAATTCATCCGAGATCATCGGCGGGTGCGACCGAATCGTCGAAACGACCGAGACGCGGCATCCCTTGCGCTGAAGTGCTTCAACCAAGCAGCGGAAATCGCCATCACCCGAGAACAGTACGATGTGATCGACATGTTCGGCCGTCTCCATTGCATCGACGGTCAGTTCGATATCCATATTGCCCTTGATCTTGCGCCGGCCTTGGCTGTCGGTGAACTCCTTGGCGGGTTTGGTCACGATGGTGAAACCATTATAGTTCAACCAATCGACCAATGGCCGGATCGGCGAGAAATCGTCATTCTCGAGCAATGCGGTGTAGTAAAAGGCGCGCAAAAGCTTGCCACGTTGCATGAACTCGCCGCGCAGGCGTTTATAGTCCATATCAAAGCCAAGCGCCTTGGCGGCGGCATAAAGGTTGGCGCCATCGATGAATAATGCGAGACGCTCGTCACGGTAAAACATGGTCACTCTTCCTCGGTGTATGCTTTTTGAAAATTGGCGTGGGGGTTGCCGGTCTTGCGGCGGGTCAAACCCCAAAATGACAAATCGGGAGTGCTTGGGCCTTGGATCAATCCACTGAAAAACGCGCCGCAAAGCGGGCATTGTTGGCGTTCGGCGGCAACCTTGCGCATTCTGGCCGCCTTCCGCAAGAGATCTTGAAGGCAGCGGTCGATCTGCTCGCGGTGCGGCTCGGGCGGCCCGTGGCGCTGAGCAAGCTTTACCGTACTCCTGCTTTCCCGACAGGTTCTGGCCCTGACTTTATCAATGCCGCCGGTGTTGTCGATTGGCATGGCAGTGCCGCCTCCCTGCTGGCGCTGTTGCACGAGGTCGAAGCGGCCTTGGGCCGTACCCGCCGCACCAGATGGGAAGCGCGAATCCTGGATATCGACCTGATTGCATTAGCAGACGAAGTTTGGCCCGATCCTGTCACCCAAAAGAATTGGGCCAGCTTGTCGATTGACCAAGCGGCCCATCGCAGCCCCGCCGCGTTGATCTTGCCTCATCCCCGAATGGCCGAGCGTAGCTTTGTGCTGGTCCCATTATCCGAGGTTGCCGGAGATTGGCGCCATCCGCTGACAGGCTTGAGCGTGGCCGAGATGCTGGCCCTGCGCCCAGCGGCCGAGCGGGCGACGGTTGTCGCATTGGACCTTGCTGGCTGATTTCGTTGTTCAGGCTTGTCATTTCTGCTGCTCGGGCGTAGATCGTGCCTTTCGGATGCCCCCCTTGCAGAATTTAGAGGAGCCTCGCTTATGGCCCGCGTCACCGTAGAAGATTGCGTCGATAAGGTTCCCAACCGCTTCGAGCTTGTCATGCTTGCCGCCCATCGTGCGCGCGAGATTGCGTCGGGCTCGGTGCTGACCGTTGACCGTGACAATGACAAGAACCCTGTCGTTGCGCTGCGCGAGATTGCCGATGAGACGCAAGGTGCCGATGATCTGCGCGAGCGCTTGATCGAAAGCTTGCAAACCCAGATCGAGGTGGATGAACCTGAAGATGATGCCATGGCGCTGCTGCAAGGTGTCGATTCGGATCGCCCTGTGCATGACGATATGAGCGAAGAGCAGATGTTGCGCGCGCTCATGGAAGCGCAAGGACAGCGCTAGGGCCAATGCGCGGGCAGGTTGGATAGGGCATGTTAGACGCCGACGACCTGATCTCGCTGGTTCGCAATTATAACCCCAAGACGAATGAGGCGCTCTTGCGGGGCGCCTATGCCTATGCTCAAAAAATGCATGCCGGGCAGACCCGCCATTCGGGCGAGCCGTATTTCACTCATCCCGTGGCGGTCGCGGCGATTCTGACCGAGCAGCGCTTGGATGATGCGACGATCGCGACCGCATTGTTGCATGACACGATCGAAGATACCAAAGGCACCTATACCGAGATTGCCAAGCTTTTCGGCGCCGATGTGGCCGAGTTGGTCGATGGGGTTACCAAGCTGACCAATCTGGAGCTTTCCAGCCGCGAGGCGAAACAGGCCGAGAATTTTCGCAAGCTGTTGATGGCGATGTCCAAGGATCTGCGGGTCATCTTGGTCAAGCTGGCCGACCGGCTGCACAATATGCGCACCATCCGCCATATGCGCCCTGAGAAGCAGGCCAAGAAGGCGCATGAGACGATGGATATCTATGCGCCGCTTGCCGGACGTATGGGTATGCAATGGATGCGCGAGGAACTGGAGGATCTTTCCTTCCGCGTCCTCAACCCCGAGGCGCGTAATTCCATCATGCGGCGCTTCTTGACGCTGCAAAAAGAAACCGGCGACGCGATCCCGCGCATCACCGACGATATCGAGGCGGTGCTTGACCGTCACGGCGTCAAGGCCGAGGTTTTTGGCCGCGCCAAGAAGCCGTTCTCGATCTGGCGTAAGATGCAGGAAAAGGATCTGGCCTTTTCGCGGCTATCCGACATCTATGGCTTTCGGGTGCTGACCGCGACCGAGGATGATTGCTACCGCGTGTTGGGGGCGATCCACCAGCGCTGGCGCGCGGTGCCGGGGCGGTTCAAGGATTATATCAGCCAGCCCAAATCGAACGGTTACCGCTCGATCCACACCACCGTCTCGGGGCGTGACGGCAAGCGGGTCGAGGTGCAGATCCGCACACGCCAGATGCATGACGTGGCCGAGTCGGGCGTGGCAGCGCATTGGTCCTATCGTGACGGTGTGCGCTCGGAAAACCCTTTTGCCGTCGATCCAGCCAAATGGCTCGAGGGTCTAACCGAACGGTTCGAAGCGGCCGAGGATGGGGATGAGTTTCTCGAGCATGTGAAGCTCGAGATGTATTCCGACCAAGTCTTTTGTTTTACGCCCAAGGGCGATGTGGTGCAGTTGCCCAAGGGGGCCACGCCCATCGATTTCGCCTATATGATCCATACCCGCATCGGCCATTCCTGCGTCGGGGCCAAGGTTGATGGGTTGCGCGTGCCACTCTGGACGCGGCTGAAAAACGGGCAATCCATCGAGATCATTACCGCCGAGGGGCAGACGCCGCAGGCAAGTTGGATCGATATCGTGGTCACGGGCCGCGCCAAGGCAGCGATCCGGCGCATGCTGCGCGAAGAGGACCGCGAGCGGTTCATCAAACTTGGGCGCGAATTGGCGCGGGTGGCCTTTGAACAGGTCGGCAAAAAGGCGACGGACAAAGCGCTTGATACGGCCGCGCGCGCAATCGGGCTGAAGACCGGGGCCGAAATGCTGGCACGGATCGGTTCGGCCGAGCTTTCGGCGCGTTCGGTCGTGGCGCGCATCTATCCCGAATTGGCCGGACAAACCGAAACCAGCGATGTCGAGGTGCGCCGCGCGGTTATCGGTCTGCCCGCAGGCGCCGAGACGCGGCGCGCGCAATGCTGTCAGCCCGTGCCGGGCGAGCGGATTGTGGGGATCACCTATCTCGGGCGCGGCCCGATCGTGCATGCCATCGATTGCCCTGCATTGGCGGCCTTTGACGACAGCCCCGAGCGTTGGATCGATCTGCACTGGACAGAAGGGCGCCATGCCCCAGTTCATAATGTGACGATTGACGTCACGATTTCGAACCAAAAAGGGGTACTTGGGCGCATCTGCACATTGATCGGTGAGCAGAACGCCAATATCTCGGATCTGAACTTCATCGATCGAAAGCTGGATTACTTTCGCCTTTTGATCGATGTCGATGTGCGCAATGCGGAACATCTGCATGCCGTGATGATGGCAGTAGAACTGGATAGCGATGTGGCCAGTCTTCAGCGGTCCCGGAACCTCGACCGGCGTCCCTGATTGGTCACAGGAAGATAGGTTCGCGGATGCACCTTGGGTGTGATGTGGACCGCAAGGGAAGGGCAGGCTCGTCGTGGTATTCAAGCGCCGCGATCCAAGATCGATCCTGCGGATCGTTGGTGAAGCGTTCTGGCCGCGTGGCGGCTGGATGCGCGGTTTTCAATATGTGCGCCATCGGATGCACCGTTTGCCCGGCACACCTGAACAAATCGCGCGGGGTATCTTTGCGGGGGCTTTCACGATCTTTACGCCCTTCTTTGGCCTGCATTTCGTGGTGGCCGCGGTCTTGGCACGGCTCATGCGTGGCTCGATCCTTGCGGCGCTTCTGGCGACATTCCTTGGCAATCCGCTGACCTATGTGCCGATCGCGATCATCTCTCTCCAAATGGGTCACTGGATGCTCGGCACGGGGATGCGCGGGGCGGTTGATGAGTCGATCTTCACCAAGTTTGCAGCCGCCGCAGGCGATTTGTGGCACAATTTCAAGGCGATCTTCACCCCCGAGCGCGCCCATTGGAGCGAGCTTCACATCTTCTACGATGATGTATTCTTGCCGTGGATGATCGGCGCCATCATACCGGGATTGCTGTGTGGGATGATCTGCTACTATCTCAGCGTGCCAGTGATCCGCGCCTATCAGAAGCGCCGCATTGCACGGCTGCAAAAGAAGATGGCAAAGCTGCGTGAACAAGCTGGCGCCACAGCAGCCGAGCGCTAAGCTCTCATGCGCGGTTTTAGGAGAGAATGGGCATGGCACAGCGCCTTAGGCTGGGTGTGAATATCGATCACGTGGCGACCTTGCGTAACGCGCGCGGGGGCGCCTTGCCCGATCCGGTGCGCGCCGCCGTGATGGCGCAAGATGCAGGCGCCGATGGCATCACCGCCCATCTGCGCGAGGATCGTCGCCATATCCGCGACGCTGATATCAGTGCGATCATGGATGCGATCACCATCCCACTGAATTTCGAGATGGCGGCAACCCCTGAGATGCAGGCAATCGCGCTTGTCCATCGCCCGCATGCCGCCTGCATCGTGCCAGAACGCCGCGAAGAACGCACGACCGAAGGCGGGCTCGAGGTTGCGGGAAATGCCAATTGGATGGGCGACTATATCGCGCCCTTGCGGGATGCGGGCTGTCGCGTGTCACTGTTCATCGCGCCTGATCCGGCGCAAATTGATGCTGCGGCACGCATCGGTGCGCCGGTGATCGAGCTGCACACAGGTGCCTATTGCGATTTCCATGCCGATGGCGATGTCGCCGCCCGCGACGCCGAGCTTGCCCGGCTGGTCGCCGGTGCCAAGCAAGCCGCTGATTTGGGCCTTGAGGTGCATATGGGCCATGGGCTGAGCTATGATAATGTCGCCCCCATCGCGGCCATCCCCGAAGTGGTCGAACTCAATATCGGGCATTTCTTGATTGGCGAGGCCGTCTTTGTTGGCCTTTCTCACGCGATTGCCGAGATGCGCAGCCATATGGATGCCGTACGGCGCTAAACGTGCGGCCATTGCGCAATCGCGCCGAATGGGCGAAGCTAGTGGCTGTTCAAACCGCCGTCAGACCCGGAGGGTTTCGTGCGCCAGATTTTCGCTGTCTTGTCGCGGGCGGCCGCCTGTTTGGCTTGCGCCATGGACAGGCGGGTTGTTGTCGTGCCGCGTCGGTTCGGCCGAGGGGGTTTGCAATGATCCTCGGCATTGGCACCGATCTGGCGAATATCGAGCGCATCCAGCGCGCTCTTGATCGCTTTGGGGATCGCTTCCGCGATCGTGTCTTTACGGTGACCGAGCAAAACCGCGCCGAACGGATGAAGGAACCCGCCGCCGTCTATGCCAAGCGCTGGGCCGCCAAGGAGGCGTGCTCCAAGGCGCTGGGAACGGGCTTGCGCATGGGGATCGCGTGGAAGGACATGGCGGTCACCAACTTGCCATCCGGCCAGCCTGTGATGAAGGTGACCGGCTGGGCCAAGGAACGGCTCGAACAGATGACGCCCGAGGGTTACAGCGCCATCATCCATGTCAGCCTGACCGACGATCACCCTTGGGCGCATGCCTATGTCGTGATCGAGGCCGTCCCCGATGCCGAGGCGACATTGCGCCCGCAGGTCGGGCCAGTCTCGCGCCGCAAGATAAGCTGAATCTTAGCGCCGCTGCTTTTTTTGCCGGCGCCTGTAGGCGTATTCAGTTGGGAGCAGGATCAAGGCCGCTGCCGATCCGATGATCGCATCAATGCCGGGTGAGCCAAAGCTCAGCCCGAATAGCGACCGCAGGAAGAATAGCGCCAGAACCGCGCCGAAAGTGATCAGCACCGAGGGCAGGATGCCATTATGGCTCCAGCCCCATTTCTCGAACAAGACCGCAACCACGCCTGCGATCATCAGCGAGCCGAAAAACGAAAACAAAATCATGGCTCATTCCCCAATAAAAACACTCGGCGCGATACGCGCGCCACGCAAATAGGCCTCAACTGCCATCCGCGGCTTGCCTTCGGGCTGCACCTCGGTGATCTCGACCGCATCTTGGCCGCAGGCGATGGTCAGGCCGTCCAGAACCCTGCCTGCATCCCCGGAACCTTGGGCCAGACGGCTGCCGATCAGCTTGACCCGCTTGCCGCCGATCATGGTCCACGCACCCGGAAAGGGCGAGAGGCCGCGGATTTTCCGGTCGATCTGCTGCGCGGGTTCGGTCCAATCCACCCGCGCCTCGGCTTTGTCGATCTTCGCGGCATAGGTCACGCTGGCCTCGGGCTGCGGTTCCGGCGTCAGATGGTCGAGAGCGTTCAGGGCCGCGATGATCGCCTCGGCGCCGACGGCGGCTAAACGGTCATGAAGGGCGCCCGCCGTTTCGGTCTCGCCGATCTGGATCGCGCGGCGCAAGAGGACTGGCCCGGTATCGAGCCCCGCTTCCATCTGCATGATGCAGACCCCGGTTTCCGCATCGCCCGCCATGATCGCGCGCTGGATGGGGGCCGCTCCGCGCCAACGGGGCAAAAGGCTTGCGTGGATGTTCAGGCAGCCCTTGCGCGGCGCGTCGAGGACAGCCTGCGGCAAGATCAGCCCATAGGCCACGACCACGGCGACATCGGCATCGAGGGCGGCAAAGGCTGCTTGCGCATCCGCATCGCGCAGCGTCTTGGGGTGGCGGACAGGCAGGCCGAGATCGTTCGCACGGGCATGGACGGGTGTCGGGCGTTCGGCCTGACCGCGGCCCGCCGGGCGCGGCGGCTGGGTATAGACGCAAGCGATCTCATGGCCCGCCTGCACCAGCGCATCCAGCACCGTGACCGAAAAATCGGGCGTGCCCATAAAGACGATCCGCATCAGCGCGCCCCTTTCCTTGCCCGCTTGAGCAGCATCTCGCGCTTGGTACGCGACAGGCGGTCGAAATACATCCGGCCCGCCAGATGGTCGATCTGGTGCTGGACCGAGGTGGCCCAAAGCCCGGTGAACTCTTGGCGCACGCGCATCCCGTGGTGATCGGTGAAGGCGACGGTGACCTGTGCGGGCCGCGTCACCTTGGCCCAGACACCGGGCAGGTTGGGGCTGGCCTCCTCGTGGTGGTTCAGACCTTCGGAGGTGGCGATGATCTCGGGGTTGGCCATGCGGATAGCTTGGCCGCGCGTGTCGCTTGCATCGACCACGGCGAGCCGCAGCATCACGCCGATCTGGGGTGCGGCAAGGCCCACGCCTGGCATCGCCTCCATCGTTTCGATCATGTCGTCCCAGATCGCGCGGATCTCGTCGGTGATGGCGCCCACATCTGCGGCGGCCGTCGCTAGCCGCTTGTCGGGCCACATGACAAAGGGGCGCTTCGTGCCGCTCACGCCTTTTCCCGCACGCGGTCCTTCTTCAGCTTGACCATCTTGCGGGTGATCAGCTGGCGGCGAAGGGGGCTGAGGTAGTCAATGAACATGATGCCGTTCAGATGGTCGATCTCGTGCTGTAAGCAGGTGGCCCAAAGCCCATCGAAGCCTTCTTGCTGTTCGGCGCCATTGCGGTCGATCCAGCGCACGGTCACTTCGGCGGGGCGCTCGACATCGGCATAGATCTCGGGGATCGACAGGCAGCCCTCCTCGTAGATGCTGCGGTCATCGCTTTCGGCCACGATCTCGGGGTTGAACATGGCGATGGGGCGCGGGCTGGCCCCTTCGCCCTTGACGCAATCCAAGACGATCAGCCGCGTATCGACCCCGATCTGGGGCGCGGCAAGCCCGATCCCCGGCGCGGCATACATGGTTTCCAGCATATCATCGGCAAGCTGGCGCAGATCATCCGAAAGATCGGGGATCGCTTGGGCCACCTTTTTCAGGCGCGGGTCGGGATGGATCAGGATCGGGCGTTTCATGGGCGTTCATTTAGGTCAAGCAGGCGCGCGCCGCAATAAGCGCGACCATGGGCTTGCACCTGCTGTGATCTGGGATAGCGTGTTTTTCGTGCAAAGCTGACGGAGCCACCATGTCATTTGACGAAATCATCGACCGCCGCGGTAGCCATTGTGTGAAATGGGACATGATGGAGACGCTTTACGGTGTCAGCCCCGATGAGGGGATCGCCATGTGGGTCGCGGATATGGAGTTTCGCCCCCCTGCCTGTGTGCAGGATGCGCTCCAATCCATGGCCGATCACGGCGTCTATGGCTATTTCGGCGATGATCGCGCCTATCTGAACGCGATTTGCTGGTGGATGGAAAACCGCCATGGCTGGCGCGTCGATCCGGCGGCGATCTTTACCACACATGGCTTGGTCAACGGCACGGCGATGTGCGTCGATGCGTTTACTGCTCCGGGCGACGGGGTGGTGCTGTTCACGCCTGTCTATCATGCTTTTGCCCGCGTGATCCGGGCGGCGGGTCGCGAGGTGATTGAATGCGAAATGCCTGTGGTTGATGGGCAGTACACCCTCGATTTCGATGCATGGGATGCGCAGATGCAGGGGCATGAGCGACTGCTTGTGCTCTGCTCGCCCCATAACCCCGGCGGGCGTGTCTGGACGCGGGCAGAGTTGGAAGGCGTGGCAGCCTTTGCCAAGCGCCACGACCTGATCCTCGTCTCGGATGAGATCCACCACGACCTCGTCATGCCGGGGCAGGTGCATACGCCGATGGCGCTGATTGAGGGCATCTCGGATCGCTTGGTGATGATGACAGCGGCGACCAAGACCTTCAACATCGCAGGCGCGCATGTGGGCAATGTGATCATCCATGACGCTAACCTGCGGGCGAAGTTCGCCGCGCGGATGGCGGCGCTGGGCCTTTCGCCCAATTCCTTTGGCCTGTTCATGGTGACAGCCGCCTATTCGCCCGAGGGGGCGATCTGGGTCGATCGTGTCTGCACCTATATCGCGGAAAATGCGCGGATTTTCGATAAGGGGATCAATGCGATACCGGGGCTGCGATCGATGGCGCTGCAATCGACCTATCTGGCTTGGGTCGATTTTTCCGGCACCGGCATGAGCCGCGAGGAATTCACGGCGCGCGTGGAGAAAGGCGCCAAAATCGCGGTCAATCATGGGCCGAGTTTCGGCAAAGGCGGCGACAGCTATCTGCGGTTCAACATCGCGGCCCCGCGGAGCGTGATCGAGGATGCGGTTAAGCGCATGCAGGCGGCGTTTTCCGACCTGCAATAAGGCTGTGTCCTAGGGCGCACCGCCCGTCGCATGGTACGCTCTGGCAGGCTGTGCCGCGCCGCAGCGCTTGCATGCTGCGGCGCAATATCCTATCCAGCGTGGCGACAGAAACGAAACATCCTTGCGCAAGGAATCCGCACATGAGCTTTCGCCTCCAGCCCACGCCCGTCGCCCGCCCCAACCGCTGTCAACTGTTCGGCCCCGGCTCGCGCACGGCGCTGTTCGAGAAAATGGCGGCAAGTGCGGCGGATGTGATCAACCTCGACCTTGAGGACTCTGTTGCGCCTGACGACAAGCCCACAGCGCGCGCCAATATCATTCAGGCCATCGGCGATATCGATTGGGGCAAGAAGACGCTCAGCGTGCGGATCAACGGGCTGGATACGCCGTGGTGGTATCGCGATGTCGTTGACCTGTTGGAACAGGCGGGTGAGCGGCTGGACCAGATCATGATCCCCAAGGTGGGTTGCGGCGCTGATCTTTATGCCGTCGATGCGCTCGTCACCGCGATCGAAGCGGCCAAGGGGCGCAAGAAGCGCATCGGTTTCGAGGTGATCATCGAATCGGCCGCAGGCATTGCCCATGTCGAAGAGATCGCGGCCGCCAGCCCCCGCTTGCAGGCCATGAGCCTTGGGGCCGCCGACTTCGCGGCCTCGATGGGCATGCAAACCACCGGCATCGGCGGGACACAGGAAAACTACTACATGCTTCACGCGGGCGCGCGCCATTATTCCGACCCGTGGCATTGGGCGCAGACGGCAATCGTGGCCGCCTGCCGCACCCATGGTGTGCTGCCCGTCGATGGGCCTTTCGGCGATTTCTCGGATGACGAGGGCTACCGCGCGCAGGCGCGTCGCTCGGCCACGCTCGGGATGGTCGGCAAATGGGCGATCCACCCCAAGCAGGTGGCGTTGGCCAACGAGGTCTTCACCCCGTCGGAGGCCGCCGTGACGGAGGCGCGCGAAATCCTCGCCGCGATGGAGGCTGCCAAGGCATCCGGGCAGGGCGCCACCGTCTATAAGGGGCGACTCGTTGATATTGCTTCGATCAAGCAGGCCGAGGTGATCGTGAAACAATCCGAGATGATTGCCGCCGGGTGATTCACCAACCATCTGACGGACAAAGATTTTCAGAGGGATACTTCCACTGCGGGCAAGGGGCTGCAAAGTCAGTGGCACCCTGTTTCTCGGAGGTTCCATGGTTCGATATCTTCTCGCCTTCGGCGCCTTTGCGCTCAGCGTTCTTACCCTCGGCCTCGCCCTGCCCGCCACGCGGGAGGGGCGGGCCGAGGCGCTCATTGCCGCCCCGCCCGAGCGTGTGGCGGCGGTGATCCTCGACGTCATCGCGCAAGAGGAATGGCGTAGCGGGCTCGGTCGGATCGAGGTCACGCCAGACGGCTGGCGCGAGGTGACGGCGCGGGGCGAGGTCATTGCCTTCACGCTCACCGACCCGGGCCCCGCGCGCATCGCCCTGACCATGGCATCCGACCGCGGCTGGACTGGGGAATGGGTAGCTATGCTCACGCCAGAGGGCGGCGGCACGCGCATCGCGGTGACCGAACGGGCAGTGGTGCGAAATCCGCTGGCCCGGATCGCGGTACGCCTGTTCTTTGACCCTGCTGCCTTTGCAGCCACCTATCTGGCCGAGCTCAAGACCCGCGTGGAGACCCCCTGAATGGCCAAGAAACCCACTGATTGGCGCGCGCGCTATGCCAAGGCCAAGGCGCCCCATGTCGTCATGCTGCATGCGGATTTCGCGGGGGTGAAGGCAGGACAGACCATGCTCATTTCCTCGCCCGAGGAGATCGGACGCTACGCTGCTGCCATCCCAGTTGGTGAAACGCGCAGCATCGCCCGGATGCGCGCCGATCTTGCCCGGCGCGCGGGTGCGGCTGCCATGTGTCCCGTCACGACCGCGATTTTCCTGCGCGTGGTGGCTGAATGCAGCCTGCGCGATCTTGCGGATGGCCAGCCCCTCGACGCTGTTGCCCCATTTTGGCGGGTGATCGACCCAGCCGACAAGGTGGCGGGGAAACTCTCTTGTGGCCCGGATCATATCTCGTATCTTCGCGCGTTGGATATGGCCCTGTCGCGCGACGGCTGAACGATCCGCCATGGTTGCATCCAGCGCCTTGCCCGGCCATATACGGGCAAGGCCATTGTGATGGGGTGTAAGGCGCATGACGACCTATCTCGACTTCGAGAAACCGCTTGCCGAGATCGAGGGCAAGGCCGAGGAATTGCGCGCGCTTGCCCGCCAGAGCGAAGGCATGGATGTGGAGGCCGAGGCAGCGGCGTTGGATCGCAAGGCCGCCGACATGCTGCGCGATCTTTACAAATCGCTGACGCCTTGGCGCAAATGCCAGGTCGCGCGCCACCCCGACCGCCCGCATTGCCGCGATTACATCAATGCCCTTTTCACCGAATACACGCCGCTTGCCGGTGATCGGAACTTCGCCGATGACCATGCGGTGATGGGCGGGCTTGCGCGGTTCAACGATCAGCCCGTCGTCGTGATCGGCCACGAAAAGGGCCATGACACTAAGACAAGGATTGAACGCAATTTCGGCATGGCCCGCCCCGAGGGGTATCGCAAAGCCGTGCGCTTGATGGATATGGCGGATCGCTTCAACCTGCCTGTGATCACCTTGGTCGATACGCCCGGTGCCTATCCCGGCAAGGGTGCAGAGGAGCGAGGCCAATCCGAGGCGATCGCGCGCTCGACGGAGAAATGCCTCCAGATCGGTGTACCGCTTGTTTCGATCATCATCGGTGAGGGTGGTTCGGGTGGGGCTGTGGCCTTTGCCACGGCGGATCGTCTGGCCATGCTGGAGCATGCGATCTATTCGGTGATCTCGCCCGAGGGTTGCGCCTCGATCCTGTGGAAGGATGCCGAGAAGATGCGCGAGGCCGCCGAGGCACTGCGGCTAACGGCGCAGGATTTGCAAAAGCTGGGCGTTTGCGACCACGTGATCAAGGAGCCCTTGGGCGGCGCGCAGCGTGACAAGGCGGCCACCATTGCAGCAGTGGGTGCCGCGATTGCCCAAATGCTTGGTGAACTTGGCACAACCGACCGCAAGGCACTGATCGCCGGCCGGCGACGCAAGTATCTTGATATGGGAGCGAAGGGTCTGGCCGCGTGATCACCCGTCGCGCGTTTCTGGCGGCGCCGATGTTTCTCGCCACGACGCGCAGTAATGGGCAGGAGGGCTCCGCCATGACACCGGCTAGCGATCTGGAATGGCGTTTTCTGGCCGATACGGTCATGGGCGGTGTTAGCCAAGGTGGCGCGCGGATGGAGGCGGGGGCCTTGCGGCTTCAGGGGACCGTTTCGACCGCCAATCGTGGTGGTTTCATTCAAGCACGCACCGAAATGCCTTTGGGCTTACCGCCTGATGCAACGGCGCTGCGCTTGCGGGTCAAGGGCAATGGCGAGCGGTATTTCGTGCATCTGCGGACCACGCGCACGCTCTTGCCTTGGCAATATTTCCAACAGGCATTCGAGACGGGGCCGGATTGGGCCGAGGTGACGCTGCCCTTGGCAGGGTTCGTGGCCTCGGGCAAGATGATGCCGGGGCGGATCAGGCCCGAAGATGTGCGATCCATCGGGATCGTCGCCTATGGGCGCGATCATGTAGCCGATCTGTCGCTTGCGGCGCTGGGCGTGGTTTGATGTCAGCACCCATGATGGTAGCGAGAGGGCTGTCTGCCCCATCCGTGCTGGAAGCGCGACGGACAGGGGCGAGGGGGCTGTCTGCCCCACCCGTGCTGGAAGCGCGCAAGGCAGGGGCGAGGGGGCTGTCTGCCCCACCCGTGCGGGACGCACGAGCGACAGGGGCGAGGGGGCTGTCTGCCCCCTCGCGCTCCCCCGAGGATATTTTTGAAACGAAGAAGCTAAAGCGCCGCGTAGAGGGCTGTTAGGCGGGTTGCCTCGTCTTGCAGGCCAAAGGGTGGGTTGAGTACGAAGATGCCCGATCCGATCATGCCATGGCCGGGGCGGGCGGGGGGGAAGCGGACCTCGTGGCTGAGCGCCTCGGAATAGCTCATGCGCAGGGTTTGGGCCATCTGTGAGTGGGCTTGGTTGGCCAGCACCGGATACCACAGCATCACCACGCCGACATTCCATTTGCGGTGCAATTTGGCGATGAGGTCGGGGATGCGGTCGTAATCGCTTTTGATCTCGTAGCTGGGGTCGATCAGCATCAGGCCGCGCCGCGGCTCGGGAGGGGTGCGCGAGAGGGCCATGGCAAACCCATCCTCTTGCAGCACTTGCGTGTAACGCTGTGCCATGGCGTGGCGCAGCGCTGCGACCTCGGCGGGGTGCAATTCGGCGAGCGTGATCGTGTCGAAGCCGCGCAAGAGCGCCGCCGCGATCAAGGGTGAGCCGGGATAGGATGCTGGCCCATGCGTGGCGTTCACGCTTGCGCAGGCGCGCCGATAGGGGTGATCGGGCGTGAACCATTCGGCGACACGGGCAATGCCTTGGGCCGCTTCGCCGGTTTTGCGCGCTTCGGGCCCGTCGAGGTGATAGAGGCCGCGCCCTGCATGGGTTTCGAAATAGCTGAGTGGTTTGTCCTTGCGCGTGAGATAGGCAAGCGCCTGGGCGAGCAGTGCGTGCTTATGGACATCGGCGAGGTTGCCCGCGTGGTAGGCATGTTGATAGGAGAGCATCGGCTACCACATCCGTTTCGCGGCTTCGGTCGGATAGGTGCTGTCATACGCTTCGTCGTCGATCTCGCGGTCCATCTCTCGGAGGAATTGACCTGCTTTTGGCAGATTGGCCGGTGCGGATTGGCCCGACCAAAGCCCCGCGCGCATGATCGCCTTGGCGCATTGGAAGTAAATTTCATGCAAGGAGATTACCACGACAAGCTTGGGGTGCTTGCCGTCTTGGGTAAATGTCGCGGTGATCTCGGGGTCATCGGTCAGCACCGCCTGCCCATTGATGCGCACCACGTTGCTGCTACCCGCGACCATGAACATCAGCGATACCCGCCCATCGGTCACGATGTTGCGCAAGCAATCAAGGCGGTTATTGCCGCGCCAATCGGGAAGCCAAAGCGTGTGATCATCGACGATCCGCACGACCGGCCCGTCATCACCCCGTGGGCTTGCATCGGTGCCATCGGGGCCGACGGTGGACAGGATGCAAAAGCGTGATGCAGAAATCCAGTCGCGGTAGCGCGGGGTCAGCGCCCTTGCCACTTTGGTCAGCGACAGGGGGCTGGGCTGATCGTAGAGCGCTGTGAGCGTGGTCAAGCTGTCAATGATCTGCATGAAATCCCGCCTCGGCCATCAAGCGGTTCGATGCGCTTTCAACCTCATCTTCGAGTTTGCGCATGAAATCGTCGCGCGCCATACCGGGCGCGATCGGCGGCAGGAACTCGACCACGGCAAGACCCGGTTTGCGCAGCAGGCTGTGGCGGGGCCAGAATAGGCCGACATTGGTGGCCACTGGTACGCATTGCTGGCCCAATTGTTCGTAAAGTGCGCCTGTGCCGACCTTGTAAGGGCGCGGTACGCCGGGGGCGACACGGGTCCCTTGGGGGTAGATGATCAGCTGGCCGCCCTGCTGCTTGCCCGATTTCACATCGGCGAGCATCCTTGCGATGGCCGCGCCGCGCTTGCCACGGTTGACCGGCACGCAGCCGATGCGCAACCCGTATTGGCCCAAGAGCGGCGCAAACATCAGTTCACGCTTCATGATGAATTTGCCGCGCGGCACGGCGTTGTAGATCATCAAGATATCGAGAAAGCTTTGGTGCTTGGCCGCGATCATCACGTCATCGCGAGGCGGTGTGCCGCGCACTTCGCAACGCAGGCCAGTCATCCAGCCCAATGTCCAGATTACCCAGCGGCAATAGGCATGGCAGGCGGCATGCGCCCCCACCGGTGAGAGGACAGCCCAAGGGAAATAGGCCAACGAAATGACCAGCATGGCAACATACATCTGGATGATGAAGGCGACAGAGCGCAGAAATTGGATCATCTCAACCCTTTCAGGGTTCGCAAAGCTGCAAGGCGTGTCGCCCAAAAAGCAGTGACCGCGGCAAGGAACGGGATGGTGAGGGGCCAAAGCCAGGCTAACCCCTGAAAGCCAAGGCCGGTCAAGAACGCCCCCTCTTGGGCGGCGCGCGGCAAGACTGCGATGGCAAGCATACCCAACCCCGTTCCGAGTGCGGCACCGCTCAAGGCGCGGTGGGTGAAGCGGCGCACAAAGGCGCGCGCGATATAGCTGTCTTGGGCGCCGACAAGGCGCATCACGCGCAAAACCTGTAGATTGGAGGCAAGCGAGGCTTGCGCCGCCAAGGTGATCATCGCCGCCGTCGCGCCGAGGATCAAGCTCATCGATACCCAGCCCAAAAGGCGCAGGCGATCTGCCGCGGCAACCAAGGGGCGACGCCAGCGCGTGTGATCGTCCAGCACCGCGCCCGGGGCCTCGGCGGCTAGGCGCTGGCGCAGGCCGGTGGCATCGAACCCGCGGTCATCTTCGATGATCTCGATCAGGCGTGGTACGGGCAAATCATCGACAGGCAGGTCGGGGCCGAACCATGGCGCGAGCAGGGCGCGTTGCTCGTCATCGGAGAGGGCGCGCGCTGCGGCCACGCCGGGGGTCTGGCGCAGGACAGTCAGAATGGCGCGGGTCTGGATCTCGACCTGATCTTCGGCTGCCGAGAGGCGGATGGTCGCGCTTTGCGCCAAGGCCTGCGACCAGCGATCGGCTAGCCGCCCCGTGGCAAGCGACAAAGCCAAGGCAAAGACCGCTAGAAACGCCATTGCAGCCGAAACCGCAAGTGTCAGCCGTGCAGTTTGACCCGCACGCGGCACAATGCGGTCGGCTTGGGCATCGCCGCGCAAAAGGGCGATTACCTCGGTCGGGATACTCATAGGTTTGCCCCCGCAGCAACGAGCTTGCCAGCGGCAATCCGCAAGACGCGCGCTTGCACCTGTGCCTTGGCTGCACGGATCAGTGCAAGATCATGGGTCGCGATCACAATCGTCTTGCCCATGCGATTCAACTCGCAAAGCAATTGCAACAGCCGAAGCGACAGATCCCAATCGAGATTGCCCGTGGGCTCATCGGCCAAGATCAACTCAGGATCCATGATGATCGCGCGGGCAAGAGCGGCCCGCTGGCGTTCACCGCCCGACAACTCCGGCGGGTGGGCAGATGCGCGCGAGGTTAGACCAACCCATGCCATTAACTCTCGCAAATTCGCGACACTCTGTGTCATGTCCCGGCCAGCGACGGTGAGGGGCAGGGCGATATTCTCGGCGATTGGCAGGTGGTCCAGAAACTCGCAATCTTGATGAACCACGCCGATCCTTTGGCGGGTACGTGCAATCCGATCACGGTTGAGGGTTGCGGCATCTTGACCAAAAATCGCCAAGCTGCCTTGGGTGGTGATGAGTTCGCCGTAGCAGAGTTTCAGAAACGTGGTTTTTCCTGATCCCGACGGCCCGGTCAGGAAATGGAAAGATCCCGGCGCAAGGCGCAGGGTCATTGCCGACAAGATCGGTTCAGCCCCATAGCCATAGGCAGCATCTTGCATGTCGATCACGAGGCACACTCCTTGAACCAGCACCCTTACCGCGCTTGTCATGCAACGGATGGATGAAGGTTGCAATCGGTGGGCCACCCCTCCACTTGGAATGCAGAAGCTGCGCTGTTACAAGAATGGTTAACGACAGGCGGTGCGCGGCCTCGATCCGGATAGCGCCGCGAGAAATAGGGTAAGCGGAAACGGTGATGCGGCTGACCTGTCCGAATTGTGGCGCCCGATATGAGGTCGCCGATAGCATGATCCCCGCCGATGGGCGGGACGTGCAATGTTCGAATTGTGCCACGACATGGTTCCAACCCGGCCTTCGCATCGATGCAGGCCAAGTGGCCGCGACAGAGGCGGAGGTCGCGCCTGAGGAAGTGACCCCACCCCAACCATCTCCAACGGTCACGGAAGAGCAAATAGACCCGCCCGAGGATGCAAGCCGTGTCCACGCACCGGATGTACCGCCGCCAACCGCTGCGCCGTTGCGCCAAGAAATCGATCCGGCGATCCGCGATATTCTGCGCGAGGAGGCCGCGCGTGAGGTGCGGTTGCGCCAAGCCGAGGCCCCGATCCTCGACGATCAACCCGAAATGGCCTTGGCATCGGAGCCTGTAACGCAAGCAACGCGCTCCGACCGCCCGGAACTGGACCGCGCGGTTGACGCCTTTGATCTGCAAAAGACGACAGTGGGCCGCGTAGTGGCCGCGCGCGAATTGTTTCCCGACATCGAGCAGATCAACGCGACATTGCGCGACAGTGCCGATCGCTCGGCGCAAGAAGGTGATGCAAGTGACATCGATACGCTTCACACGATCCCGCGCAGGCGGCGGGGGGTGCGTATCGGGTTTTTCCTGGTCTTAGCCCTCGCCGGCGCGGCGGTGGCGCTTTACGCCTATGCCGATCCCGTTATCGCGCAGGTTCCGGCACTTGCGGATATGATCACGGCCTATGTGGCCATGGTGAATGACGGGCGGTTTTGGCTGGATGATCTGGCCAAACGCCTGGCCGATACCGCGCAATAGCCCGAAATCCCCGCGTTCAACTGGATTAGAATTGATCGAGCAAACGGCGCAGATAGTCGCGCTCGAGGTCTGGTCGGCCCTGCTCGGCTGACCTGCGGCGCAATTCATCGAGCAACTCGCGTGAGCGTCGGATCGCCTCTTGGCGCTCGGCCATCGCCTCGTCGCTGCCAAAGCTGCCGGAATTGCCGGCTTGGCGGCCCAGCGGGTCTTGCAACTGTCGGTTCGGCGCCATGTTTCCTGCCGCTTGGCCTTGGCCCGGGTCTTCGCCTGCCTGTGCCTCGGCCAAGGCGCGGCCGAGTTCGGTCATGCCCTCGCGCAGCGCCTCGAGCGCTTCGGATTGGCTGTCGAGTGCGCCTGCGATGTCGCCACCTTCAAGCTGGCCTTCGGCCTCTTCCATGGCACGGCCAGCACGGTCGAGTTGGCGCAGCGCCTCGTCGCCTGCATCCGTTCCTGCGCCGGGCAAACGGCCCTGCTGTTCCCCAAGCAGGCGGCGCAGTGCCTCTTGGCGTTCGGCCAAACTCATGCCGTCATCGTTTTCACCGCCTTGCCCCTCGCCTTGGGGCTGACCGTTTTCCCCTTGGCCTTGGCCTTGGCCCTGTTGCTGGCCCTGTTGTGGGCGGCCGGGGTTCAGGCGGTCCTGCAATTCGCGGAATGCGTCGTCGGCGAGATCTTGCTGGTCGCGCAGCGTGTCTTGCAGCCCCTCCATCGCCTGTTGGCCGGGGCTGCGGGGGCCATCGCTACCTTCGCCGCCTTGGGTAACCTGCATGTTCTCGAGCATTTGTTGCAGCGCATCGAGCATTTCCTGCGCCTCGGCCATGCGGCCTTGCTGCATCAATTCCTCGATCTGGCGCATCATCTCGTCGAGGTCGGCCATCGACATTTCCATGCGCTCGCCATCCTGATCGGGGCGATCCTCGCCGGGCTCGGCATTCTCGGCGAGTTGCTGCATGTAGTTGTCCATCGCCTCGCGCAATTCCTGCATCAGCTGCGCAATCTCGGCGTCGCTGGCTCCTTGGCGCATCGCCTCGGACAGGCGTTCTTGCGCTTGGCGCAATCGGTCGAGCGCATCGTCGAGATCGCCAACTTCAAGCGCCATCGCGGCGTTCCACAAGATCTCGGCCACTTGGTCGCGGGTTTCAGGCGAGAGTGTATCAACCGCGCTTTCCAGCCGCCGGACGGCGCTGCGAATTTGCAGATACACCCCTTCGTCAAGGCCCGCCTCGGGGCTCCATGTCAGGGCGCGCAGGATTTGTGCGGTGCGCGGCGCATTTTCGCGCGACCACAGGATATCGCGGCGCATCTCGATCAGCGCATTGGCCAGGGGATCGAAGAACCGCCGCCCCGGCAGGCGGGGGATGTCGTAGCTGACCATGCCGATCTGGCCCGCCGCATCGGTCACGGTCAGCACCAGCGAGACGGGCAGATTGGCGAAGGGATGCTGGGCAAGATCTTCGACCAGTACCTCGGTGAAATCCGCCCTGTCGCCGCGAAACGGCATCGGCAGGTCGAGGATCAGCGTCTCGCGCGGCTCGGGCTCAAGGGCGAGGCCGAACCGCCGGTCGGCGCGGGCAAGGTCGAGCTGGATTTGAGCGGTACCCGCTTGCACCCCGTAATCATCTTGCGCGACAAAGGTCAGTTGCATCTGGCCTGGCGGCTCGCCCAACAGATCACCTTGGAGCGCGACCACGGGCGGTTGATCGACCAGAACCGATATGGCCCAGCTGCGCCCCATCGGCCCCGTGACGGTGAAATCGCCTGCGCGTTCGATGACGATCTGTTGCACGGCCGGGTCGGCGTCATCTGCGGGCAGATCACCGATATCTGTCACGATACCCATGCTGCCCGCCTCACCATAGGTGCGAAAGGTCATGCGCGCGCCTTGCGGTACCTCGAAGGCCTCGGCCGCAATCTCGTTAAGGTAAAGCGAGGGCAAGCCGGTATAAAGCGGCGGCTCGATCCATGCCTCCCATGAGGGGCCGGAGGCGGCGGCCGTGCCGGGGCCAATCCCTACCGTTTCGCCGATCTCGCCGACACGACCGAGCGTGCCGAAGATGAGCGCCATGACAAAGGCCGTGGCCGCGATGTAGCGCAGCGCGAAAGGGTCTTGGCGCGAGAGGCGCAGGTCGGGGGTAGGGGCATGGGCATCTTTGGTGCGCGCGGCCATGCGGCGTAGATGTGCGGCCCACACGGCCTGTGCGCCGGGATCATCCGCGCCAATGGCGGGTTGGTCCAACAGCGCCGAAATCGGCCGCCCCGGTAGTGTTGCATCAAGACGGGCCAAGGCCTCGGTCCGGCTTGGCATCGCAAAGCGCATGAGCGCGCGCATGATCATCGCGGCAAGGGCCAAACCAAGCACACCCACCGTGGTCAGCACCGCAAGGGGTGGCGCAAAGTGGCTGAACCCAAAGGCAAAAAGCGCCAGCGCCAGCATGATGATGGTCCAGACCGGCCAGAATGCACGCGTGGCACGCTCGGCCATCATGGCTGCACGCGTCAGGCGTAGCGGCCAGATCAGGCGCGCAAGCGCTTGGTCCTTGGGCGTTGGTTCGGTCATGGTGCCTTTCGGGGGCGCGATGCCCCGTGGGCCTATCCCCACGAAGGAACAGTATCTCGGTTTATGATCTCGTCAAATGTTGGACGCGCGCGGATGACAGCGAATTGATCGCCCTTGACCATTACTTCGGGAATGAGGGGGCGCGTATTGTATTCGCTGGCCATGACGGCGCCATAGGCGCCCGCGCTGCGAAAGGCGACCAGATCGCCCGCCGCGACAGGTGTCATCTGGCGCTGCTTGGCAAAGGTATCGCCGGTCTCGCATACGGGGCCGACAACGTCAAAGGGGCGCTGTTCATCACCCGGCGCGGGCTCTTTGACCGGCACGATATCATGCCATGCGCCATACATAGCCGGCCGCACAAGATCGTTCATCGCGGCATCGAGGATCAGGAAATCGCGCCCCTCGCCCTCTTTCACATAGATGACCGATGTCACCAGCAACCCCGCATTGCCCGAAATCAAGCGGCCCGGCTCGATCTCGACTTCGACCTCGAGATCGTGAAAAACCTCGCGGATCAAGGCACCGTATTCGGTGGGGAGCGGTGGCGCACTATTGTTACGCTCATAGGGAATACCAAGTCCGCCGCCCAGATCGAGGCGGCGGATGTCATGGCCCTCGGCCCGCAGGCGCAGCGTCAATTCGCGTACCTTCTGATAGGCCTGCCGGAAGGGTTCCAGATCGGTCAATTGGCTGCCGATATGCACATCGATTCCCACGACCGCGATCCCTGAAAGGGATGCGGCCAAGGCATAAACGGCCGGGGCTTTGGCGATTGGGATGCCGAACTTGTTCTCGGATTTGCCGGTGGCGATTTTCTCATGGGTCTTGGCATCGACATCGGGGTTCACGCGCACGGTGATCGGCGCGGTTACACCCAGCGCTGTCGCGACCTCCGAAAGCGCGATCAACTCAGGCTCGCTTTCGACGTTGAATTGTCGGATACCGCCGGTCAGGGCCATGTGCATTTCATCGCGCGTCTTGCCGACACCGGAAAAGACGATGCGTTCGCCGGGAACACCCGCCGCGCGCGCGCGCAGGTATTCGCCGCCCGAAACCACGTCCATGCCCGCTCCAAGCCCCGCGAGATGGGCGATGACGGCTTGGTTCGAATTCGACTTCATCGCGAAGCACACAAGGTGATCGAGACCGGCCAGCGCTTCTTCGAACAGATGGTAATGGCGCGTCAGCGTGGCGCAGGAATAAACATAAAAGGGCGTGCCGACCATCGCTGCGATCTCGGGGATCGCGACATCCTCGGCGTGGAGGATGCCGTTATGATAGAGGAAATGGTCCATGTGGCGCGCCCTGATAGCTGATCGTGGGCGCAGGTAGCACGGCTTGGCCGCGCATCAAAGAGGCTGGACGACGCCGCTTTGCCCGCTAGGCTCCGGCGTGAGAGAAATTGAGGATATCAACATGGCAAGAACCGTCATCATCGAAGCCCCCGGCGGGCCTGAGGCCTACAAGATCGTCGATCGCTCGGTCGGCGAACCCGGACCGGGCGAGATCCGCATCCGTCACCATGCCTGCGGGCTGAATTTCATCGATGTCTATCAGCGCTCGGGCCTTTACCCGTTGGCGATGCCCCATGCGATGGGGATGGAGGGCGCGGGCGTGGTCGAGGCGGTCGGTGAAAGGGTCACCCATTTAAAGGTCGGCGACCGAGCCGCCTATGCCGCGATGCCACCCGGCGCCTATTGCGAGGCGCGCGTGATGAAGGCGGCACAGGTCTGCCCGCTGCCTGATGGCATTTCCTTCGAGCAAGGGGCGGCGATGATGCTCAAGGGTTTGACGACCCAATACCTGTTCCGCCGTACGACGCCGATTTCCAAGGGCGACACGGTGCTGTTTCACGCCGCTGCCGGTGGGGTCGGGCTGTTCGCTTGCCAATGGGCGAAAAGCGAGGGCATCCGCCTGATCGGCACCGCCGGCACGGATGAGAAGTGCCAGTTGGCCCGCGATCATGGGGCGGAGGCTTGCATCAATTACCGCGATGGTGATTGGGTCGCCAAGGTCCGCGAGTTGACCGGCGGGCGCGGTGTCGATGTGGTGATGGATGCGGTGGGCCGGGATACCTTCGAGGGGTCGCTCGATTGCCTGCGGCCCTTGGGCTTCATGATTTCCTTTGGCAATGCTTCGGGGCCGGTGCCGCCCTTCAGCCTTGCGACGCTGGGGGCCAAGGGCTCGCTCAAGATCACGCGGCCGACGCTGTTCACCCATATCGCCGATCACGCCACCTGCCAGCAAATGGCGCGGGAGTTGTTCGACAAGGTGCTGTCGGGCGACGTCAAGATCCGCATCGACCAGCGGTTCACGCTTGATCAGGTGGCCGATGCCCACCGCGCGCTCGAGGCACGGGCGACGACCGGGCAGACGGTCATCTTGCCGTGACGGCCAAGGGGTGCGCCTAGGGGCGCACCCTCAGCCGGCGCGGCGCGCCAGCAGAAACAAGGCGAGCGGCAAGCCCGCGCTGACCCCGATGCCGTAGGTAACGGGGATCACGAGGAAAAACCAGCGGTCGCCACGCAGCCCCTCGACCACGGCCCAGATCGTCAAGGCGATCGCGGCTATCGTCAGGTCATAGACCAGCGCGCTTGTCGCATCGTTGACCCACCACGCATCGATCATCGGCCCCAGCGCCCAGCCATGCTCGGTGAACCACGCGTAGAAGTAACTCCACGGCAGGATCGTGCCGATGATCACAAGGGAGAGATAGACGAGGCGAAGGGGAGTCATAGGCACAATCTCCGATTGGATTGGCCGTCAACATAGCATGCGCGTGCCGCCCCGCCAGCTTGCCCTGCGACACCATGCTGTCGCGTCACGATTGACCCTTGCGGCGCGCTCCAATACGCATTCACGAAACAATCTTGCGCAAGCTGTGGCCCAAGCGGTCCTGACGGGAGCCAGGGAAGACCATGACCGAGACGATACGCGAAAGCATGGATTACGACGTTGTGATCGTGGGCGCGGGGCCTGCGGGCTTGACGGCGGCGATCCGGCTGAAACAGATCGACCCTGATCTGTCGGTCGTTTTGCTCGAAAAAGGCTCGGAGGTCGGCGCGCATATCCTGTCGGGTGCCGTGCTCGACCCGGTTGGGCTGAACCAGTTGATCCCCGATTGGAAAAAGCGCGGCGCGCCGGTCAAAGTGCCTGTCAAGAGCGACAGCTTCTATATGCTGGGCGAGGCGGGCGGCATTCGCATTCCCAACGCGGTCATGCCGGGGCTGATGAACAACCATGGCAATTACATCGTCTCGATGGCCAATGTCTGCCGTTGGTTGGCCGAGCAGGCCGAGGCGCTGGGCGTCGAGATCTTCCCCGGCATGTCCTGCTCGCAGATCGTCTATGGCGAGAACGGCGAAGTGGCGGGCGTGGTCGCGGGCGAATTCGGTCGCAACCCCGATGGCACACCGGGCGATGCCTATGAGCCGGGGATGGAGCTACGCGGCAAATACGTTATGCTGGGCGAAGGCGTGCGCGGTTCGCTGACCAAGGAAGTGCTGGCGAAATACGATCTGCAAAAGGGCAAATGCCCGCAGAAATTCGGCCTTGGCATGAAAGAGATCTGGGAGATTGACCCCGAAAAGCACCGCGAAGGCACGGTGGTGCATACGATGGGCTGGCCCTTGGGGTCCAATGCGGGCGGCGGATCGTTCATCTATCACCTTGATAACAATCAGGTCTATGTGGGCTTTGTGGTTCATCTGAACTACGCCAACCCGCATCTTTACCCCTACATGGAATTTCAGCGCTTCAAGCATCACCCGATGGTGGCCGAACTGCTCAAGGGCGGCAAACGCATCGCTTACGGCGCGCGCGCTATTTCCGAGGGCGGCTGGCAGTCCATGCCCAAGGCGGTCGCGCCCGGTGTCGCGATCCTTGGCTGTGGTGTCGGCCTGGTAAACGTGCCGCGCATCAAAGGTAATCATAACGCGATGCTGTCGGGCATGGCTGCGGCCGAAGCTGCGGCCAAGGCCATCGCCGCGGGTCGCGCAGGCGACGAGCTGGGCGATTACGACGATTACCTGCATAAATCGGGGCCGATCGCCAAAGATCTCAAGCCTGTGCGCAACGTCAAACCGCTCTGGTCGAAATACGGGTTGATGGGTGGGCTGATGCTAGGTGGTCTGGATATGTGGACCAACAGCTTGGCTGGGTTCTCGCTTTTCGGGACCTTGCGGCATGGCAAGTCTGATGCCGCCGCCACTGGCAAGGCGGCCGATCACATGCCTATCGATTACCCCAAGCCCGATGGGGTGCTGAGCTTCGACCGGCTGACCAATGTCAGCTTTTCCATGACCAACCACGAAGAAAGCCAGCCTGCGCATTTAACGCTCAAGGATGCCAGCGTGCCGATCCGGGTGAACCTGCCCGAATACGCCGAGCCAGCACAGCGCTATTGCCCGGCGGGCGTCTATGAGGTGGTCGGCAGCGGCGACGAAGCGCGGTTCGTGATCAACTTCCAGAACTGCGTTCACTGCAAGACTTGTGATATCAAGGATCCCTCGCAAAACATCCATTGGACCGTGCCACAGGGTGGTGATGGGCCGAATTACCCCAACATGTGATCGGGCCTTGGCGGGAAAGATGCGGTGCGGGCGCAGGGTGCATTGCCCTTGCCCCGCACCAGGCCTAGTCTTTGCCCCCTGAAGGGGAGTTTTCTGAATGCGCCGCCCTTTACTTGCCGCTTTGCCCATCATCCTTGGCCTTGGGTTCGGTCCTGTTGCGATGGCACAAGATGTCGGTCAGGGGCTTGCCGGACCTTATCTTGCCGCCCGTGCGGCGGTGCTTGAGGGCAACCACCGAATCGCTGCGACCTATTTCGAAACTGCCCTTGCTGCCGATCCTGGCAATCCGGTGCTGATCGGCAACGCGATCTTTGCCAATGCTGCCTTGGGCCAATGGATGCGCGCGGCCACGATTGCCGCGATGTTGCCTGCTGAAAGTGGCGGCCAAGAATTGGTCAACCTCGTCGGCATGGTACAGGGGATGGCTGCGGGTGATTTAGCGGACGTGCGTGCCGCGATTGCAGCAGGGCAAGGCGCTGGGCCGTTGATCGACGATCTGGCGATGGGCTGGATCTATCTGGGCGAGGGCGATATGCGCCGCGCGACCGATGCATTTCTTTCGATCGCGGCCGATGAAAGCCTGTCGGATATCGCCTATACACATCTCGCTTATGCGCGTGCCGCGGTGGGCGATTTCGAAGGGGCTGACGCCATCTTGTCAGGCGATGCCTTTGGGCCGCTAAGCGCGAGCCCGCGCGCAGTGCGCGCACGTGCCGAGGTGCTGATGCAGCTTGACCGACGCAAGGACGCGCTGGAATTGCTCGATTTTTATACCAATCTGGTACCCGATCCGGCCATGCTGGCCCTGCGCACGCAAATCGCTGCGGCATCGACGCTAACAGGTTACAGCTTTATCACTACTGCCCAGCAAGGTGTGGCCGAAGTTTTTTATGGGATCGCGCGCATCTTGGCCGGTGAAAATGGGTCGGGAACGCTGCCCCTGCTTTACGCCCGCGCGGCCCATGGGATCGATCCTGCCCATTCCGAGGCTTTGATCTTGGCGGGCGAGTTACTCCGCGATGCGGGTCAATTCGAGCTTGCGGCCGATACCTATGTCGAGGTCGGCACCGATGATCCGCAATTTGTCGACGCCCAGCTTGGGCGCGCTGATGCCTATTTCGAAGTCGGCCGCGAAGAGGACGCGGTCGTGGTGCTGCGCGACTTGGCCGCGCAGAATCCCGGTCTTGCGACCGTGCAGGCTGCCTTGGGCGATGCGCTCCGCCGCACCGATCGCTGTGACGAGGCGGTCGTCGCCTACACAACAGCGCTCAACCTTGTGGATATCACGCAAACGCGCGCGTGGTTTCTTTATTACACGCGGGGCATCTGTCACGAAGTGCTCGATGATTTCGCAGGTTCCGAGGCCGATTTCCGACAAGCCCTCGTCTTGAACCCCGAACAGCCGCAAGTCTTGAACAATCTTGGTTATTCCTTGGTCGAACAGCGCCGCAACCTTGATGAGGCGCTGGATATGATCGAGCGCGCCGTCGCTGCACGGCCCGATTCGGGCTATATCGTTGATAGTCTTGGTTGGGTGCTCTATCGCTTGGGTCGGTTCGACGAGGCCGTAGAGCCGATGGAACGCGCAGTCGCGCTGTTGCCCACCGATCCCATCGTCAATGACCATCTGGGTGATGTCTATTGGATGGTTGGCCGCAAGCGCGAGGCGCAATTTCAATGGCAACGCGCACTGAGTTTCGACCCTGAGGAGGGTGACGCGACCCGTATCCGCCGCAAGCTGGAGATCGGACTTGATCGTGTTCTTGAGGACGAAGGCGGGGTGGGCGAACAAAGGTGAGGCATTTTGCTCCTGCCAAGGTCAATCTTGCGCTTCACGTCACGGGGCGACGCACGGATGGCTATCATCTGCTCGATTCCGTCGTCGTGTTTGCCGATGCCGGTGATTGGTTAACCATTTCGCCGGCTGATGATCTGACCCTGCGGGTGACAGGCCCAAGGGCTGCGGGCGTGCCTGATGATGCGCGCAACCTCGTCTGGCAGGCTGCGGCGTGGTTCGGGTCGGGGCAAGGCGCGGCGATCACCCTCGACAAGCATTTGCCCCATGCAGGCGGGATCGGTGGCGGCTCGGCCGATGCGGCGGCGGCACTGCGCGGTCTTGCGGCGCTCTGGGGGCGACCCATGCCGGATGCGGCGGCGGTGCTGTCCCTTGGGGCCGATCTGCCCGTGTGTCTTGCCGCGCGGCCCAGCCGCATGGAAGGGATCGGCGAGGCGCTGACGCCCTTGCCCCCCTTGCCGTCCCTTTGGGTGGTGCTGGTCAATGCCGGCGTGCCAGTGCCGACCGGCCCCGTCTTCAAGGCGTTGGCCCAGACCGACAACTCCGCCCTGCCCGCCCTGCCCGAACATGGCTGGAACGATGCGGATGTTTTTGCCGCTTGGTTACAGGCCGCGCGCAACGATCTTGAGCTACCCGCGCGCCAGCTTGTGCCGGTGATCGATACAGTGATCGCAGCATTGCAGGGCGCCGCCGGATGCCTGCTTGCGCGTATGTCAGGGTCGGGTGGCACCTGTTTCGGGCTCTTTGCGACCGCAACAGCGGCCAAGGCGGCGGCGACAAAGCTAGCAGCGGCACAGCCAGGCTGGTGGGTCACACCCGCTGCGATCCTGCGCTGATTGGGTTAGGCCAGACGCGCGACGACGTAATCGGCCAGATCATGCATCATGTCGCGCAAGGGATGCGCGGGCAATTGCGAAAGTGCTTCTTGCGCGCGGGCCGACCAGCCAAAGGCTTCGGCGCGGGTTTCCTCGAGCGTGCTGTGGCGACGCAACAGCGCCATGGCCTGTTCCAGATCACCTGTCTGCTGATCGCCCTTTTCGATGGTGCGCTTCCAGAAAGCGCGCTCATCCGCATCGGCGCGCGCAATCGCGCGGATCACCGGTAAGGTCAGCTTGCGCTCGCGGAAATCATCGCCGGTATTCTTGCCGATGACCCCGTCGCTGCCGCCCCAATCGAGTAGGTCATCGGCCATCTGAAAGGCGATGCCGAGCCCGTCGCCATAGGTCGAGAGCGCTTGCACCTCGGCTTCGGGGCGCCCGGCGATGACGCCGCCAACCTCGCAAGCGGCTGCGAAAAGGGCGGCGGTCTTGCCTCGGATCACCTGCAGATAGGTCGCTTCTGCCGTGGCGATATTGGCCGCGGCGGTCAGTTGCAGCACCTCGCCTTCGGCGATTACGGCGGCGGCATTCGACAGGATCGACAATACCCGCAGATCGCCGGGTTCCACCATCAATTGGAACGCGCGCGCGAACAGGTAATCGCCCACCAGCACCGATGACTTGTTATCCCACAAGAGATTGGCGGTGGGCCGCCCACGCCGTTTTTGGCTTTCATCGACGACATCGTCATGGAGCAATGTAGCGGTATGGATGAACTCGACCGTTGCGGCGAGCTTGTGATGGGCATCACCCTCGTAGCCGCAGAGCTTGGCGGCGGCCAAGGTCAGCATCGGGCGCACGCGCTTGCCGCCTGCCTCGACCAGATGGGCGGTCACCTCGGGGATGCGGGGCGCATGCTCCGAGGACATGCGCGCACGGATCAGTGCATCAACAGCCACGAGATCGGCGGCAAGGGCGGTTTGCATGCGCTCATGCGGTTTGGTGGCTGCGTCATCGAGGCTCATGCGCCCGATCCTTCCCTGTTCCCTGTCTCGACAAGTGCCGCAGCTCTGCCTACATCCACCATATGCTGGAAATCATGCGCAGCACCGACCCAACCGAGATTGCCTTTGCCTCGGCGCTTTTGTCGGGCGAGGGTATAGAGGTCTTCGTGCTGGACGTCCATATGAGCGTGCTCGAGGGGTCAATCGGTATTTTGCCGCGTCGCTTGCTGGTCCGCGCGACGGAGGCCGCACAGGCGCGTATCGCGTTGCGCGACAACGGTTTGCCGGTTTCGGAATGACGCAAAGCGACACCACGCACGACGATTTCCTTGGCGGAAGGGTCCGCCTGCGCCAGCCACGCGACGGGTATCGTGCAGCGACCGACCCTGTGTTTCTTGCGGCGGCTTGCCCCGCGACCCCCGGCGCATCCGTGCTTGAGCTCGGCTGCGGCGTTGGGGCAGCGGGATTGTGCTTGGCGGCGCGGGTCGCCGATCTACGGCTGGTTGGGGTTGAGCGCCAGCCTACCTATGCCGCGCTTGCCCGTGAGAATGCTGGTGCCGCCGGTGCCGATCTGTGGGTTGTCGAGGCCGATTTGACCGCTCTGCCCGCCGATCTGCGGCAAGAGCAGTTTGACCATGTCATCGCCAATCCGCCTTATTTCGCGGCGGGTGACGGTTCGCGTGCCAAGGATGCCGGGCGCGAGGCCGCCAATCGCGAAGAGACACCGCTTGCCAGTTGGGTGGCGACCGCGCGCGCGCGGCTGCGGCCCGGCGGTTGGCTGACGATGATCCATCTGGCCGAGCGGTTGCCCGATTGCCTGGCCGCGCTCACCGATGGGTTCGGCGCGATCACGGTCTTGCCCTTGCAGCCAAGGCCGGGGCGGCCATCCAACCGTGTCGTGATCCGCGCGCGTCGGTCAGCGCGTACGCCGTTCACGCTGCTTGCGCCATTTCTTATACATGAAGGTAACATGCACCGCGCTGATGCGCCCGATTTCACTGCGCAAGCCCAAGCGGTGCTGCGCGATGGCGCCGCGCTGCCCTTCTTTGGTGATGATTGATAAATATCAATGCATTTTTCGCGCGGTTTTGCGTGACACGACTCAGCTTCCGTGATGCACTTGTCATGTGACTGTCATCTATGAGGAGAAAATGCTTATGTCGCTTGGCTCTCATCTGCAGGAACTCAAGAAAAAGCATGCCAATCTGGCACAACAGGTTGAACAGGCGCAGCGCAGCCCGGGGATCGACGATCTGACGGTGCGCGAGTTGAAGAAAGAAAAGCTCCGTCTCAAGGAAGAAATCACGCGGTTGGGTGCCTGAACCGACCGATAGCGGCTAAGCTTTGCATTTGGCGAAAAGCGGAGTTGTCATTTTCGCGGCTACTCGGGTCATGAAAGCTGACCTATCTGGGCGGTGAGGGATGAACATACCCCACCAAAGGATCAGGTTGATGGATAGCTTTGCACTGACACATGAGATGCGCCTCAAGATCGCTGCGGCGCGCGCGGAATGCGCCCAGTATTTCTGGGGCCAGATCATGGGCTTGTTTGCTCGTCGCGCCTAAGCGGTCGGCAATGACATGCATGAAAAGGCCGGGGTCACGCCCCGGCCTTTCGCATTTAGGCCGCTTTGGCCCTGTTATACGAAGAACTGCGCCCCATTGGCCGAAATCGTTGCGCCGTTGATAAAACCCGCATCCTCGGCGGCAAGAAAGGTCACGCAACGCGCGATTTCCGAAGGTTCGCCCAAGCGACCCGCGGGGATGCCCGCGATGATCTTGTCGCGCACGGCCTCGTCGATTGCCATCACCATCTCGGTGGCGATATAGCCAGGGCAGATTGCGTTGGCGGTGATGCCGAACTTGGCGCCTTCTTGCGCCAATGATTTCACGATGCCCAGATCGCCCGCCTTGGTCGCGGCATAGTTGACCTGGCCTGCCTGACCTTTTTGACCGTTGATCGAGGAAATCACGATCACGCGGCCGAACTTGCGGTCGCGCATGCCCGACCAGACGGGATGCACGGTATTGAAGACGCCGGTCAGGTTGGTGTCGATCACCTCTTTCCACTGGGCCGGCGTCATGCGGTGGAACATCGCATCGCGCGTGATGCCCGCATTGGCCACGACCGTGTCGATAGGGCCAAGATCGGCCTCGACCTGCGCGATGCCGGCCTTGGAGGCGTCGTAATCGGCGACATCCCATTTGTAAGTCTTGATGCCGGTGGCAGCGGTAAAGGCCGCGGCCTTCTCGTCATTGCCGGCATAGGTGGCGGCAACCGCATAGCCTTCGGCCTTGAGGGCTTTGGAAATGGCTTCTCCGATGCCGCGGCTACCGCCGGTGACGAGTGCTACTCTTGCCATGGGATTCCTCCAGTCTGGCTGAACTCTGTGTTATTCGTGTTAAGGTTGTGCGCGTCGTTGCGCAATAATGTTTCGCGTGGCCATCTTGACGCATCGGAAACAAAAAGGGCGCCCGCAGGCGCCCGATCCGATGGACATGCTCACGGGCGTTCGACGCACATGGCGACACCCATGCCGCCGCCGATGCAGAGCGTTGCAAGCCCGCGCTTGGCACCCCGGCGCTTCATCTCGAACAAGAGCGTGTTCAGGACACGACAGCCCGAGGCGCCGATCGGATGGCCGATCGCGATGGCGCCGCCATTCACGTTCACGATCGCGGGATCCCAACCCATATCCTTGTTCACCGCACAGGCTTGAGCGGCGAAGGCTTCGTTCGCTTCGACCAGATCGAGGTCATCGACCGTCCAGCCCGCCTTCTCCAGCGCCTTGCGGCTGGCATAGATCGGGCCGACGCCCATGATCGTCGGGTCAAGCCCCGCCGTGGCATAGGATGCGATGCGCGCGAGCGGTTCGATCCCGCGGCGCGCGGCCTCATCGGCGGACATCAAGAGCGTTGCCGCCGCGCCATCGTTCAGACCGCTGGCGTTTCCGGCCGTGACCGAGCCATCCTTGGTGAAGGCGGGGCGCAGCTTGGCCATGGCATCGAGCGTGGCACCATGGCGGATATACTCGTCTTGATCGACCACGATATCGCCCTTGCGGGTCGAAATGGTGAAGGGCGTGATTTCGTCGGCGAATTTGCCAGCCTTTTGTGCGGCTTCGGCCTTGTTCTGGCTGGAAACGGCGAATTCATCCTGCGCGTCGCGGCTGATCTGCCATTGCTGGGCGACATTCTCGGCGGTTTGGCCCATGTGGTAGCCATTGAAGGCATCCCAAAGCCCATCGCGGATCATCGTGTCGATATAAGACATGTCGCCCATTTTCTGTCCTTGGCGCAGCATGGCGGCATGAGGCGACATCGACATGTTTTCTTGACCACCCGCGACGACGATCGCTGCATCGCCTAGCATGATATGCTGCGCGCCAAGCGCCACGGCACGCAGGCCCGAGCCGCAGACTTGGTTGATGCTCCACGCCGCGGCCTCCTTGGGAAGCCCCGCATTGATATGTGCTTGCCGGGCCGGGTTTTGGCCTTGGGCGGCGGTCAACACTTGACCCAAGATGGTTTCACTCACCTCGGCCTTGTCGATGCCGGCACGGGCAACGACGGCCTCGATGACAGCGCGCCCAAGGTCATGGGCGGGTGTATTGGCAAAAGACCCAAGAAAGCTGCCCACTGCGGTGCGCGCGGCGGAGGCGATGACGACGTTGGTCATGAAAATCCCTTTCGTGAACGACACGCACCCCGGCACGGCTGGGGGCAGCGTATGGATTCGCTGTGTCGCAAAGGTGTTAGCCCTTCACCGCACCAGATATCAACGGACAGGGTGTCTCAGCCGGTTGGGTTGTGCCGGTTCCCGTCAGGGTTTGGCGGATTTGCGCCATGGCGGCGTGATGCTGGGGGCGGCAAAATAATAGCCTTGCAGGCAATCGATGCCGGCGGCGGCAAGCCAAGCCGCCTCCTCGGCGGTTTCGACGGCTTCGGCGACCAAGATCATATCGAAATGCCGCCCGAGCGAGATCAAGGCCGCGCAAAGCACCTGATTGTCGGCGTCGTGATCGACCTTGCGCGAAAATTGGCCGTCAATCTTCAGAATGTCGAAGCAAAACCGCCGCAAATGCCGAAAGGCGGTGTAGCCTGCGCCGAAATCATCCAAGGCAAAAGACACGCCCTTGTCTTGAAGGGTTTCCATGAATGCTTGGACAATTTCCGGCATCTGCATAGCCGAGGTTTCGGTGATCTCAAGAATGAGGCGTTGCACAGTCTCGGGTTGCAAGCGGATCGCGCGTTGTAGCATCCGCATCCATTCGGGATATCCGATCGAGCGCGCCGACATGTTGATCGACAGTCGTAGCGTAGGGTTGGCGCGCAGCGCCATCAGGCCCAACCGCAAGGCGGCGCAATCGATCAGGCGGCCAAGATCTTGTTCTTCGACCACGTTGATGAAATCGCGCGCCGGGATCACCCGCCCGGTTTCGTCAAGCAGGCGGATCAACCCCTCGTAAAAGGCGACGCCGCGCCCATCGGCGCGCATCACGGGCTGATAGGCCAGAATGGCATCCCCACGCTGGAGCGCATGGCGGACCATTTCCAACGTGCCGCGGTCGCGCTGACTGATCGCGGCGTCAAGCGGGCTGCCTAAGCCCGGTTCGACCGGTTTCCTGCGGAAATGACCCATCACACCCTCATGCTCAGCTATTCGCTTGCTGTCATGCAGCCTGCGCCCTTAAGGAAAGGTGAAACCTTGCATTTGCTTTCAATTGGCGGGGGATTTCCCGATGACCGAGGCTGGCCGCTGCGCCTGGTGTGGCACTGATCCGCTCTATGTCGCGTATCACGACACAGAATGGGGCGTGCCTGAGCATGACGGTCGCGCGCTTTGGGAAAAGCTGGTGCTTGACGGCTTTCAGGCCGGGCTGTCGTGGATCACGATCTTGCGCAAGCGTGACGCGTTTCGGGCGGCCTTTCAGGGCTTTGACCCCGCTCTGATCGCAGACTGGGGCGAGGCGGATATCGCGCGCCTTTTGACCGATCCCGGCATCGTGCGCCATCGAGGCAAGATCGAAGCGACAATTGGCAATGCGCGCGCCTATTTGGCGATCGCGGAAAAATCAGATTTTGCGCATTTCGTCTGGCGCTATGTCGATGGTATGCCGGTCCAAAACGCGTGGGCGACCCAAGCCGAGGTGCCGGCAGAGACCTCGCTGAGCGCGCGCTTGTCAAAAGATCTTAAGCTTGCGGGGTTCCGCTTTTGCGGGCCGACCATCACCTACGCATGGATGCAGGCGACGGGGCTGGTGAATGACCATGTGACCAGCTGCCACCGGCATGCTCAGCTGCGCGGGCGCTAGGTTACGGCGCGCCACCGAAGCGGGCGATCAGCGCATCAAAGCTGTAGCTGTCGGCAACTTGGCCGTGATCTTCGGGGATAAAGGCCGGGTCTTCTGGCACACATCCCCGCCCACAAAACTGACGCATCGTGCCGCTTGTGCCATCGATGAACCACAGCCGCCCGCCCGGTGTCGCTACCCAGCCGTTCACACCCAATTGCATATCGCCTTCAACATCTTGGACCGATGGCACTTCACCGTCGTAATCAGGCGCATAGGCGGCATGGGTATGCCAAGAAGAGGCCACGACAACCCCATCCTCTACGGGAAGCGACGCACAGGAGGCATGCCCGCCCCAACTGGCCTTGGTCGAGGAATAGGCTCCGTTTGGATGGCGCAAGACATAGCCACAAACCTCGCGGTTGAAGCGGATGGAGAGCGTGTTCATCGAGGTCATCAAGCCAAGGACAAAGGCCGCTTCTTGCCCGCTTTGGGCTGGTGCCGGCCCACCGCTTAGGGCGGCGCAGATCATGACTGCGGCGGCAAGATTGCGACTCTTCATCACGCGTCCTCGGCAACTATGGCGACACCCGCAAGATACGGCCTTTTTCCGCACAATCCAGAGAAAGCGACGTTCCCTACTGGACCTAGGTTCTGTGGGGGTTATGTATTTTCGTCAGAAAGTGACCTGAACTTCCGAAGGAGGACCGCGCGTGTCACGCATGGAATTCATCGATCCCAAGGCTGCGACAACGACCGCTGTCAGTGCGGAATTCGCGGCGGACCCCGAAATCCAGCTATGGCTCAAAATGGGGCGGGCGGCGTTTTTCTTCTGTATTTGGAGCGCGATGGTCATTCCCGTTGCGCTGATCTACTCGTTCCGCTTCTAACCCTGATCACGCCTTTTTGCGGGTGTGCTGCTGCACGAAGGCCGTGATCTCTGCCTCCGGGCGCGCACCTGTCAGACGGGCGATTTCCTGTCCGTTCTGGAAAAGGATCAAGGCGGGAATGCCGCGGATCCCGTAACGCTGCGCGGCCTCGCCATGGACCTGCGTGTTGATCTTGGCCAGCCGCGCATGCGGGGCAAGTGCGCGAGCGGCTTTCTCGAACTCGGGGGCCATCGCGCGGCAGGGGCCGCACCAAGGTGCCCAGAAATCCACCAAGAGCGGCAGGCTGTCCTTGCGCTCGGCTTTGCGCAAGGTAGCGCTGTCGACCTCTTGCACTTTGGCCTCGGCCAGCTTGGCACCGCAGGTGCCGCATTTGGGATGGGCCGTCAGCCGCTCGGCAGGCACCCGGTTGGTGGTGCCGCAGGTCAGACAGGTGATGAGATGGGACATGGCTGGCCCCCTTTGTAGTTGCCTTCGTCAATCAGTTGGGCGTGAATGCCTGCGAAGGCAAGCCCTATCGCGCGATGGGAAGACAAGAAAAAAGGTGCGCATTGCTGCGCACCTTTGTCTTGGGGCCGGATCGCTGGGCATGCGCCCCGCGTTGGCGTCTGGTTCAGACCAGAACGATGTTGATCGCGGATTCGCGACCATCACGGCCGGATTCGACGTCGAAGGTGACCTTTTGGTCGTCCTTGAGGCTTGTGTGGCCCGAACGCTCGAGCGCGGAGATGTGGACGAAAACGTCCTTGCCGCCGCTATCGGGTGCGATAAAGCCGAAACCCTTGGTGCTGTTGAACCACTTCACGGTGCCATTGGCCATCGTGTTATCTCCTAACTAAGGGCTGCCCACGAGATGCGGCAGCTTGGCTTGGTCGGTCTGGATCGAAAGACTGACGGCCTGTTAGGGAAGACAGTGGTCGAAAAAGAATAACGTTCGCATGGGTGACATGGGGGTTGTCGGCGCAAATAGCAAGCCCCAATCGCCGGACCCTGCCATGGATGCTATGCCATGGCGCGCCCACCCAAGGCGGCGGGTGCGCACAATGGCGCACCCTTTCGACGACCAAGTTTTAACGCGTGAATTTCTTGTATTTCAACCGCTTGGGTTCCAGCGCATCCGGCCCGAGCCTGCGCTTCTTGTCGTCTTCATAGGCCGAGAAATCGCCCTCGAACCATTCGACATGCGCCTCGCCCTCGAAGGCGAGGATATGGGTGCAAAGCCGGTCGAGGAAGAAACGGTCGTGGGAAATGATCACCGCGCAGCCTGCGAAATCCTCAAGCGCGTCTTCAAGTGCGCGCAGCGTCTCGACGTCGAGATCGTTGGTCGGTTCGTCAAGCAGCAACACGTTGCCGCCCGACTTCAACAGCTTGGCCATATGCACGCGGTTGCGCTCACCACCCGATAAAAGGCCAACCTTTTTCTGCTGATCGCCGCCCTTGAAGTTGAAGGCCGAGCAATAGGCGCGGCTGTTCATGCTGGCATCACCCAACTCGATAATCTCGGCCCCGCCAGAAATCTCTTCCCAAACCGTTTTGTTGGGGTCGAGCGCATCGCGCGATTGATCGACATAGGAAAGTTTCACGGTATCGCCGAATTCCACGCTGCCCTCATCGGGCTGCTCTTGGCCCGTCAGCATGCGGAAGAGCGTCGATTTGCCCGCACCGTTGGGGCCGATGACGCCCACGATACCACCCGGCGGCAGTGAGAAGGTGAGGTCTTCGACCAAGAGCCGTTCACCATAGCCCTTTTTCAGCGCATTAATCTCGATCACCTTGGAGCCGAGGCGCGGGCCGTTGGGGATGACGATCTGGGCGCGGGTGATCTTTTCGCGCTCGGATTGGTTGGCCATCTCTTCATAGGCGTTGATACGCGCCTTTTGCTTGGCCTGACGCGCCTTGGCACCGGCGCGGATCCATTCCAATTCGCGCTCAAGCGTCTTCTGGCGCGACTTGTCCTCGCGGGCTTCTTGCTCGAGCCGCTTGGCCTTTTGTTCCAGCCAGCTGGAATAATTGCCTTCGTAGGGGATGCCACGACCACGGTCCAATTCGAGAATCCAGCCCGTGATGTCATCAAGGAAATAGCGGTCATGGGTCACGATCAGGATCGTGCCCTTGTACTCGATCAGGTGCTTTTGCAGCCACGCGATGGTTTCGGCGTCGAGGTGGTTGGTCGGTTCGTCCAAGAGCAGCATCTCGGGCGCTTCGAGCAGCAGCTTGCACAAGGCGACCCGGCGGCGTTCACCGCCAGAAAGCGTTGCGACCTCGGCCTCGTCCGGCGGGCAGCGCAGCGCCTCCATCGCGATATCGACCTGGCTGTCGAGATCCCATAGGTTCTCGGCGTCGATCTCGTCTTGGAGGCGCGCCATCTCGTCGGCGGTCTCGTCCGAGTAGTTCATCGCCAATTCGTTGTAGCGGTCAAGCTTGCCCTTCTTGGCGGCAACGCCCAGCATGACATTGTCGCGCACGTTCAGGGTTTCATCGAGCTTGGGCTCTTGCGGAAGGTAGCCCACGCGCGCGCCGTCGGCCGCCCATGCCTCGCCGCTGAAATCGGTGTCGATGCCTGCCATGATCCGCATCAACGTCGATTTCCCCGCGCCGTTGACGCCGACGACGCCGATCTTCACACCGGGGAGAAAGTTCAGGCGGATATTTTCAAAGCATTTTTTGCCGCCCGGATAGGTCTTGGAAACGCCATCCATGTGATAAACATACTGGTAGGAGGCCATGTGCCGCTCCGTTGTCATGATCCGAGGTTTGCAAGCCATCTAGTCGCTTCGGGGCCAATGGGCAATCCGGGCCGCGCGCGGATGCGTTGACTATGCCAGATTGAAGCGCCATCAAGGCGCGCCAAAGCCACTGGAACAAGGCCTTATTCGCCGTTGCGATCCGAATTGCCCCTTGCGCGTCCTGGTCAGACCATTGGCCTGTTTGGCGGATCCTTTGATCCGGCGCATCGCGGCCATTTGCATGTCAGCCGCGAGGCGCTCAAACGCTTTGGGCTTGACCGTGTCTGGTGGTTGGTCAGCCCCGGCAATCCGCTGAAAGCACACGGCCCGGCACCCCTCGCGCAACGCTTGGCGGTGGCGCGCGCCTTGGTCGATCACCCGCGTATCCTAATCACCGATGTCGAGGCGCGGATCGGCACGCGCTATACCGCCCAAACCATTGCGGCGCTGCAAGTGCTTTACCCCGGCGTGCGCTTTGTCTGGCTGATGGGGGCCGATAATCTGGCACAGTTTCATCGCTGGCAAGATTGGCAAGGGATCATGACGCGCGTGCCGGTCGGCGTGCTGGCCCGCCCTGGTAGTCGGATCGCAGCACGCACGGCCAAGGCTGCCAGCATCTATAGGCATGCGAAACTGCCCGCCGAAGCGGCGCATCTTTTGGCCGACGCCCGCCCGCCTGCATGGTGTTTCGTCAACCTGCCGATGATGGATGCCTCATCCAGCGCGATCCGCGCGCGGGGCGAGTGGTAGGGCCTCAGCCTTTGTCGCGCAGGGCAAGTGTTGCAAGGCCCGACATCAGTAAGATCGCCAACCCCGCCAAGGTCAATGCATCGGGCAACACACCGAACACGGCCCATCCCAGCATGGTTGCAGACACCAGTTGGGTATAGACGAAGGGGGCCAGCCGCGATGCCGGTGCCATCCGCAGGGCGAGGATCAAGAACAGGTTGCCGAACATCGACCCGACTGCCGAACCAAAGGTCAATGTCGTGATGTGCAAGGTAAAAACTGGCAGAGCCATCAGGCCGAATGGCGCCAAGACCAACGCGCCCACGGTCAATTGGCTGAGCAAAAGGGCGCCGGGATGGGCGACATCGGACAGCCAGCGCGAAGTGGTCAAGAATCCCCCGTAGAATAACCCCGCCAAGACAGCAAAACCCAAGCCAGGCGTCATCCCAAAACCCGGGCGCACAACCAGCAAAACGCCTAAGAAGCCCATCAGCAAAAGCGCGATCCGCAGGGTCGAAAACCCTTCTTTCAATAGCCATGCTGATAGGAGGTAGGCCAAGATCGGGCCGATAAAGAAGGCCCCAAAGACGTTGGCGATGGGCTCGGTCGTAAGCGCAGTGAGGATCGACACGATGCCGAAGGCCAAGAGCACGCCACGCAGCCAGATACGCCAGTCACCCAACAGCGCCCGCGGCATGATCCACATCGCGAACGGCAATACCATCAGCGCCCCAAGGGCAAAGCGGCTCCATGCGGTAAAGAGGGGGGATACGCCCGCCGCGCCCAAAAGCTTGCCCGCCGTATCCCCTGCCGGGATCAGCGTCATCGCCAGCAGCATCAGGGGAAGAGCCCGAAGGACATCGCGTTGCATGCGCCCCAGTATCCCATCGCTGCGCGCCCGAAAAGCGCCGTCAATGCAGGGCATTGGCACGACAAAGTCTTGAGCGATCCTCTCGCCTGCGGTTAAACCCATTCATGAAACGCGCAAATGGTGCCTTGATGTCGTCGCGTCGTGCCTTTCTATCTGGCCTTGCCGCTTTCGCGGCGACGCCTGCCATGGCGGCGGCTCCCTTGGTGTCGCTGCGTCCGATGATGCGTCCGGCGGCGTTGTTGGATGATCGTGTCCCATCCGCCAGCGATCTCGTATCTCGTTCGGGTCTTGGCGGGCGTGTTGGCTTTGTCGTGGCCGATGCGGCGACGGGGGACATTCTCGAAGGGATGAACCCGCTATTCCCCTTGCCGCCTGCTTCGGTCACCAAGGCTGTGACCTGTAGCTATGCGCTTGAGCGACTTGGCCCTGATTATCGCTTCGAAACCCTGATTCTGGCTGATGGCACAATCACCGATGGCCGACTTGAGGGCGACCTTTGGCTGGTTGGATCGGGCGATCCGTCCTTTGATACTGATACCTTGGCCGCTATGGCCAACGCTTTGCGCGGCCAAGGTATCCGCGTTGTATCCGGGCGATTGAAGATTGCTGATGGCGCCTTGCCCGCAATATTCGAGGTCGATCCATCGCAGCCGCCGCATGTGGGCTATAACCCAGCAATTTCGGGGCTGAACCTGAATTTCAACCGGGTGTATTTCGAATGGGCGCGACAGGCGGGGGACTATTCCATCGCAATGGATGCGCGGTCCGAGACGCTGCGCCCAGCGGTGCAGATCGCGCGGATGCGCATCGCGGATCGCGACTCGCCGACCTATACCTACGATCATATCGATGGGCGCGATCATTGGACGGTGGCGCGCGCGGCCTTGGGGGATCGCGGGTCGCGCTGGCTGCCGGTACGCCGCCCATCGGCCTATGCGGCCGAGGTTTTCCTCTCACTTGCCCGCGCTGCCGGGATCACTTTTTCCGATGTTGCGCTGGCCCCAACCGCGCCGCCGGCCGCGGCGGTGTTGGTCGTCCATCGCAGCGAACCGCTTGACGTTCTTTTGCGCGACATGATGCGTTGGTCCACCAACCTGACCGCCGAGGTGGTCGGGCTCAAGGCGACCATGGCGGGCGGCCAACGGCCCGATGATCTGGCGCAATCGGCAGGTGCCATGTCGGTCTGGATGCGCGAGCGGCTTGGCGCGCGACATGCGGGCTTTGTCGATCATTCAGGATTGGGCGACAAAAGCCGCCTCAGGCCCCATGATATGGTCAGCGCGCTTGTCGCCGCTGGCCCCAGCGGCGCGTTGCGCCAGATGATGCGCGCCCAACCCATGCTTGACGGGCGCGGCAGGCCGATTGCAGATCACCCTGTCGCGGTCGCGGCCAAGACAGGGACGCTCAATTTCGTGTCATCACTTGCGGGCTATGCACGCCTGCCCACGGGTCGCGATCTGGCATTCGCGATTTTTTGCGCCGATACCGCGCGGCGGGATGCCCTGACCGAGGCCGAGCGTGAACGGCCCGAGGGCGCGCGCCCCTATAATCAGCGCGCAAAGCGCTTGCAGCAGCAGTTGATCGAACGTTGGGCCGCGCTTCATGGAGGGGCGGCGTAGCTGTCATCGAATTGAAATGCAGCTGTCACGCGGCTGTCACCGCGCTAGGGCAAGCGCTGTGGGGATGTCCATGCACTGGAGGATTCCCATGCCTACCCGTTCGCTTATGTTGACCTCGGCGCTTGCCATGCTGGCCGCTGCACCTGCCTTGTCGCAGGAGATGAACTTTAACCGAATCGCGTCTTTCCCCGTTGCGCTGAACACCCCCGACGCTGACGAAAGCTCGGCCGAAATCATCGCCGCCACGGGCGACGGCATGACGCTGATCTATTCCGACAGCCCGGCGGGCGTGATCGGTTTCATCGATATCACCGACCCCGCCAAGCCGGTTGCGGCTGGCGCCTTTGCCCTGCCCAATGGCGAGCCCACAGCCGTATCCGCGCTGGGCCAGACAGTGTTTGTGGCCGAGAACACCTCGGAAAGCTACACCGCCCCCTCTGGCGTGCTGCATGCGATCGATGTGGGCAGCCGCGCGGTCATCGCGTCCTGCGATCTGGGCGGCCAGCCCGACAGCACCGCCGTCGCCCCCGATGGCAGCTTTATCACCGTCGCCATCGAGAATGAGCGCGACGAGGATGCCGGCGATGGCCGCGTGCCGCAAATGCCCGCAGGTTACCTTGTCATCCAGCCCTTGGGCGAAAACGGCGCAATGGATTGCGCGACCCAAATCCGTGTCGATCTGACGGGCCTTGCCGATATCGCGCCTGAAGACCCCGAGCCGGAATTTGTCGATGTGAACACCAATGGCGATATCGTCGTGACGATGCAGGAAAACAATCACATCGTGGTGGTTTCCGCCGCGGGCGAGGTCTTGAGCCATTTCTCGGCAGGCATCGTGACGCTCGACAATGTCGATACCGAGGAAGAGGGCGCGCTGACCTTTGACGGCCGCCTTGCCGATATCCCGCGCGAACCCGATGGGGTGCAGTGGATCGATACCGATCATGTCGCCATCGCGAACGAAGGCGACATGGATGGTGGCAGCCGTGGCTTTACCGTCTTCCACCGCGACGGCACCGAGGTGTTCGAGGCGGGCATGACCTTTGAATACGCGGTCGCCGAAATCGGCCATTACCCGGAGGAACGCTCCGGCAACAAGGGCGTCGAACCCGAGGGGATGGAATTTGCGACCTTCGGCGGCGTACCGATGATGTTCCTTCTGGCCGAACGGTCCTCGGTCGTGGGTGTCTATGATATGTCGAACCCGGCGGCACCTGTGCTGACGCAGCTTTTGCCTTCGGGCATCTCGCCGGAAGGTGCGATTGCCATTCCGGGCCGCAACCTCTTGGCAACCGCGAACGAATTCGACGGTCGCGAAGATGGCGCAGCACCCGCCCATGTGATGATCTACGAATATCAGGCGGCCCCTGCCGCCTATCCGCATCTGACAAGCGCTGGCACCGACAGCCTGATCGGCTGGGGTGCGATTTCGGGTCAGGTGATGGCGGATGATGGCACGGTCTATGCCGTCTCGGACAGCTTCTATGGCATGCAGCCGACGATCTTCCACATCGACGTCAGCCAGACGCCAGCACGCATCGTCGATGCGATCCGCATCACGCGTGAGGGGCAGCCTGCGCAGCTGATGGACATGGAAGGCATCGCGCTGGATGGGAATGGCGGCTTCTGGATCGCGTCCGAGGGGCGCAGCGACCGCTTGGTGCCGCATGCCATTTATCATGTGCGCGCCAGTGGCGAGATCCGGCAGGCAATCGCGCTCCCCAACGAGCTTTTGGCGGTTGAAACCCGTTTCGGCTTCGAGGGTATCACCCGCGTCGGTGACATGCTCTATATGGCCGTGCAGCGCCCGTGGCGTGACGATCCGGCCAACCATGCCAAGGTGCTGGGCTACAACCTTGAAGCCAAGGAATGGTCGGTGATCCATTATCCCCTCACCGAACCCGCAACCGGCTGGGTCGGGTTGTCAGAAATCGTGGCCCATGGCGATTACCTCTACTTCGTCGAGCGCGACAACCAGTTGGCCGGTGCCGCTCTCACCAAGCTGATCACCCGCGTGGCCCTGTCCGAGATGGACGCGATGGTGGCCCTTGGTGAGACGCCCGCCGTGCTGACCAAGGAAACGGTGGTCGATCTGATCCCGGCCCTCACGTCAACGGGTGGGTTTGTTCTCGACAAGGTCGAGGGTCTCGCGATTGCCGCGGATGGCACGATGTGGGTTTCGACCGACAATGATGGTGTCGACGACCATTCGGGCGAGACGATGTTCTTTGCCATCGCGCCCAACTGATCGGCCGATTTCGACCAGGTGATTTGAGGGGTGGCATCCCCCGCGGCGCAGTCGCGGGGGATTTTTCATTCGGCTAAAGGCGGATGACGAAATCCTTGGTCGTCGTCTCGACCACCTCCCATGTGCCGGTCAAACCGGGGCGGATCACATGGGCATCGCCTGCGCGCAAGGTGATCGGATCGCTCCCATCAGGCGTCAGGATCGACAGTCCCTCGGTCAGGCGGAAATATTCCCATTCGTCGTAGATGACGCGCCATTTGCCCGGTGTCGATTGCCATACACCACACCACAGGCCGGGTGCTTCGTCGGTCAACCATGTGCGGTGTTCCGGCTCACCCGCGATCAGCCGCGCGGGATCAGGGCGGGAAAGCTCAGGCGCGCCTTGCAGCAAAACGGGCGATATCAGGTGCATGGGATCATCGGCAAAGAAAGGCGCCGCCCCGATGAGGGGGCGGCCCGGGTCGGATCATTGGGTCCAGCGCACGCGCGTCAGGTCATTGGCCTGTGTTGGCGAATTGGCCCAAAGCCCTTCGATATTCGCATTGGCGACACCCGTCTTGGCCAGTTGGAACAAGAAGCCATTGACGTAATCGCCGGCGATCATCTCTTGCATCTGCACCATTAGCGTGGCGCGGACGGCAGGATCGGTGGTTGTCGCCAACCGCTCGTTCAACGCCACGAATTCGGGCCGTGCATATTGGAAATAGTAATCTTGACGGGCGTAAATTCCGATATCCATCGGCTCGGTATGGCTGACGATGGTCAGGTCGAAATCACGCCCGCGGAAAACCTGTTCTAGCCATTGCGCCCATTCGAGATTGGTAATCTCGGTCTCGATGCCCACTGCGCGCAGCTGTGCGGCGATGATCTCGCCTCCGCGGCGCGCATAAGCCGGCGGCGGCAGCGCAAGGCGCAAGCTGAGCCCGCCCGGTGCCGCCTCGGCCAAAAGCGCGCGGGCCGCATCGGGGTCATAGGCGGATATGCCCGTCAAATCGACATAGTTGGGATGATGCGGTGCGAAATGCGTGCCGATAGGCGTGCCATAGCCGAACATGGCGCCATCGATGATATCTTGCCGATTGATCGCATGAGCGATGGCTTGGCGGATGCGGATGTCGTCGAGCGGCGCTTGGGCGTTGTTCATCGCAAGGATGGTTTCCCCTTCGGTCGAGCCGACAATGACCGAAAAGCGTGGATCGGCCGCGAATTGGGACAATGTCTCGGGCGCAGGGAAATTCGGGAAGGCATCGACATCGCCCGCCATGAGCGCGGCAAAGGCGGCGTTGGGGTCCGAGATGAAGCGGAAGGTTGCCGAAGACAGTGCGACAGCCTCGCCCCAATACGCGTCGTTGCGCACCAACTCCACCCGGTCGCCTTCAACCCGGTTGGCAAAACGGAAGGGGCCGGTGCCGACAGGGTTGGTCGCATTCGTCTCGGCGCTTTCGGGAGCTACGATCACCGCGTCACCCCATGCCATGTCGAACAGGAACGCCCCATCCGGCCCATCAAGCGTCACGCGAACGGTCAAATCATCGACCGCTTCGGCACTCACGATATTGGCGAAGAGCGCGGGCTGGGCATTGGTCGATCCTTCGGCCCGCGCCCGGTCGAGCGAAAAGACAACATCATCTGCGGTTAGCGATGTGCCATCGTGAAAGGTCACGCCGGGGCGTAGCGCAAAGGTATAGACGGTGCCATCTTCGGAAATCGCCCAAGATGCGGCAAGGCCGGGATTGACGGACCCATCGGGGCCAAAGCGTGTCAGCCCTTCGAAGATATTGGCATAGACCACCTCGTCGATCGCGGCAGCGGCACCCGATGTCGGGTCAAGGTTCGGCGGCTCCAACACCATGCCGACGGATATATCTGTTTGCTGGGCAAGAGCAGCCCCGGCGCTGAGCGCGCAGATCGCGACGCCACGATAAAGGTGATGGATCATGATCTTCGTCTCCCAAAAGTCGTTCCGGCACCATCATGGAACAGCGCGCGCAAAAAATCCCAGCAAAAATTTTGCAGCTGGGCGCATCCCGCACCAGCGTCATGATCTTGGAGTAGCAGCCGCGATGCACGGCAAATCCGCTATCTTGGCCCGCCCTCCTGTGCCGGTGCAAAGGCGCAGCTATGGGCGCATAAGTGCGGATATCCGAATTTCTGTGGGCCTTGGTTTGCGAATCGGATTAGAGGGTTTTGGTCCGGGACAGACACCAAAGGGGGCGGCATGCCGAATTTGACTATCCAAGAGATCTTGTCGATCACGCCCGAAGAAATGCCAGATTTCATCAGACGTCACACATCGACCCGCACATTGAGCCGGGTTGTGAAATCCCTCAACCGCACATTGATCGAAGGTGACGAGGCCGCGCGCGACATGGCCGCTTCCGCACTTCGCCATTTAGGCTTTCACGAAACAAACTAGGTCGCAGGCGTCACCAGCAATTCACGCAATGTCAGTGCCATGACCTTGGCGCTGTCGATCATGTCCTGTACGCCAACCCATTCGTCGGGCTGATGGGCAAGATCCAGTATCCCCGGCCCATAGGCGATGCAATTCTTCAGCCGCCCGATTCGGTCGATATGCTTTTGATCATAGGTGCCGGGTGAGACGACGAAATCGGCCTGACGCGCCAAGACCCGCTCGATTGCAGCGGCCACAGTGGTGACGATAGGCGCATCACGCGCGGTCATCGTCGGTTGCACCTCGAACAACTCTTTGATCTCGTATGAAAAGCCAGGGCGTCGGGCGCGGACACGTTCCATCAGCGCCGTGATCTCGGCTTTCACCTCGGCTAGGTCTTCTTCGATCAAGAAGCGCCGGTCGATGGTGATGCGGCAGCGGTCTGGCACACAAGGTGCAGGCAGCCCGGTGTAATCATCGCCCTGCGCGACGGCACCGCCATGGATCGCGTTGATGTTCAAGGTCGATGAGCGTGCCCCTTCGGGTACCACCGGCATGGCAGTGCGCTTGCCTGCCAGTAATGGAAACAGGGTTTCCTCCATCTCGGCCAAGACCGCCCCCATGTGCCGGACGGCACAATCACCAAGGAACGGCATGGAGCCATGTGCAATACGCCCATGCGTTTCGATCTCGGCCCACCACACGCCGCGATGGCCCAAACAAATCCGATCCTTGTTCAAGGGTTCGGGAATAATGACATGCTGCACGCGCGCGGGGTCGAAATAACCCTGTTCTGCCAGATAGGCCACGCCGCCATAGCCGCCTGATTCCTCATCAGCCGTTGCGCTGATCTCGATTGCGCCGGCGAAATCGGGGTGGGTGTCGATAAAGGCCTCGACCGCGATGACGCTTGCAGCAAGCCCGCCCTTCATGTCGCAAGCCCCGCGGCCGTAAACGCGACCGTCCCGCAAAATACCGCCAAAGGGATCAACCGTCCAACCATGGCCGGGCTCGACGACATCATGATGCGAATTGAAATGCACGCAATCGCCGGGCTGTCCGCCCGCATAGCGTGCGACCATGTTCCAACGGGGATAACCGTCACTATCGGCCGGCGCACCATGGGCGCGGATTAACTCTACCACGAAGCCCTTGGCCGAAAGCCGCGCACCCAGCATCTCGCAGATCTCAAGGTAATTGCGGCCCGGCGGGTTGAGGGTCGGGACGCGGATCAAGGCTTGTGTCAGCGCGACCAAATCGTCTTGGCGCGCGCCGACAGCTTCCAGCAAGCGATCATCATTTTCCATGTCCGTGAGACTGCGCCGATGCGGCACAGGCTGCAAGCCCTGCCATTTCGGGCAAAACTCGCCTATATGACAGTGCGTGTGACAGAAACCGGAGGCGAAAAATGATCATCGGGCTTGGACGCATGCTGCTGCTGATGCTGGCGCTGCTGACCGTGGTTTACCTCTCGCTGTTCTTTTATTGGCGCGCGGGCGCCAAGATGCGGCTGGAAGAAGCGTGGGTCATGGCCGGTCGGCCCGGCGATCGCGCGGCTTGGATCGATGAGCGCATCGCACCGATCGCGCGGCGCATTCGCGCATGGCTGGTGTTTTTCGTTTACCTTCTGCCCGTCGCGGGTTTGACCATCTATATCCTCCTGACGAATTGAGGTGCGTCCATGCGCTGGCCCCGTATCGTTTTCTTCTTGACCTTGCTGCTGATCCTCGGGGCGATGCTGCATTACACATTGCCGCAACGCGACATCGTGCGCATCACCGGGACGGAAATCATCCGGCAAGATTTCTCGGGGCTGAACCGCATCTTCTACGCCCAAGGCGATAGCGGCAATGCCCAGACCGACAGCCGCGACCTGCGCTTGATCAACGCGATTGCGGCTTCGGGCGCGGTCATGGTCTATCGCAACGAAGATACCGGCTTTGGCTGGCCACCCTATTTCAAGCTCGACAGCGCCGATCTGCATGCCGAAGCCGCGAACCTGACCTCGACCGCAAGCGCGCCACAATGGGTCGCGATCACCCATTACGGCTGGCGCTCGCGGCTCCTGACAACCTATCCTAACGCGGTTGCAATCCGCCCCGTCGATGGGCCGGATGTCACTTTTGTCCCTTGGCTCAATGCATTGATTCTGGTGGCACTGCTGGTCATCGCCGTTATGGCGTGGCGCATCTGGGAACGTTTCGAGGATCGCGTGATCGACCCGATGCGCGACCGCTTCGCCGTGTTCTGGGCCAAACTCAAGGACAAGACCGCCGGGCGGGGATGATCGCCCCCTTCTTCGTTTCATAAATATCCCCGCCGGAGGCATCCCTAAGCCGGCCAAGGGCGCAAGCGCCGGGCCTATGTGCCGTAGGGGATCCAGATCGTCCTGACCTCGGTAGCCTGATCAAGAAAGATGCGCCCCTCGCCGTCGGTCCCGGCCCAGTCAGGCATCGTATCATTGATCCATGTCCGCTTGAGATTGCCCGCCGATGCCGCCTCGAGCTTTGATTGGTCCAGACCGCCTGCAAAAGACCACAGCGCATCGACATCGGCATGGGCGGCAAGCGTCTGCCCCAATTCCTGCGCATCACCCGTTATGATATTGATCACGCCCCCCGGCAGATCGGATGTGTCGAACACCTGATAAAGATCGGTCGCCGCCAAGGGATAGGCGCGCGATGGCACGAGGATCACGCGGTTGCCCATCGCGATGGCTGGCGCGACGAGGGACAGCGTCCCGAGGAGCGGCGCCGCATCGGGGGCGAGCGCGCCGATCACGCCCGTGGGCGCGCGCATCGCAAGCGCTACGCCCCGGATCGGTGCCTGCACCACGCGCCCATCCATCTTGTCGGCCCATGCGCCATAGCTGAACAGCCGGTCGATGCTGGTTGCGACCTCTGCCGCGGCTTGTGCCTGCGTACACCCAGTCATGTCGCGCAAGCGCTGGCTGAATTCATCTGCCCGCGCCGACAGGTTCTCGGCGATGTAATAAAGCACCTGCGCACGGTTATGTGCGCTTGCTTTGGCCCAGCCACTCGCCCCCCGTGCCGCCTCGACCGCGTTGCGGATATCCTTGCGGTTGCCGATGCCCACATGACCCAAGAGCTTGCCGCGCTTGGACCACACAGCGGTGGAATAGCCGCCATCGGGGCGGGTCTGCTTGCCACCGATATAAAGCTTTGCCGTTCGGTCCAGGCCGGTGGCTTCGGGTGTCGCGGGCGCGATGACCGGCGCGATCGGCTTGATGGGCATGCGCTTGGCGCGTGGCTTGAGGTAGGCCGACAGCCCCTCCCACCCTCCCTCGCGGCCAAAGCCGCTTTCACGGAGCCCGCCGAAGGGGGCAGCTGCATCGAAGAGGTTGGTTGCATTCACCCAGACCACGCCTGCCGCGAGCTTCGGCGCGATGTCGAGCGCGAGGTTCACATTTTCGCTCCAGAGCGTCGCCGCGAGCCCGTAGCGGGTGTTGTTGGCGATCTCGACCGCTTCGGCCGGGGTGCGGAAGGTGGTGGAGACGAGGACGGGGCCGAAAATCTCCTCCTGCATCAGGGGTGCGGCGGGCGAAAGGCCAGTGATGAGGGTCGGCGGGAAGAAGCAGCCGGTGTCGGGCAAATCGACAGGCGCATGCCAGAGCTGCCCTTCGGTATTGGCCGCGACCATCGCGCTGATCGCCTGATGCTGGATCGGGTCGACCAGCGCGCCCATATCGATGCATTTGTCGAGTGGATCGCCCACGCGCAGCTTGGCCATGCGGGCTTTAAGGCGGGTATAGACATCATCTGCGATGCCTTCTTGCACAAGAAGGCGGGACCCCGCGCAGCAGACTTGGCCTTGGTTGAACCAGATCGCATCGACGAGCCCCTCGATGGCGCTGTCGATATCTGCGTCCTCGAAAACGATGTAGGGAGATTTGCCGCCCAACTCGAGCGTCAGGGATTTGCCCATGCCTGCGATGTTTTCGCGGATGCGTCGGCCCACGGCGGTGGAGCCGGTGAAGGCGATCTTGGCCGTGCCGGGATGGGTCACGATCGCCTCGCCCGTACGCCCGTCGCCGGTGACGATATTGACGACGCCGCGCGGGAGCCCGGCCTCTTGGCAGATCTGGCCGAACAACAAAGCCGTGAGCGAGGTGTACTCAGCGGGTTTCAGAACCACCGTATTGCCCGCCGCAAGCGCTGGTGCGATCTTCCAAGCAAGCATCAATAGCGGGAAGTTCCACGGGATAACCTGACCGCAGACGCCAATGGGTTGATTCTCCGGCATTTCGGCATCGCGGAGCTGGGCCAGCCCCGCATGGTGGTAGAAATGGCGTTGGGCCAGCGGGATATCGATATCGCGCGCCTCGCGGATCGGCTTGCCGTTGTCGAGGGTTTCCAGCACCGCGAACAGGCGGGCGTGTTTCTGGAGCAGGCGGGCCAGCGCATAGAGGTACTTGGCCCGCGCATGGCAGGAGAGCCGCGCCCATTTGGGGAAGGCTTTCGAAGCGGCCGCTACGGCAGCCTCCACGTCCTCGGCCGTGCCTTGCGTGATCTGGGCAAGCGCGGCACCCGTGGCCGGGTTTTTGGTGGCGAAGGTCTCGCCCGACGGCGTGAATTTGCCGTCGATGAAATGGCCAAAGGCGGGGCCGCGGGTGGCGATCCAGGCCAAAGCCTCGGCCGCGCTTTCGGGGGCGGGGCCGTACTCCATTGTCTCGAAGATCGTGGCTGTGGTCATCTGCTCATCCCTCCATCTCAGGCTTCTTGGGAGAACCGCAGTTTTCCCTCGCGAAAAACCTTGGCTTTTCGCATCGTTTTCCCTCGGGAAAACGCGCCCACTGCTTATGCCATCGGATGCCGCCAGCTTGCCGAATAGGCGCCGGTGACATGGTGTTCGAGTTGCCGTTCGATATCGCCCAAAAGGCTCGACGCGCCAAAGCGGAAAAGGTCAGGCCGGAGCCAGTCGTCGCCCAATTCCTCTTTCATCAGGCTGAGATAGACCAGTGCATCCTTGGCTTTGGAAATCCCACCTGCGGGCTTGTAGCCGATCTTGATCCCCGTTGCTGCCTCGTAGTCGCGGATGGCGCGGATCATGGTGAGCGAGACGGGAAGTGTTGCGTTGACGCTTTCCTTGCCGGTCGAGGTCTTGATGAAATCGGCGCCTGCCATCATGCAAACAAGCGACGCGCGGGCTACATTCTTGAGTGTGCCAAGCTCGCCCGTCGCAAGGATCGCCTTGACATGGGCCGGGCCGCAAGCCGCGCGGAATGCGCACATCTCGTCATAAAGAGCCTGCCAATTCCCGGTCAGCACATGGCGGCGCGAGATGACGATGTCGATTTCCTGCGCGCCTGCCTTGACGCTTTCCTCGATCTCCTTCACGCGCAGCGCATAGGGCGAGAGCCCCGCCGGAAAGCCGGTCGAGACGGCGGCGACGGGGATGGCCGATCCCGCAAGCGCTTCGACCGCGGTTTCCACCATCTCGTGATAGACGCAGACTGCCCCCACGGTGATTGCGGGCAGACCGAGCGCTGCAAGCAGGTCGGCGCGCACGGGTTGGCGCGCCTTGGCGCAAAGACGGCGGACGCGGCCTGGTGTGTCGTCCCCTGAAAGCGTGGTCAGATCGATGCAAGTGACCGCGCGGGCCAGCCAAGCGGCTTGATAGTCTTTTTTAACCGTGCGCCGACCGGGCAAGGTCGCCGCGCGCCGTTCAATGGCCGAGGTATTGGCCTGCACCCGCGCGATCCAGTCGAGATCAAGCGCAAGCCCCGGGTTGCGGGGGCGGTGCAGCCGCGGCAGGTGATCTTGTGCGCTGGGCGCAATCGCGGTTTGGGACATGGGCGTGTGGGCCGCTCTTTCTGTCATGATGGTAAAAGCCTCTCATGCGGCCCGTGGCTTGGCAAGCGCGACCCGGCGGCTGTTTGAACCCGTGACAGGGACGGATGAAGCCGTTAACAGGGCAGCGCGCATTGCAGGGGGCTGCCACATGTCATTCGATCGTTCCATCAAGATCGCGCCATCGATCCTTTCGGCCGATTTCGCCAATTTCGGGGCCGAGATCCGCGCGATCGAGGATCAGGGCGCTGATTGGGTGCATGTTGACGTCATGGATGGGCATTTCGTGCCGAACCTCACCTTTGGGCCAATGGCGGTCAAAGCTTTCCGTTCTCATGTCAAAACGGTAATGGATGTGCATCTGATGATCGCGCCGGTCGATCCCTATATCGCGGCTTACGCCGATGCAGGCGCCGATGTGTTGACCGCCCATGTTGAGGCCGGACCGCATATCCATCGCACGCTACAGGCGATCCGGGGCGCGGGCATGAAGGCGGGCGTGGCGCTGAACCCTGGCACTCCGGCCGAAGCCGTAGCCCATCTGCTTGATTTGACCGATCTGGTCTGCGTAATGACGGTCAATCCCGGTTTCGGCGGCCAGAAATTCATCGACATGTCCGCCAAGATCCGCAGCCTACGGGCGCTGATCGGTGACCGGCCCATCCATATCGAAATCGACGGCGGTGTGGACCCCGCGACTGCACCGCTTGTTGTCGCGGCAGGGGCCGATGTACTGGTCGCAGGCTCAGCCGTGTTCAAGGGCGGATCAGTGGACAACCCCGCGGTTTACGGTGCCAATATCGCGGCCATTCGCAAGGCCGCCATACCTGCGGCGTCCTTGCCTGGTTGAACGTCAGGCCCGTTTTGGCCCGGCTTCTAGCACGTCTTCAAGCGTGCGTAGCCCTGTACGCGGTGCTTGCACCAAGACCGCCATGTTGCCTGGCTTATGTTGGTTGCGCATCATCTTCATATGGGCAAGCGGCAGGTCGTCCCAAGGGAAAACTTCGGACATGCAGGGATCAAGGCGGCGGTCGAGCATCAGCTTGTTGGCGGCGGCGGCCTGTTTGAGATGGGCGAAATGGCTGCCTTGCAGGCGCTTTTGGTGGCTCCACATATGGCGGACGTCAAAGGTGCAGTTGTAGCCCGATGTGCCGGCGCAAATCACCACCATGCCGCCGCGCTTGACCACGAAGGTCGAGACGGGAAAGGTTGCCTCGCCGGGGTGCTCAAACACCATATCGACATTCACGCCTTTGCCTGTGATGTCCCAGATCGCCTTGCCAAAGCGGCGCACTTCGTTGAACCAGTCCGTGTATTCATCGGTGCCGACCTCGGGTAGGCGGCCCCAGCAGTTGAAATCCTTGCGGTTGATGACGCCCTTGGCGCCAAGATCCATCACGAATTGACGTTTATCCTCGTCCGAGATCACGCCGATCGCATTGGCGCCGGCAGTGTTGATAAGCTGGATCGCGAAAGAGCCAAGACCGCCCGAGGCGCCCCAGACCAGCACGTTCTGGCCGGGCTTGAGGTCGTGGGGTTCATGGCCGAAGAGCATCCGGTAGGCGGTGGCGAGCGTGAGCGTATAGCATGCCGATTCTTCCCACGTCAGATGCTTGGGGCGCGGCATGAGTTGCTGCGATTGCACACGGGTGAATTGGGCAAAACTGCCATCGGCTGTCTCGTAACCCCAGATCCGCTGCGAGGGCGAAAGCATCGGATCGCCGCCATTGCATTCTTCGTCATCGCCGTCGTCCTGGTTGCAGTGGATCACGACCTCGTCGCCGACTTTCCAGCGCGTGACCTTGTCGCCCACGGCCCAAACGATGCCCGCTGCATCCGAGCCGATGATCGCATAAGGCGCCTTGTGCTGGCGAAACACCGAAGCGGGCTTGCCCAGACAGGCCCACACACCATTGTAATTCACGCCCGCCGCCATCACGAGGACAAGCACATCATGGCTGTCGAGCTTGGGGGTATCGACCACCTCGACCTTGAGGGCATCAACCGGTTCGCCATGGCGCTCTTGGCGCAAGATCCAGCCATACATCTGTGCGGGAACATGGCCCAAGGGCGGGATTTCGCCCATCTCGTAGAGGTCTTTCTTGGGCGCATCATAGCTGGCGATTGCGGGGGTCGCGTCGAGGGCCATCGTCATTTCTCCGATCCTTTGCAGATGCCGCGCTGCGGAATCAAACATGCTGCTTCTGCGAGAGATACAGATCGGTGCGCAACAAAGCAAACCTGAAATTACAAAATGTGAAATATTATGTCGCGGGTATTTTTATTTTCGCGTCATACGTGTCTTTTTGACCAGAATGATCGCCAAAAAGATGTAGAATTGAGGCGGCATAGAAGGCGATGAACTCCGCCCCCTCGGCCGAAAGACCCAGCCTATCGCCAGCACGTGTAACATGACCGCGTTCCATCAAGGCACGTAAGCCCACCTCGATCGTGTAGGGGATATCGCCGCGCGGGATATGCAGGACGATACCCCGTGCCTCGGCTTCGGCGATATGGCGTCGCAACACCGCTTCAAGCGCCACGACACTGCGGACCCCCTCGGACAGCGCATGAGCGACGAGCGGCACAGGCGTTACAGGCATAACCTGTGCGATCCGCGCCATCAGGTCTTGGCCAAGGGCCTGTGGTGCATCGGCACGCGGCGTCGCAAGAAACTGTGTCAGGCTGAGTGGGTCACCAAAGCTCACCGCCGCATAACCGTAGCGGTGAAACCGGCCTGTCATCCGATGCCAGATCTGGCGGCGCAGGTAGCGCCAGATCGGCCACAGCGTGAAACGAAAGGCCCGCGTGCCGCTATCTTGGGCCTCGATCAACGCGCGGTCTTCCATGACGCGATCATAGTTGATCGCGACTGGCACAAACACCACATCGCGGGATTGGCCGGGGCGGAAGCCTTCGACGATATATGAGAATAATCCGAGTTTGGGCCGCCCCATCGCGCCTGTGCGGCTTAGTCCGCCTTCGGGAAAGACGGCTTGGGTCACGCCAGCTTCGGTCGCCATCTGGACGTAGCGGGCCAAGACCTTGCGATAGAGCGGGTTGTTGTGGCGGCGGCGGATGAAGTAGCCGCCCATCGCGCGTACAAGCTGGCGCAACGGCCAGACCCGCGCCCATTCGCCCACTGCATAGGCCAAGGCCGAGCGTTCGGCGGCCAGCCATGTGACCAGTACATAGTCCATGTTCGAACGGTGGTTCATCACGAAGATGACCGTCGCCTCGGCCGGTATGTCCTCGAGCGCCCGGTGATTGGCATGGACCAGTCGCACACGGTAGAGTGATTGGCTGAGTATCCGTGCCGCGCGAATGGCAAAGCCGAAATAGGTAAAGGCAGAAAAGCCCGGCACAATCTCGCGGGCATAGCGTTCGGCCTTTTGAAAGGCGACGTCTTCGCGGATCGCGTTGCTGCGCGCATGGTCGGCGATGGCTTGGGCAACCTCCGGGTCATAGATCAGACGGCGGATGGTGTCGGTCCGCGAGGCGAGCTTGAAGGGTTGTATCGGCGTCTTGAGACGGGCGTTGAGTTGCTCGACCGCGCGCTCAAGGCGGCGGCGGAGGAACCAGCGCACCGACGGGAACAGGAAATGCGACGCGAATGTGACGCCTGCAAAAAGCAGGATGAGAACGAATAGCCAGATGGGGAGCGTGACGGTCGCGGACATAAGGCGCCCAAGGTGTCAGTTTTGCTGCAAACGGGCAAGAATGATGGCTTAAAGCGTCATGTGCCGCGCCCGCGCCCCGCGTTCGATGGCGGCGGCATGGAGGCGGTCGATGTCAAGCTCGTGGCGCAGTTCCTCGAGAAAGCGTAGTTCGCTTTGCGCCAGCGCTCCATCGGCGACGGCCACGTCGCAGCAGATTGCATAGGCTGTTTCGTAGAGTTTTTCCGGCAAGGCCTCGGTCACCAACCCAAAAAAGGCATCCAGCCCGTCTTCCTCTTCGAACAATTCGAAGACGATATTGCCCACGCTGCGCATACGGTCTGCATCGTAATTGGCGAAAACCGGCAGGTGGTTCACGATCTGCTCGATATTTACCAGTTCGGCGGTGCGGATCGCGGCGTCCGAGACGGATACCGCCACCATCAGGGCCACAAGGGCATCTTCGGGACTGAGTTCGGCCATCTTCGGCCTCCTTTCCTTATTGGGAATTTATTGACGTCGCCGCGTCTGCACAATAGGGGCATGGGCGCGCGGGCGATGGAGCCCGTTCTCAATTCGGGACCCAAACAGATGACCACCCTCCGCGATGCCGCGATGACCTCCAAGGCTTGGCCCTTCGAAGAGGCGCGGGCGGTGCTCAAACGTTACGAGAAAGCCCCCCCCGAAAAGGGCTATGTGCTGTTCGAGACGGGCTACGGCCCCTCGGGCCTGCCGCACATCGGCACCTTTGGCGAGGTCTTGCGTACGACGATGATACGCCGCGCCTTCGAGGTGATTTCAGACATTCCGACACGGCTGATCTGTTTCTCGGATGACATGGACGGGATGCGCAAAGTGCCGGGCAACGTTCCAAACCAAGACATGCTTCGCGAGCATCTGCAAAAGCCGCTGACGCGCGTGCCTGACCCGTTCGGGGAATTCGAAAGCTTTGGCCATCACAACAACGCGATGCTGCGCCGGTTCCTCGACACCTTCGGGTTCGAATATGAATTTTATTCTGCCACTGATTATTACGCCTCGGGCGCTTTTGACGAGGTGCTCTTGCGCGCAGCCGAGCGCTATGACGCGTTGATGAAGGTGATGTTGGCCAGTTTGCGCGACGAACGCCAGCAGACCTATTCGATTTTCCTGCCGATCCATCCTGAAACCGGCCGCGTGCTGTATGTGCCGATCAAGCATGTCGATGCCAAGGAAGGCACCGTCACCTTCGACGATGAAACGGGCCGTGAATGGACGCTGCCTGTGACGGGCGGGCAATGCAAGTTGCAGTGGAAGCCAGATTTCGGCGCACGCTGGGCGGCACTTGGCGTCGATTTCGAGATGTACGGCAAGGATCACTCCACCAACACGCCGATCTATGACGCGATTTGCGAGATCCTGGGTGCGCCCGCGCCGCACCACTTCACCTATGAGCTGTTCCTCGACGAGCAGGGGCAGAAGATCTCGAAATCCTCGGGCAACGGCATTTCGATCGACGAATGGCTGACCTATGCCTCGACCGAGAGCTTGAGCTATTTCATGTTCCTCAAGCCGAAGACCGCCAAGCGGCTCTATTTCGATGTCATTCCCAAGGCGGTGGATGAATACCACCAGCAACTCAACGCCTATCACGCGCAAGGCGTCGAGCAGAAATTGGCCAACCCCGTCTGGCACATCCATGGCGGTAACGTGCCGGTCTCGACCATGGTCGTGCCGTTTGCGATGCTCTTGAATCTCGTCAGCGTGTCGGGGGCCGAGGATAAAGACAAGCTTTGGGCCTTTATCCGTCGCTACGCGCCCGAGGCCAGCCCCGAGGGGAACCCCGATCTGGATCAGGCGGCGGGCTTCGCCATTCGCTACTATGCAGATTTCGTCAAACCTACCCGCGTCTTTCGCGCGCCCAGCGACAAGGAAGCCGCCGCCTTGGCCGAGTTGTCCGCCTGTCTGGGTGACGCCGACAAGGCGCGCGAGGTCTTGGCGCGCAAGGCGGCCCTCGATGGGGCCGAGGCTGCTTCGGTCGAGATTGACTGGCAAAACGACGATTTCCTGCAATCCATTGTTTTCGCCATCGGCAAGCTGCACGGCTTCGAGCCGCTGCGCGATTGGTTCGGCGCGCTATACGAGGTGCTTTTGGGCGCAAGCCAAGGCCCGCGTTTCGGCGGTTTCATCGCGCTTTATGGCATCGACGAGACACGCGATCTGATCGCCCGCGGGCTGAAAGGTGAATTGGGCGCGTGAAATCGCGCGCCCCTGCGCTACCATTCTTGTACAGCCTTTTTGCATAGGGAATGCCGGGATGTTGCGTGTCGTTCTTGCTGGGATTTTCGCTGTCTGTCTCACTGTGATGGCCCATGCCCAAGAGGTGTTGGCGCCCAACCCGGAGATAGAAGCCACCATCGCCGGGCAATTTGACGCTTTTCTTGCAGAAGATGTTGTTACCGCGTGGCAATTCGCCAGCCCCAATATCCAGCGCATCTTTCGCGATGCCGAGACTTTCGGACGGATGGTCGAGCAGGGCTATCCGATGGTCTGGGCGCCGGCGCAGGTCGATTTCATCGATTTGCAGAGTTTTGCCGGCATCCTCGTGCAGCGGGTGCAGGTCATCGATCAGGCAGGGATTGCCCATTACCTTGGTTACCAAATGATCCAGACAGACGATGGCTGGAAAATCAACGGCGTTCAAATCCTCCCACCACCGCAGGTCGCAGCGTGAGAATGTCGCGTTTAACCTTCGCTTAATCATTTCGGTTTAGAAGAATTGCTAACCCGGCCTGCTGTGCCGGGTTGTTTCACACATATCGCGTCACAACCGAGACGACCGCATGCGGGCGCCTCGGTTGCCCCTTTCGGTCAACCGATTTGCGCGCGCCTGATGATGATTGGGTGCTGAAAGGGGTAGAATATGAACCAGGTGATTACTGACGGGTTGGTTTTGATGCCGCCTGCTTTCGCCAACGGGTTGGGGGTCTGGTCGCGCCAAGATGGCCGACCGGGCAGCGATACTTGGGCGACCGCGGCCAATGCGGCTTTGGTTGCCGCCGATGCGGATTTCGGCAATTGCCTTGAGATCGTGAAGACCGAGGCGACGACGCGCCTACGCTACATGGGCCAGACGCCGATCTTGCCGGGGCTATACCTGCGGGTTTCGGCGCGGGTCAAAGTGCTATCGGGGAATTTTCCGACCGTGCGGATTGCGGCATGGGCGGGCAATGCGGGCAATCAGAACTTGACCACTGTCCCGCAAGTGGGGCCAAGCACGACCCTTGGGGCATATGGGACGGTGGTCACCGTTTCGGCAATTGTCGGGACCGGCGCGCGCGGTGGAGTCGACATGTCATGGGGGCCGCAAGCGGCCTTTGGCCATATGGGGCTTGATCTGACCGGGCCGAATGGCGGGCAGGTGCGCATCGAGAGCATCACCATCGAGGATGTCACCTCGGTCTTTCTGCGCAAGATGATGGATTGGGTCGATGTGCGCGATTTCGGTGCGCTCGGCGATGGTGCCACTGATGATCGCGCCGCTTTTGTCGCTGCTGACGCCGCTGCGGCGGGGCGCGAGATCATGGTGCCGGCGGGTGACTATGTGATCGGGTCAAGCTTGACGATCAATGCCCCGATCCGCTTCGAGGGGCGCTTGATCATGCCCGATGGCGCGCGCCTATCGCTGAACCAGAATTTCGATCTTAAGGGGTACGCCGAAGCCTTGGGCGATGATGTGCTGGGCCTGAAAAAGGGGCTTCAGCAATTGTTCAACCAGTCCGACCATGAGGGCTTTGACCTCTGCGGGCGGCGGGTGCTGTTGGATGGGCCACTTGATGTGCAGGCGATTGTTGGCAATCGCAACAGCTATGCCAACCGACGTGTGTTGCGAAACGGGCAATTAGCGGCACAGAATACACCAGACTGGGCCGATGAGGTGCATAGCCGCATTGGCACATGGTCAGTCAATGATCCACGGCGCATCACGGGGCTTGCCAATGTGGCCGATATTCCGGTCGGTGCGCTGGTAACGGCAGGCCAAGGGGTGGGCCGCGAGATCTATGTCACCAGCAAGGATATCGCCGCCGGTCGCGTCACCCTTTCGGCTCCGCTGCGCGCGGCGCCTGTCACCCAAACCTATACCTTCCGGCGGTTCAAATACCTGCTCGATTTCTTCGGTTGGTTGAACCTACAGCGCTTTATCGTGTCGGATATCGAGTTTTTGTGCGCAGGTATCTGTTCAGGCCTGAACCTGCCGCGTGATGGCTTGGCCTTTCAGATACAGGATTGCTTTTTCACTGGCCCAAAGGATCGGGCGATCACCTCGGCGGGCGAAGGGTGTCAGGGTCTCCAGATCGACCGCTGCCAATTCTTGTCGAATGAGCAAGACATCGATGCCCCATTGCGCAAGACCATCTGCTTTAACGCCAATGTCTCCGACATCAAGGTGCGCGACAATCGCGCGGTGCGCTTTCGCCATTTCGGCGTGATCGCAGGCGCGGGCAATATCTTTTCGGGCAACCACTTTTTCCAGGGCGATGGGGTCACAGACGGGCCGCGTACCGCAGGGCTTGTGTTGGCCGATAACAACATCAAGACCACGTTCGAGGGCAACTACGTCGATAATTGCTACATTGAATGGGGCAATGAGCGTGATCCCTCGCCCACGTTTTCGGGCGGATTGAGTTTCCACGGATTATCGATCGACGGGAATATCTTTTTCTCGACGGGCAGCGCGCCTTGGATGAACTTTATCGTGATCAAACCTTACGGCGCGGGTCATTTCATCAACGGCCTGACGGTGACGGACAATCTGTTCAAGAAAACCACAGGCGCACAGCTGTTGGCTGTCGATGGGGTGGATACCAGCTTTGCCAATCTTGATCTGGGGCGCACCGCGGATTTGTTGTTCGCAGGCAATACCTATCACGGCATCGCCAAGCGGACCGAGAACCCGGTCACCGTGCGCCATGTGCAGAATACGGCCAGCAGCGTTTGGAACGTCGATCTCAGCCAGTTTGCCCCCTTTGGCGCACCCGTGCGGGGTGGCATCTCGTTCTTGGCTGAGGGGCCGCTGCGCAGTATCTCTAACGTGATCATCTATGTTACCCCCTATGCCGAGCCGGGACAGGGGGCAGGGGGGCGCACGCTGAACATGCGCTGGCAGCAAGACGTGCGTGGCACGGCACAGATCACCGCGCGCTTCGACGTGTGATCGTGCGGATATCGGACGGCCCGCCCTATCATGGGGCGGGCTTTCCTTTTGCGCCGCAGCGGGCTAGCTCGCGCCGGGCAGGGAGAGACGCGATGACGCTTTTGCCGGTCGAAAATGTCCAAGATTACCCCCGCCCGCCACGCTTGGAACGGGTGAACCAGCCCTTGCGCGTGGTCTTTGCTGGCGTCGAGATTGCGAATGCCGACGCAGGCGCCGCGTGGCGGGTGCTCGAGACCCATCACGCGCCTACCTATTACTTGCCGCCCGATGCGGTGCTGGCGGCGGCGCTGGTCGCCTCCGCGCGCGAGACATGGTGCGAATGGAAGGGGCGGGCGGCCTATGTCGATCTGGTGCTGAACGGGCGCCGCGCGCGAAACGCGGGCTGGTTCTACCCCGCCCCCACCGCGCGGTTCGAGGCGATCCGCGATCATGTCGCCTTTTACGCCACCTCGGTCGATGCGGCCTATGTGGGCGATATCCGCGTTTTGCCCCAGCCCGGCGATTTCTACGGCGGATGGGTGACGCCCAACCTGACCGGCAAGATCAAGGGCGCCATCGGCACGACGCATTGGTAGGCCGGTCAGCCCGCCAGATCGGCAGGCGTAAGGCGATAGGCCTTGCCGAAGCCGCCATTCAGCAGCCCTGCGATTGGCGCGAAGCGGACCAGCCCGAAATCCCCGAAATCGTAGTATAGCTGCGCCTTGGGATAATGCGTCAGGTAATGCGCCTTGAGGGCTGCCTTGTCGGCCTGTTCGGCGCGCGCCTGCAAGGTCAGGCGCGGATGGGTCAGCGGATCGCCCTTGGCGCCCGGCTCCCCGATCAGTAGCGAACAGGCGGGATTTGCGCGCAGAGCTGCCGTATGCGACGACAATTCCGAGATGAGCGTCAGCGGCACCCCGTCCGGCCCCGGCACAAGGGCGATGCGCGTGACCATCGGCGCGCCGCTCTCTGGGTCGATCACGCCAAGGGCGGCAAAACGCGCATGCGCGATCAGATCGCGTGCAAGGCTGCGGGCTTCGGCATCGGTGGGGCGGATCGGGTCTGGCTTGCTTTCTGACATGGCGTCAGGGTAACGCCCAATCACGCGTGTCGCCAAGACTTGTCAGTGCGCGACGGCGCCAAAGCCCGAGGGAGAGTTGTCATGGCACTTGTTCCACCCCGCGACGAAGACGCGATGGACCCCGATCTGCGCGCCCATGTGCAGTTCTTCAAGGGGCCTTTGGGCGTGATCCCCAATTCCGTGCGCACGATGGCCCATCGCGCGCCCATCGCGCGGGCCTTCACCGATCTCAACGTCGCGGTGATGACCGATTACGGGTCGGGCGTGACGCCGGAATTCAAGCGCCTGATCGGCTATGTCTCGAGCTATGCTTCGGGGTGCCTCTATTGTCAGGCGCATATGATCCTTGCCTCCGAACGCTTCAACGCAACCGAGGAACGGCTCTCCGAGGTCTTTGATTTCGAGGCGAGCACGCATTTCACCGATGCCGAGAAGGCAGCACTTGCCTTTGCCCAAGCTGCGACCGTGGTGCCAAATGCCGTGACACCCGAGATCGGCGCGCGGTTGCGCGCGCATTGGGATGATGGCCAGATCGTCGAGATCATGGGGGTGGTGGCGCTCTTTGGCTATCTCAACCGTTGGAACGATTCGATGGGCTCCGCGCTTGAGGATTTGCCGCTGTCCAAGGGCGAGGGGCGGCTGTCCGATGCCACTGGCTGGACCGTGGGAAAGCATAAATGAGCGATCTCGCCCAAGATGTGCGCGCGGCCCTTGCCGCGCGTGGTGAACCGGTCAGTCGGCTGGGCTATTTCTGCCTGCCCTTCCGGCCCGCGGATGGCCCTTTGGCCGACCGCGTGATCAAGACCTATCGCGGCGGGCGCGACCGCGATCTTCTGCAAGAACTGGGCGCGCGGCACGATGCCTATGTAGCGGCGCTGACAGGGGCAGGTGTGCGCTTGCCCCAGACTGAATTCCTGATCCTGGAGGAGGCGGGCTATCTGCAACCCGTGATCGTGCAGGAGGCTCTTGACGAGCGCATCTTGATGCGACCGCGACTGGAGGTGGCCAGCCTGTCCGAGATGCTGGATATCCTTGGCGCGGCCATCGTGAGCATTGCGGATTTCTGGGCGCGTGTCGCCGACCGGCCCGAACGGATCGGCTATCACCCCTCGATCCGCAATTTCGCCATCGACGATCAAGGGCCGATCTTCTTCGACACCTTCCCTCCGCTCATCGGCTACAGTCATGCCGAGATGGGCCAGCTTTTGCTGCGCTTTTCCGAAAGCGGGCTGGTGCGCGCGATGGGGCGCGTGATGCCGGCGCGCATTCGCGGCATTCAGGATGAATGGTATTCGCCCGCAGGCACCATCGTGGGGCTGATCGGTTCGGCGGTGCGGCTACGCCCCGCTGATGGGCCTGCCACCTTGGCTTGGGCGCAGGGTTTTGTCGCCGCCCAACTCAAAGGCGCGCTTCGCGACGAGGTATTGGCCGAGCTTGATCGCCCCCCGCGCCTGCCTGCCTATTGGACAGGAATGCGCCGCCTATTGGGATTGGAAGGCAAGCCCAATGTCTAGGCCTGCGCAGGGTGCGATGAAGGTCGTTTTGGTCACCCCTGAAATCCCCGGCAATACCGGCACAATTGGGCGAACGTGCGTGGCGCTGGATCTAGAGTTGATCTTGATCCGCCCTTATGGCTTTGATATATCAGACAAATCTGTGCGTCGGGCGGGCCTCGATTATTGGCAGCATGTGCGCTTGAGCGAGTATGACAATTGGGCGGCGTTCCTGGCGGACCGCGCGCCGCGACGCAACCAGCTTTTCTTTTTCGAGGAATTCGGCACGGGCGGTACGGTCTATGATCCCGATTATCCACCGGACGCCTATCTGGTCTTCGGCCGGGAGACCAAGGGTATCCAGCCCGATATCTTGTCCGGCATGGAAGATCGCTGTTTCCGCCTGCCCATGCGCTCCCCTCATATCCGGTCGCTCAACCTTGCCAATGCGGCAACGGCGGTCGTCTATCAGGCGATGCGCGCCTATTTGCGCTGACAGCTCCGGCATAGGACCATGGCGGCACGATTGGTCTTTCCTATCGCTCTTTGCGAAGGGTCCGCGCGCCCCTATGTGAGCGCCAAGGAACATAGGAGCGACCCGTAATGCAATGCCCTGTCGATGGAACCACCCTTGTCATGGCCGACCGGCAAGGGGTCGAGATTGATTATTGCCCGCAATGCCGAGGTGTCTGGCTTGACCGGGGAGAGCTTGACAAGATCATCGAACGCTCGGCCCCTGCGCCGCAACCCGTGCGCGCCGCCCCAGCCCCCCAGCCCGAACGCGGCTATGGGGTAGATCACCGTGGCTATGACAAGAAAAAGCGCCGCGGGTCCTTTCTCGACGACATCTTCGATTTCTGAAGCGGCCCCTTCGTCTTAGCTCCGCAGCGCTTCCCACAGCCGTGCGGGGCTAAAGGGCATCTGCGGTGCTGGCTTGCCGGTTGGGCGAAAGGCATCGCTGATCGCGTTGATAAACGCCGCTGGCGCCCCCGTGGTCGAAGCTTCGCCCACGCCCTTGGCGCCAAGCGGGTTCATCGGGCTGGGTGTCTCACTATGTGATAGCCGCAAGGGCGGCAGGTCATCGGCGCGCGGCATGGCGTAATCCATGAAGCTCCCGGTCAAAAGCTGCCCATCATCGTCAAAGGCGATGGCTTCGAGCATGGTTTCGCCAAGCGCCTGCGCAAAACCGCCCCTGATCTGACCTTCGACCTGAAGCGGGTTGACGATGACGCCGGTATCGTCATGCCCCTGTGCCGCCAAAAGGCGCGGCGCGCCTGTCTCGCGGTCGATCTCGACCAAGATCGCATAGGCCCCAAAGGCCCAAGCCTGACCCGCGACCTCGTATTTGCTTTCGGCGGTGATGGGCAGGGTTGCCCCCTCGGCCAGTGCTGTCTTGATCTTTTCGCAGGCCTCGAGCAGCGCGCTGCCGCCGATCGCCGTGGCGCGGCTGCCGACCGCGCCGATCCCGTCGGTGACGCTGGCGGTATCGCCCGCTTCCAGCGTGATCGCTTCGGGCGGGATGCCCAAGGCGTCGCTTGCGATCTGCGAAAAGGCGGTGAGCCGCCCATGCCCCTGTTGCGTCGCGCCCGTCGCGATATGGGCGGTGCCATCGTGGTTCAGCGTGACACGGGCATATTCCCACCCCGCCGCCGATGGGTCGAGGTAAAAGGCAAGCCCCAATCCCGCGATCCCGCCCTTGGCCCGGATCGCATCGCGCCGGGCGCGCAGACCGTCCAAATCGGCGGCAGCGGCGAAGGCGTCGAGTGCGGCGGCATAATCGCCGCTGTCCAGCCGGTTGCCCGTCGCCGTGTCATGGGGCAAGGCGCTGGCCGGCACCATGTTGGCCTTGCGCAGCGCGATGGGGTCGATCCCGGTTTCAGCGGCGGCCGCGTCGATCAGGCGTTCGACGATCACATTCGCCTCGGGCCGCCCTGCGCCACGATAGATGCCTACCGGCGGAAGCGGGTAGGCCACGGCCTCGGTCGCGATATCGAGCGCCGGGATCAGGTAGCCCGAGGGCAGAATACGTGCCGCATTGAAGGCGGGCATCAGTCCCGTTCCAGAGACCCAGCCGCCAAGCGGTGCGGCAATCCTTGCCTCCAGCGCGAGGAACCGCCCCGCCGCATCCAGCGCCAAACGCCCCCGCGTGGTCAGCCCGCGCCCATGCGCTGCGGACAGGAATTCCTCTGACCGCGTAGCGATCCAGCGCACATCGCGTTTGAGTTGCAACGCCGCCCAAACGGCGAAAATTTCCTCGGGATAGGTAAAGCCCTTCATCCCGAATCCACCGCCTACATCGGGGGCCACGACGCGCACGAGATTGGGATCAAGTTGCAAGATGCGGGTCACATCGTTCTTGGTACGATGAGGCGTCTGGGTGGATTGAAAGATCGTGACGCCTTCGCTGGCGGCATCATAGCGAATCGCGACGCCGCGCGGCTCCATCGGGGTGGGGGCGACACGGGGGTGATGGGTCTCGACCGTGACGATATGGGCGGCCTTGGCAAAGGCCGCGGCGGGGTTGCCGGCATGCCAGTTGCGATGGGCCACGCGGAAGGGTTCGGGCAACGCGGCATCGTCGATATCAAGGCCGATCAACTCCAGCGCATCGGCAGCTTGGGCCGGGCTTTCGGCCAGAATGGCGGCAAGCGGCTCGCCCACACAGGCGACATGGCTGCGCGCAAGCATTGGAAAGGGCAAGGGCGCGTCGATCTCGAGCACTGGGGCCAAATCGGGCGAGGGGTTGGGCGGCAGATCGGCGCCTGTGAACACCGCCACCACGCCGGGGGCGGCAAGCGCCGCGGCGGTGTCGATGGCCGCGATCTTACCGCTTGCGACCGGGCTGCGCAGAAAGGCCAGATGCAAGGGCCGATCAAGCGCAATATCAGCGGTGTAGCGGCCTTGCCCCTTGAGCAAGGCCGGGTCTTCGCGGCGCGTCATGGCTTGGCCGATGGCGTTTTTCGCAAGGATGTTCATACGCTTCCCTGTCGTCTTTCCGAACAGGGGTGATAGTGTGGCTTTCGACGGAAATGGCAAGATGGGGGGCGCCATGCAGATTGCGGTGATCGGGGCGGGGGCCATCGGCCGATGGCTGATCGCGGCGTTGCAAGCGGCGGGGATGGGGCCTGTGGCGCTGATCCTGCGCGATCCGGGCAAGGCAGATCTGGGCATTCCAGCCGTGGGGCGTGTCGCCGATCTGCCGTCGGGCATCACCCATCTTGTCGATTGCGCGGGCCATACGGGCCTTGCCGCCCATGGGGCGGCGGCGCTGGCGGCGGGGATCGATGTGGTCACCGTCTCGCTCGGCGCCTTGGCCGATGACGCGCTTGCCACCGAACTGGCCGCCGCCGCCGAGGCGGGCAATAGCCGCCTGCACCTGGCCAGCGGGTCGGTCGGCGCGCTCGACCTGTTGCGCGCGGGTGCCGTGGGCGGGCTGACCCATGTCCGCTATACCGGGCGCAAGCCGCCCGCCGCATGGCGCGGCTCCGCGGCCGAGGATGTGCTCGATCTCGACCAGCTGACAGGGGCCGCCATCCATTTCAAAGGCACCGCGCGCCAAGCCGCGCTTGCTTATCCCAAGAATGCCAATGTGGCCGCTGCCGTGGCGCTGGCGGGCCTTGGGCTGGATGCAACCGAGGTCGTGCTGATCGCCGATCCCGCAGCAACCGGCAACCTCCACCATATCGCGGCGCATGGCGCCTTCGGCGAATTCACCTTGCAGGTGCAGGGCAACCCCTTGCCCGACAATCCCAAAAGCTCGGGTCTTGCCGCGATGAGCCTCTTGGCCGAACTCAAGCGTCTGGACGCGCGCATCTCGACCTAAGCGGGAAAGACATGGCGGCATCTGGACACCGGGGCCGCGCCTGCTAGGGTCTTGTGCTGTTCGAAAGCATGCAAAAGAAGGGCGCGACCAATGGCAAAGCTGGCATTTCTTGGGCTGGGTGTGATGGGCTACCCGATGGCAGGCCATCTCAAGGCCGCGGGCCATGATGTGACGGTCTATAACCGTACCACTGCCAAGGCCGAGGCTTGGGCCGCCCAGCATGGCGGCGGCTTCGCGACGACCCCGCGCGCGGCGGCAGGGGGCTGCGATTTCATCATGGCCTGCGTCGGTAATGACGATGATCTGCGCGCCGTGGTCACCGGGTCCGATGGGGCGCTGGCGGGGATGAAACCCGGCGCGATCTTCGTCGATCACACCACCGTCTCCGCCACCGTGACGCGCGAATTGGCCGCCCAAGCCGCAGCCCAAGGCGTGGGCTATGTCGATGCGCCTGTTTCTGGCGGGCAGGCAGGGGCCGAGAACGGCAAACTCGCCATCATGTGCGGCGGTGACGCCGCCCATTTCGCCGCCGCCGAAGCGATCGTCGCCGCCTATGCCAAGGCGACCGTACATTTCGGCGATGTCGGCGCCGGGCAGCTCACCAAGATGGTCAACCAGATCTGCATCGCGGGGCTGGTGCAGGCGATGTCGGAGGGGCTCTTTTTCGCCATGCAGGCGGGCCTCGATCCCAAGAAGGTCGCCGATCTCGTTAGTCAGGGCGCAGGCGGGTCGTGGCAGCTTGCCAATCGCGCAGGCACGATGGTGGACAATCATTTCAACCACGGCTTCGCCGTCGATTGGATGCGCAAGGATCTGGGCATCGCGCTGGGGCAGGCCAAGGAATTGGGCGTGTCCCTGCCCGTGACCGCGATCGTCGATCAATTCTATGCCGAGGTGCAGCAGATGGGTGGCGGGCGCTGGGATACCTCCAGCCTGATCCAGCGCTTCCGCAAGATGACGGATGGGGCGGTCTAGGCCAATTGGGCTTTTCCTTCACCGATCTAGGTGCGCTCAAGGCGGCGGGCTTCGATGCGATCATCGATGTCCGTAGCCCCGCCGAATATGCCGAAGATCATATCCCCGGCGCGATCTCGCTCCCGGTTCTGTCGGACGCGGAACGCGCCATCGTCGGCACGATCTACAAGCAAGAAAGCCCCTTCAAGGCGCGCAAGATCGGCGCGGCCTTGGTCGCGCGCAACGCCGCCGCCCATATCGAGGCGCATCTGATGGGCCATGATGGCGGCTGGCGTCCCTTGGTCTATTGCTGGCGCGGCGGGCAGCGCTCGGGCTCTTTCGCATCGATCCTGCAACAGATCGGCTGGCGGGCCGAGGTGCTGTCGGGTGGCTACCGTACATGGCGCCGCCATGTGGTCGAGACGCTGTATCATACGCCATGGCCGATGCGCGTCATGCGCCTTGATGGCTTCACCGGCACCGCCAAGACCGCGATCCTTGCCCGTGTCGCGGCACTGGGTGGGCAGGTCATCGACCTCGAGGGGTTGGCCCGCCATCGCGGCTCGATCCTTGGCGATGTCATGGGCGACCAACCTTCGCAAAAGGCCTTCGAGGGGGCAATCTTGTCGGCGCTGACCGCGCTTGACCCGGCGCGCCCCCTGCTGGTCGAGGCGGAATCGGCCCGGATCGGCACGCTCCGCCTGCCGCCTGCGCTCTGGGCTGCCATGCGCACCGCGCCCCGCCTCGTGATCGAGGCCCCGGTCGCTTCCCGCGCGCGCTACCTTGCCGACATCTACGCCGATCTTGCCACCGACAGCGCAGGGCTTGCCCGGAGGCTCGATGGTCTGCGCCCCATCGCCGGGCATGGCGCGGTCGATGACTGGCTGAAACTCCTCGATCAAGGCGCGACCGTAGCGCTGGCGTGGTCCCTGATCGCGGCTCATTATGATCCCGCCTATGGCCGTCTGCGCCGCGATGATGCAACGCCCATCTTGGCGCGGATCGATGGCGGCGCACTCGACCCGACCGCCCTTGATGCCGCCGCGCGCGCCGTTCTCGGCCATCTGGGCTAACTCCGTTTCTTCTTCGTTTCGAAAATATCCCGGGGGGAACGTCCATCGGACGTGGGGGGCAGCGCCCCCCTTTTCCTTCGGCCCGCCATCCGCTACCTGACGCCCTGACCGACGAAAGGGACGCATGCCCATGGACAAGAGTTTCAACGCCGCCGAGGCTGAACCGCGCATCGCCGCCGAGTGGGAGGATAAGGGTTGCTTCAAGGCGGGCGCCAACGCAAAGCCCGGCGCAGAACCCTATGCCATCATGATCCCGCCGCCCAATGTCACGGGCGTTTTACATGTCGGCCATGCCTTCAACAACACGCTGCAAGATGTGCTGATCCGCTGGCACCGCATGCGCGGCTTCGACACGCTCTGGCAGCCCGGCACCGATCATGCAGGTATCGCTACCCAGATGGTGGTCGAGCGCGAACTCGCCAAACAGGGCAAATCCCGCCGCGACATGAGCCGCGAGGAATTCCTCTCCCATGTCTGGGCGTGGAAAAAGCAATCGGGCGGCACCATCGTTAACCAGCTCAAGCGGCTGGGTGCATCCTGCGACTGGTCGCGGCTCGCCTTCACCATGTCGGGCGCGCCGGGTGCGCCCGTGGGCGAGGAGGGAAATTTCCATGACGCGGTGATCAAGGTCTTCGTCGATATGTACGACAAGGGCTACATCTATCGCGGCAAGCGTCTAGTGAACTGGGACCCGCATTTCGAAACCGCGATCTCCGATCTCGAGGTCGAGAATATCGAGACCGCGGGCCATATGTGGCACTTCAAATACCCTTTGGCGGGCGGGGCCACTTATGAATATGTCGAGAAAGACGCCGACGGAAACGTGACGCTGCGCGAGACGCGCGATTATATTTCCATCGCCACGACGCGGCCCGAAACCATGCTGGGCGATGGCGCGGTCGCCGTCCATCCCGATGACGATCGCTATAAGCCCATCGTTGGCATGCTGTGCGAAATTCCCGTGGGGCCGAAGGAACACCGCCGCCTGATCCCGATCATCACCGATGAATACCCCGATCCGAATTTCGGCTCGGGCGCCGTCAAGATCACGGGCGCGCATGATTTCAATGATTACGGCGTGGCCAAGCGCAACGGCATCCCCTGCTACCGGTTGATGGACACGCGCGCGCATCTGCGCGCCGATGGTGCGCCCTATGCGGAGGCGGCTCAGATCGCCCAAGAGGTCGCCAATGGCGCCCGCGTTCTGACCGAGGCCGAGGCCGACGCGCTGAACCTCGTTCCCGACCATCTGCGCGGGCTGGATCGCTACGCGGCACGCGATCTTGTGGTGGCGGAAATCACCGCCGAAGGTCTGGCGGTGATGACGGCGCCCGATGACCCGCGTTTGGGCAAGCTTGGTCGGGCTGAAGCCCGGCCTACGGAGGGTGATACCGAGGGTGGGCCGGGCTTCAGCCCGGCAGACGCCGCAGCGGCTCTTGTCCCCCTCGTCGAGGCCAAGACGATCACCCAGCCCCATGGCGACCGCTCCAAGGTCGTGATCGAGCCGATGCTGACCGACCAATGGTTCGTCGATACCGCGAAAATCGTCGAACCCGCGCTAGAGGCCGTGCGCACAGGCCGCACCCGGATCATGCCCGAACAGCACCGCAAGGTGTATTTCCACTGGCTCGAGAATATCGAGCCCTGGACCATCTCGCGCCAGCTGTGGTGGGGGCATCAGATCCCGGTGTGGTATGGCCTAAATGTGTCAAGCACTTCTCCTGAACTTCATGCCAAAGGCCACTCAGAAGCTTCTGTTGATATTTATCAACATCTTAAAAGTGGTGAACTGACTGCAAAGCGACCGTTCTGCGCTCCGAGCGAAGCGGATGTTGCTGAGGTAGTAAAAGAGTACCTTAAAGAACAGGTGCCGGGCTATTTCGAGCATGTCTCGTTCTTTGAGAGCGAAGAAGAAGCAGATCGCTTTGCCTCCTCCAATCCTAAACATTATTGTCTCTACCGCGACCCCGATGTCCTCGACACCTGGTTCTCCTCGGGCCTGTGGCCCATCGGCACGCTCGGCTGGCCGGAACAGACGCCCGAACTGAAACGCTATTTCCCGACCTCCACCCTCGTCTCGGGTTTTGACATCATCTTTTTCTGGGTCGCCCGGATGATGATGATGCAGCTGGCCGTCGTTGGCGATGTGCCGTTCCGCGATGTCTATGTGCATGCGCTCGTCCGGGACGAGAAGGGGCGCAAGATGTCGAAATCGATCGGCAACGTCCTTGATCCCTTGGAGTTGATCGACGAATTCGGCGCTGACGCGGTGCGCTTCACGCTGACCTCGATGGCCGCGATGGGGCGCGATCTGAAACTGTCGAAGGACCGCATTGCGGGCTATCGCAATTTCGGCACGAAACTCTGGAATGCCGCGCGCTTTGCCGAGATGAACGATTGCAAGCCGGTGGGCGGTTTCGATCCCGCCGCCGTGACCCAGACGGTCAACAAATGGATCGTAGGTGAAACCGCCCGCGCGCGCATCGCCCATGACGAGGCGCTGACAGGCTACCGCTTCAACGATGCGGCGAACGGGCTTTATGCCTTTGTCTGGGGTCGGGTCTGCGATTGGTATGTCGAATTCGCCAAGCCGCTTTTGGCCGAGGGCGACGCCGCCGTGATCGCGGAAACGCGGGCCACGATGGCATGGGTCATCGATCAATGCTTGATCCTTCTGCATCCCACCATGCCCTTCATCACCGAAGAGCTTTGGGGCGCGATCGCCCCTCGTCACACCATGTTGGTGCATGCCGATTGGCCCGCCTATGGCGCGGAACTGATCGATGCCGAGGCTGACCGCGAAATGGGCTGGGTCATCGGCTTGATCGAGGAAATCCGCTCGATCCGCGCACAGATGCATGTGCCGGCCGGGCTGAAAGTGCAGCTTTTGCAGGTCGAGATCGACGCAAAGGGTCAGGCAGCATTCGCCAGCAACGCCGCGATGATCGAACGTCTGGCGCGCCTCTCCGCGGTGACGGTGGTCGATGCCATGCCCAAAGGGGCCGTGACGGTTGCCGCCGAAGGTGCGGTTTTCGGCCTGCCGATCGCCGATCTGATCGACGTGGCCGAGGAAAAGGCCCGGCTGCAAAAGACGCTCGACAAACTCGGCAAGGAAATCGGCGGGCTGAAGGGCCGTTTGGGCAACCCCAAATTCATCGAGAGCGCGCCCGAGGAGATCGTCGATGAAGCCCGCGAGAACCTTGCCGCGCGCGAGGAAGAGGCAGGCAAGCTCTCCGAGGCGCTGGCGCGGTTGGCAGCTATCGGCTGATCATCCCAAGGGCGCGCAAGACGCGCGCCTTTGCCCGCGGCCTGTGCTATGCTGCCTGCCATGTCACGCTGGTTCGACCGCCTCGCTGAACGCCGCATGCTCAAGGCCCAGGCTGAGGGGAAGCTTTCGGGTCTGGCGGGCGAAGGCAAGCCTTTGCCCGAAAATCCTGAGGCGGCCTTTGTGGATCCGGGGCTGGCGGTCGGCTATCGCATCATGGCCGAACATGGCGCCCTGCCCGAGGAGGTGGGGCTGCGCAAGGCGCTTGACGCTGCCAAGGCCGACTATGCCGCCGCCGCCAGCGATGCCGAAAAACGCGCCGCGATGGCCCGTATCGCCGAGCTTGACATGAAGCTCGCGATCGCTGTCGAGGCGCGGCAGAAATTCATGCGCTGAGCGCGCCCGCCGGACGGGTCGGTTCGCCTTCAGGCGCGATGCGCACCCGCCGCCAGCCCTGCGACGAAATTCGTGATCTCGCCCACGGGCTTTCTGGCGGCGATCTGTGACACGATGGCCGAACCCACCACACAGCCATCGGCGATTGCAGCGATGGATTGCGCCGCCTCTGGCGTCTTGATGCCAAAGCCCACAATCACCGGCAGGTCTGTCGCGGCCTTGATGCGGGCGACTTCGGGGGCGACTTGCGCTGCGTCCGCCTCGGCGGCACCTGTAATCCCGGTGATGGAGACGTAGTAAACGAAACCGCTCGTGTTTTGCAGCACCTTAGGAAGGCGTTTGGCATCGGTGGTGGGGGTCGCCAGCCGGATGAAATTCAGACCCGCCTTCTGCGCGGGGATGCACAATTCGTCATCTTCCTCGGGCGGGAGATCGACGATGATCAGCCCGTCGATCCCGGCCTGCTTGGCCTGCGCCAAGAAGGTATCAATGCCGCGGGAATAGATCGGGTTGTAATAGCCCATCATCACGATGGGCGTTTTGTCGTCGCCTTTGCGCAATTCGCGCGCGATCTGGAGCGTCTTGTCAAGCGTCTGTCCCCCTTCGAGCGCGCGCTGTCCAGCAAGCTGGATTGTCTCGCCATCGGCCATCGGGTCGGTGAAGGGCATGCCCAGCTCGATGATATCGACACCCGCAGCCGGCAGTGCCTTCACGATGTCGAGCGATGTGGCGTAGTCGGGATCGCCAGCCATGACATAGGCCACGAAAGCCTTTTTGCCTTCGGCCTTTAGTCGCGCAAAAGTATCGTCGATCCGTGTCATGGGCGCCCCCGCATATGATATCCGCGCCGGGTTTGGGCCATAGGCGCGCGGAAATCAATGGGGCGGTGCCTTGCGCGTGGTTGCCCCTTGCGGCGGCGCGCCGTAAAGGGGGGCGTTTTCATGCAAAGGGATGCGTGTCATGGGCTTCAAGATGGGAATTGTCGGGCTGCCGAATGTGGGCAAGTCAACGCTGTTCAATGCGCTGACCCGGACGGCTGCTGCACAAGCGGCGAATTTCCCGTTCTGCACGATCGAGCCCAATGTCGGCGATGTGGCGGTGCCTGACGCGCGCCTGACAAAGCTTGCCGGTATCGCCGCATCGAAACAGATCATTCCCACCCGCATGACATTCGTCGATATTGCGGGGCTGGTGAAGGGTGCCTCCAAGGGCGAGGGGCTTGGCAACCAATTCCTCGCCAATATCCGTGAAACCGACGCAATTGCCCATGTTCTGCGCTGTTTCGAGGATGGCGACATCACCCATGTCGAAGGCCGCATCGATCCCATCGCCGATGCCGAGACGATCGAGACCGAGTTGATGCTGGCCGATTTGGAGTCGATCGAGAAGCGGCTCCAGAACATCACCCGCAAGATCCGCGGCGGCGATAAGGAAGCGGTTCAGCAAGAACGCTTGATGCAAGCGGCCAAGGCGCTGTTGGAAGAGGGCAAGCCTGCCCGTCTGCTTGCCGTCGCTGACGAGGATCAAAAAGCGTGGCGTATGCTGCAACTTTTGACCACCAAGCCGATCTTGTATGTCTGCAATGTCGAGGAAGCCGCAGCTGCGACAGGTAATGCGCAATCGGCCCGCGTGGCCGAGATGGCCGCCGCCCAAGGTGCGGCTCATGTCGTAATATCGGCCCAAATCGAAGAGGAAATCGCCCAGCTCGACCCCGAAGAGGCCGCGCTGTTCCTGTCCGAAATGGGGCTGGAGGAACCGGGGCTGGATCGTTTGATCCGCGCGGGCTACGCGCTTTTGGGGCTACAGACCTATTTCACCGTCGGCCCCAAGGAGGCGCGCGCATGGACGATCCGCCGCGGCACCCTGGCCCCGCAGGCCGCGGGCGTCATCCACGGCGATTTCGAACGCGGCTTTATCCGTGCCGAGACCATCGCCTATGATGACTACATCGCCCTGAACGGCGAGACCGGTGCAAAAGACGCAGGCAAAATGCGCGTCGAAGGTAAGACCTACGAGGTCAAGGACGGCGACGTTTTGCACTTCCTCTTCAACGCGTGAAAGTGGTTTTGTGCTTGTCCCCGCACGATGGGGCGATTAGACGGGTCGGCGGAGACGTGGCCGAGTGGTCGAAGGCGCTCCCCTGCTAAGGGAGTAGGCGGGAAACCGTCTCGAGGGTTCGAATCCCTTCGTCTCCGCCACATATCCATAAATTTCAGTTACTTAATGGGGATTTTTGCTTTCAGCCCCTAGTCAGCCCCTAAATTCGCTCTGCTGTCAGACATGGAACACAGCCCTTCATTGGGAGCCATTGGCTTACCAGCGTTAGAACATTGTCGCTTTAGGGCTGTGACTCGGCCCAACTCCGTGGGCGCTGGAGTGCCAAGCGCGGCAATGCATGAAACACTAAGCCACCCCTTTCTTTCTGACAGCACCCTTTCCAGACCCCACCCGGGGGATACTCCCCAAATTGAGCAATGGCCGTCAGGTTCACCTTACGTGGTATTCTGCTCACCCGGTGACCGCCAACCTCACCGGCAGCCCTCGCTCTATGTAAATGAACGCGGGCATGCCGAACTTGTATGCGATGCCGTCGGCCTCGGTCAGGCTGATCCACGGGATGATGAACGCCTCCCCATGGTGGAACATGCTGTCGCTGCGCAGGATCATTGCGCGCTCAAAATGCCACTTCTTCTCGCGGCACAGGTCCAAGAAAGCAAACGGGCGCCCTTTAGGCGCGTCTGTGAAGAACAGGAACGCCGCTGCCCGATTGGCATGGAGCAAGTCCAGCACGGCCTCTGCGCAGTCATCCCACCGACCGATGATCAGGCTTCTGGGCTGGCCTTCCACGCTCACAGACAGCCGGACGCCGGCGAAGGGATCAAGTTGGACGGTCAGCGACGCATCACGCCCGATAGCGGCTGCAACGGCGCCTGTAGGGGCTGTGGCCATGAGTTTCTCGATGGATGGATGAAGGTATTCCATGATGCTCTCCTGTAGAGAGCTGATGTCACATGCGACCCATATTTGCCTTTTGGCCACATCCCCTTTCGGGAACCACCTTGCCGGTCGGGCAGGTTGGTGTGAGCGACAGCTCAACTCTTGATGATGGCACATGGATGGAGACAGTCGCGGGTTTGGTCAAGAGGAGATCAACCCCTTAAGTTTGCATCGGCAAAAAAGAACCCTCCCAGCTTTTCAGCCGAGAGGGCCTTTTCGTTAGGCCTGAAGCCTGTCCTTCAATATGTCTTCGACATCTTGGGGGAACAGACTGTACGGCATTTGCCCCCAGCATTCTTCAACTGGCTGCCAGAAATCATGTTCTGCGCAGTATTCGAACACTTGGAACATACCTTTCCGTACAGAAAGCTTCAGTCCTAACTTGCGTGCCTTCTTGCGAAGGCGCTTTGTAGAAATGTGAGCTACTCCCCAACTCTTGGACAGGTTTCCGGGTAATTTAAGCTACTGCCTGCACCGGCTGATCGGTTTCGATGGTGTTGAAGTAGACCACGGCGGGCGGTTGACCGCCATGGGCAGTGTGAGGGCGTTGGTGGTTGTAGAAGGTGATCCAGCGCCCGATGCCAACCCGAGCCTGCGATCCCGTTTCCCAGGCGTGCAGATAGACGCATTCATACTTCAGGGACCGCCACAGCCGCTCGATGAAGATATTGTCGATGCAGCGCCCTTTGCCATCCATCGAGATCCGGGTGCCGACCCTTTTCAGCCGGTCCGCCCAGGCGAATGATGTGAACTGAGACCCCTGATCGGTGTTCATGATCTCGGGCGGGCCGAACCTGTGGATGGCCTCGTTCAAAGCCTCCACACAGAAGTCGGCTTCCAGCGTGTTCGATATCCGCCAGGTCAGCACCTTCCGGGTATACCAGTCCATGATGGCAACCAGATAGAGGAAGCCACGGCGCATCGGGATGTAGGTGATGTCAGCGCACCAGACCTGATTGGGCCTATCGACCCGCAGTCCGCCGAGCAGATAGGGGTAGGTCTTATGCCCCTTTGCTGGCCGGCTGGTGTCGGGCTTCTGGTAGATCGGCATCAGGCGCATAAGCCGCATCAGTCGACGAATGCGCTTGTAGTTCACGACATGACCATCGTTCCGCAGGTGCCATGTCATCTGCTGGACGCCGTAAAACGGCGTTTCGAGGAACTGCTTGTCGATCACCACCATGAGGTCGAGGTTCATCGCCGTCTCGCCCATCAGCTCGTAGTAAAACGACGAGCGTGAGATCGACAGCAGACGGCATTGCGCCCCAACTGACAGGCTTGGATGGTTCTTATCGATCATCTCGCGCCTCACCTGCCGGTCCAAGGCTTGAGCTTTCTGGACAAAAGATCGCTTCGCGGACCTTCGGTTCGTTGGCCACAGCCAGCTCCCCGATCTTGGCATGCAGCGACCGCACCGTTTCCTCGTCGATCTCGGGCGCTCTCCTGCCGACCCGTTCAAAGATGTCGGCCGCGCCATCCAAGAGGGACTTCTTCCATTGATGGATCATCGTCGGATGCACACCGTATTCGGCGGCCAGCTCCGACACCGTGCGCTCGCCCTTCACGGCTTCCAGCGCCACACGGGCTTTGAACCCAGCGTCGTGGTTCCTGCGTTTCTTCATAGTCTGATCTCCTCGTTCTCGGAGACCAGCAGACGTCAGATCGTAGCTTACGTCACTGTCCGATTTTCGGGGAGCAGCTCAGACGCTGGTCTACTCCGACTATCGAAGGTGTGTTGGTGCGCGCCCAGAATGACCTGACCGGCACCTTCCATGTACTCAATCGGATGGCACGCTCCACGAATGAATGTGACCCATGCCACAAATAAAATCGAAAGTACAGCTCTGTCTCATGGTCTGAAAGGTTCCGACGCAATCCCGTCGCCGACCTATCCGTCCGACTCCAGCCCGCTTTTACTGCAAAGGCGTCGCTCTACCAAAAAAGAGCTTGTCCCACTGGCTGGTTCAAGCAATCATTGAAACAGGCTCAACGCCACATGGAGACTGTTAGCATGGATTGGATGACGAAATGTATAAATTCCTTTTCATAATTTCTTTCGCTACATCGATCAGTGTGGCATCTCCTACTATCGCTGATGAGACCACGCGGGCGATACAAAATTCGTTAAATTATTTCGGATATAACGCGGGGGTGGCCGACGGAATTTGGGGGCCAAATACAAATCAAGCCGTTATTGAATTCTTTCAAGGCAAAGGCAAAGAAATTCCAAAAGAAAATGAATTAATTCTTGATGGGATTGTTGAAAATACTGAGCTGTCCATCTTTAGTATAGAGGCTCTTCAATATTTTGATTCACACTTGCAAGGTAGTGAGCTGTTGCGCGTGCGGCTCCCGGATACCAATAGAATATTAAATGATTACGGGCGATATAGAAGCTACCGTGAGAACAGGTATCGTTATAACCATGCCTATGTTTCGAAACTATGGAGTGGGTTGGGGGTGAGTGGTGAGATATTAAATCAAGAACGATGCTTTGAGATACTCTTGAATTTTGAAATCACTTCGACCCCGAGTCAAAAAGAACAGGACCTTGTTCGGTGTCAGTCGTACTATACTAGAAATGCAATTGTAAATTTTGATGATGGTATTGAAAAATTTGGTAATCTTTTTTTGGCAATGGCATCCGCTGAGGAAGACCGTTGGATTCCGCGGCATGGAGATGGCAAAGATAGTAACCCTAGTTATTATCATTTGCCGGGAATTTTAGCGCCGTTTATAACCTTTTATGCTGTTAATATTGATGAATTTGACCTTTCTGATAGCCAACATGAAACGATACAGCAATTTTTTATCAGAAAGGCACTGATAGAGCGATTCGAATTAGATGGCGACGGGCGAATTTTAAACTGCCCGATATATCAGCCCTCTGAGTTATCCGAAAGTATACACAGAGTAAATAACTGTGGAACTGTTCGTCTAAGATTTGCTGCTGCAGAGTTGGCTCTAGCCATTGTTACGCAAAACGAAGCGTTGTGGGCAAAAGGTCTATGGGATTTAGAATATACATTGAGCATGATTGACACAGATGGTTTCTTCGTTCCAACTTCTGCGAAAGGCTGCTTTGCCCTCGGCTACTTATGGGATACTAGTAAACTTTTTTCGATGAATGTTGAAATTTTGAAAGTCGCTGGATTTGATCTTTTGAGTTATCAAACGCGTCACGGCAGTCATGTTCACGAAGCGTATGAACGTTTGCTGCAGCAGTATAATGATGTAACCATTTCAAACCATATTGCAGAGAAAGGGATCGGAGCATCTGGATGTGGGCGCTCGCCCTATGCAACCCATAACGAATTTCTGATTAATGCGGTTGGCTCAATTGATCATCCACAAATTCCCACAGAGAGCAGAGTTGCAAATTGGGCAACTCAGTTTATATCGACCTATTACCCAAACTTGATTGAGCGAATTGGATATAATGAGATCGAAGCGGATCATTTCATAGGTGAGGGGTACTTCTCAATTACTCCGTTTGAGATATTCAACGCTAATATCAGCCTATTGACAGAAAGCGATCGTATAATTTCTGAGGATTGGTCTAATGAAGAAATGCAAGAGATGAGTGATTGGTTCAGAGGCGCGATTAGAAAATCTGACCTCAGCATTTTCTCAGTATTAGATTTATCTACGGGCGCTTCCAGATCGGATATTTTTGGTCGGAATAGGTATAGAGTAACTCTTTCTGTCATAGACAATCGAACGGGCCAATTAATTTTCAATGATAGCGTAACTTTGGTGGAAGATGCAAATGGTCTGCACAAGCTTACTATAGACTTGGGCTGGCTTCTTGAAAGTAATGCAAGTTTTCAAAATGCGTGGATTGCAGTTCAGAATGAATGTAATGTTCTTGAGGTCCCTGATGGCGATACAATAGACGTTCCGATCGATTTTCGCGAGTACGGTTTTGAAAGGATAATGGACTGCCTTGCAGCCTTTTCAGATGATCTTGGTGCGCTAGAAATCTACAATGTGATCTTGTTCATTTCTAATTTTTTGAACGAAAATTTTAATGAAGTCAGAGTGGAGGAAAGTCGCGGAGAAGTGACTTTTCAAAATTCTTTAAATATTGATCAGACGCGTTGGTTTAACGAATACTTTTCTGGCGCTGTTGATCTTGGTTTGTTTCTTGAATCATATGAAATTACAGAAACAGTCACCATCAGAAATGGAGATACAAAATATCGCGTTTGGGTTGAGGTACAGAATGACGATGGGGATACAGTTTTTTTTGGAACCCTCAATTTCTACAGAAACGACACAGGTGGCATTTCGTTGGGCCTTGAGTTTGATCGATTGAGTTGGGAGAACCCTGAATTTTTTCGTTATTTGCGTGAGGCACAACGTCGCTGCAGTGCAAATCATGAAATAGATGCGAATGTTTTGGACATTCCAATCAATTATGAAGATCGTTCGTGGCAAGAGCTCGTTGATTGCATCTTTACTAGGCCTATGCCGCTAACTGTCGAAACGCAGCTTTATGCTTGGATGCGAGCGGCTGGATCAGTTGAGTTCAAGTAGTTTACGTCACGACAGAATTTAATAGTGCAAGTTTAGACTGTCTTTTTCCATAGGCGTTAGAAACAGCGTTTTATTTTGTCACGCTGGTTGCTTCGTTAATTATTGATGCCTTTATGTGGCAGGTCTTCTGGTTCGCATCGTCTTGCACAAGCGACGGGTCGAGGGGCGACGCTGCCGTGACGCTCTCAACAAGTTTAAGGGATAGATGTCGTGTGGTGAAGGAAAGGGGATGGCGCCCAACCGCGCCCCCTGACGCGTGACGGCATCACGCCATGCCCAGCTTGTGGAAAAGGCATCTCCGGGCGGTCACGGCAATGCCCGCATTGCGGAAACATCCGGCGCCTGACCGAGATGCTCACAAAGCGCCAGCTGGTGGCCTTCGTTTTGCTTATCATGCTGCCGGTGTTTTTCATTCATCCCGGCGCGCCAGAGGCCCTCTCAGGGCCTGCTGCGCTGCTTTGGTTCGCATCGTTCGGCTATATGTTCTTCACGCTTTACAAAGGTCGTTTCTGACCGAACGCCGGGCGAAACGCACCGGCTATGCCGAAAGTGCATCTGCACTTTTACCGGTGCCAGCGGCGCGACTACGCCATGGTTCACTCTCCACCTTAATTATGTTATATTATAACAATAAGTGGAGGTGCCGCATGAAGTCTGTCGCGTCGTTTCAACCAAATTTCGAGGTACTGCCGGCCGTCGAACCGATCAAGAAGAGCCGGTCCGCGGCTAACCCTGAGACGGGGCTGACCGAAAAGCAGGAATCTTTTGCACAAGAAATCATTGCAGGTGCAAATTTTAGCACTGCATATCGCGCAGTATACGATGCTGCAGCAATGGCTGATGCCACAATCTGGGCCAGAGCATCTCAATTGGCGGCTAACGGTAAGGTGAGAGCAAGGTTACAGCAGCTTGCCGCGCAGAAAGAGGATGAACGGCGCATGCAGGCGGCCTGCCTGTCGCAGTTCGTGGTTGAGGGATGGAAGCAGCTTGCACAACCCAAGATTGTGCATCGCGAGATTGATGCAGACGGGAACCCAGTGATCCGCATCGAGGAAATCCCGCCAGCCGTCCGTACGCGAAACTTGGAGCTGATCGCCAAGCATCTTGGTATGTTCGTCGAGCGCATCGAAACGGCCGATGTCACCGACCGGTCCGCAGATGAAATCGAGATCGCGATCCGCCAGAGGCTGGCGCTGTATTCGTATAATGCCCCCGACGCGTCCATCGGTATTTGAGCGCCTGCAACCGCCGGTAGGCCGGCATCATCTGTCGCGGGCATACCACCCATCGGCTTGGCAAGCAGCCCGCTGCACCGGCACTCCCATTGCTTTCGACGGGCCTCGATCCTTATGTCAGATACTAATCACTCTGTGGCTGCGGATGCGAGCAGACAGGCACCAGAGGCGCCGCAACCACCGGCCGGCGCCCATCTGAAGGTCAGGGGTGTCCTCCTGTATTTCGCGGGTCTCCGCCCGCTCCACCGGCACTTCCACACACAACGAACGGAAATCCGTATGCTAATAGTAAGACTAGAGGCTGTGGGGTTTTGGGGAGAGCTTGAATCGAGTTTTCTTTTCAGCTCGCACATATTGTTTTTGCACTGAGATAACACCTGCATTGAGCAGCGCCCCTAAGGCGCTGCGGAAACCATCTCTGCCGAGGTCTGTCCATCCGGCATCACGCATGCCCTTATGGTCAAGGCAGAATGCCTTGCCAGGTTGACCGCCATGGAGCTGGTAGATGACTAAGGCGAGGTGCTGCGCGCGGCTATTGCCGCGTAACGCCTCCATCACCCACCGCGGCATGCTCACGTAACTTTCGCCCGGGACGAAGTTCAGACCCTTCTGTTGAAGGTTCCAGCACCACTCTGCGATCCCTTCCAATTCACCGGTTTCGAGAGGAGTGGACTTGTCACATTCTGCTTCGAACACGCGCCTCAGCGCGTCCAGAAGTTCGCTCTCGGATTTGGCATTTCTGGCGAGAAGCTTGCCACGGCCAACTAGGTAGTCATGGCGCTGACCTACAGCCACCACCGCGTCCGGTGCCGCCGATGACTTTGACTTGGCGGCACCTTGCTGTCGGTGGCGTATCGGCGTGGAGGCGGCTTCATTGTCTCGGATTGGTGGCAGCGCGCCTGCTGCAATGGCAGAGCCTTCGACCCGGTAAGAACGTCCATCCGCCCGCCAAGACGCACTGGTCACAACATATTGGTTGCGGCCAGTCTTGAAGTCGACGGGCCAGCCTTCGGACTTCAGGTTTGGTGGGTGGTCAAGCTGCCCCGCATAATAAAGGTGAATGCCGCCGGATGGCGTACGCACCCGCACGTCTGTCTTGCCGAACCGCGCCTCTGCCTTCGTTACCCACGATGGGTCGGGGACATCAATATCGATCACGGTCAAGCCGCCGAGGCGCAGGCCAAGGCCTGTTGCTTCGCCATCCCTGATGAACGCCTCAATTTTGCTTGTTGGAAGAGAAGGGCGGTCCTTGAAGGGTACCAACGCCTGTTTCTCTGAAACTGGCACCACTTCCAGTCCCATGCCGCGCAGTCGGTGCAGCTCGGCGATCAACTGGTCTTGCCGGCTGTTGGGGTCAGCGGTCATGACACTCGCTCCCCCGACTTAGGCTTTGAACCTTTTCAAGCTCAGCAGCATCAACGATGCCGCAGTGCTTGAGAACTAGCCGGTAGACAGTTTCTGGTTGCAAGCAATAGCTGCTCCCCACCCACCTTGATTGCCCATTCCGGAAGCCATCACGCTTTTGGATGATCGATTGGATGTCGTCTTTGCACCGGATGACTCGATAGCGGTCGTTCAGGCGCGCGACGATATGCGTGTAGTTGTCGTCGGTTTCGCGGTGCGGGCCGCTAACGGTGCATCGGTGTGCCAAATGCGGTGCTACAGCGTGTGCTTTAGTCATTGGCGCACCCCGGCTGCTTAGCTTTCAGCAACTGGTGTAGGCTTTCGGCACAAACGAGGCGCCTCCCCCCGATCTTGATGGACCTAAGAACGCCTTCGTTGATGAGACAGTAGATTTTCGTTCGGCCCACGCTCAGGGAGTGAGCGGCCTCATTAATGCCGAAGGCCAGTTTCGGGGGCGGAAGTTTTTCGCGCATGTTCGTCCTCATTCGCAAGTGAACGAGGACGTGCTAACGGTAATGAAATCGTGCTAACGGCCGTTAGCCCGAAATTTTCTTAAGCTTTTTCTTGCCGAAGATACACGTTTATCTAAAAGCCCTTCGCGCATGGTGGAAGCGTCGCCCTCGTGGCGGTAGATACCGTCGCTCAATTGGATGTTGGGATGGACACGGAGATATGCCCCGACCTCTTTGGCGGTCGCCGATGGGTTGCCTTCCAGGCAATCAAAGATTGCCACCATGATCTCATCTCGCCTTTTTGGACGAGGGTTCTGGGCAATTTTTGATAGTTTTGCGCTCCGGTCTTCAACATGTTTGGTAAGATACTGAATAGCATCTGCTGGGTGCCGTGAAAGCCGTCGGATAAAGACCTCGAACACAGAATGGGCTGGATCGAGCATGTCTGGCTTTTCCAGTATCGCAAGCGTTCGTTGGTCTATTGCAGCTGAAGCTGGCGTGTCCGGCTTGACGCGGTGGCGCAATTGCTCTCGGGCAAGAATGTATCCGATTACCTCAGCCGCCAGTTCTTCAGGTGACTGGTTCTCAGCTTGCCGGCCAAGCCATAACTCGTCGAGGTTGCTCAGTTCGTCTTGGAAGCTCTTTGGCATCGTCATGACGCGATCTCAACGCGAACGAAGCTGAAGTACGTTGTCGGCGTTTGAGACCGCGGCGTGTCCCGAAAGGTGCGCGGCCCATGCTTCCATCATTGCACGCCTGCGCTCCACCGCATGGACCCGCATGTATGCCCGCTCCACCGTTCCGAGCTGGTGCGCGAGCTGTTCCTCTATCAGTTCGCGGGGGAACTCGCTGGAGGTTGCAGCCCAGCCCTTAAATGTGGCCCTCATTCCATGCACCGTGAATTGGCCGTACCCCATGCGCGTCAGCTGCTGAAGGCCGGCCATCTCACTCAGCGGTTTGATAATCCGAGGTCCGGGGAACAGCCAATCGCTGGGGGTGTGGGGGCGTCCGAGGCGCTTTTTGGCTTCCAAGAGAACCTCAAGCATCCGCGCGGTAATTGGTACGACATGGTCACGCCGCATCTTCATGCGCGCGGCTGGCACAGCCCAAACCATTCTTTCGAGGTCCACCTCGGCCCATGTCGCGAAGCGTGCTTCACCTGTTCGACATGCAGACAGTACGATCCATTCAAGCATTAGAGCCGCGGTACTCTCAGACTGCCGCCCTCGTAGCTTTTCTATAAAGAGGGCGATCTCATCGTGCGGAATGCTGGCGTGATGGCCACGGGTGAGCTTGCGGGGTGCCGGCAGTGTGGCATTGAACAGCACCCAAGCAGCTGGATTGTCGCCGCTGAAAAACCCGTTCTGGATTGCATGGCTGAACAGCCGTTCAATACGCTCCCGGCTGCGGCTCGCGGTAACGCTCTTGGCGACCCAGATCGGCTTCAACACCCCCAAGATATGCTCGCGGGTGATGTCGGTGAGCGGAATGTCACTTATGCTGGAGGCATGCGTTTGGAATGTGGCCCTCCACTGCTGGATGTGCGCTGCATTGCTGAAGTTGGGCAGGACAGTGGGCAGGAAAATCTCTTCGGCGTATCGACCGAAGGTCGTGACCTCCGCTGCTTCGGCATCCAACTTTGCGCGTGCAGCTGCGGCATCCCGTGCCGCTGCCTCGATGGGGTCAATCCCTTGGCCAATCAGCTCCCGCGCTGCTGCCGCCTTCTGGCGCGCTTGGGCGAGCGTGGTGGCAGGGAAGGCGCCCATGCCCATTTCCCTCTGCGGTTGGCCCTTCAAGCTGAACCGGAACACCCATCGCCGATTGCCCTGTGCGCCCGCTCTCAGTGAGAGGCCGCCGCCGTCATTGAGGACGGAGCCTCTCGGCGCATTCTCGGCTTCCTTAACGGTCAGGCGGTGCAGTCCCTTGGGCATAATCGGGTCCTATCGGTTGATCGGAAGGCGGGATCGGCACCTGCCGTGCCGCGCATCCATCCCTTGTTTCAGCCCCTAATCAGCCCCTAAAATTTAGGGGCTGTCAACGAATATCGACGGACATCTGCGAACAGTTTCACTTTAGAACATAATCTAAATAACTGAAAATCAATTAGAAAAATGTGTAATCTCAAGTAGAAGGGCGAGTGGTTTAACGGACTTCGTCTCCGCCATTTTCCCCCGCGAAAGCGTACTCCCCATCCGGCTTCGGCCGGTTTTCCTTTGTCTGCGAAGGTTCCGCGAGAGGTACTGCGCAACGCCTCCAGGATCAGGAGGCTGGCAATCGGTCTCTAACGGTCGATATTCTCTGGACCTTATGACGGCGCAGATTTGGTGAACTCTCAAGAATCTATCGATGTTTGGTTGTGCAGCGCGACTACTGTGAGGCCGTCCCGGGCCGCCGCTGGCAAGCATCCGCAAAGCTGCGGCGTTATCGAAAAGAACCACGGACATCATCCCGCGAACCGTGGTCAGGTCTTGACCGAACCGTGTATCGTTCACCGGAAGACCATCAAAATTATTCGCAACTCAGTCATCAGGGCCGACCTACGGAAGCAACTCGACGCGAATTGAGCGGATAAAGTCCACCGCGTTTATGATCTACTCGACAAGTTCGTTTGAACCGCGCCGCCTTTGCCGGGGCTGATTTCGGTGAGTTACGCGGCCATGGGTTCAGTTTCCAGAGTGGGACAGAAGTTGGCATCTGCCTCTGCTCGTGGAATGTTCCCGACCAGCTCGATCAGGCGGCGGTCGTTGAACCAATCGACCCATGCAAGGGTGGCATATTCGACGGCCTCGAAACTGCGCCACGGGCCACGACGATGGATAACTTCTGCCTTGAACAAGCTGTTGCTTGTTTCGGCCAAGGCGAAAACGTGCGACGTCAAAGCCCTCACGGCCCAGCTGATGCCAGACCTTGCGAACGCCGTAAACGCGCCAGCTCTCCTCGAAGACACGTCGGATCTCAGGGCGCAGTGCCTCGTCCCGTCGCGCACGATGAGACAGCCGGGCTGGGTCCGCCTGCTTGGCCAGATGATCGTAGTAGGTGCCCTCTCGGCAGAATTGCTGCGCAATTCGCCTGCCCGGTAATAGATGGGGCGATCGGCAGCACCTTGCAGATCGGGCCACCATTGTCGCTCGGACCAATGGCGCAACAATGGTTTGCCCCTATGCGCACTGCGGTGCGCGTCAATGAAACCCACCATTACTTCGACCTGCGGTCGATTTCCGTCATCGCAAAATACGCGCTTGTCATTATCCTCGGACCAATGGCCGACAAAGGCTCCCTCTTCTCAGCCATCTCGCTGGGAATGCCCGCGCGTTGGCCGCTGTTTACCTCGGCCCGTTTGACCCAATCGTTCGGCACATTGGGCGCACAGCCGACCTTTGCAGCAATCGAGGTGATCGCGTTCCAGCGGGACCCGTGCTGACCTTCCGTATCAAGGACCAGCCGCACGGCGCGATCGCGCACTTCAGGGGAACACGTGTTCGTTGTCTTGCTCATGATGCTCCATCCTTCTCACGAGTTGGCGTCTCCGGCAAACCCGGCGCGGTTCACGGGGGATGTAGATTGCGATGCCGGAGGAGAGGTCACAGCCTTGGCGCGTTTGATTGCCGTTGATATGTCTGGCGATATCTGCGCATGCCAAATCCATGCGTGGCCGCAACATTCGATTTTCGCGCCCGAGCCCTTTGGACAGAAGACATGAAGGTCTGCATCCTCCCACAGCCAGCAGAGGTGATCGACTATGCGGCTGATCTCTTGGTGGATCATTTGGCAGTCATGCCCGATACGGTGCTTGGTCTAGCCACCGGGCAGACAATGGTCCCGCTCTATGACGAACTTGTGCGCCGTTATCGTGATGGACTTGTGTCTTTTGCGGGGGTCACCAGTTTCAATCTCGATGAGTATATCGGGCTTGGCCCGGACCATCCGCGCTCCTTCCATGCTTTCATGGCTACGGCGTTGTTCACGCCGACGGATATGGACATCCAGCGCGGGCATCTGCCACGCGGCGATGCCCCCGATCCCGCCGCCGAGGCTTTACGCTACGAGGCAATGATCCGCGCAGCAGGCGGCATAGACCTGCAATTACTTGGCATCGGCAAAAACGGCCATATCGGCTTTAACGAGCCGGGTTCTCGCCTTGCATCGCGCACATGTGTCAAGGCACTGGCCGCATCGACACGAGCAGCGAACCAGCTACTCTTTCATAGCGAGGACGATGTCCCCCGCTTTGCCATCACCATGGGAATTGCGACAATCTTGGATGCGCGCAGGTGTCTGTTGCTCGCGACAGGTCGTGCCAAGGCCGCAGCTGTCGCAGCCATGATCGAGGGTCCAGTGAGCACGGGTTGCCCGGCCTCGGCACTTCAAGGTCATCGTTACGCAACGGTCTTACTTGACGCCGCCGCTGCATCCGATTTGCGCCATGGCGGTGACTACCACCTTGAGCGTCCATGACCGGCTGCGTGGTCACCGCACATCCAACTGGTTGAAATCTTCTGGCTTGGCGCCGCGACGTATCGGACAAAATCGTCAGGATTTTCCGCGATGCCCGATTGCTCGCAAAGCCGGCGCGGGTGGCAGCAATGCCCGAATATCCGCAAATGGGAAACGGGGCTCGAAGCGAAACGCCTCGGCGCGGTGATCGTTCAGCCCATTTGCCTGCCCTGCGCGAAAGGCGGCTTGCCGGTTGGCCATTGTCACAAAGCGCTCGGGGTCTTGGCTTTCATGGCAGCGGATCGCGGTGCATTTCGCTGCCCAATAGGGGCCGATATCAATCCAAATATTGGGTGAAAAACCTGTGCCACCCATCGTGTCCATCTCCATGAATGGCACAGAGAAACCGCAAGCTTGGTTGGCGGCCATCGACAAGGCGCGATGATCGGCGTGGTAGTCATTGGGCGCGTGACTGATCACAAGGTCAGGTGCCGTTTCAGCGATGAGTGCGATCAGGCGGGACAGCAAATGTGGCTCGGTGGACAGGCCGCCATCGGCGAAACCCAAGAACACCGGATGTTGACCAAGCGCTGTTGCAGCGGCCATTGCCTCAGCGGTACGGCGCTGCACCAGTTTTTCCGGTGGCATGCGCCCCCCAGCCGCGCCATCGGTCGCGATAGCCAAAACAAGCTCGGCCCCCATCGCGGCCCAAGCGCACAGGCTACCCCAGGCATAGATCTCGAGGTCATCCGGATGCGCGCCGAGTGCCAAGATCCGCATGCTCAGGCTTCCATGGCCAGAAACTCGAGCACCATGGCCGCGGTCCATGTGAAGCGGCCGCCGCCAAGCGGCTCTCCGGTATGGGGGTCATAATATTCTGCAAACCCCGAGATCCTGATCAGGTCGAGCGAGGTGCGGGTGATCGCCTCGGCGGCATCGGCAAGGCCTGCCCGTGCAAGCCCATCGCCGATCATGTAATTGACCACGAGCCACGCTGGCCCGCGCCAATAGCGCTTGGCTTGAAAGCGCGGATCGTCGGGCGCATGTGAGGCGACGCCGAACCTGCTGGCCTGGGCGGCGATCGTGTCGGCGATGCGGGCAGCGCGTGCGGTGGGGATCGGGGCAAAGGCCGCCAACAACCCGCCGATGGAGCGGCTGTCGATCAATTCCCCAGCCACACGATCATAGCACAGATATTGCCCATGCGCATCGGACCAAAGCCGTTCCATCGCGGCAACGCCACGGTTTGCAAACGCTTGGTTTTCCCCTGCGATGTCGAATTGGCCCATTTCTTGGGCCAGTGCGGCCAGATCTGCCGCCGAGCGGATCAAGATGGCATTGAAGCCCGGATCGACGACCCGAAACGGCGAGGCGTCATGCAGCTTGCGATTGTCCCACCCCAAGCCGCGGAAATGTTCGACCAGCCACAGGTAGCGATCATATTGTTCCTTGGTGGGGCGATGTTCGGGATCTGCATGCTGGGTGTCGCGGCGGGTATAGGGGGCGATGCCCTCGGTTGGCACCCGCGCGAAAGGTCTGTCCCAGTCGATCGAATTGTCGCGTCCAGACTCCCATGGATGAATGATCGCGACCAGACCCTCGCCTGCCGGATCGCGGGTATCGTAGAACCAGCGGTGCCATGCCGCAACCTTGGGGAGCAAGGCAGCCACGCGTTTGGCGGCGGCGGCACGGTCTTTCGCATGTTCGAACAGGCGCCGTAGCGCAAAGCCCGCCACAGCTGGCTGGGTAATCCCAGATGTTGGCACCGGGCGCCCTGTCGCCCAGATATCCGGGCCGGGGAAATAGCCGTCATCGGGTTGATGAAACACGATATGCGGCACCATGCCGTCAGGCCATTGATTGGCAAGAAGGGTCTCGATCTCGGTCCAAGCGCGGCTTTCGTCGAAATGGCGTTGTCCAAGCGCGGTCAGGCACGAATCCCAGTTCCACTGGAACGGGTAAAGCCCCTTGGTTGGAACTGTATAGGTGCCACGGTCGTTTTCTTTGAGAATGTCGATGGCGGCATGGGCGAGAGCGTTCATCTGAGGGCTTTCTGCGTGTCAGGATCAAACCAGCGGATACGGTCGGCAACCGGGGCGAAAGCGATGCGATCCCCCGGATGAGGAAGGGTATTTGAATCAAGAACCGCGCGGAAGAGTGCGCCTGCGACATCGGCCGTGACCAACGTATGGGGGCCTAGCGGTTCGACCACGCGGACGGTTGCCGGGATGCCCTGCGCGGAGGGGGTAAGATCCTCGGGGCGGATCGCAAAGTCGATCTGCGCGTGGTTATGCGCGGGGCCGGCGAAGGGCTGACCGGCCACATCCCACATGCCAGGACCAAGCCGCGTTGCAGGCAGGAAATTCATCGGCGGGTTGCCGATGAAGGAACCTACGAAACGTTCGGCGGGGTTGCGATAAACCTCGACCGGATTGGCCGACTGCACGATGCGCCCCCCATTCATCACCGAAATGCGGTCGGCCATGCTCATTGCTTCGACTTGATCATGGGTGACATAAATGGTGGTCGTTTTGGAGGCGGCCAAGACCCCCTTGAGTTCCGCCCGCATTTCCATGCGCAAGAGTGCATCAAGGTTCGAGAGCGGCTCATCCATCAAGATGACGTCAGGCTCCATCGCCAAGGCGCGTGCGACGGCAACGCGCTGACGCTGGCCACCTGACAACTGGCCCGAGTAACGCTTGAGGAGTTGTTCGATATGCATCAATTCCGCCGTCCGGGTAACGCGGCGGGTCACCTCGGGTTGTGGGAGTTTCTTCATCCGCAGACCAAAGGCGATGTTCTCAAAGACCGTCAAATGCGGAAAGACGGCATAGTTCTGAAAGACCATCGCGATGCCGCGTTCGCGCGGTGACAGATGGTCAACACGGCGGTCGCCGATCCAAACCTCGCCTGTTGACGGAGTTTCAAGCCCTGCGATGATGCGCAAGAGCGTGGTCTTGCCGCAGCCCGAGGCGCCGAGCAGCACCATGAATTCGCGGTCGGCGATCGTCAGGTCGATCTCGTGCAGAGCTGTGAATGCGCCAAAGGACTTGGCAACGCCCCTTATCCTGATTTCGGCCATGTCAGCTCTCCTGTCGTGATGGGCTGTGGGTGGTCATCGGTTTGCGATCCCCCACATGGCGAAAAGGTATTTGCGCACCGCGAAGATGAACAAAAGCGCCGGGATCACCAGCACCGCGCCGCCTGCGAATTTCAGATGCAGCGGTGACACATCGAGCGATTGTAAAAGAAAGGCCGTCAAGGTTCGGTTCTGGATCGTCAGGACGGCGGCGGCAAAGACCTCATTCCACGAAATTACAAAGGCAAAAACCGCCGAGGCCGCGATGCCCGGGGCTGCCAAGGGCAAGACGACCTTGGTAACGGCTTGAAACCGCGTGCAGCCCAGTGTCCATGCAGCCTCCTCGAGTTCGACGGGAATGCCTGAGAACAGCGAGAAGGTGATCAACACCGCAAAGGGGAGGGCCAGCGTTGCATGCACAAGCGCTAGGCCGATGATCGTGTCATCAATCCCGGTACGGATGAACATCACCGCAAGTGGCAAGGCCAAAAGCGGCAGCGGAAAGGCGCGCGTCATGATCACGAGAAAGCGAAACGCCTCCTTGCCGGGAAAATCGAAGCGTGACAGGGCATAGCCCGCAGGCGCACCAAGCCCGATTGCAAGGATCATCGTGACAACGGCCACCTGCACCGAGTTCCACAGCGCATCGAGCACACCGCCATACCCAAAGAAGAACGCAAGCGAGGCGGTATCGAATGCAGGGATCCACGATCTGGGAAAGCTTGTGACTTCTGCCGGGGCCGAGAGTGCATTGGCCAGTAACAACCAAATCGGTACCAGCACCCATAGCACCAAAACCGTGACGCCGGTCGCAAAGACCCAACGCCCCGCGCGGCGGACGGCATCATGCGAGATGGGGTTGTCCGGGGCTTGGGTCATATCCGCGCCTCCTTGGGGACATGCAGCAACCGTAAGATGACCAGTGTAAACGCGATCGAGATCCCAAGGATCACCATGGCATAGGCGGCCGCGACGCCGCGATCTTGCATCACGAATTGCCAATTATAGGTTTCGCTCATCAAGACGGGGAACTGTGTTCCGCCCAGTGCCATGACCACGGCAAAGACTTCGAAGGCGAGAATGACGCGCAAGATGAGCGCCGTTTGCAAAGAGGGCTTGAGCATCGGCAAGGTCACGCGGATGAAGCGTTGCCAGCGCGATGCGCCGAACACCTCGGCGGCTTCGCCATATTCCTTGGGGATCAGCCCCATGCCAGCCACCAAGATGACCATCATGATCGCCGTGGCGCGCCAGACCTCAGCCAGAACGATAGCGATCAAGATGACAACAGGGTTTTGATAGCTGAGAAACAAGATCGGACGTTCGATCACGCCCAAGCCGTAGAGCATGGAATTCAAAAAGCCCGATTGCTCGAATATGGCCAGCCAGATCAGTCCGGCCGCAAGATCCGAAATACCCAGCGGGATTGCGAAGATGTATAGGATGCTCGACCGTCCCTTTTCCAGCCGCGTCACGATCGAGGCCATGGTCAACGCCATGGCAAGCTGGATCGGCACCACCAAGGCGGCCAAAAACAAGGTATTCCAGAAAGCGGTCGAGAATTTCCAGTGGCTTGCCATGCGCTGGTAATTGGCAAGTGTCATCTCGCCGCCGCGCGTGATGCTATCCCAAGCCACATTCAGGAACGGGTAAAGAAAGAACACCCCCAAGAAGAGCGTCGCAGGCAGTAAAAGCAGATATGGCAAGGCGCGGGGCATGGCGCGGTCCTCGGGCATGTGCAAGTCGGGCAGGGCGGGTCAGCCAGTCTTGGCCGCTATGTCATGCGGCCAAGCCTTTGGACTGGCCGCATGTCCGGTGTGTGCCGCCCTTGTCCCAGCATGGGCAAAGGGCGGCGCTTTGCGCAAGGCCGGATCAGTTCACCGGGCAAGGACCGTCCGAGGGGGCATCAGGCGCCCAGCAAGGTGCGCCTGCCTCGACCATCAAGGCCCGCAGTACTTCGGCTTGCGCATCCAGCACGTCTTGAACCGGGCGGCCTGCCAGGATGATCTGCTCAAAAGTATCGGTGTAGATCTGGCTGAACTGGCCCCCCTTGTCGCCCAGCCCCATCGGCAACAGCGCAGGCAGCGCATCGGCGGCACCTGTCATCGTGGCGATGGCCGGGGCAAATGCCTGAACCGAGGCAGGCATATCGGCGGGCATATCCACGGCCTTGACCGGGAAGAAGTTGGTGGCCCGCAGCGTCGCGATCTGGGTCTCTGGCCGCAGCATGTATTCCACCAAGGCCATCGACTGTGCCGCGTCAGGTGCGGTCTTCATCACCGCAAGGCCCGCAAGCACCGGCATGTAGGCGCGGCCCTTCGGACCAGCAGGGGCGGGGAAGGCCACGAAATCATCGGGGCGCTGGTTGAAGGCATCGGCAAGCCGCGCAACGTGATCAAAGGCTATCCACACATCGCCGGTCAAAAGCGGCTCTTGCATGAAGCTGTAATTGGTCGAGGCAGGCGTGGTATGCGCCCACAGATCACCAAACACGCCCCATGCCTCGACAGCGTCGGCCGAGCGGAATTCCGTTACGGTCGAGCCGGTATAGGCGGGCAACAAAAAGCCCTGGAAGAAGCGATGGCGCAAGCCTTGGGGGCCAGCCGGGAAGCCGAAGCGTGGGGTGCCTGTCGCCTCATGAACGGCGGCCGCCCATGCGATGAGCTGGTCATAGGTCAGGGCGTTCAGATCGGCGCCGGCAGGCAGATATTGCAGTGCCTCGCGGTTCGCAGCCATCAGATAGGTTGCCTGCATCCACGGCAGGTAAAGCTGCTGATCGGTGCCGAGCGCGCCAAGCGCCAGCATTGCCTCGCCAATACCGCTGGTGTCGATGGTGGACAGGTCCATCAAGCCATCTTCAAGCCCTGTCAGATCACCATGCAACCCGCCAAGGACCGCGATGCTCCCGTTCCCGGCTTGCAATTCGGCCTGAATGCGCGTCAGCCACGGGCCATTGTCCATGCCTTGGTAATCGACGCCGCCTGCAAAGCCCGCCAGCACTTGCTCGCGCATGGCTTGGCTTTCCTCGACGGGCTTGGCCTGCGTGGACCAAAACAGTGCTTCGGCCTGAGCGGCTGCCGGGATCAGCGGCAATGCCGCCGCCATAAGGGCCGTCAGTGTCAGAATTCGTTTCATTGTCGTCCTCCCTGTGTTCTTCGTGTCGTCCTTGTCAATCCGGGGCTGGCCCATGGCTGTGTCGCAGCACACATTTGGGCTGGATCAAGCGATGAACGGGTGCAGCACCGGGGTTTTCGAGCCGCGTGATCAACAACTCCGCAAGGCAATGCGCAGAGGCCAACGTATCGGCATCGAAGGTCGTGAGCGCCGGGCGCGCATGTGCAGCGGGCGCGATATTGTCAAATCCGAGAACGGACAGGTCGCCTGGCACCGACAAGCCCAGATTGGCTGCGATATCCAGCACCGAAAGTGCAAGGCTGTCGAACAGGCACAAGATCGCCGTGGGCCGATCGGGTGCCTGCAACATGGCACGGATCGCAGCTTCGCGGCGCTGAGCGTCGTAGCGCGGCGAGGCAGTGATCACGAGTTTGGCATCGGTGCCTTGCATCGCCTGTCGCACACCATCAATGCGGTGCTGGCGAAAGGTCATCGGCTCTTCGATCGAGACGACGCCGAAGCGGCGATGCCCAAGCGCATAGAGCATGCGAAACCCTTCCGCAAAGGCGGCGGCACCGTCTGTATCGATCCAATCGAATGACGCATCGGCGCTTTCAGTCCGTCCATGCGCAACGAAAGGAAATCCCTGTTCGCGCAGATACGCGATACGCGGATCGTTCTCGGTGGTTCGGCCAAGCACCAACCCATCGGCGCGCCGACTTGAGACGATGTTGCGGATGACCTGCATCTCGGGCTGGTCTTGTGGCACGAAGGCGAGAAACAAATCGATCCCATGGGCCGAAAAGCCCTGCCCGAGACCTTGGACAAACTCGCCAATATAGCTGTGTTCGCGTCCATAGCCGGGATCGGACATGACCAGCCCGACAAAGCCAAAACCGGTCCCCGTGACCAATGCGCGCGCTGCGCGGTTCGGGACATAGGCCGCTTTGCGCGCCGCTTTTTGGACCCGCTCGCGTGTTGCGGGCGAGATGCGGGCATTGCCGGCCAAAGCGCGCGACACAGTCGCCGCCGAAATTCCCAACTCGGTTGCCAACTCTTTGATTGTCGGTCCGTTCTCGCCCATGTTTCCCGGTCTTTGCAGTAGCGATTCGGCAGCTGCACACCGCCGATTGCGCAAACGTTAACGCAACCATAACGCGTTGCGCAAGCGTTTGCACAAGGACATGATCGAGACCTTAGCCGTCACGCGTCCGCGTGGCGTTTGGGTTGTGGTGCGGTTTTCCTAGATCACGCGGCGCACTTAGCTGCGCGCTTGCCGCTTTGCTCCATCGTGCAAAGCAGCACTCTTGGTTGTGCGCAGGACCATCGCCTTAAGGACGGAAGGATAACAGGGCGCCGCGTTGCATGCCCCCCGTTTCAATATTTGCGATGTTGCCACCCGCAGCCAATCCGTGTCTCGCGCGGTGGCAATTTACTCAAGACTTGCCGAACCCTTCCGGCAGCAGTGCATCGGGCGTGTTTTGATAGCAGATGGGCCGCAGGAAACGCCGGATCGATAGGGTGCCGACCGAGGTCGCACCGAAATTGGTGGAGGCCGGATAGGGACCGCCATGGACCATAGCATCGGCCACCTCGACCCCGGTGGGATACCCATTGACCACGATCCGCCCTGCCTTGCGTTCCAATGTCGGCAAAAGGCGTTGGGCCAGGGTCATATCGGCGTCATCCATGTGCAAGGTCGCGGTTAACTGACCATCAAGGCTTTGGGCAATGGCCTGCATCTCGCTATCGTCGGTCGCTGTCACGATCAGGCCAAGGGGGCCGAACACCTCTTCGCCCAAGGCGTGATTGGCCAGCCAATCCGCGCCGGTGACACGGTAGAGATGCGGCTTGGCGCGGCGACGATCGCACATTTGCGTCAAGAGCGCCCGCACACCGGGGGCTTGGGCCATGCGCGCGGCGCCCTTGGCATAAGCATCCGCGATCCCTTCGGTCAGCATCACCTGGTCGCCGACCTCGGTCAGCGCGGCCAAGGTAGCATCGGCCAGCGCATCGGCCTGATCGACGCGGATGACCGCAATGCCGGGATTGGTGCAGAACTGGCCCGCACCCATGGTCAGGCTGGCCGCCCACCCCTTGGCGATGGCCGCACCGCGCGCCCGCATCGCGGCAGGTAAAAGGAACATGGGGTTGACCGAGCCAAGCTCGCCGAAAAACGGAATCGGGTCGGGGCGTGCAGCGCATAGATCAAACAGGGCGCGACCACCGGCAAGCGAGCCGGTAAAGCCCACCGCCCGGATCAACGGATGCTGCACCAAGGCTTGGCCGACGGCGCGATTGCCACCTTGGATCAGCGAAAACACACCGGCCGGCAGGCCACAGGATTGCCGGGCGGCCTCGATCGCTTCGGCGATAATCTCCGAGGTGCCGGGATGGGCGGAATGGCCCTTGACCACGACAGGGCAACCCGCAGCAAAAGCGGCGGCCGTGTCACCCCCAGCTGTCGAAAAGGCGAGCGGGAAATTCGATGCGCCGAACACGGCAACGGGGCCGATGGGCCGCTGGATCATCTTCAGGTCGGGGCGCGGCAGGGGTTGGCGATCAGGCAGCGCCGGATCATGGCGCCGATCGAGATAGTCGCCCACAAGGATATGCTGCGCAAAAAGGCGCAACTGCCCTGTGGTGCGCCCGCGCTCGCCGTTAAGCCGCCCATCGGGCAGGCCGGTTTCCTGACAGCCGATGGCGGTGATCGCCTCTGCGCGGGCCTCGATTTCGTCGGCGATGGCATTAAGGAACGCGGCGCGCGCGGCGCGCGTGGTCCACCCATAGCTGATGTATGCCGCCTCGGCGGCGTTCACGGCTTGATCGACCAACGCAGGCGTACCGACCGCAAAGCGATGTGACGGTCCATATGCGGGTTCCGAGGCAAAGCTATCCTGGGTCGAAACCCACTGCCCAGCGATCAGATGCGCACCTTTTGGTTGCCAGTTCATGCCATCGTTACCTTTTCATTTTCCCAATGGGTGACCATGGCGCAGGCGATGTCAAAGGCCGCGCGCGTTGCACCGAGATCAGCCACGCCTTGGCCCGCAATGTCAAAGGCCGTGCCATGTGCGGGCGTCGAGACGGGTATGGGCAATCCGCCTTGCACCGTCACGCCTCGGTCAAAGCCCAATAGCTTGAGTGCGATCTGACCTTGGTCGTGATACATTGTCACCACGGCGTCGATCTCGCGGCGAACAGCCTTAAGAAAGACAGTGTCCGATGGCCAGGGGCCGGTGACCGACATCTGCCCGCGGGCTAGATTCTCGATCGCAGGGGTCAAAACGTCGATTTCCTCGCGCCCGAAATTGCCGCCATCGCCTGCATGAGGGTTTAGCGCCGCGACCGCGATCCGGGGCCGGTCGATGCCTGCCCGGCGCAGCGTGCGATGGATCAGATGCGTCGCTTGGGCTACCCGTTCGCCAGTGATCGTATCAGCCACATCGCGCAGCGCGATATGGCTGGTCACGCGGCTGGTCCACATCCCGTCGAGCGTGTTGAGCTCCGAAATATAGCCTGTCACGCCCAACCGCTCGGCCATGTAATGCAATTCGTCGTCATGGCCGATACCAGCCTTGTGCATCGAAGCCTTGTTGAAGGGGCCAAAGACGATCGCGTCGATCACGCCTTCTTGTGCAAGAAGCAGCGCCTCGTCGAGGGCGCGCAGGACGGACCGGCCCCCGGCCTCGGTCACTGTGGCGAGGTCCACCTCGTCTGCCGCGATTGTCTCTAGCGCATGCAGCGCGCCGTGCTGTCCGACCCAGCCCTTGCGCGCATCAAGCGCCACCAGCGGCAATTCAACGCCCGCTACGGCCTGGCCCGCTGCAAAGATATGGGCATCGCCGATCAAAAGGATATCAGCGGCCTCTGTCACGCCATCGGCGGCGCGCAGCTTGGCGATCAGTTCAGGTCCGATCCCCGCGGGATCGCCCGCCAGAATCCCGATCCGCGGCTTGCTTGTGATCATGTCAGACGTCATCCCCCTTGGCCCCGCCCATCGGCATGGACCCGTGCGATATTCTCGATCGTGCTGCGCAGATGCGCCCGCATTGCGTTGGCCGTGGCTACACCATCGCGCGCCATCAGCGCGGTGACGATGCGATCATGTTCGGCGAGCGTATTCTCGCGCCGGTCGATCTGGCGCGATGACAGGAAGCGCGCGCGCCAAAGACGGGCATTGTATTGGCGGTGCGTGTCTGCCAGGGGCGCGTTGCGCGCCGCCGCCACGATCGCGCCGTGAAAATTCATGTCTTGGTGGAAAAAGGCCAAGGCATCGCCGCCATCCGTTTCCATACGGCGGGCGCGCGCGGCGATATCGGCCAATTCCGTCGCCGTGGCGACCGCGCAGGCCAATTCACCTGCCAGGGCTTCGAGCGCGCCTAGTACGGTGATGTTGTCGCGTAGCGTAGCAAGCGAGGGATTGGCGACGCGGGGCCGCCGGGTCGGGCCGTAGTCGATCAGCCCCTCCATCTCCAAGAGGCGCAGCGCATCCTTCAGCGGCGTGCGACTGATCCCCATCGCCTCGGACAGCTCGCGTTCTGGCACGGGTGTGCCGGGGGCAAGATGTTCCAGCAAGATCGCCTCGCGCAGCTTGTCGGCAGCCTCTTCGGCGAGGCTCCGGCGCGGCGCGATCTGGACATCTTCCAGCGCGGAAAGGATCGAACCTGCCGACATTAGCGCCCCCACCTGAGCGTGATCGGGTCAAGCGGGCGCAGCAGGTCAAGCAGCATGGCGCGGGTTTCTTGTGCCAGCGGCGGGATCGGGTGGCGGCAGACATCGGAGGCGATGACGCCGCCCGCCATCATCGCGGCCTTGGCTGCGCGGAAGCCACATTGGCGGTTCTCGTGGTTCACGGCCGGAAGGATGCGCGCATAGGCATCAGTCGCCGCCGCGCGGTCGCCTGCCGCCCAGCGGGTCAGGATCGGCTTGATCAGTTCGGGGATCATCGCGCTTGTCATCGTGCCGGTCGCACCCGCGTCGAGATCGGCCAAAAGGGTGATCGCCTCTTCGCCGTCAAACGGGCCTTCGATCGCATCGCCGCCTTCGGCCACCAGCGCGCGCAGCTTGGCGGCGGCACCGGCGCATTCGATCTTGAACAGCTTCACCATCTCGATCTCGCGCGCCATGCGCACCAACAGCGGCACAGGCAGATCGACACCCGACAGGGGCGCATCCTGCACCATGATGGGCAAGCCCACCTCGCCCACAGCGGCGAATTGCGCGAATGTCTGTTCTGCCGTGCCGCGCATCGTCGCGCCGTGATAGGGCGGCATCATCATCAGGATCGACGCGCCGCATGCCTTGGCATGTCGCGCGCGCGCCACTGCGATCTCGGTCGAGAAATGGCTGATCGTCACGATCACCGGCAAGCGGCCCGCCATATGGTCGAGCGAGAGCTCGGTCAGGCGGCGGCGCTCTTCGTCGGTCAGCAGGAATTGTTCCGAGAAATTGGCAAGGATGCAGATCCCGTCATTGCCCTGATCGACCATGCAATCGATCACGCGGCGCATGCCGTCATAATCCACTGATCCGTCCGGGTTGAACGGGGTCGGCGCTACGGGCCAGATGCCGGAATATCGCGTCATTCGATGATCTCGAAATTGTGGATGTGCTTGTCGGTGATGCTGATCCCTAGACCCGGCACATCGTCGGCCAGATCAATATAGCCATCGACGGCGTCCGGGTCGCCCTCGAAAATGTAGTAGAACAACTCGTTGCCGACCTCTACGTCGAAGACGGGGAAATATTCGCTGATCGGGCAATTCACGTTCGCCATCGTCAAGTGATAGTTGTGCATCTGCCCCGCATGCGGGATCACCGGCACTTGAAAGGCCTCGGCGATGGCGTTGATCTTTTGCGCCGCCGTGATGCCGCCCACGCGGTTGGTGTCGTATTGCAAGACACTGACAGCACCCCGCCGCAATAGATCGGCACAGCCCAGAACCGAGAATTCATGCTCACCACCCGAGATCGGGATGATGTTCATCGCATTGAGTTCGACATAGCCCGCCACGTCATCGGCGATCACCGGCTCTTCCAGCCAGCGGGGTTCGTATTTCGCCAACTTGGGCAGCATGCGCTTGGTATAATCAAGGTTCCAGCCCATGTAGCATTCAAGCATGATGTCCCGGTCATAGCCGATGACCTCGCGCACAGCTTCGACACGCTTGATGTTCTCGGCCATGCCTGCCGCGCCATCCTTGGGACCGAAGCCGAAGCGCGTCTTGAAGCCCTGATAGCCCGCCTTGACCGCAATCTCGGCCTCACGTTGCATCGCGTCGATGCTGTCGGCGTAGAGCTTGGAGTAATAGACCGGGATCTTTTCCTTGGTACGCCCGCCGAGCAGCTTGAACACCGGCTTGCCCGTCAGCTTGCCCATCAGATCCCAAATCGCAAGGTCAATCGCGCTGATCGCGGTCATGCCGATGCCCTTTCGACCCCATGCATGGCTGCGGCGATACATCTTTTCCCAGATATGGGCGTAGTCAAACGGGTCCTCGCCGATCACGAGCGGTGCGAACCAATCGTCGATCGCCTTCTTGACCACGGTGGGGGCAAGGGCGGCATTGCCGATGCCGATGGTGCCGTCATCAGTTTCCACCTCGCAGGTCAGCCATTGATGGAACCGGAAAGACGCCATCGCATCGCCGCGCGCCCAAAGCGCATCGGAGGCGTTGGTGCAGAAATTCCCCTGTGGCGGGACGGTGGGGCCGGTCCAGTTCCAGACACGGGTGCGGACAGAGCGGATCTTGGTCATTTGGTCTTCACTCCCGAAGGTGGCCCTGCCGGATCAGATCGAGGCCGCACCGGCGCGAACCCTTGCATGTGATTTGCCCTTGCCAGATGGATATGTCAATGGTATTTGGCATACCAAATTCAAACGACCAAATTCCACAATGAGTTACGTTGGCGCGCAAGGATGGGTCGTCTGGATTGAAAACCAGGGAGGAAAACATGTTTTCAATTCGTACACTTAAGGCCGCCGCTTTCGCGGGTCTTCTCGGAACGGTCGCGGCACCCGTTGCGGCGGAAACCATCATCGTGGCCGTGGGTGCCGCACAAAACAGCTTGCAGGGTCAAAGCGCACAGCGTTTCGCGACCGAGCTTCAGGCAAAGTTGGGTGATGCGCATACGGTCGAATTCTACGCAGACGGCCAGCTTGGCGATGAGCGCGAGCTGATGCAAAAGCTGCGTCTTGGCACCGTGCATTTCACGCTGCTGTCGTCGATCATGACCAATGTCGCCGATGAATTCGCGTTGTTCGATCTACCCTTCTTGGTGCAGGACCGCGCGCACATGGCCCGCATCGATGCCGAGATCGTGCAGCCCAAGCTTGCCCCCCTTGCGGCCGAGGAAGGGCTTCAGGTCATCTCGACTTGGGAAAACGGTTTCCGCCAGATCACCAATTCGGTGCGCCCGATCAACACCCCCGCCGATCTGGCCGGGCTGAAGATCCGCACGCCGTCGTCGGAATGGCGCGTGGCGATGTTCCAGGCCTATGGCGCGAACCCGACTGCGATGGCCTTTTCTGAGCTGTTCGTCGCCTTGCAGACCGGCACGATGGACGGTCAGGAAAACCCGCTGACAAATATCGTCGGCGCCAATCTGCACGAGGTGCAGGGCTATCTCAGCCTGACCGGCCATGTGTATTCGCCCAGCTACCTGACCGCCGGTGTGACAAGCTGGAATGGTCTCTCCGATGATGTGCGCGCCGCCGCAACCGAGGTTGCCAGCGAGGTGCAGGGCTGGGCCTTTGGTCAAGGTGAAAGCGCCGATCAAAGCCTACTTGATCGGGTCGTCGCCGCTGGCGTTGCTGTGAACGAGGCCGACAAGGCCGCCTTCATCGAAGCCTCCGCGCCGATCTACGCGATGTTCGCCGAGCGTGTCGAAGGTGGTGCCGAACTTGTTGCCGCGGCACAGGCCTTGGCCGCGTCGAACTGATCAACGATCAACTCTCTGAAGCGCCGGCCGGCCGATCGGCCGGCGCAATCCTTGAAGGGAACCCAAAATGTCGGTGTTGATCCGCTCGGTCGCGCGATCCGTCGAGGCGATGTGCCTCCTCTTGCTTGTCGTGCTGACTGCGACGGTCGTCTATGCGGCCACGATGCGATATCTTGGTGCCTCTCCCAGCTGGTATGATGAGGTCGCCCAAATCATGCTGGCTTGGCTTTCCTATTTCGCGGCGGTGCATGCGATGTTTCACCGCCAGCACATGGGGTTCGGCGGGCTGGTCATGGCGATGCCCAAACCGCTGCGCCTGTTCTTCGTCGTTTTCGCCGAGCTTGCCATCATCGGCTTTTTCGGCGTTGCCGTCTGGTATGGCTGGGCGATCCTGCCGATTGCCGCCTTCGACACGATGGTCAGCCTGCCATGGGTGTCCTTGGGTGTCGTGCAATCCGTGATCCCGATCACGGGCGCGCTGATGATCTTTGCCTCGATCGGCACCTTCCCGAAAATCCTGCAAGATGCGATGGCCGGGATCGACCGTGACCATGCCGAGATTGCCGAAGCCATCGCCGCCGCAGAGGCCGATATGCGCACTGATGACCGCAAAGGGGCTGTCTGATGATCCTTTTCTTCACAGCGGCCAGCCTGATCGGTCTGATCTTGCTCAATGTGCCGATCGCGGTGTCGGTTGGGATCGTCGCGGTGGTCGGCTTTCTGCTGACCACGGGGCCGATGCAGCTCTATGATGTCGCCATCGCGCTTTACACAGGCGCCACATCTTTTCCGCTGATCGCGATCCCGCTGTTCATCCTTGCGGGCAGTTTGATGAACACCTCGGGCATTTCGGTTAGGCTGATCAATTTCGTCTCGGCGCTGATCGGTTTCGTGCGCGGCGGCCTTGGCATGGTCAATATCGGCGTGTCGATGGTCTTTGCCGAAATCTCGGGCTCGGCCGTGGCCGATGTGGCCGCGACCGGCACCGTGATGATCCCCGAGATGAAAAAGCGCGGCTATACCCGCACGATGGCCGCCGCCATCACCTCGTCTTCGGCATCGCTTGCGATCATCATTCCGCCTTCGATCCCGATGATCCTTTATGGCGCGATCGCCGAAACCTCGGTTCTCAAGCTGTTCGTGGCGGGCATCATCCCCGGTGTCTTGGGCGGCTTCTTGCTGATGCTCGTGACCTATTTCCTTGCGGTGCGCTACGATCTCCCGCGCGAAGAGGCGTTCAACCTGTGCCGCCTGGCCCAAGCCTTCCGCGAGGCGGCTTGGGCGCTGACCATGCCACTGATCATTCTGGGAGGCATCTTTTCGGGCATCGTCACTGCGACAGAGGGGGCGGCATTAGCGGTTGTCGCGGCGCTGTTCGTGGGCGGTGTCATCTATCGCGACCTCAACATCACGCGGCTGCATCGTGCGATGCTGGACGGGATATCGCAAACAGGCGTCGTGATGCTCTTGGTGGCGACATCGGCTGCACTCGGCCTGTTCCTGACACAAGCGCAGGTGCCACAGCAGCTTGCCGCCGCAATCACCGAGTTCACCACCAATCCATGGGTCGTGCTGGCGCTCCTCAATGTCTTGCTCTTGGTCTTGGGCATGTTCCTGCACGGGGCGGCAGCAATTATCTTGGTCGTGCCGATCGTCATGCCCTTGGTCACGGCGGTGGGCATCGATCCAGTGCATTTCGGGATTATCGTGACGCTCAACCTCGCCATTGGGCAACAGACGCCGCCCGTGGCCAGTGTCTTAATCACCGCCTGTTCCATCGCCAAGGCGGGCATATGGGAGACGACCCGCACCAACCTGCCCTTCATCGGGGTTTTGGCCTTTATCCTGCTCTTGGTCACCTATGTGCCGCAGGTCAGCTTGGGGCTCGTGGGGTTGTTGGATTAACAAGAGGCGACGCGTGGTTGAGTGGGGCGCATCGGCGATCACGTCCGACCGCGCGCCACCCTCCCTTTGCCCATGTCAAGCCGGTTGGCGCTTGGTGGCTGCCGTGCCGTGGCTTGCTAGGGGTGCTGTGCGCGCGGCTCCTAGCCGCGGGTGCAAGCGCCCAGCGACACCAAAGGCCAGAAACAGCCCGGCCCCCGTCGCCGCAAAGATGCCGGGCAACGGCGCGACCAGCAGCACCAGCCATGCGAAACCCGGCGTCAGAATGCCCGAGACATCGCGGAAGCTGGAATAAACTGCGCTCATCTCGGTCCGCTCAGAGGGTTTGACCGCCATCAAGAAGGGCAGCCCACCCACCACATCGAGGAGCACCAGAAAGACTGATGCCCCCATGCAGGCAAGGACCGTCGCCCATGGCAATGGTGATGCCACCGCTGCCACGAGGAAGAGCCCGCCGCATAACCCAAAGGCCAGCCGCACCGAGCGTCGCACCGATGTGCGCCGCGCATGGCGCAGCATGAGCGGCGATAGGAACAACAGCATGTTGGACAGTGACAGCGCGATGCCGCCCACCTTGTCGCCCAGCCCCGCCTCGATACAGAAAATCGGCAGGTAAACAACATAGACCCACCAGCCACAGGATCGCATCACGGCAAACATCCAGCCTGCGATCAGGCGTGGCTGGCGAAAGAAGCGACCGAGATAGGCAAGCGGATTAAGGGCCGGTCCCTTGGCGCGGCGGATCTGTTTGCCATTGCCCAAGCGCAGCACCCAAAAGGTGACCAAAAGGGCAGTGGCGAAAAAGCCTGCCAAGATAAAGGGTGCAGGCGCCCACCAATCATGTAGCCAAACACCCAGCATCGGCCCGATTGCCCAAGGCCCAGCTGCATAGACCATCTGTGTGGATTGGCTTTTGCCCAGTTCGCCGCGTTCGATATAGTCGAGGATATAGGCGTTAAAGCACACAAAGGTCGTGGCCGTCGCCATCGCAAGGCACATCAGCGCCAGCGGCACGCTTGCAGGGGTGCCAATCATGGCCAGTGTCATGCCGACCAGATACAGCAAGCACCCTGCTGAATAAGCCAGCCTTCGCGGCACAAAGCGCGTCGCCCATGGCACCATTAACCCCCAAGCAAGTGCCACAAGCCCCGCCAAGAAATAGGTTGCCGATGTAGCTTCGGCGCTGCCGAGTGCATCATAGACGACCAGCGGCATCGCTGAGATCAGCGTGCCGCGCACACTTGCCTCGATCCCTGCCAGCAAAGCGAAATGCCGAACCTTGGGCGCAGGGCTGTGGTGAAGGGCGAGAGGGATGTAACGGGTGGCCATGGCTGCGCTGTCGTTTCCGCCATCAGGCGCCTGATCACAGCATAGGTCTGGCCTGCGCGCGACAATGCGATGTCGGGATCAAGCGCATGGCCACAAACCGCCCAACCTACACCGACGTCATGTTTAGGCCAATCAACGTCTGTCGATCATCGCGCCGAGAGAGGGGGCGCGATACAGCCGTGGCTTTGCGCGATCAAGGCTTGCATGGCCGGGGGCTTGCCGTGCTTGATAGGCTTAATGCCAGTTCACATCGCCCAAGAAGATGTAGCCCGCGCCATAGATCGTCTTGATCAGGCGCGGGTTCTTGGGATCTTCGCCAAGCTTGGTTCGCAGGCGCGAGATACGCACATCCATTGCCCTGTCGAAACTTTCACCTGCGCCGCCACCAAGGCTTTCTTGCATCTGCTGACGCGATATCAGCCTCTTTGGTGCCTCGAGAAACAGGCGCAGCACCTCGCCCTCGGCATGGGAAAAGCTGACCTCTCGCCCATCATCGGCGGTCAAAAGGTAGCGTTCGAAATGGGCGGTCCATCCGTTGAAACGGGCCGTCGCATGCGCGGGTGTCGCCGATTTAGGAGTGCGTAGCCGGGCGCGGATGCGGGCCACGACCTCGGCCGGGTCAAAAGGCTTGATGATGTAGTCATCCGCCCCCAGTTCCAGCCCGGTGACGCGATCTTGGACCTGCGCCCGGCCCGAGATGATGATGATCGTCGCCCCCGACTCCAAGGCCAGCCGATGCACCAAGGCCAGCCCGTCGCGGTCGGGCAGGCCGAGATCGACAAGGCAAACATCGGGAGTCGTGCGCGCTAAGGCGGCTTCGAATTCGGTGGCGCGCGCAAAGGCGGCGGTGCGAAACCCCGCCTCCGTCAATGTCTCGGACAACAAGGCGCGGATTTGGGGCTCATCGTCGAGGATCGCGATCAAGGGGGCGGTCATTACGCGAACTCCTGCTTCAAGAGCGAGTCGAGGGCCTTGGCGCTGACGGGTTTTGCAAGCACCGGCCAGCGCGCGGCCCCTTCACGCCGCAGCGGATCGCTGATGGGCAGCGATGTCATTAGCGCCAGCCTGAGGGTGGGTTGTTTCGATGCAATCCGCGCCAAGAGTGCGACTCCATCCGTTGGCCCAAGGCGGATATCGGAAAGCACCCAGTCGATGCCGGGAACATCGGCCAAGGCCAAGGCTTCCTCGGCGCTTGCGGCCTCGAGGACCTGATGACCGAGATCGGTCAGATCGGCGCGGATCGCTGCGCGGATATCAGGCGTATCCTCGACCAAAAGCACAAGGCGTGGGCGGGCCTCGGCCTCGGTTGGGCGCAAGGGCAGGCGGAGGGACACCATCGCCCCGCCCGTGGCAAGGTTTTCAAGGCGGACATGCCCACCGGCCAGCTTGACCGCGTCATAGACCATCGTCAGCCCAAGGCCCGATCCGGCATCGCCCTTGGAGGTGAAAAAGGGATCGAGCGCATGGGCAAGCGCCGTCTCTGAGAAGCCTGGACCACTATCGCTGACCGCGATATCGAGCCATGTCTCCTGCACTGATGACATATGGATTGCGATCTTGCCCGGCCGATTGGTGCCGATGGCATCGCGCGCATTCAGCACGAGGTTCAAGAGACTGTCTTGCAAAAGGCCCACATCGAGCATCAAGGCGGTATGGTTCACCCGGTTCTCGATCGTTAGCGCCAGATCGGCAGGTAGCGTTGCGCGCGCAAGCGGGGCAAGCGCATCGAGAAAATCGGCCAAGACCGTGGGCGCTTCGCTGGTTTCGCGCGGTCCGGAAATGCGGGCGATCTTGTTCAAAAGGTCCCCCCCACGCCGGGCGGCCGCCCGTGTCGCCATCGTCAATTCTTGCGCACCATCTGGCAGCGATAACCGTTCAAGCCGACCTTGCAGCCCTAGAATGATCGTCAGCAGATTGGCGAAATCATGGGCAAGCCCGCTGGTCAGCTGTGCAGCCAATTCGCGTTTGTGGGTCTGCGCAAGTGCGGCGCGCGCCTGGGCCTCCTCGGTCAGGTCGGTGGACAGAAGATAGACACCGCTGGCCACATCGCCGGGCGCGAGCTTGTCGGGTGTAAAGGCGGTTCTGATGCGTCGTCCGCTTTCGCTTTCGGTGAATTCCAGAACACTTGCCTCGCCTTGGAGGGCGCGTTGCAGGTAGGGGCGTAGCCGCGCGGCCGTATCTTCGCCCAAGGCCTGCTCAAAACTGAGGCCCACGATATCGCTTTGGCGTCCCGGCAAGAGCGAGGATAGCCGCCGATTGGTGTAGGTATAAACACCATCGCGATCGACGCGCGCGATATGGGCGGGCGTCATTTCCGTGGTCAGGCGAATACGCGCTTCCATCTCGGTCAGCTCGGCCTTGGCCTCTTCGAGTTGGGCGATGGTCGCCTCGAGCGCGCGGTTTGTCTCGGCCACTTCCTCAGCGTAACCCAAGACTTGATCCGACAATTCCTCGGACCTTGCACGCAGCAGTTTTTCTTGCCGCTTGATGGCGGTAATGTCGGTATAAACCGTGACCCACCCCCCTTCGGGCAGGGGGCAGCCCTCGACACTGATGGTGCGGCCATTGGCGCGGCGTCGTTCCATGTAATGGGGTGCGAAGGCGCGCGCCTGTTCCACGCGGGTGCGGATGAAATCTTCGATATCCCCGATCTCGCCATATTCGCCATGCTCGGCAAGGTAGCGGATCGTATCTTCGAAATGCGCGCCTTGTGTCACCAGCCGTTCGGGCAGTTCGAACATGGTCTGAAAGGGGCGGTTGCACACCGCGAGCTGCAAATCGGCATCATAGATCGACAAGGCCTGTTGGATCAGGTTCAGCCCCGCACGCGTCAGGTGATCTGTACCTTTTCGATGCTGCATCGCCTATCCGCCCTTCCCCCGGTCATCGCTGCATGGCCTGCTGGCACAGGTCAAGGAGCCACATGAAATTGTTACAATTCGTTAGAATTCGGCAAAACTAGGGTAAAGTTTCATGGTGAGCGTGAGGGGGTCATGGCCGCGCGGGGAGTCGCCCTTGCCCGCAACACGGGACATGAACGCCGGGAGGGAGGATACCCGGCGAAGGGAGAGAGACATTGGCGCATAACGATACATCCCGGGATGTTCCCCAATCCGTGCCTGCGCTTTTGGCGCGCAATGTCGCCCAGTTCGGCGGCAAACCGGCCTATCGCGAAAAAGAGCTGGGCATCTGGCAAAGCTGGACATGGGCCGAGGCCGCCGAGGAAATCGAGGCAATCGCCCTTGGGCTCTTGGCCTTGGGTGTGGCGCGCGGCGATCATGTGGCGGTGATCGGGCGTAATCGGCCCGCGCTTTACTGGTCGATGGTGGCCGCCCAAAAGGTCGGCGCGGTGCCTGTGCCGCTTTACCAAGACGCGGTCGCCGAAGAGATGGCCTATGTGCTGGAGCATTGCTTTGCCCGCTTCGTGATTTGTGGCGATCAGGAGCAGGTGGACAAAGTCATCGAACTTCAGGATCGCGTGCCGCAGATCGAGCATATCATCTATCTCGATGGGCGCGGCTTGCGCAAATATGACCACAGCAAATTGCACGCGCTGGCCGATGTGCAGGCCGAGGGCCGCGCCGCCCGCCCGCGCCTTGAGGGAGAGCTTGTCACCCGCGAGGGGGCGCTTGATTTCGCCTCGACATGCGTGATGCTCTATACTTCGGGGACGACCGGCAAGCCCAAGGGCGTGGTCTTGTCCAATCGCAACATCATCATGACCTCCAAGGCCTCGTCCGAGTTTGATCGGTTGCGCGCCGATGACGAGGTGCTGGCCTATCTGCCGATGGCATGGGTCGGCGATTTCATCTTTTCCATCGGACAGGCTTATTGGACGGGGTTTTGCGTCAACTGCCCCGAAAGCGCCGACACGATGATGACCGATCTGCGCGAGATCGGGCCGACCTATTTCTTTGCCCCGCCGCGCGTGTTCGAGACGCTTTTGACATCGGTGATGATCCGCATGGAGGATGCTGGCCCCTTGAAGCGTGCGATGTTTGCCCGCTTCCTCGATCATGCCAAGGCGGTTGGCCCTAAGCTGCTGGATGGCAAGCCTGTGGGCATGGTCGAGCGGCTGATCTATTGGTTTGGTAATCTCTTGATCATCGGGCCGCTGAAAAACACGCTCGGCATGAGCCGGATCCGCGTGGGCTATACTGCGGGCGAGGCGATCGGCCCGGAAATTTTCGATTTCTACCGGGCCTTGGGCATCAATCTTAAACAGCTCTATGGCCAGACCGAGGCTTCGGTCTTCATCACCCAGCAACCCGATCACGAGGTGCGCCCTGATACTGTCGGCATCCCCTCGCCGGGGGTGGAGTTGCGCATCGCCGAGAATGGCGAGGTTTTCTACCGCTCTCCGGGCGTGTTCGTCGAATACTACAAGAATGCCGAAAGCACCGCCGCGACCAAGGATAGCGAAGGCTGGGTGGCCACGGGGGACGCCGGTTTCATCGAGGACGGCACCGGCCATCTGCGCATCATCGACCGTGCCAAGGACGTGGGCAAGATGGCTGATGGGCGGCTTTTTGCGCCCAAATATGTCGAGAACAAGCTGAAATTCTTCCCCAATATCCTCGAGGCTGTGGTCTTCGGCAATGGCCGCAACATGTGTACGGCACTGATCAACATCGATCTGACGGCTGTGGGAAATTGGGCCGAGCGCAACAATATCGCCTATGCTTCGTATCAGGAATTGGCCGGGCATCCGCGGGTGCTCGATATGATCCAATCCCATGTCGAGGAGGTTAACCGCTCCGTTTCGGGCGATGCCATGCTGTCGGGTTGTCAGGTGCATCGCTTCTTGGTGCTGCACAAGGAACTGGATGCCGATGACGGCGAACTGACCCGAACCCGCAAGGTGCGTCGCCGGATCATCGAAGAGAAATTCGCCGATCTGATCGCGGCGCTCTATTCCGGCAAGACCGAGCAATACACCGAAACCGCCGTCACTTACGAAGATGGGCGATTGGGCAAGATCAGCGCGACTTTGGAAATCCGCGACGCGGCCGTGGTCGGTGACCATGCAACCGGCAAGGTGGCGGCGGAATGACCGTGGCGGGGGGGGGCAGCGATGCTTGATGCGGGCCAACAAGGATACACCACCGCGGACGGTCGCAGGATTGGTGGTGTAGTGATGGAGATGCGCAATATCACGCTGCGTTTTGGTGGTGTGGTGGCGATCAAGGATATCAGCTTTGACATTCGTGAAGGCGAGATCCGGGCGATCATCGGGCCGAATGGTGCGGGCAAGTCGAGCATGCTCAACGTGATCAGCGGCTTCTACCATCCGCAAGAAGGCGAGATGATCTATCGCGGCGCGCGCCGGCCGCCGATGAAGCCCTATCAGGTTGCCCGCCAAGGCATTGCGCGCACCTTCCAGAACATCGCGCTGTTCGAGGGGATGACGGTGCTGGACAACGTCATGACCGGGCGGCTCAACCATATGAAGGCCAGCATCCTTGACCAGGCTTTTTGGTGGGGCCGCGCGCAGCGCGAAGAGGTAGAGAACCGCAAGCGCGCTGAGGAAGTGATTGATTTCCTTGAGATCCAGCATATCCGCAAAACGCCTGTTGGCCGCCTGCCTTACGGGTTGAAAAAGCGGGTGGAGCTGGCACGCGCGTTGGTTTCGGAACCCAAGATCTTGCTTCTCGACGAGCCGATGGCGGGCATGAATGTCGAGGAGAAGGAGGATATGAGCCGCTTCATCCTCGATGTGAACGATGAATTCGGCACCACCATCGTGTTGATCGAGCATGACATGGGCGTGGTGATGGACCTGTCGGACCGTGTCGTGGTGATGGATTACGGCAAAAAGATCGGCGATGGCACCCCCGCCGAAGTGCGCGCCAACCAAGAGGTGATCGACGCCTATCTGGGGGTCAGCCATGACTAAGCGGATGCGACACATCCCGTACACCGCCCGTACACACCGCGTACATACGCCGAGCGACGGAGGCCGCGCATGCCCGACCAATTGATTTTCGCGATGGAGGTCACGCTCAACGGCCTGTTGAACGGGGTGATGTACGCGCTGGTCGCGCTGGGCTTCGTACTGATCTTCAAGGCAAGTGGTATCTTCAACTATGCGCAGGGTGTGATGGCACTCTTTGCAGCGATGACGCTGGTCGGTATCCAGCAAGGCCGCGTGCCGTTCGGGCATCTGATCAACGAGATCTTCGGCACCGATATCCATTACTTCGGATGGGAGGTGCCAGCGCTTGCTGCGATCTTGCTGACCGCTTTGGTGATGATCGGCTTTGCCATCTTGGCGCAACGGTTCGTGTTTCGCCATTTGGTGGGCCAAGAACCGATCATCTTGTTCATGGCGACCATCGGGCTTGCCTATTTCCTTGAGGGGGTCAGCGACCTGATGTGGGGGTCGGAAATCCGCAATCTGGATGTGGGCCTGCCGCAGGGGATTAACGACAGTATCGATGCCGTGACATTCAACCTGTTCGGCTACGGGTTCTTTATCGACAATCTCGATATCACGGCCGCTATCGTGGCGACGGTGCTGGTCGCAGGGCTGATCGCGTTTGCGCAATACACCAAGCAGGGCCGCGCAATGCGGGCTGTGGCCGACGACCACCAAGCGGCGCTGTCGGTCGGAATCAAGCTGAATTACGTCTGGGTGCTGGTCTGGTCCCTGGCGGGGATTGTTGCGCTGGTTGCGGGCATCATGTGGGGCTCGAAATCCGGCGTGCAGTTCTCGCTTTCGCTGATCGCGCTCAAGGCGCTGCCGGTCTTGATGCTGGGCGGCTTCACCTCGATCCCCGGCGCGATCATTGGCGGGCTGATCATTGGTGTGGGCGAGGCGCTGTTCGAATTTGCCATAGGCCCGATGATCGGCGGCGCGACGGAAAACTGGTTCGCCTATGTGCTGGCGCTCGTTTTCCTCGTGTTCCGGCCGCAAGGCCTGTTTGGCGAAAAGATCATCGAGCGGGTGTGAGACATGGGGCGATGCAGCATGCCAAGGCACCAAGAACCGCAGCGCATGGCCGCGCATCTTGGCCGGAATGAGGGGGCGATCTGATGTTCTACCGTGAAGCGGGCGATTTCAAGACATCCTACGCCGATGACAGCCAGACCTTTCCCATCGCATTTGACCGCTATCGCTATTACGCCGTTCTCGCAGTGGCGCTGGGGATTATCCCCTTTGTGATCACCGATTACTGGGCCAGTGCGATCCTGATCCCGTTCCTGATCTATGCGATCGCGGCCATCGGGTTGAACATCCTGACGGGGTATTGCGGGCAGGTCAGCCTAGGGACGGGCGGGTTCATGGCCGTGGGGGCCTATACCTCCTACAAGTTGATGACGGCATTTCCGGGCATGGACATGGTCACCGTCACGCTGTTGTCGGGGGCGATGACGGCCATGGTGGGGGTGATGTTTGGTCTGCCCTCGCTGCGGATCAAGGGGTTCTACCTTGCCGTGGCGACGCTTGCTGCGCAGTTCTTTCTTGTCTGGCTATTCAACAAGGTGCCGTGGTTTTACAACTATTCCGCATCCGGCCAGATCACCGCGCCTGAACGGCTTTTGTTTGGTCATGCAGTGACCGGCCCCAATGCCGAGGCATGGGTGAAATACCTGTTCTGCCTTGCCTTTGTCTTTGTGCTGGCATGGGTCGCGCGCAACCTGACGCGGGGTGCGATGGGGCGGCAATGGATGGCAATCCGCGACATGGATATCGCCGCCGAGATCATCGGGGTGAACCCGTTGCGCGCCAAGCTCTCGGCTTTTGCGGTGTCGTCCTTCTATGTCGGCGTGGCGGGCGCGCTGTTGTTCACCGTCTATCTTGGCGCGGTCGAGGTGGGCGAGGCGTATGGCATCCAGAAATCGTTCCTCGTGCTGTTCATGATCATCATCGGTGGGCTTGGCTCGCTTTTTGGCAGCTTTGCGGGTGCGGCCTTCATGGTGTTGCTGCCCGTCGCGTTGAAGGTGTTGCTGGTCGATACGATGGGCTGGGACACGGCCTTGGCCACGCATTTCCAATTCGTGATCGTAGGCGGCTTGATCATGTTCTTCCTGATCGTCGAGCCGCATGGGCTGGCGCGTCTATGGTCTTTGGCCAAGGAGAAATTGCGCCTTTGGCCCTTTCCGCATTGAGTGGTGGATAAGGGTCTTTTGGCCCCTGAAAACATGCAGACCGCGCAGCGAGGCGCGGAACGCCAAGCGAGAAATCCGGCATTGAACCGGGTCGAGACAAGATCGGATCAAACCCAAGGGAGGACTACCTCGATGAAGAAACTGCTGACAACGGTCGCAGCCGGGGCCATGCTTGCAAGCCCGGCATTCGCCGACCTGATGTTCCCCGACCTGTCCTATCGGACCGGCCCCTTTGCGGCGGGCGGCATCCCGTTCTCGGATGGCTACCAGGATTATTTCACGCTTCTCAACCAGCGCGATGGCGGCATCGGCGGCGTGCCGGTGCGGGTGGTGGAATGTGAGACCGCCTATAACACCGAGCGCGGCGTGGAGTGCTACGAGGCGACCAAGGGCGATGGCGCGCTGGTCTATCAACCGCTTTCGACCGGGATCACCTATCAGCTGATCCCGCGCGCGACCGCCGATGGCATCCCGCTGCACACGATGGGCTATGGCCGCACCTCCGCCGTCAATGGCGAAGTGTTCAGCCATGTCTTCAACTATCCTGCGAATTACTGGGATGCGGCATCGGTGATGATCAACGTCCTTTTGGACGAAAACGGCGGTTCGCTGAGCGGCAAGAAGATCACGCTGCTTTACCACAACTCGGCCTATGGGCGGGAGCCGATCCGCACATTGGAGACGCTCGCCGCGCAGCATGGGTTCACGCTGAACCTTTTGGCGGTGGATAGCCCCGGCCAAGAGCAGGGGAACCAGTGGCTTCAGATCCGCCGCGACCGGCCCGATTACGTCCTGTTCTGGGGCTGGGGCGTGATGAACCAGGTCGCGATCCAGGAAGCGATCAACATCCGCTATCCGCTTGAGAACTTCATCGGCAATTGGTGGGCAGGCGCCGATCACGATGTTGCCTCGGCGGGGCAGGCGGCAGCGGGTTACCGCGCGCTCAACATGAACCGTTTGGGCGATATGCCGGTCTTTGCCGAGATCCAGCAACATGTGATCGATGCGGGGCTTGCGGCGGGCGATGGCACGAACCTTGGGTCGGTGCTGTATACCCGTGGCATGTACGCCGCGATGCTGGCCGCCGAAGCCGCGCGCAAGGCGCAAGAGATCCATGGCGTGGCCGATATCACGCCGGCGATGATGCGCGACGGGATGGAAGCGCTCGAGATGACCAATGCGCGGATGGATGCCTTGGGCATGCCGGGCATCGGGCCTGAATTCGCGGTCAGCTGTGGCGATCATGGCGGCACGGGTCAGGCGATCATGACGCAGTGGAACGGGACGGAATGGGTCACACTGACCGATTTCATCGCGCCCGATGACAGCGTGACGGGGCCGCTGGTCCTCGAAGATTCTGCCGCCTATGCCGCCGAAGCCGGGATCACGCCGCGCAACTGCAACGGCAGCTAAGCCAAGACCCCGGCGGCGGCGCAGGCTGTCGCCGCCGGGATTTGCGTATTTTTGGAAAGATGAAGGGTAAGCCGTGAAGGCAGGCCCGATGGGATTGACACGGGGCCATGCGCGGCGCCGGAGACGAGGAGTGCCGGGAGATGTTGGATCAGCCCGAACAGACCCAGAGCGGCGGCGCGATGCCCGAAAAGGCCGCAGCCGAGACACTGCTTGAGGTCACCAATATCGAGGTGATCTACAACCATGTGATCCTTGTTCTGAAGGGGGTCAGCCTCAAGGTGCCGAAGGGCGGGATCACCGCGCTTTTGGGCGGTAACGGCGCAGGCAAGACCACGACGCTCAAGGCGATCTCGAACCTTTTGCATTCCGAGCGCGGCGAGGTGACGAAGGGAATGATCACCTATCGTGGTGAGCGTATCCAGCACTTGACCCCCTCGGAATTGGTGGATCGCGGCGTGATCCAGGTGATGGAAGGGCGGCATTGCTTTGAGCATCTGACCGTCGAGGAGAACCTGTTGACCGGCGCCTATACACGGCGCGACGGCAAGGGCGCGATCGCGGCCGATCTGGAGATGGTCTATACCTATTTCCCGCGCCTCAAGGAGCGGCGAACAAGCCAGGCAGGCTATACCTCGGGCGGGGAGCAGCAGATGACGGCCATTGGCCGCGCGCTGATGAGCCGACCCGAGACGATCTTGCTCGACGAGCCATCGATGGGGCTGGCGCCGCAGCTGGTGGAACAGATCTTTGATATCGTCAAACGCCTCAACGAAGAGCAGGGCGTGACCTTTCTGCTGGCTGAGCAGAACACCAATGTGGCGCTGCGTTTCGCGCATTACGGATACATCCTTGAGTCGGGCCGCGTGGTGATGGATGGGCCGGCGGCGGAATTGCGCGAGAACCCCGATGTGAAGGAATTCTATCTCGGCATGTCCGAGGAGGGCCGGAAAAGCTTTCGCGATGTGCGCAGCTACCGGCGGCGGAAACGGTGGCTAAGCTGATGTTGGATGAGAAACGGAAATATTTCGACGCGCTCGAGACACGGAGTGCCGATGCGCGCGCCGCCGACCAGTTGATGCGTCTGAACGCACAACTTGCCGCCAATGGTCGGGCCGCGATCATGGATCTGGGCGCGTTGGCCCATCTGCCTGTGCTGCGAAAGGCTGATCTGGTAACGCGGCAGGCCGCACAGCCGCCCTTTGGCGGCTTGCCCGTGCGCAATCTGGCCCATGTCTTTCAAAGCCCCGGCCCGATCTATGAGCCCGGTGGCGTCAGCCATGACTGGTGGCGGATCGGGCGGTTCTTGCATGCGGTGGGCATCGGGCCGGGCGATATCGTGCAGAATTGTTTCGGCTATCACCTGACGCCTGCGGGGATGATCTTTGAGAGCGGGGCGCGCGCGGTGGGGGCGGCGGTGCTACCTGCCGGTGTCGGTCAGACAGAGTTGCAGGTACGCGCGGCCAAGGATGTGGGCTGCACCGCCTATGTCGGCACGCCCGATTACCTGAAGGTCATTCTCGATCGGGCCGAGGAGATGGGTGTGGCGCTGTCCTTTACCCGTGCGGCGGTTGGGGGTGGGGCGCTGTTCCCCTCGCTGCGACAGGAATATGCCGATCGTGGGATTGCCTGTCTGCAATGCTATGCCACGGCCGATCTTGGCAATATTGCCTATGAGTCCGCCGCGATGGAGGGGATGATCGTCGATGAGGGTGTGATCGTCGAGATCGTGCGCCCTGGAACCGGCGATCCCGTTCCCGAGGGCGAGGTGGGCGAGGTGGTGGTGACCACGCTGAACCCCGATTACCCGTTAATCCGCTTTGCGACCGGCGATCTGAGTGCCGTCTTGCCGGGGCAAAGCCCCTGTGGGCGCAGCAACATGCGGATCAAGGGCTGGATGGGGCGCGCCGATCAGACCACCAAGATCAAGGGCATGTTCGTGCGGCCCGAACAGGTGGCCGAATTCGTCGCCCGTCATCCAGAGGTGGCCCGCGCCCGCGTCATCGCCACCCGCGAGGGCGAGATGGACGCCATGACCGTGCAGGTCGAGGCTGCGGGTGCCGATGCGGTGGCACTCGGCGACAGTGTCGCGGCGGTGATGAAGCTGAAGGGCCGCGTCGAGATTGTCGCCCCCGGCAGCCTGCCCAATGATGGCAAGGTCATCGACGATCAACGCAAATACGATTGATCGGCCTATGTGATGCGCTTTGGCGGGATGGCATAGGTCAGGCTGGCATGGGCCACGGGGTCGGTGGCGCCCTCGGCATGGAGCAGCACATCGGTCACGGATAATGTCCGGCCCAGTTTCAGCACGCGGGCATGGGCGAGGATATCGACCCCTGCCGCGGGTTTGCGCATGAAATCGATGCTGCAATGCGTGGTGACGGTCAGCGCCTCGGGGCCGATGCGCGCCATGGTCGCGACATAGGCCGCGACATCGGCCAGTGCGAACATGGCGGGGCCAGATACCGTGCCGCCGGGGCGCAAATGGCGCTCATCGTGGTGCAGGCGCATCACCAGGAGCGCCGCATCCATCTGGTCGATGCTGAACTGGCCTGCGACCTGTGGAAAGACCTGTTCAAGGAAGCGTTCCATCTGGGGAATGGTGAACTTCAACATGCGCCGATCCTTTCGCCGCGTGCGCCATAGTAAAGCCCGACGACATGCTCGGCCTGTGCAAAGAACAGCCAGCGCGAGGCCAGCATGCCCAAGAGATGCGACAGCACAGCAAGCCCGCCCAAGCCATGGGACGCACCGGGGACCAAGATCAGGCCGAGGGGCAGCGCATAGCCCAAGCCGAGCGCGATGATCCGAAGGCGTTGGGCATGTTTGCGGCCAACGACATGAACCATCTCGCGCAACAGGTAATTGGTGCCGGTATGGGGGGGTGCAAAGGCGCGGATGCGTCCGGCTTCGGATAGGCCCGTGGCGCTGGCGATGGATTGGCCAGCCTCGGCAAAGCGCCGATCGCCGCGCGCCCAATGGGCGATCTGGATCAGCCCCGCAAGTGCAAGCAGGATTTGGGCAGAGGTGATCTGACCGGCCAGAAGCGCGCCACCGGCAAGGCTGGCCGAGACCAGGTGCAAGGGCGTGAGCGCCTGGTGCCAACGTGGGACCGATTTGAGTTGGGTGTAGATCATCGCTGTGGTCACCACCGTGGCCAGCGACAGTGCCGCGCCGATCCAGCCAAGGGCTGCAATCCGTGAGTCGAAGAACACCGCGAGAAGGGCGACGATGCCCATCACGATCAAGGCTGCAACCGCGGCGATCCCTTCACGGCTGAGCCAACTGCTGCGCCATTGGCGAAACGCCTTGAGCGCGCGTTCGGGGTGGCCCAAGTGGAAGGTCGAGGCCAAAAGCCCGCCGACAGCAAGCGCAAAGGCAATCACGAAGAAGACGAAGGCCACCCATCCCGTGACCGGCGGCAGGCCGAGCCCCAGAAAGACCAATAGCCCAAAGCCAAGGCCCGAGAACGTGGTGAAGATGATGACGGAAGGGGCGGGATGCATCAGAGACGCTCCAACGCGCGGTCAAGCCAGCCAAGGAAGCCTTGCGGCGTGTCGGCGATGGGGTCGAGGAAGGGGGCGAGGATGTCTGTCTCTTGCCACTGATCCTTGGGGCGGGGGGGGAGGTACTTGTTGACAGGCTTGGTGCCGAGATCGGGCATGAGGTCAAAGCCGCCGCGCGCGGCGACAAGCTGGCTGACATCGCTGTCGGGGTCGCCCAGATCGCCGAAGTGCCGCGCGCCCGCCGGGCAGGTGCGCACGCAGGCCGGTTCGCGATCTTCCGGGGGGAGGTTCTCGTTATAGATGCGGTCAACACAGAGGGTGCATTTCTTCATCACGCCTGCCGCCTTGTCCATTTCGCGCGCGCCATAGGGGCAGGCCCAGGCGCATAGACCGCAGCCGATGCAATCGGCCTCGTTTACAAGAACGATGCCATCCTCGACCCGCTTATAGGAGGCACCCGTGGGGCAGACGGTGACGCAGGGCGCATCCTCGCAATGCAGGCAGGATTTGGGGAAATGGACAAGCTGGGCTTGGCCATGGGGCGGCGTGATCTCGTAGCTATGGACGCGGTTGAGGAAGGTGCCGGTGGGGTTGGCGCCATAGGGCTCCTGGTCAGACAAGGGCGCGCCATATTGCGCGTCGTTCCAGCCTTTGCAGGCGATCACGCAGGCATGGCAACCGACACAGGTGTCAAGGTCGATCACAAGGCCGAGCTTGCGCTGGGTTGTTTCGGGCAGGCTGGTCATGGGCGCGGCCGTGCATGTGTGAGGACGAAATCTGCCAGATCGGCGGCGAAGCGGTCGGGTTGCTCGATGAAGGGCGCGTGGCCTGTTGCGGGATAGGCCATGAAGCGCCCCTGCGCCATGGCCTTTGCGGCGGCTGCGCCCGTGGCCGGGGTGACGACGCGATCCTCGGTTCCGTGGATCACGAGGCCGGGGCAGTCCATGGCGGCATAGACGGGGCCGAGATCGATATCTGCCCCGAAGAGTGCGCGGCGCACATGGGCCGGGCAGAGCATGTTGGCCCCCACCATGGCGCCGTATTCGGTGCGCGGCAAAGGCGCATGGGTGCAGGCATCGACGAAGCGCGCGGTCGCATGCAGGCGGCGGCTCAGATCCTCGGTGTAAAGATCGCGGTCGAGACCGGGTGAGGCGGGGCCGACCATCCAATCGGCGCGCGCGGCCCCGATCGCCAGAACGCCACCCGCGACGACCACACCTGCAAGATGCGCGCTGCCATGGGTGGCGAGATAGGCCGCGATCACCCGCGCGCCGTAGGACCAGCCGACGAGGGTGGGGCGGTCAAGGCCGGCTGTTGCGATCACGGCGGCGATATCATCGCCCCATAGCGCGGTGTCGGCATAGGCGGCCGGATCCTCTGGCTTGTCCGAGGCGCCATGGCCACGCAAGTCAATGGCGACGAGGTGAAAGCGGTCGGAGAGGCGCGCAGTGAGCCCCTCCCAACAGATGCTGGCCTGCGCCCAGCCATGGATCAGCAGGATGGCGGGCAGGCTTGGGTCGCCTGCCATGCGATAGGCGATGCGGGTGCCGTCGGAGGAGGTGGCGAAGCGGGTGGTCATGTCGTTTGGCTTGTCTCCGCGTGTTGGGCGCGCATGACGCGGGGTTGGGGCGAGGGGGCTGTCTGCCCCACCCGCGCGTGGACCGCGCGGAAGGAGAGGTGCGAGGGGGCTGTCTGCCCCACCCGTGCTGGAAGCGCGAAGGGCCGGGGCGAGGGGGCTGTCTGCCCCACCCGTGCTGGAAGCGCGAAGGACAGGGGCGCGGGGGCTGTCTGCCCCACCCGTGCGAGGACCGCGCGGAAGGAGAGGTGCGAGGGGGCTGTCTGCCCCACCCGTGCGGGACGCACGAGCGACAGGGGCGAGGGGGCTGTCTGCCCCCTCGCGCTCCCCCGAGGATATTTTTGAAACGAAGAAGCGGTCATGGACGGTGTTTCGGTGCGCGCAAGGGGGATGCGAGCGGGGGGAAGTTTGGCTGCACTTCTGCGGGCGGGGCGGCTTTTTCGATGCGCACGCGCAGATCGAACCATGCGGCTTGCCCGGTGATCGGGTCGGAATTGGCCCAGCGGTGGCCGTCGCCCTTGGGTGGCAAAAGTTCGTGGATCAGGTGGTTGAGAAGGAAGCCCTTGGTGGCCTCGGGTGCGGCGGGGTCGAGCGCCCATGCCCCTTTGCGCTTGCCGATGGCGTTCCATGTCCAGACCGTGCTGGGGTTGAGCGCCGCCATATGGGCCACGGGGGCCGTGATCGACCCGTGGGGCGAGGTGAGGCGCGCCCAGTCGCCCTCGGCAAAGTCGTAGGTTTCCCAGATATTGGTGGGCAGATAGAGGGGGTTGTGGCCGTGGATCTGGCGCAGCCATGCGTTCTGGCTGCCCCAGCTGTGATACATTGCCATGGGGCGCTGGGTGAGCGCGTGAAGCGGGAAATCCCGCGCGGTATCCGCGTCTTCGCCCAAGGGCGGATACCAGATCGGCAGCGGGTCCATCGTGGTGCGGATGCGGTCGCGCAGATGGTCGGGGGGCTGGCGCTCCCCATGCCCGTCGGCGGCCAATTGGAAGCGGCGCAGCGGTTCGAGATAGAGGTTGAAGAGATAGGGCTGCGGGCTGTCATAGAGGCCCAGATCCACTGCCCAATCCTGATAGGCGCTGTTCCACGGCTTGTAGTATTGGGCAGCTTCGGGGATGTGATGTGTGAAAAAGCCGCCATTGTCGATGTAGCGCGCGATCTGATCGGGGTTCGGCGCGCCGCGCCCGGTCGCATCGCCCGCGCCGCGAAAGCCCATCAGGGGGCCGATGCCGGGGCGGCGTTCGTGGCGCATGATGTAATCAGCGTAATCGGCGAAAACGGGGCTACCATCGGCGTTGACGAAACCGGGCAGCCCAAGGCGCGCACCAAGGTCGATCAAGACGGATTGAAAGCCCTTCACATCCCGGTCTGGTGGGATCACCGGCCAGCGGATCGCATCGGCGGCAGCATCGGCCTCGGAGATCGGGCGGTCGAGCAGGCTGATGCAGTCATGACGTTCGAGATAGGTGGTATCGGGCAAGATCAGGTCGGCATAGGCGACCATTTCCGATGCATAGGCATCGGAATAGATGATGCGCGGAATGACATATTCCCCTGTCTCGGGGTCCTTGTCGGTGAGCATCTCGATCACGCGCGCCGTGCTCATCGAGGAATTCCACGCCATATTCGCCATGTAGAGAAACAGCGTGTCGATCTTGTAGGGGTCGCCTTCATGGGCATTGGCGATGACCATATGCATCAGCCCATGGGCCGAAAGCGGGTTTTCCCACGAGAAGGCCTTGTCGATGCGTTGGGGCGTTCCATCGGGGTCGATCGCGAGATGCTCGGGGCCAAGCGGGTAGCCCAGATGCGGGCCTTTGAGCGGCTGGCCCGGCGTGGCGGTGGCGTGCGGCTTGGGATGGCCCTCGGGCGGTTTGGGGTAGGGCGGCTTGAAGCGGAAGCCGCCGGGCGTTTCGACGGTGCCGAGCAGGATTTGCAGCAGATGCAGCGCGCGCGCCGTCTGGAAGCCGTTGGCATGGGCCGAGATGCCGCGCATGGCGTGCATGGCGACGGGGCGGCCGGTCATCTTTTCATGCCGTTCGCCGCGGAAATCGGTCCAGGGCTGATCAATCTCGATTGCTTTGTCAAAGGCCACGCGGGCCAGTTCCGCGGCCAGCGCGTGAATGCGGGCGGCGGGAATGCCACAGCGGTCTGCGACCGCCTCGGGGGCATAGGCCGGGGCAAGGTAGCGCGCGGCCAAAAGTTGGAAGACAGGGCGGTGTGTGATGCCCGCGCGGCTGAGACTGCCTGCAAGGTCGGGCCGGACGCCGGACCGGTCGAAGGGTATGGGCTGGCCCGTGGCGCGGTCCATGACCAAGGGCTTGCCGTTCGCGTCGCGCAAGAACAGCCCGTGATTGGGCGAGGATGGGTCTTCGTCCACCAAGACCGGCGCATTGGTGTAGCGCGCAAGGTAGTCGAGATCGATCTTGCCCGCGCGAAGCAGGCAATGGATGAGCGATAGGATCAATAGCCCGTCGGTGCCGGGCGTGATCCCGATCCAGTCATCGGCGACCGCATTATAGCCCGTGCGGATCGGGTTGATGCCGATCACGCGCGCGCCGCGCGCCTTGAGCTTGCCCAAGCCCATCTTGATGGGGTTGCTGTCATGATCCTCGGCCACGCCGAAGAGGAGGAGGAGTTTTGTCCGTTCCCAATCGGGCTGGCCGAATTCCCAGAACGCGCCGCCCATGGTGTAGATGCCGGCGGCCGCCATGTTGACCGAGCAAAACCCGCCATGGGCCGCGTAGTTGGGCGTGCCGAATTGTTGCGCCCACCATCCGGTCAATGATTGCGACTGGTCGCGCCCGGTGAAGAAGGCGAGTTTCTCGGGCGCGGTTTCGCGCAAGGGCGCCATCCAGCTGACGGCGGTGTCCAGCGCTTCATCCCAGCTGATCTCTTCGAACTGCCCCGACCCGCGGGGGCCGACCCGGCGCAGGGGCGCGCGCAGGCGAGAGGGGGCGGTGACTTGCATGATCCCGGCTGCGCCCTTGGCACAAAGCACGCCCTTGTTGACCGGGTGATCGCGGTTGCCCTCGATATAGGCGACGCGGCCATCCTTGATATGGACATTGATCCCGCAGCGGCAAGCGCACATGTAGCAGGTCGTCTTGGCGATGCGATCCGACGGCTTTGGCGACAGATCGATTGGGATGTCCTGATGCCCCATCTGCCCTCCCCGCAGTCAAGGTGCCTACGTCAGTTGTGACGGCCCTGTGGGCGGGATGCAATGGGCCGAAGTGGCTGATTTGCATCGCAACCAAAGGTGTAAACCAAAGTTGACATTCCAACTGTCCCCACGGATACTTCGATTGTCCGAGGAGGACCATCCCACCATGCCCAAGGATCATTCAGCCCCCGGTTTCAGCGTTCCCGTTTTGGCGGGTGCGGCGCGAGCCGGGCTCTGCACCGATTGCGGTGTCAGCCGGATGGGTGATGGCCGCGCCTGTGGGCGGGCCTGTCAATTCATCCAGCCCGATTACCCGGCGGCCGAACATCGGGTCCATGGGCGCGTGGCCGATCCTTCGCTCGGGGATGAGGCGTTTTTCGGCGTGACGCTCGCGATGCAGCGCTTGGTGCTGACCCCGCCCGCAGAGGGTGCGCAATGGAGCGGGATCACCACGGCGCTTGCCGCCGATCTGTTGCGGCGTGGCAAGGTTGACGCGGTGCTGGCCGTGCGCGCTGACCCCCATGACCGCTGGCGGCCGGAACCGGTGATCGTGACAGATCCCGGCGAATTGGCGCAATGCCGGGGCATGCGGATGGGTTATGCGCCGACATTGGCCGCATTGGAGCCAGCAGCGGCGGCAGGCCATCAACGGATCGCGGTCATCGGGATCCCTTGCCAAGTCTATGCGCTGCGCGCCATCGAGGCGGAGTTGGGTTTCAAGCGGCTTTATGTCATCGGAACGCCCTGCTCGGACAATACCACGACCGCGAACTTCCACGCGTTTCTTACTCTGCTCGATCCGCATCCCGAGACGGTGTCGTATCTGGAGTTTCGGGCAGATTACCGTGTGGAAATGCGTTTCAATGATGGGCGGCCACCCCGCCTGGTGCCATTTCTGAAACTGCCAATTTCGAAATTGCCAAGCGATTTTTTCCCGATGACCTGCAAGACTTGCGTCGATTACACCAATCGCCTGGCTGACATCACCGTCGGCTATATGGGGGGGGATGGCGATCAATGGGTCATCACGCGCAACCATCGGGGGGCCGAGATGCTGTCGGGCATTGCCGATCAGTTGGTCGAACGCCCCTTGACCGACCAAGGACGGCGGATGGGTGCGGTCAAAGGCTTCTTGGCCAACACAGCGCGCGCGGCGGGCGGATTGCCGCTGCGTGCCATGCCCGATTGGGCGCGGCCCATCGTGGCCTTCTTGCAGCCGCGGATTGGGCCGCGCGGTCTGGAATTTGCCCGCGCACGGGTCGAGATGAAAGCGATTGAGACAATCCTGCACCTTCGCCGCGCCCATCGCGCACGGATGAAGAATATGGTTCCCGACCATGTTTGGCGTGTTGCCGCACGCTATGGCCTGGCCCCACAGGATGATGAGACGCGCCGGGATTGAGCGCTTTCCAATAGCTGCACATGCGCGCATACCTGACGCCTCGCCCGCACCTGTAGGGCGCGGCTCAGTGCCGTGATGTGGCGCGGGCGTTTGACAATCCAAGATCTTGGCCTTTTGGATCTGCCCGAGGCCTCCGGCGGGGATATTTGGGAAACGAAGAAGGATGGTGCGGTGGTCACCCCGACCGTCTTGCAATCGGTCGGGGCTTCTCCGTTTGCGGTCATCGGCGTCCCCGCCTGTACCGCCAAGACAGTATCGCCGATACTGCTTAACAAAACTTAAAGAGCCTTCTTCGTTTCATAAGTATCCCGGGGGGAGACACCCGTAAAACGGGTGACGGGGGGCAGCGCCCCCCTCGGGTGTCGCCCACTGGCCCTGTCAGATCATGCGGATCACCGATTTGTCGATAGCCAAGACATAGCCATGGCCGGTGATGTTCTTGATCAAAAGCTCGCTGACGATCTGGTTGCCGAGCGTGTCGCGTAGGCGCTTGATCCGGGTGGCACCGGCCGCTTCGTCAACGGTGCTCGGCTCTTTGCCTGCCACCATCGCCTCGATCTGCGCGCCGCTCATCACCTCGTCGTCAAGACGCGCCTCGGCCAGTACGGCGAGCGTTTCCATCGCCGCATCGGTGAGCTTGAAGGCAAGGTTATTGATCAGCACCACCCGTTCTTCGCGGCTGAGCACCAAGGACGAGACTTGGATCCCTTGGCGTTCGATCTCGGCCATGCGGCGGTTGAGGGTGATGATCGTCACCAAGAACACAAGGCAGGCCACCAGCAGTGCTGTCGCAAAGACCATGAGCACGAAGATCACCGCCCGGTAACTGGCCAGAACGTCAGAGAATGCGGTGCCGGTTTGGGCCATGATCTCGAGCACCCGCGTTGCGTCGGGGTTGCGGACATCCATCAGCACGAAGACATCCGCCACTGCTGCATTGAACGCATCCGCATCGGGCAAGTTGACGAAAAGCAAGGTCGCCGACAGGCCTAGTACCAAGATCACGCCCAGAACGCCGAAACCCAATACCCGACCGGTGGCCGTGCGCGTTTCAGAAACGGAGGAAATACGATCCGGCATCGGACCTCCTTGAGGCGAGATCATCCGATCCGAAAATCGATACGATTTGGAGCAACTGCCACCCCACCGCTGCGAGCCGTGCGGAGACGAGCGGGGTCGCCGCATCGATGGAGCAGGCCGTCTCTGGCAGGTCGATCACGCCGTAGTGCAGGCGCAGCGGGTTATCCATTTTGGCGCGGTAATCAGCATAGCAGGCCTTGGCCGGTCCAGCGGCGCAGACAGCAAGGCCGATGAGTATGTATATTCGCGGCGACATGACGATCCCCGTAGGCTTCCGATAAGGTGGCTATCCCCAGAGGTGTGGGGCCTTGACGGCAAGATGGCGCATGGCAGGGCTGTCATGCAATGGCAGCGGCCGCTCAAGCCGGTGTTATCAGATAGCAGCCGCGCGATATTGCGTGGCATGCGCGACCAGAACGAGATCGCGGGCATCGCGTCGGAAAACGGGTTTCACCGACGCGCATTCCCTTGATCGGAGGTATTCCATGCAATTGAGAGTTTCCCAAGCGATATCCGCTTTGGCCGTGGGGGCGGTGATCGCCCTTGGTGCAGTGGCAGCTACGTCCATGCCTGCGCGCGCCGATAATCGGGATGTGGCACGTATTCTGGGCGGTGTTGTCGCGCTCTATGCCATTGGGCGGGCGATCGAACTGAGCCGTGACAGCCGCGCAAGGGCCGAGACGGCGCACGTGCCGCACCCCCCCGCCCCGATCCAGGCCACACCCCCGGCACGGGTTGCCCCTGCGCGCTGCTTTGTCGAAGGTCATGATCGCAGCGGCTATGTGCGCGGCTATGGGCAGCGCTGCATGCAGCGCCACGCGGCCTTTCCGGGGGATCTGCCACAGGCGTGCCTGACCCACATCCAGACCGAGCGCGGCCCACGATCCATCTATGCGGGCAGGTGCTTGGCCAATCATGGTTGGGTGCGTGAGGCGGGCTTTCGCCCCTGAGGTCTCGGGCAGCTCTTGCGTCTGCGGGTGGCCCGGTCAGGGCCGCCTGGTCTTGCCGCGGGCAGGTCGCTATGGAAAGAGGGGGCATGCCCCGTCCTAGTCCCGATATGAGCCATGAAGATGCCCTTGGCGGGGTTGTTGCCGGCGTCGATGAGGCCGGGCGCGGCCCCTTGGCGGGGCCTGTCTGCGCGGCAGCGGTGATTTTGGATCGGGGGATGATCCCGCTTGGGCTGAACGATTCCAAGGTGCTGTCGGCCGCAAGGCGCGCGGTGTTGTTCGATCTGATCCATGCACAAGCCCATGTCGCGATCGGCTGGGCCAGCGTCGCGGAGATCGACGCGCTCAATATCCGCGAGGCTGCGCTTTTGGCGATGCGGCGTGCGGTCGAGGGGTTGGCGGTTGCGCCCGAGGTGGCGCTGATTGATGGCAATGCCTGCCCAAAGGACCTGCGCTGTCGCGGGGTGACCTTGGTCAAGGGTGATGGCAAAAGCCTGTCGGTGGCGGCTGCCTCGATCATCGCCAAGGTGGCGCGTGATCGGGTGATGGCGGGGCTGGCACAGGCCCATCCCGGCTATGGCTGGGAGGTCAACCAAGGCTACCCAACGGCGGCGCACCTGGCCGCGCTACAAGATATGGGGGTGACACCCCACCATAGACGATCCTTTCGCCCCGTACACAACATCTTGCTATCGCAAGGCTTGCAACATATTGATTCCAAAAAATAAATTGACTGCGAATCACCTTTGAGCGATTCTGCCTGCGAACACCGCAAAAGCCCGTCAGAGGCGCGGAACAGAGGCAGATATGAAAACCAAGACAAAACCCGAGGCAGCCACGCTGCCGCGCAACCAGATTATTTCAGGCGATTGTATCGCGGCGCTGCGCGCACTTCCCGAGGCGTCTATTGATCTGATCTTCGCCGATCCGCCGTATAACCTGCAACTCAAGGGCAGCTTACACCGCCCCAACAACACGCTGGTCGATGCCTGCGACGATCATTGGGACCAGTTCGACAATTTCGCCGCCTATGACGCCTTTACCCGCGATTGGCTGGCCGCGGCGCGCCGCGTGCTCAAGCCCGGCGGCGCCATTTGGGTGATCGGCAGCTACCACAACATCTTCCGTGTCGGGGCTGAGTTGCAGAACCAAGGGTATTGGATCTTGAACGATGTCATCTGGCGCAAAGCCAACCCGATGCCGAATTTTCGCGGCATGCGGTTGACCAATGCCCATGAGACGATGATTTGGGCCTCGAAAAGCGAAGGGGCGAAATACACCTTCAATTACGAGGCGCTGAAATCCTTGAACGAGGGTGTGCAGATGCGCTCGGATTGGGTGATCCCGATCTGCAATGGCGGCGAGCGGCTGAAGGATGAAAAAGGCGACAAGGCCCATCCGACGCAAAAGCCCGAGGCGCTGTTGCATCGCATCTTGGTCGGCACGACCAATCCCGGCGATGTGGTGCTTGACCCGTTCTTTGGCACCGGCACGACGGGGGCGGTGGCCAAGATGCTGGGGCGCGATTTCATCGGGATCGAGCGCGAGGAGGCTTATCTTGCCATCGCCGAGAAACGCTTGGCGAATGTGCGTCGCCTCGAGAGCAGCGCGCTGGAGGTGACGGGATCCAAGCGCGCCGAACCGCGCGTTCCTTTTGGCCAGCTGGTCGAGCGCGGCATGTTGCGGCCAGGCGAGATGCTGACCAATGCGCGTGGCCAGATGGCCAAGGTGCGTGTTGACGGCACGCTGATCGCCGATGATGTCAAGGGATCGATCCATCAGGTGGGGGCCAAGCTTGAAGGTGCGCCCTCATGCAACGGGTGGACCTATTGGCACTTCCGCCGCGAAGGCCAGACCGTTCCCATCGATGTGCTGCGCCAGCAGTTGCGCGCCGAGATGGCGGGGTAATTTCCCCAACAACAGGATGAACCGCGACCCCGCCACCGCCTGTGGGGTTCGCCACCTTGCCCCCGTACATGCCTTTGCATGGCGGGGGCTTTTTCTATTCCTTGGTTATGGTGGTGGACGCTGTCCCCCCACACCCACGGTTTTTGATGGGGGGACGCTGTCCCCCCACACCCACGGTTCTTGATGGGGGGACGCTGTCCCCCCACACCCCCCTGGGATATTTCCGAAACAGAGAAGGGATAGGTCAGGTGCGGGGGGCGGCGGCGCGGCGTAGGCGGTCGTTGATCGCGCGGCCGATCCCGATGTCGGGAATGGGGGAGACGCGGATTGCAGGGCTGTTGCGGTCACAGGCGAGTGCATCGGCTTGGTGCAGGATGGCGAAGAGTCGGCTCGCGGCTTGCGCCAGATCGCCGCTTTCCGAGAGGTTCAGATCGCAATCCATGGGGCCAAAGCCGATCGTGATCTCGGCCGGTTGTGCTGTGCCGCCAAGCAGGAGCGCGGTGCGCGGTGCGTAGTGGCTGGCCATTTGACCCGGTGCCTCGACCCGCGCGCCGGGGGTGGTATCGGTGATGAGCGCGCCGGTGATCGGGATGATCGTTTCGCGTGGGATGGCACCTTCGCGCAAAAGGCGGGTGCCATCGGCGCTGGGGGCGAGGATGGTTGATTCAAGCCCCCGTTCGGTCGGCCCGCCATCAAGAATGGCCGCGATCCGCATGCCGAGCCCGGCGCGCACATGGGCGGCGGTGGTCGCGCTGATCTGTCCCGAAGGGTTGGCGGAGGGGGCTGCAACGGGGCGGTTGGCGGCGCGCAGCACCGCGTGCATGGCCGGGTGGGCGGGCAGCCGGATCGCCACCGTGGCGTGGCCCGCGGTGACCCGCGCCGAGAGCCCGTGGCCGGGCCGAAGGGGCAGCACGAGGGTCAGCGGGCCGGGCCAGAAGGCCGTGGCGAGCGCCAGTGCCGGACCGGGGAAATCGGCGATCTCCATGGCACTGGCCAGATCGGGAAGGTGCACGATCAACGGGTTGAAGGCAGGGCGCCCCTTGGCCGCATAGATCGCGGCGACGGCGGCGTCATCTGTCGCATCGGCGGCCAAACCATAGACGGTTTCGCTGGGCAGCGCGACGAGAGCGCCTGCACGCAACAGTGCCGCGGCGCGGGCGATCCCGGCACTATCTGGTAGAAGATCTTCGGCTCTTTGCATCGCTCTGACGTCACGTTGGGGTTGATCGTTCCGGCGACTGGCCCACAATCTGTGCGGGGGTAGCGCGAAGGGCGCGCCCATGCAATCACTTGGCATCAACACGGGAAGGGGAGAGCCGTTTCATGCCATATCGCGCACCTGTCGATGAATATGCTTTCTTGTTGCGTCATATCGTCGATTTCGACCGCGTTGCCGCCTTGCCCGCTTTTGCGGAGGCGACGCCTGACATGGTGGGGGCCATGCTGGCAGAGGTGGGGCGCATCTGTGAGGAGGTGTTGGCCCCGCTCAACCGGCAAGGTGATCTGCATCCTGCGCGGCTGGAGAACGGGGTTGTGCGGACCTCGCCGGGATATGCCGCAGGCTACCGCGCCATGGCAGATGCGGGGATGACGGCGATGACCGCCGATCCGGCCTATGGGGGGTTGGGCTTGCCGCAGACGGTGGCGACCTGTGTCAATGACATGGCGGGTGCGGCCTGCCTTGCGCTGGAGCTGAACCCGTTGATGACCCAAGGCCAAATCGAAGCGCTGGAGCATCACGCCTCCGATACGATCAAGGCGCTTTACCTGCCCAAGCTGATCAGCGGCGATTGGTGCGGCACCATGAACCTGACCGAGCCGCAGGCTGGATCGGATGTGGGTGCGCTCGCGACCAAGGCGGTGCCGAACGGCGATGGCACCTATGCGGTGACGGGGCAGAAGATTTATATTTCGTGGGGCGATACTGATTTTGCCGAGAATGTCGTGCATCTGGTGTTGGCGCGCTTGCCCGATGCGCCGGGGGGGAGCAGGGGCATTTCGCTCTTCCTTGTGCCTAAGTTCATTCCTGATGACGCGGGTGCGCCGGGGGTGGCCAATCGCCTGAAGGTCGTGAGCCTTGAGCATAAGCTGGGCCTGCATGGCAGCCCGACATGCGTGATGCAGTATGATGGCGCCACGGGGTGGTTGATCGGTGACGAGAACCGTGGCTTGGCCGCGATGTTCACCATGATGAACAATGCGCGCTTGGGGGTGGCGCTGCATGGTGTCTCGATCGCTGAAGCCGCCACGCAGGCCGCCACCGCCTATGCCGCAGGGCGCAAGCAAGGCCAATCGCCCCTTGTCGATGGCACGGGCATGATCGTCGATCATGCCGATGTGCGGCGTATGTTGTTTGAGATGAAGGCTGATACCTTTGCCGCGCGCGCGCTGGCCTTTGACTTGGCCGTGGCGATCGATCTGGGCCGATCAGGCGATGCGACCGCGGCCGCCCGCGCCGCCGTGCTGACGCCGATTGCCAAGGCCTTTGGCACCGAGATGGGGATCAAGATTGCCAATATCGGGATCCAAGTGCATGGCGGGATGGGCTTTATCGAGGAAACAGGGGTGGCCCAATTCGCACGCGACGTTCGGGTTGCCGCGATTTACGAAGGCACGAATGGGATCCAGGCGATGGATCTGGTGGGGCGCAAGATGGCCGATGGCGGCGCGGCGATCAGGGCGGTGATCGCCCAGATCAGTGCGGCGGCAGGTGCAGATGCCTTGGGGGCCGCCGTGGCCGGGGCGGCGGGTGAATTGGCCGAGGCGACGGATGCGATGCTAGCGATGGAGCAAAATGACCGCTTTGGGGGGGCGATGCCCTATCTGATGGGCTTTGCTCGCGTATTGGGGGCGCATTACCATCTGCGTGCAGCCCGCGCAGGGGATGCGACCCGCATGGCCTTGGCGCGGTTTTATATCCAGCGCCTTTTGCCCGAGGCACGCGCACATTTTGCGCAAGCAGCGCAGGGGGCCGAAGGGCTTTATGATCTACCCGCGCAAGATCTTTGCGCATGATCGTGACACCCTTTCCACAGCCACCCGCCCCCGGCGAAGCGATTGCTGTCGCCGACGATGTCATGTGGTTGCGTGTGCCGCTGCCGATGGCGCTTGACCATGTGAATGCCTATGCGCTGCGTGACGATGATGGTTGGACGCTGATTGATACGGGCCTTGATACGGCCAAGACCCGCGCTTTGTGGGAGGGGGCCTTGGCCGGGCCATTGGCCGGTCAGCCGATCAGGCGGTTGATCGTCACCCATCATCACCCCGACCATGTGGGGCTTGCGGGTTGGTTTCAGGCGCGCGGTGCGGAGCTGTTGATGCCGCGCACGGCGTGGCTGATGGCGCGGATGTTGTGCTTGGATGAGCAGGTTGCCCCATCGGCCGAGACGCTGGCCCATTGGCAGGGCGCGGGCATGACGGCTGCGTTGTTTGACAAGCGCCGGACCGAGCGGCCGTTCAATTTCTGCGACGTGGTCCATCCGCTCCCTCTGGGGTTCACACGGCTGCATGATGGCGGCACGATCCGCATGGGCGGGCGCGATTGGGATATCCGCTTTGGTCAAGGACATGCGCCCGATCACGCGACATTTTGGAGTCGGGATGACCATCTGGTCATCGGGGGCGATCAGTTATTGGCGACGATCTCGCCTAATCTGGGGGTCTATGCGACAGAGCCGGGTGCCGACCCCGTGGCTGAATGGTTGGAGAGTTGCGCGGGTTTTCAGCCCTTGGCCCGGCCTGCGCATCTGGTCCTGCCCGGTCACAAACTGCCCTTTACCGGGCTGCCCGATCGGTTGCGTCAATTGATCGACAATCACCATGGCGCGCTTGCGCGGTTGCGCGATCATCTCTCGAAAGGGCCGCGCTGCGCCGCCGACTGTTTCGCGCCCTTGTTCAAGCGCCAGATCGACGACGGCACCTATGGCCTTGCCTTGGTCGAGGCGGTGGCGCATTTGAACCACCTTTTGGCGTTGGGCGCGGTGGCGCGCACGCGGCGCGCGGATGGGGCATGGCTCTATCATTTGATCGCCTGACCTGCGGCGCCGTGCCCGATGCACGATGGGCTGACAGGGTCATCGGAATGCGCTAATCCCCGTGAAAAGCAGCGCCTTACCCAGACCGGAGGGAATCACGATATGGCCGATCACGAGCATAAGCACGGCGAGATGGACATCACAGAGCAGGAAAAGACATTCGCCGGTTTCATGCGGATGAGCGTCAATGTCGGCCTCATCAGCATCGGCATCGTCATTGTCTTGGCGATTTTCTTCCGATGAACCCTGTTGTGCGCATCGCGACCGCACTGGCGGTGGTCGGTGCGCTGGGCGGCTGCGTCGCCGAAGAGGTCTGGGCGCCTGATACTGTCGTCAGTGCTGCCAATTACCGTCCGACCGGGCCGAGCACGCTGACCCTTATGACGATGGTGTCGAACCGGGATGGGCGCGGCGGCCATTCCGCGCTGATGATCGACGGGCAACAACGCGTGCTCTTTGATCCGGCGGGCAGCTGGTACCACCCGATGATCCCAGAGCGCAACGATGTGCTTTACGGGATGACGCCGCAGTTTTTGCAATTCTACACCGATTACCATGCGCGCGAGACCTATCACATCGTCGTGCAAGAGATCGAAATCAGCGCCGCGACGGCAGAGCAACTGATCGCGGCGGTCGAGGCTCATGGTGCGGTGCCGCCTGCGCGCTGTTCCTTGTCGATCAGCCGCTTGCTTGGGCAAACGCCGGGTTTCGAAGCGATCACGGCCAATTGGTTCCCCGTGCGCACGATGGAACAATTCGGTGCGCTTGATGGGGTGCGCGAAAGCCGCATCTACGACACCGATGCGGATGACAATCTGGAACTGCTGCAAGCGCAGGCGCGCGCCGAATTGAGCCGCGAGATTGCACGGCAGGTCGCCGCCGGGAACTGAGCGCGTCACGCAAGCGCAAGGCAAAGCAAAACCCCCGGGGCGAGGCCGCGGGGGTTTATGTCTTTTCGGATCGCGTTACCGATCGGGCGTGCGTTCAGAGCATCCCTTCGCGCTGCGCCTTTTTGCGCGCCAGCTTACGGGCACGGCGGACGGCCTCGGCCTTCTCGCGTGCTTTTTTCACGGAGGGCTTTTCGAAATGTTGCTTGAGCTTCATTTCCCGAAAAACGCCTTCGCGCTGAAGTTTTTTCTTCAGAGCCCGGAGCGCTTGATCGACGTTATTGTCGCGAACACTTACCTGCATTCTGGTGTCACCACCTTCCTAAGTTAGAGTTGCGTTTGAAAGCAGGAAGTGGCCCTATAGCAAAGCCCCCCTATGTTGTCTACTGTCGCTGCAACAGCGGATGGAAAGAGGCGCGCCATGCAAGACATGCAAGATCCCAAAGCTTCAATGATCGCCGCTGCCTTGATGCATGTGCCTTTCGACGGCTGGTCCGAGGCAAGCTTTCGTGCTGCCGCAAGCGATGCAGGTTTGACCCTGCCAGAGGCGCGGGCGCTGTTTGCGCGCGGGGCGGTCGATCTTGCCTTGGCCTTTCATGCGCAGGGAGATGCGGCGATGGTGGCGCGTCTGGCCGCGACCGATCTTGGCGCGCTGCGTTACTCGGATCGGGTTGGCTTTGCGATCCGCACGCGGTTGGAGCTGGTCGAACACGACAAGGAGGCGGTACGCCGTGGCGTGACACTGTTTGCGCTGCCCATCCATGCCGCTGACGGGGCCAAGGCGCTGTGGCAGACGGCCGATGCGATCTGGACCGCCCTTGGCGACACGTCGGACGATCTGAACTGGTACACAAAGCGCGCGACCCTGTCTGGGGTCTATTCGGCAACCGTGCTGTATTGGCTGGGCGATCAGTCGATGGATCACAGCGCAAGCTGGGCATTCCTCGATCGGCGCATCGATGATGTGATGCAGATCGAGCGGGCGAAAAAGGCCGCGCGCGAGAGCAAACTGTTTGCGCCGCTGATGGCCGGGCATGAATGGCTTGCCGCCAAGATCAAGGCGCCGGGGGCCGCGCCTGCCGATCTGCCGGGGCGCTGGCGGCGTTAAAGCTGGCCGAAAACCCTCCAGCCAGCGATCAGGCGCGTCGTCCCTGTGATCATGCAGGCCAAGGCAAAGACCAGTGCCAGCACAGGGAATGCTGCGGGAAACAGGCAAAACAGCGCGAAGGCCGCGATGGTTTCGGCCCCTTCGGTCAATCCACCAAGATAGAAGATCCCCTTTCTCGGATAATCGATGGCCTGTGTGCCGCGCTTGGCCGCGATCACCGCAAAGGCGAGAAACGATGTCCCCGACAAAATGAAGCTTGCGATCAAGACCGCGCCTGCGAGGGCATTGGCCGCCGGATCGGCCAAGACAAAGCCCAAGGGGAAGGCTGCATAGAACACGAAATCAAGCGCGATATCAAGGAATGCGCCGCGATCCGTCGGCCCTTTGGCGCGCGCGACAGCACCGTCAAGGCCATCGGCAAGCCGGTTGAGGGCAAGCCCGACCAGCGCAAGTCCAAACAACCCCAAACCCGCCGCGGCCGCCGCTGCAAGGCCGATGACGAGGCCCGCCAGCGTGACGTGATCGGCGGGGATGCCGCGATGGGCCAGCCACGCGCCCATCGGGTCGAGCATGCGGTGTTGAAGGGGCAAGATGCGGGCGTCGAGCATGGCGTTACCCCCCGATCTCGGCGATCAGGGCAGGCAGGGCGCCCAGATTGGGCAACTCGCGGAAACGCGCATGTGCGCCTGGTGCCTCGGCATGTTCGAAGGACCAAGTCAGATCATGAGGAACAAAGACGCCCCATGCGCCCGCATCAAGCGCGGGGCGGATATCGGATTTCATCGAATTGCCCACCATCATCGCGCGTTCCGGCCCGTCGCCATGGCGACCAAAGGCGCGGTGATAGGTGGCGGCGGTCTTGTCCGAGACGATTTCCACGGCATCAAACATCTCGCCCAAGCCCGATTGGGCCAGTTTGCGTTCTTGGTCGAGCAGATCGCCCTTGGTGATCAAGACCAGCCTGTGGCTGCTGGAAAGCTCGGCCACCACCTCGCGCGCATGGGGCAAGAGCGCGATCGGATGGCGCAGCATCTCTTGGCCTGCGGCCAGAAGCTCGGCGATGACGGGGGCCGGCACCTTGTGATCGGTCACCTCGATCGCTGTTTCGATCATCGAGAGGACAAAGCCCTTGATCCCGAACCCGTAATGGCCAAGGTTGCGCCGCTCGGCGGCCAGAAGGCGTTCGGCCAGATGGTCGGGCGCGGCATAATCGGCCAAAAGCGCGGCGAAACGCTCTTGGGTCAGACGAAAAAAGGTCTCGTTTTGCCACAGCGTGTCATCGGCATCAAAGCCAATGGTGGTCAAATCGGCGGCCATGGCTTAACCTCCCCTTTTCGGAATCGCCTTACGGCTTATATACTCCGCCCATGCGATGGACATCGGGCAGAACGAAGCGGAATGGAGACGCGATGCAGACCGACCGCTGGCAGATGATGGCGGACAAGCCCAAACCCGAGGGCGATGCCAATGTCATCACCAAGACGAAACCAAAGACCCAGCGCCCGCCGATGTACAAGGTGCTGCTGCTCAATGATGACTATACGCCGATGGAATTCGTCGTACATGTTCTTGAGCGGTTTTTCGGGATCGGCCACAGTCACGCGGTCGAGATCATGTTGACCGTCCACAAGAAGGGCGTGGCCGTGGTCGGTGTTTTCTCTTACGAGATCGCCGAGACCAAGGTTGCGCAAGTGATGGATTTCGCCCGTCGCAACCAGCACCCGCTGCAATGCACGATGGAGAAAGAGGACTAGACAGTCCTTCCATGCCTTGATGACACCAGAGCGTTGGATACTTGCGATGGAGGCGGGTGAGCTTGTCTTGCCCGATGGCCCCGTCTTGGTGATGCATGCCCGCGGCGACGCTGATCTGGCGCCCTTGGGTGAGGTGCATTGCGTGCAGGGCTTTGCCCCCGATCATGACAGGTTGGCCGCGCGCGGTCTGACCGTCACCCCCGAACTGCCCGACGAGATGCCCTTTGCCGCGGCCCTTGTGCAGATCGTCAAGGGCAAGGCCGGGACCATGGCGGCCATTGTGGCGGCGCTGGGCGCGCTTGCCCCCGGTGGGCTATTGCTGGTGGATGGCCAAAAGGACGAGGGTATCGATACGATCCTCAAGACGCTGCGCGCACAGTTTCCGATTTCCGGCAGCTATGCAAAGGCGCATGGGAAGCTGATCTGGCTTGCCCGCCCCAACGCACTGCCCGAGGTGACATTGGATTGGTTGACCGAACCCGTCGAGACCGAAGAGGGTTACCTGACCGTGCCGGGCGGCTTTTCGGCCGATGGGCCGGACCGGGGCTCGGAACTGCTGGTGGCCCTTGTGCCGCAGTTGACGGGCCGGGTGGCCGATCTGGGGGCGGGCTGGGGCTATGTCGCAGGCGAGATCTTGTCCGAGCAAGAGGCGATCACCACGCTCGACCTGATCGAGGCCGATCACGCCATGCTGACGGCGGCGGCCGCCAATATCGATGATCCGCGCGCGCGGTTCCACTGGGCCGATGTCACGCGGTTTTCCCCCGAGGCCGCCTATGACGCGATTGTCGCCAATCCGCCCTTTCACATCGGGCGCCATGCCGACCCCGATCTTGGGCGCACCTTCATCGCAGCGGCCGCGCGGATGCTCAAGCCCAATGGGCGCTTTTTCATGGTCGCAAACCGGCATTTGCCGTATGAAGACGCGCTCAAGGCGGCTTTTGGAACGGGGCGCCTGTTGGGCGAGCTTGAGGGCTACAAGATCTACGAGGCGGCGAAACCCAAGCGCCAAGCGCCGATAACCGGGGAGGCGTTCACGCGATGACATTATCCATCCAAGGCAAGACCGCGATCGTGACGGGGGCCGCCAATGGTGTGGGCCTTGCGATTGCGCGCCATTTTCTCGACCGTGGGGCCAAGGTCATGTTCGCGGACCGCGACAAGGCGCGGCTGACCGATGAATGTGGTGAGATGAGCGATGACCAAGGTCAGCTGCGCTGGTTCGCGGGCGACCTGCGCCAAAGGCTGACAGTTGAAAACCTTGTCTCGGCCACGGTGGATGCGTTTGACCGGATCGACATTCTGGTCAATGCAAGCCGCCAGCTGATGATCACCGATCCGCTCGACCCTGCTGATACCTCGGTCGAGACATTGCTGGAACAAAACATGCTGACTGCGTTGCGCCTCAGCCAAGCGGTGGCGCGGCGCATGATCGCGCAGGCCGAGGCAGGTGGAAATACAGGCGACGGCGCGATTGGGTCGATCATCAATATCTCGACCATCGCCACCCCGCGTAGCCACCCCGATCTCTTGGCCTATTCGGTGGCGGCCGCGGCCCTTGAACAGGCCACGCGCAGCTTGGCTTTGGCCTTTGCGCCGCATCGTATCCGGGTCAACGGCGTCTCGTTCGGAGCGGTCATGTCGCATAGCCTCAAGACTGCCTTGGCCGAGACCGATGGCCTGCGGGAAGACATCCTGCAATGCACCCCCATGGGCCGCATCGCTGCCGCACGCGAGGTGACGGGGGCGGTGCAATTCCTCGCCTCCGAAGGGGCAGGGTTCGTGACGGGCGAGATCATCACGGTGGATGGTGGGCGGAGCTTGCGCGATTGCGTCAGCCTGCCTGCGCATTGAGGGGGCGTGGAGCGGGCGCGGGTGAGGGATGGGTTTGGGCGGGACGCGGAGGTTTAGGGGCCAACTGCGTGACTCGATCCAATCGGCGCCAAGTTTGTAGTTGACCGCCATTGTTACGCTCTGATCACCGTTCATAAGCTAGTGAAGCCGTCGTCATAGGCCAGCGTGGCAAAGTCTTGCGTCGTGCTCAGCGCCGATCCGGGCGCACCGAGGGCTTTTTGCATGCGGCCGTGCTGCAGCAATGTGGCCAGCCCATGAGCAATCGACCATGCGCGGATCGCGCGGATGCGCTCATCCCCACTCGCCTGCGTCGGTTTCACGTGGGCCTGCAAACGCTCTAGTGCGACGCGGCGCGCACAGGACAGGTCGCCACCGTCCGGATCAAGCACGTCCTCGCGCCACATCAGGTCGAACATCTTTGGCGAGGAGACTGCAAAAGCGACGTAGGCTCCGATAAGCAGCGAGGGGCCGCTCCCGGTGCGCGTCGCCAGATCGGCGTCGAGCCTTGCAACCAGTTGTTCGAAGCCCCGCGCCGCCAGCGCGCTCAGCAGCCCCTTGAGCGAGCCGAAGTGATGGATCGGCGCGGCTGGCGATACGCCGGCATCGCGTGCGCAGGCGCGGATGGTCACCGCATCGATCCCGCTCTCCGTCAGCCGCCGTTCAGCCGCATCGAGGATCGCCCGGCGAAGATCCCCGTGGTGATAGGATTTTTCCTGCTGGTCCGGGTGATCCAAGGTGCTGTCCTCCGCGTAAATTAAACAATGTTTAGATAGTGGAAATCCGACCAATGACCAAGTCCCTCTCTCTGCCCCGTCGCCTCGGCCATGTCGCCAGAATGATGACCGCCTTCGTAGGGCCGCCAATCGCAAGGTGGTCGCCGCGCCCGCCGCTGCCTGCCGCGCCCGCGCCGACGGCGCATGACCTCGGCCATGGCATCACGCTGTGGCGCCTGCCTGTCGGCGTCGTGCGTATCCGCGAGCGCCACCGCGCCCTGCCAACCGACCTCGCCGAATTGGACGATAAGCTCCGTTTCCCGGTGATGATGTCGGATCGCCGGATCACCGGCTGGCTGGACTGCACGGCATGGCTGATCGACCACCCAGAGCGCCGCATCCTCGTCGACACGGGCGAGAGTGCGGGGTTCGGGACGCCCGATTACTTCGGTGCGGCAGCGAAGAGCATGGGGAAAATCTACCCCAAGATCATCGACGCGACTGCTGCTACGGGGAACGATCTGCCCGCGATGGTTGCCGCGACTGGGCACAAGATGGCTGACATCGACCTCTGCGTGTTGACCCACACCCATTCCGACCATGTCGGCAACCTCGATGCTCTGCCCGCATCGACCCGGATGCTGGTCTCGCCGGAGGAGTTGGTCCCCGCCGCGCGGTCGGGCCGCCTGCTGCCGAAGTTGCCGCAGGATGGGCGCGTGCAGCAGACCGTGCGGGACGCGACACGGGGCGCGTTCGGCCCGGTCATGCCGCTGACCGCGCGGGGCGACGTTTTCGTGGTGCCGACGCCAGGTCATACCGCGGGCCACCAGAGCGTCGTGATCGACCTCGGCGCGCGCAGGATCGTCCTCGCCGGCGACGCGGCCTTTGACGAAGACCAGGTGGTGCAGGGCACGATCCCCGGCATCGTCGAGCAGCGCGCGGCCACGCTGGCAACCTACGACAGGCTGCGCAGGGCAGCGCAGGAGAAGCCCACGCTGACCCTGTTCACCCATGACCCTGCCAACGCGGCAAAGCTGGCGGCTTTTGTGCAACCGGGTTGAGGCTGGCTCAGGCTTTCGCGGCGGGCTGTAGGTCTTGCAAGATCCAGCTATGCTCGAGCCTTCGCTGGGCCGCATGCCTGCCCCTTGCTGGACAAGCGATCAGCGCCAGAACGGCACCGAAGAAAAAACCCCGGACCTTGCGGGCCGGGGTTTTTGTTTCTGCTGCACCTTGCACCTTAGCGGCGGTTGCGGCGGTCGTCCTCGTCTTCGTCGTCGTCATCATCGGATGCGGCGGGAAGGTTGAAGAGGTTGCTCGCATCCAGATCGCGGCGGGGACGGTCTTCTTCCTCGTCATTGGACAAGGTGAAGCTCTCCAGCCCGGCGATGGAACTGGGGATCCGCGGCTCGGTGCTCATGCCAAGGCTCGATTCGGTCGAGACAAGCTTCATCCGCTCATCATCGGTCATCACACCACCCTCGCGGGCTTTTTTGGCGTTGGCTTTCTGAACGGCTGCGTCAAGCTCGGACTGGCGGCACAGGCCCAATGCCACGGGATCGATGGGCTGGATGTTGTTGATGTTCCAATGCGTGCGTTCGCGGATCGTCTGGATCGTGGGCTTGGTGGTGCCGACCAGCTTGGCGATTTGGCCGTCGCTGAGTTCGGGGTGGAACTTGACCAACCAAAGGATCGAGGCAGGCCGATCCTGACGCTTGGAGAGCGGCGTGTAACGCGGACCACGGCGCTTTTCCTCGCCGACGGCGGCGGCGTTGAATTTCAGCTTGAGCTTATGGGCCGGATCACTCTCGCCCTTGGTGATCTCGTCTTGGGTCAACTGGTTGTTGACGATGGGATCAAAACCCTTGACGCCTTGGGCCACATCCCCATCGGCGATGCCTTGCACCTCAAGCTCGTGCAGGCCGCAGAAATCGCCGATCTGCTTGAAGCTGAGCGTGGTGTTGTCAACCAGCCAGACGGCGGTGGCTTTGGCCATGATCGGTTTGTTCATCGTGATCTGTCCTTCAGAAACGCCTCGTCCCCTGCCGGGCGGGCCGGCGGCGGAGCCAGTCCGCCATTCCTCGATTTCGGGGAAGTCGCACGGTATATAGGGGTGCCAGCGTCCAGAGGGAAGAGGAAATGCGGTTTTTGGGTGTGTGTCTGATCTGGCTGGCCGGCATGGCCGCTGCCGATGGTGAGCGGCCGGGTGATTTCGATTACTATGTGCTTGCGCTGAGTTGGACACCGAATTGGTGCGCGCTTGAGGGGGATGCGCGCGCCTCGGAACAATGCCAAGCGGGGCAGGGGCATGGGTTCACCCTGCATGGGCTTTGGCCGCAATACGAGAATGGCTGGCCCAGTTTTTGCCCTACAACCGCCCGCCCCCCCTCGCGGGCGATGACCGCCGAGATGGCCGACATCATGGGTTCGGGTGGGTTGGCATGGCATCAGTGGCGCAAGCATGGCGTGTGTTCGGGGCTTTCGGCGGTCGATTACTTCCGCCTGTCACGGCTGGCCTATCGACGGGTCACCCGCCCCGAGGTGCTGCGCCGCCTGGATCGGACCGTGCGCTTGCCGGCAAGTGTGGTCGAGGAGGCGTTCTTGGAGGTCAACCCCGACCTTTCGCCCGAGATGCTGACCGTGACCTGTCGCGCGGGCCATGTGCAGGAGGTGCGGATTTGCCTGACCCGCGATCTGGAACCGCGCGCATGCGCCCCCGATATCGCGCGCGATTGCAGCTTGCGCGACGCGATTTTCGCCCCGATGCGTTAGCCGTCCATCCCTGAACAACACGGTGCTTTCAGCGGTTCGCGCCCGGCACCCAAAGCACATCATCCTTGCCGTCATTATTGGCGATGCGGCCTGCGACAAAGAACCAATCAGACAAGCGGTTGAGGTATTTCACACCTTCGGCATTGATCGATTCGACCGTGCCAAGCTCCACGCTGAGGCGCTCGGCGCGGCGGGCGACGGTGCGGCAGACATGCAGATGCGCCGACAAGGCCGAGCCGCCGGGCAAGATGAAGCTGCGCAAGGGTTCGAGGCGGGTATTCATCGCGTCGATCTCGCGTTCCAGACGGTCAACCTGTGCCGCGATGATCCTCAGCGCCGGATAGGGGCGCTCTGCGTCTTTTTCCATGTTGGGGGTGCAAAGATCTGCCCCCAGATCGAACAAGTCGTTCTGGATCGCCTGAAGCTGCGTGGCCATCTCGCCGGTTGCATGCAGCCGCGCCATGCCCAGCATCGCGTTCAATTCATCGACCGTGCCGTAGGCGGCCACGCGGGCCGAATGCTTGGCGACCCGGCTGCCATCGCCAAGCGCGGTTTCGCCTGCATCGCCTGTGCGTGTATAGATCTTGTTCAGTACCACCATCTGCTTAGCCTCCCGATTGTCCGCGCAGCCAGACGAAGATCATGATCAGAACCACAGCCCCGAATTGGGCGATCAAGCGCCAGCGCATGTATTTGTTCGACTCCTTGGCCGCCTCGGCGGTGCCTTTGCGGAAGGAGTTGATGCCCATCAGCAAGATGACCACAACCCCAAGGCAGGCAATCAATGCGATGATCAGGAATGGATCGTCCACGGTCTTGTGTCCTTCGATTGTTCGAGCGGTCCACCCTAGCGCGCGGCCACCAAAAGGCTAGAGGCGGGCAATGATCCAGTCTTGCGCAGCGTCGGGCAAGATGCGGGTCAAGACCGCCGCAGCGTAAGCAGGGAAGGTGATGTAGTAGCGCCGCCGTGGCCTGCGACTTTCCAGCGCGTGGGCCAGTTTCTTGACCACCGCCTCGGGGCCAAGCTCGAACAGGTCGGGGCCTGCCTCGCGGCGGGCGAGCCATTTGGCGCGGTAGAACGCGGCATGGCGCGATGCGTCGAGGTCGATCCAGCGATCGAATTGCGCCATGGAGCGGTGTCGAAAGCCCGATGTCACCGGCCCGGTGTTCAAAATCGCGACATGGATGCCCGTGCCTCGCAATTCCACCCGCATGGTGTTCGTCAGCCCCTCGAGCGCATGCTTGGTCGCGACATAGGCCGCGCGCCATCGCAGCGCGGTAAAGCCTACGACCGATGAATGCTGCACGATGCGCCCGGCCCCATGGCCGCGCATGTGCGCGATGGCGTGACAGGTCAGCTCGTGCAGGCCGAAGAGGTTGGAGGAAAACACCTCCTCTAGCGCGCCGCGCGGCAAATCTTCGGCAGCACCGGGCATGCCGTGACCTGCATTGTTGAACAAGGCATCGATCTGGCCACCGGCAAGCGCCACGGCCTCGGCGAAACCTGTGGCGATGCTGGCGCTGTCGTGATGGTCGATGCGCACCGCCAAGAAGCCATCGGCCTTGAGTGCGGCGACATCATCGGGATTGCGCGCCGACGCAATCACCGTCCAGCCACGCGCACGAAGGCCGTCGCAGGCCGCGCGCCCGATCCCCGAGGAACATCCGGTGATAAGAACCCGCTGCGACACGCCCCACGCCTCCGTTTTGCGTTGATTGCCCTACTTGCCTAAGCCAGCGCTTTGCGACAGGCAATCGCGCTTAGTTTACAGGGTGAAGAAAGCGCACCGACATGAACCCTTCACGACCATCCGACACCGCGCGGATGTGCGCCCAGCCATCGCCGGTCGCCCCGAGCAGTTCGACCTGCTCGCCCTGGCGGAGCGCGGCAATTACTGGGTCGGCGGTCGAAGGGCCAGCGCGCAGATTGACCACGTCCCCGTTCACCTCGGCCAAGGGATAGCGCGGGGTGGGGGAGGGCGCTTGAGCGGTATCGGTGGCCACCGCACGGGGTCGGCGCGCTGTCGCAACCTGGGGGATTGGGTCAGAGGTTGCGGTGCGCCTGCCCGGGTCGATCACCACGCTGATGGGCAAACGCCGCCCATCAGCGGTCACGAAGACGTCGGATATGGACCGTGTCTGATCCATGTTGCGACCGAAAATCACGGGTGGCGGCGATACTTCGTCGGCATTGGCGACGCTGTGTTCAGACAGGATCGTCAACGCGACATAGATCACGAGACAGGCCAAGATACTCAAACGCAACATCACTAACACACCCCTTGAACGCGATCGTCTATAAAGGGGAAACATCCGATTCGCCGACCCATGATTGCCAAAATTGGCGTTCCGAGGCGCTGGACGCGCTTTCACCCTTGGGCTATCACGACCGCTAGATGGTCGAGCATAATGACACACAAGATGAAGGGGGCGCCGCGCGCCAAACCTCGGAGCCCCTGGCCCGGGCAATTGGCGCACGTTACCTGCAATATGCATTGTCCACGATCATGCATCGCGCGCTTCCCGATGCGCGAGACGGGCTGAAACCCGTCCATCGCCGCATTCTTTACGCGATGCGCGAACTGCGCCTGTCGTCAAACGGCGGCTTTCGCAAATCGGCCAAGATCTCGGGCGATGTCATGGGCAATTATCACCCCCATGGCGATATGGCGATCTACGACGCCATGGCGCGCCTCGCGCAGGATTTCGTGATCCGTTACCCGCTGGTCGATGGTCAGGGTAATTTCGGCAATATCGACGGCGATAACCCAGCGGCCAGTCGCTACACCGAGGCGCGCATGACCGCCATCGCCGAGGCGCTGATGGAGGGGCTGGATGAGAACGCCGTTGATTTCCGCCCCAATTACGATGGCACGCTGGAAGAGCCCGAGGTTTTGCCCGCCGCCGTGCCGAACCTTTTGGCCAATGGCTCGAGCGGCATCGCGGTGGGGATGGCGACGAATATCCCGCCCCATAATCTCGACGAGTTGATCGGCGCCTGCCTGCATCTGTTGAAAACACCCGATGCGCGCGACGACACGCTGCTGAGCTATATCAAAGGCCCTGATTTCCCGACCGGCGGCGTGATTGTTGAGCCACCCGAAAGCATTGCCGAAACCTATCGCACGGGCCGGGGTGCCTTTCGCCTGCGTGCCAAATGGGAGGTTGAGGATCAGGGCCGCGGCACATGGGTGATCGTGGTCACCGAGATCCCCTACCAAGTACAGAAATCCAAGCTGATCGAACGGCTGGCCGAGTTGATCCAGCTGAAAAAAGTGCCGATCTTGGGCGATGTGCGCGACGAGAGCGCTGATGATATCCGCATCGTGATCGAGCCGCGATCCAAGAATGTGGACCCCGAGGTGCTGATAAACACGCTGTTTCGCAACTCGGATCTCGAGACGCGGTTCTCGCTCAACATGAACGTGCTGATCGACGGGCGCACGCCCAAGGTCTGTTCGCTCAAAGAGGTGCTGCGCGCCTTTCTTGATCACAGGCGCGCGGTGCTGATCCGGCGTTCGCAGCATCGGATGGACAAGATCGACCACCGGCTCGAGGTCTTGGAAGGGTTCATCATCGCCTTCCTCAATCTCGACCGGGTCATCGACATCATCCGCTACGATGACGAACCCAAGGCCGCGCTGATGCGCGAGGATTGGGGGCGTGACTTCGTCAGGGCGACGTCGGAGAAGGATTATCGCACCCCTCCACCGGGCGAGGGCGAGTTGACCGAGGTGCAGGCCGAGGCGATCCTCAATATGCGGCTGCGCAGTTTGCGGCGGCTGGAGGAGATGGAATTGATCGCCGAGCGCGACGCCCTGATGGCCGAGCGCGCGGGTCTGGAAGATCTCTTGGCCGAGGTTGGTCTGCAATGGGCGCGGATCGGCGACGAACTGCGCGAGGTGCGCACGAAGTTCGGCGCCAAAGCCCTTGGCGGCGCGCGGCGCACCACATTTGCCGCGGCAGGCGAGGTGGCCGAGGTGCCGATCGAGGCGATGATCGAGCGTGAACCGATCACGGTCGTCTGTTCGAAGATGGGCTGGATCCGCGCGATGAAGGGCCACATCGATCTGTCGAGCGAGATGAAGTTTCGCGATGGCGACGAAGGGCGGTTCTTGTTCCATGCCGAGACCACCGACAAGCTGTTGGTCTTTTCCTCAACAGGGCGTTTTTATACCCTCTCGGCCGCTGGCCTGCCCGGCGGGCGTGGCTTGGGAGAGCCATTGCGCCTGATGGTTGATCTGCCCAACGAGGCCGAGATTGTCGATCTGTTCGTGCATCGCCCCGAAGGCAAGCTTTTGGTCGCCTCCTCCGCTGGGGACGGCTTCCGAGTGGCCGAGGCCGAGGTGCTGGCCCAGACACGGGCAGGCAAGCAGGTGTTGAACCTTGGTCCTGGCGTGGCTGCGCGGGTGTGCCGTGCCGTGGCGCCGGGCGATGACGCAGTGGCAGTGGTGGGTGAAAACCGCAAGATGTTGGTCTTTGCGCTGGAAGAGTTGCCCGAGATGGGCCGCGGCAAGGGCGTGCGTTTGCAGAAGTACAAGGATGGCGGCATGGCCGACGCCCGCAGCTTTGTGCGCGCCGATGGCTTGAGCTGGCTTGATCCCGCGGGACGCACACGGACCGAGGCCGATCTGGCGGAATGGGACGGCAAGCGCGCGGGCGCAGGGCGGATGGCACCGCGAGGTTTCCCGCGCGACAACCGCTTTACCTGAGAAGCCGGTATGGGGGGCTGTCTGCCCCCCCGCGCCTTTGGCGCGCCCCCCCGAGGATATTTGTGAAACGAAGAAGGTGATTGTGTTGGTGATGCGGCGGCTGGGTGTTTGCGCTGCGCCCGTGGCTGGGCTATCTGGAAGCGGCACCTAGGAGTTTGGAGCCGCCGATGCGTTTAAGCCCCTTTCGTTCTGCAATCCTCGGCTGTCTCATCGCTTTGGCGGCCTGTGGTCAGGCGCCCGATCCCTTGATCGACGAATTGCCGAGCATGGGTGATTTTCGCTTGGGTCATGTCGTTTTGGTCACCGACAACATGCAGCAGGTGCCACCATCGCGTCAGGCGACCGCCGAGGAGTGGACCGCGATCCTGGGCGCAGAGATCGACCGGCGTTTTTCCCTGTACGAAGGTGAGCGCCTGTATCATTTGGGCATTGCGATCGAGGGTTATGCGCTGGCCCCGCCCGGTATTCCCTTGCTGGTCAATCCCCGTTCTGTCTTGGTGCTGTCGGTCAATGTCTGGGATGATGCGCTTGGCGTAAAGCTGAACACCGCGGCGGAGCAGATCCTTGTGTTGGAAGGGTCATCACGGGAGACGGCTTTCATCGGCTCGGGAATTGCGCGGACGCGTGATGAGCAGATGCAGGTGCTTGCGCGAAATGCGGCGCGTCAGATCCAACGCTGGATGCGGGAAAATCCCACATGGTTCGCCATCGACCCCGAAGCACCGCCCTTTCGGGCCGCGCAGGTCGCCACGGACGCGGCGATCCGCGTCGAAACATTGCCACCCCCGGTTGACGGTATGGCAAATTGACCGCGTGGGCGGCGGTGATATGCGCTTATCGGCTTGATTTTTCCGCGCGACCCGACTAGGTCGCCCGCGATGTTGAACCGGGCCGCAGGCAACGCCCCTGTGAAGGCCCCCGAACGCACGAGGCGCAAGGGCAATGGCAAAGGCAAAGTTTGAACGTAACAAGCCGCATGTGAACATCGGCACGATTGGTCACGTTGACCACGGCAAGACGACGCTGACGGCTGCGATCACGAAGTATTTTGGCGAATTCCGCGCGTATG
>WVSP01000003.1 GCA_015689735.1 Rhodobacterales bacterium LSUCC0031 | reverse complement strand
ATGGCAAAGGCAAAGTTTGAACGTAACAAGCCGCATGTGAACATCGGCACGATTGGTCACGTTGACCACGGCAAGACGACGCTGACGGCTGCGATCACGAAGTATTTTGGCGAATTCCGCGCGTATGACCAGATTGACGGTGCGCCGGAAGAGAAGGCGCGCGGGATCACGATTTCGACGGCGCATGTGGAATACGAGACCGAGAGCCGCCACTACGCCCACGTCGACTGCCCCGGCCACGCGGACTATGTGAAGAACATGATCACGGGTGCGGCGCAGATGGACGGCGCGATTTTGGTGGTGAACGCGGCTGACGGCCCGATGCCGCAGACGCGCGAGCATATTTTGCTTGGCCGCCAGGTGGGTATTCCTTTCATGGTTGTGTACCTGAACAAGGTTGACCAGGTTGACGACGAAGAGCTTTTGGAGCTTGTCGAGATGGAAGTGCGCGAGCTTCTGACCTCGTATGACTATCCCGGCGACGACATTCCGATCGTCAAGGGTTCGGCGCTGGCGGCGATGGAAGGGCGTGACCCCGAGATCGGCGAGAACTCGATCCGCGCGTTGATGGAAGCGGTTGACAGCTACATTCCGACGCCTGCGCGCGCGGTTGACAAGCCGTTCCTGATGCCGATCGAAGACGTGTTCTCGATCTCGGGGCGTGGCACGGTTGTGACCGGCCGGGTCGAGCGTGGTGTTGTGAATGTCGGCGACGAATTGGAGATTGTGGGCATCCGCAACACGCAGAAGACGACCTGCACGGGCGTCGAGATGTTCCGCAAGCTGCTTGATCGTGGTGAGGCTGGCGACAACATCGGCGCGCTGTTGCGCGGGATCGACCGTGAGGCGGTCGAGCGCGGCCAAGTGCTGTGCAAGCCCGGCTCGGTGAAGCCGCACACGAAGTTCGAGGCCGAGGCCTATATCCTGACCAAGGAAGAGGGTGGCCGTCACACGCCGTTCTTCGCGAACTACCGCCCGCAGTTCTACTTCCGCACGACGGACGTGACCGGCACGGTTGAGCTGCCCGCAGGCACCGAGATGGTGATGCCCGGCGACAACCTGAAGTTCACGGTCGAGCTGATCGCGCCGATCGCGATGGAAGACGGCCTGCGCTTCGCCATCCGCGAAGGCGGCCGCACCGTCGGCGCAGGCGTCGTGTCCAAGATCCTCGCATAAGGGGAACGGGGCGCCCTTGGGCGCATCGTGCAAGCGACAAGGGCCGCCCGAGGGCGGCCCTTTTTCGTGGCCCCCTCAGCCTGGACTGCGGCCCGCGCGGCTGTCGGCCTCGGCGGTGATCGCATCCATGAAGCGACCCAAATCAGCGGCCAAGGTTTGCGCGTCCTCGGGCGTGAGCCGTGACGGGATGGCATGGTCCCAGTGCCGCCAGATCAGTGCCAACTTCCCGAAGGGCAGGGGAAAATGTAGGCGGTCCCAAGTGGCCCATGGCCAGATCCGCGACCCGGCAAAGGTGAAGGCGACGATCGGGGCCTGGCTTGCGCGCGCCCATTGGACCGGTGCGAGCTTGGCGACCCGGGCGGGGCCGCGCGGCCCATCGGGCGAAATCCCGATCGAGGTGCCGCCGCGCAGCAGGCCCAAGACCTCCCGCATCTGCGCTGTGCCGCTGGCATGTTTGGGCAAAGGCACCGTTTTCATGCCGAAATGGCGGTGAATCCAGCCCACCAGCCGCCCGGCATGTCCGGTCGAGGTCAGGCTGAGGCAATCACCCTTGCGCAGATCGAACATCCAAGGGGTCAGCATGATGCGTTGATGCCAACAGACGATGATCACCGCGCCATGTTGGTCAATCAGCCGCGCGACGTCATCCCATCCATCGCAATCGCGCCGCGAGGTGATCCAGACGAAACGCAGCCAAAACCCGAACATGGCGGCGACCACCCTGTTTACAGCCCGGCTGCTCACAATCTTGCTTGCGCCCCACGGCGAGGCACTGCGTTTTGCCATACTCATCGGCGCACCCACACAACAGGCGTCTTGCTTGGACGGGTTTGCGCGCGCGGTCAATCACCGCGCTGGGAAAGCCTGCTTTCCCATCTGGACAATCTGTCCAAAGCGCCCTATCCCCGGCCGCGGCCTAGGGGTGTAGCTCAGTTGGTAGAGCATCGGATTCCAAATCCGACGGTCGGGGGTTCGAGTCCCTCCGCCCCTGCCAGAAATCCTGTGAAATGTGATTGATGCCGCGCAAAACTGGCGCGTCAGGCCCCCTGCCAGCGCTGCAAGAGCCAATACCATTGGTCGGGACGAGCAAGGATCTGTGCCGACAGGCTATCGTTGAAGGCCTGTGTCATGGTCTCGGGATCGCTATGTGGAATCGGGGCCTCGAAGATCACGTCGAAACGATCACCATCATCGCTGCGGATGCCATAGGCCGGCACCATCGGCAGGTCATATTTCAGCGCCAGTTGCGCCGCTGCCAGCGAGGTCAGGGCCGGACGGCCAAGAAAGGGCAAACGCGCGCCCTCGGCATATTTCTCATCGAGCATGATCGCCATGAAGCCGCCTGCGCGTAGGTGACGCACCAGCGCCGTGGTGCCAAGGCGCCCGGTCTCCAAGATCGGTTTGCCGCCTGCCTCGATCCCAGCCAAGAGGCGGCGTTGGTAATGCGGATTGGTTTGCCGCCGATAGACGGCGCCGGTCTCCATGCCGCGGGCCTTGAGGACGGCGCGCACGGCCTCCCATTGGCCGAAATGGCCCGAGACGATCAGCGCGCCCTTGCCTGCGGCATGTGCGTCTTCCAAGGCGGCGATGCCGGGGCCGATGACGGTGAACGCCTCTTGGCGGCTTTGAAACTCGGCGCAGTGGTAGATCTCGAACAGGGTCTGGCCCATGCGCCGGCCCATTGCGCCGCCAAGCTCGGCGCGGGCGCGGTTAGGCATGTCGGGAAAAACAAGGGCCACTTCACGCGCAAAGCGCCGCCTTGCGATGGGAAACCAGCGCAAGACCCATCCCACCGCTGCGCCAAGCGCGCGCGAGCGCATCGCAAAACTCCGCCGGCGCGACCAAGTCAGCGCCGAGAGCAGCGGAATGTAGCGCAGATGGTTCCAGGTCGAACGAACAGGGCGCAGCAGCATCTTGCTTCAATGGCCAGTTGCGCGCCACTTGCCAAGGCAATTTGCTGCGGCATGGTGCGCCGGCTTGCACGACCCGCCCGACATGCGTATATGCGCGCAGGTAGCGACAAGAGAACACCCATGGCCAATCCTTTCCAGTTCCTTCAGCAGACCCGCTCCGAGATCGCGAAGGTGGTATGGCCATCGCGCCGCGAAGTCTTGGTGACCACGGCGATGGTGTTTGCGCTGGCCGTGGTTTTCGCGATCCTTTTCTTCTTCGTGGATTGGTTGATCCGCAATGGGCTTGAGCTGATCTTGACGACCTTTGGCTGATCGCCACCGGGGCGTCGTTTTTTCGGCTGCCGATTTCCGGGCCTTGATTTTCCGGGGGTGGGCGGGTAAGCGGCAAGGCAATTCTCCGAAATGATGGCGTGCATCGAGTCGTGATGCACGCTGTTTCTTTTTCGGGCGCCCAGCTTGGGCATTGATATGAAACGAAAATACGGCGCGCTGTGTGGTGGCCGGGACAAGGAACGGGGTCACGATGGCGAAACGGTGGTATTCGGTCAGCGTCCTTTCGAACTTCGAGAAGCGGATTGCGGAACAGATCCGCACGGCTGTGGCCGAAAAGGGCCTCGAAGAGGTGATCGAGGAAGTGCTCGTCCCCGAAGAGGATGTGATCGAGATCCGTCGCGGCAAAAAGGTGACCGTGCCGCGCCGTTTCATGCCCGGCTATGTGCTGGTGCGCATGGAAATGACCGATCAGGCCTATCACGCGATCAACTCGATCGCACGCGTGACCGGCTTCTTGGGGCCGCAAGGTCGCCCGATGCCGATGCGTGACGAAGAGGTGAATGCGATCCTCAACCGCGTCGAAGAGGGTGAAGCCTCGCCGCGCTCGACGATCACCTTCGAGATTGGCGAGAAGGTCAAGGTCGCCGACGGCCCCTTCGAAGATTTCGACGGCATGGTCGAGGAAGTGGACGAAGAACATCAGCGCCTCAAGGTGTCGGTGTCGATTTTTGGCCGCGCGACGCCCGTCGAGTTGGAATTCACGCAGGTCGCCAAGCAGGGCTGAGCGATTCCGTTTGAAACATCGCCCGTTTCGCGCTACGCGGCGGGCCTTGTCGGATGCGGGTGACGCATCCGATTCATCGTGGGAGGTGCGGCGGTCGCGACCGCTAGACCGGACCACGTCCACAAAGGCCACGGGGCGCGCCCCAAGGCTGTTGGTAAGAAGGAGTAGGCCAGATGGCCAAGAAGCTTATGGGCAAGATGAAGCTGCAAGTTAAGGCGGGGCAAGCGACGCCCTCCCCGCCTGTTGGCCCTGCATTGGGTCAGCGCGGCATCAACATCATGGAATTCTGCAAGGCGTTCAACGCCAAGACCGCAGATATGGAACCGGGCGCGCCCTGCCCGACCGTGATCACTTATTACCAGGACAAGTCCTTTACGATGGATATCAAGACGCCGCCTGCGTCTTATCTCCTCAAGAAGGCGGCGGGCCTGAAGCCTGTTGGCAAGCGTAACCGCCCCAAGGCCGCGACCAAGCCGGGCCGCGAGACAGTCGGCACCATCACGCTGGCGCAGCTGCGCGAAATTGCTGAGGCCAAGATGAAGGATCTCAGCGCGAATGATGTGGATGCAGCGATGCAGATCATCCTTGGCTCGGCCAAGACGATGGGCATCGAGGTGAAAGGGTAAGTCATGGGTAAGATTGCAAAACGTCTCCAGACCGCCCGGGCCGCCTTCGCGGGTAAGGCGGATATGTCCGTTGAGGATGCTGTTGCGCTGATCAAGGCCAACGCCGCCGCGAAATTCGATGAAACACTCGAGATCGCGATGAACCTCGGCGTAGATCCGCGTCACGCTGACCAGATGGTGCGCGGCACGGTCAACCTGCCCAACGGCACCGGCAAGACGGTGCGCGTGGCGGTGTTCGCGCGCGGTGCCAAGGCCGATGAGGCCAAGGCCGCCGGTGCCGATATCGTCGGTGCCGAAGACCTGATGGAAACCATCATGGGTGGCACGATCGACTTCGACCGTTGCATCGCGACCCCCGACATGATGCCGATCGTCGGCCGTCTGGGTAAGATCCTCGGGCCGCGCAACCTGATGCCGAACCCCAAGATCGGCACCGTGACGATGGATGTCAAAGACGCCGTCGAAGCGGCCAAGGGTGGCCAGGTGCAGTTCAAGGTGGAAAAGGCCGGGATCATCCATGCCGGTGTCGGCAAGGTAAGCTTCGATGGAGCCAAGCTGGCTGAGAACGTCCGCGCCTTTGTTGATGCGGTCAGCAAGGCCAAGCCTGCCGGTGCCAAGGGTGCATATCTCAAGCGGATCTCGCTGAGCTCGACCATGGGTCCGGGGGTGTCGATCAACCTCGACAGCGCCACGGGCAACTGAGCGTCATAAATCTGTCATCTGATGGAAGCGGGCAGCAATGCCCGCTTCTTTTTTATTCAAGGCGCGGATATCCGCCGCGTTTGTAGTGCCGATATGCCACAAAACCAAAAGGATCAGGCGGTTTTTATCCATGCGGTTGCAGTGTAATCGAAAGTTGTGCAACTTACCCCAAAGTATGTGCTTATGGAAATGGGGCAGTCATGAGAAACACGATTGGTGCAATCCTATTGGGTGGCGTCGCGGTTGTCGCAGCCGGTGCAGCGCAGGCAAACGGCGGCGCTTTGGTTGAAACGGGGGCCGCGCCTGTTGCGCAACTGGCCTTTCCATCCATTTTTGGTGTCGCCTCTGCCGTGCCGCCGCGCAGCGGTGGTGGTTTCGTCGCGCTGAGCTATGTCAACCCCCGCGGCGGTGTGTCGGGCAGCGATGGGGATGGCGATTTGTCCATCGGTTACACCATCGGCAATCCGATCGATGGTGTCAGCGCCACTGTCGCGGCCAATATCCTTGGGCTGGAGCCCTTCGGCGAAGATGGCGCCTTGTCGGTCGCTTTCTCGCGCCTTGTGCATGCGCGCGGCAATTCGATCACTTTTGTTGGCCTTGGCTTTGGTGATCTGCTCGGCTGGGGTGACGCGAAAAACAATAACGAGACCTATACCGTGTCTGTGTCGCGCCTGATGGGCATCACAACGGCGGGTGGGCGCGAGATTCCGATGCAGATCTCGGTGGGCTACGGCAATGAGACGACGATGTCCGATGATGGGCGCGGCACAGTTGGGCCGGGCGCCTTCGTCGGCATTGGCGTTGGTGTGACGCAATCCCTGTCAGCCAGCCTTTCGGCGACGAAAAGCCAGTTGAATGTCGGCTTTTCGTTGAATGTCGAACAGTTGCCGGGGCTGGGCCTATCGCTTGGCATGTTCGATGTGACCGACAATACCAGCCGCCAGCAGGTGTCGCTTGGCGCATCTTTCTCGTTCTGACGTTCATATCCTCGCTGCCCGAAGGAGCATAATGATGGCTATTCGTAAATCGCTTGCATTAATCATGGCCGCTACCATCGCCATGGCCGCGCCAATGGCCCATGCTGGCGATCAAACCGTACCCAGCACGCCGTCGGTTTTTAGCCCTTCCTATACAACCGTGCCGGCATCGATCTTTTTGACGCCAAGCTTCACCACGATTATCGGGGCGGCTTCGTCAGGCACGCCGACGACCGTGACCCTAACCGGCGGCGCGGTTGTGACGGTCAATGCCAACGGCAGCATTACAGTGACGCTGCCCGGTGGTGCGACCAACACCTTTTCGTCGGGCTTTGTCGCGTCGTTCTTCTCGGGCTATCTTTCCTGATCGCGGAAAACTTTCGACGGCGGAATTGGTCGTCGGGGCTTGGCACCCGCGCCGAATGGGTCTAATCCGACCACACGCAGAGAGCGGGCGATTCGTCGCTCGCTTTTTGCTTTCGTCCGAGACGGTGGGTAGGGTGTGATCACCCGTTAAATCCTGCCCGAGGCGGGATCAGGCCGAATACCTTGGGCTCAGCGTTGAGCGCCTGGTGGTTCTGGACCCGTTGCTGAAGCGGACCAAAACCGCCGGAGCGATCCGGTAGAACTGAGCCGGGGGGTTACCCCCAAACTGGAGTAAACCTGTGGATAGAGCCCAGAAAGAGAAAGTGGTCGAGGAACTCGGCCAGATCTTCGAAAGCTCTGGCGTCGTGGTGGTTGCACACTACGAGGGTCTCACGGTTGCCGAGATGCAAGACTTGCGCGCCCGCGTTCGCGGTGCAGGCGGGGCCGTGCGTGTCGCCAAGAACAAGCTCGCCAAAATCGCCCTTGAAGGCACCGATGTCGCTGGCATCGCGGGTCTTCTGACGGGCATGACGGTTCTCGCCTATTCCGAAGACCCGGTCGCAGCCGCCAAGGCCGCGGACGAGTACGCCAAGGCCAATGACAAATATGTCATTCTTGGTGGCGCGATGGGCGGAACTGTTCTGGATGCCGACGGTGTGAAGGCCGTCGCGAAGATGCCGTCGCGTGAAGAGCTTATCGCTCAGATCGTGTCTTGCATCGGCGCGCCTGCTTCCAACATCGCCGGTGCTATTGGCGCACCTGCTTCGAATATCGCATCCATCCTCACCACGATCGAGGAAAAGGCCGCGTAAGCACCCGATCAAGACCCGCCGCTTGCGGCGTTGGAACACATTCATACATACGGAACCTGAAAAATGGCTGATCTGAAGAAACTCGCAGAAGAGATCGTCGGTCTGACCCTCCTGCAAGCGCAGGAACTGAAGACGATCCTCAAGGATGAATACGGCATCGAGCCCGCTGCTGGCGGCGCCGTGATGATGGCAGGCCCCGTTGGCGACGCTGGCGCGGCCGCTGCCGAAGAAAAGACCGAATTTGACGTCGTCCTCAAGGACGCCGGCGCACAGAAGATCAACGTGATCAAAGAAGTGCGCGCAATCACCGGTCTGGGTCTGAAAGAAGCCAAGGACCTCGTCGAGGCTGGCGGCAAGATCAAGGAAGCCGTCACCAAGGCGGAAGCCGACGACATCAAGGGCAAGCTGGAAGCAGCTGGCGCCGTGGTCGAACTGGCCTGAGGTTGACACACGGCTGGTCCAACATCGGGCCGGTCGATACCAAATATAGCTGGGCTCGGAGCAATTCCGAGCCCAGCTATCGGCGTCTTGGCAAGAGCCCCATCGAGGGGCGTTTCCCAAGACGGTGACAACAGGATCGGGAGCTGCCGGTGGGACGGCAGACAGATTGATCCGTCGCCTCTTGTTTCAGGGTGCCGTTCCGCCGAGGTCCCGGCGGCGCGAACGGTGCAGCGAAACACATGGAAAGGTGCGTTAGAGCATGGCTCAGACCTACGCAGGCCAGAAGCGAATCCGCAAATACTTCGGCAAAATCCGCGAAGTCCTCGAGATGCCGAACCTGATCGAGGTTCAGAAATCGTCTTATGATCTGTTCCTGAATTCGGGCGACGGTCAAGCGCCGCGCGACGGCGAAGGCATCATGGGTGTCTTTCAGTCGGTGTTCCCGATCAAGGATTTCAACGAAACCGCCGTTCTCGAGTTCGTCAAATACGAGCTGGAAGAGCCGAAGTTCGACGTGGAAGAGTGCCAGCAGCGCGATCTGACCTATGCCGCGCCGCTGAAGGTGACGCTGCGCCTGATCGTGTTCGATGTCGACGAGGACACCGGCGCCAAGTCGGTCAAGGACATCAAGGAACAAGATGTCTTCATGGGTGACATGCCTCTCATGACGCCTAATGGCACCTTCATTGTCAACGGCACCGAGCGCGTCATCGTCTCCCAGATGCACCGCAGCCCTGGCGTGTTCTTCGACCATGATAAGGGCAAGACCCATTCCTCGGGCCGCCTCTTGTTTGCTTGCCGCATCATTCCCTATCGCGGCTCGTGGTTGGATTTCGAATTCGACGCCAAGGATATGGTCTTTGCGCGCATCGACCGCCGCCGCAAGCTGCCGGTGACCACGCTGCTCTATGCGCTTGGTCTCGACCAGGAAGGCATTATGGATGCCTATTACAACACCGTCACCTTCAAGCTTGAGAAGAATCGCGGATGGGCCACGCGTTTCTTCCCCGAGCGTGTGCGCGGCACCCGTCCGACATTCGACCTCGTCGATGCCGCAACCGGTGAAGTGATCGCCAAAGCGGGCGACAAGGTGACGCCGCGGACCGTCAAGAAGCTGATCGAAGAGGGCAAGGTCAAAGAGATCTTGCTGCCCTTCGAGCAGATCGTGGGCCGCTATGCTTCGAAGGATATCATCGACGAGACCAACGGCGCGATCTATGTCGAAGCGGGCGATGAGCTGACTTGGGAAACCGACAAGGAAGGTGACGTCACGGGCGGCACGCTCAAAGCCTTGATGGATGCGGGTATTACCGAAATCCCGGTGCTCGATATCGATAACATCAATGTGGGCGGTTATATCCGCACCACCATGGCGGCTGACAAGAACCTCAACCGTGATGGCGCCTTGATGGACATCTACCGCGTCATGCGCCCCGGTGAGCCGCCGACGGTCGAGGCTGCTTCGGCCTTGTTCGACCAGCTTTTCTTCGACAGCGAGCGTTACGATCTTTCGGCCGTGGGCCGGGTCAAGATGAACATGCGTCTTGATCTCGATGCGCCTGACACGCTGCGCACGCTGCGCCGCGAGGACATCATCGCCTGCATCAAGGCCTTGACCGAATTGCGCGATGGCAAGGGCGATATCGACGACATCGACCATCTGGGGAACCGCCGGGTGCGTTCGGTCGGCGAGTTGATGGAAAACCAGTACCGCGTCGGCCTGCTCCGCATGGAGCGCGCGATCAAGGAACGGATGTCCTCGGTCGAGATCGACACGGTGATGCCGCAAGATCTGATCAACGCCAAACCGGCCGCGGCCGCGGTGCGCGAATTCTTCGGCTCTTCCCAGCTGTCGCAGTTCATGGACCAGACCAACCCGCTTTCGGAAGTGACGCACAAGCGTCGCCTGTCGGCACTTGGACCGGGCGGCCTGACGCGCGAGCGTGCGGGCTTCGAAGTGCGCGACGTACACCCGACCCATTACGGCCGGATGTGCCCCATCGAGACGCCCGAAGGGCCGAATATCGGTCTGATCAACTCGCTCGCCACCTTCGCGCGGGTCAACAAGTACGGCTTTATCGAAACCCCCTACCGCAAGGTGAAGGGCGGCAAGCTGACCGATGACGTGGTCTATATGTCCGCCACCGAAGAGATGCGCCACACCGTGGCACAGGCGAACGCAAATCTCAGCGAAGACGGTGCCTTCATCAACGAGATGGTGAACACCCGTCAGGCCGGTGAATATACGCTCGCCCCGCGTGATCAGGTCGATTTGATCGACGTCTCGCCCAAGCAGTTGGTGTCGGTCGCGGCCTCGCTCATTCCGTTCCTTGAGAATGACGACGCGAACCGCGCTTTGATGGGCTCGAACATGCAGCGTCAGGCCGTTCCGCTTCTGCAAGCGGATGCACCTTTCGTCGGCACCGGGATCGAGCGCAAGGTCGCCATCGACAGTGGCGCGGCCATTCAGGCCCGCCGCGCCGGGATCGTTGACCAGGTTGACGCCCAGCGGATCGTGGTGCGGGCCACCGAGGATCTGACGATCGGCGATGCCGGCGTCGATATCTACCGCCTTCGCAAGTTCCAGCGCTCGAACCAGAACACCTGCATCAACCAGCGCCCGCTGGTGAAGGTAGGCGATACGGTTGGCAAGGGTGATGTGATCGCCGATGGCCCTTCGACTGACATGGGTGAATTGGCGCTCGGCAAGAACGTGGTCGTCGCCTTCATGCCGTGGAACGGCTACAACTACGAAGACTCGATCCTGATTTCCGAGCGGATTGGCCGCGACGACGTGTTCACTTCGATCCATATCGAGGAATTCGAGGTCGCGGCCCGCGACACCAAGCTCGGCCCCGAGGAAATCACCCGCGACATCCCCAATGTCGGCGAGGAAGCGCTACGAAACCTCGACGAAGCGGGCATCGTCTATATCGGCGCCGAAGTTGGCCCTGGCGATATCCTCGTGGGCAAGATCACCCCCAAGGGTGAAAGCCCGATGACGCCGGAAGAAAAGCTTCTCCGTGCGATCTTCGGTGAAAAGGCCTCGGATGTGCGCGACACATCCATGCGCCTGCCGCCGGGTGATTTCGGCACAGTCGTCGAAGTGCGCGTCTTCAACCGCCACGGTGTGGAAAAAGACGAGCGCGCGCTTCAGATCGAGCGCGAAGAGGTCGAGCGTCTGGCGCGCGACCGCGATGACGAGCTGGCGATCCTCGAGCGCAATATTTATGCGCGTCTCAAGTCCATGATCCTCGGCAAAACCGCGGTGAAGGGGCCGAAGGGCGTCAAATCCGGCGCCGAGATCACCGAAGAGCTGCTTGGCACGCTGAGCCGTGGCCAATGGTGGCAGCTGGCCCTTGGTGACGAGAAAGACGCCGCCGAGGTCGAGGCGCTCAACCAGCAGTTCGAGGCGCAAAAGCGCGCGCTTGATCATCGCTTCGAGGACAAGGTCGAAAAGGTCCGCCGCGGCGACGACCTGCCCCCCGGCGTGATGAAGATGGTCAAGGTGTTCATCGCGGTGAAGCGCAAGCTTCAGCCCGGCGACAAGATGGCCGGGCGTCACGGAAACAAGGGTGTCGTCTCCAAGGTCGTCCCGATGGAGGATATGCCCTTCCTCGAGGATGGCACCCCGGTCGATCTGGTCCTCAACCCGCTTGGCGTGCCATCGCGGATGAATGTCGGTCAGATCCTCGAAACCCATATGGGCTGGGCCGCGCGGGCGCTTGGCCTCAAGATCGACGAGGCATTGGACGAGTATCGCCGCTCGGGCGATATGACCCCCGTGCGCGAGGCGCTGCGCCTTGCCTATGGCGATGAAGTCTATGAGGAGGCTTTTGGCGGCATGGCCGAGGATCAGGTGCTTGAATCGGCTGGGACGGTCACCCGTGGCGTGCCGATCGCGACGCCGGTTTTCGACGGCGCCAAGGAGGCCGATGTGAACGACGCGCTCGCACGCGCCGGCTTCGATACATCGGGCCAGTCGGTGCTGTTCGATGGCCGTACGGGCGAGCGTTTTGCCCGCAAGGTCACGGTGGGTGTGAAATACCTGCTCAAGTTGCACCATTTGGTCGATGACAAGATCCACGCCCGTTCGACCGGCCCCTACAGCCTTGTGACCCAGCAGCCCTTGGGCGGTAAGGCACAGTTCGGCGGCCAGCGCTTCGGCGAGATGGAGGTTTGGGCGCTCGAAGCTTACGGCGCCGCCTACACCTTGCAAGAAATGCTCACGGTGAAGTCGGATGACGTGGCAGGCCGTACCAAGGTCTATGAGTCGATCGTCAAGGGCGAGGATAATTTCGAGGCCGGCGTGCCGGAATCGTTCAATGTTCTTGTCAAAGAGGTCCGGGGTCTGGGCCTCAACATGGAGCTTCTGGATGCGGAGGATGAGGAATAGCGCCGAATATTCGTACGAATATTCGCATCTGCGATCCTTCGTACGAAGGATCGCACCTCCCCCGCCCCAAGTTTAGGAATTGGTCATGAACCAGGAACTCACGAACAACCCGTTCAACCCGCTCACGCCCCCTAAGGCCTTTGACGAGATCAAGGTCTCGCTGGCCTCGCCTGAGCGCATCCTCAGCTGGTCCTTCGGCGAAATCAAAAAGCCCGAGACGATCAACTACCGCACCTTCAAGCCTGAGCGCGACGGCCTGTTCTGCGCCCGCATCTTCGGGCCGATCAAGGATTACGAGTGCTTGTGCGGCAAGTACAAGCGGATGAAGTATCGCGGTGTCGTCTGCGAGAAATGCGGCGTGGAAGTGACCCTGCAAAAGGTCCGCCGCGAGCGCATGGGCCATATCGAACTGGCCGCACCCGTCGCCCATATCTGGTTTCTCAAGTCGCTCCCCAGCCGGATCGGCCTGATGCTCGACATGACGCTGCGCGATCTTGAGCGTATTCTTTATTTCGAAAATTATGTCGTGATCGAGCCCGGCTTGACCGATCTGTCCTATGGCCAGTTGCTTAGCGAAGAGGAATTCCTCGACGCGCAGGATGCCTATGGCGCCGATGCCTTCAGCGCCAATATCGGTGCCGAAGCGATCCGCGAGATGCTGGCTAATATCGACCTCGAGGCCGAAGCCGCCACGCTGCGCGAAGAACTTAAGGAAGCCACGGGCGAATTGAAGCCCAAGAAGATCATCAAGCGTCTGAAGATCGTCGAAAGCTTCCTTGAATCGGGCAACCGCCCCGAATGGATGGTTCTGACGGTTATCCCCGTGATCCCGCCCGAACTGCGCCCGCTGGTGCCGCTCGATGGTGGCCGTTTCGCGACATCGGATCTCAACGATCTCTATCGTCGCGTGATCAACCGTAACAACCGCCTCAAGCGGTTGATCGAGTTGCGCGCGCCTGACATCATCGTACGCAACGAAAAGCGGATGCTGCAAGAAGCGGTCGATGCGCTGTTCGACAATGGCCGTCGTGGCCGCGTGATTACGGGTGCCAACAAGCGCCCGCTGAAATCGCTGTCGGATATGCTCAAGGGCAAGCAGGGCCGGTTCCGTCAGAACTTGCTCGGCAAGCGCGTCGATTTCTCGGGCCGTTCGGTCATCGTGACCGGGCCGGAACTCAAGCTGCACCAGTGCGGTTTGCCCAAGAAGATGGCGCTCGAACTGTTCAAGCCCTTCATCTACTCGCGGCTCGAAGCCAAGGGCCTGTCTTCGACCGTGAAGCAGGCGAAAAAGCTGGTTGAAAAGGAACGCCCCGAGGTGTGGGACATCCTTGACGAGGTGATCCGCGAACACCCCGTGCTTTTGAACCGCGCGCCCACGTTGCACCGTTTGGGCATCCAAGCGTTCGAGCCCGTGCTGATCGAGGGTAAGGCGATCCAGCTTCACCCGCTGGTCTGCTCGGCCTTCAACGCTGATTTCGACGGCGATCAGATGGCCGTTCACGTGCCGCTAAGCCTCGAGGCGCAGCTTGAAGCGCGCGTCTTGATGATGTCCACCAACAATGTTCTGTCGCCCGCCAACGGCGCGCCGATCATCGTGCCGTCGCAGGACATGATCCTGGGCCTTTACTACGTCACGCTCGAGCGTGAGGGCATGAAGGGCGAGGGAATGGTGTTTGCCGATGTCGATGAAATCCGTCACGCGCTCGACGCGGGCGAATTGCATCTGCATGCGCGCGTCAAGGCCCGTATCAAGCAGATTGATGAAGAAGGCAACGAGGTGATGGTGCGTTTCGACACCACCGCTGGCCGTGCGCTTTTGGGCGATCTGCTACCGCTCAATGCCAAGGCACCCTTTGAACTGGTCAACCGCCTGTTGCGCAAGAAAGAGGTGCAGCAGGTCATCGACACCGTCTATCGTTACTGCGGCCAGAAAGAGTCGGTCATCTTCTGCGACCAGATCATGGGCATGGGCTTCCGCGAGGCATTCAAGGCCGGGATTTCCTTTGGCAAGGACGATATGGTCGTTCCCGACACAAAATGGGCCTTGGTCGATGAGACCCGCGATCAGGTCAAGGAATTCGAACAGCAATACATGGACGGCCTGATCACCCAAGGTGAGAAATACAACAAGGTCATCGATGCATGGTCGAAAGCCAATGACCGCGTCACTGATGCGATGATGGATACCATCTCGGCCAAGAAGTTCGACGAGAACGGCTCGGAATTGGAACCCAACTCGGTCTATATGATGGCGCATTCTGGTGCGCGGGGGTCGGTCACCCAGATGAAGCAGCTGGGCGGCATGCGCGGCCTGATGGCCAAGCCATCGGGCGAGATCATCGAGACGCCGATCATCTCGAACTTCAAGGAAGGTCTGACTGTTCTTGAATACTTCAACTCGACCCACGGCGCGCGCAAGGGTCTGTCCGATACCGCGCTCAAGACCGCGAACTCGGGCTACCTGACACGGCGTCTGGTCGATGTGGCGCAGGACTGCATCATCCGCATGGAGGATTGCGGCACCGAGAACGTCATCACCGCAACCGCCGCCGTCAATGATGGTGAGGTCGTGGCCTCGCTGGGCGAGCGTATCTTGGGCCGCACCGCGGGCGAGGATATCTGCGTCCCCGGCACGGACGAGGTGATCGTCGCCAAGGGCGAGCTGATCGACGAACGCCGCGCCGACGCAGTCGAGGCGGCGGGCGTGATCTCATGCAAGATCCGCAGCCCGCTGACCTGCGAGGCCGAAGAGGGTGTGTGCGCATCCTGCTATGGGCGTGACCTTGCCCGCGGCACGCGGGTGAACACCGGCGAGGCGGTCGGCATCATCGCCGCCCAGTCGATCGGTGAACCCGGCACACAGCTAACGATGCGAACCTTCCACATCGGCGGCGTTGCCCAAGGTGCGCAGCAATCCTTCCAAGAGGTGAATGTTGACGGTGTCGTGCGCTTCGCCAACCCCAACCTGCTCAAGAACCCTGCGGGCGAGCAGGTGGTGATGGGCCGCAACATGCAGCTTGTCATCAGCGACGAACACGGCGCCGAGCGTGCCAGCTTTAAGCTGGGCTATGGCACCAAGGTGCATGTCGCCGAAGGCCAGACCGTCAATCGTGGTGATCGCCTCTTCGAATGGGACCCCTACACCTTGCCGATCATCGCCGAGAAATCGGGGACGGTGAAGTTTGTCGATCTGACCTCGGGCGTGTCTGTCCGCGACGAGACCGACGATGCCACCGGTATGACGCAAAAGATCGTGTCCGATTGGCGCACGGCACCCAAGGGCAACGAGCTCAAGCCCGAGATCTTGATCGTCGATGCTGATGGCCAGCCGGTCCGCAACGAGGCGGGCAACCCGGTGACCTATCCGATGTCGGTCGATGCGATCTTGTCGGTCGAGGATGGCCAGACCATCCAAGCCGGTGAAGTCGTCGCCCGTATCCCGCGCGAAGGTGCCAAGACCAAGGACATCACCGGGGGTCTGCCCCGTGTGGCGGAACTGTTCGAAGCCCGCCGTCCCAAGGATCACGCGATCATCGCCGAAATCGATGGCTATGTAAAATTCGGCCGCGACTTCAAGAACAAGCGCCGGATCACCATCGTGCCGAGCGATGAAAGCCTTGAGCCTGTGGAATACATGGTGCCCAAGGGTAAGCACATCCCCGTGGCCGAGGGCGATTTCGTCCAAAAAGGCGATTACATCATGGATGGCAACCCCGCCCCCCATGACATTCTCGCCATCATGGGTGTCGAGGCGCTGGCCGAATACATGATCAACGAGGTGCAGGAGGTCTATCGTCTTCAGGGCGTGAAGATCAACGACAAGCACATCGAGGTGATCGTGCGCCAGATGCTCCAGAAGTGGGAGATCCTCGACAGCGGTGAGACAACGCTGCTCAAGGGCGAGCATGTCGATAAGGCCGAGCTCGATGCCGCCAACGCCAAGGCCGAGGCCGATGGCCGCCGCCCGGCGGATGCGCAGCCGATCTTGCTGGGGATCACCAAGGCAAGCTTGCAGACCCGCAGCTTCATCTCGGCGGCGTCCTTCCAAGAAACGACCCGCGTGCTGACCGAAGCATCGGTTCAGGGCAAGGTCGATAAGCTGGTGGGGCTGAAAGAGAACGTCATCGTTGGCCGCCTGATCCCAGCGGGTACAGGTGGCGCGACCCAGCGTGTCGAGCGCATTGCCAAGGCCCGCGACATGAGCGTGATCGAAGCCGCCCGCGCCGAGGCCGAAGCCGCAGCAGCCCTTGCCGCCCCGGTCATGGAAACAGGTGACGAGACGGAATAATCCCGCCACATCATCGAGCAAGAACGCCCCGCCCAACCGGCGGGGCGTTTTCTTTTCCAAAGGCCGCTTGGGGTGTTTCACAGCACGCGGCTTTGGCCTAACCTTTGACGCAAACAGGCAGCATATCGGGGCCATGACCGCGCGGAGTGATAACCAGATGATCGGCGTCTGCCGTTTCTCCTATCTCGGGGAAGGGGGGTTTCAGACACAACATGACGATCCCGCGCAAGCCGCACGCATCTTGTATGACACGGCCCGCATGCTGCGCCGTTTTGCCTATTTCGAGAATATCTGCCTGCCCTCGCTTGCCGCCCAGACCGATCCCGATTTTCGTCTTATTGCGCTGATCGGTGACACCATGCCCTTTCGCTGGCGCAAACGGCTCAAAGGGTTGATGGACCAGTTCCCCTTTCTCGAAGTCTGCACCCTGGAAGCGGCAGGCCCGCTCAATGCGACACGCCGTGCCTTTCGAAGGGGGTGGAATGGCCGCGCCACCTATATCACCGGCTTTCGCATCGATGATGATGACGCCGTGGCCATCGACTATATCGCGCGCACCCGCGCTGTTGCCGACCAGCTCTTGACCCTTGGTTGGGCTGATGAGCAAACGCCCGCCGCGATCTGTTTTCATCACGGCATCTATTGGGACACGACCCGCCCCGAGGAGGACCAGTTCTGGGACTTTTCCGAGAAAGAGCCGCTTGGCCTTGCTGCTGCAATGATCACTACCCCCGAGGGGATGACCAATATCTACCGCTGGAACCACCGCAAATTGGCAAGCCAGGTTCGTTGCTGGATCGATCCAACCGACTATATGTTCCTGCGCAGCTTGCACGGCCACAATGATAGCGACCGCACGATCCCACCCGGCGCACAGTCTTTGCCCCCGCGGCTGGCAAAGACACTCTTGCGTGACCGCTTTGGCCTTATGCCCAACAAGTTGCAGGCAATGATCCAGCACATGACGGATGCGCCGACATGAGCACACCGCTCAGCCCCAATGTGCGGGGCGCGCTTTACATGACGCTATCGATGGCCGCTTTCACGCTCAATGATGCCTGCGTCAAGCTTGTGGCTGAAACAGTGCCTTTGTTTCAGGTGATCTTTCTGCGCGGCCTTGGCACGACGATTTTACTGGCGATCTTTGTGCAGATGACGACCGGGCTGCGACCATCCTTGCCGCGCCGCGACCGGCCCTTGATCGCTGGCCGCACCTTGGCCGAGATCTTGGCGATGGTCACCTTTACCTTGGCGCTGACCAATATGGCGATCGCCAATGCGACCGCGATCCTTGCAGCACTCCCCTTGGTCGTAACTTTGGGTGCGGCGCTTGTGTTTGGCGACCCGGTCGGTTGGCGGCGTTTGTCGGCGATCTGTATCGGTTTTATGGGCGTGATGCTGATCGTGCAGCCCGGCACCGATGGGTTCAACATCTGGTCGCTGCTGGTGCTGTTGTCGGTCGTGGTCATCACCGCCCGCGATTTGTTCACCCGCGCTTTTAGCCCGGCGGTGCCGACGATGACGGTGGCGGTCTTGACCGCCGGGGCGGTTTGCCTGACGGGGGGCGTTTTGTCGCTGTTTACTCCTTGGGTGGCGCTCGATCTGCGCGCGGCGGCGCTGATCGCGGCGGCGGCTGTGTTGATCATCGGCGGCTATGTTTTCGGGATCATGGTGATGCGCGTGGGCGAGGTCGGCTTTGTCTCGCCGTTCCGCTATACTTCTCTCATTTTTGCGCTGGTCCTTGGTTGGGTGGTCTTTGGCGAGTTTCCCAATGCTTTGGCGCTCTTGGGCGGTGTGATCGTCGTCAGCACCGGCATCTTCACGCTGCTGCGCGAACGCATGGTCACGCGCGCAAACCGCCGCAACGCGGCCAAGGCTGCGGTCACACCCGGTGCGCCGCATGGCTGAGTTTTTCCGCTGATTGGTACAGTCGCGCCGGGCGCGGTTGACACCTGTCCCGACTCCCCCTATAGCCCGCCACACTTGGCACGGGTATTCCCCTGCCACATGCAGAATTGTAGTGGTCATGATCCGGGCCGATTGCGCGCCCCGATCCTCTGAAACTTCCACCGCAGCGTCCTCCAGGTAGGGAAGGGATGCTTGCGGCTTTGGTGTTTTCGTGCATCGCACGGGCGCGCCGCCGACATGAGAGAGCAAGACGGGGAACCGAATGCCGACGATTCAACAGCTGATCCGCAAGCCGCGGCAGCCCAAAGTAAAACGCTCCAAGTCCCAGCATTTGGAGTCCTGCCCGCAGAAACGTGGCGTTTGCACGCGTGTCTATACCACAACGCCGAAAAAGCCGAACTCGGCCATGCGGAAAGTGGCCAAGGTGCGTCTGACCAATGGTTTCGAGGTCATCAGCTACATTCCCGGTGAAAGCCACAACCTTCAGGAGCACTCTGTGGTTCTGATCCGTGGCGGCCGTGTGAAAGACCTTCCCGGTGTGCGTTACCACATCTTGCGCGGTGTGCTCGACACGCAAGGCGTCAAGGATCGTCGCCAGCGTCGTTCGAAGTACGGCGCAAAGCGCCCCAAATAAGAGGATATGAGAGATGTCCCGTCGTCACGCCGCTGAAAAGCGCCAGGTCCTGCCCGATGCCAAGTATGGCGATATGGTGCTGACCAAGTTCATGAACAATCTGATGATCGATGGTAAGAAGTCGGTCGCAGAGCGTATCGTCTATTCCGCCTTCGAGCGGGTTGAGGCCAAGCTCAAGCGCGCGCCCGTGGATGTGTTCCACGAAGCGCTCGACAATGTGAAGCCCGCCGTCGAAGTGCGCTCGCGCCGCGTCGGTGGTGCCACCTACCAGGTGCCGGTCGAAGTGCGCCCTGAACGCCGCGAAGCGCTGGCCATCCGTTGGCTGATCAACGCCAGCCGCGCCCGCAACGAGAACACCATGGAAGAGCGCCTCGCAGGCGAGCTTATCGATGCTGTGAACTCGCGCGGGGCCGCGGTGAAAAAGCGCGAAGACACCCACAAGATGGCCGACGCCAACCGCGCATTCAGCCATTACCGCTGGTAAAGACAGATCGGGCGGTCCCATCCGGGGGCCGTCCTTCCGACATGTAACCCAAGCCTGAGGACCTCCCCCATGGCACGCGACTATCCGCTCGAGCGCTACCGTAATTTCGGCATCATGGCGCATATCGACGCCGGCAAGACCACCACGACCGAGCGCATTCTTTATTACACCGGCCGTTCGCATAAGATCGGCGAAGTTCATGATGGCGCGGCCACCATGGACTGGATGGAACAAGAACAAGAGCGCGGAATCACCATCACCTCCGCTGCGACCACGACCTTCTGGCAGTGGCAGGAAGACCCGACCGCCGAAGGCACCTCGGACACCAAGGTGCGCTTCAACATCATCGACACCCCCGGCCACGTTGACTTCACCATTGAAGTCGAGCGGTCGCTGGCCGTTCTCGACGGCGCTGTTGCGCTTCTTGACGCCAATGCCGGTGTGGAACCCCAGACCGAAACCGTGTGGCGTCAGGCTGACCGCTACAAGGTGCCGCGCATGGTCTTCGTCAACAAGATGGACAAGATTGGCGCCGACTTCTTCAAATGCGTCAAGATGATCAAGGATCGCACCGGCGCGACCCCCGTTCCCGTCAACTTCCCCATCGGTGCCGAAGACCAGCTCGAAGGCATCGTTGACCTCGTGACGATGGAAGAATGGGTCTGGCAAGGTGAAGACCTTGGGGCCTCCTGGGTCCGCAAGCCCATTCGCGACGATCTCAAGGATCTGGCCGATGAGTGGCGCTCGGTCCTCGTGGAGAACGCCGTCGAAATGGACGACGCCGCGATGGAAGCCTACCTCGAAGGTCAGGAACCCGACGTGCCGACCTTGCGCAAGCTGATCCGCAAGGGCTGCTTGTCGATGACCTTCGTGCCGGTCCTCGGTGGTTCGGCCTTCAAGAACAAAGGCGTGCAACCGCTTCTCAATGCCGTGGTGGATTACCTGCCCGGTCCGCTCGACGTGCCGGCCTACATGGGCTTCGCACCGGGCGACGAGACGGAAACCCGCAACATCTCGCGCTCGGCTGACGACAAGCAGCCCTTTGCAGGTCTTGCCTTCAAGATCATGAACGACCCGTTCATGGGTACGCTCACCTTCACCCGTATTTATTCGGGCCAGATGAAGAAGGGCGACCAGCTTTTGAATGCGACCAAGGGCAAGCGCGAACGTATCGGCCGCATGGTGATGATGCACGCCAACAAGCAAGAAGAAATCGCCGAAGCATTCGCTGGCGATATCATCGCGCTTGCGGGTCTGAAGGACACCACCACCGGCGACACGCTGTGTGATCCGGCCCATCCTGTTGTCTTGGAAACAATGACCTTCCCCGATCCGGTGATCGAGATCGCGGTTGAACCCAAAACCAAGGCGGACCAAGAAAAGATGGCGATGGCGCTCCAGCGTCTTGCCGCCGAAGATCCGTCCTTCCGCGTCGAGACCGACATCGAGTCGGGTCAGACCATCATGAAGGGCATGGGCGAACTTCACCTCGACATCTTGATCGACCGCATGAAGCGCGAGTTCAAGGTCGAGGCGAATATCGGTGCGCCGCAGGTGGCCTATCGCGAGACGATCAGCCAAAAGATCGAGCACACCTACACCCACAAGAAACAGTCGGGTGGTTCGGGTCAATACGCCGAGGTCAAGCTGGAGATCTCGCCGACCGAGCCGGGCGAGGGTTACACCTTCGAAAGCCGGATCGTCGGTGGCGCGGTTCCCAAGGAATACATCCCCGGTGTCGAAAAGGGCATCAAATCGGTTATGGACAGCGGCCCGCTTGCCGGCTTCCCCGTAATCGACTTCAAGGTCGCCCTGATCGACGGTAAGTTCCACGATGTGGACTCCTCCGTTCTCGCCTTCGAAATTGCGGCCCGCATGGGCATGCGCGAAGGTCTGAAACGGGCAGGCGCGAAACTCCTCGAACCGATCATGAAGGTCGAGGTGGTGACGCCCGAGGATTACACCGGCGGCATCATCGGCGATCTGACCTCGCGTCGTGGTCAGGTGACGGGGCAGGAAAGCCGTGGCAACGCCATCGTGATCAATTCCTTCGTTCCGCTCGCCAATATGTTCGGCTACATCAACACGCTGCGCTCCATGTCTTCGGGCCGCGCGCAGTTCACGATGTTGTTCGACCATTACGAGCCGGTTCCGCACAACATCTCGGAAGAGATCCAAGCGAAATACGCATGACGGGGCGCCGGGCGAAAGCCCGGCCTACCCACAAACCGTAGGCCGGGCTTTTGTCCGGCACCCCCTTCAAGGAGGCCATCATGGCAAAGGCAAAGTTTGAACGTAACAAGCCGCATGTGAACATCGGCACGATTGGTCACGTTGACCACGGCAAGACGACGCTGACGGCTGCGATCACGAAGTATTTTGGCGAATTCCGCGCGTATGACCAGATTGACGGTGCGCCGGAAGAGAAGGCGCGCGGGATCACGATTTCGACGGCGCATGTGGAATACGAGACCGAGAGCCGCCACTACGCCCACGTCGACTGCCCCGGCCACGCGGACTATGTGAAGAACATGATCACGGGTGCGGCGCAGATGGACGGCGCGATTTTGGTGGTGAACGCGGCTGACGGCCCGATGCCGCAGACGCGCGAGCATATTTTGCTTGGCCGCCAGGTGGGTATTCCTTTCATGGTTGTGTACCTGAACAAGGTTGACCAGGTTGACGACGAAGAGCTTTTGGAGCTTGTCGAGATGGAAGTGCGCGAGCTTCTGACCTCGTATGACTATCCCGGCGACGACATTCCGATCGTCAAGGGTTCGGCGCTGGCGGCGATGGAAGGGCGTGACCCCGAGATCGGCGAGAACTCGATCCGCGCGTTGATGGAAGCGGTTGACAGCTACATTCCGACGCCTGCGCGCGCGGTTGACAAGCCGTTCCTGATGCCGATCGAAGACGTGTTCTCGATCTCGGGGCGTGGCACGGTTGTGACCGGCCGGGTCGAGCGTGGTGTTGTGAATGTCGGCGACGAATTGGAGATTGTGGGCATCCGCAACACGCAGAAGACGACCTGCACGGGCGTCGAGATGTTCCGCAAGCTGCTTGATCGTGGTGAGGCTGGCGACAACATCGGCGCGCTGTTGCGCGGGATCGACCGTGAGGCGGTCGAGCGCGGCCAAGTGCTGTGCAAGCCCGGCTCGGTGAAGCCGCACACGAAGTTCGAGGCCGAGGCCTATATCCTGACCAAGGAAGAGGGTGGCCGTCACACGCCGTTCTTCGCGAACTACCGCCCGCAGTTCTACTTCCGCACGACGGACGTGACCGGCACGGTTGAGCTGCCCGCAGGCACCGAGATGGTGATGCCCGGCGACAACCTGAAGTTCACGGTCGAGCTGATCGCACCGATCGCGATGGAAGACGGCCTGCGCTTCGCCATCCGCGAAGGCGGCCGCACCGTCGGCGCAGGCGTCGTGTCCAAGATCCTCGCATAAGGGGAACGGTGGCTGCATCGCAAGAGGTGCAGCCTTCGATCCGCCGTTGACGAGACACGGGCCGCGCTGTAAACGCGCGGCCTTCACCGGTCAAAAAGATCGGATCAATGAAACCGGTTCGACGAGGGTCAGATTGCTGCCCCTCCTCTCAACTGAAAGGAAAACAAGATGGCGATTGCCAGCCAGAATATCCGGATCCGCCTTAAGGCGTTCGATTACCGGGTTCTCGATGCCTCCACCGCGGAGATCGTGAACACCGCAAAGCGCACCGGCGCGCAGGTGCGCGGCCCGATTCCGCTGCCCAACAAGATCGAAAAGTTCACGGTTCTCCGTGGCCCTCATATCGACAAGAAGTCGCGTGACCAGTGGGAGATTCGCACCCACAAGCGTCTGCTTGATATCGTCGATCCGACCCCGCAGACGGTGGACGCGCTGATGAAGCTCGACCTCGCCGCCGGCGTGGATGTCGAGATCAAGGTCTGAGGGGGGCAATGACAATGTTGCGCTCTGGTATCATCGCCAAGAAGCTGGGCATGACCCGGCTGTTCATGGAAGACGGGCGGCAGGTGCCTGTTACCGTTCTTCAACTCGACAATTTGCAGGTTGTGGCACAGCGCACCTCCGAGCGTGACGGCTATACCGCCGTTCAGCTTGGTGCCGGCACTGCCAAGGTCAAGCGCGTCACGGCGCCGATGCGCGGCCATTTCGCCGCTGCCAACGTGGCCCCCAAGCGCAAGCTTGTGGAATTCCGCGTGGATGCAGAAAACATGCTGCCCGTCGGTGAAGAAATCATCGCCGACCACTATTTCGCAGGGCAGTTCGTCGATGTCACCGGCACCTCGATCGGTAAAGGTTTTGCCGGTGCCATGAAGCGGCATAATTTCGGCGGTCTGCGCGCCTCTCACGGTGTTTCGATCAGCCACCGCTCGCATGGGTCAACCGGCCAGTGTCAAGATCCCGGCAAGGTGTTCAAGGGCAAGAAGATGGCCGGTCACATGGGTGCTGCCCGCGTGACGACGCAAAATCTTCAGGTCGTGCGCACCGATAGCGATCGTGGCCTGATCATGGTCAAGGGCGCTGTCCCCGGCTCCAAGGGTGGCTGGGTCACGGTCAAGGACGCGGTGAAAAAGCCGTTCCCCGAGGCCGCGGTTCTTCCCGCAGCCCTGCGTTCGGCCGCCAACGCCGCTGAGGAAGCCGCAGCCGCAGAGGCGGCCGCAGCGGCAGCACAGGCAGCCGCCATGGAAGCCACCGAGACCGATGTATCGGTCGAGCAGAAGGACGGTGAGGCATGAAACTCGACGTGATCAAACTGGACGGCGGCAAGGCCGGATCGGTCGATCTGGGCGAAGATATCTTCGGCCTGGAACCGCGTGCCGACATCCTCCATCGCGTGGTCCGCTGGCAGCGCGCCAAGGCGCAAGCTGGCACCCACAAGGTCAAGACCCGCTCGGAAACCAGCTATTCGACCAAGAAGATCTACAAGCAAAAAGGCACCGGCGGCGCACGCCACGGCGACCGCAATGCGCCGATCTTCCGCAAGGGTGGTATCTACAAGGGTCCGACGCCGCGCAGCCACGCGCATGATCTGCCCAAGAAGTTCCGCCAGCTTGGCCTCAAGCATGCCCTGAGCGCGAAAGCCGCCGAGGGTAACCTCGTCGTGCTGGATGCCGCGGCCATGGATACCGCCAAGACCGGCACCTTGGCCAAGCAGGTCAAGAACCTCGGCTGGAAGCGCGCGCTGATCATCGATGGTGCAACGCTGAACGAGAATTTCGTCATCGCTGCGCGCAATATCGAAGGTCTGGATGTGCTGCCCTCGATGGGTGCCAACGTCTATGACATCTTGAAGCGTGACACGCTGGTCATCACCCGCGCTGGTCTCGAAGCACTGGAGGCTCGTCTGCAATGAGCGCGAAGGCAGAACATTACGACGTGATCCGCAAGCCGATCATTACCGAAAAGGCGACCATGGCATCCGAAAACGGCGCCGTCGTTTTCGAAGTGGCGATGGACAGCAACAAGCCGCAGATCAAGCAGGCCGTCGAAGAATTGTTCGGCGTCAAGGTGAAGGCCGTGAATACGACCATCACCAAGGGCAAGAACAAGCGTTTCCGTGGGCGCCCCGGCACCCGTAAAGACGTCAAGAAGGCCTATGTGACCCTCGAAGAGGGCAACACCATTGACGTCGCGACCGGTCTTTAATAGATCGCGGCATCTTGTCGGCTCCGGGTGCGCTCGGGGCCGCGTGTTTTTCCCGGGGTAGGGGCGCGCACGCGCGATCTGCCACGTGATTTCCACCGGGGACCTTCGGGGCCCTATACCAAAATCGGGGCTACCTATGCCCCGCAAAGCAACGGAAGACAGAAAGCATGGCACTCAAGTCGTATAAGCCGACGACGCCGGGCCAGCGCGGGCTGGTGCTGATCGACCGTTCGGAGCTTTGGAAAGGTCGCCCCGTCAAATCCCTTACCGAGGGTTTGACGAAGTCGGGCGGCCGGAACAACACCGGACGTATCACGGCATTCCGCCGCGGTGGCGGGGCAAAACGCCTCTATCGCATCGTCGATTTCAAGCGGACCAAGTTCGACATCTCGGCCACGGTCGAGCGGATCGAATACGATCCCAACCGCACCGCCTTTATCGCGCTCGTGCGCTATGAAGATGGCGAACAGGCCTATATCCTCGCCCCCCAGCGTTTGGGCGTGGGCGACAAGGTCGTGGCCGGTGCCAAGGTCGATATCAAGCCCGGTAACGCAATGCCCTTCTCGGGCATGCCGATCGGCACGATCGTCCACAACATCGAGCTTAAGCCCGGCAAGGGTGGCCAGTTGGCGCGCGCCGCAGGCACCTATGCACAGTTCGTTGGTCGCGATGGCGGCTATGCGCAGATCCGCCTGTCTTCGGGCGAATTGCGCCTTGTGCGGCAGGAATGCATGGCCACCGTCGGTGCCGTGTCGAACCCCGACAATTCGAACCAAAACCTCGGCAAGGCCGGTCGCGTTCGCCATATGGGCAAGCGCCCCACCGTCCGCGGTGTCGCGATGAACCCGATCGACCACCCCCATGGTGGTGGTGAGGGTCGTACCTCGGGTGGCCGTACGCCGGTCACCCCCTGGGGCAAGGACACCAAGGGTCGTCGGACCCGTGACAAGAACAAGGCGTCGCAAAAGCTGATCATCCGCTCGCGTCACGCCAAGAAGAAAGGGCGCTGATCCATGTCGCGTTCCGTCTGGAAAGGGCCTTTTGTCGACGCTTACGTCCTCAAGAAGGCCGAAAAAGCCCGCGAGTCGGGCCGCAACGAGGTCATCAAGATCTGGTCGCGCCGCTCTACCATCCTGCCCCAATTCGTGGGCCTCACCTTTGGGGTCTATAATGGTCAAAAGCATGTGCCGGTGAATGTCACCGAGGACATGATCGGCCAGAAATTCGGGGAATATTCGCCGACGCGCACCTATTACGGTCACGCGGCCGACAAAAAAGCCAAGAGGAAGTAAGCCATGGGCAAGGATAAAAATCCCCGCCGCGTGGCGGATAACGAGGCGATGGCCAAGCTGCGCATGCTGAAGACCAGCCCGCAAAAGCTGAACCTTTTGGCCCAGATGATCCGCGGGAAGAAGGTTGAAAAGGCGCTCAGCGACCTGACCTTCTCCAAGAAGCGGACAGCGTTGGACGTCAAGAAGTGCCTTCAGTCCGCGATCGCCAATGCCGAGAATAACCATGGCCTCGATGTCGACACGCTCGTCGTCGCCGAAGCTTGGGTCGGCAAGAACCTTGTGATGAAGCGTGGCCGCCCGCGTGCGCGTGGCCGTTTCGGTCGCATCCAAAAGCCCTTCAGTGAGCTGACTATCAAGGTCCGCCAGGTCGAGGAGTCTGCCTAATGGGACATAAGGTCAATCCGATCGGCATGCGCCTTCAGGTCAACCGCACCTGGGATAGCCGCTGGTACGCCGACACCAAGGATTACGGCAACCTTTTGCTCGAGGATATCAAGATCCGCGAGTTCGTCGCCGAGGAATGCAAGCAGTCCGGCATCAGCCGCGTGATCATCGAGCGTCCGCACCGCAAGTGCCGCGTCACGATCCATGCCGCCCGTCCGGGTGTGATCATCGGCAAAAAGGGTGCCGACATCGAGGGTCTTCGCAAGAAGATCGCCGCGATGACGGCCTCTGAGCTGCACCTCAACATCGTCGAAGTGCGCAAGCCCGAGCTTGACGCCCAGCTGGTGGCCGAATCGATCGCCCAGCAGCTCGAGCGTCGGGTCAGCTTCCGCCGTGCGATGAAGCGGGCGGTTCAAAACGCCATGCGTATGGGCGCATTGGGTATCCGTGTGAACGTCGCGGGCCGCCTCGGCGGTGCCGAGATCGCGCGCACCGAATGGTATCGCGAAGGGCGCGTTCCGCTGCACACGCTGCGGGCCGATATCGACTATGCGATCTACGAAGCGTCGACGCCCTACGGCATTATCGGAATCAAGGTCTGGATCTTCAAAGGCGAAATCATGGAGCACGATCCCGCTGCTCGTGATCGTCGCATGCAGGAGAGCCAGGATGGCGGGGCGCCGCGCCCGCGCCGCGACCGCTAAGGAGCACGGAAAATGCTGCAACCAAAGCGCACAAAATTCCGCAAGATGCACAAGGGCCGCATCAGCGGCGATGCCAAGGGCGGGTCTGACCTGAACTTTGGTACCTTTGGCCTCAAGGCGCTCCAGCCCGAGCGCGTGACGGCACGTCAGATCGAGGCAGCACGCCGCGCTCTGACCCGTCACATGAAGCGTCAGGGCCGCGTCTGGATCCGGATTTTCCCGGATACGCCCGTCACCTCCAAGCCGGTCGAAGTCCGGATGGGTAAAGGTAAGGGTTCGGTCGATTACTGGGCCTGCAAGGTCAAGCCTGGCCGGATCATGTTCGAGGTCGATGGCGTCTCCGAGGAAATCGCCCGCGAAGCCCTCCGTCTGGCGGCAATGAAATTGCCGATCAAGACCCGCACCGTGGTCCGCGAAGATTGGTGACTGGTGGGCGCGTTCGCCCTCCCGACGAGATTGAAAGGCCCCGGCATCGTCCGGGGCCTTTTCTTTTCTCGTTGCGCCGTGATGCGCCAAAAGGCACACCCGCACCAAACCCCGAGGAGCAAGCCCATGCCAACGATCAAATCGCTTTTCGTCACCCGCCTTTATCACGGCAAGTTGGCCGAGCTTGGCCCAAGCGTGGATCATGACGAGCTGGTCGCCTCGTGCTTTTCCATTGCCGAGGATGACGAGGCAGGTCAGGATTGGTGCGAAGAGAACGGCTTTCCCGGCTATACCTCCTATGCGTCCCTCACCGATCTGCCGTGGCGCTTCCCGATCTTCGACACGCTGGTCAAAGCGCTCGACGCCCATGTCGCGGCCTTTGCCGCCGATCTGGAATTCGACCTCGAGGGCCGCAAGCTGGTGCTGGAGGATATCTGGATCAACATCCTGCCCGAGGGCGGCATCCATACCAGCCACATCCACCCCCATGCGGTGATTTCCGGCACGACCTATGTGCAGGTTCCCCCCGGCGCGCGCTCGATCAAGCTGGAAGATCCCCGCCACGCGATGATGATGGCCGCCCCGAACCGCAAGAAAGACGCGCGCGAGGAGTTGCGCGCCTTCATCTACCCCGGGCCCGTCGCGGGTGATGTCCTCTTGTGGGAAAGCTGGCTGCGGCACGAGGTGCCGATGAACATGGACGAAGACGACCGGGTGAGCGTGAGTTTCAACTATCGGTGGGGGTGAGGGGTGAGCGGTCGCGTTTGGCGCGCAAGCCAATCGGCAAAAGCGGCCTCGCTGACACGATCTGCGGCAAGATCCTCCATCATGCGAACACCTTCCAGCGGCTCGGGGCGCATCGCAAGCCCATTGATCCGTAGGAAAGTCAGTGTCGTCACAAAGGCCGTGCGCTTGTTTCCATCGACGAAGGCATGCGCCTTGGCAATGCCGAACGCATAGGCAGCGGCCAAGATATGTAGATCGGCCTCGCCATATCCGGCACGGTTGATCGGCCGGGCGCATCCCGCTTCCAACAAGCCAAGGTCTCTTAGCCCCGGCGCCCCGCCATGCCGTGCAATCTGGCGGTCGTGAAAGGTGATCACGGCCCGCAGCGGCACCCAGAGCGGCGCAGTCACGCCAGTGCCTGAAGCAGATCCCGGTTCTCATCCATGACGGTCTCACCTGCGGCAAGCACTGCCGCAAGCGCAGGGTCATTGGCCATCACACGCAGCGAACCGTCGTCGCCGCGTACGATGTAGAGCGTGTCACCTTCCTTGGCGTCGAGAATGGCCAGCATCTCGGCGGTCAACGTCATAACGGCAGAGTTGCCAACCTTGCGGATCTTGGATTCAATCATGGCGCTTATTCCCAATTATACGGTTGTATATACGCTATAAGCGATGATCTCGCAAGGCGCGTATGGCAAGCGATTGGCTTCGCTCATTCGGCACAAAGCTTTCATGGGCGCTTTGGGCTTGCGTTCGAAATGAAAAGGGCCTATCCGCGCCCTCTATTCACCGAACTCCACGGGAATCGGCGTGACCTTGCGCGCAAGGGCGTCCCCGTGATGTTGAAAGGAACAAGGCGATGAACGCCAGCGAACTTCGCGAGAAGACGCCGGATCAGCTGCGTGACCAGCTCGTCCAGCTCAAGAAGGAGGCCTTTAACCTCCGCTTCCAGCAGGCCACCGGCCAGCTTGAGAACACGGCCCGCATGCGCAGCGTCAAGCGTGACGCAGCCCGCGTGCTGACCATCCTGAACGAAAAAGCGGCTGCCGCAGCAGGGGAGGCCAACTGATGCCCAAGCGTATCCTGCAAGGCACCGTCACATCGAATGCCAACGCCCAAACCGTCACCGTGTCGGTCGAGCGTCGCTTCAAGCACCCCGTTCTTGCCAAGACGATCCGGAAATCCAAGAAGTACCGGGCGCATGACGAGAACAACGAGTTCAACGTGGGCGATACTGTTCGTATCCAGGAATGTGCGCCCAAGTCGAAAACCAAGCGCTGGGAGGTGCTCGACCGCGTCTGACGCGGGCGATCACGTCACAGTTTGATCGAAACCCCGGGGTCAATGTCCGTAACTGGCGGCCCCGGACGTCGGGAGAAACCAAATGATCCAGATGCAGACCAATCTGGATGTGGCTGACAATTCCGGGGCTCGGAAGGTTCAGTGCATCAAGGTTCTGGGCGGCTCGCACCGCCGGTATGCTTCGGTCGGCGACATCATCGTCGTCTCCGTCAAGGAAGCAATGCCGCGCGGCCGCGTGAAAAAGGGCGATGTCCGCAAGGCTGTCGTCGTGCGCACCGCCAAGGAAGTGCGCCGCGAGGATGGCACCTCCATCCGCTTCGACCGCAACGCTGCTGTCATCCTCAACAACAACAACGAGCCGGTCGGCACCCGTATCTTCGGGCCGGTGGTGCGTGAGTTGCGTGCGAAGAACTTCATGAAGATCATCTCGCTCGCGCCGGAGGTGCTGTGATGGCTGCCAAACTGAAAAAAGGCGACAAGGTCGTCGTGTTGGCCGGCAAGGACAAGGGCAAGAGCGGTGAGATCACCGCTGTCATGCCCCAGGACGGCAAGGCCATCGTGGACGGCATCAACATCGCGATCCGCCACACCAAGCAAAGCGCCAGCTCGCAGGGCGGCCGCATCCCGCAGGCGATGCCGATCGCGCTCTCGAATCTTGCGCTCCTGGATAAGAACGGCAAGCCCACGCGCGTCGGCTTCAAGATCGAAGACGGCAAGAAACTGCGCGTCGCCAAGACCACGGGGGACGTGATCGATGCTTGATACCGCAAACTACACCCCGCGCCTCAAGACCTTCTACCGCGAGACGATCAAGCCCGCGCTGAAGGAAGAGTTCGCCTATAAAAACGATATGCAGATCCCGCGTCTGGAAAAGATCGTGCTGAATATCGGTTGCGGTGCTGAGTCGGTCCGTGACAGCAAAAAGGCGAAAGCCGCTGTCGAAGATCTGACCACCATCGCCGGTCAACAGGCCGTGGCCACCATCGCCAAGAACTCGATCGCGGGTTTCCGCGTCCGCGAGGGGATGACGCTGGGCGCCAAGGTCACCCTGCGCGGCGACCGCATGTATGACTTCCTCGACCGCCTGATCACCGTCGCAATGCCCCGCATCCGCGACTTCCGTGGTGTGAAACCCGCATTCGACGGGCGCGGCAACTTTGCGATGGGGATCAAGGAACACATCGTGTTCCCCGAGATCAACTTCGACAAGGTCGACGAAGTCTGGGGCCTCGATATCGTGATCGTCACGACTGCAAAGTCGGATGCCGAAGCGAAATCGCTGCTCAAGAACTTCAACATGCCGTTCACCGCCTGACGCGAGAGGGAGAGAGACACATGGCAAAAGTTTCCATGGTTGAACGCGAACTCAAGCGTCAGAAGCTGGTGGCACGCTATGCCGCCAAGCGCGCTGCGCTCAAAGAGATCGCAAATGATGAACAGAAGCCCTTCGAAGAGCGCTTCAAGGCACGCCTGAAATTGGCGCAATTGCCGCGCAACTCTTCGCCCACACGGCTTCACAACCGTTGCCAGCTGACGGGGCGGCCCAAGGCCTATTACCGCAAGCTGAAAATGTCGCGGATCATGCTGCGCGATCTGGCCTCGATGGGTCAGATCCCGGGCATGGTCAAGTCGAGCTGGTAAGGAGAACGCCCGATGAATGATCCTATCGGCGATATGCTGACCCGCATCCGCAATGCGCAGATGCGTGGTAAGTCCACCGTCATGACCCCGGCCTCCAAGCAGCGCGCCCGCGTGCTCGATGTTCTGGCTGCCGAGGGCTATATTCGTGGCTTTGAGTCCGCGACCGACGCGAATGGCCATCCGGCCTTCGAGATCAGCCTGAAGTACTACGAAGGCGCCCCGGTCATCCGCGAACTCAAGCGCGTCTCGAAACCCGGCCGCCGCGTCTATCTGGGCGTTGGCGACATTCCGCAGGTCCGTCAGGGCTTGGGCGTTTCCATCGTTTCCACGTCCAAGGGCGTGATGACCGATGCTTCGGCCCGCGCGCAGAATGTTGGCGGCGAAGTGCTCTGCACCGTGTTCTGAGGAGGAACGGCACATGTCTCGCATTGGGAAAAAACCGGTCGAGCTGCCGTCGGGGGTTTCTGCCTCCGTCTCCGGCCAGACCATCGAAGTGAAGGGGCCAAAAGGCACCCGCACATTCACTGCAACCGACGACGTCACGCTGACGGTCGCCGACAACGCCGTGTCGGTCATTCCGCGCGGCAAGTCCAAGCGCGCGCGCCAGCAATGGGGCATGTCACGCTCCATGGTCGCCAATCTGGTGACCGGCGTAAGCGAGGGCTTCAAGCGCGAGCTTGAAATCCAGGGTGTGGGTTACCGCGCCACGGCACAGGGCAACACGCTGAAACTGGCGCTTGGCTATAGCCATGATGTCGATTTCGCCGTGCCTGCTGGCGTGAGCGTCACGACGCCCAAGAACACCGAGATCGTCGTGGAAGGTATCGACCAACAGCTGGTGGGCCAAGTGGCCGCAAACATCCGCGAGTGGCGTGCGCCCGAGCCCTATAAGGGCAAGGGTATCCGCTACAAGGGCGAGTATATCTTCCGCAAGGAAGGCAAGAAGAAGTAAGGGCGACGCATATGGCACTGAGCAAAAGAGAGCTGTTCCAAAAGCGCCGCCTGCGCAACCGGAACAAACTGCGCGCGATGGCAAATGGGCGTCCCCGCCTGTCGGTCCATCGTTCCAGCAAGAATATCAGCGTCCAGCTGATCGACGATGTGAACGGGGTGACGCTGGCCGCCGCCTCTTCGCTGGAAAAAGATCTGGGCTTCGTGGGCAAAAACAACGTGGAGGCCGCCGCAAAGGTGGGCGCCGCGATTGCCGAGCGCGCGAAGAAAGCCGGTGTGGAAGAAGTCTATTTCGACCGCGGCGGTTTCCTGTTCCACGGGCGCATCAAGGCCTTGGCCGATGCTGCGCGCGAAGGCGGGCTCAAGTTCTGATCGGTGTGGTGGGCAATTTGCCCACCACCATCGCTAACCAACTTGCAAGGCGGACCAATCGGGGCGCCTTCGATGACCGGGGAACCGCAGGGCCAAGACCCATAGGTTCACCACGGTTGACCAAAATCCGGCGCCCTGCGGCGTCACCGACAGAAGGATGCCGAACATGGCAGAACGTGAACAGCGTGAGCGCGGCGACCGGGGCGAGCGCGGCAATGACCAGCGCCGTGGCCGCCGCCGCGAAGAGCGTGAAGAAACACCGGAATTTGCAGAGCGCCTCGTCGCCATCAATCGCGTCTCCAAGACGGTGAAGGGTGGTAAGCGCTTTGGTTTCGCGGCCCTCGTGGTCGTGGGCGATCAGCGCGGCCGCGTCGGTTTCGGCAAGGGCAAAGCCAAGGAAGTGCCCGAGGCGATCCGCAAGGCCACCGAACAGGCCCGCCGCCAACTCATCCGTGTGCCGTTGAAAGAGGGCCGCACGCTTCATCACGATGCGCAGGGCCATCACGGCGCCGGTCGCGTGGTCATGCGCACCGCCCCCGAGGGTACCGGCATCATCGCCGGTGGTCCGATGCGCGCCGTGTTCGAGATGCTGGGCATCAAGGATGTGGTCGCCAAATCGACCGGGTCGCAAAACCCCTACAACATGATCCGCGCCACGCTCGATGGCCTGCGCAACGAGACATCGCCCCGTCAGGTTGCGGCACGTCGCGGCAAGAAAGTTGCCGACATTCTGCCCAAGCGCGATGACGCGGCCCAGCAGATCGCCGAGGAGGCCTGATCCATGGCAAAGACCATCGTCGTCAAACAAATTGGTTCGGCCGCACGCCGCCCCGATATCCAGCGCCGGACCTTGATTGGTCTTGGCCTCAACAAGATGCACAAGACCCGCGAGCTCGAGGATACCCCCTCGGTGCGCGGTATGGTCGCCAAGATCCCGCATCTGGTCGAAATCATCGAGGAGCGGGGCTAAGCGCCCCCCAGGGCGGCCCAGCGGTGCTGCCCCCTTGCATATTTTACACACCGAGGTTGGCCCGCATGTCGCAAGCGGGTCACATCCGGTCAGAGGAGAAGCGACATGAAACTGCACGAACTTCGTGACAATCCCGGCGCCACCAAGAAAGCCAAGCGCGTTGCGCGTGGCCCCGGCTCGGGCAAGGGCAAAACCGCTGGCCGCGGGATCAAGGGTCAGAAATCCCGTTCCGGCGTTGCCATCAACGCCTACGAGGGTGGCCAGATGCCGCTCTACCAGCGCTTGCCCAAGCGCGGCTTCAACAAGCCCAACCAAAAGAAATTCGCCGTGGTCAATCTGGGCCTCATCGTCAAGTTCGTCGAGGCAGGCAAGATCGACGCGAGCGCTGCCATCACCGAGGATGCGTTGGTCGCGTCTGGTCTCGTGCGGCGCAAGCTTGACGGGATTCGGGTCCTGGCCAAGGGCGAGGTGACGACCAAGCTCAACATCGCGGTCACCGGCGCATCGCGCGCAGCGGTCGCAGCTGTCGAAAAGGCAGGCGGTACGCTGACGGTCGCACAGGTCGCTGCGGCGGAGTGATCCAGATCGGGGGGCTGCGGCCCCCCGTCGCTTGTGGGCCGTGTCGTTCGGTCCTACATAGGCTTAAGGTTTTTCCGCGCCGCAGGACCGCAAGACCCGGTCCGGCGGCGCATTGCCCATGAGAGAGGCGTCATGGCATCAGCAGCGGAACAAATGGCCGCGAACATGAGCTGGGGGGCGTTCGGCAAAGCGACCGAATTGCGCCAGCGCATCTGGTTCACCCTCGGCCTACTGATCATCTATCGCATTGGCACCTATATCCCGGTTCCCGGCATTGACGGGGTCGAATTGCGCGCCTTTTTCGATCAGGCCGCAGCCGGGCTCGGCGGTGTGCTCAACATGTTCACCGGCGGCGCGCTCAGCCGGATGGGCGTCTTTGCCTTGGGTATCATGCCCTATATTTCGGCCTCGATCATCGTGCAGCTCATGTCGGCCATGGTGCCGGCCTTCGAGCAGCTCAAGAAAGAGGGTGAGGCAGGGCGCAAAAAGCTTAACCAATATACGCGCTATGGTACCGTGGCGCTGGCCACGGCTCAGGCTTATGGGCTCGCCGTCAGCATGGAGTCGGGTGGCCTTGCCTCTGATCCCGGCTGGTTTTTCCGTGCGGCCTGCGTGATCACGCTGGTCGGCGGCACCATGTTCCTGATGTGGCTGGGCGAACAGATCACCCAGCGCGGTATCGGCAACGGCATTTCGCTGATCATCTTCGTGGGCATCATCGCGGAAATCCCCGCCGCCTTGGCGCAATTCTTCGAGTCGGGCCGTTCCGGCGCACTCTCGACGCCTGCGATCCTTGGCGTGATCGTCATGCTGATCGGCACGCTGTTCTTTGTGGTCTTCATGGAGCGCAGCTTGCGCAAGATCCATATCCAGTACCCGCGCCGTCAGGTGGGGATGAAGGTCTATGATGGCGGCTCCAGCCATCTGCCAGTCAAGGTGAACCCCGCCGGCGTGATCCCCGCGATCTTCGCCTCGTCGCTCCTGCTGCTGCCCACCACGCTTACTACTTTTTCGGGCGGCGAAGCCGCAGGTCCGGTGATGGGGTGGATCTTGGCCAATTTCGGCCCCGGTCAGCCGCTTTACCTGTTGTTCTTCGCGGCGATGATCGTGTTCTTCACTTATTTCTACACGCTCAACGTGGCCTTCAAGACCGATGATGTCGCCGACAACCTCAAAAACCAGAACGGCTTTATCCCCGGTATTCGCCCCGGCAAGAAGACGTCCGAATATCTGGAATATGTCGTCAATCGCTTGCTCGTGCTGGGTGCTGCCTATCTTGCGCTTGTCTGCCTCATGCCTGAGATCGTGCGCACCAATCTCGCTATCACGGCCTATTTCGGCGGTACGTCGATCCTGATCATCGTGTCGGTCGGCATGGATACCGTGCAGCAGGTGCAATCGCATCTTCTGGCCCATCAGTACGAGGGCCTGATCGAGAAATCGCAACTGCGCGGCCGCAAAGGCACGACCGCCAAGCCACGCAAGACGCCTGCGCGCAGATGAGTGTGAACATCATCCTCCTTGGCCCGCCCGGCGCTGGCAAAGGCACGCAAGCCGCCAACCTGACGCAAACACGCGGCTTGGTGCAATTATCCACCGGTGACATGCTGCGCGAGGCGCAGGCCTCCGGCAGCGAGATGGGTCGCCGCGTGGCCGAGGTGATGGCCAAGGGTCAGCTCGTCACCGATGACATCGTCATCGGCCTGATCCGCGAAAAGCTCGCGCAGGGCGGGTCGGGCTTCATCTTCGACGGCTTCCCCCGGACATTGGCACAGGCCGATGCGCTGACCGAACTGCTGAACGACATGGGTCAATCCTTGGATGCGGTGATCGAATTGCGCGTCAATGATGAGGTGTTGGTTGACCGCATCGTGGGCCGCGCCGAACAGGCCCGCGCCGCAGGTCAACCCGTGCGGGCAGATGACAACGCCGAGAGCCTCAAGACCCGGCTCATGGCCTATTACAAGCAAACCTCGCCGCTGATCGGCTATTATCATGCCAAGGGCATGCTCAAGGCGGTTGATGGATTGAAGGATATCGACGCGGTCGCTGGCGATATCGCAGCGCTTCTCCCCCTGCCGTGATAACTGCGGGCAGGGGCGAAAGAAATTTGGCTTGACAAGCAAGGCTTCGGCCCCTTGACGCCCCGCCGGATTGCGCCTACACGGCGACTTCCCTCTGGGAATCATGATCCATGTGCGGCAGTTGCCGCGCGGGATCGACCTGAACGCAAGGGTCCTTCGGTCATCCCGACCAAGGGCCTCGAGTTGTGAAAAAAGGGCCTGGAATTACGGGCTCGCAACGCAAAGGACGAGAATACCTTGGCACGTATTGCAGGGGTCAACATCCCCACCTCTAAGCGCGTCCCGATCGCGCTCACCTATATCACCGGTATCGGCCACACCTCGGCCAAGGCCATTTGCGAGGCGGTCGGCATCGACCAAGCCCGCCGCGTAAACGAATTGTCCGATGCCGAAGTGCTCCAGATCCGCGAGCATATCGACGCGAACTATTCGGTCGAAGGTGACCTGCGCCGTGAAACGCAGATGAACATCAAGCGCCTGATGGACCTTGGCTGCTATCGTGGCCTGCGTCATCGCCGCAACCTGCCCGTGCGCGGTCAGCGCACCCACACCAACGCACGCACGCGCAAAGGCCCCGCAAAGGCCATCGCCGGCAAGAAGAAGTAAGGGAGGGCTGGTTCAATGGCACGTGATCGTCGTCCCGCCAAGCGCAAGGTTTCCAAGAACATCGCCGCCGGCGTTGCGCATGTGAACTCTTCGTTCAACAACACCAAGATCCTGATCTCTGACGTTCAGGGGAATGCGATTTCCTGGTCGTCTTCTGGCACCATGGGCTTCAAGGGCAGCCGTAAATCGACGCCCTTCGCCGCCCAGATGGCCGCTGAGGATGCTGGCAAGAAAGCACAAGAACATGGCGTCAAGACCCTTGAGGTCGAGGTGCAAGGCCCCGGTTCGGGTCGCGAAAGCGCGTTGCGTGCGCTTGCGGCCTGCGGCTTTCAGATCACGTCGATCCGCGACGTGACCCCGATCGCCCATAACGGCTGCCGCCCACCGAAGCGCCGCCGCGTCTAAGCTATTCGCAAACAAAGGCGGGCTACGCGTTCTGCGTGGCCCGCCCACGTCATTTTGATCCTCGAGCGCGCCGGAGCTGGATCCGCCCGGTGCAAGAATGGAGGCGACGCATGATCCACAAGAATTGGCAAGAGCTGATCAAGCCCACCCAGCTGGTCGTTCAGCCCGGCACAGATCCGGCGCGCAAGGCGACGGTGATCGCCGAACCGCTCGAGCGCGGCTTTGGCCTGACACTCGGCAACGCGCTGCGCCGCGTGCTGATGAGCTCGCTTCAGGGTGCGGCCATCACCAGCGTCCAGATCGATGGTGTGCTGCACGAGTTTTCGTCGGTGGCCGGTGTGCGCGAAGACGTCACCGACATCGTGCTGAACCTCAAGGGTGTTGCGATCCGCATGGATGTGGACGGGCCAAAGCGGCTTTCCGTCTCGGCCAAGGGTCCCAAGGTGGTCACCGCCGGTGACATCTCCGAAAGCGCGGGGATCGAGATCCTCAACAAGGATCACGTGATCTGCCACCTCGATGATGGTGCCGATCTGTACATGGAACTGACGGTCAACACCGGCAAGGGCTATGTTTCGGCCGACAAGAACCGCCCCGAGGATGCGCCCATCGGCCTGATCCCGATCGACGCGATCTTTGCGCCGATCAAAAAGGTCTCCTACGAGGTGCAGCCGACCCGCGAAGGTCAGGTGCTCGATTACGACAAGCTGACGCTCAAGCTGGAAACCGATGGCTCGCTCACGCCGGATGACGCCGTGGCCTATGCCGCGCGCATCTTGCAAGATCAGCTGTCGATCTTCGTCAACTTCGATGAACCCGAGGCGGCTGGCCGCTCGGACGCCGAGGATGATCTGGAGTTCAACCCGCTTCTACTCAAAAAGGTTGACGAGTTGGAACTGTCGGTCCGTTCGGCAAACTGCCTCAAGAACGACAACATCGTCTATATCGGCGATTTGATCCAGAAAACCGAAGCCGAGATGCTGCGCACCCCGAACTTCGGCCGCAAGTCGCTCAACGAGATCAAGGAAGTGCTCTCGGGCATGGGCCTGCATCTTGGAATGGATATCGTCGATTGGCCGCCAGACAATATCGAAGAACTGGCCAAGAAGTACGAAGACAACTTTTGACGTGGTGCCGGGCTGAAGCCCGGCCTACGGCAGATATCGGTGGTAGGCCGGGCTTCAGCCCGGCACGCCCCCGGAACCAGGGCAATTCTGCCCCAATAGGTGAGAGGTCTGCACGCACGGACCTCCGGACAAAGCAAAATGTGATAGGAGATTGACCCATGCGTCACGCCCGCGGATACCGCCGCCTGAACCGGACCCACGAACATCGCAAGGCGATGTTCGCCAACATGGCCGGCTCGCTCATCGAACATGAGCAGATCAAGACCACCCTGCCCAAGGCCAAGGAATTGCGCCCGATCATCGAAAAGCTGATCACGCTGGGCAAGCGCGGCGATCTGCATGCCCGCCGTCAGGCGGCCTCGCAACTCAAGCAAGATGCTTATGTGGCCAAGCTCTTCGACATTCTCGGCCCCCGCTATGCGACGCGTCAGGGCGGCTATGTGCGCATCATGAAAGCGGGCTTCCGCTATGGCGACATGGCACCGATGGCGATCATCGAATTCGTCGATCGTGATCTCGATGCCAAGGGTGCGGCTGACCGCGCGCGCCTTGCAGTGGAAGAGATGGCCGAAGATTGATCCATCATTGCCCCTTTCCGGGGCGTGGACTGCGATCGAAACGCGCCCCTGCTTTGCGGGGGCGTTTTCACATGTGCGCTACTCGACCGACTTGCCCTGTGTTGATGCGCCGATCAGTCCCGCAGATGCGGACGTGACCGAAGGCGCTGGCAACACGCCACCCAGCATCGCTTGCGACGACACCGGGCCTTGGCCCAGATATTCCAAGATATCGCTGCGCGTTCCCGGCGAAAGCCGCATGAGACGCGCAAAAAGACCCGGGTCGATCTTTTCGTCCATTCGTCTCACCAATCCATCGCCATAGGCCGAGAATACGGTTGACCGCTCATGTGGCAACCTGTCTAAAAGGACATGACCTTTTGGATAGTTTTTCGTGTCAAAAGCGCCGGTTATTGATCTCTTGCTGCATGAGGTAGCGCTCGCTGCGCCTGCGGGGTTCGCCGTGGGATTGCATATCCGCTACGTCTCGCCCCTCATCATGGTCAACACCTATCCCGAAGCCTGGCAGGAGGTTTACACAGCCAAGGTCTATGGGCTGCGCGATCCGACCCTGGCTTGGGGCTTAAGCCATTCTGGCACGCGGCGCTGGTCGCAGATCGGTTTGCCCGATCCTTTTGGCCTTCTGACCGAAGCTGCCCAATTCGGGCTGCGCTATGGCATGATCTCGTCCACCGGCCCGATGTCGTCGCGCACCATTGCGGGTGCCGCGCGCACCGACCGTGAATTCACCGATGACGAGATGGCCCATATCCATCGGATCGTGCAGCGGATGCATGATCTGACAGAGCCGCCCGCGCGCCTGTCGCGCCCGCAGGCCGACGCTTTAAGATGCATCGCGGATGGGGACCGCCATGCAGCTGCCGCCGCCCGACTGGGCATATCCGAAAGCGCTTTCAAGGCTCGCCTGACCGCGGCGCGCCAAAAGCTGATGGCGCGCACCACGGCCGAGGCTGTGCAGCGCGCAAGGGAATACGGATTAATCTAGGACGGCATTGACAGCTGAGGGTCAGGGGAGCCCCCCGCGGTGCGGCGTTTCAACGACCGGCCAACAGGGGGCTTATCCGATGCAAATGACGACCTTATCTTTCACCAACATGCACCAGCATGGCGCACTCTTTGCCAATATGCTGCGCGCGCGCCATCGCACCTTTATCGAAGGCATGAATTGGGAGCTGCCCCATGCCGACGGGATGGAGTTCGACCAGTATGATACCGCCCAAAGCCGCTGGGTCTGTGTGCATGCGGGTGACCGGGTCTTGGCAGGCGTGCGCCTGACGCCGACAACCGCGCGTTGCGGTGTGTACTCCTACATGGTGCGCGATGCCCAACGGGGCCTGCTTGATGCGATCCCGGCCCATCTGCTCGATGAGGCGGCGCCGATTGCCGATCATATCTGGGATGCCAATCGCCTCTTTGTGGCCGAAGGGGTCACCACCGATATTCGCCACGCAGTGCAACTGTCCCTGATGGGCCATATGGTACGCTCGGCACGCCAATTGGGGGCATCGACCCTGATTGGCCTCTTGCCCATCGCTGTGCCGCGGCTTGGGCGGCGTCTGGGTATCGACATGGAACCGGCCGGTCCCCTGATGAAAATTGGTGGTGTCGCGCATCGGTGTTACTTTGTCACCATGGCATCGAAGATGCATTAGCACCCGCGATCTGGCGCAAACCATCCAAGGCAGATAGCCTTGCCGGCATGGATCTGTTCGACACATCAGCGCAAGGCGGCCATCTTGCCACGCCCAAGGGTCCGCGCCCCTTGGCCGATCGGTTGCGCCCAGCGCGGCTGGCCGATGTGATCGGGCAAGATCACTTGCTTGGGCGCGATGGTGCCTTGCGCATCATGCTCGATGCAGGGGCTTTGACCTCGCTGATCTTTTGGGGGCCGCCCGGTGTTGGAAAAACCACCATCGCGCGCCTTCTTGCACAGGAAACCGCGCTCCATTTCGTCCAGATCAGCGCGATCTTTACCGGCGTCCCCGATCTCCGCAAAGTATTCGAGGCGGCGAAACTGCGCCATGCGAACGGCCAAGGTACGCTCTTGTTCGTCGATGAAATCCATCGCTTCAACAAGGCCCAGCAAGACGGCTTCTTGCCCCATATGGAGGATGGTACGATCCTGTTGGTGGGGGCCACCACCGAAAACCCCAGTTTCGAGTTGAACGCCGCACTCATGTCGCGCGCGCAGGTTATGGTGCTGCATCGGCTGGATGATGCCGCACTTGTCCGGATGATCGCAGCCGCCGAAGCAGAGCTAGGTCAAACCCTCCCGCTGAATTCCGAGGCGCGGACAGCGCTCGTCACGATGGCCGATGGCGATGGCCGCGCGCTGTTGAACCTTGTCGAACAGATCGCGGCGTGGAAGCGCGACACCCCCCTTGATGCCGCAGCCCTTGGCCAACGCCTGCAACGCCGCGCTGCCCAATACGACAAATCCGGCGAGGGGCATTACAACCTGATCTCGGCTTTGCACAAATCCGTGCGCGGCTCCGACCCCGATGCCGCCCTTTACTGGTTTGCACGCATGCTGGAGGGCGGCGAAGATCCCCGTTTCCTTGCCCGCCGCATCACCCGCATGGCGGTCGAGGATATTGGGCTGGCCGATCCCGGCGCACAGCGCCAATGCCTTGATGCGTGGGCCACCTATGAACGTTTGGGCAGCCCCGAGGGGGAATTGGCGCTGGCCCAAGCGGTGCTTTATCTGGCGCTGGCCCCAAAATCGAACGCCGCCTATGTCGCCTACAAGGCGGCACGCGCCAGTGCGCGCGTGACCGGTTCCGCGCCGCCGCCCAAGCACATCCTGAACGCGCCCACCAAGATGATGAAGGATCAGGGCTATGGCGCGGGCTATGCCTATGACCATGACGCCGAGGATGGGTTTTCAGGGCAGAATTATTTCCCCGATACCATGTCGCGCGCCAGTTTCTACGCTCCCGTCGAGCGCGGCTATGAGCGCGATCTGAAGAAACGGCTGGATTGGTTCGCGGGCCTGCGCGCCAAGCGCAAGGGCTAAGGCGTTTTCCTCAAGGAAAACGCAGGGGAAAACTGGAGTTTTCCCCCTCGAAAAACTGCAGTTTTTCGCCCCTGCCACCGCCTGCCCATTGACTCCCCCAAGCCGCCGACCCATGCAGCCGTCATGACAGCCATTCTCCAAGTCGCCCTTGGTGGCGCCATCGGTGCCGTGCTCCGATACCTCACAGGGATCGGTGTGTTGCGCCTGTTCGGGACCACGCCCATGCCCTTGGGTGTGCTGGCCGTCAACATCCTTGGCGCGGCACTTGCCGGGCTTTTCGTCAGCCTTGCCGCGCAGCGGGGCCTGACCCATCTATCGCCCTTGATCGTGACGGGCATCTTGGGCGGCTTTACGACTTTCTCGGCCTTTTCGCTCGAGGCGGTGGCGCTTTACGAACGTGGCGCGCTTGGGCTGGCCGCGCTTTATGTGCTTGCCAATGTCACCCTTTCCATCGCGGCGCTGATGCTCGGCCTCGCCCTTGGCCGGAGCTTCGCATGAGCGCTGTTCAAACCCTGACAGTCGCCACTGGCGATGGCGATCAGCGCCTTGATCGCTGGTTCCGCCGCCATTTTCCACATATCCCCCAAGGCCGCATCGAAAAGATGTGCCGCAAGGGCGAGATCCGCGTCGATGGCGCGCGCGCCAAGCCCGCGACACGCCTCGAAGTAGGCCAGACCATCCGCATCCCGCCCTTGCCCGACACCGCTCCGCCCGAGGCTCCGCGTCCGCCCCGCATCTCCGAGGCGGACGCCGCCATGATGCGCGCCGCCGTGATCTGGCGTGATGATCATATCATCGCGCTGAACAAGCCCCCCGGATTGCCGACCCAAGGCGGCTCGGGCCACACCCGCCATATCGACGGTCTGGCCGAAGCGCTGTGCTTCGATCTGCCCGAAAAGCCTCGCCTTGTGCATCGCTTGGACAAGGATACATCAGGCGTGTTGCTTTTGGCGCGGACGCGTGCTGCCGCCGATGCGCTGACCAAGGCGTTCCGCGCCCGCGACACGCGCAAGATTTATTGGGCCGTCACCGCCGGTGTTCCTAGCCCCCGCATGGGAACGATCCGCTACGGCCTTGTCAAAGCCCCCGGCCATGGCAAGGGCGGCGAGGGTGAAAAGATGCAAGTCGTCGCCCCCAATGATGTCGAGACAACCGAAGGCGCCAAGCACGCGATCACCGATTATGCCATCCTATCGGCCTTGGGCAGCCGCGCTGCTTGGGTGGCGCTCGTGCCGGTCACGGGCCGCACCCACCAGCTGCGCGCGCATATGGCCGCGATCGGCCACCCGGTCGTGGGTGACGGCAAATACGGTGGATCGGGTCAGGAAAACCTCGGCGATGGTTGGGGCGCGCAGCTGGGCGGCGAGATCAGCCGCAAGCTGCATCTGCATGCCCGCTCTATCACCATGACCCATCCCGTCACGGGCAAGCGGATGAGTTTCACCGCACCCTTGCCCGAACATATGCAGCGCACATGGGACCAGATGGAATGGCGCGTGGCCGATGTCCCGGCCGACCCGTTCGAGGACCAAGCTTGAGCGATCTGCGCCTTGTTATCTTCGATGTCGATGGCACGCTGATCGACAGCCAGGCCCATATTCTCGCCGCGATGGATGCGGCCTTCACCGCCCATAACCTGCCCGCACCCGACCGCGCGGCGACCTTGTCGATCGTCGGGCTATCTTTGCCGATCGCCATGGCGCGGCTTGCACCTGATCATCCCGACCATCAGGCTACCCTTGTTGACGCTTACAAGGATGCCTTTGGCCAGATGCGCCGCAGCCCCGATGGCGCGGCCTTGTCGCCGCTCTTTCCCGGCGCGCGCGCAGCGCTCGACCGGCTGGCGGCCGAGGATCATACGCTCTTGGCCATCGCCACCGGCAAATCGCGCCGCGGCATGGATCATATCCTTGATCTGCACGGTCTGCGCCGCCTGTTCCAGTCGGTACAGGTGGCCGATGATCACCCCTCCAAGCCGCATCCCGCGATGGTGGCGGCTTGCTTGCGCGACACAGGCACCGAGCCGGGCCGCGCCGTGATCATCGGCGATACCACCTACGACATCGACATGGGGCGCGCGGCGGGTATCCATGCCTTGGGCGTGGCGTGGGGATATCACCCCGCCCAAAGCCTGACAGCATCGGGCGCGGCAGCGATCTTGCACAGCTTTGACGCATTGCCCGCAGCGCTCGACAGGTTATGTCCCAACACATGACGGGCGGTTGGAAAGCGAAACGTTTTTGGCGCGATGTCTCGGTCTCCGAGGCAGAGGGCGGATATGCCGTCTTGCTTGATGCGCGCCGCGTATTGACGCCCGGCAAGATCCCCCTGACCCTGCCCAGCCGCGCCATGGCCCAGGCCGTTGCCGCCGAATGGGCCGCCCAAGACGGCGAGATTGCACCGCTCTCCATGCCCTTTACCCGCGCGGCTAACGCCGCCATCGAGCGCGTTGCGCCCCAACGCGCCGAGGTGGCCGCCATGCTCGCCGCTTATGCCGAGACCGACCTGATCTGTCATCGCGCCGCCGCGCCGCGCGCATTGGCCGATCGCCAAGCCGAGGCATGGGATCCGCTTTTGGCTTGGGCCGATGCAACCTTGGGTGCGCCGCTGATCGCGACGGTTGGGGTGCTGCCTGTCGCGCAACCCGAACCGAGCTTGGCCAAACTCGCCCAACAGGTCGCAGCACTCGATGCGTTTCGCCTGACGGGCTTGCATGATCTGGTCACGATCTCGGGATCCTTGATCGTGGCGCTTGCCACCGCTGCGGGGCGTCTTTCCCCGGACGCGGCATGGGTCATGTCGCGAATCGATGAAGATTGGCAGATCGCGCAATGGGGCGAAGATGAGGAGGCTGCCACAGTGGCCGCCCATAAACGCACGGATTTTCTGCGCGCCGCACAATTTTGGGCGATGTCGTGCGAAAGTTAAGGTCCCTTCGGTGCATCGGTTCTGAATTATTGCGAAAATACGGTGCATACTGAGGGGTAGCTGCGCAAAATTTCAGCATGACCCTAGGGTAGCCGTGGTGCTTGCACTTGACCTCTGCATGCGATTTTGTCCAAGTTACCCGCGGTAAGCGTTAACACACGTTTACACGATCTTACCAAAGCCCTTTGGGGGATTGGCATCGACAGCCCATAAGGGCGGTTCATCAGGAAGAGGTAGACATGAAAAAATCCATTTTTCTCGGCACGCTCGCGGTTGCCGGGCTGGCAGCAGGTCTCGCATCCGCGCAGACCATGGCAGACGTCCAGGCACGCGGCACGCTGAAGTGCGGCTCGAATGAAGGTCTCGCAGGTTTCGCCGCCCCCGACGCCAACGGCAACATGCAGGGCTTCGACGTCTCGCTGTGCCGTGCCATCGCGGTTGCGGTTCTGGGCGATGCACAGGCCGTTGAATTCGTTCCGCTGACCAGCCAGACCCGCTTCACCGCGCTGGCCGCAGGCGAAGTTGACGTTCTGGTCCGTAACTCGACCTGGACCTTCTCGCGCGACACCGACCTCAAGCTCGATTTCGTCGGCGTGAACTACTACGACGGTCAGGGCTTCATGGTCCGCAAGGATCTGGGCGTGTCTTCGGCACGTGAGCTTGATGGCGCCACCGTCTGCATCCAGACCGGCACCACCACCGAACTCAACCTTGCCGACTTCTTCCGCGTCAATGGCATCAGCTACGAGCCGGTTCCGGTCGCAACCAACGCCGAAGGCCAGCAGCAGTACCTCGCCGGTGCGTGCGACGTTTACACCACCGACGTCTCGGGCCTTGCCGCAACGCGCGCAACCTTCGAGAACGCAGGTGACCATGTCATTCTGCCCGAAATCGTTTCCAAGGAGCCGCTCGGCCCCGTGGTACGTCACGGCGACAACGCATGGGGCGATATCGTCCGCTGGACGCTGAACGCCATGATCGCAGCCGAAGAATACGGCGTGACCTCGGCCAATGTTGCTGAAATGGCAGCGGCACCGACCATGAACCCCGAAATCAACCGTCTGCTCGGCACCGAAGGTGAACTGGGCGCCATGATCGGCTTGTCCAAGGACTGGGCTGTGCAGGTCATCTCGGCTGTCGGCAACTATGGTGAAGTGTTCGAAGCCCATATCGGCGAGAATACGCCCGTCGGTCTGGCACGCGGCCTGAACGCACAGTGGACCAATGGTGGTCTGCTCTACTCGCCGCCGTTCCGTTGATCTTGTAACGACCGGGGTTCGGGCATGATTGCCCGGACCCTTTTTCCGTTACGTTTTCGCACAGATTAACCCATTTTCTGGCTAACAACTTGTTGGCCTGGAACAATTTTTTGTGGAGTGCGCATGGCCGAAGTGACCCTCCCGCCGCGTGAAGGCTTTCGCCTGAGCCAATTGCTCTACGACGCGCGCTACCGATCGCTGACCATCCAAGTCGTCGCAGCCATGATGCTGATGCTGTCGCTGGCTTGGCTTGTCGATAACACCGTCCAGAACCTCGCGGCCCTTGGCAAGGATTTCAGCTTTGCCTTTCTGTGGTCAACGGCGGGGTATGACATCAACCAGCAGATCATCCCCTTCACCTCGCAAGATACCCATGCGCGTGCGGCGCTTGTGGGCATCCTCAACACGCTGCTTGTCGCCTTCATGGGCTGCATCTTGGCCACCGTGATCGGCGTGTTGGCCGGGGTCTTGCGCCTGTCCAAGAATTTCGTCGTCTCCGGCATCATGACCTTCTACGTCGAAGCGATGCGCAACACGCCGCTGTTGATCTGGATCTTGATCGTGTTCGCCGTGATGACCGAGGCCACACCCCAGCCGCGCGATTTCCGCGAGGGGGGCGGTGCCTCGATGATCTTGTGGGATAGTGTCGCGATTTCGAATCGCGGCGTTTTTGTCCCCAAGCCCTTGTGGGGCGAAGGCTCGGGTGTTGTGATCGCGGTCTTCTTGCTGTCGCTCGCGGCGATCTTCGTCCTGCGCCGTTTTGCGCGCAAGCGTCAGGAACAGACTGGTCAGCAACTTCCGGTATTCCGCCTCTCGCTGGCCTTGTTCTTCGTGCCTGCACTTCTGGCCTTTTTTGTCATGGGCCGCCCCATCACACTGGAGCTGCCGGAATTGGGTGGCTTCAACTTCGTAGGCGGCATTCAGGTCCGCAATTCGCTGATCGCGCTCTGGCTTGCCTTGTCGCTTTACACCTCGGCCTTCATCGCCGAGATCGTGCGCTCCGGCATTCTGGCCGTGTCGCGCGGCCAGACCGAGGCGGCATTCGCACTGGGCATCCAGCCCAACCGCACCATGCAGCTGGTGATCTTGCCACAAGCGCTCCGCGTGATCATTCCGCCGCTCATCTCGCAATTCCTGAACCTGACCAAGAACTCGTCTCTGGCGCTTGCCGTGGGTTACATGGATGTCCGCTCCACGCTGGGCGGGATCACGATCAACCAGACCGGCCGCGAGATCGAGGGCATCTTGCTGCTCGGCACCTTCTATCTCATCGTCAGCTTGGTGATTTCGTCGCTGATGAACCTCTACAACTCCAGCGTCAAATTGAAGGAGCGGTGAGATGACCAACCAATCCTCCGTCGCCTTCGTCCGCCGCGACATCATCCCGCCCGCGCCGCCGCCCCCTGGTCAGGCCGGCGTGCTGAAATGGATGCGCGAGAACCTGTTCTCGTCGGTGACCAATACCTTGCTGACCATCCTGTCGATCTACTTCATCTGGAGCATCCTCGCCGCCATCATGCCCTGGACGCTCAATGGTGTCTGGGTCGCCGGATCACTGACCGAATGTCGCGAGATCCGCGATGCGCGCGGGCTTGAAAGCGCGGCCTGCTGGGCCGTGATCAACGAACGCTGGCTGCAACTTCTGTTCGGCTTCTACCCCACCGATGACCGGCTCCTGTCCAGCCTGTTCTATGCCGAACCGCTCGCCGCCGCCGGTGGCCTCGAAGCGGTCTTCGGCGCAGGTTCCAACGCCACCGCGCGCATCGAATTCGTCAATGCGATGAAGGCCGATCTCAGCAATCTGACGATCTTCTTCTTCGGCTACTGGCGCCCGCTTTTGGCGGTGGCCTTGCTGGTCGTGGCGGTCGCACCGATCCTTTACGCCAGCTTGCCGCGTCGTTTGCTGCTCTTCTCCTTGGCCTATCCCTTTATCGGGGTGTTCCTGTTTTGGGGTGGCTCGTTCTGGGGGCCGATGACCGTGGCCCTTGGGCTTGTGGCCGCACTGTACCTCGGTCGCGTTGTTGCGGGCGGCTACGGGCTGCTCGGTGGCGGGCTTGCGGCGGTGCTGGCCTTTATCCTGTTCTTCCTCAACCCGCTGGGGGTGGTAGGCCATACTGGGCTTTTCCCGCTTTTTCCCCATGTAAAGGGCGTTCTCGACAGCGTCATGCCCCTTGGCCTTCCGGCCATCCCGTCTGACCAGTTCGGCGGTTTCATGCTGGCGATCATCATCGGCACCGCGGGCATCGTCTTGTCGCTGCCCATCGGCATCTTGCTGGCCCTCGGGCGGCAATCGACCATGCCTTTCATCCGCTGGGTCTGCGTCACCTTCATCGAGGTGATCCGCGGCGTGCCGCTAATCGTGTGGCTGTTCGTGGCCTCGACCCTGCTCAAGTATTTCCTGCCGCCCGGCTCAAGCTTCGATGCGCTCTTGCGGGTGATCATCCTCGTGACGCTCTTTGCCTCGGCCTATATCGCCGAGGTGGTGCGCGGGGGCCTCGCCGCCCTGCCCAAGGGCCAGTACGAGGCCGCCGACAGCCTTGGTCTCGATTACTGGAAATCCATGCAGCTGATCGTGCTGCCCCAAGCGCTCAAGATTTCCATCCCCGGCATCGTGAACACCTTTATCGGGCTGTTCAAGGATACCACGCTCGTGGTGTTCGTCGGCTTGCGCGATCCGCTGGGGCTGACAAACGCCATTCGTGCGACGGGGGAATGGAACGGTATTTACTGGGAACTCTACATCTTCGTGGCGCTTCTGTTCTTTACCTTCTGCTTCTTCATGTCCCGTTATTCCATGTATCTGGAGCGTAAGCTTCAGACCGACCGCCGATAAGGAGGCCACCCGATGAGTGAGGCACAAACAGCGCTGCAAGAGCGCCAGATCGACCGCTCGCAGATGACGGTCTCCGACGAGATCGCGATCGAGATCTCGGGCATGAACAAGTGGTACGGCACCTTCCACGTGCTGCGCGACATCAACCTGACGGTGAACCGCGGCGAGCGGATCGTGGTCTGCGGCCCCTCAGGTTCGGGAAAGTCCACGCTGATCCGCTGCATCAACGCGTTGGAAGAACACCAGAAAGGCACGATCACCGTCGATGGCACCACGCTCTCGACCGACCTCAAGAACATCGACAAGGTACGCTCCGAGGTCGGGATGGTGTTTCAGCACTTCAACCTCTTTCCGCATCTGACGATCCTCGAGAATTGCACGCTCGCGCCCATCTGGGTGCGCAAGGTTCCGAAGAAAGAGGCCGAGGAAACGGCGATGTATTTCCTCGAAAAGGTGAAAATCCCCGAACAGGCGTTGAAATACCCCGGCCAGTTGTCGGGCGGTCAGCAGCAACGCGTGGCGATTGCGCGTTCCTTGTGCATGAAGCCCCGGATCATGCTCTTTGACGAACCCACTTCGGCGCTCGACCCCGAGATGATCAAGGAAGTGCTTGACACCATGATCGCGCTTGCCGAAGAGGGCATGACGATGATCTGCGTGACCCATGAGATGGGCTTTGCCCAAGCCGTGGCCAACCGGGTAATTTTCATGGATCAGGGCCAGATCATCGAGCAGAACGAGCCCAAGGCCTTCTTCAACAACCCGCAAAACGAGCGGACCAAGCTGTTCCTGAGCCAGATCTTGGGTCACTGAAGGGGGCGTTTTCCGACACGGAAAACGCACGGGAAAACCCGGGTTTTCCCGCCCGCAAAACCCGGGTTTTGCGACAGGACAAACTGCGGTTTTCCCAAACGCGCAACGGCTGTGTCATGGCGCTTACAAATCGCGTGGCACGATGAAATCGACCGCGCGGCCCGATCCCCAATCGACCTCTGCCCATTGCTGTGCCGCGAACCCGACCACCAAGGTGGCGCAGGTGGGGTAGTCGTGAAAGCGTGGGTGAGCCACGACCTGGCTGACGATGCGCTGGGCGAAATCGCCGATACCGGGGTTATGCCCGATCATCATCACGGTTTGCGCACCACCGCCCATCCGGCACATTGCGCGACGCATCACCTCTGCTTCGGCAAGGTAAAGTTCCGGCAGGGTGGCCATCGCCACGGCGCTGCCAAAGGCCGGCGCGAGCCGCGCCCAAGTCTCTTGCGCGCGCACCGCCGATGAGACGAGCGCCAGATCGGGGCAATGCCCATGGCTTTGCAGCCAAGCGCCGATACGCGGCGCATCACGGCGCCCCCTTGGGTTCAGCGGACGGTCATGATCGCTGAGCGCGGGATCATCCCAATCCGATTTCGCGTGGCGCGTCAGGATCAGCCGCAGTGTCATGGGTGGAAACTCCGCATGTGAAAGGCCGATTGCGCCACCTGCCGCCCATAGGTTTGGCTGACCGGGCAAACCCGTCGCGCGCGGCAGCCCTGATCGCGGCAATCCTGCCCGGCCTCGGTCGCAAGATGGGCATGGCAGGCCGCGACATCATAGGCCTCGGCGTGCAGGGCGCCGACAGGGCAGGCCTCGGTGCAGGGGCGCGCGCAGCCGGTGCAGGGCGGCTTGGGCGGGGTGGGGGGCAGGACCAGCCTATCGCGCAAGGCCAGCGCGCCGCGAAACGACACCATCAGCCCCGCTTGGTCATGGACCAACAGCCCGACCGGGCTTGCCCATGTCCGCCCCGTGGCCTTGGCCCACGCGATGAAGGGGCGATAGGGCGGGCCACCGAAGGGAAACAGCGCCTTGCCCCCCAGATCACAGGCGATGCGCCCGATCAACCGGCGCGACCAGCGATCCAGCGGGTCGGGCTGGCCATCGTGAAACTCGGCCTCGGCCGTGACATAGGCCCAGAACCCCGGCTCGCGCGGGCCGAGTATCAGGAGTGTCTCACAGTTTGCGGGGGCGTCATCCCCCGGGCCGGGGTGAAAGCCGCCGAAAACACTCAGCCAATGGGGGGCGAGGCGGGCTTCGATCTCCTCAAGGGTCATTACAGCCCGTCCTCTTGCTGTATGTACGCGATCTGTACAGCCAGTGTACGTCTTGTGACTGGCTCTCAGGCCCGGATCATCGACCCCGCGCCATGCTCGGTGAACAGCTCAAGCAGCACGGCATTTGGCACGCGGCCATCGACGATGGTGCAGGCACGCACGCCACCGCGGACCGCCTGAAGGGCGGTTTCCGTCTTGGGAATCATGCCGCCCGAGATGACGCCGCTTGCGGTCATTTCCTCGACCTCGGCGGCCTTCAATTCGGTCACTAATTCACCGGCAGCGTTCTTCACACCCGCCACATTTGTCAGCAATAACAAGCGGTCAGCCTTCAGCGCCGCGGCGATGGCACCGGCGGCGGTGTCGCCGTTCACGTTGAAGGTCTCGCCATTGCGGCCCATGCCCAAGGGCGCGATGACAGGGATCATGTCATCGCCAAAAAGGTTCTTCAGCACCTCGGTATTGACCTCAACCGGCTCGCCGACAAAGCCGAACTTGGGATCGGCGGCCTCGCAGATCATCAGTTCCGCGTCCTTGCCCGACAGCCCGACCGCCCGCCCCCCTTGCGCATTGATCGCCTGCACGATCCGCTTGTTGACAAGCCCCGACAAAACCATCTCGACCACCTCGACCGTGGCCGCGTCGGTGACGCGTTTGCCATCGATGAAATCGGATTTTATCCCAAGTTTATCAAGCAGTTCGTTGATCATCGGCCCGCCGCCATGTACCACGACCGGGTTCACGCCGACCTGTCGGAGCAGTACGATATCGCGCGCGAAACCGGTCATCGTCTCGTCGTCGCCCATGGCGTTACCGCCGAATTTGACGACCACGATCGCGTTCTTGAACCGTTGCAAATAGGGAAGCGCCTCGCTCAATGTACGGGCGACGGCAAGGTGATCACGGGTCATATCTCGTTGTTTCATCTCGGAGCCTGTGGCTGACATGTGCGATGCATAGGCGAGCGCGGTGCATGTGTGAAGCACCGCTTGCGAATTTATGGAATGATGAAGCCAGCGGCCCTAGACCATCGCCGCAATTGTGGCCCGTAGCGTCGCGATCCCCTCGCCGCTCTCGGAAGATGTCAGGATGATCTCGGGATAGGCGGCGGGGTGTTTGGCAAGCGCAGCGCGGGTGCGATCAAGGGCGGCGTCACGTTCTTTCGAGCGAACCTTGTCGGATTTCGTCATCACCACTTGGAACGGAACCGCCGCGCTGTCGAGCAGCTTCATAATGTCTTCATCCACCTGCTTTGCCCCGTGGCGCGTATCGATCAGCACGAAGGCACGGCGCAACGTGGCGCGGCCTGACAGATAGGCTTTGAGCAGGCGTTGCCATTTCTCGACCACGGCCACCGGCGCCTCGGCATAGCCATACCCCGGCAGGTCAACGAGGTAGTATTGTGTGGACAGGGTGAAAAAGTTGATTTCCTGCGTGCGCCCGGGCGTGTTCGATGCGCGGGCCAGCGCTTTGCGTCCTGTTAAAGCATTAATCAGGCTTGATTTTCCAACGTTCGATCGCCCGGCAAAGCAAACTTCGATCCGATCGGCAGGCGGTAGGCCGTCCATCGCGACGACCCCTTTGAGAAAATCGGCACCGCCTGCAAAAAGCTTGCGGCCCGCTTCTGCCAAGGCCATGTCGGGTTCAGGAGCAAGGGGAAAGGGCAGGGCGGTCATAGCTGGGTTACCTCATCGCCGATGGCCACGCGGCCTGCGCGTCGCACCATGGCATAAATGCCGAAATCAGTATGGCCCCAACCATCCTCGAGCGCGGCTAAGGTCATAGCGTCGCGCTTGCCGGTGTCGGGGTTTGCCTCGGTTGCCCGGCAACGGGTGATCGGTTCGATCACCTCCAGCTCGGCCTCGCCGATCCGCAATCGCTTGCCGACGAGATCGAATTCCTCCCAAGGGGCCAATCCGTCAAGCCATAGGTTGCCGCGAAAACGGCGTGGATCAAGGGTTTGGCCCAACTTGTCCGAGAGCGCCCTAAGCGAGGCGAAGTTCAACACAGCAACCGATGCATAGGGCGCATCAGACATGCCCGTGAGCGGTGCCTTGACCAAGGCGGCCGGTGCGCGGCGCTCGGCTGGGTAGATCGGTTTCAGCCAAGCGATCAGCGCAGGGCCAGCAGCGTCTGTGCCGGGGGTAATGGTCAGATCGGGCCTATCAGGATGGGAGAGGTGGATATCCTCGCCTACCATACGCGCACGCACGGCCATGAGCGTGGGCGCCTTGGCGCCGCGGATGAAATTGCGGCAGCTACGCCAACCATCGGCTGCTTCGCCGCCTTCCTCAAGCACGGCCCATGCCCGGTCGAAGGGCAAGGGCCTGTCGATATGCAGGCCGACATTGGCGAGCGCTTCGGCCCCAACGCCCTTGATCGGGTGGCGCCAAATTTGGGCCAGACGCCCCTTCATTTTTCCGCAGGCTTTTTCCGGCTGAAGCTGGCGCGGATATTCCCGAACAGGTCAGGCGTGTAGCCGTGCCGCTTCATGATGATGTATTGCTGGGCGAACGTGATCATGTTGTTGGCGATCCAGTAAACGATCAGACCGCTGGCGAAGCCGCCGAGCATGAACATGAAGACCCAAGGCAGCCACGCAAAGATCGCCGCTTGCGTCGGATCGGTCGGCTGCGGGTTCAGCTTTTGCTGAAGCCACATCGAGATGCCCAGCAAGATCGGCAGCACACCGATAAAGATCAACGCAAGCAAGCTACCCGGTTCGGGTGCGGCCCATGGAAACAGCCCAAACAGGTTGAAAATCGACGAGGTGTCAGGCGCCGATAGGTCGTTCAGCCAGCCAAAGAAGGGCGCATGACGCAGTTCAAGCGTGACGAAGATCACCTTGTAGAGCGAGAAAAAGATCGGGATTTGCAGCAGGATCGGCAAACAGCCCGCGGCAGGGTTCACCTTTTCGCGTTTATACAGCTCCATCATTTCTTGCTGCATCTTTTGGCGGTCGTCGCCAACACGCTCTTTCAGCTTCTCCATCTGCGGCTGCAATTCGCGCATCCGCGCCATGGAGGCGTAAGACTTGTAGGCCAAGGGGAAGAGCACGGCCTTGATGATCACGGTCAGTGCGATGATGGCCAGACCCATATTGCCGATCATGACGTTGAGGTTATGCAACAGCCAAAAGATCGGCTTGGTCAGGAAATAGAACCAACCCCAATCGATGGAATCAAGGAAACGCTCGATGCCGCCCTGGTTTTGGTAGTTGCGGATGGTTTCCCATTCCTTGGCACCGGCGAAAAGCTGCGTGGTCACGCTTGCGGTTTGCCCAGCTTCGACCGACAGGGCGGGCAAGCGCGCCTCGGTCTGGTAAATATCGGCATTGGCGACGTATTTCGTGACACTGCTAAAGGGCTGATCCGCGCCGGGGATCAGCGTGGTCATCCAATATTTGTCGGTGAACCCAATCCAGCCATCAGCCATAACCTCGACCACCTCGGCGGCCGCACCCTCGCGTGCGATGACTTCTAGATCGGGGATGTCGTCATAGGCCAATTCGTCGAGTTGGCCATCGACTTTGCGCACTACCCCTTCATGCAGAATGAAGAAATTTTGCAGGTCGTCGGGCAGGCCGTGGCGGGCGACGATGCCATAGGGGGCAAGGCGCACAGCAGCCGTGCCGGTATTTTCGACCGATTGGGTGACGCTGAACATGAAATTCGCGTCAATGCTGACAACGCGGCGGAAAATCAGGCCTTTGCCGTTGTCCCAGACCAGTGTGACCGGGGTTTCGGGAGTGAGTGTCTCACCCATTTCAACGCGCCATTCGGTATTTGCCCCAGGCACATCGTCGAAGCCAAGATCGCCGCCGGGCGCCCAGCCGTAGAGTGCGTAGTAGGGATCAGCGCTGCCCACCGGGGACAGGAGCCGCACGATCGGGCTGTCGTCGGCCAAGGTTTCGAAATAGCCCTTGAGCGATAGATCGTCGATGCGCCCACCTACCAACGAGATGCTACCTTCAAGTTCGGGCGTATCGATGGGCAAGCGGACTGCGGCAGGCGCGGTGGTCGCAGTGGCAACATCAACGGCACTTGCCCCATCGCCCGTTGCCGCCGGGGGCAGCAAGGCAATGTCACCCGTCCCGGTGCCGGTCTGGCTTTCTACCGTTGCCGGTGCGTTAGGATCGGTTGGTGGTGCAGGCGGCGGGAAAAGCACGAACCAGACAAGGATGACCAAAAAGCTCAGGGCCGTGGCCAGGATCAGGTTTTTGTTCTGATCTTCCATCACTCAATTTTCCCGCGATTGCTGCTCCCGCGGGTTCAACAGATCGGGGCGCGAAAGGTCAAGGGGCCTTTTCGGCGCGGGCCTGTCGCAGCGCCGGTATCAGTCGGGTTTGTCGGGCGCGGATTGGGCCGTGCGTGTGGCCAAACCTGCGAAATCGAACAATGCCGGGTCAAGGAGATGCGACGGCCGCGTATTCATAAGCGCTGAGAACATCTTGCCCTTGCGGCCCGGTGCCTTGGCCTCCCAGTCGTCAAGCATCCGCGCGATGGCTTGGCGTTGCAGGCCATCTTGGCTGCCGCAGAGGTCGCACGGGATGATCGGGTAGTTCATCGCCCGCGAAAACGCTTCGCAATCGGCCTCGGCCACATGGGCGAGTGGGCGATAGACAAAGAGATCGCCCTCGTCGTTGAGCAGCTTGGGCGGCATGGTCGCAAGCTTGCCGCCATGAAACAAGTTGAGGAAAAAGGTCGCCAAGATATCGTCGCGGTGATGTCCCAAGATCACGGCGTTGCAGCCTTCCTCGCGGGCGATACGGTAAAGATTGCCCCGGCGCAGGCGTGAACATAGCGCGCAATAGGTCCGCCCCTGCGGCACCTTATCGATGACGATGGAATAGGTATCGGCATATTCGATCCGGTGCGGCACACCCATGCGGGTCAAAAATTCGGGCAGGACGGTCGCGGGAAAACCTGGCTGGCCTTGGTCGAGGTTACAGGCCAAAAGGTCCACGGGCAAAAGCCCACGCCACTGCAACTCGGTCAGCGCGGCTAATAGCGTATAGCTGTCCTTGCCCCCCGACAGGCAGACCAGCCATTTCTGACGCGGCGCGGTGGGGCTGCGGTCAACCATGGCGTAGCGGTCGATCGCTTCGCGGGTTTCACGGATGATGCGTTTGCGCAGCTTGCGGAATTCGGTGGTCTTGGGCGCACCGTGAAACAGCGGGTGGATGTCGTCGGCTTCAGGCAAGCCATCGCTGTCGCTATCGTCGCGGTCGAGCATCGCCATCTCCTGTGCTATATGGCAGGGATTAGGGCCGGGGCGGGTGTGCCGTCAAGCGCGGCTCAATCGGGAACGTTGTCGATCCCCGATCCGCCCCAAGGGTGGCAGCGCCCAATGCGGCGGATTGCCAGCCAACTTCCCTTCAGCGCGCCATGCTTTTCCAGCGCTTCCATCGCGTAGGCCGAGCATGTTGGTTGAAAGCGGCAGCCATGTCCGACCCATGGGCTAAAGACCAAACGGTAAAACCGCACTGGCAGTGACACAATATAGGCGAACGGACTCATTTGTGCAGCTTTCGCAAGGCGCGAGACAGATCGTCTTTCATTGCATCGAAAGGGTGCGTAGCTGTCGCATCGGCCCGTCCGATCAAGACATAATCCCAGCCGGGGCGTCCCTCGATCGGGACAACCGCGCGCGCAACTTCGCGCAGGCGGCGCTTGGCGCGGTTACGTGCGACTGCATTGCCGACCTTCTTGGAACAGGTGAAACCGACCCGCACCGGGGTTTGGCTTGGTTCTGATGGGTCACGCTGGCGAGCCTGCACCAGGAACGCGGGCATCGGCACGCGCTGGGCGCGGGCCGCCGCCAAGAAATCGGCGCGCTCACGCATAACAGAAAAAGCCCCCGGCGGGCAGTCGCCCAGCGGAGGCGTGTTGGGGACCATCGGTCCGGCCTTGATCAGGCGCTCAGACGCTTCCGGCCGCGCGCGCGACGGGCGTTAAGTACCTTGCGGCCGCCTTTGGTGGCCATGCGCGCACGGAAGCCATGACGGTGCTTGCGCACCAAGTTGGAGGGCTGAAAGGTCCGCTTCGACATTGTCTTCTCCGTGGTTCGATCGGGCCGGGTCGCGCAACATACGCGCCGCTACGGTCCAAGGAATCTCCGCTAGAGCCCGGCAGATACGGAAAGCTGGACGGGCTGTCAACAAACAGCACAGCTTGGCGGGCGGTTTTTGCATGCTTTTCGCCCCATGATGCGATTGCTGTGGCGGCGCAAGCTCTCGCCATGGGTTACAACCCATCAAGCAGCCGTGATACCCCTGTCGCATGTCAAGCGGATGGCGCATCTATATGTCATTGCGAAAAAGTGAAAGTTGAACGCGCTGATGAGAGACCAGACCAAGACCCGCTTGCGCCGACTTTGGCCATTGATCGCGATCATGCTTGGGGCGGCGGTTGGGTGGTGGTGGTTTGGCGATCTTTTGCATTTCGAAGCCTTGGCCGCGAATCGCGAGGCGCTTTTGGCTATGCGCGATGCCCATTATGGCGCCACCGTTCTGGGCTTCATCTTGGTCTATGCCCTGATCGTCGCCCTGTCCTTGCCCGGCGCAAGCATCGCCACACTGACAGGCGGCTTCTTGTTTGCGACCTTTCCCGGCACGATCTTTAACGTTTTGGCCGCGACCTTGGGGGCGAGCGCGATCTTTCTGGCGGCGCGCAGCAGCATCGGCGGGGGCATTGCTGCCCGGCTGGAAGGGTCCGAAGGGTTGGTCAAGCGCATCAAGGTGGGGATCGACGACAATCAATGGTCGATGTTGTTTTTGATCCGTTTGGTGCCTGCCGTGCCATTCGTGATTGCCAATTTGGTGCCGGCCTTTCTCGATGTGCCGCTCCATCGTTATGTCATTTCGACCTTTTTCGGCATCATGCCGGGGGCGTTGGTCTATACCTCAATCGGGGCGGGCCTGTCGGAAGTCTTTGCGCGTGGTGCGGCCCCTGATCTGGGCCTTTTGTTCAGCCCTGCGATCCTTTTACCGCTCCTTGGCCTTTGCGCCTTGGCCGTGCTGCCTGTCTTGCTCAAGGCGCTGCACGGCGAAAGGGGGATCTGATGGGCGATCTCACAACAGATATCTGCATCATCGGCGCAGGCGCCGCAGGGTTGTCGGTTGCCGCGGGCGCTGTGCAGATGGGCGCGCGGGTCGTGCTGATCGAGGCCGGCGATATGGGGGGCGATTGCCTGAACACGGGCTGTGTGCCGTCCAAATCGCTTTTGGCCGCTGGCCACAAGGCGCATCAGACCGCACAGGCTGCATTTGGCGTGGCGGGGCATGATCCAAATCCTGACTTCGCGGCAGCCAATGAGCATCTACGCGCGGTGATCGCCCAGATCGCGCCTGTTGATAGCCAAGAACGGTTCGAGGGTTTGGGCGTGATAGTGATCCGGGCGCGGGCGCGTTTCGTGTCGCCGCATCGGCTTCAGGCAGGTGGCCAGCAGATCACCGCGCGGCGCTTCGTTATTGCAACGGGTGCGCGTGCCTTTGTGCCGCCCATCGCTGGCCTTGAGAGCGTGACCTACCATACCAACGAGACGATCTTTGACCTGCGCGCGCGGCCTGAACACCTGATCGTCATCGGGGGGGGGGCCATCGGGCTTGAGATGGCCCAAGCGCATCGTCGCCTCGGCAGTGCTGTGACCGTGATCGAGGAGGCGCGCGCGCTGGGCCGCGACGACCCAGAAGCGGTCGCGCTGGTGTTGGATCAGCTGCGTGCGGAAGGGATCGCCGTGATCGAAGGGGCCGGGGTAACATCCGTCGCGGAACAGGATAGCGCGATTACCGTGCGAACCAGTGCAGGTGACATCATCACCGGCACGCATCTTTTGGTGGCAGCTGGGCGGCGGCCTGTGTTGGAAGATCTCGGCCTCGATCAGGCAGGAGTGGCGCATAGCCTCAAGGGCATTGTCGTGGATGCAGGGCTGCGGACCACGAACCGCCGCATCTATGCGATTGGCGATGTAACGGGGGGCGCGCAATTCACCCATGTTGCAGGCTATCATGCGGGGCTGATCATCCGCCCGATGCTGTTTGGCCTGCGCGCCCGCGCGCGAAATGATCATGTGCCTCATGTGACCTATACCGATCCCGAATTGGCCCAAGTCGGCCTGACCGAAGCGGAAGCGCGCAAGCTTCATGGCGCGCGGCTGAGCGTGGTGCGGGCCGACTTCGCCCATAACGATCGCGCCATCGCCACCGGGCAGGCACAAGGCTTTGCCAAGGTCATGGTGGTGCGTGGCCGCCCCGTCGGGGCCACGGTCGTTGGCCCGCAGGCGGGGGAATTGATCCAGATCTGGGCGCTGGCAATCGCTTCACGGCTGAAGATGTCAGCGATCGCGGGCATGATTTCGCCCTATCCGACCTTGGGAGAGATTAACAAACGCGTCGCGGGTGCCTATTTTGCTCCGAGATTGTTCGAAAGCCGATGGGTCAAACGAGTTGTGCGGCTTGTGCAACTGCTGCGCTGATCAAAACGGCAAACCGGGGTAGCCGTGACCAATACACTCTCAGGGCGCTTCTTGATCCTTACCGTCATCTTCGTGATGCTGGCCGAGGTATTCATTTTTGTGCCTTCGGTCGCCCGCTTTCGTGAAGAATACCTGCTTGCGCGGCTTGAACGCGCTCAGATCGCCTCGCTCGCACTTTTGGCAGCCGACGGGATGATCGATGACGCGCTTGAGGCAGAGCTTCTTGAGAATGCCGAGGTGCTGAACGTGGTGCTACGCCGCGATGCCGTGCGGCAACTGATCTTGTCGAGTGATCAGATGCCGATGATCGCGCATAGCTATGACATGCGCGATCCGGCCCCATGGGTGCTGATGCGCGATGCGTTGGCGCGCATGATCAACCCCGCCGACGAGGTCATCCGCGTCATCGGTGAGCCTGTGCGCGAGGCAGGTTTGTTGATCGAGATTACCATGCCTGCTGCACCTTTGCGCGCCGCGCTGATTGATTACGGGCTACGTATTCTTGCACTGTCGGCGGTCATCTCGATCTTTACCGCTGTCCTGTTGTTTGTCGCGGTACGCCAATTGATGGTCACACCGATCAAGCGCTTGGTGACCGCCATGACACGCTATGCCGAGGCACCCGCCGATGCTGCGCGCATTATCCGCCCCGAGGGGCGCGTGCAGGAATTACGCGATGCCGAGGATGCGCTGCAAAAACTGCAAACCGATCTGACCGGCGCGCTGCGCCAACGCGCGCGTTTGGCCCAATTGGGCGAGGCGGTGGCCAAGATCAGCCACGACTTGCGCAACATGCTGTCGGTGGCCACCATGCTCGGCGACCGGCTTGAGGCATCGCAAGACCCCGCCGTTCAGCGAATCGCGCCGCGTCTGGTCGCCTCGCTTGATCGTGCGATCAACCTGACCGAGGCAACGCTCGCCTTTGGCCGCGCCGAGGAACCCGCCCCCAAGCTGACCCGTGTCGCCCTACGCAAGCTGGTCGAGGATGTCTTCGAGAATGAGCGCTTGGCAGATGATGGCGCATTGATCAGCTATAGCGACGATATTGCCCCGACGCTGGCTGTGCGCGCCGACCCCGAACAGCTTTATCGGGTCTTGTCGAACCTTGTGCGCAACGCTCGCTTGGCAATCCTGGCTACGGGTGCGCAGGGGCGTATCAACATCGCAGCGCGCGATAGCGATGAGGGCTGGGAGATTACCATCGCAGATACCGGCCCCGGCTTGCCCCAAAAGGCACGTGAACACCTGTTCAAGCCGTTTCATGGCGGGGTGCGCAAAGGCGGCTCGGGCTTGGGGTTGGCGATCTGTGCCGAATTGGTCAAGGGACATGGTGGTCGGCTGGAACTGGTGCAGAGCGGCCCCGACGGCACGATCTTTCGGATTTTCATTCCCGCCGGTGTGGCCGCCTGACCACCCCGGTTTTCCGCTTGCAACGCTGCGATGGCGCGGTTAAACCCCGCCTCCACGGACTGGTAGCTCAGTTGGATAGAGTACTTGACTACGAATCAAGGGGTCGGGGGTTCGAATCCTCCCCAGTCCGCCACCTTGCCATTACTAACTGACAGGATGTGCGCGGCGCTTAGCTCGTTTCGCTTTTGCGCAATGCGGTTGTGATCGCTTGCAGGTAGCGCAGCGTTTCTACCGACAAGTCGCGCAGGTCTTGCACGGCTTTCGGTGTTAGGCTCCAGCCGGTGTCTGGGCGCCGTTCGACCCAGCCAAGCCGCACCATTTCAGCAAGTTTGCGTTGCGCAGTGGCGCGCGGGATGCCTGTGGAATGTGCAATCGACGCCGTGTTGGTGCAGCCCATCCGCGGCATCTGGTCGATCGCGTCGAAGTCGATGCCCGTCCACGCGGCATCATCCTCGGAGGCGAGGATGACGCATAGAATAAACAGCTTGTCCAAGTCGCCGTTGAGCGCCTCGCGCGCGGCATGCAGAAGTCGGGCCGAACTCGCGAGATGCGCCGGGAAAACTGTCCCGAAGGCGTCCAAGAGGCGTTCGCGTGGTTTGCGATGCTTAGGGGTGTCGGACATGATGCCTCATTCTTCCTGAACGGGTTGCGCGGGCGGGTCGGTGGTGATCCGCCCCAAGGGCGAGAGGCGCCAAGACCAAGCGCATCATGCGTGGCGTTTTTCGGTCGCGATGGGTGCAACCTTTTTTGGCTTGGTTTGCGGTTTTGACCCAATTCTCTGCAACTTTTCTGCCCGTTTCTCGCGGCCACCGTACCGAAACAAATGATGCAAAGGCGTTGGGGCCACCACGTGGCTCCGCTATGTCTGGACAGCCATTCCACGCATAGCAACCGGGGCGTATGCCCATTCTGGACATGCCCAAAATGGGCATACCTCCACATTGCCTTCGGTGCTGCATGTTGCGCAGATGATGACGTCCTGCATTGTCGGCGGCCAACGCGCGAAGACATCGGCAACTGGCTGCGCAGCTTGGGGGCGGACGTCAGCAAAGGTTCGCGCAAGTGAACGTCACATCACAAGATCGATGCCGATGGCCCGTGTCGCGCCTCTTGCGCGATGTCTATGGGCATCTGCGTTTTCGCCAAGCCGTGCTTGCCGATCCGGTGCTTGCCGTGCCGCTTGAGGTAATCTTGGCCGCACCGGGCGGCCTAAGCAGGTTTTTTGATGCGCTCAACGTCGTTCCTGGCTGCGGCGATCGCCAACGCAACGATATCCAATCGGCACTTCTTGCCGAGTTGCGCGTGCAAGCCGCTGTGGCTTTGGATGCTGGGGATCGGGAACTATTTCATGTGATCACAGGGCAGCTTGTCGCAGCCGCCCCCTTGCCTGATGCTGGGGGCGCGCAGGGCGTCATGCCGTTTTACCCGACCCGATCACTCGAAGATGTCTGTGCGACGCTTTGGGATGCGGCAAAGCCTGCAAGGTTCATCTTGTTGCCTCACACGCTGCCCGAAACAGCCATGACACCGGCTGTTCTAACCTGCGCGGGTGTGACAAGCGCCGGCGCGCGGCGTGGTTCATTCTGGTCCGCTCTTGGGCAAGCAGATCATGGGGCCTCCAAGCCTCAAGGCATGATCTTGATCGATCGACAGGTGGTATTGGCGATCTGTGACAAGTCTGGCCGCTATGCGACCTTGCACGATGCGGATGTTCAGGCGCAACGGTTGCGCCTTGCAGATTTTTGCGCTGGCCTGCCGGAGGGGGTTGTCGTCAAGACGGCCGATTTCGCGCAAGCGCAGCTACGCGCCTGTGGCGTGATTGGCCACAATTTGGTGGTGCCAGTCCCCGGCGGCTGTGCCGTTCTTTCCGATCCCGCATGGCTGGCTGATGTCACCGCAACCTGCGCGCGGGTTCAAAGCCACGCGCATGACTTGTTGGCGGTTCTGAAACGATAATTCGTAGCCTCTTAAGGTGTGTTGCCCTCTGGCATGTCGCGTGACGTCGCGGAGGGGCTACCCCACCAGTTGAACGCCAAGAGTGCCATGATCAAAGCCGCTCCTGCACCCTCGACCACCAAGCTGGGCCAAAAGACAGCAACGACCCCCGGCACCATAAGAATGCGGCTCCAAAGGGGCATGGCGCGCCACAAGAACCCCTCCAGCGCTGCGGCAAAGCCCACCAGCGCGATGATCGCGATCACCCCGCTCCAGATCACCAGGGGCAGGGGCCCACCAAGGATGATCTCTTCGTTGAAGACCATAAACAGCGGGATCAGGTAGAGGCCCTTGGCGTATTTCCAAGCCTGGAAACTCGTCTCCATCGGCTTGGAGCCTGCGATCGCCGCACCGGCAAAGCCTGCAAGTGCGACGGGTGGCGTGACGTTACTGTCTTGCGAGTACCAGAACACCACCAGATGCGCGATCAACAGCGGGATGCCGAATTCCTGCGTCAGCGCAGGGCCGACAAGGATGATCAGGACGATATAGGCCGCCGTGACCGGCAGACCCATCCCAAGGATCAGGCTTGCGATCAGCACCAAGAGCAGTGCCAACACAATGTTGCCACCCGAGAAGGCCATCATCATGGCCGAGAATTTCAGCCCCAGCCCGGTCAGGCCGACGACACCCACGATGATGCCCGCAACCGCGCAAGCCATGGAGACCGCGACCGCGTTACGCGCGCCAAGCTCCAAGGCTTGCAGCGTCAGCGCCAATCCGCGGCGGCACAGCGCGACAAAGCCCACCATCGTTGCTCCATTGGCGAAAAAGACCCACAGCGCCCGCGCGCTTGCAGCCGCCACGATGGCAACAATGGCGTAAAAGCCAACGCGCATGGGCGAATAGCCCGCAACCAATAGCCAGACGAGCGCGACCAGCGGCAACAGGAAATGCCAACCTTCGGCCAAAACGCTGCGCACACTGGGCAGGTCTTCGGCGTTCATGCCGGTCATGCCTTGCTTGACAGCGGCGATATGCACGAGCAGGTAAACTGCCCCGAAATAGAGGATCGCCGGAAAGATCGACACCAGCACGATGTCGACATAAGGCACGCGTGTAAATTCCGACATGAGGAAGGCGCCCGCCCCCATCAGCGGCGGCATGATTTGCCCGCCTGTGCTGGCTGCGGCCTCGATGCCGCCGGCCTGCGCGGGGCGGTAGCCCAGTTTTTTCATCAGCGGGATGGTAAAGGCCCCCGTCGTCACCACATTGGCGATGGCCGAGCCCGAGATCGAGCCCATGCCGGCACTCGCGATCACCGCCGCCTTGGCCGGGCCACCGCGCTGCTTGCCAGTCGCGGCATAGGCCAGATCGATGAAAAACTTGCCCGCACCCGTCACCTCGAGGAATGCACCAAACAGAACGAAAACAAAGATAAAGGTTGCCGCAACCCCAAGCGGGATGCCGAAAATGCCCTCCGCGCCCAACGTCATCTGGCTGGCCACACGCTCAAGCGAATAGCCGCGATGGTTCATGATGCCGGGCATCCAATCGGCAAGGAATGGCAATTCGCCCCGGCTGCCGGCAAAAGCGTAGGCGATGAAGAACGCCCCGATGATCGTCATGCCAAGACCCACGGCACGGCGCGCGCCCTCCAGCACGACGATGACGGTCAGAATGCCGACCCAAACATCGATGCTGCGTGGGAAGATCTGGTTAGCAATGGTGTCGATGTTGATCGGCAACCATGCGCCCACGACGATGCTCGCCACGATCAACGACCCGTCAACCGCCCAGCCCAAAGGACCGCGGGCGTGGCCGCGCCCAAAGACCGGGTAGATCAGGAAACACAGCACCAGAATAAAGCCCAGATGGATCGGGCGCTGGTAGAACAGCCCCAAGGGCTGCACGCCTGCGGCGTAAAGATGGAACAGCGACAAGACGATGCCGACGACGGTGATCAGGCGTAAGATGAACCAAGGTTCTTGCTGCGCCTGCGCTTTGATCTCGGTCTCGCTGACCATCACTCTTCATCCTCTATCAATGCGATCCTGACACGGGCGCGCGGGGCTGCTGCCGACAGGGATACGGTCATGTCGTCCGTCTGCAAGCGATGATCGACCGCACCAAGCCCTGGACGCAGCATGTAGGCATTGCCCGGCACGGCTTCGTCGATGTCAACGATCCAGTAGCCGCCCTGCCCATCCGACACCTGACGCCCGCGACCCGGGATATGGCCAAGCCCTGCGGCGAAATCGGGTTGACGCGAACGCGTCAGCACCATGTTGCCGCCCCGATTTTCGTAGCAATCAGCGACTTCGAAGCCCTGTACCGAGTGGTGCCACAAGACGCACCAGCCGGTGCCTTCGGGAATATCGAGCCGGGCTATCTGCGTGCCGTCATCGGTCGTGGCAACCAAGACACCGGCCAAAGCAGGCCACATACCGAAACCTGTCAAAGAAAAAAGGAGGAGGGCGAAAAGCCCCCCTCCAAACCGTCTGCTCACGGGCGCAGCGCGTCCGGGATCGCGGCGCCGATTTCCTCGTAGTAGCGGATGGCACCGGGATGCAGCGGGATCGGCGTGGCCGACATGGTGAAGTCAACCGTCGTCTCGTTCGCCGCGGGATGCACGGCTTGCAAATCGGCGATGTTTTCGAACATGGCGCGGGTGATCGCATAGGCCAGGTCATCGGACATCTCGGACGAGGCGATCAGCACGTTGGGAATCCCCAAGACGGTGATATCGGCGTCAACGCCGTTATAGGTGCCGCCGGGCAGCGTGGTGGTGGCAAACGTCGCATCCGCTGCGCGGGCCGCGGCAATTTCTGCCTCTGACAGCGCGATCAGCACGATGTTGTTGGTTGTGGCGAGGTTCAGGATCGAGGATGTGGGCGCGCCGACCGACCAGAAGCCTGCATCGATATCACCATTTGCAAGCGCATCTGCGGTTTCGTTGAAGTTCAGGCGCTGCTCTTCGATGTCGTCATAGGTAATGCCATTGGCGTTCAGGATCGCCGCGGCATTGACCTCGGTGCCCGAACCCGGCGCGCCGATCGAGACGCGCTTGCCGCGCAGGTCTTCGAGCGAGGTGATGCCCGACCCTTCGAGAGCGACGATCTGGATCATGTTAGCATAAAGCGAGGCAAGCCCGCGCACCATCGGCAGGGCATTGCCCTCGAAACGGCCGGTTCCGGTGTAGCCCTGCTGTACCGTGTCAGCCAGCGCGATGGCCAGATCGGCGTCACCTGTGGCAACAAGGCCCATATTTTCGACCGATGCGCCGGTGACTTCGGCGGTCGCGGAATAGCCATCGACCTTGCCATTGATGATCTCGGCCAAGCCACCGCCCATCGGGAAATATACGCCGCCCGTGCCGCCTGTTGCGATCGAGAGTTGATCTTGCGCGAACACAGGTGTTGCAAGCGCAAGAAGGGTGCCAGCCGCAAGGGCTTTGAAGAGTTTCATGGTAACCTCCCAAGGTTTTGTTGTGCGTTGGCCTTAGACCATTCATGCCCTTCTTCCAACATAAGATTTGTTTGGTTTTCCCTATCGTGTTGCCATTTAGACCGATTTTCACCCGCGCGGCGAAGACGAAAATCTTCATGCGCGACATGGTTGTGCCATTGCGCCGCGCCGATGGCCATGACCGGTCAAGTGTCAACTTGTTACAAAATACTTACTGTAAATCTTGATTGACACTTTTTTCGGTGTACACTTACTCTTCAGAGACCGACGCAAGCGCCTGGGGTGCCGGTTCCACCTAAACCCGGCGTGATGATACGAAGAACGACCGCGATGAAGAAACCGACCGATTTCCTTTCGCTTGTGGCGACAGGTCAGGGGCCGCACGGCGGCGCATTGGACGAACTGGCAAAACGGGCGATGGCGCGATTGTGCCAAGACACAAAGCCGGGGGCGCCATCGGTCGATGCCTTGAGCGTTCTGGGCGACCCCTGTGCCGCGGCAATGGCCTTCGCGTTGTGCGATACAGATGACGCTGCTGCGCAAGTCTTGGCGGAAGCCCTTCTTGATGCGGGTATCTCGGTCGAAGAGCTATGCCAAAATCACCTTGCACCCGCAGCGCGGCGGCTTGGGGTGATGTGGGATCAAGATCGCCTGCCCTTTACCGAAGTGGCCCTTGCCACCGCGCGGATCCAGTCGATCTTGCGCCGCTTGCCACTCGGCCGCTTTGGCTTGCGCGCGACGCGTGGGGCAGGTGCGATTTTCGCCGCCGTGCCGGGCGAGATGCATACGCTTGGCGTCATGATGGCCGCTGATCTGTTTCGGCGTGGTGGCTGGGATGTCAGCCTTCTTGTCGGGCTCACCCATGACGAGTTGCTCGCGCGCCTGACCCGCGATGACCGGCCGGTCATTGGGCTGAGCTGCGCAGGTGACCACAGTTTCGGTGCATTGCGTCGCCTCTTGGCCGCGCTTGGCAACGCCCGCCCGGATGCGCATTTCTTGGTGTCAGGGCAGATTATCACCGATCCGGCCCGCATCGCGGCTTTGCCGGTGCCGGTCATGGTGGTCGGTGATCTTGATAGCGCCGAGGCCGAAATGGCGCGGCTCGATGCGGTGCTATCGTCGCCCAAGCTGACCCGGCTGAGGCCCATGCGTGGGCGCAGTGCCTCGATGGCGTGAGGTCGAAACCTAATCCTCTGGTGACAATTCGCTCAGCAGGATGATCGGAAAGAACACCCCGCGCGACCAAAGACCAAACCAGTCGGTGCCTGCGACTTCATGCGGCTCGCCCAGATCGATCAGCCGGTAGAAACTTTTGCGGTCGATCAGCGCCTCGAGCCCCGCGCGCACATGGACATAAGGGCGCGGCGCGCCACCGATATCGCGGTTGACTTTGATGGCGCAGTCCGGCCCTGCGGGGACATGATCGCCCACATTCGTGATCAGCGTGATGGATTGTGACCGACCGCTGCCAGACACGTCGAAATCTTGGACGACAAAGGGCGCATCCTCGACCCGGATGCCCACTTTTTCTACGGGGGTGACAAGAAAATAACGATCGCCCTCACGTTTGAGGATGGTCGAAAACAACCGCACCAAGGGCGCGCGTCCGATGGGTGTGCCTTCGTGAAACCATGTCCCGTCGCGGCGGATTTCCATGTCTATATCACCGCAAAAAGGTGGATTCCATAAATGCACCGGAGGCAGGCCACCTGCGCGCGCCGCGCGTTGGGCCGCTTCCAAGAGCTGATCGGTGCTGGTTCTTTGCGCATCCGTCACGATCTTTTGTCCCCTTGCTTGCTTTGCCATTTGTGATCGGCGCAATAGGTTTGCTAGCACGACACCATATAACCACTCAGCGGAGCAATGCCATGTCCGACCCCGATACACGCGTCGCCGAGATCGAAGCGCTGGGCGCGAAACTGGCCGAAGCCAAAGCCGCGATCGCCACCAAGATCATCGGGCAGACCGAGGTGGTCGATCTGGCTTTGGCCGCCATGCTCTCGGGTGGCCATGCCCTGTTGATGGGATTGCCGGGTCTGGGAAAGACGCTTTTGGTGGATACGTTGGCGACCGTGATGGGCCTCAAGGCCAATCGCATTCAGTTCACGCCCGACCTGATGCCCGCTGATATTCTGGGTTCCGAGGTGCTCGACACTGCCGCCGATGGCAGCCGTAGCTTTCGCTTCATCGAAGGGCCGGTGTTTTGTCAGCTCTTGATGGCCGATGAAATCAATCGTGCCAGCCCTCGCACGCAAGCGGCGCTGCTACAGGCGATGCAAGAGCGCGAAGTGACGATTGCCGGCACGCATCGGGCCTTGCCGCGGCCTTTTCATGTTCTAGCCACTCAGAACCCGATCGAACAGGAAGGCACTTATCCCTTGCCGGAGGCCCAGCTTGACCGCTTTCTGGTGCGGATCGATGTGGCCTATCCCGACCGTGATACCGAGCGCGGCATCTTGTTGGCCACGACCGGCACGGATGACGCACGCGCGCACGCCGTTTTCGCGCCAGAGGAATTGATCGCCGCCCAAGCCTTGGTGCGCGCCATGCCCGTGGGCGAGGCGGTGGTGGAATTGATCCTCGATCTGGTCCGCGCCTGCCGTCCCGAGGCCGAGGAATCGCCCGAGATCGTGCGCCGGACGGTGGCGTGGGGGCCGGGGCCGCGCGCGGCGCAGGCCTTGATGCTGACAGCGCGCGCGCGGGCCTTGCTCGACGGTCGCCTGGCCCCATCACCCGAGGATGTGGCGGCCCTTGCCCGCCCGGTGCTCAGCCATCGCATGGCACTCAGCTATGGCGCCCGTGCCGAGGGCGCGGTTCTCGAACAGGTGATTGACGCCGTGACCGCACATGTCACACGGATCGGAAGGGCCGCTTGAGCGATACGGCCCGCCATACTGCGCAATCCCTGCGCTCGCGCGCGGAGGCCGTGGCGGCCGCCGCACCCGCCTTGCTGGCCGATGCGCAGCATTTGGCGGCGACGGTGCTATTGGGGGCGCACGGCCGCAAACGCGCAGGCCATGGCGATGAGTTCTGGCAATATCGCCCGGCACAACAAGGCGACAGCTACCGCCAAATCGATTGGCGTCGCTCGGCCCTGTCGGATGGCCATTTCATTCGACAAACGGAATGGCAGGCGGCGCAAGCAATCATGATCGGTGTCGATGACGGGGCCGCGATGCGGTTTACCGGCCACAAAGCCCGCCCTGAAAAGCGCCGCCGTGCGCAGACCTTGGCCTTGGCGCTGGCGATTATCGCGGTGCGCGGAGGTGAGCGCGTAGGGCTGACGCGCCTCGACGATGTGCCGCGCGCGGGCCGTGCGCAGCTTATGCGTATCGCCACCGCGCTCATGGAAGAAGACGCCGAAACCGATCACGGCATGCCGCGCACGCAGGTCATGCCCAAGGGCGGGCGCGCCGTGTTTTTCTCGGATTTCCTTGGGGATATCGCTGCAATCGAACAAGCCGTCGGTCGCGCCGCCGACCGTGAGGTCAAAGGCGCGCTTGTCCAGATCCTCGATCCCGATGAAGAGCGTTTTTCCTTTGATGGGCGCACGATTTTTGAATCCATGACCGGCGCAATTCGGTTTGAAACACGCAAGGCACGCGGATTGCGCGATGCCTATCTCCAACGGCTTTTGGCGCGCAAAACCCAGTTGCAGGACATCTGCCGCCGCACTGGTTGGCAGTATCATCTGCACCATACCGACCAACCCGCCGAGCCGACGCTCTTGTGGCTGCATCATGCGCTTGAACGGGTGCGGGCATGATCACGGGGCTCGCCTTTGGCTCACCGCTCTTGCTGTTGGGCCTTTTGGTGCTGCCTGTCTTGTGGTGGATCTTGCGCGCCGTCCCGCCTGCGCCCATCCGTCGCCGCTTCCCCGGTGTGGCGCTCTTGTTGGGGCTGCGCGACGATGAAAGCCAAGCGGATAAAACGCCTTGGTGGCTTTTGGCGTTGCGCATCGCGGCGCTGGCCGCGGCGATCATCGGGTTTGCCGGACCGATTTTGAACCCGCAACCCCTGCGCGATGGCGGCGGGCCGGTTTTGATCGTGATGGATGGCTCTTGGGCATCGGCACCCGACTGGTCCGCGCGGCGCGACCGGGCAGTGCTTTTGCTGGACGAGGCTGCGCGCAGTGGTAGACCCGTGGCCTTGGTGCAGCTGACCGATCTTCCCGGCGGCGAGATCGCGTTGCAATCGGCCAGTGCGGTGCTGCCGCGCCTGCCCTCGCTGGTGCCGGCACCTTTTGCGCCCGATATGGCAGCCGCGGCTCAATGGGCGCAATCGCTTGCCGCGCCGCTTGAAGTCTGGTGGATATCGGACGGGCTTGACCACCCCGGTCGCGCGGCATTGACCGAAGCCTTCCTGCAAAAAGGCCCGCTATCCGTGTTCCAAGGCGAGGGCGATGTGATCGCGCTCAGGCCCCCGCAAGTGGTCGATGGGATGCTCGCCGTTACCGCGATCCGCGGCAACGCTGAGGGTGCGCGCACGGTTGACATCGTGGCCCATGGGCTTGATCCGCTGGGAATTGCAAGGGAACTGGCACGCGCGCCTGCGCGTTTCGACGCCAGTGCTGATAGCGCTGTTGCCAGCTTCGATCTGCCGCCTGAGCTGCGCAACCGCATGACCCGCTTCGAGATTGCAGGCCAGCGCGGCGCGGGCGGCGTCGCCTTGACCGATGATGCGCTGCAACGCCGCCAGGTCGCCTTGATTGCGGGCGGTGCCACCGATGAACAACAGGCGCTTTTGTCGCCGCTGCACTACCTGCGCCAAGCACTCGCGCCCAGTGCCGATCTGATCGAGGTGGCATTGAGCGACGCGCTCTTGGCAAGCCCCGATGTGATCGTGCTGGTCGATATCGCCACGCTTTCACCGGCGGAAGAGAACGGGCTGATCGCATGGGTCGAGGCGGGCGGTTTGCTGGTCCGTTTCGCAGGCCCCCGGCTGGCGGCCTCGGACATCGCGCGCGATGTGGCCGGCCCGTTGATGCCCGTGCGCTTGCGCGCCGGCGGGCGCAGCGTCGGCGGCGCGATGAGTTGGGGTGAGCCCAAAGCGCTCAGCCCTTTTGGCATCACGTCGCCCTTTTTCGGACTTCACATTCCCGATGATGTCACCGTCACAGCGCAGGTCATGGCCCAGCCTGACCCGATGTTGGCCGAGCGCACCATCGCCGCACTTAGCGATGGCACGCCCCTCGTCACCCGTGCGCGGCAAGGGCAGGGGTCGGTCGTGCTGTTTCATGTCACCGCCAATGCCGAATGGTCGAGCTTGCCGATCTCGGGGCTATTTGTGCAGATGTTGGAACGCCTTGCCGTGTCAACGCACCCCGTCGCACCCGATGTGGACGATCTTGCTGGCACGATCTGGACGCCAGAGCAGGTGCTTGATGGGTTTGGGCAATTGCGTGACGCAGGCGACCGGCCCGGCATTGATGGCGCCGATCTTGCCACGATGCCCGTCTCGGCCAAGATTTTGCCGGGGCTTTACGCGGCTGATGATCGGCGGATCGCGCGCAATGTTGTCGGTGCCGAGACCACGCTTGCCCCCGCCTCATGGCCGCTTGGGGTGCCGGTGGCGGGTTTGGTCACGATCGCACCAACCGATTTAATGGCGGCGTTCTTGATTGCGGCGCTTGTTTTTCTCTTGATCGACGCATTGGCATCGATGTGGCTGTCAGGGCGTTTGTCGGGCCTTGCGCGCAGCATGGCGGTCTTGATCTTTGCGCTGGGCGCGGTGCCAGAGGGCGCCTTTGCGCAAGGCGCCGAGGTGCTCTCGCCGCAGGACCAGATCGCCATCCTTGCCACGTCAGAGGTGACGCTTGCCTATGTCATCACCGGTGACGCAGAGCTTGATACGATGTCGCGCGCGGGGCTGACGGGGCTGTCAAACACGCTTTTCCAACGCACCTCGGTCGAGCCGTCAGCGCCCATGGGCGTCAATCTCGAAACCGATGAGTTGAGCTTTTTCCCGATGCTCTATTGGCCGGTGACCCCTGCCCAAGCGCTGCCATCGGCTACGGCCTATCGGCGGTTGAACGATTACATGCGCGCAGGCGGTATGATCGTCTTTGACACGGGCGATGCCAATATCGGCGGCTTCGGCTCCGGCACGCCTGAGGGGCGACGCTTGCGCGCGCTGGCGGCACCGCTCGATATTCCGCCGCTTGAGCCGGTCCCGCCCGATCATGTCCTGACGCGCAGCTTTTACCTTTTGCAGGATTTTCCGGGGCGTTACGCCTCGCGCGATGTTTGGGTCGAGGCGGCGCCGCCTGATGCCATACAGGTCGAGGGGATGCCCTTTCGCAACCTCAATGACGGGGTGACGCCTGTTCTGATCGGCGGCAATGGATGGGCCGCTGCTTGGGCGCAAGATGATTTCGGTCGTCCCCTTTACCCGATCGGACGTGGGTCTACCGGCGAGCGCCAGCGCGAGATCGCTCTGCGGTTCGGTGTCAATCTTGTGATGCATGTCCTGTCGGGCAATTATAAATCCGACCAAGTGCATGTGCCGGCGCTGTTGGAACGGTTGGGGCAATAGCGATGGCACAATCGATCTTGCTCGATCCGTTGGTGCCGCTTTGGATGATCTGGGTCTTGGGTGGCCTGAGTGTGCTGATCACCGGCTTGGCCTTTGCGCGCGGTTTGGCGGGTTGGCCCTTGCGCGGACTGGCGGCAGTCGCGCTGTTGCTGGCGCTGATCAATCCCGCCCTACAATCCGAAGACCGCGAACCGCTGCGTGATATCGTTCTGGTCTTGGCGGACCAATCTGCCAGCCAGCGACTTGCAGATCGCGCCGACCAAACCGAGGCGGCCCTTGATGCACTTGCGTCCCAGATCGCGGCTATCGGCATGGAGATGCGCCTATCGCGCGTGACCGATGGCGCGGACAACGCCGGTACACTCTTGATGACCGAATTGGCGCGCATGCTTGCCGAAGAGCCGCGCGCAAGGGTGGCGGGTGCGATCCTTGTGACGGATGGGCAGCTCCATGATGCACCGCTGGCACCCGATCTGCCTGCACCGTTGCATGCGCTTTTGACCGGGCGCAGCGGTGATTGGGACAGGCGACTGGTGATCGAGACCGCCCCCGCCTTTGGCATCATCGGCGAAGAACTGATGATCACGCTCAGAATCGAGGATCAAGGGGACGTGCCAACCGGCCTGTCGGGTCGGGCCGAGATCGCGATCGCCATCGATGGCGGGCCTGCGCAAAGCTATGCGGTGCCAACCGGCCAGACCCTGCAACTGCCCCTGACGCTCGAACATGCGGGCCAGAATGTGGTGCAATTCACCATCCCCGAGGCGATGGACGAGCTGACCGTGCGCAACAATGCCGCCGTGGTGCAGATCAACGGTATCCGTGACCGGCTGTCGGTCTTGTTGGTGTCGGGCGAGCCGCATCCGGGCCAACGGACATGGCGCAATCTGCTGAAAGCCGACCCAGCCGTCGATCTGGTGCATTTCACAATTTTGCGCCCGCCTGAAAAGCAAGACGGTGTGCCGGTGACCGAGTTGAGCTTGATCGCCTTTCCGACGCGGGAATTGTTCATGGAATCGGTCGATGATTTCGATCTGATCATCTTTGACCGCTACCAGCGGCGCGGGATCCTCCCCTTGACTTATTTCGACAATATCCGCCGCTACGTCGAGGATGGGGGCGCCTTGCTGGTAGCGGCTGGCCCGGATTATGCCAGTGCGGCTTCGCTCTATCGGTCGCCCTTGGCCGAGATCTTGCCGGGGCAGCCTACAGCGCGGGTGATAGAGACACCGTTTTTGCCCGTCATCTCGGATCTTGGGGCGCGTCATCCCGTGACGGAAGGACTGGCACAAACGCACGATCCCATGCCCGATGCTGATCAGCCATGGGGCCGCTGGGTGCGGCAGGTCGAGGTGATCGCGCCATCCGGCCAGACGGTGATGACGGGCCATGGCGGCGCGCCCCTGCTGGTCTTGGACCGCGTGGGCGAGGGGCGTGTGGCCCTTTTGGCGTCCGATCATGCGTGGCTTTGGGATCGCGGTTACGAAGGTGGTGGCCCCCAGCAAGAGCTTTTGCGCAGGTTGGCACATTGGATGATGGGTGAGCCCGCGCTGGAAGAAGAGGCATTGGTCGCCGAAACCGATGGGCAGAGCATCCGCATCACCCGGCGGACATTGGCCGACAGCGTGGGCGCCCTCACCGTCACGGCACCTGATGGCAGTGAAAATCAGATTGTTCTACAAGAATCCGTCCCAGGCCGCTTCACGGCCGACATCACCAACGCCGAGCAGGGGCTGTACCGTCTGGTCGAGGGGCAATTCGAGACGGTCATCGCGCTCGGACCGGCCGCGCCGCGGGAATTCGAAGAAACGATTGCATCGGATCGTTTGGTGGCCCCCCTGGCAAGCCCGCGCGGCGGTGGGGTGGTGCGCCTTGAAGAGGGGATACCAGATCTGCGTCGCGTGACCGAAGGGCGCGTGGCCCATGGGCGCGGTTGGATCGGGCTGACCCCGCGCGCAGCTTACACGACCACGGATGTCACGGTCACCCCGCTCATCGCTGCATGGCTATTCCTTTTGTTTGCAGGCCTGTTCAGCCTCGCGGGCTGGCTGCGCGAAGGGCGGCGTTGACGCGCAAGGCTACCGCCGGGGCATGCCGTGTTCGGTGATGCGGCGCAAAATCCATTCGAACGGCCCAAGCGCAAAGACCCGACGCCATGCCATGAGGGCCAGCAGCAGGACCAAGGTCGCCGCCAGCGCGATGCCCGTGGCCTGGACAGCGCCGACCGCACCCCAAAGCCCCGCGCCATAGGGCGCGAAAATCGTCGACAGCAAGATCGACTGCCCAAGATAGATGCTGAGGCTAGATGCACCCACCCCGCGCAAGGCCGCCATCACCGGCCCCGACCCGGCGGGCATCGCTGCGATCAGACCCAGATACCCCAGTGTCGCGATCGGCGCGGCCAGCACGACGATCGCCTCGCCCAAGCGTGCATCGCCCCATTGCCACAGCGCCGCACCCGTCAGGCTGAGCAGGACACCGGGCCAAAGACACAGTTGCCGCGCGCGCGCCCACGCAGGATGCCTTGGATCGTCGATCAGCCCGGACCGCACCGCCGCCAACCCGAGGCAGAACCAGCCAAGGGCCGCGAAGCCCTGCAGCATCAGCAGGATGGGAAAGACGATGGCAAAGGATATCGTGCGGTAGATCACCACTTCGGGCCATGTGCCGCCGGTCATGATGGCGCGCTCGAGCGCGAAGATCTCGGGGTCGGGTTGGGGCGCAAGCAGCAATAGCGGGATGGCAAGGGCGACCTGGCAGGCGAGCAGGATGGCACCGACCCGGACAAGCCGCGCCACCGGCCAGTTGCGACAGCGATAAAGCAACCCCCCAAGTACCGCGTAAAGTAGCAAGATGTCGCCGGGAAAGAACAGCACCCCGTGCAGCGCTCCAAGCAGTGCCAGCCCCACCATCCGGTTGCGATAGAGCGTCCCGAAGGGCAGGGCACGCCGTTCGGCAGACCTGATCTGAAAGGCAAGGCCGACGCCGAACATGAAAGAAAATAGGCCGTAGCTTTTGAACAGGGCCAGCCCGTTGACGGCCCAGTTCACCAGATCGTCGGCGGCTGCCCCGGCCGGTGCCGCCGCAAAGCCAAGGCTTGGGGGGTAGGCCATGAACTGCACATTGACCGCGACGATGCCGAAAAGCGCGACAAGCCGCAGGTGGTCGGGCATCAAGGCGCGCGGTTCCATGCGGTCATCCCTAGTCAGGCTGTGCAGGTCACCGATAGCTTAGCGGGCTTCGGGCCGCCAGAACAGCCACCTTGCAGGCCCCGCGCAGGATCAGAAGGGCTTGAACACCACGAGGATCAGCACGCCGATGGCGCCCAGGACGCTGATCTCATTGAAGATGCGCAGCCAAAGATCGCTTTCGGTGAAAATGCCCTTGCGCGCGCGCAAGACCAAGCGGCCCGTCCAACCGTAATGGGCGGCCAACAATGTGACAAGCCCGAGTTTGGACCAGACCCAAAGCGGATAGCCCCAAAACCATCCCAGCCACAGGCCGCTTGCAATGGCGATCACGCCAAGGCCCAGCGAAAAGCGGTAGATGCGGATGGTCAGATCGCCCGTCGGCCCGAATTCACCAAGACGCGCATGTTCACGCTTCCAAAAGATGATCGCGCGCGGCACCGCGAAGATACCCGTCATCCAGCCCAAAACCGCCAGAAGGTGAAGAACCTTGATCCATTCCATGCCGACAGTTGCCCCCGCGAGGCCGGTTTGCACAAGCCGCAGAATTGTCTCAGGCAGTTTTTCATTGCCTTGAGGTGAGATTGGTTATATTTTTTTACCAATTGCCGCAAGGGAGGAGACTGCTCCATGGACATGCCATCACCTGATACCCGCATTTTATCCCGTAAAAGCAGGATCGTGGAACGTTTGGCTGCCGCATTGCCCAAGGCTGCGGTGATTCACGACGATGCGGAGGTGCGCGCTTACGAATGTGACGCGCTGACCGCCTATCGCTGCCCGCCCTTGGCCGTCGTCTTGCCCAGCTCGACCCAAGAGGTGGCGATCGCGCTGCAAATCTGCCATGCGGAGGGGGTGCCGGTTGTGCCGCGCGGCTCGGGGACGTCGCTTGCAGGTGGCGCATTGCCCACCGCCGATAGCGTGATCTTGGGCGTGTCGCGCATGAACCGGGTGCTGGAGACGGATTACGACAATCGTTTCATCCGTGTGCAGACGGGCCGCACCAATCTGAGCGTGACAGGTGCCGTCGAGCAAGATGATTTTTTCTACGCGCCGGATCCGTCAAGTCAGCTGGCTTGTGCCATCGCAGGCAATATCGCGATGAATTCTGGCGGTGCGCATTGCCTCAAATACGGGGTGACGACCAACAACCTGTTGGGTGTCACCATGGTGACCATGGCAGGCGAGATCTTGGAGATCGGCGGCGCGCATATGGATGCTGGCGGCTATGACCTGTTGGGGGTGATCTGTGGATCTGAAGGGCAATTGGGTGTGGTGACGGAGGCGACGTTGCGCATCCTGCCCAAACCCGAGGGCGCACGCCCCGTACTGATGGGCTTTGATGCCAACGAGGTGGCCGGCGCCTGTGTCTCGGACATCATCAAGGCGGGCGTTCTGCCCGTGGCGATCGAATTCATGGATCGCCCCTGTATCGAGGCGACCGAGGCTTTCGCCAAGGCGGGCTATCCGATGTGCGAGGCGCTGTTGATCGTCGAAGTCGAAGGTAGCCCCGCCGAGATCGATGAGCAATTGGCGCTGATCAAGCAGATCGCACAGACCCATAACCCCGTCGCGCTGCGCGAGGCGCAATCGGAGGATGAGGCCAAGCGTATCTGGCTTGGTCGCAAATCCGCCTTTGGCGCGATGGGGCAAATCAACGATTACATGTGTCTTGACGGGACAATCCCGGTCTCGTCGCTCCCTTATGTGCTGCGCAGGATTGGCGAAATGTCCAAGGAATACGGCTTGGGCGTGGCCAATGTGTTCCACGCGGGCGATGGCAATATGCATCCGCTGATCCTGTTCGATGCCAATAAGCCCGGTGATCTGGAACTGTGCGAAGCTTTCGGTGCGGATATCCTGAAGCTTTGCGTCGAGGTCGGTGGCTGTTTGACGGGTGAGCATGGGGTCGGGATCGAGAAGCGCGACCTGATGAGTGTGCAATTTGCCCCCGAGGATCTGGAGGCGCAGATGCGCGTGAAGGATGTGTTTGATCCCGATTGGCTGCTCAATCCCGCCAAGGTCTTTCCCTTGGCGACTTCTCAATCGCGGCGTCAAAGGGATTTCGCCGCCTGAAGGCGCCGACCGGGGCAAGGGGGGGCTGTCTGCCCCCCCTTGCAACCCCCCCGAGGATATTTGGGAAACAGAGAAGGAACGGGCCGGATGCTAAGCCCTGCGACAGAGGCCGAGTTAAGCGAAATCGTAGCGGGTGCCACGGGCCCGTTGCGTGTGATGGGCGGTGGCACACGGGCCATCGGCCAAGCCGTTCTGGGCGAAGCGGTGTCAGTCGCGGGTCTGCGCGGTGTGGCGCTTTACGAGCCGGGGGCGCTAACCATCGTAGCACGTGCAGGCACACCGTTGGCTGAGATCGAGGCGGTGTTGGCCGCCGAGGGTCAACGCCTGCCGTTTGAGCCGATGGATCATCGTGTGCTTCTGGGCACGACGGGCGCGCCTACGATCGGCGGTGTGGTCGCGGCCAATGTCTCGGGTCCACGCCGTATTCAGGCCGGTGCCGCGCGCGACAGTCTGATTGGACTGCGCTTTGTCGATGGGCGCGGGACGGTCATCAAGAATGGCGGTCGGGTGATGAAGAATGTCACTGGCTATGATCTGGTCAAGCTGATGGCCGGAAGCTGGGGAACCTTGGGTATCTTGAGCGAGGTCGCCTTCAAAGTGTTACCTGCGCCAGCTGCGGCCGCCTGTCTTGTGATCACGGGCTTGTCGGATGCGCGCGCTGTAGCAGCTATGGCGGCGGCGCTCGGCTCGCCTTTCGAGGTGAATGGCGCAGCACATCTGCCTGATGCAGGTCAAACGCTGCTGCGGATCGAGGGTTTTGCCACAAGCGTTGCTTATCGCGCGGAGCAGCTGGCCAAGCTTTTGGCACCCTACGGGGTGGTCAAGGTGATCACCGATGCAGCACAGGTCGCAGCCCTTTGGCGTGATCTGCGCGATGTCAAGGCGTTTGCGGGCCGTGTGGGCGATGTTTGGCGTGTCTCGATCAAGCCCTCTGATGCACCTGCGATGGCTGCGCGGATCGGTGGTGAGGTGATGTTTGATCTGGGCGGTGGCCTGATCTGGGCCTTGGTGCCAGTTGGAACGGATCTGCGCGCACAGCTTGGTGATTTCAAGGGCCATGCAACCTTGATCCGGGCAGATGCGGCAACCCGCGCGCGGATCGCGACCTTTCAACCCGAAGCGCCTGCACTTGCCGCAATCGCGGCGGCTTTGCGCGCACAGTTCGATCCGCGGGGGATATTGAACCCCGGGCTGATGACAAGTTGACGGAGGATTCCGAGATGTTGGACGACGCCTTTCTCTCTGCTGTTCCGGCCGCTGCACTGTTTGGAGGGTTGGTCCTGATGCGCGATCGCAAGCGCGGCGCGCTCTTGGCGCAAGGGGCGCTCGTGCTGGCCGTCGTGTTGATCTTTGTAGCAATCTTGTTTCCTGGGGGCGCGCTGGGACTGCCTGTCGCGGGGCTGGCCGGTCTGGGCGTTGCGCTTGTGGCGGCCGCCGTGTCGGGGATGCTTTACCATCTGTATCTGGGCCGCTTCACGCGGGTTTGGGCCGCACGCGGCGTTTTCACCGCGCTCTTCATGGGCGTGTCGGCCTTGTTCAGCATTGTTCTTCTCTCCTTGATCTGAGGCATCGCGATGCAAACGAATTTCACGCCTGCGCAGCTTGAATCGCCAGCGATCCAGCGCGCCAATGAGGTGTTGCGCTCTTGCGTGCATTGCGGATTTTGCACGGCCACTTGTCCCACATATCAAGTGCTTGGAGATGAGTTGGATAGCCCACGTGGGCGCATTTACCTGATCAAGGATATGCTGGAGAAAGGGCGTCCTGCTGACGCCAAAACGGTGCAGCATATCGACCGCTGCCTTTCTTGCCTTGCCTGTATGACGACCTGCCCGTCGGGGGTGCATTACATGCATCTGGTTGATCATGCGCGCGAATATATCGAGCAGACCTACAAGCGCCCTCTGTTCGAGCGGATCTTGCGTTGGACGCTTGCCAAGATCCTGCCCTATCCGACCCGGTTTCGGATCGCGCTTCTGGGCGCCAAGATCGGGCGGCCCTTTGCGTTCTTGATGCCGGATGCCCGGCTGAAAGCGATGCTGGCGATGGCGCCAAAGGTCATTCCACCCGTCAGCCGCAACGACGATCCGCAGGTTTTCCCCGCGCAAGGCCTGCGCAAGATGCGGGTTGCCCTGATGACCGGTTGCGCGCAGCGTGCGCTGAACACCGACATCAATGACGCCACCATCCGGCTGCTCACGCGGCTGGGTTGCGAGGTGGTGATCGCAGAGGGGCAGGGGTGTTGCGGCGCGCTGACCCATCACATGGGCAAGACCACCGAGAGCCATGCCACAGCGGGCAAGAATATTCGGGCATGGCACCGCGAAATGACCGGTGCGGGGCTTGATGCGATCGTGATCAACACCAGCGGATGCGGCACGACGGTCAAGGATTACGGGCATATGTTCCGCAATGACGCGCTGGCCAAGGAAGCGGCGGCGGTCAGCGCTATCGCGATGGACGTCTCGGAGGTCTTGATGAAGGTTGACCTGCCGGCCGCCGCGATGGGCCACCGCGTGGCCTATCATGCGGCCTGTTCGCTCCAGCATGGCCAGCAGATCAAGACCTATCCAAAGGACTTGCTCAAGCGGGCGGGGTTTGAGGTCGTTGAACCCGCCGACAGCCATCTGTGCTGCGGGTCGGCTGGCACATATAACCTGATGCAGCCTGAAATCTCGGGGCAGCTCAAGTCGCGCAAGGTTCAGACACTCGAAGCAACACAGCCCGAGATCATCGCGGCGGGCAATATCGGTTGCATGATGCAGATCGGGTCTGGCACGGATATTCCCATCGTGCATACGGTCGAGTTGCTGGATTGGGCGACAGGCGGACCACGGCCTGCCGCGCTCGATGCAGAGGGCAAACGCGCCGTGGCGGTTCCAATCCTGCGCTAAGCACAGCTTGGCCATATTTTTGCTCGAATAGAGTGCTAGGCGCGGCACTAGACCCACCTGATGGTGTGCCATGCGTGCGCTTTTTGCCTGTCTGCTGAGTTGTGCCGTGCTGTTTGCACAGGCGCTTGGCCTCTCGGCGCAGTCACTGCCGCAGATTTCGGATGCACGCACGCTGCGCGCCTTGGTGTCGCCTGATGCAGCACGCGGCTGGGAGGCGGTTGGCCGCTTGGAGAGCGATGTCGGGTTCTGCTCGGCGAGTTTGGTGGCGCCCCATCTGGTGCTGACGGCCGCGCATTGCCTTTTTGATGCCGGGCATCGCCGGATCGCGGACCATGCTTTGCGCTTTGCCGCCGGGCTGCGCCAAGGTCAGGCAGCGGCGTCGCGTGGGGTCAAGCGGTCAATCATCCCAAGCGATTATCACGACAGCGATGATCCGCCGAGTGTCGTGTCGATGTCACGCGATATTGCCCTTCTCGAACTTGATCAGCCGATCGTATCAGCGGTCGTGGTGCCGATGCGCACTGGCCCAAGGGGGCGAGTGCGCGATGTGGTCACCATCATTTCCTATGGGCGGGATCGCGCCGATCATGCCTCGCTCCAAGAGGATTGCGAGATCATCGATCGTGAAGGGGGCGTCATCGCGCTGACCTGCGATGTTGTCGCTGGGGCATCGGGTGCGCCGATACTGCGTGAAACGCCTTCGGGTTTGGAAATCGTGGCCGTGGTCTCTGCGATGGGCGAATTCGACCACCAGAAAACCGCCTTTGCGGTCGATGTCGATGCAGTCCTGCCGAGCTTGTTGGCCGCGATGGACCAGTCGGACAATAGCCCGACGGTGAGGCGCCAGGTTGTCGGCGATGGCGGGCGTGGCAGTTTGGGCGCACGTTTCATTCGACCGTGAATGGGGCTTGAAAGCGGATTTTCGTGTTCCTACCTCGACAGGCAGGATGGTGCCGCCGTGTCGGGCCATCTCGTGAACCCAAGGACTGCGCCAAGATCGGGCAGTCCGCCTTTTCAGTTGTCGCTCAACGGAGGATGACACATGCGAAATTATGATCTGACCCCGCTTTATCGTGCCACAGTCGGCTTTGACCGCATGGCTGATTTGCTTGATCGCGTGCTGACCCAAGACAGCGCCGCCAGCACCTACCCCCCCTACAATATCGAAAAGACCAATGATGGCGCGTATCGCATTTCGATCGCGGTGGCCGGATTTGCCGAGGATGAACTGAGCGTCGAGCAGCGAGAGCAAGAATTGGTCGTCGCCGCCCGCAAGGCGACCGAAACGGGTGAACGCGTCTATCTGCATCGTGGGATCGCGACGCGCGCCTTTGAAAAACGCTTTCAGCTTGCCGATCATGTGCGTGTGACCGGCGCGACCCATGAAAACGGCATGCTGCATATCGACCTTCTGCGCGAGGTGCCTGAGGCGTTGAAGCCGCGTCAGATCGCGATCTCCCGCGCCACGTCCAAGGTGATCGAGGCGCAAACGGCCTGACCTCGTTTGATGGAAGAATGAAGGGCGATCCGCTTGGGTCGCCCTTTGGCTTGAGCGATGATGTCAGATGGGCTGCGGGACAAGCCCGATCCAGATGGCGGCACCACCAAGCAAAAGCGTGATCAAGAGCAGGCGGCGCAAGAGCCGGCGAAAAAAGGTGGCGGCCAGTGCTGCGGTCAGCCCAAGCGCGAGGCCCCCCTCGGGGCCAAAGGCAATATGGCCGATGAGGCCCCCGCCACCCAAAGCCGTGATGATGAGCAGCCAACTGATCATGCCTCACCCCCCGGCGTCAGGCGGCGCAACAGGGCCGCACCCAGAAGTGGCGCGATCACGCACAGCCCGATCACGGCGCCATAGCCCGCGATATCGGCCAGCACCGCGCCCAATCCCGGCGCGATGGCAAAGGCAAAGAGCGATAGCCGCGCCACGGCGCCTGCACTTTCACCAAAACCGGCTTCGCCCATCACCTCGCGGGTGACGACGGGACGCAGGATCGAGATCACGCCATTGCCCATCCCTTGGGCAAGGGCAAAGACCAATGCCAGCATGGGCAGTGCCGCCGCCGCGCCAATTGTCACGGCCGCAAAACTCAAAAGGATGAATGATCCCAGCGAAACCTGCCATGCCGATACGCGCGCGCCGGCAAGCATCAACAAGACACGCGCGGCGACTTGGGCCGGGCCGATGGTTGACGCGGCGAGGATCGCCAGCGCTGGCGGCACACCAAGGGCTGCCATGAGGGGCAGCAGATGCGCCAGTAAAATGGCCGATCCAAGCGCTGTGAGCGCAAATCCCCCCGCTAATGGCCAAAAGCCCGGTTTGCCTGTGATGCGTTGCCGCGCGGCTGCCGCTTTCTGGGTCTGCTCTGACATGCGGGTGCGGGCCTCGCCCTCGAGCCGCTTGGCCCCGATCCACAAAAGCGGCAGCACCAGCGCGAGGACCAGCGCGGCCAGAACCCAAACGGCCCCACGCCAGCCGCCGACCCCGATCATCGCAGCGGTCAAGGGATAGGCCAGCGTGGAGGCAAAGCCTGCCGCCAACGTGATCGCAGTGATACCTGCGCGCGCAGAAGGGCCGCGGGCGCGCGTCACGACCGAAAAGGCCGCATCATAAAGCGTGAAGCCCATCATCAGCCCCAGCCATGTCCAGACGGCGTAGAATTGCCATAGCGTGGTGATCTGGGTCAGCGCGACCAGACCGATCAAACCACCCATCGCGCCCAAGGGCATGCCCAAGGGCGCACCACCTCTGTCGATCAAGCGGCCCACCCATGGGGCCGCAACACCTTGCACCGCGAGCGCGACCGAGAATGCGCCCATGGCCTGCGTTGCCGACCAGCCAAACTCGGCTTGCCATTGCAAGACCAGCGCCGGGAAGCTGTAGAAGATCGCAGCCCAGATCACGGTTTCGGCTACCATGAAGGACAAGATCGCGGGATCGCGCCAGACCCCGGGCGGGGCGCTCAGCACGTTAGAACCATTGGCCAGGTTCCATCAGCCCAAGCTCCATCAGTTGCAGCGATGACCAATGGAACTGTGTTGAATTGTGCCAGCGGAAATCATGGATATCGTGACGTGACCCCGGGTTGGTCCGCAGCGCCTTGGCCACCCGAAACGAACAAAGCGTCGCCGTCAGCGAATTGTGCCATGGGCAGGCAAAGGTGTTCATCTCTTCATCGCTAAGGGTGTGATCCTCGTTCAGCCGCAAACCGGGCCTTGCCTGAAACAAGGCGATACGGTCGATCTTTCGCTTGGGCTTGGCGACATGCTCTTCAAATCGCCACCGTAACCCGCCGTAGAAATTCAACTGTCGATCCTTGGCATGACCGTTGCTGTCACTGCGCCCTTCGGCATAATAGCCCGAGGCATCCAGCATCGCCCCATCAAGCGAGACAGCATTGGAATGGGTGCGCAAATCAGCAGCATAAAGATCGATCACATATGTCATGATCGCGCTGCGGCGTTCCTCCATCACCCAGTTCACCATTTCGCCGACGCTGCGATCTTCGCAAAACGGGTAGAACAGGTATTCACCATTGTAGCAGTAATGCAGCCATTCGCCGGGCATCTTGTCGATCAAGGTGTTCATGGCGGTCTGGGTGATGCCCGGTGCGCGGGTGGGCGCGCGGATCACATGCTGCTGAAGCTTGATGTCATCCGCAAGCGGCGCCACCTCGAGATCGGGTGCTGCCAATACGAACAGTTGCCGAAACCCCAATGACCGCAGATGCCCGATGCTCGAGGCGACCTCGACATTGTCCTCGGCAATCAGCATCGCCGCAGGGCCTTTGCCGAAACTGCCTGACGCCACGGCGCTGAATTGGTCGAGATTGTCGAAATTCATGGCTGCTTTCCGGCCGATATCCTAATGGGTTTGGCTTGGCGCGTACTGTGTCGTGTCGTGGAGAGGATTTCAATCATGCGATCGGTTGATGCAAGTCCGCTAGCCGTGTAAACGCCAGGTTCACGCTTTCCTTATCAGTCGGGGCCGGGCAACGCGATGACCGAGGCGAAAAAGCTCTACGTCAAGACCTTTGGCTGTCAGATGAACGTCTATGACAGCGAACGCATGGCCGAGGCGCTGGGCGGGCAAGGCTATGAGCAGGTCGATACCGCCGAAGCCGCCGACATGATCTTGTTCAACACTTGCCATATCCGTGAAAAAGCGGCGGAAAAGATGTATTCCGATCTGGGGCGTCTCAAGCCGTTGCACGACGTCAAGCCCGGCCTCAAGATCGCGGTGGCCGGTTGCGTGGCACAGGCCGAAGGCGAAGAGATCTTGCGCCGCCAACCCATGGTCGATTTGGTCGTCGGGCCACAGACCTATCACCGCCTACCTGCGATGATGCAGGCTGTGGATCGCGGCGAGCGTGTTCTCGATACCGATTTCCCTGAAGAAGACAAATTCACCCTGCTCCCCAAGGATCGTCGCCCAACGCGCGGTCCAAGCGCCTTTCTGACCGTGCAGGAAGGCTGCGACAAGTTTTGCTCCTTTTGCGTGGTCCCTTACACACGCGGTGCCGAGGTCAGCCGCCCTGCTGACCGCCTGTTGGGCGAGGCGCGCGATCTGGTCGCGCGCGGGGTGCGCGAGGTCACCCTCTTGGGGCAGAACGTCAATGCCTATCACGGTGTAGGCCCCGAGGGTGGTGAATGGGGGTTTGCGCGGCTTGTGCGCGAGATGGCCTGCATCGACGGGCTTGACCGCATCCGTTACACCACCTCGCACCCCAATGACATGGAAGATGACCTGATCGCCGCCCATGGCGATTGCGACAAGCTGATGCCCTATTTGCATTTGCCGGTGCAGTCGGGCTCGGATCGCATCCTCAAGGCGATGAACCGCAAACACACAGCGGAGGGGTATATCCGCTTGATCGAACGCATCCGCGCGGCGCGCCCCGATCTGGTCTTGTCGGGTGATTTCATCGTGGGCTTTCCCGGTGAGACTGAGGAAGATTTTCAGGCCACCCTCGATCTGGTCGCAGCGGTGGGCTATGGTGCGGCCTATTCGTTCAAATATTCCGCCCGCCCCGGCACCCCCGCCGCCGAGCGTGCAGGCGTTGACCCGTCCGTTGCCGATGAGCGGCTTCAGCGGTTGCAGGCCTTGATCACCGCCCAGCAACGCGCAACCCAAGAGGGCATGGTGGGCCGTTTGGTCAATGTCTTGTTCGAGAAGCCGGGACGGATTGATGGTCAGATCAGCGGAAAATCCGAATATCTGCATGCTGTCCATTGTGCGGGACCTGCGGATTTGCTGGGGCAGATCGTCCCGGTCGAAATCATCGCCAGCCAAACCAACTCCCTGACTGGACGATTGCGCGCGCAATCATAAGCGGGCTTCACCATCTTCATATTTGTCACGCCCATGGGCGACTAATGCTGCCTGCGCCACCATATGCGGGGCTTTGGCACGGCATTGTTTCCAAATCTGCGACGTTTGCCGCAAGAATTCGCTTCCCTTAAAGCGTTCAGATGATATCTTTCGTGAATATATGTGTCTTTTGGCGTAAGGCGTGATCGTTCATGGCGTGCGCCGGTTGACGCGAAAACAACTGGGGGACGTGACGTAATGACAGGATTGTCCGGCATGGCCGCGCGGCTGCTTGGCAGCGCGGCAATCGTTGCCACCGCGCTGTGGCTGGTGCCGCAATCGGCGCAGGCGCAAGGATCAGTGACCATCACCGGGAGTGTGCAGCCAGGTATTTGGATTGATCCGGATGGCTGCATGCATTGGGTCGCCGATGGCGGTGTCGAAGGCTACATGGAAGGGCGGGTGAACCCCAAAGACGGCATGCCAGTGTGTCTTTCGGTCAATACCTGTGCTGTCGCCAATAGCGACGTTCTGTTTCACACCGATAGCGCAAGGTTGACCGCAGCAGGGCGCGCGCAGCTGGAGCAGTTCTTTCGCAGCGCCGGGGCCTTTGCCTATGCCATCTACGGCCACACCGATAGCCGGGCCTCGGATGAATACAATATGAGCCTCAGCCAGCGGCGGGCCGCATCGGTGGCCAATGTCGCGCGCGGTGCCGGTGCGCGTGTCGCCCGCGAGATCGGCTATGGTGAACGCCGCCCTGTCGCGCCAAACGATAGCGCTTCAAATATGCAACAAAACCGCCGTGTTGAAATCGTCTGTTACCGGTAAGGGGTGAGGATCATGAAAACAGTTCTGAAAACCTCGGCCTTGCTTGGGTGTGCCGTTCTCGTCTCAGGCTGCGTCGAAAGCTTTGAGGGAACGACGGGTGTAAAAAACAGCGCACCCGTGCGCGCCATCGGAGAGGATTTTGGCCGCGACGCCGGCAACCTCAGCCGCTTGGAGGCAGGGATCTACATCGATCCCGACGGCTGCCATATCTGGATGATCGATGACGGCCTCGAGGGGTATTGGTCGCGCCGCCGCGATCCCGTATCCGGCTTGCCCGTCTGTACTGCGGTTGCCCCGCCAAATTCGATCATCGGCGATATTAACTCAGGCTCGGGGCGCAGTGACTTTCGCGACCGCGTGCCACGCTCTGCCAACTGATAACTTTGGATTCGATACAGATTGCGGGCATCCTCTGCCGGAGGATGCCCGTTTTTATTGCGTCAATTCCTACCCGATAAAGAAACTTTCATGACACCGACCACAAGCTGTTGCGTTGTCGCCGGTGCATTGCCACACTCAGGCCAGGCCCCACCCCAAACCGGAGCGCAATTTGGCGATTACCCCTCTGGCAGCCCCTACCGATGGCACCCCGGTCGAGCTTTCGCTCGAGTTTCCCGACAACCGCTTATTGATCGAGCTTTGCGGCGAGTTTGACCGCAACCTTGCCCAGATCGAGCATTTGCTTTCGGTGCATGTTCTGCATCGTGGCAATCGGCTTGCGGTTTTGGGTGATGCCCGCGAACGCGCCGCAGAGGTGTTGAGAAAGCTCTACGCGAGGCTCGAGGCTGGGCGTGGGGTCGAACCCGGCGATATCGACGCGGCAATCAGGCTTGGCGGCTCGGACGAGGGGACGGGCGCGCGCGCAGGCGATCAGATTGAGATGTTCCAGCGTGGCGCACTCGAGATCGGCACCCGCAAGAAAACCGTCGAACCGCGCACCGCCGCGCAGCAAGACTATGTGCGCAACCTTTTTGCCCATGAACTGGCCTTTGGCATCGGTCCGGCAGGCACGGGCAAAACCTATCTCGCGGTTGCGGTCGGTGTGAACCAGTTGATCGGCGGTCAGGTTGACAAGATCATCCTCAGCCGCCCCGCGGTCGAGGCAGGTGAGCGTTTGGGGTTCCTTCCCGGCGATATGAAGGAAAAGGTCGATCCTTACATGCAGCCACTTTATGATGCGCTGAATGATTTCCTGCCCGGCAAGCAGCTGCAAAAGCTGATGGAGGAAAAGACGATCGAGATCGCGCCCTTGGCCTTCATGCGCGGGCGGACCTTGTCGAATGCCTATGTCGTGCTGGACGAGGCGCAAAATGCCACCGCCATGCAGATGAAGATGTTCTTGACCCGTTTGGGCCAGGGTTCGCGCATGGTCATCACCGGCGACCGTAGCCAAGTGGACCTGCCGCGCGGCGTGCCGAGTGGATTGGCCGAGGCCGAGCGCATTCTGGGCAAGGTCAAGGGCATCAGCTTTAACTATTTTACCTCCAAGGATGTTGTCAGGCATCCGATGGTCGCCAAGATCATCGAAGCCTATGACGCCGATGCAGGGGGTCAAACGGGGTAGTTTTCACCATGCTTGGGCGGCGGCGTGTTTTGTCGCTGGGGGCTTCGGCGGCGCTGGCCGCACCGATCCGGCTAGGGGCAAGTGGCCCCGTTGATCGTGACTGCATCATCATCGGGGCAGGGGCCGCAGGTATTGCCGCGGGGCGTGCGCTGGTTGGTTGGGGCTATGATGTCGCCATATGCGAGGCGCGTGACCGGGTCGGCGGGCGTGCATGGACATCTGTCGAGGGCCTTGGCCTGCCATGGGATCGCGGTGCTCAATGGCTGCACAATGGCCGCGACAACCCGCTTTGGGCCTTGGCGCGCGAGCAGCGCCGCGCCCTCATCTGGAGTGATTTCGAGAACATGCAGGTCAGCGGCGGCACCGACGCTGCCGCGGCGCTGTTTGCAGGCTTCGAAGCCCTCGATGGCCGGATCGACACCATGGCAGCGCGCGCCGTAGCAGATACGCGCCTTGATGCCTTGCTGACGGGCAATCCTTGGACCGATGCGGCGCTGATCTTGTCGGCCATGTCGATCGGGGGCGACCCGGCGCAGATTTCGCTGACCGATGCCGCAATGATGGAAAGCGGGCGTGATGCCTTGGTTGCGGATGGGCCGGGTGGCTTACTTGGGGCATTGGCCCAAGGCTTGCCCATCCATCTGGCCCATCGGGTCAGTGCCATCGATATGCGTGCGGCAGATCACCTGGTGGTATCGGGCGATTTCGGCCAGCTTTCGGCCCGCGCCGTGTTGGTCACGATCCCGCCCATGCTCTTGTCGCAAGGTACGCTTGCCGTGACACCCCGGTTGCCCGACCGCCACTTGGCGGCCTTTGCTGCCTTAGGGCCAGCCAATTTTGTCAAGGTGGGGTTGCGCCTGCCCAGCATGTTACAAAGCGGGCCAGAATTCGCCGTTGATCCAGCAGCGCTCTTGGCGGATCAAGGTGCGTTGCTGCACCTTGATCCGCGCGCGGCCGTCGCCTCGGTGATTTTCGCAGGGGCGCATGGGCGTGCCTTGGCCCACGCGGGGCAGGCCGCCTTGGCCGATGCTGCGCAAGCGGTTTTGCATCACCACACCGGCTTGCGCGCCATTGCGACCGATGCCCATGATTGGCGCGCCGACCCGTTCAGCGGCGGCACATGGGCGCTGTTGCAGCCCGGTGCCGCGACCGCGCGGCAAGACTATGTCACCCCAGTTGATGACCGGCTTTTTTTCACAGGCGAGGCCGCACCCGGCCCATTTGCCACGACATTAGGCGGTGCTTGGATCTCGGGGTTGGTGGCGGCCGAGGCGATGGATGCAGCGATGTAGAGTACAAGGGCAGTTGACCAGGCGCGCGGGCCGGTGCATGGGCATGCTGCATGGAGATCGACATTCTCATCGAAGACCCCGCATGGGAAGCGACCGGCCTTGACGCGCTGGCCAGTGCCGCCTTTCGCGCCACATTCACCGCACTGGATTTGCCTGCTGCGTGTTTCAGTGTTTCGCTTCTGGCCTGTGATGATGACCGGATCGCCGCGCTCAACAGTGAATTTCGCGGCAAGGCGACCCCGACCAATGTCTTGTCGTGGCCGGCAGATGACCGCGCCCCAGCGCGGGCGGGGGATATGCCCACACTCCCTGCGCCTGACATGTCGGGGCCGCCGCTCGCACTTGGCGACATCGCGATCACTTTTGGTGTTGTTACCCGCGAAGCAGCCGATGCGGGCAAACCGCTCGATCATCATTTAAGTCACCTTTTGGTGCATGGATTGCTGCATCTGTTGGGTTTTGATCACATTCATGATGCTGATGCAGACCGAATGGAAAGTTTGGAGACAGCGATCCTTGCCAGACTGGGCATTGCTGACCCATATTGAGGCTGCGTGCCATGCAGGGCGCGTGCAGTCTGGAAAGGAGCCATGAGCTCAAACCCTGATCCCTCGTCTTCTGCGGCGCATCGCGCGCAGGGAGAGGATGAAGACCCGCAGCCGCAAAGGCCGGGTTTTTTCGCAAGACTTTTCGGTGCCGGCGAAGAGCCAGCAACCGATATACCCCACATCGATCATCACCCTGCAACGGGTGGCGCGAATGGAACGGCGGTGCCGCAATTCGGCATGTCGAACCTGCGCCGCATGCGCGTCGAAGATGTGATGATCCCCCGCGCCGAGATCGTCTCGGTCTCGTGCGAGGATGATCTGCCGGCGCTGGTCAAGGTGTTCCGCGACAGCGGCATGACGCGCCTGCCGGTCTATGAAGGCACGCTCGACAGCCCCTTGGGGCTGGTCCATCTCAAGGATGTGGCGTTGCGGCATGGCTTTAACGGCAAGCAGGCAGGCTTTTCGCTGCGTACCATGCTCAGGCCGCTCTTGTTCGTGCCGCCTTCGATGCCAATCGGTGTTCTCTTGGCCAAGATGCAGACCGAGCGAACGCATATGGCGCTGGTGATCGACGAATATGGCGGGGTCGAAGGACTTTTGACCATTGAAGACTTGATCGAACAGGTCATCGGCGAGATCGAGGACGAGCACGACGTCGAGGAGGCGCAGCCTTGGACGCGCGAGGCATCGGGCGCTTGGCTTGCCTTGGCGCGGGCGCCGCTTGAGGATTTCGAGGCCGAGATCGGCGTCGCACTCTCCGAGGTCGACGATGAGGAAGAGGTCGATACGCTGGGCGGTCTGGTGTTCCTTTTGTCCGGCCGCGTGCCTGCGCGTGGCGAGGTGGTGCCGCACCCCTCCGGTGTGGAGTTCGAGGTGATCGATGCCGATCCGCGCAGGATCAAACGATTGCGGGTGCGTCTGCCCAAGGCGGCGGCCGAGTGAACACATCGATGACGGCGGCGGTCCCTGACGGCGGGGCGTCGCCGATATGGCCAAAGATCTTGGCGGCACTCGCCGGGATGGCGGCGGCGATTGGTCATGCGCCCTTCGATCTGTGGATCATCGCACTGATCGCCTTCGCGATGCTGTTGCATTTGGGGGCAGCCGCGCGCAGCCCGCGCCTTGGGGCGGGATTATTCTGGCTTGGCGGGACGTCCTATTTCGCCGTTGCGCTGAACTGGCTTGTTGAACCTTTCTTGGTTGATGCAGCCACGACCGGATGGATGGCGCCGTTTGCCTTGGCGGCGATGGCGGGTGGTTTGGCGCTGTTTTGGTGGCTTGCTGCCTATCTTGCCCTGCGGCTCTTGCCCCAAGCGTCGAAAGGCGCCCGCATCGCCGGATTGGTGGGCTTGTTGCTGCTGGCCGAGACGGCACGCGCGGTCGTCTTCACGGGTTTTCCTTGGGCGCATCCGGGCCATGTGCTGATCGGCGGCCCACTCTTGCCCTTGGCAGGCGTCGCAGGTGCGCATGGGTTGACCTTAGTCGTTTTGGCGATCGCAGGCGGCATGGCCTATTTCGGAACGGCGCGCCCCCTTGCCGCGATGGCTGTCCTGTCTGTCCTTTTGGTTGTGGCGATCCGCCTTGACGCGACGGTGCTACCGCCGCCGCCGCCTACGCCCGATGCGCCGGTCATTCGGTTGGTGCAGCCCAACGCCCCACAGCACTTGAAGTGGCGGGCCGATATGATCCCGGTCTTTTTCCAGCGCGGCCTGAGCTTGACTGCCCAAGCCAGCGCGCGGCTGCCTGACCTTGTGATTTGGCCGGAAACCTCTTTGCCGGTGTTGTTGGACAACTCTGCAAGCGAACGCGCCCGGATTGCCGCCGCAGCCCGAGGTGCAATGACGCTCATCGGCGCGCAACGCTTTGCGGGCTTTCTGCCGCGCAACAGCTTGGCCTTGTTGGATCGCAACGGCGAGATCCTCAGCGTTTACGACAAACACCGCCTTGTCCCCTTTGGCGAATACATGCCAGGCGGCATGGTGGCCGAGGCGTTGGGGCTGCGCGGTTTGGCCGAACGCTTGGATGGTGGCTATCGCCCTGGCCCCGGCCCCGAACTGATCGCGCTGGGCGACAGCCTGGGTCAGGCCTTTGCGATGGTCTGTTACGAGGCGATCTTTGCCCGCGATCTGGCCCGGACCCCACGCGGCGATTGGATGGTGCAGGTGACAAATGATGCTTGGTTCGGGCGTTTCTCAGGGCCATATCAGCATTTGGCCCTTGCCCGGCTGCGCGCCGCCGAGCAGGGCTTGCCGCTTTTGCGCGCCGCTAATACCGGCGTGTCAGCCGTCATCGATGCGCGGGGCGGGATCGTGGCCATGTTACCCTTGAACACAGCCGGTGCGCTGGATGCGCCTTTGCCTGTGGCCATGCCGCCGACGCTTTACGCCAAGACGGGCGATGCCCCGATCATCTTGATCGTCCTTTTGGCAACAGCGGGGCTTTTGGTCCATGCGCGACGGCGGCAGGCATTGCGCCCCGGCCCATGACGGCTTAATGCCGACCGATGACCCACAACGGCTTCCTGGCGTGGGGATCCTTTACAATGGAGCACTTTCACACAATGGCCCGAGATAATTACCTGTTCACCTCCGAATCCGTTTCGGAGGGCCACCCCGATAAGGTCTGCGACCGCATTTCTGACGCTGTGCTTGACGCGTTTTTGGCACAAGAGCCCGAGGCGCGCGTCGCCTGCGAGACTTTTGCCACCACCAACCGCGTCGTGATTGGCGGTGAGGTCGGCCTGTCGGATCAAGCGAAACTTGCCGAGTATATGGGCCGCATCGACGAGATCGCGCGCGCCTGCATCCGCGATATCGGCTATGAGCAGGACAAGTTCCACCACGCGACCGTCGAGGTGACGAACCTTTTGCACGAGCAATCGGCCCATATCGCGCAAGGCGTGAACGCCGCGGAGAACAAGGACGAGGGCGCGGGCGACCAAGGGATCATGTTCGGCTATGCCGTGGATGAGACGCCAGAGCTTATGCCCGCCCCGATCCAGTATGCCCATGCCATCCTGCGCCGTCTGGCCGAGGTGCGCAAATCGGGTCAGGAACCGACACTCGGCCCCGATGCCAAGAGCCAGCTCACGCTGCGCTACGAAGGCGGCAAGCCGGTCGAGGTCGCCTCAATCGTGTTGTCCACCCAACATCTCGATGAGGCCATGACCTCGGACGATGTGCGCGCCGTCGTCGAGCCCTATATCCGCGACGTGCTGCCTTCGGGCTGGATCAGCGAAAAGACCCAATGGTGGGTGAACCCGACGGGTAAATTTGTCATCGGTGGTCCCGATGGCGATGCTGGCCTCACGGGCCGCAAGATCATCGTCGATACCTATGGTGGGGCAGCACCCCATGGTGGCGGCGCGTTTTCGGGGAAAGACCCGACCAAGGTGGACCGTTCCGCCGCTTATGCCGCGCGCTATCTGGCCAAGAACGTGGTCGCTTCGGGCCTTGCCCGGCGCTGTACCATTCAGCTCAGCTACGCCATCGGCGTGGCCGAGCCCTTGTCGATCTATGCCGACACGCATGGCACGGGAGAAGTGGACGCCGCCCAGATCGAGGCAGCGATCCGCAAGGTGATGAGCTTGACCCCGCGCGGCATCCGCACCCATCTGGGGCTGAACAAGCCGATCTATGCCCGCACCTCAGCCTATGGCCATTTCGGTCGTGCGCCTGAGGCCGATGGTGGCTTTAGCTGGGAACGCACCGATCTGGTCGAGGCCCTTAGGGCTGCGGTCTGAGGATCGATTTATGAGCGGGCAGGGCCATGGCCTTGCCCGCTTGCACGGTGCCAAGGCCCCCGCCCAAGGCCTGCACCACGGCGATATGGCCCAACAGGTCACGCAGGCTGAGCACCCCACACACCACCCCGCGATCCACCACGATCAGCTTGCGCGCAGGCCCCTTGGTAAGCCGCTCTAGCGCGTCTTGTGCCGTCATCTGGGGCGAGATCAAGCTATTCGGATCGATCGGTGCCATGACGCTGCCGACATCGCGATCCTGCCATGTTGCGCGCGGCACGGACCTGACCAGACGCGTATCGATCTGGCCGAGGATTTGGCCATCCGACACGACCGGTACAAAGCTGACGGCATGGGCGAGCATGATCTGATCCACAAGCGTCGCCAAGCGCATCTCGGGGCTGGCCGTCTGCGGGTTGGGCGTCATCAGATCGCCCACACGCCGCCCGCGCAGGCTGTCGCGGAGCACCAACTGTTGATAGGCGCTGCGGCTGGCGGTCAGCACGAAAAAGCCAATCAAGATCAGCCAGAACCCGCCAATCCCGCCGCCTGACATGGCCGAAACAAACCCCAAACCCATCAGTGCAGCGGCGAGGATGACACCCGTGCCGCTGGCCTTGCGGGTCGCCTCTTGCAGATCGCCGGCGCGTTGCCACAGCCATGCGCGCAAAACCCGCCCACCATCGAGTGGAAAGGCGGGCAACATGTTGAAGACAGCGAGCATCAGGTTCACAGCCGCCAGATAGCCCAAGAGCACCGCAAGCGTCCCAAGCTCCGGCAAGGTGGCCGCGCCCAAGCCAAAGGCAAGCGCAAGCGTCGCGCTCATTGCCGGGCCAGCAATCGCGATCCAGAATTCCGAAGCTGCGCTTTTTGGCTCTTCGCTAAGCTCGGCAACCCCGCCGAACAAGAACAGCGTGATCCCGCCGATCCTCAGCCCGTAGCGCCGCGCGACAAGAGAATGGGCCAATTCATGCAAGATCAAACTGCCAAAAAGACCGATCATCGCTGCCATGGATAACGCGAGATAGGTCATCGGCCTCATACCCGGCAACGCTTGCGGGAAATAGCCCGAGGACAAGCTCCAGACGATGAGCGCCGCGATCACGAACCAGCTTGCATCAATGCGGATGGGAAAGCCAAGCAGGTCAAAGAGCTTTATGGATGGCCCAAACATGGGGTGACCTCCCGTCACTATGATGAACATAGATAATCATTCTTGGGATGCATTGAAGGGGCAGGGGGGATTGAGGCCTGCGCCGCGACCGTCTAGACCCCGGCGCTGTGACCGTCCGAGGATGTGATTTGCCCAAGATCCACCACCCCGACCGCCCGCCGCGCAATTTCTATGGCCGCCGCCGTGGCAAGCATCTGCGCGACAGCCAAGAGGTCTATCTTCAAGAAGATCTCGATGCGCTCAGCCCCGGTGCTGTGGATTGGGAAGAGAACCCCGACCGCACCCCCCTCGATCTGGCTGCGCTTTTCGATGAGCGCGAGACATGGCTTGAGATCGGCTTTGGCGGCGGCGAGCATATGGTCCATCAGGCCAGCCTGAACCCCCATATCGGCATCATCGGTTGCGAGCCCTATATCAATGGCGTGGCGATGCTGTTGGGCAAGATCCGGCGCGCGGGTGTGGACAATCTGCGCGTCTATCCCGGTGATGTGCGCGATATGTTCGATGTGCTGCCGCCCGCCTCGATCGCGCGGGCCTTTCTGCTTTATCCCGATCCGTGGCCCAAGGCGCGCCATCATCGCCGCCGCTTCGTGACGCCGGAGCATCTGGAGCCGCTGGCCCGCGTGCTGAAACCCGGCGCGATCTTTCGCGTGGCCACCGATATTCCCGACTATGTCCGCCAAACGTTGGTCCACGTGCCGAAAAACGGCTTTGAGCGGGTACGGGCCGAGGACGGCGATATTCACCGCCCGTGGGAGGACTGGATCTCCACTCGCTACGAGCAAAAGGCGCTGCGCGAGGGGCGTGTGCCGCATTACCTGACCTTCCGCCGCGCTGGCTAGGACAAGGGCAAAGGCGCACAGTCTTCAAAGGCGTCGACCGCCGGGCCGGCCCCGGCCAGCGAGATTGTCTTGCTGACCGGCCCGGCAAAAATCGTCGCGCTGTCATTGCCGCGCATGCCCGCCAGCAGATTGCCGAAGCCGCGATCGGTGACCGTGATCGACAACCCGTCGGGCGCGCGCATGTGGCGGTCGGTGGTGATGGTCAGGCTGTCTTGCCCAAGAAAGGTGATCCCGAAGACCGCCACGGCAGGCCAAGCATCGTCGCGGCGGACGGTAATGGTATAGACCGGGCCGCTTGGATCATGGGTCAAGACGATATCGCCCGAAGCATCGCTGAGCGTGCAGATCGTACCCATGCGTCCAACCTCCCATGCCGGGGCGGGCAGGGGGGCAACGACAATCAGGATCGGCAGGATCATGCGCAGCATGGCGAACAATTTGGCACGAATTGTCGGATCGGCAAGGCAGCAACCAACCACAGGTTGACTGTTTGCGCATGCTGCACGACCCTCGACTCGACACGTTGGGAGGTTGTGATGAAATATCTGGCATTTGCATTGGGCCTAATCGCCCTTCCCCTTTCGGCCAACGCCGATCCCGTCGGGCTGACACCCGATATGATGGCCGCCAGTGTGCCGACGGCGTCGGGCATGGTTGAAATTACGCGCAATCAAGACAATACCGCGCGGCTGGAGGGGGATTGGCTGCTTACCTCGCGGCCTTGCCCGAATTTCTGCATCCAGCCGATGATCCCCGCGCCCGGCGTTACGCCCGTTGGCGAGTTGGAGGTGATCGCCGCGCTGCAAGACCCCGGCACGGTGGTGATCGATGGTCGCATCCGTCCCGAATTCGAGGCTGGCACGATCCCCGGCGCGATCTCCGTTCCCTATACCGAAGCTGCTGACCGCTTGGGCGAGTTGGGCTGTGCGCCTGATTTTGACGGGTTCATCTGCGAGGGGGAGGGCGTGGCCAAGGTCGTCTTGTTCTGCAACGGCCCGTGGTGCGGCCAGTCGCCCACAGCGGCGCGCCGCATGATCGAGGCGGGCTTTCCAGCCGAGAACATCAGCTATTATCGCGGGGGCATGCAGAACTGGATGGGGTTGGGGTTGACGGTGGTTCCGGGTGGTGCCGGGGGCTAACGCACCCGCCGCGCCTTGCCGCCCCGCTGCCCCGGCCGCCCCGCCGTTGAGCGGCCTTTCATCTTCTGCGCCTCTTCCACCGCCTCCTCGACCGCCGATTGGCGCGCCAGCGGGTCGTCGGCGACGGCAAGCTCGACCGCTTCAAGCCGCTTGACCTCATCGCGCAGCCGCGCGGCCTCTTCGAATTCGAGGTTCTCGGCCGCCTTGCGCATCTGGGCGCGCAAGCCATCGAGATGGGCGGCAAGGTTCGCGCCCACCAAGGGCTTGTCGACCTTGGCGGTGACGCGCGCCATGTCGGTGTCGCCCTTGTAGAGGCCTGCCAGAACATCCTCGACATTCTTCTTGACCGTGGCGGGCGTGATCCCGTGTTCCGCGTTATAGGCGATCTGCTTGGCGCGGCGGCGTTCGGTTTCGCGCAAAGCCCGCTCCATCGAGCCGGTGATGCGGTCGGCATACATGATCACGCGCCCCTCGGCATTGCGCGCGGCGCGCCCGATGGTCTGGATCAGCGAGGTCTCGGACCGCAAGAACCCTTCCTTGTCTGCATCGAGGATCGCGACAAGCCCGCATTCGGGAATGTCCAAGCCTTCGCGCAGCAAGTTGATCCCGATCAGCACGTCGAAGGCCCCCAGCCGCAAGTCGCGCAGGATCTCGATCCGTTCGATCGTGTCGATGTCGGAATGCATGTAGCGCACGCGAATGCCCTGTTCATGCAGGTATTCGGTCAGATCCTCGGCCATGCGCTTGGTCAGCGTGGTGCAGAGCGTGCGCATCCCCTTGGCTGCGACGCGGCGTATCTCGTCGAGTAGATCATCGACCTGCATAGTCACGGGGCGGATTTCGACGACCGGGTCCAAAAGGCCCGTGGGCCGGATCACCTGTTCGGTGAAAATACCGCCGGCTTGTTCCAACTCCCACGCGGCGGGGGTGGCCGAGACATAGACCGATTGCGGGCGCATCGCGTCCCATTCCTCGAACTTCAGAGGGCGGTTATCCATGCAGGAGGGCAGGCGGAAGCCATGCTCGGCCAGTGTGAATTTCCGCCGATAGTCGCCGCGATACATGCCGCCGATCTGCGGCACGGTGACATGGCTTTCGTCCGCAAAGACGATGGCGTTATCTGGGATATATTCGAAAAGTGTGGGGGGCGGCTCACCCGGCGCGCGACCCGTGAGGTAACGGGAATAATTCTCGATCCCGTTGCACACGCCTGTTGCCTCGAGCATTTCAAGGTCGAAATTGGTGCGCTGTTCAAGCCGCTGCGCCTCAAGCAGCTTGCCCTCGCCCACGAGCTGTTCAAGGCGCTGGGCCAGTTCCGCCTTAATCCCCTTGATCGCCTGCTGCATCGTGGGGCGCGGCGTGACGTAGTGGGAATTGGCGTAAATGCGGACCTTGTCGAAGTTGTCGGTCTTGTGGCCGGTCAGCGGGTCGAATTCTGTGATGCTTTCCAATTCCTCGCCGAAAAACGAGAGCTTCCACGCCCGGTCATCCAGATGCGCGGGCCAAACCTCGAGGCTGTCGCCGCGCACGCGAAAGCTTCCACGTTGAAAGGCAGCGTCGTTGCGGCGGTATTGCTGGGCCACCAGATCGGCCATCACCTTGCGCTGGTCATAGCTTTGGCCGGTAAACAGGTCTTGGGTCATCGCGCCATAGGTCTCGACCGAGCCGATGCCGTAGATGCAACTGACCGAAGCCACGATGATCACGTCGTCGCGTTCCAAAAGCGCCCGGGTCGCCGAATGACGCATCCGGTCGATCTGTTCGTTGATCTGGCTTTCCTTCTCGATGAAGGTGTCCGAGCGCGGCACATAGGCCTCGGGTTGATAATAGTCGTAGTAACTTACGAAATATTCGACGGCGTTGTCGGGGAAGAACCCTTTGAATTCGCCATAAAGCTGGGCGGCGAGCGTCTTGTTGGGCGCAAGGATGATCGCGGGGCGCTGGGTTTCTTCGATGATCTTGGCCATGGTGAAGGTCTTGCCGGTGCCTGTGGCGCCCAGAAGCACCTGATCGCGCTCGCCCGCCATCACGCCTTGTGACAATTCGGCAATTGCCTTGGGCTGATCGCCGGCAGGTGTGAATTCAGTCCGCATCACGAAGCGCCGCCCACCTTCGAGCTTGGGGCGGCTGTGGCGCTGATTGACCGACATGGCGGTGTCGGGCATCTGTTCGGGCGAGGTGTTGTGCATCGCGTGGGTCTCCATGGCCCGGCAGAGATTGACCTGAAAGTCGCCCTCTTCAACCCTTGGCGGGGCGTCAAGATGTGGTTTGGCTTGGTTAACAAACCCTTTCGAAATTCCCTTGCATTTTTACAACTTTAGCGGGAATCTTTCGTTGCGAGATGAGCATTTTTATCGTAAGTTTGTCAGGCAAGCAGCAGAAGCGGTTGCCGACTGGCCCCGAACCACCCACCCACCCCTCGCTCCCTCGGGGTTGGTCGGCAACTCTCTTCGGCTTTGCCCGCAAGCACGCATTTTGCACCGTCATCTTCCCCCCCGCGACAGCTTGGGTGTGGACAACCGGAGCGAGCTTTTTCATATAGGGCGCAAATCAAGCTACGGAAAGTTGGGCATATGCGCGCGCGCATTTACAAACCGGCCAAGACGGCGATGTCATCGGGTATGGCAAAGACGCAGCATTGGGTGCTTGAATTCGCGCCGCAATCGGCACGCGATGTCGATCCGTTGATGGGCTGGACCTCGTCTTCGGACATGAACAGCCAGGTGCATCTGCGTTTTGACACGCTGGAAGCCGCGCAAGATTACGCCAAGGCTCACGGCATCGATGCGCTGGTCCTCCAACCCAAGACACGCAAGCCGAATATTCGCGCCCGTGGCTATGGCGAGAATTTTGCCACCGACCGCAAGGGTGCCTGGACCCACTGAACGCCGTTTAGTGATCCAAGATCTTGTTCATGGCAGCGGGTTTGTCATGCAAGGCCAGCTTGTCCACCAAGGTCTCGGTTGCTGCATTCATCCCCTCGACCAAGACCCGCGCGCCCATGCGGCGAAACTTCATGATTGCGAGGTCGAGGGCCTGCACTGCGCTGATATCCCAGATATGGGCGGCGCTGACGTCGATGATCACCTGCTCAGGCACATCGCGGAAATCGAACGCAGCCATGAAATCTTCGACCGAGCCGAAAAAGATCTGGCCCGTAAAGGTATAGCGGCGCACCCGGCCGTCGGCACTGATCGTGGTGGTGACGCCAAAGAGTTGGGCAATCTTTCCGGCAAAGAAAATCCCCGACAGCAAGACCCCGATCAATACGCCGATGGCAAGGTTGTGGGTCCAGATCACGGTCGCCACGGTTGCCAGCATCACGATCGAGGAAGACCGGGGATGGGTCGCCAGGTTGCCGATAGACGCCCAAGAGAATGTGCCGATCGAGACCATGATCATCACCGCCACCAAGGCCGGCATCGGGATCATCGAGACCAGATCGCCCAAGCCCACCACCAAGATCAGCAAGAACACACCCGCCGCAAAACACGATAAGCGCCCCCGCCCGCCAGACTTCACGTTGATCATCGATTGCCCGATCATCGCGCAGCCCGCCATGCCGCCGATGAACCCCGTGGCTGTATTGGCCAGTCCCTGGCCGATGCATTCCTGGTTGCGGTTTGACGGGGTGTCGGTCAGCTCGTCCACGATGTTCTGGGTCATCAGGCTTTCAAGCAGGCCAACCACCGAAACGGCGAGGGAATAGGGAAAGATGATCGCCAGCGTCTCGAAAGTCAGCGGGATATCGGGGATCAGGAACACCGGCAGCGTATCGGGCAACGCACCCATATCGCCCACCGTACGCACATCGAGGCCCAAGGCCATGCTGACCGCCGACAAGGTGATGATGGTGACCAAGGGCGCGGGGATCGCCTTTGTGATCAGCGGAAACAGGTAGATGATGGCAAGCCCCGCCGCCACCATCGCATAGGTCATCCAGCCGACATTGCGCGGATCCAATTCGGGCAGCTGCGCCATGAAGATCAAGATGGCGAGCGCATTGACGAAACCCGTCATCACCGATTTCGACACGAAGCGCATGACAAAGCCCAGCTTCAACACCCCCATCGCGATCTGCAAAAGCCCCGCCAGAACAGTCGCCGCCAACAGATATTGCAGCCCGTGATCGCGCACCAAGGTCACCATCAAGACCGCCGTCGCCGCTGTCGCTGCCGAGATCATCCCCGGCCGTCCGCCCGCGATGGCCGTGATCACCGCGATGGAAAAGCTTGCGTAAAGCCCGACCTTGGGATCGACGCCCGCGATGATGGAAAAGGCGATCGCCTCGGGGATCAGCGCCAAGGCGACGACCAGCCCCGACAACAGGTCGCCACGGATATTGCCCAGCCATTGGGCGCGATAGGTCGCAATCGAGATCATGAAGCTGTCCTGTCCGCAGGCCCGAGGATCGCTGCCGCCGCGGCATGCGCAGGCATATTCGCCTGCTGTGGTCCGGCGGATCGGCGGCCGGAAGAGCCACCCGGGCCGAAGCCTGGGTCCATGGTTCACGCGCGGGTTACCGGGTTTGCCCGCCAGCGCCAACCCGTGAAGTGAAAGGCTTGACAAGAAATCGCCATTTCACTTGAGAGTGTCACGTCGCGCGGCCAGACCGCAGGAGAGGAGCCTGTCACGGTGAACGCCCTCAGCTATGGCTTGATTGCCGCCGATGATCCGGCGCTCGCCCCCTTAATCGCGGATCACGCCGCCCATAGTGCGGCGCATTACCCCGGCGAAAGCAATCATCATCAAGACGGCGCGGCGTTGGCGGCCATCGGTGCTGTGATGTTTGCAGGCCGTTTGGGCGCGGCCGGGCCTGTGGTCGCGATGGGCGGCTACAAGCTGATCGGTCCGCGCGCGGCTGAGGTGAAATCCATGCATGTCACCCAAGCGCTGCAAGGGCAGGGCGCAGGAGCGCATATCCTTGGTCTCATCCTCGATCATGCCCGTCGGGCAGGTGTGCTGCATATCTCCTTGGAAACCGGCAGCCTCCCCGCTTCGGCCGCCGCGCGCCGCCTTTACAGCCGGGCGGGTTTTGTCACCTGCCCGCCTTTTGGCGACTACAAGGACGACCCGATGAGCATCTTCATGACCCGCACGCTTTGAGCGTGGACCGAGCGGCGCAGCTAGGCTATCCAATGACCAAAGCGACCCCTTAGCTCAACTGGATAGAGCAGCTGACTTCTAATCAGCAGGTTGAGGGTTCGATTCCTTCAGGGGTCGCCAATATCTAAACCTACTCAGAGATCTAAATTTGCTGTGCGCTCCTTAACTGGGAAACGCCAAACTAACGTTTGCTTTTTCTGGTATAATCGATTGTCCGAAATTTGGGGTCGTGCGCTCCGTTCAAATCTCTTGCCGCCCCCTTCATTTCGGTCAGATTTGCATTTCACGACCCCCACCCGATTGCGTGAGCGGGACAGGTCTATTTGGGGTCTCAGGCGCTGTAGGGCGCGTCATCGCGTTGGCATATTCCCAAAGCTTGCTTGACGCATTGCCGGGGAGTCGTTGGATCAGCGAGTGGGCGACGACATAAATGATTGGGTTCGTGCCGGTCGCTTGGCCGAACTTGGGCCACCGCTCGGCCTGTGCTGCATGTCAACGCGAGACAGGGGGAGGGGCCTCCATCCCTCTTGAAGGTTGCACGTATCGCGCCCGATTGACTTGGCTCCTGCCCCTCGCCATCACCATGACAGGATCGGCCAAGGGGGTGGCGATGGGCCAAGAGGATGCGATTTCGCTTTGGGATCGGTCAGCTACCGAAACCCAGCCAAAGGGCGACGCTTTGCCTGATCGGGTCGATCTGGCGATCGTGGGCGGCGGTTACACCGGGCTATCAACCGCCCTGCATGCGGCCGAGGCGGGGCTGTCAGCCCATGTGATCGAAGCCCATGAGATCGGCCATGGAGGGTCGGGGCGCAATGTCGGGCTGGTCAATGCCGGGGTCTGGATGCCGCCCTCTGGAGTGCGCGCGACCCTCGGGCCGGATTATGGCCCCCGTTTCCTGCGCCGCTTTGCCGATGGTCCGGCGATGGTCTTCGACCTGATTGAGCGGCACCAGATCCGCTGCGAGGTGACGCGCACCGGCACGATCCACGCCGCCCATGCGCCATCGGGCCTGCGCGATCTTGAGGCGCGCTGGCGCGACTGGTGCGCCATGGGCGAGGCGGTCGATCTGCTCGATGCTGATGCGATGGCCCAAAAACTGGGCAGTCGCCGCTATCTGGGCGGGCTGCTCGATCACCGGGCCGGTACGGTGAACCCGATGGGCTATGTGCGCGGATTGGCGCGCGCTGCCCGCGCAGCTGGTGCAGGGATCACCACAGGCGTGAGGGTTCGGGCGCTCGAACAGGTCGGCGGCGGCTGGCGCGTGACGACCGATACCGGGCCGATCGCCGCCCGCGCCGTGGTCTTGGCGACCAATGCCTATACCGACAGGCTTTGGCCGGGGCTGGCGCGCAGCTTTACACCGATCTGGTATTTCCAACTCGCCACGGAGCCACTGGGCGCACGGGTTGCCGGGATCTTGCCGGAAGGACAAGGTGTCTGGGACACCGCACCTGTCATGCGTTCGATCCGTCGCGATGCCGAGGGCCGGTTGATCATCGGCTCGATGGGCCGTGTCCATGGCGATGTGACGCGGGGTCTATCGCAACGCTGGGCGCAGCGTGAACTCGCAAGAATGTTTCCCAATCTGGGACCGGTCCGTTTCACCCAAGCTTGGGATGGCCAGATTGCCATGACGCCTGACCACTTGCCACGCATCCATGCGTTGGCCGAGGGGCTTTATACCCCGATCGGCTATAATGGGCGGGGGATCACTACCGGCACGATCTTTGGTCAAGCCATCGCGGGGCTTTTGACCGGGCATGATCCGGCCGAGCTGCCTTTGCCAATGACCGCCGTTGCCCCGGTGACGCGCGCACCATTAATGCGGCGGGTCTATGCGCTGGGGTTTGCCGCTCAACAACTGCTCCGCAGCCTTTGAGCGCGTGGCAATGATCGCGAATCGCTTACCTTTGCTTGGGGTCAGCGGCGCGCGCTTGGGCCTGGCCTATGAACGCGATCGGGGCCAAGCCGCGCGAAAATGACGCTTTCCACCCACCCCGTGGCGCGAATTCGCCACTCTTTCCGAGGCTTGGCAGTATTCAGGCGAAAATAATGGTCCTATAGTGCGGCGGCTGTGTGATCGCCTGGGAGGGACGCCACGATGATACGCTCGGAACTGATTCAGAAGATTTCAGAAGAAAACCCGCATCTCTACCAGCGTGACGTCGAACGGATCGTCAACGCGATCTTCGAAGAGATCATCGAGGCGATGGCCAGCGGCAATCGGGTTGAATTGCGCGGCTTTGGTGCCTTCTCGGTCAAAAAGCGCGATGCGCGTACGGGCCGTAATCCGCGCACCGGCGAAAGCGTCGCGGTCGAACAAAAGCATGTGCCTTTCTTCAAGGCGGGCAAGCTGCTACGCGATCGCTTGAACGGAGACGCCTGACCCTAACTCGGAGTAATCGCCCCATGACCATTTTGCGAAGCGTAAAGTATCTCTTTCTTTTCTTTGTCGCGATCGCACTGGTCTTGATGGCGTTGGCCAACCGCGAAACCGTGGTGGTCGAGATGATCCCCGAGACGCTCGTTGGCTGGTTCGGTATCCAATACGCTATTGGCTTGCCGCTTTTCGTGGTCATCCTGGGTGCCGTGATGGTGGGTATCTTGGTCGGCTTTGTCTGGGAATGGCTGCGCGAACATCGTTACCGGGCCGACGCGCGGACCCATAAGCGCGCGGCACAATCGCTCGCGCGCGAGGTCACGAGCTTGAAGGGCGGCACCGGCAATGACCCCAAGGACGAGATCCTTGCCTTGGTTGACGGATCAGGTCCGGCGCGCTGAACCATGACGATAGCGATCAAATTCTGCGGTTTGACCCGGCCGCAGGACATCGACGCCGCGGTGGCGGCCCAAGCGCGTTATGTGGGTTTCGTCTTTTTTCCCAAATCGCCCCGCCATGTCACGCTTGATCAAGCGCGGGCCTTGGCAATTGCCGTGCCGCCCGGTGTGGCCAAGGTTGCCCTGACCGTCGATGCCGATGATACGGCACTGAGCGCGCTCTTGGATGCGGTGCCGATCGATATCTTGCAGCTGCATGGCCATGAAAGCCCCGCGCGCGTGGCCGGGCTGCGCGGGCGTTTCGGTCTCCCGGTGATGAAGGCACTGGGCATTGCCGATGCTGATGATCTTGCGCAGATCGACGACTATCAGGGCGTGGCGGATCAATTGCTCATCGACGCGAAGCCGCCAAAGGACGCTGCTCTTCCCGGTGGAAATGGGTTGGCATTTGACTGGCGGCTTTTGGCTGGGCGCAAATACTGGACACGGCCTTGGATGCTGGCGGGTGGACTGACACCTGATAATGTCGCCGAGGCGGTGCGCCTGACGGGCGCGCGTCAGGTCGATGTCTCGTCGGGGGTTGAGACGGCACCGGGGATCAAGGATGCCGCCCGGATGGGTGATTTCGCTGGCGCGCTGCGCGACACGTAGCCCATATTCGCGCGGCCTTGCCCTTGCCCCGCGCCCATCGCCGCGCTACCCCTCTCTCCGACCAAGGGGAGGCGACCATGCCCGATGACATTCTCAACAGCTTTATGACCGGCCCTGACGAAAAGGGCCGCTTCGGCGATTTCGGTGGGCGCTTCGTCTCCGAGACCTTGATGCCCCTGATCCTTGAGCTTGAGCGTCAGTACGAGCATGCCAAGACGGACCAAAGCTTTTGGGACGAGATGGAGTTCTTGTGGAAGCACTATGTCGGTCGTCCCAGCCCGCTATATTTTGCCGAACGTCTGACTGAACGCCTTGGTGGGGCCAAGATTTACTTCAAGCGTGACGAGCTGAACCATACCGGCGCGCATAAGATCAACAATGTGTTGGGCCAGATCATCCTTGCCCGCCGCATGGGCAAGACCCGCATCATCGCGGAAACAGGCGCGGGCCAGCACGGGGTGGCCACGGCGACCGTCTGTGCGAAATTCGGTTTGAAATGCGTGGTCTATATGGGCGCCCATGACGTGCAGCGCCAAGCCCCCAACGTGTTCCGGATGAAGCTCTTGGGCGCCGACGTGATCCCCGTTACATCCGGGCGTGGCACGCTCAAGGATGCGATGAACGACGCGCTGCGCGATTGGGTCACCAATGTGCGCGACACCTTTTATTGCATCGGCACGGTCGCGGGTCCCCATCCCTACCCGGCGATGGTGCGCGATTTCCAATCCATCATCGGCAAGGAAACCCGCGAACAGATGATGGAGGCCGAAGGGCGCCTGCCCGATACGATCATCGCCGCCATCGGTGGCGGCTCGAACGCCATGGGGCTTTTCTACCCATTCCTCGACGATAAGGAGGTCGCAATCATCGGGGTCGAGGCGGGCGGCAAGGGGGTCGATGATCGGATGGAGCATTGTGCCTCGCTCACCGGCGGTCGCCCTGGTGTCTTGCATGGCAACCGCACATATCTTCTGCAAGATGAAGACGGCCAGATCCTCGAAGGACATTCGATCTCGGCTGGTCTCGACTATCCAGGCATCGGGCCGGAACATGCATGGCTGCATGATATCGGCCGCGCGCAATATGTCTCGATCACCGATACCGAGGCGCTCGCGGCCTTCCAGCTGTCTTGCGAGACCGAGGGCATCATTCCCGCGCTCGAGCCTAGCCATGCCTTGGCCCATGTGACCAAGATCGCGCCCCAGTTGCCGCGCGACCACATCATCTGCATGAATATGTGCGGCCGCGGCGACAAAGACATCTTCACCGTTGCCCGCGCCTTGGGTTGGGACATGACCGGGGCGTAAAGCCGCCCCGGAACATGCTACGCGGTTGTATCCTGCGCCTTCTTTATCACAGCCTAAAGGGCGTTGGCCTCCAGCACCTCGAGCGGCACGATATCGAGGGCGCGTTCATGCGTCGCTGCAAGGTTCACGCGCGGGGCGACCCCTTCGTCATGGGCTTGCAAGAAGCGGCTGGCGCACAGGCACCAGTGATCGCCGGGCTTGAGGCCGGCAAACTGATACTCGGGGCGCGGGGTGGATAGATCGTTGCCCACATATTTCGAATAGGCCAGAAACTCGGCGGTCATGACGGCGCACACCGTGTGACTTCCGCGATCCTCGGCGCAGGTGTCGCACGTGCCATTGCGAAAAAAGCCAGTGACCGGGTCTTGCGAGCAGCTGCGCAGCGGTTGGCCGAGCACATTGACCGATTTGTCCATCGTAAACCCCATCACGCCATCCTTTCGCTGCTTGGCCCGCGCAGGCTAGCAGGCCCCGGATATTTGGCAATGTTCACAACCCTGGGCGATAGGTGATCGTGCAAACTCACCCCTGCGGTTGTAGCGCAAGGCTTTGGGCAATCTGGCGGAAAATCGCGACATTCCCGTCATCGACCCCATCTTCGCGAAAACCGCGATCAGCGCCATTGGTGGCGATCACCACATTGCGGGTTTGGTCGATGTAAAGATACTGGCCATAAATGCCGCGCGCCATGAACTGTCCCGGTTCCGCGCCGACTGGCACCCACCATTGGTAGCCATAGCCGATCCTGCCCGGTTCGGTCGGGGCCGATGGCTGCGTTGACTGCGCGACCCAACCTTCGGGCAGGATGCGCTGGCCTTGCCAGACACCATCTTGGGCAATCATCTGACCAAAGCGGGCATAGTCGCGCGTCGTCAGGTTCAACCCGCCCAAGACAAAGGCCACCCCATCACCATCGGTCAGGTAGTAGGGTTCTGCCTCGAGCCCCAATGGCGCGATGATCCGTTCGGACAATAGCCCCGCGATATCCCGCCCGGTTGCCCCCCGGATCACCATACCGATCACATGGGTATCGATCGAGACATACTGCCAAGCCGCCCCCGGTGCAGCCGCGCGCGCTTTAAGAGCTGCGGTAAAGCCATCAAGTGTGCCGCCCAAGGCAATGACCCGGCCCATGCGGTTGATGTCGGATTTGGGGTCGAGATAATCCTCGTCAAAGGCAACGCCCGAGGTCATTTGCAGCACGTTGCGGATCGAAGTCCCCTCATAGGCCGACCCGACGAGTTCGGGCGCATAGCGCGTCACCGGCGCGTCAAGATCGGGAAGCGTGCCATCGGCCACCAAGGTTCCCAGTAGCGCAGACAGGAAACTTTTTGCCACCGACCACGAAATTCGGTGATCTGTGTCTTGGGTGCCGAGATGATAGCTTTCATGCACCACGGCGCCTTGGTGCAGCACGACAAGTGCGGTCACAGCGCGCGCGTCAATCCATGCCCCGACCTCGGGCGGTAAGGACATCGGCTCCGCCAGCGGCAGAGTGCTGATCGGCCCGGTGCCGCGCAGCACCGGCACGGTCAGAAAGGCGCGATCCATCTGGCTGAAATTGGCGACGATCCGGTCTTGATCGAACAAGCTGTTGACCGCCATCAATCGCTTGATCTCTTCGCGCTTCCAGATACCAGCGGCGGCGGTAAGCACGGCCAAGGCCAAGACCACGCGCAGCACTACATTTGCGAGTCGGCGCATCTGTCACGGCCCTCCCCTTTTTCGCTACGAAATCACGCGGTGCGGATCTGGGACAAGGGGATAGGGCGCTGACCTAGCGGAACTTGTCCATCAGCCGTTGCAAGCTGGTGCGTACCTCGGGTTGCGGCGTGGCGGCATGATCGTCGGTGGATTGGTCTGTCGTGGGCTTTTGTACCGCCTGATGATCTACGGCGCTTTTTGCGCGTGGCGGCGTCGTGCGCAGGGCCACTGCATTGAGGAATCGCGCCGTATCGCCGCGTGCAAGATCAGGCGCACCATCCGCGATGCCACGCATCACGGCGTCAAGCCAGTCTTGCTCGGCCTTGGCGAAATCCGACAGCACATAAGCCGCGACCCGGTCCTTGTGGCCGGGATGCCCGATCCCAAGGCGCACACGGTTATATGCTTCGCCGATATGGGCATGAATTGAGCGCAACCCATTATGGCCTGCATGCCCGCCGCCGGTTTTTATCCGCACCTTGCCGGGTGCAAGGTCCAACTCGTCATGGAATACCGTGATATCGGCAGGTGCCAGTTTGAAAAAGCGAGACGCCTCGCCCACGGATTGCCCGGACAAGTTCATGAAGGTCTCGGGCTTGAGCAAAATGACCTTCTCGCCACCCAGATTCCCTTCGCACATGCTGCCCTGAAACTTGGTGCGCCAGGGGCCAAAGCTGTGATCGGCGGCGATACGGTCGAGCGCCATCCAGCCGATATTGTGCCGGTTGGCGGCGTATTTCGCGCCGGGATTGCCCAATCCCACCCAAAGCAGCATGGCATTAAGCCCCGTTGGTTGATCCCTGCGGGTGATGCCAGCCCACGGGGCCTTTGCCAAGCACCAAGCTTGCCCGCCTGCCCGGAAATTGGCATGGTATTACACCCAATGCTTGGGCATGATCGCTAAAGGTTTTCGTGTTCCAAGGGTTGCATCGCCGTGTATGAGTTTCGCCTGAAAGGCATTGATATTGGTCTTCCTGACGGGCTGGCGACGCCAGACATCGTGCAAAAACTTGCCGAAGGCACCTATGAAGAAGACGAAGCCAATGCCGCCATCCGCAGCGTGCGCCCGGGGTTTCGTGTTCTCGAACTTGGAGCGGGGATCGGTTATGTTACTGCGCTATGCGCCCAACGCACCGATCCTGAAAATGTGTTGGCGGTCGAAGCAAACCCTGCGCTTTTGCCGGTCATCGCTGAAAATCTGAAGCGCAATGGTGTCGCGACCGCGCAGCTGCGCCACGCAGCGGTAACGGGTATTTCCACGGAAGATCCCACCACTGATTTCGCTGTGTCCGACAGCTTTCCCGCCTCAAGCCTGCAAGGGCGTGGCCGGGCCGTGCAAGTGCCGCAGGTGTCAGTTTATGCGCTATTGCGAGAACATCGGCCCCATGTGGTCTTGATGGATGTCGAAGGTGCAGAGGCCGATATGTTCAACCGCGCTTGGCCCTGCCCGTTGCGGTTTTGCGTATTGGAACTGCATCCCAAGAAATACCAGCCGCGCGTGATCAAGAAGATCGTGGATGCGATGTCGGAGATGGGCATGACCTATGACCCGATCACATCGCGCGGCAAGGTGCTGGGCTTTCGCAAGGTGTGGGGGGCAACCGAAGAGCCCGAAGCCTGAATGAAAAACGCCGCCCCCAAGGGGACGGCGTCGGTCATCGCGATATATATGTTGCGATCAGGCGTTCGCTTCGGCTTCGGCCGCATCGGCACTGACGAGACCCGAAGGGGCCGAGACATTGGCGATCACGAAGTCGCGGTCGATTGTGGGCTTGACGCCTTCGGGCAGGACCACATCCGAAATGTGCAGCACGTCGCCGATGTTGCGACCTTCCAGATCGACGGTGATGTGATCGGGAATATCACCCGCGGTCACCACCAGTTCGACTTCTGCGCGCACAACGGTCAACACCCCGCCACGCTTGAGGCCCGGGGATTTCTCGTGGTTGATGAATTCGACCGGGATGTAAAGCGCCACGCGCGAGGTACGGCGCAGGCGCATCAAATCGACATGGGTCGGCAGATCCTTGATCACATCACGCTGAACGCCGCGGCAGATCACGCGCACATCGTCATGGCCTTCGACCTTGAGGTTGAAAAGCGTCGACAAGAAGCGGCCTTTTTTCAGGCGCTTGAGCAGTTCGTTGAAGGGGATCTGGATCGCGAGCGGATCAGCGCCGCCGCCATAGACGATACCGGGCACCATGCCATTGCGGCGTGCTTGACGGGCGGCCCCCTTGCCTGTCCCCGTGCGTGCCTCGGCGATAAGATCTGGAATCTCACCAGCCATTGCTATTCTCCATCAAATAGAGGGGCCGCCTCCAAGGGTGTCGGGCCCCGGTTGAAGGCTGCGCGGATAGGGCAGGATCGCGCTTTTGTAAAGCCCCAATCAGGCCATGCAACGCTGCGAGAGCCGGTTGCGCAGGATCGGCGGCACCATGCGCGCGGCGCTGATGCGTGGCAGCGGCATTTCAGCGATCGGGCGGTCGCGGCCATGCCGGGCGAGATAGGCGTCATGATTGTCGAAAACGCTGCGCGACGCATAGGGGATGTAGCTTTCGGTCGGGCAATCCTCGGCCAGCAAGATCTCGTGCGAATGGGTCTCGAGGTGCCAATAGACGAGCCGCTGGGGCATCTGTGCAGCGGGCAGGGGCCGGATTGTCATGCCATTGACCAAGGCGCCCGCATTGATCAAGACGCCCTCGAGCGCGAGGGCGTGATCGGCGGTGACGACCAGATCACGCGCGGGCCGCCCCGGCCCAATGGCCCCGGCGGCGATCAGGATCGGGGTCAGGGCCTCGGTCAGGCCGAAAAGCGGCACGACCGCCTGCCGCCAAACCCAGACGACCGGGATCGCGCGACCATCGGCGGTTAGAACATGTTCATCGGGCTTCATCGTTTCGATGGCGCGCGGACCATCCGGCGTGGCGATGCGCGTGCCGGTCAGGAAGCAATTGGCGGCATTGGAAAGGTTCGGCGCATGTACCGATGTCGACCCATTTCCTGATGTTGGAAACAAAGAAAACAAATTGAACGGTAGAAGGGTGGTGTCATAGGGGATGCAATAGTTGAAGGTGCTATGGTTGGTCGTGAATACACCGAGGTTGTACGTCGTCCCTTCGAAGCTGATCGGAATATAAAGGCCGGTATAGACCCCGCCCGTGATATTCGGGAATCCCGCGTTGCCGCCGGAAAAACTGTCATCCGTGGTCAATGCACCTGACCCCGCACCGGCCGCATCGGTCACGATGCCCGCGTTTGTCCAGTCAAGTTTTTGGGTCCATTGGAAGTTCGGTCCGGAGATGCTGGAGCCGACGCTGCCCTGCAAAAGAACAAGCCTGTTGTAGCTGAAATCGGCCAAATTGCGCCTCGCATACTCGCAAACAGTGACTGGCGCCTTGGCCCACGCCCCACCCCGGACGCCTTGCGCGCCTTGAATTTGGAGAGGCTTGGTTAAGAATTGGTTAAGCACCGCCCCTTGTGTTGAGAGAAAATCAAAGGATGCGCTACGCATGTGCCGCGGGCGGCGCGACCGTCACATTGCTCAGGGGGAGTTTACGCCCCTCCGCCGCTTGGCTATCACGCGCAGGACAGACAGCAAGGAGTGAGCAGCATGTCGGGCCATGGTGAACCCGTTCCGATGACCGCGCAGCGGGGCGGCGCCCTGACGGGTGTGGCCGATGTGCCAGGTGACAAGTCGATCTCGCATCGCTCCCTGATCCTTGGCGCGATGTCAGTGGGCGAGACGGTGATCACCGGTCTGCTCGAAGGGCAAGACGTGCTCGATACGGCCCGTGCGATGCGCGCTTTCGGGGCCGAGGTCAGCCGTGATGATGATGGCGTTTGGCATGTGCATGGGGTGGGGGTGGGCGGTTTTTCCGAACCCGAGGATGTGATCGATTGCGGCAATTCCGGCACCGGCGTGCGCCTGATCATGGGAACGATGGCCACGACGCCGATCAGTGCGACCTTTACCGGCGATGCGTCCTTGCGTTCGCGGCCGATGGCGCGGGTGACCGACCCCTTGGCGCTTTTCGGGGCCAGCGCTGTCGGGCGCAAGGGCGGGCGGTTGCCGATGACGATCACCGGGGCGGCGAACCCCTTGCCGGTCCGCTACGCCACGCCCGTGCCATCGGCGCAGGTGAAATCCGCGGTGCTTTTGGCGGGGCTCAACGCGCCCGGCCAGACCGTGGTGATCGAGGCCGAGGCCACGCGCGATCATACCGAGCGGATGCTGGCGGGTTTTGGCGCCGAGATCACGACCGAGATCACGCCGGAGGGCCGGGTCATCACCCTGACCGGCCAGCCCGAGTTGAAACCCCAGACCATTGTCGTGCCGCGCGATCCCAGCTCCGCGGCCTTCCCGGTCTGCGCGGCGTTGATCGTCGAAGGCTCGGATGTGCTGGTGCCGAATATCGGGCTGAACCCCACCCGCGCGGGGCTCTTCGAGACGCTACGCGAGATGGGGGCCGATCTGACCTATGAGAACCTGCGCGAGGAAGGTGGCGAGCCGGTCGCCGATTTGCGCGCGCGCTATTCGCCCGACATGCGCGGTGTCGAGGTGCCGCCCGAACGCGCGGCCAGCATGATCGATGAGTACCCGATCCTGTCGGTGGTTGCCGCTAATGCGACCGGCCAGACCGTGATGCGCGGGGTCAAGGAATTGCGGGTCAAGGAAAGCGACCGCATCGCGGCGATGGCCGATGGTCTGCGCGCGGCCGGCGTCACGGTCGAGGATGGGCCGGATTGGTGGATCGTACATGGCCGGGGGGCAGGTGCCGTGCCGGGGGGCGTGACGGTCGCCACCCATCTCGATCACCGGATCGCGATGTCGTTTCTTTGTGCCGGGATGGCATCGGGCCAGCCGATCACTGTCGATGATGCGGGGCCGATCGCGACATCCTTCCCGATCTTCGAGCCGCTGATGCGCCGCCTTGGTGCGATGCTCGTGCGATAAGACAGCGCCTCGACAGGGTGGGGGCGCTGCCCCCGTCCCGTTCCGGGACTCCCCCGGGATATTTGTGAAACGAAGAAGATGGTGGGGCGGGGTTCGGTGTCCGAGATTGTACAAGACGGCTTTACGGTTGCCATAGACGGGCCAGCGGCGGCAGGCAAAGGCACGATCAGCCGTGCGGTTGCAGCCCATTTCGGCTTTGCGCATCTCGACACCGGGCTTTTGTATCGTGCGGTGGGGCGGCAAGTGCTTGCAGGGATTGATCCCGTCGTCGCGGCGCAAGCCCTTTCGCCATCCGATCTTGCCGATCCCGGCAGCTTGCGCAGCGCCGCAATTGCCGAGGCCGCGAGCAAGGTGGCGGTGATCCCCGCTGTGCGCGCGGCGCTTGTCGATTTCCAGCGCGCATTCGCACGGCGAACAGGGGGAGCGGTGCTTGACGGGCGCGATATCGGCACGGTGATTTGCCCCGATGCGGAGGTGAAGCTGTTTGTAACCGCCAGCCCCGAGGTGCGCGCCGAAAGACGCTTAAAGGAATTGCGCGCGGGCGGCTTTGACACCGACTATGACACCGTGCTGGCCGATGTGCGCGCGCGCGATGCCCGCGATGGCGGGCGCGCGGCTGCGCCGATGGCTGCCGCCGATGATGCCGTGTTACTGGATACCAGCGCCATGGCCGTCGATGAGGCCGTCGCTGCGGCGATCAGGGTGGTGGCTACGCGTCGCTGAGTGGCATATCCCCAAGGCCATGACGCCATGGGCCACAGGGACTTGCGCCAAGGGCGCGTGGCGAGTATAGGGCCGCTTGTCAACATGGCGGTCAACGCTGGAAAACATGAGATCGGGCAGGGTCGGGTAACCGGCCCTCTTTGTTTTCCAGGTCGCCAGACCAACGATCACTCCAAGACCGGCGGAGACAACCGCGCGGCCAGAAAAGCACCGAAAAGGAAACTGAAACCGCATGTGCGCTAAAACCACGATGGAGGAATTCGAAGCCCTCCTGAACGAAAGCTTCGAAATTGACACCCCCGCAGAGGGCAGTGTTGTGCGTGGCAAGGTCATCGCGATCGAAGCGGGCCAGGCCATCATCGATGTCGGCTACAAGATGGAAGGCCGGATCGATCTGAAAGAATTCGCAAATCCCGGGGAACCTCCTGAAATCGCCGTGGGCGACGAGGTCGAGGTCTTCTTGCGCAACGTCGAGAATGCACGCGGCGAAGCTGTGATCAGCCGTGAAATGGCACGTCGCGAAGCCGCTTGGGATCGTCTTGAAAAAGCCTATGCCGCCGAAGAGCGTGTTGATGGCGCAATCTTTGGCCGGGTTAAGGGCGGCTTTACCGTCGACTTGGGCGGTGCCGTGGCCTTCTTGCCTGGCTCTCAGGTCGATGTGCGCCCTGTGCGCGATGCAGGCCCGCTCATGGGTCTCAAGCAGCCCTTCCAGATCCTCAAGATGGATCGCCGCCGTGGCAATATCGTCGTTTCGCGCCGCGCAATCCTTGAGGAAAGCCGCGCCGAACAGCGCGCCGAGGTGATCGGCAAGCTGAACGAAGGCGATATCGTCGATGGTGTGGTCAAGAACATCACCGAATACGGCGCCTTCGTCGATCTGGGCGGTGTTGATGGCCTTCTGCACGTCACCGACATGGCCTGGCGTCGCGTCAACGACCCCAAGGAGGTGCTGACCATCGGAGAAACCGTCAAGGTTCAGGTGATCAAGGTCAACAAGGACACGCATCGCATCAGCCTTGGCATGAAGCAGCTGCAAGACGATCCTTGGGATGCGGTCGAAAAGGCCTATCCGCTCGAGTCGGTCCATACTGGCCGCGTCACCAACATCACCGATTACGGCGCCTTCGTGGAGCTGGAACCCGGTGTCGAAGGTCTGGTCCATGTCTCGGAAATGTCCTGGACCAAGAAGAACGTGCATCCCGGCAAGATCGTCTCGACCAGCCAAGAGGTCGAGGTCATGGTGCTCGAGATCGACAGCGCCAAGCGCCGTGTCTCGCTCGGCCTCAAGCAAACCATGCGCAACCCATGGGAAGTGTTCGAAGAAACCCACCCCGTCGGCACGCCCGTCGAGGGTGAGGTCAAGAACATCACCGAGTTCGGTCTGTTCATCGGCCTGCCCGGCGATATCGATGGCATGGTCCACCTGTCCGACCTGACATGGGAAGGGCGCGGCGAGGATGTGATCAACGACTACCGCAAGGGCGACATGGTCAAGGCCGTCGTCACCGAAGTCGATACCGAGAAAGAGCGGATCTCGCTTTCGATCAAGGGTGTCGAAGGTGACCCCTTCGCCGAAGCGATCGGTGGCGTGAAGCGTGGTTCGATCATCACCGTCGCTGTCACGGCAATCGAAGATGGTGGCGTCGAGGTGGAATACGAAGGTATGAAATCCTTCATCCGCCGCTCTGACCTGAGCCGTGACCGTGCCGAGCAGCGCCCCGAGCGCTTCCAGATCGGTGACAAGATCGATGTGCGCGTGACCAATATCGACCCCAAGACCCGTCGTCTGGGCCTGTCGATCAAAGCGCGTGAGATCGCCGAAGAGAAAGAAGCCGTTGAACAGTATGGCTCGTCTGATTCGGGCGCATCGCTGGGCGATATCTTGGGTGCTGCGCTCAAGCGCGACGAGTGATCGGCCTGGCTTTGGTCCATGGACAAGGAAAAGGCCCCGCACTTGGCGGGGCCTTTTTTCATGAAAAGGGCGTCGCCCCGTTTTTCTGTGGATAAACCGACTGAGCATGATGTCTGACATCTTGGTGTCACATGCTGCGCGCAGCCTGACTGCGCAGCGGGCTTGTCCCCCAATCGTCCCCGGCGAGTAGCCGCTGATACCCTCAACCCCGCGTCTGACCGGCGCGGGGTTTTTTTGCCCAAGATGGCCATTCTGTCGCAGCTTGCCGTCGTTGCCATGACAAGAAATGCGTTTACTTACATTTCAGAAATTTCTGAAATGACTATCGAATGGGATTTGCAAACATGGCGTTGACGCCCCTCCAGCAAGAGTTTGTTCTGCATTTCGGTGAAATGGGAAGCCGCTGGGGTATCAATCGCACGGTCGGGCAGATTTATGCGCTCTTGTTCATTTCGTCAGAGCCGCTCAATGCCGAAACCATCACCGATGCGCTGGCGATCAGCCGCTCGAATACCTCCATGGGCCTGAAGGAGCTGCAAAGTTGGAACCTTGTTCGGCTCAAGCATGTGCCGGGCGACAGGCGCGATTACTTCACGACCCCCGATGATCTTTGGGAGATCGTACGGACGTTGGTATCCGAACGCAAAAAGCGCGAGATCGACCCAACGCTGACAAAGCTACGCGAGTTGGAGATGCAGGGGCCAGCCGGTGATGACTACGCCGAGGCGCGGGTCGCCGAATTGCGCGAGCTGATCGAGATGATGACCGGCTTTTACGCCGAGATGGAAAAGCTCGAGACCGAGCGTCTGGTCAAGCTGATGACGCTGGGCAGCCGAATCGCCGGGCTGATCGACAAGACCGGGGGGATGTTCCCGGTGCTCACGAAACGCAAATAGGGGAGGGAAACATGGAAGCGCTCGACACCTTGATCCTCAGCCGCATCCAGTTCGCGGCCAATATCTCGTTCCACATCCTTTTTCCCACGATCACCATTGCCTTGGGCTGGGTCCTGTTCTTCTTTCGTGTCCGCTATTGGCAGACCCAAGATGACAAATGGATGGCTGCCTATCGGTTCTGGGTAAAGATCTTCGCCCTGTCCTTTGCCATGGGCGTGGTATCCGGCATCACCATGTCGTTCCAGTTCGGCACCAATTGGCCGGGCTTCATGGAAACGGTGGGCAATATCGCGGGGCCACTATTGGCCTATGAGGTCTTGACCGCCTTTTTCCTCGAGGCTGTGTTTATCGGGATCATGCTGTTCGGTTTTAGCCGCGTACCGGGGTGGCTGCATATGCTGGCGACATTCCTGGTCGCCTTCGGCACCAGCATGTCGGCCTTCTGGATCATCGTGCTCAATTCATGGATGCACACGCCGCAGGGCTTCGAGATGATCGATGGCGTGGCCTATGCGACGGATTGGTGGGCGATCATCTTCAATCCATCCATGCCCTATCGTTTCGCGCATATGATGCTGGCCAGTTTCCTGACCGTCGGCTTCCTGATTGCCGGCGTGTCGGCCTTTCGCTGGCTCATCGGTGATCGCTCGCGCGCGGTGCGGGCGATGCTCAAGGTGGGTGTGTCAATCGGCGCAATCCTGATCCCAGTTCAGATTTTCATGGGTGATCTGCACGGGCTCAACACGAAGGAATACCAACCCGCCAAGGTCGCGGCGATGGAGGGCTTGTGGGAAACACAGGCCGGTGCGCCGCTGGTCTTGTTCGGCATCCCCGATGAGGCGGCACGCACGAACCATATGGCGGTGGAAATCCCCGGTCTTGCCTCCTTCATCCTGACCCATAAGTGGGATGGCGTCCTCAAGGGGCTGAACGATTTCGTGGCCGAAGATGGCACGGTGCTGCACCCGCCCGTCGCCCCGGTCTTCTGGTCTTTTCGCGTGATGGTCGGCACGGGCCTTGCGATGCTCGTGCTGAGTTGGGCTGCGATCTGGTTCATGTGGCTGCGCCGTGCGCGGCATGAGGGGAAGGTCACCGGCCACTGGCTCGCGGTTGAGGGGCTGCCCAAACCGATCCTTTGGGCGCTGGTGCCGATGGCGTTCTCAGGGTGGGTTGCCACGCTCGCGGGCTGGTACACGACCGAAATCGGCCGCCAACCATGGTTGGTGCAAGGTGTCATGACGACCGAGATGGCAGTGGCCGATGTGCCAGCGCCGATGGTTCTCGGCACGCTGATCACTTATCTCGCGATCTACGCCGCACTCTTGTTCGCCTATATCGGCGTCATCGCCTATCTCGCGCGCAAGGCGGCAAAAGGCGATGATGCGCGCGCCATCGATATGAGCCACTCCGGCAAGGCCGGTGTTTTGGCCCTCAGCCCGGCGGAGTGATCCCAATGCCCGATTTCGCGAATCCCGCCGATTGGCTGCCTTGGGCCTTTGCCTCGCTCATGGGTTTTTCCATCCTTGTCTATGTCGTTCTCGACGGTTTTGATCTAGGCGTGGGCATCTTGTTTCCGCTGGCCACGCAGGCAGAGCAAGACAAGATGATCGGCGCGATCGGCCCCTTCTGGGATGCGAATGAAACTTGGCTGGTTTTGGCTGTCGGGATTTTGCTTGTGGCCTTTCCACAGGCACATGGGATGATCTTGACGGCCCTTTACCTACCCGTCTTCGTCATGCTGGTCGGCCTGATCCTGCGTGGCGTGGCCTTCGAGTTCCGCGCCAAGGCGCGCGATCGCCACAAGCGGCTTTGGAACCGCTTGTTCTTTGTGGGCTCTGTCATGACGGCGCTGGCGCAGGGCTTCATGCTGGGGCTTTATGTCATGGGGTTGGAACAGACATGGGCCACCTATGCCTTTGCCGCGCTGACTGCAGTATTCTTGGCGGTCGGCTATAGCTTCATCGGAGCTGCATGGTTGATCCACAAATCCGAGGGTGCGCTGCAATCCAAGGCGCTACGCTGGGGCCGTGAAAGCCTTTGGGGTGTGATCCTTGGCATCGGCGCTGTGTCGTTGGCCACGCCACTTGTCTCGACCCGGCTTTTCGAAAAATGGCTGAGCTTTCCGCAGGTGCTCTACCTTGCGCCTTTGCCGATCGTGTCGGGGCTGTTGATCATGTGGCTGTGGCGGATGCTGCGCGTCATGCCCTTTGCCGATGATCGCCGCTCATGGCAGCCTTTCGCCGTGGCGACGGCGCTCTTCGCGCTGGCCTATCTCGGCATGGCCTATAGCTTTTACCCCTATGTCGTACCAGAGCGCCTGACGATCTACGCCGCCGCCTCGGCGCCTGAAAGCCTTTTCATCATCTTCGTCGGCGCCTGTGTGGTGGTGCCGGTCATCGCGGGCTACTCGGTCTTGGCCTACACGATCTTTCGCGGCAAGGCGACCGAACTGCGCTATGATTAAAGGCGTCAGACGGCCTTTCCTCTTTGCTTTGCAAATACTCTGGGGGGTTCGGGGGGCAAAGCCTCCCGTCGCTCAGGCAGGTGGCGGGCGGTATTGCCCCTCAGAAATCGATACTGACACCAGGAAGGTTCAACGCGCGCATCAGGTCGCGTAGCTCATTGCGGGCGGCAAGGTTCGAGATGTTGAGCCGATCAACCCCCAATTCGCGCAAATCCAGTAGCGTCATGCCGCTTGGGAAAAGCTCACGAAAAATCACCCGCTCTGAAAAGCCGGGTGCAACGCGAAAGCCGATACGCTCCGAGAGGCTTTCAAGCGCACGACCGACCTTGCGCTTATTGTGCATCTCCTGCGCGCCCAGACGGTTGCGCACGACAACCCAATCCATCGGCGTCAATCCTGCTTTGGCGCGCAATTGGCGGGCATGCCAGACCATTTCGGAATAAACGCTTGGTCCCTTGATCGTCGTGCCATCGGTGTCGATCCGGCCCAAGAGGTCGAAATCAACGAAGCTGTCATTCATCGGGGTAATCAATGTATCGGCAAGGCTATGGGCGACTTGGCTGAGCCGTGTATGGCTGCCGGGACAATCGATCACGATGAAATCGCATCGCGCTTCTAACGTTGCAACAGCAGCCGCAAGTCGCTTGTCGAGACTGTTCTCACCTTCGCCAAGTTGCGACGGGTCGATCTCGGGCAATTCCAATAGCTCAGGCGCGGCGATATCGAGGTGTTGCGCCTCGGACGATGCGCGGCGGTTCTCGATATACCGTGCAAAACTGCGCTGGCGCAGATCGAGATCGAGGCCACCCACGCGATGGCCCATCCGCGCGAGCGCAGTTGCCACATGCATCGCGGTAGTGGATTTGCCCGACCCGCCCTTTTCATTGCCCAAAACGATAATATGCGCCACAGCAAGCCCCCACGACACTACGCAACATCTATGTGGGTTTGAACCAAAGCCCTCAAGATGTCGCAGATGATATGGCAAATGCATGAAAAGGTTAAGCCGCAATTGCGAAAGAAAAACGCCGCCCAAGGGCGGCGTTCTCCGATCGACTTGCGGCTGGGATCAGAAACCCAGACCTTCGTATTTCTTCTTGAACTTCGACACGCGGCCGCCGGTATCCATCAAGCGCTGGCCACCGCCGGTCCATGCCGGGTGAACCGTCGGGTCGATGTCGAGCGACATGGTGTCGCCTTCCTTGCCCCAGGTCGAGCGCATCTGCACCATGTCGCCATTGGTCATCTTGACGTTGATGACGTGATAGTCGGGGTGAATATCCTTTTTCATCACGCGGCTCCTTATTGGTCGGCGCCGGCTTGCGGCTTGTAGGTGTTGTCCTCAGCGATACGGGCCGATTTGCCGCGGCGCGCGCGCAGGTAGTAGAGCTTGGCGCGACGCACCTTGCCGCGACGGACCACTTCGATCGATTCGATATTGGTCGAGTGCAGCGGGAACACGCGCTCCACACCTTCGCCGAAGGAAATTTTACGCACGGTGAACGAGGCGGCGATGCCAGAACCGTTGCGGCGGCTGATGCAGACGCCCTCGTAGTTCTGCACCCGCGAACGTGTGCCTTCGGTCACCTTGTAGCCGACGCGGATCGTGTCGCCGGCTTTGAAATCGGGAATGGTCTTCCCGAGGGCGGCGATTTGTTCCGCCTCGATCTGTGCGATCAGGTTCATCTGATCCACTCCTATGCTTGCCCACGGTTTGCCCGCGGAGATGTCATGGCCTTGCGCCGAGAGCTCTGATCTTCAATCGGGTTCGCTAATTTCCGCTGGTGCGGGGCGCCCGTCAGAGGTCGTCTGGCCGTTGCTTATGTGTAAGTCCGTCGAAAGCTCGTGCCGAAGCATGCACGAAAACGGAAACCCGTCGGGGTCACCCCCCGCGGGTCTTGGCGCGTATAGGCCGGGTGCGTGCGTGGATCAAGCTGATTTTGCAGGCTCAGCCATCTTTACGTGCAAGATAGGCGGCCCAAAGATCGGGGCGACGGGCGGCGGTAAGTGCTTCTGCTTGCGCGCGGCGCCAACGGGCGATCTCGCCATGGTTGCCCGACAACAGCACATCAGGAATGGTGCGTCCCTTCCAGTCGCGGGGTTGGGTATATTGGGGATGTTCAAGCAGCCCATCCGAAAAGCTTTCCTCTTCGGTCGAGGCGGCATTGCCCAAAACACCGGGGATCAGCCGAACGGTGGCGTCCAGCAGCGCATGAGCCGCGATCTCGCCGCCGGTCAGGACGAAATCGCCAAGGCTGACCTCTTCGAGGCCTTGGGCCTCGATCACGCGTTGGTCCACCCCCTCGAAGCGGCCGCACAGGAGCGTCATTCCTTCGGCTTGCGCAAAGCGCGCCGCATCGGCTTGCGTGAAGGGCTTGCCGCGCGGCGACAGGTAGATGCGCGGCCAACGCGCGGGATCGGTGGGCGTGCCGATTTCGGCCATGGAGAGCGCGCGGGCTACGACATCGGGTTTCATCACCAGCCCCGCACCGCCACCGGCGGGCGTGTCGTCAACTTGGCGGTGTTTGCCGGTTCCAAAGCTGCGCAGATCGATCGTCTCGAGCGCCCAAAGTCCGTGTTGAAGTGCCTTGCCGGTCAGTGACGCGCCAAGCGCGCCGGGAAACAATTCGGGAAACAGCGTCACGACTTTGGCGCACCAAGCCCCCTTGAGGCGGGGTGTTTCGCTCAAGAGGTCGCGCGGTGTGAGGCTCGCGGAAATGGCCAGCCGACCATGGGATTTTGAAGGTGTGTCCGTCATGTCATGCACCTTGGCGCTGGCTGGTTCGGGCGGGAAAGATGGGGGCTCTGCCCCCGGCGCCCTTGGCGCCTCCCCCGGGATATTTATGAAACGAAGAAGCGTGCGTCAGTCAAATAGCCCCTCGGGCGGGTCGATGACGATGCGACCCGCGGCCAGATCGACGGTCGGCACGATTGCGCTTGTGAAGGGGACAAGGACCGCCCCCTTGAGTGGCGCACCGCGCAACTCAAGGATGTCGCCCGCGCCATGATTGAGCACAGCCGCGACCTTGCCCAAGGGAGCGCCGCCCGTGTCTTGGGCGGTCAGGCCGAGCAGGTCGGCATGGTAGAATTCGTCATCGGGCAAGTGTGGCAAGGCGCTGCGCGGTGCAAATAAGCGAACCCCGCGCAGGGCATCGGCAGCTTCCTTGCTGGTGACGCCCGATAGCCGCGCCGCATAGCCCGAGGTTACGGGGCGCGTTAGCGTAATCTCGTAACTGCGCGCCCCATCCTCGGTCGTGAGCGGGCCATAGGCAGCGATATCGGCGGCCTCGGCGCAGAAGCTTTTCAGCCGCACCTCGCCCCGTACGCCAAAGGCACCCGCGATCGCACCGATGCAGACCCGGTCAACCATGACCGGATCCGCGGGTTTTGGGGCATGCATGGGATTGCATGGACATGCCGATCACTCGGTTGCGGGTTGCTCGATCGCGTCAGCCTCGGCCGGGGCGGCGGCTGCCTCGGCGGCGGCGGCGGCTTTGGCGGCCTTTTCGGCGGCGCGCTCCTTGGCTTGTTTGCCGGGTTCGGCTTTCTTGGGGTTGTTGCGCTGCGTTTTCGCGACAACGCCGGCGGCTTCGAGGAAGCGGGCGACGCGGTCGGTGGGCTGGGCGCCTTGGGCCAGCCAATGCTTCACGCGCTCCACATCCATGCGGATGCGGTCTTCGCTGTCCTTGGCCAGAAGCGGGTTGTAGGTGCCGAGCTTTTCGATGAAGCGGCCGTCGCGGGGCATGCGGCTGTCGGCGGCCACGATTGCGTAGAAGGGGCGCTTTTTCGAGCCGCCGCGGGCCAGACGGATTTTCATTGCCATGCTATAGTCTCCTTTGGATGGCGAGGGGCGGATTATGCCCCGTTTTCCTGATGTTGTTCGTGGTGACGGATGACTTCCTGAATGATGAACTTCAGGAATTTCTTGGCGAATTCCGGGTCGAGATCGGCCCGTTTCGCAAGATCTTCGAGGCGCGCGATCTGGGCTGCCTCGCGCGTGGGATCGGAGGGGGGCAGGTCGTGTTCGGCCTTGAGGCGGCCCACGGCTTGCGTGTGTTTGAAGCGTTCGCCCAGCGTATAAACCAAGATCGCGTCAAGCCGGTCGATGCTTTCGCGATGGCCTTTGAGCAGTTCAGCGGCGCGGGTGATGGCGTCGGTCATGGCTGCATCCTGTCGGTTGCGGAGGTGTCACAAGGCGTACACAGCCCGTACACAGGGCGTACATACGCGGGCATGGGGCGAAACCGGGTCATGCGGCACGGCCCTCTGCCTGGGCGGGGTGGCGCCAGATCTGCATCGCGCCGAAAATCGCGTGCTGGTAATCAGTCTCGGGGCGGCAACCGAGACGTTCGGCCAGCGCGACCGAGCGGGTATTGGCCGGGTCGATCAAGCTGATCGCGGTGTTCCAACCGGCGGTTGTATAGGCGTAGTCGCGCGCGGCCAAGGCCGCCTCATGGGCCAGCCCACGCCCTTCGCCGGTTTCAAACATCGACCAGGCGATTTCCGGTTCGGGCCAGCCGACGGGGTAAAGCAGGCCCACGACGCCCAAGGGCGCATCCGTGGCGCGGTCGGCCGCGATCCAGCGACCATAGCCGCGGATCGCCCATTGGCCGGGCAGGCCGATGAACTGGCCCCAAGCCTCGATCGCGGTGTTGGGGCCGCCGACGAAGCGCGCACGGTCGGAGGCGCGGAATTCGGCATAAGCGTCAAAATCCGACAGGCGCGGTGCGCGCAAGGTCAGGCGCGCGGTCGTGAGGGTTGGGATCGTGGTCATGCGGCCAAGACCTCGGAGGGCGCGGGGTGGCGCCAGACTTCAATCGGCTCAACCGGGTTGGGGCGGGGCGCGTCCATGTCGCGGGCGCAGCCAAGCCGCTGCGCCAAGGCAAGCGAGCGGGTGTTGCGCGCATCGATGTAGCTCACGGCGGTGGACCAGCCGAGATCGGCATAGACATGGCGGCGCAGGCGCATGATCGCCTCATAGGCATAGCCTTTGCCTTCATCGGCGGACGACCAGACCGACCAGCCAAGCTCTTGCTCCGGCCAGTCGCCGGGATACCACGGCCCGACCGAGCCAATGGGGCGGCCCGTGGTGCGCTCGGCCATGATGAAGACGCCTGTGCCGCGCAGCTGCCAATGGCCCGCGAAGATCGCGAGGATGCGCCATGCCACGCCGATCCCCTTGTCGGCACCGCCGCCGACAAAGCGGGCGCGGTCGGAGGTGATGAAGGGAGCGATGGCCTCGAAATCCCCGGCTTGCGGGGCGCGCAGGGTCAGGCGCTCGGTTTCGAGAACCGGCGTATCAGCCAGATGCGGGGTCAGCATGCACGGCTCCATGCAGCCGCAATAGGGCAAGTGATCGGGGCTTTTCCTGTGGAAAAACCTGTGGGTTGGTTGCGGAAAGGCAAGTGCATCATGCGGCCCTCCGGTGATGGCGGAAGACGCAATCTTCGGGGTCTTGGCGTGGGGCGGTGTCATCGGGGATAGCGCCCAGCCGCAGCGCGACGGCTTTGGAGGCGGTGTTCGCAGGATCGGTGTAGCTGACGAGGGTGTCGATGGGCAGCGTCGCAAAGGCCCAATCGCGCAGGGCGGCAGCCCCTTCGGTGGCGTAGCCCTGACCCTCATGGCCATCATAGACCATCCAGCCGAGTTCCGTTTCGGGGAAAAGCGGACCTGCGTTCAGGCCGACCTGTCCGATGGTATCGCCTGTGCCGCGCAGGTCCATCATCAGCGCGCCATGGCCAAACAGCGCCCAGCAGCCTGCATCATGGCAAAACAGGCCCCAAGCGGCGGCGGTATCATATGGCCCGCCCATATGGGTCGCGCGCGGGCTTGCCATCAGCGCGGCATAGGCGGGGAAATCGCCAGCGCGCATGGGCCGCAGCGTCAGCCGTGCGGTCGTGAGGGTGGGGGCCATGGTCATGCCGGCACCCGCGACCGACGCAGCGTCAGAACATCCCAAGAGAAATGGGCGGGTTTCGCGGCCTCGGGATCGACCATGAAACCCAGCTTTTCGGCAATGCGCAGCGAAGCTGCGTTGTCCGGCACGATCTGCGCGATCAGTTCGGGGCCACGCCATGCGTCGAGCACGGCGCGCGCCGCCTCCGTCGCGTAGCGCCCGTAGCCGCGGAGCGCCCACTGGCCCGCCATCGCAGCAAAGCGCTCCACGACGATGTGGCGGGGTTTCGGTCCGCCGACGCCGCCGGTGCGCGGCCGGGTGTAATAGGCCACGTAGGCCTCCAGATCGGCGAGGGTGGGGCAGCGCAGCACCAGCCGTTCACTGCGCAACGTATCGGGCAGGGCTGCGGTCATTTCTTCTTCCCAAACCCGCCAAGGCCCGGGGGCAGCATGCCGCCGCCCGGACCGGGCAGGCCGCCCATGCCCATCTTGCGCGCGGCCTCTTCCATCGCCTTGGGGTCAAGGCCTGCGGGGTCCATCCCCTTGAGCGCGCTGGGCGCGCCCTTGCCCATCAAGGCGCCAAGGCCGCCGCGCAAGAGGCCCGTTTTGCCCATCTTGCCCAGCTTCTTCATCGCATCGGCCATCTGGCGGTGCATCTTGAGCAGCTTGTTGAGGTCGCTCACATCCTGCCCCGCACCTGCGGCCACGCGCTTCTTGCGGCTGGCCTGCATCAGGTCTGGATTGGCGCGTTCTTTCTTGGTCATGGAGTTGATCAGCGCGATCTGGCGACGGATCACGCTGTCATCCATGCCCGCATCGTCGAGTTGCTTTTGCATCTTGGCCATGCCGGGCATCATCGACATCATGCCCTGCATGCCGCCCATCTTGAGCATCTGTTCCAGCTGGCCCTTGAGGTCGTTCATGTTGAACTGACCCTTCTGGAAGCGCTTCATCATGCGCTCGGCCTGTTCGGCCTCGAGCGTTTCTTGCGCGCGTTCGACCAGCGCCACGATGTCGCCCATGCCAAGGATGCGGCCTGCGATGCGGGAGGGCTCGAAGGTTTCCAGCGCGTCGGTCTTTTCGCCCAAGCCGACGAAGCGGATCGGCTTGCCGGTGATCGCGCGCATCGAGAGCGCCGCACCACCGCGCCCGTCGCCATCCATTCGGGTCAGGACAACGCCCGTCACACCGATCTTGTCGTCGAATTCCTGGGCGACATTGACCGCGTCCTGGCCGGTCAGACCATCGACCACCAGCAGCGTTTCGCGGGGTTGGGCCACATCGCGGACGGCGGCGGCCTGTGCGATAAGCTCGGCGTCGATATGGAGCCGCCCCGCGGTGTCGAGCAGATAGACATCATAGCCGCCAAGGCTGGCTTGCGTCTTGGCGCGCTTGGCGATCGTCACCGGGTCTTCGCCCTTGACGATGGGGAGCGTATCGACCCCGATCTGGAGCCCCAAAATGGCCAATTGCTCCATCGCGGCGGGGCGGTTGGTGTCGAGGGAGGCCATCAGCACGCGCTTGCCCTCGCGCTCTTTCAGGCGCTTGGCAAGTTTGGCGGTGGTGGTGGTTTTCCCCGACCCCTGAAGGCCCACCATCAGGATCGGCGCGGGTGGGTTGTCGATTTTCAGGCGGCCGGGGTCGGCATCGCCGGTCAGCACATGGACAAGCTCGTCATGGACGATCTTGATGACCTGCTGGCCGGGGGTGATGGATTTGGTGACGGCGGCACCGGTGGCCTTTTTCTCGACCGCCTTGATGAACTGGCGGGCCACCTCGAGCGAGACGTCAGCCTCCAAGAGGGCCACGCGGACCTCGCGCATGGCCGTGCGGACATCATCCTCGGACAGCGCACCTTGCTTGGTGAGGCGGTCGAAGACGCCGGACAGGCGTTGCGAGAGGTTTTCAAACATGGGCGCTGGCCCCCTTTGACGATCCGAGATGCCCCCGTGATGTGGGGGCGAGGCCGGAATGCACCATTATCCGTTGCGGTGGAAGTTTCGAGGGCAAGCCCGCAAACGGGCATTGCCCCCGTGGGCGAAACCTCGCTGACGGGGGGCGATCCCATGACACTGCACGGGACCGGGAAGCTGGTGCTTTCCGGCTATTGCGCGGGTCGATAGGGGCTTTTGCGGGCAGAGTCAATCATGGGGGGCATCGCAGGTGACCGATAGCGTCGTGATCGCGCCCGCGAGCCGGTCATAGCCATAGGCATGCAGTGCAAAGCTGCGGCGTAGGTCCATCGCGGCCCAAAGCGCGGGGTCGGTGGGGATGATCGGGGCGGGCAGGGTGCCGGGACGGCCGTAAAGGTTGAGCGTCATCGGCCCGCGATAGGCAAGGCCCGCGAAGGTCATGCCGGTGACGTCGCGGGCATGCACGGCCAAGAGATCGGCGACGGGATTGCCGGATGTGGTGATGATGGCCCAGACCTGGCCGCGGATGTCGGGGCCGACCCGCATCTCGCCTGTGGCGATATGGGCAAGCGACCCGCCCCCCGCCGCAAGGCTTTGCCCGGTGGTGGTAAACCGCGCGCTGCCTGTCATGTGCGTGCCGGGGCGGATCGTTCCGGCCCCTTGTGTCACGTTAAAGGCGAAATCCAAGGTGCAGCTCATCGCCCTGACCTGTGGGGCGGCGCCGAGCAGACATGCAAGCGTGACAATCACAAGACGCATCATGCAAGCCTATCACGCCCGCCCCGTCAGGCGAAGGGGCAGGGAGGCTCAGGCGCGGGGGCGCGCGATCTCTTGCCGATGGGCGTAAAGGATAAGCGCGGCCAGCGCGCCGAGGATGGCGGCAGGCACGGATGAGGGGCCGAGAATGGCCAGATGCGCGATGATCGCACCGATCATCGTGACCACAAGCGCGCCCGCCGCAAGCGCGCGCAACCCCGGCACCCAAAGCAGGATCGCGGCACCCACTTCGATTACGCCGGTGAGGTAGCGAAACCATTGGCCGACCCCGATCATATCGAAGGTGCCGACCATCATTGCGACCCCGTAGAGCTTGGCCCCGCCTGCCGCGAGGAATGCGGCGCTCAGCAACGCTTTGATGCCGAATAGCGCATAGGTTTTCATACGTTCCATCGTGATGTTCCTTGATGTGCGAGTGCGTGGTTTTGCGAGTGCTTACGGCCCGGTTTGGCCCGCCGATCACCCAAGGCTAGCCAATCCGCCGAGCGGCATAAATGGTGATACTGGCAGGGGCGTCTGCGCGTCTGCGCACAAAGTTCGGTGTTTTGCGCGCGCACTGCGCATCCTCTTGCGTTCGCGCGGACGAGAAGCGAGAGTGACAGACAGACGTCGCTTTGGCGGATAGGGCCGACATGGATAATTGGGACGAAATCCGCACGGCTTATCAAGTCGCGCGCCTTGGCACCGTGTCGGGTGCGGCGGAGGTGCTGGGGGTGCATCACGCGACCGTCATTCGCCATATCGACGCGCTTGAGGCGCGCTTGGGGGCCAAGCTGTTTCAGCGGCATGCGCGCGGCTATACCGCCACCGAAGCCGGTCAGGATCTTTTGAAGATCGCGGCCCAGACCGATGATCAATTCGCGCAACTGGCCAGCCGCATCCGTGGGCGTGGCGACGAGGTGACGGGTGATCTGATCGTCACCTCGGTCGATGAGCTTGCCGTGCTTTTGGTTCCGGCAATCGCGCAATTCATGGCGCTACATCCCGAATTGCGGGTGCAACTGATCTCGGATCATCGGCTGTTTCGGCTGGAATATGGCGAGGCGCATGTGGCCATTCGCGCCGGCACTTTGCCCGAACAGCCCGATAATGTCGTGCAGCCTTTTTTCACCCAAATGCCCAAGCTTGTTGCCGCGCGCGGATATGTGGCGGCGCATGGGCCGCTTGATCTCGGCAATCTTGGGGCGCATCGCTTTATCGGGGTGACGGGTGATCATAACCGCGCGCCCTTTCATCGCTGGTTGAACGCGGCGGTGCCTGAGGCCGCCATCGCCTTGAGGGTCAGTTCGACCCAAGCGGCGAAACTGGCCATCGCCCAAGGGATCGGCATTGGCTTTGTCGCGGGTTGGGCGCTGGAGGATCAGCCCGATCTGGTCGAGATGATGCCGCCGCTTGACGCATGGGGCGCGCCGATCTGGTTGGTGACGCATATGGATTTGCACCGCACGGCCAAGGTGCAAAGCTTTTTGCGCTTTCTCAAGGCGCAGGTGAGGCAATGGGGGGTAAGCCCCGCGTGAATGCTTTGGCCGACCTTGGGCAGGGGCCGCGGCAAGGACATCTGGCGATGCTTGCCTTTTCGGCGCTTGTTGCGGGGTCGTTTTCGCTGGGTGGGCAGGTTGCCAATGAGATTGCGCCAGCCGCGCTGAATGCCGTGCGCTTTGCCCTTTCGGCGGCGGTGGTGGGCGCGGTGATCTGGGCGCGCGGCGGCGGGATCGCCACGACAACAGCCGCGCTGACCGCCCCTTGGCGCTATGGGGTCTTGGGTCTGCTTTTTGCGATCTATTTCGTCACCATGTTCGAAGGGCTGAAGACTGCGCCCCCGGTATCGGCGGCGGCGGTCTTCACGCTGACCCCGGTGATGAGCGGGATTTTCGGTTACATCTTGCTGCGCCAGTTATTTGGCACACGGATCTTGGTGGCGCTTGCCTTGGGTGCTGCGGGCGCGCTTTGGGTGATTTTCCGGGCCGATTTTGCGGCGCTCTTGGCGTTCGAGATCGGGCAGGGCGAGGCGATCTTTTTTTGGGGCTGCATCGCGCATGCCGCTTACACGCCGATGGTGCGCCGCCTCAACCGAGGGGAGCCGATCCTTGTCTTCACCTTCTGGACGCTGAGTTTCAGCGCCGTGATCATCGGGATTTATGGCTGGCACGATATTGTGGGGACCGATTGGGGGGCGTTGCGCCCCTTGGTCTGGGTCACGCTGGTCTATACCGCGATTGCGGCCTCTTCGATGACGGTCTTCTTGGTGCAGTTCGCATCCATGCGGCTGCCAAGTTCCAAGGTGATGGCCTATACCTATCTGACGCCGAGTTGGGTGTTGATCTGGGAATTGGCGCTGGGCCAGCCGGTGCCGTCGCCCATGGTCTTGGGTGGCGTTGGGCTGACAATGCTGGCGCTAGTATTATTGCTCAAGGATTGAGGCCGGTGCATCCGCCGTGCCTAATTCCTGTGTCAAGAATGCTTCGAAAGCGTCAAGGTTGATAGGCTCGAATTGGCCGAAGGATTGCATCCAGACGGAGGCTGCGCTGAGTGCGTCGGGTTCGAGCTTGCACCATTTCACCCGGCCGCGCTTTTCTTGGCTGATCAGCCCCGCCGCGGCGAGAATGGCCAGATGCTTGGAGATCGCGGCCAAGGACATGGCGAAGGGTTCGGCTACATCGGTCACCGCCATGTCATCCTCGAGAAGCATGTGCAGGATCTCGCGACGGGTGGGGTCGGCAAGGGCAGCAAAGACGATGTCGAGCGAGGTGGCCATGCACCGTGCTAGACCAGCGCAGGCAAGATCGTCAACCGATCGGTTGAATATGACAATTCCGCGCCTCGCCGGCTTTTGCGGTGTCGCGTGATGGATACCGATTTGTCGCAGGCTGGTAATCATGTTTAAAATCAATTTCTTGCGGCAATTTTTCTGCGATGCAGCGCGCGTTGACTCTGGGCTGTGGGCAGCATAGTTTCCGCGCAACTTCCGAACGGGGGGTGTGTGCCATGGCCGAACCGAGCGAAGATGCGCGTTTAAGAGCGCTCGAAGCGCGGATCGCCGCCGCCAAACAGGCGCAAGCACCCAAACCACATGTGGAGGAGCATTATTCGCAGGCGCATCTGGCGTGGCGGATGGTGATCGAACTGGTGGCCGGCATGGGCATCGGTTTTGGAATGGGATACGGGCTGGACTGGCTCTTGGGCACTGGCCCTTGGTTGATGGTCTTGTTCATGCTTTTGGGGTTCGTCGCGGGTGTGAAGACCATGATCCGGTCAGCGCGCGAGCTTCAGCGAAAGGCCGAAGAAAAGGCCGAGACACAGTCAAAGGCCGCGGACGCGGCCGAAGCGAACGAGAAGGATTAAGGTCGTGGCGAGCGAAAGCACCAACACCACCGGGACACAATCCAAGGGCAATGGGCGTGTCATCGCCTATGTCTTGATCGCGCTTGCGGCGGTTTTGTTTGGCTTGGCCTATGCCGATGGCTACGGGAAGCTCGCGATCGCGCCGATGGACCAATTCAAGGTCAAGCCGCTGTTTGGGGGCGACACCATTGCTTGGTACACGCCGACCAACGTGACCTTTTGGCTGGGCATGTCGATCTTGTCGATTTTCGCACTGATGGTGATGGGAACGCGCGGGCGCGCAGTCATCCCATCGCGCGGGCAGTCGATGGCGGAGCTGGCTTACGGTTTTGTACGCAAGATGGTCGAGGATGTGGCAGGCAAAGACGCGCTGCCCTATTTCCCCTTCATCTTCACGGCCTTTCTGTTCATCCTGTCGGCCAATTTCCTTGGCCTGATCCCGTCGTCATTCACCACCACATCGCATTTCGCGGTGACGGTGGTCTTGGCGCTGACCGTGTTCATTTCGGTCACGGTGCTGGGCTTTGTCAAAAATGGCACCGCGTTCCTGAGCTTGTTCTGGGTCTCATCGGCGCCCTTGGTGCTGCGCCCCGTGCTTGCCGTGATCGAATTGATTTCCTACTTCGTGCGCCCCGTGAGCCATTCCGTGCGTCTTGCTGGCGCGATGATGGCCGGTCACGCGGTTCTCAAGGTCTTTGCGGGCTTTGCGGGCGCGATGGGCTTGGGCGGCATCGTGCCGGTGTTCGGCGTGGTTGCGATCTACGGCCTCGAGGTGCTGGTGTCGGCCATTCAGGCCTATGTCTTCACCATTCTTACCTGCGTCTATCTGAAAGACGCGCTTCATCCCCATCACTGAGGCGGGGCGGCAAAGCCCCTCCTTTTCTCGAACTTCCAACGTAAGGAGATACACCAATGGAAGGCGATATCGCACAACTGGGTCAGTTCATCGGTGCAGGCATTGCAGGTCTGGGTGCAGGCGTTGCCGCACTCGGCGTGGGCAACGTGGCAGGTAACTTCCTCGCCGGCGCGCTGCGCAACCCCTCGGCCGCGGCCAGCCAGACCGCGACCCTCTTTATCGGCATCGCATTCGCCGAAGCGCTTGGCATCTTCGCCTTCCTGACCGCGCTTCTGTTGATGTTCGCGGCCTAATCTCCGCACGCCAAGCTACGATCCTTACGCCCGGCGTTCCGCTTCCGCAAAGGCGGCACGGAACGCCGGTGAAAGACCGGCACCAGGAGAACGCACATGGCCGATACAGCCACACAGGGCGCAAGCGGCGGCATGCCGCAACTCGACCCTTCCAGCTTTCCCAACCAGATTTTCTGGCTGGTGATCGCGCTGGTCGCGATCTACTTCATCCTGAGCCGGATCGCGTTGCCCCGCATCGCGGCGGTCTTGGCTGAACGCCAAGGCGCGCTGACCAATGATCTGGCCGCCGCCGAAGAACTTAAGCAGCGCGCCGTCGAAGCGGAAGCGGCCTATAACAAGGCGTTGGCAGATGCCCGCAGCGAAGCTGCGAAAATCGCCGACGAAACGCGGGCGGCGATCCAGGCCGACCTCGACAAAGCGATCGCGCGCGCAGATGACGAGATTTCGGCCAAGGCCGCCGAAAGCGAAGCCCGCATCGCCGAAATCCGCGCCGGTGCCGTGCGCAGCATCGAAGAGGTCGCGGCCGATGTCGCGGGCGACATCGTTGCCGCCGTGGCCCCCGGTCAAAAGGTTGATGCCAAGGTGTTGAGCGCCGCTGTCGCCGCACGGGTCAAGGGGTAAGACGATGAAACATCTTCTCGCCATTTTGATGAGCGCCGCACCTGCCATGGCCTTGGCGGCCGAAGGCAAGCCCAAGGGCCTGTTGAACCCCTCGCTTGGCAATAGCGATTTCGTGGTTCTGATCGGCTTCTTGCTGTTCCTTGCGATCTTGTTCTACTTCAACGTGCCGTCGATGCTGATGGGCATGCTCGACAAGCGTGCCGAGGGGATCAAGGCGGAGCTTGACGAGGCCCGCGCGCTGCGTGAAGAGGCCCAGTCGATTTTGGCCAATTATGAGCGTCAGAGCCGTGAAGTTGCCGATCAGGCCGAGCGGATCATCGCCCAAGCCAAGGCCGATGCCGAGGCCGCCGCCGCCGAGGCCCGCGCCGCCCTTGAGCGGTCGATTGCACGGCGGATCAAGGGTGCTGAGGACCAGATCCAAAGCGCGGAAGAAAAGGCATTGCGCACGGTGCGCGATCGCGCAGTCGAGGTGGCCATCGCCGCCGCCGCAGACGCAATTGCCAAGGAAATGGCCGCAGCGGATGCCAACAAGCTGATCGATACCGCGATCGGCGAGGTCGAGCGCCGCTTGCACTGAACCGCGCGCAGCAGGAATAGCGAAAAACCCCGGACGCCTGTCCGGGGTTTTTTTGTCTAGCCAAAGCGCGCCTGCCATGTGGGTTTGACATCGCCGGGTGCCGGTGTGGCGGCGTGAACCCCCCGGGCAATCGCCCGCGCAAGGCACAGGGCCGCCAGATGGCCCAGCATCAGCGGTGTCTGGATGGGGTCGGCCATATCACGCGCGCCGGTCGCGGCGGCAAAGACCAGATCGCCATCCATCGGCGTATGGCTGGGCCAGATCGCGCGCGCCATGCCGTCATGGGCGGCAATCGCCATGCGGGTGGCCTGCGCCTGCGTCAGGGCAGCGTCGGTGGCGACAATGGCGATGGTGGTATTGCGGCCCTCGCCCCCCTTGATCGGCGGTACCGCGCCGGGGTCAAAGGCGGGGGCGGGGCCAAGCGCGCCAAACTCGCCCGCCATCTCGTAGGGTGCGGCCCAGAAATGCCGGCTATCGCCCATGGTCACGCGCCCGAGCGCATTGACTGCGACCAGCGCGCCGACGGTGTAGCCTTCCCACATGGCGGAGGCCGACCCAAGCCCGCCCTTGAGGTCAGCGACGAGCGCACCTGCGCCCGCCCCCGCTGTGCCGAGCGCGAAGTGCGCGCCGGCGTTTGCCAGCGCGGTTGCCCCGAGGCGCTTATAGGGATTCTCGGACCAGGTCTTGTCGCCGCCATTGAGCAGGTCGAACAAGATCGCGCCTGGCACGATCGGCACGGTCTGATCCCCGACCAAGAAACCGCGCCCTTGCAGGCGCAAGGCATCGGCCACACCCGAGGCTGCATCAAGCCCAAAGGCCGAGCCGCCCGACAGCACAAAGGCGTCGGCCTCCTGCACGGTCTTGTCAGGGGCCAGAAGATCGGTTTCCCGCGTACCGGGGGCGCCACCCATGACATGCACGGCGGCGACAAAGGGCCTGTCACCTACCAGCACCGTCGTGCCGGTCTTGATCCCTGCATCTTGCGCATGGCCGACGCGCAGGCTGGCGACATCGGTAATCAGGTTGCGAGGGCCGGGGCGGATCATGATCGGGGTCTTTCGGCGACAAGATGGGGAATGCGCCCACGCCAAAGCCCAAGGCGCGGCAAGCCGGGGCTGTCGGCCAATGGGCAGTCAAGCCCCGGATAGGCGGCGGGCAGGATCAAGATCAGCGTATTCCACGGCCCACCCGCCTGTGCGATTTCATCGGCGGTGTCGGGATCGAAGCGCGCGCGCAGCCGTGTTGCGGGGCGGTCGCGGATCACCTCGACATTGCCCAGATCTAGCTCTGGGCAATGAAGGAGCAGATGCGCGAACGCCTCGGGCTGGCCCGCGAAATTGCCCGCATGAACCACGATATCGCAGGGCAGGTCATGGCGGGTGTAGCCCGTCATATGCAGCGGCCCCCATCCACCTCCATCGCGACCCCGGTGATCATCGCGGCGGCATCCGAGCACAGGAAGGCCGCCGCTTCGCCCATGTCCTGTGGAGTGGAAAAGCGGCCCAGCGGAATGGTCGAGAGGAACTTGGCCCGCATCTCGGGCGTGTCTTCGCCCATGAAACTGGCCAGCAACGGGGTTTCGCCCGCAACAGGGCAAAGCGCGTTGACGCGCACACCTGCGGGGGCAAGCTCGACCGCCATGGTCTTGGTCGCGGTGATCATCCAGCCCTTGGACGCATTGTACCAGTTAAGGCGCGGCCGCGGTGACAGCCCAGCGGTCGAGGCGATGTTGAGGATCGCTCCTTTGCCCATGGCCTTCATGCCCGGCACGATCTCGCGCGCGGTCAGGTACACGGATTTGGCATTGACCGCGAGGACGCGGTCGAACTCCTCCTCGGTCACATCCTCCATGGCTTTCGGCAGATGGGTGATGCCGGCGTTGTTCACCAAGATATCGATCCGGCCCCATGCATTGCGCGCCGCCCCTGCCATGGCGGCGACCGATGCGCCATTGGCGACATCGACCGTGCAGGTGATGCCGCCGATCTCATCCGCGATGGACTGGGCGGCAGCGGCGTTGATATCGGCGACCATCACGCGCGCGCCTTCGCGGGCGAAAATGCGCGCTATTCCTGCGCCAAAGCCTGACCCCGCGCCGGTGACGATGGCGGTCTTTCCCTCAAGTCTCATCTGGATCTTCCTCTTTCAGTCGCTCCAAGGCATGGCGCAGATCATCGGGGATCGCCACGGCGCGCCGTGCGGCCAAATCGAAAAAGACCGAAACATTCTGAGCCGCGAAAACGGTTGCCCCATCGCCTATGCGGATCATGCGATGGGCAAATCGGGCCGATTTCGTGCCGATGTGCAAAATCCTGCTCTCGAGGGTGAAGACATCGCCTGCCAGCATCTCGGCGCGGTAATCTGCCTCGATCCTTGCGGCGACGAAGGATCGTTGCGTTGCTGCAAGTGCTGCGCGGTCAAGGCCGATGGCCGTTTGCACCGCGAACATCGCGTCCGAGACCGCGTCGATGTAGGCCGCGACATTCATATGACCAAGGATATCACAATCGCGTGGGGCCACGGGGCGGCGGAGCGTCTCCATCGTCTTAGCCTGCCCGGCGCAGGTCGAGCCCGCGCGCCCGTCGGATCGGCCAAAAGGCCAACAGCCCCCCAAGCGCACCGGCGATATAGGCCGCCTCGTGCATAAAGCCTGCGCGCAGGAAATCGGACTGATCCACGCCCTGCGGAATGCGCAACACCCCGTCCAGCAAGCCCGTGTTATCGGCCACCAGCCCGCCGATCAGCCCAGTGAGAGCGGCCATTGTCGCCAACACGATCACAAGCCCGATCGCACCAAGCCCGGCGGCCAGATAACTTTGTGCGTTCGGCACCGAGAACAGCCCATAGATAAAGGCCGGACCAGCGACAGCCGCGCCCATCCACCAGCTTGCTTGCGCCCCGACCAAGGCTGCGCCAAGCCGTGGCGGCATCTCGGGTGGGATTGCGAATTGGGCGAATTTCAAGCTGTGAAAGTAATCGGGGCCAACGGTGTAGCTCAGTTGATTGTGCAGCGCGCCAAAGATCGCCGCAGCGCAGGCTGCAAACGCCATCAACATGAAAAAGGTGGGGAATTTGCCAAGCTTCATCATCGCTCCGCCGCATGGGTCGGGGAGAGCCTAACGGGCGGGAGGCAAGCCGTCCATGCCCAACCCACGCGCGGCTCATCCATGAAGGGCGGCCACAGTTTTCAAGCTCGTCATTGCATAGAGCGCCTCGAACCCTTTTTCGCGGCCATGGCCTGAAGAGCCTGTACCGCCAAATGGCAACTCGACACCCCCTGCTGCGCCGTAATTGTTCAAGAATACCTGTCCGGCGCGCAACTGCTTGGCCAGTCGCATTTGCCGCCCCCCATCGCGCGACCAAATGGATGCGACCAGCCCATAGGGCGTGCCATTGGCAATGCGGATCGCGTCCGCCTCGTCTGCAAAGGGAAGGATGATCTGGACCGGGCCGAAAATCTCTTCTTGTGCAAGAACATGGTCAGGGCCGGGACCTGCGATCAGCGCAGGCGCGATGTAATGGCCGCCCTGCGGCAGATCGGGGGCCAATTGCCCGCGTGCGATGATATGGGCGGGGTCGGCCATGGCGAGATAGCGTTCAACAATGCCTTTTTGCCGGGCTGAGATCAGCGGCCCCACCCGCAGATCGGCGGTGGCAGGGCCAACGCTCAGATCGCGATAGGCGGCGGCCATCCTTTTGCAGACCTCTGCATAGATCGACCGTTCCACAAGGATACGCGATGAGGCCGAGCAAGTTTGCCCCGCATTCTGGACACCCGCATTCACCAGAAAGGGAAGTGCAGCATCCAGATCGGCATCTGCAAAGACCAGTTGCGGGGATTTGCCGCCCAATTCCAGCGTGACCGGGACGACATTTTCCGCCGCCGCAGCCTGAACCTTGCGGCCCGTGGCGACCGACCCGGTGAACGAGATATGGCGGATGCCCGGATGGGCGGTCAGCGCGGCACCCGCTTCGGCACCCAAGCCCGGCACGACGTTTAAGGCACCCGCTGGCAGACCCGCTTGGCGCGCCAAATCAGCAAAGGCAAGCGCGGTCAAGCACGCCTCCTCGGCCGGTTTCAGGACACAGGCATTGCCCGCTGCAAGGGCTGCGCCGACCGAACGGCCGATGATCTGCATGGGGTAGTTCCACGGCACGATATGGCCCGTCACCCCATGGGGTTCGCGCAAGGTATAGACGGTAAAGCCGCTTTGAAACGGGATCGTCTCGCCCATCAGCTTGTCGGCGGCACCGGCGTAAAACTCGCAATAGCGCGCCATGGCGATCACATCGTTGCGCGCTTGGGCGAGCGGCTTTCCGACATCGGCGGCCTCCATCGCGGTGAGGGCATCGGCGTGATCGAGGATCAATGTGCAAAGCCGCGCCAAGATGCGCCCCCGCTCAAAGGCGGGCATCGCGCCCCATTCGCCCGCCATGGCGGCCGTGGCCGCGGCGACGGCTGCGTCGATATCGGCGGCTGTGCCGCGCGCGATGCGGGCAATCTCTGCCCCTGTCGAAGGGTCGATCACGGGCAAGGTGTCGCCGCTGGCAGGCTGGCGCCATGCGCCGCCGATGAACACCAAGGAGGGGTCGAACCAAGCTGTCATGTCGGAAGCCTTTCAAGATCGGGAAGCCGCGGGGCGGCGGCGATGAGTTGGCGAGTATAGGGGTGGCTTGGGGCATCGAAGACAGTCGCGGTTGGCCCTTCCTCGACGATCTGGCCTGCCTGCATCACCAAAACGCGGTCAGTGATCGCGCGCACCACTGTCAAATCATGGGAGATGAAGAGATATGAAAGTCCAAGTTCTGCCTGTAATTCTGCAAGAAGATCGAGGATGCGCGCACGCACCGAGACATCGAGGGCTGAGACCGCCTCGTCCAGCACAAGGATCTTGGGTCGCGTGATCAAGGCGCGCGCAATCGCGATGCGCTGGCGCTGGCCGCCCGAAAACTCATGCGGGTATTTTGTCAGGTCATCAGGCGAAAGCCGCACGGCGCTCAGCGCTGCGGCCACGCGCTCGCGGCGCGCGTGACCTTGGGGGGCATCGGGCAAGAGGTGAAAGGGTTCGGCCACGATCCGTTCGACCTGCCAGCGCGGGTTGAAGCTGCCATAGGGGTCTTGGAACACGACTTGAATGCCGGCCCTCAGGGCTGCGGGCATGTTTGGGACGATGGATTGGCCGAACAAGGTGATATCGCCCCCTTGCACCTTGTCGAGGCCAAGGATCGCGCGTGTCAGGGTGGATTTGCCACAACCGCTTTCCCCGACCAACCCAAGGCTTTCGCCCTTGTGCAAGGTAAAGCTCACATCCTTGACCGCTGTGATCTCTGGCCCGCGGCGTAGGCCCTTGCGCGGGCCGGCATAGCAGCGCGTGACGCGGTCAACGCGCAAAAGCGGCGCAGTCACGGGTTGCGGCCTGCGGTTCGGCCAATGCGATGAGGCAGCGAGGAGGGCGTCCGTATAGGGATGGCGGCGTTCGCGCAACACCGCCCGTGTCGGACCCATCTCGACGATCTCGCCATTTTGCATCACACCGACCCGGTCAGCCATTGCCGCCACAACGGCGAGGTCATGGGTGATCAGCAACAGCGACATGCCCTCTTGTGTGACCAATGATTTCAGCAGGTCGAGGATCTGGGCCTGGGTCGTGACATCAAGCGCCGTGGTCGGCTCGTCGGCGATCAAGAGCGTTGGGTTCAGCGCAATCGCTGCTGCGATACAGGCGCGCTGGCGCTGGCCGCCCGATAGCTCGTGCGGGTAGCGGTCATACGCGATCTGCGTGAGGCCCACCCGGTCCAAACGGTCGCGCGCGATGCGGCGTGCCTCGGCCCGGCTTGCCTTGCCGTGGATGATCAAGGTCTCGGCAACCTGGTCGCCGATTGTTTGCACCGGGTTCAGCGCGGTCATCGGTTCTTGAAATATCATGCTGATCCGATTGCCCCGGATTTGGCAAAGCTCGGCCTCGGTCAGGCGCAAAAGATCGGACCCATCGAGCATGAAGCGCCCGCGTGGCTTGGCCCCATGTGGCAACAACCCCATCATGGCCAGCGCGGTCATCGATTTTCCCGAGCCGCTTTCACCCACCAGCCCGGTGATCTGCCCTTGTGTGATCTCAAGCGAGACATCGCGCAAGATCGGGGTGCCATGGATGTTGAGCGAGAGGTGGTCGAGCGCGATCATACCCGCCCCCGGCGCAATCTTGGATCGAGGAGATCGCGCAGCCCGTCGCCCATCAGGTTCAGACCCAAGACCATCAGCACGATGGCCAATCCCGGCAGCACGGCCAGCATCGGATGGGTGTAGATCATCGTCTGTGCCTCGGCGAGCATGCGGCCCCAGCTGGGGGTGGGAGGTTGTGCGCCAAGGCCCACATAACTCAGCGCGGCTTCCGCCAAGATGCCTAGTGAAAACTGGATCGTGGCCTGAACGATCAAGAGGTTGGTGATATTGGGCAGGATATGTTCGGCACTGATGCGGGTCTTGCCCTTCCCTGCCGTACGCGCGGCCAAGATATAATCAAGCGTCCATAAAGGCAGTGCCGCGCCGCGCGCCACGCGGGCAAACACGGGAATGTTGAAGATGCCGATAGCGATGATTGCGTTGCTGGCCGATGGGCCGTAGCGCGCGGTAATCAAGATCGCGATGACAAGGCTGGGAAAGGCAAAGATCAGGTCGTTGGCCCGCATGATGACGTCATCGAGAATACCGCCCCGATTGGCAGCCGCAGCAAGGCCAAGCGGCACCCCAAGGGCGACGCCGATCCCCACAGCAACGACTGCAACCGCGATAGAGGTTTGCGCGCCCACCATCAGCATCGACAAAAGATCGCGCCCAAGCTGATCGGTACCCAAGAGATACGTGGCCGAAGGCGCTTGCAGGCGCGCTGCGATGGCGACCCCATCGACTGCGTGCGGCACCCAGACAAGCGAGATCAGGGCCGCAGTCACGAATATCCCCGAAAGGGCGGCGCCGATGAAAAGGGATGGCGACATGCGGTTCATCGGCGGCGCAGCCTTGGGTCGATGAGCGCGTAGGCCAGATCGACCAGAAACGTCACGACGATCACCCCGAACACCAACACCATGGTCACCGATTCCACCACGATCAGGTCGCGCTGGGTGATGCCTTGAAAGATCAACCGCCCAAGACCGGGCAGGAAGAACACGTTCTCGATGATGATCGCCCCTGCAATCAAGAACGAAAATTGCAGGCCAATGATCGTGAGCACCGGGATCAATGCATTGCGCAGCGCATGGCGGCGGATGGTTTGCGCGCGCGAGAGGCCCTTGGCGCGCGCGGTGCGGATATAATCTTGGTCGAGCGTGTCGAGAAGCGCCGAACGCATGACCCGCGCAAGGATGGCCGATTGCGGCAAGGCCAGCGCAATGGCCGGAAGGGTCAGCGCCTTGAGAGCGGCAGCCGGGTCGGACCAGCCGGGAAACCCGCCTGCCGAAAACCAGCGCAGATTGACCGCGAAGATCAGCACCAACAGCATCGCAAACCAGAAATTCGGCACCGCGACGCCCAGCTGTGTCGCCCCCATGACCCCATGATCGGCCCATGTGCCGCGGCGCGATGCGGCGATGATACCGATGGGAAACGCGATCAGTGTGGACAGCGTCAACGCGTAGATCGCCAAGGGCAAAGAGACCCAGATCCGATCAGCCACAAGATCGGCGACCGGCACGCGGTAGGTGTAGGAAATGCCGAAGTCGCCGGTCAGCATGCCACCGACCCATCCGAGGTAGCGCGCAAGCGGGGGCGCATCGAGCCCAAGCTCGGCCCGCAGCGCAGCAAGGTTTTCGGGCGTTGCGTTCAGCCCCATCATGTAGCTGGCCGGATCGCCGGGGATGACCTCGATCAGCGCAAAAATCACCACGCTCGCCATGATCAGGCTGAGGCCCAGGGAAAAGGCGCGGGTGAGGATGTAGCGCAGCATGGCGCAAGGCTAACGCGCCGCGTGCAGCTGGGCCAGAGGCGAGTTATGCCTCGCCTGTCACCTGCCGCAGCCGGTTTTGCCGCATTGCAGCGAATTGACAAGGTCATAATATTCTCATTATACGCATTGCAGCGTAATCTTATTTCCGTCCGCTCGACAGGAGCCGCTCATGACAGCCCCACATCGCGATCATCCTTGGCTTATTCGGACCTATGCTGGCCATTCCACGGCCAAGGCATCGAATGCGCTTTACCGGGGCAATCTCGCCAAAGGGCAAACAGGGCTTTCCGTGGCTTTCGATTTGCCGACCCAAACGGGATATGACAGCGATCATGTGTTGGCGCGGGGTGAGGTGGGCAAGGTCGGTGTGCCGATCTGCCATTTGGGCGATATGGCGACATTGTTCGATCAGATCCCGCTTGAACAGATGAATACCTCGATGACGATCAATGCCACGGCACCTTGGCTGTTGGCGCTCTATATTGCCGTGGCTGAACAGCAGGGTGCCGATATCTTGCAATTGCAAGGCACGGTGCAAAACGATTTGATCAAGGAGTATCTCAGCCGCGGGACCTATATTTGCCCGCCAAAGCCCAGCCTCGCCATGATCGCGGATATAGCGGAATATTGCTACACCAATGTTCCGAAATGGAACCCGATGAATGTGTGTTCCTACCACTTGCAAGAGGCCGGTGCCACGCCTGAACAGGAATTGGCCTTTGCGCTGGCGACCGCGATTTCAGTTCTGGATGCTTTGCGCCCGCGCGTTCCGGCCGAGGATTTTCCCGTGCTGGTTGGCCGGATTTCGTTTTTCGTCAATGCCGGCATCCGTTTCGTCACTGAAATGTGCAAGATGCGCGCATTTGTTGATCTTTGGGACGAGATTTGCGAAGCCCGCTATGGCGTCAGTGATCCGAAATACCGTCGTTTCCGCTATGGGGTGCAGGTCAATTCCCTTGGCCTGACCGAACAGCAGCCTGAAAACAACGTCTATCGCATCCTGATCGAGATGCTGGCCGTGACCTTATCGAAAAAGGCACGCGCCCGTGCGGTACAATTGCCCGCTTGGAACGAGGCCTTGGGCTTGCCACGGCCATGGGATCAGCAATGGTCCATGCGGATGCAACAGATCATGGCCTATGAAACCGACCTGTTGGAGTATGACGACCTATTTGACGGGAACCCCGCAATCGATGCAAAGGTCGCCGAACTGAAGGCCGGTGCGCGTGCCGAATTGGCAAATCTCGAGACGATGGGCGGCGCGATTGCCGCGATTGATTACATGAAAGCGCGCTTGGTCGAGGCCAATGCCGACCGCGTCAATCGGATCGAGCGCGGCGAAACGGTCGTGGTTGGTGTGAACAAATATACCGCCAGCGAGCCTTCGCCGCTTTTGGGTGCGGATGGGGGGATCATGGTCGTTGACCCGGCTGTCGAGGCCGACCAGATTGCCCGGTTGCACGCATGGCGCGCAAGCCGCGACGCCGACGCGGTCAAGGCGGCACTCGATGCCCTGCGCAGTGCTGCTATGGCAGGGGAAAACATCATGCCAGCCTCGATCCTTGCGGCCAAGGCTGGGGTCACGACCGGCGAATGGGCAGGGGTGATGCGCGCGGTTCACGGGGAATACCGCGGGCCGACAGGTGTGTCGAAATCCGTTTCAAACAAGACTGAGGGGCTGGATGATATCCGGGCCGCCGTCGATGCTGTAAGCGACCGCTTGGGGCGGCGTTTGTCTTTCCTTGTGGGCAAGCCTGGCCTTGATGGCCATTCCAACGGTGCCGAACAGATCGCCTTTCGCGCCCGCGATTGCGGGATGGACATCATCTATGAGGGCATACGCCTCACCCCTGACGAGATCGTGGCCGCGGCCCAAGCGCAGGGCGCCCATGTCATCGGACTATCGATTTTGTCTGGTAGCCATGTGCCGCTGATTGCCGATGTGATGACCCGATTGCGTGCTGCCGGATTGGGCGATGTGCCGGTCATGGTTGGTGGGATCATTCCCGATGAAGACGCTGAAAAGCTGAAATCTTTTGGCGTTTCACGGGTTTATACACCCAAAGATTTCGAATTGAATACCATAATGTTGGACATTATTGCCTTGGCAGAACCAAAGGAATACGCGGCGCAATAAGGTAATAAAATCTGCCTGCCTTTAATGACAGCCCGCTTGCGTTCTAAAAATCGATGCGCCATATCTTGCACAGTGTAATTATGGCGAAAGGTCACAATATGACAAAGTCGATCGATAACATGAGCCTTGCAGAGCTTCAGGCGTATCATAAAGAAGTCGAAGCTGCGATTAAGGGCTATGAAAAGAAGAAGCGGGCCGATGCGCTTGCCGCGGTGCGCGCAACTGCGAAAGAGCATGGGTTTACGCTCGAGGAATTGATGAGCGGCAAGGTTGCCGGCAAGCCCGCGTCAAAGGGCGTTGCCAAATATGCCAACCCGGCCGATCCGTCGCAGACTTGGTCGGGACGTGGCCGTCAGCCTGCATGGATCAAGGACGCGCTTGGCGCGGGCAAATCGCTCGAGACCATGGCGATCTGATCAAATGACCGTCCATATCGGCGCAAAGCCTGGCGAGATCGCCGAAACGGTTCTGATGCCGGGCGATCCGCTGCGCGCCGAATGGGCGGCCCAGACATTTCTCGCCGATCCTGTTTGCATTAATCGGGTCAGGGGCATGTTGGGCTATACTGGAACGTGGCGCGGTCACCGCGTCACCATCCACGGTTCGGGCATGGGCATGCCCAGCTTGGCCATCTACGCCAATGAATTGATCCGCGATTACGGGGCCAAGACGCTCATCCGCATTGGGTCGGCGGGTGCGATGCAAGAGCGGGTGAAATTGCGCGATATTGTTTTGGCGATGGGGTGTTCGTCGCTTTCGACACCGTCGCGCGGGATTTTCCGGGAATTGAATTTTGCCCCTTGCGCTGATTACCAGCTATTGGCGGCGGCTTATCGCGCGGCCATGGTGCGGGGGGTGCCGACCCATGTGGGGGGCATTTATTCCTCGGATGTATTTTATGACGAGCGCGATGATCTGAGTGCGCAACTGATGCGCCATGGCGTGCTTGCCGTCGAGATGGAGGCGGCCGAGCTTTATACGCTGGCCGCCCGCTATGGGGTGCGCGCGCTGGCGGTGCTGACGATTTCCGATCACCTGGTGACCAAGGACGAATTGCCTTCGGCCGACCGCCAGTCGAGTTTCAGCGATATGGTCGAGATCGCGCTGGAAGCTGCCTTCGCCTGACGGGGCCGAAAAACGCGCGTTTTTCGGCCGGGAAATCTCGAGATTTCCCATGCGGAAAACCCGGGTTTTCCGCCCCCCTCAGCCCCGCAGCAAGCGCTTGACGATCCGCTCAAGCTTGGCCGCGCCCAAGGGCGCCATCGCCTTGGTATGTTCATGGCTGATCTGCTCGTCCGACAGCCCCGCCGCCTTGTTGGTGATGGTCGAGATTGCCGCCACCCGTAGCCCAAGAAACCGCGCAAGGATGACCTCCGGCACGGTGGACATGCCGACGGCATCGGCGCCCAAGATGCGGATCGCACGAATTTCGGCGGGTGTCTCAAACGAGGGGCCTGAATACCACGCATAGACCCCTTCCATCAGGGCAATGCCCTCGGCCTTTGCCGCCGCCTTTAATGCGGCGCGCAGGGCGGGATCATGGGCCTCGGTCATCGGCACGAAGCGGGCATCGGTTTTCTCGCCGATGAGCGGGTTGAGCCCTGAGAAATTGATGTGGTCACTAAGCAGCATCAAATCGCCGGGGTCGAGATCTGGGTGCATCGACCCCGCGGCATTTGTCAGGATCAGACGTTCGCCCCCCAAGGCCTTCAGCACCTCGAGTGGCAGACGCATCGCATCGCCGCGCCCGCTTTCATAGTAATGCGCGCGGCCCCCGAAGATGGCAACGCGGGTTCCCTCCAGATCGCCGATCACGAGCTTGGGGTTATGTCCCGACACGCCCGCATGGGGAAAGCCCGGTAGATCGGCATAGTCGATCGCCACACCATCGACCTGATCGGCGATATGGCCAAGGCCCGATCCCAGCACCATGCCATAGTCAGGCGGTGCCGAACCCGCGCGCGCACGGATGATGTCGGCCAGTTCTTCAGCGTTCCTTGACATACGGCTCCCCCCCCGCGCGTGGCGGAATGGCCTTGCCCACCAGCCCCGCCAGCACGATCACGACAAGAATATAAGGCAGGGCTTGCATGAACTGCACCGGCACGATGAAATCGCCCAGCTGGATGTTCTGGTAGCGGTTGCCCACCGCATCGAAGAAGCCAAAGAGCAGGCAGGCCGAGAGCGCATACCATGGCCGCCACTTGGCAAAGATGAGCGCTGCCAGCGCGATGAAGCCGCGGCCCGCGCTCATATCCTTGACGAAGCCCGACGACAGCGCGGTTGACAGATATGCCCCGGCGATCCCGCACAAGACGCCCGCGATCATCACGGCGGCAAAGCGCAGACCCATGACAGAGATGCCAGCTGTATCGACTGCCGCAGGATTTTCGCCCACCGCGCGCAGCCGCAGGCCAAAGCGGGTGCGGTAAAGCACCCACCATGTGAGCGGCACGCAAGCCAACGCCAGATAGACAAGGATGGAATGGCCCGAGATCAGCTCGGAATAGATTTGCCCCAGCGGCCCTTGCTGGGCGATGTCGCGGATGCGGGTGGCCGCCCCGGGCAACTCGATATTGGCGAAACGCGCCTCGGATGGCAGCTGTGGGGTGCGCCCGCCTTGGGCAAACCACGTTTGGGCGATCACGACTGCCAGCCCCGCGGCCAGGAAATTGATCGCGACGCCCGAGATCAACTGATTGCCGCGAAAGGTGATCGAGGCCAAACCATGCAGCACCGCCAGCACCATCGAAGCGGCGATCCCCGCGAAAAGCCCCACCCAGACAGAACCCGAAGTATAGGCGATGGCGGCGGCGAAAAAGGCCGCGATCAGCATCTTGCCCTCAAGCCCGATGTCGAAAATCCCCGCGCGTTCCGACCAAAGCCCGGCAAGGCAGGCCAAGAGGAGGGGCGTGGCCAGCCGCACGGTCGAGTCGAGGATTTGCAGGATCGTCAGGAAATCCATCGCCTCATGCCTCCGGACTGTTCTGGGCTTGCGCCGCCCGGCGGCGCAGCGACAGGAAGATCTGTTGCACCGGCATGCGCACCATGTTGTCGAGTGCGCCTGTGAACAGGATCACAAGCGCCTGGATCACGACGATCATCTCGCGGCTGATTGCGGGCATTTCGAATTGCAGTTCGGCCCCGCCTTGGTAGAGCGCGCCGAAAAGGAGGGCTGCCAAGACGACCCCAACCGGGTGCGAGCGACCCATCAGCGCCACCGCGATGCCCACGAAACCAGCCCCTTCGACGAAATCGAGGACCAAGCGCTCGGCCTCGCCCATGACGACATTGATCGCCATCATGCCGGCCAGCGCACCCGAGATCAGCATGGTGATCATGATGATCTTGGTGGGGTTGATACCCGCATAGACGGCCGCAGTTTCCGAATGGCCAAAGGCGCGGATTTCGTAGCCAAGCCGCGTGCGCCAGATCAACAACCAGACCAAGACACAGGCAATCAGCGCGAGAAAGATCGAGATGTTGAGCGGCGTTGACCCCCGAAAGCCAAGCCCGCCTGCGAAGTCGGCGGCACTGGGCAGATGGGTGGCTGCGGCGAAACTGGCGCTTTCGGGCGACATCGACCCTTCGACTCGGAAGACATTGACCAAAAGGTAAACCAGCAAGGCCGAGGCGATGTAGTTGAACATGATCGTGGTGATCACGATGTGGCTTCCGCGCTTGGCTTGTAGATAGGCGGGCAGTGCGGCCCATGCGGCGGCGAAAAGCATGGCAAAGCCCATCGCGGCGGCCAAGGCCAGCGACCAATGCGGCCAATCGACGGCCAGCAAGATGACCGCCACGCCAAGCCCGCCCAAGGCGGCCTGCCCCTCGCCCCCGATATTGAAAAGCCGGGCATGAAAGGCGACCGCAACCGCTAGGCCCGTGAAGATGAAATTCGTCGCGTAATAGAGCGTGTAGCCCCAGCCATAGGCCGAGCCAAAAGCGCCTCGCACCATGATTTGCATCGCGCGCCACGGGCTTTCGCCGATGATCGCCACGACTAGCCCCGACACCAAGAGGGCAAGCACCACGCTGATCAGCGGGATCAGGACGACATCGGCCCATTTCGGCATCTTGTCCATCAGGCTGCCCCCTCGGTCACGCCTGCCATCAAAAGGCCAAGCGCGTTTTGATCGGTGTCTTGCGGCAGGCGCTCGCCCATGATCTGCCCGTCGAACATCACTGCGATGCGATCCGACAGGCCCATGATCTCGTCCAACTCGACGCTCACGAGCAAGATCGCCTTGCCCTGGTCGCGCAGGGCGATGATCTGTTTGTGAATGAACTCGATCGCGCCAATATCGACGCCGCGGGTGGGTTGGCCAACCAAAAGCAGGTCGGGGGCGCGGTCCATCTCGCGGGCGACGACGATCTTTTGCTGGTTGCCGCCCGAGAAATTGCGCGCAGGCAGGCGCGGATTTGGGGGGCGCACATCGTAGCGCGCCATCTTGTCGGCGCAGTCCGCCTTGATCGCGGCATTGTCCATCAAGGCGCCCGCGCGGAATTTCGGATCGGCGTGATAGCCAAATGCCACGTTTTCCCATGCCTCGAAGGGCATGATCAGCCCCTCGGTCTGGCGGTCCTCGGGAACATGGCCGATGCCCATCGCGCGGCGTGTCTGGCCATTTGCCATGCGCCCCGTGATGTCGAGCGGCGCACCAAAGAGCTGCACCGTGCCGCCTTGCGCGGTGATCATGCCGCCCAGCACTTCGAGCAATTCGGTCTGCCCATTGCCTGCGACGCCGGCAATGCCGAGGATCTCGCCGCGGCGGATCTCGAAGGAGACACCTTTCAGCCGCTCGACCCCGCCGCGCAGGACGCGCAGGTTTTCGACTTTCAGCACCACCTCGCCGGGTTGGGCTTGGGTTTTATCGACCTGCAACAGAACCTTACGGCCCACCATCATCTCGGCCAGTTCTGCGGGCGATGTCTCGGCCGTCTTGACGGTATTGGTCATCTCGCCGCGCCGCATCACGCTGACGGTGTCGGTGATCTCCATGATCTCGCGCAGCTTGTGGGTGATCAGGATGATCGTCTTGCCCTCGGCGCGCAGCCGTTCGAGGATCCGGAAGAGTTGATCGGCCTCGGCGGGGGTCAGCACGCCGGTTGGCTCGTCGAGGATCAGGATATCGGCGTGGCGGTAAAGCTGTTTGAGGATCTCGACCCGCTGCTGGTGGCCGACGGAAAGGTCTTCGATCACGGCATCGGGATCGACTTTCAGTCCGTATTCTTCGGAAAGATCGCCCAACAGTTTGCGCGCCTTGGCCAGCGACGGGCGCAGCATCGCGCCATCCTCGGCGCCCAGGATGACGTTTTCCAGGACGGTGAAATTCTCGACCAACTTGAAATGCTGATGCACCATCCCGATGCCCGCGCGGATCGCGGCCTGGCTGTCGGGGATTTGGGTCGGGGCGCCGTTGATCCAGATTTCGCCCCGGTCTGCCTTGTAGAAACCGTAAAGGATCGACATCAGCGTGGATTTGCCTGCGCCGTTTTCGCCCACGATCCCGTGGATCGTGCCGCGCGCGACCGAGAGAGAGATATCGCGATTGGCCTGCACCGGGCCGAATGCCTTGGAAATGCCCCTTAGTTCGATGGCGGGTGCGTCACTCATCTGATCGCAAGCTCCCAAGATGCGTCCGATGCGGAACGGGCCGCGGTGTTGATCGCACCACGGCCCGCGCCGGTATTGTTACCGATGGATTACTGCATCTGCACGGGGCAGGTGCCGTCTTCGGTGAAGTTATGGACCTTGATGTCGCCCGCGATGATTGCGGCGCGCGCGGTATCCACGGCGGCCTGCATCTCTGCGGTGATCAACTCGGCGTTGTTCTCGTCGAGCGCGTAGCCCACGCCTTCTTCGGCAAGGCCGAAGACATGGATGCCGGTCGCCACTTCGGCGCCGGTGGTGAAGGCGTCATGCACGGCCACATCGACGCGCTTGAGCATCGAGGTCAACACCGAACCGGGGTGCAGGTAGTTTTGGTTGCTGTCCACGCCGATCGAGAAGATGCCTTCATCGGCGGCAACTTGCAGCACACCCAGACCCGTGCCGCCGGCGGCAGCAAACACAACATCCGAGCCTTGGGCAATCTGGCCACGGGTCAATTCACCGCCGCGCACCGGGTCGTTCCACGCCGAAGGAGTGGTGCCGGTCATGTTCGCGATCACGGTGATATCGGGGTTCACCGCCGCTGCACCTTGGGCATAGCCGCATGCAAAGCGCGAGATCAGCGGAATATCCATGCCGCCGACAAAGCTGACGGTGCCGGTTTCCGACGCCATCGCGGCCAGCATGCCGACCAGATACGAGCCTTCATGCTCGGAGAAGATGACCGAGCGGACATTGGGCGCATCGACGACGCCATCGATGATCACAAATGTCGTTTCGGGATAATCGGGGGCAACGACCGAAAGTGGGGTTGCTTGGCTGAAGCCCGCCATGACGATCGGGTTGGCACCCGCTTCGGCCAGACGGCGCATCGCCTGTTCGCGCTGCGCATCCGAGGTCAACTCGATCTCGCGGTAGGTACCGCCGGTCTCGGAGGCCCAAAGCTCGGCCCCGTTAAACGCCGCCTCGTTGAACGAGCGGTCGAATTTGCCACCAAGGTCGAAAATGATCGCCGGGCCATCGGCCAGCGCGCCCGTGGCGGTCATGGCGAGTGCCGCTGCGGCGCCCATCAGCGTGGTTTTCATGGTCATGTTCTTACTCCCGATTGGATCGGATCGCGGCACAAGCAAGGTGCCGCGCATCGCGCATGTTGCTAAGGATGAGACGATATCCCCTGCGCAATTAAGCGCGCAGGCGGGCCATGCGGTCAACTCGATTCTGTCGAAATCTTGCAGCGAAGACACTGCCCTGAGGTCAACTTTTCCATATGCTGCCGCGTTTTTAAGCGCCCAGATCACGGCCAAGCGTAAAGGCATCGACGGGCGCGCCCTCGCCGCGCCGATAATAGCCGCGCCGCCGCCCCGTTTGGGTGAACAGCGCATTTTTATAAAGCGCCAAGGCTGCGGTGTTGTCGGCGGCAACCTCAAGGAAAATCCGCCTCGCCCCGGCGCTTTCGGCCTTGGCAAGCACCGCGGCCAAGAGCGCGCGACCATGCCCCTTGCCCTGTGCCGTGGGTGTGATCGCGATGGTCAGCAACTCGGCCTCGGGCGGCAGGATTTGTACAAGTGCAAAGCCCACTTGCCCAAGGCAGACAGGATGAATGATGTTTCGGCATAGAAGCGCTGCAATGTCTTGGGCTGACCAGACCTGACCGTGACCGGCAAAGGCCGCGGCGTGAATGTCGGCCATGCGCGCGGGCGTCATCTGGGCAACATGACTGGCCCGCTCTCGCGTGCGGGCGCTGCATCGGGGCTGCGCAGGTAAAGCGGCGCCGGGCGCGGCAGGCCAGGGTCGCGAAAGCGCCGTGCCGCGATGCGCGCGATGGCCGGGGCCGGGTTGGCCGGTGCCATTTCGATTGCCGCGCCAAGCTGCGTGGCAATCGCATCGGCGCAATCCCCGCAGACGCGCAGGTCGGGGGCTGTCCAATCGCTGCAATCGCTTTGTGCGACAAGGGCGGGGCCGCGATCAAGGCCCAGACCAAAGCGTTGCAGATAGACATGACCCCGCCTTGCATCGATGGTCGCGAGCAATGGGCGGGGGGTATCCCCCGCCAAGGCCTCAAGGCGCGAAACACCAACAGCGCGTATGCCTAGCGCCAAGGCCAAACCGCGCGCGGCGGCGACGGAAATGCGAATGCCGGTGAAATTGCCCGGGCCGATGCCGACACCGATCGCGTCCAGTTGGGTCAGATCGGCACCAGCCGCCGCCATGACTTCGGCGATCAGCCCCATCAGGCGTTCGGCCTGTCCCTTGGCCATATCCTCATGGGCTGCTGCCAGCACGTGGTCGCCTGATAGCAAAGCGGCCGCGCAATGCGCGGCCGATGTGTCAAAGGCCAGGATGAGCGGCGCAGAGGTTGACATCACAGGTTTACGGGGCGCACCTCGACCACCTCGGGGATGTAGTGGCGCAACAGGTTCTCGATCCCCATCTTCAGCGTCAGCGTCGAGGAGGGGCAGCCAGCACAAGCGCCTTGCATATGCAGATAGACCACGCCGCGGTCAAAGCCGTGAAAAGTGATGTCGCCACCATCTTGCGCCACGGCCGGCCGCACGCGCGTATCGAGCAGCGACTTGATCTGGCCAACGATCTCGGCATCCTCGCCTGAATGCTCGGCATGGCCGCCGGCGGCTTTGTGCTCGCCATCCATCACCGGCGCGCCGGATTGATAATGCTCCATGATTGCGCCAAGGATCGCAGGCTTGATATGTTCCCAGGCCGTATCCTCGGCCTTGGTCACGGTCACGAAATCAGTGCCGAAAAACACACCTGTCACGCCTGCAACCGCGAAGATGCGCGCCGCCAAAGGCGATTTTTCTGCGGCTGCCGCGCTTGGAAAATCGGCGGTCCCCAACTCCAGAACGGTTTGTCCGGGCAGGAATTTCAGCGTGGCCGGGTTGGGGGTGGATTCGGTCTGGATGAACATGGGGCGCGTTCCTTATCGCTTTCATCAGATATGCGGGGAGATGGCGCAAGAGTCAAGTTTTGGAACCGTTCTAAACTTGGCCGATCCGCGCTTGGCATCGCCATGGCGACAGGAGCCCGCCGCCTCAGGTGATCTGTTCCAGCTGCTCCTTGCTCAATTCCACCGGCACGATGGTGATCGGCACGGGCAGCGTTCCTGCCTGTTTGACCATCGCGGTGACCAGAGGTCCAGGCCCGGATTTTCCGGCGCCTGCGCCCAAGACCAACACACCCACCTCGGGCGATTGGCGGATATGGGCAAGGATTTCGGCGACCGGCTCACCCTCACGGATCACCAGCGAAGGATCGACCCCCTGCTTGTCGCGCATCCATTTGGCGAAGACGTTGAAATGTGCCTCGATCCGTTCGCGGGCCTCGGCGCGCATGACCTCGGCCACGCCGATCCAATGATTGAACTCATCGGGCGGGATCACAGACAGAATTTCGACCCCACCTTGCGTATGGGCAGCCCGCATCGCGGCAAAACGCATCGCGTTGAGACATTCGCGGGTGTCATCAAGCACCACGAGGAATTTGCGCATCGGAGTTTTCCTGTTTCGGCGTCCCAGCATGCCGTGTGTGCGCTTGGCTGTCCACAAGATAGGGTATGCGCCACGCGGCTCGGCATGCTGATGCCGAGGGGTTCGCTCATGCCAAAAGCAAAAGCTCCTCCAAATCCAAGCGCATATTGACCATCGCTATTTGCCCATCGCGGTCGCGCGGCCAGTCTTGTGGCGCACGGTCCCGGTAGATTTCGATCCCGTTGCCATCGGGGTCGCTGAAATAGATCGCTTCCGAAACACCGTGATCGGCCGCCCCTTCAATCTGCACCCCAGCCGCGAGCGCGCGGCGCAGCGCTTGGGCAAGCGCTATCCGATCGGGAAAGAGAAACGCGGTATGATAAAGCCCGGTGGCGTCGGGGGCAGGGCGTGGGCCACCGGCACTGTGCCATGTGTTTAGCCCCAGATGGTGGTGGTAGCCATCAAAGGACAAGAAGGCCGCCTGATCGCCGTAGAGCTGTTGCAACTCGAGGCCAAGCGCATCGCGATAAAAGGCGATGGATTGCGCCAGGTCCGATACTTTCAAATGCACATGCCCGATCCGGGCGCCTTGGGGCAGGGGGAGTGATGGGGTCATGATCTGTCTCCTTTGACGGTGCAATATGATCGGACGCAGGCAGCTTGTCCTCATGCGTCTGCGCACGGGGCCTGTGCATCTCTCTCTGCTTCTCTGTTTCCAAAATATCCTGGGGGGGCGCGGGACGCGCATATGGGGGGCAAAGCCCCCCATGCTTTGCGACGGCACCCATTCCCCGATCTTGGGATGGCACGGCAGGCTTTGCGCCGTCAGGGTCAACCTCCTATGCTTGCGATGCGACGCTGCTTCTTGTGATATTCTAAGTGGAAATGACCGATGCCCAACCGCCGACCCAAGGAAACGCCCCCACCCGCCGATGGTGCCGCGCGCGCGGCCATTGCGCCTGTCATTTGCTACCCGGTTGCAACCCTCCCTGCGCTGCCCGAGGCGGTGATCGATGGCGCGCGCCGTGCGCTTGTGTTGCGCGATACCGTACTGGTCCCCCCGCGTCAGGCGCGCTGCTTTCGCGCCCGCGCGGGCCAAGTCATTCGCATTCGCTGCATCGATGGCCCGCAGGTTGGCGATCTGAACATCTGGAACCTCCATGACCTGTCAGAGCGATTCTTTTCAGGCAAGACCCGCGCGCTGCACGGCACCCATGTGACCACCGGCGATCGGCTCTGGTCCAGCTTGCCCCATTTGCGGCCCATGGCCAGCGTGGTGGCCGATAGCTTGGATTGGTATGGCATCGACGCTTATGGCGGCGCGGTGCATGATGTGATCGGCACGCGCTGCGATCCCTATACCCACTGTCTTTTGTCGGGGGGCGATCACTACCATCATTGCTGCCATTCGAATCTGACACGCGCGCTTGCCGCCGAGATGGGCCTGCCCGTGGCCGAGGCCGAGCGGCATATCCATGATGTGCTCAACGTCTTCATGTGCACGGGCTTTACCCGCGACACGGGGCAGTATTTCATGAAAGCTTCGCCCGTGCGTCCCGGCGATCATCTTGATCTTCTGGCGGAAATTGATCTCTTGGGGGGCTTGTCGGCCTGTCCGGGGGGTGATTGCGGCAGCCTCCATTCATCCGATCTCGTGCAGTGTTTCCCGCTTCTGGTCGAGGTGTTCGACTGCGCGTTGACACCGGGGTATCAGCCTGCACCGGCCAATCGCTACGACCGGAGCCACGGGGTCTGAAGCGGGTGCCGAAGACCGCGTGAAACCCCGGTGCCGATGGGGGCGCTCCCGCAAAGCTGAAAATTTTTTCTTGTCATCAAAAATTATCTTGCATGGAGAAAAAAACGGCCCCATATCGCCGCGCAAGACGCCAACGCACGCGCCTCTGTCACGGGTGGTAAGACGGGAAACCGGGATAACCATCGCAGTTACGTAGCGACGGTAACGTCTCCCTTGGAATTTCGCGGGGCAATTGCCCCCGGTCTGTCGGAGATGACCATGAACGCTACGATTGCCGATTTCTCGGCCTCTTTTCCTGTTCCATCCGCGCGCCTTGAAGCATTCATTGCCGAAAACCATTTCGCGCGTCCCACGCTGGTGATCGAGATCGATCGCGTTGATGCGCAGTATCGTGCTTTGGCTGCGGGTCTTGGCCATGCCGTCATCCACTACGCGGTCAAGGCGAACCCTGCCGATGAGATCATTGCGCGCCTGGTGGCCCTTGGCTCGAAATTCGATGCCGCCTCGCGCGGGGAAATCGAATTGTGCCTGCGCCATGGCGCAAAGCCTGCCGATATCTCTTACGGCAACACGATCAAGCGGGTAGCCGATATCGCCCATGCGCATGCCATGGGGATCACCCTTTTCGCGGCCGATGCCAGCGAGGAGATCGAAAAGATCGCAGCCCACGCACCGGGTGCCGAGGTCTATATTCGCCTGCTCGTCGAAGCCTCTGGGGCCGATTGGCCGCTGACGCGCAAATTCGGCACGACCCGCGATACCGCGCTGGCCTTGATGGCACAGGCGCGCGATCTCGGCTTGCGCCCTGTCGGCCTGAGCTTCCATGTCGGAAGTCAGACCCGCGACCCGATGATGTGGGGCGATACGCTTGACCAGGTCGCAGCGGTATGGGCTGCTGCAACCGAAGCGGGCTTTGATCTCGACTTGCTCAATATCGGGGGCGGCTTCCCGGCTTTTTACGGCGAGGCGATCCCGCATCCCACCACCTATGCCGAGGCAGTGATGGCACAGGTCAATGCACGTTTTCCGGCGGGCATTCGCATCATGGCTGAACCCGGACGCGGCATGGTGGCCGAGGCCGGCATGATCGCCGCCGAGGTGCTGCTTGTCGCGCGCAAATCCGCCGATGATCTGCATCGCTGGGTCTATCTCGATATCGGCAAATTCTCGGGTCTGGCCGAGACGATGGACGAGGCAATCCGCTACCAGTTCGTCACCCCCCATGATGGTGAGGCGACAGGCCCTTGCATCCTGGCTGGTCCGTCCTGCGACAGCGCCGATGTGCTTTACGAAAAGCGTCCCGTCGCGCTGCCCTTGGCGCTGAAATCCGGCGACAAGGTGATCATCCGCAATTGCGGGGCTTATACCTCGTCCTATTCCTCGGTCGGCTTCAACGGCTTTCCGCCGCTTGACGTGATGGTGATCTGACACCACGACCGCGCTGCACTGTTCCGATCCGTCGCAGGGGGCGGGCGATCTCACGTCTGGCCTTGGCGCGCAGGGCGCGCTAAGGCTGACGCGAATAACGGGCAATCGGCCGTAACGTCATGCAAATCTACCTCCCTATCGCCGAAGTCAGCGTCAATGCATTCTTGCTGCTTGGGTTGGGTGGGATCGTCGGCGTCTTGTCGGGCATGTTCGGGGTCGGTGGCGGTTTCTTGATGACGCCGCTGTTGTTCTTCATCGGTATCCCGCCTGCCGTCGCTGTCGCGACGGAGGCCAACCAGATCGTCGCCTCGTCCTTCTCGGGCGTGTTGGCCCATCTCAAGCGCAAGACGGTCGACCTCCGAATGGGAACGGTCTTGTTGCTCGGCGGCTTGATCGGGGCGGCTGTCGGTGTGCAGATCTTCGCGGCCTTGACGGCGATTGGTCAGGTCGATCTGCTGGTCAAGCTGTGCTATGTCGTGTTCCTGGGCATCATCGGAGGGCTGATGTTCTTCGAAAGCCTGCGCGCGATCCGGCGTGCGCGCCGTCCAGCGGGCAGCGTGCCGCTACCACGCAGGCATCGCGGCTGGATCCACGCACTGCCCTTGAAGATGCGGTTTCGGACCTCGGGGCTTTATATTTCGGTGATCCCGCCGCTTGTGGTGGGTGTTTTCGTCGGTGTCCTGGCCGCGATCATGGGGGTCGGCGGCGGTTTCATCATGGTGCCTGCGATGATCTACCTGCTTGGCATGCCGACCAAGGTGGTGGTCGGCACATCGCTCTTTCAGATCATCTTCGTGACCGGCTTTGCCACCTTGATGCATGCCACCACCACCTACACGGTCGATATGGTCTTGGCGGTTCTGTTGCTGGTCGGTGGCGTGATCGGGGCGCAGATAGGTGCGGCGATCGGTGTGAAGCTCAAGGCCGAACAGCTGCGCATCTTGCTGTCGATCATGGTGTTGATGGTCTGTGGCAAGCTGGCCCTCGATCTGTTGCTGACGCCCGATGAGCTTTACGTCATCGTCTTTGACGGGGCAGGACATTGAGCGGGCGGCTGTTGTCGCTTTGCGCGTTGGTCGCGCTCTTGGCAGGGTCGGCGCAGGCCGAACGCGTCGTGGCGGGCCTCAGCCAGGAGGCGATCGCGATCACCACGAATTTCGCAGGGTCCGAGATCTTGATCTATGGCGCGGTGCAGCGTGCCGCACCGCCGCCGGGCTCTGCCCCGCTTGAGGTGATCGTGACCGTGCAAGGGCCAAGCCAGCCCGTCACCATTCGCCGCAAGGAGCGGCGTTTCGGGATATGGGTCAATGCCGATGCCTCGCTGATCGATGCAGCCCCCAGTTTCTATGCAGTATCCACAACCGCGCCTTTGGCCCAGGCCCTGTCGCAGACCGAGGATCTGCGCCATCGGATCACGCTCGATCAAGCGATCCGCGCGGTGGGGACGGGGCGGGTCGATCAACCCCTTTTCAACGCGGCCCTGATCCGCATCCGCAGTCAGGATGGGGCCTATCAATTGAATGAAGGGGCGGTGCGTTTTCGCGAGGACACGCTGTTTGATACCGCGATCCGTCTGCCGGCCAATCTGACCGAAGGTGATTACCTGACGCGGATCATTCTGACGCGCGGGGGGGCGGTCGTCGATTTGCATGAGCAGATCATCCCGGTGCGCAAGGTGGGCTTGGAGCGGTGGATCTACACCCTCGCCCATGAGCGGCCCTTGATCTACGGGATCTTGTCGCTGGTGATTGCGATTGCAGCGGGCTGGATGGCCTCGGCGGTGTTTCGCTACATCCGCAGCTAAACGGTGGGGCGTTGCCCCGTTGTTCTTGTTTGGGGAGGCTTTGCCCCCCGGCTGCGTTTGCGCAGCCTCCCCCCAGAGTATTTGTGAAGCAAAGATGAGAGCTTAGCCGCGCCCCACCAAGGGCATTTTCGTGGCCATGATGGTCTGGAAGAGGATATTGGCCGAAGGTGGCAGGCTGGCCATGTGATGGACGCTTTCGGCGACATCGGCGACATCCATCACTTCAGGGGGCGCATCGCCGCGCGCCATCGCCTGATGGGCGGCATCGCGCAAGAGGTCGGTCTCGGCATTGCCGATATCGATCTGGCCGCAGGCGATATCATAGGGTCGGCCATCAAGCGCGATCTGTTTCGTCAGACCGGTGATCGCGTGCTTGGTCGCCGTGTAGGGGGCGGCACCTGCACGCGGCGCATGGGCCGAAACCGAGCCGTTGTTGATGATGCGCCCCCCTTGCGGGGATTGGCGGCGCATCAGCCCAAAGGCCGCGCGCGCGCAGATGAACATGCCGGTCAGGTTGACCGCGACGGCGTTGTGCCAATCATCAAGCGCGATCTCGTCGATGGGGGCCGTGGGAGTGAAGATGCCCGCATTGTTGAAAAGGACATCGAGCCTGCCGTGATCGGTCGTGAATTGAGTGAAGGCCAAAGCGACTGCTTCGGCGTCGGTGACATCGAGGGGCATGATCACGGCGTTCGGGCCGAAAGGGGCCGCGATTTGCGCCAGCTTGTCGGCGCGGCGGGCGGCCAGGCCCACGGTCCAGCCCGCGGTGAGCATGCGCTGGGCGACGGCGGCGCCGATCCCGGCGCTGGCGCCTGTGACGATGACGGTCTTTCTCATGGCTCTTCGGTTCCTTCCAGCATCAGAGCGCTTGCGGTGGCGGGCAGATCGGTGATGCCCAATGCCTCTTTCGGGCGGGCCAGCGCGTAGCGGGTGACCCAGATCAGTTTCTCCTCGGCCCGGGTGATGGCGACATAGGCCAGCCGTTTCCACAGCGCCTGTCCTGCCTCGATCCGGCCGGCGCGGGCAGCGGCATAAAGATCGGGGGCAAAAACCTGAACGGCGGGCCATTGGCTGCCTTGGGCCTTATGGATCGTCACCGCCGCCCCATGCAGAAAGGCCGCCCCCATCCGCGCGGCATAGGGGATGAAAGGTTCCTCCTCGTCGGGCTTTTCGATCTTGACGATGGAGGCCGCCGAAAAGCGTGGGCTTTCCGCCCCCAGCACATGCAACCGCGAAAAGCCCGGTTTCGATCCGGGGCCGAGATAGATCACGGGCGCGCCCTTGATCAGGCCACGCGCCTCGAGGTCGATGCGGCGTTTGCGGTGCTTGAGCGGCAATTCGATGCCGTCGCAGATCAAGGGCTCGCCTGGGATCAATTCATCTTCGGGCGCATCATGGGCGGCGCGAAAGGCGGTAATCAGGCGGATACGAGTGGCGTTGCGCCAGACCAGCACTGGGGAGCGTGCCATCAGATCGGCATCGACGCGCGCGGCGATTTCGACCCTCGGGTCGCGGCGGGCGGCGGCGTGGACCATGCGCTCGAAATCGTCGAAGCCCAGATCAGGATCGCCCAGCGCATGGGCCAGATCGAGGATCGGATTATCGGCATCTTGGCGGTGGATGCGCGCCAGATCGAGGCGGTTCTCACCCTTGATCTTGTCAAAGACCATCTGGCCCGACTGGTTCACAGGCGCAAGCTGCGCCGGGTCGCCGAACAATACGAGAAAAGGGAAAATCTCGCGAAGATCGTCGAATTGGCGGTCGTCGAGCATGGAGCTTTCGTCGATGAGCCCGATGTCCAGCGGGTCTTCACGCCGCTTCCAGCCGATGATGAAATCCGATCCGCGCAAGCCCGCCGAGGCGAGCGCGGCGGGGACCGAGGTGGTGGCCTCATAGACCTGTTTCGCGCGGTCCATCGCGCCATCGCTCAGCGCGTCGATGACGGGGCGCTCGCCTTGGCCGGCCAGCCATTCGGCGACTTTTTCGTATTCAGGGTCATAGACGGGGGTATAGAGGATGCGGTGGATCGTCGTGGCAGGCACCCCGCGGTTGCGCAGGACTGAGGCCGCCTTGTTGGTGGGGGCAAGGACAGCGGCCGTGCGCCGATCCTTGCGCCGTCGCCCTTCCCAATCGCCCGAGATGATGTCAACGCCTGAGGTTTGCAGCGCGCGTACAAGCTCGGCCAGCAAAAGCGTCTTGCCCGACCCGGCCTTGCCGACCACGGCCATCACGCGGCCCATGCCATCGGCAGCAGGGCTGAGCGTGTCATTGTCGAGATCAACGCCCACCCCGCGCAAGGCTGCGGCGATGCTGTCATGGGCTTGGGCCTGATCGTCGGAAAAGGCGATGGTGCTGATAGGGGCGCTCATGGTGCGACCCTAGCTTGGTGCGCGACCGGGGGCGAGGGGCAAACGCCAACGGTGGCGTCAGCCCGGGTGTGACGCAAGGCCCATGTCGCCCAGCCGCACGGGGCGAAACTCTGTGTCACTCTCGGCCTCGCGCCTGTCGGCGATCCGCGCGAGGGTTAGCGCAGCGCGTCCGGCCAAGGCGCTGTCGCGTTGAGCAAGGTCGCCGGGGGCAAAGGTGCTGGCCAAGCTAGCATTGGCCATCAGCAACATGTGGATCAGCGCCATGGCACGGGTCTCGGCCGGAAAACCGGCCAAAAGGTTTTCGAACATCGCAGCGTCACCCGCGGCCATGTTCAAGGTTTCAAGCACGCGTTCGAAAAGCGCGTTGGTGTCGGCATCATATGTCATCCCGGTTCCGTAGGGGTTGTGACCGGGATCCTCCCGCTTTCGGGGCATTTTGCGCCATCTACTTCGCAGGCCCGCGACATAGTCATGGGTGCGCGCGTCGCGCAAGATCGCGACGGGAAACAAACAATTTTAAACAAATGGTTAACGCCATTCGCCGAGTGTGATCACGTCCAACGGGTTGCAAAATCCTTTGGCAGCAAAAGGTTGTGACGGCCAAGATCGGCAACATTGCGTTCGCCGCAAAGCGCCATGGTGGTGTCGAGTTCCTTGTGGATCACTTGCAAGGCCTTGGTCACGCCCGCCTCGCCCATCGCGCCCAGACCATAGACGAAGGCCCGCCCGATCATCGTCCCTTTGGCGCCCAAGGCCAGTGCTTTCAGCACATCCTGGCCCGACCGGATGCCGCTATCGAGATGTACTTCGATCTTATCGCCCACGGCGTCCATGATCTGGGGCAGCATGCGGATCGACGACAGCGCACCGTCAAGCTGGCGCCCGCCGTGGTTCGAGACGACGATGGCATCGGCCCCCACATCGAGGGCTTTCTTCGCATCCTCGGGGTCAAGAATGCCCTTGAGGATCACGGGGCCATCCCACCAGCTGCGGAATTCGCGGATGCGCGCCCAGTCGAGCGAGGGATCGAAGGCCTCGGCCGTCCAGCTGCCGAGCGATGTAGGATCGGTCACGCCCTTGGCATGGCCCACGATATTGCCGAAGAAGCGCCGCTTGGTCTGCAACATCTCGAGCCCCCATGGCACCTTGGTCGCAAGGTTGAGGATCGAGGACGGCGTCAGTTTCGGCGGCGCGGAAAGCCCGTTTTTCAGATCCTTGTGGCGCTGGCCCATGATCTGAAGGTCAACGGTGATGACGAGCGCGGAACATTTCGCATCCTTGGCGCGGGCGAACAGCCGCTTCATGAAGTCATCGTCTTTGAGCGTATAGACCTGGAACCAGAAAGGTGCGCTGGTGTGGCTTGCCACATCCTCGATGGAACAGATCGACATGGTCGAGAGGGTGAAGGGCACGCCGAATTTCTCGGCGGCGCGGGCGGCCTTTATCTCGCCATCGGCCGATTGCATGCCGCACAGCCCCACCGGGGCCAGCGCCACGGGCATGGCGACGTCTTGGCCAACCATCTTGGACGCGGTCGAGCGCCCTGCCATATCGACCGCGATGCGCTGGCGCAGGCGGATCTCGTCGAAATCCGAGCAATTGTCGTTGAAGGTCTGTTGCGTCCAGCTGCCCGTTTCGGCGTAATCATAGAACATCTTTGGGACGCGGCGCTTGTAGATGCGCTTGAGGTCTTCGATTTCGGTGATGACGGGCATGGGTGCTGTCCCTTTTCTCGGCGGGTCTGGATTGGTCAGATTTTGCTACCAATCCCAGCGCGCTTGGGCAATGCGTCAGTTTCGGCCCCTCGCTCGGCCCTTGCGTTGGATAAAGATTTCGGCTTTTCAAATCACTCATGACAAAGCCCCGTTATACCGCCCTTGTTGATACGCTTCCCGCGTCGGTCCCCTTCGTCGGTCCCGAGGCGCAGGAGCGCGCGCGTGGATCTGCCTTTGTCGCGCGGATCGGGGCCAATGAAAGCGTCTTTGGGCCTAGCCCCCGTGCTGTCGCTGCGATGGAGCGCATGGCGCATGAGGCGTGGATGTATGGCGACCCCGAAGTGCATGATCTGCGCGAAGCGATCGCTTCGCATCACGGCGTGGCGCGCGGGAATGTCGTGGTGGGCGAGGGGATCGATGGGCTGTTGGGGTATCTCGTCCGCCTCCTGATCGCGCCGGGCGATGGTGTGGTGACGTCGGACGGAGCTTATCCGACCTTCAACTACCATGTGACGGGGTTCGGCGGCGTGCTGCACAAGGTGCCATATGCGGGCGACCACGAAGACCCCGAGGCGCTTTTGGCAAAGGCGCGGGAGGTTGATGCAAAGCTCGTCTATTTCGCTAATCCCGACAATCCGATGGGAAGCTGGCACGATGCGGCGACCGTGCAGGCGATGATTGATGCCCTGCCCGATGGTGCCGTTCTGGCGCTGGACGAGGCTTATGCCGATACAGCCCCCGCGGGTGCCATTCCGCCGCTCGACATGACCCATCCGCGGGTCATCCGCTTGCGCACATTCTCCAAAGCCTATGGGCTGGCCGGGATGCGCGTGGGTTATGGGCTGGCGCATACCGATTTTGCGAATGCCTTCAACAAGATCCGCCACCATTTCGGCATGGGCCGCGTGGCGCAGGCGGCGGCCCTTGCGGCCCTTGCCGATCAAGATCACCTGCGCGCGACGGTTGCCCGTATCGCAGCGGCGCGTGACAGCATTGCCGCCATCGCCCGCGACAATGGGCTGGTGCCGCTGCCCTCGGCCACCAATTTCGTGGCCATTGATTGCGGGCGCGACGGGGCCTTCGCCCGCGCGGTTCTGACGGGGCTGGTTTCGCGCGGCATCTTCGTGCGCATGCCCTTCATGCCGCCGCAAGACCGCTGCATCCGCGTATCGGCCGGCACGTCTGCCGATCTGGCGGCTTTTGCCGCCGCCTTGCCCGCCGCATTGGCCGAGGCATCCCTCACGGCTTCGTGAATTGCCTTCCTGTTGCTGGAAGCAGGCATGGCGCATGAAACAGGAGAACGAAACCATGAACCGCACCGTAAAGCTTGGCCTCGCTGCCGCCGCATTGATTGTCATCGCCGCCGGGGTAGGCGTCGCGCAGATCGATCATTCTCAACATGGTGGTGTGCATGGTGCTCATGCAGGTCATGATGCGATGGCCAGAGCCTCGACCGGCCCGGCCGAGGATGCCTTTCGCGCGGTCAATGACGCCATGCACAGCGAGATGAACATAACCTATTCAGGCAATGCGGACGCCGATTTCATTCGCGGCATGATCCCCCATCACGAGGGGGCGGTCGCCATGGCCCGCGTCGTGCTGGCGCATGGCACCGACCCCGAGGTGCGCGCGCTGGCCGCGCAGATCATCGCCGCCCAAGAGACCGAGATCGCGTGGATGCGCGATTGGCTGGCGAAGAACGGGTTCTAAGGCGCATCAGCCCTCCGCGATAACCCTGACCGCCGCCTCGAGCCCACCTGCACCATGCGGAATCTGAAGCGCGGCCATCCCTGCCTGAAGGTTCCCCAAGACGCCCAGCACCATATGGGCGTTCACATGGCCCATATGGCCGATGCGCAGGAAATCCTCTTTCCGGCCACCGACGCCCTCGACCCCGCCCAAGGGGATGCCGAGCGTCACACCGGCATTGGCTGTCATCCAGTCGCGCAGGCGTTGGCCATTTCCCGCGCCGAAATTGGCGGTCGTCACCGCATGGCTGCGCTTGGCGGGATCGGCGATATTGGCGCGCACAGGCCCGCCCGCGCCCCATGTATCAAGCGCCGCCCAGACCGCGCGCGCCAGTGTCGCATGGCGGTGCCAGACATTCTCGATCCCCTCTTCCTTGATCATGTCGAGCGCCGCGCGCAGGCCATAAAGGTGATGGGTGGGTGCCGTGCCGTTGAAGAATTTGTAGTATTCATCAGGCGCCATGCGCGGGCGCCAATCCCAATAGGATGTCGCAAGATCGGCCCGGTCGCGGGCGCGGTCGGCCTTGTCGTTGAAAAAGACGAACCCCATGCCGGGCGGCGTCATCAGCCCCTTTTGGCTGCCCGTCACCATTACATCGACGCCCCAATCATCCATGTGGAACGCGTCGCAGCCAAGGCAGGCGATGTTGTCGGAAAAAAGCAGCGCCGGATGCGCCGCTGCATCGAGTGTTTTGCGCAAGGCCAGAATATCGTTGCGCACGCTGGTCGAGGTATCGACCTGCACCGCCAGAACCGCCTTGATCTTGTGATCCTTGTCGGCGGCCAGCGCCTCGGCCACGCGGGTCATGTCGATATCGCTTTGCTGGCCGAAGTCGATGATCTCGCAATCGACATGCATGGCGGCCGCCATTTCGCCCCAGCCAAGGCAGAAGCGCCCGGTAGCCAAGATCAGGATCTTGTCGCCGCGCGAGAGCGTGTTGGCGAGCGCCGCCTCCCAGACGCCATGACCATTGGCGATATACATCGCCACATGATGGCTCGTGCGCGCCACCGCCTTGAGATCTGGGACAAGGCTATGGGTCAGATCGACCAGTTCGCCTGTATAGATATTGGGCGCGGGGCGATGCATCGCCTGAAGCACGCGGTCAGGCATGACCGAGGGGCCGGGGATAGCAAGGTAGTGGCGGCCATTGGCAAGGCTCATCTTGGGGGTTCCTTCGACACGGGTCGCCAAGTGGTAGAGCGCGCCCTTGGCAGGGTCAATCGCAGCCCTGACCTTGGCGCGGGACGCAGTTGCGATTAGCTGTGTGTTGGATCATGGCGGAGGATGTGATGCAGGGCGAAGTGGCGACGGATCGGACGGTGCTGCGGATCGGTGGCGCGGACCGGGTGAAATTCCTGCATGGGCTGGTCACCCGCGATGTGGGCGCGCCGGGCGACGGCTTGCGTTACAGCGCGCTGCTCAGCCCGCAGGGGAAATACCTGGCCGATTTCTTCCTGCTCAACCGGGGCGAGGATATCTTGCTCGACGTGAAAACCGATCTGGCCCAAGGGCTTGCGCGGCGTTTGATGATGTATCGGCTGCGCGCGAATGTGGCGATCGAGGAGTGCGGCATGTCGGTGGTGCGCGGCCTGGGTGATGCGCCCGAGGGTGGTTTTATCGATCCGCGCGATGTCAGTCTTGGATGGCGCGGTTACGGGATGGCGGGGGGTACGCCAGGCATCGATTGGGACGCGTTGCGCGTGGCCGCCTGTATCCCAGAGACGGGGATCGAGCTAATCCCCGATGACAGTTACATTCTCGAATGTGGATTCGATCGGTTGTCAGGCGTCGATCACCGCAAGGGCTGCTATGTCGGCCAAGAGGTCACGGCGCGGATGAAGCACAAGACCGAACTGCGCAAAGGTCTGGTCTCAGTTGCCATTGACGGCGCGGCGCCGGTCGGCACCGAGATCATGGCAGGCGACAAGCCTGTGGGCCGCCTTTTCACGCAATCGGGCGGGCGCGCCATCGCCTATCTGCGCTTTGATCGGGCCGAGGGTGTGATGCAAGCGGGTGATGCGAAAGTGACATGGAAACAATCGTAAGGCTGTGGATAGGCCTGTGAGTTGATCGAATTTTGGAAGCTGGGCGTTTTCCTCACGGAAAACGTGAGGGGAAAACTCCAGTTTTCCCATGCGAAAAACTGGAGTTTTTCGCTCTCCGCCTCAGCCTTGCAGCTTATCTTGCGTGTTTGTGTCGAAATCGCCCGCCGCGTGGCGTTCCCATAGCTGTGTTTCCAGCGGGCCGAATGTCTTGTTGACCATCCGCCCCCGCGCCACGGCGGGGCGGGCAAAGAAGCGCTCGGCCCATGCGATGACATTGGGGTATTCATGCACCGACAGGAATTCGCCTGCCTCATAGGCCTCGCCCAGCGCCAGCCGCCCATACCATGGGCAGATCGCGATATCGGCGATGGTCATCTGATCGCCCAGCATCCATTCGCGCCCCTCCAGATGGCGGTTGAGCACATCCATCTGGCGCTTGGCCTCCATTGCGAAGCGGTTGATCGGGTATTCCATCGGAAAGGGCGCGTAAGCGTAGAAATGCCCGAAGCCACCACCAAGGTAAGGCGCGCTGCCCATCTGCCACATCAGCCATGACAAAAGCTCTGGCCGATCCTCGGGCGCGCCCAAGAAGGCGCCGAACTTTTCAGCCAGATGCATCAAGATGGCACCCGACTCGAAGACTCGCACGGGGGCAGGGCCAGAGTGGTCCATCAGCGCGGGGATCTTTGAATTGGGGTTCACCGCCGTGAACCCGCTGCCGAACTGGTCGCCATCACCGATACGGATGAGCCAGGCGTCATATTCGGCGGCATGGCCTGCGGCCAGCAATTCCTCGAACATTACGGTCACCTTCACCCCATTGGGCGTCCCCATGGAGTAAAGCTGGAACGGGTGGCGGCCCACGGGCAAATCCTTGTCATGGGTCGCACCCGCGATCGGGCGGTTCAGCCCGGCCCATTTGCCGCCATTCTCCTTGTCCCAGATCCAGACCTTGGGCGGGGTGTAGTTCTCGGCTTGCGACATGATGGGCCTCCTGTTGATCTTGGTTGCAAGCTAGGCCGATGTGGGTGGAAACCCAAGTCACAGGCCTGTGTGCGAAAATGTGAAAGGGCGACCCGATGGGCCGCCCCTTGTTTCATCCCAGCGCCGCGTCGCAGCGCCCGCAAACGCCCGGATGCGCGTGGTGGCCCACATCGGGCAGGATCTTCCAGCAGCGCTGGCATTTCTCGCCATCCGCCTTGTGGAAGATAACGCCGATCCCCGGATCGTCGAGGCGGAAGGCATCGGCCTGTGGTTCACCTTCCATCACGTGCAGATCGCTGGTGATGCACAGATCCGCGATATCAAGCGCTTGCAGCATCGCGGCCAGCGTAGGGTCAGCCACTTGCAACATCGGTGCCGCCTCAAGGCTTGCGCCGATCACCTTGTCCTGACGCTGGATTTCCAGCGCCGCCGTCACCACGCGGCGCACGCGGCGAATATCGGCCCATTTCGCGGCAAGCGCGTCATCGCGCCAATCAGCGGGCGTCTCGGGGAAATCTTGGAGATGAACCGAGCTGTCGGCACCCGGATGCCGCTCGAGCCAGACCTCTTCCATCGTAAAGACCAGAACAGGGGCCAGCCATGTGGTCAGCCGTTCGAACAGCATTTCGAGCACGGTCCGCGCGGCACGGCGGCGCGGGGTGTCGCCGTCGCAATAAAGCGCATCCTTGCGGATATCGAAGTAGAAGGCCGACAGATCGGTGGTGGCGAAGTTGAACAGTGCTTGGAACACGCCTTGGAAATCATAGGCCGCGTAGCCCTTGCGCACCACCTCGTCGAGTTCGGACAGGCGGTGCAGCACCCAGCGCTCCAGCTCGGGCATCTCGCGCGGGTCCACCCGGTCGGCCGCTGTTACATCACCGAGCGATCCCAGAAGGAACCGCATGGTATTGCGCAAGCGGCGGTAGCTGTCGGCCACCCCTTTCAGGATTTCCGGCCCGATGCGTAGATCGACGGTGTAATCGGACTGCGCCACCCAAAGCCGCAGGATATCGGCACCATATTGGTCGATCACCTCTTGCGGCGCGACGGTGTTGCCGATGGATTTGGACATCTTCATGCCCTTTTCATCAAGCGTGAAGCCATGCGTCAGCACCCCGCGATAAGGCGCGCGCCCAATCGTGCCGCAGGCTTGCAGCATCGAGGAATGGAACCATCCCCGATGCTGGTCGGTGCCTTCGAGGTAAAGATCGGCGATCCCGTCCGCCGAGCCATCCTCGCGGTCGCGCAAGACAAAGGCATGTGTCGAGCCTGAATCGAACCACACATCGAGAATGTCGAAGACTTGCTCCCACTTATCCGGGTCATAGGCGTTGCCCAAGAAACGCGCCTTGGCGCCGGGCTTGTACCATGCATCGGCCCCTTCGGCCTCGAAGGCATCGAGGATGCGGGCGTTCACCGCCGGATCACGCAGCAGGAAATCGGGGTCGGTGGGTTGCGCGCCCTTTTTCGTGAAACAGGTCAGCGGCACGCCCCATGCGCGCTGGCGCGACAGCACCCAATCGGGGCGCGCCTCGATCATCGCATACAGCCGGTTGCGGCCCGTCTTGGGCGTCCAGTCCACCAGTTGGTCGATCGAGGTCAGCGCGCGTTGGCGGATCGTTTCGCCATAAGTGTCCATTCCATCGCCCAAGGGCTTGTCGATGGCCGCGAACCACTGCGGGCGGTTCAGACGGATCACAGGCGCCTTGGAGCGCCAGCTATGCGCGTCGGAAATCGTGATGCGGCGGCGCGCCAAAAGCCCGCCGACCGCGACCAGCTTGTCGATCACCGCCTTGTTGGCGCCGCCGGGCTTGCCATCCTCCTTGATGATCCGCTCGCCCGCAAAAAACGGCAGGTCCGCGCGATAGCTGGAATCATCAAGAATGTTGTAGGTCATGGGCAGGCCATGCTTGCGCCCAATCTCGAAATCGTCGTCGCCATGGCTGGGCGCGGTATGGACAAAGCCCGTGCCTGCATCATCGGTCACATGATCGCCGGGCAGCAGCGGCACGTCGAAATCCCATTCGCCATTGGCACCATCCGCGCCGCGCAAGGGATGCGCGCAAGTGAGCGTGGACAATTCATCCGCTGCGACATCGCGTAGGCGGCGATACATCGACGGCTCAAGCCGCATGGCCCCAAGCGCATCATCGGCCAGCTTGTCGGCGATCAGGTAGCGGTCGCCGATCCGCGCCCAGCATTCCTCGGGGCGGCCCGTGATCTCGTAGAGACCATAGCCGATCTCGGGGCCAAAACAGATCGCGCGGTTTTGCGGCAAGGTCCACGGTGTCGTGGTCCAGATCACCACCTTGGCGGTGTCAAGATCGCTGGCGGCCATCCCGTGCAGCGCATCGTTAAAGGCCGTGGGCTCGGCGTCCAAGAGCGCCATCTTTTCGCTTGCAGGTACGACGCGGAATGGCACCCAGACAGCATCAGTCTGGCGGTCGTGATATTCCACCTCGGCCTCGGCCAGCGCGGTCTTTTCGACAGGCGACCACATCACGGGCTTGGAGCCTTGATAAAGCGCGCCGTTCATCAGGAATTTCTGGAATTCCTCGGCGATCACGCGCTCGGCGTGGAAATCCATCGTGAGATAGGGTTTGTCCCATGTCCCTGTCACACCAAGACGCTTGAACTCCGCGCGCTGGATATCGATCCAACCTTCAGCGAAACGGCGGCATTCCTGACGGAAATCGACCACGTCGATCTTGTCCTTGTCTTGCCCCTTGGCGCGATAGGCTTCCTCGATCTTCCATTCGATCGGCAGGCCGTGACAATCCCAGCCAGGGATATAGCGCGCGTCAAAGCCCGACATTTGCTGGCTGCGCACGACCATGTCTTTCAAGATCTTGTTCAGCGCATGTCCGATATGCAGATGCCCATTCGCATAGGGGGGGCCATCATGCAGCGTGAAGGGTTTGCGCGATCCATCCTTGGCCTTGGCGCGCAGCTTTTCATAAACCCCGATCTCTTCCCAGCGGGCCAGCCAGCCCGGCTCGCGCTGCGGCAACCCTGCGCGCATCGGAAATTCGGTCTTTGGTAGGTTCAGCGTGTCCTTGTAGTCCACGTTCGGCGTATCGGCGCACATCTCGGGCGCTCCCTATCTGTCGGCTAATGGGGCAATAACGGCGGCGGTGCGATGGCTCAAGCACCTCGATCCCGGCGGCTCAGTTGATCAGAGCGCCGGGCCCGTAATTCGAATGATCTGAACCACGATATGCGTCATGGCTGGCGGTATAGGCCGCAGCCCCCGCCGGGTAAAGAGGGCTCAGGCTGCAAAAAGCCACCCCACACCATAAGCGACAAGGGCTGCCGCACCGCCGATGAGCAAGGTCTCGATCCCCGCCTTCCACCATGGTGCCTCGGACCACAGGCTCTTCGCCGCGCCGATGGCAAAAAAAACGCATAATGTCATCGTGGTGGCCAATCCAAAGGCCTGCTCAACGCCAAAGGCGAATGGTGCAAGCGGCACGGCACCGGCGACGACGAAAGCCGAAAATGTCGCCCCCGCCGCCCGCAAGGGGCGCGGTACGACCGGGGCCAGCCCGTATTCATCGGTCAGCATCAGCGAAATGGCTGCCTTCGTGTCTTGCATGATCTGGTCCGTGGCCTGGTCCAGCACAGCCCCATGCAAGCCCTTTTGGCGCAGGATCTCATGGATTTCCGCGCGCTCGCCAGCGCGGTTTCGTACCAATTCGCGGCGTTCGATCCCGGCCAGGCGTTGCGTGTCCTCGGCTTCGGCTTTGGTGCCGGCGTAATTGCCGGCCGCCATCGAGAAGCCATCGGCCAAAAGGTTCGCCACCCCCAAGGCAAGGATCACCTGCGTCGGCAGATCCGCCCCTGCAACCCCTGCCACGATGGCAAATGTTGTCACCGCGCCGTCGATGGCGCCATAGACCACATCGCGCAGATCGCCCCGTCCCGCAGGCGCGGCAATCCGGGCGGCAATCTCGGCTGTGCTGTGCTCGTTGGGGCGTGACATGGCCCCATGCTAGCGCCATGGCCACGCGCCGGTTTTGCGCGCGCTCAATCGGCCTGGCTCAGCCGCCGCTCGCGGGCAACGATGTAAAGCCCAGACGCTATGGTCACTGCGATGCCGGCCAGCGCCAAACCATTGGGAAACTCGGCAAACAGAACCAAGCCGACCAAGGCTGCCATCGGGATTTCAAGATATTGCATCGGTGCCAAGGTAGCCGCAGGCGCAAAGCGCAGCGACCAACTCATCAACAAATGCCCCAGCGAGCCGGTGATCCCCAAGGCCACCAAAAGCCAAAGCGCGGCCCGATCGGGAGGCGTGGCCCAGCCAATCATCGGTGGCGTCCCGCCCGGATTGGGCAAAAGCCACAGCAGACCAAGGATCGTCAGGCCGATGATGCCACCCAAGCCTTGCAGGGCCACGGGCGCGATTTCCTTCGCGATCAGGCGCGTGACCAGCATGAACAGCGCAAAGATCAGCGCCACGCCAAGTGGCAGCAAGGCAGGCCAGCCTACGGCGGAAAAGCTGGGCTGCACCACCATCAGCGTGCCGACAAATCCGATTGTGCAAGCCATCATGCGCCGCGGACCGACCTCTTCGCCAAGGATATAGTGACCAAGGATCAACATGATGAAGGGCATGACAAAGGCGATCGCCACCGCATCGGCCAAGGGCAGGAAGCGCAGCGCGCTGAACATCATCGCGATGCCGCAAATCTGAAGCATGGTGCGCAACATCGCCAGCACAAGCACCCGTCCCTTCGCCAGGATTGCTTGGCCCCGCATCATGGCAAGCGGCACGAACATCAACGTCTGGGCCATGAACCGTGCAAAGATCAGCTGCCAAAGCGGGAAGTGGTCGCCCAGCATCTTGGCCAGCGCATCCGAGAACGGGATGAGCAGACAAAAGCCAAGCATCAAGACGATGCCAAGGAGGGGGCGGTCTTTCTGGGGCTGGTGCATCCCCGATTATTGCCCTGCGCCTTGGTCGATGTCACGTGTGGGCGACGCCTTGGCCTGCCCGAAAAGTCCTGCAAGCGCCCGGCGAATGAGCGCGCCGACCCCCGGCTTCTGCCCCGGACCAAAGGGAAGCGGCCGACAGACCTCCATCGCGGCGATCCCTACCCGTGCGGTCAATGCGCCATTGACCACCCCTTCACCGAAACGGCGCGAAATCTTGGACAAGACCGAACCACCGGCGATCGAACCGATCAGATCATCCCCGATCGCCACCGCCCCGGTTGCCACCAAATGCGTCAGCACCGCCCGCGTCAGCCGCCATGTCCCCAAGGGGCCGGATCGCCCGCCATAGATCTCGGCGATGCGTCGGATCATCCGCATATTTCCGGTCAGCGCGGCCAGCACATCGGCAAGCGCAATCGGCACCAGCGCGGTGACGGTGGCGACCTGGCGGGCCGTGGCCTCGATTTCAACGCGCGCCGCCGCATCAAGCGGGGCGATCAGCTGTGCCTCGGCCAAGGCAAAAAGGGCCGCAACATCGAACACATCGTCGCGTTGGCGCGTCAGCGCAGCGCGCGGGCCGGCCAATTCGGCGCGGTCACGATAAAGCGCATCAAGCGCCGCTATGACCTGCCGTGCCGCGCCCAGATCACCTGTCGCCTGCGCCGATTGTGCCGCTGCGCGGAGCCGGTCCAGCCGCCCAAGCCGGCGAAACGCCAAGGCCTCGCGCAGCGCGAGCCCCGCAAGGCTCACAAAGACGATCCCCGCAAGCCCTGTTGCCACCCAACCGAGCACCGGGCGCAGGGTCACAAGTGCCGCGATGGCATCCCATGCCGCGATCCCCGCCAAGAGCGTGATCAACCCAACCGCCGATTGCCAGAACAAACGTGCCAAACGGCTGGGCCGCCTCGCGGCCAAACGCGCGGCCAAAAGCATGGCGCGCCCCTCCGGCAAGGCCGCGCCATCGGGCGGCACGAGGGCCTCATGCGGCAAAACCGGCGCAGCTTCCGTGATTTCGATCAGCACGGGGCCTTTGCGGGTCGTCATCGCACGGCCCCTTGCTTCTTCGTTTCAAAAATATCCCGGGGGGCGGCGCCGAGGGCGCCGGGGGGCAGCGCCCCCCACTTGGCTGAAACATGGCTCACAGCTTGTCTCCCAAAAGAAATTCCGCCGCGCGATCAAGCCGGATATGTGGCGGTCCTTCGCCTGCGCGCAGCGTCAGCGGGGCCGGGGCAAAGCGCATCACCGCGTATTCCCCATCGGTCCAAGGCTTACCGCCGGCCGCGACTGCGGAGAGAAAGGTCGTTGCGTCAGCGGGCAGATCACCGGGAGCGAGCGCGACCTGCGCGCCCGTCTCCTGCAAGGTGCCGCGTACCAGGTCGCGCATCACCCCATCGACCATCCGGCGTTCCTCGACCGTGCTGCGCAAGGCGGCCAGCGCCATGGCATGGGTGCGCGCGCCTGCGAATTCGGCGCGCCTGCGCGCCTCGCTGACCAGCGCTCCCATGAGCGCGGCCAGCCGATCATGCTGGCCATGGTGCAGATGATCGGCCTTGGTTGCGGCAAAAAGGATCTTGTCCACCCGCTTTTTGCCCAGCAAGCCCGCCAAGACCGCGTTTCGCCCGGGCCGGAATGCAGACAAGACGCCTGCCATTGCGCGGCGCAGATCGGCGAGTGCTTCAGGCCCTGCATGGATGGCCGCCAGCACATCGACCAGCACGATCTGCCGGTCGATCCGCGCGAAATGGGCGCGAAAGAAGGGTTTGACGACCTGCGTCTGGTAGGCCGCGAAACGGCGCGCACATTCACGCGCCAGCGACCCGCGCGGTGTGGGTCCGGGCGGCAACGGTGCAAAGGTCAGGGCGGGGCTTCCCTCCAGATCACCGGGCAGCAAGAACCGCCCCGGCGTACAATCGGCAAATCCGGCCTCTTGGGCTGCGCGCAGATAGCTTGCCCATGCCTTGGCAAGTGCTGCAAGCCGCGGCTCGTCGTGTGGTTCATCGGGCGCGATCTCGGCCATGAGCCTCAGATAGGCCTCTGCCGCGGGCCGCGCGGCCGCAAGGGCCAGCGCCTCGCGCGACCAGGATGCATAGCTTTGATCCAGCAATCCCAGGTCAAGCAGCCATTCCCCCGGGTAATCAACGATATCGAGATGCACGATGCGCGGCCCTGCAAGCCCCGCCAGGACACCGCCCGGCCTGACCCGCAACGAGAGCCGCAATTCCGACACGGCGCGGGTGTTTTCAGGCCAATAAGGGTGTGGCCCGGTCAAGGCGGCGAGATGGTTCTCGAACGCGAACCGCGGCACGGTATCGTCGGGCTGGGGTTGCAGATAGGCCGCCTCGATCCGGCCCAAGCGCGCGGCCTCAAGCCCCGGCATGCGCCCCCGCTCCAACAGATTGGCCACCAGCGAGGTGATGAAGACGGTCTTTCCTGCCCGGCTCAGCCCGGTCACGCCCAGCCGGATCGTCGGCGCCGCAAACAGCCCGCTCACCGCTTGCGTCATCTCCGCCACCTGATGGCCCAGCCTGTCCGTGATCGTCTGGATGACCAAATCGCTGTACCTTTCACTTCCTGACACTGACAGTAAGCACGATGGACGTCCAATGCGAGAGGGCAGCGGCGTGCCATTTGCCCCTTGGCGGCGAGGGGGATTCGCGCCTATGTCCCGCGTCATGCCCCGCTATGCGCTGAAAATCGAATATGACGGTGCGCCCTTTGCCGGGTGGCAGCGGCAATCCGGTCTGCCCACCGTGCAAGGTGCGCTCGAGGTGGCCTTGGCCGCGCTCGAGGAGGGTGTGCCATCGGTCGCCGCCGCCGGGCGTACCGATGCGGGTGTCCATGCGACCGGGCAGGTCGCCCAATGCGACATGGCCCGCGACTGGGACCCCTTTCGCCTGTCCGAGGCGCTGAATTGGCATCTCAAGCCTGCGCCCGTCGCTGTCGTGGCCTGCGCGCGGGTGGCCGATGACTGGCATGCGCGGTTCTCGGCGATCGAGCGGCGCTATACCTACCGCGTGATCTGCCGCCGCGCGCCTTTGGTCCACCAGCGCGGGCAGGCCTGGCATCTGCGCCATCATCTCGATGTTGCGGCGATGCAGGCCGGGGCGGCGCATCTCGTGGGGCGGCACGACTTCACCACCTTCCGGGCAGCGCTTTGCCAGGCGGCGAGCCCTGTGAAATCCCTCGATGAAATCACGATCGCGGAGAGTGCCACCCCCAATGGGCGCGAAATCGCCTTTTGCCTGCGCGCGCGCTCATTCCTGCACAACCAGGTACGCTCGATCGTCGGCACGCTGGAGCGCGTCGGTGCAGGCGCTTGGGCGCCCGAAGATGTGGCCCACGCCCTTGCTGCGTGTGATCGCGCGGCCTGTGGGCCGGTGGCGCCCCCCGACGGGCTGTTCCTGACCGGGGTTGGCTATCCGTTTGATGTCTTTGGCTAACGATAGATCCGACCTGGTGGTACAGCGTTAGGCTGGATGGGCCGACCGGGCCGGGAAACCATACATCTTCGCGGCCATCATGGCGCTGGGATGCACCATTTCCGAGGGGTCTTGCCCCAAGGGCCGCCGTCGGCGCAGCACGAAAAACAGGCCCACGCCACGGTTCATGCCGATACCTTGTGCGCCCGCATCGGTGACAAAGCGGTTGCGCCAATGCAATGGCAGCGCAAGCCCTGCGGTCTCGGCCTCTGACAGCATCCAGACGAGCGGGATATTGGCCAAGGGTCGCGCCCAGCCCAGGCCGCCCAATTGCCCGCCCACATCGCCATGACTGCCGCGAAACCACATCTGCTGCACCCGTCCACTGGCCGCATCCCCCGGATCGCTTTTCCAGATCAACGGGTGATAGGCCACCCGTGTCTCCTCGAGCGCGAGGGCTTGGCGGGCCATTTGGATGCCTTGGCCCAATCGGTCGTCGTGAAAGGAATGCGGTGTTGGCAAAAGCCGCCAAATCAGCGGCGTGTGCATGTTGCGCGTGCTGACCGTATCGTAAGCCCCCAAGAATGCGATCGGGCAAGGCGGGTGGCAGAGGCTTGCTTTCATCGCGCGCGCGGCCGCCCCATCGGGTTCGGTGCGGTACAGAGTATAGAGCCGCCGCCGCGTGGTTGGATCGAGATGCGCAGGCCTGAGCAGGCCCATCTTGTCGATCATCCCCGCCAATGCGCGGACCGCATGTGCGCCGCGCGAATAGCCCATCAGCATGACCCGATCACCCGGCCGGTAATGGCGCGCCAGATGCAGATAGGCGCGCTGGATTTGCCGGTTCAACCCGATGCCCACAATCACCTCATGGGTGTGGCGCCAGCTTTGCCATTGCACACCCGGCGCGTAATGGATCGAGAGATGTGCCTTGGCCGAAACCTCGCGCAATAACTGGTAGGTCAGACCGATATTCGTCTCTTGCCCATGGGTAAGCTGTGACATCGTGCCGTCAAGCAGCACGACATGGGTTGTCACGGCGCGTTTGGCATAGCGTGTTGGCAAGGGGCTGGCATGGCCCCCGAACCATCGTCTCAGTCGCTCAGGCGGCCACGCTCGCGGTGCCATGCTGCACCATCCCCCAAACGCGGGACGGGGTGAAGGGCATGTCGACCTGCCGGATGCCCAAGGGCCAAAGCGCGTCCTGCACCGCATTGGCCACCGCGGCCAGCGCGCCGACGGTGCCGGCCTCGCCGCAGCCCTTCATGCCCAAGGGGTTGGCCGTCGATGGCACGGGCTCGGTGTAAAAGGCGATAAAGGGCGTGTCATCGGCCCGCGGCATGCCGTAATCCATAAAGCTCGCGGTCAAAAGCTGGCCGGTCTCGTCATAGACGACATGCTCGCTCAGCGCTTGCCCGATCCCTTGCACCACGCCGCCATGCACCTGCCCTTCGGCCAGTCGGGGGTTCATCAGGTTGCCGAAATCATCGACGACAGTGTAGCGGTCAACATGGGTGGTGCCGGTTTCTGGGTCGATCTCGACCTCGGTGATATGGCAGCCATTGGGGTAGGACCGACCGGGCAGGGTGCGGGTTTCCGTGACCTTGATCAGGTCGCCGCGACCGGCCGCTTTGGCGCGGCCCGCAGCCTCGAGCAGGGTGATGACCACGTTCGATCCGGGGGCGCGGAACACACCCTCCTCCGCGTCAAAGGCCGTGTCGCGCTGATCCATCGCGTCGTCGAGAAAGGCGCAAAGCCCGCCGATCAGCGTCTCGCCCGTGGCGCGCATCGCCATGCCTTGCACCGTGACCGAGCGTGACCCGCCCGTACCGCCGCCCTTGGCGATCTGGTCGCTGTCGCCTTGCACGATCTCGATCACATCGAGCGGCAGGCCGGTCTGGTCATGCAACAGTTGCGCATAGACGGTTTCATGGCCTTGCCCGTTCGACTGGGTGCCGACATAGACCTTGGCGCCCGTTTCGGTCAGTTCGATCGTCGCGGTCTCCTGCGGATCGCCAAGGATGCTTTCGATGTAGTAACAGGTGCCAAGCCCGCGCAGCCGCCCCTTGGCCTGTGACGCGGCCTTGCGCGCGGGGAAACCGGCCAGATCGGCGGCTTCCTCGGCGCGCGCCAGCACCCGGTGGAAATCGCCCACATCGTACAACTCGCCCGTGGCGCTGCGGTAGGGGAAGGCCGCCGCCGGGATGAAATTGCGCCGCCGCAACTCCAGCGGATCCACGCCGAGTTCGCGCGCCGCGAAATCCATCGCGCGCTCGAGCGCATAGATGGCCTCGGGGCGGCCTGCGCCGCGATAGGCATCTACTTGCGTGGTATTGGTAAACACCCCGCGATTGCGAAAGAAATAGGTCTGTACATCATAGGTGCCGGTCAAGACCTTGGAATAAAGCGAGGATTGGATGTTCTGCCCAAATTGCGAGACATAGGCCCCGAGGTTGGAAATACTGTCGGTGTGAAAAGCGACCATCTTGAGATCCGCATCGAAACCCAAGGTGATCGTGACATCCAGATCGCGGCCTGCATTGTCGGAAAGCATCGCCTCAGTCCGCTCCGACATCCAGCGCACGGGCCGGCCCAGCACGCGGCAGGCATGGGCGACAAGGAAATGCTCAGGGTAGCCCATCGCCTTCATCCCGAAGCCGCCTCCGACATCGGGGTTGGTCACGCGCACCTCGGTCTCCTTAAGGCCGAACAGGCGCATCAGATCGCCCTTGGCCCCCCAGACGCCCTGCCCGTTAAAGGCCAGATGCAACTTGCCATCCGCCATCTCGGCGTAACAGCCCCGCGGCTCGAGGCTATTGACGATGATCCGGTTGTCATGGCTGCGATGGGTGAATACATGGGCGGCAGTATCCAACGCCGTTTGGGTCGCGGCCGCATCGCCCATGGTGAAATCATAGCAGATATTGTCGGGCGCTTCGGCGTGAACGGTCGGCCCACCGGGCGCAAGATCAAGCTTGACGGGTTCGGCGTCGATCTCGAGCGTGATCAACTCGGCCGCATCCTTGGCCGCGGCAAGGCTGTCGGCCACGACAAAGGCCACGGGATCGCCCACGAAACGCACCTTGTCGGCGGTCAGGATCGGACGGTCGGGTTTGGCCGCGGGCGCGCTTTCGGCGGTTGCGACAACCGCAAAGCGCATCGCGTTCTTCAGGCCCGCAGCGGCCAGATCAGCGGCGCTCAAGACCAGATGCACACCCGGCGCGTTACGTGCATCGGACACGTCCAATGTTGTGATCCTGCCGTGCGCCTCGGGGCTGCGAAATACGTAACCATGGAGGGCGCGCGACGGTGCAAGGTCATCGACATAGCGGCCTTGCCCCGTCAGGAAGCGCTGATCTTCCAGCCGTGTGATCGGCTGGCTAGTGCCGAATTTTCGCATCGTCTTGCTCCTTGGTCGTTCAGTCGTTCGGTCGTCCACGCGGTCAGACAGTAAGGGTCAGGGCGGCACTGTCCAGTCCGCGGGACCGATTTTCCCTCAGGCCCGATGTGATCCCGTCAGGCAAAGACCATATCCGATGTGGCGGTGACCTTCCCGATCAGCGCCGCATCATGGCCAGCCGCGCGCAGTTGCCTGACAAGATCATCACCCCGATCCGATGGAACCGCCGCCAGCAACCCCCCGGCCGTTTGCGGATCGAAGATCAGCGCCGCAAGCGGTGTCTCCTCCAGCGCGACCAGGCTCGCCAGCGCCAGCCGGTTCTGCGCCCAAAGCGTCGAGCGGATCCCGATCTCCGACAGCCGCAAGGCACCGGGCAACAGCGGCAGGCGCGCAAGATCGACCGCTGCGCCCACGCCGGAGGCCGCGCAGATATTGCCCAGATGCCCGGCCAGTCCGAACCCGGTCACATCCGTCATGGCATGAGCATGGGGCGCAAGGATCGCGGCGGCATCGCCTTGCGGCGTTGTCATCTGCGCCCAACAGGCTGCGACCTCGGCCCCCTTGGCGCGCAGCTGCATCTCGGCGGCAAGCACCACGCCTGTGCCGATCGCCCGAGTCAGGATCAACGCATCGTCGGGCTTTGCCCCGGCCAAGGTAATGGCCCGCCCCGACAACAGCCCGGTGACGGTAAAGCCCAATGTCAACTCCGCGCCCATGGTGGAGTGACCGCCGACGATTTCGGCCCCTGCGGCTTCGAATGTGCCGCGCGCGGCGGTCATCACCTCGTCAAGCCACGCGCCCTGCAACCGCGCTGCCATCCGCGGCAAGATCACGCTTGCAACCGCGGCTTGCGGTGTGGCCCCCATCGCCCAGATATCGCCCAGCGCATGGATCGCGGCGGCGCGGGCAACCAGCACGGGGTCAAGCGCGAAGGCGCGCAGGTGGTCGGTCGAGATCACCTGGCCCGCGCCCCCCGTCACCAACACCGCCGCGTCATCGCCGGGCTTGCCGCCCAAGATGCCCGTCAGCGCTCCGGCGCCCAGCTTGGCCCCGCACCCGCCACAGGGGGCAGGGCCGGCCATCTCTTGCACAACGCCGCGCGCAGCACCACGTGGCGCGGCAGGCTGCGCCATCTTGGGCAAATCGTGCAGCTTGTCCATGAAACGGCGGTCGATGCGGTCCTTCCAGTACCACATGGCGGGGCTTGCCCATGTCCATCCCGCCTTCTCGGCCAAGGCCTCCTTGCCGCCCAGCGACATCAGCTTGAGGAAATCGCGTTGCGGATGAAAGCGGCGGCGCTGGGCGCCCGTCAGATCGGCGCGCAGGTTCCACGCCAGCACAGGTGCCGCACGCACGGCAAAGACACCCGCCTTGGGCCGCGGGCTGGCCGAGAGATGCACACAATCGCCCGCGCCGTAGATGTTCGGGTGGCTGACCGATCTGAGCTGGTCATCGACCACCATGTAGCCTGCTTCCATCGCCATGCCGCATCGCCCAAGCCAGCCATGCGGTATGGCGCCCGCTGCCCCGATCGTGAAATCCGAGACGATCTGCCGCCCATCCTCCAAATGGACGGCGTCAGCGGTGATGGCGATCGTTTCCCTCCCGGTGACACAGCCGACCCCAAAGGCGGCCATCGCAGCCAGCGCCCCTTTGCGACCCGACCAGCGCCCGAGGATTGCGCCACGGTCGATCACGGTGATCTCGGCTGGTCGGCTCAAGGCGCGCATCCGATGTGCGCACGCCAACGCCAGCTCCACCCCTGCAATGCCTCCCCCGATCACCGCGATCCGCGCCGGACCATCGCCTGTGCAAAAGGCCGCCCAGCGATCAGCAAAAGGCCCAAGGGGCTTGGCCGCCACCCCATGCGCAGCGAAACCCGGCAGATCGGCCATGTCGCTGGTGATCCCGATATCGATGGACAACAGGTCATAGGCGATCGGCGCGCGCCCCGGCACGCTGACCCGCTGCGCCATCGGGTCGATCGCGTCCACGGCCCCCAAGATCAGCCGCGCGCCTGCAAACCGCGCCAGCCGTACAAGATCGATCTCCAGCGCATCCCGCCCGTAATGCCCGGCGATATGGCCAGGCAGCATGCCGGTATAGGGCGCGCTGGGGCCGGGGTTGATCAGTGTCAGCCGCGCCCCCGGTACGGGCCTCATTCCCCATCGCTTCAAGACCAGCGCATGGGCATGCCCGCCGCCCACCAGCACCAGCTCCTTGACGATGGGAACCGACCCGTCCTGCATGTCTTGTCCTTCTTCGTTTTAAAAATATCCCGGGGGAGCCCGGAACGGGCGGGGGCAGCGCCCCCATGCCTGCCTATCCGCCGCGCGGCTTTGCCCGCAAGGTCGGATCGGCCGCGCGTGGGTCTTCGGGCCACGGATGACGGGGGTAGCGCGCGCGCATCTCCTTGCGCACGTCGGCGTAACTCCCCGCCCAGAAGCCCGGCAAATCGGTCGTCACCTGCACAGGGCGACCGGCAGGCGACAAGAGCACCATTTTCAGCGCGACGCGGTCAGGCCCGACACAAGGATGGGTTGTGGTCCCGAACACCTCCTGCAAGCGCAACGCGACCTGCGGCACATCCCCTGCATAATCGATGGGGATCGCACGACCAAGCGGGCTATGCCATGCAGCCGGGGCGAGGCGGTCAACCTCTTGCATGGCAGCATGGCCAAGCCAGCCGATCAGCGCGTCATGCGGATCGAAACGGCCCAGGTCGGCAGCAGTGCGCGCGCCCGCCAAATAGGGCGCGGCCCAATCCTCCAATCCGTCGAGCAGCGCGCCGTCGTCGACATCGACCACACCCGCGACCGCAATCCGCGCGCGCAAAAGCCGCGACCGCGCGCTCCAGCCCAAGGCGTCGATCCCCAGATCGCGGATGCCCTCGAGAAGGGCCGCCAGCACCGCCTCAGCCGGAGCCTCGGCCCATGCGCGGTCATCGAGGACCAGCGCGCCGAAACATTCCTGCCGCCGTGCTTCGACCCGGCGGAGGCGCTTGGACCATGCACACTGGCTGCGCCACGCGATGCGATCGCCGTGAACGGCGCGCAACTCCGCCTCGGTCAAGGCAACGGCCTGACGGATGCGCGCCTCGCGCGGGTCGCCATCCAGATCAGTGGCCACGATCAGGCGCTGAGCGGCCAAGGCGTCGCCCTCGGGCATGACGGCCCCCTTGCCGCCCGACAGCACATAGCGCGGCGCATCCCCTGCGCGGCGCAGGCCAACCCGGTCGGGATAGGCCAGCGCCGCCTGCGCCCCAAGGCTCAAGGCACCGCCGCCCTCGTACCGCTTGAGACGCTTTGCCTCGTCCCGGATTTGCGCGACAGCGCCCCGATCGGCCGCCATCCCGCCCGGATCGTCCAACGCGCGCAAGCGCAAGGCCAGATCGGTGCCGCGGTCGCGCAGGGGATCGCGTGCGGCAAGAAGCGCGGCCACGCGCGCCGCGCCACCCCCACCGCGCAGCACCAGGTGCGCCAGCCTTGGATGCAAGGGCAGGCGCGCGAGCGCCCGGCCATGGTCGGTGATCCGGCCCAAACCGTCCAAGGCGCCGAGATCGCACAGAACCCCGCGCGCCTCGGCCAGCGCACCCTCGGGTGGCGGCGTGAGAAAGGCCAATCCATCGGCCCCGCCCCAAAGGGCGAGTTCCAGCGCCAAGCCTGCCAGATCGGCCGCCGCGATCTCGGGTGGGGGAAAGGCGGGCAGCGCGCCCTCGGCCCCCTTGGTCCACATCCGGTAGCAGATGCCTGGGGCGACCCGGCCTGCGCGCCCGCGTCGCTGATCGGCCTCGGCCCGGCTGACGGGTTCGGTCACCAGCCGCGACATGCCCGATCCCGTGTCGAATCGCGCCCGCCGCGCGCGGCCCGCATCGACGACGATGCGCACATCCTGAATGGTGAGCGAGGTCTCGGCGATGGCGGTCGCCAACACCAGCTTGCGCCCGGTGGCAGCGGGCGCGATCGCCGCGCGCTGATCGGCAAAGGGCATCGCGCCGTAAAGCATGTGCAAGGCCACATCGGCGGGCAACCGGCCCGCCAGTCGGGTGGCCACCCGGCGAATTTCCCCCTCGCCGGGCAGGAATACCAGACACCCTCCCGGTGCCTCCGACAGCGCGCGCAAGACCAGATCGGCCACCCCATCCTCGAGCCGCCTCTCCTTGGGCGGGGGCGCGTCGAGGTGGCGGGTCTCGACCGGATAGGCGCGCCCCTCCGATGTCAAAAGCGGCGCATCGCCCAGCATCGCGGCGGCAGGGGCGGCATCGAGCGTCGCCGACATCACCACGATGGCGAGATCGGGGCGCAATGCGCCGCGCACCTCCCATGCCAGCGCAAGGCCCAGATCGGCATTGAGCGAGCGTTCGTGAAACTCGTCAAAGATCACACAGCCCACACCGGGCAGATCGGGCGCATCTTGCAGCATCCGCGTCAGGATGCCCTCGGTCACCACCTCGATCCGCGTGGCGGGGCCAACGACGCTTTCGCCGCGGATGCGGTAGCCCACGGTTTGGCCCACGGGTTCGCCCAGCATCTCGGCCATCCGCTCGGCGGCGGCGCGCGCAGCCAAGCGCCGCGGCTCCAGCATCACGATGCGGCCATTGACCTGGCCCAACAGCGCCAGCGGCACGCCTGTCGTCTTGCCCGCGCCGGGGGGCGCTTGCAGCACTGCGCGCCCATCGGCCGCCAAGGCCGCGCAAAGCGCAGGCAAGATATCGTCGATGGGCAGGGCCAAGATGCGTCGGGGTCCCGTTTGCTGCACTGATTCACGGCCAGATGGGCCAGCCTTGGTGCAAGCGTCAACACCAAAGCCTGCCGCTTGTACTGGACAGGCCGCGCCTTGCGGGGGCAGATAGCGTGATCGGGCAGGAAAGGGCGGCCACGCCATGACGGCACAGCGAGACGATGGCGACGATTTGGCCCCCCGCATCTTGGCGGGCGAACGCCGGGCCTTGGCGCGCGCGGTCACGCTGGTCGAAAGTACGCGGGCTGACCACCGTACACAGGCCACCGCCCTGATCGAGGCCTTGCGCGGCCATGACCGCCAAGCGTTGCGCATCGGGTTGTCGGGCACACCGGGGGTTGGCAAATCCACCTTCATCGAGGCGTTCGGCATGGCGCTGGTTGGCGCGGGCCTTAGGGTCGCGGTGCTGGCGGTTGATCCCTCCTCGGCGCGGTCGGGCGGCTCGATCTTGGGTGACAAGACGCGGATGGAACTGCTCAGCCGCGAAGCCGCGGCCTTTATCCGCCCCTCGCCGTCCTCCAGCCATTTGGGTGGCGTCGCGCGCCGCACGCGCGAGGCTGTGGCCTTGTGCGAGGCGGCGGGGTTCGACGTGGTGCTGATCGAGACGGTGGGCGTCGGCCAATCCGAGACGATGGTGGCCGAGATCTGCGATCTGTTCGTGCTGCTTCTGGCACCCGCTGGCGGGGACGAGTTGCAGGGCGTCAAGCGCGGGATCATGGAAATGGCCGATCTGATCCTTGTGAACAAGGCCGATGGCGATCTGAAAGCGGCCGCGACGCGGACCGTCGCCGATTATGCAGGCGCGCTGCGCTTGTTGCGAAAACGCCCGCAAGACCCCGAGGGTTTTCCCAAGGCGCTGCCGGTTTCGGCCGTGACAGGCGACGGGATTGCGCAGGCTTGGGTTGAGATGCAGGCCTTGGCGCGCTGGCGCAAGGATCAGGGTTGGTGGGACCGCCGCCGCGCCGAACAGGCCGCGCATTGGTTCGACCAAGAGGTGCGCGAGGGGCTTTTGGCGCGGCTACGCGCCGATCCGGCGGTCAAGGCGGCGATGGCCGAGATGGCCGCACAGGTGGCCGCAGGTGAGATGACCCCAGACGCGGCGGCGGCCGAGATGCTGGATCGGTTGAAAAGGTAGGGTGCGCCCTACACAGCACGGCGGCCGATGCTCAGCTTGGCGATCAGCAATAGCCACGGCAGCCCGTGCAGGAGTAGGTCGAAGATGTCGAGCGGCCGCACCAGTTCCCCCGCCGCCAGCATCTTGAGCTTTTCCCAGATATGCGGCTCGGGGGTAAAGGGGGCGAGGCCAAGCGTGAGGCAAGCCACAACCAGCATCCAAAGCGGCAGAGCATCGAGAAGGCGGCGCACTATCTTTTCCCTGCGGGTGGGCAATCCCGCCCACCGCGCTGTGCTGTGGTGGGCAAAATGCCCACCCTACTGATCAAGGAAAGACCGTAGCTTCCGCGACCGGCTCGGGTGCTTCAACTTCCGCAAAGCCTTGGCCTCGATCTGGCGGATGCGCTCGCGGGTCACGCTGAACTGCTGGCCGACCTCTTCGAGCGTGTGATCCGTGTTCATCCCGATGCCAAAGCGCATGCGCAGGACGCGTTCCTCGCGCGGCGTGAGCGACGCCAGAACCCGCGTCGTCGTTTCCTTGAGGTTTTCCTGAATGGCGCTGTCGAGCGGCAAAACGGCGTTCTTGTCCTCGATGAAATCGCCAAGCTGGCTGTCTTCCTCATCCCCGATGGGGGTTTCGAGCGAAATTGGTTCCTTGGCGATTTTCATCACCTTGCGGACCTTTTCGAGCGGCATTTGCAGTTTTTCGGCCAATTCCTCGGGCGTGGGTTCGCGGCCGATCTCGTGGAGCATTTGGCGCCCCGTGCGCACCAGCTTGTTGATCGTCTCGATCATATGAACGGGAATACGGATCGTGCGCGCCTGATCGGCGATGGAGCGGGTGATCGCTTGACGGATCCACCATGTGGCATAGGTCGAGAACTTGTAGCCGCGGCGATATTCGAACTTATCGACCGCTTTCATCAGACCGATATTGCCCTCTTGTATAAGATCAAGGAACTGCAGCCCGCGGTTGGTGTATTTCTTGGCGATCGAGATCACGAGGCGCAGGTTGGCCTCGACCATTTCCTTTTTCGCCTGACGGGCTTCCTTCTCGCCCTTTTGCACCTGGTTCACGATGCGGCGGAATTCGCTGATATCAAGACCCACATACTGGCCGACCTGCGCCATGTCGGCGCGCAGTTCCTCGACCTTGTCGCGCGAGCGCTCCATCAGCGCTTGCCAGCCGCGCCCCGATTTGGCGGCCATGCGTTCGCACCATGCCGGATCAAGCTCGTAGCCGCGATATTCGTCGATAAACTCCCGGCGGTTGATGCGGGCTTGGTCGGCCAGCTTTACCATGGAGCTGTCGATGGCCATGATGCGGCGGTTGATGCCGTAAAGCTGATCGATCAACGCCTCGATGCGGTTATTGTGCAAATGCAGCTCATTGACCAGCTCAACGATTTCCGCGCGCAAGGTCTGATAGACAGCCTCGTCGTTGCGCGAAAAACTCGAATCCTCGTTCAGCGTCGCCGAGATGCGCTTATCTTGCATCTCTGAGAGCTTGATGTAGTCGTCAGCGATCCGGTCGAGGGTTTCAAGGACGCGTGGTTTCAGGGCCGCTTCCATGGCCGCCAGGCTCATATTGGCCTGCTCGTCGTCATCCTCGTCATCATCGCCATCGCGCGACAGGGGGTTTCCGTCCGCGTCAAGCTCGGGCTCATCGGTGTCATTGCCACGCGGCGTTCCTGCCACGGCACCCGGCACATCGGCCACAACCGGCCCATCGTCGTCATCGCCAAGCGAGCGGCCGAATGTGGCATCAAGATCGATCACATCGCGCAGCAAGATATCTTCGTCGAGAAGTTCGTCGCGCCAAATGGTGATCGCCTGAAAGGTCAGCGGGCTTTCGCAAAGCCCTGCGATCATGGTGTTGCGACCCGCCTCGATGCGTTTGGCGATCGCAATTTCACCTTCACGCGAGAGAAGTTCGACCGACCCCATCTCGCGCAGATACATGCGCACAGGGTCATCGGTGCGGTCGAGCTTTTCGGTCTCGCTCGTGGCCAGCGTGATCTCGCGCGACGACGAGGTTTCGACCAGATCGGTTGCGCCTTTACTGGCCTCACCGTCATCGTCTGCCTCGTCATCTTCGATGACATTGACACCCATTTCCGAGAGCATCGACATCACATCTTCGATCTGCTCGGACGAGACCTGCTCCGGCGGCAGGACGGTGTTGAGCTGGTCATAGGTGATGTAGCCGCGCGCGCGCGCTTCGGCGATCATCTTCTTGACCGCGGCTTGGCTCATATCGAGACCGATTTCGGTTTCTTCGCCGTCCTGATCCTTGGTCTCGTCGGTGTCTTTGGCCATGGGCGGGTGTCCTTCGGCGTCGTGTGGCGGCAAAACGGCAGCCTTTGCGACAGCCAATTCTTTGCTACTGCAAGTTATGTAATGCGAATCACTGATTCGCATAGGTGGATCAGCGGCTTTTCTTCTCCCAGACGCGCGCCTCTATCAAGGCTTGCAAGCCTTTGGACAATGCGGCTGTGTCTTCATTGACTGTCCCATTGGCATGAGCGGTCGTGCCGCGTCCGGCACGGTGCCGTGTCTGTACGGCGTGATTAAGCCTGCGCACAAGGCGCGAATCACCTTCGGGCAACTTTTCAAGATCTTCAAGCGCCTCGGCCATCTCGGCGGCCAGCGCGCGGCTGGCGTGGTATTTCGCGAATTCTTCGGTCAGGCAGAGCCGCGCTTTTTCCGGCTCGGCTGGACCGCTCAGAATCGGTGTGATCCGAAGATGTGGCATCGTGTTCAAATTCGCATGAATATCACCAAGGCCGGTCTGCGCACATTCGGCGGCGATCCCATCGGCGTCGGTTGCACGCGTTGACAACAACAGGTCGATGAGCGCGCCATAGGCGGGGCTGGAGGGCGCAAGCCGCGCTAGATCGTCCTCGAAGGCTGCAATCAGCGCGGGATAGCGGCACAGCGTGGCCAAGATCAGCGTCACACGCAGATCGTCGGCCCCAAGCGCCCCTGAGCCGAGGGCCGAGTTGCGCGTTTCGGCCAAGGGTGTCGGTGCCTCTGCAAAGCCGCGCGATTGCCATGCGCGGCGACCTTGGCGCGACCCTTGCCCTTGCCCTTGCTGGGGTGGGCGAAAGAGCGCCCGGCGCAGATCGGCCAAAGCCTCGCCATAGTGGCGGCGCAAGCCTTGGTCGGGGATGCGTCCGATGCAGGCACGCAGGCGTTGATCGAGGGCCGCACGCCGTTCGGGGCTGTCAAAGATCTGCCCCTCGGTCTCGCGCCGCCACAGCATGCGCACCAAGGGTTCGGCCCCATCAAGCAGCGATTGCATCGCCTCTGTCCCGCGTGCCTTTAACAGGTCGTCAGGATCTTGCCCCTCCGGCAGGATACAAAACCGAAGGCTTTTGCCCGGTGCTAGCATCGGCAGCGCCAGATCGACCAGGCGCATCGCCGCGCGGATACCGGCCTTGTCGCCATCGAGCGCGATGATCGGCTCATCGGCCATGCGCCACATCAGGCGCAGCTGATCCTCGGTCACGGCGGTGCCAAGCGGGGCGACGGCCGCCTCAAAGCCCGCTTTGACCAGTGCGATGACATCCATGTAGCCTTCGGCCACAATCAAGCGCTGGCTCTTGCCTGCCGCTTCGCGCGCTGGGCCGTGGTTATATAGCGCGCGTCCCTTGTCAAAGAGCGGCGTCTCGCGGGAATTGAGGTACTTGGCGCGCGCATCGGCGGCCATGGCGCGCCCGCCAAAACCGATGCAGCGCCCACGCGCGTCGCGGATGGGAAACATGATCCGATCGCGAAACGCATCATAAGGCGCGCCACCATCATCGGGGCGGCTAGCAATCCCGGCTGTGATCAGGTCGTCTTCGGCGATCCCCTTGCCCGTCAGCGCGCCAAAGGCCGCTTGGCGGGCCGGTGGGGCAAAGCCGATCTCGAAACGCGCGATGGTGGCTGCATCCAAACCGCGCTTTTCAAGATAGGCGCGCGCCGGCGCCGCTGCGGCGGTCTGAAGCTGGAGCCTGAAAAAGCCCACAGCAGCCTCGGTCGCGGCGGCAAGGCGTTGGGCCTGATCGGCCTGTTTGGCCGCTTCCGGGTCGCGTTCGGGCATTTGCATGCCTGCCTCGCGCGCCAAGAGCGCGATCGCCTCCATGAAGCCCATATTCTCGGTGTTTTGCACAAAGGAAATTGCGTCGCCCTTGGCGTGGCAGCCGAAGCAGTAATAGAACCCTTTTCGGTCATCGACATGGAAGGATGCCGATTTTTCCTGATGGAAAGGGCAGGGCGCCCACATGTCGCCTTTGGCCTGATTAGATTTGCGGTTGTCCCAGATCACTTTGCGCCCGACCACCTGGGTGATCGAGATGCGGTTGCGCAGTTCATCGAGGAAACCGGGGGGCAGACTCATAATATCAATATCGGGAGGCACAAGCGCGCTGTCCAGTCCGCCCTGAGCGAAATGCTGGGGATGAATTCGCCAAGCTTTCGTGGTTTCGTCCCAATCTTGCCGCAGTTTTCTGGCATCCCTCGCCTATGTCTTTGACCAGATCACAGATTTTCACGCGCGCCCGCTGTTTTGCCGCCTGCCAAAGCGGCGCGGTGGCGACACAGGCAGTATTTGCCATTTTGGCCGTCATCGCTTTGGCGGTGGTGCTCATGTTCTTTGCCATGGGTGGCGGCCGTGCCGCGCCTGCGCCCATTGTCGCCGATCCGGTCGATTTGGCCGTAGCGGAATTGATGGCGCGCCCAATCGCGCGCTTTGATGCGGTGCAAACCCGTGTGCGACTCGTGCGGCATCTCGACCCCGCGCAGCGCAGCGATGCGCAGCTGCGCAATGCCCATCGCATCTGGGTGCAGCGCGCCGCGGATGCGCGCTATGACGATCCGGTCTTGGCCCGCGACATGGTGGCAATCATCGCCAAGGCACTGGCCATGCGGGGTGTCGCGCCCCATCCCGATGCGTGAACTCAGAGGGCCGCGCGCGCGCTGACCATCGCCATGACCTGCGACAGCTCATGCACTGCTGTGGCCGTCATGGACCTGTAGATCATCAGCGTGAAGACCCCCGCCTCGGGCTGCGTGATCAGCATGTTCATGTGACCAAGCATGCTGCGTGCAGCTGCGCCCACGGGAAAGGCCGCAGGCGACAGGTCGAGCGGTACTAGCCGCGCCAAAACTGTGCGCGCCAACGGGCCGGACAAGACTAGTCGCGCCCAAGCATCGGATTGATCGGTCAGCGCCGCATGCGCCGATAGCGATGCATCAGGCGCCGCACCCATCAAAAAGGCTTGCTCATAGCCCGACCAAGCGATGCTGACCGTGCCGTTGGAAAAGGTCATGCCGGCGGCAGGGAAGCCAAGACCAAGGTGTGTTTCCAGCAAGGCCCCAACGCGGTCGGCCTGTCCCTGATAAGGCGCGATCGACCAGATCGGGATCAAGGGCGCGGCATCGAGCACCACATCAGGCAAGCTCACGGGTGTCAGCCCTTGGGCGGGCGGGGTCGGGATCAGTTCAGCCACGCGCGCGCCCTCCCTCGGGGTCAAAGAACACCGGATCGACCACCTTGACCGGCACACGCAGGCCGCGCAGGTGATCGACCATCACGACCTTTTGGCCGATACGCTCGGGGCCGTGGCGCAAGAAGCCCAAGCCGATCATATGCCCCAAGCTGGGCGAATACCCGACCGAGGTGACATAGCCTTGATCATGCACACGGGTCTGCGGATCACCGGCTGAGAAAAGCCGCGCACCTGCGCTGAGTACCCCAGCTGCGGCCACGGGCTGCAACCCCACAAGGCGCTCGCGGCCCGGATCAATCAAGCCGGGGCGCTGGGCCGCCGCCTTGCCGATAAAATCTTTCTTCGGCGACAGCATGCGGCCCATCCCGATGTCATAGGCGGTGGTCCGGCCATGGATCTCAGCATGGGTGATAAAGCCCTTTTCAATGCGCAAGACATTGAGCGCTTCCATCCCATAGGCACCGCCCCCCATCGTCTCGGCGCGGGCGACCAGATCGCGGTAGAGCGCCGCGCCGAAACGCGCAGGGACCGCGATCTCATACGCTTGTTCCCCCGAGAACGAGATGCGAAAGAGCCGCCCTGGAACCCCCTGCACTTTGACCGTGCCACACGCCATGAACGGAAAGCCTGCATCATCGATCGGTTGGTCGAGAACGGTGTTGATCAGATCGCGGGCCAAGGGGCCAGCTACGGAAAACTGCGCCCAAGCCTCGGTGACCGAGATCAGCCGCACATCGAAATCAGGGCGTAGCCCTTGGGCTACCAGTTCCAGATGTGCCATCACCTGACCCGCAGCGGCGGTGGTGGTGGTCATGACATAATGATGCTCGCCTAGCCGCGCGGTTGTGCCGTCATCCATGACATGCCCATCCTCGCGCAGCATCAAGCCATAGCGCACCCGCCCTACGGGCAGGGTCGAGAAGGTGTTGGTATAGACGAAATCGAGGAAGGCCCCCGCGTCCGGCCCCTGGATGTCAATCTTGCCCAAGGTCGAGACCTCGACGACGCCGACGGCGTTTCGCACCATGCCGACCTCGCGGTCGCACGCCTCGCGCCATGTCGTCTCACCGGGGATCGGCACATAGCTGGGGCGATACCACAGCCCTGCCTCGATCATCGGCACCCCGCGCGCGGTGAGTGCCGCATGGCTGGTCATGTGGCGCTCGGGGGCAAAGCCATGCCCTTGGGCAAAGGCTCCCATCGCGCCAAGGCTGACGGGGCTAAAGGGTGGGCGATAGGTTGTCGTGCCTGTCTCGGCGATACCGCGCCCGGTGGTGTCGGCCAGATAGGCCAGCGCCGCGATGTTGGAGCTCTTGCCTTGGTCGGGGGCCATGCCTTGGGTCGTGTAGCGTTTCATATGCTCGACCGAACGAAAGCCCTCTTGTGCGGATTGGGCGACATCCTTGGTGGTGACGTCATTGGCGAAATCAAGCCATGCCCGCCCCTTGCCCGGCACATGCCACAAGGTCTCGCACGCCCCTGCACGGTCATCGGCCATGGGCGGTTTCAACCCGCGCGGTGTCGCAAGCCCCAGCGCCTTGAGCGCGACCTTCGCTGCCGCAAGCCCCTCGCGCAGACAAGCATCTGTGGACATCGCGCCGTTGCAGGCGCCCGCCGCCGTCATGCCCGGCACGGCATCGGGGCGAGGCAGGAACATCTGGCGCTCCGCGTCCCAAAGGGGCCGCGCGCCCAAATGGCAGGTCAAATGCACCGCCGGGTTCCACCCGCCCGAGACGGCGAGGCAATCGGTGATCAAAGTATCGGTGCGGCTTCCGCGGCGATAGGCGATCTCGCGCAGGCCATGGCGCCCCTTGGTGCCGATTACCTGTGCGCCGGCGATCAGGCGGTAATCGCCCTGCGCCTGCGCATCGACGCGGCTGTCGATGACGGCGGCCACCTTCACGCCTGCGCTTTGCAACTCAAGCGCGGTGCGGTGGGCATCGTCATTGGTGGCGAAGACCGTCACATTGCGCCCTGCGGCCACGCCATAGCGGTTCAAGTAGCTGCGCACCGCCCCCGCCAGCATGATGCCGGGGCGGTCATTCATCGGGAAGGCGATATGGCGTTCATGCGCGCCCGCTGCAAGGATCGCTTGCTTGGCGCGGATGCGCCAGAAACATTCCGGCGGGAGATCGGGCATGCTGGGCAGATGGCGCGCGACCCGCTCGAGCGCTCCATAGCTGCCACCGTCATAAGCCCCTGTCACTGTCGTGCGCGTCATCACGCGCACTCGTCCTGTCGCGGCCAGCGCCTTGCGCATATCGGTGATCCAGAAAGACGCATCGATCCCGTCGATCTGTTGGCTATCCGACAAGAGCCGCCCGCCGAGATGGGCGCTTTCCTCGGCCAAGATGACATCGGCGCCACCCTTGGCCGCCGTCAGCGCTGCCATCATCCCGGCAGGGCCGCCACCGATCACCAGCACATCGCAAAAGGCAAAGGCCTTTTCGTGCCGCTCGGGGCTAGCCGCGCGCGTCATCCGACCAAGCCCCGCGGCGCGGCGGATCACAGGCTCATAGAGCTTTTCCCAGAATGCGCGCGGCCACATGAAGGTCTTGTAGTAGAAACCCGCGCCCAAGAACGGCCAAAGCAGGTCATTGATCGCCATCAGGTCGCGATCCAGCGGGCCGATATGGTTCTGGCTCTGCGCCACCAGCCCGTCGAAAATCTCCTGTACCGTGGCGCGGGTGTTGGGGATCGCCGCGTCGCCCGTGCCGATTTCCATCAAGGCATTGGGTTCTTCCGATCCGGCGGTCATCACCCCGCGCGGGCGGTGGTACTTGAAGGACCGCCCCATCAGCTTGACGCCCTTGGCCAACAGCGCCGAGGCGACGGTGTCGCCCGCGTAGCCCGTGACCTGCCGCCCGTCGAATTGGAACTTGACCGGCGTGTTTCGGTCGATCAGCCCGCGCCCCTCAACCCGCATGGCGCGCCTCCGATGCCAGTGTCGCGCCATGGACTGCATGGGTGGCGGTGTCGCGTGTCACGATCAGCCACGCGCCGCAGCCGCCGCCGTGATACCACAGTTCGCGCGTCGGCCCTGCGGGGTTGTCGCGCAGGTGGATGTAATCGTGCCACTCTTCGGGCGGAGCATCGGCTGCGGGGCGGTCGAGCGTCACAGCATGGCCCTTGCAGGTGAATTCGCGGCTGTCGCGCAGGCCACAGAGGGGGCAGGGGATTTGCATCGCGTCTTGGCCCTTTAGTGCAGGTTGTGCTGGCTGCCGGTGCCTTCTTCATCCATCAGGCCGTAACCTGTGGCGAAGCGGTCGAGCCGGTAGCGTTCGGCAGCAGGGTGGTGACGGTCGGTGGCCATCAGATGTGCAAAGCAGTTGCCCGATCCCGGCACCGCCTTGAAGCCGCCATAGCACCAGCCACAGTTGAGATAGAGCCCCTCGATATGGGTGCGGTCGATAATGGGCGAGCCGTCGGGCGACATGTCCATGATGCCCCCCCAACTGCGCAGGGTGCGCGCCTTGCCGATCATCGGCATGAGCGTCATCCCCGCCTCGGCCACATGCTCGACCATGGGCAGGTTGCCGCGCGCCGCGTATGAGGCGTAGAAATCCAGATCGCCGCCAAAGACCAGCCCGCCCTTGTCGGATTGGCTGATGTAGAAGTGGCCCATGCCATAGCTGATCACATGGTCGATCACGGGCTTCAGCCCCTCGGTGACAAAGGCTTGCAGCACATGGCTCTCGATCGGCAGGCGCATACCCGCCATCGCGGCCACCTGACTTGAACGCCCCGCCACGACAATGCCCACTTTCTTGGCCCTGATCGCGCCGCGCGTGGTCTGCACGCCGGTCACACGGCCACCCGCGATGTCGATCCCCGTTACCTCGCAATTCTGGATCAGGTCGACACCGCGCCGGTCCGCGCCCCGCGCATAGCCCCATGCCACCGCATCATGGCGCGCCGTGCCGCCGCGCGGATGGTAAAGCCCGCCGTAGATCGGAAAGCGGGTCTGTTCGAAATCGAGATAGGGCAGAAGCTTGCGCACCCCCTCGCGGTCCAAAAGGATCGCATCATCGCCTTGGTTGATCATCATGTTGCCCCGCCGCACGAAGGCGTCGCGCTGCCCGTCGGAATGGAACAGGTTGATCAGCCCCCGCTGCGAATGCATCACGTTGTAGTTGAGATCGGCCTCGAGCGCTTCCCAGAGCTTGAGCGAATGGGAATAGAACTGCGAATTGCCCTCGAGGAAGTAATTGGCCCGCACGATGGTGGTGTTGCGTCCCACGCTGCCGCCGCCCAGATAGCCCTTTTCCAAGACGGCGATGTTGGTCAGCCCGTGATCGCGGGCAAGGTAATAGGCCGTCGATAGCCCATGGCCGCCGCCACCGATGATGACAATGTCGTATTCGTCCTTGGGCGCGGGATCGCGCCATGCGGGCCGCCAGCCGCGATTGCCGGTCAACCCCTGTGCAAGCACCTGCAAACCAGAATAGCGCATGCTCTTCCCCGTGTCGTTCGCGGCACTATCGGTTGTCAGGAACCGAAAGAAAAGCCCGCGCGCGACATGGATTATCCCGCGCGCGACCGCCTCACCGCGACATCGGGGGGCTGCGGTCAGCTAAACGGCACCTGCCCGCTACGGGGGCGGGTAAAGGTGAAATTGCGAAAGGTCATCATCTCGCCCTCGAAACCCAAGCTGGTGCGATAAGGCACAAAAGACTCGACCAAGATCAGGCGCTCGGCATGGGTCATATTTGGCAAAAGCCCAACGAAATCGTCGAGGTTCGGGGTAAACAGGCGTGCCTCGCCATTGGTGGCATAGGACCAATCGACATAGAGGTCGTTGGTATGGGCGTCATAGTAGATCTGGGTCATTCGCATGCGCACATCCCCATCGTTGCGCACGATCGCATTAAAGACGCGTGCAAACCCCTCCATGTCAAAAGCGCTCAAGGTGCTGGTCTGCCGCGAGATGACATCAGCAATCGCGTAGGTCGCCCGGACGGCGCTGCTATAGGTACGAAATGCGTCGAAGAACACAAAGCTGCCGATATAAACCCAAATCAGCACTGGCATGATGATCACGGTCTCGATGACTGCGGCTCCGCGCGTGTCAGACCGAAAATGGCGCAAAAGGCTATATAGCATCTGGTTTACCCCTCAATCCGGTTCGTTCACGAAGATCGAGGCGGTCACGATGTGCAAGCCGCCCGTGTTGTCACGCGCGAGGTTCAGCCCAAAGCCTGAAGTCGGCAAAATACGATCAACGACGGCGCAGCTGCGCAACAGGACTAACTGGTTGCCCATGCCTTGGTCGAATTGGCTGAGGGGGATGGTGCTTGGATCATCGCGCGCCACGCAAGGTGCGGTCTGTGCAGGCATCGCGTAGGTTGCGCGGTCGATCACGGTCAATTCGACGATCAAGACCGCCTCGCAATTCGCAATCGCATTGGTATTGTCGCAAATGGCGGACTTAATATCACCGGCATGAGGTGTGCGACGGACACCTGTAGCTGGGTCCACAATGACGCGCGATAGTCGCAAAAGGCGTGCTGCCTCATCAACCGAACGTTCTAGCAAAACTTGGCGTGATAATATCATGCCAGTTTCAAAAGTGGCGACAAAAACCATGATTATAACAGGAAATAAGATTACGAATTCTAACGTAACTGTCGCCCCTTCATCCTTGATGAAATGACGAATGGATGGAAAAGGGACAAGCATATTTTTTCCCCTATTGCACTAGTCTTAATTGACTTATCGTGCGTGCAATCGAAGTGAAAGCATCCGAGATATTGGCGCTTTGGACTGGATAATAATGTGCGTCCGTGGTTGCGCAGTAACGCATGACTGCTTGCCCTTGTGGCGGCGCTTGAAACGCAATCGAGAAAACCACGATGTCGTTTTGACGTGCAACATCACAAATCTGTCGCAAGCGTTGATCACCTGTATGTCCATCCACATACATGTTCACGATGTTCCAAAAATCGAACTCGACCCCGCTGTAAAAAACATGCCAAGCGCGCGAAAGTTCTAGTCCAGCCCAAGCAGGCCAGTTGAACAGCCGAAAGCGCACGAGTGCCGCAGGAATATGATTCCAAAAGTCGGCATAATCTAATCGCACTGCGTTGTTGTTAGGCCCGCCATCGGGGGTGGTTGCCCACTGTGCCGTATCTTCGTGCCAATATTGGTTCCATTCGGGGTAGTGGACCGACAAACTACCATCGTCGGGGTCACGCCAAAATCGACTTGGTCCGCTTCGGTACCGAGGGGCGACATCATACTGTGGGGCATTCTCGCCATCGGTCATGAGAACAACGACCTTGATGGTCTCAAGGTCATCATAGGCCGCTGGACGATTTGTGAAATCGGAATGCACCATACCACGGCTGACTAAAGTGTTCAGTGCCGGAACTGCCATTGGGTCAAGGAGCGCCACGCCCCAACGCATACCCGCATCGATTGCAGTGGTTCCATCTGCCTGTAAACTCTCGATAAGCGCATGCAAGGCGGCCTCGTCATTAGACCAAGGCAGGATTGCAGCTGCATTATCGCGTTGGCATGTGTAGCGACCCTCTACTGGATCGGGTGCGTTTATTCTATTATCTGCCCAATCTAGATGCGCCATCCTCTGCAATGGAACTGATGGATCAATACCTGATACCGTGAAATGCGACCAATCAAATCGGGCGCAACGCGAGTAAGAATGTTCATCCGTCAGGGTGAAAACGGATCCGATCGTTGTACCCATGTTCACATGACCGCTATAGGGAACAATAGAGAGCGAAACGAGTTGATTATTATTCGGGTTTTCGTTTGCTTCCAAAATACTCGTCACAAATGCGCGGGCGGCTGGTTTGAGATTGGTCATACGATCGAAAAACATCATCGATCCAGAGATATCCAGAACGAGCGAGACCTCAACCTTTGGAATGCGCTCTTCAGCGGCACCGCTTGCAAATGACGTCAGCACCCTTTGGCCAAAAAGCTTCATAAAAAGCGTTTGAACATCGACTTCGGCCTCTACGGCGACACGGCGGAAATTGATGCTGCGCTCGACATCGACACTCAAGCGATAATTTTCGAAGCCCGCGGTTTCAAAGTAGTTGCGCACAACACCCTCGGGATCGCGCTGCTGATTGAGAGAGGCTGCCGCCAGAACCGCGCGATCCAGGGTGGATTGCAACTGCGACCGCTGCGCTTCGAAGCGCATCAGGTCCAGCGCGATACCGCCGACGCCCACCATCAGCACAAAGATCATCGCGACGAAAACGGTGATTGTCCCGTCTTGGCGGGTCACAAAGCGCGCTAGCCCTTGCACTGTGGCGCATGACAGGCGGCTTTTTGCTCGGGCAAGGCGCAATATTGACCCTCCTGGTCATGAACGGCGCAGGTTTCAGGTCGTTATGACCCTGCACCGCCATGCCTGCCAAGCAGGGCAAGAATGTGACCCAATCGCGCCAAGCTGGGGGAATTTCACGGTCCGCTCTCCCGGGGGTTGAGTTTGGCGCTGGACCATGGCTTTGTGCGGGCGAGCGATTGGGCATGCCGCTCATGCGGGGAGGGGCCAGTGATGCAGGTGCAACCGGGCGAGCCAAGCTTTCGCCAATCCGTCGATCTGATGTTCAACCGCGCGGCTGCACTGATGGACCTGCCGCCGGGCTTGGCCGAGAAAATCCGGGTCTGTAACGCCACCTATATCGTGCGCTTCGGGGTGCGGCTCAGGGGTGAGATCCGTACCTTTACCGGCTACCGATCGGTCCATTCCGAGCATATGGAACCCGTCAAGGGCGGCATCCGCTATGCACTCGCCGTCAATCAGGACGAGGTGGAGGCGCTGGCCGCACTGATGACCTATAAATGCGCCTTGGTCGAGGCGCCCTTTGGCGGCTCAAAGGGCGGTTTGTGCATCGATCCCCGCGAATACGACGCCGAGGAAATCGACAAGATCACCCGACGTTTCGCCTACGAGTTGATCAAACGCGACCTGATCAACCCCGCGCAAAACGTGCCTGCCCCCGATATGGGAACGGGTCCGCGCGAAATGGCGATCATCGCTGACCAATATGCGCGGATGAACACGACCGACATCAACGGGCGGGCCTGTGTGACTGGTAAACCCATTCATGCCGGTGGGATCGAAGGCCGGGTCGAGGCGACCGGCCGCGGTGTGCAATACGCCCTGCGCGAGTTTTTCCGCTATCCCGAGGATACCGCCAAGGCGGGCTTGTCCGGCACGCTCGAGGGCAAGCGCGTGATCGTGCAGGGCTTGGGCAATGTCGGCTATCACGCGGCCCTGTTCCTCTCGACCGAGGATGGCTGCAAGGTCACCCATGTGATCGAGCATGATGGCGCGGTGGTGAATGAACATGGTCTCGATATCGCGGCGCTGCGCGATTGGATCGTCACCCATGGCGGGGTCAAGGATTGCCCGATTGGCACTTATCACGCCGATGGCCCGCCGCACTTGCAGGCCGAGTGCGATATCCTCATCCCTGCTGCGATGGAGGGGGTGATCAACCTCCACAATGCCGAAGCGATCAAGGCGCCCCTGATTATCGAGGCGGCCAATGGCCCGATCACCGCAGGCGCGGACGAGATCTTGCGCAAGAAAGGCACAGTGATCATCCCCGATCTCTACGCCAATGCGGGTGGTGTGACGGTGAGCTATTTCGAATGGGTCAAGAACCTCTCCCATATCCGCTTTGGCCGCATGCAACGCCGTCAGGAGGAGTCGCGCCACCAGCTCTTGGTCGATGAGCTTGAGCGCATCAGCCGCGACAGTTCGATCAATTGGACGCTCTCGCCGGGGTTCAAGGAAAAATACCTGCGCGGCGCGGGCGAGTTGGAACTGGTGCGCTCAGGCCTCGACGACACGATGCGCGCGGCCTACCAATCCATGCGGCAGGTCTGGTGGGAACATGACGGCGTCAGCGATCTGCGCACCGCGGGGTTCCTCGTCTCGATCGGCCGCGTGGCCGAGGCCTACCAGGCCAAGGGGATTTGATCCGTGGATCAGCCCCGGCCTTTCGGGATCTCGCCCTTCAGCTCGGCCACGATGATCTTGATCAGATCGGCCACCGGCTTGGCTTGGCTGGCCGCCGTGGCGCCACCCACCGCCACGCGGCGCCCCGCCCGCCACCACAGCGCAGGCGCATAGACCCGGCCGCGGGTGGTGGGGGCCTTCAGCCGCACCAAGAACCCGCCTGCGGGTTTGAAGGCGAAAAGCGAGCGGTCCACGCTCTCGACCTCGTCTAGCGCGAACAAGACACGCCCGCCCACTTCGCGCAATTCGGTTCGCGTCAACTCCAGCGTGACCGCCGTGGCCCCCCAGACCCGCCATGACAGGTAAAGCGACCCCAGCCCAAGGATCACCAGAAAGGCTAACCAGCCGATATCGGCAGGCGGGGTCGCCGCGGCGATATAGACCAGGATGAAGCCCAGCATCCCTACCACGCCGGTGGTGAAGACACGGCGCACCGGGTGTGGGTCGATGGTGGCTAGAACCTCGTTTGGGTCGTGGGTTTTGCGTTTGGGCATTTTCACTCGCGCATTGTTGCTTGCCCCATACCCCGTCGCGCAGGATTTGGCGAGACTTGCGCATCGCTGCACAGTCACGGTGTGCGCGCGCCCCTTTGCCGCGCGCCCTGCGACCGCTACATCAGGTACAAAGCCAAACAGGAGTGCCAAGACCATGTCGATCCGTCCCGTTCTGGAAACCCGCCGCGCCAAACCCACGATGGAGGGGGCAGGGGTGCATCTGCACCGCGCTTTCGGATTCCAAGACCCGACCGAGCTGGACCCTTTCCTGCTCTTTGACGATTTTCGCAATGACGACCCGATGTTCTTTCGCGACGGGTTCCCATGGCACCCTCATCGCGGGATCGAGACCATCACCTATGTGCTGGCAGGCACGGTCGAACATTCCGACAGCCTGGGAAATCATGGCCGCCTTGGCCCGGGGTCGGTGCAGTGGATGACTGCTGGCTCAGGCATTCTGCATCAAGAGATGCCGCTTGGAAACGCCAAGGGGCAGATGCATGGCTTCCAACTTTGGGGCAACTTGCCAAGCAACCAAAAGATGACCGCGCCGCGCTATCAGGACATTCAGGGCGCCGATATTCCCGAAGTGACCGATGATGACGGCACCCATGTGCGTGTGATCACCGGCGAATTCTGGGGCAAGCGCGGCCCGGTCGACGGGATCGCCGCCGATCCGCAATATCTCGATATCTCCATGCCGCCGGGCGTGAAAAAGACGTTCCGGATCGACACCTATCGCCGCGCTTTTGCCTATGTTTTCGAGGGTCAGGCAGCCTTTGCCGATGCCTCGCGCCCGCAAGGGGTGCTGCTCGAGAAAGAGGTGATGGGCCAGGAGGTCAATATCCGGGACTTGTCGGGCGACCGCACGCTGGTGCGTTTCGGCACGGGTGACGAGGTGACGGTGCAAGCTGGCCCCAATGGTGTGCGTTTCCTGCTCATCTCCGGCGCGCCGATCGAAGAGCCCGTCGCTTGGCACGGTCCCATCGTGATGAACACCCAAGAAGAATTGCAGCAAGCCATGCGCGACCTGCGCAACGGCACCTTCATCAAGCCCGCGCATTGACGCCAGCGCCAGCCCCGCAGCGGTGGGGCTAGCGCCGCGCCGGTGCTTTGCCTTATGACTTCTCCCATGCTGAACACCATCGTCATGGGTGAAGACCACACCCGCCCGCCCATATTGATTGCGCATGGCCTGTTCGGGTCGGCGCGCAATTGGGGCGTGATCGCGCGGCGCCTGTCCGAAGGGCAGGGGCGGCGGGTGCTCACCGTCGATATGCGCAATCACGGCGACAGCCCGTGGACCGACAGCCACAGCTACCCCGATCTGGCCGATGACCTCGCTGGGGTCATCGCGGCACATGGCGGGCAGGCCGATGTGCTGGGCCATTCGATGGGCGGCAAGGCCGCAATGGCGCTGGCGCTGATGCACCCCGCCCTTGTGCGCCGCTTGATCGTGGCCGATATCGCGCCCGTGGCCTATGGCCATACCCAGCAACATCTGATCGATGCGATGCGCGCGGTTGATCTGTCGCTGGTCGCGACGCGGCGCGATGCCGATATGCAATTGGCTGCCCATGTCGACGCCGACGGCGTGCGCGCTTTCTTGCTGCAATCGCTGGATGTAAAGGGGCGGGCCTGGCGGCTGAACCTCGACACGCTGGAACGTTTCATGCCGGCGATCTTGGGCTGGCCCGATCTTGCGGGCCACTATGAGGGGCTGACGCTGATGCTTTCGGGGGCGCTGTCCGACTACGTTCAGCCAGACCATCGCCCGACGATCAAGGCGTTGTTTCCCAAGGCGCAATTCGCCAAGATCCCAGGCGCGGGCCATTGGCTGCATGCCGACCGCCCGCGCGAATTCGAAGCGACGATCGCCGCCTTTTTCGCCGCTTAATCCTGCGCCCGCATCATGCGCCTGATAAGCCCGGTCTTCCAGACCAGCTGATGCACGGCTACCGCGCCGATATGGGCGAACACCAACAAGATGAGCAGGTTCTTGAGAAGTACATGCGCATCGGCTGCGGCTTCCATCCGCCCGCCCCACGCAAGCGCGCCCGTCACGGGCAACGTGATAAGCAGCCCATAAAGCGCCAAATGGGCGGCATGACCGGCTCTGCGGAAGATCTCGGGCTCGCCCGCGGGCGGAGTTGGCGCGCCGCGCTCGTGACGCAAGATCAGCCGCCAACAGGCCAATAGCAGGATCAACGCGCCGCCAATGATATGCCCGATGACCGGCGCAGACATGGCATAAACACCAGTTTCTTCCGCGATATCATAGGCATCTGCGATCCCTTCATGTAGGACGATCTGCAAGACAACCAGCACCGCGACGACCCAGTGAAGGGTGATCTGAAGCCTGCTATATCCTTGTGTTTGTGCCATGGTGACCTCGTTCACTGGTTGTCGGGGTCTATGATAGCATGACTTCGGGGGATTGACGATCTGCGCAACTGCACACAACATGTTGCGTCTTTGCAAGGAAATGCGGCCTTGCACGTCACGATGTCCAGATATGGTTGCAGCCCGCCGATGGACGCCCTAGATGCAGTGGCACAGGTGCGTACGACGCGGTCGCATTGCTGGGGCGGGGTTGACCTTTGGGTCGGCCTCGCCCCTTGGCTTTCTGCGATGCAGCATGGTGGAAAAGATGAAGACGTCAGGTGCTGAGACGCGGTCTTCGCATTGCCTGACGCCTTCTCTCGGACGGGCGGCCCAAAGGCTGCCTTGCCCTATGAAAACCGACCGATCTTGCGACCGCCCGATCCCGGTATCCGTGACCCAAAGGCCCCGGCTACCTTCCCGCATCGCACGGTCAAAGACCGCCCAACCGGGCCACCGCATTTCCCGCCCGAAGGCTGGGGAAATCCAGCACGCTTCCCGCCTCGCATCCCCGTTAATCGACCTAAGTCCCTGATCAAAAGATCATTTACCCAGATCAACCCCGGTCTGCCCGGCTGACCAGCTCGGCGCGCAAGATTGCACATCCTGCCGCGTTTTGCCTTTGGCCGTGGGCCGTGTCGCGTCCCGCTTCGGTCTCCCTTGGCGGTAGGGAAACGGTCTCAAACAGCCCTGAGTCGTGCAAGCATGAAGCAATGCAGCATGAAACTTTCTTGTGGAGCGTTTCGTGGATTTCCGGTGAGTGCGGGGCGATTCCGCGCCGCAGATCAGCGGCTTGGCAGCGTGCATGGCATTTGACGATTTCGTGACGTTTTTCTGCAACTGCGAAAGGATTTTGGTCATCACAGGGCGTACACAGCCCGTACACATCCCGTACATACGCCCGCTTGCGCCCCGTCAACCCGCCTACACGGCACCTGTGCAAGGTTGATGGTCGCGCAACAAAAGGGGGCAAGATGATCTCGCTCGAAGATATGGAGGACATGTGCAGCCTGACGCGGGCCGAGATCGCGCAGGTCGCCGCCCATGAACACATCACCGAAGAAGCTGCCGTAGCCGAGATCGAACGGCTGATGCACCAGCACGGCGGGCCACAAGCGCTGAACCGGATGCTCTGCGATGACATCCGCACGGCGCTGCACGCCGATGATCTGGCCGAGGCCCGGCGGCTCTTCGCGCTGCTCAGGGGGTTTCTGGCGGACCATCCCGAGGCGGTGCGGGGGGCGTAGGAAGGGTAGGGTGTGTGAAACCCACGCGCAATGGCGGCGGGCGGGGGATGATGGGGTAGAACCTCAATTTGCTACCAGCTGTTGTTCACTAATGATTTACGTTGAGTGAGTATGCTGCCACCTTGTCAATCTTGCATGTCACCCTGATCTATGTGTAACGTTGAAGGGTAGTCTGGAGGCGCGCGTGAAAAGTTGGAGCCGGAAAAGAGGGCTTAGAACTGGGTTTGCGGATGGTTTCGCATCTCCATTTGGTTTGTTTTTGGGGCGGCGCCATCGTTATGCATATCGTCACTACGATGGCTTAGCGATTGCTTGGCAAGAAGTTGGTAATGATCTTCATGCAGCCATGACGGCTGAGGGTGTACTAGTTGACGAAGCCAATAAGCGCCAAAAAGTCAGATCAGTTACCCACTGAACAAGGCCAAACTGACGATTTGGCGATCGAAATTGACCGCGTGATCGGGAGTAACGTTCCGCAAAAGCAACGTGAGGTCATCGTAGAGCGGTTGACCCGTTTGATGATCAGCGAAAGTTTTTCTGGCCCCTTGCCGCACCCACGGCACTTACGTGGCTATGAAGAGACCAGCCCAGGTGCTGCGGAACGCATCATTGCCATGGCAGAAAGTCGCCAAAAGCACCACGAAGATATGGATAGGCGGGTTTTGGATGCCGAAAAATCTGATCGGAATTTAGGCATGTGGCTAGGTGCCGGGGCCTTCGCGTTACTTGTGGTGAGTGCGTTAATCAGCGCATTGATATTGGAAAGCGAAATTGTTCCGGGGCTATTCCTAGGGGCCGCTGCTCTCGGTGCTGTCGGGCTGTTTGTGAAGGGAAGGACTAATGGAAATTGAAACGCATGGACAATTCATCGCCAACTCGTGAGACATGCGTATTGCTTAGGATGGGGCTTTACCCCACGCAGTTGAGCCGTTGGCGGCAGGGAACGGTGGGTTTCACCCACTCGACCAAATCTCTGCGCAGGCTTACGAATGATGGATGCGGTGCGCCTTAAGGCCCACCCTCACCCATCCATCTTCAACGCATTGATGAACGCCGATTGCGGAATTTCGACCTTCCCGAACTGGCGCATCTTCTTCTTGCCCGCTTTCTGCTTGTCCAACAGCTTGCGCTTGCGCGTGGCATCCCCGCCGTAGCACTTGGCCGTCACGTCCTTGCGCATGGCCGAGAGCGTTTCGCGCGCGATCACGCGGCCGCCGATGGCGGCTTGGATCGGGATCTTGAACATGTGGCGCGGGATCAGCTCTTTGAGCTTTTCGACCAGCTGGCGGCCACGCCCCTCGGCCCGGTCGCGGTGTACCATCATCGAGAGCGCATCGACGGGTTCGTCATTGACGAGGATCGACATCTTGACCAGATAGTCCTCGCGGTAGCCGATCATCTGGTAGTCGAAGCTGGCATAGCCCTTGGTCACCGATTTCAGCCTGTCGTAGAAATCGAACACAACCTCGTTTAGCGGCAGATCATAGACGACCATGGCGCGGCTGCCCGCATAGGTCAGGTCAAGCTGTTCGCCGCGCCGGTCCTGGCAAAGCTTCAGCACATCGCCAAGGTATTCGTCGGGGACAAGGATCGTCGCCTTGATGCGCGGCTCTTCGATATGGTCGACATGGGTCAGGTCGGGCATGTCGGCGGGGTTGTGCAGCGCCATCATGGTGCCGTCGCGCATGTGGACATTGTAGATCACGCTTGGCGCGGTGGTGATCAGGTCGATGTCATATTCGCGTTCCAGCCGGTCGCGGATCACCTCCAGATGCAACAGCCCCAGGAAGCCGCAGCGGAAGCCGAAGCCAAGGGCGGCCGATGTCTCCATTTCGAAGGTGAAGGAGGCGTCGTTGAGCGCGAGTTTCTCCATCGCGTCGCGCAGATCCTCGAAATCATTGGCATCGACGGGGAATAGGCCGCAGAACACCACGGGGATCGATGGCTTGAAGCCCGGCAAGGCCGTGGTGCAGGGCCTTTTCTCATGGGTGACGGTATCGCCCACGCGGGTGTCGCGCACCAGTTTGATCTGGGCGGTGAAATAGCCGATTTCGCCAGGGCCGAGTTCCGCGATATCCTGCATGGTTGGTTTGAAGACGCCCAAGCGGTCGATCTGGTAGGCGCCGCCGGTTTTCATCATGCGAATGCGGTCGCCCTTTTTCACCACGCCGTCGATGACACGGATCAGGACAACCACGCCGAGATAGGGGTCGTAATAGCTATCGACCAGCATCGCCTTGAGGGGCGCGTCGCGGTCGCCCTTGGGGGCGGGAAGGCGGGTGACGATCGCCTCGAGCACCTCGGGGATGCCAAGGCCCGTCTTGGCCGAGATCGGCACGGCGTCAGAGGCGTCGATGCCGATCACATCCTCGATCTGTTCCTTGACCCGGTCGGGTTCGGCCGCAGGCAGGTCGATCTTGTTGAGGACCGGGACGATTTCATGGTCGGCATCGATGGCTTGATAGACATTGGCGAGCGTCTGCGCCTCGACCCCTTGAGAGGCATCGACGACCAGAAGCGAGCCTTCGACCGCCTGCATCGAGCGGCTGACCTCGTAGGCGAAATCGACATGGCCGGGGGTGTCGATCAGGTTCAGGATATAGGTATGCCCATCGCGCGCGGGGTATTCGATGCGCACTGTGTTGGCCTTGATGGTGATGCCGCGCTCGCGCTCGATATCCATGCTGTCGAGCAACTGCTCTTGCATGTCGCGCTCGGCCACGGTGCCGGTCATCTGGATCAGCCGGTCAGCCAGCGTGGATTTGCCGTGGTCGATATGGGCGACGATGGAGAAATTACGGATGCGCGAAAGCTCGGTCATGGACGGCCTGCTAAGGGACTGGTTGCAGGGGGAGATAGCTTAACCCAGCCGATGGGGAAAGGGGCTGTGCGCGAATGCAGCATGCGCGCCGGATCAAAGGATCGCCCATGGCGCGGCCCGGCCCAAAATCGGCGCATCACGGGCCGCTCCATCCTTGCTGCGACCCGGGCGGGACATGCCCGGGTCGCGGCTGTTTTGCGGATTAGCCGCCGTGATGATGGCCCGCGCCGTGGTTGCCATGATCCATCTGCCCGCCTGCCGCGCCATGGTCTGCGCCGCGTTCCAAATCGACCGGCACCTCGATGGTGATCGGATCGGAATTCTGGAATTCCAGCGTCAGCGAAAAGCTGTCACCATGTGCGAGCGTCCGCGTGAGGCCCAACAGCATCACATGCAGCCCACCGCGTTGCAGCAACACGGTTTCATCGGCGGCCATGGGAATACCGCCTTCGATTTCGACCATGCGCATCACGCCGGCGCTATCTTGGAGATGGGTGTGCAACTCGACGCGCACGGCAACATCGGAACTGGCGCCGGTCAGCACTTCGGCGAAGTCATTGTGGTTATAGATCGTCATGAAGACGGCGCCGGATTGGGCCATGGCACTGCTGACGCGGGCATAGGCATCTTCGATCACGATATGGGCGCTGGCAAAGCCGGGCAACAGGGCCAGAAGCCCCGCGAAAAGGGTCGTTTTGATGGACATGGATTTGTCTCCGTCCGAAAGGAATTGGTCTTGTGTCAGGTCAGGGGGATCAGCCTGCCAAAGGGGGCGCCCTTGCCTGACCGCCGGGCGCTGCGCGCATGGGCGACCAAAGGGCGGGACCGGCCAAGAAATCAAGCGGTGCCACCTCCATGGGCCGCAGGGGGCCAGTGGCATTGGCAAGCAGGGCCGTCGCGACGCTGAGGCAATCGAGGCATACGCCCCAATCGAGGGTGACGGGCGCGCCTGCTGCATCAAAGAGCGGCAAGCCATCATGGGCCAAGACGATCGGGGCAGGGGCCGTGACCGCGCAAAGCTGCCCATCGGCGGCCATCGCGCCGCGCGCCATGCTTGCGCCGACCCCTGTGGCGATCATCGCCAAAACGGCAAGAGACAACAGCAAGGTGCGCAGCTTGTTCATAGCGTCGCTATGCCCAAGTGCCTCGCCAATCGGAAGGCGACAAAATGACAAACGCCCCGTCAGCCAAGCTGCGGGGCGCTATCTTGTCAAATCGCGAATAGCTCAGACCTGTGCGGCCTGTGCTTTTTCGATCTCTTTCTTGATTTTCAGCGCCTTGTCGGACAGCTCAACATCCTTGGCCTTGGCCATGAAGGCATCAAGGCCACCACGGTGATCCACCGTGCGCAGGGCGGCATTCGAAATGCGCAGCTTAAAGCTACGATCCAGAATGTCCGACGCCAAGGTCACCTCGGTCAAGTTGGGCAAGAAGCGGCGCTTGGTCTTGTTGTTGGCATGGCTGACATTGTTGCCAACCATCGGGCCTTTGCCGGTCAGTTCGCAGACACGCGACATGGCTGTTTTCCTCGAATCTCGGATACGTCAAAGGGCGTAGGCCGTGGCCTCGCCCGGAAATCTTGGCGGGGGATACGGGGCGTGCCGTGCGGTGTCAAGCAAGGAATCGGCCACTTTGCTTGTTGTGGCATGCAAGGGCAGGCAAGATGGGTGAAATCGCGCAAGAATTGGGCCATCATGCAGGAAACCGCGCTTTATCCGCCGATCAAAACCTTTCTCGAGGCCGCAGGCTACACCGTCAAGGCCGAGATCGGGCCGGCCGATGTCATGGCCCTGCGCGGCGACGAGGCACCGGTGCTCGTTGAATTGAAGGTCGGCTTTTCGCTTGCCCTGTTTCACCAAGCCATTGCGCGTCAAGCCATCAGCGACAATGTCTATCTGGCGGTGCCGATGGGCAAGGGGCGGCGCTTTCAGAAATCCTTGGCCGAGAATATCACCCTTGCCCGCCGCCTGGGTTTGGGGGTGATGAGCGTGCGACTATCGACCGGCCTTGTGGTGGTGCATTGCGACCCCGGCGTTTATTCCCCACGCAAATCCGCGCCCAAGCGCCAAGCCCTGCTTGCTGAATTCGCGCGGCGCAAGGGCGACCCGAACATGGGCGGCATGCAAGGCGCGCGCATGACCGCCTATCGCCAAGATGCGTTGGCCTGTGCGGGTCATCTGGCCGTGGCAGGGCCGACGCGCGGCGCCATGGTCAAGGCCGCAACCGGGGTAGAACACGCCACCCGCATCATGCGCGACAATCACTATGGCTGGTTCATTGCCCTTGGTGTGGGGGTCTATGATCTGACCGATGCAGGCCGCGCCGCCCTTCCTGATCCGGCCAACTGAGGCATCAAAGCCCCACATGCTGTGGTGATGAAATGCCATCTACCCAACCCCTGTAGGCTGGCCTATAGTGGCTGTGGATAACAGGGGCATCAGACCCCAAGGATGCGGTTTGGGTCGGCCATCTGTGCCACCCGCGGGATGAAAAGGGGGACGCCGATGCGCTGCCCGTTTTGCGGTAATGTCGATACGCAGGTGAAAGATTCGCGTCCCGCCGAGGATCATGTCGCGATCCGGCGGCGGCGCTTTTGCCCGGCCTGCGGTGGGCGCTTCACCACCTATGAACGCGTGCAGTTGCGCGATCTGGTGGTCGTCAAATCCTCTGGTCGGCGCGAGGATTTCGACCGTGACAAGCTTGAGCGCTCGGTCCGCATCTCGATGCAGAAACGCCCCGTCGAGCCCGAGCGCATCGACCAGATGGTGTCGGGCATCGTGCGTCGCCTCGAAAGCTTGGGTGAAACCGATATTTCCTCCAAGCAGATCGGTGAGATCGTGATGGAGCGTTTGGCCGCGATCGACACGGTCGCCTATGTGCGCTTTGCCTCCGTCTATAAGAATTTCCAGGCGACCGACGATTTCGAGGATTTCCTGGCCGAGCTGGCACCGCCCACCCCCAAATCCGACGGTTGACCGATGGGTGAGGGGCAAGACGCCCGCTGGATGCGGCTGGCGCTTGCCTTGGGCGCAAGGGGGCTGGGGCGGGTCTGGCCCAACCCTGCGGTCGGCTGTGTGATCGTGCGTGACGGTCGCGTCCTGGGGCGCGGCTGGACCCAGGACGGCGGTCGCCCCCATGCTGAAACCATGGCCTTGGCCCAAGCGGGCGAGCAGGCGCGCGGGGCCACCGCCTATGTCAGCCTCGAGCCCTGTTCCCATCACGGCAAGACGCCGCCCTGTGCGGATGCGCTGATTGCCGCCGGAGTGGCGCGCGTGGTCGTGGGTCTGGGCGATCCCGATCCGCGGGTCGCGGGCAGTGGTCTGGCCGCCTTGCGCGCCGCTGGCATCGCGGTGACCGAAGGCGTCTGTGCGCCCGAGGCACGTCGCACCCATCGCGGGTTTCTGTCGCGGGTAACCCAAGGGCGGCCGATGTTGACCTTGAAGCTCGCCACATCGGCCGATGGGCGGATCGCGACCGCGTCGGGTGAAAGCCAGTGGATCACGGGGCCGTCCGCGCGTGCTTGGGTGCATGGGATGCGCGCCTGCCATGACGCGGTGCTGGTGGGCGCAGGCACGGCGCGCGCCGATGATCCCAGCCTGACGGTGCGCGGGCTTGGCATTGCCCATCAGCCGGTGCGCATCGTGTTGTCGCGCCGTCTCGACCTGCCGCGGGGCAGCGCATTGATGCAAACTGCGGATCGGGTGCCGGTCTGGCTGTGCCATGGCCCCGATGCGCCCCTTGCCGCGTGCAAGGTTTGGCAAGACGCAGGTGCGCGGGTGATCCCGGTCGCGACCGGGCCGGGCGGGCAGCTTGATCTGGCCGCGGTGATGCGTGCTTTGGGCGATGCGGGTTTGACGCGCGTCTTTTGCGAGGGCGGCGGGATGTTGGCAGCCGGTCTATTGGCGGCCGATCTGGTCGATGATCTGGCTGTGATTACTGCGGGGATGGTGCTCGGTGCCGAAGGCACGCCTGCCGTGGGTGCCATGGGCATCGCCGCGCTGGCCGAGGCACCGCGCTTTGCCTTGGCCGAGACCCGTGTGCTGGGCGGCGATGCGTTGAGCTTGTGGTCGCGCGGTTGATCGGGCTTGCGGCCTTGGCCGAAGGGCGCGACAGGGAATGCAAAAGGGACAAAGAGGGGAAGAGATCATGAAATGGGCCAGAGGCATCACGCCAGCGGGTGATACGATCACCGGCGTCATCATCAAGGACACGCTCGAGCCGCGCGCGGCCCTTGGTGCCGACAAGGTCATCGGCGCGCCCATCCCTCTTGCCGATCTGACGCTGCTGCCACCTGTCGTGCCGGGCAAGTTTATCGGGCTGTGGAACAATTTCAAAGCCGCCGCCGAGAAGAACGGGAATGAGCATCCCGCCCATCCGCTCTATTTTCTCAAACCCGATAGCGCGCTGTCGGGGCCGGGGGCCACGGTCACGATCCCGGCATCCGCTGGCCGCGTGGTGTTCGAGGGCGAATTGGGCATCGTCATCGGCAAGACCTGCAAGGAGGTGACGCCCGAGGCGGCGCTTGACACGATCTTGGGCTATACCTGCGTCAATGATTTTACCGCGCTGGGGGTGCTGTTCGCCGATCCGTCCTTCCCGCAATGGACACGGTCCAAGGGCTTTGACGGCTTCGGCGTCATCGGCCCAGTGATCGCCACGGGGCTCGATTGGCGCGATCTGACCGTTCGGGTTTTGGTCAATGAGCGGGAGCGGCAATCTTACCCGGCCAATGACATGATCCTGTCGCCGCCCGAGATCGTGAGCTTGCTCTCCCACGACATGACCCTCAACCCCGGCGACGTCATCGCCTGCGGCACCTCGCTGGGTGCGGCGCCGGTGAAACCGGGGATGGAAGTGGTCGTGGTGATCGCGGGGATTGGGGCATTGTCGGTGCTGATGGGGTAGGGGGGGCAATCACGCCGCAACACCCCTTCGGCCCACGCGCTGCGCAGGTGCCGTGGGTTTTGCGCGCTTGGGTGACATTTGGGCGTCATGCGCCCATCCCTCGGTTTTTAGCGTTGCTTGGCTGCGCATGGTTTCGAGAATCCCGATCATGTCGGGTTGCTGGTTCAGAATTTCCAACAGCCCCATCGCCGCATCACTGGGGAACAGCGTTCCGGCCTCGTATTTCTGGAACGCGCGCTTGCCCCCACCGATCAGCAGGCCAGCCTTTTCTTGCGTCAGTTTCAGCTTTTTCCGGATCTGTTTGACATGGTCGGGATAGGCCGCGCGCAATGCCTTGTAGGCCGCGTTCGCCTGCCTGAGATCCGCGCCTGTGTGTAGGCTGTCGCTGTCGTCATCGGGATACCAGCCTTGCACTTCGACCTCGCGTTTCAGCGGCCCAAAAGACACGATTTCCTTACGCGTTTGGCGCGTGAGCTGTTTCCCGGTCTCGGGGTGAACGCGCGTCTGGGTCATCTATCGCTCTCCTTGAAAGAGGTGAGGGCTATGTCAACGATTGTCGCGCCTGCGAACTTGATGAAGATGTTTCTCTTGTCCCAAGGCATGACGTAGGTGTCGTGCCAGACCCCCTGCTGTGCCGGGGAATGGCCGGGTTTGGAGTGAACGAAATCCGCGGGCAAAAGGTCTTGAACGGCTTCGACAACATCCTCCAACGCATAGCCCATCTTGAAAGCAGAGCGCTTGGCAGAGCCCGTTATCACAAGATTATCGGTCGTGTCGAAGGTCTCCTGTATCTTCTTCAAGTCATGGGTGGGACGTTTTTTGATTCTCAGGTCACGCACAAATATACACCATATTGGTCACTTTTCAACAACGCCTCCGGCAGAGATCATTTGTGGCAAGGGTGTATCGCATTCCCCCCCTCACCGCCAAACCCAAGCCCAGCCTGCAAACCACCCCTGAAACTTGGCCAATGCGCGTAGCGTCGGACGGCCGCGCAGCCCCGTGCCATCGGCCAGCCGGTCGAGTGCCACTTCGGGCGGGCAGGGCAGGCCGGTCAGCGGGTCGTGGTAGCGCGGATAGGCGATGAGCGCCGCATGGGCGAGTGCGGCAAGGCTGGGTCTTGCCTTGCGATGTGCGGGGTGCGGCCCCAGATCGCGGGTCAGCCCCCAGCCGGCATAGAAGGGCGTGCCAAGGCAGGTGACCGGCACGCCGCGCAAGAGTGCCTCGAAACCCAGCCCCGAGGTCATCGTGACCACCCCGTCGATCTGCGCGAGCAGCATGGCGGGGTCGCCCCCTTCCAAAACTTCGTCGGCGCAGGCCGCCAGCACATCTTCTGCCACCGCGCCTTGGCGCAGCCCCGCCACGATATCGGGATGGGGTTTATAGAGGATCACCGCCTCGGGGAACAGCGCGCGGGCGCGGGCCAATAGCCCCGCATTCGTGCGCACCTCGCCTGCGCCAAGGATGATCGAGGCGTCATCCTCCACCTGCCCCGGCACGAGGATCAGGGGCCGCCCTTGCGCCAAGGGCAGGGTCGCCGCGCCTGCGAGATTGTATTTTGTCACGCCCAAGGCCACCAGCCGCGCCATCAGCGCCTCGGCGCGCATCAGGTGCTTGCCATCCATCGTGGCGGCCTCGGCGATGAGGCGGTCAAGGCGGCTTTCGCGGCTGGGATCATAGTAAATGCCCAGATCATCGACCACCAGCGAGAGTGGCGGTACGAGGTCCGCCCCCAAACCACGCGAGCGCAAAAAGCCGTCCTCGACCCGATGAAGCGGTCGCTTCGCTTCTGCGCAAGCCGCGCGCAGCGCCGCGGTTTCGCGGCTGGCCCAGACCATGACGGGCCGCCCATCCGCCGCCGCCTTGGCCGGATCGTCGGTAAAGCGCATCGGGCCGAAGAACTGGGTCAGATGGCGGCGTTTCCATGCGCGCATGCCGACCGCCACATGGCCTGCGCGATCTTCGCGCCAAGCGCGTGTCTGCGCCTCGAGCGCGCCAAGGGCATCCTCGACCCGGCCCAGCCTGTCGCGGTAGGGGTCATACCATGTGGGATAAAGAATGAGCGCGGCTGCGGCCAGTTGCGCGCGAGTCAGCTTGCGGTTGCGGCGCGCGGGCGTGGGACGGCGGTCGTCGCTCAGGCCCCAACCGGCATAGAATGGCACACCGAACACCACCGGGCGATGACCCGCCAAGATCGCCTCGAACCCCAAAAGCGAGGTGACGCAATAGACCGCACGCGCTCCTTCGAACAGCCGTTGGGGCGAGATCGGGCGATCCTCGAGCGTGACACCACGGGGCAGGGTGGCGGCATCGAAATGGCCCGCGCGATGGCCCGCCTGCGTCTCGGGATGGGTCTTGATCACGACGCGCGCGCCGGGGTGATCCTCCTGTGCATGGGCGAGCATCTCGGCGAAACTCTGCGCGTTTGCGCCGCCCAGCCGGATGGCGGCGTCGCCGCGCGTCTGGTCGATCAGCAGCACATAGCCCGGCGGGGGCGCCGCAAGGACGGGGTCGGTGGCGGCGTATTTGGTCAGATGGGCGGCGGCAATCCGCGCCTTGGCTCCGCGCGCGCGATCAAGCAGCGCGGTATCGTCCAGCGGATGTGTCGCCAAGAGCGTTTCCAGATCCGAGGGGCGGCTGGCGTCGAAATAGATGCCCTGCCGGTCGATGATCAGCCCCAAGGGTGGATCGCCTGACCGACCGGGATGGAGCGAGCGCAGAAAGGCATCTTCGATGCGCACCAGATGCGCGCCGTTGGCACGCGCCATGGCCTCGCCGCGCTTGGCATAGGGTGACGCACCCCAGACCAGCACGTCATCATCCGGCCCCGCCTTGCCCAAGCGCAGATCATAGCCTGCAAGCTGCAAAATGCGGCGCAAGCGCGGTTGGGTCAGAAAGCCCGCATTATAGAAGAAAGCCTGCCTGCGCGGCGCGCCGTTCGTGGTATCGCCCGGCGCGCCCATCAGGGGCTTATGGAAGCGCGTTGCCGACCGTTCCGGCCGCACCCAAGGTGCCGGTCAGTGCGCTGATGGCGTTGTTCCACTGGGTGATCGGGGCGGCGGTGACATAGACCGTGTCCCCATCGCGGATGACGAAATCGCGCGCCTCGAACATGCCCGTCGGCACGGTCAGGTCGAGCACATAGATCATGCGCTGGTTTCCGATCAGATCATCGCGTCCCAAGACGGCGCGCGCGATGGGCTCGGCCTCGTTGCGCAAGACAAAGACGCCGGTCGGGTCAGCCAAGGTCGGGCTCAAGCCGCCGACAGAGGCAATCGCCTCGATCGCTGAAATGACTTGGCTCTCAAACGGCACAACTGTCTGGCTGGAGGTGGCGCCCAAGGCAGTAAAGGACCGCCCGTCCTCTTCGACCAAGATCCGATCGCCGCCGCGCAGCGCGATGTCGAGCGCGGGATCGCGGAACAGGTCCTGGAACCAGATCGTGCCGCGATGATTGCCGCGGATCAGCGTGACTTGGGCGATCTCGGGGTCAACAGACACGCCGCCTGCTGCGGCCAGCATCGCCGAGAGGGTGCGGGTCGGCCGCTCGATCGGATAGATACCTTGCCCACCCACTTCGCCTGAGATCGTGACCGTCGCGCCATCGCCGGGTGTGCGGTTCACGATGACCTGCGGATCGGGAGTTTGCTCATCGAGACTGCGGGTGATGATGCCGCGCAACGCCTCGGGCGTGTTACCTGCGGCGCGGATCCGGCCAGCATAAGGGATAAAGATGAAGCCTGCGCTATCGACCTGCACTTGGTTGACCGTGGCGGCAGCCGCGCCTTGGCCTGCCAGCAATCCATCGGTCACATTTTCATAGACGGTCAGCTGGATCAGGTCGCCGGGGCGGATGACATCGGTGTCGGACAGGGCGGCATTCAGCATTTCAGGGGGGAAGCCCAATGCAGGCACCACGGCAGTGGCGGCGGTGACGCGCTGGTTGACCTCGACCACGAAGGCATCGCCCTCGCGTTGGACGGAGCCTGCAAAGATCTCGTTTCGTGTCGGGCCCGAACGGGGCAACAAGCTACAGGCTGCGACCGCGCCTGAAATAACGCACAACGCGGTGATGCGCGCGATGCGGGATGCCATCGATGTCACAGGGTGGCTCCTCTCGCCGGAAACTGCCTCGGATTATCTTTTTTCCACACTTTAGCGATTTTGAGCCGTCGGCGCTAGACATGTTTACGTCACCAGCCGCAAGTGTTGCCTTGGTGCCGGTCTGCCCGCGCTGAGCGCTGCATAAGGATCGTCGGGCGACAGCATCATATCGACGATCTGGCGCAAAAGCTGCCGCCGCCCGCGCGCGGAATAAAAGCTGCCCGTGACTTGCGAGGTCTCCAACAGGAAATGGCGGTAATCGCGATAGGCGCGGCTATCGGGGCGGGTGGGATTTTGGAAAAACGCCTCGAGCGGTTGGGACGAGACGAATTCAGGTTTGAGATAGACCGCCTGCCCAAAGGCCTTGAGCGGCAAGCCACGCCAAAGCGCCTGTTGGGCGGCGGTGGAATTGACCGTGACAGCCGAGCGCGCATCGTTCAAGAGCAGCGCCAACTTGCCGCCGCGCACGAAATGTACCCGCCCGGCCACGCCATGAGCCGACGCGATCGCCCCGATATCGCGCCGCAAGGGGGTGCGTCCATCCTCGAGCGGGTGTGCCTTGAAGACCAGATGGTGATGCGCGGGCGCACCGGCGGCGAAAGCTGCGATCAGCAGCTCCAAAAACTCTGTCATCGTCGCAAATGGGCCGTGATCGCGGAAACTTGCATCATGTTCGAGTTGCAAAAGCGCCAGATGATAGGGAAATCCGCCGGTCTTGATCCGCCATGTCGCATGGATGCGACCCAGCGCATGAAAGGGCATCAAGGCCAATCGGCGCAGGTACAGGCGAAATTCGGCGCCAACACCCAAGCTGCGATGGGGGCGGAAATGGCGATAGCCACGGTTCCATGCCAGCACGCAGAAATAATAAAGTGCGCCGTAAAATACATGGTGACGCATATCGCCCCAGCGCGCAGGCGCATCGGGCAAGTCCAGATCGAGCCCCGCAAGCGCCGCGCGCATCTCGGCCACCGAAAGCGACATGATCGGCGAATGGCCATTCGCGCCGCCCCGCTCATAAGTCACCCAATAGGGGCGCAGATAGCCTTCCTCGAAGACATGGATGGTGATGGCGCGCGCGCGCGCCGCAGCGATTGCCGCCGCATGAATGGGGCGGGTGTCGCCATAGACAACCAGATCGGTGATCTGATGGTCTTCAAGCAGCGTGGACACACGCCCTGGCCAATCATCGGCCTTGTCGCGGAAGGCGATGTAACTTGCCCGATCTGGCCAAAACGCCGCGTCGCCCCTGTTGAACCCTACCCGCCACACCTTCGCCCCGGCCGCTTGCAACATGGCTCCCAACTGGCCGAAGAACGGACCATGGGGGCCTTGCAGGAACAAGAAGCGGCGATCGGCGTTGTACAGGTCCATTGGTGGCGCGATCTTTTATCAAAAGTGCGATTTTGCGATTTCGATATATAGGATGCAAGTTGGCGGCAAGCTTGGGGCGCATATTTGGCCAGAATGTGGCGCGCAGGCCCCCTTGATGCCGGGGGGCGCGCATGCTTTGTCAGATGGCACACGAACAGGAGGGCAAGGGCCATGTTCACGGGGATCGTGACCGATCAAGGTGAGGTCAGGGCGCTGCACATGGCGGGCGATCTGAAAGCGCGCATCGCGACGGGCTATGACACGGGCGGCATCGATATCGGGGCCTCGATCGCTTGCGATGGGGTCTGCCTGACGGTTACAGCACTTGGCACCGATTGGTTCGAGGTCGATATCTCGGCCGAGAGCGTGTCGAAAACCGCGATCGGCGATTGGGTCGTCGGGCGTAAGCTGAACCTTGAACGGGCGCTCAAGGTCGGGGATGAATTGGGCGGCCATATCGTGTCGGGCCATGTCGATGGCGTAGCCGAGGTGGTGGCAATGCACGACGAGGGGGCCTCGACGCGGATCACCTTCCGCGCACCTGCCGATTTGGCACGTTTCATCGCGCCCAAGGGGTCGGTGGCGCTGAACGGGACATCGCTGACGGTGAATGATGTCGATGGGGTCGCATTCGGGGTGAACCTGATCCCGCATACAAAGGCCGTGACCAACTGGGGCGGCACTGCGGTGGGCGATCGGATCAACCTAGAGATCGATACGCTTGCGCGTTACGTGGCGCGGCTGCAGGAATGGGGCTGAGGGCCGCATCGACCCGACTGCCTGCGCGCGGGTAGCGCGGGCGGGATGCCTCCGGCGGGGATATTTCTGAAACGAAGAAGGGGCGAGGTCATGGGCGAAGGACCGGGATTTGCGGGGATCGGCCATAATGGCGGGCCTTCGCTGGAGGCGGGGTTCGGCTTTCGCAAGCTCGCTTGGACCAAGGCGCGTCACGCGCTGTTGCCAAGCCTGCCCCTGGAGGTGGTGCGCCTGCGCGTGGCGCGCGCCAAGCGGTTGGGCTTGCCCTACCAGACTTATGCGACGATCCGCGCGACATCGGGGCATGACATCGTGGCCTTTCTGTTCTCGGGCAATGCGCTGGATTTGCGGCCGGGGGCGGTCGCGCTGGACGCTGCTGTGGCGCAGCGCTTGGCCGATCTCGCGGGGCAGGCCGACAGGGTCGCTGCGATCTATGCGCCCACCGATCCCGCGAGCATTGAGGCTGCCCATCCGGGCCTGTTCGCGGCGGTTGGTCGCGCCCCCGGCTTCACCGCGTCATGGCGCGAGACGCGTGACGGATTGCGCGCGCTCTTGGCTGCGCGCCGCCTGCCGCGTGACGGGGTCGTCTTGGTCAGTGCCACCGAGATCGAACGCGGCTGGACCGGCGCGGCGGGTCTTGCAGGCAGCATCGACCGCGCGACATTCTTTGCGCCACCCACCGTGGCCTAGTCATCGCCTGAAGGATGGTCTATCTGGCGGCCAAGAGACCGGCGAGGGGATGGCCATGACGCAAGTTTTCGAAGCACCGGGACCGGTCGAGCGCGATTGGGCCGAAGCGATCTCGCCCATCGAAGAGATCATCGCCGAGGCGCGCAATGGCCATATGTTCATCCTTGTCGATCACGAAGATCGCGAGAACGAGGGCGATCTGGTGATCCCCGCGCAATGGGCCACGCCGGATGCGATCAATTTCATGGCGACCCATGGGCGGGGCCTGATCTGTTTGTCGATGACATCCGCGCGGATCGACCAGCTGGGGCTGCCGCTGATGTCCACCAATAATTTCTCGCGCCATGAGACGGCATTCACCTTGTCGATCGAGGCGCGCGAAGGGGTGACGACGGGGATTTCGGCAGCTGACCGCGCGCGCACCGTGCAGGTGGCAATCGATGCCTCGAAAGGTGCGCAAGATATCGCCACACCCGGCCATGTCTTTCCCCTGCGCGCGCGCGATGGCGGTGTTTTGGTGCGCGCGGGCCATACCGAGGCGGCGGTCGATATCTCGCGCTTGGCGGGCCTGAACCCTTCGGGCGTGATCTGCGAGATCATGAACGAGGATGGCACCATGGCGCGGCTGCCCGATCTGGTGGCCTTCGCGCAGCGTCACAACCTCAAGATCGGCACGATCAGCGACTTGATCGCCTATCGCCGCCGCCATGACAACCTGGTCAAGCAGCGCGAGGAGCGCGTGATCACCAGCGAGTTCGGCGGCGACTGGACCATGCGCATCTATACCGACGAGACCCAAGGCGCCGAGCATATCGTGCTGATCAAGGGCGATATCGGCGGGCCTGACCCGGTACTTGTGCGGATGCATGCGATGGACCCGCTGCTGGATGTGGTCGGCACAGGCCCGCGGGGCCGTGCGGGCGAGTTTGGCGACGCCATGCGGCTCATCGCGGAGGAGGGGCGCGGCGTTCTGGTCTTGTTGCGCGACCTGACCATGAAGCTGGTCGTGGAGGATGAGGTCAGCCCCCAGACGCTCCGCCAATACGGGCTGGGGGCGCAGATCTTGTCGGCGCTGGGGATCAGCGAGATGATCTTGCTGACGAATTCGCCCAAACCCAAGGTGGTGGGGCTCGAGGCTTACGGCCTGACCATCACCGGCACGCGCAAAATCTCGGAGCTTGGATAATGGCCGGACATTCCGACAATGACATGGGCCTGCCCCAGTTCGACAAGCCGGTGAAGATCGCCATCGTGATCGCGCCTTACTATACCGCCATCGCATCGGCCCAGATCGCGGCGGCCAGCGCCGTGCTTGACCGTGCCGGGGCTGCCCATGAGGTGATCGAGGTGCCGGGAAGCCTTGAGATCGCGACCGCCATCGGCATTGCCCATCGTCTGGGCGAGTTCGACGGTTACGTGGCGCTCGGCTGCGTGATCCGCGGCGCGACCAGTCATTACGATGTTGTCGTCAACGAAAGCAGCCGGGCGCTGACCATGCTAGGGTTGCAAGGTGTCTGTATCGGCAACGGCATCATCACGGTCGAGAACCGCGCCCAGGCCGAGGAACGCGCCGATGGTGCGCGCCTCAACACCGCGGGGGGCGCGGCACAGGCGGCATTGCACCTGATCGCGTTGACGCGGCGGCTGGGGAAGCCTAAGGGCGGCATCGGTTTCAAGCCCCGCGCCGAAAGCGACGCCACAACATGATCGACGACGACACCCCCAGACCGCAGCCCAAGACGCCAAGCCGCGAGGAGCGTCGCCAGATGCGCGCGGCGACCCGCCTGTTCGCGGTGCAGGCGCTGTTCCAGATGGAGGTGTCGGGCCAGACCGTGCAGGCGGTGCGCCGCGAATTCGAGACCCATCGTTTCGGTGCCGTCTATGATGGCGAGGAAATGGCGGAGGGCGATCCTGACTTCTTTCGCAAGACACTCGAAGACGCGGTCAGCTTTCAGGCCAAGATCGACCAGATGACCGACCGCGCGCTGGTTGCGAAGTGGCCGATTGCGCGCATCGACCCGACGCTCCGGGCGCTGTTTCGGGCGGCGGGGGCCGAGCTGGTCGAGGGCGCGGCGCCACCCAAGGTCGTGATCAGCGAATATGTCGATCTGGCGCACGCCTTCTTTCCCGACGGCAAAGAGCCGAAATTCGTCAATGCCGTGCTGGATTTCATGGCGCGCGAGGCCAAGCCCGGGGCGTTTTAGCGGCCAGCAACGCGCAAGAGCGCTGTGTACCGCTTGACCTGCATCAGCACGATCTGCCCGGTCACCGCGCAGGCAAGCGCGATATGCCAGCCGGTTTGGGCGGACAGCGATGCACCCTCGACATAGCTTGTGGCCATCTGGATCACATAGAGCAAAACGACCGCACCCGCCCATGTCGGGTGTTCGCGTGCAATGACGCTGCGCCATGAAAAGGGCAAGGCGGGGCGGCGCCAAAGGCGAAGCTTGGGAAAAAAGCCCGGAGTGTCTGCGGCCCACGCCGTATAACGCGGCCCGAATTGCGTGATGAGGAATGCTTCCTCGGCCGCGATGATCCGCTCGAAATAGAGCATCAGCACCAACGCAAGGAGCACCGGCAAAAGCAGGGATTGGGTGTACAAAGCAGCCCCCAGATAGGCGAGCGCGTTGCCCAGATAAAGCGGGTTGCGCACGACCGAATATGGCCCGGTCGTGTTCAACGTATCGGCGACCTGACCGCGCGTGTTGCGCCCCGATGTGCGGGCAGGCACATGGCCGACCGTAGCGATGCGGAGGCCAAGCCCGAGCATAATGAGCGCCAATGCCGCTGCTTCTGTCAGGCGGCCGGCCAAGTCGCCAAAGGTCAGCTCCACCCATTCGCCTTGCAGGATGGCGATGGTCATGGCTGGGAAAAAGGCGGTCAGCGCGAAGCTGCGCCAACGGAACAATGTGGTGCCACTGGCAACGAGATGGTCCTTGGTCAACATGGCGGTCATTCTCCTGTTCGTATCGACTTGGCGGCGCGGCTGGTCTGGGGGCATTGCGGCTTGGTGTCTGCGCCCGACGCAGCGATTGCGCAATAAACCCAGGTTGCAGTTGGTGCTTTGCGGAAGGCGATCGGGGAATTTTGCGCCGTCTTGACCGACGGGACTACACAAGGTCGGGGGACGTCGCCATGTAGCGCAAATAAGGGGCGTGCGCCTGCGACGCGGTGGAACGAGATGGACATCTTGATGATAGTGGCAGGGCTTGCCCTGCTCTTAGGTGGGGGTGAGGGGCTTGTACGCGGGGCGGTGGCCTTTGCCACGCGGATGCGCCTGCCCATGGCGGTGGTCGGCGCGGTGGTCTTGGGGTTCGGTACCTCCATGCCCGAGATGCTGACCTCGCTTTCGGCGGCATTGGCTGGTGCGCCGGGGATCGCCATCGGCAATGTCTTGGGCTCGAACATCGCCAATATCGCACTGATCTTGGGTCTGGCCGCCGTGATCGCGGCAATCCCCGCCGATGCCGCCGATGCCGAGGATCGGCTATGGCTGATCGTGGCAACCGTGATGGGGCTGGCGGTGATCCTGATCGGCACCAGCATTGCCCGGGTCGAAGGGGCGATCTTGCTGGGCGGTCTTGCGATCTATCTCTGGCGCGCCCTGCGCCGTGACGCGGCGAAGGAGCCTGTGCCGGAGATCCCCGATATGGGGGCGGCCATGATAAGTGCGTTTCTCTTGGGTGGGCTTGGCACGCTGATCGCGGGGGCGTGGTTGTTGGTCGAGGGGGCCACGGGCATCGCGCGGGGCCTTGGGGTGAGCGAGACACTGATCGGGCTGACCATCGTCGCCGTCGGCACATCGCTGCCCGAGCTTGCGACAAGCGTCATCGCCGCACGACGCGGCGAGGCGGGGCTGGCCTTGGGCAATATCCTTGGCTCGAACGTGTTCAACATTCTGGCGATTCTCGGGCTGACGGCGGTGATCGTGCCAATCCCTGTGCCAAGCGATCTGTCCATCGTCGATCTTGCGCTGGTGGCGGCGACGGCCGCGCTTTTGCTGGTGGCGCTCGCCTTGGGTGGCATCGGGCGCGGCATAGGGCTGTTCTTTTTGGCCATTTACGCGGGCTATGTCGGCTGGCTTGCACTTGGTGCTGCCTAAAATTCGGGCAAACAATCGCCGCCACACTGCGGCATCGCAGCAGCCCCCTTGCGTCTGCATCGGCCAGGGCTACCTTGGTTGATATCGCCGCAACGCACGGGGGGTGCATCATGCCCGATCACATCGCCTTCATCCTGCGCCATGCAGTGATCGGGTTCGTCTTGGCGCTGGTCTTCGTCGCGATGCTCTTGGCCTTCGATGTGGCGGGGCTTTGGCACTTGGTCACGCATACCGCCGATGGCCCGATCGCTATCGTCATGCTCGTGGTGTTTTTCACCATCACCTTCGGTGCGGTGCAGATCGGCTACCAGATCATGTCGCTGGGTGACGATGATGATGATGACGACGATCAAGGCGGGCATCGCCAGCCGATCCCGATCCGGCTGCGCAGCGACGACCATCGGTAATCACTGATCGCCGGAACACGAACGCCGCCCCGGGGGGCGGCGTCTTGATGTGGCGGGGACCGCAGCAACCGTGGAGGCGTGAATTCCCGAGGACCTGTTTGAACAGGTGGGCGCCAGGTAACCGGACCAGGATCCAGCCAGAGCCAGCCCCCTCGGAAATGCTTAAGGCCACCGGAATTTTGCCACAGACACGCGAAGAGCAGATCCGCCACACCTCACATAGGCGCAGCCCGATCCGCTGGCAAGTGGGCCGCACCCTTGCTTTTGTTCGTGCAACGTTCCAGTCTTGTCGCCATGTCGCATGAGATCGCCGCCACCCAGCCACTCGCCCCCGGACAGCTTTTGGCACGCGGCGTTTGCCGTCATCTGCGCGGTCATGACTTCGTGACATTGGTGGAATTCCCGCCCGAGCGCGGCAAACGGCTCGATGTGATGGCACTTGGCCCCAAGGGGGAGTTGTGGGTGATCGAGTGCAAATCGAGCCGCGCCGATTTCACCTCGGACGGGAAATGGGGCGGCTATCTAGAATGGGGCGATCGCTATTTCTGGGCGGTCGATGCCGATTTTCCAACCGATCTTTTGCCTGATGACACCGGTCTGATCATCGCCGATGCCTATGATGCCGAGATTTTGCGCTTCGGCCCCGAAACGAGGCTTGCCCCGGCGCGCAGGCGTGCGGTGACACAGCGTTTTGCCCGCCATGCGGCGCTGCGCCTACAAGCGCTGCGCGATCCCGGCGCAGGTTTGGCGCTGTTCTAGCGCTTTTGCTTGCCCATCTTGCGGGCAAGGGCAGCAGCGGCGCGCAATTCCTCGGCAATGTCCTCGGCTTCCTCGGGGTCGAAATCCAAGGGCAGGTCGATGCCCTCACCCTCGACATAGATGCGCACCATGCCAAGCGTGGTTGGTCCGATCTGCAAATTGGCCGCGATCTCGCTTTCCTTGTTGATGCCCATCGCCCATCCCTCCAAAGCCTGTGGCGGAGGTAGCTCTCCCGCGCGGCCGACGCAAGCGATCAACTGGCCAAAGCCCCTTGCAATCGCGCGGGGCATTGGCTATCCGACCCCTCGTGCCGGCGTAGCTCAGTTGGTTAGAGCGCCTGATTGTGGATCAGGAGGTCCCCCGTTCGAGCCGGGGCGCTGGTACCACCACCATTCCCACCCTCTCACTCCCCGATGCGGAGTTCCTGCACCAGGGCACGGCTGGCCGCGTCAAAGACGCGGATCATGCGGTCATCGCCGATGATCACGCTTTGCCCGTCGATCACGCTGAAACCGACAATCCCGACACCCGGCGGCAAGGCGTAATCGCCCGGCGCGACCAGCATGGGGGCCGGATCGGCGTTCAGCCGGATGACAAGCAGCGCCACGATGGTTAAGACGCCCAAGATCATCACCGCGGTCAGCACTGTCACCAGCGTCTTGAGAAAGCGCAGATTGGCGGGCAGCGCGCCGTTCTCATCTCCGTCCGGAGGCAATGTCATGGGCTCGACCCCTCGTATCGTCACGGTCCTGATCGGCCCGGACCCGGCCAACCGCCTTGATAAGGCACTGGGCGAGGCCATGCCAGAGGCCGAAGCGCTCAGCCGGTCACGGTTGGCCCGCCTGATCGCCGAGGGGGCCGTTTCGGTCAATGGCACGGTGGTCACCGATCTGCGCGCGAAGCTGGCCGAGGGCGACCATGTCGCCATCACCATCGAAGACGCCGCCGATGTCGCCACGACACCGCAAGCCATCGCGCTGGCCGTAATCTACGAGGATGATGATCTGATCGTCATCGACAAGCCCGCGGGCATGGTCGTCCATCCCGCCCCCGGCACCCCCGATGGCACGCTGGTCAATGCGCTGTTGCACCATTTCGGCGGCAACTTGTCGGGCATCGGCGGCGAGAGGCGCCCCGGCATCGTGCATCGCATCGACAAGGACACATCGGGCCTATTGGTGGTAGCCAAATCGGACCGCGCCCATCATGGTCTTGCCGCGCAATTCGCCGATCATTCGATCGAACGCGAATATATCGCGCTGTGTCATGGCGCACCCGATCCTGGCGATCCTCGGTTGGGCGGTGTGCGCGGCGTGAACTTCGAGGCGGGCGGCATCCTCAAGATCACCACCCAGCTCGCCCGCCACAAGACCGACCGCCAGCGTCAGGCCGTGCTGTTCCAAGGGGGGCGTCACGCCGTCACCCGTGTTCGCGTCGATGAGGTGCTTGGCCCCGTGGCCCGGGTTGCCTGCCGCCTGGAAACCGGGCGCACCCACCAGATCCGGGTGCATATGACCCATGTGGGCCACGCGCTGATCGGCGATCCGGTCTATGGCGGGCGCAGGCGGGTATCGGAAAAGGCCTTGGGCGAAAGCTTGGCTGCGCGGATCAACACCTTCCCGCGACAGGCATTGCACGCTGCCAAACTTGGCTTTTTGCACCCCGTCACCGGCGAGAGCATGCACTTTTCCGCCGATCTGCCGGCCGATATGGCCGCAGTTTTGGAAGAATTGCGCGCCGTCACGGCATGATCTGTGCGTTTTCGCAAGACTGATCACGAGATTGCGACTTGCTGTTCATCCACGCAATGCTCACATTCTGAACGCTTCGGTTCACTTGTACCTCTTGACAGAAAGTTAACCGTTTTTACATAAACCCCGATGCAACCTGATAGGGGGCTTGATCGATGACCAGTTACAGCAATTTGCCGGCGCCTTCGCCGGAACAGGGCCTCAACCGCTACCTGCAAGAGATTCGGCGCTTTCCGATGCTGGAACCCGAAGAGGAATACATGCTCGCCAAGCGCTGGGTCGAAGATCAAGATCGCGCAGCGGCCCACAAGCTTGTCACCTCGCATCTGCGCCTCGCGGCGAAAATCGCCATGGGCTATCGCGGTTACGGCCTCCCGCAGGCCGAAGTGATCTCGGAGGCGAATGTCGGCCTGATGCAGGCGGTCAAGAAATTCGATCCTGAAAAGGGCTTTCGCCTTGCCACCTACGCGATGTGGTGGATCCGCGCCGCGATCCAGGAATATGTCCTGCGGTCGTGGTCGATGGTGAAACTCGGCACCACCAGCGCGCAGAAAAAGCTGTTCTTCAACCTGCGCAAGGCCAAGGCCCGCATCGGCGCGCTCGAGGAGGGGGATCTTCACCCCGACAATGTCGCGCGCATCGCCCACGACCTCGGCGTGACCGAGGATGAGGTCGTCTCGATGAACCGCCGCCTGTCGGGGGGCGACGCCTCGCTCAACGCCACGATCGGCGCGGACGAGGATGGGACAAGCCAGTGGCAAGATTGGTTGGAAGATACCGATGCCGATCAGGCGGGCGATTATGCCGAGCGCGAGGAATATGAAAGCCGCATGGCCCTGATGACACAGGCGATGGCGGTGCTCAACGAACGCGAACGCGATATCCTGTCCCAACGCCGCTTGCGCGACGATCCTGTCACGCTCGAGGATTTGTCGGCCATCTACGAGGTCAGCCGCGAACGCATCCGCCAGATCGAGGTGCGCGCTTTCGAAAAGCTGCAAAAGCGCATGCGCGAATTGGCCCAAGAACAGGGTATGCTGGCTGACGCCTGAACGGGTGCGGCATGGCAAATCCCGACGGCATAGGTCGCAAAGCCTGTGCCGTTTTCGCTTCCGCCTTGCCCTGCGCCCTGCTTGCTCGTTACCAAGATCGCGGCAGGGCAAAAGGGGTGCGTGCGATGACAGATCACATTCGGTGGGGCATCTTGGGGGCGGCGGGATTTGCGCGCAAAACCATGGCCCCCGCCTTGAACGAAGCGCAACGCGCGCGCCTTTTGGCCTTGGCCACCCGCGACCCTGCCCGCGCCGCCCCCTTTGCCGCCATCGCGCCGGGTCTGCGGGTGCATGACAGCTATGAAGCGCTGTTGGCCGATCCCGCGATCGACGCCGTCTATATCCCGTTGCCCAACGCGCTCCATGTCGATTGGTCGATCCGCGCCGCCCACGCGGGCAAGGCGGTCTTGTGCGAAAAGCCCATCGCCCTGCACGCAGATGATTTCGACCGTCTGATTGCCGCGCGCGACGCCACCGGCCAACTCATCGCCGAAGGATGGATGCCCGCCCATCATCCGCAATGGCACACAGTGCGCGAGCTGATCGCCGATGGCAGCTTGGGCGAGCTCCATAGCGTCACTGGCGCCTTTACCTATGGGCTTGCCGATCCCGGCAATATCCGTTTGTCCGCCGATCTGGCCGGCGGTGCCTTGCGCGATGTGGGGGTCTATCCCATCGGCGCCTTCCGCTTCGCCACAGGGTGTGAGCCCGACATTCTCTGGGCCGATGCGATCATGGAAAACGGTGTCGATACCTCGGTTTGGGTCGCGGCGCGCGCGGACGCGATCCGCTTTTCCTTTCATGTCTCGATGCGCACCACCCGCTATCAATCCATGGTCTTCGCGGGTAGCCGCGCCCGGCTGACGGTCACGGCCCCCTTTAACCCCGGCCAATACGGCCAAGCCGATTTGATCCTCGCCACCGATGGCCAGCCAACGCGCATCATCTCTTTCCCCGATGCGCGGCAATACGCCCTTCAGGTCGAGGCCTTTGCCGCAACCCTTCTCGACGGGGCCGCTTTCCCCTATCCTCTGGAGGCCGCGCGCGGCACGCAGGCCGTCATCGACGCGGTCTTCGCAAAGCTGGACGAGACAAGAGGTTGAGTATGGACCGCAATGACGACGACAAGATCGAAGGCCGCCTGAACGGCGAACAGCCCGATACAACCAAGGACGGGATGGGCCAGCGCCTGCTTTACATGGTGCTGATCTGGCTGATGCTGAGCCTTGCCCAGACCGTTCTGACCGCGATCACCGTGGTGCAATTCGTGATCATGCTGGTCAATACCGGCGAGCGGAACAAGCGCCTTGCCGATTTCGGCACCGATCTCGGCATCTGGATGGCCAAGGCCGCGCGCTACCAATCCGCCGCCTCGCCGGTCAAGCCCTGGCCTTGGACCGATCTGGATTGACGCGCCCGCATCGCGGCCCATCTCAAGGCGTCACCACATCGCGCCACAGGAGCAAGCCAGATGTCAGACGACACCCCGATCATCGCCCAGAAATCCCCCTTCCCGGTCGAGGTAACCGCGGGAAAGACCTATTTCTGGTGCAGCTGCGGCCGGTCGCAAAATCAGCCCTTCTGCGATGGCTCGCACAAAGGTACCCCGTTTCAGCCGCAAAAATGGACCGCCGAAAAAGATGGCCGCGCCTTTTTCTGCGGCTGCAAGGCCAGCGCGAACAAGCCGCTGTGCGACGGTGCGCATAACCGGCTTTAGGGTGGCGCGATGGGGGGCTTCAGTCCTCCATCGCCTCCAACTCGTCGATGAAGCCCTCGATCATCGACAGCCCCTTGTCCCAGAACGCAGGGTCCGAGGCATCGAGGCCAAAGGGTGCCAGCAATTCCTTGTGGTGCTTCGATCCGCCCGCCTTGAGCATCTCGAAATACTTCTCCTCGAACCCCGGCGCGCCCTCGGCATAGACGGCGTAAAGCGCGTTTACCAAGCCGTCGCCAAAGGCATAGGCATAGACGTAAAAGGGCGAATGCACGAAATGCGGGATATAGGCCCAGAAGCGGTCATATCCGTCCATGAAATCGAACACTGGCCCAAGGCTTTCAGCCTGCACGCTCATCCATAGCGCGCCAATGTCGTCGGGCGTCAATTCCCCCTCGCGGCGCGCGGCGTGCAGCTTGCACTCGAAATCGTAAAAGGCGATCTGGCGCACGACCGTGTTGATCATGTCCTCGACCTTGCCCGCCAACAGCACCTTGCGCGCCGCTTTATCCTTGGCCTCGGCCAGCATGGTGCGGAAGGTCAGCATCTCGCCAAAGACGCTCGCCGTCTCGGCAAGGGTCAAGGGCGTGGCCGACAGCAACTCGCCCTGTTCGGCGGCCAGCCGCTGATGCACGCCATGGCCCAACTCATGGGCCAAGGTCATCACATCGCGCGGTTTGCCAAGATAGTTCAGCATCACATAGGGATGCACATCGCTGACGGTCGGGTGGGCAAAGGCACCGGGCGCCTTGCCCTCCTTCACGGCGGCATCGATCCAGCCTTGGGTGAAAAACGGTTCGGCAAGCCGGGCCAGATCGGGATGAAAGCCCGCATAGGCGCGGCTGACCAGATCGCGCGCCTCCTCCCAGCCGAAAATGCGGTTTTCCTGCATGGGCAAGGGCGCGTTGCGATCCCAGACCTGCAAGCGCTCTAACCCTAGCCACTTGGCCTTGAGCGCGTAATAGCGGTGCGACAGCCTTGGGTAAGCCGCCACCACCGCATTGCGCAGCGCCTCGACCACCTCGGGCTCCACATGGTTGGACAAATGCCGCCCCATCTGCGGGCTTGGCAGCTTGCGCCAGCGGTCGGAAATCTCTTTCTCCTTGGCCAGCGTATTATGCACACGCGCAAAAAGCGGCAGCTTTGCGGCAAAGCCCTCGGCCAAGGCGCGCGCGCCCGCCTCGCGCCGCGCGCGGTCGGGATCGGTCAACAGGTTCAGCGTCGCCTCGATCCCCAGCCGCTCGCCTTCGACCTCGAAACTCATCCCCGCGATGGTCTCGTCAAACAGCTTGTTCCACGCACTCGCCCCCACGACCGATTGATCATGCAGGAATGTCTCCAACTCGTCCGAGAGCTGATAAGGCGCCATCGCCCGCATCCGATCGAAAACCGGCTGGTAACGCGCAAGATCAGCGTCACCGCCAAAGACCGCCGTATAGTGCGCGGCAGGGATGCGGTTGAACTCAAGGCTGAAAAACACGAGCGCCGATGTGCAGGCGGTGATCCCATCCTGCATGTCCGACATGAACTTGGCGCGCGCGGGGTCGGTGGTGTGCTGATAATAGCGCAACCCCGCAAAGGACATGATCCGCCCCGCGATCAGGTCGATCGCCTCGTAGCGGCGCACGCAAGCCAGCATCCCGGCCGTGTCCAAATCGGCAAGCTTGCCCGCGTAATCTGCTGCAAAGGCGGCACATTCCCCCTCGAGCCAGTCCAGATCGCGCAACAATTCCGGCGCATCCGGCGCGGCATAAAGATCGGACAGATCCCATTGCGGCAAACGCCCCAAGGGCTGGCCTCCAGCCTCGCCGGCGGCATCGCGGATCATCGGGGTAGCAAGCAAGGTGCGCATGTGAAACCTCATCGAACAGTATTGCCCCAGATATGGACCGCGCGCGGCTCGGCCTCAACCCGCCAAGCGCTGCATCCTTTTTCGTTTCAAAAATATCCCGGGGGGAACGGCCCAAGGGGCCGTGGGGGGCTGGCCCCCCGCGCGGCGCCTGCCATAGGCTCAGTCGCCGCCGGCGCGCCCCGCGATCTCTTCCCATGCCCGGTTGATCGCGATCAGTCGCCGTTCGGCCAGCCGCATCGCCTCCTCCGGCACGCCGCGTGCCATCATGCGGTCGGGATGGCATGCGCGCACCTCGGCCCGCCAGATCGCCTTGATCTCGTCAAGGTCCATCTCCGGCGACACCCCCAAGACCGTAAAGGGGTCAGGGGCAGCAGCGGGGACATGGCTGGCCCGGATCCGGGCAAAAAGCCCTGCGCTCATCCCGAAGACTTCCGCTACCCTTGCCAGAAACGCATCCTCGGCCGGGTGATAGCTGCCATCGGCGGTGGCGATATGAAAGAGCCCGTCCAAAAGATCGCGCAGCACCCTTTCGCCACGCCCGCGCCCGCGAAACATCCGCGCGATGCGGGCAGCATATTCCTCGAACCCCGCCACATCCTCGCGCGCAAGGTTGAAGACACGCGCCGCCGCGCGCTCCTCGGCGGGGGGGATGTGAAAGACCTGCCGAAAGGCCGTCACCTCGTCGCGGGTGACCCGCCCATCGGCTTTCGCCATCTTGGCCGACAGCGCGATCACCGCGATGGTAAATGCGACCGAGCGCTCGGGCGGGCTGCGCAGCCGGTCAAAGACAACAGACAACCCCTCGCCCTTGGCAAGGGCGGACAGCGCGTCTTGTATGCGGGACCAAAGTGACATGGCCGCGTTCCTAGCCCAAAAACCGCGGCCCTGTCAGTGCAAAGCATCCATGATCACAGGAATTTTTGCATCAAGACCAGGTCATGCCAGCGCCCGAATTTCCACCCCACCTCCGGCAGGCGCGCGATCTCGCGATAACCGAGAGTGGCGTGAAAGGCCGCTCCGCCGTCATTTTCGCCTGCGACGCCCGCGATGATCGAATGGATACCAGCCGCGCGTGCATGGGCCTCGACACGGTCCATCAGCGCGCGCCCCAGCCCCGCGCCGCGCGCAGGCTGCGCCACATGGATCGAATGCTCGACCGTATGGGCATAGCCCGGACCGCTGCGAAACTGCCCATACGTCACGAACCCCGCCACCGCGCCCGCGATCTCGGCCACGAAGCAGGGCTGCGCCATGATTTGCTCGGCCAGCATGCGCGGGTCTTTCTCGGCGGTGGTGAATGTCTGGGTCGTCTCGCGGATCACATGGTTCCAGATCTGGGCGATGGCCTCGGCATCGCCTGTCACCGCGGGCCGGATCACAGCACGACCTCACCATTTGGGGTGACGATGCGTGCCTCCATCCTCGGGGTAGGGGCCTCATGCACCGTGATGCGGGCATCCGCGACAAGCGGCGCCAGCGCCGCGCGGAGCGCGCTCGCTTCAGGCGAAAATAGCCGCAGCCCCACCAACCGCGCCCCCAGATCGGTCAGGCGGGGTGCGGGATGCGCCGTGCCTTGCCATTGGATCAGCGCGGGGAAAAGCCCGTCGAATGGCAAGATCCCATCTTCCGGCACCGCCATGCGCCAGCGCAGATCGCCGCGCGCCAGATCCCATGGTCGCCCGGCGCCCTTGGGGGCAAGCGCCAGCGCCGCCTCCAGATCATCGCAGCGGCAAATCCATGTCGTCGCGCGCGGCGGCCCGGTGAACCGATCCAGATCGAACCAGCGCGGCTGGGCGGGCGCCGCGCCCGCGGGGTCAATGGCGATCACCTCGAGATAGTCATCGCCCAGCGACATCAGCCTGTTATGCGTGCCCATATGCGGGTGCTGCCCGCCGGGCTGGAGGGCCAAGCCCAGCTTGGCCTCCACCGCGGCCGCTCCCGTGGCAAGATCGCCCGCCGCCACCGCGATATGATCGAGAACCAGCATCCCTGTCGCCCTTTGTCCCAAACCCGTCGCGCCCCGCCTTGCGCGCGCGCCTGAAAGCTTTTCTTGTCGCCCCCATGTCCGAGGTCAAGACCGCACTCCGTCAAACCGCCTATGCCGCCCGCAAGGGGGCCTTTGCGCTCTGCGAACAAACAGGCGCGGTTGCGGCCGCGACCGCCCATCTTCTGGCCGAGATCGGCCCGGCCAAGGGCCGCACCATCGCCGCCTATCTGCCCATACGGACCGAGATCGACCCAAGGCCCGCGATGGCAGCGCTGCATTCCACAGGTGCCACCATCGGCGTGCCGGTCATCGCGGGGCCGGGCCTGCCGCTCGATTTCCGCCGCTGGACACCCGACACCTCGCTTGTCCCCGGCCCCTTCGGCGCGATGATCCCCGAACAGGGCGACTGGATCATCCCGGAGGCGCTGATCGTGCCGCTTGTGGGGTTCGATGCCGCCTGCAACCGTCTGGGCTATGGCGGCGGCTTTTACGACCGAACACTGGCACGCCTTGCCGCCCATGGGCCGGTCCGGGCGATCGGACTGGCCTTCGCGGCGCAAGAACTGCCGCCCTTGCCGCTCGAGCCGACCGATATCCCCCTCGATGCCGTCGTGACCGAGGCGGGCGTGATCCGCCGCTAGGCTTGCGCGATTTCCCGCTTGCCCCGCCGCGCGCCCGCGCCTAAGCCAAGCGGCATGCGTATTCTCTTTCTTGGCGACGTGATGGGGCGGGCCGGCCGCGCCGCGATCACCGAGCATCTGCCCAAGCTCCGCACCGATTGGCGCCTCGACTTCGTCGTGGTCAATGGCGAGAACGCGACCGCCGGCGCGGGCCTGTCGGCGGGCCATGCCAAGGAATTGCTCGATGCCGGTACCGATTGCCTGACCTTGGGCGATCACGCCTTCGACCAGCGCGACATGCTGCAATTCATCAATGAAGAGCCGCGCATCTTGCGCCCGCTCAACTTCGCCAAGGATGCGCCGGGGGCGGGCGCGCGCGTCTATCAGGCGCGGGGCGGGCGTCAGGTGCTCGTGGCCCAAGCGCTGGGGCAGGTCTTTATGAAACGCCCCTTCGACGATCCCTTTTCCGCGCTTGACACGGTGTTGAGGAAATTCCCCCGCGGTGGCAATGTGCAAGCCGCGCTGATCGATTTCCATGCCGAGGCAACCTCCGAGAAAATGGCGATGGGTCATTTCTGTGATGGCCGCGCGAGCCTTGTGATCGGCACTCATACCCATGTGCCGACCGGCGACGCGATGATCCTGCCCGGCGGCACGGCTTATCAAACGGATGCGGGCATGTGCGGCGATTACAACTCCGTCATCGGCATGGACAAGGCCGAGCCGATGCGCCGCTTCATTACCGGCATGCCACGCGAGCGCTTCACCCCCGCCGCGGGCGCGGCGACGCTTTCCGGCCTGATGGTCGAGACCGAGGATCGCACGGGCGCGGCTGTCGCGATCACCCCTGTCCGGCTGGGTGGCCGTCTGTTGCAGGCAGGCCCGCCCGATGCGCCGTGACTGGCTACTCTACATCGCGATCCTGATCTTCTGCGGCGCGGCTTGGGGCCTGACCCAACCCTTGGCCAAGATCGCCGTGACCGCGGGCTATCGTCATTTCGGCATCATCTTCTGGCAATTCGCCATCGGCGCCGTCCTGTTGGGCGCGATCAACACCTTGCGCGGCGGCACCTTGCCGCGCCGCCCCGCGCAATGGGTGTTTTGCACCATCATCGCGCTGATCGGAACGCTCTTGCCCAATGCGGCAAGCTATACGGCGGCGATCCATCTGCCCTCCGGCGTCATGTCGATTGTCTTGTCGCTCATCCCGATACTGGCCTTTCCCGTGGCGCTCGCCCTGGGGCTTGACCGCTTTTCGCTGACCCGGCTGTCGGGCCTGTGCCTTGGTCTTTGCGCGATCTTGCTCATTGCGCTGCCTGACAGCAGCCTGCCCGACCGCGAGATGGTCTGGTGGCTGCCGCTCGCGCTGATCGCCCCCCTCTTTTATGCCGTCGAGGGCAATTTCGTCGCCCGAAACGGCACCGAAGGACTGGATGCGGTGCAAGTGCTCTTGGGCGCATCGCTGATCGGTATTGTCCTTGCCGCACCTCTCGCCGCGATCACGGGCCAGTTCATCATCCCCACCGCCCCCCTTGGGCTGGCCGAGGGGGCGGTCATCCTCTCCTCGCTCGCCCATGCCACCGCCTATACGCTTTACGTCTGGCTCGTGACCCGCGCGGGATCGGTTTTTGCCGCACAGGTCTCCTATCTCGTGACGGGCTTCGGCATCTTCTGGGCCAAGCTGATCCTGGGCGAAAGCTATTCACCGTGGGTCTGGGCCGCCGTCGCCGTGATGCTGGCGGGCTTGGCCCTGGTCCAGCCGCGCAAGCCCGCCGGGCATCTTGCCGCCGCATAGCGCACGGTCCCGCTTGTGCTGCGCTGCCGCATCGCTAGACTTGTCCCCATGGCGTGGAGTGCAAAGGGACGGGTATGATTGATCTTGCGTTATCCCAGACCGGCCAAGGTCTTCTTGCCATCGCGATCATGCTGACGATGTTCGCCCTGTTCCTGCGCGAGCGCTGGCCGACCGAGGTGGTGGCGATCGGCGGTGTCGCGGCGCTGTTGATCTTGGGCCTTTTGCCCTTCGAGCGCGCGACCGCGGTGCTGTCGAACCCCGCCCCTTGGACGATTGCAGCGATGTTCATCGTCATGGGCGCGCTGGTGCGCACAGGCTCGCTCGACCGGCTGACGCGCTTTGCCGAGGCCAAGGCCGCCTCCCACCCCGCCATCGCGGTGGCCACGCTGCTGGCCTTTGTCGCCGTCGCCTCGGCCTTCATGAACAATACGCCCATCGTGGTGATCATGCTGCCCATCTTCGTGCAGATTTCCCGCATCCTTGGCACCGCCCCCTCCAAGCTCCTGATCCCGCTGAGCTATGCTGCGATCATGGGCGGCACGCTGACCTTGATCGGCACCTCCACCAACCTGCTCGTCGATGGCGTTGCCCGTGCCGAGGGGCTGGCGCCTTTCACCATTTTCGAGATTACGCCCATCGGCCTCGTCGTCGTCGCATGGGGGCTGATCTACCTGCTTGTCTTTGGCCGTCACCTTTTGCCCGAACGTAGCTCGATGGCGGCCCTTCTGAGCAATGGGCGCGCCAAGCCCAAATTCTTCACCGAGGTGGCCGTCCCCGAAGGCTCGGCGCTCATCGGGCAGAATGTGAACGATGTCGATCTTTTCGCCCGCGAGGGCGTGCGCCTCATCGATGTGCTGCGCGGCGATGCCTCGCTCAGGCGCGACATGGCAGGCGTCATGCTGCAAGAGGGCGACCGCGTGGTCTTGCGCACCGACATGGCCGAGGTGTTGGGCCTCCAGGCGTCGAAGGAACTCAAGACCGTCGATAAACTCAGCTCCGTCTCCACCACCACGGTCGAGGTGCTGATCACACCCGGCGCGCGCATGATCGGGCGCAGCTTGGGCAGCTTGCGTCTGCGGCGGCGCTACGGCGTCTATCCCTTGGCGGTCCATCGCCGGAACCAGAATATCGGCAGCCAGCTTGACGATCTGATCGTGCGCGTGGGCGACACCTTGCTGATCGAGGGCGCCCCCGAGGATATCCAGCGCTTTGCCGCCGACATGGACCTGGTCGATGTCTCCAAACCCTCTGAACGCGCCTATCGCCGCGGCAAGGCCCCCATTGCCATCGCCGCCATGGCCGGGATCGTCATCCTGGCCGCCTTCGATATCGCACCCATCCTTGTGCTGGCGGTGATCGCGGTCGCCGTGGTGCTGCTGACCGGCTGCATCGACGCAGAGGAAGCGTTTTCCTTCGTCGATGGGCGCTTGCTTGCGCTGATTTTCGCCATGCTCGCCGTGGGTGCCGCCCTCGATCATACCGGGGGGATCGCCCTGATCGTGGGCCGGATCGCGCCGCTCTTGCTCGACCTGCCGCCTTGGGTACTGGTCTGGGCGGTCTATTACATGACCACCATCCTGACCGAGCTTGTCTCCAACAACGCCATCGCGGTCATCATGGCCCCCATCGCGATTGCGCTGGGCCAAGCCATGGGGGTCGATCCGCGCCCCTTGGTCGTGGCGGTGATGATCGCGGCCTCGGCCTGTTTCGCGACACCCATCGGCTATCAGACCAATATGCTGGTCTATGGTCCGGGCGGCTATCGCTTTACCGATTTCATGCGCATCGGCATTCCCCTGAACCTCAGCCTTGGCGTCGTCGTCTGCCTGACCATCCCGCTGCTCTGGCCGCTGTAAGCCTCACGATCCGCCATGCCGTCACGGCGCGCGAAGGCTGACCCCCCGGGCAGGCCTCTGACCTTCTTCGTTTCATAAATATCCCGGGGGAGGCCGTAGGCCGGGGGCAGAGCCTCCGCGACAGTGACGCCGCGACTTGTCCGCTCAGTTTGGGCAGCGCCGCATCTCGAACCGGCAGGCGCGCGCCCCTTGCGCGCAACAGGTGGTTTCCACCGCCTGCCAGCCCGGCCCGCAAAGCCGGTCGAACAGCCGCGCGAAAACCGCCCCATGCCAATGGCACAGCGCCACCTCCGACACCTCGCCGCGCACAACCGGGTTGTCGATGATCTCGAAGCGCGGCGGCCAGCCCGGCCCCAGCCGGAATTCCCCCGATCCGCAGAATGTCCAGGCATGTTTGGCGATGGCGCGCGCCAGGATCGGGGCCGAGAACCTTGCGGGCAACGCGCGCAGAACGGCCTGCGCGGGCTTGGGGATGCGATGGGCCAAGATGTAATCCCCCGTCCGCCGCCCGGCCTCGGCCGCCAGCCGCGCTGCATCTTGCGGGTGGGCTTGGCGCACCATTTGGTGCAGCCGTGCGGCCGGCCCTTCCGCGATCAACCCCGCGCTTGGGTCGGGCAGGGCGGTGATCCCCGCAAGCGCCAACAGGCGGGCGGTTTCCGCCGCGCCCTTGGCCGCCGCCAGCACCGGCACGAATTGCAAGATCGCGTTTGGCCCGATCCGGCCCTTGTCCCCGCGCATCGCTCTATTGTGCCGGGATCGTGTCGGTCGTCGAGACCTTTGCCCCGTTGGGCATCTTGAAGTCACCTGTTCTGGACAGTTTCGCCGCCCGCTTTTGCGCCGCGATATCCTGTTGCGACTGCCAATCCGCCATCTGCGCAGGCGCGATGGTGCGGGTGCGATCGAAGTTGAAGTTCAGCTTGCCCTTCGATTGCGGCCCCCAGTAATCGACCTTGCCCAGATCATAGAATTGCCGCGCAAAACCGGCCTTGAGGAACGCTTTCAGGCACCCAAGCAGATAGCGCCGCCGATAGCCCGTACCGCGCCATGGGTAATGGAACAGCGCCTTTTTCATGTAGAAGCGGCGGTAATTGTTCATCACCCGGTCCAAAAGCTCGTCGCGGTCCATCGCCTCGGGCCGCATGATCGGGGTGACGAAATTGTATTTCGAGAAATCAAAGACCTCGACCTTGTCGCCCAGCTCTTGAAACAGCGGCGTAAAGGGCCAGGGCGTGTACATCGCCCAATTCGCCAGATCGGGCTGCCAGTCCCAGGCCATGCGGTAGGTCTCTTCCAGCGTCTCGGGCGTCTCGTTGTCCAGCCCCACGATGAATTGCGCCTCGGTAAAGATATCGGCCTCGCGCAACAGGCGGATCGCCTCCTTGTTCTCCTCGACCTTGGTTTCCTTGTTGAACTGGTCGAGCTTGAGCTGGGCTGCGGCCTCGGTCCCCAGCGAGATATGCACCAACCCCGCCGAGCGGTAGAATTTCAGCAAATCCCGGTCGCGGTAGATGTCTGTCACCCGCGTGTTGATCCCCCATTGGACGCGGGCCGGCAGGTCGCGGCGGATCAACTCCTCGCAGAACTGGATGAACTTGCGCCGGTTGATGGTCGGCTCCTCGTCGGCCAGGATGAAAAAGCCCACCCCATGCGCGTTGACCAGCGTCTCGATCTCATCGACCACCTTGATCGGGTCGCGCACCCGGTAGTCGCGCCAGAACTTCCACTGTGAACAGAACGAACAGGTAAAGGGGCAACCGCGCGCCATGTTGGGGATGGCGACCTTCACGCCCAATGGCACGTAGATGTACTGGTCCCACTTCAGAAGCGACCAATCCGGCGTGATCGCATCGAGATCCTTGACGGTCGGCGCGGCGGGTGTCGCCACGATCTCACCTCCCTCGCGATAGGCGATGCCCTTGATCGCCGCGCGCCCTGCGGGCCAGCGGCCAGCGGCATGGGCGCGGATCAGATCGACGATGATGTCCTCGCCCTCGCCGCGCACGATCACGTCGATATGGGGCGCTTCCGACAAGACCTGCTGATACATGAAGGTCGCATGGATGCCGCCCAGAACCCGCAAGGCCCCCGGCACCACCTCGGCTGCGATTTTCAGCGTGTCCTCGGCCACATAGATCGAGGGCGTGATGGCCGTTGTCCCCACCACATCAGGCTGCATCTCGGCCAAACGCACCCGCAATGCCTCGGGGCTGAGGTGATCGGTCATCGCGTCGATGAAATGGATATCGGCAAAGCCCGCCGCTTTCAGTGCGCCCGCGATATAGGCGACCCAAGCGGGTGGCCAATTTCCCGCGATTTCGGCCCCGCCCGAGTGGTAATTGGGATGAATAAGGCAAATACGCATGCTGGCCCCCAGAGTGTGTCACGCATGCTAAGCACCAAAATCGTCCGTTTTGATTGACACAGATCAATCGGGCCATGCAGCGCCGCGCTATCCTCGCGCCTATCGATCCTTGCAGCCGCATTGACCAACAGCCCAAGGGAGGACGCGAGATGTGGGACCAAGCCCTTGACCGCATGCTGACCCGCTTCATCGTGACGGGCCAACTCGACCTGACCTATCCGGGTGGCACCACGCGGCGCTACGGGTCAGGGCAGGGGGCGCAGGCCCATGTCACCTTGCGCGATCCCGCTTTGCCGCGCCGCTTGCTTCTCTCGCCCGATCTCGCGCTGGGCGAGGGGTATATGAACGGCACCCTCACCGTTGCGGACGACGATCTTGATGCGCTCTTCGGCCTGCTCATCCCAAATGCCGCCTTGCCACCCAAGGGGATGCAGGCGCTTGACCATGGCTTGCGCCATCTGCGGCGGCTGTGGGACCAGCATAACCCCGCCCACCGCGCGCGCCAGAATGTCGCCCATCACTACGACCTGTCCGGCGCATTCTATGATCTATTTCTCGACGATGACCGCCAATATTCCTGTGCCTATTTCCGCGATCCCACGATGACGCTGGAACAGGCGCAAGCCGCCAAGAAGCACCATATCGTGGCCAAGCTCTGCCTCGCGCCCGGGATGGAGGTGTTCGAGATCGGCTGCGGCTGGGGCGGCATGGCGCTGACATTGGCCCAAGATTACGGGGTCAAGGTCTTGGGCGTCACGCTCTCGGTCGAACAGCACAAGGTCGCGACAGACCGCGCCGCGCGCGCGGGGCTGTCGGACCGTGTGCGCTTTGCGCTCGCCGATTACCGCGCCATCCGGGGACAGTTCGACCGGATCGTGTCGATCGGCATGTTCGAACATGTCGGCGCGCCGCATTTCACCGAATACTTCACCCATGTCCGCGACCGGCTGAAACCCGATGGTGTGGCCCTGATCCACACGATCGGTCGCGCCGCGCCCCCCGGCACGACCAGCCCTTGGATCGCCAAGTATATCTTCCCCGGCGGCTATGTACCGGCGCTCTCGGAAATGGCCGCCGGCGTCGAAGCGGCGGGCCTATATCCCACCGATCTCGAGGTCTGGCGCCTGCATTACGCCCAAACGCTGCGCCACTGGTATGACCGCTTCATGGCTCACCACACCCATGCAAGCGCACTTTACGATGAACGGTTTTGCCGCATGTGGCGCTATTATCTGAAAGCGAGCGAGCACACGTTCCGTCACAATCGCCAATGCGTTTACCAATTCCAACTGGCCCGCCGCCAAGATGCGGTGCCGCTCACACGCGATTATCTCACCCGTGACCACACCCCTGAGGCACTTCGCGCGGCCCAGTAGCACCGATCCCCGCATTCGCACCTTGCGCCCCGGCTGTCCCTGTCTATAACACCGCCAATTTGCGCATCGTCTGCCGGGGGATCCCATGCCGAAAAGAACCGATATCCGCTCGATCATGATCATCGGCGCGGGGCCAATCGTCATCGGGCAGGCCTGCGAATTCGACTATTCCGGCGCGCAAGCCTGCAAGGCACTGCGCGAAGAGGGTTATCGGGTCATCCTCGTCAATTCGAACCCCGCCACGATCATGACCGACCCCGGTCTGGCGGACGCCACCTATATCGAACCCATCACCCCCGAGGTCGTCGCCCGCATCATCGAGAAAGAGCGCCCCGACGCACTCTTGCCCACGATGGGTGGTCAGACCGGCCTCAACACCTCGCTTGCCCTCGAGGAAATGGGCGTTTTGGAAAAATTCGGGGTCGAGATGATCGGCGCCAAGCGCCACGCCATCGAAATGGCCGAGGATCGGAAACTTTTCCGCGAGGCGATGGAGCGGATCGGCTTGGAAAACCCCAAGGCCACCATCGTTTCGGCCCCCAAGCTGCCCAATGGCAAATATGACATCAAGGCCGGCCTTCAGCAGGCGATCGAGGCGATTGAATATGTGGGCCTGCCTGCGATCATCCGCCCCGCCTTTACCTTGGGCGGCACCGGCGGGGGCGTGGCCTACAACCGCGAGGAATACGAATATTACTGCCGCACGGGGATGGAAGCCTCGCCCGTGGCGCAGATCCTCGTCGATGAAAGCCTGCTGGGTTGGAAGGAATACGAGATGGAGGTTGTCCGCGACAAAGCCGACAACGCCATCATCGTCTGTTCCATCGAGAACGTCGATCCGATGGGCGTGCATACGGGCGACAGCATCACCGTGGCGCCCGCGCTGACGCTGACCGACAAGGAATACCAGATCATGCGCAACGGCTCGATCGCCGTCCTGCGCGAGATCGGCGTGGAGACCGGCGGATCGAACGTGCAATGGGCCGTGAACCCCGCCGATGGCCGCATGGTCGTGATCGAGATGAACCCCCGCGTCTCGCGCTCCTCGGCGCTGGCCTCCAAGGCCACGGGCTTTCCCATCGCCAAGATCGCCGCCAAACTCGCCGTGGGCTACACGCTCGATGAGCTCGACAACGACATCACCAAGGTCACGCCCGCCTCCTTCGAGCCGACCATCGACTATGTCGTCACGAAAATCCCGCGCTTCGCCTTCGAGAAATTCCCCGGCTCGGAGCCCACATTGACCACAGCGATGAAATCCGTGGGCGAGGTGATGGCCATCGGCCGTACCTTCCACGAGTCGATGCAAAAGGCACTGGCCTCGCTCGAGACCGGGCTGACGGGCTTTGATGAAATCGAGATCCCCGGCGTGCCTTCCAACGTCGTCCTCGGGCTTGACCCGAGGACCTCTCAAACCAAAGAGATCCCGGATCAAGTCCGGGATGACACCGCAACCAAAGCCGCGATCATCAAGGCGCTGTCCAAGCAAACCCCCGACCGTATCCGCATCATCGCCCAAGCCATGCGCCACGGCCTGTCCGACGAGGCGATCCACGCCGTCACCAAATTCGACCCGTGGTTCCTTGCCCGCATCCGCGAGATCGTGGATGCCGAGGGAACCGTGCGCCGCGACGGCCTTCCCATGACCGAAGAGGGGCTGCGCGCCCTCAAGATGATGGGCTTTACCGATGCCCGTCTTGCCAAGCTCACGGGCCGCGATGAAAGCAATATCCGCCGTGCGCGCCTGAACCTTGGCGTCACCGCCCAGTTCAAGCGCATCGACACCTGCGCCGCCGAGTTTGAGGCACAGACCCCTTACATGTATTCCACCTATGAACACCCCACCATGGGCGAGCCCGAATGCGAGGCCCGCCCCAGTGACCGCAAGAAAGTGGTCATCTTGGGTGGTGGCCCCAACCGCATCGGCCAAGGGATCGAGTTCGATTATTGCTGCGTCCACGCCTGCTACGCGCTCAGCGATGTGGGCTACGAGACGATCATGATCAATTGCAACCCCGAGACCGTCTCGACCGACTACGACACCTCTGACCGCCTCTATTTCGAGCCGCTGACCTTCGAGCATGTGATGGAGATCATGCGCGTCGAACAGTCCCGCGGCACGCTCCACGGCGTGATCGTCCAGTTCGGCGGCCAGACGCCCCTCAAGCTCGCCAATGCGCTCCATGATGCGGGCATCCCGATCCTCGGCACCACGCCCGACGCGATCGACCTCGCTGAGGACCGCGAACGCTTCCAGCAACTCGTCCAACGCCTCGGCCTGAAACAGCCCGAAAACGCCATCGCCACCACCGATGCCGAAGCCAAGGCCGCGGCCGAGAAACTCGGCTATCCGCTGGTGATCCGCCCCTCCTACGTTTTGGGTGGCCGCGCGATGGAGATCGTGCGCGACACGCGCCAGCTTGACCGCTACATCCGCGAGGCGGTCGTTGTTTCGGGCGATAGCCCCGTGCTGCTCGACAGCTATCTCTCCGGCGCGGTCGAGGTCGATGTCGATGCGCTGTGCGACGGCACCGATGTGCATGTCGCAGGCATCATGCAGCATATCGAAGAGGCGGGCGTTCATTCCGGCGATAGCGCCTGTTCGCTGCCGCCCCACACGCTCAGCGACGACATCCAGTCCCGCATCATCGCACAGACCGAGGCGCTTGCCCATGCGCTCAACGTTGTCGGCCTGATGAATGTGCAATTTGCAGTCAAGGGCGATGATATCTACCTGATCGAGGTGAACCCGCGCGCCTCCCGCACCGTGCCTTTTGTGGCCAAAGCCACCGACAGCGCCATCGCCTCCATCGCCGCACGGCTGATGGCGGGCGAGAAACTTTCGGCCTTCCCGCAGGCTGCACCGCACAAACCCGTCGATGATCAAACCGTCATTCCGATGGGCGATCCGATGACGCTCGCCTCCTACCGCACACCGTGGTTCTCGGTGAAGGAGGCGGTCCTGCCCTTTGCCCGCTTCCCCGGTGTCGATACGCTCCTCGGCCCCGAGATGCGCTCGACCGGCGAAGTCATGGGCTGGGACCGCACCTTCCCCCGCGCCTTCCTCAAGGCGCAGCTTGGGGCTGGCACCGTGCTCCCCGATGCAGGCACAGTCTTTGTCTCGATCAAGGATGACGACAAAGGCCCGGTTCTGGTCGAGACCGCCCAGATCCTCATCGCCCTTGGCTTCGACCTTCTGGCCACCAGCGGCACGGCGGCCTTCCTCAAGACGCACGCCATCCCATCGGCTGTGGTGAACAAAGCCTATGAGGGCGGCCGCTCCATCGTCGACATCATCAAGGATGGCGGCGTGCAGCTGGTGCTCAACACGACCGAAGGCGCCCAAGCGGTCGAGGATTCACGCTCCATGCGCGCGGTGACACTGGCCGACAAGATCCCCTATTTCACCACACTCGCCGCCAGCCACGCCGCAGCACAAGCGATGCGCGCGAGCCGGGAAGGGGAGTTGGGGGTTCGGTCGCTGCAGGGGTAGGGTGGACGAACCCGCCCCGCGTAGGGTGGGGTTTTACCCCAACCCTTGCCGTAGGCCGGGCTTGAGTCTGGTTCCCCCCCACGGTGAATTGGGCGAATCAACCGTCCTTCCAAGCCACGAAAAGCCCTATACGCGTGCGACGCGCAAACGGCCAACGATCGTACATTGACGGACCATTTGTCCGAGAGGCAATGGACGATATCAGCTCGTGGGAGGGCAGTCTGTGACCCATCCCGCAGTTTGGTGGGGACGATGCTCACAATCTGCTTTGTGTTTTGCTGTTCCTTCATTAAGCTTCATGCATGCATCTGTGTTTTATTGATGAAAGCGGTACCCCCTCCAAGTTGGGAAAAAACGACCCAAGATTTTTTGTTATTGCGGCAGCAGTTATTCCGGATGGGGTTTGGCATGTGGTTCGAGAAAAGCTTGTAGGTCTTAAGCGGGAGAAAAAGTATCATGGCGAAGTAAAGTGGCGTTTCTTCGCTCCGAACAATAATGATGAAGATAATCCGATGAAGGCGTGGGGCCAGTCTGAAAAAGACGAGTTCCGTGATCGTATTTTTCGTATTATAAGCGAGCAGCGATCAATTAAGTTAATCGCATGTGTTACAAAGTGTGAGGAAGCCTATAAGGTTCCGAGTATCAATAACCAAGATGATATTTACTTTCGCACCTATAAGCCAGTCACTGAGCGTTTCCAGTATCTCTTGCAAGATCTAAGTAGAGAGGTTGGGCCAAAGATATCGGGGCTAATTGTTGCGGATCATCGTGGCAGCAAAGATGATAACAAAATGAGACATCAACACGAGCGTTTAGTACGCGAAGATCAAAAATTTACGTCGACATATACGCATTTCGTTGAAGGTTTGTTTTTTGCGCCGTCTCATATGAGTGTTGGTATTCAGCTAGCCGATATGGTGGCTGGTGCAACTTGGCGGTACTTTGAACGAGATGATGATCGGTTCTTCCAGAAAATCCAGCATTCGTTTCGTGCTAAGCCCAATGGAGACATCCAAGGGTTTGGACTTGTAAAATTTCCGGGAAGTTGGTGACGTCGGGTGGGGCCGTAGCCCCAGCGTGCAGTGTGACGCACTCCCGACGTATATAGGATAAGCCAGCCAACTTAAAAAATCAACAACGCCCATGTTGGCGTGAAAATACGAGCGCGTTGTCGTCGTGAGCTAGGCTGAGTGAAGTTTGCACGTGTTTCTGACTAGTCAACTACAGGGACTTAGCCCTCACCCCTCCCGCTCCCCACCAATACTCCCCTTCACCCCCGCCGCTTCTCCATATCCCCCCAATCCGGCATCGGCTGGCTGGCCTGCCAGTTTTCCCGAAACGGCTCGATCGTCTCTTCGCCCCGCAACAGCCCCGCAAGCTTGGCATGCATGAAAGCGCGCAGCACGTCGTTCATGCGCGGCTGATAGCCCGGCCCCATCGAGCGGAACCAGCGCACCACGTCCTGATCGACACGGATCGTCAGCCGCTCCTTCGCGCTGTCGCGCCGTGTTGCGATCTCGTGCCAGTCTTGCGGGATGCGTTGATCCAGCCAGATGCGCTGGTGCATGTCCCACTCAAAGCGCCTGAGCGCCTCGACCATGTAGTAGTGGTGTTCCCGCTGGCGCGCGCCCAGCGGCTTTTCCGGCACAGCCATGCCAGCCCCCCATCTCGTGTCTGATAGGGGGCCAGTTTGCGGGATTTTCGTTAAATTTGTCTCAAGCGCCCCATGTATGTACGGGGTGTGTACAGACTGTGTACGGGGTGTGACCGCCGCGCCTTAGCCCATGTGCGGCGCGTAAATCTCCACCACCCGCGCCACCACGGCCGCGAGCGACAGCTCCTCGCTTTCGCCCGTCCGGCGGCTGGTCAGCTCGACCGTGCCGGCGGCCAGACCGCGGGGGCCGACCGTGATCCGCCAGGGCAGGCCGATCAAATCCATCGTTGCGAATTTCGCCCCGGCGCGTTCCGTGCGGTCGTCGTAAAGCGGTTCCAACCCGTTGGAAACGAACGCTTTATACAGGTCGTTGCAAGCGGTGTCGCAAGCAGCGTCGCCCTGTTTCAGATTCACGATTCCCACATGGAAGGGCGTCACCCCCTCTGGCCAGATGATGCCGTTCTCGTCGTGGCTGGCCTCGATGATCGCACCCACAAGACGGCTCACGCCGATGCCGTGCGAGCCCATATGCACCGGCACGCGGTTGCCCTGCCCGTCATCGACCAAAGCCCCCATCGCATCGGAATATTTGGTCCCGAAATAGAAGATCTGCCCCACCTCGATCCCGCGGGCAACGCGTTGACGTTCAACGGGAATTTGCGCGAAGATCGCTGCATCATGGGTCTCGTCGGTGCGCGCGTAACGCGATGTAAACTCTTCCAAGACAGATTGGCACTGCGCCCGATCATCATAGTCGATATCGCGGTCGCCAAAGCGCAGATCGGTGATCTCGCTGTCATAGAACACTTCACTCTCGCCCGTTTCAGCGAGCACGAGGAATTCATGCGTATCATCGCCGCCAATCGGCCCTGAATCCGCACGCATCGGAATCGCCTGAAGCCCCATCCGCTCATAGGTCCGCAGGTAGCTGACCAGATGCCGGTTATAGGCGTGCAGCGCATCTTCTTTTGTCAAATCAAAGTTGTAGCCGTCTTTCATGTAGAATTCGCGGCCCCGCATCACGCCGAAACGCGGGCGGATCTCGTCGCGGAATTTCCACTGGATCTGGTACATTGTCAGCGGCAGATCCTTGTAGCTCGTGACATGCGCGCGGAAGATGTCGGTGATCAACTCCTCCGCCGTGGGCGTGAACAGCATGTCGCGCTCGTGGCGGTCCTTGATGCGCAACATCTCGGCACCGTAAGCGTCATAGCGCCCGCTTTCGCGCCAGAGATCGGCCGATTGGATCGTCGGCATCAGCATCGGCAGGTGGCCGGCGCGGATCTGTTCCTGATGAACGATATCCTCGATCTTTTTCAACACCTTGTAGCCCAAGGGCAGCCAGGAATAGATGCCCGCGCTCGCCTGTTTTATCAGGCCCGCCCGCAGCATCAGGCGGTGGCTGACGATCTGCGCCTCTGACGGGGTTTCCTTGAGAACGGGCAGGAAATAACGGCTCAGGCGCATGGCATGATCTTTCTGGCGAATGTTGACGCGCGAGGCATAGGCGAAAAAAAATCGCCTCACAAGCGCGGCGGATGCCCCTATCGCGCCGCGGCGATGATTGGTGTGACCTCCATCGCGGCGGCCAAGGCGTTGAACCGCGCCAAGGCCACTTCGCCAAACAGATCACGCGCCGCAGCGGTGTGTAGCCGCAAGATCAATTCCCGCCGTTTGGGGCGGTAAGTAAGCGTGCCGTGATCGGCCAAGTTGGCCACTGCGAACATTGCCCCAAAGCGCATGGCGCGGCCTAGGATCTCGGCCTCGCGGACTTGCTCGGGCGGCAACAGGGTCAGGAGCGCGGTATTGAAGCCCGTTCCGACGCGGCTGGATTTGTAGCGATGCAACAGCGCAAGGCCCAAGTAGACACGCTCGGCATGGGTCATCCCGCCCAGATTGGCGCGGGTGGCGTTGTCGAAACAAACTTCGGCCCGGTAATCGGGATGGGCGCGCCAACTGACGTCATGCAGCAGGCAAGCTGCGCGGATCAGGCGTTTTTTGTCATGCTTCGCGCGCGGAAACAGCGGTTCGACGAACCGATAGAGTTTGCGCCCAAAACCGGGCATGCGGGCGAGCTGCGCCTCGGAGTGGCGGGCTGCTTCGATCAGCGGGTCACGCGACTTCAGCGCCTCTGACATCTGTTCGTAAAGCAACCCCTCGCGCAGCCCGTAGGATGAGACGGCGATCTCGCTTGGTTGCAGCGTCTTGACCAAAGCGCGCAAAACCTCGGCGGCGACAGGCACCAGTCGCATCCGCTCGGCGCTCGTACCGGTGCTGGCGCGCAACGCGTTGATGTCGGTTTCTGCAATGTATTTCAGGGTTTCGAGGATGCCGCGCGGTGTCATGCGGTATTCATGCAAGACCTTGAGCGGATAGCCGCGCCGCTCCATGTCGATGCGCGCGATGGCCCGCCATGAGCCTCCGACCAGAAAAAGCCGCTCGGTATTCTCGGGAAAGCCCGCCGTCAGGGTTGCGACCTCGGATCTGATATGGGCGCGCAAGGCTTTCTTGTCGGCTGTCATGCCCAAAAGCTTGAGCGGCCCAAGATCCGAGGTAGCCCTGTGGCCCACTTTCCCCGAGCCCTTCAATTCGGCCAGTTCCATCGACGAGCCGCCGATGTCGCAGATCAAGCCAGCCGCACCCGGCCAGCCAAGCAGCACGCCTTGGGCTGATAGGCGCGCTTCCTCGGCCCCGTCGATCACGCGAATCGCAAGCCCGGTTTCGGCCTTGACCTGTTCGCGAAAGGCCAAGCCATCCGCGGCGTCACGCACCGCTGCTGTGGCCACCGCCAAAAGCGGCGAGACGTCGGCCGCTTCGGCCAAACGCGCGAAACGGCGCAGTGCGGCAAGCGCGCGTTCCTTGCCCTCGGGGTGAAGGCGACCGGTCTCGGCAAATCCCGCACCCAAGCCACATAGGATCTTTTCGTTGAAGAAATATGCAGGGCTGCGTGCGGCACCGTCAAAGATCACCATCCGCACCGAGTTCGAGCCGATATCGATCACGCCAACCCGCGATAATGATTGCGCCTCGGGGCCGTCAAAGAGCGGCACACCGAAAGGCCCCCATTCGGGGTGAATGTCAGCTTCTTCTGCGCGCATTTGCCGTCCGCTCATGGGGTGAGTGATGCAACGGAGATGGCCCGCCCGTCAATCGCAGGGGTGTCGCGGGTCAGTCGTGACTATGCGTCAACTCCGGCACATCCTTGGCCCCTGCCGACCCCCGCCCCGAAAGCGAAGGGTTCTCCATGAAAAAGCGGTGGCATGAGAATGGGTTGGCGGTCTCTGATAGGTCAGGGCGCAGATAGCTGCCATCGGGTTGCAAGACCCAAGATTGCGCCTCATCGGCGAGATTGGCGGCCATGATCTGGCTGACGATCTGCGCTTTCACGGTCGGGTTGCGACATTCGACCAGCGTCTCGACCCGGCGGTTAAGGTTGCGGCCCATCCAATCTGCGGACGAAATATAGACCCGCGCTTTCTTTGATGGCAGCCCATGTCCATCGCCGAAACACATGATGCGGGAATGTTCCAAGAAGCGCCCGACAACGGATTTGACGCGGATGTTTTCGCTCAGCCCCTTTACGCCGGGACGCAAGCCACAGATGCCACGGATCACAAGGTCGATCTTCACCCCCGCGCCCGAGGCAGCGTAAAGCGCATCGATCACATCGGGTTCGATCAGGCTGTTGAGCTTGACCCAGACCATCGCCGGGCGGCCGGCCTTTGCATGGGTGATTTCAGCCTCGATATTTTCAAGGATCGTCGATTTCAGGCTTAATGGCGCGATCGCTAGGTTTTCCAAGCCGTCCGGTTCGGCATAGCCGCCGACATAGTTGAACACCTTGGTCGCATCCCGCCCCAGCGCATCATCGCAGGTGAAAAGCGACAGGTCGGTATAGATGCGTGCCGTGATCGGATGGTAATTGCCGGTGCCGAAATGGGTATAGGTCACCAGCCGATCGCCCTCGCGGCGCACGACTGTGCTGATCTTGGCGTGCGTCTTGTAGTTGATGAAGCCATAGATCACATGCGCGCCCGCCCGTTCGAGCTTGCGTGACTGGCGGATATTGGCAGCCTCGTCGAAGCGCGCCTTGAGTTCGACCAGGGCGGTCACCGATTTTCCGTTCTCGGCTGCCTCACAAAGCGCCTCGACGATGGGGGACTCATTGGAGGTGCGGTAAAGCGTCTGTTTGATCGCCACCACATTGGGATCGCGCGCCGCTTGTTGCAGGAAGCGGATCACCATGTCGAAGGTTTCATAAGGGTGATGGAGCAGCATGTCCTTTTGCCGGATCGCAGCGAACATGTCGCCCTCATGATCCTGTACCCGCTCAGGCACGCGCGGGCTGAAGCTGGGCCACAGCAAATCGGGGCGGCTGTCGATCACCAATTCCTTGAGGCGGACAAGACCGATCATGCCACGCACCTCGACCACTTCTTCGGGGCTGACATGGAGTTGGTCAAGGATCTCGGCCTTGAGGTCATCAGGCGCGCCCGCGCTGATCTGGAGGCGCACAACCTCGCCCCTGCGGCGGCGCTTGAGCGCGGTCTCGAATTCCCGCACCAGGTCTTCTGCCTCTTCCTCCAGTTCTAGATCGCTGTCGCGCAGCACGCGGAACATGCACGATCCGGCCAGCGTATAGCCGGGAAAGAGCGCACCGATATGCAGGCGCAACAGCTCTTCCAAGGGCAAGAAGCGGGTTTTGCCCTCGGCTGTGGGGAGGGCGATGAAGCGGTCAATCTGCCCGGGGATCGGCAAGAGCGCTTGCAACTGCCGCCCGTCGCGGTCGCGTGTCAACTGCAACGCCAGCGCGATCCCCTCGTTGGGGATGAAAGGAAAGGGATGGGCCGGGTCGATCGCCAAAGGCGAGAGTACCGGGAAAACGCGGTCCATGAAAATCGCGGCTAGGGCGGTTTTTTCACGTGCGCTGAGCTTGGCGGTGGTGACGACGCTCAGCCCTTCGGCCTCCAACTCGGATTTGAGCGCGTTCCATGCCGCTTGCTGGTGCTGCATCAATCGACGCGCATCGGCATTGATCAGCTTGAGTTGCATGGCGGGCGTGCGCCCATCGGCGGCAGGGGTTAGGTTCCCTTCATGGGCCAACCCGCGCAAACCGGCAACGCGCACGGTATAGAATTCATCAAGATTGCCCGCCGAGATCGAGACGAAACGCACCCGCTCGAGCAGCGGCACACGGGGGTTCATCGCCTCTTCCAGCACGCGCCAGTTAAAGGCGAGCCACGAGAGTTCGCGATTGAAAAATCGTTGCGGGCCGGTGATCTGCGCCTCGGGAAGGGCGACCGGCATGGGCAGGGGGGCAGAAAGGAAATCGGCAAAGCTCATGGAAGCGGCCTAATCGCGGTTCGTGACAATAGCGTGACGCTGGCCGCTATCTTGCGCCGCGCCGCGCGCCGCGTCGAGTGGGGGTGTTTTCGATCGATCAACGTGCCAAGATCGCGCGCACATGGCGCACGGCTGGTGTTTCCTTGGCGGCCAAGGCTTCGGCATCCAAGGCGACGACGAGATCGTGCAGCTGCGCCAGCGAGCGGTCGATGCGCGGCAGGATATATTGCAAGACCGCAGGGCGTAGCGCCATTTGCCGGTCAGCGGCCAGTTTGACCAATACGGCTGCCATCAAGCGATCATCGGGGGCGGTCAGGGTCAATTGGCCTGCCTGCTGCATCCGGCTGTCGAGATCGGCAAGCCCAAGGCCCCAACGCACAGGCGGTGTGCGTGCGGTCACCAGGAGCGCCACGCGCCCCTCGGCGGCGGCATTGTGGAGGTGAAACAACGCCTCCTCGCGCGCAGGGTCGCCCGCGATGCGATCAGCATCTTCGATCGCGATGGCGGGGCGGTCACATAGATCTGTCGGGCTATATGCGCCGATATCATCGGCCGTGATCAGCCGTGCATCTGATTGTGCGCAAAACACCTGTGCGAGATGCGTTTTCCCCGATCCCGCTGGCCCGACCAAGATCATCTTGGACAAGGGCCAATCGCGCCATGCCTCGATCCCGGCCACGGCGGCGGCGTTGGCATCCGACACGAAAAAGTCACTACGCCCCATCGCCGCCCGAAAGGGCAGGTCTAACACCAGTTGACGTGCCATCACAGCGCACCGCGATCGTTGTCAGCGCCCTCATCAAGGGTCGAAAAGCCACGATAAAGCAGGCCCGCGCGATACTGTTCGAGTGCAAATCGCACCAAGACACCAATCGCGGCGGCAATCGGTACGGCGACAAGTAGCCCCACGAAACCAAAGAGCGTTCCAAAGGCCGACAGCGCAAAGATCAGCCAAACGGGGTGCAGGCCCACAGAGTTTCCGACCAGCTTGGGTGTGAGGATGTTACCCTCGACCATCTGGCCGATCTGGAAAATTGCGGCAACGGCCAGGATCGACCACCACTCGCCCCAGAACTGGAACAGCGCAAGGCCAACCGACAAAGCCCCGCCCACCAGCGCGCCGACATAGGGGATAAAGGTCAAAAGCCCCGCGATTAGCCCTACAACCATCCCGAATTGCAGACCCACGACCATCAAGGCCACTGCGTAAAAGGTGCCAAGGATCAGGCAGACCGTGCCTTGTCCGCGGATGAAGCTGGCAAGCGTGCGATCAATCTGCCCGGCGAGATCGCGGATCGTATCCGCATGATCGCGCGGCAAGAGCGCGTCAATCTGCGCCACCAGCCTGTCCCAGTCGAGAAGCATGTAAAAGGCCACGACCGGCACCACGACGAGGAACACCAAAAGGTTCACGACGCCTGCGGCCGAACTGAGCACCTGTTGCAGCAATGCGCCCCCGCGCGACTGGATCGTCTCACCGACCGCGACAAGCGATTGGCGCAAAGGTGAGCCATCATCCATCATGCCGGGGAAGCGTTCGGTCAACCACGCGCGGAGTTGGTGGAATAGGTCCGGGGTTGATTGGATCAGGTCGTTTGTCTGTTGCACCAACAGCGGGATGATGACCAACAGCGCCAAGATTACCAGACCCAGCAAGAACACGAAGATAACGACGGTCGCCAAGACCCGGCCAAGGCCCATTTTTTCCAGCCGATCGGCCACGGGATCAAGGAAATAGGCAATCGCGCCACCCATGATAAATGGCAAGATCACATCACCCAAGGCCCACAGCAGCAGCAAAAGCACCGCCGCTGCGATGCCCCAATAGGTTAATTGCTGGCGGACGGGCAGGGCCATGACATCTCCTGTTGCTGGAGCATTAGATGCGATGGGGCTTGCCCAAGGGCAAGGGGCAAGCAGGGGATATGCAGGTGAGGGGGCGACAAACGCAGGTTTTCCGCCTTGGAGAACGACTGTTCTCCTCATCGAAGAACTACAGTTTTTCGCCCAATCAGGCGGCGCGGGCGGCGCGGATCAGTGCGAGGATGTCTTTGGCGGCATCCGGGATATTGGTGCCGGGTCCGAAGATCGCCTTGACGCCGGCGGACTTGAGGAAGTCGTAATCTTGCTGCGGGATCACGCCGCCACAGATCACGATGATCTCGCCTGCGCCAGCGGCTTCCAGGGCGGCGATCAGTTTCGGGGCCAAGGTCTTGTGTCCGGCCGCCTGCGAAGAGATGCCGACCACATGCACATCATTGTCGATGGCGTCTTGAGCCGCCTCCTCGGGTGTCTGGAACAGCGGGCCAACATCGACGTCAAACCCGATATCGGCAAATGCAGTCGCGATCACCTTGGCGCCGCGGTCATGCCCATCTTGGCCCATCTTGACGACCAGCATCCGAGGGCGGCGGCCCTCTTGCTCGGCGAAGGCTTCGACATCGGCCTGGATCGCGGCAAAGCCCATATCGCCCTCATAGGCTGCGCCATAAACACCGGCGAGCGTCTTGACCTCGGCCCGGTGGCGGCCGAACACTTTTTCCATCGCCATGCTGATTTCTCCCACACTTGCCCGTGCGCGCGCGGCTTCGACCGCCGCTTCGAGCAGATTGCCACCATGGCCTGCGCGCCGTTCCAGTTCGGCCAGCGCCGCATCGCAAGCCGCCTGATCGCGGCTGGCGCGCATACGGGCAAGGCGTGCGACTTGGGCCTCGCGCACGGCGTCATTGTCGATTTCGAGAATATCGATCGGGTCTTCGCTGTCCTTGCGGTACTTGTTGACGCCGACGATCACATCCTCGCCCCGGTCGATCATCGCCTGACGCTTGGCCGCAGATTCTTCGATGCGCAGCTTGGGCATGCCGGTCGCAACCGCCTTGGTCATGCCGCCCATCTCTTCGACTTCTTGCATCAAGGCCCATGCCTGATCGATCAGCGCGCCCGTCAAGCTTTCAATGTAGTAAGAGCCTGCCAGCGGATCGACGACCTTTGTCACCCCGGTTTCTTCTTGCAAGATCAACTGAGTATTGCGCGCGATGCGGGCCGAGAATTCGGTGGGCAGCGCGATCGCCTCGTCCAGCGCATTGGTGTGCAGGCTTTGCGTGCCGCCCAACACCGCGCTCATCGCCTCATAGGCGGTGCGGATGACGTTGTTGTAGGGGTCTTGCTCCTGCAAGCTGACACCGCTCGTCTGGCAATGGGTGCGTAGCATCTTGGAGCGCTCATCCTTGGCGCCGAATTCCGTCATGATGCGGTGCCATAGCGTGCGCGCGGCGCGCAGCTTGGCGATTTCCATGAAGAAATTCATCCCGATGGCGAAAAAGAACGACAGGCGGCCTGCGAATTTATCGACATCCATACCCGCGGCCATCGCCGCGCGGACATATTCGCGCCCATCGGCCAGCGTATAGGCCAATTCCTGCACCAAATTCGCCCCCGCCTCCTGCATGTGGTAGCCCGAGATCGAGATCGAATTGAACTTCGGCATGTTGTCCGAGGTATAGGCGATGATGTCCGAGATGATCCGCATCGAGGGTTCGGGCGGGTAGATATAGGTGTTGCGGACCATGAACTCCTTGAGGATGTCGTTCTGGATGGTCCCCGACAGCACCGTCTTGTCGTGGCCTTGCTCCTCGCCGGTGACGATGAAATTCGCCAAAATCGGGATCACTGCGCCGTTCATGGTCATCGAGACGCTGACTTGGTCAAGCGGGATACCGTCGAAAAGGATTTTCATGTCCTCGACGCTGTCGATCGCGACACCCGCTTTGCCGACATCGCCGATCACGCGGGGGTGATCGCTATCATAGCCGCGATGCGTGGCCAGGTCGAAGGCGACGGAAACGCCCTGTTGGCCAGCGGCCAGCGCCTTGCGGTAAAAGGCATTCGACGCCTCGGCCGTTGAGAAACCTGCATATTGGCGGATGGTCCAGGGGCGGCCCGCATACATCGTGGCCTTGACCCCGCGGGTAAAGGGCGCAAAGCCCGGCAAGCTGTCGAGATGGGCAAGACCCTCGCTATCCGCGGCCGTATAGAGCGGCTTGACCGCGATCCCCTCGAGCGTGTCCCACGTCAGGCTGTCAGGGCTGCGCCCACGCAGTTCCTTTTCAGCCAGCTTGCGCCAGGCATCCATCGTCTTGGTCATCGGGTCGTCCTCTTCCTTGTCCTGTCCTGCGTCGGGTCTTCGTCCCTGCGCTGTCGATATATGTGGCAAGTCCACCTGCACCGGCAGCCAGCCAATCGAGGTCTTCTTGATAATGCGCGCGCAAGATCGCGCGTTGATACGCACTGAAGGGCATGAAACGTCCCGCCCGTTGGCCAAGCCCCTCGGCCCCGGTCAGACCGGCTTTGCGACATTCTGCGATCAATCGCGCGGCGTCGGGTGTCGGGTTGCACCATGCATCTTGCCCATGCAGGGCAAGCCGCACACCGCTGAGCGCTGCGATCACGTGATGTGGGCGACCCGCCATCGCTTCATGCGTCCAGACATAGATGGTGAGACCGGGCATGGCTTGGGCCAGATCGGTGATCACATGCCGCCAGCGCCGGGGCTGGGTGACCAGCCGCTCGCAGAGCGTGGCATCGGGCAGCATACCGCCATGGCGCATCCGCCAGCCAATGACCGAGGTCCAGAACGCGTCATAGCAGCGGATCGACAGGCCCAGCGTCACCCGATGACCGCCGAAGCTTTCGGCAAAGCGTGCCACCCGCGCCCCGGCACCGTCATACAGCCGGGTTTGGTTAAGCAATCGGCGCATCGTGCCGAGCATATTCTCTTCGCTCACGAACAAAAGCGCGATGCCATGGTCGGCGGCTTGCTGTGCTTGCAACCTGACACGCGCCCTTGCCCGGCCTGATTTCCGCAGCAACAGCGCATTATCGCCGCCGTAAAGCCCGGTAAAAAGCCCCGCACGCAATCGCTTCGGCCCCCAGTAACCAAAGCCTGCCGCTGTCAGGCGCGTTTGGCTCTGGCCCATCATGTGTTGCAATGTTGTGGTCGCATTGCGATGCGCGCCAAGGTGAAGCAAAATATCCATGTCGCAATCTCCAACCGCTGCGCGACGCGCCTCGACATGGAATTGTGATGAAATCCGTGAAGATCGGGTGAAGCGCCCGCCTGCGACCCTTCGGTCATTGGCCGGAAATCTCTTCGCATTTGTGCAAGTGCTGCCTATATCCAACGGGAACGGAGGACATATGCGACCAAGTCTTTTTGCCCTGATCGCGGCCCTGCTGCTGGCCATGCCGGGCCTGGCCCAGACCGAGAACACGTCCCAACCATCCCCAAGGCAGGCGGAGGTCATCGATCCAATGGCGCCGCGCGCGGCACGCGATGTCACGCTGGAGGAGTTCCTTTGGATTGCGCGCCCACTGATTGTTTTCGCCGACTCCCCCGCTGATCCTCGGGTGCGTGAACAGTTGCAGATGTTGGCTGACCGCCCCGACGTTTTGGCCGAGCGCGATGTGGTCATCATCGTTGACACCGACCCATCGGAAGAAACCGCGCTGCGCCGGGCCTTGCGCCCCCGCGGCTTTTCACTGGTGATCGTGCAAAAGGACGGCCGTGTCGGTCTGCGCCGCCCCAGCCCGCGCGATGTGCGCGAGATCGTGCGCGGCATCGACAATTTCGCGCTCAGGCAAGAAGAGATGCAGATCGGGCAGTGATGCCCGACCCTCTCTGGTCCATGTGCGGCCGTTGCAGTCACGGGCTTATGCAAACTCCATGATGATCTCGTCCACGGCAAGGCTGTCGCCGGGGCCACAGTTGATCGCGGTGACGGTGCCGCGCCGCTCGGCGCGCAGGATGTTCTCCATCTTCATCGCCTCGACGGTGCAAAGCGCCTGACCTTCCTGCACCTCGTCGCCTACGGCGACATCGATCTTCACGATCAGGCCGGGCATCGGGCAAAGCAAAAGTTTCGAGGTGTCAGGCGGCAGTTTTTCGGGCATCAGGCGGGCAAGCTCAGCCTGGCGCGGTGTGCGCACATGCACCTTGAGATCTGCGCCGCGCGTGCGGATGCGGAAGCCGCCCGGCACCTTGCCGACCTTCAGCACCAAGGGCGCGCCATCGACCAGCAGGCGTGCCAATTGATCGCCCGGTGTCCAGTCCGAGGTGACGCGCATCGCGGCGCCATCGACGAATGTGACGGTCGATCCATCGTGATCGGCGGCAATGGTGACCGGGAATTCCTGCCCTTGCAGCGTGACGATCCAATCGCTGCCGACGCGGCGCTCGTGGTTGTCCATTCGCCCCGACACGCGCGTGCGGCGGATTTCAGCCACGCGGTGCATCGCCGCGGCGGCGGCGGCCACGCGCTGCAAGGCATCGACTGCCAAGCGCGCCCCTTCGAAGCCCTCGGGGTATTCTTCGGCGATGAAGGCCGTGGTGATCTCGCCGCTGACGAAGCGCGGGTGATCCATCACCGCGCTGAGGAAGGGCAGGTTATGGCCAATCCCCTCGACCTCGAAGCCATCGAGTGCTTCGCGCATCGCCACGATCGCGCCATGGCGGTCGGGCGCCCATGTGCAGAGCTTGGCGATCATCGGGTCATAGAACATCGAGATCTCGCCGCCTTCGAAGACGCCCGTGTCGTTGCGCACGGCGGTCGCGCCCTTGGGCGCGTCGCCCTGCCACTTGCCCGCATGGTTCAGCGGCCCTGCCTGCACCTCGGCGGGCGGGCGGTAGCGTGTCAGCCGCCCGATCGACGGCAAGAAGTTGCGATAGGGGTCTTCGGCGTAAAGGCGGCTTTCCATCGCCCAGCCGGTCAGCTTGATATCGTCTTGGGTGAAGGGCAGCGGCTCGCCTGCGGCCACGCGGATCATCTGTTCGACCAGATCGATGCCGGTGATGAGCTCGGTCACGGGATGCTCCACCTGAAGGCGGGTATTCATCTCGAGGAAGTAGAAATTGCGACGACCATCGACGATGAACTCCACGGTGCCAGCGCTGGTATAACCCACAGCACGTGCGAGCGCGCAGGCCTGTTCGCCCATGGCCTTGCGGGTTACGGCGTCAAGGAAGGGCGAAGGAGCCTCTTCGATGACCTTTTGATTGCGGCGTTGGATCGAGCATTCCCGCTCGCCCAGATAGACATAATTTCCGTGGCTGTCGGCCAAGACTTGGATCTCGATATGGCGCGGTTGCGTCACGAATTTCTCGATGAAGATACGGTCGTCGCCAAAGCTCGACTTCGCCTCGTTCTTCGAGGCTTGGAACCCCTCGCGTGTCTCGGTGTCGTTCCACGCGATGCGCATGCCCTTGCCGCCGCCGCCGGCACTGGCCTTGATCATCACGGGATAGCCGATTTCATTGGCGATCTTCACCGCTTCCTCGGCATCGGCGATCAGGCCCATATAGCCCGGAACCGTCGAAACCCCGGCTTCGGCGGCGATCTTTTTCGAGGTGATCTTGTCGCCCATCGCTTCGATTGCGCCGGTTGGCGGGCCGACAAAGGCCACGCCCGCGCCGTCCAACGCCTCAGCGAATTTCATGTTCTCGGACAAGAACCCGTAGCCGGGATGAACCGCTTCGGCGCCCGATGCCTTGATCGCTGCCATGATCTTGTCGATCACGATGTAGCTTTCCGATGCGGGGGCTGCGCCGATATGGATCGCCTCATCGGCCATTTTCACATGCAGCGCGTCACGGTCGGCATCCGAGTAGACGGCAACTGTCGCGATACCCATCTTGCGGGCGGTCTTGATGACGCGGCAGGCAATCTCGCCGCGGTTGGCGATCAATAGCTTCTTGAACATGGGCAGTCGTCCCTTCCTCGCGGGGCCGGGCCCCCGTTCTGGTGCGAATAGAAAAGGGTCACCAGGGGCATGATGCCCCGGTGACCCCGGTTCTTGGATGCATGGATCGGACCGCTTAGGCGATCCGCGCCTGTTGTTCTAGCGACACAGGCCGATATCGTCGCACAGCGCCCCACCGGCCGCGCCGATGATAATGCCGGTGCCGATATTGCCATCGATTGCCGCGGCGCCGACCCCACCCGCCGCGCCGCCGATCGCTGCGCGTTCAAGATCGGATGTAACGCATCCCGCCAAGACGAGGGCGGCTGCACAAAGCGTCGTGATAAGCGGTGCCTTGGATTTTGTGCGCATGTTCTGTCTGCTCCTTTCGAGTGAACGCATGACGCGAAAGATAGACCGAACCTTGCCCTGCCGATAGTGGAAGCTGTCGCTTGCCATGCGGATTTCGGAAAAAACGGTCGGCCGTAAGCCATGGCCGACCGTGTCGATGGGGAAGGGGTAAATGTCACGTCACCCGCTGCGATTGCAGATCCGCGCATCGACGCGGGCAAAGCCAGCCTGCCACAGGCCAAACCCGTGGCGGAGAGGAAAACATCGTGCTTCCCGCCATGGGCGCCAAACCGCCGATGGATGATATTTTCACGCAAGAACATGCCTAGACCGATGTCCAGTAGCCGTTGCCATCAAAGGCCTCGGGGAATGCAGCACGCGCGCGCTTTTCGTCGATGACCAAAAGCGCGTCATAGCTTGTGGGATCAAACGGATCTTCGGCAGGCAGCACTTCGCGGCCAAACAACCAAGACAGCCGCCCCGCATCCAGATTGCCGCGCTCGAAAGGTTGATCGCCAAAGCACAGCCACAACGCCTCCATGAAGGCGGTATCGGCGCGCCTGTCGGGGGCCTTGCGATCGGGATAACGTTCGCGCCGGACAAGGGGCGTGGCCCCATCCTTGTGCGCGCGGCGGATGGTGAATTGGAAATCCGTGCCGGGAAGCCGACCGGGAAAGCCGCGATGCTTGATCATGCCAAGCCCACCGCGACATGTGGTGCAGCGATGCGCCGGGCGGGTATTGGGACCCACCCGGCGGATCCTGCGTCACCGATACTTGGTTGACACCGGGTCGTGGCTGATCGGTGCGGGATCGATGTAAATGATTTCTTCCTGCTCGGGTGCGGGGGCTGCACAAGCGGCGACACCGGCCACCAAGCCCAACGCGAGAAGCGCCTGAACGAAACGCGACATTTTACTCTCCTACTTTTTTGGGTCGTGACCGCGCGCAAAGACCCGGCCACAACCAGAGGTATGTTCACCCAAAGGCAAACTGCGCCAAAGATACCTCTTTCGCGCTTCTCTCCACAGGTTTTTCCACAAAGCAATTCATTCTGTGTCCGGCCTGCATCATCCCGGCCATCATCTGAAGGCCGCGCCGCAAGATTTTGTGCGCTCATCAAAATAGCTCCCAGATGCAGGCATCACCCGTGATGCGATAAGTTTCGTAGTAGCGATTGATCTCGGGCGTGGGGGTTCCGCGCGGGGTGGGCGCGGACATCACCTCGATCACGATCGTGTTGTCCGCGGCATCGGCGCGCGTGGCGATAGGCTTGCCCCAAAGATCACAGGCCCATGCCATATCCATGCGCAAGGCCGCGTCATCCACACCACCCACCCCGATCATCGGCGCCAAAAGGCGGATGATGATCTGGCGTTCGCCCGACCAAGGGTCTTGCTCGTCCAGCCATTCATGCAAGATCATCGCCTGCCCCGAGGGCGCGATCACCTCTGCCATCGGCCACGCCTCGGCCATCGCCGCAGTGGGCGGCAAGGCGACAAGTCCCGCGATCTGGGCGGCGCGGATCATCCCCGTGACGGCTCTGGGCGGCGGGCGATGCAATCGATCTCGACCAAGGCCCCGACGGCCAGTGCCGTAACGCCCACCGTGGTGCGCGCGGGCCGCCGATCGGGCGGGAAAAAGCCCTGATAGGTCGTGTTGAAAGCCGCATAGTCGCGTTCGAATTCCGTCAGATAGGCGCGCATCTGCACGACGTGGGACAGATCAAGGCCGACACCCTTGAGTACGATCTCAAGGTTGCGCATCACGGCCCGCGTTTGCGCCGCCACCCCCTCGGGTAATGGTGCATCGGGGGCTGTGGGGTCGGTGGGCATCTGGCCGGTCAGGATCACCCAGCCATCCACCTCGACCGCATGCGAAAAGGGCGCGACGGGGCGGGGGCCGCCGGTGATCATGTGAAAGATTGGCTCAGTCATCTCAGGCTCCTTAGGGTGGGCAATTCGCCCCCCATTGCCGGTACGGTGGGCAGATTGCCCATCCTACAGCGGAATATTATCGTGCTTTTTCCACGGCATCTGTTTGCGCTTTGTGCGCAGCTGCGCAAATGCCCGGCAAACCCGCTTGCGGGTGGACCGCGGCTGGATCACCTCGTCGATGAAGCCACGCTCGGCCGCGACGAAGGGATTTGCGAAACGATCCTCGTATTCCTTGGCGCGTGCGGCGATCTTGTCGGGGTCGCCCAGTTCCGACCGATACAGGATTTCCGTGGCTCCCTTGGCCCCCATCACAGCAACCTCGGATGTGGGCCAGGCATAGTTGATGTCACCGCGCAAATGCTTGGACGACATCACCACATATGCCCCGCCATAGGCCTTGCGCGTGATGACGGTAACCTTGGGAACAGTCGCCTCGCCATAGGCAAACAAGAGCTTGGCACCATGCTTGATGACCCCGTTATATTCCTGCGTCACGCCGGGTAGAAAGCCCGGCACATCGACCAGTGTGAGCAGCGGAATTTCGAAGCAGTCGCAAAAGCGCACGAAGCGGGCGGCCTTGCGCGCGCTGTCGATGTCCAAGACACCCGCCAACACCATCGGCTGGTTGGCGACCACGCCCACCGTCTGCCCTTCGAGCCGGATGAAGCCAGTGATGATGTTCTTGGCGAAATCTTCCTGAATCTCGTAAAAATCGCCCTCATCCGCCAGTTTCAGGATCAATTCCTTCATATCATAGGGCTTGTTCGGGTTGTCGGGGATCAGCGTATCAAGGCTTTCCTCTATGCGGTCCGGGCTGTCGTAGAAGGGGCGCACGGGTGGCTTCTCGCGGTTTGACAGCGGCAGGAAATCGATCAAACGGCGCACTTCGCTCAGCGCTTCGACATCGTTCTCAAAGGCGCCATCGGCAACACTCGATTTGCGGGTATGGGTCGTGGCACCGCCCAATTCCTCGGCAGTAACAACCTCATTGGTGACGGTTTTCACCACATCGGGGCCGGTGACGAACATGTAGGAACTGTCTTTGACCATGAAGATGAAGTCGGTCATCGCGGGGGAATAGACCGCGCCACCTGCGCAGGGGCCCATGATCAGGCTGATCTGCGGCACCACGCCCGAGGCCTCGATGTTGCGCTGGAACACTTCGCCATAGGCTGCCAGCGACGATACACCCTCTTGGATGCGCGCCCCGCCGCTATCGTTGATGCCGATGACCGGCGCGCCGTTCTGCATCGCCATATCCATGATCTTGCAGATCTTGGCCGCGTGGGTTTCGCTGACCGATCCGCCGAGAACGGTGAAATCCTGGCTAAACACATAGACCATGCGGCCATTGATCGTACCCCAACCGGTCACGACGCCATCGCCGCGAGGTTTGGATTGTGCCATGCCGAAATCGGTGCAGCGATGGGTGACGAACATGTCGTATTCTTCGAAAGAGCCTTCGTCGAGCAGCAACTCGATGCGTTCCCGCGCGGTCAGCTTGCCCTTGGCATGCTGCGCTTCGATCCGCTTGGCACCGCCGCCCAGGCGCGCCTCGCCGCGGCGGTTCTCAAGTTCTTGCAAAATGTCCTTCATGCCCGTCCCTTCCCCATCGGTCTGGCGCTGCGGAGGTTGGCGCGATCGCGCGGCGAACTCCTGATTGCCGCGGACCCTAGGCCCGGCTCGCGCAAAGCGCGAGTCAGATTGCGCATATTTGCAAACACATTTGCGGCAATGTTAATGTTTTTGCAAAATTGCGAATTATCATTGCTTGGTGCCATGCGCACACGCCTGTCTGCACCTGCGCACGAACGTGGGGCTGGACCCCGCCGCGCCGAGCCCTTAACCCGTCACCATGGCAAGCCAAGTGACCGTGCGGTTTCTCGACCGCACCACCCCACCGCATATCTTTACCTTGATCCTGCTCACCGGCCTCGGTGCGCTGTCGATGAATATTTTCCTGCCCTCATTGCCGCGCATGACCACCTATTTCGCGACCGATTATCGGCTGATGCAGCTGTCGGTTGCTCTCTATTTGGGCGTGAATGCTGTCTTGCAGATCTTTATCGGACCGATTTCGGATCGCTACGGGCGGCGGCCTGTGTTGCTTGGCGGCGTTGCGATTTTCCTAGTGGCGACGCTGGGGTGTATCTTTGCCCCCAGTATCGAAGTTTTCTTGTTGTTCCGCATGGTGCAGGCCGTTGTGGTGGCGGGCCTTGTACTGGGGCGGGCGGTGGTTCGCGACATGTATCCGGCCGATCAAGCGGCAAGTCAGATTGGCTATGTCACCATGGGCATGGCGATTGTCCCGATGATCGGCCCCGCCATTGGCGGCGTGCTGGATGAACGCTTCGGCTGGCAAGCGAATTTCTGGATGCTTTTTACCTTGGGTCTTTTGGTCTTGGCCCTGACATGGCGCGACTTGGGCGAGACGGCAGTGCAAAAATCGGGCGGCTTTGCTGCCCAGATCCGCGAATATCCCGAGCTTTTGGCCTCGCGTCGCTTTTGGGGATATTGCTTGGCGGCAGCCTTCGCATCGGGTGCATTTTTCGCCTATCTCGGCGGCGCGCCTTATGTCGGTTCGCAGGTCTTCCACCTCTCGCCCACCGAGGTCGGTTTCTTTTTTGGCGCCCCGGCCTTGGGCTATTTCTTTGGCAACTGGATCTCGGGCCGTTATTCCATGCGGCTTGGCATCAATACCATGATCCTTGCAGGGGCGCTGATTTCCGCCAGTGGTCTGGTGATGTCGCTCGTGATGTTCCTGATCGGCTTCAAGACGGCTTTTGTCTTTTTTGGCTTCATGACGTTCGTGGGTTTGGGCAATGGCATGGTCTTGCCCAACGCCACCTCGGGGATGTTGTCGGTGCGCCCCCATCTTGCCGGCACGGCCAGCGGGCTTGGTGGCGCGATGATGGTGGGGGGCGGTGCGGCCCTTTCGGCCTTGGCCGGCAGCTTGCTCGAAGGGGGCAATGGGGCCTATCCGCTGATCATGATCATGCTGATCGCCTCGCTTATGGCGGTTGTCGCAATTGCCTATACAATCAAGCGGGATCGGGATCTGGCGCGCTAGGGCTTGCAGACGGGTTTGCAAATCGTGCAAGAAAGATTGCAAACCCTTTCGGAGCGCCCATGTCCCCTTCCAAGCTCTACGCCGGTGCCAAGCTGCGCGAGATCCGTACCCGGCTGGGCCTGACGCAGAAAGACTTCGCCGCCAAGCTTGCGGTATCGCTGCCCTATCTCAACCAGATGGAGAACAACAACCGCCCGGTCTCGACGGCGGTGGTTTTGGGGCTCGCGCAGGAATGTGGTGTCGATGTCACCGAATTGCGGGCAGGCGATGCCGAACGGCTGATCTCCGACATGCGCGAGGCGTTGGCCGACCCGATCTTTGCGGATACCATCCCCGGCCTTGCCGATCTCAGGCTTGCAGCCTCGAATGCGCCTGCCTTGGCGCGCGCCTTCCTCAACCTGCACCGCGCCTATCGGCAAACCCATGAGCGCCTCGCCTCGCTTGACGAAGCCTTGGGCCAAGACCGCTTTGCCGCCTCCTCCCCATGGGAAGAGGTGCGCGATTTCTTCCATTATTGCGATAACTACATCGATGCCGTCGACCGCGCCGCCGAGCGTTTCGCAGAGAAAGCAGTGGGCGATCTGGCAAGCCATACCCAAGATGTCTTGGCGGCCATGGGCGTGGTCATGCGACACGAGGCTGGCCAAGGCGTACGCGCCTATGACCCTGCGACCCGCATCCTGACGCTTAGCCCCCGCGCGGCACCGGAAACCCAGCGCTTTCAACTGCTGCACCAATACGCGCTTTTGGGCCAAGCCCAGCTGATCGAAGCAACACTCGATCTTGCGCGCTTTCAATCCGACACCAGCCGCGAGATCGCGCGCATCGGTATGGCCAACTATTTCGCGGGTGCCGTGTTGATGCCCTATACCCGCTTTGCCGCCGCCGCGCGCGAGACGCGCCATGACCTCGAACGCCTCTCGATCCAGTTCGGCGCCTCGATCGAACAGGTGGCCCATCGCCTTTCGACGCTGCAACGGCCCGGCGCAAAGGGCATCCCCTTTTTCTTTGCCCGCGTCGATCAAGCAGGCACGGTGACCAAGCGCCATTCGGCAACCCGCCTGCAATTTGCCCGCTTCGGCGGCGCCTGCCCTTTATGGAACGTCCATCAGGCCTTCGAGACGCCGACCCGCTTCCTGCGCCAACTGGCTGAAACCCCCGACGGTGTGCGCTATGTGATCTTGGCGCGCGATGTCTCGAAATCGGGTGGCGCATGGGGTACGCCGCAGCGCCGCTTTGCCATTTCGCTTGGCTGCGAGGTCAAGCATGCCGCCGATTTGGTCTATGCCGATGGTCTCGATCTCGACCGGGAAACTGCGTTCCAGCCGATCGGTATCTCTTGCCGGATTTGCGATCGTGCGCAGTGCCACCAGCGTGCCGTGCCACCGCTGGAACGCCAGCTTATCGTCGATCCCAACCGGCGCGGCACACTTCCCTATGAGATCAAGCGTTGACGCCATAGGCGCGGCGGGCCTACTGCTGCAACACGATCTGCGAGAAAGGACACGCCAATGGAAATGCATGCAAGCCGCGTCATCGGGGCCGATCGGATGACGGTCTGGGCTGCGCTCAATGATCCCGAGGTGCTCAAGGCCTGCATCCCCGGCTGTAGCGAGTTGACTGGGTCCCCCCAAGAGGGGTTCGCGGCCACCGTCACCCAAAAGGTCGGCCCCGTCAAAGCGACCTTTCGTGGCGAGGTGACACTTTCCGATATCGTACCGGGCGAGCGCTACACCATCTCGGGCGAGGGTAAGGGCGGCGTTGCCGGTTTCGCCAAAGGTGGCGCGCAAGTCCACTTGCGCGATGCCGAAGATGGCGGCACCGTTCTCACCTATGATGTCAGTGCCAAGGTTGGCGGCAAGATTGCCCAGCTTGGTTCGCGACTTGTCGATAGCTTCGCGCAAAAGATGGCCGACCAATTCTTCGAACGCTTCCAAACCCGTCTCGAGGGTGGTGAAGGCGATCCGCAAGATACGGCCTGAGCGCTTCTTCGTTTCAAAAATATCCCGGGGGAGTCCCGGAACGGGACGGGGGCAGCGCCCCCGCCTATCGCGCCATCCTAGCCTGCCTTGGCCAAAAGGCTCGCGATTTGATCTTTCAGTTTCATCCGTTCCTTGCGCATTTTCTGCGCCGTGAAGTCATCGACCGGGGCAATGCCTGTCTCGGCACGATGCACGGCACGGTTCAGGTCGTGATGGCTGTCAACCAATCGCGCAAAATGCGGATCTTGCAGCTTGAGCTTATGGATATGTGCAGCGGCGTTGGGAAAATCCTCGGCCAACTCATGTGGTGTGTGCGACATCTGCGCCCCTTTCCCATTGGAATTGATCGACGAGAGCTTAACGCCTGATCGCGTTCGCGCTTTGCGCCAGATCAAATGGGTTGCGTCGCGTCAGGGGGGTGTTTGCGTCATTCCGCTGCTTGGTTCGTGATGCCCCGCCATGCCGATGTCAGCGCCTCGGGGCTCAGTGCATGGGTATGATCGGCAGCTTCGAACACCTCGGCTTCGCTCTGGGCCAAACGCCCCGAAAACCCCACAAAGGGAAGGCCAGCAGCTTGGGCCGCCTCGCGGGTGAGTGCCGTATCGACCACTGCAACGGCACGGCCTTGCCCGATGCCGAGCTTGGTGATCGCTGCAACCATACCTGCGGGATGGGGGGCCATATGGCTTGCGTCGTCGCGCAAAATGGCGACGTCAAAAGCCACCCCGCCGCGTTCACGCGCCGTTGCCTTCAGCAAAGCGCGCACCGGTTCAATCTCGGCACGGCTGACCAGTGCAAGTTTCACACCGCCGCGCGCTGCCCAGTTCATCACCCGTGCCACGCCCGGCCGCAGCGGCACGCCGCCGGCGAGCATGGTCGCGAATTGACGCTGATGGGTGCGGTCCAAGGCATTGGCATCCACGACATGCCCGAGATACGCAGCATAGCGCGCTGCAAGTTGGCGGTCGCCGCCTTGCCGCATCAATTCGGCATAGACATCCCACGACCAGTGCCAATCGACCCCATGTGCGCGAAAGGCCGCGTTCCATGCCGCGCGGTCAAGCTCGGCTACTTCTGCCAGCGTACCGATGCCGCTGAAGATCACTGCTTCCAAGGTCATGTCGCTCCTCCGCATGTTCACAGCACCGATGCGCGCGCGACAAGGCAAGTCTTGCGGGTATCGCCGGCTGACCTACAGGCGCGAATGGCGTCAGCTTGTGCGATAAGGTGCGTGGATGCACAATTTGCAGGCGAAACGAAAAACGACCCTCACGCGAGGGGTGAATTTCCCGGCGGCGGTAAAGGGGCTTTGCGCCGTGCCTCGCGCCATGTGACGATGCTGATCGCCGCAATGATCAGCGCCCCACCCAGCATCACATAGGCGTCGGCTGCTTCGCCGAATACCAAGACACCCAGCGTCGTGGCCCAAATCAGCTGCAAGAATGTCACGGGCTGCGTCACTGCCAGCGGTGCAGCCGTAAAGGCGAGCGTCATGGTATAATGCCCCGCCGTAGCAAGGCTCGCGGTCAAGAACAACCAGCCTAGAACCTCCCATCCGACCGGCACCCAAACGGCAAGCGCAAAGGGCAGCAAGATGATGGGTACGATAACGGACAGCATGAACACCACCACCTGTGGCTTGGCTTTGCCGCTGAGGAACTTGGCCATGAAATAGCTCGCCGCCATGGCCATCGCGGTAAACAGCATCGCAACATGGCCGATATCGATCTCGCGAAAGCCAGGGCGCACAATGATCAACGTGCCAAGAAAGGCGATCGCCACCGCCCCGATCCGCCATGGCCCCAAGCGTTCCCCCAAGAACAGAACGGCCAAGATCATCACATAGATCGGATTGAGATAGTTGAGCGCTGTCACATCGGCGATGGGGATGCGAGTCATGGAATAAAACCACAAGATCACAGCAACTGCGTGAAACGCGCCGCGCAGACCGAAAAGCCCCCATGTCCGCCGGTCGAGCCGTGCGGCACGTACCGCTGGCCACATCGGGATCAGAAAGATCAGCCCCAGCGCATAGCGCAAAAAGGCCGATTGCGCGGCTGGTACTTCGGTGCCGACCATCTTGACGCTTGCGGTGACGGCGACAAAGCACAGTCCGGTCAAGATCATCCACGCCACGCCGATCAAGGGCCGTGACGCGGGCGGCGCGGTGTCGGTCTTGGCAAGATCAGGGGTCGGGGCGGCCATGGGCATGACATGACTGAGGCCAAGGTGACTGTCCAGCGGCTTAGGTTGTGGCGATCAGTTTGACGGCCAGCGCCAGCATGGTAAGGCCTACCACCGCGTCAAGGATGCGCCATGCCCCGGGCCGCGCGAAAACCGGGGCAAGCCCGCGCGCGCCATAGCCCAGCAGGACGAAAAACAGAGCCGAGGCCGACAGCGCGCCTAAACCGAACATCCAGCGCCCCTGACCATAGGTTGCGGCTACCGCACCGATCAGCCCAACGGTGTCGAGATAGACATGCGGATTTGCCCATGTCAGCACCAAGGCTGTGCCGATCGCCGCTTGCCGCGAACCTTTTGCAGCCCCGCTCGTGTCAAGCGCATCTTCCGCGGTCCATGCGGTGCGCAAACTGCGCAGCCCATAAATCACGAGAAATCCAGCCCCACCCCAGCGCATCGCTTCGACCATCCAAGGGGCCAACGCCGCCAAGGCGCCAAAGCCCGCGACACCTGCAAAGATCAAGGCGGCCTCGGATAGGCAGCAAATCGCGACGACGGCGCCGACATGCGCCCGCATCAAGCCTTGACGCAGCACAAAGGCGTTTTGGGCGCCGATGGCCAAGATCAAGCTGAAAGACAGGGCAAAGCCTGCCAGCCAAGCTGTTGACATCATGGCAAGAATTGGGTCGGATCAAGTGCCTCGAAACCGCGTCGGACCTCGAAATGCAGGAAAGAAGGGCTGCCGCCGCCAACCGCGGCCAATTGCTGGCCGCGTGTCACGCGGTCACCGCGTGCAACGGCGATATTGGTGATATTGGCATAAATCGTCATCAACCCATCGGGATGGCGCACCACGAGGATCGGGATCTGGTCGGTGTCTTGGGTGATCGCGGCCACTTCCCCATCGCCTGCCGCGCGCACAGCCGTGCCGCTGGGTGCGCCGATGTCGATCCCCTCGTTTCCGCGGCCAAAGGGGCGGATGATGTTGCCTGCAACTGGTTGGGAAAACCGCGCTGTGCCGGCTGCTTGCGCGGTCGGGGCAGGGGCAGGTGTAGGTGCAGGTTGCGCCGTTGAGGTCGGCGCAGGTGCAGGCAGCGCGGTCCCTGTCGTGGTTTGTTGTGGCGGCGTTGCAGCAACGATTGCTTCAGGCAGGGGGGCGGATGCCGATGGCGGCAGCGGTGCGACGCTTGCACCAGGCGCAGCGCTGCCGATAGGCGTGGCCGATGCGCTGTTATCAAGAATGATGGGAATGATCAGATATTGCCCTTCACGCACGGCGAGATCGGGTCCAAGCCCATTCCATTCGGCCAAGCTGCGCACCGAGACATTGTAAAGGCGAGCAATCGAATAGGCGGTTTCGCCGCGGGCGATGCGGTGGCGGATCGGTTCCTGCCCGGGCTGCACGACAATGCTGCTGGTGCTGGTGGGGCTTGCCGGCGCCCGCGCCTCTGCGGCGGCAATAGCGCTGGAGGCGATGGCGGTGATATCGGTGCCGGTTGCGGTCGGCGCAGCGGGATCAACGCGCCGGGGCAGGGCCAAAACTTCGTCGGGGCGTAACAGATCCGTCGCATTGCGCCCATTGAAGCGGGCCAATTCCTCGGGTTGCATGCCGATACGAGCGGCGACATCGGCGACGGTATCACCGCGCCGCGCCACGACCATCTGGTAGCTGTCATAGGTGATCAGTCCATTCGCATCGGGTGCGGGGCGCGGTGCCGCCTCGCCTGCGCCACGGGTCGAGATACGGTCAGGGCGCATGTCGAAATCGAAATTCGCAGGTGTGCAAGCTGCCAAGAGCGGCAGGGAGAGGCCAAGGGCAATCAAGGTGGCGCGGCGCATTGCTCGGGTCTTCCTCACGTGGTTCGGGCAGATCATGGCCCATCACAAACAGTTTCACGCCCCGTATTCCGGGGTCTTTGGCCTTCATGGTCTTTCTACATCGAAAACGCCGGCAGGATAAAGCCCCGCGGCGGTGTGCGGTGATGCAATCGGGCTATTCGCGCGGAAGCCCGTCCATCAATGGCACGAAACGCACGGGCATCAGCTCGTCATAATCAAAGCCGCTGGCATCACTGCGGCGCGTGACCTTGATCAGGCTTTGGACCGTGTCGGATTGACCGACCGGCACCACCATGACCCCGCCGGGCTTGAGTTGTAGCAAAAGCGGGCCGGGAGGGTCCTCGGCGGCGGCGGTGACCAAGATGCGGTCAAACGGGCCTTGGTCGGGCAAGCCGAAGGATCCGTCGCCTGTCAACACGGTGATATTGCTCAGCCGCAGGGCGGCAAAGCGCGCCTCGGCCTCGCGGGTCAGGATGCGATGGCGGTCGATCGTATAGACGCGACGGGCAAGCTGGGCCAAAATCGCGGCCTGATAGCCCGATCCCGTCCCGACCTCGAGCACCGTATCACGCGGTTGCACGCCGAGGGCCTGTGTCATCAGCCCCACAACCGAGGGTTGGCTGATCGTCTGACCCGAGGCGATGGGCAACGGCATGTCGTCATAGGCGCGATCGGCGAAATGTCCTTTCACAAAAGCCCCGCGATCGGTGACCTCCATCGCCTTGAGCACACGCGCATCCGTCACGCCCTTCGAGCGTAACTGGAACAAGAACTGCATCTTGCGCGTGGCGTCCTCGGGGGTCATTCGAGCGCGGCCCTCAAGCCTTCGAGCCGGTCATGGGCCGTAAGATCGACCCGCATTGGCGTGACCGAGATATAGCCGTCGAGATTGGCATGGGCGTCGGTGCCGGGTGCAGTCGGCAAATCCTGCCGCCCGCCCTTGATCCATAGGAAACGACGCCCATTGGGGGCGATCTGTGCCTCGACCCCGAAACGCGTCTCGCGCCGGTACCCTTGCGCGGTGACACGGGTGCCTTTGACCGCCTCGGCAGGCAGGGGCGGAAAATTCACATTGTAGAAGACGCGGTAATCGGTCTCGTCCCAATGGCCGTTGTCAAGAAGCTTGCGGATCACACCCGCGCCATGGTGGCTTGCTGCCTCGAACCCGCTGGCGAGGGTGATGTTGCCCGGCCCGTAATATTGCGACAGCGCAATCGCAGGCAGGCCTTGCAGTGCCGCCTCCATCGCGCCGCCGATTGTCCCGGAGTAGAGTACGTTCTCGGCGGCGTTATTGCCGCGATTGACGCCCGAAAGCACCAGATCGGGCGGGTTGCCCTTGAGCACATCGTACAGCCCGGCCAGCACGCAATCGGCAGGCGAGCCTTCGGCGGCAAAGCGGCGGGGGCCAAGCTCCACGATCATGGTGGGGTGGACATAGGAGATGCAATGCCCGACGCCTGATTGTTCAAAGGCGGGGGCGACCGTCCAGACCTCGCCCTTCGGGCCGGCGATCTCGGCAGCGATGGCCTCCAGCACCTTCAGCCCGGGGGCGTTGATGCCGTCGTCATTGGTCAAAAGGATGCGCATGCACTCTCCGATGCGGTGCTGGTGGGCCTTGGTCTAACGGGTGAGAGATCAACGGGCAAGCGCGCGGGTGTCGAGGTTATCGGGGGGCGCTGCCCCCGTCCCGTGCCGGGACTCCCCCGGGATATTTATCAAACGAAGAAGCGATCAGGCCGTGATCTGGCGCAAGGCTAGTGTCAAGAGCGCTGCCGCACCCAAGCCCGCCGCGATGCCAAAAGGGCCAAACCCGTTGGCGGCAACAATGCCGATAAGCGCCCAAGCGACCGCGATGGGGTAGCTTGCGACGCGTAGGCGCAGCGCGAGGGGGAGCGCAATGCCCAATGCTGCCAGAAGCATGATCCAGCTGAGGGAAGTTTGCGACCCGAGGCCATAGCCCATCGCCACCGTGCCGAGCGCCACGCAAGATGCCGCTGTCAGCCAGCCGGCATAGAGGCCGAGCGGCAAGGCAAACCATGCCCGATCTTGGTTGGTACCATGCAGAAGTGCCAAGACCGCCCCAATCAGCATCGCCCAGATCAGGATCGTCGCCATGACAGGAGCGGACAGCGCCACCGCGATCCAGCCCGCCCCGATGGCGAGGCTGGCGAAAAGCGGCCACCGCGCGCGGTCCCAATCGGGGGCGGTATCGCGGCGGATCAGGCCAAAGCCTGCCGAAGCCAGAAGCCAGAGGTAGATCACGCCCCAGATCGCGAAGGCATAGCCTGCGGGTTGGATCGGCGGATCATCGACCTGGATTGGCATTTGCGCCGGATCGAAGCCCGTGAAGGGCTGCGAGAGCAGGGGCGACAGCACGAAGGCGATCGTGGCCACGAGAACCAGCACGGCCTTGAGCTTGGCGCCATCCCTTGGGTCGTCGGGGTGTTCGAGATCAGGCAAGAGTTCCCTCGGGGGTGATGGACGTCTTGCCACCCATATAGGGGTGCAACGCCGCCGGAATAAGAACCGAGCCATCCGCCTGTTGCCCGTTTTCCAGAACCGCGATCAGGCAGCGGCCGACTGCGAGGCCCGAACCGTTCAGCGTATGGACGAATTCGGGCTTTCCGCCCCCCGTGGGCCGGAAGCGGGCATTCATGCGCCGCGCCTGAAAGTCGCCACAGGTCGAGACCGAGCTGATCTCGCGGTAGCAATTCTGGCCGGGCAGCCACGCCTCGATATCATAGGTGCGGCGCGCGCCAAAGCCCATGTCGCCGGTGCAAAGGACGACGGTTCGGTAAGGGATTTCAAGGCGTTCAAGGATGCCCTCGGCACAACGCAACATGCGTTTCTGCTCATCATCGGACTGGTCGGGATGGGTGATCGAGACCATCTCGACTTTCTCGAACTGGTGCTGGCGCAGCATGCCTGCCGTGTCGCGGCCCGCCGAGCCAGCCTCGCTGCGGAAGCACAGCGAATGGGCGGTGTAGCGATGGGGCAGCGTGGCCTCGTCCACGATCTCGCCCGCGACGATATTGGTGAGCGTGACTTCCGAGGTCGGGATGAGCCACCAGCCATTCGTCGTTTCGTAGCTGTCTTCGCCGAATTTCGGCAATTGGCCGGTGCCGAACATCGTCTCGGGGCGGACGAGGACGGGGCCGTTGATTTCGGTCAGGCCGTTGTCAAGTGTATGAACATCCAGCATAAATTGCGCAAGCGCGCGGTGCAGGCGCGCCACGGCACCTTGCATCACCACGAAACGCGCGCCCGAGAGCTTGGCTGCGGTCTCGAAATCGAGGCCAATGGCCGCGCCTGCGATGTCGAAATGTTCGCGGGGTTTGAAATCGAAGGCGCGGGGGTTGCCCCAGCGGTTGATCTCGACATTGGCGGTCTCGTCCGCGCCATCGGGGACATCGGCGGCGGGCAGGTTGGGGATGGTCGCCAAGAGGTCGGAGAGGGCCGCGTCGCGGGTCTTGGCCTCATCCTCAAGCCTCGCAATTTCGTCTTTCTTTTCAGAGACTAAAGCGCGCAGGCGTTCGAATTCGGCGTCGTCGCCGCGCGCCTTGGCGGCACCCACATCCTTGGATGCGGCGTTGCGGTCGGCCTGTGCGGTTTCGGCCGCGAGGATGCAGGCGCGGCGTGCCTCGTCCAGCGAGAGGATGGTCTGCGATTGCGGGGCCAAACCCCGGCGGGCAAGGCCTGCGTCAAAGGCTGCGGGATTGTCGCGAATGGCGCGGATATCATGCATCTTGGGCCTCGGGTCTTGGCACGGTTTGGGCCGGGTATGCCAGAGGCAGGGGCGCGGGGGAAGGGGGACACAGTGCGTACACAGAGCGTACACAGGGCGTACATACGCGAGGCGGGGTGGTTAGTCGGGGTCTTGGTCGCGGTAGTCGGGGTAGATCTTGATGCCGGGGTGATGTTCGGAGGCCCAAGCGCGCCAGTCCGCATCTGCTTGGTCAGGGTCGAAGCTATCGCTTGAGACTGTGTGCCAGTGGTCCGGTGCGCCAGGGGGCAGTTCAGCTAGAAACGCGATGATGTTGTCCCAATGCGGGCGCAGCGTGTTGATCGTTACGTTATCCACAAAAAAGACTGCTACTCCGCGAAGGTTGCACCTGTCGATTTGGGTGCCGGCCGATAATTTTACCGCGAAGAGCATAGCGCCTTGCAATTGCACTTTGCGCAGGTCGGCCTCCCGTAAATCCGCTCTAGTAAGGTCCGAACATTGTAAATGCGCTCCCTCAAGATCGACGGCTTGCAGATGTGCGTCGCGAAACTGTGCGCCAAAAAACAGTCCGTCGCGGAGATCGAAACACTGAAGATTGCATTGCCTTAGGTCGATGTTTTTTGGCTTGAAGGCTGCGCGCGCGGCGTCGTCTTTCGGATTGATCCGTCCCAAGCTTTGCGCCGCTCGTTCCATTTCTGGCCTTTGCATACCATGTATGAACGAGGCCCATCGCTGAATATCCCCTCCAATCTGAAGGTTTAGTGGGGGTTGGGGGGGATACGTGCGGGAAAGTTCCCTTATATAGGTCGACAGCATCCGCGCGATGCGTTGGGCGGGCGGGTAGTCGTCGCGGTTGATCGCGTCGATTGCTAAGCCTTCGAGCAGGTCGATTGCGGCGGCGCGGGTGACGAGGTCGTCTTCCCATTCGGTGAGGATGGTTTCCTTGTCGTCTTGGGTCACCACCCGTGTCACCTGCCGCCGTGCGGCCAGATCCTTGGCGGCGGCGTTGATCTTGTCGTTGAAGAGCGCCTCCTCCTTCAGGGCGGCTTCCTTGCGGGCGGTGTCGAGGGTGTTTTGCGCCACGACCGTGCGCCAGATGAGGAAGGGCGCGCCGAGCAGCGCGACCAAGAGCGCGCCGAGGCCGAGGGTGGCACCTTGGCCGGTGAAGGCACCGAAGACCAAGACGAAGGCGGCGGCGAAGGCCATGACGAACAAGGCCGCGAAGGCGATCAGGACAAGTGTCATGAAAAAGCCGATGAAATGCCCAAAGCCCTTGGGGTATTCGCGCGGGTCGTTCAGCCCGAGCCAATCGAACAAGGTCGGGGGTTTGTTCTCGTAGGACATGGATACTCCCCGTCACTCGTTACCGTGGCGAGTAAATCAAATTTGGGGCGGCGTGCAAAGGATGCCGAGGTGCCGGGCTGAAGCCCGGCCTACGCACGGCCTATGCTCTGGCCGAGGTCTGGCCGAGGGTTGGCTTGCCTGCCCCTTGCCGGTGGCTTTGTGCTTGCCCATGTGACCTTGTGCGCGCCTTGCCATCGTCAGAGGGGCTAAGTAGGGTGCGCCGACTTTCGAGCGGGGGCGATGCTGTCCCCGGCAACCACGCCAAAGAGGACCCCGAGAGACATGGATGCTTTCGCCCAGTTCGTGCCGTTGATCCTGATCTTCGTGATCATGTATTTCCTGTTGATCCGCCCGCAGCAAAAGAAGGTGAAGGAGCATCAGGCCATGATCGCGGCGCTGCGCCGGGGTGATGAGATCGTCACCCAAGGTGGCTTGATCGGCAAGATCACCAAGGTGAAGGACGAGACCGAGGTCGAGGTTGAACTGTCCGATGGTGTGAAGGTGCGCGTCGTGCGCCCGACGATTGCGCAGGTGCGCTCGAAGACGGAACCCGCCAAGGAGTGATCTTGGCGTCCGCCGGTTGCGGCGGACCGGCTGAAAGGGCCTTTCATCATGTTGCAGATCCCGCTTTGGAACCGGCTGATGATCATTTCGGTGGTCTTGGCCGGTTTGGCCTTTGCCATGCCCAACCTGTTTTACGAGCGGGTCGAGCGGCATAATGATGCCGTGGCCGTAATCGAACAGACCGGGGCGGTCAGCGATGCCTTGGCCGCCGAACGCGCGCTTTGGCCCGATCTGCTGCCTTCGACCTTGGTCAATCTGGGTCTCGATCTGCGCGGCGGTGCGCATCTGTTGGCCGAGGTGCAATTGGGCGATGTTTACGAGGCGCGGATGGATGGGCTGTGGCCCGACGTGCGCGATGTGCTGCGCGACGCCCGCGATCAGGTCGGCACGATCCGGCGGCAAGATGCGCCGGTGGGCGAATTGCATGTGCGCATCAGCCAGCCCGAGGGGATCGCGGCCGCCGTCGCCGCGGTGCGCACGCTGGCCACGCCTGTGGTCAGCCTGACCGGGGTGGGTGCGCCCACACTCGAGGTGCGGGGCGAGAACGATCTGGTGATCGTCACCTTGTCGGAGGCCGAGCGGCAGGCGACCGATGACCGGACCATGCAGCAATCGGTCGAGATCGTGCGCCGCCGTGTCGATGAGGCAGGCACGCGCGAGCCGACGATCCAGCGCCAGGGGGCGGATCGGATCTTGATCCAGGTGCCGGGGATCGGGTCGGCGCAGGAACTCAAGGATTTGATCGGCACCACCGCGCGGCTGACCTTTCACCCGGTCGTTGGGCGCACCTCGGATGGTACCGCATCGGTCGATGCGCGCCAAATCCTGTTGCCCGCGATGGATGAGGAGGGGGTGTTCTACATCCTCGAGCAAAGCCCGGTGGTCACGGGCGATGATCTGGTCGATAGCCAGCCCGCCTTTGACCAGCAAAGCGGGCAACCGGCGGTGACCTTCCGCTTCAACCCGTCGGGCGCGCGGGATTTCGGCAATTACACGGCCGCCAATGTCGGCGCGCCTTTCGCGATCGTGCTCGATGAGGAGGTGATTTCCGCCCCCGTCATTCGGCAGGCGATTACCGGCGGGTCGGGGCAGATCACGGGCAATTTCACGGTCGAGGAGTCGACCGAACTGGCGGTGCTGTTGCGCGCGGGCGCGTTGCCCGCACAGATGGTGTTCTTGGAGGAGCGGACCATCGGGCCGGAATTGGGTGCCGACAGCATCGCGGCGGGCGAGATTGCGGCGCTGGTCGCTTTTGCGGCCGTGCTGATCTTCATGGTGGCAAGTTACGGGCTGTTCGGGGTTTTTGCCGCGATCGCGCTTTTGCTCAATGTCGGCTTGATTTTTGGTGTGTTGAGCTTGATCGGCGCGACGCTGACCCTTCCGGGGATCGCGGGGATCGTCTTGACCATCGGGATGGCGGTCGATGCCAATGTGCTGGTCTTTGAGCGCATCCGCGAGGAGTTGCGCACCGCCAAGGGGCCGGCGCGCGCCATCGAGTTGGGGTATTCCCGTGCGCTTTCGGCGATCATCGACGCGAACCTGACGACTTTCATTATCGCGGTGATCTTGTTTGCGCTTGGCTCGGGGCCGGTGCGCGGCTTTTCGATCACGCTGGGGATCGGGATCATCACATCGGTGTTCACGGCGATCTATGTCACGCGGCTTTTGATCGTGACATGGTTCGACCGCCGTCGCCCCAAGACAATCGAGGTCTGAGATATGCGCCTAAGGCTGGTTCCCCAAGAGACCAATTTTGATTTCTTCAAACATGCGCGGCTGACCTTTGGTGCGTCGGTGGTGGCGATGGTGTTGTCGATCGGCATCTGGCTGGCGATGGGGCTGAATTTCGGGATCGATTTTCTGGGCGGCACGACGATCCGCACGCAAAGTGCTGTGGCCGTTGATGTGGGGCTTTACCGCGATGCTTTGGCGCCGCTGGCGCTGGGCGATGTGTCGATCACGCAAGTTTTCGATCCGACCTTTGGGCCGGACCAGAATGTCGCGATGATCCGCATCCAGGCGCAAGACGGGGCCGAGGCGGTGACACCAGCCGTGATCGCCGCGGTCGAGGCGGCCCTTGCCGCGGTGGTGCCTGACATCACCTTTCCATCGGTCGAGTCGGTCGGTCCCAAGGTGTCGGGCGAGTTGATCCAGACCGCAATCATCGCCGTATTGGCCGCACTTGGCGCGATCTTGGTCTATATTTGGCTACGATTTGAATGGCAGTTCTCGGTCGGTGCAATCGCGGCTTTGATCCATGATGTCATCCTCACCATCGGGATCTTCAGCCTGTTGCAGATCCGGTTCGATCTGGCCACGATCGCAGCACTTTTGACGATCATCGGCTATTCGATCAACGACACGGTGGTGATCTTTGACCGGCTGCGCGAGAACCTGATCAAGTACAAGTCGCGGCCCTTGCAAGAGGTCATGAACCTGTCGGCCAATGAGACGCTGTCGCGCACCTTGATGACATCTGGCACGACGCTGATCGCGCTTCTGGCCCTGCTCATCTTGGGTGGCGATGTGATCCGGGGCTTTGTTTTCGCGATTTTCTGGGGTGTGATCGTGGGGACGTATTCCTCGATCTATGTGGCCAAGAACGTAGTCTTGATGATCGGGGTCAAGCGCGATTGGTCGAAGCCCGATCAGAAGTCTGGCACGCAGTTCTCCAATATCGATGCTTGAGGCGCTAGCGGCAGCCCTTGCGCTGCCGGTCCTGCCTTGGCTCTGCGCCGCCGCCCTCTTGGCCGGCACGGTCTATGGGTTCGCGGGATTTGGCGCGGCTTTGGTTTTCATGCCGATCTCGGTCGGTTTGGTGCCGCCTGCCATGGCGGTCGCGGCCTTCGCGCTGACAGCCTTGGTTGCGCTTGTCACGGTGGTGCCGCGGGCTTGGGGGGCAGTGGATCAGCGGGCGCTGGGGCATATGTTGCTTGGCACCATGATCGGCTTTCCCCTCGGCATCTGGGCCTTGCGGGTCTGGGATGGGGCATCGATCCGGCTGGCGGTGTCGGTTGTGGTCTTGGTCACCTTGGCCGTGCTGGTTGCAGGCTGGCGGATGGCGGCGCGCCCCCGCCCTGCGGCTCGGGTCGGGGTTGGGGCGGCGACGGGGGTGATCGGCGGGGCGACGGGTGTGACGGGGCCTGTGGTGATCTTGTTCAACCTCGGCGTGGGCGCGCCCGCTGCCCAGACGCGGGCCAATACGCTCGTGTTCCTGACGCTGTGCTCGGGGTTGTTACTGGGGCAGTTATGGGTGCAAGGGCTGTTGTCGGCGGTGGCGATCTGGCTTGGGGTCGTGTTGATGCTGCCTTATGCTGTGGGGAACTGGATCGGGCAGGCGCTGTTCGACCCCGCGGCCGAACGGCTTTATCGGCGGGTCGCCTATGTGATCATCGCGGCGTCCGGCCTGGTCGGGCTGCCGATCTGGACGTGAGCGGGAGAATGAAATCATGCGCTTGAACGAGGTTACATTCGACGACAGTCGTCCGGTCGATGGCTATGGGCCGGGCTTTTTCCGGGTCGGTGGCGCGGTGGTCTCAGGGGCGGTGATCATCTTGCCCACGGGCGTCTTTGCATGGGCCGGTTATGGCGATGACGCGCGGCTTATCGCGGCGGCGGATCAGATCGATGTCCTCTTTGTCGGCACGGGAGCCGAGATTGCGCCCATCCCCACCGCCCTGCGCCGCGCGTTGGAGGGGGCGGGGATCGGTGTCGAGATCGCGGCAAGCCCCGCAGCGTGCCGCACCTATAATGTGCTATTGTCGGAGGGGCGGCGCGTGGGGCTGGCGGCACTTCCGGTCTGAGGCCCATGCCCGTGGCGGGCGATCGCGGCCTCCGGCGGGAGTATTTTTGAAGCAAAGATGGGCTTAGAGCGGAAGTTGGCCCGTGGGCAGGGCGCGCGCGCCCAAGATCATCACGCGTAATTCGCGTTCAAGCTTGCGGCGGAAGGCTGCGGCAAAATCATCATGGGTGGCTGCGTATTCGACAAAGGCGCCGGGGCCGTGGATGAGCTGATCTTGGAAGTAGCGGGTGATGTCGGTGGCCGCGCCGCCGATCGCCAGCCCGTTCACGGTGACACCATCGAAGGGGAAATGCGCATAGGCCGCGCCGGGCGGGAAGCCGTCATTGTTCAGCCCGTCGCCCGAGATATCGATCGTGCGAAACAGGCAATCGGGGGCGGTGTCGAAGCGCGCGGCCGCGAAGGCGAGCGCATAGCCGATGGCGGTGGGGCTGTCTTGGGCGCTGCGCGGATGGGCAAGCACGGTTTCGGCCATGCTGACCAGATCGCCCTCGCTGCGCACCAGCACCCAATCGGCGATGACCTGCTGTTGGAAGCGGCCCGACCATTCGAAGATCGAGACCGCCACGGGGCCTGGCCCTTCGAGAAAGGCGGCGGTGATTTCGGGTGCGAGAAGGGCTGCGGCGATGCCTGCGCGTTGCTGGCGGTGTTCGGCGGCATCGACCGAGGCCGAGACATCGAAGCCCAGTTGCAGGGCGAGGCGACAGGTGTCTTGGGCCGCGACGGGTGCGGCCCATAGGCAAAGGGCAGTGGCCGCCGCGCGGATCACCAATGGCCCGTATTGGGCATGGCGGCCCAAGGCTCGGCCGGGGGCAGGGGGGCGCCTTTTTGCAACAGCTCGATCGAGATGTTGTCGGGGGAGCGGACGAAGGCCATGCGACCGTCACGCGGCGGGCGGTTGATCGTCACGCCATTATCCATCAAATGCTGGCACGTGGCGTAGATGTCATCGACCGCATAGGCGATATGACCGAAATGGCGGCTATCGGCGGGAAGGCCCTCATCGCCATCCCAATTATAGGTCAACTCGATCGGGCAATCCTCATCGCCGGGGGCGGCCATGAAGATCAGCGAAAAGCGGCCCTGTTCGTAGTCGTTGCGCCGGGTTTGGTGCAGGCCGAGCAAACGGTAAAACGCCATTGACGCGTCGAGATCTTTGACCCGGACCATGGTGTGCAGGTATTTCATCGGTTTTGCCTCTTCTGTTGGCGCTTGAGGTCAAGCTAGCGCAGGGCGCGGCCCGGTGCAGCCCCCAGAGGCAGGAAAATTTGCCAACTTGCGCGAGGGGGAAATTTCTTGTGGGTAACTGCGCCTGATCGCACCCCCTTTATCTTGCGGTATGGGGTGGGTGTGATGCAAGATGTTGGGGTTCGCCCTGAAAGTCCCTGCTGAAAAAGGAGAGGCCCCATGCCGCTCAGCCCCGAGGCCCAAGCCGAGATCGCCGCCGCCCGCGCCACGCCCAAGCCCACGCTGCGCGCAGTGAGCGAGGGGATGGAGGCGCATCTCTACACCGCCCATCCGGTGCTGGATCACGGTTTTGTCCGCGTGATCGACTATATGGGCGATGACAGCGCCATCGTGCAGGCCGCGCGTGTGAGCTATGGCGCAGGGACCAAGCATGTCAGCAATGACGAGGGGTTGATCCGCTATTTGATGCGGCATTGGCATTCGACGCCCTTCGAGATGTGCGAGGTCAAGTTCCACGTCAAGCTGCCCGTCTTCGTGGCGCGGCAATGGATCCGGCACCGCACGGCGAATGTGAACGAGTATTCGGCGCGCTATTCGATCCTCGACCGGGAATTCTACATCCCAGCGCCCGAACATCTGGCGGCGCAATCGACGGTCAACAACCAGGGCCGGGGTGCCGTGCTGGAGGGGGCCGAGGCCGCGCGGGTGCTGGAGATGCTGAAAGCGGATGCGGGCCGGGCCTATGACAATTACGAGGCGATGCTGTCACAGGACGGCCAGCAGGGCTTGGCCCGCGAACTGGCGCGGATGAACCTGCCCGCCAATGTCTATACGCAATGGTATTGGAAGGTGGATCTGCACAACCTGTTCCACTTCCTGCGGCTGCGCGCCGATGCCCATGCGCAATACGAGATCCGCGTCTATGCCGATCTGATGTGCAAGCTGGTCGCCGATTGGGTGCCGATCGCCTATGCGGCCTTCGCCGATTACCGCATGGGGGGCGTGTCGCTCTCGGCCAAGGGGATCGAGGTCTTGCGCCGGCGTCTGGCGGGCGAGGCGGTGACGCAGGAGACGAGCGGGATGAGCAAGGGGGAATGGCGGGAGTTCGAAGGGGTGTTTGGGGGGGTAGGCCGTAGGGGGTAGGGTGGGGAGTAAGAACGATTTTCTCTTTGTGTGAAGTTACGCAGTGGCTAAACTTGGAGGAATTCGTGTAAATGTTGAAAGAGCGTCTCTTCGGTTGATGATTTCTTCGTTTTGATGTCGGTTTTGAGGTGAAGTGATGAGTAAGTCGAGCTTAATTATTCCTAATAGTGCAGCTATCGGCCAAATATCTGCTGAGGCGGATGATGAGTTTCTCTTTCAGTGCTTTTTCGACCATCCCTCATATTCAGAAATATCTGATCCCAAGTCCTCCAAGATGATTATTCTTGGATCAACTGGTGTTGGAAAGACTGCGATCATAAGAAAGCTTGAGCAAGAAAAGGACCGCTGTATAGCCATTCAGCTTGATGAATTGTCGTTAAGTTATATTTCAAATAGTGACGTAATAAACTTCTTGATTGCTGTCGATGTTCCGATGGATCATTTCTTTCAAGCGCTTTGGCGACATGTAATCTGTTTGGAATATATAAAGATTCGATTTCGAGTTGATAATGAGCAAAAGTCCAGTAAACTCTGGATAAGAATAAAAGATTATTTCAAGGATGCGGGCCCAAGGCAGAAGGCGTTAAAGTATTTAGAGAGGTGGGAAAAGAAGTTTTGGATTGGGTTTGATGAGAGCGTCAAGGAAATTACTTCATCCCTTGAGGGTGAGATTTACGCAAATTTCGGATCTGAGGTTGAAAAATTCCGCGCTGACGCTGGGTATGTGAGAAAAACGAGCACTGAGAAGAAGTCACAACTCCAACAGAGGTTGCGCAAGTTTGTTGATGCTGATCTTCTTTCGGAGCTCTCCCAAGTTATTAACCTTCTTGCTGAGTATGACGAAAGATCTCTACAAACAAGTTACGTCTTGATTGATCGGCTCGATGAGAATTGGGTTGATGATGGCGTTAGGGTGCACTTGGTGCGTTCGCTTATTGAATCTTTGAAGAGCATGCGTCGCATAACTGACTTAAAGGTTGTGGTTGCTCTTAGATCAGACCTGATGGAGAGGGTAATTCAAGAGACTAAGGAGAGAGGCTTTCAAAGCGAAAAATACGATGATTATATACTTAGAATGAAGTGGGATGCTGAGCAGTTAAAAGAACTGGTTAATAAGAGGATTAATTACCTCTATAGGAAAAAATATACGAAAGAGAACGTACATTTTGATGATATCTTCATCGAGAATGTTGGCTCCGAGAAGGCAATCAAGTATATTATTGAGCGTACGTTGCATAGACCGCGTGATGTAATCACCTTTGTGAACCTGTGTTTGACCGAATCTGCTGGAAACCCACAAGTACGCAGGGGTAATGTGCGTTCCGCAGAAAGAATGTATTCTGAGAGCCGGAGGAACGCGTTAATCGATGAATGGCGTCCCATTTTCCCTGGCGCTGAGCCAACTTTGAAGTTACTTGAGGGAAGGCGAGAGTTTTTTAGCTTTGGAGAGCTCGAAACGACAAAAACACTCGAAAACCTTATGGAGTATTTTTGCCACGATGCAAAATACCGCTCCGATAAAATATGGTCGTTAATTGAGGCATGTTTCGAGAGCGGTGGTGATCACCAACTTCACTCTGTTTTGTCCCGGGTGATTGAGAGACTATATTTGATGGGCGTGGTGGGGATAAATACTTCATCCGCTGCGCCCGTTCAATGGTTTTACAAGACACAAAGGTCGATTAATTCGGGCGTCTTCGATTCACAAACCAAGATTCGTATACATCCAATGTTGCATTCTTCCCTGTCTATTCTGGCATAGGAAAAATTTGTTTTGTTTCCATGCCAGCACGCGTAGGGTAGGCCTTTACTCCAAAATGGTGGGCAGAATGCCCACCCGACGGAACATCGGGAGGGGCCGCTGGACAGCATTGCGCCTGCGCCCTACCTCTGCCGTACCCTGAAGGTGGAGTGCCCATGTCCCTGATCACGCTATTCCTTGCCACCGCGATCATCTTCCTGATCGCCGATGCGCTGATGCTGCGCGCGGTGATCCAGCCGGTGTTTGCCCGGCATCTGGGCGATGCGCTGTACCCCGGCGGGTTTCGGCTGTTGCCCGCCGCGCTGTTTTACCTGACCTATATGGGCGGCGTGACCTATTTCGCGGGCTGGCCCGCGCTGCGCGACGGGGTGCCGCATATGGCGCTGGTCAATGGGGCGATTTTGGGGCTGGTGGCCTATGGCACCTATGAATTCACCAGCTGGGCGGTGATGCGCGATTGGCATCCGCAGATCGTAGCGCTTGACCTGACATGGGGTGTCGCTGTCACCGCGCTGTCGGCATGGGGCGGGGTGATGGTGGCGCGGATGATCGCAGGCTGAACGAAAGGCCCGTCCTCTGGCGTCACGCTGTGGCGCCATCGGGCGGGCTGCGCGCAGGGGCGGGGGGTCAGCCGATCTTTTGCAACTCGACCGCCGAGGACCGCCCATCGCGGCCTTCGCGCAACTCGAAGCTGATCTTCATGTTGTCGGGCAAGCCGGTCATGCCGGCGCGTTCCACCGCCGAGATATGCACGAACACATCCTTGCCGCCATCATCGGGCGCGATAAAGCCAAAACCCTTGGTGGTGTTGAACCATTTTACGGTGCCAGTGGGCATCGATCTGTCTTTCCTTGTTCAGTCCTCGTCAACCCGCCCGTTGGTGATGCGGCGCAGGATGGCGCATCGGGTCTTGTCCAGCCATTCGGCAGGCGCCCGCCGGATGGTGGCTTGCAACCCTTGGCCACATCGAAAATGATGGCGCGGCGGGTGGGAAAAACAAGAATTGGCGAGATTTTGGCGCTTGAAATACGTGTTTTCCCGTTTGGGTTGCGTGTTTTGCGGAGCAACTGCTGAAAGAGGTAGCAAAATGCAGGTCTTTGGATTGAAAAATTGCGACACCTGCCGTGCGGCAGTGCGCGATCTGGTGGCGGCGGGGCATGCAGCGGTGTTGGTCGATCTGCGGGAGGCGGGCCTGCCTGATGCCCTGCGCGACCAAGCCTTGGCGCAGTTCGAGGATGCTTTGATCAATCGCCGTTCGACCACGTGGCGGGGGCTTGATACGGCGGCGCAGGCGGCCGATCCCGTGGCGCTTTTGGCGGCATATCCCAGCGTGATGAAGCGGCCCTTGATCGTGGCGGGTGGGAAGCTTTACCTCGGCTGGGACAAGGCGACGAAAGCGGCGCTCTTGGGCTGATACCAGCGGGCGAGTGCGGCATCGAGAGCGATTGGCCCCGCCCCACGCAGCGCCAACACGACAAGCGGAAAGAGCCAAAGGGCGCGGGTGTCGATCAGCCCATCGGCATGGCGGTCGAATAGCGCGCCCAAGGCTGCGCCGTGGCCCATGACATCCACCCATGTCTGGGCGATGACAAAGCCGATCATGCCCAAGGCCGCGATCCGGGTGAAGAGCCCCAGCGCCAGCAGGATCGGCAGGACGAATTCCGCCCATGTGCCGAAGAGCACGGTGGCGCGCGCCAATCCGCCCAAGGCCGAGGGGTCATAGCCCACTGCCTCGACCGCGCGGGGCAGGATTTGCACATAGGCCCCGGCGGACAGGTGAAACAGGCCGCCGACCCCATCGCCAAGCTTGGTCAATCCGGCATTCCAGTAATACATGAAGAGCGCGCCGACAAAAAGCAGCCGCGCAAGGCTGGGCAAGAGGGCCGGGGCGAGGTGGGTTTCGAGCGCGCCGAAAAGGCGGGCGTGCAGGGTGACAAGCGCGTGCATCGGGCATCCTTTCGGGGCGTCAGGTGTCAGGCGTCGTTGGTCAAGGCGCCGGAGGTGAACAGCAAGGTGACAAGCGCCGCGATATCGGCGGTGGGGTGGGCGGCCAGCGTGCGGGTCATCGCCTCGGCCAGCGTGAGCCGCCCCTTGAGCGCGCGGGCAAGCACCAGCCCACCGGGTGGCAAGAGATGCGGCGCGGGGTCATACCCTTTGCGCGCGATCAGCACGTCTTGGGGGGCGGGGTCGGGCTTGGGTGCGCCCGCCTCGTGATTGAAGCGCCAGATCGCGAAGACCGGGTGGTGCGAGGACAGGATCAGCGTCGCAGGCGCAAGGCGGGGTTTGAGCAACAGGACGGCGGCGGGGTCGAGCCCTGTCGTGTCGAAGGGCGCTGCATCGGCGGCATGGTAGGATTGGCGCAGCCCAAGGTCGAGGCGCGCGACATCGGGCAGGTAGCCATAGGGCCGTGCGGGTTCGAAGCGGGCCAGAAAGCCGGGGAATGTGGTGCCGTAAAGGGCCAAGCGCGGATCGCTGGGCGGATTGGCACGCAGATATACCCCTGCCAGCGCCTTGAAGAAATCATCGCCCACAAGCTTGCACACGGTGGGAAAGCCGGTTTCCAAGGCGGCGGTCAATGAGACGGCGACATTGTTGCGATAGACATCGAAGCGTTTGCCGACAGCTCCACCAAAGGGGTTTTGCAGCCCTTCGGGTGTGGGTCGGGCAGGGTCGAGCAAGGCGGTCGCAAATGCGCTTTGGCCGGTCATGGCGTGTCCTCGACCGGGGTGAGGATTGCCGTGGCGCGCGCGGCCTCGGCCTGAAGTTCGGTCAAGGGCGGCACGTCATTGTCCCATTCGATGAGCGTGGGGCGCGGGCCGCCGCGGGCGATGGTATGGGCGTAAAGCGCCCAGACAGGGTCCACAACGGCGCGGCCATGGCTGTCGATCAGAAGCGGGCGACCTTGGTCGTCGGCATCGGTGTCATGGCCGCCCAGATGGATCTCGCCCACGGCATGCAGGGGGAAGGCGTCGATATAAGCGCGCGCATCCCAGCCTTGGTTGGTGGCCGAGACGAAGACATTGTTGACGTCGAGCAATAGCCCGCAGCCGGTGCGGCGGCTGATCTCGGAGAGGAAATCGACCTCTGCCATCTGGCTTTCCGCGAAAGCTAGGTATGTCGCAGGGTTTTCGAGCAGCATCCGGCGGCCAAGCGCCTCTTGCACCTGCTCGATATGGGTGCAGACGCGGGCGAGCGTGGCGGCAGTATAGGGCAGGGGCAGAAGGTCGTTGAGAAAGCCCGTATCATGGGTGGACCATGCGAGATGCTCGGAAAAGCGCGCGGGTTGCAGCCAGTCGCACAGGTGGCGCAGCCGTGCAAGGTGGTCAGTATCAAGCGGGCCTTCGCCGCCGATCGACAGGCCCACGCCATGGGCGGAGATCGGAAAATGGTCGGCAAGGGCGCGCAATTGCGCGATAGATCTGCCACCGGCGGCCATGTAGTTCTCGGCATGGATTTCGAGCCAGCCGACAGGGCCTGGGGCCGCCATCAGCCCGGCGAAATGCTGGGACTTGTAGCCGATCCCGGCAGCGGCGGGTAGGGTGCGGGGGGCGGTGGCGTCGAGCATTGTTTGGCCTTCGGGCATCTGGGTGGTGATCCCGCGACGGGGCGCCGCGGGATCAAGGGGCATTGCTTATGCGGGCAGGTCGCGATCGAGCGGCTCGAGTGAACCCATGCGGCCGCCGTCCTTTTCCATCGTGACGCAGGTGCCGGCGGCGACGAATTTCCAGGCGTTGCCCTGATAATCGACGGTCGAGGAACCGGCGCAGGTGGTGCCGGGGCCAGCGGCGCAGTCGTTTTCGCCTGCAAGCGAAATGCCGTAGCACTTCTCTTGCGCCTGCGCTTGGGCTTCGGTCACGCCATGTGCGGTGACTGCGGCAGTGACAGCGCCCAGCAAGGCGAGGGATTTGGTGGCGGTGGTCATGGAACAACACTCCGTTGCGTGGGTAATGAACTTGTTTTCACAGGTCCAATCCGTGGATCGGTGGACATGTGCAGGCTGCCCCATGTGACGGCTGACGCGCCAATCACGGTCTTGTGGGCCACGGTGCCGTGATCGCGCGTGATGACACGATTTTCGCAAGATCACGCTATTTCAAGAGGTTACAAATTGCCTTTCCGGCCGCGTTTCAGGGGGCGAGATCATCGGCACGGCGATTGGCGCGCAAATATTTCAAACGCCGCCCGGCGTGTGCGGGGCGGCGTTGGGAAAAAATCACGGAGCGGATCGTGTTGCGTGATCAACGAAGGTCGGGCGGCACTGCTTCGGCGGCGAGGCCGGCGACAACGTCGGCCAGCGGGCGTAACTGGGTCTGGCTTTCGCCCAAGCGGCGCAGGGTGACGGTGCCTGCCTCGACCTCGTTGCGGCCGATGGCGAGGATGACCGGCACCTTGCCCACGGAATGCTCGCGGATCTTGTAGTTGATCTTTTCGTTGCGGATATCGGCCTCGGCGCGCAGGCCCGCGGCGCGCAGTTGGTCCACCGCCGCCTGCACAGCCTCGTCGGCCTCGGACACGATGGAGGCGACGACAACCTGGCGCGGCGCAAGCCAGAAAGGTAGCTTGCCTGCATGTTCCTCGATCAAGATGCCGATGAAGCGTTCGAAGGAGCCAAGGCAGGCGCGGTGCAGCATCACGGGGCGGTGTTTCTCGCCATCGGGGCCGATGTAATTGGCATCCAACCGCTCGGGCAGGACGAAATCGACCTGATGGGTGCCGCATTGCCATTTCCGCCCGATCGCATCGGTCAGGGTGAATTCCAGTTTCGGCCCATAGAAGGCACCTTCGCCGGGGTTCACCACGGGTTCGATGCCAGCGGCGCGGGTGGCGGCCAGAAGGGCGGCCTCGGCCTTGTCCCAAACTTCGTCGCTGCCTGCGCGTTGTTCGGGGCGGGTGGAGAACAAGACCTCAAATTCTGCAAAGCCCAGATCGCGGTAGATCTTGGACAAGAAGTCGATGAAGCGCGCGGTCTCTGCCTCGATCTGGTCCTCGGTGCAGAAGATATGCGCGTCATCTTGGGTAAAGCCGCGCACGCGCATGATGCCATGAAGCGCGCCCGAAGGCTCGTAGCGGTTGCATGATCCAAACTCAGCCATGCGCAAGGGCAGATCGCGGTAGGATTTGAGGCCCACATTGAAGATCTGCACATGGCAGGGGCAGTTCATGGGTTTCAGCGCATTCACCGCCTTTTCGCGGGCATGATCTTCGTCCACTTCGACGATGAACATGTTTTCTTGATACTTGTCCCAATGGCCCGACGCCTCCCACAGCTTGCGGTCCACGACTTGGGGCGTATTCACCTCGACATAGCCGCCGCGCTTTTGCTGGCGGCGCATGTAATCTTGCAGGGTGGTGTAGATGGTCCAGCCATGGGGGTGCCAGAAGACCTGACCGCGGGCTTCCTCCTGCATGTGGAAAAGGCCCATTTCGCGGCCAAGGCGGCGGTGGTCGCGTTTCTCGGCCTCCTCAAGAAAGGTCAGATGCGCCTTGAGATCATCGCGGTTCTGGAAGGCCACACCGTAGATGCGTTGCAGCATCGGGCGATTGCTGTCGCCGCGCCAATAGGCGCCTGCGACGCTCATCAGCTTGAAGGCATCGGCGGGGAGTTGCCCGGTATGGGCGAGGTGCGGACCACGGCAGAGATCTTGCCAGTGTCCATGCCAATACATGCGGATCGGCTGCCCCTCGGGGATCATGCCGATCAGTTCCACCTTGTAGGGTTCGCCCAAGGCTTCGTAATGGGCGATGGCGCGGGCGCGGTCCCAGAGCTCGGTCTTGACTGGGTCGCGCAGGTTGATGATCTCGCGCATCTTTGCTTCGATCCGGCCAAGATCTTCGGGAGTGAAGGGGTCTTTGCGGTCGAAATCGTAATACCAGCCGTTTTCGATGACGGGGCCGATGGTGACGCGCACATCGGGCCAGATCTCCTGCACGGCGCGGGCCATGACATGGGCCATGTCATGGCGGATCAGTTCAAGCGCTTGGGGGGCATCCTTCATCGTGTGGAGCGCAATGGAAGCGTCCGCTTCGATCGGCCAAGCGAGGTCGAAATGCGCGCCGTTGACCGTGGCCGAAATCGCGGCCTTTTCCAGCGATTTGGAGATCGCGGCGGCCACCGCAACGGGCGTGATCCCGGCGGGAAAGTCGCGCGTATTGCCATCGGGGAAGGTCAGGGTGATCTGGGCCATCTTTGGCCTCCTCGTCGGTTTGGCGCCTACGAAACGCCCGGTTGCGGGTATATTGTCGTGACACTTGCATGCCGTTGCAGCAAGGCCGCGTCAAGGCGTACTCAGCGCGGCCTGTCCGATGTGCGGCGGAATTTTCCTGTGATTATGGGTTCGCCGCGTCGAATTCATCCCAAAGATGGTCACCGCCAAAGCAGGTCGGCTCACCTGTTTCGAGCCATGACTTCAGGCCCGCGATCGAGCGCTCCCAGCCATCGGCGGTACCGCCTGCGGGATCGTTGTTCAGGTCATAATGCTCGACCGTCAGGCGGCAGTAATCACCCTGTGCCTCAATCAGATAGACAACCCGAGACGGTGATGTCACATCGTCCCATTTCGGTTCAAAGCTGGTGACAAGCCGGGTCATCGGTACAACCTCAAGCTCGCGCGTGTGCAGCGTGACGGTGCCGTCAGCTGTGCGCAACACGGTCACATCGCCTTCGAGCGTCGCGGTTTGGCCCAAGAAGTCATAGTTTACCATCTGGGCCGGATCGCGCAGGGCGGTCCAAAGCGCCTCGGGCGTGCATTTGATATAGGTGGATAAGACATAATCAGGTTTGGACATTTAAGGTACCTTTCTGGGTGGGTCCTTCGGGGGGAAAGTCTTACACGGCCGCCTGCATGGCGGTGCCGGTTTCAAGATAGGATTTCAACGCGGCGGCAAGGCTTGCCCACAGAAGCGCCCAGCCATCTTGACCCGGTGCGATCTGGTATTGCGCGATCTTTAGCCAGCATGTCGCCCCATGAGAAGTGATCTCATAGCTTAGCTGCGATGGGGTGGCATCCCGCCCCAAGAAATGCGGGGTCAAGGTCATGGCGATGCGCGTTTGTGGTTGCGTCGCGGTGGTGGTGTAGCGCAGCAATTCGGTGCCGTCCGGGGCCAGGTGCCGCGTCACCTGCCCAAGGCGGAGGTTACCATCCACGGTGCGGCTCATGACATGGTAGCGCGCGATCTGATCGGCCTGCGTCAGGGCCGCCCACAAAGCCTCTTGGGTGCAGCGGATGGCGGTTTGTACCATGACATCGGGGTGTCCCATGGCATTTTGCCACTCAAGCCGTGTCTTGAGGTCGCTGAGCGCTTCGGCCTTTGGCTGCAAGAATGGCGCAACCCAGCGATCGCGCAATTCTTGCAGCGGCATGGGGTTGAGGTGATGGATTTTGAAGCGCCCCTGCCTGCGCGCGATGACAAGATCGGCCTCTTCGAGGACCTTGAGATGTTTCATGACCCCAAAGCGGGACATGGCAAGTTGGTCTTCAAGCTGGCTGAGCGACTGGCCATCTTGCGCGCGCAAGCTGTCGAGCAGCGCGCGCCGGGCCGGGTCGTTCAAGGCTTTGAAAATCTTGTCCATGCGGTCTTATATGTGATTCTATAGTCACGTGACAATATGGTAACTTGTTGGATCAAGGATGGTCTTGTGCCGTGCGGTTGCGCGCGGCAAGCTAGAGGCTGGAGTGGATGGAGGGATCAGTCATGACCGCACCACAGTATCTTGATGCGCTGCAAGGCCGCAGGCTGGCCTATCACCAAACGCAGGGTCAGGGGCCAGGAGTGGTCTTTCTGGGTGGTTTGCGCTCGGACATGACGGGGACCAAGGCGGTTCACCTTGCCGATTGGGCGCAGGCGACGGGTCGCGCTTTCTTGCGGTTTGACTATTCCGGCCATGGGCAAAGCAGTGGTGAATTTACCGAGGGGTGTATCGGTCAATGGGCCGAGGATGCGGGCGCCATAATCACCGCCTTGACGCAAGGGCCACAGATCCTTGTCGGATCTTCCATGGGCGGGTGGATCAGCCTGTTGCTCGCGCGGCGCATGCCTGAACGGCTGGCGGGTTTGGTCACGATCGCTGCTGCCCCCGACTTTACCGAGGATGGGATGTGGGCCTCTTGGTCCGAGGATCAGCGCCGCCTGTGCATGGAGGTGGGGCAGGTCGCGCTGCCGTCAGACTATGGCGATCCGATGATCATTACGCGGCGGATGATCACCGATGGGCGCGACCAACTGGTGCTACGAAGCCCTTTGCGCCTTGATGTGCCGGTGCGGCTATTGCAAGGCACGGCGGATGTGGATGTGCCGATGGCCGTCGCCCTTCGCCTGTTTGAGCATAGCGAAGGGGATGATATCCGTCTTGAACTGGTCAAAGGTGCTGATCACCGTTTTTCAGACCCGGCATGTCTTGCCACGATCACCCGTGCGGTGGCCGAGGTCTTGCCGCCGCACTAGGGTTTTGCGGCGGGGATTTCCCTGCTAGGCTTTCGGTCTTGCGGGTGGGTGATGTTTGTGTGAGGGCCAAGGGCTTGCGTGAAATTTCGATCAGGCATGGGTCGCGGATGGCGAACCGCATGTTGCAATTGCTTGTCGCAGATCGCTTTGCCACGGGCTTTCCCGACTGCAAGATCACGGGTTTTGACATCGCGGAATGGGGTCTTTCGGGCGGGCCGGATGCGCGCGGTGCGCGCGCATGGCCCAAGATCGATACCGGCCGGATCGATACCGAGTGGCTTTTGGCGCAGATCGCCGCAGGCCGGATCGACCGGCTGCGCATCACCGAGGCGATCTGCGATTTCGACGCCTTGCCATCGCGCGCGCGGGCCAATGCCCTGTTTGACCCGCAAGGCGAGGCCGGCGCGCCCACGACAGATGACGAGGTGGTCATCCATGTGCGGCTGGAAGATATTCTGGTGCCGGGGCGGCACAAGGGCTACGGGCCGTTGCCACTGGCATGGTATCGCGACCTGATCGAGAATACGGGGTTGCGCCCGGTCTTTATCGGCCAATTCGGTGATGACCGCTATTCGCAGGCGCTCAGGCGGGCCTTTCCCACGGCGCGCATCTTGGCCGGCGGGTCGGTTTTGCATGATTTCCAGACAATCCGAAACGCCCATAACGTGGCCTTGGGGGTCAGCACGTTTTCGTGGCTCGCGGCGTGGCTTGGCGCGCGGGGGCGGATCTTTTATCCGCTTTTGGGGATTTTGCATCCGATCCAATCGCCCGGATTGAACCTGACGCCGCAGGCTGATGCGCGATATGAATTTCACCTTTTCCCGCCCCGCTCTTGGGAGGCGGATAGCGCCGCGCTTGATAGCGTGATCGATGGGCCGAACCCTGCGCGCTGCATCGCTGCGGCCGAGCTTGCGGCGCTCCTGCACAGATCGCAAGATGCGGCCGCAGCTGATATCGCGGCATGGCGCGCGCGCATGATGGCAGCGATGAAAATGGCGTGATGGTGCGGCAGCGCTGTCTTGGCTTTTGCGGCGCAAGACACCTGCTCGGCTTCCGCGATCAGGGCAGAGGGTGTGGTGATGGATCGAACTATGCGCGTAGCGGTTTGGGTCTTGGGCGTCTGTGCCGCGCTGGCGGTTGTGGTGTGGCTTTTGCCGCGCGAGCGGATCGTGATGCGATCACTGCCCGCGATCACCGACGCTGTCGCGCATCTTGCCGCGCGCGAGGGGGCGCTTGACGATATCCGCCCCGGCGATGCGGCACGGATTGTATGGGCCGGCGAGGTCGGTGCGGTCACGCCCTTGTCGATCCTCTATTTGCACGGGTTTTCGGCGGGGCCGGAGGAAATTCGCCCTGTGCCTGATGATGTGGCCGCCGCTTTGGGGGCAAATCTGGTTTTTGCGCGGCTCTCTGGCCATGGGCGCGATGGTGCGGCGATGGCCGAAGCCCGCGCGGGCGATTGGCTTGCCGATACGGCGCTTTTTCTCGCGGTCGCGCGCCAGGTGGGTAAGCGGGTGATCGTGATCGGCACCTCGACCGGCGGCACACTGGCCGCTTGGGCGATGACCGATCCGCGTATGGCGCAGAATGTGGCGGGTGTCGTCTTGGTCGCGCCGAATTTCGCCTTGGCCAACCCGGCGGGGGTTTTGCTGGAATGGCCCTATGCGCGGGTATGGGCGCCGCTGGTCGCAGGGGCAGAGCGGGAATTCGCGCCGATGAATGACGGACAAGCCGCGCATTGGACGACACGCTATCCCATCGGCGCGGCCGTCACGCTTGGCACGCTTCTGCGCGAGATGCGGAGGCGCGATCTGGGCCAAGCCATGCAGCCTGCGTTGGTGGTGTTTTCCGATGCAGATCAGGTGGTTTCTGCACAGGCGACGCGCGCGGCGATGGCGGGCTGGGGTGGGCCTGTGACGCTTGCCGCGCTGGCGATGCCCGCCGAAGGGGCCGATCCCTTTGCCCATGTAATCGCAGGCGATATCATGAGCCCGGCGATGACCGCGCCTGTCACCGCGCGCATCTTGGACTGGGCTGAGGGGCTTTCGCGCTAATTGCCGCGCTTGACCCTTGGCGCGCAATTTGTCACCGAACAGGGCATTGAGCCGGGGCAAGCCCGGTGGGGGAGGGGCAATGGCACAGGTGACAGACGCGGCGCTTTGGGATTTCTGGATCGACCGGGGCGGCACATTCACCGATGTCGTTGGGCGCGCGCCGGATGGGGCGATCCATCCACTCAAGCTTTTGTCCGAGAACCCTGAAGCCTATGACGACGCCGCGATCGAGGGCATTCGCCGCCTTTTGGGCGGCGAGATCGACCCCGCGCGGATCGGTACGGTCAAGATGGGCACCACTGTCGCGACCAATGCCCTTTTGGAGCGCAAGGGCGACCGGACATTGTTGCTGATTACCAACGGGTTTCGCGACGCGCTGCGCATCGCCTATCAGGCGCGCCCGGATATCTTCGCCAAAGAGATCATCCTCCCCGAACAGCTTTACGAGCGGGTCGTCGAGGTCGCGGAACGCCTGCGCGCCGATGGATCGGTGGAACTGGCGTTTGATGCCACGTCCCTGCACGCGCCCTTGGTCGAGGCCAAAGCCGCCGGGATCGAGGCGGTGGCCATCGTGTTGATGCATGCGTGGAAAAATCCCGTCCATGAGGCGGCACTGGCCCAGTTGGTGCGCGGCATGGGCTTTCCCCAAGTCTCGGTCAGTCACGAGGTCAGCCCGCTGGTCAAGCTGGTGGGGCGCGGCGATACCACCGTGGTCGATGCCTATCTCTCGCCCATTCTGCGCCGTTACGTCGCCCGCGTGGCCGATGCGCTGGGCGCGACACCTGCGGGCGAGGCGGGGCCGACGCTGCAATTCATGATGTCCTCGGGGGGCATGACGGCGGCCGAACGCTTTCAGGGCAAGGATGCGATCCTGTCCGGCCCTGCGGGCGGTGTCGTTGGCATGGTGGAAACGGCGGCGGATGCGGGGTTCGATCGGGTGATCGGTTTCGACATGGGCGGCACCTCGACCGATGTGGCGCATTTCGCGGGTGAATACGAGCGCGCCTTTGATACCGAGGTGGCGGGCGTTCGCATCCGCGCGCCGATGATGCGCATCCACACGGTCGCGGCAGGCGGCGGGTCGATCCTGCATTCTGATGCGGGGCGATTCCGCGTGGGGCCTGATTCAGCAGGCGCCAATCCCGGCCCCGCCTGCTATCGGCGCGGCGGGCCGCTGACGGTGACGGATGCGAATGTGATGCTGGGCAAGCTGCGGCCCGAGTTCTTCCCACGCGTCTTTGGTCCGGGGCAGGATGCGGCGCTCGATGCCGATGTGGTCCGCGCGGCATTCGCCCAGATCGCCGCCGATGAAGGGAAAACCCCCGAAGAGGTGGCCGAGGGTTTCCTGACCATCGCCATCGAGAACATGGCCAATGCGATCAAGAAGATCAGCGTTCAGCGCGGCTATGATGTCACGAAATACGCGCTCAACGCCTTTGGCGGGGCGGCGGGGCAGCATGCCTGTCTGGTGGCCGATGCCTTGGGGATGGAGGCGGTTCTGATCCATCCGCTTTCGGGCCTCCTGTCGGCCTATGGGATCGGGCGTGCGACTGTCTCGGCCAGTCGGCAGCAAGCCTTGGTCGAACCGCTTGGGTCGGAAAGCCTTGGTGCGATTGCAAGCTTGGCCGAAAGCTTGCGCAAGGCCGTCGCGGCCGAGCTGTCCGAGCAAGGCGTCGATCCTGCGGCGGCCTTTGCCGTTACGCGCCTTCACCTGCGCTATGCAGGCACCGATACGGCGCTACCCGTCGCATGGGCGGGCGATGTCGCTGAGGCCCGCGCTGCATTCGAGGCCGCCCACAAGGCACAATTCGGCTTTGTCAGCCCCGATAAGCCCCTGACAGTCGAGGCGGTCGAGGTCGAGATGGCCGAGGCCCCCCGCGACAAAGGCGCGTCACGCAATGCCGTGATCGCGCTGCGCACGGCCACCAGCGACAGCCATGTGCCGATCTTTTGCCAAGGCCGCCATGTGCAAGCCGCCATATTCCCGCGCGCGGCCCTTGCCCCCGGGGACAAGATCACTGGTCCCGCGCTGATCATCGAGGACAACCAGACCATCGTGGTCGAGCCGGGCTGGTCCGCGCAACTGACCGTGCGCGATGATATCGTGATGCGTCGCCATGAAAAGATGGCGCGCAGCATGGCGGCGGGAACGCGCGATGCCGATCCGATCTTGCTTGAGGTCTTCAATAACCTCTTCATGAACATCGCCGAGCAGATGGGCGTGGCGCTGCAAAACACCGCTCATTCGGTCAACATCAAGGAGCGCCTTGATTTCTCTTGCGCGGTCTTCGATGCGACGGGCGCGCTGGTGGCCAATGCGCCGCATATGCCGGTGCATTTGGGTTCGATGGATCGCAGCGTCGAGACGGTGATCCGGCTCAATGCCGGCCGCATCCGCCCCGGCGATGTCTTCGCGCTGAATGCGCCCTATAATGGCGGCACCCATCTGCCCGATATCACGGTCGTCTCGCCGGTTTTCGACGATGCGGGTGAGACGATCCTGTTCTGGGTCGCAAGCCGCGGCCATCATGCCGATGTGGGCGGTACGGCACCGGGCTCGATGACGCCGCTCGCCACCACGGTGGACGAGGAAGGTGTGCTGTTCGACAATTTTGTGTTGGTCGCACAGGGCGAGTTCCGCGAGGCAGCACTTCGCCATCTGCTGACCGATCACCCATACCCTGCACGCAACCCCGACCAGAATATCGCCGATCTGAAAGCGCAGATCGCCGCCAACGCGCGGGGTGCGGCCGAGTTGCGGCGCATGGTGGTCGAGTTCGGATTGCCGACCGTGCAGGCCTATATGGGCCATGTGCAGGACAATGCCGCCGAAGAGGTCGCGCGCCTGATCGGGCGCTTGTCGGATTGTGGTTATGAGTATCCGACCGATACGGGGCAGGTGATCCGGGTCAAGATTACGGTCGATCGCGACGACCGCACGGCCAGGGTCGATTTCACTGGCACGAGCGATGCGATGGGCAACAATTTCAACGCGCCAGAACCCGTGACACGGGCCGCCGTGCTTTACTGTTTCCGCGTGATGGTGGAGGCGCCGATTCCGATGAATGCGGGCTGCCTGCGCCCCATCGAGATCATCATCCCCGAAGGCTCGATGCTGCGCCCCGCCTATCCGCGCGCGGTGGTGGCGGGCAATGTCGAGACATCGCAGCATGTGACCAACGCGATTTTCGGCGCGCTGGGGACGCTCTCGAACAGCCAAGGGACGATGAACAACCTGACCTTTGGCAATCAGACCTACCAGTATTACGAGACGATCTGTTCGGGCGCGCCTGCGGGTGTGATGAACAACGGGCGCGGTTTTTCGGGGACATCGGGTGTTCATACCCATATGACCAATTCGCGCCTGACCGACCCTGAGGTGCTGGAGATGCGGTTTCCCGTGCTTTTGGAGCATTTCGGCCTGCGCCCCGGATCCGGGGGCAAGGGGGCGTTCGATGCGGGCGACGGGACCGAGCGGCGCTTGCGGTTCTTGGAACGGATGGATTGCGCGATCCTTTCCTCGCACCGCGCAAGCCCGCCGCGCGGGATCGCGGGGGGCGGCGATGGGCAGGTTGGGCGCACTACGGTGCGGCGCCTGGACGGATCGGTCGCGGTGCTGCGCGCCTGCGACCAGACCGTGCTTGAACCCGGCGAAGCGGTGACGGTGATCACGCCTACGGGCGGCGGCTACGGCAAGGGCTGAAGGGGGGGGTGTTTTCCGCCCCGCCTTGCGCCGGCGCGCGAAGCGCCGCAAAAGTGCCGTGACACATCAACTAAGGGAGGGGCGCGAGATGCCCAAAGGTTACATCATCGGCCATATCACCGTGAACGACCCCGAGGCCTACAAGGAATATGTCGTGCGTGACACGCCGATCCTGCAAGGTTTGGGCGGGCGCTTCATCGTGCGCGGCGGCCAATCACAGGTGATGGAGGGCGAGACCCTGATGCGCCATGTGGTGATCGAATTTCCGAGCTACGAGGCGGCGCTGAAGGCCTACAACGATCCCGCGTATCAAGAGGTTGCCGATATCCGCCGCCGCACCGCCGAGAGCGTGATCATCGTGGTCGAAGGCACGGAATAAGACAGATCGCGCGCGCCTGGTCCATGCCCGGCGCGCGCGATGACTTAATGCCCGTAAAGCCCTGCACTGCGCGCGCGCAGCGTCACCAGCGCCAGTACCGTGTCGATGGTGGGCGTCGCCGTTTCGGTCACGCGGCCAAGCTCCTGCACCGAGCCCAGAAGCGCGTCGATCTCCATCGGGCGGCCCGCGTCGAGGTCTTGCAGCATCGAGGTGCGATGCGCCCCAACGGCTGCCCCGCCATCGATCCTGCGGTCCACATCGATGGGGAATTTCACGCCAAGTTTTTCCGCGATTTCTTGCGCTTCCAGCATCATGCCGCGCGCCACCGCCCTTGTGCCGGGATCGGTGCAGAGCACATCGAGCGTGGCATGTGTCAGCGCCGAGATGGGATTGAAGGACAGGTTGCCCCAAAGCTTGACCCAAATCTCGTCGCGCAGACGCGGGCGTACGGGGGCCTTTAGCCCCGCCTTGCCCAAAGCCTCGGACAGCCGCACCGCGCGGTCGGATTTCGACCCGTCAGGCTCGCCAAGGCTGAACCGGTTGCCCTCGATATGCTTGACGACGCCCGGCTCGATCACTTCGGCGGCCGGATAGACCACGCAGCCCAGGACGCGATCGGGGCCAAAGCCGTTCCACTGCGCATCACCGGGATCGACGGATGCCAGCCGCGTGCCTTCGAGCGGGCCGCCCACCTTGTGGAAATACCACCACGGCACGCCGTTCACGCCTGAAACGATCGTCGTTTCCGGCCCGATCAGCGGGGCCATCTTGCCCACGATGGGGGGCACGGAATGCGCCTTGAGCGTCACGATGACGTAATCTTGATGCCCGAGCGCCGCCGGATCATCCGAGGCATTGACCTTGTAGGTCTTGCTCTCGCCCTCTTCGATGAGCGTTAGGCCATTTGTCTGCATGGCTGCTAGATGGGGCCCGCGCGCGACAAGGCTGACCTCGGCGCCGGCTTCGGCCAGTTTCGCCCCCATATAGCCGCCGATGGCGCCCGCGCCGAAAATACAGATCTTCATCCCGTCTCCCTTTGCCACCGAAGCGGCTTTCCTTCATCTTTCCGAAAATACGCTGGGGGGTGCGGGGGGCAAAGCCCCCCGCCGGTCCCTGTCTCAGGCCTGCTCCACCAATCCCAGTTTCTCGGCCAAGCCGATCCGCTGGAGCTTGCCGGTCGCCCCTTTCGGGATCTCGGACAGGATCACCACCTTGCGCGGCACCTTGAAACCGGCGAGCCTTTCGCCCGCGAATTCGCGGATTTGCGCCTCGGTCGCCTCCATCCCTTCTTTTAGCACGACGGCTGCGCCGACCTCTTCGCCGAGCTTGGGATGGGGAATGGCGAAGGTCACGACTTGGGCCACCGCCGGATGGGCCGACAAGACGCCATCGACTTCGAGCGGGCTGACCTTTTCGCCGCCGCGGTTGATGATTTCCTTCAGCCGGCCTGTCAGCGACAGGTAGCCTTCGTCGTCGAACTGGCCCTGATCGCCGGTGCGGAACCAGCGGCGGCCATCGGCCTCGAAGAAGTTCTTGGCGTTGGCCTCGGGGTTGCCCTCGTAGCCGGGTGTCACATTGGGGCCTGAAATGACGATTTCGCCCACACCCTCGACCAGCCGGTTCTCGATCTCATGGGCGATGCGGACCAAGGGGCCAGCCTCCACGCCGACCGAGCCGGGCTTTTGCGCGCGCGGCGGCAGGGGGTTGGAGGCCATCTGGTGCGCGGCTTCTGTCATGCCGTAGCCCTCGATCACGGGCGCATTGAAGGTGGCGGCGAGTTGCTCCATCACCGGGCCGGGCAGCGAGGCGGAAGAGGAGCGCAGGAAGCGCAGCGGCACCGATCTGATCGTTTCCGCATTGCGCGAGGCGCGGGCGAGGATCGTCTGGTGCATGGTCGGCACGGCGGTGTACCAGGTCGGGCGCGCCTCTTCCATCCAGCCGAAGAATTTCATGGCGTCAAAGCCCGGCGCGCACCAGACCGAGCCGCCCGCCGCCAGCGAGGAGGACACGGCGGCGATCAGCCCATGGATATGGAAGAGCGGCATCACGTTCAGGCAGCGATCAGCGGGTGTCAGCGCCAGCGAGGCACCGATATGGCGGGCTGAGGCCGCGACATTCGATTGCAACAGCGGCACGATCTTGGGACGCGAGGTGGTGCCGGAGGTGTGCAAGATCAGCGCGACATCGTCAGCACCGGGGGCGGCGGTATCAGCGGTGCCTGCATGCCCTTCGGCGGTCAGGGTAAAGCTGCCGGCGGGCTGGTTTGCGTCAAAGGACAGGCGGATCACGGCCAGACCTTGCGCGACGGCGGCGGCATGCGCGGCACCTGTTTCACCTTCGGCCAATATGATCGCCTTGGCCTTGAGGTCTTCGAGGTAGAAAGCGAATTCTTCTTGCTTGTAGGCGGGGTTGAGCGGACAGGTGGTGGCAACGCCCGCGACCGTCACGAAAGCGGTGGCCATTTCGGGGCCATTCGGCAGCACGATCGCCACACGGTCGCCGCGCCCGATGCCTGCACCATGCAAGGCCGCGGCAACATGGGCGCCCTGCGCGGCCAAGCCCGCATAGCTGAGCCAGTCGCGGCCCGGCGCGCCGATTGCAGGCGCATTGCGGTCTTGCGCGCCGATCAGCGCAGCGAGTGTGTCTGTCATGAATGTCCCTCCTGTGTGTCGCCATCGCTTGCCCGGCGAAATGCGCAATTTAGTGTTCTGGCAGCCCAAGGCCAGCCCGGATCCATCAGCCATGCTTTGCAGCGCTATGTCGGCGCATTGTCAATTGCTGACAGAATATGCATCACTGGCCCTGACATTCTTTTTGGCGGAGCCTGTGGCTATGCATCTTTCCCGTTTTCCTCGCGTCTTTCTTGCCCATTTGCCGACGCCTTTGGAGCGGATGGACCGTCTGAGCGCGGCCTTGGGCGGGCCGGATATCTGGATCAAGCGCGATGATTGCACCGGCATGTCGTCGGGGGGCAACAAGACGCGCAAGCTCGAATTCCTGATGGCCGAGGCGATGGCGCAAGGCGCCGATATGGTGATGACGCAAGGTGCCACGCAATCCAACCATGCCCGCCAGACGGCCGCTTTCGCCGCCAAGCTGGGCATGGGCTGCCACGTTCTTTTAGAAGATCGGACAGGCTACCAAGACCCCGATTACACCGAGAACGGCAATGTGCTGCTTGACCATCTGCATGGCGCAACAAGCGAGCGCCATCCCGGCGGCACCGATATGGTGGCTGCGATGGAAGCGGCTGCCGAAACCCATCGCGCAAAGGGGCGCAAGGTGTACATCATCCCCGGCGGCGGTTCCAACCCGACCGGGGCGCTGGGCTATGTGAACTGCGCGCTTGAGCTTTTGGGCCAAGCAAATGAGCGCGGGCTGGTCATCGACCATTTGGTGACGGCGACGGGTTCATCAGGCACGCAAGCGGGGCTTGTTGCGGGGATGTGCGCGCTGAACGCGGGCATCCCGATCCTCGGCATCGGCACCCGCGCGCCGCGGGAGAAACAAGAGCAGATGGTCTATGATCTGGCTTGTCGCACGGCTGAAAAGCTCGGTTGTCCCGGCGTGGTCCCGCGCGAAGCGGTTGTGGCCAATAGCGATTACGTCGGCGCAGGCTACGGCCTGCCGCGCGAAGACACGCTCGAGGCGATCCGGCTGTTCGCGGAGCTGGAGGGGATCTTGCTTGACCCGGTCTATTCCGGCAAGGGCGCGGCGGGGCTGATCGATCTGTGCCGCAAGGGGCATTTCAAGCCGGGCGAGCGGGTGGTGTTCCTGCATACCGGCGGGTCGGTTGGGCTGTTTGCCTATAAGGGGGCGCTCGCGCGGGGATGAGGACGGTCGGCATCCTTGGCGGCATGGGGCCAGAGGCGACGGTGCTTCTGATGCAGAAGGTCATCGCCGCCGTGGAGGCAGCTGATGATGCCGACCATATTCCCCTGATCGTCGATCAAAACAGTCAAGTGCCAAGCCGCATCGCACGATTGATCGAAGGAACGGGGGCGGACCCCGCGCCGGTGCTGGCCAGCATGGCGCGGCGGCTCGAGGCGGCCGGGGCCGCCGCGCTGGCCATGCCGTGCAACACCGCGCATCATTATGCGGGCGATATCTGCGCCGCCGTCACCATCCCCTTGCTCGACATGGTTGCGGCCTCGGCGCGGGTGGCGCTGACAGCGGCGGGGCTGGGGGGCAAGGTGGGGCTCTTGGCCTCGCCTGCTGTGGGCAAGGTGGGGTTGTTCGACCGGGCCTTGGGGGCGATGGGGCTTTCTGTGATCCATCCCGAAGATGGGGCGGCACTGCTGTCCGCGATCCGGTCGATCAAATCCGAAGGGCCGAACGAGGCCGCGCGCGGGGCGCTTTTGGCGGCATCGGGGGCGCTTTTGGAAAAGGGCGCAAAGGTGCAACTGATCGCCTGCACCGAGTTCTCGCTCATCCCCGAAGCGGTGGTCTCAGGCGCGCGCGCCATCGACACGCTGGATGTGCTGGTGGATGAGATCGTGGGGTTTGCAACAGCCTTAGCCTAACCGCGCCGCGTGATACATCGCTTCGGCCGATTGGCGCACCACTTCGGCCAGATCGCGCAACTCGGCGGAAAGCGGGCTGGTTGCGCGCCAGATCATCCCGACAGTGCGCGCCGGGCGGCCGGTTTCAAAACGCTGCACCGCCACGGCCGCGCCACGGGTTTCCACACCCACGGCCATCTCGGGGATCAAGGTCACACCCAGACCCGCGCCCACCATCTGCACCAGCGTCGAGAGTGACGAGCCATCGAGCCCTGCATGCCGTGCGCCGCTGCGCAACCCGCACACCTCGAGCGCTTGGTCACGGAAACAATGGCCTTCCTCCAAGAGCAAAAGCTGCATGTCGGGCAAAGCGGCGGGGGCGGGGATGGGGCGAGCGGCTTCGGCTTCGGGGCGGACTAGCACGAAACCCTCGGAAAACAGCGCCACCTCGGTCAGGCCTGCCTCAGAGACGGGCAGGGCCACGAGTGCGCAATCAAGCCGCCCTTCGCGTAATTCGGCGATCAGCCGCTCGGTCTGGGTTTCGCGCAGTTGCAGATCGACGCCGGGATAACGCGCGGCCAAATCGCGGATCAGCCGGGGCAGCAAGTAGGGCGCAATTGTCGGGATGACACCAAGCCTGAGCCGCCCCCCCGGCCCGTCACGTCGCGTGCGGGCGACATCAGCGAGTTCATCAACGGCGCGCAGGATGTCGCGGGCGCGCGCCGCGATGTCTTCGCCCAGACCTGTCAGCCGGATATGGCGCGCCCCGCGTTCGAAAAGCTTGGCGCCAAGGGACTCTTCCAGTTCCTTGATCTGCATGGAAAGCGCGGGTTGGGTCACGGAACAGGCTTCCGCGGCAAGTCCGAAATGGCGGAACCGTGCAAGGGCCGCAACATAGCGTAGCTGGCGGAGCGTGATGTTGGTCATAAGATGAACTTATCATGACAATCAGTAAATACAACTTATCCTGATCATACTTCTTTGCTAAGGGCAATGCAGGACATGGGGAATCGGCCTTAGGCTGGCCTCAAGGCGACGCCACGCAACGCCCTTGCAGCGAAAACGGAGAAAAATGATGATGGACGGAGATGATAAAGCGGCGGGCAAATGCCCGGTCATGCATGGCTCGATGACCACCCAGTCGGTTGGTGTGTCGGAATGGTGGCCCAAGACGCTGAACCTCGACATTTTGCACCAGCATGATGCCAAGTCGAACCCGTTGGCAGATTTCGACTATCGCGAAGCGGTCAAGACGCTCGATTTCGATGCGGTCAAGGCCGATGTCACCGCGCTGATGACCGACAGCCAGGATTGGTGGCCGGCCGATTGGGGCCATTACGGCGGCTTGATGATCCGTCTCGCTTGGCACTCGGCCGGTTCTTATCGTCTGATGGATGGGCGCGGCGGCGGCGGCCATGGCAATATTCGCTTTGCCCCGCTGAACAGCTGGCCCGATAACGGCAACCTCGACAAGGCGCGTCGCCTGCTGTGGCCGGTCAAGAAGAAGTACGGCAACAAGCTGAGCTGGGCCGATCTGATCTTGCTTGCGGGCAATGTCGCCTATGAATCCATGGGGCTGAAGACCTTTGGCTTCTCCTTCGGTCGCGAAGATATTTGGGGTCCCGAAAAGGATGTCTATTGGGGGTCCGAGCAGGAATTCGTCGGCGATGCGGCGCAGCGTTACGAAGACATCATGAAGCCCGACACGCTGGCCAACCCCTTGGCCGCCGTCCACATGGGGCTGATTTACGTCAATCCCGAAGGGGTGAACGGACAGCCCAACCCGCTCAACACCGCCGAGCAGGTGCGCGTCACCTTTGCCCGGATGGCGATGAATGACGAGGAAACGGCCGCACTCACCTGTGGCGGTCACACCGTCGGCAAGGCACATGGCAATGGCGATGCGAGCGTTCTGGGTGCCGAACCCGAAGCGGCGGGGATCGAGAACCAAGGTTTTGGCTGGATGAACCCCAACCTCGGCGGCAAGGCGACCAATGCGGTCACAAGCGGTATCGAGGGGGCTTGGACCACCCATCCGACCAAGTGGGACATGGGCTATTTCAAACTCCTCTTCGGCTACGAGTGGGAACTGACCAAATCGCCCGCGGGCGCGTGGCAGTATCGCCCCATCGACATCCGCGAAGAAGACATGCCGGTCGATCCCACCGATCCGACCAAGCGCGTCATGCCGATGATGACGGATGCCGACATGGCGATGAAGATCGACCCGGCCTATAATGCGATCTGTCAGAAATTCATGGCCGATCCCGCCTATTTCGACGATTGCTTCGCGCGCGCATGGTTCAAGCTGACCCATCGCGACCTTGGACCGCGCACCCGCTACATCGGCCCGGAAGCGCCCAAGGAAGACCTCATCTGGCAAGATCCGATCCCCGCGGGCAATACGGGTTATGATGTCGCCAAGCTCAAGGCCGCGATTGCGGCCTCGGGGCTCTCGGGTGCCGATATGGTCGCCACCGCATGGGACAGCGCACGCACCTTCCGCCAGTCGGACCTGCGCGGCGGTGCCAATGGCGCACGTATCCGGCTGGCCCCGCAAAAGGATTGGGAAGGCAACGAGCCTGCCCGCCTTGCGCGTGTGTTGTCGGTGCTGGAACCCATCGCCGCGGCCCATGGTGCCTCGGTCGCCGATACGATCGTGTTGGCGGGCAATGTCGGTGTCGAACAGGCGGCCAAGGCCGCGGGCTTTGACGTCAGCGTGCCGTTCAAGGCCGGTCGTGGCGATGCAACGGCCGACATGACCGATGGCGACAGCTTTGTCTGGCTTGAACCGCTGGCCGATGGCTATCGCAACTGGCTGAAGAAGGACTTCGACGTCGCCGCCGAAGAGCTGATGCTCGATCGCACGCAGCTCTTGGGCCTGACCGGGCCGGAAATGACCGTTCTGATGGGCGGCATGCGGGTGATGGGGGCCAACCATGGCGGGTCGGCGCACGGTGTGTTCACCGACCGCGTGGGCGCACTGACCACGGATTTCTTCGTCAACCTGACGGATATGTCTTACAAATGGGTGCCGACCGGCAGAAACAGCTATGACATCGTCGCGCGCAAGTCGGGTGAGACCAAGTGGACGGCAACCCGCGTCGATCTGGTGTTCGGCTCGAACTCGATCCTGCGCGCCTATGCCGAGGTCTATGCCCAAGACGATGCAGGCGAAAAGTTCGTGACCGACTTCGTCGCCGCATGGGCCAAGGTCATGCACAACGACATGTTCTGATCGTATCAGCGATCAGCCAGGGATGCGGCCCGGGGGAAGCCCCGGGCCGTTTTCGTTTATGTTACCCGAGGCTTGCCAGCCGCGCAGCCTGACGGGCGATCAGCGTCTCGATCTCGACGATGGAGGCCGCCGACAGCGCGGGGCCGGGGCGGCGGACGGTGGGATGGGCGATGGCACCGCGCTGGGCGAGGATATGTTTGCGGATCGACAGGCCCAGACCCGGCTGGCTTTCATAGCGGATGAGCGGCAGATAGGCGTCGAAGATGTCGCGCGCGCGCCCCGCCTCGCCCGCTTTCACCAAGCGTACCACATCGGCCATCATCTCGGGGTAGGCAAAGCCCGTCATCGCACCATCGGCGCCGCGCAACACCTCCTCCAGCAAGAATTGCCCGCCATTGCCGCACAGAATCGAGATGCGCCGCGCGCCGGCCGCCTCTTGCGCGCGCAGGGTGCTGATCTTGTCGAGGCCCGGCCAATCCTCATGCTTGAGCATCACGCCGGTGGGGCAGGTGTCGAAAATCGTGCGGATCACTTTGGCCGTCATCTGCACGCCCGTGACCAGCGGGAAATCCTGCACCACCCAAGGGGTTTTGCCCAAGGTGTCGGCCACCATCTGGAAATAGCCCGTGATCTGGTCATCGGTGCGCAGATGGCCGGGGGGCGCCACCATGACGCCTGCCGCCCCCTTGTCCATCGCGCTGTCGGCCAGCGCCTTGATCCCGGCAAGGCCGGGGGCCGAGACGCCGACGATGATCGGCACGCTGGCCCGCGCGGTGACCCGCGCGATGACCGCATCACTTTCTTCGGCTGACAGCTTGCCCGCCTCGCCCATGATCCCAAGGATGGTCAGGCCGGTTGCGCCTTTGTCCTGGTAGAAATCGACCATGCTGTCGATGCTTTGCAGATCGAGTGTGCCATCGGGCAGAAAGGGTGTGGCGGCGATGGTAAAGACGCCAGCGGCGGTTTCGTCGAGCAGTTTGGCCATTTCAGCTTCCGGGTTTGTGCGTTTGTGACAAGGCGATCCTGCCCAAGGCCATGGCAACGGCGGCTTGGCAAGGGTCGATCACCGGGATCTTGAGGATGTGTTCCAGCAATGGACGATAGCGCGCCATGCCTGCGCAGCCAAGGATCACGACTTCGGCCCCATCATCATCGCGCAAGGCGCGGCCGGTTTCGATCAAGCGGGCTTCGGTTTGGCCGGGATCGGCCAGTTCCGCCACACCAAGCCCCAGCGCGCGGTCACCCGCCATGCGGTCCAGCACCCCCATCGCGCCAAGGCTACGCAGATGCCGCGGGATCGAGGCGGGCAGGATCGCGATAATGCCAAAGCGTTGGCCCAGCGTCAGCGCAGTGGAGATGGCGGCCTCTTGTATGCCCAGGACAGGCTTAGCGGTGCGGTCGCGCAAGGCATGGACACCCGGATCGCCGAAACAGGCGATGACAAAGCCCGCGGCCTGATCGTCATGCGCGGCGGCAAGGCGCAGCATGGGGGCGATGGTTTCATCGGCCTGGGCTTGTGTCTCGATGCCCGGCGGCCCTTCGGCCAAGGTGAGGCATTGGATCGGCGCGCCCATCCCTTGCAAGGGGGCAATCGCCATGGCGATGCCTTCGGTGACGGCTTGGCTGGAATTGGGGTTAATGACAAAGAGCCTGCCCATCATGCGGTCCCCAGGGTGTCGGCGCGGGTGGATTGCTGGATCTCGATCTGGTAGCCCTCCGGGTCGCGAAAGACGAAAGCGCGGATGCCAAGCTTATCATTTTCGAACATCTGGGATAGGTTATCGACCTTGATTTCGGCGAGATAGGCATGCCAAGATTGAACATCTTGAACACGGATACAAAGTTGGACGCATTTCTCGGGCTGCCAGTTGTTCATGCCCTTGGCCTCATCGACCAGCCCCACATGCGCACCCGGCGCGATGCGCAGGATCTTGGCCAGATCGCCCTGATCGATCGCCAAGGGCAGGCCCAGCACATCGCTGTAAAAGGCGAAAGCGCGTGCCAGGTCGCGGTAGTAAAGAAAGGTGATCGCCAATTCATGCGGTGCCGCGGGACGGTCGGTCATGGCGCTGTTCCCGTCAGGTCTTGGGCCTTAGCGCCGATGGCCGGGCGCGCGATCCATCGGCCCGCGCCGGGGGTGCCGAGGAATTCCCCCTCGCGCATTACCGCGTCGCCGCGCAGGAACACGGCGATGGGCCAGCCCGTGACGGTCGTGCCTTCCCACGGGTTGTAGCCCACATTGTCATGGAGATCGTCGGCGCCATAGGTGACGCGCCGCGCGGGATCCCACAGTACCAGATCGGCATCATGGCCGGGCGCGATGCGGCCCTTGCCGGGCAGGCCGTAGAGGGCGGCGGGTGCCTCGGTGGTGATCTTTGCAAAGCCCGCCAACCCCAAGCGCCCGCGGCTGACCATCGCATCGAACATCAGCGGTTGGCGCGGTTCGAGCCCCGGCATGCCATTGGCGATGGCGGGAAAGGGCGCGTCCCAGCCATTGGCGAATTTCCCCGTGTCGTCGAAGCGGTAGGGCGCATGGTCGGAGGAGACGATCTGGATATGCCTCGCCGCGATCCCGGCCCAGAGTGCGTCTTGGTCATCTGCGCTGCGTTGCGGGGGCGAGCACATCCATTTCGCCCCTTCGCGGCCGGGGCGGTCCAGCACCGCTTCGGTCTGGAACAGGTAATGGGGGCAGGTTTCGGCCCAGATGGGCGCGCCGCGCGCGCGGGCGGCAGCGATTTCAGCGACCGCTTCGCGGGTCGAGACGTGGAAGATCATGATAGGCGCATGGGCAAGCTCGGCCAGATGACACATGCGGGCCACGGCCTCGATCTCGGCCGCGCGGGGGCGGGAGGCGGCGTGATCAATGGGACGCGTGCGTCCCTCGGCCAACAAACGCGCGCGGGCATCGGCGATGATCGCGTCATTCTCGGCATGGATGCAGGTCAGCGCACCGGCCGCGCCCGCAATGCGCAGCACTTTGAGGATGGCCGCGTCGGATAGGCCGATATTATAGGTTGTAAACAGCTTGATCGAGCGATGCCCGGCCGCGATCAAGGCGCGCAGATCGGCCTCGAATTCGGGCACATCGGGGTCGCTGATCAGGATGTGAAAGGCGTGGTCGATGGCGGCCCCACGCGCGGCGCGTGCTGCGTAATCCGCCACCGCGTCGGCCAAGCGCTGGCCCTTGGCCTGTGCGGCAAAAGAGATGACGGTGGTGGTTCCCCCCATCGCGGCCGATCTGGTGGCGGTCTCGAAAGTGTCGGCATTCATCAACCCCATGCCCGACATCTGTTCGATATGGGCATGCGGATCGACCCCGCCCGGCGTCACGATCAGGCCCGTGGCGTCGATGGTGTCGGCGGCGGAAAACCCTGTGCCGATGGCCGCGATCCGGCCCGCGGCAATCGCGATATCGGCGGCCACAACCGCGCCGCCGGTCACGATTTGCCCACCGGTGATGACCGTGTCAAAGCGCATGAAGCCCCCCCTTTGGGCGGCAGCATGATGGTGGCATGGCGGCTTGTCCAGACCGGCGCTTATGCGCCGATCAATCTGCGCATCTCGGCCAGTTTCGCGGCCACCAGATCAGGCTTGCCGCGCGCCTCGATGTTCAGGCGGAGGAGCGGCTCGGTGTTCGACGCGCGCAGGTTGAACCGCCAGTCGTCGAAAGACAGGCTGAGGCCGTCGGCCTCATCGCGGGCCACGGCCAAGGGGGCATAGCGCGACTCGATCGTTTGGATCACGGCGGCTTGGTCACCCACGCGGAAATTCACCTCGCCCGAGGAGGGGTAGGCCGCGCGCAGGGATGCGAGCATATCCTTGAGGCTTTGGCCCCGGCGGCTGATCAACTCGATCATCAGCAGCATCGGGATCATGCCGCTGTCGCAGGCCATGAAATCGCGGAAATAGTGATGCGCGCTCATCTCGCCACCATAGACGGCCCCGGTGTCGCGCATGCTTTGCTTGATGAAGGAATGGCCGCATTTGGATTGGATAGCTTGGCCGCCCAATTCGGTGACGCGGTCCTGCGTGGCCCAGATGACGCGCGGGTCATGGATGATCTTTTGCCCTGGCTCCTTGGCCAAGAAGGCCTCGGCCAGAAGGGCCACGACATATTCGCCGGGGACAAAGCCGCCCGCGTGATCGAAGAAGAAGCAGCGGTCGAAATCGCCATCCCATGCCACCCCCATATCAGCGCCATGCGCCACCACGGGGCCTGCTGTCAGCGGTTGGTTCTCATCAAGCAGCGGGTTGGGGATACCTGCGGGAAAGCTGCCATCGGGGGCGTGGTGGATGCGGATGATGTCAAGCGGCGCGCCGGCTTGCACGAGTGCTGTGGCCAGCGCGTCGAAGGTGGGGCCAGCCGCACCATGGCCTGCATTCACCAAGAGTTTCATCGGCCTGAGCGCGGCAAGATCGACGAATTCCATCAGCTTGGCGATATAGGCGGCACGGGTGGCGCTGGCATCCGTGATCTGGCCACCGGGGCGGGCTGGGGCAAAGTCACCGCTTTCGGCAAGCGCCTTGATCGCAGCCATGCCATCGGACTGACCGATCGGTGCGGAGCCCGATTTGACCATCTTCATGCCGTTGTAATCCATCGGGTTGTGGCTGGCCGTCACGCAGATGCCACCATCGGCTTCCAGATGGGTGGTGGCGAAATAGGTCTCCTCGGTGCCGGAGAGGCCAAGATCGAGGATGTTGACCCCGGCATCTTGCAAGCCCCGCGCCAAGGCGGCGGCCAATGTTTCCGAGGAGGGCCGCACATCGCGGCCCAGCACCACATGGCTGGCCCCCATCACCTCGGCAAAGGCGCGGCCGATGCGATAGGCGATCTCTGTGTTCAGTTCACTGTCGAGGCGGCCACGGATGTCATAGGCCTTGAAGCAGCTCAGCGGGGGGATACGCGACATGGGAGACACCCGAATTGACCAATGCTTGCCCCCCCTTAGCCCATCATGCACATCCGTGCAAAGGGCTGGGTCGGTTTTCTGACCAATGCGGTGTTGGCGGTGGCGCGGGCCGTGGCCTCCGGCGGGGATATTTAAGAAACGAAGAAGCACGGGTGTTGCACGAAAATGCGCAGGCGGTAGTGTTTTCTCGGCCTTGGCGATCTACCTCTCGCCCCATGTTGATCGTGACCGAGGCCACTATCGCCAACGCCGGCGTGCTTGAGACCCGCAGCTTGCCCAAGAAATTCCTTGGGCGCGTGCAGCTTGTGCCAAGAGCCGCCGGGCTGGGATTGTGGCTGCGGCTGATCGTGGAGATGCAGCTGGTGCGCTATCTCGCGGCGCTGTTGCCCTTTGTGGTGATCCCGTTCTTGTCGCGCGATCTGGCGCTGCCGGTGACGCAGGCACCGCTTGCCATGCTGATCGTCATCGCCTTTGTCGAGATGAAGGTGTTGCGCCTGTCAAAGGCGGCGCGCGCACAGGCGGTGGACGCAGATGAGGCGGCCCGCAGGCTTGACAGGTTGCATTTCCGGGCGCGGGCGGCCTTGCGCAAGATCGCAGCGCGCCAAGGGATCGCCGAGGGGGAGTTGCGGCTTGTCATCGAGCAGTCTGAATTGGCACGGATCGCGCCCTTGACGCTGGTGTCCGTCCAATGTGCGACGCCCAAGCCGGGGCTTTTGGCATTGGATGCAGCTGACCGGGCTGATCTGTCGGGGCTTTTCGATGCCGATCTGAGCGAGCGCGCGCTCTTGGCGGTCAATCATCGCGCGGATGTATATATCCGCGATATCGCGCAAGAGGCGCGCGCGGTCTCGGCGCATGCAAGGCTGGCGGCTGCGCTGGAAAAACGGGGGGCAGGGGCATGAGCGTGAATGCGACGTGCATATCGGCAGGTGACGCGCTCGCGGTGTTGGAGGCTGGCTGGGCGGCGCAGGCGGCGGGTGGGCTGACGGCAAGCTGGATGCTGCATGGGCGACCCGGCGTGGGGAAAACCGAAGTGGTTCAGACGCTTGCGCGCCGGATCGGAGCGGAACTGTTTGATCTGCGCCTGACCACGATCGAGCCGCAGGATTTGCGCGGTCTGCCCTATTTCGATCATGAGGCGGCGAAAACCATCTGGTATCGGCCCGAGGATTTGCCCGATGGCGACGGCCCTGCGATCTTGTTTCTCGACGAGTTGACCGCCGCGGCCCCTGCCTTGCAGCCCACGGTTTATGGGTTGCTGCAAGAGCGCCGCGTGGGGCGGCACCGCTTGCCGGACAGTGTGATGGTCGTGGCCGCGGGCAACCGGGTCGAGGATGGGGCGATCGCCTATGAGATGGGCAGCGCGCTGTCGGATCGGCTGATCCATATGATCGTGCAGGCCGATCCCGAGGATTGGCTGACGCATTATGCGATCCCGGCGGGTATTCATCCGATCGTCGCGGCATTTATCCGCACCCGGCCTGATCTGCTGGAGACATCGGAGGAGAGCTTGCGGCGCGGGCAGATGATTGCCTGCACTCCGCGCAGCTGGACGCGGGTGAGCCGCATCATGGAGACGGTGCCGGACCGTGCGACGCGCAGCGTGATGATCGCGGGGACAGTCGGGGTCGCGGCGGCGGCGGAATTTGCCCTTTTGGCCGATGAGATCGCGGCGAGCGTGCAGATCGGCGCGATGATGGCGGCGGCGCGCAAGGAACGCGCAGCGATGTATCCGCGCAGCCTCCATGGGCTTACCGCATTGGTCTATGGGCTGGTCGGGGCGGCCAGCCACGCCAATCTGGGTATCGCGATCGAGATCTTGTCCGATCTGCGCGGGCTTGGGGGGGAGGGTTTTGGCGGCTTGCCGGTCAGTGAATTGGCAGCCTTCGGTTTCGAGATGCTGATCGCGCGCGCCCTGGAAAAGGGCTGGGAAGATGTCTTTGCCGAGAGCCCGGACTATGCCGCCTATGCCACTGAGCGGCAGGCGGCGGGTTTGCCGTGAGCGGGCATAGCGCGCGCGCGGCGCGCGCACTTGCCCATCTGGGCGAGGTCGATCCGGCGCTTGCGGTCCTTGCCCTCTGGTGCCACCACCGCGACGGTGAGGAGGAGACCCGAACGGATGGCGATACGATCAGCTATGGCCCCGGTTTTGCCGCGCTCGGCCTGCCCGAACAGGTGGGGCTGGTCGCCCATCACGTGCTGCATGTGGCGCTGCGCCATTCTGATCGTCAGGCGCGGCTGGCGCAACGCTTGGGCGCGGGCTTTGATGCCTCGCTTTTCGGTTTGGCGGCGGACGGTATCATCAACGACGTGTTGATCCTCGCAGGCCATGCGGTGCCGCGCCCGGCCGTTCTTGTGACCGAGCTTTTGGTCGAGGCAGGGCTGCCCGCGCCATCGGCTGTCGCGGCATTGGAGCGGTGGGATACCGACCGATTGGCCATGGCGCTGCATGCTGATCCACAACGCGCCGAGCGTTTGCGAGAATGGGGCGCAACGAAGGGCTTTGCCGTCGATCTGGGCCTTGGCGAACCCGATGACAACGGCGAGACGCAAAAGTCCGTTGATTGGCGCAGTCAGATCTTGCGCGCACTCGAGGCGGGGCGCAAAGCGGGCAGCGGTATCGGGCGGCTGGGCGCGATCTTGGCCGATTTGGCCCCCTCCGCTGTGCCGTGGGAGGTGGTGCTACGCGGGCTTTTGGCGCGCGCCCTGAGCGCACGGCCTCACCTCAGTTGGCGCCGCCCATCGGGGGCATGGATCGCGCAGATGGACCATGCCGAGGCCCATGGTGGCCCTATGCCCGCATTTCAGCCGGGACGTACGCGGATGGATACCCGGCCAAGGCTGGTGGTGGGGATGGATACATCTTCGTCAGTCGATGCGCAGATGTTGCGGCTGTTTGTGGCCGAGGCGGAAGGGATCGCGCGGCGCACGGGTGCCGAGGTGCATCTGATGGTCTTTGACACCGCGGTATTTCTGGAAAAGCGGTTGGATCCTCTTGGATGGCGTGGCCTTGCTCTGCTTCCGACCCGGCGGGGTGGCGGCACGGATTACGCCGATCTTTTTGAAAAAGCTGCGAAGCTCCAGCCCGCGATGGTGGTGGTTCTGACCGATTTGGAGGCGGCTCTGCCGCCGCGACCGGGTTTTCCGATGATATGGGCCGTGCCGGGCAAAGTTACACCCCCGCCCTATGGCAGGGTGCTGGTGATCGGTGACGGCTAACGCCTATTTCACGCCCAGCGGCCCTGCCTTGCTTTCGCGCTGGGCATGTTGCCAATCGGGCGCGATCCAAGGGTCGAGGTTCTCGGGTGCCAAGGGTGCGCGGCCAAGGATGTGATCGGCGGCCTTTTCGCCCACCATGATCGAGGGCGCGTTGAGGTTGCCATTGGTGATCTGGGGAAAGACCGAACTGTCGGCCAGCCGCAGCCCATCGACGCCGATCACCCGCGCCTCTGGGTCGACCACCGCCAAAGGGTCGTCGGCGCGCCCCATGCGGCAGGTGCCACAAGGGTGATAGGCGCTTTCGGCATGTTCGCGGATGACCGCATCGAGTGCCGCATCGCTTTGCGCCTCCGCCCCCGGCTGGATCTCGTGATCGACGAAGCCCGCCATCGGGTCGGTCGCGAAAATCTCGCGCGTCAGCCGTATGGCGGTGCGGAATTCCGCCCAATCATCAGGGTGGGACATGTAGTTGAACTGGATGCGCGGTGCCGCGCGTGGATCGGCCGCGCGCAAGCTGACCGCACCCCGGCTTTTCGAGCGCATGGGGCCGACATGGGCCTGAAACCCGTGGCCTTGGGCAGCCGTCTTGCCGTCATAGCGCACAGCGATGGGAAGGAAGTGATACTGGATATCGGGATAGGCAATGCCGGCGCGCGAGCGGATGAAGCCGCAAGCCTCGAAATTGTTCGACGCGCCCAATCCCTTGCGGAAGAACAGCCACTGCGCGCCAACGAGCGCCTTGCCCCAGAGCGACCAGTAAGGCGCAAGGCTGACGGGTTTTGTCGCGGCGAACTGGATATAAAGCTCCAGATGGTCTTGCAGGTTTTGGCCCACACCTGCGCGGTCAGCGATGACGGCTATGCCATGTTCTGAAAGATGCTTGGCAGGGCCGATGCCGCTTTGCATCAGGATCTTGGGGGAATTGATCGCGCCTGCCGACAAGACGACTTCGGCGCGCGCGCTGATCACCTGACCGCCGACGAGCCGCACGCCGGTGGCGCGGCCATTCGTGATCTCGATCCTGTCCACCAGACCGCGCGCCACGTTGCAGCGGCCGGTCTTGAGCGCGGGGCGCAGATAGGCCTTGGCGGCCGACCAGCGTTCGCCCTGCCAGACGGTCATCTCGAAGGCACCGAACCCCTCTTGCCGCTGGCCGTTATAGTCGTCGGTCGCGCCATAGCCCGCATTGGCGCCTGCCTGGATGAAGGCATCGAAAAGCGGGTTCTTGCGTGGGCCGCGCGTGATGTGAAGCGGGCCGTTGTTGCCACGATAGGCCGCATCGCCCGCATCGCCATGCCAGGTTTCCGCGCGTTTGAAATAGGGCAGGACATCGGCATAGGCCCAGCCATCGGCACCCAGTTCGGCCCATGTGTCAAAGTCATGGGCATGGCCGCGTACATAGATCATGCCGTTGATCGAGGATGATCCGCCCAGCACCTTGCCGCGCGGGCAGGCCATGATGCGCCCGCCCATATGCGGTTCTGGCTCGGTCACATAGCCCCAGTCGTAGCGCGACATGTTCATCGGGTAGGACAGGGCCGCGGGCATGTTGATGAAAGGCCCCCAATCGCTGCCGCCATGTTCGACGACGATCACGGATTTGCCCGCTTCGGCCAGCCTGTAGGCGATGGCACAGCCCGCGCTGCCCGCGCCGATGACGACGTATTCGGCTTGCATCGTTTCCGCCATCAATAGGCGGCCTCCACCGGGGTCATGCCGACATAGACAGTCTTGAGTTGTGAATACGCCTCCAGCGCCGCGCGGGAATTTTCGCGGCCTACGCCCGAGCCCTTGATCCCGCCAAAGGGAACCTCGACCGGAGTGAGGTTGTATTGGTTGATCCAGACTGATCCCGCCTCGATCGCGTGGACGACACGGTGGCCGCGCGCAAGGTCGCGGGTAAAGACCGCGCCCGACAGGCCCAGATCGGTGGCATTGGCGCGGGTGATCACCTCGTCTTCGGTGTCGAAATCGAGAACCGACATGACAGGGCCGAAGATCTCTTCGCGCGCGATGGTCATGTCGTCGGTGACATCGGCAAAGACGGTGGGTTGGACAAAGGCACCGGGGCGGTCGAGTCGCGCGCCGCCTGCAATCAGCCGCGCGCCCTCGGCCTTGCCGATCGCGATGTAGCGCAAGACGATGGCAAGCTGTTCTTCGCTGACCATCGGGCCGAAAGTCGTCGCCTCATCGCGCGGGTCGCCGATGACGGCCCCGGCCAAACGCGCACTCAGCCGGTCTAGAAAGGCGTCCTTGATGCCCCGTTGCACGAAGACCCGCGTGCCGTTGGAACAGACCTGTCCGGTGGCGAAGAAATTGGCGTTGATCGCGGCCGATACAGCACTTTCGAGATCGGCATCGTCGAAGATGATCAGGGGCGATTTGCCGCCCAACTCCATCGTGACATGCTTCATCTGCGCCGCCGCCCCGGCATAGACCTTTTTGCCCGTCTCGGCGGAGCCGGTGAGCGAGACCTTGGCGACGCGGGCGTCCTCGACTAGCGCGCGGCCCACAGATCCCGCCCCTTGGATGACGTTGAACACGCCCGGCGGTGCGCCCGCCTCGATCAGGATTTCGGCCAGTTTCAGGGCGGATAGCGGCGTTTGCTCCGAGGGTTTGAAGACCATCGTGTTGCCGCAGACAAGCGCGGGTGCGGCTTTCCATGCCGCAACTTGGGTGGGGTAGTTCCACGCGCCAAGGCCCACGCAAACGCCCAAGGGGATGCGCATCGTATAGGCCCAGTCAGCCCCGAGCGGCACATGCTCGCCGGTCAATGTGCCTGCAAGCCCGCCAAAATATTCCAGCGCATCGGCGGCGGAGGTGGCATCGGCAACCAGCGTTTCGGAGATGGGCTTGCCGGTGTCGAGCGTTTCCAGTTCCGACAATGCGCGGTTGCGTTCGCGGATGATGTCGGCCGCGCGGCGCAGGATGCGGCCGCGTTCGATGGGCTTGAGCGCGGCCCATGGTCCCAGGGCCGCTTTGGCGGCGGTAAGCGCCGCTTCGACCACGTGCGCCGTCGCCTCGTGCAGCTCTGCGATGGTCTCGCCCGTGCCGGGAAAGATCACTTGCAGGGGGGCGCCTGCGGCATCCTCGAGATAGGCGCCGTTCACGAAATGGCTGGCTTTGGGTTGGGCTTGCATCTTTCCCCATCTTCTTTCGTTTTGGGACTATTCGCCCCTTGGAAAACGTTGACTTTCCTCAAGAATATTGAGGTCCATATGGTTGCGCATGAAGCGTTCGGAGGCGGCGCGGAGCGGCTGGAAATCCCACGGGTAATAGGCGCCGTTTCTGAGCGCCTCGTAAACCACCCAGCGGCGCGCCTGGCTTTCGCGCACGGCTGCGTCAAAGGCTTCGAGATCCCAACGTTCTGCGGCCATGCGGCGGAAGTTTTCCAGCGTCTCGCCATGCGCCGGGTCAAGGGCGAGGTTCACACGTTCCTGCGGATCGGTGTCGAGGTCGAACAGCTGCTCGGGGTCGGCGGCGCAGTTGGTGTATTTCCAGCGGCTTTGGCGCAGGCCCACCAGCGGCGTAATGCTGGCCTCGGCGGCGTATTCCATCGCGACGGGGCTTGTCCGGCTGCTACCTTGGGCAAGGGGCAAGAGGCTTTCGCCATCGGTCCAGGGCATGACGTCATCCATCGACACGCCTGCCAGATCGCAGAGCGTGGGGCAAAGATCGATGGTCGAAACCGGGTCATCGACGCAGCGAGGGGCAAGACCGGGGGCCGCGATCATCATCGGCACGCGCGCGGACCCTTCGAAAAAGTTCATCTTGAACCACAGCCCCCGCTCGCCCAGCATGTCGCCATGGTCCGAGACGAAGACCACGATGGCTTCTTGCCGGGTCCGTGCCAGCACATCCAGCAAGCCGCCGATCTTGTCGTCGAGATAGGAGATATTGGCGAAATAGGCGCGCCGCGAGCGCGTGATGTCATCATCGGTGATGTCGAAATTCCGCCAGTCATTGGCATCGAAGATGCGCTGCGCATGTGGGTCGTGATCGTCATAGGGCAGGGCGGGCATCTGGGGCATCAGATGCGCGCAATCGGCGTAAAGATCCCAGTATTTGCGCCGGGCGACGTAAGGGTCGTGGGGGTGGGTAAAGCTGACGGTCAAGCACCAAGGCCGGTCGTCACGCCCACGCGCGAGGTCATAGAGCTTTTGCTCGGCGGCAAAGGCCACCTCGTCGTCATATTCCATCTGGTTGGTGATCTCGGCCACGCCTGCGCCGGTGACGGAACCCATATTGTGATACCACCAATCGATCCGCTCGCCCGGTTTGCGGTAATCGGGCGTCCAGCCGAAATCGGCGGGGTAGATGTCAGTCGTCAGGCGCTCTTCGAAACCGTGAAGCTGGTCGGGGCCGACGAAATGCATCTTGCCCGAGAGGCAGGTCTGATAACCTGCGCGGCGCAAGTGATGGGCATAGGTCGGGATGGAGGATGCAAACTCGGCCGCATTGTCATAGACCCCCGTTCGCGAGGGGAGTTGGCCGGACATGAAACTGGCCCGCGCCGGCGCGCAAAGGGGGCTTGCGGTATAGGCATTGGCAAAGCGCAGCGAGCGCGCGGCCAGTGCCTTGAGGTTTGGGGCATGCAGCCACTCGGCCGGACCATCGGGAAAGAGCGTCCCGTTCAGCTGGTCAACCATCACGATCAGGATATTGGGGCGGCTCATGGGCGCTGTCCGGTAGCAAGGTCGAGATATCTCTCGAGGGTTGCGATAGCGGCTGAGGCGTCAGGTGGGCCTGCCTCGGTCAGGGCATGGCGGATATAAAGCCCGTCGATCAGCGCCGCCGCAGTGCGCGCCAAGGCGACCGGATCATCGCAGAGCGGCCGCGCGGCATGGGTCAGGTTCGTGACAAGGCGCTGTTGATAGACCCGCAAAAGCCGCGCGGCCTGTACTTGGGTCTGGGCGAGAACGTAGAAATTCAGCCATGCAGCCACCACCTCGGGCTGGAAATTACGGCCCCCAAAACTGGCCTGAACAAGGGCGGACAGGCGCGCGCGGGGGGTCTGTGCCTCGCCGAGTGCCTGCCGCGCTTCGCGCCCGAACTCGGAGAGAATCGCCCGCATCGCGGCAAGAAAGAGCTCGTCCTTCGAGCCGAAATAGTGATGTGCCAGCGCCGATGAGACACCTGCCGCGCTTGCAATCTGGCCCATCGTGACGTCGAGCGAGCCCTTGCGCCCGATCTCGTGGATCGTGGCGTTGACAAGTGCGTCTTTACGCTGTGCCATCATACCGATCCGCGGCATCGAAGACTCCTTAGGGTTGCAGTGCTCAAGAAGATCGGATTTTAATTGACTGGTCAATCAACAAACGACCGCAACAGGGAGACAGACAAATGAGCTTGATCAATCGCACCGCGTGCAGCGTGCTTGCCATGAGCTTGAGCGCAGGGGCGGCCTTGGCCGGTGGTCATGGCGAGTGTGGCACCGTGCGCTTTTCCGATGTTGGCTGGACCGATATCACCGCGACGACCGCGGCCACATCCGTTGTGCTCGAGGCCTTGGGCTATGAGACGGAAACCCGCGTGCTGTCGGTGCCGGTGACCTACACCTCGCTTGCGGCGGGCGATATCGATGTTTTCCTTGGCAACTGGATGCCCACGATGGAGGGCGATATCGCCCCCTATCGCGATGCTGGCACGGTCGATACGGTGCGCGCGAATCTTGAGGGGGCGAAATATACGCTTGCCACCAATGCCCATGGCGCGGCGATGGGGATTGCGGACTTCGCCGATATTGCCGGTGCCGCCGATGCGCTGGATAGCCAGATCTACGGGATCGAACCCGGCAACGATGGCAACCGCCTGATCATGGACATGATCGGCGCTGATGCCTTCGGCCTTGGCGGGGCGGATTTCGAAGTGGTCGAAAGCTCGGAACAAGGCATGCTCGCGCAAGTCGCGCGCGCGGTTGATCGTGGAGAGCCGATCGTCTTCCTTGCATGGGAACCGCATCCCATGAACGCCAATTTCGATCTGACCTATCTGACCGGCGGCGATGATTGGTTCGGCCCCGATCTGGGTGGGGCGACCGTCTTTACCAATACCCGCGCAGGCTATGTCGAAGCTTGCCCAAATGTGGGCGTGCTGTTGAACAACCTCGTCTTCACCCTTGCGATGGAGAACGAGATCATGGGCGCGATCCTGAACGATGGCGAAGACCCCGAAAAGGCGGCCACCACCTGGATGGCGGCCAATCCCGATCAGGTCATGGGTTGGCTTGAGGGCGTGACCACCATCGATGGTGGCGATGCGCGCGCCGCGGTCACGGCGGCACTCGGCCTCTGATACGGCCGGATCGATGACATGCGGCGCAGCGTCGTGCTTGCGCCGCATGTCGTAATCCAAAGGGATTGCCCATGCTGCGATGGCTGACCGAATGTGAACAAGGCTGGCCCGAAGGCATGGGGCCGCTTGCCGCCTTGTCGGCTTGCAAGATCCGCGTGGGCGATGCCGCTGAGGCCGTTTTCGATTGGCTGCAATCCAACCTTGTGGGCCTTTTCGATGCGATGGCCATCGCGCTTGAGGTGATGATCGACGCGATCCTTGCGCTGCTGCAAGAGCCGCCAAATACCGGCTGGCTGTATGATCTGCGCCGGTCAGAGATCGATTACCTTTATCCGCGCGATTGGCACCCGATCCTGATGACGGTGATCATGGTCTTGCTGGCCTATCGCCTGCATCGTGGCTGGCGGGTGCCTGCGCTTTTGGCCGCTGGCCTGTTGTTCATTATCAATCAAGGCTATTGGGAGGAAACGACCGAAAGCCTGACACTGGTCATGGCGGCCTGTATGGTGTGCATGGGCTTGGGCGTGCCGATCGGGATCGCTGCGGCGCATCGGCCTCGGCTTTATGCCGCGATGCGGCCGGTGCTCGATTTGATGCAGACGCTCCCGACCTTTGTCTATCTGATCCCGGCGATCGTGTTTTTTGGTATCGGCATGGTGCCGGGGCTGATTGCGACGGTGATCTTTGTTCTGCCCGCGCCGATCCGGCTGACGCATCTGGGGATATCTTCGACCCCCGTCGCGCTGATCGAGGCGGCCGATGCTTTTGGTGCCACGCCGCGCCAAAAGCTGTGGAAGGTCGAGTTGCCCTATGCCGCGCCGCAGATCATGGCGGGGCTGAACCAGACCATCATGCTGTCGCTTTCGATGGTGGTGATCGCCGCACTGGTGGGGGCGGATGGCTTGGGCGTGCCAGTGGTGCGCGCGCTCAACCAAGTGAACACCGGGCTGGGTTTCGAGGCGGGGCTGATCATCGTGGTGGTGGCGATCTTGCTCGACCGACTTTTGAGGGTGCAACGCCGATGATCGAAGCTTACGACGCGGCCTGCCATTGCGGCAAGGTGCGGTTCCGCGTGACGCTTGCGGGCGGATTGACCTCGGCCCGGCGTTGCACCTGCTCGTATTGCACGATGCGCGGCGCGGTCGCGGTGTCGGCGTCCCTTGATGCGATCACATTTCTGGCAGGCGAAGAGGCGCTGACGCTCTACCAGTTCGGCAGCCATACCGCGCGTCATTTCTTTTGTGCTCACTGCGGGATCTATACGCACCATCAGCGTCGCTCGAATCCGCACCAATTCGGAGTCAATCTTGCCTGTTTGCAAGGTATTTCGGTTTGGGATCTGCCCGAAATCCCGGTCAATGACGGGATCAACCACCCCTCCGACGGGGCGCCTGCGCGGATGAGTGGTGTTCTACGCTACGAGAAGACCCCGACATGACCCGTGCCGTCCGCTTCCACGAGGTCTGTATCATGTTCGGCAATGACCCTGCCGGAGCGCTGGCACATGCCGACCGGGGCGCCGATCGCGCCGAGATACACGCCGCGACGGGGCAGGTACTTGGCGTGCATGATTGCAGCCTCGATGTGGAAGAAGGAGAAATCCTTGTTCTGATGGGCCTGTCGGGGTCGGGCAAATCCACGCTGCTGCGCGCGGTCAATGCGCTCAACCCCGTGGTACGCGGCCATGTCGAGGTGCGGGTGGGCGCGCAGATGGTCAATGTCACCGCGGCGCGCGGAGCGGGTTTGCGCACACTGCGCCAGACGGCTGTCGCGATGGTGTTTCAGCAATTTGGCTTGCTGCCGTGGCGGAGCGTGCGCGACAATGTGGGCTTTGGGCTTGAACTGGCAGGTATCCCCGAGGCCGAGCGCAAGGCCCGGGTCGCGCGCCAACTGACCTTGGTGGGGCTTGCCGACCGCGCCGATGCGCTGGTGGGGGAATTATCGGGTGGGATGCAACAACGCGTGGGGCTTGCGCGCGCCTTTGCCACCGAGGCGCCGATCTTGTTGATGGATGAGCCTTTTTCAGCGCTTGACCCGCTGATCCGCACAAAGCTGCAAGATGAACTGCTCGACCTGCAGCGCGATCTGAAGCGCACGATCATCTTTGTCAGCCATGACCTGGACGAGGCGTTCAAGATCGGTAACCGCATCGCGATCATGGAGGGCGGGCGGATCGTGCAATGCGGCACCCCGCGCGAGATTTTCTCGCGGCCCGCGAATGCCTATGTCGCCGATTTCGTAGCCAATATGAACCCCTTGGGCGTCTTGACGGCGCGCGATGTGATGGTGCCCGGCGGAGGCGATGGGGCGCGCATCGCGCCGGATCTGCCCCTGCGCGCGATCCTTGCGCGGTTCGCACAAGACCCCTCCGCCATCGCCGTGCAAGAAGCGGGCGCCGTGATCGGCGCGGTCACGCCTGCAAGTGTTGCGGCAAGATTGGGCCGCTGAGGCAGCGAATTTTCGTACGAAAATTCGAACATGCGATTATTCGTACGAATAATCGTGATCAGAAAAACGCCTGAAGCCCGGTTTGAGCGCGCCCCAAGATCAAGGCATGCACATCATGCGTGCCTTCATAGGTGTTGACCGTTTCGAGGTTCTGGGCGTGGCGCATGACATGGTATTCGGCCATGATGCCATTGCCGCCATGCATGTCGCGCGCAGCCCGCGCGATATCGAGTGCCTTGCCGCAATTGTTGCGCTTTATCAGTGAAATCACCTCGGGGGCGCAGCTGCCCTCTTCGAGCATGCGACCGGCGCGCAATGCCGCCTGTAGCCCCAGCGCGATCTCGGTCTGCATATCAGCCAGCTTCTTTTGAAACAGTTGCGTCTGTGCCAAGGGGCGTCCGAATTGTACCCGGTCCAGCCCATATGCTCGCGCGCGATGCCAGCAATCCTCAGCCGCGCCCATCACCCCCCAGGCGATCCCGTAGCGCGCGCGGTTGAGGCAGCCAAAAGGCCCTTTCAGCCCCTCGACACCCGGCAATAGCGCCTCTTCCGGCACCGCCACATCCTTCATGACGATCTCGCCGGTGACAGAAGCGCGCAAGGACAGCTTGCCGCCGATCTTGGGGGCGGAAAGCCCGGCCATGCCTTTTTCCAGAACAAAGCCGCGGATCTTGCCGCCATGCGCCTCGGACTTCGCCCAAATGACGAAGACATCGGCGATCGGACTGTTGGAAATCCACATCTTGGCGCCGTTCAACACATAGCCATCGGCGGTCTTGCGGGCCACGGTTTTCATTCCCGCAGGATCCGAGCCGGCATCGGGTTCGGTCAGGCCAAAACAGCCGATGAGCGTACCCGCCGCGAGCCCAGGCAAATATTTCTGGCGTTGCGCCTCAGAGCCATAGGCATGGATGGGATACATCACGAGGCTGGATTGAACGCTCATCATCGAGCGATAGCCGCTGTCGATGCGTTCCACCTCGCGGGCGACAAGGCCATAGGTCACATAGCCTGCGCCAAGCCCGCCATATTCCTCGGGGATTGTGACGCCCAAAAGGCCCATCTCACCCATCTCGGCAAAAATCTCGGGTGCAACGCGTTCGTTGAGATAGGCGTCGCTCACGCGCGGCAGCAATTTATCCTGCGCATAGGCCCGCGCGCTTTCAGCGATCATGCGCTCTTCGGCGCTGAGTTGGGCGGCGAGGTGAAAGGGATCGGCCCAATCGAAAGGCGCGAGCGAAGGGCCAGTGTGGCGGGTCTGTCCGTCGGGCATTGCGAGGTCTCCTTGAGGCTTGCCGCGATTCAGCGCATTTGCGGCGATTGTGCAAGGCTTTGCCCCTTGAATGGCAAAGATCGCGGCGTGATTGGACAGGGTCGGCGCAGGTTCTTGAGGTGCGTGACTTGTACTTAACTCAATAATTTACACGGCTTGCGGTCGTTATTGGCCGGAAAAATTTACAATATACGATCTACTCACGATTTACCCACAGCATGAAGCGTGATTTCGCGCATGAGCATCGGGGGAGGCACCTTTGTCGAGTGAACAGCCAGCGCTGGCAGGGGGGCATGCGCCTCGGTCATGGAGGCGGAGCGGCGGATCGGGGTCACACAGATCGCAATCAGTCGTTGCGCGCGACGCGCGCGAGCGTGCCAACTCCATCGAATTCGCCCCGTGCCCTTGCAGCCCCCCCAACCCACCACTAAGACTGAAGGGAACAGCCATTCGCATGCAGGGCAGGCCGCTATGATTGATCCCGTTGACCATTACATGAACAACCTCGTGCCGATGGTGGTCGAACAGACCAGCCGGGGTGAGCGTGCTTACGATATCTTCTCGCGCCTGCTGAAGGAGCGGATCATCTTTCTGTCTGGCCCCGTTCATGACGGCATGGCCAGCTTGATCGTTGCACAGCTTTTGCACCTCGAGGCGGAGAACCCCTCGAAAGAAATCTCGATGTATATCAATTCGCCCGGTGGCGTCGTCACATCGGGTCTGTCGATCTATGACACGATGCAATACATCAAGCCCAAGGTCTCGACCCTTGTGGTGGGGCAAGCGGCCTCGATGGGGTCACTTCTGCTGACCGCAGGTGAAAAGGGGATGCGCTTTTCACTTCCCAATAGCCGCATCATGGTTCACCAGCCCTCGGGCGGGTATCAGGGCCAGGCGACCGATATCATGATCCATGCGCGCGAGACGCAAAAGCTCAAGGATCGGTTGAACCAGATCTACGTCAAGCACACCGGCCAGACCTTCGAGGCGGTGGTTGAGGCGCTGGAGCGGGACAATTTCATGGATGCCGAACAGGCCAAGGAATGGGGTTTGATCGACGAGATCGTTGAGAACCGTGTTCCCGCTGGCGGCGACGGCAAGTGATTGCGCATCTTTCCCTGCCAAGCGTGCCGGGGATTTTGACATTGTGGTGCCCGGTCGCCTGCTCTAGGCTTTCGGCGACGGGCCATCCGCGTCGCTGCGCGCTCACGGCGGCAAGGTGGCCCGACAGACGGGTTGAGGTGTAGATCATGGCGAATTCATCCGGCAGCGACACGAAGAACACGCTTTATTGTTCGTTCTGCGGCAAAAGCCAGCACGAGGTCCGTAAGCTGATTGCGGGGCCGACTGTGTTCATCTGCGATGAATGTGTCGAGCTTTGTATGGATATCATCCGCGAGGAAACCAAATCCTCGGGTCTGAAATCGGCCGGTGGTGTGCCGACGCCGCTGGAAATCTGCAATGTCCTTGATGATTACGTCATCGGACAGCGCCATGCCAAGCGTGTGCTCTCGGTCGCGGTGCATAACCATTACAAGCGTCTTAACAACGCGGGCAAATCCGATATCGAACTGTCGAAATCGAATATCTTGTTGATCGGTCCCACAGGCTGCGGCAAGACGCTTTTGGCCCAGACCTTGGCGCGCATCCTTGATGTGCCGTTTACCATGGCCGATGCCACCACGCTGACCGAGGCGGGATATGTCGGCGAGGATGTCGAGAACATCATCCTCAAGCTGTTGCAGGCAAGCGAATACAATGTCGAACGCGCGCAGCGCGGCATCGTCTATATCGACGAGGTCGATAAGATCACGCGCAAATCCGACAACCCCTCGATCACCCGCGATGTGAGCGGCGAAGGGGTGCAGCAAGCCCTTCTGAAGATCATGGAAGGCACGGTCGCGTCCGTGCCGCCGCAAGGTGGGCGCAAGCACCCTCAACAAGAATTCTTGCAAGTCGATACGACCAATATCTTGTTCATCTGCGGCGGTGCCTTCGCGGGTCTGGACAAGATCATCGCGCAGCGCGGCAAGGGCAGCGCGATGGGCTTCGGCGCCGATGTGCGCGACCCCGAATCCAAGACGGTAGGCGAATATTTCAAGGATCTGGAGCCTGAGGATCTTTTGAAATTCGGGCTGATCCCCGAATTCGTCGGCCGCTTGCCGGTTCTGGCCACGCTTGAGGATCTGGACGAGGCGGCGCTTGTCACCATCTTGACCGAGCCGAAGAATGCATTGGTCAAGCAATACCAGCGCTTGTTCGAGCTTGAAGATGTGAAGCTGAAATTCACGGATGACGCGCTCAACGCCATCGCCAAGCGTGCCATTGCGCGCAAGACCGGCGCGCGCGGCTTGCGCTCGATCATGGAAGACATCTTGCTCAACACCATGTTCGAATTGCCCAGCACCGAAGGCGTCGAAGAGGTGGTCGTCAACGAAGAGGCCGTGACCTCAGAGGCGCAGCCCTTATTGATCTATTCCGAACGGAAAAAGAAAGAAGAGCCCGCCAGCGCGGGCTAAGCATCACCCCGTTTGTGGATGGCCCGGCCACTCGGGGCCGCCCGTCCTTTTTCGATTATCTGAGCCACAAATTCTCGCGCTTGAGGGTGTTACGGATCATTTGTTCGCGGCGCGGCAGGCTTTCGCGGTCAAACAGCGCGCGGGCTTTGGCGCCCTTGCCCTGGTAGATCATCCGCTTGATCGGCTCATGGGCCTTGAGCACTTTCTTGATGCGGTTGGGGGTGGTGATCTCTTCGAGCAGGTCGATGACCGCCTGATCCTCGCGCGCATAGGCCAAGGGCAGCACGCGGTAATGGCAGCTATGCGTGCCATCCAGCCAGCCGGGCGCCAGCGCATCGCGCCCGCCGCCCAATGCATGGATCACCAAGGGCAGCGCGACTTGGTCAAGCCACGGGTCCAGCGATTGGCAGACCAATTCAGGCGGGGGGCTGTCGCGGATCGCTAACGCATAGTCCAAGAAGCGCGCGCCAAAGGTTGCCGGGTCGCGGTAATAGAAAAAGCCCGCATTGAAATACAGGTAATGCCGCCAGTATTCGGCGGGCCATGCCCGGTCGCGCGAGCTTTCGAATTCAAGGCCGAACTTGTCGTAAAGCGATTTCCATGTCGCGGTGTAGCCCGGCCCGTAAAGCTCGATCTGTGGCCATGTCCCTTCGACCCGGCGGCTTGCGGTAGGGCGGTCGAAATCGAATGGCACCTCGCTCAGATCGCCGGTGATCAGCGTGTCGGTGTCAAAAAAGACGAAGGGTTCATTGGCGGGTAATGACGCGAGTGCTTCGATCTTGTTGCCATAGGGGTAGCTTTCGCCGAAATGCCGGTTTTCGAAGGGCAAGATCGTTGCGCCCAAATCATCGGTCAGCAGAGCGCGTGCGGCATCGTCGTTTATTCGTGGATCGCGCGGCCAAGCCGCGCTTGGTTGTGGCTCGGCGATGAAGAACTTGCCTGTGAAGGTGGGGTTAAATCGGCGAAAACTTGCGGCAAACAAGATTGCCTCATAGGTCAGGCGTCCGGCTTGGGCCACGATCATCACGTTGAATGCATCGCGCGATGTGCCAGATGCCACCTTTTCCTTACCCATTACCCAAGCCCCCAAAATACCGCGACCCGTCTGTCCCTGCGCTTAGGTGCCGCGCATTTGCCAGACCGTGACCATGGTCCGCCAGAAAATCCAGATATCAAGCGCGAGGCTGGCATTGCGGATATAGGTCAGATCGGCTGTCGTTTTGCGACGTGTCGCCTCGATCCCTTGGGCATAGCCAAGCCGGATCTGGGCCAGGCCGCTGATGCCGGGCCGTACCGTGTAGCGTTGGCGATATCCAGGGATGGTGCGCAGATAGTGGCAGGCATGGGCGAAATCATCGGGGCGGGGTCCGATCAAACTCATCTCGCCGCGATAGACATTGAAGACCTGTGGCAACTCGTCAAATCGTGTCAGCCGGAGGAAACGGCCCAATGGCGTGATACGATCCGTCTCCAGTGGATCATCAGGCCCGCGCGGCGCGGTCGGTTCACCAACCATCGTGCGAAATTTCCATGCGCGAAAGGCCGTGCAATTACGACCCATGCGTTCTGGGCGAAAAAACAACGGTCCGGGGTTGTAGATGGGGTTCAGCACCAAAAGCGGGAACAGCACCACCAGCATCGCGGGAAAAAGAAAGATGGTGCAGAAAAAGACGTCAAAGGCGCGCTTGCCGATGCGATAGGCGGCCGATCGCTGCCCGACTGCCCCCGGTGCTGGCATATCGGCGGTCTCGATTGATCGGAAATCGGGAATGAGTGTCACGGATCATGTCCCCATCGGCGCATACACGAAAGCGTATCCATAATAACTTTAGATAGGGTGAGGGATAGGTCCGGGCAACGGACAATTTCGCGCGGTCAGGTGTTGGGCCACGAATAATTGCGCCCATGCCCGGTCGATGGCGAATTATGGGTCAAGGCCCGGCGTGGGTGCGGGCCGATCAATTGTGCCTAAGGCCTTGCATCGTGATGCAGTGCGCAGCGATTCGATATGAGGGGAATGGTGGGCGACCCTGGAATCGAACCAGGCATGGGTCTCCCCGGCGGAGTTACAGTCCGCTGCCGCACCTTGCAGCACGTCGCCCGACGCGAAGCGCTGGATAATCACGGGGGCAGGGGCCGTCAACCGCGAAAACGCGGGCCTTGGCATTCGGGCTTGGCGCGCGTAACCCGTGAGCAAGGCAAGAAGGGCATGGGACATGACGAAAAAACCCAGCTGGGTCATCGACAAGGAAAAAGCCAAGCGCGCGTCAGCGGCCGAAACTGTTTGGCTTTTCGGGCTGCATGCTGTGCGCGACGCATTGTTAAACCCCGCGCGCATGCGGTTGCGCCTGATCGTCACGCGCAATGCCGCCGACAAGTTGGCCGATGCGATTGCACAGGCGGGCATGGAGGCCGAGATCGCCGATCCGCGAAAATTCACTGCGCCGCTTGACCCGGGCTCGGTGCATCAAGGTGCAGCGCTTGAGGTCAAGCCACTTGATTGGGGCAGCCTTGCGGATGTGGCAATGGCGCCGGGTATGGGTGTGCCGCGGCTGGTGCTGCTCGACCGGGTCAGCGACCCGCATAATGTCGGCGCGATCCTGCGCTCGGCCGAGGTCTTCGGCGCGCGCGCGGTCATCGCACCTGCGCGCCATTCGGCACCCGAAACGGGCGCCTTGGCCAAGACCGCCTCGGGCGCTCTGGAGCGTCAGCCCTATCTGCGGGTGCCAAACCTTGGCAATGCAATCGAGACGCTCAAGGATATGGGCTTTGTCTGTATTGGCCTCGATGGGGCGGCGGAGGCCAATCTGGGGGTGGTTGCCACGCAGCTGGTTGACAGGCCCGTGGCGCTGGTGCTCGGCGCCGAGGGGCCGGGCCTGCGCGAGCGGACGCGCGAGTTGTGCGACCATCTGGTGCGCATCCCGGCGGCGGGCAATTTTGGCTCGCTCAATGTCTCGAATGCGGCGGCGGTCTCCCTATATGCGGTCACACAGGCCTGAAAGGGATCGTCATGCCCGACACCAAGCTCGCCACATGTTCCTATTGCGGCCGCCGCCAAGCTTTGCAACTGACTGCGCGCGGTGGCCATGAATTGGCGTGTGGATCATGCGGCGCACCGCTGCACGAGATGAAGTGGCTGAAGGCCGACAGCACCGGCAAGCCCAAAAAGCACAGCGCCCCGCGCCCTGCGCCGCATGGCTTTGCTTCGGAGGCGCGTGCAACCCTGCGCGACGATCCGCGCGCGCGCAAACCCATCAAGCGCAGAAAATCGTTGTGGAAGAGGGCCTTCGAAGAGGTCTTCGAGGTGATCGAGGATATGTTCGACTAAGGCCGCATGTTTTTTCACGTTTTCGTTGATGCCCTTTTTCGCGGACGGGGATGACATAACTGTCGAAGGGTGGGTCGGTCTGGAACGCCGATCCCGAAAACTGTCCCTCGTTCCATCACCTCCGCCCGCGTCATTTCGGCTGCGGGCGCTTTTTTATCCTGTTACATGATGGGTCATGACACAGATCCCCACAGATGATCAGCTGCGTGATATCTTGCGCAATGCTCGCGTTTTCGCCCTTGTCGGCGTATCGCCGAACCCCGTGCGCCCCAGCCATTTCGTCGGCCGCTACCTTGGGCTGAAGGGCTACAAGGTGGTGCCGGTCAATCCCGGCCATGCAGGCGAGCGGCTGTGGGGCCAGGAGATACGCGCAAGCCTTGCAGATATTCCCATGCCTGTGGATGTCGTCGATGTTTTCCGCCGGTCCGAAGCCGTGCCGGGGATCGTGGACGAGGTTCTGGCGATGGACCCATTGCCGAAAGTGATCTGGATGCAGATCGGCGTGACCCATGCGCAGGCCGCAGCACGGGCCGAGGCGGCAGGGCTGACCGTGATCCAGGATCGCTGCCCCAAGATCGAGTATCAACGCCTGTTTGGCGAGTTGCGCATGGGCGGTTTCAACACCGGGATCATTTCCTCGAAACTGTAAGGGGCGGAAAACGCGGGTCTTCCGCATGGGAAATCGCGAGATTTCCCGCACGAAAACGCGCGTTTTCGTGCGCCTCAGCTGCGGCTGGCTTTCTCGGTGATGCCCGATTGGCCCTCGCGGCGGGCAAGTTCGGAAAGCACATCATCAAGCGTCACATCACGCGCGGCGAGCATCACCAGCAGGTGATAGAGCACATCGGCCGCCTCGGCGGTCAGCTTGTCGCGATCCCCGCGCACGGCCTCGACAATCGCCTCGATCGCTTCCTCGCCGAATTTCTGGGCCGCTTTTTCGGGGCCTTTGGCAAGAAGCTTCGCGGTCCATGAACTTTCGGGGTCTGCCCCTTTGCGCGCGGCAATGGTGGCGGCAAGTCGCATCAGGGTGTCGTCGCTCATGTCAGCCTCATGGGGATGCCTGCGGCGGCCATATGGGCCTTGGCCTCGGCGATGGAATAGGTGCCGAAATGAAAGATGGAGGCTGCCAGCACCGCGCTCGCATGCCCCTCGGTCACGCCTTCGACGAGATGGTCGAGCGTGCCGACCCCACCGCTTGCGATCACGGGGACTGGCACGGCATCGGCGACCGCGCGTGTGAGAGGAATGTTGAAGCCCGCCTTGGTCCCGTCGCGATCCATCGAGGTCAAGAGTATCTCGCCTGCCCCCTTGGCCACGACCAGACGCGCGAATTCCACCGCATCGATGCCCGTGGGTTTGCGCCCGCCATGGGTGAAGATTTCCCATATGCCGGGTGCAACCGTCTTGGCGTCGATGGCGACCACGATGCATTGGCTGCCGAACTTGTCAGCCGCACGCGCCACCACATCGGGGTCAGCGACCGCGGCGGAGTTGAAGCTGACCTTGTCTGCACCCGCAAGCAGCAGGTTTCGGACATCCTCGACCGTGCGCACCCCGCCGCCGATGGTCAGCGGCATGAAGCATTGCTCGGCCGTGCGGGTGGCGAGCTCATACATGGTGCCGCGGTTTTCATGGGTGGCGTGGATGTCGAGAAAGCACAACTCATCCGCGCCTGCGGCGTCATAGGCGCGCGCTTGTTCCACCGGGTCGCCTGCATCGACCAGATCGACGAAGTTCACGCCCTTGACCACGCGGCCATCGGCGACATCGAGGCAGGGGATGATGCGGGTCTTGAGCATGGGGGTCTCATACGCCAATGGCGGCGGCAGGGAAAGCGGTCGGTGCGAGGGGCCAGCCCCTCGCGCTCCCCGGGATATTTTTAAAACAGAGAAGCTAGGATGTGAGAGCCGCCAGCGCTTCGCCCAGATCGAGCGCCCCGTCATAGAGCGCGCGGCCCGAGATGGCGCCTGCGATGACGCCTGTGTCGCGAAGGGCGATCAGGTCGGCCAGCGACGATACCCCGCCGCTGGCGATCACGGGGATGGATGTGGCGCGCGCAAGATCGGCGGTCGCCGCGACGTTCGGCCCGCCCATCGCGCCGTCGCGGTCGATATCGGTGTAGATGATGGCAGCCACGCCCGCATCCGAGAATTGCTGGGCAAGGTCGGTAACCATGACATCGGTTTCCTCGGCCCAGCCCTTGGTCGCCACGCGGCCTTTGCGGGCATCGATGCCAACCGCGATCTGGCCCGGAAAGGCGGTTGCCGCTTGGCGCACGAGATCGGGGTTCTCGACCGCAACGGTGCCGAGGATGATGCGCGCAATGCCGCGGGTGAGCCACATCTCGATCGTGGCCATGTCGCGGATGCCGCCGCCCAGCTGGGTGGGAACGGAAGTGGCGGCCAAGATCGCCTCGACCGCTGCGCCATTGACGGGTTGGCCCGCGAAGGCACCGTTCAGATCCACAAGGTGCAGCCATGTACAGCCGGCATCCTGAAATGCGCGCGCTTGCGCGGCGGGATCGGAGTTGAACACGGTGGCCTGGCCCATGTCGCCGCGCAACAGGCGCACGGCCTGCCCATCCTTGAGGTCGATGGCGGGGTAGAGGATCATGGGCCAGTTCCTTTTGCGGTCATATCGCGCGCTTTTGTCAAAGGGGCGGGCGGGGGGCAAGGGTCGCATTTGGCGCAACGTCATGCTGGACAGAATCTCCCCGCGCGCGCCTAGATTGAGTGGCAACTCTTGGGAGGAGATGTGATGCGTAAGTTTTTAAGCGGTGCCACGGTTCTTATGGTGATGGCTTCGGCGGCAGTGGCCGACCCGTTGATCGGCGATTGGCGTACCGCACCCGATGACAACGGCAATAGCGGGATCATCCGGATCACCCAGTGCGGCACATCGCTGTGCGGCACGCTGGTGCAGTCTTTCGACAGCGCTGGCAAGCCGATGCAATCTGAGAATATAGGCCGCCAGCTTGTATGGGACACGAACCCGACAGGCGAGGCTGGTCAGTATCGCGGCATGATCCATTCCCCCGACCGTGGGCGTGACTACCGTTCACGCTTGCAGCTTGCAGGGGATGCCTTGACGGTCTCGGGCTGTGTGATGGGCGGTGCAATTTGCCGCGAAGGCGGAACTTGGCGGCGTAATTGAACGCCAACGCCAGTGCTTGGGCCGACTTTATGGACGCCAGTCCAAGAAATTGGCAATCAGCCGAAGTCCCGCGCTTTGGCTTTTCTCGGGGTGGAACTGGGTGCCGACCACAGTATCACGGCCGATAATGGCCGTGACTGCCCCACCATAATCGACATGCGCGAGCAGATCGGCAGGGTCAGCGACGCGCATGGCGTAGGAATGGACGAAATAGGCGTGATCGCCTGTTTCGATTCCCGCAAGCACGGGGTGGGGCCGGTCGATGATCAGATCGTTCCAGCCCATATGCGGCACTTTGAGCGCGCGGTCGGCGGGGGTGATGCGGGCGACCTCGCCGCGCACCCAGCCAAAGCCTGCGACATCTTCATATTCGCGGCCCCAACTTGCCAACATCTGCATCCCAACGCAGATGCCAAGGAATGGCACGCCGCGCTGTTCCACCGCGCCCACGATCGCGGCTTCCAGGCCATCGATTGTTTGCAATCCCCGGCGGCAGGCAGGAAAGGCCCCGTCACCCGGCAGCACGATCCGATCCGCCTTTGAAACAAGATCGGGATCGGCGGTGACGATGATCGGGCCATGTCCACCCTCGGCGGCCATACGTTGAAAGGCCTTTTCGGCCGAGTGCAGGTTGCCGCTATCGTAATCGATCAAGACCGTGGTCATGCAATCACAGCGTTCCCTTGGTCGAGGGGATGGCACCATCGCTGCGCGGATCAACCTCGAGCGCGTCGCGCAGCGCGCGCGCCACGGCCTTGAAGGCCGCTTCGGCAATGTGGTGGCTGTTGATCCCGGCAAGCTTGCTGACATGCAGGGTGATGCCCCCATGGGTCGAGAGCGCCTGAAAGAACTCGCGCACCAATTCGGTATCGAAGCTGCCGATCTTGGCTGTAGGGAAATCCACGTCCCAGACCAGATAGGGCCGCCCCGACAGATCGAGTGCCGCGCGCACCAGCGCGTCATCCATCGCGAGGTGAAAGCTGCCGTAGCGGCGGATGCCGCGCTTGTCGCCCATGGCTTGCGTTAGCGCTTGGCCAAGCGCGATGCCCACATCCTCGACTGTATGGTGATCATCGATATGCAGATCGCCTGTGGCCGCGATCGTCATATCGATCAGCGCGTGGCGGGCAAGTTGGTCGAGCATGTGATCGAAAAAGCCAATGCCGGTTGTGATTTTGCGGCGGCCCGTGCCATCGAGGTCGACCGACAGGGTGATGTCGGTCTCGTTGGTCTTGCGGGTGATCTGGGCGGTGCGCATCGGCCTGTTCCCTTGTCGTGATGCGCGCGGGTATAGACGCGCATTGGCGCAGGGAAAAGGCCAAGCTATAGGCCAAGGAGCCGGAAATAGGCACCTGTGACATCTGCCCATCGGTAGCGCCGCATCGCGATGGCGCGAAGCGTTGCACCCATGCCTGCCCCTTGGGGCGTGTCGGCCAGTGCAAGGACGCTGGCGCGCAACCCCGATGCGTTGGTGAAAAAGGCCGCCTGCCCCTCGGTCGTGGCGCGGTTGTAGAGGCAATCCCAAGCCATGATCGGAAGGGATTGACCCATCATGGTGACAAGCGCTGGGTTGGTGCCGCCGGCGGCGTGGCCGTGGATGTAACAGGTGGCCCTTGCCCAGATCGCTGCCAGCCGCGAGGGATCATATTCGGCCGCGAGCAGATGCAGATTGGGATGGCCCCGATAGCGTCGTGCCAAGTTTTGGCCATAGGCGGTATCATCCCAGTTCGACAGCACGACGAGCGGTGGCATGCTGGGGTCATCGGCAAACTGCCCCATGATCAGCGCAAGGTTATTCTCGGGTTCGGCGCGCGCCATGACCAGTGCGTAATGCGGTGGCAAGGCAATATCGCTGAGATCGGCGGGCGGCGCGTATGTGGTGATGTCATGCCCATAGCCGATCTCCACTGGCATGCGCCCATAGCTGTCGCGGATATGGCGCGCGATTTCGGGGTTGTCGGCGATGACGGCATGTGACCAACGCACGGCCACCGCTTCGGACCGCTTGAGCACCATGCGCGCGGCCCCGCGCCATTTCGCGCGCTGCCACTCCATGCCGTCGATATTGGTGATCACCCGCATGGACGAGGTTGCGCGCAGCACGGGTAGGGCGAGCGCGCCCGAGACGCCAAGCAAAAGCGCCGATTGATGCCCGCTTCGCGCCGCTTGGAACAGCGACAGCGCATCATAGGGAATGGATTGCGCGCCATTGGCCCGCAATGGCAGGTAACGTAGCCCTGCCCCCAGATAGTGATCAGGCCGCGGCGTGGCCGTTTGCGGCCCGCTGCACCAGACGGTCAGGCGATGGGCCTTGCCTGCCATTGCCGCGGCGCGGACCAATTCTTCGGCCAAGGTTTCGAAGCCGCCATAGCGTGCCGGCACACCAACGGTGCCGATGATCGCGACCTTGCCTTGCGCGCTGCTCACCTGCCGATGGCCAAGCCGATGGTCGCGCAGATATCCAATACCGCGGGCCGCAGTGCTGCCGGATCCATGATATCTGCGGATGTCGCCATCATGCCGCGCCCCTGACTGGTGTACTATCGTGCGTGGCTACGCGCGAAAGATCACAAGATCAACCCGGCATCATCGACAAGATGTAGACGAAAAAACCCGGGTCTTGTGACCCGGGTTTTTGCGATTGGAGCGGGTGATGAGATTCGAACTCACGACCCTTACCTTGGCAAGGTAATGCTCTACCCCTGAGCTACACCCGCTCTGTGGAGGCGGGTATTAGTGGCAACTGGCCGGGGGTGCAAGGGGGAATTTGCGGCCAATGCGCGGGTTTTCTGCCAGCGTGATGCGCGCGTGCGGCGCGGCGAAACGCGGTGCGCCGTGGCCCGAAGTGTGGGGGTTTGGTCCCATCACACCCCTAGCGCCCGCTTGCGATAGCCGCTGCCAATTCCGCCCGCGCCATACGGTCATCGACCCGCAAGAGCCGTATGCCGTTCTCGCCGCGCGTGGTGGCGTAGATCTGAAATTGGGCAAAAAGGTTCGTATTGCCATCTGACGATGCGATCTCAAGCGATCTTGCGTCCGAAACACGGAAACGGACAGGTCCCCGTGCCGTCACGATACTTGAGGTGAAGGTGCCACCAGCATCAAGTTGGCGATCCACGGTAACGCGGAGCGATTCCCCGCGCGTCACCTCGGTGACAATCACAAGGAAAACACCATCGGGCAGCCGCAAGGGGCCGTTGCGGTCAAGATCAAGTTCGGCATACCAAAACCCGTCATCCCCGCGCACCGTTTCGTAAAACGCGTTGCTCGGACCGTGCAAGCTGGTGAAGCGGATGTTGCGCAGCGCGATTTGCGAGCGGTTTGCCACTTCGCTTTCCAGCTCTCCGCGTAGCCTGTCGGGCAGGTCAACGCCACCGATCAGCTTCGCACTTCCGGTGAAGGCCGCCGTTTCCTGCTCACGCAGAGCGGGACTTGACCTGCCAAAGCGCTCTGGGTCGATACGCCCGATGGGACGTGTCGTGCCTTCAACCCGGTTCCAAAGCAGGACTTGGCCCAATTGCAAATTGGCCTGATCGATCACACCGCGCGACGTAAGCGCCGTGCCAATCTGCATATTCGCGACACATCCGCCAAGCACCAGAAACAGGGCGCAGACCAATCCGATCCGTAACATCGACTTACCTCACCGCTTACGATCACCAAGCACACGGTGGCGCGCTTGTCAGGTTGAGTCAATGTGACGTGGCGGCAACATGCCCTGCCCATGGGTATGTCCTTGATGCATCACGTCAATTCGATCAGCAGGTCCTTGGCGTCGATCTGGCCACCGGGGGCGACATGCACCGCCTTGACCACCGCGTCGCGCTCGGCGTGCAGGCCCGTTTCCATCTTCATCGCCTCGATCGTCAGCATCAGGTCGCCCATCTTGACCTTGCTGCCTGCACTGACCGCGACCGATGCCACGACACCGGGCATCGGCGCGCCGATATGGGCAGGGTTGCCGATCTCGGCCTTGGGGCGCTTGACCACGGTCGCGGCGAGCTTGCGGTTCGGCACGCGGATGGTGCGGGGCTGGCCGTTCAACTCGAAAAAGACCTTGACCTCGCCTTCGGCGGTGGTCTCGCCCACGGCTTGCAGCTGGATGTTCAGCGTCACGCCGGGGTCGATCTCGGCCTCGATCTCTTCGCCAGGTTCCATGCCGTAGAAAAAGGTGCGCGTGGGCAGCGTGCGGACCGGGCCATAATCCTTGTGGCGCATCGCGTAGTCGCTGAACACCTTGGGATACATCAGATAGCCCATCAAGTCTTCGCCATCGATCTCTTCGTCGAGCTTGGCGGCCACCTCGGCGCGGGTCTTTTCCAGATCGATGGGCGCCACATGCAGGCCGGGCCGGTCGAGGATTGGCTGTTCATCCTTAAGCACCTTTTTCAAGATGCCGGGCGGAAAGCCGCCGGGGGGCTGGCCCAGATTGCCGCGCATCATGTCGATCACGCTATCGGGAAAGGCCACATCCTTGGCCGGGTCTTCGACATCGGCACGGGTCAGCCCTTGGGAGACCATCATCAGCGCCATGTCGCCCACTACCTTGGACGAGGGCGTGACCTTGACGATATCGCCGAACATGCGGTTCACATCGGCATACATCTGAGCCACCTCGTGCCAGCGATCTTCCAACCCCATGGAACGCGCCTGCGCCTTGAGATTGGTGAACTGACCACCGGGCATTTCGTGCAGATAAACCTCCGATGCCGGGGCCTGCATGCCGCTCTCGAAGGCCGCGTAATGGGCGCGCACGGCTTCCCAATAGTCGCTGATCTCACGGATGGCGCGGATATCAAGCCCGGTGTCGCGGTCGGTGAATTGCAGCGACTCCACGATAGTGCCGAGCGTCGCTTGGGATGTGTTGCCCGACAGCGCATCCATCGCGCAATCGACAGCATCAACCCCCGCCGCTGCCGCCGTCAAAATCGTGCCGCAAGCCACGCCCGCCGTGTCATGGGTGTGGAAATGGATCGGCAGATCGACCGCATCTTTCAGTGCCGGGATCAACACGGCGGCGGAGGCGGGTTTCAAGAGCCCCGCCATATCCTTGAGCCCCAGCACATGCGCGCCCGCGGCCTCAAGCTCCTTGGCCATCTTGACGTAGTATTTCAGGTCATACTTGGCCCGGTCGGGATCGAGGATATTGCCGGTGTAGCAAATCGTGCCTTCACAGATCTTGCCGGTGTCGAGCACCGCATCCATCGAGATGCGCATATTCTCGACCCAGTTCAGGCTGTCGAAGACGCGGAAGATATCGACACCGCTTGTCGCGGCCTGCTGCACGAAGGCTTGCACCACATTGTCGGGATAGATCGTGTAGCCCACGCCATTGGCACCGCGCAAAAGCATCTGGGTCATGATATTGGGCATGGAAGCGCGGATATCGCGCAGGCGTTGCCACGGGCATTCCTGCAAGAAGCGATAGGCGACATCGAATGTCGCGCCCCCCCAGCACTCGACCGAGAACAGCTCGGGCAGCTTGGCGGCATAGGCAGGCGCCACGCGGATCATGTCGATCGAGCGCATCCGGGTTGCCAAAAGCGACTGATGCCCGTCGCGCATCGTGGTGTCAGTGATCAAAAGACGCTTTTGGTCCTTCATCCAATTGGCGACCGCCAATGGCCCTTGTTCGTCGAGCAATTGGCGGGTGCCATTGGCGTAACTACCGCCGCGCGCGGCCGGGGGCTTGGGCGGTTTCACATCGGCGCGGGGCCGTGGGCGGCCTTGGGTCTCGGGGTGACCGTTGACGGTGATGTCGGCGATATAGGTCAAGATACGCGTGGCCCGATCGCGGCGCGGTTTGAAATCGAACAGCTCGGGCGTCGTGTCGATGAACTTGGTCGTGTATTGGTAGTTCAGGAATGTCGGATGCTTGAGCAGGTTGATCACGAAGTCGATATTCGTGCTGACGCCCCGGATGCGAAACTCGCGCAAGGCGCGATCCATCCGCGCAATCGCGGCCTCGGGCGTGGGCGCCCAAGCGGTGACTTTCTCAAGCAGGCTGTCGTAATAGCGCGTGATCACAGCCCCTGAATAGGCCGTGCCGCCGTCAAGGCGGATGCCCATGCCCGTCGCGCCGCGATAGGCGGTGATGCGGCCATAATCGGGGATGAAATTGTTGGTGGGATCCTCGGTCGTCACGCGGCACTGGATCGCGTGGCCGTCAAGCTTGACGTCATATTGGCTCGCCACACCCGTGGCCTCGACCAGCGATTTGCCCTCGGCGATCAGGATTTGCGCCCGCACGATGTCGATGCCCGTCACCTGCTCGGTGACGGTATGTTCGACCTGCACACGTGGGTTCACCTCGATGAAGTAGAACTTCCCCGTGTCCATATCCATCAGGAATTCGACTGTACCTGCGCATTCGTAATTCACATGCGCGCAGATCTTCTTGCCGAGCAGGCAGATTTCCTCGCGCTGGGCTTGCGACAGATAGGGGGCCGGGGCGCGTTCCACGACCTTTTGGTTGCGCCGCTGCACCGAGCAATCGCGCTCGTAAAGGTGATAGATATTGCCCATGCTATCGCCAAGGATCTGCACCTCGACATGGCGCGCGCGCAGGATCATCTTTTCGAGATAGCCCTCGCCATTGCCAAAGGCGGCCTCTGCCTCGCGGCGGCCCTCGCGCACTTTCTCCGCAAGCTCTGCCTCGCTATTGATTGGCCGCATGCCGCGCCCGCCGCCGCCCCAGCTGGCCTTGAGCATCAGGGGATAGCCGATCTGTGCGGCCTCTGCACGGATCGCGTCCATGTCATCGCCCAAGACCTCGGTCGCGGGGATGACAGGCACACCTGCGGCCATCGCCACGCGCCGCGCGCTCGCCTTGTCGCCAAGCGCGCGCATCGTCTCGGACTTGGGGCCGATGAAGGTGATCCCATTGGCCGCGCAGGCATCGACGAATTCGGGGTTTTCCGACAAGAGCCCATAGCCCGGATGGATCGCGTCCGCCCCCGACAGCTTGGCCACGCGGATGATCTCTTCGATCGAGAGATAGGCCGCCACGGGGCCAAGACCTTCGCCGATCTTGTAGGCCTCGTCCGCCTTGAAGCGGTGCAGCGACAGCTTGTCCTCCTCGGCATAGATGGCGACGGTGCGTTTGCCTAATTCATTGGCCGCCCGCATGACGCGGATGGCGATCTCGCCGCGATTGGCAATGAGGATTTTCTTGAAATCAGACATGATGTGGCACCTTTCCTTCGCAGTTGCAGAATTTCTATGCAGGAAATTTGGGTGACGCAAACGGTTTGCGGCGCGAAATTTCTTTTCTTGCAAATGAAATCATTGCCGAACACAGTGCTGCGACGCAGCAATTTTTGGCGTGAAGTTACCCGCACAGCGTGTTTCGCCATGCAAATTTCGCCTTTTGCGGGCGCTGTGTGGGTGTTAGCCCGGTGTGGCCAACCGCCCCGGCAGGTCGGCAAAATGCGTCACGCCGATCTGGGCCATATTGCTGACCATGTCCTTGACCAGCACATCATGCCAATGCGCAGGCCCCGCCGCCCCCACCGCGCCGAGCGCATAATGCCATGCCCGCCCCATCATTACGAAATGCGCCCCCAAGGCCAAAGCGCGCAGGATGTCGAGGCCGCCTTCGATTCCGCTGTCAAAGATCAGGGGCAGGGTGGTCGCACCCCGCACATCGCGCAGCGCGTCGAGGCTGGCAGGCGCGCCGTCGAATTGTCGACCGGCATGGTTTGACACCCAGATCGCATCGACACCCATCGCCTCGGCGCGGGTCGCGACATCAGCCTCCATCACGCCTTTAAGGATCAAGGGGCCATCCCACGCCTCGCGGAGGGCCTGAACATACTTCCAATCAGGGGCCGCGCGCAGCAGATAGCCCACATGCGCCGTCGAGGGCAGCGGGCCGGTCTTTTTCTGGTCGGCATAGCTGTCCATCAGGCGCATGCGCGGCATGCCGGTCGCCTGAATACCAAGCGCCCAAGCCGGGCAGCGCGCGACCTGTGCCAAAAGCCGCGGGGTCAGGCGCGGGGGCTGCACCAGCCCGCCGCGCGTCTGCCGTTCCCGGCGCGAGGCCGCAGGCACATCAACGGTCAAGACCAGCGTGTGAAACCCCGCCCCCTTGGCGCGGGCCAGCATGTCGTCACGGATCTTGGTGTCGCGCGGTGGATACATCTGGAACCAGCCATGATCGCCGATCACGCCCGCCATCTCCTCGGGGGTGCGGGTAGCCACCGTGGACAGGCCGTAGGGAATGCCGGCCTTTGCCGCGTGCCGCGCCAGCATCCGCTCGGCATCGGGCCAGATCAGCCCTGACATCCCCAAGGGCGCAATGCCGAACGGCACCGTATAGTCGCGGCCCAGAAAGCTGGTGGACAGATCGGGCAAGATCTCGCCCCGCAGGGCGGCGGGGTGAAACAGCACCGCGTCCAGAGCCGCGCGGTTGCGCCGTGTCACGCTTTCGCTGCCCGTCGCGCTGTCGAGATATTCCCACACGAAATGCGGGATGCGCCTGCGGGCGCGGGCCTTCAGATCGGACAGGGCGGGGTATGTCGCATGCAAATCCATGGCGTGGAAACAATCCCGCCGCGCGGCGATTGTCCAGCCCCTCCAAGGATGGGTCGCGCGGCCGTACCCCCTTCATCTTTCCCCAAATACGCCTTTGCCCGGCCGATCCGAAAGAAATTGGAACATTATGCGAACAAATCTTTAAAGCCGCGCCATTTCCCCCTATCCTGCGACCCATGAGCAGTTTCGATGATTCAGACGCCTTCGCGGCGGCGGCCTCTCTCTCGCTATCGGCGCGCGCAATGGCCGCGCGGCCCATGCCCTATCTGGAGGGGTTGAACCCCGCCCAGCGTCAAGCGGTCGAGGCGTTGGAGGGGCCGGTCCTGATGCTGGCGGGGGCAGGGACCGGCAAAACGCGCGCCTTGACCGCACGCATCGCGCATCTGTTGATCACAGGCACAGCGCGGCCCAATGAAATTCTGGCCGTCACCTTTACCAACAAGGCCGCGCGCGAGATGAAGCTGCGGGTAGCAAGCCTGTTGGGTCAGCCAGTCGAGGGGATGCCGTGGCTTGGTACCTTTCACGCGATCTGCGTCAAGCTGTTGCGGCGGCACGCCGAACTGGTGGGGTTGAAATCCAATTTCACCATCCTCGATACCGATGATCAGCTGCGCCTGATCAAGCAGTTGATCCAAGCTGGCGGTATTGACGAGAAACGCTGGCCTGCGCGGCAATTGGCGGGGATCATCGATGGCTGGAAGAACCGCGCGCTGACGCCCGAGAAACTCCCCGCGGCCGAAGCCGGGGCCTTCAACCGCCATGGCCCCGCGCTTTATGCCCAATACCAGACCCGCCTGCGCGAGTTGAACGCCGTGGATTTCGGCGATCTGCTCTTGCACATGATCACGATTTTTCAGGCGCATGGCGACCTGCTCCAGCAATATCAGCGCTGGTTCCGCTACATCCTCGTCGATGAATACCAAGATACAAACGTCGCCCAATATCTGTGGCTGCGGCTCTTGGCCGGGGGTCATGCCAATATCTGCGTTGTGGGCGATGACGATCAGTCGATCTATGGCTGGCGCGGCGCCGAGGTGGGCAATATCCTGCGCTTCGAGAAAGATTTCCCCGGCGCCGTGGTGATCCGGCTGGAGGAGAATTATCGCTCGACCGCCCATATCCTCGAAGCGGCCAATGGGGTGATCGCCCATAACCGTGAACGCTTGGGCAAGACCCTGCGCAGCGTGGGTGGTGATGGTTACAAGGTCCGGTTGATCGGCCATTGGGACGGCGAGGAAGAGGCACGCTGGATCGGCGAAGAGATCGAGGCGATGACCCGCGGCACCCGCGGGATCGACCCGCTCAGCCTTGATGGGATGGCGATCTTGGTGCGTGCCAGCCACCAGATGCGCGCCTTCGAGGATCGCTTCCTGACCATCGGTCTGCCCTATCGCGTCATCGGCGGCCCGCGCTTCTATGAGCGGTTGGAGATCCGCGACGCGATGGCCTATTTCCGCCTCGTCGTCAGCCCCGATGACGATCTGGCCTTCGAGCGGATCGTGAATACCCCCAAGCGCGGCTTGGGCGACAAGGCGCAGCAGACGATCCAGCGCATGGCGCGCAGCAACGGCGTGAGCCTGATCGAAGGGGCGCGGCTGGCGGTCGAGACGGGGGCGATCGGCGGCAAGGGGGCCAAGGAACTGAAGGCGCTCTGCGATGCGCTGGCGCGTTGGCGGGCCGTGATGCTTGGGGCCGGGCAGGGTGTGGCAGGCGACGGTGCCGATGATGATCTCCTGATTGAAGAGGCGACCCCCGCGCCCAAGATCGGCCATATCGCCTTGGCCGAGATGGTCCTCGACGAATCCGGATATACCGGCATGTGGCAAAACGATAGGACCCCCGAGGCGCCAGGCCGGCTCGAGAACCTCAAGGAATTGGTCAAGGCGCTGGAATTGTTCGAGAACCTGCAAGGGTTTCTCGAACATGTCAGCCTGATCATGGACAATGCCCAAGATGATGGGGAGGGCAAGGTCACGCTGATGACGCTGCACGCCGCCAAGGGCTTGGAGTTTCCCGCCGTCTTCCTCCCGGGCTGGGAGGATGGGCTGTTCCCCTCGCAGCGTGCGATGGATGAAAGCGGCCTTAAGGGCCTCGAGGAAGAGCGGCGCTTGGCATATGTCGGCATTACGCGTGCCGAGGCGGTCTGCACCGTCAGCTTCGCAGGTAATCGCCGTGTCTATGGGCAATGGCAAAGCCAGATGCCCTCGCGCTTCATCGATGAATTGCCACAAGATCATGTCGAGGTGCTGACGCCGCCTGGCCTCCATGGGCATGGCGGCATGGCGGCCAGCGCAAGCCCGGTGGCCGAGATGATGCGTGGTAGCGACCTGCATCAGGCCGCCGCGCGGGCCGATGTCTACAACTCGCCCGGCTGGAAACGGTTGCAGGCCAACACCACCCGCCCCGGACTGCGCCAACCCAGCGAGGCACGGCATATAACCATCGACGCCGAGGCAGTCAGCGTTTTTTCCATTGGTGATCGCGTGTTCCACCAGAAATTCGGCTATGGCGCAGTGGTCTCGGTCGAGGGTGACAAGCTCGGCGTCGCCTTCGACAAAGCGGGTGAAAAGCATGTGGTCGCCGGATATCTCGTCGCTGCCGACCGCGCCGATGATGTGCCGTTCTAGCGCCTAAAGCGCCAGCATCGGGTAAAGCGACGCCACCAGCAACAGCGCCATCGCGATGTTGAAGGCGCGCAAGCGCCCCGGCCCGTCCAGCCAGCGGCGCAGCTGTGTGCCAGCGGCCGCCCAAACCGTTACCGATGGCAGGTTGATGGCCGCAAAGACCAAGGCAACGGCAAGCGCGCCCCAAGCACCGCTTGTGTCGGGTGCGAAATTCGTCTGCGCGTAGATCGCCATGTACCATGCCTTGGGGTTCACCCATTGAAACGCCGCCGCCTGCGCGAAGCTGAACGGCTGGCCCGTCGCATCGCGCGCACCGGGTGCCGCGGCATTGGCGACTTTCCATGCCAGCCATAACAGATAAGCGGCGCTCGCGATGGTCAGCGCGGGCTTCAGCCACGGGATTACCACAAAAAGTTGCATCAGCCCCAGACCGACGAGCGCCACCATCAGTGCATGTCCGCCCGAAATCCCCAACATATGCGGCACCGTGCGCCTGAGCCCGAAATTCGCGCCCGAGGCCAAGAGCATGATGTTGTTCGGCCCCGGCGTGATCGACGAGGCAAAAGCGAACAGGATCAGGGCAAGGAGGAGGTCCGACGTCATCGCGTATCTGCCCGCTTGGCAACTTCGCGGCCATCAATGACGGGGATTGGTCGAAAAGAAAAGGCGGCGATCCATGAGGGAGGTCACGGATCACCGCCTACGTTCAGCGCCAAGGGAGGAGGTGGCGCCGATTTTTTGTGCCGAGGCATATCGCGCAACGGCGGGAATAAGGCGGCGGCGGGGCCAAAGGGAGGAGGTAGCCCCACCGCCGGACGTCACGGTCCCCCAAGGGAGGAGGAGAGGAACCGATCAGCATGGCCCGTCACCGAGCCGGGTCTTGGCGGGTCCATCCCAGGGAGGAGGAGGATGGACCCGCAAGCAGGGCATTCCCAAGGGAGGAGCGGGATGCCAAGCTATTCTTTACGCCGCCCCTTGGCGGCACGCCGCCTTACAGACCGCGCTTGCCATAGGCCGCTTCGAGCGCGATGCTGCGCAGCATCGAAGCGTTCAGGCCAAGATCGGCCAATTCGCGCGGCGAGAGCGCTTGCAATTCAGCGAGCGTCTCACGATAGACGCGATGGGCGCGCCATGCGGCCACGATGTCCTTGCCGATTTCGGTCAGGCGCGTGCCAAGGCCGATACCGTGGGAGATCGTGCGGTTGCTCGTTACATATGCCATCTTCGTCACTTTCTTTCTCATCTGGACCTGCGCCGGATTGCTCTTTGGCCCTGCGCGGCCCTTGATGTCTCAGCCGCGCCTTGCACCTGAAGATAGACACATGCTGCGATTGCACAATGATCGATGCTTCAATGCTGCTTTGCAGCAAATGCATAGCTGGAGATGACGTTGCGGAAGCTACCCCTTGACATCACGGCCTTGGCCGGAGGGGCGTTTCGCGATGCCCAGTTCCGCTTGTTTTTCATCGGTATTTTCTTTGCAGTCCAAGCGATCTGGGTGCAGCGGGTCACGCTGGGCTGGCTGGCGTGGGAACGAACGGGATCGGCGGCATTCGTGGGGCTTGTCGCGGGCTTAAGCCTTGCGCCCGCGCTGGTGCTTGGCCCCTTGTTCGGGGTCATGGCCGACCGTGTCGATATCCGCCGCGCCTCATTTTCGACCAATGCGTTGATGGCGCTGGTCTTGGCGCTTTTGGCGATCAGCTTGCCCTTTACGGGGCCTTTGGCACTGGTCGTGGCGGCCTTTGCCATCGGCGTGATCTCGGCGGCGCACCACCCGGTGCGCATGTCGCTGGGGCCGCGCCTTGTGCCGGTGTCCGATGTACGCCACGTGGTCAGCGTGGCCGCGCTGAACTTCAACTTGGCCCGGCTGATCGCCCCGGTGATCGCGGGATCGGTGATTGCCCATCTGGGGGCGGGTGTGGCGCTGTGGGTCTCGGTCTTGTGCTATGTGCCGATGTTGGTGGTTTTGCCGCGACTGCGTCCGCGCGCCTTGCCGCCACGGCCGCGGGCATCGGTGTTTGCCGATCTGCGGGCAGGGCTGGTGTACGCGGTGCAAGCCCCCGTCGTGCGCCGTGCGCTGGCTATCACGGTGATCTTTTCGACAATCGTGCGCGGTGCGCTCGAGGTGTTGCCGGTTCTGGCCGATGGGGCCTATGGGCGGGGGGCAGCAGGTTTGGGGGTGCTCACGGCCGCGGCGGGTGCGGGTGCGGTGTCCTCGGCCGCGCTCAAGGCGTCTGGGATCGGCGCATCGGGGGCCAGCATCCCGCCTGTGGTTTTGTGGGCGGCAGCCATCGGGCAGGGGGCAGTGATTGCTATGGGCCTGTCGCCGGTCTGGCATCTGGCGATCTTGGCTACGGCCGTGGCGGGTTTCTGCGCCACATGGGTGGGGGTGTCGATGCAATCGGCGATCCAGACCGACCTGCCCGATGAATATCGTGGCCGCGTGATGAGCTTGTGGGTCGTTGCCGGTTTCGGGGCCGTGGCGCTGGGTGCCTTCGGGATTGGCGGCTTGGGCGAGGTTCTTGGGATCGGCACCGCGCTCGCCTTGGCCGGGGGCGGTGGCATGTTGGTTCTTGGCGCGCTCATTCTGGGGGTGCAAGCCCGGCGCTGAGCGATTATGTCAAGGCGCGAGAGCAATCGCATAACACCACAGGCCAAGCATGACACAGACCCGCGAAACCATTCTTGAGAACCTGCGTGGCTTGACCCTGCCCGATGGTGGTGACCCGGTCAGCCGGGACATGGTCCGCGCGCTCAAGGTCGAGGGCGGGCGCGTGAGTTTCGTGCTCGAGGCCGAAAGCCCCGATATGGCGCGCAAGATGGAACCGGTGCGGCTGGCCTGCGAGGGGCTGGTGCGCAAACTGGCCGGTGTCGAACAGGTCTCGGTCGCGCTGACCGCGCATGGTCCGGCACCCAAGCCCGCTGCGCCGCCACCAAACCTGATGATCGGCGGCCATCCCACCCCGCAGGCCGGACCGATGAACCCGACAGGCGTCAATCGCATCATCGCGGTGGGCTCAGGCAAGGGTGGGGTGGGTAAATCCACCGTCGCCTCCAACCTCGCCGTGGCCTTGGCGCGGGCGGGCAAAAAGGTCGGGCTGCTGGACGCCGATATCTACGGCCCCAGCCAGCCGCGTATGATGGGGGTGAACAAGCGCCCCGCCTCGCCCGATGGAAAAACGATCATCCCTCTGCATGGGCATGGCGTGACGCTCATGTCGATCGGCTTCATGCTGCCCGAAGAGAAAGCCGTGGTGTGGCGAGGTCCAATGTTGATGGGCGCACTACAGCAGATGTTGACGCAGGTCGCCTGGGGCGAGCTTGATGTGCTGATCGTCGATCTGCCGCCCGGTACGGGCGATGTGGCCATGACGCTTTGCCAACGCGCGGATGTGAGCGGCGCAATCGTGGTATCCACCCCGCAGGATGTGGCGCTTTTGGATGCGCGCAAGGCGCTCAACATGTTCGAATTGCTCAAGACCCCGGTTCTCGGCCTGATCGAGAATATGGGCGTTTACCATTGCCCCGCATGCGGGCATGAGGCCCATATCTTTGGCCAAGGTGGCGTCAAAGCCGAGGCGGAGAAGCTTGGCCTGCCTTATCTGGGATCGCTTCCCATCGATCTGGACACGCGCCTTGCTGGGGATGCGGGTGTGCCGATTGCTGCGGGCGAGGGGCCGATGGCCACGGCCTATGGCGCTTTGGCGGCCCGCCTGATTGCCGGCGGCTTGGTGTGATCCGCACCTGACCGTTCTGGGAGGGGTGATTCGCGCCATGCGCGCGCAATCACGCCCCTTCTTTCCCGCATTTCACCCTGCATGGGCGAAAATTGGGACGCAGTCCCATTTTCACCCCTTGCCGGCTCATCTCAAGATATTGGGGCATGCCGTGGTCCCACCACAATACCTGCCCCCAGCCATTGGGTGGTTCAACGGTCCTGCGCTGCGCTTTGGTCTTCTGACCCATAAAATGGGAATAATTCCCAAAAAAAGGGTTTACATGGGGCATGACGCCATGGCATCTATTGGTCACTGGCAGACGAGTAAAAGATCGGGCCGCAAAGGCCTGAACCAAAAACAAAAAACGGCAGGTTCATACAGGCATCTCTCACGCCAGAAAAAAGAGATCCGGCGCGCAAGCGAGCAGACATCCCCCCAGGTGGCCTGCGTAGTCGGACACCCAGAGATGGGACGAGAGCGGCGGATTGAGCAGTGGCAGCTTGCTCAATCCGCCGTTTCCATTCCCGGCGGTCGCACTGCGACCCAAACGAGGCAGAAAAGGGCAAAGTCCCGTGGAACGCGAGTTCACCGGCGTCAGCCGGAACAAGATGGACGGAAAGGGCCGGGTCTCGATCCCGGTCAAGTTTCGTCGTGTCTTGCAGAACTGCGACGCCGAGTATGCGCCGGGTGGCGTGTTGCGGATGCATGTCACCTTCGGCGATCCCACCAAGAAATTCATCGAATGCTGGTCGGCCGATGCCTATGCGCGGCTCTTGTCGCGCATCAGCCGGATGAAATCGGGCTCGGCCGAGGCCCGTATCATGGCCTACTACTACAAGACCATGTCCGAGACGCTGACGCTTGATGAGACGGGGCGGATCGTGCTGTCGCAGGAGTTGCGCGACAAGATCGCGCTTGGCGACGAGGCCGCGTTCGAGGGGCATGGCGAGAAATTTCATATCCTCAGCCCTGCCGAGGCCGATACGCAGGCTGCGACATTTGCTGCTCTTCTGGCCGAGCTTGGGCGCGACAATGCGCATTTCGATGCGTTGTCGCTTTTGCCCGACGAGCCAAACCCGATGGATGCGGAATGACCGCCGCAGGCGAGACAGACGAGCCTCGCGCGCCCCATATCCCGGTCTTGCTGCGCGCCCTTCTCAAGGCTGTCGCCCCTGTCGAAGGCGTCTGGCTTGATGGCACATTCGGCGCGGGCGGCTATAGCCGCGGCCTTTTGGCGGCAGGTGCGACGCAAGTGATCGGTATCGACCGCGACCCGCTGGCCTTTGATCTCGCGGCCCCTTGGGCGGGGGAATATGGCGATCGTTTGCGGCTGGTGGCAGGCACTTTCTCGGATCTTGACCGCTTGGCGGGGCAACTGCTTGACGGTGTCGCGCTCGATCTGGGCGTTTCTTCGATGCAGCTTGACCGTGCCGAGCGCGGCTTTTCCTTCATGCAAGATGGCCCGCTCGACATGCGCATGGGCCAGGCGGGCGTGTCTGCCGCCGATATCGTCAACCAAGCTCCCGAGGCGCTGCTTGCCGATATCCTTTACCACTATGGTGAAGAACATGCCGCCCGTCGCATCGCGCGCGCCATCGTGACAGAGCGTGCCAAAGGGCCAATCACATCGACCCTGCAACTTGCCCGCCTGGTCGAAGGCTGCTTGCCGCGCAAAAAGCCCGGTCAAAGCCACCCCGCAACCCGCAGCTTTCAGGCCATCCGCATCGCGGTGAATGATGAGCTGCGCCAGCTTGTCGAAGGACTTGAGGCCGCCGAGCGTGCATTGAAACCGGGCGGCAAGCTCGCTGTCGTCACATTTCATTCGCTCGAGGATCGCGTGGTCAAACGCTTCTTGGCCGAACGCTCAAGCAGCGGTGGCGGTGGCTCGCGCCATGCCCCCGCCGCGCATGCGCAGATCCCCGGTTTCGTGCTGACGCCGAAAAAGGCCATCGGACCGGATAACAGCGAATTGGCCGATAATCCGCGCGCGCGGTCCGCACGGTTGCGCGTGGCCACCCGCAGCGATGCGCCGGCCCGCTCCGTTGATCGTGACCGCCTTGGTCTTCCGCTGCTGCCCGAGGTTTTGTGATGCGCAACTTTCTCACCCTATGTGGCATGATCGCGGTGATGGCCTTGGGGTATTGGGCCTATCATCAGGCAATCTTGACCCAACAGGCCGAACGCCGCGTCGAGCGTCTGCAAGCACAGATCGGTGCCGAGCGTGAGCGGATGGCGATCTTGACCGCCGAATGGGCCTATCTCAACCGTCCTGACCGGCTGCGCGAGCTCGGTTTCATCAATTTTGAACGCTTGGGGCTGTTGCCGATGTCACCTGAACAATTCGGGCGGGCAACTCAGATCCCCTATCCGCAACCTGTCGCCCAGACCACTGATGCCGCGTTGATCTTGGAAAGCACCTCCCTTAGCGAGGAGCAAATCCCATGACACAGCGTACACCGCTCAGACCCTTGGCGCGCATCCTTGATGCGCGTCAGCGTGGTGAAAACCCCGCCTTGATTGAGCGCGAGAACCTCCGCCTGCGCCACGAGGCCGACCGCGACCGCCTACGTCAGCGCACCGAGGGCCGGATGCTGCTTGTCGCGGTGGTGTTCCTGTTCGCCTTTGGATCGGTGGGTGCGCGTATGGCAGCACTTGCAACCTCCGAGGCGGTCGAGCCCGCCGTTGCCCGTATCACTAGCACGATCCACACGACGCGGGCCGATATCGTCGATCGCGAGGGCCGTGTTCTGGCAACGAATTTCGCGACCAATGCCCTTTACGCTCATCCCCATGAGATCGTGGATGCACGCGCCGCCGCCGATGGACTTGCCGAGATATTCCCAGAGATGGAGGCCGATACGCTCTATGCACGGCTCGACTCGGATCGCCGTTTCATGTGGCTGCGCCGCTATCTCAGCCCCGAGCAGGAACAGCAGGTCCATGATCTGGGCGAGCCGGGGTTGCTTTTCGGTCCGCGCGAGATGCGCCTTTATCCCAATGGGCGCTTGGCGGCCCATATCTTGGGCGGTGCAGGTTTCGGCCAAGAGGCGGTCAATGCCGCCGAAGTGATCGGCGTGGCAGGCGTGGAGGCAGTGTTTGACGACAGCTTGCGCGATCCGGGCCGCACGGTACCTTTGCAATTGTCGATCGATCTTTCCGTCCAAGCCGGTCTGGAAGAGGTGCTGGCCGGCGGCATGGCGCTGATGAATGCGCGCGGTGCCGCGGCGGTACTGATGGATGCCCACTCGGGCGAGATCATCGCCATGGCGAGCCTGCCCGATTTCGACCCCAACGCGCGCCCCGCCCCGGCAACCTCGGGCGACCCCGCTGACAGCCCGCTGTTCAACCGCGCGGTGCAGGGCGTTTATGAACTGGGCAGCGTGTTCAAAGCCTTCACCATCGCGCAGGCGCTCGAGCTGGACCTGATCGCGCCTGATGACATCATCGACACCCGCGGGCCAATGCGCGTGGGCCGCTTTAGCATCCGCGATTTCCGCAATTACGGCCCTGAGCAGACCGTCCACCAAGTGTTTACCCATTCGTCGAATATCGGCACAGCGCGCATCGCCCAAAAGATCGGCGGCGAGGCGCAGCGCGACTTTCTCGACAAGCTCGGGCTGCTGACACCGGCCCCTGTCGAGATCATCGAGGCGCGCAATGCCCGTCCGTTGGTCCCGCCGCGTTGGGGTGAGCTATCGACCATGACCATTTCCTATGGGCATGGTGTGTCCACTTCGCTGGTGCATCTGGCCGGCGCCTACGCGACCATGGTCAACGGCGGCACCCAAGTGGTGCCAACGCTGTTGCGTCAAGATCGCCCTCAGCTTGGCGCGCGTGTGATTTCAGAGGCGACCAGCCAAGAACTGCGCGCGATGATGCGTGCCACCGTGACCGAAGGCACGGCAAGCTTTGCCGAGGTCGAAGGTTACGCTGTGGGCGGCAAGACCGGCACCGCCGACCTGCCCCGCCCCACGGGTGGTTATTACGAAGATCGCAATATCAACACCTTTGCCGCGGCCTTTCCGATGCATGCACCGCGCTATGTGCTCATCACCATGCTGCAAGAACCTGTTGAAACCTCGGGGCCGGAACCGCGCCGCACCGCGGGTTGGACGGTTGTTCCCGTCGCTGCCGAGATCATTCGCCGCAGCGCCCCGCTTTTGGGGTTGCGCCCCGAGATTGAACCGGGTGCCATGAATGCGCTATCGAGCGCGTCACGGTGAGGGCGCATGGGGTGGGGCAATGGCCGCTGTGACACGGCAGCTTTCGGATCTCGGTCTGACGCCACGCGCAGGCGGCGATGTGGCTGTGAGCGGTCTGTCGCTCGATAGTCGCAAATTGACCCCCGGCAGCCTTTTTGCCGCGCTGCCCGGCACGCAGGTGCATGGCGCGGCCTTTATCCCCACGGCCTTGCAAAACGGAGCCGCTGCGATTTTGACCGATCGCCAAGGTGCAGCCCTCGCCGCCGATGCCTTGGCGGCAAGCGCAGTTGCGCTGGTGGTGGTCGAGGATGCGCGCGCCGCCCTTGCCCATGCAGCGGCACTTTGGTTCGCGGCGCAGCCCGATTGCGTGGTCGCGGTGACCGGCACAAATGGCAAGACCAGCGTCGCCAGTTTTGCGCGCCAGATCTGGGCGCTTTTGAACCATGAGGCGGTCAATATCGGCACGACCGGGGTCGAAGGGGCATATGCCGCGCCGGGGCTACACACAACGCCCGATCCTCTGACGCTTCAACGGCTCTTGGCCGAGATGGCGGCGGCGGGTGTGACCCATGTCGCGATGGAGGCATCGTCTCACGGCCTTGACCAGCGGCGGATGGAGGCGGTGCGGCTTGCAGCGGCCGCTTTCACGAATCTCACACAAGACCATCTCGATTACCACGGCGACATGGAGACCTATTTCCACGCCAAGCTGCGCTTGTTCACCGAGCTTTTGCCCGAAGATGGGGTGGCGGTCGTCAATCTCGATGACAACTACGGCCCCGACGTCGCTGCCGCCTGTGCGCGCCGCGAGATCGAGGTGATCGGTGTTGGCCAATATGCCGAGGATGCGGCCCTCAAGATCACGGCGCGCCGCCTTGATGAGACGGGTCAAGATGTGCTGTTTCGCTGGCAGGGTCAGCCGGTGCAGACGCGCTTGCCGTTAATCGGTGGTTTTCAAGCGATGAATGTGCTCACGGCGGCCGGTCTGGTCATCGCCGCGGGCGAGGAGGCGCAGGCGGTGTTTTCCGTTCTGCCGCGCCTGACGGGTGTGCGCGGGCGCATGCAATTGGCAGGCCGCCGCGCCAATGGCGCGCCGGTCTTCGTTGACTACGCTCATACGCCCGACGCGCTGGAAACGGCGCTCAGGGCGCTGCGCCCGCATGTGATGGGCCGGTTGCTTGTGGTCTTTGGTGCCGGCGGCGACCGTGACCGCGGCAAGCGCCCCTTGATGGGCAAGGCCGCTGCCGATCATGCTGATGTGGTATTTGTGACAGACGACAACCCAAGATCCGAGGTTCCAGCCCAAATTCGTGCAGAAATTATGCAAGCTTGCCCCGCGGCCTTCGAGGTGGGGGACCGCGCCGAAGCGATCTTGCGCGGGGTCGCAGACTTGGCACCAGGTGATGCGCTCTTGATTGCGGGCAAGGGGCATGAAAGCGGGCAGATCGTGGGCGATGTGGTCTATCCGTTCGACGATGTCGAACAGGCAAGCCTTGCCATCGCCGCGTTGGAGGGGCGGGCATGAGCGTACTATGGACAGCTGCCGCTGCCGCCGCCGCCACGGGTGGTAAGCTCGCCGGTGATTGGGCGGTGACGGGCCTGTCGATTGATAGTCGCACGATTGCGCCGGGCGAGATGTTCGTGGCGCTTTCCGCCGCTCGCGACGGGCATGATTTCGTCGCCGCCGCGCTGGCCGCCGGAGCCGCCGCCGCCCTTGTGTCGCGCGTGCCGCAAGGTGTTGATCCCACGCGCCTTTTGCTCGTTGATGATGTCATGGATGGTTTGCGCGCCTTGGCGGTCGCCGCGCGCGCGCGTAGCCGTGCCAAGATCATCGCCGTGACGGGGTCGGTCGGCAAGACCACGGTCAAAGAAATGCTGCGCACGGCGCTCGCCGCGCAGGGCAAGACCCATGCCGCCGTGGCCAGCTTCAACAATCACTGGGGGGTGCCGCTTACGCTGGCGCGCATGCCTGCCGATACCGACTATGCCGTGATCGAGATCGGCATGAACCATCCCGGCGAAATCGCGCCGCTGTCGCAACTCGCCCGGCCCGATCTTGCCATCGTGACCACCGTCGCGCCCGCCCACCTGGAAGCGTTCGGTGCGCTTGAAGGGATCGCCCATGAAAAGGCCGCGATCTTTGAGGGCCTCGCTCCCGGTGGCGTGGCACTTGCCAATGGTGATATCGACACGACCCAGATCTTGTTTGACAAGGCCCGCTCGGTCGGTGCGCGCGTCGTGCGTTTTGGTTCCTTCGACGGGGCCGAGGTGCGCATGATCGCGGCACAGCTTGCCCAGAACGCCACGGTGGTCGAGGCCGATATCCTTGGCACCAAGCGGCTATTCAAGATCGGCGCGCCGGGTCGGCATTACGCGATGAACGCGCTGATCGCGCTGGCGGCGGTCGACTTGATCGGCGCGGACGCGACCCAAGCCGCGATCACGCTCGCCAGTTGGACGCCGTTTCAAGGGCGCGGCACGCGTGAAAAGCTGATGCTTGGCGGGCGCGATGATTTGACGATCGCGATGATCGATGATGCTTTCAATGCCAATCCCGCCTCGGTTGGCGCAGCGCTTGAAATGCTGGCCGCGGCCGAGCCGACAGGGCGTGGGCGGCGCATCGCGGTCTTGGGCGACATGCTGGAACTGGGGCCGACGGGGCCGGCGCTTCATGCCGCCATCGCCGAACACCCCGTTATGGCGCGCATCGCGCTGGTCCACACAGTCGGACCCTTGATGGCGCATCTGCATGCCGCCTTGCGCGGTACGATCCGCGGCAAACATTGCGCCAACGCCGAGGACATGGCCGCATACCTGCCGCAAAGCCTCAGGGCCGATGATATTGTCCTGCTCAAGGGGTCCAAAGGGATCAAGGTATCCCGCGTGGTTGACGTGCTGCGCAAACTCGGGCAAGCGGCAGTGGATCATGAATAGGAACACCGCTAGATGTTGTATTGGCTGACCGCGTTCTCCGATGGCGGGGATGTTTTCAACCTGTTTCGCTACATCACCTTTCGCGCGGGTGGGGCCTTTTTCACATCGCTGATCTTTGGCTTTGTCTTCGGGCGGCCGCTGATCAACGCGCTGCGGCGCAAATATACGGGTGGCCAACCGATCCGGGCCGATGGCCCTGCCCACCACATGGCCAAGGCGGGAACGCCGACCATGGGCGGTTTGCTGATCTTGGCTGCACTGACACTGTCCACACTGCTCTGGGCGCGGCTTGACAACCCGTACGTCTGGATCGTGCTTTTGACCACGGTCGGGTTTGGCCTGATCGGCTTTGCCGATGACTGGGCCAAGGTCAGCCGCAACACCAGCGCCGGGCTGTCAGGGCGGGTGCGGCTCTTGATCGGTTTCGTGATCGCGGCCGTCGCGGCGGCGATCTGTGTCGCGATCCACCCCGATGCGCTCTCGGCGCAACTGGCCGTGCCTGTGTTCAAGGATGTGCTGATCAACATGGGCTGGCTTTTTCTGCCATTCGCGATGCTGGTGATCGTGGGCTCGGCCAATGCGGTCAACCTGACCGATGGGCTTGATGGTCTGGCGATCATGCCGGTGATGATCGCGGCAGGCACGCTGGGCGTGATCGCCTATGCGGTGGGGCGCGTCGATTTTACCGAGTACCTCGATGTGCATTATGTCCCCGGCACGGGTGAGCTGTTGATCTTCACTGCCGGTCTGATCGGGGGCGGCCTTGGGTTCTTGTGGTATAATGCGCCGCCGGCGGCCGTGTTCATGGGCGATACCGGCTCGCTTGCCTTGGGCGGCGCGCTGGGCGCGATCGCGGTGGCGACCAAGCACGAGATCGTCTTGGCCATTGTCGGCGGGCTTTTCGTCGCCGAAGCCGTCAGCGTGATCGTGCAGGTCGCCTATTTCAAGGCCACCGGCAAGCGCGTCTTCCTGATGGCACCGATCCATCACCATTTCGAGAAAAAAGGCTGGGCCGAGCCGCAAGTTGTGATCCGGTTCTGGATCATCTCGCTGATCTTGGCGCTGATCGGTCTGGCGACATTGAAGCTGCGGTAAAGGGGTGAGGCCATGATACCGGTTCAAGGCGTCGAAGGGCAGCGGGTCGCGGTCTTGGGTCTTGGCCGTTCGGGGCTGGCCACGGCGCGCGCTCTGCGCGCAGGCGGTGCCGAGGCGCTGTGCTGGGATGATGGCGCAGCCGCCCGCGACGCCGCAGGTGCCGAAGGGTTCACGATCTGGGATCCGATGGCGCAGGGTGCCTTCGATGGGGTGGCGGCGTTGATCACCTCGCCGGGTATTCCACATCTCTACCCCACGCCGCACCGCGCGATTGCCGCGGCCCAGATGGCCGGTGTGCCGGTCGACAATGATGTCGGGCTGTTCTTTCGCTCGCTGGGGCAGGGGGATTGGACCGAGATGGACACCCCGCCCAAGGTCGTCGCGATCACCGGCTCGAACGGAAAATCCACGACATCGGCGCTGATCGCCCATATCCTCAAGGTTGCAGGGCGGCCCGTGCAACTGGCGGGCAATATCGGGCGCGGTGTCTTGGATATCGACCCGCCCGAGGATGGCGGCGTGGTGGTGCTGGAACTGAGCTCCTACCAGATCGAGCTTGCGCGCGCGCTGACGCCGGATGTGGCGGTCTTCACCAATCTGTCGCCCGATCATCTGGATCGCCACGGCGGCATGGGCGGCTATTTCGCAGCCAAGCGGCGGCTCTTCTCCGAAGGCGGGCCAGATCGCGCCGTCATCGGCGTGGACGAGATCGAAGGGCAGTATATCGCCAACCAACTCGCCGAAGGGCCGGGCGATGCGCGCGTGATCCGGGTGTCCTCGGCCAAACTTTCGGGCCTTGGCTGGGATCTGGTGGCGCGCAAGGGCTGGCTGTCGGAGATGCGCAAGGGCCGCCAAGTGGCGTCGATCGACCTGCGCGTGGTGCCGGGCCTGCCTGGCGCGCATAATCATCAAAACGCAGCCTGCGCCTATGGGGCTTGCCGCGCATTGGGCCTTTCGCCCAAGGAGATCGAGACCGCATTCCACAGTTTCGAAGGCTTGCCACACCGCAGCCAGCGCGTGGCCGAGATCGGTGGCGTTGCCTTCGTCAATGACAGCAAGGCCACGAATGTGGATGCAGCGGTCAAGGCGCTGGGGGCATTCAAGCGCATCCGCTGGATCTGTGGCGGGCTGGAGAAAGAGGGGGGGATGGCGGCGCTCGCCCCTGCGGCGGGCGCAGTGGTGAAGGCCTATGTCGTCGGCCGCGAGGCCGCGGCCTTCGCCCTTCACTTGGGCGACGTGCCGCACGAAATCTGTGGCGACATGGCGACCGCTGTGGTGCGCGCGGCCTCCGAGGCCGAGGACGGCGATACCGTCTTGCTCGCGCCTGCGGCAGCGAGTTTCGATCAATATGATAGCTTCGAGCATCGCGGTCGCGATTTCATGGAGCAGGTGGGCAAGCTCTTGCCGAAAAACTGAGCTGAGACAGCCGCCACAGCCAAGCTAACGCTGGCCCTGCGCGGCGTTTCGGGTTAGGCTATCTGTCAGACCCGGCAAACGGGCGCGTCGAGGCAGATAAAATACAAACGGGCAGGCAGTCCCCATGACGGAAATCGCGCATGGCACGGTGATCGTGCAATCCGGCGAGGCCGTGATCCCACGTTGGTGGCGCACGGTCGATCGGGTCACGATCTTTTGCATCTTTTCCCTTTTCGCCATCGGCATCCTGCTTGGCTTCGCGGCCTCGACACCTTTGGCCGAACGCAACGGACTTGACCCATTTTACTATGTGACACGACAGGCCGCCTTTGGCGGTCTGGCGCTGTTGGTGATGCTGGTTGTGTCCATGCTGAACCCAGTAATGATCCGCCGGCTTGGCGTGATCGGCTTTTTCGGCGCGGTCTTCGCGCTGGCGATGCTGCCTGCTTTTGGCACGGATTTCGGCCAAGGGGCGGTGCGCTGGTTCTCGCTTGGCTTCGCCTCGGTGCAACCGGCCGAGTTCCTCAAACCCGTTTTCGTGATCTTCACCGCGTGGATGATCGCGGCCAGCCAAGAGATCGGCGGCCCGCCGGGCAAGACTGTCTCGCTCTTTGCCATGATGGTGATCGTGGGCTTTTTGGTGATGCAGCCTGATTTTGGCCAAGGCGCGCTGATCGTCTTTGCTTGGTCGGTGATCTATTTCGTCTCGGGCGCGCCGATGCTGGTCTTGTTCACCGTCATGGCGCTGGTGGCAGTCGGCGGTGTCTTTGCCTATGCCAATTCCGAACATGTGGCGCGCCGCATCGACGGGTTCCTCTCAGCCGAGATCGACCCCACAACCCAGATCGGCTATGCGACCGACGCGATCCGCAATGGCGGGTTGTTTGGCGCAGGTCTGGGCGAGGGGACAGTGCGCTGGACGCTACCCGATGCGCATACTGATTTCATCATCGCGGTCGCCGCCGAAGAATATGGCGTGGTCATGGTCTATCTGATCATCGCGCTGTTCGTGACCATCGCGCTGCGGTCCTATTTCCGCCTGATGCGTGAGCGTGACACCTTTATTCGGCTAGCTGGCACAGGGCTGGTCAGCCTTTTGGCGCTGCAAGCTTTCATCAATCTCGGTGTCGCAGTCCGGCTCTTGCCTGCCAAAGGAATGACACTCCCCTTCGTTAGCTATGGCGGCTCTTCGCTGATTGCGATGGGGATATCGGTTGGCATGCTCTTGGCCTTTACCCGGTCGCGACCGCAGGGCGATCTCGGCGACTATCTGTTGTCCCGGCAAAGGTGACGCCATGACGCCGACACGCGCACATCTGATCATCGCGGCGGGTGGCACGGGGGGGCATATGTTTCCCGCCCAAGCCTTGTCCGAAGTGATGCTGCGCCGGGGCTGGCAGGTTACGTTATCGACCGATGCGCGTGGCGCGCGTTACACCGACGGCTTTTCCCATGCGGTCGCGGTGCGCGAGGTGGCATCGGCCACATTTGCCCGCGGCGGCATCCTGGCCAAGCTCATGGTCCCGTTTCGCGTAGCGGGCGGCATCCTTGGTGCGACCTTGCGCATGTGGCGCGAAAAGCCCGATGTCGTGGTGGGCTTTGGTGGCTATCCGACCATCCCTGCGCTGGCCGCAGCGTGGATCACCCGCACGCCATGCATGATCCACGAACAAAATGGCGTCTTGGGTCGTGTCAACCGCCTGTTTGCGCGGCGCGTTGATGTCGTGGCCTGCGGGACATGGCCCACCGCCTTGCCCGATGGACTGGTGGGGGTGCATACCGGCAACCCGGTGCGCGCCGCTGTTCTTGAACGCGCGGCGGCCCCCTACATGCCGCCCGGCGACTGGCCGATGAGCGTGCTGGTCATCGGCGGCAGCCAAGGGGCGCGGATCTTGTCCGACATCGTGCCTGCGGCCATTGCGTGCCTTCCCGCCGCGTTGCGCGCCCATTTGCGCATCGCGCAACAAGCCCGCCCCGAGGATTTGCAACGTGTGATCGCGGCCTATGGCGCGAGCGGTGTACGCGCCGAGATCGAGACATTCTTTCGCGATATCCCGCGCCGCCTGTCCGAGGCGCAGTTGGTCATCAGCCGCGCCGGTGCCTCGTCGGTCGCAGATATCGCTGTTATCGGGCGGCCTGCGATCCTGATCCCTTATGCGCAAGCCACCGCCGATCATCAAAGCGCGAATGCCCATGGGCTGGTTGCAGGCGGTGCCGCCGTGATGATACCCGAGCAATCGCTCTCGCCCGACAGTCTTGCCACGGCGATTGCATCGATTCTCACCCAACCGGCCAAGGCCGACCAGATGGCGCAAGCGGCCGTGGAGCTTGGCCTGCCCGATGCGGCCCAAACGCTGGCGGCACTCGTCGAAGAACTGGCCCAGAAAGGCGCTGCATGACACCTGCGATCACGAAACTGCCGACCAAGCTTGGGGCGATCCATTTCGTTGGGATCGGCGGCATCGGCATGTCGGGCATCGCGGAGGTGCTGTTGAACCATGGTTATCAGGTGCAAGGGTCCGATCTAAAGGCCTCCAAGATCACCGAGCGTCTCGAGGGGTTGGGCGCACGCGTCTTCATCGGTCAAAACGCCGAGAACCTAGAAGCTGCCGAGGTGGTCGTGATCTCGTCCGCGATCAAGCCGGGCAACCCCGAGTTGGACGCTGCGCGCCTGCGTGGCCTGCCGGTGGTGCGCCGCGCCGAGATGCTGGCCGAGTTGATGCGCCTGCGTTCGAATATCGCGATCGCGGGGACGCATGGAAAGACCACGACCACGACGATGGTCGCCACACTTCTCGATGCGGGTGGGGTCGATCCGACGGTAATCAATGGCGGCGTGATCCATGCCTATGGCTCGAATGCGCGGGTGGGCCAAGGCGACTGGATGGTGGTCGAGGCCGATGAGAGCGACGGCACCTTCAACCGCCTGCCTGCCACCATCGCCATCGTCACCAATATCGACCCCGAGCATATGGAGCATTGGGGCACGATCGAGAACCTGCGCAAAGGCTTTCTCGATTTCGTCTCGAATATCCCTTTTTACGGGCTGGCCGTGTGCTGCACCGATCACCCCGAGGTGCAGGCGCTTGTGGGCCGCATCACCGACCGCCGCGTTGTGACCTTTGGCTTTAACGCACAGGCCGATGTGCGCGCGATCAACCTGATCTACAAAAGTGGCGTGGCGCATTTCGACATCGCGCTTCAGGCCGAGGGGGTGGTGATTGAAAATTGCACCCTGCCCATGCCGGGTGATCACAATGTTTCGAACGCTTTGGCTGCGGTGGCGGTGTCGCGCCATCTGGGCATGAAGGCCGAGGAGATCCGCGCGGCCCTCGCCGGGTTCAAGGGCGTCAACCGCCGCTTTACCAAGGTGGCAGAGGTGGGCGGCATTACCATCATCGACGATTACGGTCATCACCCTGTCGAGATTGCCGCAGTGCTGAAAGCCGCCCGTCAAGCCAGCGAGGGGCGCGTTATCGCGGTCCATCAGCCCCATCGCTACACCCGCCTTTCAAGCCTGTTCGAGGATTTCTGTGCCTGCTTCAACGAGGCCGATGTCGTCGGCATCGCCGAAGTTTACGCTGCGGGCGAAGACCCGATCCCCGGTGCCGGGCGCGACGATCTGGTGGCTGGGCTGATCCGGCATGGCCACCGCCATGCGCGCGCCGTTGTCTCCGAGGATGATCTGGAACGGCTCGTGCGCGAACAGGCGCGTCCGGGCGATATGGTCGTCTGCCTTGGGGCAGGCACCATCTCGGCTTGGGCTCATGGGCTGCCTGCGCGGCTGAAAGATCTCGATGCAAAAGGCTAGGTTTGGGCATTCTGGACAGCGCGCCAGCGTGACGCGAGCGGGGCGGGCATGACGCGCGTTGCCGATATTCCCCTGCGTGGGCGCGCGACGCCTGACCGCCCGCTGGCCGATCTGACATGGCTGCGCGTGGGTGGTCCGGCCGATTGGCTGGTCCAGCCTGCCGACACCGATGATCTGGCCGCGTTCTTGGCGGCCTTGCCTGCCGACGTGCCAGTCTTTCCGATGGGGGTCGGATCGAACCTGATCGTGCGCGATGGCGGCATCGCGGGCGTGGTGATCCGGCTGGGGCGCGGTTTCAACGCGATTTCTGTCGATGGCGATCTGGTGACAGCCGGGGCCGCGGCACTTGATGCGCATGTGGCGATCAAGGCGGCCGAGGCAGGGCGCGACCTGACATTTTTGCGCACGATCCCCGGTTCCATCGGCGGCGCCCTCAGGATGAACGCGGGCTGTTATGGGCGCTACGTTGCCGATCATTTCCACGCCGCCCGCATCATCCACCGCGATGGCCGCGCCGAGGTGCTGGGGCAGGGCGACATCGGCTTTGCCTATCGCCAGACCGATCTGCCCCCCGACAGCATCGTGACCGAAGTCACCTTTCGCGCCACCGCCAGCGGCGATCCCGAAGCGCTCGCTTCGCTCATGGCCGAGCAGATCGCCAAGCGCGACGCGACCCAACCCACCAAGGACCGCAGCGCCGGATCCACCTTTCGCAACCCGGCGGGCTATTCCTCGACCGGGCAGGCCAACGACACCCATGAGTTGAAAGCGTGGAAGGTGATCGACGCGGCCGGGATGCGCGGTGCCACCCGCGGCGGTGCGCAGATGTCGATGATGCATTCCAACTTCTTGATCAACACAGGCAGCGCCACTGCCGATGATCTTGAATCTTTGGGAGAAGATGTCCGAAAAAGGGTTTTCGAGACGCAGGGAATAGCGCTAGAATGGGAAATCATGCGCGTTGGTGTAACGCGGCGCGACTGATCCGGGCAAACCCGGCATAACAACAAGGGGCAAAGCCCCGATACAGGTTGACCGGGCTCAAGACCTGGCGGATCGAGGCAAAAGTGGCGGGTTCGAGCAGAGCAACCCCCCTGATTGCGGTGCTGATGGGTGGCCCTTCGTCCGAGCACGAGGTGTCGCTGTCCACGGGCCGTGGCTGCGCGGAGGCGCTCAGGGGCGAAGGCTATCAGGTGGTCGAGGTCGATTGCGGCCCCGATCTGCCGTCGTGTCTTGACGCGCTCAAGCCCGATATCTGTTTCAACGCGCTCCATGGTCGCTGGGGCGAGGATGGCTGTGTGCAAGGACTGCTGGAGTGGCTGCGCATCCCCTACACCCATTCAGGCGTGCTGGCCTCGGCGCTCGCGATGGACAAGACCCGCACCAAGGATGTCTATCGCGCCCATGGCCTGCCGGTTGCCGAAAGCCGGATCGTGACCAAGGCGCAGGCGATGGAAGCTCATGTGCTGACCCCGCCATATGTGATCAAACCCAATAACGAAGGGTCCTCGGTCGGTGTCTATCTGGTCGCCGAAGGTGCCAACGAACCGCCGCTTCTGTCCGATGCCATGCCCGCGCGGGTGATGGTCGAAGCCTATCTCGCGGGCCGTGAATTGACCTGTTCGGTGATGGGCGACGGGCCAGGCCAACCGGGGCCGCTGACCGTGACTGACATCATCACCGATGGCTGGTATGACTACGACGCGAAATACAAGCCCGGTGGATCACGTCATGTGGTGCCTGCCGATCTGCCAAAGCCGATTTTTGATTCCTGCATGGAGATGGCGCTCGTCGCCCATCGCGCGCTTGGCTGTCGCGGCGTCAGCCGCACCGATTTCCGCTGGGACGAAGGGCGCGGCCTGGGTGGGCTGTTCCTGCTCGAAACCAATACGCAGCCTGGTATGACGCCCACCTCGCTCACGCCGGAACAGGCGGCGCTGTGCGGTTATGATTTCGGCGCGCTGTGCCGCTGGCTGGTGGAGGATGCCTCATGCGACCGTTGATTGCCGATCGCAGGCCACAGCGAGCGGTGCCGCCCTCCCAAGCCGGGATGCTTGACACCCCACGCGATCCGGCACCTTCGATCTGGTCCTATCGCGCGCAGCGTTTGTGGCTGACGCCGCTCTTTCGGCGGATGGTGCGCGTCGGTTTGCCGGTCGGCGCGGTTGCTGTTGGGCTGGGCTTGTTCTTTGCCGATGAGCACAGCCGCACCGCCTTTTTTGGCCAGCTGCAAACCCTTCGTGACAGTATCGAAAGCCGCCCGGAGTTCCGGGTCAACGCGATGGTTATCACCGATGCAAGCCCGGCGGTTGAAGATGATATTCGCGACCATCTCGCGCTGTCTTTTCCGCTCTCGTCTTTCGACCTTGATCTGACTGCCCTGCGCAGTCGGATCGAGGCCTTGCCCGCCGTGGCGCAGGCCGATTTGCGGATCCAAGCCGGGGGTTATCTGTCGGTCATCATCCGCGAGCGGGTGCCGGTCGCGATTTGGCAAACCGGCGAGGGATCTGCGTTGATCGATGCCGAGGGGCATTTCGTGGCTGATCTGGCCGCGCGTGAGTTGGATGTGCCTTTGCCGCTGATCGGGGGCGAAGGTGCCGATCTTGTCGTTGATGAGGCGCTCGCCCTTTATGCAGCAGCCGCGCCTTTGGCTGATAGACTGCTCGGGCTGGTGCGCATCGGCGAGCGGCGCTGGGATGTAGTGTTGATGGATGGGCGTCGTATCCTGCTGCCCGAGACGGGTGCCGTACAGGCGCTTGACCGGGCGCTCGGGCTCCATGATGCCACCGATATTTTGAACCGTGATGTGCAACGCCTCGATCTGCGCGATGCCGATCGGGTGAGTGTGACCCTCAGCCCTGCCGCGATGGAGGCCTTGCGCGGTGCGCAAAGCCCTGCGCGGGCAAATCCCACCGGAGAGCAAAGCGGATGAACACGCTATACCATGCGCAACGCGCCATGCGGGCAAAGCGGCAAGATGCGCTTAAACGCGGCGTCGTGGCTGTTCTCGATATCGGAAGCCACAAGATTTCGTGTCTTGTATTGAAATTCGATGCCGCCGAGACGGCCTCGCCTGCCGAAGGGATCGGTGCGATGGCTGGTCAAGCCAGTGTGCGGATCATCGGTGCTGCAACCACCCGGTCGCGCGGCGTGCGCTTTGGCGAGATCGAAAGCCTGCAAGAGACCGAGCGTGCCATTCGCACTGCCGTACAAGCTGCACAGAAAATGGCACAGATCCGTGTCGATCATGTCATCGTGGCCTTTGCTGGTGGCCGCCCACGCAGTTACGGACTTGAGGGTGATGTCGATATCGGTGGCGGCACGGTCGAGAATACCGATGTCGCCCGTGTACTTACGGCCTGTGATCTGCCCGATCTGGGGGCAGGGCGCGAGGTGTTGCATGCCCAACCGGTGAACTTTGCCCTCGACCATCGGAGCGGTTTGACCGATCCGCGCGGCCATGTTGGCAACCGGCTCTCGGTTGATCTGCATCTTCTGTCAATTGATGCAGGCGCGATCGAAGCGCTGTTGCAATGCGTCAAGCGGTGCGATCTGGAATTGGCGGGCCTTGCCTCGGCCCCTTATGCGGCAGGGATTTCCAGCCTTGTCGAAGACGAGCAAGAGCTGGGCGCGGCCTGTATCGATCTCGGCGGCGGCACGGCGAGCCTGTCGATCTTTATCAAGAAGCACATGATCTACGCCGATACCGTGCGGATGGGCGGCGATCATGTCACCAGTGACATCAGCCAAGGGCTTCAGATCCCGATGGCCGATGCCGAGCGCATCAAGTGCCGCTTCGGTGGCGTGATCGCCACCGGTCTCGATGACCGCGAGGTGATCGAACTGACCGGCGAGACCGGCGATTGGCATCACGACCGGCGCAGGGCGACCCGGGCCGAGTTGATCGGCGTGATGCGACCGCGCGTTGAAGAAATCTTAGAAGAGGTGCGGCTGCGTCTGGATGCGGCGGGGTTCGATCATCTGCCCAGCCAGCGCATCGTCTTGACCGGCGGTGCAAGCCAGATCCCCGGCCTTGATGGGCTTGCCAGCCGCATTTTGGGCAATCAGGTGCGCTTGGGGCGTCCCTTGCGTGTGCAAGGCTTGCCGCAGTCGGCGGCGGGGCCTGCCTTCTCGTCGCTGGTGGGCTTGGCGCTTTTTGCGGCCTATCCGCAAGACGAGTGGTGGGATTTCGAAACCCCCGCCGAACGTTTGCCTGCCCGTAGCCTAAGGCGTGCTGCCAAATGGTTGCGCGAAAACTGGTGACCCCTGTATCTGGTAGTTGCCCACTACACGCGGCGAATTGAGCGGATTTCTGCTCTATATTTCGTGAAAAACCTAGAATTTTCGCGTGACGGGCTGTCGGAAAACGGGTAACGTGGTGGGAAATCAGAGGCAAAAACGGCAGCACGACACCAAGATCGTCGCCACATCGAACATTGATCGCGAATAAGATCACACACAGGCGGACAGACCCATGACACTCAATCTTATGATGCCCAAAAGCCAGCCGGACCTGAAACCCCGGATCACCGTGTTTGGCGTGGGTGGGGCCGGGGGCAATGCCGTCAACAATATGATCGACCAAAGCCTGGATGGTTGCGAGTTCGTGGTTGCCAACACCGACGCGCAAGCATTGGCGCAATCGCGCGCCAATGCTCGCATCCAGATGGGTGCGCGTGTGACCGAAGGTTTGGGCGCCGGCGCGCGCCCCGCGGTCGGTGCCTCGGCCGCCGAAGAGTCGATCGAAGAGATCGTGGATCATCTGGCCGGTGTTCACATGGCCTTTATCACCGCCGGCATGGGCGGCGGTACAGGCACGGGCGCGGCCCCCATCATCGCGCAGGCCGCCCGCGAATTGGGTGTTTTGACCGTCGGCGTCGTGACCAAACCCTTCCAGTTTGAAGGGGCCAAGCGTATGCGCCAGGCCGATGAGGGGATCGAGGCGCTGCAAAAGGTCGTCGATACGCTGATCATCATTCCCAACCAGAACCTGTTCCGTCTGGCCAATGAAAAGACCACCTTCACCGAGGCCTTCGCGATGGCCGACGACGTGCTTTATCAGGGCGTCAAGGGTGTGACCGACCTGATGGTTCGGCCCGGTTTGATCAATCTCGACTTTGCCGATGTGCGCGCCGTGATGAACGAGATGGGCAAGGCCATGATGGGCACTGGCGAGGCAGATGGCGAGAACCGCGCGTTGCAAGCCGCCGAAAAGGCCATCGCCAACCCGCTCTTGGATGAAATCAGCCTCAAGGGCGCGCGCGGTGTCTTGATCAATGTGACCGGTGGCTATGACCTGACCTTGTTCGAGCTTGACGAGGCGGCCAATCGTATCCGCGAAGAGGTTGACCCAGAAGCAAACATCATCGTCGGATCGACACTCGATACCGCCATGGAAGGCCGGATGCGCGTGAGCGTCGTGGCAACCGGCATCGATGTGGCCGAAGCCGCAAAAGCCCCGGAGGAACCGGCGCGCGTTTATACCGCCGCAGCCGTGCCAGCACGCCCTGCCGCAGAGGTCGCCGCCGCGCCTGCGCCGCAACCAGAGGCGGTCGCGCAACCCGGCCGCGCGGCTTTTGCCCGGCACGATCAGGCAGAGCCCTCGCTGTTCAATAGCCTCGGCATGGGCGCTTATGACGACGACGATCTCGGCGTGGTCGATGAGGTTCCAGCCCCGGTCTATGCTTCCCAGCCCAAGCCCCAGTTTCAGCCTGAGACAGCTGAGACACAACCGGCAGGCTTCAACCATCCTGCGCAAGAACCAGCGGTTAGCGGGCAGCAGTTCGTAAGCAAGGCCCGCCCCGAAGTGCTTGCCCGTCTGCGCGATGCGATCCAGAAAGATGTCGCGCGCCCGGCGGCCTCCGCGCAGCCGCAGCCAGAGGTGCAGAAATCGCGTCTGAGCTTGAACTCCTTGATCAATCGGATGACCGGCCATGCTGAAGAAAGCCATCCAATGACCGAGCGTCGTCAGCCGATGATGACTGGCACCATACCGCCGCGCCCCGTTCAACAGCCGATGCAACAGCCCGTGCAGCGCGCCATGCCTGATGAGGGAATCGTTGATCCCGAGCAGGAACGCATCGACATCCCCGCTTTCTTGCGGCGCCAAGCGAATTAACGCCGCGATGTTTTTGCCAAGAGGGCCGACAGTTGTGTCGGCCCTTTTTTGTTTTTTACCAAATGGTTGGTCCATTTAGCGATTCGCGTAGGCAAAGAATTGCCGATTGCTCTAGGCTTTGTTGCAAGACGTCATAAAGGTTGAATTGTTCCTTTCTTCCCGGCCCGTTATCGACACAAATGGGGATGCAGCGATAACCAAAGCTGCCGCCGCTGCGCATCACAAGACACGGCCGCGCAAGGCCAAACTGTGGGTGCGATTGGGGGATACGGAGTACGCAATGCAGGCAACGCTCAGGCAAACGGTCCGCTTGTCGGGTGTGGGTCTTCACACTGGGCAGCGCGTCAATGTGACGGTCGCGCCGCAAGCTGCCCATATGGGCTTGTGGTTTGCGCGTACAGATTTGCCGCAGGCTGCCTTGATCCCCGCGCGCTATGACGCCGTGCCGATGAGCCGCCTTTGTACGAAGCTGCGCGGCGATGACGGGACCGAGGTCTCGACGATCGAGCATATCATGGCAGCGCTGGCGGGATGTGGCATTCATAACGCCTTGATCGAAGTGGATGGCCCGGAATTGCCAATCCTTGATGGGTCTGCTGCACCGTTCGTGCGCGCTTTTCTGGCCGCGGGGATCCAGCAGCAAGATGCACCGATCCATGCGATCGAGATCTTGCAGGAGATCTTGGTCAGCGATGGTGAAAGCCACGCAATCCTTTCACCGGCTGCCGGTCTTGAAATGGATTTCACCATCGATTTCGCCGATGCCGCGATTGGGCGTCAGCGCAGGGTGGCCAATCTGGCCAATGGCCGCTTCGTGCGCGAGTTCTGCGACAGCCGCACATTCTGCCGCAAGGCCGATGTTGATGCGATGCACGCCGCAGGCTTGGCGTTGGGTGGCAGCTATGACAACGCTGTGGTTGTCGATGGCGACACGGTTCTTACCCCCGGTGGCCTGCGCCACGCAGACGAGGCCGTGCGTCACAAGATGCTTGACGCTTTGGGTGATCTGGCCTTGGCCGGGGCGCCGATCTTGGGGCGATACACCGGGCTACGCGCGGGCCACATGCTGACCAACCAGCTTTTGCGCAAGCTTTTCGCCACGCATGGCGCATGGCGTGTGGTGGAATGTAGCGCGCAACAGGCTGCCAGCTTGCCCGGCATTGGTGTGACCGGGGCCGATTTGGCGCATGTCGCCTGATCACTGACGCTCGATTATCGGCAAGAGCCGCTTGGTGAACTCTTGCGTTTTGCGCTCCAAAATTATGTGTTAGGACCACGTGACGGCGGGTGCATGACAGCGCTCGCAGCGACAAGGACGAGGTTTTCAACCATGCAGCGCAGCGGTCAGGGCATGATCCGGAAATGGGGCCTTGGTGCAAGCCTCTGCCTTGTGACGGCGCTTGCCGGCTGTGGTGATAGGGGCCTTTTCGCCGAGGGTGGTTTTTTCGCCGGTCGCAGCGCGCCTGTTCCCCTCGAGCAACTTGACGCCGCGACGATCTTTGCGCGGGGCGAAGCAGCGCTTGCCGCGGATGAACCCGAAGATGCCGCCGCCCTTTTCATCGAGGTTGAGCGGCTGCATCCCTATTCCGAGTGGGCCAGCCGCGGCTTGATCATGGCCGCTTTCGCCTATCACAGCGCCAAGGATTACGAGAATACGCGCATCGCCGCGCAACGTTTCATCGATTTCTACCCCGGCGAAGAAGATGCCGCTTACGCCCAGTTCCTTTTGGCGCTGAGCTATTACGATCAGATCGATCAGGTCGGGCGCGATCAGGGGATCACCTTTCAAGCGTTGCAAGCGCTGCGCGAGGTGATCGAACGCTACCCCGAGAGCGAGTATGCCCAAGATGCGATCTTGCGCTTCGATCTCGCCTTTGATCACCTTGCCGGGAAGGAAATGGAGATCGGGCGCTACTACCTGCGCAAAGAGCATTACGGGGCCGCAATCAACCGCTTCCGTGTGGTCGTTGAACAGTTCCAGACAACCAGCCACACTCCCGAGGCGCTGATGCGTCTGGTCGAGGCTTACCTTGCACTCGGTCTGACTGACGAGGCGCAGACGGCCGGTGCGATCTTGGGGTATAATTATCAATCCTCCCCCTTCTACGACGATGCCTATCGCCAGTTGACGGGTCAGGATTTGGCACCAGACGCGGCGGGCGAGGGGTGGTTGCGCGATATCTGGCGTCAGACAGTGCGCGGGGATTGGCTCTGAATTCTGCATCGCTGCCCGGTTCGGGCCGCAGGGGATAGGGACGCGCGGGGCCTGATGCTGCTTCACCTCGATATTCGCGACATGTTGATTATCGACCGTCTGGAACTTGCGTTTCAGCCGGGGTTGAACGTGTTGACGGGTGAAACCGGCGCCGGGAAATCCATTCTTCTCGATGCGTTAGGCTTTGCCCTTGGCTGGCGCGGGCGGGCCGATTTGGTACGCGCGGGTGCGGCGCAGGGCGAGGTGGTCGCAACCTTTGCCCTTGACCCCGATCACGGCGCTCTTGCGGTCTTGGCCGAGGCGGGATTGCCCGCATCCCCCGAATTGATCTTGCGCCGGGTGAATATGCCCGATGGGCGTAAAATGGCGTGGATCAACGACCGTCGCGCCAGCGGCGATGTCTTGCGCGCCTTGTCTGATACCTTGGTCGAATTGCATGGACAGCAAGATGATCGCGGCTTGCTTGATCCGCGCCAACACCGCGCCATGCTCGATGATTTCGGGGGGCATGCGGCGATGCTGGCCGCGATGCGCACCTCTTGGTCGGCCCATCGCGCCGCGCAAAAGGCGCTGACATCTGCGCAGGCCGATCTGGCGCGGATGCAGGCTGAGGAAGACTTCCTGCGTCATGCCGTGGCCGAACTGGATCAGCTTGACCCGCAACAGGGCGAAGAGGCGACGCTTGATGCCAGCCGTCGCTTGATGCAATCGGCCGCCAAGATGCGCGAAGACCTTGCCCGCGCCGATGCAGCCCTTGGTGTGCAAGGGGCCGAAGGCATGATGGCCGATGCGCGCCGATGGCTCGACGGGTTGGCAGGTCGGGCAGAAGGTGGGCTGGACGAGGCACTTGGCGCGCTTGAGCGCGCCATGGTTGAATTGGGGATGGCGCAAGACGCGCTCGCCCGTTTCGCCGAGGCGCTCGATCTTGATCCATTTGCCCTAGAACGGACCGAAGAGAGGCTCTTTGCGCTGCGCGGCTTGGCGCGCAAACATGGTGTTGGTCCTGATGATCTGGCCAGTTTGGCCGATGAATTGCGTGGCAGGCTTGCCGCGCTTGATGGTGGCACCGACCAGATCGCCCGCTTGAGTGCCGCCGAAACCATGGCCGCCAAGGATTATGCCGAGATGGCCGCCAAGCTCACCGCGGCCCGTCGCGCCGCCGCGGCCAAGCTTGACGCTGCGATGGCCGGCGAACTTGCGCCCCTGAAGATGGAGCGCGCAGTGTTCACCACCGAGATCGCCCCCGCCACCCCCGGCCCCGAGGGGGTGGATCAGGTGACCTTCGTGGCCGCGACAAACCCTGGTGCGCCTGCCGGACCCCTCAACAAGATCGCATCAGGCGGGGAGTTGTCGCGCTTTTTGCTTGCCTTGAAGGTTTGTCTGACTGCGCAGACGCGTGGCATCACGATGATCTTCGACGAGATTGACCGCGGCGTAGGCGGCGCGACCGCCGATGCGGTGGGCCGCCGCCTCAAGGCCTTGGCTGAGGGTGCGCAGGTCCTTGTCGTCACCCATTCCCCGCAGGTCGCAGCCCTTGGCGCGCATCATTGGCAAGTGGCCAAGCGCGTCACGGATGGGGTGACTTTCAGCCATGTCAGCGCGCTAAACCCCGATCAACGCATCGACGAGGTGGCACGGATGCTCGCCGGTGAGCGTATCACCGATGCCGCGCGTGACGCGGCACGCGCCCTGATTGGTGCAGTGCAAGGCTAGAGACGGCGCTTAAGGTGAGGGGGTTTTGCCCCCGCCACCAAAGGCGGCGATTGAAGGTGTGGTGGCTCTGCCCCCGCCGCGCTTTGCGCGTCTCCCCGGGCGTATTTGTGAAGCAAGGATGGTGGGTCATTGCATCGCCGGCGATCACGAAAGTTTTCAGTGCATCCACCAATGCGTGGCGATCGTGAACGCTCTGGCCTTTTCTCAAGGCGATCCGTGGCTTACAGCTTGAGTTACCCGTCGTGTGCCGGATGCGGAACGGTTGCGACAATGGGGTCAGACATGCTCCGCAAAAGGGGATCGGCGTGGCCGAAACCGTGATCGGCCTACTGCGCGAATGCATCACTGCCGCTTTGGCGGCAAGCCGGCGCGGCTGGCTGGTACTGCGGGAAAACGGGCCAACCCAAGTGCAGTTCTGGCTGATCGCCTTGCTGATCGGGATCGCGGCGGGTTTTGCCGCGCTGTTGTTTCGCAAGGGCATTAGCTGGCTGCAAGAAGCGCTTTACGGTGTTGATGATGTGCGCTTGATGCACAGCTTTGCCGAAAGCCTGCCTTGGTACATGATCTTGCTGATCCCCGTAGCGGGTGGCTTGGCCGTGGGTGTGATCCTGCATCTCTTTACCCCCGATGGGCGCGCGCGTTCGGTTGCCGACGTGATCGAAGGCGCGGCACTTGCCGATGGGCGGGTTGAACAAAAGGCAGGGATCGCTTCGGCTTTTGCCTCGCTCATTACGCTCGGATCGGGTGGCTCATCGGGGCGTGAAGGGCCTGTGGTGCATCTGGCGGCCGTGATCTCGAGCAAGGTCAGCGATTGGATCCGGGCCGATGGCATCACCGGGCGCGATCTGTTGGGGTGCGCGGTGGCCGCCGCGGTCAGCGCCTCGTTCAACGCACCGATCGCGGGCGCGCTTTTCGCCCTTGAGGTGGTGTTGCGCCATTTCGCGGTGCATGCTTTTGCGCCCATCGTGATCGCCAGCGTCGCAGGTACGGTGATCAACCGGCTCGAGTTTGGCGGCGTGACGGAGTATAGCCTGCCCAGCGATAATGCGCTGCAATTCTATGCCGAATTGCCTGCCTTCTTGATCCTTGGATTGGTCTGCGGTCTGGTCGCGGTCGCCTTGATGCGGGCGGTGTTCTGGGCCGAGGATTTGGGCAACCTGGCCCAGCGGCTCTCGGGGTTGCCGCGCTGGCTTCGGCCGGCCTGTGCAGGGTTGCTCTTGGGCATGATGGCCATCCCCTTTCCCCATATCATTGGCGTGGGTTACGAGACGACATCGGCTGCGCTGACCGGGGCGTTGCTGTTGCATGAAGCGATCGTCTTTACCGTGCTGAAGGTCTTGGCCGTTGCCATCACCTTGGGCGGGCGCATGGGGGGCGGCATCTTTTCGCCTTCGCTGATGATTGGTGCGATGACTGGGCTTGCCTTTGGTATCGTCGCCACGGCGATCTTTCCCGATCAATCAGGCGAAGGGACGTTATACGCGCTGGCGGGGATGGGGGCTGTCGCGGCTGCCGTGCTCGGTGCGCCGATCTCGACCACCTTGATCGTGTTCGAACTGACAGGCGATTGGCAGACGGGATTGGCCGTGATGGTTGCGGTGTCGATCTCGACCGCGCTCGCATCCCGGCTTGTGGATCGGTCGTTTTTCCTCACCCAGCTTGAGCGGCGCAATATCCACCTCGCCGCCGGGCCGCAGGCCTATCTCTTGGCGATGTTCCGCGTTGGGCTGGTGATGCGGCCGATGGATCACGAGAATTCCGCCCCGTATGAGCGGCTTTTGACCCTGATCGAACAAGGCATTTATACTGATACCAACGCAACACTTGAGCGTGCCTTGCCGATTTTCGAGCGCACCGGCCTCGATTTCGTGCCGGTCGTCAAGCTTGCGCCAGGCGATGGGCCACCTGCGCTGGAGGGCGCGCTCTTTCATGTCGATGCGCTCAAGGCCTATAACCGCGCCTTGGCCGCCACTGCGGCCGAGGAGCATAGCTAAGTTGATCAGAGCCGCTCGACCGTGACCCGATCGGTGTAAAAGGCGATATGGCCCGTGATAGCTGCCATGGCGGGTAGCGGCGCCTCGTAGCTCCATGCTGCATCGGGCATGTTGCCTGACGGCACGCAGACCATGAAGTAGCTTGCGACACCCTTGTGCGGGCAGGTCGTGGCACTGGCGGTTTTCTCCAAGAATGCCATGCCAATGTCGTCGCGCGGGAAGTAGATGACCGGGGGGTAATCGCCTTCGGTCAATTCCAGCGCGCGGTTGCTTTCGCCCAAGATCGCGCCGCCAGCACGCACGACCCATCTGCCGGGGGCGTTTCGTATCGTGATGTTCTCGGCCATGTGCGGTCCTTTCAACGGTTGTCGCCCTTATGTCGTTCAAGTCCCCGGATGCCAACCCCATGTGACAGGGGCATGTCAGATCGGCGCGCAGGCCGCGGCAAGCCAAGCGTAGGTGTCTGGGTCAAGCTGAGGGCCGATAAGGTCCAAAACGCTCCGATGGTAGCCGTTCAGCCAATCGCGCTCCCAGGCGGCAAGCATTTCAGCCACGACCAAGCGACGGTCGATGGGCGCCCAGGTCAGTGTCTCGAAACACAGCATTTCGCGTGGGTCGCCGTCGGGCAGGGCGGGGGCAGGCGTGACCACGATCAGGTTCTCGATGCGGATGCCGAACGCGCCTTCGCGGTAATAGCCCGGTTCATTCGACAAGATCATGCCTGCCTCGAGCGGGATGGTCGAAACACGGCTGAGCCGCTGGGGGCCTTCATGCACACCCAGATAGACGCCGACCCCGTGGCCTGTGCCATGGTCGAAATCGCGGCCCGCCGCCCAAAGTGGCGCGCGCGCCAAGGCATCGAGATGCGCGCCCGCCACCCCCTTGGGGAAGCGCGCCCGGTGGATGGCGATCATGCCTTGCAAGACTTGCGTAAAGGCCACGCGCGCAGCATCGGGGGCGGTATCGCCCACGCACAGCGTGCGGGTGATATCGGTTGTTCCATCCGCGTATTGGCCACCGCTGTCGATCAAGAACAGCGAGCCGGGGGTGACGGGAGCGTTACTTTCTTCAGTCACGCGGTAATGCACGATGGCGCCATTGGCACCTGCGCCGGCGATGGTGTCAAAGCTGATCTCCTTGAGCGCACCTGTCTCGCGGCGGAACCCTTCGAGCGCGCGGACGCAATCGATCTCGGTCAGATTGCCCTTTGGGGCCTCTTGGTCGAACCAATGCAGGAATCGCGCCATGGCCGCCCCGTCACGCAGATGCGCGGCGGTGGTGGCCGCAATCTCGGCAGGGTGTTTGCAGGCCTTGGGCAAGAGGCAGGGATCGGCCGCTTCGGCAATCGTGACATCGCTGGTGGCAAGGATGGCCTTGGCCGCTTGCGGGGCGGTCGCGGGATCGATCCTGATCCGGCCAGTCTCGGCGGTGAGCATTTGGGCCAAGGCTTGGGGCGGATGAGCCGTAACCGTTTGCGGCAATGCCACACCGGCCAGCTTTTCGGCCATGACGAAAAGATCGAGCCGCCCATCACGCCGCATAATTCCCATCGCATGCAATAGCGGCGTGTGGCTGACATCGCCGCCGCGCAGGTTCAAAAGCCAGCACAGGCTGTCGGGCTGGGTGATCAGCGCCGCGTCATCGCCTGCTTTGCTCAGAATTTCGGCAATCTGGGCAAGCTTCTCTTCTGCACGGCGTCCGGCATATGCCTGCGGCCACGCTGTCGCCGGGGCCATCGGCGGGTCGGGGCGGTCAGCCCAGATCGTGTCGATCAGGTTGTCCACGGGTTGCAACGCAATTTGGTGGGGTGAAAGCGCCTTGTCCAGCCGCGCGACTTCGGCCGCGCTATGCAGCCAAGGATCATAGCCCACGCACCCGCCTTGCGGCAGGGCGGTGAACAGCCAATCCTCGAGCGCGGTTTCGGGCCAGTTTACAGGCTCGAACACCGCCATATCCGATTGCACCCGCACCTGCACCCGGTAGCGCCCATCGACAAAAATGCCGGCGCGGTCGGCCGAGATCGCGGCAAAGCCTGCCGAACCGGTAAATCCTGTCAGCCATGCCAGGCGCTCATCGCAAGGGGCGACATATTCGCCCTGAAAGCGGTCGGCCCGCGGGACAAGGAAGGCATCAAGCCCCGCATCACGCATCGCGGCGCGCAGCAAAGCCAAGCGCGGCCCGCTATCTTCGACACGCGTTTTTGCCTTGAAACTTTGAAACACGCGAAAGCCCCCTTCACTTTTCCAAAAATACGCAATGCTGGCTCGTGCCACCTGCGCCGGTGCCAGGAGCGGGGGCCACGCAAAACATGCGTTTTGCGCCCCGTCTGACCGCGCTAGCTGGCGCGGCGCATGCCCATGACACGCGCCCGCGCGCGCGGATCACTGTCAAACAGGCTTGCCAATTGCTCGGTGATGGCGCCTGCCAATTGCTCGGCATCGGTGATGGTGACCGCGCGTTGGTAATAGCGTGTCACGTCATGGCCAATCCCGATGGCCAGCAATTCCACCCCGCGGCGGCGCTCGACCATGGCGATCACATCGCGCAAATGCTTTTCAAGATAGTTGGCCGGGTTGACCGACAAGGTTGAGTCGTCCACCGGAGCGCCATCGGAAATCACCATCAAGATCTTGCGTGCTTCGCTGCGCGCGAGCATCCGCCGATGCGCCCATTCCAGCGCCTCGCCATCGATGTTTTCCTTGAGCAGGCCCTCTTTCATCATCAGGCCCAGATTGTCACGCACCCGCCGCCATGGCGCATCGGCGGATTTGTAGATGATATGGCGCAGATCATTCAGGCGGCCGGGCTGGCTGGGGCGTCCCTGAGCCAACCATTCTTCGCGCGCCTTGCCGCCTTTCCATGCCTTGGTGGTAAAGCCCAAGATCTCGACCTTGACGCCGCACCGCTCAAGTGTGCGCGCCAGCACATCGGCGCAGATCGCGGCAATCGAAATGGGGCGCCCCCGCATCGAGCCGGAATTGTCCAAAAGTAGCGTGACAACGGTATCGCGGAATTCGGTATCTTTCTCGACCTTGAAGGAGAGCGGCGTCGTGGGGTTGGCGACCACGCGCGCAAGGCGGCCCGCATCGAGGATACCCTCTTCGCGGTCGAATTCCCATGAGCGGTTCTGCTGCGCCTGAAGGCGGCGTTGCAGCTTGTTGGCCAAGCGGCTAACCGCCCCTTTCAGCGGTTCGAGCTGCTGGTCGAGATAGGCGCGCAGCCGTTCAAGCTCCTGCGCCTCGGCCAGATCCTCGGCGGCGATTTCCTCATCATGGGCGGTGGAAAAAACCGTATAGCCCGGATCGGCGTCGGAATGGGGTGGCGCGGGCGGGGGTTCTTTCGGCGCCTCGCCATCGGGGCTTTCCTGTTCCTCGGCCTCGTCCATATCGCCTTGGTCGTCCATCTCGACCTGGGCCTGGCTTTGGTCTTGCTGCTGGTCCTGGCTGCGCTCGGGGTTGGCCTCGGCCTCTTCCTCTTGGCTGTCATCCTCGCCGGTCGAGTCAGGCTGGTCCTGCTCTTCGCTTTCGGCGCTGTCCTCGTCGGATTGATCATCCATCTCGTCGGGGTCGTCGCCCAGCTGGTCGCCATAGCCCAGATCGTCGATCACCCGCCGTGCGAAGCGGGCGAATGCCGCTTGATCGCTCAAGACATCGCCCAAATTCTCCAGCGTGCCGCCCGAGCGGTCCTCGATGAAGCCGCGCCATAGCTCCATCACATTGGCGGCCTCGGCAGGCAGGGGGCGGCCCGTCGCCAAATGGCGGATCAAATAGCCCGCAGCGGTGGCCAACGGCGCATCGGCGGCATCGCGGATCTCTCCATAGCCCTTGCGCCGGGCCTCATGGGCGATCTTGGCGTCGATATTGCCGGCGGTGCCGGGCATGGCGCGTGCGCCGACCGCCTCGCAACGTGCGATCTCCATCGCCTCCATCAATTCGCGGGCCATCGGGCCGGGGGGCGTGTAGCGGGCCGCCGTTGCCAGATCATGATAGCGGTGCCGCAAGGCCAGTGCATCGGCGGTGCCGCGCGCCAAGAGCACCTCGTCGCGGGTCATCCGCCGGCTGACCTGTGGCAGGCGCATGTTGTCGCCAGCGATACCCGGCGGATCGACCGTATAGGTCACGGCCAGTTCCGGGTCGTCGGCCAGAACGCGGGTCGCCTCGGCCAAGGCCTTTTTGAACGGATCTGCCGGGTTGTCGGTCGGGTGCTTTGCCATGGGCGAGAATGTGGCGCGAAGCGGGGGTAAGGGCAAGGGGCGATGGTGGCCTTTGCGCCCTAACCCAAGAACCAATCAACGGCCGCATTGCCGCCGCAGATCAAGACGCAGACCCGCTCGCCCGGCGCAGGCCGATAGGCCCCCGAGGTGAGCGCGGCCAGCGCCACCGCGGCCCCCGGCTCACCAATCAGGCGCGTGCCCTCCCACAGCCGCTTGGCGGCGTCGAAGACCGCCTGATCGGGCAAGACGATGGCTTGATCGACATGGTCGCGCGCCACGGCATAGGACATCACGCCTAGCCGCGGCCCCCCCAAGGAACTCGCTGCGATGCCGCTGGCCTGCACGCTCATTTCCGGCCCCGCGCGCAAGCTGCGCTCAAGCGTATTCGTCCCCTCGGTCTCGACGGAAATCACGCGGGCGCGCGCGCCAAACCATGCCGCCACACCGCCGATCAACCCACCGCCGCCCGTCGCCACGAGGATCGTGTCGAGGCCGCCCATCTGCGCCTCGATCTCGGCTGCGACCGTGCCTTGGCCCGCCAAGGTCGGGAAAGTGTCGTAGGGGTGGACCGACAGCGCGCCTGTCTGTTCGGCATGCGCCGCATAGGCCGCCATGCAGTCGGCGACGGCGCCATCGGTCAGGATCACCGTGGCCCCGAACATCTCCATCCGGCGCAGCTTTTCGGCATTGGCGATCGCGCGCGGCACGAAGATGACCGCAGCATGCCCCAACTGCGTCGCGGCATAGGCCACGGCCGCGCCGTGATTGCCGCCCGAGGCCGCGACGACGCCTGCATCCGGCACGCCCGCTTCCAGCATGGTGTTGAAGGCACCGCGTACCTTGAACGATCCGGTGACCTGCGTGTGTTCGAGCTTGAGTGTCACAGGGTAGGGCAGGCCGAGGGCCGCACCTTCGACTGTCAGGATGGGGGTCCGGCGCACATGGCTTGCGATGCGGGTGGCGGCGGCGGTGATGTCGTCAGGCGTGGGATATGTCATGGCGCGACGATGAACCGCCGCGCCATCGCGGTCAATCGCGCCTTAACCTAGGCGCGCGCACCAATCAGGCCGTTGGCCGCGTCGATAGGGTTGAGCAAGGCCCTCGGCGATCAGGGTGTCGCCGACATCGCGGCCATTGATCGTGATGGTGATCAGGCGCCGATCATAGCGGTCCCAACCGCCCAATTCCACCGTCTTTGCGCCCGGCATGTCCAACAGCGCCCGCAGCCGCCGCGTGGCGGCTTGGCCCAATGCCGCCTCTTGATTGCAGCGGGGGCGATGGGTTTCCGGGGTGTCGAACCCCATCAGCCGCGCGCGGAATTGGCCCAGGCCCAGACAGTCGAGGATGACCGTGTCGCCATCGACCACGCGGGCCACCGCGCAAGGAGCCGTCGCGGCTTCGGCCTGGTTGCCGCCCAAGGCAACGAGGCCGAAGCCGAGGGCCAGCCCCAGCCAAAGAATGGAAAACAGCGCGCGCATGCCATCTGCATGGCCTCACGCAGCAGGGCTGTCGAGTAAAAAATTAACTTTTGGTTAACCTTTTGACGCGGAGCGCTCAGGACATCGACATGGACGCGGCGCTTTCCGGCAATTCCTCGTCAAAGCAGCGCTGGTAGAATTCGGCGACCGTCTGGCGCTCAAGCTCGTCGCATTTGTTGAGGAAGGACAGCCGGAAGGCATAGCCCACATCGCGGAAGATCTCGGCGTTCTGCGCCCATGTGATCACGCTGCGCGGGCTCATCACGGTTGACAATTCACCGTTCATAAAGGCCGTGCGGGTGAGGTCTGCGACCGTCACCATCTGGCTGATGGTGCGCCGCCCCTTCTCGGTGTTGTAATGCGGGGCCTTGGCCAAGACGATCGCCGTTTCGGCGTCATGGCTGAGATAGTTCAGCGTCGCCACCAGCGACCAGCGGTCCATCTGGGCCTGGTTGATCTGCTGCACCCCGTGGTAAAGCCCGGTGGTGTCGCCAAGGCCCACCGTGTTGGCGGTGGCAAACAGCCGGAAATGCTTGTTCGGCGTTATGATCTCGTTTTGGTCCAGAAGCGTCAGCTTGCCGTCATGCTCCAACACGCGCTGGATGACGAACATCACATCGGCGCGGCCCGCGTCGTATTCGTCAAAAACGATGGCGACGGGGTTGCGCAGCGCCCAAGGCAGGATGCCCTCGTGAAACTCCGTCACCTGCTTGCCGTCGCGCAGCTTGATCGCATCCTTGCCGATCAGGTCGATGCGCGAGATATGGCTGTCGAGGTTTACCCGCACGCAGGGCCAGTTGAGCCGTGCCGCCACCTGTTCGACATGGGTCGATTTGCCGGTGCCGTGATAGCCTTGGATCATCACGCGGCGGTTGTGCGAAAAGCCTGCAAGGATCGCCAAGGTCGTGTCGGGATCGAATTTATAGGTCGAGTCGATATCTGGCACGCGGTCGGTACGCTCGGCGAAGCCCTTGATCTTCATGTCGGTGTCGATGCCGAACACCTCGCGGACCGAAAGCTCTTCCGTGGGTTTCGCGTCCATGCTCAAGCTGCCGTCTGCCATCTTGTCCTCGATCCTGACCGGGGGAATGTCGTGCCTTGTGGCATGCAACATATCGCGGGGGGCTGCAAGGGAAAGGCGGTGGGCGATCCTGGCAAGATGACGATCAGGGGTCAGTTCCAGCAAGACACCGTGACGGTCATTTCCGCGCCGAGACGCGCCAAGAGCTCGCGATTGAGGGTTCCGCTACGTGTCGATGCCTGCGTGTTAATGCCCGCATCCCGCAGCTTTTGGCCAAATTGATCGGCCCTGAGCGCGAGTGTGACGTTCTCGGGCAAAACCCGCCCTGCCGCCGTGCCGGGCAGAACCATACCCAAAACAGTGCCGGTGGTGTCGAAAACCGGGCCACCTGCCTCGCTTGCGGCGGTCGGCAGATCAAGGCGTTGCACCGTCTCTTCGCCATTGATCCCTCGTAGTTCGGCCAAGGTTCCAAAGGCCATGGATGCAGCGCCCAAAGCCCCATCAAAGGGAAAACCCGCGACCGCGACATCAGCGCTGATCCGGCCCGGAGCGGTTGCCATCTCGGCAAAGCGCATCGGGGCCAATGGCTGGAGTGGGCGCAACACGGCCAGTCCCAGCGTGTCGTCACGCAGGGCAATTTCAGCCGGATAAGCGTCGTCGATCAGCACACGCGCGCACTGGCCCGCGACGGCCTCTGCGGTGGTCATCACCAGCCCGTTCGCATCAATGAAAAACCCCGAGCGCACCAGTTCGGGGGTGCGGATGCTTAGCCCGGCGACAAGATCGATCGCTGTGACTGCCTCGGGTGGGATGGCATCGGGTTCGAGCGTGCCGTCGCGTGGCGTGAAGCTCTCTTGCATCATTGACAAGATCCGTGCGATTCGCGCGTCCTGTTCGGGTGGCCAGACGATCGTGAAGCCCTTGACCGTGCCGCCGACAAGCCGCGCTTCGGTGTGGCTGCGCAGGCTGTCGGATCGCCCCGTCAGCAAAAAACGGTCGCCTTGCCGTTCGCGTGCGCCCTCCAGCGGCACGATGTCGAGCGTTTGCATAATTTGATATAGCCCTGAGAGCGTGCTGCTATCACCTTGTTGGCTGATCAACATGACCTGAACGCCGCTGTCATCGACCGGGGCGAACTGCGCAAAGGGGAAGTTGTATTGATCGAAACGCACCAGTGCCATGGGCAGCGCAATCTCGATCCCTGCGCGATCGTCGCGCACTGTCTCCATGCCAAGGGCGGCCAGTTCGCTTTCATACGATGCCAACAGCGCTGCCCGCTGTGACGTGGTCAGAACGCCGGTCGGCTCATGCCCGTTGGCCGCTTGCCAAGCGCCCATGGCGCGGCGGGTGCCGGGACCAAAAGACCCATCGATGCGCGCGGTGTAATGGCCGAACCATTGCAGCGCGATTTGCAGCGCGTCACGGGCGGGGCGGTCAAGCTCTCCCTCGCTCTGGCGGGCTTGTTGCAGTGTTTCTTCGGGTTGAGGTTGCGCGATGGGGGTCGTTGCCGGCATGGGTTCGGCTGCCAAGACGGGTTGAGTGAGAGCGCTTGCCGGTGCTGACGCAACGTCAGCCGCGATCGTGGCGGCCTCCGATGTAGGGGGCGTGTCCAGCAAGGGCGGCGTCATCGGTGCCGATGCTGCAATCCCCGCATCGCCGATCGGAAAGACCCGCGCTTGGTAGGGCGAGCCATCTACCACAAAGCTGTCGCGCGGGATCAGCCCTTGCGCGAGAAGATCGCGCAAGATCGCAGCCGCATCTGCCGCCGCATACGGCCCAAGCGCGATCGCATAAAGCCCGGTCCGGGCGCGAAAGGCGTTCACATCGGGCAAGGTTTGCGCGTAAATTCGGGCGCGATTTTCCGTGGTTGTCAGGGTGGTGTTGCTTTCGATCTGCACGAAGACTTGATCTTGTGCGCTCGCAAGCACCTGCGCGCCGGCGGGCTGAACCGTAAGGGCCGATAGCCCGATTGTCAGGAAACTGCCGAGCATGATGGCCAGCATCGAGGCCAGAAACCGGCCTAGCACCCATTTTGATCCACGGCTGCGTGTCATCGCCGACATTCTGCTCACCTCAATCCTTCACCAACACCCAGCACAAGGCCCTGTCCCAAGGCGTCTGTCTAACCTGTCGGGGCATGCACCGGAAGGCCTTGCTTTTGCAAGCGGGGCTTGGCGCGTGCGTTGACCACGGGCGGCTGTGTCACTAGAGAGGCCCGGCCAACCTCAACCGAGCCAGTGAGCCTGCCCATGTCCGACACCCCACGGAGTTTTCAGGAAATCATCTTGCGCTTGCAAGCCTATTGGGCCGCCCAAGGCTGCGCGATCATGCAGCCCTATGATATGGAGGTGGGTGCCGGTACTTTTCACCCCGCAACGACACTGCGCTCGCTTGGCAGCCGCGCATGGGCGGCGGCCTATGTGCAGCCCTCGCGCCGTCCGACCGATGGGCGCTACGGCGAAAACCCCAACCGCTTGCAGCATTACTACCAGTATCAAGTCCTGATCAAACCCAGCCCGCCGAACCTGCAAGAGCTGTATCTTGGCTCGCTTCAGGCGATCGGCATCGATATGGGTCTGCACGATATCCGCTTTGTCGAAGATGACTGGGAAAGCCCGACCTTGGGCGCTTGGGGCCTCGGCTGGGAGGTATGGTGCGACGGCATGGAAGTGTCGCAATTCACCTATTTCCAACAGGTTGGCGGGCATGATTGCCATCCCGTTTCAGGCGAGTTGACCTATGGCTTGGAACGGTTGGCCATGTATGTGTTGGGCATCGATCATGTGATGGAGATGCCGTATAACGACCCGGCAGCCCCCATTGCGCTGTCGTATGGCGACATCTTTCGCCAGACCGAGGAGGAGTATTCGCGCCATAACTTCGATGGGGCCGATACCGCGAAACTCTTGCGCCATTTCGAGGATGCCGAAGCCGAATGCGCCCGTCTGCTCGACCAGCCGGCCGACGATCCCAAGACCGGCAAACGTATTGTCATGGCCCATCCCGCCTATGACCAATGCATCAAGGCAAGCCACCTTTTCAACTTGCTCGATGCGCGCGGCGTGATTTCGGTCACTGAACGCCAAGCCTATATCGGGCGCGTACGCGCACTGGCCAAACGCTGCGCCGATGCTTTCGTGCAAACCGAGGCTGGCGGCTGGGTGGCACCAGGGCCTGCTGCATGACATCAGGGCGGCTCATCGCGATGGCCATTATCGGCATCACCGCCCTCTTTGCGGCGGTGCTGTGGTATGCGCAGACGCGAGCCTATTTCACCACGCTTGATCGGGCCGATCTGGTTGTGGCCCTGCCTTCGGGTGATCGGGCGGCGCTGGCCCATGATGCATTTGTGGGCATCGATGCGGCGAGCTCGCCCTTGCGGTTCCGGGGCTGTTTCATGCTCGGCGCCACAGGTTTGGCGCAGGTGGCTGAGGCCATGCCCTATCCCGATCCGACCCCGCTGATCGCACCTGATTGGTTCGACTGCTATGATGCAGGCGTGATCGTTTCGGGATTGGCAGATGGCACGGCGCGCGCCGTTTTATCCGAACATGATATCCATCGCGGTGTTGACAGAGTGATCGCTGTCTTCCCCGATGGGCGCGGCTATGCATGGCACCAGTTGAACGGCACCTTGGAGTAAGTGGTGATGACCGAGCTTTCGGAGGATTTTGCGGCGCTGCAAGCCGAACATGACAAGCTCAAGCGCCGCGCGGCCCGCAATGAGCGCACCCAGTTTGCGCGCGGCCTGATGCAAGGGATATTGTCCATGCTGCGGCCCGGTGATGTCGTGCTTGATTGCGGCGCAAATGTTGGCGCGGTGACCGGCCCCTTGGCTGAAACCGGCGCGACCGTGCATGCCTTCGAGCCTGATCCTTTCGCCTTTGCCAAGCTGTCGGACCGCGTGGCGGGCATGGAGAATGTCGTGCTGCACAATGCCGCCGTCGGTGTCGCCGCGGGCAAGGTGCATCTGATGCGCGCGGCCAATTTCGATGCCAACCCCATGGCGGGTTCGGTGAAATCCACGGTGATCACGGGCGGGCGCAATATCGACGAGGCCCAAGGTGCCACGATCGAGGTCGCGATGATCGCGCTGCCCGACCTGATCCGCGAGATTGCCGCCGATAAGGGCGAGGTCGCCTTTCTCAAGATGGATATCGAAGGGGCCGAGCTTGCGCTGTTAGAGCATATGCAGGCCCATGGGCTTTTCGATCTGGTGCGGTTGACCGTGGCGGAGACCCATGAAAACAAGTTCCGCGAGCTGCGCCCCCGTTTTGTCGCCCTGCGCGCGGCCGTTGCCGAACACCACCCCGTGACCCGTGTCAATCTTGACTGGATCTGACCGCTCTTTCAGGACGTTGAACCATGCCCGATCTGCTACTGGAGTTGTTCTCCGAGGAAATCCCCGCCCGGATGCAGGCACGCGCCGCCGATGACCTCAAGCGGCTGGTGACCGAGGGTTTGGTGCAAGCGGGGCTGACCTATGCCAGCGCGGGGGCCTTTGCCACGCCGCGCCGCCTGGTGCTGACGCTTGAGGGTTTGACCGCCCATTCCCCCACCACGCGCGAGGAACGCCGCGGGCCGCGCACCGATGCGCCCGAAGCCGCGATCGAGGGGTTCTTGCGCGGCGCGGGGCTGCGCCGCGACCAGCTTGAGGCGCGCGCCGATAAAAAGGGCGAGGTGTTCTTCGCCGTGATCGAACGCGCGGGCCGCCCTGCCGCCGATATCATCGCCGAGGTCGTGCCGTCTGTGATCCGCGATTTTCCATGGCCCAAATCCATGCGCTGGGGTTCGGGTAACTTGCGCTGGGTGCGGCCATTGCAGTCGATCCTATGTATCTTGTCGGATGAGGCCGGAGCCGATGTCGTGCCTTTCGATGTCGATGGCATCGCGTCGGGCAATACGACCGAGGGGCATCGCTTCATGGCGCCCGCCCGCTTTCCCGTGGCCCATTTCGCCGATTACGCGGCCAAGCTGAAGCGCGCCCATGTCATCTTGTCGGCGGCCGACCGCGCGGCCCATATCCGCCATGACGCCGAACAGATGGCCTTTGCAGCAGGCCTTGAGCTGGTCGATGATCCTGGCCTTCTGGCCGAGGTGTCGGGGCTGGTCGAATGGCCCGTGGTGCTGATGGGCCAGATCGAGGACCGCTTTCTCGATCTGCCGCCCGAAGTCCTGCAAACCTCGATGCGCGAGCATCAGAAATTCTTTTCGGTCCGCAATCCCAAGACGGGGCGGATCGAGCGCTTCATCACGGTCGCCAATATCGAGACGGCCGACCATGGCGCGACGATCCTGAAGGGCAACCAAAAGGTGCTGTCGGCCCGGCTGTCGGATGCCAAATTCTTCTGGGAAAACGATCTGCGCGTGGCCAAGGCCGGGATGGGTGATTGGCTCGACGGGCTGAAAACGGTCACCTTCCACGCGAAACTCGGCTCGCAAGCCGCACGGATCGCGCGTATCGCGGCCCTTGCGCGCGAGATCGCGCCGATGGTGGGCGCCGATCCGGGGCAAGCCGAAGAGGCCGCGCAGATCGCCAAGGCCGATTTGCGCTCCGGCATGGTGGGCGAATTCCCCGAGCTTCAGGGCGTGATGGGCCGTTACTACGCGCTGGCCGCGGGCCGCGCGGCGGAGGTGGCGGATGCAGCCCGCGACCATTGGAAACCGATGGGGCAGGGGGATGCTGTGCCAACCGCGCCTGTGTCGCTCGCCGTGGCGCTGGCCGACAAGATAGACACGCTGACGGGCTTTTGGGCGATTGACGAAAAGCCCACGGGGTCGAAAGACCCCTACGCGCTGCGCCGCGCCGCGCTGGGCGTGGTGCGGATGGTGCTGGAGAACGGGGTGCGGTTGGGGCTATCGGCGATCACCGTTTCCGGCTACGCCGCTCATGCGCAAGCCGGAGCAGGGGAGGCCGACCTCCTCGCCTTCTTCCACGACCGCCTCAAGGTCCACCTCCGCGACGAGGGCATCCGCCACGATATCATCGACGCGGCCTTGGCCCAACCGCCCGCCGATGACCTGTTCCTTGTGGTTGCGCGCGCGCGCGCGCTGGCGGCGTTCCTTGCCGCGCCCGATGGCGAGAACCTTGTCCAAGGCTACCGCCGCGCGGCCAATATCCTGCATCAGGCGGAAGCTGCCGATGGGGTCGAATACCGCTATGGCGCGGATGCGAAATTCGCGGAAACACCTGAAGAAAAAGCGCTTTTCGCAGCCCTTGCCACCGCCGAAGCGGCGATCCAACCCGCCCTTGCCGCCGAGGATTTCGCCGCCGCCATGACCCAAATGGCCAGCCTTCGTGCGCCCATCGATGCGTTCTTCGAGGCGGTGCAGGTCAATGCCGAGAACCAGATCATCCGGCGCAACCGCCTGAACCTGCTGCATCGGATCGTGCAAACCTGTGGCGCTGTGGCCGATCTGTCCAAGCTCGAGGGCTGAGGCCCGGTACCGTCAGAATAAAATGACAGTCATGCCTATGGTTTTTCTGGACACTTCGCGCTGTGGTTGTATCTAATGCCGCAGGTGCAAACGAGGCATCCATGCTGACCACGCCCGACTTTACCGAAGTGACACCCACCGCCGAATTGCGGACCCCGACGCATGGCAACCGCGCGAAATGCTTGCAGCGCTTGGTGCGTCTTGGGTTGCCTGTGCCAAGAACCGTGGCGCTCAGCTTCGAGACGGTGCGCGCGATTGCCGCTGGCCGCTTGCCCGATCTGCAATCGCTGATCGGCGTCTTCGGCCCCGGCGCGCTTTTGTCGGTGCGCTCCTCTTCGCAGATGGCCGATTGGGGCGGGCCTGGAACCATCCTCAATATCGGGATGTGCGACGCCAAGGCGGCCGCACTGGCCCAGTTGCATGGGCAAGATGCCGCTGATGCGCTCTATGTCAGCTTCATTCGGTCCTATGCGGTCGATGTGCTGCGTCTGGACGCCGATGCTTATGAGGGGCCGATGACGCCCCGTCTTGCCAAATCCGCGTTTGAGACCGAAACCGACGATCCCTTCCCCCAAGACCCGGCCGAGCAATTGGCCGAAGTGCTGAAATCCATGGCGCGTGCATGGGAAGGCACGACCGCGCGATTGCTGAGGCAAGCGCAAGGTGCGCCCGCAGATGCGGGGCTGGGCCTTGTAGTGCAAGAGATGGCGCTAGGCATCGGTCAGGGCCTTTCGGGTTCGGGCGTTGTGCAATTCGCCGCCCCCGATACAGGCGCGGCGCAGGTGACGGGCCGTTGGCTGCCGCAGGCCCAGGGCCGCGCGGCGCTGTCCGAGGTGGATGCGCAGTATATCCTCAGCGACAAGCGCGGGCGCGCGCTGGAGGATGTGGCCCCCGACACAGTGGCCGCCCTCAAGGAGGCAGGCGCGCTGATGCGCGAGCGTCTGCGCGAGGAAATGCAGGTCGAATTCACCTTGATGAACGGCCAGCTTGCCATTCTGGACGCGGTGAAAAGCCCGCGCTCGGGCCGGGCCGAAGTCGCGATCGCCGTCGCCTTGGCCGAAGATGGGATCATCACCCGCGACGAGGCATTGCTGCGCATCCCGCCCTTTACCCTGAACCAGCTCTTGCACCGCCAAGTTGCGCCGGGGGCTGTGCGCGACGTATTGACCCGCGGGATCGCGGGCGCGCCGGGTGCTGCCACGGGCAAGATTGTCTTTTCGGCGACCGCGGCACAGGCGATGGCCGCCCAGGGCGAGGCTTGCATCCTCGTGCGGCGCGAAACCAGCCCCGAGGATATTCGCGGGATGCACGCCGCCCAAGCGATCCTGACCGAGCGTGGCGGCATGACCAGCCATGCCGCGGTGATCGCGCGTGGCCTTGGCCTGCCTTGCGTCACGGGGGCGATCCGGCTGCAACTCGACCCGCGCAAAAAGACGCTGACCGTGCCGGGGCGGCGCATTTTCCACGAAGGCGATGTGATCACGCTGGACGGGTCGACCGGCGATATCCTCGTGGGGTCCGTTCCCTTGGTCGAACCCAGCCTTGGCGGGGCCTTTGCCACCTTGATGGATTGGGCCGATGCCGCGCGCGATATCGGCATCCGCGCCAATGCCGACACCCCCGAGGATGCGGCGATGGCGCAGCGTTTCGGGGTGGATGGCATCGGGCTTTGCCGTACCGAGCACATGTTCTTTGATCCCGCACGCCTGACGGTGATGCGCGAGATGATCTTTGCCGAAAACCCTGCCGACCGCGCCGCAGCACTTGACCGACTTTTGCCGATGCAGCGCGCCGATTTTATCGAGTTGTTCCAGATGATGCAGGGTCAGCCGGTGACGATCCGCCTGTTCGATCCGCCCTTGCACGAGTTTTTGCCCGGTGATCGCGACGGCATCCGCGCGCTGGCCGAGGCGCTGGATCTGCCCGTCAGCCGCGTGCAGGCCCGCATCGAAAGCTTGCAGGAATTCAACCCGATGCTCGGCATGCGCGGCGTCCGCTTGGGCGTGACCGTGCCGGAAATCTACGAGATGCAGGCGCGTGCCATTTTCGAGGCGACGATCAAAGCATCGACCAAGGGCGCACCCGTGGTGCCTGAGATCATGATCCCGTTGGTTTCGGCCCGGCGCGAGGTCGAGTTGGTCAAGGCCCGTGTCGATGCCATCGCCGCCGAGGTGAAATCGAAATCCGGTCAGGATTTCACCTATCGCCTGGGCGTCATGGTCGAAACGCCGCGCGCCTGCCTGCGCGCGGGCGATATCGCGGATCATTCGGCCTTTTTGTCGTTCGGGACCAACGATTTGACCCAGATGACCTATGGTTTGTCGCGCGACGATGCGGGTCGCTTCATGTCGGATTATGTCCAGCAGGGCGTTTTCCCCGAAGATCCGTTCCAGCAACTCGACCTCGATGGTGTAGGCGAATTGATGCTGCTCGGTTCCGCGCGCGGGCGCATGGCGCGTCCCGATCTGGTCTTGTCGATCTGCGGCGAGCATGCGGGCCATCCCGGGACCATCGCCTTTAGCCGTAAGGCGGGGTTTGACTATGTGTCATGCTCGCCCTTCCGGGTGCCGGTGGCCAAGTTGGCCGCGGCGCAATTATCCATTCAAGACAGGTAATTGCTTGGTGATCCTCATCTTGCGCCAATCGCGGTGAACAAGACCTGCATTCCCCGGTCTAAACCTAGGGGGCATGGGTGGTCTGTCCCCAAAACCCTGTGCCGATTTGGCGCTCTGGCCCTGCATTGCTAAGGAAGCGAATCAGAGGCTGTTGCAGTGGCCAACCGACGCGGGGCGTAAGACCCCGGAAAGGATATGCGAATGGCAAAGCAAAGACGCTTTCTTGCTCTCTGTGGGGCCATGCTCATCATGGGGGCCGCCCATGTGCATGCCGAGGTAACCTTGAGTACGTCCAGCCCTGCGAGCAATGGCGATCTTGGACTGCGCATCGGTGCCTTGATGGGGGTCGAGACAAATTCGCTTTCGGCATTGTCGGGCGAGCGATTGCGCCGGATTGGCGCGGCCTTTGTCGCGCCTAGACGTGATGGCGCCAGCCATGTGATGTCGGCCCGCCAGCTGGATGCCATGCCGCGCGTACGCGGCAATCGCCAATGGCGCTGCATGACCGAAGCGATCTATTTCGAGGCGCGCGGCGAAGAGATACCGGGTCAATATGCTGTGGCCGAGGTGATCTTGAATCGCGTGGATCACGCCAATTATCCCAACAGGATTTGTGATGTGGTCAATCAAGGTACGGGGCGGCGCTATGCGTGTCAGTTCACCTATACCTGCGACGGCATCCCCGAGGTGGTGACCGATCAACGTGCCTGGGACCGCGCGGGCAAGATCGCGCGGATCATGATGGATGGTGCGCCGCGCAACCTGACGGCGGGGGCCACGCATTATCACGCCGATTACGTCAATCCGCGGTGGGCGCGTGTTTATCCGCGCACGGCGCGTTACGGCACGCATATCTTCTATCGCCGACAGTATTGATCGGTCGCGGAATGCGCGCGGCTTGCCGCCTGTGGACATGGATTGGCCCGCTTTGGCATGCTAGGTCGCGCCCATGAACGACGACATCACATTCGCCTTTGGGCATCCATCAGAGCGGGCCAAGGCCCTTGCGGGCGACCCGCCGCTTGACCGGATCGCCATGACAGATCATCGCCGCGAGGTCGAGATCGGGGCCTTTCAGGCCGAACGCGGCGTCACGCAAACCGTGCAATTCGATGTTGTGGTCGAGGTCGCGACGCGTGCAGAGCAAGCGGTCGATGATGTCGATCGTATTCTGAGCTATGATACGATCGTTGCGGCGATCGATGCCGCGCTGGCCGCCGAAAGGGTCAACCTGCTCGAAACGCTTGCTGCCCGGATTGCCGACCATATCTTGGCCCATCCCTTGGCGACCCGTTGCATCGTGCGGCTCGGCAAGCTTGATCGCGGGCCATATGTTCTGGGCGTGGAAATCTTGCGCAATGCTCCCGTGGGGCGCAAACGGGTGTTCTTGCCCCAAGACGCGCCGCACCCGCGGATTGTCTATTTGGCCGCGGCAGCAATTGCGCGCCCCGATCTGCCAGCGATGCTCGACCAATTGGAGGCGGCAGGCGAGCCGGTGATCTTGTGTGTGGGCCGCTCGGAAACCGACGCGCCGCGCGCCATGCATCTGATGCCGCAGCGCCGGATCGATCTTTTGGCCATCGAACAGGCGGCGTGGGTGCTCGCCTCGCGCGATGCGCGCTGCGTGGTGGTCGATAGCCGGACCGAGCTTGATTGGGCCATGCGCCACGGTCAGATCAGCGTTTGGGCGCCCTCCAAGCTGGTGCTTGATGCCCATGACGGACCTGCTGCATCGGTGACGGACCCCTTCGCGCTGACCTTGTGGCTTGCCCAAGCCTTTGAGGCGCGCGAGGTCTTGGCCTTTGGCGCGGCGCCCGATGTTGCTCTGCCGGCTGGGCTACGAGTCAGGCTTCTGGGTCCGGCCGACGCGCCACCACCTTTGGTCTGAGCGCAAGGAACATCTGCCCACCGCTCGCCATGGTCGGATCGGCGGTGAAGCCCGCTTTCGCCAGAACGCGCATCGAGGCGGGGTTGTCGTCGCTGACACGCGCAAAGACCCGATCTTGGCCCTGTACAAGCATCGCGTGGTCCAAGGCGGCTTGCACGAACTCGCTGGCCAATCCCTGTCCCGCGACATCGGGCAGGAAATCGAAACGCAGCTCCAGACCTTCGTCGGTGTCACCATGTCGAAAACCCGCCACGCCAACGGCGTGTTCAGCATGAAAGAGCACCCAAGGTGCAAGCCCATGTGCTTGCCAATCAGCCAGATCGGCGGCCAGGCGCGCCTGCGCCGTGGCTGCATCGAACAATGCTGTGTAAAGCGCCGCATCCTCAGGGCTGGTGGCGCGCCCGTTCAATCTGGTGCTGCGGAAAATGGTGGCGTGGTCCATGACCGCCACAAGGGGGCAAAGTGGCATTGCGGTCAATATGCGGCGTCAACTTGCGCATGATCATGGTTGCAGGGCTTGCCAAGGGCAGGGCGCGGACGTAACGCGCCTGCCATGAGTGATGACTATCTGCGCCCCATTCCGCTGACTGATCCCGCGCATGCAGACGCGGGCCTTTTGCTTGCCGGCGGTTGGGTGCGCTTTTCCCATCTTGAGAAGCTTCGCCGTGGTGGCCCGCCCCAGATCGTCGCGGCCCATGATCTGCCCGATGATGCCTTGGCCCCGTTTCTCGCGCCGCGCCAAGCGATTGCCGGGCTGACATGCGACCGCCCGCGCATCATGGGTATTCTCAACGTCACGCCCGACAGCTTTTCGGATGGGGGGCAGCATGCAGCGCAAGACAGCGCCGTTGCGGCGGCCTTGGCGATGTTGGGCGAGGGGGCGGACCTGATCGATATTGGCGGCGAATCCACTCGTCCGGGTGCCATGGAATTACCCATCGCCACAGAGATCGATCGGATTGCCCCGGTGATTGCCGACTTGCGTGCCGCTGGGGTTACGGCACCTCTCAGCCTTGATACCCGCAAATCGGCGGTTGCCGCTGCGGGGTTGGCGGCAGGGGCGGATGTGATCAACGATGTCTCGGGATTACGCCACGATGCGGCCTTGGCCGATCTCGTCGCGGGCCATGGCGCACCCTTGATTGTCATGCATTCCATCGGCACGCCCGAGACCATGCAGGCCATGGCCGCGGATGCTTATGCCGATGTGCTCTTTGACGTCTATGACGCGCTTGCCGCGACCGTGGCGCAGGCCGAGGCAGCCGGTGTGCCGCGCGCGCGCATCATGATCGACCCCGGTATTGGCTTTGGCAAGACCTTGGCGCAGAACAAGGCGCTCTTGGCGCGCATCGGCCTGTTTCACGGCTTGGGCTGCGCCATTTTGCTGGGCGTGTCGCGCAAGGGCATGATCGGCACCATTTCGGGCGAGGCGACAGCCGCCAAGCGCGGGCCGGGATCGGCGGCGATTGGCCTATGGGCCGTGCAACAGGGCATACAGATGTTGCGCGTTCACGATGTCGCGTTGCATCAACAAGCATTGGCCCTCTGGCAGGCTTTGGCTGCACCGGGGGCTGTAGGGCAGGACGTGCGGGAAAGATGACAAGAAAGCTGTTTGGAACCGATGGCGTGCGCGGGCGCGCCAATAGCTACCCGATGACCGCTGAGATGGCCTTGCGTCTTGGGGCAGCGGCCGGGCGCTATTTCCGCCGTGACGGCAGCCGGGCGCATCGTGTGGTGATCGGCAAGGATACGCGCCTGTCGGGTTACATGATCGAGAATGCGCTGACCGCTGGTTTCACCTCAACCGGGATGAATGTGCTGCTGCTGGGGCCGGTGCCGACACCGGCTGTGGGCTTGCTCACGCCGTCGATGCGCGCTGATGTCGGTGTGATGATCTCGGCGAGCCATAATCCGGCCGAGGATAACGGGATCAAGTTCTTCGGCCCCGATGGTTACAAGCTTTCCGACGAGGCAGAGGCCGAGATCGAGGCGCTGGTGCTGGGTGAATTCCAGCCTGCGCAAGCGGCCAATATCGGGCGCGCCAAGCGGATCGATGATGGGCGTTTCCGTTATGTCGAGCGCGTCAAAAGCAGCTTTCCGCAAGGGCGGACACTCGACGGGTTGAAAGTGGTGATCGATTGCGCCAATGGCGCCGCTTATCGCGCAGCACCCGAAGTGTTGTGGGAATTGGGCGCCGATGTCGTGGCCTTGGGCGTGTCGCCCGATGGGGCGAATATCAATGCCGGAGTCGGCTCCACTGCACCGGCAGCGGCGATGGCGCGGCTGAAGGATGTGGGTGCCGATGTGGCGATCTGCCTTGATGGCGATGCCGATCGGGTAATCTTGATCGACGAGACCGGCACCGTGGCTGATGGCGACCAGATCATGGCGCTCTTTGCCGCCCGCTGGGCCGAGGAGGGGCGGTTGAAGGGCCATGCCTTGGCCACGACCGTGATGTCGAACCTTGGCCTTGAGCGCTACCTTGCCGCCCGGGGGGTCGGGCTGCACCGGACATCCGTGGGCGATCGTTACGTGGTCGAGGCGATGCGGGCGCATGGGCTGAACCTTGGCGGAGAGCAGTCGGGCCATATCGTGATGACCGATTACGCCACGACCGGCGACGGTCTGATCGCGGGCCTTCAATTCTTGGCTGAGATGGTGCGCACAGGTCACCCCGCAAGCCGCCTTGCGCGCAATTTCGAGACCGTGCCGCAACTGTTGCGCAATGTGCGCTTTGGTGCAGGGACGGCACCGCTGGACTTGCCCACGGTGCAAGCCGCGATTGCGGCAGGCGAGGCGAAACTGGCTGGGCAAGGGCGGCTGTTGATCCGCAAATCCGGCACGGAGCCCTTGATACGGGTCATGGCCGAGGCCGAGGATGAAGGGCTGATGCGGGCCGTGGTCGATGAGATCGTGGGCGCTGTCGAAGCGGCCCTGTGAGGCGCGCCCCATTCGGGGATGCATGTGAATTTTCGCGCGAAAATTCAGGGGAAGCATGTGAATTTTCGTGCGAAAATTCGGGGGGCTTTGCCCCCGCCGCGCTTTGCGCGCCCCCCCGGGGTATTTGTGAAGCAAAGATGAAGCTGCCAGATCAGCCTTTGAGCGGCTTGCCTGCGACATAGACCGCGGCGATAGCGCGGTCGTCGCCCATCATGATGGTCGGGAAGATGGCCTGCCAGATGTCGTCGGCGTGTGCTGTGGCCTGTGCGATGGCGGGGGTGGCTGCAAGGTCGAGAACGACCAGATCGGCCTCGAAGCCGGGGGCAAGCTTGCCGATCTTGTCGTCGAGGCGCAAGGCACGCGCACTGCCGCCGGTCGCAAGCCAAATGAGATCTGCGGGGTGCAGCGTCATGCCGCGCAGCTGCGCGATTTCATAACAGGCGGCCATGGTGCGCAGCATCGAAAAGGACGACCCGCCACCGGTGTCGGTGGCAAGGCCTACCCGCAGCCTATGGCGCAGTCCCATATCGAACAGGCCCGATCCGATGAAGCTGTTGGATGTCGGGCAATGGACGAGTGCCGCCCCGATCTCGGCGAGGCGATCACGCTCGCGCGCTTCGAGATGGATGGCATGGCCGTAGACGCCGTTGGCCCCCAAGAGCCCATGCGCCTCGTAGGTATCGAGATAATCGCGGGCTTGCGGGTAGAGGGATTTGACCCAAGAAATCTCGTCTGTCTGTTCGCTGAGATGGGTTTGCATCAGGCAGTCGGGATGTTCGGCCCAAAGCGCCCCGAGCGCCGCAAGCTGCGCCGGTGTCGAGGTGGGTGAAAACCGCGGTGTGATGATATAGGACAGCCGGTCCACACCATGCCAGCGCGTCAGCAAGGCGCGGCTGTCATCATAGGCTGACTGCGCCGTATCGCGCAAAAATCCCGGTGCCGTGTCGCGGTCCATGCAGGTCTTGCCCGCGAGCGCACGCATGCCCCGGCCCTTGGCCGCCTCAAAGAACGCATCGACGCTTTCGGGATGGATGGTGCAATAGCTTGCCACTGTCGTTGTGCCATTGGCCAAGACCAAGTCGAGATAACGTGCGGCGATCAGATCTGCATAGGCGGGATCGGCAAAGCGCGCCTCTTCGGGGAAGGTGTAGCTATTGAGCCAGTCGATCAGGCGTTTGCCCCAACTCGCGATAATCGCGGTCTGGGGGTAATGGGCATGGGCATCGATGAAACCGGGCAGGATCAACCCTTGCCCGTGATCTGTGACAGGTATCCGGGGATAGGCTTCGCGCAGCGCGCTTGCAGGACCGATCGCGGCGATTTTGCCGGAACGGACCAACAGCGCGCCCTGTGCCTCGTGGCGCGCGGCCTCCAATCCCAGCACGGCCGGGTCGCCCGCGAAGGCAAGCGTTTGTCCAAGGATCAGCCGATCGGTCATGGCGCTCCCCCTTGTCATGAAAGACCACTGGTTCCGTGATAGCCGCCCCCGACGCGCTATGTTAGGGGCAAAGCGCGGGTTTGGTGCAAACAAAAGGAAGGCGGAGATGGCACGTCAAGACGAACACGCCTTGCCTCGGGATGAAGGCGACCTGCGCGATGCCTATGCGCTGGACGAAAGCCTGCCCAGTCAGCTGAGGGCCGCAGTTGCCGCAAGTGACGTTGCGGCGATCGATGTGCTGATGGCGCCGCTGCATCCCGCCGATATCGCCGACCTTTTGGAACAGGTCTCCGATCATGAACGCGCGGCGTGGTTGGCGCTATGGTCGCGCGGCATCGACGGTGAGGTCTTGTCCGAGCTTGATTGGGGCCTGCGCGAGGAAGTCATTGGCCTCTTGCCAGAGGATGTGCTGGCTGAGGCGGTGCGCGAGCTGGATAGCGACGATGTCGTCGATCTGGTCGAAGATCTGGAAGATGCCCAGATCGAGGCGATCCTCGATGTGCTGGAACCCTCCGACCGTGTCGCGGTGGAACAAGCGCTGTCTTACCCGGAGGAATCGGCCGGCCGCCTGATGCAGCGCGAGGTTGTGCACGCGCCGGCGCATTGGACCGTGGGGCAAATGATTGATTATCTGCGCGCCCGCAAGCTTGATCTTCCCGAACAGTTTTATCACGTCATCTTGACCGATCCGCGGATGAAGCCCGTGGGTTATGTCACGCTTGGACGGCTTTTGTCGTCACCGCGCACCACGGCGTTGGCCGATGTGACCGAAGACAGTTTTCGCACTATCCCCGCGACACAGCACGAGGATGATGTCGCCTATGCCTTTAACCAATATCACCTGATTTCCGCCCCAGTCGTCGATGAGGATGGGCGGCTGGTCGGCGTGATCACCATCGATGATGCGATGATCGTACTCGATGAAGGCGCGCAGGAGGATTTGCTGAAGCTGGCTGGGGTGGGCGAGGAATCCAGCCTCTCGGACCGGGTTATCGAAACGACGAAACAGCGTTTCCCGTGGCTTTTCGTCAATCTCTTGACGGCGATTCTTGCCTCGGCGGTGATCGCGCAATTCGAGGCGGCGATTGCACAGATTGTGGCATTGGCCGTTCTTATGCCGATTGTGGCGTCGATGGGGGGGAATGCGGGGACGCAATCCTTGACCGTGGCGGTGCGGGCCATTGCCACGCGCGACTTGACGCGGTCGAACCTGATGCGAGTCGTTTGGCGCGAAAGCGCTGTTGGCCTGATCAACGGCATGGTCTTCGCCGTGGTGATGGGGCTTGTCGGCTATCTCTGGTTTGGCAGCCTCGCCTTGGGCGGGGTGATCGCGGCGGCGATGGTGATCAACCTCTTGGTCGCAGGGCTTGCGGGGATCTTGATCCCGGTCGTGCTTGATCGTTTCGACATCGATCCGGCCTTGGCCTCGGGGGCTTTCGTCACCACGGTCACCGATGTTGTCGGCTTTCTGGCCTTTCTGGGCCTCGCGGTTGTGTTCTTGCTCTAGCGCGGCGGCGCCGCTTAGCCCGGGATTTCGAGCGTGATGTTGCGCCCGTTGACCACATATTGCAGCGAGGTCGCACCGATGGCTGCGACCCGTCCCCCGTCGAGCCGGTCGCCGACACTGACACGTACGAAGCGGCCCGACGACAACCGAACAAGGGCGCTGCGGTTCGATGATGTGCCGGTGACCCCGATCAGGTTGATATCGCGCAAGCGGATCTCGTTGCGGCTGGTGGCCGCACGGGCCACATCGGCATTCGAGGGGATTGTCGGTGCCGGGGCAAAAGCGGTGGCTGTGACCGTGGCGCCTTGGGTTTGTCTTGGTGTCGCGGCGGCGACAGTTGTCGCGAAATTGGCAGGGCGCGCCGTCGGCACGCGCGAGGCTGCGACCGCGCGCTCCGTTCCGCCGATGACAGGTGCCACGGGGGCTGCGCTGGCCGGGGTGGTTGCTTCCGGCTGGGCAAAAAGCGAAGCGCGCGCAGCACTTTCTTGGGCCGAAACCGGCCGCAGCGTCGGACGCATCGCGGCAAGCTCTGTGCGGCTGAGGCCACCGAGCAATTGCCGCTCGCGCGTTTCATCGAGGTTCTGCGGGCGTTGGCGCGGTTGGATCGTACTCAGGATCGCGTCTTGCACATTCAACGTACTAGGCGCCTCGGCTATGGGTGCGATCTCTCGCGGGCGTGTGCGTGCGGCGACAACTGGTTGACCCAAGATCACAAACGCGCCTTCCGGTGTCAGCACTCCCTCTGGCGTCGGCCTGACCAAACCGCGTGCATCGCGGACAATCCTTGCGCCAAAGGCAGGTGGTACAGGCACGGGACGCAGGACTTCGCGCAAATTGATGCGGGGGTCGGATAAGGCGACGGCATCAAAGGATGCGACTTCGGGATCGATCGAGGCGATATAGATATCGTCGGTCAGGGTGAAGGGGCTGAAGAACGGTCGCTCGGGCGGGCGCGGCCAAATCCGTTCCGCGGCATAGAGGGCTTCCGCCTCGGCGATGCTTGGCAATTGCGCCTCTTCAATCGGGGGCAGCGGCGGCAATTCCAAATCGGCGTCGATTTCGGGTAGTCTGGCCACGGGGATCGCCGGAGGTGGCGCGACCGGGGCCGGGGCGGCACTTGCCAAGGCGATCTCACCTTCGGTTTCGCCATCGGCCAAGGCTTCGGGATCAACATTGTTTGCGGTCGCGGATGCTGGTGTGACCTCTGCGATCGGGCTTGCCGGTTGTGCCGCCGCATCCTGTCGCGCAGGGGCGTCGCCCTCGGATTGCGCGATCTGGCTGTTGTTGCCAGCGCCAAACAGGCGGGCCATCGGGCTGTCGGGCAAGAAGACGACTGACCAGATCGCGATCAAGATCAACACAAACAGCAAGGCCAAGGTCAACACCAATCCCGTGCGCAGCGATGGGCCGGGGGCCTGGGTCGGCTTGCGCGCGAGAAGTCCACTGGCCAACGCGTCATCGGCGGTCCGGGTCGGTGCGTTTGCTGTGCTGGCCCGGCGGTTCATGAGCGTGGCAGCCACCGCTGCGGCCCCTTTGCTCGGCGGTTGCCTGACCGCAGCCTCGGGCTTGCCCGCCGGGCTGGTGGCGGGGGGCATCACGTCTTTCGCCGGTGTGCTATCGCGCAGCGCAGCTTTCGGCGCGATCGGTGCTGCCGGGACCGCATTCGTGATCGGCGTCGCGATCTCAGAAGTGGCGCGGGCTTTACTTGCGTCGCGCACGCGGGCGAGTTGAGCGACAAACGCCGCCCCCGGACGGGTGTCGGCCGCCGCTATGGGGCGCGGCATCACGTTGGCCACATCAGGGTGGCGCGGTGGGGTGTCGGACGCAGGTGCCGCGCCAAGGCCCAAGCGGCTGCGTGTCTCTGCCAAGATCTTGCCTGCGACACCGCGCGCCTCGTCAGCCGCGGCCTTGGCCGCCCTTTTAGCGGAATTGGCGGTCGGGCGGCGCTTGGCGCTGAAACCAAAAATTGGTCGATCCTGAGCAGCGGCAGATGCGTCGGGCGCTTCGGCTGTGTTTTTGCTCGTGGGGGCATCAGCGCGTGCAACATCCCCGTCTGACAGCGGGCCGATCGCGGGCGCACGAGGAGGTGCGGCGGCGACTTGTGGCTTTGCCGCTGTGAGTTTTCGGCCATCTGCCGCGGGGCGTGGGATCTTGCCGCGCGCGACACTGGGGGCCGCCGCGGTTAGCGCCGCCTCGGAGGAAGCGGGCGTTACCGGTTCCGCTGTTGCCCCGATCGGTGCTGTCGGCACGTCATCGCCTGGTGCTGTCGGCACGTCATCGCCTTGTGCGATCGGTGTAATGGCGTGGGTAAACATCGGATCGAGGAAATCCGCCAGCGCCCCCTTGAGATCCGTTTCCATCCTGTTTTCGGGTGGTGCCTTGGCATCTGCACCTGCATCACCACTGTCGCCCCCAGCGGCATCGGTCGTGCTTTGCGATGCAGCACCGGCCGTGTCCGTCTCTTCGCTCTCGACCTCGGGCAACGGCGGTGCGGCGTCATCCGCCACCGGCGCAGAAGGCGTTTGCGCAATGGGTTCGGGGGATACCGACGGCGCAATCTCCGGCGCGATGGTCAGGGCGCTCTCGCCCTGCCCCGATTGAGGCGCGGGCGCCAAATCGCTTGCCCCTTCGCTCAGGCCCTCCGCCGTGGCGCTGCTGCCTTGCGCGATAGCCTTTTTCTTGGGCTTTGCCGCTTGTGTCTCGGCGTCATTTGCGGCGGGCGTCTCGCCTAAGGTCTCGGCGGGCGTCGTGTCGCCGCCCTTCCCACTGGGCTGATCTAGCGGTGGCACGGTGGCATCCAAGCCCGTCTCGCGCGCGCCAATCAGCGTATAGGCGTTAACCGTATCGGGTGCTGCCACGACGCTTTGATCCGCGTCTGCCTGTTGAGCAATCCCCGGCGCGAGGTCCGTGGCCTTTTCGGGTGCAACTGTGGGCGCGACCCAAAGATCAGGGCCAAAGCGCAAATCCGTCGTGGCCGCGCCGATTGCCGCGTCCGCGTCACCGAAGATGGGCATCCCGGGAAACCGTTCGAGTGGCGGCATCGCCGCGAAACCGGCCACCGAAAACCCATGTTCAACGGCAAAGGCTGTTGCCTCGTCCAATGTGTCGCGCGCGACGACGGCCAGCTTGATACGGTCTTGCTCTACGGCATGCCAATCATAGACCAGATCGCGCACAGCATAGGGGGTAAGCCCATCCAATCCCGCCGCGATCCGTTCCTGCACCAGGGCCACGTCATGGGTTGGTGCCGTGAGCGAGGTGTAGAGGATCTGGTCGTCGGGCAAGACCAACAACACCGGTGTATCCGTGCCGCCTCGCCGCCCGATGATTGCCTTGAGGTCGGCCATCCTCTTGACCAAATCCGCCTCGGCGAATGGTACCTCGGCGATGAATGCCCAATGGCCCGCGTCTTGGCGATGGGCCAGCGCGATCCCTTCCGGCGACAAGAACAGTGCGAAATTCACCGTCACATCCGACCCCAGCCGTCGTCCCCCAATGGTCTGATCCAAGCATGGACCACCCAAGGTTGCTCTACATCACAAACGCGCCGGGGAAAACACTTGCCCGCACCGTCGCGCGAAGATCGGCGGAAAAAAGTTAACGCGCAATCACATATCCCAAGGCGAGGCGCGCAATGCGCGCGCCCCTTTCGCGGTTAGGCCTCGTCCAAAGGCGCAAGCCCCGTCTCAGGCCGTGGCCCGCGCCAAGGCTTGATCAAGATCGGCGATCAGATCATCGGCATCCTCGATCCCGATCGAGACGCGCACCACATTCGGCGCGGCACCGGCGGCTTTTTGCTGCGCGGGCGTCAACTGGCGATGCGTGGTCGAGGCCGAATGGATGATCAGCGACCGCGTATCGCCCAGATTGGCGACATGGCTGAAGATTTCCAGCGAATCGACCAGCTTCATGCACGCCTCGTAGTCGCCCTTGACCCCAAAGGTGAACAGCGCCCCCGCCCCTTTGGGACACACCGTTTTGGTGCGTTCGAAATAGGGCGAGCTTTCAAGCCCCGCATAGGTGACAAAATCGATCCGCGGATCCGCCTCCAGCCATTTGGCGATCTTGACGGCGTTTTCGACATGGCGGTCCATCCGCAAGGACAACGTTTCAATCCCCATCAGCGTGTAATGGGCCGCTTGCGGGTTCATCGTCATCCCCAGATCCCGCAGGCCAATGGCGATCCCGTGAAATGTATAGGCCAAGGGGCCAAAGGTCTCGTGGAACCGCAAGCCGTGATAGGCAGGCTCAGGCGCCGAAAGCGAAGGAAACTTGTCGGAAGCCGACCAGTCGAAGCGACCGCTATCGACCACGCAGCCCCCCGTTACCGTGCCATTGCCGGTCAGGTACTTCGTTGTCGAATGCACAACGAGCGTCGCGCCATGCTCAATGGGGCGGCACAGATAGGGGGTTGCGCTGGTGTTATCGACGATGAGCGGCACACCCGCCGCATCGGCCACATCGGCCACTGCGCGCAGATCGGTGATATAGCCGCCGGGATTGGCGATAGCCTCGCAAAACACGGCACGCGTGTCGTCGTCGACGGCCGCTTTGAGCGCATCCAGATCATCGAAATCGACGAATTTCGCAGACCAGCCGAAGCGCTTGATCGTCTGGCTGAACTGCGTCACCGTCCCGCCATAGAGCCGGGTCGAGGCGACCACATTGCAGCCCGGTGCCATCAAGGGGAAAAGTGCCATGATCTGTGCAGCATGCCCCGAAGAACAGCACACTGCCCCCACGCCCCCCTCAAGGGTCGCGATCCGCTCTTGCAAGGCGGCAACGGTCGGGTTCGTGAGACGCGAGTAGATATATCCCACCTCCTGCAAATTGAACAGGGCCGCCGCATGCTCGGCATCGCGAAACACATAGGCGGTGGTCTGGTAGATCGGTACCTGCCGCGCGCCCGTCGCAGGGTCAGGGCGTGCGCCCGCATGGATTTGCAGCGTGTCGAAACCATAGCTTGGTCCGTCAGTCATCGGTGTCTTCCTTCAACAAGCGGTGTTCCGCCTAGCCATAGGACAAAGCCCAAGGCGCGGCAATCGCGGTGCGCCAATAACCGCTCTGCCGGTTCTTCGTTTCAAAAATATCCTCGGGGGGTTCGAGGGGGGCAGACAGCCCCCCTCGCGGATCGGCCCGCCAAGGGCGGGACGATCCAAGACAAAAGGCGCGACCGCTTGGCACTGGACGGGCCGCGCCAGTTGGGGCAAAACCCCGCTCAGCAGACCTGCAACCCCGAAAGGGCAGCATATGATCACCTTTCTCAAGCGCCTCGTCACCTGGTGGAACGGTCAGACCATCGGCACCCAGCTTTTCACCGCGCGCCATGGTGTGAAAGTCGGCAGCGATGCGCAGGGCAATGTTTTCTACCGCTCCAAGGATGACAAGAAACGCTGGGTGATTTTCAACGGCGAAGTCGAGGCAAGCCGCGTCGATGCGGAATGGCATGGGTGGCTGCACCATACTTGGGACACACCGCCCAGCGCGGCACCCGTCGCGCACAAGGCGTGGGAAAAGCCGCATCTGCCGAACCTGACCGGCACGTCCGCCGCCCATGTTCCCGCCGGTTCGATCCGGCGGGCCGCACCTGCTGCACGCGCCGATTACGAGGCGTGGCAGCCCGAGTGAGTGGCGGCGATGCGCCGGTGTAGCGCGAACCCCTCTTGGATCGCCGCCCGCTTCGCGCCATAAGCGCTCCATGATGGGGGAATGCCATGGCGACGCAAGATAACACCATGACCGAAGTTCTTGTCGGTGCGGCCGTGCTGGCGGTGGCGACGGGCTTTTTCTTCTATGCCTCTGGCACGACAGGTGCGGGGGCAGGCGGTGAGACCTATGAATTGGTGGCCTCGTTCCGCTCGGCCGAAGGGATCGCCATCGGCTCCGAAGTGCGTCTGGCCGGTGTGCGTGTTGGCACCGTGACCGATATGTCGCTTGACCCGGTCAGCTTTCGCGCCGAAACCACCTTTCGCCTGCGCGACGATATCGTTCTGCCCGATGATAGCGCCATTGCCATCGCCTCCGAGGGGCTTTTGGGCGGCAATTTCGTCGAGATCATTCCCGGTGGTTCGCCCTTCAACTACGGCCCGGGCGATATGATCACCGATACCCAAGGTGCGGTCAGCCTGATTACCTTGCTTATGCGTTTCGTGTCGGGGGACGGGACGCAGTGATGCGCCGACCTGTCTCGCTTGCGCCGCTGATCATCGCGCTGGGACTGTCGCAAGGGGCTGCGCAGCAATTCGACAATTTCGGCGATGGCCCGCTTGAAGGTTTTGCGCCCTTGTCCGAGGGTATGACCGACCCTTCGCTACCATCCTTGGGGGGCGAGAGGGGGCTTGGCACAGGTGGCCCCGAGATCGGTTTGCAGATCACCGAGGGCCAATCAGGTGTCTCGCTCGAGGTGTTTCCCGGCACAGGGGGCGCGGTCACATCGATCAGCCAGCCCCCGGTTGCGCCGGCGCAGCGCGTCACCTTACGCGCGCTCGACCGCATGCTGGGCCAGCCCACCGATATCGAGATGGGGGTGGGCGAGACGGTGGTTTATGGGCGGATCGTGATCCAACTGCGCGAATGTCGCTTTCCCGTCGATGATCCTGCCTCCGATGCCTTTGCCTATATCGAGATCCTCGACCAGCAGGGAAATGGCCTTTTTGCAGGCTGGATGATCGCCTCGGCCCCGGCGCTCAGCGCGCTAGAGCATCCCCGCTACGATGTCTGGGTGCTGCGCTGCATTCCTGATTAAGCCGCGCGGGCGCATCAACCGACCAGCCTGATCCCTCTCGCGCAACGCTACAGCGCGCCCATGCCGCTATCTTCGGCGCGGTCAAGGGCAAAGAAATCGGCGTGGCTGGTCACGGCGAGTTGCAGCCTGCGGCGGTATTCCGCACGTGGAATTTCCACCGCGCCAAGGCTTTCGAGATGCTCGGTGGTGAATTGCGTATCAAAAAGCTGGAACCCTCCCATCCGCAACCGCGCGACCAGATGGGCCAGGGCGATTTTGGAGCCGTCGGTGCGCCGCGAAAACATTGACTCTCCGAAATAAGCCGCCCCAAGCACGACACCGAAAACACCCCCTGCCAGCGCGCCATCCATCCATACTTCTACCGAATGGGCAAAACCTTGGGCATGAAGCGACAGGTACGTCGCCTTGATATCTGCGTTGATCCATGTCTCCGATCGATCGGCGCAAGCTGTGATGACACCTGGAAAATCGCGGTTGACCGTGATCGTGAAACCACCCTGCGCGATGCGGCGCTTGAGCGAGCGCGACACATGGAACGCATCGAGTGGAAAAATCCCGCGCCGCTGCGGATCGACCCAGAAAATGCCGGCATGATCTGCGCCATCGGACATGGGAAAAATCCCCGCCGCGTAAGCCCTGATCATCAGTTCGGGTGACAGCGCCGGGCGGACCGGGCTGAGCATATGATGCGCCATGCCCTTCGACATAGGATGATAGCCGGGAAAGTCCTGTGGAAACTGAAAAATTCGCGCAAGCGGAAGTCCACCGCCCAAGGCATGGATTTCGCCACCCTCTGGCAGGCGCGGAATGTCGTCCGGATCGATCGGAAGACCCGGACGAAACCGCTCAGCCGATATTCTCGGCAAGCCAGCCCTCAAGCCAATGAATGGTGTAGTCGCCCGATTGCACCTGCTGCGTTTCAAGGAGTGCGTGAAACAGCGGCACGGTCGTGTCGATCCCGTCAATGATCAACTCGCCCAAGGCACGGCTCAGCCGCGCCAGCGCTTCGGGGCGGTCGCGGCCATGGACGATCAGCTTGCCGATCAAGCTGTCGTAATAGGGTGGGATGCGATAGCCATCATAGATTGCGCTGTCCATCCGCACGCCAAGCCCGCCGGGCGCGTGATACTGGCTGATCTTGCCAGGGCAGGGCGCGAAATTGGGCAGCTTTTCGGCGTTGATGCGCACCTCGATGGCGTGGCCATTCACGGCCAGATCCTCTTGGTGGAACGACATCGGCAGGCCTGCGGCAACGCGGATCTGTTCGCGCACCAGATCGACACCCATGATCGCCTCGGTCACCGGATGCTCGACCTGAAGCCGGGTATTCATCTCGATGAAGAAAAACTCACCGTTTTCATACAGAAATTCGATGGTGCCTGCACCCTCATACCCCAGATCGGCCACTGCCTTGGCGCAAGTCTCGCCGATGCGTGCGCGGGTGGCGGCGTCGATGGCCGGGCCGGGGGCTTCTTCGAAGACCTTCTGGTGGCGGCGTTGCAGCGAGCAATCGCGCTCACCCAGATGGACCGCGCGCCCTTTTCCGTCGCCAAAGATCTGCACTTCGATATGGCGCGGCTGTCCGAGATATTTCTCGATATAGACCTCGTCGTTGCCAAAGGCGGCCTTGGCCTCGGCGCGCGCTGTGCGAAACGCGGTTTCAAGCTCGGTCTTGTTGCGCGCAAGCTTCATCCCGCGCCCACCACCTCCGGCGGTCGCCTTGACGATCACGGGATATCCCGCTTCCTCGCCCACGGCATAGGCGGCATCAAGTGTCGGCACCCCGCCATCGGAGCCCGGCACGCAAGGAACACCAAGCTTTTTCATCGTGTCCTTGGCTGTGATCTTGTCGCCCATCAGCCGGATATGCGCAGCCGAAGGGCCGATGAACTTGATCCCGTGATCTTCGACAGCTTGCACGAAACTCGCGTTTTCCGACAAGAATCCATAGCCTGGATGGATCGCCTCGGCGCCAGTGATTTCGCAAGCCGAGATGATCGCGGCCATCGACAGGTAGGATTGCGCGCTTGGCGGCGGGCCGATGCAGATCGCCTCATCGGCCATGCGCACATGCATTGCATCGCTGTCGGCGGTGGAATGGACCGCGACAGTAGCCACCCCCATCTCGCGTGCGGCCCGGACGACACGCAACGCGATCTCGCCTCGGTTGGCGATGAGGATCTTTTTGAACATGGGAGACGCGCCCTCTACTCGATGATCATCAGCGGCGCGCCGTACTCGACAGGCGCGCCGTCTTCGACGAGGATCCGCTTGACCACGCCAGCGCGCGGGGCAGGGATCTGGTTCATGGTTTTCATGGCCTCGATGATGAGCACGGTCTGCCCAGCATTGACGCGGTCACCCACGGCGACAAAGGCTTTGGCATCGGGTTCAGGTTGAAGATACACGGTGCCAACCATGGGCGAGGTTACCGCGCCTGGCGCTTGCGCGGGGTCTTCGACGGCAGCGGGCGCGGCGGGCGCGCTGGGTACCGGGGCGCTGACAGTCTGGGCTGCGGCATGGACCATTGCCGGCGCAGGTGCGGCGACCACAGCCGTTTGACGCGCGACGCGCACATTGAGCCAATTATGCTCGCCATATTCGCGCTTCACTTCGACTTCGCTCAGCTCGTTCTTGCGCAAAAGCTCGGCCAACGCCTCGATAAAGGCCACATCGCTGGCGCGTGTCGCGTCTGTCTTGTCGCTCATCTTCGTCCTCGCAAACTGGGCCGATCCCGTAGATCGCACCTTTCGCCCCGGGCCCTGTTTGATCGGTCCCCTTGCCATCGCCTATAGCGCAGGCTTTGCGCGGGGAAAACCCGTTGCGTTAGCAAACAGCCATCGGGTGCATGGGATATTTTCCCGCATCTTCGCCTATTTTTTTGGCAAAGCCCTGCATGCGGGTTGGAATTTGGCAATGAGGGTTAAGGGAAATAAATTTACCATTTGATAAAAAAATAAACCCATGCCAGCGTGATGATGTCCAAACGCCATTCGCTCGCAGGGAGATATGCCCGATGACGAACAGCCCCTTCACCCCTGGGATTGTGCCAGCGCGGCTTGATGGGTCGCTTTTGCAGGAAAATTTCGTGGATTTGCACGCGGCCCTCGATCCCCATGAGGCGCTGGTGGCTGCGGATCGATGCTATTTCTGTCACGATGCACCCTGCATTACGGCCTGTCCCACCACGATCGACATTCCGCTCTTCATCCGCCAGATCGCCACCGGCACGCCGGAAGCGGCGGCGAAAACGATTTTTGATCAGAATATTCTGGGGGGCATGTGTGCGCGCGTTTGCCCGACCGAAACACTGTGCGAACAGGCCTGTGTGCGCGAGGCTGCCGAAGGCAAGCCGGTCGAGATCGGACGATTGCAACGTTACGCCACCGACACCTTGATGGCCCAAGGCATCCATCCCTTTCGCCGCGCGGCCCCCACGGGCAAGCATGTGGCCGTGGTGGGGGCGGGGCCTGCCGGGCTGGCCTGTGCGCATCGCCTCGCCATGCATGGCCACGCGGTGACGATCTATGATGCGCGGCCTAAGGCGGGCGGCCTCAACGAATACGGGATCGCCCATTACAAAGCGACCGATGGTTTTGCCGCCGCCGAAGTGGCGTGGCTACTCAAGATCGGCGGCATCATGGTGCAGACCGGCGTGACGCTCGGCCAAGACATCATGCTTGACACATTGCACGCAAACCACGACGCGGTCTTCCTTGGGCTGGGTCTTGCCGGGGTCAACGCGTTGCACGCTGAGGGCGAAGAGCGCAAGGGCGTGATGGACGCGGTCGGTTTCATCGCAGAGCTACGTCAGGCATCCGACCTTGCGACGCTGGCCATTGGGCGCAACGTCGTCGTGATTGGCGGTGGCATGACGGCTATCGACGCGGCGGTTCAAGCGAAGCTGCTTGGTGCGCAAAGCGTCACGGTGCTGTATCGGCGCGGACGCGATGCAATGCCTGCCAGCCGTTACGAGCAGGATTTGGCGGCCTCAAAGGGGGTGCGCTTCATCTTTAACGCGATGCCTGTCACCATTCTCGGCAACGGCGCGGTCACCGGTGTCAGGGTGGAATACACGAAGGCCGAGGGCTCCAGCCTCGTTGGCACGGGCGAAACCTTCGACATTCCCGCCGATCAGGTCTTGAAAGCCATCGGCCAGACCCTGGACGGCGCGCCGGGCGGGCTAGAGATCACGGGCGGCAAGATCGCCGTGACCGGGCCGGGCCGGACGACACGCAAGGGGGTCTGGGCAGGCGGCGATTGCGCATCAGGCGGCGAGGATCTGACGGTAACCGCGGTGGCCCAAGGGCGCGACGCGGCCGAGGATATTCACGTCACGCTGTTGGGGTAAGCTGATTATTCGCACGAATAATCGGAATGTACGAATTTTCGTACGAAAATTCGGATAAGCACAGAGGGAGACCAGAACCATGGCAGACCTTTCCTCCGATTTCCTGGGCATCAAATCGCCCAACCCGTTCTGGCTCGCCTCGGCGCCGCCGACAGACAAGGCGTACAATGTTGTGCGCGCCTTCACGGCGGGCTGGGGTGGTGTGGTATGGAAAACACTGGGTGAGGCAGGTCCGCCGATCGTGAACGTCAACGGACCGCGCTATGGTGCCATCTGGGGGGCGGATCGCCGCCTTTTGGGGCTGAACAACATCGAGTTGATCACAGACCGACCGCTCGAGGTGAATCTGCGCGAGATCAAGCAGGTCAAGCGCGACTGGCCAGATCGGGCGATGATCGTCTCGCTTATGGTGCCGTGCGAAGAACAGGCGTGGAAGGCGATCTTGCCACTTGTCGAAGACACAGGCGCGGATGGGATCGAACTGAATTTCGGTTGCCCTCACGGGATGAGCGAGCGGGGCATGGGAGCGGCGGTGGGCCAGGTCCCTGAATACATCGAGATGGTCGCGCGCTGGTGCAAGCAAAACACCCGCATGCCGGTGATCGTGAAGCTTACGCCCAACATCACCGATATCCGCTACCCGGCTCGGGCGGCCAAAAAGGGGGGCGCGGATGCCGTGAGCTTGATCAACACGATCTCGTCGATCATCGGGGTTGATCTGGAGCGGTTCAGCCCCGAGCCCTCGATCGATGGCAAGGGCAGCCATGGCGGCTATTGCGGGCCGGCTGTCAAGCCCATCGCGCTGAACATGGTGGCCGAGATTGCGCGCGACCCGCAGACGCGCGGACTGCCGATTTCCGGGATCGGTGGTGTCACGACATGGCGTGATGCCGCCGAGTTCCTCGCGCTGGGTGCAGGCAATGTGCAAGTCTGCACGGCGGCCATGACTTATGGGTTCAAGATCGTGCAAGAGATGATCTCGGGGCTGTCGCAATATCTTGATCGTCACGAGATGACCTTGTCCGAGTTGATCGGTCGTGCGACGCCGAATGTGACGGATTGGCAGTATCTCAACCTCAATTACGTGACCAAGGCGCACATCGACCAGGACGCCTGCATCAAATGCGGCCGCTGCTATGCGGCCTGCGAGGATACCAGCCATCAAGCCATCGCCATGTCGCCTGAGCGGGTTTTCACCGTCAAGGACGATGAATGCGTGGCCTGCAATTTGTGCGTCAATGTCTGCCCGGTCGAGAATTGCATCACGATGGAGCGCATGCCCGGCGGCAGCGTCGATCCGCGTACGGGCCTTGTGGTGTCGGATCAGCCCGCTGATTGGACAACCCATCCCAACAACCCCGCCGCACGCACGGCCGCCGAATAGCCTGCGGCGCGCAAGGCAGGGGCGAGGGGGCTGTCTGCCCCACCCGTGCTGGAAGCGCGAAGGACAGGGGCGAGGGGGCTGTCTGCCCCACCCGTGCTGGAAGCGCGAAGGACAGGGGCGCGGGGGCTGTCTGCCCCACCCGTGCGAGGACCGCGCGGAAGGAGAGGTGCGAGGGGGCTGTCTGCCCCACCCGCGCGTGGACCGCGCGGAAGGAGAGGTGCGAGGGGGCTGTCTGCCCCCTCGCGCTCCCCCGAGGATATTTTTGAAACGAAGAAGGCCTAAGGAGCGAGAAGGCGGCTGAAGAGCATGTCGAGGAAGCTTTCTGCCTCGGCCAGCGGGTCGCGCCCGTCGCCCAGAACGGCGCGGATCTGCACCTCGAAATCGGCGTAGTGTTGGGTCAGCGCCCAGATCGAAAAGATCAGGTGGTGCGGATCGACATCGGCAATGCGCCCGGCTTTCGCCCATCCTGCGATGATGGCGGATTTCTCATCGACGAGGGCCTTGAGATCGGTCGCAAGGGCCGATTGCATGCGGGGCGCGCCTTGGATGATTTCATTGGCGAAGAGACGTGATTGGCGCGGGTAGTCGCGGCTGAGGTCGAGTTTGCGGCGCACATAGACCCGCAATTCCGTGATCGGGTCACCACCAGCATCGAGGTCGCGCAGCGGATCAAGCCATGTATCCATCAACTGGCTGAGCAGCGTGACATGGATCGCTTCCTTGGAGGGGAAATAGTAGAGCACATTCGGCTTGGACAGGCCCGCCTCGGTTGCGATCATGTCGAGGGTGGCGCCACGAAAGCCATGTTGCGCGAAGACCTCGAGCGCAGCTGCGAGGATGGTTTCGCGGTTCTTTTGCTGAATGCGTGTGCGTGGTTGCTGCAATCCCATGGGGCTATCTGACCTTGCACGGACTTGCCGCACAAGCCTTGTTTCGCCTGATGCCGCGTAACTGGGCCGTCATGGGCAAGCCTGCATCATTTGGCTTGTCTTTATGCGCCTGCTCGCCGAGAATTTCGCGTCGGGTTGTTGACTGGCACTGCGTCTCTGCTAGCGTCCGATTGACCAAATGGTCAAAAACCAACAATCGGCTCGGCGGCGCGCGACCGGGCCGGCAAGATAGGGAATGCCGCTATGGCACTTGACCGCTCCACCCCAGTTCCAAATGATCTGTCCGCGTTTTGGATGCCTTTCACCGCGAACCGTCAGTTCAAGAAGGCGCCGCGGATGCTGGTGGGTGCTGATCGGATGCATTACCGCACCGCCGATGGGCGGCAGGTGCTGGACGGGGTCGCGGGGCTATGGTGCTGCAATGCGGGCCACAACCGCCCCAAGATCGTGGAGGCGATCCGGAGCCAGGTAGGCGAGTTGGATTATGCGCCGGCCTTCCAGATGGGCCATCCCAAGGCCTTTGAGCTCGCCAACCGCTTGCGCGACATGGCGCCCGCGCCCATGGAGCACGTCTTTTTCACCAATTCCGGCTCCGAGGCGGTCGAGACCGCGCTGAAAATCGCCATCGCCTATCAGCGCGCCATCGGCCAAGCTACGCGGACGCGGCTGATCGGGCGTGAACGCGGCTATCACGGGGTCAATTTCGGCGGGATTTCCGTGGGCGGGATCGTCAACAACCGCAAGTTCTTTGGCACGCTGCTGAACGGTGTCGACCATCTGCCCCATACGCATCAGCCCGCCAAGAATGCCTTCAGCCGGGGCCAGCCGGAACATGGGGCCGATCTCGCCGATGAGTTGGAGCGGATCGTGGCGCTGCATGGCCCAGAGACGATCGCGGCTGTCATCGTGGAGCCCGTGGCAGGATCCACCGGCGTGCTCATCCCGCCGAAAGGGTATTTGCAACGCCTGCGGGAATTGACGCGCAAGCATGGCATCTTGTTGATCTTTGACGAGGTGATCACCGGGTTTGGTCGCCTGGGCGCGCCCTTCGCTGCCGATTATTTCGATGTGATGCCCGACATGATCACCTGTGCCAAAGGGCTGACGAACGGGGTGATCCCGATGGGGGCGGTTTTGGCCACCAAGGAGATTCATGACGCCTTCATGAACGGCCCCGAGCATGTGATCGAACTGTTCCACGGCTATACCTATTCGGGCAATCCCATCGCCTCGGCGGCTGGGCTTGCAACGCTCGAGACATATCGCGAAGAGGGTCTGTTTGAACGTGCGGCCGAGATCGCACCCTATTGGGAGGATGCGGTCCACAGCCTTAAGGGGCTGCCGCATGTGATCGATATCCGCAATCTTGGCCTGATCGCGGGGATCGAGTTGGAGCCCATCGCGGGCGAGCCGACAAAGCGCGCCTTCGCGGCCTTCCTCGATGCCTATGAGAACAACGTCATGATCCGCACGACGGGCGACATCATCGCCATGTCGCCGCCCTTGATCATCGAGAAATCGCATATCGACACGTTGATTGGAACGGTGGCGGACGTTCTTAAACGCCTACATTGAGATTGGCCCGCAAGATACTGAACTGAAAGGCAAAAAGATGCCCGCACCTGGCGAGAACATGACCATCAACAGTGAGCGGCTTTGGGACTCGCTCATGGAAATGGCCAAGATCGGGCCGGGCATTGCGGGCGGCAACAACCGCCAGACGCTGACCGATGAGGATGCGCAGGGCCGCGCGCTGTTCCAAAGCTGGTGCGAGGCGGCGGGCATGACCATGGCCCTTGACGAGATGGGCAATATGTTTGCCCGGCGCGAAGGCACCGATCCTGATGCGCTGCCGGTCTATATGGGCAGCCATCTCGACACCCAGCCCACGGGCGGGAAATATGACGGGGTCTTGGGGGTTTTGGGCGGACTTGAGGTGATCCGCACGCTCAATGATCTGGGTATCAAGACCAGGCACCCCATCGTCGTTGTGAACTGGACAAATGAGGAGGGCACACGGTTTGCCCCTGCCATGCTCGCCTCGGGTGTCTTTGCTGGGCGTCATACGCAGGACTGGGCCTATGACCGTGTCGATGCGCAGGGCAAGCGCTTTGGCGACGAGTTGGAACGGATCGGCTGGAAAGGCTCTGAGAAGGTCGGCGCGCGCAAGATGCACGCCATGTTCGAGTTGCATATCGAACAAGGCCCGATCCTTGAGGCGGAGGGCAAACAGATCGGTGTCGTCACCCATGGGCAAGGACTGCGCTGGGTGGAGTGTACCATCACAGGTGTGGAAAGCCACACGGGCTCGACCCCGATGGCGATGCGGCGCAATGCGGGGCGGGGGTTGGCGCTGATCACCGAATTGGTGCATGCGATCGCGATGGCCCAGCAGCCGGGGGCAGTGGGCGCGATTGGCCATGTCGATCTTTACCCCAATTCGCGCAACATCATTCCGGGCAAGGTGGTCTGCACCGTCGATTTCCGCAGCCATATCTTGGACAAGCTCAACGGGATGGTGGATGAATTGATGGCGCGCGCGCCTGCGATCTGTGCCGAGATCGGAGTGGAATTCGCGGCCCAGATCGTCGGTCAGTTCGACCCACCGGCCTTTGACGCGGGCTGCGTGGCGGCCATCCGCGCGGCGGCCGAACGCTTGGGCTATAGTCATATGGATATCGTCTCGGGCGCGGGCCATGACGCGTGCTGGATCAACGACGTGGCGCCTACGGCGATGGTCATGTGCCCCTGTGTCGGTGGTCTGAGCCATAACGAGGCCGAGGAGATCAGCCCGGATTGGGCAGCGGCCGGGACCAATGTGTTGTTTCATGCCGTCGTGGCGACAGCGGAGATCGTTGAATGAGAATCGTCCTTGGTCTGGCGCTCGCGGCCCTGTTTGGTCTTGCTGCTTGTGTGAACACCACCCCGGAAGGGGAAACAGAGCAGGTCAGCGAACAGGTGCGCGAACTCGCGGCACCGGGGCAAGATCTGAGCCAAGTCCGCCTCGAGAGCGATGGCTGCTATTGGTATCGCTACGAGGGGCCGGTCGAGACGACCTTTTTACCGCTTCTGACGCGCGATGATCGCATGATCTGTGTGCGCGCGCCGACGAGCTGAGCGTAACCAAACCGGGGGAAAGACGCGATGAGCACAGTGATCAAGGGCGGAACGGTCGTGACGGCCGATCTCAGCTACGCGGCCGATCTGCGCGTGGAGGGGGGGCGGATCACCGAAATCGGCCAAAACCTGACAGGTGGTACGGTGCTTGATGCGACGGGATGCTATGTCATGCCGGGGGGCATCGACCCCCATACCCATCTGGAAATGCCCTTCATGGGCACCTATTCCGCCGATGATTTTGAAAGCGGCACGCGCGCGGCGCTGTCCGGCGGTACGACGATGGTGGTCGATTTCGCGCTACCCTCGCCCGGTCAAGGGCTGATCGACGCGCTCCAGATGTGGGACAACAAGGCGGGCCGGGCCAATTGCGACTATTCCTACCACATGGCCGTGACATGGTGGGGCGAGCAGGTCTTCGACGAAATGAAAACCGTGATCGCCGATCGCGGGATCAACACTTTCAAGCATTTCATGGCCTACAAGGGCGCACTCATGGTCAATGACGATGAGTTATTCGCCTCGTTCAACCGCTTAGCGGAACTGGGCGGGATTGCCATGGTCCATGCCGAGAACGGCGATGTGGTGGCCGAACTGACCGCGAAGCTTTTGGCCGAGGGCAATACCGGCCCCGAGGCGCATGCCTATTCGCGGCCCGCGCAGGTCGAGGGTGAGGCCACGAACCGTGCCATCATGATTGCCGATATGGCGGGCGTGCCGCTTTATGTCGTCCATGTGTCGTCCGAGGATGCGCATGAGGCGATCCGGCGGGCGCGCGCACTTGGCAAGCGGGTTTGGGGCGAGCCCTTGATCCAGCATTTGACCCTTGATGAAAGCGAGTATTTCCACCCCGATTGGGACCACGCCGCGCGCCGCGTGATGAGCCCACCCTTTCGCAACAAGAAACATCAAGACAGCTTGTGGGCCGGTCTGATGTCGGGGTCCTTGTCGGTCGTGGCCACCGATCATTGTGCCTTTACCACCGCGCAAAAGCGCTATGGCATTGGCGATTTTTCGAAAATCCCTAACGGCACCGGCGGGCTTGAGGATCGTATGCCGATGCTGTGGACACATGGGGTCGCCACAGGGCGGATCACACCCAACGAATTCGTGGCGATCACGTCAACAAACATCGCCAAGATTTTGAATTGCTATCCGAAAAAAGGCGCGATCTTGGTGGGTGCCGATGCCGATATCGTGGTCTGGGACCCCGAAAAGGAAAAGACGATCACGGCGGGGGCGCAGCAATCGGCCATCGATTACAACGTCTTCGAGGGCCATATGGTCAAGGGCCTGCCGCGGTTTACCCTCACGCGCGGGCATGTGGCCGTGCATGATGGCGAGATCCGCACGCAAGAGGGGCATGGTCAGTTCGTCAAGCGGCCCGGCAACGGCACGGTGAACCGTGCGCTGTCGACATGGAAGGAACTCACCGCACCCCGCCCGGTGGAACGTACGGGCATTCCGGCCACGGGGGTGTGATGGTGCAGCCAGCCATGGCATTGGATGCGGCCAAGCCCGAGCCGGTGATTGCGGCACAGCATCTTGACCTGACCTTTCAGACCAATGATGGCCCGGTCCATGCGCTGCGCGATGTGAACCTGACCATCAACAAGGGCGAATTCGTCAGCTTCATTGGCCCCTCGGGTTGCGGCAAGACCACCTTCTTGCGTTGCATCGCCGCGCTGGAGCACCCCACCGGTGGCACGCTCACCGTCAACGGCATGACCCCTGATGAGGCACGGATGCGTCGCGCCTATGGATACGTGTTCCAAGCCGCGGGGCTCTATCCGTGGCGTACGATCGAAAAGAACATAAAGCTCCCCTTGGAAATCATGGGCTTTGACCGCGCCGAACAGGAGCGGCGCGTGAAGAACGTGTTGCAACTTGTTGATCTGGAGGGATTTGGTAAAAAATTCCCATGGCAGCTTTCGGGTGGCATGCAGCAGCGCGCCTCGATCGCGCGCGCGCTTGCCTTCGATGCCGATATCTTGCTGATGGATGAACCCTTCGGTGCCTTGGACGAGATCGTGCGCGACCATCTGAACGAGCAGCTATTGAAACTCTGGGCGCGCACCGAAAAGACCATCGGTTTCGTCACCCATTCGATCCCCGAGGCGGTCTATCTCTCGACCAAGATCGTGGTCATGTCGCCACGGCCGGGCCGCATCACCGATATCATCGAAAGCGACCTGCCGCGCGCGCGCCCGCTCGATATCCGCGACACGCCCGAATTCCTTGCCATCGCCCATCGCGTCCGCGAGGGGTTGCGCGCAGGCCATGCCTATGAGGATTGAGGGCGCATATCGGCTTTGCCCGGGTGGGGTGAATTCGGTTCCTGCGCAACGGGGCGCATCATGAGCGTCGCGGCGAAACATCCCGCTTTGGGCGGGGCCTCGGGGCTGGCAGGTCTGCTTGGCAAAGTGCTGCCGGTTGTCACAGTGGTCATGGGCATCATCGTGATCTGGTATGGCGCCAGCGTGATGATGAACCGCGCCTGGACGCTCGATCAGATGCAGCGCCAGAACATCGAGATGACCGGTTGGGAGATCGTGGCGGCCACGATGACGCAAGAGCGCCCCGTGCTCCCGCCCCCCCACCAGGTCGCGGCCGAGATCTGGAACACCACCATTGGCGAGCCGATCATGCGCGAACGCCGTGGCCAGATGCAGGGCAATCCGCGCAACCTGATCTTTCACGCCTATCACACGCTCTGGCCCACAATCCTTGGCTTTGCCATCGGCGGCTTTCTGGGGGTTCTGCTTGCTGTGGGGATCGTCCATTCCCGCGCGATGGATCTCAGCGTCATGCCTTGGGCGATCGCGAGCCAGACAATTCCCATCCTCGCCATCGCGCCAATCATCGTTGTGGTGGTCTCGAACCTGCCCGCGCTGAACAATGCGGTCGATCAAGGCTGGATCAGCGATGATACCAAGCTCTTGGTGCCAAAGGCGTTGATCTCGTCCTACCTCAGTTTTTTCCCGGTCGTCGTCGGCATGGTGGCGGGCTTGCGCAGCCCGCAAGCCAGTGATCTTGACCTCATGCGGACCTATTCGGCGAGCCGCCCCCAGACATTCTGGAAGCTGCGCCTGCCTGCGGCGGTCCCGTTCCTGTTCACCTCGCTCAAGGTGTCGATCGCGGCAGCGCTTGTTGGCACGATCGTGGCCGAATTGCCGACGGGCGCACGCTTTGGCCTTGGAGCAAGGTTGCTGACGGGCAGCTATTACGGCCAGACGATCCAGATCTGGTCGGCGCTGTTCATGGCGGCGATCTGCGCGGCGGCCCTGGTCATGATCTTGGGCGCGCTGGAACGCGTGGTTCTCAAGCGTATGGGGGCAAGGGCATGAGGGCGCTTGGCCATGCACCTTGGGGCCTGCCTGCACTGGGTGCGGTGCTCATCGCTTGGGCCGCGCTGAACGATACGCGGCTCGCGCTTATCTTGGCCGTTTGGTTCGGCGCATGGGCCGTGAACGCGTGGCTGTCGAACGGTGCGCAGGCCCACCGCCTGCGGTTGCTTGTGCCGGTGATCTTCGGCGTGACGCTTGTGGCGCTGTGGGAAATGGCGGTGCAGCTTTACGATATCTCCTTTGTCATCCTGCCCGCCCCTTCGGCGATTTGGGCGCGGATGATGACGGAAACGGTGACGCTTTGGGCCGATTTCCAGCAAACCATCCTCAAAGGGGCGTTGGCGGGCTATCTCATGGGCTGTGGTGCCGCCTTTGCGATGGCGCTGGCTGTGGATCGCTCGCCATTCTTGCAGCGCGGGCTCTTGCCTGTCGGCAACTTCATCGCGGCACTGCCCATCGTCGGCACCGCTCCGATCTTCGTGATGTGGTTCGGCTTTGGTTGGCAGTCGAAATCTGCGGTGGTCGTTGCGATGGTGTTCTTCCCGATGCTGGTCAATTGCGTCCAAGGGCTGAAAGCGTCTGAAGCCATGCAGCGCGATTTGATGCGCACCTATGCGGCCAGCTATGGACAATCCCTGGTCAAGCTGCGCCTGCCGACCGCGCTCCCCTTTATCTTCAACGGTTTGAAAATCTGCACGACCCTTGCGCTGATCGGGGCGATTGTTGCCGAATTTTTCGGCTCTCCCACGGTCGGCATGGGATTTCGTATAAAGATCGAGATGGGGAGGCTCGCCATGGATATGGTTTGGGCCGAGATTGCTGTGGCCGCATTGGCCGGTTCGCTGTTTTTCGGAATTGTGGCGTTGATCGAGCGCAAAACAACATTTTGGCACCCGGCGCAAAGACGGGGCTGACACACCCATTACGATGGGTCCAACCTGGAGGGAAGATCATGAAGAAGGTACTGATCCCGGCACTAGCGCTGGGAATGGCCGCAAGCGCGGCACAGGCGCAAGACGAGGTGACGCTGCAACTGCAATGGGTCACACAGGCCCAGTTTGCAGGCTACTATGTGGCGCTTGAGAACGGCTATTACGAGGCCGAGGGGCTCGATGTCACCATCCTGCCCGGTGGGCCGGATATCGCCCCGCCGCAAGTGCTGGCCGGTGGTGGCGCTGACGCGATGCTGAACTGGATGCCCTCGGCCTTGGCGGCGCGCGAGCGTGGCTTGCCGGTGGTCAACATCGCCCAGCCCTTCGTGCGCTCGGGTCTTCAGCTCACCTGCTGGAAGGATAGCGGCATTGCCGAGCCCGCCGATCTGGCCGGCCATACGGTCGCGCATTGGTTCTTTGGCAATGAATACCCCTTCATGGGCTGGATGAGCCAGCTGGGCATTCCAGTCGATGGCACGGAAAACGGCGTCACGCTGTTGCAGGCGGGTTTCAACGTCGATCCGCTGTTGCAGCGTCAGGCCGATTGCATCTCGACCATGACCTATAATGAATACTGGCAGATCATCGATGCAGGCGTCAGCCCCGACGAGTTGGTGACCTTCCGCTATTCTGACTATGGCATGGATACGCTGGAGGATGGCATCTACGTGCTTGAGGACAACCTCAACGATCCGGCCTTCTTCGACAAGATGACCCGCTTCGTGCGTGCCTCGATGAAAGGCTGGGAATGGGCGGCTGCCAATCCCGATGACGCAGCGATGATCGTGCTCGACTATGACGAAACCGGCGCGCAGACCGAGACCCATCAAAAGCGGATGATGGGCGAGATCGCGCTTCTGGTTGCCGGTGGCGACGGCACGCTGGACGAGGCCTCTTATGCCCGCACGGTGCGCACGCTGCTCGAGGGTGGCGATGCGGTCATCACCGCCGAGCCGACGGGTGCATGGACCCATGCGGTGACCGACGCGGCCTTGTCCAACTAATTGGTGTTTGACAGGCGCAACAGCCCCGGCGCGATCCGGGGCTGTTGTCATTTCACGCTTTCAGGTCAAGCTGTTCGCCCATCCCTTGGGCTGGGAGCATGTCGTAGCGCGCGACGGGCGGCTCGGGGGCGTCCAAACGGTCGAAATCACCCACCTGCCGCGTGTTCAGCGGTGGGATACCCAAGCCTTTGATCGGCGCGGGGTCGGGCGGTGCCTTGGGCCATGGATCATTGCGGGTTGCGTGGCCAGACCCAACGGGCGTGACCGCCGCGCGCCCCAAAAGCGGGGTCGTACTGTCACGGTGATGGCCCAAGGCTGACAGATCGGCACGCGGCGGGTTCGCCGTGCTACTTGATTGCGTGAGCGTGTGCGAATGAAGGGGCAAGACCATGTCCCAGCCTCCGATAAACGAACGCCCCCAGCCCGCGCGTAACGTGCAACAAGATCGGTTTTGGCGCCAGCCAATTGCTAAAAAGCGAATTATTTCGCACGTTTTTCTATGTCCGTGACTTGGTCGGCAAAATCTGTAAATCTCACGATAAGCCATTCATCAGCCGATATTTTTCTGTTAATGTCGTGACGAATGACAGGTCTGGTGCTGGATGGCTTCGAGTTTACCTATTGGACGGCGCACGGAACTGACCGGCAATCGTATCCGCGAGCGCCGCTTGGTGCTGGGTCTCAAGCAGGCAGATTTAGCCGAGGCGGTGGGCATTTCTGCCTCTTATCTCAACTTGATCGAGCATAATCGCCGCCGGATCGGGGGCAAGCTGTTGGTCGCTCTGGCGCGTGAGCTTGCCGTCGAACCCGCGCAGTTGAGCGAGGGTGCGGATGCAACGCTGTATGACGCGCTGCAATCGGTCGCCCGCGCGCATGGTGGCAACGCCGATGCGCCACCCGAGATCGACCGTATCGACGAGATGGCGGGCCGCTTTCCCGGCTGGGCCGCCTTGATCGCCGCACAGCAAAAGCGCATCGCAAGCCTCGATGCCATGGTCGAAGGACTGCGCGACCGAATTGGGCATGACCCGCTTTTGGCAGAAGCCATGCACGAGGTCTTGTCGAGTGTGGCTGCAATTCGCTCGACCGCCGATATCTTGGTGCGCGAGGCCGATATCGACGCGGTCTGGCGGGGGCGTTTTCACCGTAACCTGCATGAAGAGGCCGAGCGCCTGTCCACACGCGCAACCGCCCTGATCCGACATTTCGAACCCGATGAAGCCGAGGCTGACGCCCGCGCGGCCTCGACGCCAACGGAAACGGTCGAGGCGATGTTCGAGGCGGCGGGCCATCATTTCCCGGAGATCGAAGCGCATGGGCGCGATGCAATCCCGGCTGTCTTGGCGCGTGCCGCGGGGATGAATGACCCGGCCACCCGTGCCTTGGGCGAACGGTGGCTCTTGGCCTATGCCAATGACGCTGCGCGGCTGCCCTTGGCTGTGATGCGACCTGCGGCCGAAGCGGCAGGCTATGATCCGGCGCAGCTTTTAAGACTGGGGCAGGGCGATGTGGCTTTGGTGCTGCGCCGCCTTGCCACTTTGCCCCGCAAGACCGAGCTAGCGCCGGGTGCGCCGCCCTTTGGATTGGCCGTGTGCGATGGGGCGGGGGCCTTGATCTTCCGCCGTCGGCTGGCCGCCTTTTCGATCCCGCGCTTCGGCGCCGGCTGCCCACTTTGGCCCTTGTACCGGGCGCTAGGCCGTCCCGGCCAGCCCGAAATGTCGCTGATCGACATGCCCCAAGGCGCGCGGTTTCGTGCATGGGCCGTCAGCCAGCCCACAGCGCCCACAGGCTTTGGCGAGGCACCGGTGATGCAGGCGGTCATGCTGCTGACGCCTATCGCGGACGAGGCCCAGGGGGCGGCGCAGGGACTTGCGCAGATGGCGGCGATCCCGGCAGGTCCGGGCTGCCATCTTTGCCCACGCAGGGCCTGTCCAGCCCGGCATTGATCGGGCTTGACCGCATTGTATCCGCGTGTATACAGCTGGATATCAATGGGCTGGATAGGCACGGCGCGCGCTGGCATCACGGTCCGATCCCTATACGCAAAGCCAGACCCAAGGAGCCACGCGATGAGGAGCCAAACTGCGCCCGGCCCCGATGTATTGGTCATCGGTGGTGGCAACGCCGCCCTTTGCGCCGCGATCGAGGCGCGCCGGCAAGGGGCCAGCGTGCTGGTCGTCGAGGCCGCCCCGAAGGTCTATCGCGGCGGCAATACGCGCCACACCCGCAACCTGCGCTGCGCCCATGACGAGGGCAACGAGATCCTGACCGGCCCATACCCCGAAGATGAGTTCTGGGACGATCTGATGCGCGTGACAGGCGGTGAGACCGACCCGGACCTCGCGCGGCTGACCATCGCGCAATCCAAGTCCCTGTGGGATTGGATGAACGGTGTCGGCGTTCGCTTCCAGCAGCCTTTGGGCGGCACGCTGAACCTTGGGCGGACAAATGCCTTCTTCCTTGGCGGCGGGCGCGCAATGCTGAACGCGCTTTACGACACAGCCGAGAAGATGGGGATCGAGATCCGCTACGACACCAGCGCCACGGCACTCGACATCGAGGATGGGTTTTTCAAATCCGCCACAGTCGAAGGGCCAGACGGGCCAGAGGTGATCGCGGCCCGCGCGCTTGTCACGGCGGCCGGCGGGTTCGAGGCGAATATCGAATGGCTCAAGGAATATTGGGGCGAGCGGGCCGAGAATTTCCTGATCCGCGGCACGCCAAACAATCGCGGCACGATCTTGCGGATGTTGCTCGATGCAGGCGTCGAGCCTGTGGGCGACCCGACCCAATGCCATGCGGTGGCCATCGACGCGCGCTCGCCGCAATTCGACGGCGGCATCGTCACCCGGCTTGATTGCATCATCTTCGGCGTGGTGCTGAACAACCGCTGCGAGCGGTTTTACGATGAGGGCGAAGATTTTTGGCCCAAGCGCTATGCGATCTGGGGGCGCCTTGTCGCCGATCAGCCCGACCAGATCGCGTGGATCGTGTTCGACGAAAAGGCTGTGGGTCGCTTCATGCCGTCGGTCTATCCCGCGATTTCGGCGCCGACGCTGGAAGGTTTGGCCGAAAAGCTGGGGCTTGATCCCGTGGCCTTTGCCGCCGAGATCGGTCGCTTCAACGCGGCTGTCGTCGATGGCGATTTCAACACCGAAATTCACGACGATTGCCGCACCGAAGGCATCACGCCCCCCAAATCGCATTGGGCGCGGCGCATCGATCAGGCACCGTTCCACGCCTACCCGGTACGACCCGGCATCACCTTCACCTATCTCGGCACCCGCGTGAATCGCGAGGCGCGCGTCTTGATGCAAGGCGGGCGCCCAAGCGCCAATATCTATGCCGCGGGCGAGATCATGGCGGGCAATGTGCTGGGGCGCGGCTATCTGGCCGGGATCGGCATGACAATCGGCGCCGTTTTCGGGCGTTTGGCAGGAGAGGGGGCCGCGCGCCATGTTGGGAACTGATCTGCAACAAGAGGCCGAGCGCCAGATCACCATCTGCAACGCCTGCCGCTATTGCGAGGGGATCTGTGCGGTGTTCCCCGCGCTTCAGATGCAGCGCAGCTTCGTGGCGGGCGATATCGATTACTTCGCCAATCTCTGCCATGATTGCGGCGCCTGCTATCATGACTGCCAATTCTCGCCGCCGCATGAGTTTGCCATCAACCTGCCCAAGACCTTGGCGGGGGTCAGGCAGGAAAGCTATGGACGCTACGCCTGGCCCGCGGCCCTTGCGCCGGTGTTCGAAAAGAACGGTCTGGTCATCGCCGTTGTCGCTGCCGTGTCGGTCACGGCATTTCTGGCGGGTATGATCATGTGGAACGCGCCCGGTGCGCTGTTCTCGGCCCATACCTCGCCCGAAGGGTTTTATGCGCTCATGTCGCATGACGCGATGGTGGGGCTGTTTGGCCCCGTCTTCGTGTTCTCGATCTTTGCCATGATCATGGGGCTGCGCAATTTCTGGCGCGATGCCAATGCGGTGCGGATGGTCGAAGGTGCCGCCCCCGCGTCGCTGTGGCAGGCTGTCAAGGATGCGGGTTCCTTGCGCTATCTCGATGGCGGCGGTGCGGGCTGTTTCAACGAGGATGACAAGCCCGAGGACAAGCGGCGGCTGTATCACCACCTGACCTTCTACGGGTTCCTGTTGTGCTTTGCCGCCACCTCGGTTGGCACGATCTATCACTACGGCTTTGGGCGGGTTGCGCCCTATGCATGGTGGGATCTGCCGCAGATGTTGGGCACGGTTGGCGGCTTCATGCTGGCCGCTGGCACAGGTGGGTTGATGGCCGCCAAGAAGCGCCGCTTGCCCGATCTTGTCGATGAAGGCACCAAAGGCATGGCGATGGCGTTCCTCTTGATGCTGCATCTGACGGCGGTGACTGGGCTTGGCCTACATATCTTGGGCGGCACGCCTGCGATGGGGCTGCTCTTGGCGCTGCATCTGGGGGTGGTGTTCGCGCTGTTTCTGACCATGCCCTATGGCAAATTCGTCCACGGGCTTTACCGTTTCGCAGCCCTTGTGCGGCTGGCGATGGCCAAGCGGACGGGCCTCAAGACAAAGGTGGCAGCATGAAGATCGCGGTTCTCGACGATTATCTGGGCTACAGCGCGCGCTTTGCCGATTGGGGCGATCTGGGCGGCGATGTGACCGTGTTTCACGCGCCGATCCCTGCGGGCGAACTGGCCGCGACGCTCGCCCCCTATGAGGTGCTATGCGTGATGCGCGAGCGCACGCCCTTGCCCGCCGAACTGATCGCGGCGCTGCCCAATCTGCGGCTGATCGTGACGACCGGCATGCGCAACCTGTCGATCGACATGGCGGCGGCGCGCGCGCGCGGCATCACTGTCTGCGGCACGGCCAGCCGGGCGGCGGCCACCGCGCATCTGGCGATGACCTTGATCCTGCTTGCGACCCGAAATCTGGTCGGCAACATCAACGCGCTGGCCCAAGGCGGTTGGCAGGCGCCCGCAGGCCGCGATCTGGAGGGTCTGACCCTCGGCCTGATCGGGTTGGGGCGGTTGGGGGCCGATGTGGCGGCCCTTGCGCGCCCTTTCGGCGTCAAGATGATCGCATGGAGCCAGAACCTGACCGATGCGCGCGCGGCCGAGGTCGGGGTGACCCGCGCCGACACCCTTGGCGCGCTGTTGGAACAGGCCGATGTCGCCTCGATCCACCTGGTCTTGTCCGAACGCACCACCGGGCTGATCGGGGCGCAGGAGTTGGCGCGGATGAAGACCGATGCAAGCCTTGTGAACACCTCGCGCGGGCCGATCATCGACCGCGATTCGCTTTTGGCGGCCCTGAGGGCTGATCGGCTGGGCAATGCCGCAATCGATGTTTTCGAGGAAGAACCGCTGCCTGCCGACAGCCCATGGCGTGATGCGGGGCTGATCGGGTCGGGCAAGTTGATCCTGACGCCGCATGTGGGCTATGGCGCACTTGCGACTTATGAGCGGATGTATCGCGAAACCGCAGACTGCGTGCGCGCTTTCGCAGGTGGCGCGCCCATCCGCGTGATCGAATAACGGATAGTTGCTCATATGGTGGTGTGAACGGACACTAGTAATGACTTGCTTGCAAACTAGTTGGTTTTAATTAATCGTCAGTTGCTGACGGTAATGGTGATTGAAAAAGTGAGTAAATGAGTAATGCGTTATCTTTCCCTGTCTGTCTTGTTAGTCACTGTGGTGACTTTGACCGCATGTGTGAACGCAGTATCAGAACCAATTGTCACCTCGTTTAACGAGTCCAGTGTTGGGATCCAGATCCAGCAGGATGCTTGGACACCAATGACTGCTGAAGCAGAAGCTCAATCGATAGCTTTGGCAGACGCGCGAGCCAATGAAATTTGTAGCCGTGGTCCAAATAGGACCGCCGAGCGGGTTAGCGTGCGGCAGGTGCCGGCAGGAGAGTATGTTATAGCAAAGGAATACCTCTACCTTTGCTTGCGCTAAGCGCCCTGTTTTGCAGCTGCGCGCCGATCCGCGTGATCGGCTGACAGCGCCCCATCAGGGGCGCTGCCGCCCAGCGCTTACCAGCTGTTGTAGCCCAGGAACTTGCCCGACATCTCGAGCTTGACCCGGTCGCCCTTGGGGTTCTCGACCCGGGTGATCTGCATGTCGAAATCGATGGCCGACATGATGCCGACGCCGAATTTCTCTTCGATGATCGCCTTGATGGTGGGGCCATAAACGCCCACGATCTCGTAGAGGCGATAGATGCAAGGGTCGGTCGGCACCGCCTGTTCCCAGACCTTGGTCGGCGGCTCGACCATGACCGAAACGGCCTCTTGCGGCAGGCCCAGAAGGGCGACCAGCGCCTCGGCCTTGTCCTTGGGAAAGGCGTTCATCCCCATGCAGGCCGAATGGGTCCAGACGGGCGACATGCCGATGCCTGCGGCGATGCCTTCCCATGTCAGCCCGCCTTGCTTCTTGGCCGACAGGATCATCACCGTCACATCCTCCTTGGACATCATGACGGGCAGTTCGAAGGTATCTTTCATCTTGTTCTCTCCTCAAGAAAAGCGGCCGGGTTACGGCTTAGATGTTCACGGCGCGCAGCCGCGCCTCGGGGGCGGGGTCGTCTGCGGGTTTGGTCAGGTCGATCACGACGGTTTCGGGCGATTGCGTCGCCCCGTTCGAGGGCTGGCCCGACAGCGCCTTGGAACGATGGCCGAGGAACTGCACCAGATGGTTGCGGATCGCGTAGTAGTTGGGGTGTTCGACGATCTCGGTCCGGCTGCGCGGGCGGGGGATGGTGATCTGCACGCTTTCCGCGACCCGCGCATAAGGGCCGTTGGTCATCAACAGGATGCGGTCGGCCAATAGGATCGCCTCGTCGATATCATGGGTGATCATGAACACCGTCTGCTCGGTCTGGCCCCAGATTTTCAGCAATTCCTCCTGGATCGTGCCGCGCGTCAGCGCGTCGAGCGCGCCGAACGGCTCATCGAGAAGCAGCAGCTTGGGCTGATTGGCAAAGGCCCGCGCGATCGAGACACGCTGGCGCATGCCGCCCGAAAGCTGGCTGGGCTTGCGCAAGACCGTGTCGCCCTCGAGCCCCACCATCGCAAGGTATTTGCGCGAATGGTCCTCGACCTGCGCCTTGGACCAGTCGGGGTGGCGCGCGGCGACCCCGAAGCACACGTTCTTGAGCGCCGAGAGCCACGGCAGAAGCGAGTAGTTCTGGAACACCACGCCGCGTTCGAGCGAGGGGCCGGACACCTCGGCCCCGTCCATGGTGACCGCCCCCGATGTGGGCGCGCCAAGACCGGCAAGGATGTTCATGATCGTCGATTTTCCACAGCCGGAATGGCCAAGGATGCAGACGAATTCGCCCCGCTCGATCCCGAAGCTCGCATTCTCGAAGACGGTCGTGGTGCCGCCCGCCGCATCGGGAAATTGCTGTGTCAGGCGCTCGATACTGAGAAATGGTTTTGACATCTGAATGTCTCCTTATTCCGCATAGGCCACGGCTCGCTGGAGCGCGCCGAAAGCCGCATCCAACATCATGCCGACGACGCCGATCATGAGGATCGAGAAGATGACCGAGGTAAGGTCGAGGTTGTTCCACTCGTTCCAGACGTAGTAGCCGATGCCGGTTCCCCCCACGAGCATCTCGGCGGCGACGATCACCAGCCACGCGATGCCGATGGAGATGCGCATCCCCGTGACGATGGTGGGGGCAGCGGCGGGCAAGATGACTTGAAAGGCGGTCTTGAACGGCCCCAATTCATGGGTGCGCGCGACATTCACCCAATCCTGCCTGACACCGGCCACGCCGAAGGCGGTGTTCAACAGCATGGGCCAGATCGAGCAGATGAAGATGACGAAAATCGCGCTCGCCTCGCTGTCGCGGATGATGAACAGCGCAAGCGGCATCCATGCCAAGGGCGAGATCGGGCGCAGCACTTGGATGTAGGGGTTGAGTGCGCGATAAGCGACAGGCGACATGCCGATCAGGAAGCCCAAGGGGATTGCCACCGCTGCCGCAAGGAAATAGCCCGACAGTACGCGGTAAAGCGAATAGCCGATCTGGATGCCGATACCCTTGTCGTTTGGCCCCGCGTCGTAGAATGGGTCCGACAATTCCTCCCAGGCCTTGGCGATGATGTCCGACGGTGGCGGGATGGCGGCGCGTGGTGCGCCGCCGCCCATCAGGCGCTCATATTCCGTCATCTCGGTTGCAAGCTGCTGCTCGGGGATGGCGGCCTCCCAAAACAGGAGGCCGACCACGAGCATCAGCACCGACAAGAGTGCGCCGCGTTGATTTATGCTCAGCATCGGCATGGCTCAGTTCCGCCCAATGGCGAAGCTGTCGATGTAGCCGACAGGGTCGGCCGGATCGAAGGTTTTGCCCATGATGGTGTGGGTCTTGTAGCTTTCCTCGGGCGCCTCGTAGCCCAGATCGCGCATGATGCGGCGCGCATCGGAGGCCAGATAGACCTGCTCGGCCACGGCGGCGTAGTCGATATGCTCCTCGATATAGCCCCAGCGCTTCATCTGGGTCAGGATCCAAACGCCCATCGAATGCCACGGGAAGGGGTCGAAATCGATCCGGTCTGGCACGCGCTGCACATTGCCCAAGCCGTCGGCGAAAGTGCCGGTCAGCACTTGCTGGATCACCTCGACCGGCTGGTTGAGATAGTTCTCGGGCGCGATGGCGGCCGAAATTTCCATGCGGTTCTCGGGGTTCGAGGCGTATTGCGTCGCGTCGATGATCGCCTTGAGCAGCGCGCCATAGGTATTCGGCAACGCGGTCGCAAAGGACAAGGGGGCCGCAAAGGCGCAGCAGGGATGCCCTTCCCAGATATCCTTGGTCAGCGTGTGGATAAAGCCGATCCCTTCCCAGACGGCGCGCTGGTTGAACGGGTCGGGCGAGAGATAACCGTCGAGATTGCCCGCGCGCAGGTTCGCGACCATCTCGGGCGGCGGCACCACGCGGATCTGGATATCGACATCGGGGTCGAGACCGAATTCCGCCACGTAGTAGCGCAACAGGAAATTGTGCATCGAGTATTCGAAGGGAACGCCAAAGACGAAGCCCTTCCACTGGCTCGGGTCGCGCTTGTCGAGATGATCGTTGTGCAAGACGATGGCTTGGCCATTGATGTTCTCGACCGCGGGCATGATGTAGGGCGTCGCGACCGACCCCGCGCCGAGTGTCATGGCAAGCGGCATCGGCGTCAGCATGTGTGAAGCGTCGTATTCCCCCGACAGCGACTTGTCGCGCGCCACGGCCCAGCCGGCTGTCTTGATCACTTGGGCGTTCAGCCCGTAGCGTTCGTAAAAGCCCAAGGGTTGGGCCATGATGATGGGCGTGGCGCAGGTGATTGGGACGAAGCCGATATTCAGGTCGGTCTTTTCCGGCGCGCCCAACGTGTCAAGCAGCGCGGCTTTGGCGGCATCCATCGGAAAGACCGAAGCGAGGATCGACGCAATGGCGCCGCCGCCCATCATCCCCATGAAGGAGCGGCGCTGGATGTCGTTTTGCCCGAAGACCGAGCGGACGACCGCGCTTTCGATGGCGCGTTCGAGCATCTCTTCCGACGACATCGCGCCGCTTTGCGCGGTGATGACGCGCTGGGCCTCATGCGTGCAACCATCGCATCCGCAATCGGCGCCGTGGCGCAGATCCGTCTTTTCCGAAAACGGGTTTCCAAGGCTCTTGATCGACATGTGCTTCCCCTTTGATCTGGTGTTCGACCCGAGGATGCGGGGAGCGCGCCTGAAGAAAAAGCATGTGCCTAGAATTTAATCATTCTATAAATTTTCATTAAAAATAGACTGTTAAGTACCTTTTCTTTGCGGTTGAAATGACGAAATTTCGTAAATTACGAAATTTCGAAAGAACTTGGCGCTGCTTGGCCTAGTTTGCCGGGCATGGCCGATGATCCCGCGCTTTTCGATTCGCTCTGTGCCGCCATCCCCGAAGCGGGGGTGGTCATCGATATGCGTGCCGATGCGATCCGGGCCTTGAACCCGGCAGCGAGAGCGCTTTTGGGTCCACGGGCGCGCGTGGGCGCGCGCTTTTCCGATTGGCTCGGCGCAGGGCTCGCACAGTTCATCGTCTTCATGGAAGAGGTCGATCACCGTGGCGAGGCTTGGACCCGCGATGTTGGCCTTGTCGTGGGTGATGCAGTCCTTGCTTGTGAATTGCGCGCCCGCCCCATGCCCGCCGCGCCTGACCATATCTTTCTCATGATACTCGATCTGGCCGCCTTGGACCGCCGCGCTCAGCAGGTCGATACGGCAAGGCTGCATCGTGCAGGGTTGTTGGAATGGAAGCGCGCGCGCGATTTCTTTGCCGAGTTGGAACATCAAAACCAGCTGATCCTGAACGCGGCAGGCGAGGGGATCTATGGCGTGAACGCGGAGGGCAACACCACCTTCGTCAACCGCGCGGCACAGGAAATGCTGGGCTGGACCACCGAGGATCTGGCTGGAAAGCCGATCCATGACATGATCCACCACCACCACCTGAACGGGGAGGTCTATCATTCCCATGATTGCCCGATCTACCGTTCGTTCCGCTTCGAACAGGTCAACCGCATCGAGGATGAGGTGTTCTGGCGCAAAGATGGGCGGCCCATCCGGGTCGAATATGTCTCGACGCCCATCTACGACCAACAGGTCTTGGCGGGCGCCGTCGTGATCTTTCGCGATATTACCGAGCGCAAAGAAAACGAATTGCGCTTGCAGACGGCACTTGCGGAAATCGCCAGCCTGCGCGACCGCTTGGAGCAGGAAAACGCCTATCTGCAAGAGGCGATCACGACCGAACGGGCGCATCACGACATCATCGGCACCTCGCCCAGCGTGCGGCAGTTGCTCACCCGCATCGAACAGGTCGCCGCGACCGATGCCACCGTCCTGATCACGGGCGAGGCAGGCACGGGCAAGGCGCTGGTCGCCCATGCGATCCACAACGCGAGCCCTCGCCGCCGTCGCCCGCTGATCCATGTTCGCTGCGGCGCGGTCGCCCCAGGGGCGATGGAGGCCGAATTGTTCGGCCAGATCCGCGGCGCCTATCAAGGCGCTTTGCGTGACAAGCCGGGCAAGCTGGAACTGGCGCATGGTGGCACGCTGTTTCTGGACGATGTCGAGGAATTGCCAGTCGAGGCGCAGGGGCAATTGCTGCGTGCGCTCCAAGAGCGGGAAGTCACGCGCCTTGGCGATACCCGCCCGCGCAGCCTCGATGTGCGGGTTATTGCCGCCTCGACCCGCCCGATCGAAAAAGAGGTCGCCTCGGGGAGGCTGCGCGAAGATCTCTACTTGTGGCTCAACGTCTTTCCGATCCTGTGCCACCCGTTACGCGAAAAGGTCGAGGATATTCCGGCGCTGGCCGCGCATCTGCTGCGGCTGGCCAGTAAGCGCATGAACCGCACGCCCCCGGTCATCACACAGCATGTCATGCAACGGCTGATCGACTATCCCTGGCCCGGCAATGTGCGCGAATTGCGCAACGTGATCGAGCGTGCCGCGATCGTCTCGCAGGGCAGTAAGCTGATCGTCGATCTTGGTGAAGGACAGCGCCGTGCTGAAAGTGCGCCTGCGCGGATCAAGACCGAGGCCGATCTTGACGCCGAGATACGGCGCGCGCTTTTGGAATGCCTGGTAGCGGCGGGCGGTCGGGTTTCGGGCGCAGGCGGGGCGGCGGAACTGATGGGTATTCCCGCCACGACCTTTTACTCGCGGATCAAGAAATACGCGATCGCACCGCAAGAATGGCAGGGGCTCGAGGGCTGATTGTTGAATGTTGACAATTTCTTGCGCGAGTGCTGCTCTCTGCCTGAGATCATTGCCCCTATGGCCGTGGCAAAGCCCGCCTTCAGACGCGCGCAAGCTGGGTCAATCTGCGGCCAACTGGTCAATCGATGGCAACGACCGCGTTTCTTGAGAATGCGGCGGCATGGCAAAGGCAGGCAAACATGGTGAGCGGCGCTGAGAGAGCGGCATGGACCCGGCGCCTTTGGACCGCTGGGATCGGTTTGATCGGAACGGTTGTGTTCTGGTGGCTTTCCCTGCCCTTGCCCTTCTTGCTCGGGCCGCTTGCGGCCTGTCTGATTACGGCGCTGATGGGGGCGCAACTCAAGGGTGTGCCGACCAACTGGCTGAACGCCGTACGTACGATCCTTGGGGTGGCGGCGGGCTCGTCGGTGTCGCCTTCGTTGATGCAGCAGCTACCCCAGACCTTGGCCAGCGCCAGCCTTGTGCCGGTCTTTCTCGCGATCTCGCTTTTGGTGGGCTACCCTTTCTTCCGCCGCGTCGCGGGCTTCGACAAGCCGACCGCCTATTTCGCGACCGTCCCCGGCGGTTTTGCCGAGATGATCTTGCTGGGCAGCGAAAAGGGCGGGGATATCCGGGCGCTGTCGCTGGTGCATGCCACGCGTATCTTGACGCTGGTCTCGCTCTTGCCATTCCTGATCAGCTTTTATGTCGATGTAAATCTCAGTGCAGCGCCCGGCGTGCCGATCAAGGATATCCCCCTCAAGGACTTGGCGATCTTGGCCGCTTGCGCCTATCTCGGCTATATTGGCGCCAAGCGGATCGGGCTTTTCGGGGCGACGATCCTTGGGCCGATGATCTTGTCGGCGGCGGCGAGCCTGACAGGCTTGATCGAGAACCGCCCACCGACCGAGGCGCTGATCCTGGCGCAATTTGTCATCGGCACAAGCGTGGGCGCGCATTATGTCGGCGTCACGCGCGACGAGTTGCGGCGCGTGATCTCGGTCAGCGCGGGCTATGCGCTGTTTCTCGCGGCGCTGACAGTGCTGTTTGGTGAGATTGTCTATCTGCTGGGCATTAACGATCTGCTGAACGGCATCTTGGCCTTTGCCCCCGGCGGCCAGCCCGAGATGGTGATGCTGGCGATCCTGACCGGAGCCGACATCACATTCGTGATCTTCCACCATGTGCTGCGGCTGATCCTCGTGATGAGCCTAACACCCGTTTTGGCGCGATGGTTGGCCTGAGCGCGCTCTTAGGCTGGAGGTGCCATCTGGGCGACAATTGGGCCAAGCGCTGGGGCGCGGTCAAAATCGGCTAGCGCGTCGAAAAGGCGGGCTGCCCAATCGCTGGGGCCGATCACCGCCGCGCAATCCATGAATTTCGCCCGCATTGCGTCGATCGTATCAGGCACGCCACCGCCGCCGCCCATCAGATCGTCGATGCGGTGGGCCAGCCGCGCGCCTGTTGTCGTCTCGACGATCACTTCCGCTGCCCATTGGCTGGCGGAATGATCGCCCATTTCGGGGTGGGGCCGGGCGTCGATCCTGCCCAAGAGATCGTGAATGATCGGGTCTGCGATGGCGGCCTGCTCGAAATGCGCGAGCTTGATCGCCCCGTCCAGAAGCGCCCGCGCAACGAGGTATTGGACACTGAATTTTGCCTCCAACTCCGTCTTGGGCCAAGGGTTGTCGGTATGGGGCAGGCGGCGGGGATGGGGCAGGATCGTGATCTTGGCGATATCCTTCGGGTCAAGCGCGCTTTCGTCCCGCAGGTTCAGCGCCGCCTCGATCGCGGCATGGGCGCTGCCGCAGCAGGGGTAGGGCTTGATGGCGATGCCGTCATCCTCCAACTCCAAAGGCGCTGCCCAATTGGCGAAGATGCGCGTGGCGTCATAGGTGCCAGCGCCGTTGAAGACCTCGAGAAAACCCTGCGGATGCTCGAAGGCCGCGTGGTTCGCGCTATAGCCCTGGCGTGCCATGAGCGCGGCCAAGAGCCCCGCGCGCGCGCATTGGCCGACATGGAAGGGTTTGGTCATCGTGCCGAAATTGGCCTTGATGCCCGCCGCCTGCGAGGCGGCCAAGGCCAGCGCGGTGGCGATCGGTGTCTCGCTCAGGCCCATCAGATGCGCGCAAGCCGCTGCCGCCCCAAAGGTGCCGAGCGTCGCGGTCGGGTGCCAGCCCTTGTCGTAATGGTGGAAATGTACCGCGCGCGCGATGCGGATCTCGGTCTCGACGCCCATGGTATAGGCGGTCATCACCGCTTCGCCGCCATGCCCCTCAGCCTCGGCCAATGCGAAAAGGGCAGGCAGGATGGGGGCGGATTGATGCCCGCCAAAAACGCTGGAGAAATCGTCGTAATCAAGTGCATGCGCGGCCGTGCCATTGATCAGCGCAGCGTCGAGCATGCTGGCCGTTCCCCGCTGCCCGATCAGCGTGCAAGGCCCCGGTGCATCGGCCACGCCGGGGAGCGCGCGCAGATGGGTGACGCAGTCCATCCCCGCGCCAGCCAAGCTGACACCGACCGTGTCGATTACCGCGATCCGCGCGCGCAACCGCGCCTTGGGTGTAACATCCGCAGGCTGAAAGCCATGGATGCGCGAAGCGAGCGCTTCGGCGATGGTCGGTGATGTCGTCATGGGGCGGTCCGCACGCAGTAATCCGTCAGCCGTGCGACATTTGTCGCGGGCGCGCGCACTGTCAATCGCGCCCTTCCATCTGACGCCGATAGGCCGAGGGGGCCATGCCGCGCACCACCCGGAAACGCTTGGAGAAATGCGAGGGGTCATCGAAGCCCAAGCGATAGCCGATCTCCGACATGGGCAGGCGGGTAAAAGCCAACAGGCGGCTTGCCTCGTCCATCACGGCCTGTTCGATATAGGCTTTGGCCCCCATGCCGCGCGCCACCCGGCACAGACGCCCCAGATGCGCGGCACTGATTTGCAGGGCCGCGGCATAATCGGCCACACCCCAGCCCTGATCCATCCGCGCGGCGATCAGCGCATCGAGATGGGCAAGCCGCCCATCTTGCGGTGCGGGCTGATCTTTTGCCTCGGGGCGTGCCGTTTCGGCGATCGCGGCCAACAGGGCTTGGGCAAGGCCCAGCACCAGGTGTGTTCGAAATCGACCCGCGCTTTCAAAGCCTGACACGACGCGGTCCACAAGGTCGCCCAACCCCGCCCCGGCCTGTCCGCGCAAGGGCCGCGCCAAGGCGGCAGCCAAGCCTGCCGCCTGTGCGCCTCCCGCCCCAAACAGCGCCGTGGGCAGCGAGATCACCAATCCCGCCGTGCCGGGAAGAAAGTCGTAGCCATGCACGACATGGGCTGGAATGAACAGGAAATCATCAGGCAACAGCCGATAGGCATCGCCATCGACCCGAGCTGTGGCCGCGCCCGCCGTGACCATGATCAGTTGCGACAATTGCCCATGGCGGTGCGCCGCGATGGTCCAGCCTTCGCTCGTGGCGCGGTCGGCCAACCGTTCGATATGGATCAGGTCGGGAAAGGGCGCGGTTTCGCCGTAAAGCGCGAAAACCGGGATTTGGCTGCCTGCGGTCATGTGCGATTTCTACCAGTCAAGGTCGGACGCGTCCATTTGTCTTTGCGCCTGACGCCCTATGCTATGGCCCTGCGCAAGGGAGGAAACGCAGGTGAAGACCGATGTCGTGATCATCGGCGGCGGGCCGTCGGGCCTGTTGCTGTCGCAGCTTCTGAACAAAGCAGGTGTCGAAACCGTCGTGCTCGAGCGCGCCGCGCGCGCCCATGTGCTCGCGCGCATCCGAGCGGGCGTGCTGGAGCAAGGCACCGTGCGCATGCTTGAGGAGGCGGGCGTGGGCGACCGCATGTCCCGCGAGGGTCATCCGCATGAGGGCTGCATCTTTTCCGACGACGATCTGATGGTGCGGATCGATTTCAAGGAGCTGACCGGCAAGACCGTGATGGTCTATGGCCAGACCGAGGTGACGGCCGATCTTTACGCCGCCCAAGACGCGATGGGGACCACGATCTTGCACGAGGTCGCCGATGTGGCGATCCATGATGCGACGGGCGACGCGCCTTTCGTCACCTTCACCCATGACGGCGCACAAAAGCGCATCGATTGCGCCTATGTCGCGGGCTGCGACGGGTTTCACGGCGTCAGCCGACAGACCATACCCACCGAGAAGCGGCAGGAATTCGAGCGTGTCTATCCCTTCGGTTGGCTTGGCATCCTCTCGCGCACGCCGCCCGCGCATGAGGAATTGATCTATGCCAATTCCCGCAACGGCTTTGCGCTGGCCTCCATGCGCAATGAGATGCTGAGCCGCTACTATGTGCAGGTGCCGCTGACCGACAAGGTCGCGGAGTGGTCCGATGACCGCTTCTGGGAAAGGCTGATCTCCTGCCTGCCGGGCGATGTGACCAAGACGCTTGTCACCGGCCCCTCGATCGAGAAATCCATCGCGCCCCTCCGTTCCTTCGTCAGTGAGCCCTTGCGCTGGGGCCGGCTCTTTCTAGTGGGCGACGCCGCCCATATCGTGCCGCCCACGGGCGCCAAGGGGCTGAACCTTGCGGTGTCGGATGTCTTCTACCTGCACGAGGCTCTTATCGCCGCGGTCAAACGGGGCGACACGGCAGGCATCGACGGATATGCCGCCCGCGCCTTGGCCCGTATCTGGAAAGCGATGCGCTTTTCGTGGTCCATGACCACCATGCTGCACCATTTCGAAGGCGAGGACAGCTTCGCCGCCCAGATGCGCAAGGCGACGCTCTTGCACCTGTCGCAATCGGAAACCGCGCGGCGTGATCTGGCCGAGAACTATATCGGTCTGCCATACTAGGGCAGGACGCAACCCGTCACCGGGGGGAGGGAGAGACCATGACAGACCGCCACGCCAAGGGCATGCAGGTGCGCCGGGCCGTTCTGGGCGATGCCCATGTGGATCGCGCCGAAGCTGCCAAGACGCCGCTTGATGCGGCCTTTCAGACGCTGATCACCGAGGCTGCTTGGGGCACGGTCTGGGCGTCGGATGCGCTGACGCGCCGTGAACGCTCGATGTTGACGCTGGCGCTATTGGCGGGACTGGGCAACGAGGAGGAATTGGCGCTGCACCTGCGGGCGACCGCGCGCACCGGCGCCAGCCAAGCCGATGTGATGGAAGTGTTCCAGCATGTCGCGATCTATGCGGGCGTGCCGCGTGCCAACAGCGCGATCCGCATCGCGAAAAAGATCTTTGCCGAGATGGAGGGCGAGGCATGACCGAGACTGGCCGACTGATCCCGCGCAGGCGCGACATGCACCCTGTGCCTTACGATCCCGAGTACAAGACATCCCTGACGCGCAGCCCCAACCTGCCGCTTCTGTCGCTGGAATCGACCCCGTCCGAGGAAACCGGACCGCGCTTCGGCCATGGGCTGATCGGGGCGCTCGACAACAACCTGATCCTGAATTTCTCGAAAGGGGCGGCACCGGCGATAGGCGAGCGTATCCGCGTGCATGGCCGCGTCCTCGATGAAAACGCGCGCCCCGTGCCGCATACGCTCGTCGAGATCTGGCAGGCCAATGCCGGCGGGCGCTACCGCCATGTGAAAGATACCTATTTCGCCCCGCTTGATCCCAATTTCGGCGGCTGCGGGCGCACGTTGACCGATGAAAACGGCTATTACGAGTTCCTGACCATCCGGCCCGGCGCCTATCCTTGGCCCAATCGCGGCAATGACTGGCGGCCCATGCACATTCATTTCTCCGTTTTCGGCCACAGCTTTGGCCAGCGCCTGATCACGCAGGCCTATTTCGAGGGCGATCCGCTGATCGCGCGCTGCCCGATTGCCGCGACCGTCAAGGATCGCGGTCAGCTCGACCAGTTGGTGGCGCCGCTCGACATGGGCGCAAGCCGGCCGATGGATTACCTCGCCTATCGCTTCGACATCGTCTTGCGCGGGCGGCGGCAGACCATGTTCGAAAACAAGCCCGAGGGGATGTGAGCCATGGTGCAGAAGCTTGGAACCCTGACCGAGACGGCCAGCCAGACGGGCGGGCCCTATGTCCATATCGGCTGCATCCCGACCTTCGCGGGCCTGCCCGGCGTCTACCCCGAGGATCTGGGCCTGTCGCCCATCGCCGAGGGTGCCAAGGGCGAGGTGATCACCATCACCGGCTCGATCTATGACGGCACCGGCTGGGCGATGCGCGATGCGATGTTCGAAAGCTGGCAGGCCGATGCCACGGGCCGCTATGCCGGCCAGCCCGGCGCCGACCCGGCGGTGAGTGGTTTTTGCCGTTTCGCCGCCGACAAGGATACGGGCGAATACACGCTGCGCACGGTCAAGCCCGGCGCGGTCAAGGGCCATGACGGGCGGCTGATGGCGCCCCATATCTCGGTCTGGATCGTGGCGCGCGGGATCAATATCGGCCTGCACACCCGCATCTATTTCGACGATGAGGACAACAGCGCCGATCCACTCTTGGCGCGCATCGAGCAGCGCCCGCGCGTCGAGACCCTGATCGCCAAGCGCATCGCGGAGGGCCATTACCGTTTCGACATCCGCCTGCAAGGGCAGGGGGAGACAGTGTTCCTCGATATTTGATGGGGTGCAATTGGGGTGCAACGCCCCGCCTTGGTCACGGCCGATGCGGGGGATATATGTATTTTCGTCAAGGTGAAGGGGGCGCTCAGGTGTCCCCGGCCCCAAGGGTGAGCGCCACGCGCTCGCCTGCGAACCATGTGCGGCCATATTCGACGGGCTTGTCCGCACCATCCACGTTGACAGCAACCGTGCGCAACAGCGCCGCGCCCACGGCAAGCTGCAAATGCGCGGCCATTGTCGCTGTCGCGGCCTTGGCCGTGATCTGGGTGCTGGCGCGGGTGTAGTCGGTCAGGCCATGCGCCGCGAAGGCCGCCGTGACCGAGGGGTTGTCGTGCAGGTGATCGAGGAGCGCAGGGAACCGCGCCGCCGGAAAGACCGAGTGGAACAGCGCGATGGGCGCACCATCGGCAAGGCTCAAGCCTTCGAACACATGCACTGCGGCACCGGGGACAAGGTTAAGGGCCGCCGCCTCGCGCGCATCGGCGGCGCGTGTCTCCAGCCGCAGGATGCGCCGATCCGGCACCCGCCCCGCGGCCATCAGGTTTTGGTGAAACCGCACCCGGCGGCCCAGCGGATAGGCGGTGGGGGCTTGATGCACGAATACCCCCGCGCCCCGGCGGGCATGGACCATCCCCGAGGCCGCCAGATCGGACAGCGCGCGGCGCAGCGTGTGGCGATTGACGCCGAACCGTTCGGCCAGTTGCGCCTCGGTCGGAAGGCGGTCGCCCGGCCGATAATGGCCGCGCGCGATCTCGGCGGCGATCTGGTCGCGGATCGCAGTCCAAAGCGGGGATCGTCCCATGCTGTCACCAAATCTTCATATCTTGGCCCCTTGCCACGCATCTGGGCCTGTGCGATTAAATTTGTATAGTTGTATAAATAAATGGACAACTTGCCAAGATGTCTGTCACCGACCCTGCGATCACTGCCCGCCAAGCGCGGCTTTCGACATTGGCCAAAGCGCCTGCTGCGCGGCTGGCTGCGCTTTTTGCCGCCTATGCGACTGCGTTACCCGCGCATGAGGTGTTGCGCGCCCCTGAGATCGGTACCGTGATGGTCAAGGGGCGGGCGGGTGGCTCGGGCGCGCCTTTCAACCTGGGCGAGATGACGGTCACACGCTGCGCGGTGCGCCTGCCATCGGGTGTTGTGGGTCATGGGCATGTGCAAGGTCGCGACGGTGACCATGCGCGCCGCGTCGCCGTCATCGACGCGCTTTGCCAAGAAGGGCAGGCATCGGCCATTGAAGCCGCGATCATCGCGCCCTTGCGGGCCGAGGCTGTCGCCGCCCGAGAAGGGCGCGCGCGCCGTGCCGCTGCGACGAAGGTCGAATTTTTCACCATGGTCCGGGGAGAGGACGCATGACCACGCCCCAGCTTGATGGCGGTTTCGCCAATCTCTCTCATGATGCGGCCCATGCCTTTCGCGCCGCACTGCAAGCCATGGCGCGCCCCGGCCGGATCGAGATGCTGGCCTTGGCCCGCCCGCCCGCACCTTGCTCTCAGGCGGCGGGTGCGCTCATCTTGACACTTTGCGATAGCACCACGCCGCTTTACCTCGCCCCCTCGCATGACCAGCCTGGTCTGCGCGAATGGATTACCTTTCATACCAGCGCACCCATTGTCCGCCCCGAGGCGGCGATGTTTGCCCTTGGCACATGGGACGCGCTTAGCCCTGTTGACCGCTTTGCCATCGGCACTTCGGCTTACCCAGACCGGGCTGCCACCCTGATCGTTGAAATGACATCGCTCGCGACCAAAGGCGCAAGCTTGCGCGGGCCGGGGATCAAGGACCGCGCGCAGCTTTCCCTGCCCGAGATCGCGGCCTTTCAGGACAATCGCCGCCGCTTTCCGCTTGGGTTCGATTGCTATTTCACCTGTGGCGACCGGCTGGCCGGGTTGCCGCGTGGCGCAATTGTGGAGGGCTAGGCCATGTATGTCGCAGTGAAGGGCGGCGAGCGCGCCATCGACAACGCCCATGCATGGCTCGCCGAGGAACGGCGCGGCGATCTTGGCGTGGCCGAGATGTCGATTGCGCAGATCCGCGAGCAATTGGCGCTTGCGGTCGCCCGCGTCATGGCCGAGGGCTCGCTCTACGACCCTGATCTGGCGGCGCTTGCGATCAAACAGGCGCGCGGCGACCTGATCGAGGCGGTGTTCCTGATCCGCGCCTATCGCACCACCCTGCCGCGCTTCGGGGCAAGCCTGCCGGTCGAAACCGACAAGATGGCCTGTGACAGGCGGATCTCGGCGACTTTCAAGGATCTACCGGGGGGGCAGATCCTTGGGCCGACCTTTGACTATACCCACCGCTTGCTCGATTTCGCGCTGGCCGCCGAAGGGCTTGCGCCCGCACCTGCGCCACAGGCTGCGGCGGCGCCGGACAGGCTGCCCCATGTCACCGATTTCCTTGCGCGCGAAGATCTGATCCAGCCCGAGGCAGATGGGTCCGCCACGCCCCGCGACCTGACGCGCGAGCCCTTGGATTTTCCTGCTGACAGGCCGCTGCGCCTTCAGGCGCTTACACGCGGCGACGAGGGCTTCGTGCTATCGATGGCCTATTCCACCCAGCGCGGCTATGGGCGCAACCACCCCTTCGTGGGCGAATTGCGCATCGGCCGGGTTGATGTCGAGATGGATATCCCCGAGCTGGGCTTTGCCATTGAGTTGGGCGAAGTGGTGCTGACCGAATGCGAGACCGTGAACCAGTTCATGGGGTCAAAGACCGAGCCGCCGCAATTCACCCGCGGCTATGGGCTGGTCTTCGGCCAATCCGAGCGCAAGGCCATTTCCATGGCGCTGGTTGACCGCGCGATGCGTTGGGAAGAGCTGGGCGAGGACAATGTCGGCGCGCCCGCGCAAGATCAGGAATTCGTTCTCTACCATTCCGACAATGTGCAAGCGACGGGCTTCCTCGAGCATATCAAGCTGCCCCACTACGTCGATTTCCAGTCCGAGCTGGAACTGATCCGGCGGCTGAGGGCCGAGGCCGCAGCCAGCCAAACCCAGGAGGCTGCGGAATGAACGCCTATAACTTCGCCTATCTCGACGAGCAGACCAAGCGCATGATCCGCCGCGCGATCCTGAAGGGCGTGGCCGTGCCGGGCTACCAGGTGCCATTCGCCAGCCGCGAGATGCCCATGCCCTATGGTTGGGGGACGGGCGGGGTGCAGGTCACGGCGGCCTGTCTCGTTCCTGAGGATCGGCTCAAGGTGATCGATCAAGGGGCGGATGACACGACCAACGCTGTCTCGATCCGCAAGTTCTTTCAAAAGACGGCGCAGGTCGCGGTGACGGAAAAGACGGGGGAAGCGACGATCATCCAGACCCGCCACCGCATTCCTGAACAGGCGATGACCGAGGATCAGATCCTCGTCTATCAAGTGCCGATCCCCGAACCCCTGCGGTTTCTTGAACCCTCCGAGGTCGAGACACGCAAGATGCATGCGTTGGAAGATTACGGGCTGATGCATGTGAAGCTTTACGAAGATATCGCGCGCCATGGCGAGATCGCGACCGCCTATGCCTATCCGGTCAAGGTCGAGGGGCGATATGTCATGGATCCTTCGCCCATTCCGAAATTCGATAACCCCAAGCTGGAGTCATCCGCCCTCCAGCTGTTTGGCGCGGGCCGCGAGCAGCGCATCTATGCCGTGCCACCCTATACCCGGGTCGTGAGCCTCGATTTCGAGGATCACCCCTTCGATCCGTCGAAAGCACCCCATCCGTGTGCGCTGTGCGGGGCCGAGGACAGCTATCTTGACGAGGTGATCACCGATGACGCGGGCAGCCGGATGTTTGTCTGCTCCGACACCGATTACTGTGCCAGCCGCCGGGAGGATGCCGCATGACACCGCTGCTTGACGTGCAAGGCTTGAGCAAGCACTACGGTGGGCGGATCGGCTGCGCGGATGTGTCGTTTCGCCTCTATCCCGGCGAGGTGCTGGGCATCGTCGGCGAAAGTGGTTCAGGAAAATCGACCCTGCTCAATTGTTTGGCCGGGCATCTCGGACCTGACAGCGGACAGGTGATCTTTGACACGCGCGGTGATGGTCCGCGCGATGTGTTGACCATGTCCGAGCCCGAGCGGCGGATGCTGGGGCGCACGGATTGGGCCTTTGTCCACCAGAACCCGCGCGACGGGTTGCGCATGCGCATCTCGGCGGGCGGCAATGTGGGCGAGCGGCTGATGGCGGTGGGCGCGCGCCATTACGGCGAGATCCGCGAGGCGGCCGCCGATTGGCTGGGCCGGGTCGAGATCGCCGAGGCCCGCATCGACGACCGCCCCAGCGCATTCTCCGGCGGCATGCAGCAGCGCTTGCAGATCGCGCGCAATCTGGTGACGGGGCCACGGCTGGTGTTCATGGATGAGCCCACCGGGGGCTTGGATGTCTCGGTGCAGGCGCGCCTTCTCGACCTGATCCGGGGGCTGGTGCGGCGGATGGGGTTGTCGGCGATCGTGGTCACGCATGATCTGGCGGTGGTGCGGCTTTTGGCGGATCGCTTGATGGTGATGAAGGATGGTCACGTGATCGAGACGGGCCTGACAGATCAGGTGCTCGACGATCCGCAAGCGCCCTATACCCAGCTTCTCGTTAGCTCTGTCTTGCAGGTGTAAGCCCATGATCCATGTCGCAAATCTGGCGAAGAACTTCACCTTGCACAATCAAGGCGGCGCGGTGATTCCCGTCATCGCTGGCGCATCTTTCCGGGTGGAACCCGGTGAATGCGTGGCCTTGGTGGGGGAAAGCGGGGCGGGCAAATCGACCGTCATGCGCATCCTTTACGGCAATTATCTTGCCCAAGGGGGCAGCGTGCGGATCGGCGGCCTCGATATCACCCGCGCCGCACCGCGTGAGATCTTGGCGCTCAGGCGCGAGACCCTGGGCTATGTGAGCCAGTTCTTGCGCGTGGTGCCGCGTGTGCCGACGCTTGAGGTGGTGGCCGAACCGCTTTTGGCACTGGGGCGCCCCGAGGATGCGGCTTTCGCGCGGGCGCGCGATCTGCTTACGCGGCTGCGCATCCCCGAGCGGCTTTGGTCGCTCTCGCCCACCACATTCTCGGGCGGTGAGCAGCAGCGGGTGAATATCGCGCGCGGATTTGCCCATGCTTATCCCGCGCTCTTGCTCGATGAACCGACCGCAAGCCTTGATGCTACCAATCGCGAAACCGTTTTGCGCCTGATCGAGGATGCCAAGGCAAATGGTGCCGCGATCGTGGGGATTTTCCACGATCTGGCCGCGCGCGACCGGGTCGCCGACCGCGAGATCGATGTGCAGGCCTTTACCCCGAGGCTGCCATGACCAAGGGCCGCTTCATCGCGGTCGTCGGCCCCTCGGGTGTCGGCAAGGATAGCGTGATGGCGGGCATGATCGCTGCACGGCCAGGATTGGTGCGCATCCGCCGGGTGATCACACGCGCCGCCGATGCAGGGGGTGAGGACTACGAAGCCGTGAGCGACGCGCTCTTTGCGGCCCGCGCCGCCGGAGGGGATTTTGCTCTGCATTGGCAGGCGCATGGCCTGAGCTATGGTATTCCGCGCACGGCACAGGCCGCGCTCGCACATGGCCAAGATGCGCTTGTCAACCTGTCGCGTGGCATGGTGGGGCGCGCCGCCGTGGTCTTTGAGCATGTGACCGTTTTGCACATCACCGCGACGCCTGCCGTCTTGGCCGAAAGACTGGCCTTGCGAGGTCGTGAAGGCCGGGCCGAGATCGCGCGCCGCCTAGCCCGGCCTGCACCTGGGTTCCCCCCCGATCTGCCCTTGGTCGAGATCGACAATTCCGGCGACCTGTCGCTGGCCGTCGCCGCGGCGCTCGCCGCACTCTACCCCGAAAGCGCGTAGCGGTGGACCAGGTGGAACAGGCCGTCATGATCCTCGCCCATCAGGCACAGGCTGTCGATCACGCAAGGCCGCGGCAGCACAGGCGCGAAATGCGCGGCAAGGATGTCGCGAAGGCGATCCGCCTCGGGCGGGGGCAGCGAGCCGCTCAGCGTGATGTGAAAGCGGAATTCCTCCATCACATGGGGATAGCCCCATTGCGCCAGCAGCGCCTCCTGTCGGGGGGTCAGGCGCGATGTGCGGCGGCGGGCGATCTCGGCTTCGGTCAGCGGCGCGCGGAACGGGTCGAGGTCGCGCACGGCCGCGGCGGCCAGCGCTTGCAAGCCCGCGTTGGGCGTTGCGGGCAGAGCGGCGACAAAGCCCCCCAAGCGGCGGATTTCCAGCGCGGGGATCGTGACCGGGGCCATCGTGCCGCAAAATGCGCGCGCGGCCTGATCCAGGTCGCGGGCGCTCTTGCCTTGCGCCAGCCGGAAAGGCGGTTTGATCGTGGCATGCAGCCCGTATTTGCGCGGGGTGGCGGTGATCGCCGCGGCGTCTTGGGGCAGGCCCGCAAGAGCGGGTTGCGTGCAGCGTTGAGCCGCCACGCTGTCCCAGCCCAGCCAATCGGCACCTGCGCGGTAGAAATCCCCCTCGGGTACCATGTAGATGCCGTAGCGTTTGAAATCCGTCATTCCCTTTTGTCCCTTGCGAGGCCGTGATGCCCAAAGACCATGCCCTGATGCCCGAGACGCTGACCCTTGCCAATGCCCGGCTTATCCTGCCCGAAGGCGAGATGGTGGGACGCGTCACAATCAAGGGCGGTGAGATCGTCGAGATCGCGGCGGGTCTCGCGGTCCCGTCTGGGGCTATCGATTGCGGCGGCGACATCATCGCACCCGGGCTGGTCGAGTTGCATACCGATAATCTCGAGCGGCATCTGCGCCCGCGCCCCTCGGCGCATTGGCCCCTCAAGCCCGCCATTGCCGCCCATGATGCGGAACTGGCCGCCTGCGGCATCACCACCGTCTATGACGCAATCCGCGTGGGTTCTATCGAGGGCAAGGGCGGCGTGGGCTGGTCGCGCTACGCCCGCGAATTGGCCGATGCCCTTTTGGCGATGCGGGCGGCTGGTGCGCTCAAGATCAGCCACCATGTCCATCTGCGCGCCGAGATTTGTTCGGAAACCCTGATCGAAGAGCTGGACCAGTTCGGCCCTGATGATCGTGTGGGGATCATGAGCTTGATGGACCACACGCCCGGCCAGCGCCAATTCGCCGATATCGGCCAGTATCGCACCTATATGATGGGCAAGCATGGCCTGTCCGAGGCGGTGTTCAACGAACATGTGGCCACTCGCCAGGCCTTGGGCGCGCGGGTGCGCGACAGCCACGAGAATGCGGCTATCGAAGCGGCACAGCGCTTGGGTGCGGTTTTGGCCAGCCATGATGACACGCTGGTCGATCATGTCGTCCGCTCCGCGGCGCATGGGATCGCGCTGGCCGAGTTTCCCACCACGCCGGAGGCGGCGCGCGCCTGTCGCCAGCATGGGATCGCGGTGATGATGGGCGCGCCCAACCTCGTGCGCGGCGGGTCGCATTCGGGCAATGTCTCTGCGATGGATCTGGCGCGCGCGGATCTCCTCGACATTGTCTCGTCGGATTATGTCCCTTCGGCGCTGCTTTACGGGGCGGTGATGTTGGGCGAGACATGGGGCGATCTGGCGCGCGGCATCGCCACGGTCACGGCTGCCCCCGCGCAAGCGGCGGGGCTCGTCGATCGTGGGCGTCTTGCCGAAGGGATGCGCGCCGATCTGATCCGCTTCAAACTGGCCGAGGGCGTACCCGTGTTGCGCGGAGTCTGGTCGGCGGGCGCGCGTGTGGCATAAGGGCATGTCCCCAGCCCCTGACAGCTGCGCGTGTCGCGGGGCCGGGATGTGCGTATTTGTGGAAAGATGAAGTTGGGCGCCGGTCTCAGCAGGCAAGGCCTTCACGCTCCAGCCATGCCATGGCGGTGGGGATGTCGGCGCTATGGCGGAGTTCCAACACCAGGTGCGGTTGCTGGGGCAGGGCGGCAATCGCTGCAAAGACCGCATGCCAATTCACCGTGCCGCGACCAGGCGGCCAGTGGCGGTCGGCAAAGCCATCGGCATCTTGCAGATGAATATGGGCGAGCATCGCGCCAGCGTCATGGATGAAGTAATCGACTGGCGGCGCGCCGGTGGCATGATGGGCGTAGTGGGCATGGCCCGTGTCGATCGACAGCCGCACCGCGTCGGAGGCGAGATGTTGCGCAAGCATCCGCCGCTGGGCAGGGTCGATATCCTCGATATTCTCGATGACGAGCGTCACACCCTCGGCCTCGGCCCGTGCGATGGCGGGTGCAAGGAGGGCCGCCACGCGGTCCATCTTGGCCTCGAAATCCGACGGTGCGTTGCCAGAGCGGGGATTGTTGCCGAAATTGAACCAATCCCATGTGGTAAAGGGGGAATGGATCACCATTTGCGTGGCACCCAGGGCGGCGGCGGCAGCAACGCCTGTCTCGAAACGACGTGCGACGATGGGGGCGATCTCGACATCGGCCATGTCGAGGTTCAGATCATAAAAGGGGCCGTGAATGCCCAAGCGCCCGGTGAAGCCGTCAAGCTGCGCACGGGCCTCGGCCACGCGGCCTTGCCAATCGCCGGTCAGCACGCCGGGCAGCAGGAAATCCTGGATTTCGAGATCGCGTTGACCGGCAATCAGCCAGTCGCGGTAATGCGGTAGGTCGGCGACCATCAAAGCCGCGCCGATTTGGATCGGTTGCATCAATACACCTGTTTTCCTTGACGCCAGACAGCTTGCACAACGGGTTGATCGGCGACAAGGCGCACGGCTACCAGATCGGCGCGCAAACCTTCGGCAATGCGGCCACGATCGCAAAGCCCGGCCATCCGTGCGGGCGCATCGCTGACCAATGCGATGGCGGCGGGCAGATCATGGCGGGTGGTTGGATCGGCGGCCAGCCGGAAGGCTGCGTCGATGAGCGAGCGCGGCACGTAATCAGAGGCCAGCGCATCGACCAGCCCATGGGCAAGCAGTTCCGAGACCGCGACATTGCCCGATTGCGATCCGCCGCGCAGGTAGTTCGGCGCACCCATCACGATGGACATGCCTTTTTCACGCGCGCGCCGTGCGGCGGCAAGCGTGGTGGGAAACTCGGAAATCGCCATCCCTTCGGCCGCGGCCTGATCGGCATGGTCGGCGCTGCGGTCATCATGGCTCATCAATGGCAGCGAGGCGGCGCGGCTTTTGGCCACGACATGGGCGCGCACCTCGGCGCCGCGGCTGCGGGACCGGGCCAAAAGGTCATCCATCATGCCGCGCCCGGTGTCTGCATCCACCTCCATCTCGTGGATCATATGCTGAAACCATTGTTCGATGTCCGGGCTTTGGCGGTCGCCGGGCGTATGATCCATGACCGAGACAAGCTTGGTCAAGGGATGGGCGATGGTGGCATCAAGCAGCGCCATGGTATCGGGGTCTGAAATCTCGCAGCGCAGATGCAGCAGGTGATCAGCGCGGAACACGCCCGCTCCCTGCCCTTCGGCCAAGGCGGCGACGAGCGGTTCGAGGATTTCGCGCCGGTCGGGGCGCTTCATCGATGCGCCGACCGACAGGCTATCGAACACAGTCGTCACGCCGCCCGAGATGACCACCGCATCATGGGCCATCAGCGCGGGCAGAAGCGGCCAGATCACGCCAAGCCGGGGGTGGGTATGCCGCTCGACGTGATCGGTGTGCAGATCGACAATGCCGGGGATCAGGAACGCACCGCCGAGGTCGATACCCTCGCGGCCACCACGCGCGGGGCCGATGCCCGCGATCAGACCGCCATCGATCCTCAGCGCACCCTCGACGATGCCGCGGGGGGTGACGATGCGCGCATTGCTTAGCGTAAGGGGCGGGGCCGAGGTGGCGTCGAGCATGATAAACTCCGAGATTTTCCGCCCTCAGGATGATGTGAATGTAACAAGGTGATATCGGCCTTGTGATCGTTTTGTGACAGCGCATCGGGTGATGGGTCGCGCGATTTTGGCGACCTTGGCAGTGCTTGATGGGTGGTTTTGTCATGAATTCTTCATGCCAGCGTTACAGCCGCCTTACATTTCCCCGGTAAGCGCAAATGTAAGGGGTGCGATCGGCGGCGGCCAAGTTGGGTATTGTCGTGAAAAGAACGATCGCCCCGCACCACGATAGGGGGGCGCATCACATGCTGATCATCGACGATTTGACGCGCCGCTTTGGCCCAGAAGCGGCCGTGGATCGGGTGAGCCTGGCTGTTCCTGCTGGACAGGTCGTGGGCGTGATCGGGCCGACGGGGGCGGGAAAATCGACGCTCTTGCGACTGATCAACCGGTTGATCGACCCCAGCGCAGGGCGCATCCTGTGTGACGAGGTCGATGTTGCAAAGCTCAATGGTCGCGCCCTGCGCGCATGGCGCTCTGAGTGCGCGATGATCGCGGCACAGTTCACCCTTGTGGGGCAGCTGAGTGCAACGACCAATGTCTTGGCAGGGCTGTTGGCCGTCATGCCGCAATGGCGCAGCAAGGCGCAGATCTTTACCCCGCGCGAGCGTGGACTTGCCTTGCAGGCCTTGGCGCGGGTGGGCATGGACCATGCCGCCCGTCAGCCGGTCGCGGTGCTCTCGCAGGCTGGTCAACGCCGTGTTGCCATCGCGCGCGCGTTGGCGCAGCGGCCAAAGCTGTTACTCGCCGATGATCCGCTCGTGGGGCTCGACAGACCACAGGCCACGGGGGTGATGGCGGCACTGCGCGGGATCAACCGCCAAGACGGGATGACCGTGATCTGTGCGCTTTCAGACCCCGACGTCGCGATGGCGGCCTGTGATCGGATCATCGGGATGCGCGACGGACGGATCGTGTTTGACGGCGCCGCCGCCACATTGGGGCGCAAACAGCTTTGCAACATTTACGGCGGCGTGGCCGTGGATAGCCTGCACCTGTCCGAGAAGCTCGATTTGGTCAGCGCGGCTTGAGTTTGCCTTGGGCTTTGCGTTGGATGGTTGAGCGCCAATCCCACAGCGCATTTTTTGCGGCAATCAGTGCATGCCTTTGGCTTTGCGCCGGGTGACCAGCCCACGTGGCCCCGTCTCGCACTGGGCAGGTCGTCACAAAAGATTAATCTGTTTGTCACCTTCGCGTCACTTGCCCCTGCCAGAAGCCCGCCAACAACGGCTGGGGGTCGCATGCTGCAAGTTGAGAATGTTACGCGGGTCTTTGGCCAAAAGCGCGCCGTGGATCGGTTGTCCTTCACGGTCGAAGGGCCGCAATTCGTGGGCATTATTGGGCGCTCTGGTGCGGGCAAATCCACCTTTCTGCGGATGATGAACCGCCTGACCGACGCGACCGAGGGGCGGATCATGGTCGATGGGCGCGATATTCTGGCGCTGAAAGGCGCCGATGCGCGTGGCTGGCAAAGCCAATGCGCGATGATCTTTCAACAGTTCAACCTCGTGCCGCGCCTCGATGTAGCATCGAACGTGCTGCACGGCATCTTGAACCGCCGCTCGACGTTGCAGACGATCTTCAACCTCTGGAGCCGCGAAGACATCTTGCGCGCGCTCGATATCCTCGACCGCCTGGGCATCGCCGAACAGGCCCCCAAGCGGGCCGAGGCACTGTCTGGCGGCCAGCAACAGCGCGTGGCGATTGCGCGCGCGCTTATGCAGGACCCCCAGATCATTCTGGCCGATGAACCCATCGCCAGCCTTGATCCGATGAATGCGCAGATCGTGATGGACACGCTCAAGCGCATCAATGTCGAGGATGGGCGGATGGTGATCGCCAATCTGCACACCCTCGATACGGCGCGCCAATACTGCGACCGCGTGATCGGCATGCGCGACGGGCGCATGGTTTTCGATGGCACGCCTGCGCAGCTGACCACCGATGTGGCGCGCGACATCTATGGCGCCGACGACAGCTTCAACGAGGCTGCCACCTCGACCGCCATAAACCGCCCCGACGACAGCCCGGCGGTTGCCAAGCTGCGCGCGGCGGCGAGCCTCGCCTGATCCTGACTTTCGACCGCGCCCCAAAAGGGGCAAAACCCTATGGAGAGATCCGATGAAGAAACTTGCCACCCTGCTTGCCCTGACCACGGCCATTGCAAGCCCCGCTGCTGCTCAAGAGATCACCGAATTCAACATCGGCCTTCTGGGCGGTGAGAATGTTCAGGACCGTCTGGCCTCGAACGAATGCTTCCGCGCCTATGCCGAAGAAGCGCTGGGCGTTCCTGTCCGCTTGTTCACCCCCGCCGACTATAACGGCGTGATCCAAGGCATGCTGGGCGGCACCATCGACCTCGCATGGCTCGGCGCCTCCTCCTATGCCGCGATCCACATTGCAGACCCCGAGGCCGCCTCGCCGGTTCTGGTCAAGACCAACCTCGACGGCTCGTTCAACTACTTCTCGATCGGTTTCGCCCGCGCCGACAGCGGCATCACCTCGCTTGACGACATGCAGGGCAAGACCTTTGCCTTTGCCGATGTGAACTCCACCTCGGGCTACCTCGTTCCCCTCGTCGAGCTGCCGACCCAAGGCTACCCGATGGTCGAGGGCGAGTACTTCGGCAAGGTCGTCTTCTCGGGCGGTCATGAGCAGTCGATCATCGGCGTCTCGAACGGCGATTTCGACGCTGCTGTGGCATGGGCCGATGGTCAGGGCGATTGGGCCGATGGCTATAATTCGGGCGCCTTCCGCCGCGCCGCTGACAGTGGCATCGTCGATATGAACGATCTGGTCGAGATCTGGCGCTCGAGCCCGATCCCCGAAGGCCCGATTACGCTCCGCAATGCGTTGCCGCAGGACGTTAAGGACACCATCGTTGAGTTGCTGGCCAACCTGCACGCGACCGATCCCGAGTGCGCCTATGGCGTGGCCGCTGGTGAAACCGCAGGCTTCCTGCCGATCAGCCACGAGGCCTACGAGACGATCATCGCGGTCCGCCGTTCGCAGATGAACTGATCGCCTTGCGACAATCTTACCGGATGCCGCGATCCGTGGCATCCGGTTCTCCTTTCAAAGGAAGTGTCATGGCCACCGTCCTGCCAGCCCCCCCCCGGATCAGCGATATCCGCGACGATTACCTTGCGCTCACGCGTCGCAAACGCATGTATGGCGGGCTGTTGCTTTTGGCCTTTATCGTGACTTTCGTTGCGGGTTTCCAAATTGCTGAAGACCGCAACGCTGGTAGCTTTGCCGAAGGTATCTCGCGGATTTTCGATTTTCCCCATGACCTCATTAGCGAGGCATGGCGCAACGCGGCCAATATGCCTGCGCATGCGGCCAACGCTTTCCCTGCGCTGATCGAGACGGTGAATATCGCCATGGTCTCGACCATCCTTGGCTGTTTGCTCGGTACAGCGCTTGCCTTGGCAGGTACGCGGGGTCTGGCCTATTGGCCGCGCCTGATCCCTGTGGCACGCCGCACATCGGATGTGTTCCGCGCCGTGCCAGAGATCGTCATCGCGCTGGTCTTGATCTTCATCATGGGCGGCGGCCCGGTCCCTGCCGTGATCGCCATTGCGATCCATACTGCGGGCGCGCAGGGTAAGCTGTTCTCTGAAGTGAACGAAAACGTCGATCTCAAGCCGCTCGACGGGCTTGCCTCGGTCGGCGCCACTTGGTGGCAGCGCACATGGCTGGGCGTGTTCCCGCAAGTCCTGCCAAATTATCTCAGCTATTCGCTCTTGCGGCTCGAGGTGAATATCCGCGCCTCGGCGATTCTGGGCTTCGTGGGGGCGGGCGGTATCGGCTACGAGCTGCGCAACGCCATGACCTTCGGCCAAGGCAAGTTCGATCAGGCGGCGGCAATTTTCCTGATGCTTTTCGCAACCATCGTGGTCGTTGACCAGATCTCGAGCTGGATGCGCAACAGCCTGACCCAAGGGAGGGCCGCGTGATGGCCATGCTCGACCATACCGATCCGCGCGAAGCCACGATCAAGGGCTTTGCCCGCAAACGCGCCATCGCACTGGCCGTGCCGGCCGTGCTGATTGCCTATCTGGGCTATATCTTCGTGGCCTTCGATGTGCCGGGTCTGGCGCAGCGTGCCAATATGGACAATGCCGTGATCTTGCTGTCGGACGCGGTCAGCCACAAGATCCACGTCACCCAAGACAACCGCCGTTTCGAGACGAGCGTTTCCGTCGAAGGCAGCCGGCGCGCGGCCTTCAGCGACGAACAGATGCCCGATTGGGTCGATATCGCCGATGAGCGCGTCACCGTTGACCTGACCAACGGCCATGTCGTGACCTATGAAGGGCCGGTCATCACCTATGATCTGCCTGGCTATGGCCCGATCCGGGTCACAATCGGCGAGACCTTGATGCTCGATCTCCCGCAAGGTGGCGCGGTCCCCGATTTCATCAACGCCTCCGACAGCCGTGTGGCCGTCACCACGCCCGAGGGGCGGCTGACCGTGACCCGCTCGCGCGCCGATACGTTCCGCTATTTCTTTGGATGGGAGATGTTCTTCTTCGATCTGCAAAGCGCCTATTCCGGCATGGGGCCGGGTGCGGTCATGGCGGCGGTCTTTGGCGGCGAGCGGCTCTATCCCGATCTGCCCAACTGGCAATCGGTCGTGCGGGATGTGTGGTACAATTCCGTCTGGCGGCATGGCGATGTGGTCTGGGCCATCGGCGAGACAGCCCTCATGGCATTCCTTGGCACATTTGGGGCGGCGGCATTTGCACTGCCCTTAGCGTTTCTTGCGGCGCAGAATTTTACGCCTGCCCAATCGATCCGCTTTGGTGTGCGGCGCTTGTTTGATTTCGTGCGCGGCGTGGATGCCTTGATCTTCACCATCATCCTCAGCCGGGCCTTCGGGCCGGGGCCGATGACCGGGGCCTTGGCGATCCTCATCACGGATGCAGGCAGCTTTGGTAAACTTTTCTCTGAAGCATTGGAAAACACCGACACGAAACAGGTCGAGGGCGTGCAATCGACCGGCGCCAACGCGGTGCAGCGCTACCGTTTCGGCGTGATCCCACAGGTGATGCCGGTGTTGCTCAGCCAGATCCTCTATTTCCTCGAATCCAACACGCGCTCGGCCACGATCATCGGGGCGATCGTCGGCGGCGGGATCGGCCTGATGCTGACGCAAGCCATCCAGACCACGCAGGATTGGGAAAAGGTCACCTACTACATGATCTTGATCGTCCTTCTGGTAATCGCAATGGATGCGCTGTCGGGCTGGCTCCGGCGCAAACTGATCAAGGGCGAATGATCGGGCCGATTGGTCCCGGACATCGCCGCAAATGGAAAGACCCGCCTTGCCCAAGCTCTCTGCCACCGCCCCCTATCTGCACCACGGCGTCGAGGTCGTGAACACCACCTTCGGCGCTTATTGCGAGGTGGGGCAGGGCGCGCGCATCGCCAATTCCAGCTTCGCCGACTACGCATATTGCGACCGCTTCGCCGATATCGCCAACACGAGTGTCGGCAAATTCGCCAATATCGCCGCGATGACGCGGATCGGGCCAACCGATCATCCGATGGCACAGCCCGCGCAGCATCATTTCCTCTACCGCTCGAGCTATTACTGGGACGATGCCGCCGATGATGCGGCGTTCTTTGCCCATCGCGCTAGCCGCCGCACGACGCTTGGGGCCGATTGCTGGATCGGGCATGGCGCGATCATCAAGCCCGAGGTGACAGTGGGCATCGGCGCGGTGGTGGCGGCGGGTGCGGTGGTGACCAAGGATGTGGCGCCCTTCATGATCGTGGCCGGCGTGCCTGCAACGCCCCTGCGTGCGCGCTTCACACAAGCCCAGCAAGAGGCGCTCTTGGCGATCGCGTGGTGGGATTGGGATCATGACCGTCTGCGCCGTGCGCTCGATGATTTCCGTACCATGCCGATCGACAGCTTTATCGCGGCATTTCGCGCATGACGGGACTAGTCCGCCACTGATGCCCCCGAAGCCAGTGTTGCAGCCCGGGGTGCGGTCGCCCCTTGTGCCGTTCCGAGATGGGCCAGCACCGCGCGCACATCGGCGGCGGTGCCTGTCGCAACCATGACCTCGGCCAAAGCGCGACGGAGGATGGCCAGATCGGGCATCGCCTCGATTGCAGTCACCAAGATGGCGCGGGCGGCCTCCAGATCCCCTTGCGCTTGCGCAATGCGCGCGCGGATCAGCGCGTCTTCGTCCGGGAGGATCTGGGCAGCATTTTCGGCCAAGGCGCGGCGCGCAAGCTGGGCGTCCCCCATCGCAAGCACCATGTCGATCAACAGTGCAAGCCCATTTGCCTGCCCGTCATGGGCCGCCAGCAGATCGGCGGCATGCTTTGCACGCCCCAACGCGCCGCGCGCCAGATGGGCGCGCATCACCACTTTGAGCACCGCGCGGCTTTCTACCGTGGCGTGCTGCACGTCCTGTGCACTGCTGTCTTCGAATGCGGAATGCCGCGCCATCGTTAATCCCATACCCCCGAGTTCAAGCCCGCTCGTCCATGCCAAGTGGCCCGATGATCACGCTGGGCGATTCTCAAGCCATGGAGACAGCGACGCCTCGGGTCGAGAGTTGTCGGGAATGGTTAACACTTGGTTAATCCGTGACGGTGACGGTGACGGTGACGGTGACGCTGACGGGCGGCGGCGATCCTTAACGGTTCATCCCATGGTATTCGGCATTGGGCATCATGTCCGATGCAATGGCAAAGCGGTTGGACATGTTGAAAAACCCGATCACATCGGCCAGATCGAAAATCTCGCCTTCGCTTAACCCGGCATCCGTCAGTGCCGCGCGATGGGGCGCATCCACAGCCCAAGGGGTGGTGGTCAACACCCATGCGAAATCGAGCATGGCGCGCTGGCGCAAGCTCAACGGCGCAACCCGGTAATTCATCACCAACATCTCGCCCAAGTGTGGATCGCCCGAGAGCGCGCGCACGGCTTGGCCATGCGCCACAAGGCAATAAAAACAGCGGTTCGCCGAGGATACAACAACCGCGACCATTTCGCGCTCAAGCTTGCTCAACCCCGAGGGTGCGAGCATCAAGGTATTGTAATACTGGATAAAATTCCGCAGTTTGTCTTGATGCCGCGCATAACAGCGCAAGACATTCGGCACCATCCCCAGCTTTTCCTCACATACCGCGAAATAGCGGCGCATATCCTCGTCCAGATCGGCAAGATCGGGCAATTCATAGATCGAGACATGATCGGGCTGTGGCATATGTTCCTCCTGTCATGGGTCCAAATTGGCCTTGACGCCACCAAGGTGCAACCCCGCACCATATCCCGTCCTTCTTCGTTTCAAAAATATCCTCGGGGGAGCGCGAGGGGGCCGACAGCCCCCTCGCCGCCGCCATGCGCGTCCCACGCGGGTGGGGCCGACAGCCCCCTCGGCCCCTGTCCTTCCTGCTTGCAGCACGGGTGGTGCGGCGCCATGGGTTGCTGACGGTCAGAGTGATCCGTCCGGGGGCGGTCTGCGTATTTCTTTTACATTCCGGGATTGGGCTGCGGGCATGGTTGACCTATGTTGCGCAGGCGTGACCGGCTGGAAGGGGAACGATCGTCATGAATATCCATGTCAGCAAGATATCCGATCTGCCAAGCCGCGATGAGGCCGAGGCCGCATTGGCACGTCTGAAGGCGTGGGCCGAAAGCGCCAGCGCGGAGGACATCACGGCACTCGACCCGGCACTGGCGCGTATGCTCGATGGCGGCTATCCTGACTTCGCGCGCCGCTATCCGGCGGATTTCACCGCTGATGCCGCCTATAAAGCGACGCTTCCCGATCTGCAAAATGGCCCGTCCTCGCTGATCAAGGGGGCCAATCGCCAGATCCAACATGTCGGCATTTCCAATTTCCGTCTGCCGATCCTTTACCATACCCGTGACAATGGCGATCTGACGCTGGAAACCAGCGTCACCGGCACGGTCAGCCTCGAGGCTGACAAGAAGGGCATCAATATGAGCCGCATCATGCGCTCATTCTATGCCCATGCCGAAAAGACCTTCAGCTTCGAAGTGATCGAGGCGGCGCTCGACGATTACAAATCCGACCTCGAAAGCTTCGATGCCCGCATCCAGATGCGGCTGTCCTTCCCGGCCAAGGTCAAAAGCCTGCGCTCGGAGCTGTCGGGATATCAGTATTACGATATCGCGCTGGAATTGGTCGAGCGGGGCGGTGTGCGCCAAAAGATCGTGCATCTCGACTATGTCTATTCCTCGACCTGCCCCTGTTCGCTGGAATTGTCCGAACACGCCCGCGCGATGCGCAATCAACTCGCCACGCCGCATTCGCAGCGCTCGGTTGCGCGGATTTCGGTCGCGCTGGCCGAAGGGGCGGGCTGCCTATGGTTCGAGGATCTGATCGAGATGGCGCGTGCCGCCGTGCCTACCGAGACGCAGGTGATGGTCAAGCGCGAGGATGAGCAGGCTTTTGCTGAACTTAACGCGGCCAACCCGATCTTCGTCGAGGATGCGGCGCGGCTCTTCGCAGAGCAGTTGCATGCTGAACCGCGCGTCGGCGATTTCCGTGTCGTGGCCAGCCATCAAGAAAGCCTGCACAGCCATGATGCCGTCAGTGTCTTGACCGAGGGCGAGACATTCGCACAGGCCAGCCTTGACCCGCATCTTTTTGCCAGCCTGATCCACCGCGGCTAGGGCGGTTTGCGCGCGCCATTGCTTGACAGCGGCGCGCGCGGCGTCCAACCCTCCGCGCATGCTGGATCTCAGACCTGTGGGCTTTATTCTCGGCCTCCTGACCATCGTGTTGGGATTGGCGATGCTGTTTCCTATGGTCCTCGATCTGGTCGATGCCAACCCCAATTGGCAGGCCTTTGCTGTCTCGGCCGCGCTGTGCATCGCGCTTGGCGGCAGCGTGTCGCTTGCAACCGCGAATTTCGACTTTGCCCAGATGACAGTTCGGCAAGCTTTCCTGCTGACGACGGCGACATGGGTGGTCTTGCCCTTTTTCGGGGCGATCCCCTTTATCTTGGGCGCGCCCGATGTTGGGCTCACCGATGCCTATTTCGAGGCGGTCTCGGGCGTGACGACGACAGGATCAACCGTTTTTTCGGGTCTGGATAATCTGCCGCGCGGCGTGAACCTATGGCGCGGGATCTTGCAATGGCTGGGCGGTCTCGGGATCGTTATCGTTGCCTTGATCTTTTTGCCTGTGATGCGCGTGGGGGGGATGCAGTTCTTCCGCGCCGAAGGCTTCGACACGCTGGGCAAGGTCTTGCCGCGGGCCATCGACATCTCTCGTGGGCTGGTGGTGGCTTATATCGTGCTGACGCTTGCCTGTGCGGCCACCTATGCGCTCTTGGGCATGGACGGGTTTGCCGCGGTGGTCCATGCGCTGACAACCGTATCGACAGGTGGCTTTTCCAGCACCGATCAAAGCTTTGCGGCCTTTGTTGGGCCGGCCGAATATGCGGCGGTCGTGTTCATGATCCTTGCTGCCTTGCCCTTCGTGCGCTTCATCCAGCTCGCCAATGGCGATCCCTTGGCCTTGTGGCGCGATGTGCAGGTGCGCGCCTTCTTGCGTTGGATGGGCTATGCCTGCCTTGCCATCTTTATCTGGCGCGCCGTGGTCATCGGCGACAGCTTCGCGCCGAACGTGCGCGAGACCCTGTTCAACGTCGTCTCGCATACGACGGGGACAGGCTACACCAGCACCGATGTGACGACATGGGGCGGATTTTCTTTTGCGATCTTGTTCATCTTCGGGCTGATCGGGGGCTGCACCGCCTCGACGGGATGTTCGGTCAAGGTGTTTCGCTACCTTGTGCTGAAGGAAGCGCTTTGGGCCGAGTTTCGTCGTCTGCTGCGGCCCAGTATCGTGACCGCGCCACGCCTTGATGGACGGCCGATCGAACGCGATGTGATCGATTCGGTCATGGCTTTTACGGTGCTGTTCTTCCTGACCTTGGGTGTCACAGCGGTGTTGCTCTCGCTCACGGGTCTTACCACCCAGACGGCGGTCACGGCCGCGTGGACATCGGTTGCCAATATTGGCCCGGCCTATGGGCCAGAGGTCACGGCCACGGGGTCCATGGAGGCCTTTCCGATGGCCGCCAAGTGGATCATGATCCTCGCCATGACCTTGGGGCGGCTTGAGCTCTTGGCGGTCTTTGTCTTGTTCAGCGCGCGGTTCTGGCGGGATTGAGCCCTTTATCCGTGGTCGCGATGGCCTGCCCCGCGGCCACGGCCGAAGACCACGCCCATTGGAAATTATAGCCCCCGAGCCAACCCGTGACATCGAGCGCCTCGCCGATGATGAAGAGCCCTGGCACGTTACGCGATTGCATCGTTGTCGCGTTGATCTGATCGGTCGCCACCCCGCCAAGCGTCACTTCGGCGGTGCGATACCCCTCCGACGAGGTGGGGGTCAGCCGCCATCCCTCAAGCCGGTCGGCCAGTACCCGCAGGGCAGCGTCGGACTGGTCGGCCAGATTACCTGCGACCCCCCATGCGGTGGCAAGATGGTGGGCAAGCTTCTTGGGCAGGATCTCGGCCAGGATCGTGGCCATGGATTTTGCCCCGGCCGTTGCACGGCGCGCGCGCAACAGTGCGAAGAGGTCATGCGCGGGGCAAAGCCGGATCGACAGCGTATCGCCCTCGCGCCAATAGGAGGAGATTTGCAGCACCGCCGGCCCCGACAGGCCACGATGGGTAAAGAGCATCGCTTCGTCGAAGCTGGCCCCGTTGCAGGCGACCTGGCAATCCAGGGCTGTGCCTGCCAAGGCGGCAAAAACCGCCTTTTGCGCCTCGTCGAAGGTAAGCGGCACAAGGGCCGGGCGCGTGTCGGTGATGCGATGCCCGAATTGCGCCGCGATCTGGTAGGCAAGTCCTGTGGCCCCCATCTTGGGAATGGATTTGCCGCCCGTGGCAAGAACGAGATGGCGGGCCGTGACCGTGACGGGGCGGCCTGCGCGGCTCAGCCGCACGCGAAAGGCCGCCCCATCATGGGTGACATCGATCACTGATGTCTCGAGCCAGAGATCGGCCCCGGCCATTTCGTTGCGCAGCATGGCGATGATGTCCTTGGCCGAGTTGTCGCAAAATAATTGCCCCAAGGTTTTCTCATGCCAGGCGATGCCATGGCGCGCGACGAGATCGAGGAAATCCCATTGCGTGTAGCGCGCCAGCGCCGATTTGCAGAAATGCGGGTTTTCGGACAGGAAATTCGCAGGCGTCGTGTGCAGATTGGTGAAATTGCACCGACCCCCGCCGGAAATGCGGATCTTTTCGCCCGGCGCCTTGGCGTGATCGACGATCAGCACATCCGGCCCGGCATGGGCCGCACACATCATGCCCGCCGCACCGGCGCCGAGGATCAGGGTCGTGACAGTCGTGTCGCGCATGCGGTCAATCCCGTTGGCGCGCCGCGCGTGCGGCGGGGAAGGGGGCGCGCCGCACGCGCGGCGCGGGGGCTATGTGGCGGGCGATCATCCCCGTTCGGGTCTTGGCCGCGTTTTGTCCAACCGGGTGCCTCCGGCGGGGATATTTATGAAACGAAGAAGGGCCGATGCCGGGTTCAATCGGAGAAATTGCGGCTGTCCTTGATCTGGTCCCAAGCCCAGACAACCTCTTGCAGGCGGTCTTCATCCGAGCGGTCGCCGCCATTCATATCTGGGTGAAGCACCTTGATCAGTGCCTTGTAGCTTTTGCGGATCTCGGTCTTGGTCCAGCTATCCTTGGCGTCAAGGATTTCAAGCGCCTTGCGTTCGGTGGGCGGCAGCTTGCGAGCCGCGCCGCCGGCACGGCCAGGGTTGCGCGTGGCGTTGCCGCCGAGCACCTGATGGGCGTCATCGACCCCAAGACGCGCCCATGCGCGTTCCTCGACGCTGCGCTTGAAGGGCTTGGTGGGGCGATCCCAGACGCGGTCGCGATCGAGCTGGGCTTCCATCTCGGCCTCGGTGGTGCCGTCGAAGAAGTTCCATTTCAGATTGTATTCGCGCACATGTTCGCGACAAAACCACTTGTAATCCTCGAGGTTATCGGGGCTTTTGGGAGCGCGATACTGGCCTGCTTCCTCGCAGCCATCGGCCTCGCAGACGCGTTGCGAGGTTTCAAAGGCACCTGACATGCCGCGCCGGCCCGAGCGGCGCTTTTTCTTGTCGGTCGACACACGCAGGTCGAAATTGAAGGGGTCCTTGGCGGACATTGGTCTTTCCTTATCGACTCGGAGGAGCAAGTCTAGTGTTTCGGGCGGCAAGGTGAAGGGGCTGGAGGCAGAAATCGTGACAAGAGGTGAGAAAATCAAAAGTAAGCTCGATGCGGCCTTTGCGCCGCATCGGCTTGAGGTCATCGATGAAAGCGAGGGTCATCGTGGCCATGCAGGCTATCAAGAGGGCGGCGAGAGCCATTTCCGCGTGCTGATCGCAAGCGCACATTTTGCGGGCATGGCCCGGATCGCACGTCATCGGGCGGTGCATGCGGCGATCGGTCCGGAGTTGATGGCCGAAATTCACGCACTTGCCTTGCAGATCGAGGCTTAGGCGCGGCTAGCCGCGTGGGTCGGACGGCGCGCGGCCATCCAAGAACAGGTTGGCAAGGCTTGGTTGATCCTCGGCATCGTGCTGTGACGGGTCATTGGTGAGCGTTGCGCGATGGGGCGAGGCCGGGAGCGTTTGCGCATTTTCGGGCAAGGGGCGACGAAACACCAAGAGGTGCCGATCCATGATGGTGCGCGCGGTGAGCCCTGTGCGCACATCTTCGGGAAGGGTTTCGGCGCGTTGAAATTCCCAGCCGTCTTGGCCCAGCGTATTGAGGATCTCTTGAATGGTGGCTGCGAAAAGATCGGCACCCTTGAGCCCCTTATGCTTGGTTGCACGTTGTGGTGCCGGGACAAGCTTGTACGCGTAACGTGGCATGGAACCTCCCTTTGGATCGGCAGGCATTTAGCCTTTTGCCGTTGCGACAAGCAAGGGCTGCAACGGGATAGCGCGATGCGCCGAGCATCTGCTTGCAGCTTTGGGCGAACGGCCTACCCTGTGGGGCATGGTTTTGGAATTCAGGCAGGCGGGGATCTATTGCCCCGCAGCGGATGTCTATATCGACCCGTGGCGTCCAGTTGAACGGGCGCTGATCACGCATGGGCATGCCGATCATGCACGGGCGGGACATGGGCGCTACCTTGCCACCACCGGTGCGGCCCCGGTTTTGTGCCACCGTTTGGGCGAGATTGGGCTGCAAACGCTTCGCTATGGCGAGGTGCTGCGCATCGGTGAGGCCGAGATCAGTTTTCACCCGGCAGGCCATGTGCCGGGTTCGGCGCAGATCCGGGTGGCCGTAAGAGGCGAGGTCTGGGTTGTCTCGGGTGACTACAAGACCGTCGATGACGGGTTGAGCGAGGCCTTTGAACCCGTGCCATGCCATGCCTTCATCAGCGAATGTACTTTTGGATTGCCGATTTATCATTGGCCGGACCAAGCCAGCTTGGCTGCCGAGATCAATCGCTGGTGGGCCGAAGTGCGCGCCAAGGGCCAGACGGCGGTCATCGGCGCGTATGCGCTGGGCAAGGCGCAGCGGATCTTGCGCATGCTGGATCCGGGCCTTGGCCCGATCTTGACCCATGGGGCGATTACCGCGACCAATGACGTGCTGCGCGGGCAGGGGATTGCCTTGCCGGAAACGATTGCGGTGACGGCGGGGCTGGATCTGAAATCCTATCGCGGAGCGATGGTCGTGGCCCCCCCATCGGCGCTGGGCTCGGCGTGGCTGCGCCGTTTTGGCCCAGTGTCAACGGGCATCGCCTCGGGATGGATGCAGCTGCGCGGCGTCAGGCGCAGGCGGGGGGCGGATCGGGGCTTTGTCATTTCGGACCATGCCGATTGGGTGGGGCTGAACGCGGCGATCGCGGCGACCGGGGCCGAGCGGGTATTCGTCACGCATGGCTACACCGCGCCGTTTGCCCGCTGGCTGGAAGAGTGCGGCTATCAGGCCGGGATTGTGCAAACGGCATTTGATGGTGAAAGCCTCGATATGGGCGAGGGCGCAGAGGTGGCGGGATGAACGCGCTGACGTGGCATGACAGGGCTTGGCGTGCCATGGCGCTGTGGGTGGATCGGCCTGTGTTGGCGATGGTCGCCTCCCAAAAGGTGCTGCGCGCGCTTTTCGCGCTTTCGGCCCGGATCGGAAGTCGCATGCCGCGTGATGTGGCGATGACATGGGACGACGACGGGGCCTTGTGGTTGCGCCCCGCAGGTCTGGCCGCCGATGCGCCGGTGATGATGTATATCCATGGCGGCGGCTTCACCATCGGAAGCCCGCGCACCCATGCGGCTCTTGCCGCCCATTTGGCGCGCGCGGCGGGCATGGTCGCGGTCTTGCCGCGATACCGGCGCGCGCCTGCCCATCCTTGGCCGGCGGCGCGGGATGATGTAATCGCGGCGCATGGGCGGTACGTGGCCGCTGGATGTGCGCCTTTGGCCTTGGCCGGTGACAGTGCGGGCGGCAATCTCGCGCTGTTGTTGGCGCAGCACCTGCGCGATGCGGGCGGGCCGCTGCCGCGCGCCATGGCGCTGATCGCACCTGTCGCGGATCTGTCGGGCGATATCACCGCGCGTTTTGCCGCCGCACCTCGCGAGATGCTGATCCCGCCGCAATGGGCGGCACGGATCGCGCGCGCCTATCTGGTCGGTGTCGATCCTTCCGATCCCATGATCTCTCCGCTCAAGGGTGACCTGACGGGCCTGCCACCTTGCATGATCCAAGCCGGGGCAGAGGAGGTCTTGGCCCATGATGCCAAGGTGCTGGCTGCAACCATGGAGCATGCCCATCTCGATCTTTGGCCGGGTCTGCCCCATGTCTGGCACATCCATGCAGGCCGTGCGCCTGCCGCGGATCGTGCCTTGGGCGCGCTTGGGGCGTTCTTGCGCGAAAGGGCCGCGCGATGAAGGATTTTGCCGCGTTGGTCACGGCACTAGACCAGACCACGCGCACCAGCACCAAACTTGCGGCTTTGGCTGCATATTTCCGCACCGCGCCCGAAACCGACAGGCTGTGGACCGTGGCGCTGTTGTCGGGGCGGCGTCCGCGGCGCAGCATCACCGCCTCCAAGTTGCGCCTTTGGGCTGCCGAGGCCGCAGGCATCACGCCATGGATGTTCGAGACCTGTTATCCCGTAGTGGGCGATCTGTCCGAGACGATCGCGCTGATCCTGCCCCCGCCGCGCGGCGATATCGTGAACTCGCTGAGCGGTTGGATCGCCGAACTTCGCGCGCTTGATAAGGCGGATGATGCGGCGCGGCGCGCATTCGTGTTACAGGCATGGGATGGACTGCCGCCTGTGCAGCGTTTCGTTTTCAACAAGCTGATCACCGGCGGCTGGCGGATGGGGGTCAGCCAAAAGCTGATGACACGCGCCTTGGCCGAGGCGACCGGGATAGATCCTGCGGAACTGACCCATCGCCTGATGGGAGATTGGTCGCCTGATACGACCGATTGGGCCGGACTGATCGCTGGGCATGATCCGCAAGCGGCCCTTTCGCGGCCTTATCCCTTTGCCTTGGCCCATCAGCTTGACCTTGATCCGATCGATCTCGGGCCGTGTGCCGATTGGCTGGCCGAGGATAAATGGGATGGTATCCGGGGCCAGTTGATCAAACGGGGTGGCGCCCATCACCTGTGGTCGCGTGGCGAAGAGTTGATGACCGATCGCTTTCCCGAGGCAGCGGCGATTGCTGCGGTCTTGCCCGATGGCACCGTGATCGATGGTGAGGTTCTGGCCTGGGATCACGCTGCAAGACGCCCCATGGGTTTTGCCAAGCTGCAACCGCGGATCGGGCGCAAGACCGTGCCAAAGCGCCTCTTGGCCGAGGCACCGGCGATTGTGATGGCCTATGATCTGCTCGAATGGCAGGGCGAGGATCTGCGCACGCGGCCCTTTGGCGCGCGGCGCGCGATCTTGGCGGGGCTGTTGGACGATCTGCCCAAGGCTGTGCCGTTACACCTTTCGCCCGCCATTGCCGCGACCGATTGGGCAGGATTGGTCGCGAGCCGGGCCACGGCACGCGATCGTGGGGCCGAGGGGCTCATGCTCAAGCGGCTTTCGGCCCCGTATCATGCTGGGCGGCGGCGGGGCGATGTGTGGAAATGGAAGCTTGACCCGCTGAGCATCGACGCGGTGATGATCTATGCCCAAGCCGGGTCCGGGCGGCGCGCCACGCTTTACACCGATTTCACCTTTGCCGTGCGTGACGGGGCGGGATTTGTGCCTTTCACCAAGGCCTATTCGGGCCTCAGCGACGCGGAATTCCGCGAGATTACAGCATGGGTGCGCAAGAACACGACCGAGCGTTTCGGCCCTGTGCGCGCGGTGCGCCCGGAACTGGTGTTCGAGATCGCCTTTGAGGGGATACAAGCCAGCCCCCGCCATAAATCAGGTGTGGCTTTGCGCTTTCCGCGCATGGTGCGCTGGCGGCGCGATAAACCCGTGGCAGAGGTGGCAAGCCTCGATGATCTCAAGGCAGTGCTGGCCAGTTTCGGCTGATCAAGGCCTTGGTCAATCGGCGATGTCTTGCCCAGATGCATGGCCGCACCGTACCCTGTCGGCCATGGCGCGCGGCCTATGGTAGGCTTGGAGCATATCCAGCACACAGGGAGACGCCCGGATGGATCAAAAACATCGCATGCAATATGCCCGCAGCCTTTATGATGCCCATGGCGACAAGGCTGAGGCCGAAGCGGCACAAAAAGCCGCCGCAGCGCGCGCCGCAGGCCACGCCGCGAATGCCGCCAATTGGGAGAAAATCCGCGCCCATATCCGCGATATGCGGGGTGCCGGTCAGGGCTGAGGGCTGCGTGTAGGGGGCCGTGCGTTCCTTGTTTAGGCGACCTCTGCCACTGGCATGGGGCGGCGGAAATCAGCCCAGGCCTGCACCGCCGCGCCGAAAGCGGTAAACAGCGGGCGCGAGACTGGGTCTTGCGCAGCCTGATACTCGGGGTGCCATTGCACCGAGAGGGTGAACCCCGGCGCATCGGCGACATAAATCGCTTCGGGCGTGCCATCGGGGGCGTATCCATCGATCACGATCCGCGCGCCGGGCTGCTTGATCCCTTGGCCATGCAGTGTGTTGGTCATCACTTCGATGGCGCCGAAAAGCTTGTGAAACGGTCCATGTTCGGTAAAGCGCACCGGGTGGCGCAGCGCGAATTTCTCTTCGATCGTGCCATCGGGCGGCATGCGGTGGTTCATCCGCCCCGGCAGGTCGCGGATCTCGGGGTAGAGCGAGCCGCCCATGGCAACGTTGAGTTCCTGAAAGCCGCGACACACGCCCATGATCGGCTGGCCGCGCGCCACGCAGGCCCGGATCAGCGGAAGCGCCACCGCGTCGCGCGCACGGTCGAACGCGCCATGCGCCGCCGTTTCCGCCTCGCCATATTCCTCGGGATGCACATTGGGCCGCCCCCCTGTAAAGAGAAAGCCGTCGCACACCTCCATCAGATCGGTGATGCAGACAAAGCGCGGATCGGCGGGGATGACCAAGGGCAGCGCGCCGGCAACCTCGGCCACGGCTTGCGAATTCATCGCGCCACCGGCATGGGTTGCGTACTGATCATTGATCAGGTGATGATTGCCGATGATGCCGATCACAGGCCGGGCCATGCACATTCCCCCTCGCTGGCCTCAGGTCTAGCGCTATTCGTCACGAACGCAACGATTTGATCGCCGCCGATGGCCCCATTTCCGCGCATTTGCCCAGAAATGAGGCATATTGCTGCGCGGCACCCTTAGGCAGAGGCGACAAAGCCCGCCGCTTCGATCCCCGCCACGGCCGCGGTCGCGTCATTGTCTGAGGTGTCGCCTGTCACCCCCACGGCACCGATCACGGCCCCATCTTTCAGAACCAGCACCCCGCCCGGCACCGGCACGACCTTGCCACCGAAGGCCCCGTTGACGGCGGCCATGAAGAACGCCTGCGCCTCGGCGCGGGCCAACTGCGCGCTGCCCGGCATGCCGAGCATCACCGCGCCGTACGCTTTGGCATGGGCGATCTCGTAGCGCCCCGGGCTTGCGCCATCTTCGCGCTCGAAGGCCAGAACATGCCCACCTGCATCCAGCACGCAAACCGATAGGGGCTTGAGCGCCAGTTCGCGGCCCTTTGCGCGCGCCACCGCGATGATCTTGCGTGCCTGATCGAGTGAAATCATCCTCGCAACCTTTCGTTCCTGTTGTCGCGTCCCAAATGCCGACTTGTGCTGTCATAATGCCTTCGCGACAGCACTTCTAGCGCGTATGACGCTTGGCCGCGCCCTGTTGCGCAATGCAAAGGCCCGCGCGGTCAGGCGTGGGTCGCACCCGTGGCGCGGTATTTATCGGCGGCTCGGTTTCGTGGCGGGATTGAAGGTGAGTGAGCCGATCCGGCGCACGGTGCTGGCTTGCGGGCCGATCGCGCTTTCGCCGGTTTGGATCACCAACTCTACCGTGTCGCGCGGTTGCAATGTGTCGAAACTTCCATCTACGACGCTGTTGCGATGAAAGTAGATCAGGCGTTGATCGGTTGCGATGATCTGTCCGAAATCTTGGTCATGGCGGATTTCGACGACCTTGCCCTGAACGATTCCATCACTGGGATGGGCGGGCTCCTTGATCTGGTCTTTCCAGCTTTTCAACTCGCCCGCCATGGCGGCGAAGGCGTCCCTGATGGCGACCCGCAGATGTTCATGGGCGGCGACATCATTTTTGGTGTGGTGAACAACAAGTTCTTTGCCGGGAACGCGCAGCGCGACCGTCACGTCGAAGCGATGCCCCTTGCGCTGGCTGTGATGCGGCGCGCGGACATAGACATGGCAACTGGTGATGCCATCAAAGAAGGTCTCGAGATGCGCGGCCCTTTCGATGATCAGCGCCTTGATCTCTTCGGACGGCGCGACATGGACGAAGGCGATTTCAATCGGTGTCTGCATTGGGTGCGTGGCCCCCTTTGAGCTGGGTCAGCGTGGTTGGTGCGGTGATGCGGTCATCGGTGTGATCATCCACGCGGCATGCGCAGGCATGGCCCGATGGGTCAGGGGTAAAGGGTCCGCGACGCTGTGACATTTTTCCTCGCAGATATGCGGTGGATCCATGCAAACTCTGCCCGTCACGCAGGGCTGCGCGCCTTAGCGCAGGATAAGGCGGCCCTTGTTTTCCGATGTCGGGCTGTCGCTCATCGCCAAGGCCTGCGTTCGCGGCCTGTCTTTGACCTCAGGGCATCGCTGGCTTGCGCGCCGTCAGCAGCGCCTCGGCGTGGCGTGCCAAAACAGCCTCTTCATTGGTCGCGATCAAGAGCGTTTCGACACTGGCCGCCTGTGCCGAGAGGTTCCGATCCCCGTTTTGATTGGCATTTTCATCCAATACCACACCAAGCCAGCCGAGACCGGCACAGATGCGTTTGCGGATCTCGTGCGCATGCACCCCCATGCCGCCGGTGAAAACAAGCCCATCAATGCCGCCAAGCGCCGCGCTGAGCGAGCCGATTTCGCGCTGGCAGCGATAGATGAAATAATCGACGGCGCGTGCGGCATTGGGATCGTCACTTGCCAAAAGCGTCGTCATCTCGCCGCTGATTCCCGACAGACCAAGAAGGCCGGACCGCTCATAAAGCATCTGGCGCACAGCGGCGGGGGTCATGCCGATCTCCTCGATAAGGTAGAGCAAGATACCCGGATCGAGCGATCCCGAACGTCGGCCCATCGGCAGCCCATCGAGTGCGGTCATCCCCATGGTCGTCGCGACCGAGCGCCCATCTTGCATCGCGCACATACTGGCACCATGGCCGAGATGCGCGACGATGACCCGGCCAGCGGCAAGCGCAGGTGCGCTCTTGGCAAGGGTTGTCGCGATATGTTCATAGGAAAGACCGTGAAAGCCGTAACGCATGATACCTGCGTCGATGAGGTGTTTTGGCAAAGCGAAGATGCGGTCGTTTGGTGACAGGCTGTGGTGAAAGCGCGTGTCGAAACAGGCGATTTGGACAATCTGTGGAAAGCGTTCAGCAAGGGCGCGGATCGCGGCGAGGTTGTGTGGCTGATGGCCAGGCGCAAGCGGCGAAAGCTTGTCGAGCGCACAGAGGATGTCACGATCCACGACCACGGGAGCGCCATAGTTTTGGCCGCCATGGACAACCCGGTGGGCCACCACCGCGATCTCGCTTGCGTCGATCTCTGCAAGCAACAGCTTGAGCATCGTGGCGCGCGCGATGTCTTGCGCCTTGGCCGGGGGATCAGGCGGGGCAAGGGTGCGGGTGGCGGTCGTGTTCGTACGCGGCGCGTGCCTCTCCCAGATCATCCGCTCGGGCAGCCCGCGCAGACCGAGGCGCAATCTGAGTGTCGGCCCATCAGGGGTGCGGTCAAAGACTGCGCAGCGCAAGCTTGATGAGCCTGCATTCAGCGTGACGATGACAGGCGCGCTCATGATTTTGCCTCGCGCTTTCGTTTATCGGCATCCACCATGATTGCGGCCAGTGCGGCCGAGGCGCGCCGCTCACGCGGGGTATCTGCGCGGCTGGTCAGCGCAATTGGCACACGCGCACCCAAGGCAATGCCCGCGGCCTCGGCTGCGGCCAGATAGTCGAGGTCCTTGGCCAGTATATTGGCTGCCTCGATATTGGGCGCGATCAGGATATCGGCGCGCCCTGCGACGGGCGATGTGATCCCCTTCATCCGTGCCGCCTGTTCGGACACCGCATTGTCGAGGGCCAATGGTCCGTCGATATCGGCCCCGGTGATCTCGCCCCGGTCGGCCATCTTGCAGATCGCTGCGGCGGCTATGGTCGAGGGGATGTCGCTGGTCACGGTCTCGACGGCGGATAGCATCGCGACCTTGGGCCTTACGATGCCCAGCGCATGGGCAAGGTCCACCGTGTTCTGGACGATGTCGCGCAAGGTTGCCAGATCTGGGGAAATATTGACCGCGGCATCTGCCACAAAGAGAAGGCGGGGGTAACGCGGCACATCTTCAACGAAGACATGGCTGAGGCGGCGATCAGTGCGCAAACCCGCGTGGTGTAACACGGCACGTAGCAAGATGTCGGTGTGGATCACACCCTTCATGATGGCGTCACAAGCCCCATCGACGGCAAGTGCTGCGGCTTTTTCAGCGGCAGCTTGCGCATCGTGGCATTCGATGAGGTCGAAACTTGAAAGATCAAGCCCGCTTGCCGCAGCGGTGGCGCGTATCTGCGCGGTGGGGCCGATCAGAATGGGCGTGATCAAGCCAGCCTCGGCACTGTCGCGCGCGCCTATGAGTGATGCCGCATCGACCGGGTTCACGACTGCCATGCGCACCGATGGTACCTTTTTGGCGCGCGCCTCGATCCCGGTCAGCCGATCCGGCGCGGTATCACTGTCGAGGGCCACAGCCCTCCCGAAAGGACGCGAGATGGGCGTCTTGGGTGCGATCGCCGTGACCTGGCCCGAAAGAACCAGGGTTTCATCGGCCAGCAGGCAGCCAAGATCGAGCGTGACAGTGGCGGTGGCTTGGTCAATCGCGGCAACTGTGACTTGCAATATGGCCTCGTCCCCGTGTCGCAGTGGGTTCGCGAAATCGAGGTGCATTTGCGTGATTTTGCAGCCCGGACCGGGGAGCCGTGCCGCGATCAGTGCGCAAAGCAGCGTCACGGCAGAACCTCCGGCGGCGATCGCGGCACGAAAGCTGGCATCGGCGGCCAATTCGCGGTCGATACCCTCGTCCAAAACATGTGCTGCGAAAGCGATGAAGGTGCCGATATCGGCGCGCGTGAAGCGCCGTCTGACACGCGCATAATCGCCGATCCGGAGCGTGTCGATGGTCTTGTTCTTGATCGTCGGGGGCATGCTGCTCACCGCCGCTAATGCTGGAACACATAGCTGCCCGGTGCGTCGTCGATGGGCAGATAGGGCGGGCTATTGCCGCCAAGGGGTGGTGGCGCGATCGCCTTGCCCGATCGTGCGTCCAGCCACGCGACCAGTGCGGGCCACCATGACCCAACGTGCTGCTTGGCCGCGGCCTGCCAGGCGTCGGGTGACATGCCATGTTCGTGCTTTTGCGTCGTGCGGATATGGAAGGCGCGGTCTGCATAGCCCGGTGGGCTGACGATCCCGGCATTATGCCCACCATTGGTCAAGACGAAGGTTACCGCCGTATCGGCCAGCAGGTGGAGCTTGAAGACCGACTGCCATGGCGCGACATGGTCAGAGGTCGTCGAGACGCAGAAGATCGGGACAGCGATATCATGGATCGCCACGGGCTTGCCGCCCAGACGGAATTTGCCCTCGGCCAATTCATTGCCGAGATAGAATTTACGCAGATACTCGCTATGCATCTTGTAGGGCATGCGGGTGGCGTCGGCGTTCCATGCCATCAGGTCGAACATCGGCTTTCTTTTACCCATCAGGTAGTCATGGACATAGCGCGACCAGATCAAGTCCGCCGAGCGCAACAGCTGAAACGCCCCCGCCATTTGCTTGGTGTCGAGATAGCCTTGATCCCACATCATGTTCTCAAGAAAGGCGACTTCGCTTTCGCTGACGAAGAGTTGTAGCTCACCGGGCTCTTCGAAATCGGTTTGCGTGGCCAAGAGCGTGAGGCTGGCAAGTCGGTCATCGCCGTCGCGCGCCATTTGCGCGGCCTTGGCCGTGATCAAAGTGCCACCAAGGCAATAGCCCATACCATGTATCTTGTGGTCGGGTTTGATCGCACAGACGGCGGCCATCGCCGCGGTCAGGGCGGCGACATAATCATCCATTCCGATGTTGCGATCGGCGGCGGTGGGGTTGCGCCACGAGATCATGAAGACGGTGAATCCCTTGCCCACGAGGTATTTGACCAACGAGTTTGCAGGGCTGAGATCGAGGATGTAGTATTTCATGATCCATGCCGGCACCATCAAGATGGGTTCTGGCTTTACCGTCTTCGTCGTGGGGCCATATTGGATCAGCTCCAACAGGTGGTGTCGAAACACCACCTTGCCGGGGCTGATGGCGACGTCACGACCGGGCAGGTAATCCTGTGTGCCGACGGGTCGCTTGCCCGATATCGCGCGCTCCCAATCCTCGAGGAAATTTTGCATTCCGCGCACGAGGTTCGCACCACCTTCATGAAGGGTGGTTTGTGCAACCTCGGGATTGGTGGCGATGAAATTTGATGGCGACACTATGTCAAGCATCTGTCGGCTGACAAAGGAGACGACTTGCTCATCGCGCGCGGTGACGCCGTCGATATCGCAGGCAGCATTGTACCACCATTGCTGCGTCAACAAAAAATTCTGGTAAATCAAGTTACTGGGCCAGCTTTGCCATGCTTCGTGGTCGAAACGGTGATCATGTGGCAGGGGGGCGATGCAGGGCGGCGTGTCGGGGTTGCGGGTCCAGGCCGCCGCATAGATCGCAAGGCGCATCGCCTTGCGCGTGGCTTTCTCCATGAGTTGCACCTGTTTGCCGGGTGACCCGAGCAGATGCGCCCACCATGTAAAAAAGGTCGAAGACAGCCCATAGGGCGACACGCCAAGCGTGAAACGGGCAAGATGGGCATTGGCGGCACGGTCAAGGCTTTTGGTGCTGTAGCGGTCCAGTGCCACCAGGGGTGATGTCTGCAAAAATTCGGGCGGCTCGGCATCGAGGCCACATTCCACCTCGGGTGGCGCTGCTCCCTTGCCCGCGACCGTGGGGGGGCGGCGAGCATGCGCGGCGAAAGGCAGCCTTTGGTCTTTTGCTTTGGTGTGGCTGTCAGGCATGAGGGTTCTCGCTTCCGCCTACCCAAGCGACCGGCGATCCGACACTGATCGACGGGCTTGCCCCGACGAGATCGTGTCGTCCGCCACGCAAGGCATCATGGCCTTCGGGTTCTTGGGGTGTTGGATTGATCTGCGCGCTTGACGACCAGCCTGTCGCAGCCTCGCCGTCAAACCCTTGCGCTGCCAATCATGGGTTCCCAACACTGGCACCGTAAACTTGTACAGGGCGACAAAGTCGGCACCCGTCAAACGGGTCTGGAGGATGCTCAGGCGGTTCATGTTGCGATCCCTTCGCGCAAAAGACGCGGCCAGCATCATCTGTGACCGCCCTGTCACCCGAGGGCATTAACCGGCGTTAACCTCTGTCGGATCACGCTTGGTCGCGGCTGAACAGTATGCTGTCGCAATCCATGCTGACACAGCGTGGGTGCCTTGGCTCAATCCGACCAGCGCAGTCCAAGCAACGGAGCTGAAGGTGCAAGATCTACGCGACGCCATCAGCCTTTTATCGGCGGCCATGCCCCAAACTGGCATAAGAGTGGAATGGAATACGCTCCCACTTGAAGGGGGCTCCGACCCCGCATTTGGAACCGTACGGTGGCGCACGATTTTTGATGCGACGAAAACGCCTGGCACCACGCAATTGGTCGTCGGCATTGCCGAGTTCGACCCAAACGGCACCCTTCCGTCACACCGACATGCACCGCCGGAAGTCTATCTTGGACTTGAAGGGGATGCCGTTGTCACCATCGGCGATGTGCAACACGATCTTGCAGCCGGCGTGGCACTTTTTGTCCCTGGCGACATGGCACATAGCACGATCGCAGGCCCCAAGGGCGCGCGCTTTCTCTATGTCTTTCCAGTTGATCAGTTTTCGGACGTGACATACGAATTTGCGCCGTTCGACAGCGCGTCGACCCTCGCCGCGGGCCTTGCAAAGCAGGCGAGATAATTGCCGCGAACGGGCAATGCGAGCAATGCGCGATGGCGCGACATCGGGACTTCCTGAAAAGACCTTTCGGTACTGCTCCGTGATGCGCGTGGCAACCGACCACTGTTCGGCGTCGCTTGGTGAGCGCCCATCTCGAGCCCTGCCAGGCCACAGGGTGTAATTTGCTGAAAGCGACTATTCGGGAAAGTGGCAGCCCGTAGGGGAGTCGAACCCCTCTTTTCAGGTTGAAAACCTGACGTCCTAACCGATAGACGAACGGGCCACACGTAGCGTGTCGCGCTTCTAAGAAATGGCGCGGCGGGGTTCAAGCGGATTTTTCGGTCTTGGCGACGAAACTTCGCACAGGCACTATTCAGCCCAGGCCGCATCCTCGAGGCGGAGTTGGACGCTTTGGCGGCCATTCCAATAATTGATCTCGACTCGGCCTGCGACATGGACGGCGCGGCCTGCATGCGCGGCAAGTGCCGTGGCCAGCCCATTGGCCTCGGCGTCGAAGCAGATCGCGTCGATCGTAGTTTGACCGTCGAAGAATGTCAGCTTCAGATGCCCTTGGCCGACGGGCTTTGTGTAGCGGATACGCAAGTTGGGCAGGGCAAAGCGCGGGGCCGGGGCGGCGGCGCCAAAAGGCCCGGCATCTTCCAGCGCTTCGATCAATGCCACTTGGCAGGCGGTCGGCATCAAGACACCGTCAAGGCGCAGATCGGCGACACCACGCGCTGCGGCGCCTTGTTTGTCCAAAATCTCCGACAGCCGTGTCATTGCAGGCTCCAGTTGCCCGCGTGTCAGGCTGAGGCCCGCGGCCATGCGGTGACCGCCACCTTTCGTGATCAAGCCTTCGGCGGCCAGCTTTTGGATCGCAGCGCCCAGATCCACACCGCTGACCGACCGGCCCGAGCCTTTGCCCTCCTCGCCTTCAAAGCCGATCACCACGGCAGGGCGGTTCGTGGCCTCCTTCAGGCGTGCGGCAACGATGCCGACCACGCCGGGGTGCCAGCCGTTATCAGCGGCCCAGACGAGCGGTGCCTCCAACCCGCGCGCCTCCGCCTGTGCGAGGGCTGCGTCGCGCACGCGGCCCTCGATCTCGCGGCGGTCGGTGTTGAGCGTGTCAAGGCGCTGGGCCAAGGCCCGCGCCTCGGCCGGGTCGGTCGTGGCTAGGAGCCGTGCGCCCAGATCTGCCGCCCCGATCCGCCCGCCCGCATTCACGCGCGGCCCGAGCACATAGCCCAGGTGATAGCTCGTCGGTGGCCGGTCGAGGCGCGCGACATCGGCCAGCGCCACGAGCCCCGGCCGCGCGCGGCGCGCCATCACCTTGAGCCCTTGGCGCACAAAGGCGCGGTTGACCCCAATCAGAGGCGCGACATCAGCCACCGTCGCCAGCGCCACCAGATCAAGCATCGCCATCAGGTCGGGGGTTGGTTTGGTGGCTGCACGCAGCCGCGCATTGAGGGCAACAAGCGTCATAAATACCACGCCTGCTGCACAAAGATGGCCAAGGCTGCCGTCTTCGTCCTGGCGGTTGGGGTTCACCACCGCGACACAATCAGGCAAATCAGCTGCTGCAAGGTGGTGATCGAGCACGATCACATCCGCCCCCTTGGCCGCCGCGATTGGCCCGTGGGACAAAGTTCCGCAATCCACGCAGATGATCAGCCCGTGATCCTTGGCCAGCGCAGCCATCGCCGCGTCATTGGGGCCATAGCCCTCGTCGATGCGGTCGGGGATATAAAGCGTGGCCCCATGCCCCAAGGCGCGCAGCCAATCTATCAACAGTGCAGCCGAAGCGCCGCCATCGACATCGTAATCGGCGAAGATCGCGATCTTTTCGCGCCGCGCAAGGGCCATCAAGATCCGCTCCGCCGCGCGTCCCATATCGCGCAGCTGCATCGGATCGGGCAGAAGGTCACGCAAGGATGGTGACAGAAAAGCCGCCGCACCATCGGGTGTCACACCGCGCCGCGCAAGGATCTGTGCCAATCCCGGCGGCACATCGGCGCGCTGCATCAAGGCCTCGGCAAGGCGCAAGGTCTCGGGATCAGGGCTGAGCCAGCGCCGCCCGGTCAGCGACCGCTCTACATCCAGAAAAGCTGACATGGCTGATGGATTAACAGCCTTTACGCCCGTGATCCATGCAATCCTTGGATCATTTCACCGGGTTGCGATAGGTCATACGCCGCACAGACCCGGTCTTGGAGCGCATCAAGATCGTCTCGGCGGTCAGATAGCCCACCTCGCGCTTGATGCCGGACAGGATCGAGCCATCGGTCACGCCGGTGGCGGCAAAGATCACATCCTTGGTCACCATGTCGTCGCGCGTATAGACGCGGTCGAGATTGGTGATCCCGGCCTTGGCGGCGCGGGTCTTTTCGTCATCGTTGCGAAACAGAAGCTTGCCGTAGATCTGCCCACCCATGCATTTGAGGGCTGCTGCCGCCAGCACGCCTTCGGGTGCGCCGCCTTGGCCCATATACATGTCAATGCCCGTCACTTGCGGTTCGGCGCAATGGATCACACCCGCCACATCCCCATCGGTGATCAGGCGTATGGCACAACCTGTGCTGCGCAACTCGTCGATCATCGCCTGATGACGGGGGCGTTCGAGCACGCAAACGGTGATGTCGGTCGTCGAACAGCCCTTGGCGGCGGCCAGCGCGCTGACACGCTCGGCAGGCGACATGGCCAGCGTCACCACCCCCGCGCGATAGCCCGGCCCGATGGCAAGTTTTTCCATGTAAACATCAGGCGCGTGCAGCATGGAGCCGCGCGGCCCCATCGCGATCACGGTCAGCGCATTGGGCATGTCCTTGGCGGTCAGCGTCGTCCCCTCCAACGGATCAAGCGCGATATCGACTTCGGGGCCTTGGCCGCTGCCCACCTCTTCGCCGATATAGAGCATCGGCGCCTCGTCACGCTCGCCCTCGCCGATGACGACCACGCCCTTGATGTCGAGCTTGTTGAGTTGGTCGCGCATCGCGTTGACCGCCGCCTGATCGGCGGCTTTCTCATCCCCGCGGCCAATGAGCCGGGCGGAGGCTAGGGCCGCCGCCTCCGACACGCGGGCAAGGCCCAAGGACAACATGCGGTCGTTGAAATCGGTGGCGTGCGACATGGGTGTGACCTCGGGCTGGGATGGTTGCACTTGCTCTAGATTGCGGATGCGCAGGCGTCCAGCATGGGGGCGCTAACGGTGGGTTCAAACATCTTCGATCCGCAAAGCGACAGGCGCGCCCATCACGACATTGGTGCCGGGCAGGGCCGCCATCGCCGCGTCCAGATCGGCCCGGGCGCTGCGGTGTGTGACGATCAGAACCGGCGCATTGTCGCCGGGGTGATCATATTGCCGCATCCGGTCGATCGAGATGCCAGCCTCGCCCAACACGGTCGCCACTTTGGCCAGTGCGCCGGGCTTGTCGGCCAGTTCCATCCGCAGGTAATAGCGCGCTGGGCTGGTCGCACTGGCAGGCTGTGCCGGGTCCAAGGTCACGGCCGGTTGGCCAAAGGTCGGCAAGCGGATGCCGCGGGCAATGTCGCAGATATCGGACATCACGGCGCTTGCCGTTGGCCCTTCGCCTGCACCTGCGCCGCGTAGCACGATCTGGCCCACGCTATCGCCTTCGATGACCACCATATTGGTGCCGCCCTCAAGCTGGCCCAAGGGCGATGTGGCCGGAACAAGGCAAGGCGACATCCGCGCCTCAAGCCCGCGGCCCGTCCGTTGGGCCACACCCAACAGTTTGATCTTATAACCCATATCGCCTGCGCGCCGGATATCTTCGATGGTGATCGACCCGATCCCCTCGCGCGCGATCGCGTCGAAATTCACCCGGCTGCCAAAGGCAATCGCGGCAAGCAAGGCCAGTTTGTGCGCGGCATCGATCCCGCCGACATCAAGCTCGGGGTCGGCCTCCAGATAGCCCAAGCCATCAGCCTCGGCGAAAGCCTCTTCATAGGTGAGACCCGCGCTATCCATCCGCGTCAGGATGTAATTGCAGGTGCCGTTCATCACGCCCATGACACGGCTGATATCATTACCGGCCAAGCCTTCGGTGAGTGCTTTGATCACGGGGATGCCACCCGCCACAGCCGCCTCGAAGCGCAGGACGCGACCGGCCGCCTCGGCCGCTTGTGCAAGGGCTTGACCATGGATCGCGAGCATCGCCTTATTGGCGGTGACGACATCTTTGCCCGCGGCGATCGCGGCTTCGGTCGCGGCTTTGGCCGACCCGTCCGCGCCGCCCATGACTTCGACAAATACATTGATGTCGGGGCGGCGGGCAAGCGCGACGGGGTCATCTTCCCATGCATAGCGCGACAGATTAACGCCACGATCCTTGTCCTTGCTGCGCGCCGAGACAGCCACGATCTCGATTTCGCGCCCACACCGCGCCGAGAGCAGCGCGGCTTGGCGCTGGACGATCTTGACGACGCCCACACCGACAGTGCCAAGCCCGGCAATACCAAGGCGAACAGGATCAGACATCGGGCATTCCTCCGGGCGGCATGTCATTGCGCCTGACTGTTAGACGCTTCATGCCGCGGCTGCAACGGATGCAAGGCTAAAGTGGCAGGTCGCGCAAGGCGGTCGCTCTTGTGCGCAGATTTTCAGCCCGCTCGTTCAGCTCTTGCCCACCCGCCGCCGCATCGCGCGCCGAAAGCGCGTCGCGCTGATCTGCGAGCGGGCGCAGCGGCATAAGCTGCGGCAACCCATCCCCGCCGGGCACAGCGCTGCATCCGGCGACGCCGAGCAAACCCGCGCATGCCAAAAGGCGCATGTGTCGATATGAAAAGCGCGTCATCCTCCCAGCTAGCCTGCCCGGGCCTTGGCTGTCCAGTGTGGTTGAATTGAACACAGGTTCGCATCATCATGGCACCATGGCACGCACCCAAGGAAGTCACGCCGAAACGACCGGCCCCCGCCTGCGGGCGGCAGCACTGCGGCTTTTCGCTCGCCATGGCTATGCGGCTGTCTCCATGCGACAAATCGCGGCCGAGATCGGCGTGCAAGCCGGCGCTCTCTACCTATATACCCCCGACAAGCAGGCGCTCTTGTTCGCCTTGATGCGCGATCATCTCGCGGATTTGTTAGCCGATTGGCAGCCCCCCGATGGCGACCCCGAGGGACAACTCGAAAGCTTTGTGCGTCACCATATCCGCTATCACCTCGACCGGCCGGATCTGGTGTTCATCGCCTATATGGAGTTGCGCAACCTTGTGCCTGAGAATTTTGCCACGATCGCGCGACTCAGACGCGAATACGAGGCGCGCCTCGAGGCGATCTTGGCGCGCGGCGCGGCGCAGGGCGTCTTCGATGTCGCCGATACGCGGCTGGCCACGATGGCCCTGATCGCGATGCTGACCGGGGTGACCACTTGGTATCGCGAAGGTGGCAGGCTTGATCGCGCGACGATCGAGGCCCGCTATTGGGAGATGGCGCGCAAATCCGTGGCCGCTTCTGCACCCCAGCCTGATATCGCGCCTCTCGCAAAGATTGGGCATGCCTCCGGCGGGGATATTTAAGAAACGAAGAAGGCTGCGCCGTTCACCTTAACACGACCTCGCTTCTCTGTTTCAAAAATATCCCGGGGGAGGCGCGCCAAAGGCGCGGCGGGGGCAGAGCCCCCTCTTTAAGCCGTTCGTGCCATGGCCGATGACAGCTTGCGGGGAAAGGTCACAAGCCGCCCTTGGTCCTCATCCCAAAGTTTCAAGGTGAAGGACCGCAAGGCTTCAGCCCAGCCGATTGTCGGGACCTCGTATTTTTCGCGCAAGGCCCTGTGACAAGCGCGCAGCCGATAGCTGGGGATATTGGCGTTGAAATGGTGGATGTCATGATATGTGATATTGGCCACCGCCAGATCGAACCACCAGCCAAGATCAAGCGCCGAAGACCCCTGAAGGGCCGCGCGCGCCGGGTTCAGGTCTGGCTTGCGATCCCACCATGTATCTTCAAAATTATGCTGCAAGTACACGAGGAAGACCCCGATGCAGGCTGCGACAAAGACGGTCGCCGCATAGACCATGACACCCGTCACGCCTGCAATAACCCAGATCAGCCCAACCCAAGCCGTCAGCCCGAGATTGTGTAAAATGACACCTTTCGGGTCAACGCGGCTCGCATTCTTGGGCCAGCGATAGGCCAGCACATAGGTAAACAATCCACCCACGGGGATCATGACCAAGGGGTTGCGGTAAATCCGATACCAAAGCCGCCGCCAGAACCCTGCCGCTGCCCATTCGCGCAGCGTCATGGTGAAGATCTCGGTTGTCTCGCGCTCGTCGAGATTGCCGAGATGGGAATGGTGATCATTATGGTTGGATTGCATCACGCGATAGGGCGTGAGGGTGAAAATCGACAGCCCGTGACCGGCAAGGTCATTGCGGCCCTTGGTCGAAAATAGCGAGCCATGGCCGCAATCATGTTGCAGCACATAGAGCCGCACACCCATCAGCGCGTTGAAGGCGATCAAGGGCAAGGCCACCAGCCATGCCGTCGGCCACAGCGCGACAGCCAACCATAATGTGCTGAAATAAAGCGCGAAGGTCGCGCCATAGCTGACTGCGGCCAAGCGGTCATCGCGTTTGGTCCAATCGCGGGTAAAGGCGCGGATTTCACGCAGCGCTTCGGCGCGGAAGTCGGAAGAGATCTCGGGACGAAGGGACGGCGCGGCTTGCATCGTGGTTCGCTCGACAAATGATCTGATCGCACGGCTACGGATTGCCGCAGACGCCAACGACCCGCGACAGCACCGATTTATGGCGCGATCGCGGTCCGTTCAAGATCATTTCAGGCGAAATTGATCGATCCTACAGGTCAAAGCTTGGGGTAGATCGGGAACTGCTGACACAGCGCCTCGACCTCGGCGCGCACGGCCGCCTCGACGCCGCTGTTGCCATCGTCACCATGGGCGGCCAGCCCATCGACGACACGGGTGATCCAGTCGCCGATCTGCCGGAATTCCGGCTCACCGAAGCCGCGCGTGGTGCCTGCCGGCGATCCGAGGCGGATACCGCTCGTGATCGTCGGCTTTTCGGTGTCGAATGGGATGCCGTTCTTGTTGCAAGTGATATGGGCGCGGCCCAAGGCTTGTTCGGTGGCATTGCCCTTGACGCCCTTGGGGCGCAAATCGACGAGCATCAAATGCGTGTCGGTGCCGCCCGTGACGATGTCAAGACCGCCCTTCATCAACTGATCGGCCAAGGCTTGGGCGTTCTTGATCACCTGTGATTGGTAGTCCTTGAATTCGGGGCGCAGTGCCTCGCCGAAGGCGACGGCCTTGGCCGCGATCACATGCATCAAGGGGCCGCCCTGGATGCCGGGGAAGATGGCCGAGTTGATCTTTTTTGCGATACCCTCGTCATCGGTCAGGATCATGCCGCCGCGTGGGCCGCGCAGTGTTTTATGGGTGGTCGTGGTGGCGATGTGGGCATGGGGGAAGGGCGTGGGGTAATGGCCGGATGCCACCAAGCCCGCGAAATGCGCCATATCGACGAGCAAGTAAGCGCCGACCGAATCTGCGATCTCGCGCATTTTCGCGAAATCGATGATACGCGGAATTGCCGAGCCGCCGGCGATCAGCATCTTGGGTTTGTGCGCGGCGGCCAGCTCGGCGATCTGGTCGTAATCAAGCGTCAGATCCTGCTGGCGCACCCCATATTGGATGGCGTTGAACCATTTGCCCGACTGGTTGGGCTTGGCCCCATGGGTCAGGTGGCCGCCTGCATCAAGCGACATGCCCAAGATCGTATCGCCCGGCTGCAAGAGCGCGGTAAAGACGCCTTGATTGGCTTGGCTGCCCGAATTGGGCTGGACGTTGGCGAAGCCGACATTGAACAACTGCTTGGCGCGTTCAATCGCGAGGTCTTCGGCGATATCGACGAATTGGCAGCCGCCATAATAGCGCCGACCGGGATAGCCCTCGGCATATTTGTTGGTCATCACCGAGCCCTGCGCCTCCATCACGGCGGCCGAGACGATGTTTTCCGAAGCGATCAGCTCGATCTCGTGGCGCTGGCGGCCCAACTCCTTGCGGATAGCGCCGAAAATCTCGGGGTCGCGGCTTTCCAGTGTTTCGGTGAAAAAGCCGGCGTCGCGATGGGGGGCGTTCATGGCAGCGTCTCCCTATAGGGTCAGTGTGATACGGAACTTAGCGCGCCCTTTACGCGAAGGAAGCCCCGGCGGGAAGGGTGCAAAGCGTCACCATGCCCGCCGAAAGCGGCAAGGCCGCGGCCGAAGATGGATTGAGTTTCCCATCGGCTCGCGCAAGGGTAGGTGCGGACCCGAAGGGAGAGCCTGACATGCCTGCGTCGCGCAAGATCGCCTTTCTTGCCTCTGACACCGCGATCTCGCGCGAAGCAAAAGCGCGGCTTGAGGCGCGCTACGGTGCTTGCGACCCGCAAGGTGCCGATGTGATTGTGGCCTTGGGCGGTGATGGGTTCATGTTACAGACACTTCATGCGACCCAAGCCTCGGGATTGGCCGTTTACGGGATGAACCGTGGCACGGTGGGTTTCTTGATGAACGCTTATTCCGAGGATGATCTGATCGCGCGTCTTGCGCGCGCCGAAGTGGCGGTGATCAACCCGTTGCGCATGCGTGCCACGACGCATGACGGCAAGGTGGTCGATGCCTTGGCGATCAACGAGGTCAGCTTGCTGCGCGCCGGGCCGCAGGCTGCCAAGCTGCGCATCTGGGTCGATGGCCGGCTGCGGATGGAGGAGTTGGTTTGCGACGGGGCGCTTGTCTGCACCCCCGCGGGATCGACGGCCTATAACTATTCAGCGCATGGCCCGATCTTGCCCATTGGGGCCGAGGTGTTGGCCTTGACCGCGGTTGCGGCCTTTCGGCCGCGGCGCTGGCGCGGTGCCTTGGTGCCAAAAGCGGCGGTGGTCCGCTTCGAGGTGATCGAACCAGACAAGCGCCCGGTGATGGCCGATGCCGATAGTCGCTCGGTGGCCAATGTGGTCTCGGTTGATATTCGGTCCGAACCTGCGATCGGGCATCGGATCTTGTTTGACCCCGGACACGGGCTGGATGAGCGTCTTTTGCGCGAGCAATTCACCTGAAGTATCAGGTGATGCCGAAACAGGCATTTCCGCCGCGCGCGACCTTGCGTCACCTTGTGGCGACTTTCAAAAAATGTTTAACGTTAAACTATATCCACTGGAGGGGTAGGGATGAGCGACGAAAAGCAAGAGGCGCTGCGTAACGCGGCCTTGTTCTATCACGAGCATCCAAAGCCCGGAAAACTGGAAATCCGTGCGACCAAGCCCTTGGCGAATGGCCGCGACCTTGCCCGCGCCTATTCGCCCGGCGTGGCCGAAGCCTGTCTTGAAATCAAGGCGGATCCCGCCAACGCGGCCCGATATACTGCGCGCGGCAATCTCGTGGCGGTGGTCAGCAACGGCACCGCGGTCTTGGGCCTTGGCAATATCGGTGCGCTGGCCTCCAAGCCTGTGATGGAGGGCAAGGCCGTTTTGTTCAAGACTTTCGCCAATATCGATTGCTTCGATATCGAATTGAACGAACCCGACCCGCACAAGCTGGCGGATATCGTCTGCGCGCTGGAACCGACATTCGGCGCCATCAACCTCGAAGACATCAAGGCGCCTGATTGTTTTATCGTTGAACAAATCTGCCGGGAGCGGATGAACATCCCCGTCTTCCATGATGATCAGCATGGCACGGCCATCGTCGTGGGGGCGGCGGCCACCAATGCACTGCGCGTCACGGGCAAGCGGTTCGAAGATATCAAGATCGTGTCCACGGGTGGCGGGGCCGCGGGGATCGCGTGCCTCAACATGCTGCTCAAGCTGGGCGTCAAGCGGGAGAATGTCTGGCTGTGCGACATCCATGGGCTGGTCCATGTGGGGCGCGAGATCGACATGAACCCGCAAAAGGCGGCTTACGCGCAAGCGACCGAAGCGCGCACGCTGTCCGATGTGATCGACGGGGCCGATCTGTTCCTCGGCCTGTCTGGTCCCGGCGTGCTGTCACAAGAGATGGTCGCACGGATGGCGGTCCGGCCGATCATCTTTGCGCTGGCCAACCCCACCCCTGAAATCCTGCCCGATGCCGTGCGCGCGGTCGCCCCCGATGCGATCATCGCCACAGGGCGCAGCGATTTTCCCAATCAGGTCAATAACGTTCTGTGTTTCCCCTTTATCTTCCGCGGCGCGCTCGATGTGGGCGCGACCGAGATCAACGACGCGATGCAGATCGCCTGTATCGAGGGGATCGCGGCGCTTGCGCGCGCCACCACCAGCGCCGAGGCCGCCGCCGCCTATGCCGGTGAGCATCTCACCTTTGGTCCTGATTACCTGATCCCCAAGCCCTTCGATCGCCGCTTGATCGCCGTGGTGGCGAGTGCCGTCGCCGAGGCGGCCATGGCATCGGGTGTGGCGACGCGCCCTCTCGACGATGTCGATGCCTATCGCGAGCGTCTGAACCAATCGGTGTTCAAATCGGCCATGATCATGCGCCCGGTCTTTGATGCCGCTCGCACCGCCGAGCGGCGCATCGTCTTTGCCGAAGGCGAGGATGAGCGCGTCTTGCGCGCCGCCCAAGCCATGGTCGAGGAAACCACCGACAAGCCCATTCTCATCGGTCGCCCCGAAGTGATCGATAGTCGGATCGAACGCGCCGGGCTGACGCTGCGCGCCGGGCGCGATTTCGATCTGGTCAATCCTGAGAACGACCCGCGCTACCGTGATTATTGGCAGAGCTATCATGGGCTTATGGCGCGGCGCGGCGTCACCCCCGACCTGGCGCGCGCGATCATGCGCACCAATACCACCGCCATCGGCGCGGTGATGGTCCAGCGCGGCGAAGCCGACAGCCTCATCTGTGGCACCTTTGGCCAGTATTTGTGGCATTTGAAATATATCACCGAAGTCTTGGCCAGCGATGGTCTGCACCCGGTCGGTGCGCTCAGCCTGATGATCTCGGATGATGGGCCGCTTTTCATTGCCGATACACAGGTGCATCCAGAGCCGACGCCAGAGCAAATCGCCGAAACCGTCCGCGGCTGCGCGCGTCATATCCGCCGCTTCGGGATCAACCCCAAGGTCGCGCTGTGCTCGGGTAGCCAGTTTGGCAATCTTGACAGCGATAGCGGGCGGCGCATGCGCGCGGCCTTGGCCATTCTCGACGCGGAAGGGGCCGATTTCGTCTATGAGGGCGAAATGCATATCGATACCGCCCTCGACCCTGAATTGCGCGAGCGGCTTTTGCCAGGTGGGCGGATGGAGGGGGCGGCCAATGCGTTGGTCTTTGCCTCGACCGATGCGGCAGGGGCCGCGCGCAACATGCTGAAAGCGCGCGCAGGCGGGCTCGAGGTCGGGCCGATTCTGATGGGGATGGGCAACCGCGCCCATATCGTGACGCCCTCGATCACCGCGCGCGGGCTTTTGAACATCTCGGCACTCGCAGGCACCCCTGTCAGCACCTATGGCTAAGGGCGTGCGCCGTTAGCGCCCCCATGCGGCAAAGTCACCGAATTGCGTCTCGCCCCAAGGCAGCGATAAAAAGTTGCGTAAAGCCAAGGAGGGACAACCCATGGGTTACGCCGATATTTTCGCTCGCGCAAAAAGCGACCCGGAGTCATTCTGGTTGGAGGCCGCCGAGGGGATCGACTGGGTCGCGCCGCCCTCAAAGGCGCTCTTTGCCGAGAACGCACCGCTTTACGAGTGGTTCGCAGATGGAACGCTGAATAGCTGCTGGAACGCGGTTGACCGCCATGTGGCGGCGGGCCATGGCGACCGGCTGGCGATCATCCATGACAGCCCGCTGACCGGCACGACACAAAAAATCACCTATGCCCAGTTGCAAGCCCGCGTGGCCAGCCTTGCCGGTGCGCTCAAGGCCAAGGGCGTGGAAAAGGGTGACCGCGTCATCATCTACATGCCGATGGTTCCCGAGGCGCTCGAGGCGATGCTGGCCTGCGCGCGGCTGGGCGCGATCCATTCGGTCGTCTTCGGGGGCTTTGCCGCCAACGAGCTGGCCGTGCGGATCGATGATTGCACCCCCAAATGCATCATCGCGGCAAGCTGCGGATTGGAACCCGGGCGCGTCGTGCATTACAAGCCGCTGCTGGACGGCGCGCTTGCCATCGCCAAGCATAGCCCCGAATTCTGCGTTATCTTCCAGCGCGAGCAGGAGGTCGCGGGGCTCGAAGCTGGCCGCGATGTCGATTGGCATGCCTTTCAGCATGGCGTGGCACCTGCCGATTGCGTGCCGGTCGAAGGCAACCATCCTGCCTATATCCTTTATACCTCAGGCACGACGGGCCAGCCCAAGGGTGTGATCCGCCACACCGGCGGGCATCTGGTCGCGCTCAACTGGTCGATGCGCAACCTTTACGACATGAACCCAGGCGAGGTGTTCTGGGCCGCGTCCGACGTCGGCTGGGTCGTGGGCCATAGCTATATCTGCTATGCACCTTTGACATTCGGCTGCACCACCATCGTGTTCGAGGGCAAGCCCGTTGGCACGCCTGATGCCGGCACCTTTTGGCGGGTGATCCAGGATCACAAGGTCAAGTCGCTTTTTACCGCGCCGACCGCCTTTCGCGCGATCAAACGCGACGATCCGGGTGGCGACTTGGTGGGTGAATACGACCTTTCGAGCCTTGAAAGCCTGTTTCTGGCCGGTGAACGGGCCGATCCCGACACGATTATCTGGGCGCAAGACAAGCTTGGCGTGCCGGTGATCGATCATTGGTGGCAGACCGAAACCGGCTGGGCCATCGCGGGCAACCCGCTGGGGATCGATAAGCTGCCGGTCAAGATCGGCAGCCCCTCGGTGGCGATGCCCGGCTATGATGTGCAGATCCTTGACGAGGCGGGTCATCCCATGGCCCCCGGCACGCTGGGCGCAATCGCGATCAAGCTGCCGTTGCCCCCCGGCACACTGCCCAATCTGTGGCAGGCCGAGGCGCGGTTTCGAAAATCCTATCTCAGCCATTTCCCCGGTTATTATGAAACCGGCGATGCGGGCATGATCGACGAAGACGGGTATCTCTATATCATGGCGCGTACTGACGACGTGATCAACGTCGCGGGCCATCGCCTGTCCACCGGCGCAATGGAAGAGGTGCTGGCAAGCCACCCCGATGTCGCGGAATGTGCGGTGATCGGGGTCGCAGATAGCCTCAAAGGGCAATTGCCGCTTGGCTTTTTGTGCCTCAACAAGGGGGCCAAGATCGCCCCCGATCAGGTGGTCAAGGAATGCGTCAAGCTGGTGCGCGACCGTATCGGCCCTGTCGCGGCCTTCAAACTTGCCGTGGTGGTCGATCGCCTGCCCAAGACGCGCTCGGGCAAGATCTTGCGCGCGACCATGGTCAAGATCGCCGATGGCGAGGATTTCAAGATGCCCGCCACCATCGACGATCCTGCCATTCTGGGGGAAATCCGCACGGCCTTGGCTGGCTTGGGCTACCCTGCCAAGGACTAAAGAATAAAGAAGCGCCCATCCGTTCGCATGCTTGGCCGTTGACGGGTGGGCTGGTACAGTGGCGTCACTGGTGCAGGAGTTGTGTCGATGGCCGAGGGTTCCATGGCCCCATCACATCCGCCCGGCGTGTCGCAACCCGATGCGCGGGATGATACCTTGCAGTTGTTTAGCCATGATATCCGCTCGGCCATGTCCGATGTGATCGGGGGGCTGCGGCTGCTTGATCGGCACAGGCTCCCCCCTGAGGCCCAGCTTCAGATCGACAGGGTGCAAGCGGCCGCTGACACCTTGGCAGGCTTGGTTGATGGTGCGCTTTTGGCCGCAGCCGGTGATCGCTTGTTCCAATATGATGACCAAGAGCTTGATCTCGCCGCGTGGCTTTCGGCACTCGAGGGGCGTTGGTCGGGTCGGGCGCGTGCAGCGGGCGGCCATTTTGTCATCACCCGCGATGGTGACTTGCCGCCTGTGCTTGCGGTGCCGCAGCTTATGCTTGACCGGATCATCGGCAATTTGATCGCCAATGCGTTGATCCATGCGCCGGGTGGGGTGGTCACACTCGATATGCGTGATGTCGATGCGGGCGTGCATCTGACCATCCGCGACCATGGGCCAGGGTTTTCGCCGCAGATGCTTGCCATGCTGGGCGAGGGCAGTGACATTGGCGCGCATGGCCCACATGCCGGCGCGGGGTTGGGCCTGCGCATAGCGGCAAGCCTGACGGGCGAAATTGGTGGGCGCTTGCTGCTGTCGAACCACCCCGATGGTGGGGGGGTGGCACGCGTGATCTTGCCTGCCGGTGTGGTGGCGCCTTCGCAAGCACAGCCCGACAATGCCCATATCCCCGATCTCGCGGGGCTGCGCATCTTGGTGGCCGAGGATAACCTGACCAACCAGACCATCTTGCGCCAGATCCTTGGGCGGATGCGGGCAGATGTGACCTGTGCCGCCGATGGGCTGGCCGCGCTTGACGCGTTGTCGGCTACCCGCTTTGACATCGCGCTGATCGATATCGAGATGCCCCGCCTATCTGGGCTTCAGGTGATGGCGACCGTGCGCGCGCGTCATGATGCGGTGGCCAAAATGCCGATGGTCGCGCTGACAGCCTACGTGTTGCGCGACAATCGCGAGGCGATCTATGCCGCGGGTGCCGATGGCATTATCGGCAAGCCGATTTCATCGGCCGCCGATTTCGGGCGCGCGATCTTGCGTTATGTGGGGCGCCCTTCCGGCCTGCCGGAACCCGAAGATGTGTTATATCCTGCGCGCAGCAGCGCGGCTTTTGGCAAGGTGCTGGATCACGACCGCTTTGACGCCTTGCTGGCCGTGGCCGGTGCGACCGGCGCGCCAGAGTTGCTCCAACGCCTGCACGAGGATCTGAGTGCAGTCCTGGCGGCCCTCGATCAAGGGGTCGCCGCTGCCGATCTGGCCCAGATCAGGGGCCAAACCCATATCTTGATCGCGCTCTCGGGCGCGGTCGGGGCCGATCGGCTTTACCGATTGGCCGAAGTGCTCAATATCGCGGCCAAGCGGCGGCGCATGGCCGATCTGGCTGCGCTTTACGCGCCCTGCCGCGCCGACCTGTTAGGGTTGATCGCAACGGTTGCAGGGCAGGCGGGTTTTGTCACACCCGATGACCCCGCGCGGGGTGGCGGGTGATCCATGGCCTTGCGCTAGGCTGCGCCGCGCACCAGACTGCACGAAAGTCAGCACCGCAAAAAGGCCCCCTGCCATGTCCTTGATCCAAGATGCCGCCCGCGTGCGCGAAAATGCCCATGCACCTTACTCGGGCTTCAAGGTGGGGGCGGCCATCCGATCGGTCGAGGGGCATGTGCATCTGGGCTGTAACGTGGAAAACGTCGCCTATCCCGAAGGCACCTGTGCCGAGGCAGGGGCCATCGCCGCGATGATTGCCGCAGGCGACCGCCGCATCGCCGAGGTGGCAGTGATCGCTGATTGCCCGGCCCCTGTGCCGCCATGCGGCGGCTGTCGCCAGAAACTCGCCGAATTCGCCGATGCCGATGTTGTGGTGACGCTAGCCACCATGGCGGGGGCCACCCTGACGACGACAGTGGGCGCGCTTTTGCCCGGTGCCTTTGATGCAGGCTTCATGGTCAATGCCGCCAAGGGCGCATCGTGATCGATGCCCGCACCATCCTTGCCCGGCTGCGCGATGGTGAAACCCTGCGCGAGGCCGAAATCTTTTGGTTCGCCGAAGGCTTGGCCACGGGCGAGGTGAGCGATGCTCAAGCCGGGGCTTTTGCCATGGCGGTCTGCGCGCGGGGGCTTGGGCCAAAGGGGCGGGTGCAACTGACCAATGCGATGCGTGCCTCGGGGCGGGTGCTGACATGGAACCTTGATGGTCCCGTGCTCGACAAGCATTCGACAGGCGGCGTGGGCGATTGCGTTTCGCTGATCCTGGCACCGGCGCTTGCGGCTTGCGGGGCCTTCGTGCCGATGATCTCGGGGCGGGGATTGGGGCATACGGGCGGGACGCTGGATAAGCTCGAGGCGATTCCGGGCTATCGCACGCAAATCTCGGTCGAGGATCTGCAAGATTTGGTCGCTGATATCGGCTGTGCCATCGTGGGCGCGACCGCGGATATCGCCCCCGCCGACAAGCGGCTTTACGCGGTGCGCGATGTCACCGGCACGGTCGAAAGCATCGACCTGATCACCGCCTCGATCTTGTCCAAGAAGCTGTCCGCCGGGCTCGAGGCCTTGGTGCTCGATGTCAAATGCGGCTCGGGCGCGTTCATGGGCAGCCACGAGGCGGCTTTGGCGCTGGCGCAAGCCCTTGTCGATACCGCACAAGGGGCGGGTTGCATGACGACGGCGCTGATCACCGATATGAGCCAGCCGACCGTGCCGGCGGCGGGCAATGCGCTTGAGGTCATCGCCGTGATGGAGGTGCTGACATCGGGCGATCTGACCACGCCCTTGGCGCGGCTGGCACAGGCCTTGGGTGGCGAAGTGCTGGCGTTGGGCGGGCTAGCCGCTGACGCCGCTGATGGCGAAGGCCGCATCGCCGAGGCCTTGCGCACGGGTGAGGCGGCCGAGATTTTCGGCGAGATGGTCGCCGCCTTGGGCGGTCCGCATGATTTCATCGACCGTTGGCGCGATCGGCTGCCAGCGGCGCGGGTGATGGTCGATGTTCATCCCGGCGAAGGTGGTTATGTCAGCCAAATCGACACCCGCGCCTTGGGCGAGGTGGTGGTGCGCCTAGGCGGCGGGCGCCTGCGCCAAGACGACAAGCTCGACCTGGCGGTTGGTTTGAACGAGATTGCGCGGCTTGGTGAACAGGTCGATCATGCCCGCCCCTTGGCGCGCATCCATGCCGCAAGCGAGGCCGCCGCCCGCGCGGTGGCCGCCGATGTGCGGCGCGCCTTTGTCTTGAGCGATCGCGCCTCAATCTTGCCCCCCCTGATCCATGAAAGGATCGGCTGATGGCGCGCGCCTTTCTAGTGGTGATGGATAGTCTTGGGGTCGGCGGCGCGCCTGATGCGCCCGCTTATTTCAACGGCGATCTGCCCGATACGGGCGCCAATACGCTTGGCCATATCGCAGAGGCTTGTGCCGCGGGCCATGCCGATCAGGGACGCAAGGGTGCGTTGCACCTGCCGCATCTGGACAGCTTGGGGCTTGGCGCGGCACTGCATCTGGCCTCGGGGGAGGGGGTGCAGGGGGCGGGGCTTGGCCGCGCACCCCTGAGCCTATGGGGTGCTGCGGAAGAAGTGTCGAAGGGCAAGGATACCCCTTCGGGCCATTGGGAACTGGCGGGGCTGCCCGTGCCATGGGACTGGGGCTATTTCCCAAAAACGACCCCCTGTTTCCCGGATGATATCGTGGCCGAGGTGATGCGCCTTGCTGGCACGGATGGGATATTGGGCAATGAACATGCCTCGGGGACTGAAATCATTGACCGCTTGGGCGGCGAGCATGAAAAGACTGGCTGGCCGATCTGTTACACCTCGGTTGACAGTGTCTTTCAGATCGCCGCTCACGAAGATAGCTTTGGCCTGGATCGGCTCTTGACGCTCTGTGCGGCATTGGCCCCGCTCTTGCATGCGCGCCGCATCGGCCGGGTCATCGCGCGCCCCTTTACCGGCGCACCGGGGGCCTATCGGCGTACAGCCAACCGCCATGACTATGCCATTGCGCCGCCAGGGCCGACGCTGTTGGATCTTGTGCAAGGCGCCGGGCATGCGACCTATACGATCGGCAAGATCCGCGACATCTTTGCCGGGCGGGGGGTGGATCATGTGGTCACCGGCCCTGATGCGGCGTTGATGACGGCGCTTGCCAGCCATGTGGCAGAGGCGGTCGAAGGCTCGTTGACCTTTGCCAATTTCGTGGAGTTCGACAGCCTTTTTGGCCATCGGCGGGATGTCGCGGGCTATGCCCGGCACCTCGAGTGGTTCGATACCCAGATCGGGCCGATCTTGTCGGCGCTGCGCCCCGATGACCTGATGATCCTGACCGCCGATCATGGCAATGATCCCACATGGCCCGGCACCGATCATACCCGTGAACGGGTGCCGGTGCTTGCCAAGGGTCCTTATCGCGGGCAAATCGGCATCTGCGCTTTTGCCGATGTTGGCGCGTCGTTGGCGGCCCATCTGGGCCTTGCCATGGCGGGGCCAGGCAAAAGCTTTCTGGTGAGGGATGATGGGCTCTGAACTGATCTATTTCCTGATGACGCTGGTCGTGGTGACGCTGGCCGTGCGCTATATCGGCCCCCTCATCGGACGGCCGCGCACACCATGGCGTGGCGCCGCCCTCTTCGGGTTTATCATTGCTGCCATCGGCTGGATGATCGGAGCCTGAGATGAAGAACATCCCCAAGGTCGAGCTTCACCTACACCTCGAGGGCGGTGCGCCGCCTGCCTTCATCCGGGGGATCGCGCGTGAAAAATCAGTCGATCTGTCGGGCATCTTTCGCCCCGATGGCGGCTATGCTTACCGCGATTTCTGGCATTTCCTGTCGGTCTATGAGGCCGCGACCGGTGTCTTGCAAAGCCCCGAGGATTACGCGCGGCTGACCACTGCCGTGCTGGAAGAAAGTGCCGCCAATGGGGTGGTTTACGGCGAAACCTTCCTGTCGCCCGACTTTTGTGGCGGCGGCGATATCGGCGCGTGGCGGGAATATCTCACCGCCATCCGTGAGGCGGCCGAGGCGGCGGACCGCGCCCATGGGATTACGCTCAGGGGTATTATCACCTGCATCCGACATTTCGGCCCCGATCGCGCGCGCCCCATCGCGCAATGCGCCGCCGACACCGCAGGCGATTGGCTGGTGGGGTTCGGCATGGCGGGCGACGAGTTGAAGGGGAAACCGGGCGATTTCAAATGGGCCTTTGACTGCGCGCGCGAGGCGGGATTGCGCATCACGGTGCATGCGGGCGAATGGGGGGGTGCGGCCTCGGTGCGGGATGCGCTTGACCAGCTTGCCCCTGAACGCATCGGGCACGGTGTGCAGGCGATCGAGGATCTGGCGCTTGTCGACCGGCTGGCCGAGGACGGGATCGTGCTGGAATGCTGCCCCGGATCGAACGTGGTCTTGGGCGTGTTCAAGGATTGGCCCAGCCATCCGATCGAACGGCTGCGCGAACGCGGGGTCAAGGTCACGGTATCGACCGATGATCCGCCCTTTTTCGGGATCACCATGACTTCGGATTACGAAAACCTGAACCGGCATTTCGGCTGGGACGAGAGCATCTTTGCCGAGGTGAACCGCACCGCCCTTGAGGCCGCTTTTTGCGATGCCGCCACCAAGGCGATCATCGCCAAACGACTGGGAGAGAGCCAAGCATGACCGCGCATTTGACCATCGTCGATCACCCATTGGTGCAACACAAGCTGACCTTGATGCGCGAGGCCGACACCTCGACCAAGTCGTTTCGCCAGCTCTTACGCGAGATCAGCTTGCTTTTGGCCTATGAGGTGACGCGAGCCTTGCCGATGACGACCAAGCAAATCGACACGCCGCTTTGCCCAATGAGTGCGCCAACGATCGAAGGCAAGAAGCTGGCCTTGGTATCGATCCTGCGGGCCGGCAATGGCTTGCTCGACGGGATCTTGGAGTTGGTGCCGAATGCGCGGGTAGGTTTCATCGGTCTTTACCGTGATCCAGAGACACTCAAGCCTGTGCAGTACTATTTCAAAGTGCCAGACGCGCTCGAGGATCGCTTGACCATCGTTGTGGATCCCATGCTGGCAACCGGCAATTCATCGGTCGCAGCTATTGATCTTTTGAAGCAAGCAGGCGCCAACAATATTCGCTTCCTGTGCCTGTTAGCCGCCCCGGAGGGTGTGGCCCGGATGCAGGCTGCGCACCCCGATGTTCCCATCGTGACCGCCGCACTCGACAGCCATCTTAACGAACATGGATATATCGTTCCGGGACTAGGTGATGCGGGTGATCGCATGTTTGGCACAAAATGATGAATCTTTGACTTTACTTGGGCGGCCCCTTCGGCCAGTGTGGCGGCGTAGCAAACGTGGGGGTTTGCATGTATGTGATGCGACGTGTTTTGGTCGCTGCCGTGACGGTTTTGATCGCCATGGCAAGCGGTGGCATGGGGTTTGCCCAATCCGTGCCTGCGGAAATACCTTCCGCCAATTTCAGGGGTGATCAATATGTCGATAGTCGAGGCTGCGCTTTTGTGCGGGTTGGCTTGGGCAGCAACACCCAATGGGTGCCGCGAGTGGGCCGCGATCGGCGCCATATTTGCGGTCTGACACCAAGCGGTGCGGGGGCCAGTACCTCGCAGGCCGCGGTGGCGCCACAGCGTCCAGCTGCGGGTGTGACCATGATCGGCGCTGCGCCACGCCCGACCATCGCAGTGTCCGGCCCAACGGCGATCGCGCCTGCTGCATCCGCAGCGACCGCCCCTGCCGCATCCGCGGCGCCGACGCTACGCCAGATCGGCTCGACCGCGCGGCCACCCGCGTCGCAACCGCGCAACATCGGGGCAGTGCCGCGTGCGGTTACCCCGTCTGCGCCGACAACGGCATGCCCGAACCTACCTGCCGATATCCGGGGCTACTTCACAGGTGCCAATGTGCGCTGTGGCCCGCAAGCGCGCCACCCCGGTGATGCTGCGCGTGGGATCGATCGGACCAGCGCGCTGGGCGGGGCTGCCACAGCTGCGCCGCAGGAACCACGGCAGCTGGTCCGCTATGTGGTCAACCCGCCCAAAGGCTATCGTGCGGCATGGGATGATGGGCGGCTCAACCCTTATCGCGGTTTGGGCTTTGCAAATGGGCAGCGGCAAATGGAACAGATTTGGACCAATTCCCTCCCGCGGCGGCTGGTGGGAGGTGCCGAGGTGCGGGGTCTGCGCGGCTTAACGGCGCGCGATGCTGGTCCTGCAACACTTGTTCCTGCGCAGCTGGTGATCATGCGGCCCTGAATGAGCCGCGCGGCTAGCTGTTGCAGATATTCTGCAAGCTGACCCAATCGGCATCACTGATCACAGGGCGGAGGTTGGATGTCTGTGCAAGAGGCAGGCTGTCGCGCGATTCCTGCCCCGCGACTGCCGCATAGGGGCGGGCCGAAATTCCCGCCGCATCGAAGAGCGGCCAAAGTGATGGGTCTGTTGGGGCTGGAGTGTCTTGTGCCAAAAGCGTGAGCGCATGGGCTTGTAGCGCCGCGCGGTCAAGCTGTCCGGTTGTCAATAGGCGAAGCGTGGCCATAAGCCCTGCATCCTTGAGCAAGCGCAGCATGGGATCTTGGGCGGTGCGGCGCTGTGTTTCAGCCAAGATGAACCCCGCGACCACTTCTGGTGTGTCGTGATCTTCCATAAGCGCGGCGTTCAGGACAATGATATTGCCGGGCAAGGCCATGGTCTTTGGTGTTGCCGATGGCAGCACCGCCAAGCGCGATGGCGCCTCAGGGGCGATGCGGCGCGCAAGCCGTGTCAAGGCACCCGATCCCGTGACAGGGCTACAGATCGGGCCAGCCAGCCGCCCGATCTCCTGTAGCAATTGCTGGCCGATGACCTCGCGACCGGCAGGCGGCAACACCGACACCGTCTGGCGGATCAAGGCACCCGGCATCCAGAAAAGCGCCGCGGCCAACATGGCCGCAGCAATGCTGACGCCCATCCAAAGCCGCAATCGCCCCGGATGGGGCCGCCGCCGATCAATGGCGGCTCGCAGCTTTTCGATTGCCGCGATCATGTCGCGATCTTCGATTTCCAGCCGTTCTTCGGCCTCTTCGCCGGGGGCGTAGAGCGCGGGCCGCTTGCCGGGGTTGAGCCGTACGATCGCAGGTAGCGACCAATGCGCGCGCGCAACCTCGGCCGGGGTGGCGATGATCAGCGTCGCCTTTCCCAGCGACACAAGCACCTCGCAGCGCTGCGCATCGGGCCGTTCATGCCAAAGCCCTGTCGCCTCGAGGCGGCTATATTGATCAAGCGCTGTCATTCACCCGCACTGCTCGGTTCTTTTTACGCGGAGGATAGCCTGCGCTGTGTGACATCTCAACGACCGAAACGGGCTAGAGTGCGGCTGCAATCTTGCGCAGTTCGAATTTCTGGATCTTGCCGGTCGATGTCTTGGGCAAATCTTGAAAGACCACGCGCTTGGGCGTCTTGAAGCCGGCAAGGCGCTGCCGGACAAAGGCGATGATCTCCGCCTCGGTCGCTGTTGCCCCCTCTTTCAGCTCGAGGAAGGCACATGGCACTTCGCCCCATGTCGGATCGGGTTTTGCCACCACGGCCGCAAGCAGCACGGCGGGGTGATGCATCAAAGCGCCCTCGACTTCGACTGAACTGACATTCTCGCCGCCCGAGATGATGATGTCCTTGGCGCGATCCGCGATCTGAACATATGTGTCAGGGTGCTGTTTCGCGATGTCGCCGGTGTGGAAATAACCACCGGCAAAGGCCGCTTCGGTGGCTTGCGGGTTCTTGTAGTAGCCCTTCATCACCGAGTTGCCGCGCATCATGATCTCACCCAAGGCCGTGCTGTCCATCGCGATCTGCGCCATCGTTTCGGGGTCCATCACGGTGATATGGTCCATGTTGGGCATCGGCACACCTTGGCGCGCCTTGACGGCGGCGCGGTCGTCGCCGTGCAGATCGGCCCATACGTCATCCTTGAATGTGCATTCCGTCGCCGGACCATAGGTCTCGGTCAGGCCATAAACTTGGGTGATGTTAAAGCCCATCGTTTCGATCGCGGCCAAGGTGGCGGGGGCGGGCGGCGCGCCTGCGGTGAAGACCTCGACCGTATGGGCGAAATCCCGACGGTCGCTTGGCTTGGCATTGACGAGCATGTTCAGTACGATCGGCGCGCCGCCGAAATGGGTCACACCCGCATCGGCGATCGCGTCATAGATGCTTTTCGCGGTGATGTCGCGGCAGCACACGGTCGTGCCGCCCATGACGGGCATGGTCCAGACATGGCACCAGTTGTTGCAGTGAAAGAGCGGCACGATCGTCAGGTAACTGGGGTAGAGCGTCATCCGCCACGATATCGGCGTCCCCATCGTGATGAGGTAGGCGCCGCGATGGTGATATACCACGCCCTTGGGCCGCCCCGTGGTGCCGCTTGTGTAGTTCAGCGCAAGGCTTTCCCATTCATCGACCGGCATGATCCATGTGTAATCTGCATCCCCCTCGGCCAAGAGCGCCTCATAGGTCAGGTGCCGCCCCGAGGCGTGATAGCCCGCAGCCGCGTCCGGCACTTCGACGATCAGGGGGGCGGGGCCTGTCTGCGCCTTGATCGCTTCTTCGACCACGCCAAGGAATTGCGTATCGACCAGCACCACCTTGGCCTCGCCATGGTCGAGGATATAGCTGATCGTACCGATATCGAGGCGGGTGTTGATCGCGTTCAGCACCGCGCCACAGGCAGGCACGCCCCAATGTGCCTCGACATGGGGGGCGGTGTTGGGCAGCACCGTGGCGACCACATCGCCCGGCGCGACACCGCGCGCGGCCAAGGCACCGGCCAAGCGGCTGACACGGGCAAACATCTCGCCATAGGTCGCGCGGTAACCCCGGTCGATCAGCGCGGTGCGGTCGGTAAAGATGCGGTTGGCGCGGATCAGATGGCTGAGCGGCGTCAACGCGACGTAATTGGCCGCGCGTTTCTCCAAGCCCGCCTCATCCTTCATCCAACCCATGCGACACCTCCGATCCTGCGAAAGAATATGATCCATCACTTGGGCTATCGCGCAAGAAAAGGAAAGGCTGCTTGCCCGTTTGCGACTACTTTTCCCCCACAGCGCCAAAGGTTAACCTCGGCTGCGCATAAACCGGGGGAGGGGACGATGCAGCACATCACGGGGCCATTGCAGGTCGCGGCATATGTCCATCGCGCCACCGCCTTGCCGGGTGACCCTGCGCCCTATGCGGGCGAGGACAGTTTCACCTTTCTGCGGGTACGCGTGACCGATGCTGATGGCGTTTCGGGCGATGGATTCACCGGGCGCTTTTGCGTGGCCGAGGTGGCGCATCTGTTGAACGGTGCGGTGGCCGAGGCTTTGGCCCGGCCCGGCCCCTTGCCCGATCTTGCACGGCAATTGAACCCGCGCGCGATGACGGGGGTGGTGGTCTCGGCCTTGTCGGCCCTCGATGTCGCGCTGTGGGATTTGGCGGGCAAGCGTGCGGGGCAAAGCGTGGCGGCGATGCTGGGGGCTGTGCGGCCCGCGGCGCCTGTCCATGTGACTTGCGGCTTTCCCGCGCTCGAGCGCGACGCGCTGGTGCGCGCTTGCGCCGAGGAGGTGTTGAACGGGGCCAAGGGCGTCAAGGTGCTGGTCGCCGCCAAAGGGCGCAGCGTGGCCGAGGATATTGCACGCCTGCGCGCCGTGCGCGCGGCCATCGGGCCAAAGGCGGAGCTGATCGCCGATGCCAATTGCGGCTGGGATCTCGAGACAGCGCTTGCCTTTGCCCGTGGGGCCGAGGCGCTTGATCTCGCATGGCTCGAAGAACCGGTGAAAGCCAATGATCGCCGCGACTTGGCGGCCTTGGCGGCGGTGGCCCCCATGCCCCTGGGCGCGGGCCAGATGGAGCAAAGCGCCGACCGTTTCGACCTGTTGACCGAGGCGGGCGTGGCCGTGATCCAGCCCAACGCGGTCTTTGCAGGCGGCATCGGCGCGGCGGTGGCGGCGGCAAGGGCGGGCATTGGTGCAGGGCGCGCCATCTCGCCCGCGGGCGGCTGGGATCTGGTCAATCTGCACTGGATGTGCGGCGCGATGACGGAAGGCGCGGTCGAGCTTCACCGCGCGCAGGCCCGCATCGTGCGGCTGTTGACCGAGACCCCGCCGCAAATGGCGGGGGGGATGTTGGCGGTCTCCGATGCGCCAGGTTTGGGGCTCGCCCCTGATGAGGAAGTACTTGCAGCCTGTCGGGTGGGGTAGCGTTTTCCTCGCGGAAAACGCACCGAAAAACCCGGGTTTTTCGGGTGGGAAAACCCGGGTTTTCCCACCCGCTTCGCGTCAGGCCGCTTGCGGCTTGACCCCGAAACGGCCGTAGAAGCTTTGGCCCTTGTCGGCCATCTCGCGCAAAAGCGCGGGGCAGGCAAAGCGCGGCCCGTGTTCTGCGGCCAGCTCGTCGCAGCGCGCGGCGGCATAGGGCGCGCCCAGCATGTCGAACCACGAGAAGGGCCCGCCCGACCACGGCGCAAAGCCCCAGCCAAGGATCGCGCCCACATCGCCTTCGCGGATATCGGTCAGGACACCCTGTTCGAGTGCGCGCACCGCCTCGAGCGTCTGGACGAACATCAGCCGGTGCTGCACTTGAGTCAGATCGGGCTGCGCAGCGGCCAGCGGGTATTTTGCGGCCAAGCCGTCCCACAGGCCGATGCGCTTGCCCGCATCATCATAAGCGTAGAAACCCGCCTTGGCCTTGCGCCCCAGACGGCCCTGCTCGGCCATCCAGAACACCACCGCATCGACCGCGTCATCGGGGTAATCGTCCCCCATCGCGGCCTTGGTCGCGCGCGCGATCTTGACGCCCAGATCGATCGAGGTCTCGTCGATCAGTTGCAGCGGCCCCAGCGGCATGCCCATGAGCTTGGCCGCATTCTCGATCAGCGCGGGCGAAACGCCTTCGGCCACCATCCGGATCCCCTCGTTCACATAGGGCAGGATGCAGCGGTTGGCGTAGAAGAAGCGCGCATCCTGCACGACGATGGGCGTCTTGCGGATCTGGCGCACATAATCGAGTGCCTTGGCCACCGCCCGGTCGCCGGTCTTGGCGCCACGGATGATCTCGACCAGCGCCATCTTGTCGACGGGGCTGAAGAAATGGATGCCGATGAACTGCTCAGGGCGGTCGCTCGCCTTGGCCAATTCCCCGATGGGCAATGTCGAGGTGTTGGTGGCAAAGATGCAATCGGGGCCAACTGCCGCCAGCACCTTGCGCGTGACCTCGGCCTTGACGGCGACATCCTCGAACACCGCCTCGACGATCAGGTCGCAGCCTGCAAGCGCCGCGTAATCGGTGGTGGCAAGGATGCGGTCCAGCACTTGCGTCTTTTTCTCGGGGCTGACCTTGCCGCGCTTCATGCCCTTGTCGAGGAGTCCCTCGGCATGGGCGCGGCCACGTTCGGCGGCCTCAAGCGTTGCATCGATCAACACGACTTCGATGCCGGCATTGGCGCTGACATAGGCGATGCCCGCCCCCATCATGCCCGCGCCGATGACGCCCAGCTTGGTGACCTGTTCGGCGGGAAGGGCAGGGCGGTTTGCACCCTTTTCCAGCGCTTCCTTGTTCAAAAACAGCGAGCGGATCATCGCGCTCGATGAGGGGTGCATCAGGATATGGGTGAACCAGCGCGCCTCGATCCTGAGCGCCGTGTCGAAATCGACAAGCGCGCCCTCATAGACCGCGCTGAGCAGCGCCTTGGCCGCTGGATAAACCCCCTTGGTCTTGCCGTTGATCATGGCGCTGGCGCCCACAAAGGTCATGAAACCCGCCGGGTGATAGGGTGCGCCGCCGGGCATTTTCCAGCCCTTCTGGTCCCATGGCTTGACGATCTCGGCGTCGGTGGCCGACAGCACCCATTCACGCGCGCGCACCAAAAGCTGGTCGGGGGCCACCACTTCGTCGATCAGCCCCGCCGCCTTGGCCGCTTTGGGGTCCAGCATCTTGCCCTCGAGCAGCACGGGGGCTGCCGCCATCGCGCCGACCATGCGGGAATAGCGCGTCGTGCCGCCGCCGCCGGGGAAAAGCCCCACGAGGATCTCGGGCAGGCCGATCTTGGCCTTGGGATTGTCGGCCATGAAACGGCGGTGACAGGCCAGCGCGATCTCGGTCCCGATGCCCGCGCAGGTGCCGGTGATGGCGACGGCGACGGGCTTGCCGCCCTTGTTGGTCTTTGGGTCCATCCCCGCGCGCTCGAGCTTGCGCAAGATCTGATGCCCGCCCATCGTGAAGTCGAACAGCGCCTGCGCCGGGTCATCGCCCGCCTCGGCCGAGATGGTGGCCAGCGTGTTCAGATCCATGCCGCCCGCGAAGGTCTCCTTGCCCGAGGTCAGCACGATCCCCTTGACGCTCGGGTCGGCCAGCGCATCCTCGACCAATTGATCGACCAGCGCATAGGCCGCGCGCGTCAACACGTTCATCGACTTTGCCTTGACGTCCCAGGTGATGACAGCGACGCCATCGGCGCCTTTTTCCATTGTAAAATCAGTCATTATCCCCACCTCCCCTTACACGCGCTCAATGATGGTTGCGGCCCCCATGCCGGATGCGACGCAAAGCGTGGCAAGGCCCACGCCCTTGCCGCTGCGCTCCAACTCATCAAGCAGCGTGCCAATGATCATCGCCCCCGTCGCACCCAGCGGGTGGCCCATGGCAATCGCCCCGCCGTTGACGTTGACGCGGTCGTGATCGACGTCAAAGGCCTGCATGAAGCGCAGCACCACGGCGGAAAACGCCTCGTTCACCTCGAAGAGGTCGATATCGGAAATCGCCATGCCACTGTCGGCGAGGATTTTCTGGGTCACGGGGACAGGGCCTGTCAGCATGATGGTGGGGTCCGTGCCGATCTTGGCGGTCGCGCGGATACGCGCGCGGGGCTTCAGCCCATGAGCCTTGCCGAATTCCGCATTGCCGATCAGCAAAGCTGCTGCCCCATCGACGATGCCGCTGGAATTGCCGGCATGGTGGATATGGTCGATCCGCTCCAGATGGGGGTATTTCATCAGCGCGATCTGGTCGAAGCCCGGCATCATCTCGCCCATCTCCTTGAAGGCAGGCTTGAGGCCGGCAAGGGCGGCCATATCGGTGCCAGGGCGCATGTATTCGTCATGGGCAAGAATGGTCAGCCCGTTGATATCGGTCACCGGCACGACGGAGCGAGCAAAGCGCCCCTCGGCCCAGGCTTGCGCCGCGCGGGCCTGGCTTTCGACGGCAAGCGCATCGGCATCCGCGCGTGAAAACCCGTATTCAGTGGCAATGATATCGGCGCTGATCCCTTGGGGAACGAAATAGGTCTCCATCGCGATGGACGGGTCGACCGCAATCGCCGCCCCATCGCTGCCCATGGCGACGCGGCTCATCATCTCGACACCGCCAGCGATATAGGCGGCACCTGCGCCGCCGCGTACTTGGTTGGCGGCAAGGTTCACCGCTTCCATACCGCTGGCGCAAAAGCGGTTGATGGCCAGCCCTGGAATACGCTCATCCAATTCCGAGGCCAGCACGGCCGTGCGCGCAAGGCAACCACCCTGTTCCATGACTTGGGTGACATTGCCCCAGATCACATCTTCGACCGCATGGCCCGTTAGATCGTTGCGGTCCTTGAGTGCGTTGAGCATCACCGCCGAAAGCCGCGCGGCCGTGACCTCGTGCAGCGCACCATCGCGGCGGCCCTTGCCACGGGGCGAACGGATCGCGTCATAGATAAAGGCGTCGGTCATTGCGTGTCTCCGGTCAGGTGGCGGGAAAGGCCCGCTTCATCAAATCATAGGGATGCGCCCAACCGGGTTGGGCTGCGATACGGGTCAGCCAGGCATCGATGGCCGGGTGTTCGGCGCGGTCAAACTGAAACGGCTCGGGGTAGAACAGATAGCCACAGCATGACAGGTCGGCACAGGTGAGGCTGTCGCCCACCAGCCAATCGCGCCCGGTCAATTCACCCTCGAGAACGGCGAGGGCTGCCTTCATCCGGCCAGCCAGAAAGCCGATCACCTCGGCGGGGCGTTTGTCTTCGGGCAAGAAATTCATCAAGAACCGCAACGGCCCGGCTTGGCCCGAGACCTTCTGGTTGTCGAAGATCGTCCAGCGCAAGATCTCGCGGCGGGTGGCTTTCGACCCGTCGCCGCAGAGCTTGCCTGTCTCGTCCATGATCCAATCCTGGATCACACCCGATTGTGTCAGGATCAGGCCGTTTGCATCAAGCACCGGCACCTCGCCCATCGGGTTGATCGCGCGAAATTCGGGGCTGCGCGCTTCGCCTGCGAAGAAATCGACATGGCGCGCCGTCCAAGGAAGGCCCGCCATCTGCAAGGCGATCGCCGCCTTGTAGGCGTTGCCGGATTCACCAAAGCAGTAAAGTGTATTAGTCATCGTGTCCCCCGTGACATTGCGCATGTGGCGCGAGCTTTATGCGTATTTCTGGAAAGATGAAGGCTCATAACGATTTGTTAAGGTGCATGGGCGACCGTCAATCCACGGTACAGGCTGGCGAGCCGATGACCGTGAAAGGTGAAGGCACCCTGCCCGGAAGTGCAGCGCCCCTCGGTGTCCGGACATTGTTGGGGAACACTCGGCCGGGTGGGGTGTTGGATCCATCTCTTCACCTTTCTCGAAATACGCATGCTGTCAGCGGTCACCGCGCAACTATGCCGGGGTGATATGCGCCCTGTGCTCATGTCTTGCGCGCCTCCAGCTCGGCATTGAACAGCCGGATGCGCGCCACCAGTTTCTCCTCGTTGATCACGCTGCCCCAATTCTCGAAAAGAAAGGACAGGAATTCCCCGTCATCCAAGCCCGCCTCTTGCGAAAGCGCGCGCAGCTTGCGGTAGCCGTCCTCGCTCATTGCGATGTTGGGGCGGCGGGTCAGTCGCAGGCGTTTCGGCATCGTACTCCTCCCGGTCGAGACGCGTTCAGACTTCAGAAATTCGCAGCCTCCAATGCCATGACCGGCGCGGCCCCCGACTGGATGCGCGCCAGGTGCGTGGCGGTCATCGGCAGTTGTCGGACCATGTAGAAGCGCGCGGTGGCAAGTTTGGTCTCGTGAAATCCGGGATCATCGCCGCCCGCCATCAGCGCGGCGCGCGATGCACGCGCCATCTTGGCCCACATCAGCCCAAGGCAGACATGCCCGAACAGATGCATGAAATCATAGCTGCCCGCGAGTGCCGCGTTGGGGTTTTTCATCCCTTCGGCCATGAAATACATCGTCGCTGTTTGCAGATCCTTCGAGGCGCGCTTGAGCGGCTCGATGAATTCGCCCATGCCGTCCGCCTCGGCGTTGTCCTTGCAGAAGCCTTTGACCATTTCGAAGAAGGCCATCACGTGCTTGCCGCCGTCCTGGGCCAACTTGCGGCCCACAAGGTCAAGCGCTTGCACGCCATTGGCACCCTCGTAGATCATCGCGATCCGGGCATCGCGGGCGAATTGGGACATGCCCCATTCCTCGATATAGCCATGCCCGCCATAGATCTGTTGGGCCTGTACTGCCATCTCGAAGCCCTTGTCGGTCAAAAAGCCCTTGATCACCGGCGTCATGAGCGAGATCAGCCCGTCGGCGTCGCCGTCACCCTTGCGATGCGCCGCGTCGATCAGCGTGGCGCCCCAAAGCAAGAACGCGCGCGCCCCTTCGACAAAGCTTTTTTGCTCCATCAGGTTGCGGCGGATATCGGGATGCACGATCAGCGGGTCGGCGGAGCCTTGGGGGTTCTTGGCCCCGGTGACATCGCGCCCTTGCAGCCGGTCTTTGGCATAGGCCAGCGCGTTCTGGAACGCGATTTCGGCCTGTGCGAGGCCTTGCATGCCGACGCCCAACCGCGCCTCGTTCATCATGGTGAACATGGCGCGCATGCCCTTATGTTCTTCGCCCAGAAGGTAGCCCGTCGCGCCATCGTAATTCATCACACAAGTGGCATTGCCGTGGATGCCCATCTTTTCTTCGATCTTGCCGCATGACACGGCGTTGCGCGCGCCAAGGCTGCCGTCGTCATTCACCAAGACTTTTGGCACGATGAAGAGCGAGACACCCTTGATCCCCTCGGGTCCGCCGGGGATCTTGGCCAAGACCAGATGGATGATGTTCTCCGCCATGTCGTGCTCGCCGGAGGAGATGAAGATCTTCTGCCCCGTCACCTTGTAGCTGCCATCCGCTTGCGGTTCAGCCTTGGTGCGCATCAGCCCCAGATCGGTGCCGCAATGGGGCTCGGTCAGGTTCATGGTGCCGGTCCAATCACAGGCAACCATGCGGTGCAGATAGGTGGCCTTTTGATCCGCAGTGCCATGGGCAAGAATGGCCGAAGCCGCGCCGTGGGTCAGCCCTTGATACATGGTAAAGGCTTGGTTTGCCGACGAAAAAAACTCGCCCACGGCGGTACCCATCACATATGGCAAGCCTTGGCCGCCGAATTCCTCGGGCATGTCGATGCCCGGCCAGCCACCCTCTTTCATCTGGGCAAAAGCGTCCTTGAAACCGGGGGGCGTATAGACCACGCCGTTCTCCATTCGGCAGCCGACCGTGTCTCCCACAGGGTTGAGCGGTGCCAATACCTCGGTCGCGATCTTGCCTGCCTCGTCGAGAATGGCGGCGGTGAAATCACGGTCCAGGTCGCCATAGCCGGGGATATCGCTTGCCGCGATGTTCAGGACATCGTGCAGCACATATTGCATGTCTTTGCTGGGGGCGGTGTAGCTGGGCATGGCAAAAGCTCCCGTTCTGTCTTGGGTACGGTATCGAAGGTTTACTGGGCGGCGCGCTTGGGGATGCCGACGGTGGCGAGCATCTCTTGAACAAGGCTCATCTGCGATTTCAGATCGTAAATGGCGACGTCAAGCTCGGCGCGTTGGCGTTCCATGTCTTGCAGCCGCTCGCGCGCGATATCGAGGGTGCGGCTCAGCTGTGTCTCCTGCTGGTCGCCGACGTAGTAGAGATCGAGGAGCTGACGGATCTCCTCGAGGCTGAAGCCGAAGCGCTTGCCGCGCAAGATCAGCTTGAGTCGGGCGCGGTCACGCTTGGAAAACAGCCGCTTTTGGCCGATACGGGCCGGAAAGAGCAGCTCTTTTTGTTCGTAGAAACGCAAAGTGCGCGGCGTTACCGCGAAGGCGTCGCACATCTCGCGTATCGTCATTTCATCTGCGGTCATTGCTGGATCATCCATGTCGAACATCGTTGATCGGCCGCTCCATTGCTTGAGTCGGCCTATGATCTACATGATAGCATGACGTTGACGTAAACGCGACGTCACGTCACTTTTCGATGTGACGGAGCGTCATTTGGGCTAAGGTCGCCGGGAGTTGCGGGAAAACCAACCCTGTCGCCGCGAGGCGCTTATCTAGACGAGATCTTGATGGTTTTCTTGACCGACAATGGTAATGGGACACCATGCAGCTATCGTAGTGTGTTTTTTGAATGTTCCGGCCGACGCTAAGACCCATACTGGACTGGTTCGGTCGATTTGACGTCGATAAGGCCAGATTGCGAAGTAATGGGCCATATCTTTGGCCTATCAATTTCTTGCGGCGGCGCCTTGGGCTTGAACCCAACCCCTTCAACAACGCCGGATTGATATTGAGCAACCTGCGGGATTTTGAAGATGTTGGGTATCTCGCAAACTTGTTTGAAGCCGATCTTGCACAGGACGCCACATCCTCGCCTCTTGCCCAGCCGCCAGATTGGCCCGAGCTCGATTTGACCCGTGTTCGGGTAGGGCCGGGCAATAGTTTACCTGGTTACGTGAATCGAGTGACCCCACCGCCGATACGGCTGGTGACGTTCCACAATGTTTTTTTTGCCCATCGAGGTGATCGATTTTGTATCTTCAAGGAAGGCTGCGTCGATGTCAGGGCAACAGCGCTGCCATCGCGCTCGTTCTTGGATGACGTTGGACGAAATTCTGCACAGGCTGTTCCGCGACTGATTTACTGCGGAAATCAGCACTCTCCCGACAATCCGGCACATTTCCTTGCTGACCACCTGAGTACTGCAATTGTCCTTCTCAATGCTGGATTTGCAGCCTCGGAGATCTTTCTTCCATCGACGCGCGCGCCGGTAAACAAAACGCTTCAAACAGCGATCAACTCGGACCTCCGGATCGTCTCAAATGATCGGCTTTATCACGCAAGGGAGTTGTGTTTGCCGACGAGCATGATCTCGCAAACATTTCTGCACCACCCGTTCCATGCTGCCGATCCCATGGTTTTGTCGACCTTTTCCAAGGCGTGCGTAACGGCTGCGCAGGGCGCAGTTGGTCTTGGGCCTTGGATTTATTTGGCCCGAAGAAAAGCGCAGAGGCGCCGGCTCGAGAATGAAATTGACTTGATTGAACGTTTAGAAGCGCGCGGCTTCGCTGTGATCGATATGGAAGATTTAACAGGGCCTGAGCAGTTGGCCGCAATCATTGCCGCCGACGTGGTTGTAGCGCCGCATGGTGGGGCATTGGCAAATTTGGTCGCTGCGCGGAAAGGTACGTCAGTCATCGAGCTCTTCCACCCCAACAAGGGCACACTTGCCTTTGCAGTGATCGCAGCACGCCTGGGGTTGTGTTACGCATCTATTGTCGGACAAGCCGGTGAAGAAGATCGATGGCGGATCGATATCGATGAGGTTATTCGGTTCGTCGAAAGCACTTGCAAGAATACTCGCTCAGGCTGACGATGCCGTCGTATCCCGCAGGGCGCGCAGCTCGGCGATGATTTCGTCCAACTCGTTGCGGCGTTTGGCCAGTTCGGCCAATTGTGCATCGGCGAGCGCCAGCCATGTCTTGCGCTGCAACTCGCCTTGGGGATCGGCGCCATACATCTCGAGCCATTGGCGGATTTGTTCGAGCGAAAAGCCAAAGCGCCGTCCACGCATGATCAGTGTCATCCGCGCGACCTCGCGCGCGCCATAAAAGCGCGCGCGGCCGTCGCGTTGGGGAAAGAGCAACTCGATGTATTCGTAGTGGCGCAAGGTGCGGGGCGTCACATCGAAGCGTGCGCACATGTCCTTGAAACTCAACCGATCCGACATTTACGCCCCTCCTGCACCCACGCCTTAGGAACATGATACGCATTTGCCGCCGGTCGTGAAAGCTTTGCATCCCCTTGCGCCGCGCGCCCCATCAGGGGAGATTGTGGCCATCGCATCGGTCAGGACAGGTGATGGACGAAACAAGCGCGGACAAGGCACGCATCGCGCGCCAATTCATCGAGGCAATCCCGTTCTCGCGCGCATTGCAGATGCGCCTCGATGACATCGGCGAGGGGGTGGCGGTGATCTCAATGCCGTGGTCGGCGGCGCTGATCGGCGATCCCACGCGCGGGGTTGTGCATGGCGGTGCAGTCTCGGCCTTGATGGATACCTGCGGAGGGGCGGCGGTGATGAGCCATCCCCAAGCCTTGGCCGGGACTGCCACAATCGATCTGCGGATCGATTATATGCGGCCAGCGGCGCAGGGCCAAAGGATCACGGCGCGCGCCGAATGCTACCAGCTGACCCGGTCTGTCGCCTTCGTCCGCGCCGAGGCCTGGGATGAGGATCAAAGCCGCCCCGTGGCCACTGCGACCGGGGCCTTTACCGTCGAACGCGCACCGCAAACCGATCGAGGTAGGTCATGAGCGCCAAGCGCCCGCCTGAACCTGTCGCGCTGATCAAGCAGCGCCGCGATCGCGCCTTGGCCGCGCTGGTGGGCTCGGTCCCCTATATCTCTTTTCTCGGTGTCAGCTTCGACCGGCGTGGCGACGAGCTGACGGCCGTGCTGCGCTATGACGACAAGCTGATCGGCAACCCGCTTTTGCCGGCCCTTCATGGTGGGGCCATCGCCTCGTTTCTCGAGGTGACGGCGATCATGGAAGTATCGTTCAACATGCTGTGGGACGATGTCGAGGGAGGGCGGATCGATGTTGACCGCCTTGGCCCGGAGACCTTACCGCGTCTGCCCAAGACCATCGATTTCACCGTGGATTACCTGCGTAGCGGTCTGCCGCGTGATGCTTATGCGCGTGCGCGCGTCAACCGGCAGGGGCGGCGCTATGCGAGCGTTCATGTCGAAGCATGGCAGGATCATCGCCAAAAGCTTTTCGCGCAGGCGACGGGCCATTTCCTGATGCCGCCCCGCGATGGCTGAGGCGGCGGGGCAGGCGCCGCTCACCCATGCCCGCATCCTGCGCATCGCGCTGCCCGTGGTGGTGTCGAACGCGACCGTGCCGATGTTGGGGCTGGTCGATACGGCCGTCGTGGGCCAGCTGGGCGATGCGGCTCCCATCGGGGCGGTGGGCTTGGGGGCTGTGATCCTGACCTCGATCTTCTGGGTGTTCGGCTTTTTGCGGATGGGTACTGTTGGCTTGGCCGCGCAGGCGATCGGCGCGGATGACCAGGCCGAGGTGGCTGCGCTGTTGAGCCGTGTCCTGATGATCGGGGCGGCGGCAGGGCTGGCCTTGATCGCGCTGCAATGGCCGATCTTCGCGCTGGCGCTGTGGCTGGCCCCGGCCTCGGACGCGGTCGAGGGCTTGGTGATCACCTATCTGGGCCTGCGCATCTTCGGCGCGCCCGCCGCGATCGCGGGTTATGGCATCACCGGCTGGCTGATCGCGCAGGAGCGCACCGGCGCGGTGCTGGCCCTGCAACTGTGGCAAAACGGGTTGAACATCGTCTTGTCGGCGTGGTTCGTCCTCGGCCTCGATCTGGGGGTGGGCGGCGTGGCGCTGGCCACCTTGATTGCAGAATGGGCAGGGCTGGCGCTCGGCTTGTGGCTCTGCCGCGCGGCCTTTGGCGTGGCCGCCTGGCGGGATTGGCCGCGCGTCTTCGACCGGCAGCGGCTGGTGCATATGGCGCGCGTCAATGGCGATATCCTGATCCGCTCGGTCCTGTTGATGCTGGGCTTTTCCTCTTTCCTGGTCCTCGCCGCAGGCTTCGGCGATGCGACCTTGGCCGCCAACCAGGTCTTGATCCAGTTCGTTTATGTCACCGCCTATGCGATGGATGGGTTCGCCTTCGCCGCCGAGGCGCTGGTCGGCCGCGCGATGGGCGCGCGCGACCGGGCAAGGCTGCGCCGGGCGGCGCTAATGACGAGCCTGTGGGGGCTTGGCGTCTGCGTCGTGATGGCTGGGGGCTTCGCGATCGGTGGCGGCGCGCTGATCGACATGATGACCACGGCCGAAGATGTGCGCGCGGTCGCACGTGATTACCTGCCGTGGATCGTGGCGGGTGTCGTGATCGGCTGGATGTCATGGATGCTCGACGGCATCTTTATCGGGGCCACACGCACGGGCGATATGCGCAACATGATGGCGGTCAGCTTCGCGGGCTATGTGGCGCTGGTGCTGGCCTTGGTGCCGATCTGGGGCAATCACGGGCTTTGGGCGGCGCTGGTGGGGTTTTTCGCCCTGCGCGGCCTGACGCTGGCGTGGCGCTATCCCGCCTTGGAGCGCAGCGCGGGCTAGGGCGCGATTGTTCGTACGAACAATCGCATCATGCGAATTTTCGTACGAAAATTCGGTTTCACAGCCAGTCCTTGACGCCGCTGCCTGTCACCTCACCGATATTGGCGACGCCTGCGCTGCGCGCGCGCGCCGCGAGCCCTTCGGCGATGCGCGCGGCAAGCGAGATGCCGCCATAGACAAGCCCGGTGTAAAGCTGCACCGCGCTTGCGCCCGCGCGCAGCTTTTCCCATGCCTGATCGGCACTGGCGACACCACCAACACCGATCAGCGGCATCTGCCCGCCGGTGAGCTTGGAGAGCTGCGCCAACACCCGAGTAGAGCGCTCGAAGAGCGGCGCGCCGGACAGCCCGCCCGCCTGCTCGCGATGCGGGCTTTGCAGGCCGTTGCGCGCAAGCGTTGTATTGGTCGCGATGATGCCGGAGATCCCGGCGCTCTGAGCCACTTCCGCGATCTCGGCCAAGCTGTCATTTTCAAGATCTGGGGCGATCTTGAGAAAGATCGGGATCGGGCGGGCGAGGCCCGCGCGGGCGTCCATTACCCCGGCAAGCAACCCCTCAAGCGCTGCCCGCCCTTGGAGATCGCGGAGTTTCTCGGTGTTGGGCGATGAGACATTGACGGTGGCAAAGTCGACATAAGCACCGCAATGCGCAAGCACAGTCGCGAAATCGGCGGCGCGGTCGGCGCTGTCCTTGTTGGCGCCAAGGTTCAACCCCACCGGCACAGCGGCGGGATAGGCCGCGCCAAGGCGACCCGCGATCACTTCCATCCCGTCATTGTTGAAGCCGAAGCGGTTGATCACTGCGCGATCTTCGGTCAGGCGAAACAGGCGCGGCTTGGGGTTGCCCGGCTGTGGGCGCGGTGTGGCGGCCCCGACCTCGACAAAGCCAAAGCCTGCCCTTCCCAAGGCCCCGACCGCCTCGGCATTCTTGTCAAAGCCCGCCGCTAGTCCCACAGGGTTGGGTAGGTGCAGGCCCGCCAAATCGACGCGCAAAATATCCGAGGTCACCGGCCCCTTGCCTGGCACCAGCCCTGCGCGCAACGCCGCGATGGCCAGAAAATGGGCGCGCTCAGGGTCGAGGCGGTGCATCACCGCAAGGCCAAGGCGTTCCATCATCTTAAGCAAGCACCGGGAGGATATGGGCGCCATCGACCAGCGGCATGGGCTTGTGCCAGATCACATCGGCAAGGCGCAGCGGCCCGTAAAGATGGGGAAACAACGCGCCACCGCGCGAGGGTTCCCACTTTATGTTGGGTCCAAGCGCATCGGCATCGAAGGCCGCGATGATCAAGCCATCCACGCGCCCGAAATGGCGTGCGGCCGTTTCGGCCAGCTGTTCGGCGGTCGAAAAATGGATGAAGCCATCGGCGATATCGACGGGTGCGCCGGCGGTTTCGCCTTGCGCGCTCAGTGCAGCCCATTCATCGGCGCGAAGGATTTTGTAGATCAGCATGCAGCCCCCTTGGCCTGACGCTTTGCCTGCGTCAACTGTGATGCGCCCGTCATGAAGCGGCTTTACCGTCAGGGCAAGACCCGTCACTCTGACATGGGTAACCATCAACGGGAGTTCCGCAATGACACCACGCATCTTGGGCATAACCGCGATCATCGCCGGGCTGGCAGCCGCCGCACCCGCACCGGCCGAGACAACATTGCATATCTTGCATATCAACGATCTACACAGCCGCATCCAGCCGATCAACCGCTTCGATTCGACCTGCTCGGCCGAGGATGACGCGGCGGGTGAATGTTTCGGCGGCGTGGCGCGCATCGCCACCGCAGTCGACAGCCTGCGCAGCGAACTGGTCGCGGCGGGCGAGAATGTGATCGTTCTGGATGCAGGCGACCAGTATCAGGGTAGCCTGTTCTTCACCACCTATCGCGGGGCTACGGCGGGCGAGTTCATGGAGGCCATCGGCTTTGACGCGATGGCGCTTGGCAATCACGAATTCAACAACGGCCCCGAGGGGCTGTTGCCGCTTTTGGATGCGGTCAGCTTCCCGGTCTTGTCGGGCAATCTCGATGTCTCGGGTGACCCGTCGCTGGCTGGCCGGGTGCAAGATCATGTCGTTCTCGATGTGAACGGCTCGCAGGTGGGCATCATCGCGGCGCTGACCCGCGACACGCAGGAGATTTCCTCGCCCGGGCCGAGCGTGCTTTTCCAAGACGAGATCGCCGCCCTTCAGGCTGATGTCGATGCGCTGACCGCGCAGGGCGTGGACAAGATCATCGCGCTGACCCATGTGGGCCTGCCCGCCGATATCCGCATCGCCGAGGCCGTGACCGGAATTGACGTCATCGTAGGCGGCCATTCGCATACCTATCTCAGCCAAGATGACCCCGATCGCGACGGGCCTTATCCGCTGTGGGTGTCAAACCCCGAGGGTGCGCTTGTGCCGATCGTGACCGCTTATGCTTATTCCAAATATCTCGGCCATCTGGAGGTGACTTTCGACGATGCGGGCGCCGTGGTCTATGCCGAGGGCAACACGATGCTTCTCGATGCGTCCGTCACGCCTGACGCAACCATCGCCGCGCGTGTCGCCGAACTGGCTGGCCCCATCGAAGCGGCCATGGCCGAGGTGGTGGGCGAGGCCAGCGCCTTTATCGAGGGCGACCGCGCGGTCTGCCGCGCGATGGAATGCCCGATGGGCAATCTGGTGGCTGATGCCATGCTCGACCGCGTACGCGACCAAGGCATCCAGATCGCGATCGCCAATGGCGGCGGCTTGCGCGCCTCGATCGATGCAGGCGCGGTGACGATGGGCGAGGTGTTCACCGTGCTGCCCTTCCAGAACACGCTGGCGACCTTTCAATTGACGGGGGCCGATGTGTTGGCCGCGCTCGAGAATGGCGTGAGCCAGGTCGAGGAAGGGGCGGGCCGCTTCCCGCAGGTCTCGGGCCTGCGTTTTGTCTGGAACCCGGCCGCAGAGCCGGGGGGGCGCATCGTCTCGGCCGAGGTCGATATGGGCGGCGCGTGGACCCCGCTCGACCCCGCGGCGATCTATGGCGTGGTGTCCAACAACTTCATGCGCGGTGGCGGCGATGGCTACCGCGTTTTCGCCAATAGTGCGCAGAACGCCTATGATTTCGGCCCTGGGTTGGAAGAGGTCGCGGCCAGCTATCTGGCGAACAACAGCCCCTATGCGCCCTATACGGATGGCCGGATCGCTACGGCGGAATAAGCCTGTCTGACGCCATGAAAGCCGGCGCGCCGCCATGCGCGCCGGTTTTTGCGTCTCGGGCTTTCGGTGTGCAGGGCTACCCGCTATGCTTGCGCCCATGTGCGGCCGCATGACCATGACCCACCCCAATGACGCGATGGCGCGGCTCTTCGATGCGGCGCCTGCCAATGATCTCCCGCCTGTGCCGCGCTACAATATTTGCCCCACCCAAAGCCTGGGCGTGGTGACGGCGGGGCAGGAGCGGCGCAGCTTTCGTCCCATGCGCTGGGGCTTCGTGCCGCGGTGGTACAAGACGCCCACCGATGGGCCACTGTTGATCAATGCCCGCGCCGAAACCATCGCCGAGAAGCCCGCCTTTGCCGCCGCGGTGCGCGCGCGGCGCTGCCTGATTCCGGCGACGGGCTTTTATGAATGGACCAAAGATGAGGCGGGCAACCGCCTCCCATGGTATTTCACGCCTGCCGATGGTGCGCCCTTGGTCTTTGCAGGCGTCTGGCAGGATTGGGGGCAGGGCGCAGAGCGGTTTGCAAGTTTTGCAATCGTGACCACGGGTGCGAGCGATTGGATGGCCGCCACCCATCACCGCGAGCCGGTGGTCCTTGCTCGCGCCGATTGGGCGCGCTGGCTGGGCGAAACAGGCGAGAAGGCGGCCCCCCTGATGCGGCCCGCAGCTGGCGGCCATTACCAACGCTGGCGCGTCGATCCAAAAGTCAATTCCAACCGCGCCGATGGCGAAGCGCTGACTCAAGCGATCGAGATGTGAGGTGTGAGCGCAACGCGACACGGCGCGTTGCCCATTACGTCAGGCGCCGGCTCCACCAAGGCGGCGACCGCCGGAATGTGGTGGCGATGCTGAATCATGTCGTGATTGGCCCCGCATGCTCGGTCGTGGCGACCCAAAGCGCGTCAGGGGCCACCGTGCGATTGCTCGTAAGGTGTTCCACCGATTAGGTTCCTCGCGCGAAGCTGGGGCTAACACGGTGCCAGTGTAGGCCGGTGGCAAGATCGGTTTTGATTGCGTTTCCGCTGCGGTCGGGTCGCTTAGGAGGATGCAATCTTCTTTTGCGGGTCAAAGAAAGGACGCGCGACGAGGGTGGCGGTATGGGTGCCGGTGTTGCTGATCACCTCAGCACGATCACCCAGCGTCGCGGCCTCGACCGCCACCATCGCCAGCGCGATGTTTTGCTTCAGACGCGGCGAATAGATCGCAGAGGTCACTTTGCCGACCACCACACCATCCTTCGTGATCGGCCAGAAGGTGGTATTTGGTCCCGGCAAGGCGGGTCCATCGATCACCAGGCCAACCTGTTTGCGCGTCACGCCTTGCTCTTTGATCTTGCGCAGAGCCGCTTTGCCGATGAAATCGGCCTCAATCTCAAGGTTAACCAAGCGGTCCAGCCCAAGCTCGAACGGGTTTGTGCCGATATCGGCATCGGCATGATAAGAGAGCATACCCCCTTCGATCCGACGGATCGACGAGGTGTGGCCGGGCCGAAGGCCGAATGGCTGGCCCGCAGCCATGATCTTTTCCCACAGCGCATCCCCATGTGACGCATCGCGCAAATAGAGTTCATAGCCAAGTTCGCTTGACCAACCGGTCCGCGATACGATGAGGGGAATGCCATCAAGCATCACCTCGCGGAGCCAGTAATATTTCAAGTCCAGGATACTCTCGCCGAACAGTGCGCGCATCACCTCGCCGGATTTTGGTCCCTGGAGTTGCAGAGGCGAGACATCGGGTTCGCAGATGGACACATCCATGCCAGCATGCACGGCAACGCCTTGCGCCCAGAGCAAGATATCGCTGTCTGCCAATGAGATCCAAAAGTGGTTCTCGGCTAGCCTGAGCAAGATCGGATCGTTCAAGATGCCGCCATCGGCATTGGTAATCAGGATATATTTGCACTGTCCGACGGCCATTTTGGACAGGTCCCGCGGGGTGAGCGTTTGCACAAACTTGGCCGCGTCTGGCCCGGTGATCTCGACCTGCCGCTCGACTGCGACATCGCACAAGATCGCGTCATTTACGAGGTTCCAGAAATTCTGCTCGGGATTGCCGAAATCGCGCGGGATATACATGTGATTATACACCGAAAAGCCCGTCGCCCCCCAACGCACGGTCGCATCAAAATAGGGGGATTTGCGGATCTGTGTCCCGAACCCGAAATGTGCAGCCTGTGTCATCTTTTCCCCCGCTTGCGCGCGCGCCCTGAGGCATTGCGCCGTTGACGATATGGCCGATGAATTAAGCGAAAATGGTCGCCCCTTTGGACCAAAGACAGTCTGACAAAAGGCTAGTTGGGCTAAATATTTTTGGGGTCTTGGTCTGTTCGGACTATCCAGCCCGAAAAACCCTGCCTTGGCCTGTTATTGTGCAAAAAGGCGCGCAAGTTTGGGGCGTGATGTCTTGATCTGACGGGTCACGATATAGGTCATGTAGCGGTCAATGCCGAGTTCGGCGTCCAGCATCTCTTCCATCAATGACTGGAATGTGGCGAGATTGGGGGAGATGACAGTCATCACGTAATCCATGCCCCCACCCGTCGAGACACAATCTACGATATCCGGGCAGGTCTGAACGAAATGTTCAAAGCGCGCGAAGTCGGCTTTACGGTGGGACTTGAGCGACACCGTGACCACGACCTTGGCGAATGTTGCGATCCGTGACAGTGCCAGATCGGCGTGGAACCCCTGGATCAGCCCAGCCGCCTTCAACCGTGTCAGCCGCGCCCAGCACGGGGTTGCCGACAGGCCGACATGCGCGGCCAACTGTGCCTTGCTGAGCGGCCCATTCTCCTGCAAGGCGTGCAGGATCTTGAGGTCTATGGCATCAAGCGCGATCGATTTCATATCCGGGCCATTGCAAGAGCGGTGGAAGGATGCCGATGATGGGCTTGCGCCGCCTTTCTAGTCGCTGACGCAAACAAAGGCCAGCGACCCGCATATTGCGCCCAAGTGCCGCTACGCGCGCATTCGATTGATGATCGACCTTTCCAGTACTCCGATCACCTGCTTGCCACGCTTTCGATGCGCTGCGCGTTACCTGCGTTCCTGTACCATGCGGCAATCGCCATGCGTTCACTGGCTGTCATGGCCGTCACGTTACCGGGCGGCATGGCATGGCTTGCGCCAGCTTGCAGGTAGATTGCCCGCGCATAGCGGGCAATCTCGGCCTGGGTATCGAGGCGCACACCGCGCGGGGGCCAGTTGATCCCGGACCAAACCGGTTCGGCGTTGTGGCACATGGAACAGCGCCCAATGACAATCCCTGCCACTTCCTCAAAGCCTTGGGATTGCACGATTGGCAGCAGATGCGCGGGGATGGTGGCCTCGGCCTCGGCCTCGGCCTCCCAGTCGATGTCGCGGTTCATGGGCGCCGTCGACAACCACATGATCCCGATAAAGATCACCGCTGTTAGGCCCCATGTCCAATGCGGATTGCCCGCGCGCGCGTGGCGGGTATTAAAATAATGCCGGATCAACACACCCATCAAGAAGACGAGGCTTGCGATCAGCCATGCATTCTCGGTGCCAAAGGCCAAGGGGTAGTGGTTCGACAACATCAAGAAGACGACCGGCAAGGTCAGGTAGTTGTTATGCGTCGAGCGCAGTTTGGCAATCTTGCCGTATTTCGGATGAGGCACGCGCCCCTGTTGCAGATCGCGCACCACGATGCGCTGGTTGGGCATGATGATCAGGAACACATTCGCCGTCATGATCGTGGCGGTGAACGCCCCCAAATGCAGCATAGCTGCTCGACCGGTGAAGACCTGATCATAGCCCCATGCCATTACGACAAGGATCACGAACAATATCAGCATCAGCAGCGTGGGCCGATGACCCAGCGCACTTTTGCAAAGCTGGTCGTAAAAAACCCAGCCCACGGCAAGTGAGCCTGTCGAAATGGCGATCGCTTGGCCGACGCTCAAATCGACCTTGTCGAAATCGATCAAATACATCTCCGCACCGGCCCAATAGACCAACGCCAAAAGCGCCGCGCCTGACAGCCACGTGGTGTAGCTTTCCCATTTGAACCAGGTCAGATGCGCCGGCATCGCCTCGGGTGCCACCAGATATTTGCGGATGTGGTAAAAGCCGCCTCCATGCACCTGCCATTCTTCGCCATGGGCGCCGACGGGCAGGTCGGGTGCTTTGCGCAGCCCTAGATCCAGCGCGATGAAATAAAAGCTCGACCCGATCCACGCCATCGCGGTGATCACATGCAACCATCGCACGGCGAATGCGATCCAATCGGTCATAATGGCAAGATCATACACGGCGCAGCTCCTCGCGGTTGGGCGTATGCGGCAGACTATGCGCAAAGATGTTTCCGTGATAATTTCTGATTATCTACATGACCTTCAAAATTTCTGCGAAAGTGATACCGTGAACAATATCAACAATATCCGTATGTTCGTGCGGGTCTTCGAGCTTGAGAACATGTCGGCAGCTGCCCGCGATTTACGCGTGTCGGCGGCTGTCGCCTCAAGCCGGATTGGCGAGTTGGAAAAACATCTGGGTGTGCGATTGTTCACCCGCACCACACGGTCGATCCAACCGACCGAGCAGGGGCGCATTTTTTACGACAAGGCGGTGGCGATCTTGGATGCCGTCGACGAGGCCGAGGCCGCCGTTCACGAAATCACCCGCAAGCCGCGCGGATCGCTTTTCGTGGCGGCCCCCCTTGGCGTTGGGCGTCGCCTGATCGCGCCCCATATCGCGGCTTTTCAGGCCGATTACCCAGATATTCATATTCGCCTTCGCCTGTCAGATCGCAAGATCGACCTCACCGCTGAGGGGCTCAATCTTGCCTTTGTCTTGGGCAATCCGCCCGATTCCGGCCATCGCATTCGCGTGATTGCTGAATGTCCCCGTGTTTTATGTGCCGCACCTGAATATCTGGCAAGGCGCGGCATGCCACATACGGGGTTCGACCTGATCGATGAACAGCACGAATGTCTGTTGCTGCGGTTTCCCGGCTCGACCGAGTTTCGCTGGATGCTGCAAACATCTGACGGGCCCCAATCTTTTGCGGTGTCGGGCGCGGTGAGTTGCGATGATGGCGATGTGCTGACGCAATGGGCGCTCGATGGGCGGGGCATTGTGAACAAGCCCGTTTTCGATGTGGCCGCACATCTCGCCTCGGGGCGGTTGGTTCCTGTCTGTCACAGCACGCCACCGCCGCAAGCGCAGTTGGCCGTTCTCTACCAGCACAAGCGCAACCAAGACCCCAAGGCGCGCCTTTTCATCGATTTCATGGTCGAACGCATCAAGACCACACTGCGCAACAGCCAGCTAGAGCTTTAGCGCTAGCTGCCGCGATAGGTAGAATAGCCAAAGGGCGACAAGAGCAGCGGCACATGGTAATGTGCGGCTTCGGTCATTTTGAAGTGCAGCGGCACGATATCGAGAAACCCATCCGATAGGCCCATTCCACGCAGATACGCACCCGCTTCAAAGACCAGCTCGTATGTGCCGATTGCAAATTCTTCGGCGGGCAAGATCGGACTGTTGGTGCGCCCATCTGCATTTGTGACCATTTGCACCAGCGCTTCGCGGTCGTGGCCAGTCACGCGATATAGCGTGATTTTCAGGCCCGCCGCAGGCAGGCCGCGCGCCGTGTCGAGAACATGGGTTGTCAGATAGCCGCTCATAACACTCTCCTCGCTTGGCGTCTCTGTGCCGTAGGGGCAGGGGGGGCAAAAGCGCGGAGTTCGCGAAACACTTTCAAAAATCCTTTGAAAGACCAAAAATTAAGCATCGTTTACCGATAAGGTGATTTTGCGGAGGATCACCTTTGGCACCCTATCCACGCGACCTTCGCGGTTATGGCGCTCAGCCACCTTCAGCCGAATGGCCAGATGGCGCATGCATCGCGGTGCAATTCGTGGTGAACTATGAAGAGGGCGGCGAGAGTTGCACCCTTCATGGTGATCCCGCCTCGGAAGCCTTCTTGTCTGAGATTGTGGGCGCGGCCGCTTGGCCAGGCCAGCGGCATTGGAACATGGAGTCAATCTACGAGTATGGCGCGCGGGCGGGTTTCTGGCGCCTGCATCGGCTGTTCACCGAACGTGGACTTCCCGTCACCGTCTATGGTGTGGCCACAGCCCTTGCCCGCAGCCCTGACCAAGTTGCAGCGATGCAGGAGGCCGGGTGGGAGATCGCTTCGCACGGGCTGAAATGGATTGAACACAAGGACATCCCCGAGGCCGAAGAGCGCGCACAGATCGCTGCCGCCAAACGCCTGCATGCCGCCGTGACGGGCAGTCCGCCGCGCGGGTGGTACACCGGGCGCTGTTCGGAGAACACGCTGCGCCTGATCGCCGAAGATGGAGACTTTGATTATGTCTCCGACAGCTATGCCGATGATCTGCCCTACTGGGTGCAGATCGGCGCGCGCCCGCAGTTGGTGATCCCCTATACGCTCGATGCCAATGACATGCGCTTTGCCACGCCACAGGGGTTTAACGCAGGCCAACAATTCGAAGACTATCTGCGCGATACGTTCGACACGCTCTACGATGAGGGCTTTCGCGGCGCGCCCAAGATGATGTCGGTGGGCTTGCATTGCCGCTTGATCGGGCGGCCGGGGCGGATCGCGGCCTTGCGCCGGTTCCTCGATTATATCGAGGGCTTTGATGGGGTCTGGGTCGCGCGTCGCATCGATATCGCGGAACATTGGGCCAAGACACATCCCCCTAGCCGCGCCGATTTGATCCCCTCGCAGATGTCACGCGTGGATTTCGTCGCGCAGTTCGGCGGCATTTTCGAGCATTCTGCTTGGATTGCAGAACAGGCTTGGGATGCAGGGATTGGTCCGGCCAATGATACCGCGCATGGCTTGCATGCTGCACTGACCCGAGCCTTTCGCATGGCGTATGAGGCTGCGCGGCTGGGCGTTCTGACTGCGCATCCCGATCTGGCAGGAAAGCTGGCCGCCGCGCGCCGCCTAACGCCGGCTTCGACCGCCGAGCAGGCCAGTGCCGGGCTTAATGCGCTTACCGATGCAGAACGCGCCGCCTTTGCCGACCTTAACGCCCGCTATGTCGCGCGCTTTGGCTTTCCTTTCATCATCGCGGTGCGCGACCATGACAAGGCGGGCATCCAAAGTGCCTTTCACGCGCGGCTTTGCAACGAGCGTGACACGGAATTTGCCGAGGCCTGTCATCAGGTGGAGCGTATCGCGCTTCACCGCCTCTTGGATCTTTTGCCCGCATGACCCAGCCAGACATGACCTATGCCACACCGCTTGGCGGGCATCCGCCGCAGACCCAGGTCATGACCGACCGCGCCGTGTTCACCGAAAGCTACGCGGTGATCCCCAAGGGTGTGATGCGCGATATCGTGACGAGCTTCCTGCCG
>WVSP01000002.1 GCA_015689735.1 Rhodobacterales bacterium LSUCC0031 | reverse complement strand
ACCCTCGCGGCGGCGCCAAAGGCCTAATCACGTTCCTTTTCATGCGCATAGCGCAGACGGGCAACTTGCTCGTTCTTTTCCGCACGGCGCAATTCGCCGATGCGGCTTTCAACATAGCTCAAATGCTCGAAAATAGCCGCGCGCGCTGCATCAGGATCGCGCGCTTGGAGGGCGGTGTTGATGGCGCGGTGGTGATCGAGCAAAAGATCCCGCGTTGTCCGGCTTTTGAACATCATCTGTCGGTTGAAGAAAACGCCTTGCTTGAGCAAGTCAAAGATCGAGCGCATCATATGCAGCAAGATCACGTTATGGCTGGCCTCGAGAATGGCGAGGTGAAACTCGGCGTCAAGCTCGGCCTCGTCGGCGGGGTTGCGTTTGCGATGGGCCAGTTCCATCTTGCGAAAAATCGCGTCGATCACCTGAAGGTCGATATCTGACCCATGGATCGCCGCACGCTCGGCCGCGATCGTTTCCAGATCGCGGCGAAAGGCGATATAGTCGAAAACCGCCTCTTCATGACTTGAGATCAATCGGATCAGCGCGGGGGAAAAGGCCGAGCCAAGCACATCGGCCACATAGATGCCCGCACCTGCCCGCGTTGCCAAAAGGCCGCGCGCCTGTAATTCGGCGACCGCATCGCGCAGACTGGGGCGCGAAACGCCCAACCGCTCGCTCAATTCGCGCTCCGACGGCAAGCGCTCACCGGGGCGCAAGATCCCGCGCAGGATCAATTGCTCGATTTGCTTGACCACCGAGTGCGATAGCTTCTCGGCTTCGATACGTTGAAATGGCATGCGCCCCCTCCCGATTGGTCAAATGATATGACCGCGGGAAGGGGGGTGTCCAGAACTTCGCGCCTGCTTAGCTGATTGGGCGAATGACCACCTCGACCCGGCGGTTCAGTTGTCGCCCCTCGGGGGTCAGGTTGCTGGCAACCGGCGCATCCTCGCCGCGGCCATAGGCACGCACGCGGCCGGGGGCAACGCCTTGTTCCAGCAGCACTCCGGCCACCGCCTGCGCACGGCGGGCCGACAAATCCTGATTATAACCCGCCGAGCCCGTGTTGTCGGTATGACCGATCACATCGACCGTGGTGTTGGGATATGCCTGCAAGTTGCGGGCAAGCGCACGGATATCGTTTTGCAAGCTGGCGCGAATGGCCGCGCTATCGACATCGAACAAGATGCCGTCGGGCATGGTAACGATCAATTCCTGCCCGGTATTTTGGATCATGATCTCGTCATTGGCGAGCGTGCTGCGCAGATCTTGGGCCTGACGGTCAAGTGCTGCGCCGATTGCCCCACCTGCGACCGCGCCCGCCGCGGCCCCCACAACTGCGCCAAGGCCGGGGTTGCTGTCATTGGTCGTCCCACCAAGGAAACCGCCGACCATGCCTCCGATGATGGCGCCGGCTTGTGTGCGTTCGCCCATGGGTTGGGGTGTGTTGCCAACGCAGCCTACCAGCACAAGTGCGGATGCTGACGTCAAGATTGCAAGCTTTGCGTTGAATTTCATGACATTACCTTTCCATACTGCCCGTGGTCGGGTGGTCCCGACCTTTGTCGCTGCCCAGATTATACCAGCCCAAGCCGCAACCAGAAGCACGAAATTGTGAGATGCGCCGCGCGCCGAAAAGTCAGGCCGCTGTGCCGGGGCCGTCGCTGCGCGCGGCCTCCCATGCGAGCATGGCCCGCTTGACCGGAAGGCCCCAGTGATAGCCGCCCAATTCGCCGGATTTCCTGAGCGCGCGATGGCAGGGAATAAGCCAGCTGATCGGATTGCGCCCCACGGCTGTGCCGACCGCCCGCACGGCACGGGGGCTGCCGATCGCATCTGCGATCATGCTGTAGCTGGTCACATGGCCGGTTGGGATCCGCAACAGAGCCTCCCAGACCTTGATCTGGAAGGGGGCGCCGATCAGGTGCAGCCGCGCCCCGGCCGTGCGATCGAAAATCGCCGATGCAAGTGGCGCGATCGTGGCGTTGTCCGCGATATGTGTCGCCAAAGGCCAACGGGCTGTCAGGTCGGCGAAGGTCGCATCGCGCCCGGTTTCGCCGGCAAAACCCAAGCCGCACATCCCGCGGTCGGTGGCCATGACCAGCATCGGTCCAAAGGGGCTATCGGCCCACCCATGCCGGATCACCAGCCCAGCCCCACCCTTTGCATATTCGCCGGGTGCCATTGCCTCCCATGTCACGAAAAGATCATGCAGCCGCCCCGTGCCGGTCAGCCCCACCGCCTGCGCGGTTTCCAGCGTGCTACAGCGGTCTTGCAAGAGCTGTTTGGCCATGCCGAGTGCCAGATATTGCTGGTAGCGCTTGGGGCTGACACCCACCCATGCCGAAAAGAGGCGCTGGAAATGTGCCGGGCTCATCTGCATGGCATCGGCGAGTGCCGCAAGGCTGAGGGGGGCGGGGGCCGCATCGATCACATCGATGGCCCGGCGGATGACGTTGTAGTGATAGCTGTGATCTTGTTCCATGTCGCGACAATAGCGCGCCAGCCCTGGCGCGCGCGACCCGAAACTTGCGCGAAAACAGGCTTGCCGCGACAAGGTCCAGCCGTCAAAAGAGCGCTATGGCCAAACAGCTTCCCTATGCCGCTATGCGCGAGATTTTCGCGCGGTTCCACGCCGCCCAGCCGGAACCGAAGGGCGAATTGCATCATACCAATGCCTATACCTTGGTCGTCGCCGTGGCGCTGAGCGCGCAGGCCACCGATGTTGGCGTCAACCGCGCGACCAAGGATCTGTTCCAGATCGCCGATACCCCCGAAAAGATGCTCGCCTTGGGCGAAGAGGGGCTGATCCAACACATCAAGACCATCGGGCTGTTTCGCAACAAGGCCAAGAACGTCATCAAGATGAGCCGTATCTTGGTCGAGGAGTATGGCGGTCAGGTGCCGTCGAGCCGCGCGGCGTTGCAATCGCTTCCAGGTGTGGGGCGCAAAACAGCCAATGTTGTCTTGAACATGTGGTGGCATTTCCCCGCCCAAGCCGTCGATACCCACATCTTTCGCCTCGGCAATCGGTCTGGTATCGCGCCGGGCCGCGATGTCGATTTGGTCGAGCGCGCGATCGAAGATCATGTGCCTGCCGAATACCAGCTCCATGCCCATCACTGGATGATCTTGCATGGCCGATATATCTGCCTCGCACGCAAACCCCGATGCGGCGATTGCATCATCCGCGACCTGTGCCAATACGAGGATAAAGCCCCATGACAAAACCCTATGATCTTGTCGGCATCGGCAATGCCATCGTCGATGTCATCAGCCACGGCGATGACAGCTTCCTCGACAATATGGGGATCGAGAAGGGGATCATGCAGCTCATCGACCGCGAGCGGGCGGAACTGCTTTATGCCGCCATGTCCGATCGGGTGCAGACACCGGGCGGATCGGTTGCCAATACCATTGCGGGTGCTGGTACCCTTGGCCTTGCGACTGCCTTTCTGGGCAAAGTCAAGGATGATGCGCTGGGCCGCTTCTATGCTCAAGGCATGGCTGATCAAGGCACCGATTTTCCGAACCCACCCACGCCCACGGCAACGGCGCCGACCTCGCGCTCGATGATCTTCGTTTCGCCCGATGGCGAGCGTTCGATGAACACCTATCTGGGCGCGGGTGCCGATTTCGATGCTGGCGATGTGGACGCGGCTGTTGCGGGCAATGCGCGCTGGCTGTTTCTCGAGGGCTATCTTTATGACAAGCCCGAGGGAAAATCAGCCTTTACCGCCGCCGCCGATCATTGCCGCAAGGGTGGCGGCAAGGTCGGTATCACGCTGTCCGATCCCTTCTGCGTCGATCGCCACCGTGGCGATTTCCTCTCTCTCATTGAAAGCCAGATGGATTATGTCATCGGCAATCACGAAGAATGGTTAGCGCTCTTTCAGACCGACGATCTGGAGGCAGCGCTCGGTCGGGCCGCGTCTATGTGTGATCTGGTCGTTTGCACCCATTCAGGCGAGCCGGTGAAGATCTTGCGCGGGCAGACGCGGGTCGCAGTGCCGGTGACACGCATCACGCCTGTCGATGCAACAGGAGCGGGCGACCAGTTCGCCGCCGGTTTCCTTGCAGGTATGGCGATGGGGCGTGATCTGGCGACAGCAGGACGCATGGGTGTGGCCGCCGCCGCCGAGGTGATCCGCCATGTCGGCCCGCGCCCAAAGCGCCCCTTGACCGAAGTGTTTGCCGAGGCCGGTCTGTCCTAGACCGACCTTGGGTCAATCGCCCAGCTTTGCATGCACCTCATCAAGGTCGATTTCGCCGATGGGCATCTTGTTGGCGGGGTTGTCGAAATCGTAGCGGAACAGTTGGAAATCGCGGTGATAAATCTCGTGCATCAGATGCATGGAGAGATCGTCGAAATAATCCTCGACCGGATGCAATCGCTTAGGTCCATGGCCTTCGCTCTCGTTGAAGCGCGGCACATCTGACAGCACGACAGGATGGCGTGTCGTGATCCCGTCAAGCACGCCTTGCATGCCCTCGTTGAATTTCTCGGTCCAGAAAATCTGGTTATAGCGACCGCCATTGACGATCAGCGTCGCGATATGGCCCGACATGGCCGACCAATGGATGTCGGGCTCCATCGGACGGCGCCAGCGGATGGTATCGCGCACGAACAGCAAGAAGCGCCGGAAGCTGGCGATCTGGTCAAATTCGCCTTTGCCGTCATCGCCGCCCACCTCGATCCCATATTTCTGGATCAAGAGCGGCACCATGTTGCCGCGATAGCGCCGCCCATTGCGCTGGATGCCGCAGATCTTGTCGAAAAAGCTCGACAGAACGCGGGTATAGGGGTTGCGCACACAGGTGAAGGTGTAGGCGTTCTGGCCCTTCACATTCACCTCGATCAGGGGTTGGCTGGCCTCGAGCGACCATTTGTGCAGCCCATGGGTTGCATCATGGATATCCCCGTCAAAATAGGTGGCGTGATCTGAATAAAACATGATCTGGCCGATGGTCGAACAGGCGCATTTTGGCACCACCCGGTAAATCACGCTTTCGCTTTCGGTCATCCAGGTGCCGGGGAAACCCATCTCTCGCGCCTCTCGATTCTTGTCTGTTGCGCCGCCGCATGGTGGCGCTTTGGTGCATAATGCGTAAAAAGATCACATGCTTCAACTTCCGTTCGTTGCTGCGATGTGACAAAGAATAGCTTCCAAAGGTGTTTGTTTCTTAAATGGCAAAGATTGCGTTCATTTTGCTCTGTCACAAGGATGCGCCGGCGATCATCGGTTTGGCCGAGCGGTTGACAGCGACCGGGGATTATGTCGCCATCCATTTCGACGCTCGCGCAAAACCTGCCGATTATGCGACGATCACAACGGCGCTTGCCGACAATCCCGGGGTGGTGTTTGTCAAGAAGCGCATCAAATGTGGCTGGGGCGGCTGGAGCCTTGTGCGCGCCACGCTCAACGCGGTCGAGGCGGCCGAGGAAAGCTTTCCGGACGCCACGCATTTCTACATGCTCTCGGGCGATTGCCTGCCGGTGAAATCGGCGGCCTATGCCCACCGCTTTCTCGAGGCCGCCGATTGCGACTATATCGAGGCCTTCGATTTCTTCACTTCGGACTGGATCAAGACCGGCCTCAAGGAAGAGCGCCTGATCTATCGCCATTGGTTCAACGAACGCACACAGAAAGCCCTGTTTTATCGCAGCTACAATATCCAGAAAAAGCTCAAGCTTACCCGGCGTATCCCAGCCGATATCGAGGTGCAGATCGGTAGCCAATGGTGGTGCTTGCGGCGGCGCACCATCGAAGCCATGCTCGATTTTTGTCGCAAGCGCCCCGATGTCGTGCGCTTCTTTTCCACGACATGGATCCCGGACGAGACATTCTTTCAAACGCTGGCCCGCCATCTTGTGCCTGAGCGCGAGATCGAAAGCCGGACGCTGACCTTCAAGCTGTTCAGCGATTACGGAATGCCCGTCACCTTTTATAATGATCAGTATAACCTCTTGATCAGCCAAGATTACCTATTTGCCCGCAAGATCAGCCCCGAGGCCGGCTTGCTCAAGGCGCGTTTGGGGGCGTTGTGGCAATCTGACCAGCTTGACTTTGCCACAAGCGGCGAGGGCGAAAAGCTTTATGGCTTTCTCACGGGCCGTGGGCGGATCGGCAAGCGGTATGCGCCGCGGTTTTGGGAGCGTGAAAGCAGCCTTGGCGCCGACCGCGACCTTTACATGCTTGTGTGCAAGAAATGGCATGTCGCCAAGCGCTTGCTGGCGGCGAGTGTCAATCTGCTTGATATCCGGGGGCTTGAGTACCTCTTTGACGAGGCAGGCTGCGCGGTGCCGCATTTGGGTGGGATCGAGCGGACCTTGGAGAAGCGCAATCGCCACAGACGGGCGTTGATGCGGATGCTGTTCGATTATCACCGCACCGATCGGCTGATGATCTGCCTTGACCCGGCCAATGTCGGTTTGATGCGCGATTTCATGTCGGATCGCGCCAATGCCCGTATTCTGGAACTGCAATGCACCTTTGACGATCAATATCTTGTTGGTCATGCCATGCGCGTGGGCCTTGCAACCCAAGAGACGCCCGACGAGGTGATCACGCGGATATTGCCAACCTTGCGCCATGAGTTCGAGGATGAGTCGATCCGCATCCGCGACGCGGAGTTCCCCCGCCATTGGCGCATCCGCCAAGACCGCAGCACCGCCGAAAATGCCAATGTTTTGGCCGCATTCTTCGATATTGATCTGGACACGGCGCATCAGCTGGCCGAAACCCCGTATCTGTTCGCAGACTGACAGGGGACCAAGATGGCCTATTCCTACGACCCGCAGAACATTTTCGCACGCATCTTGCGCGGTGAGATCCCCAACAAGACGGTGATGGAAACCGCCCATACACTGGCTTTCGCTGATATCTACCCGCAAGCACCTACCCATGTGCTGGTGATCCCCAAGGGGCCATATGTTTGCGCCGATCATTTCGGTCTGGACGCCAGCGATGCCGAGATCGTCGATTTCAACCGCACCATTGCCAAGATCTGCGCCCAGCTTGGGCTTCGCCCGGGCGAGGGCGGGCAGGGCTATCGCACCATTTCCAATGCCGGTGACGTCGCCGCCCAAGAGGTGCCGCATTACCATGTTCATATCCTGTCAGGCCGCCCCTTGGGCCGGATGTTGCAGCAGGGCTAGGCTTTCGGGACTGTTCTGTAGGGGCCTGGTCTTGCTTGCCAAACCCCGACCTGCCATATCCGCAACGTCAGACCGCAGCCGAGGACACCGACCATGCCCATCGCCCCGCCCGAGACCGAGATCGTGACCGCCACCCGTGTCGCCTGTGACGGCGGCGAGGGGGCCTTGGGCCATCCGCGCGTCTGGCTGTCGATCCCGCCCGAGCGTGGCTGGGTCGAATGTGGCTATTGCGACAAGAAATTTATCCATGCCGATGTCGCGGAAAAGCTGAAATCCGAGAGCTGAGGCCGAAAACCGGGGTCGCGCCCTGCGCGGTCGCGCGCTAGAACACCCCAAGATCAGCGAAGGGGAAGCGCGCATATGGCATTCGGCAAGGGACATCACCTGCATCTCGTCGATGGCTCGGCCTTTATCTTCCGCGCCTATCATGCGCTGCCGCCTTTGACGCGCAAATCCGACGGTCTTCCCATCGGGGCGGTCTCGGGTTTTTGCAACATGATCCACCGCATGATCGAGGCCAATACCGGCCCGGATGCGCCGACCCATGCCGCCGTCGTCTTCGACAAGGGCAGCCACACGTTTCGCAACGATCTGTACGACCTCTACAAGGCCAACCGCGAGGCCATGCCCGAGGATCTGCGCCCGCAGATCCCGCTGACGCGCGAGGCGACACGCGCCTTCAACATCGCCTGTCTGGAGCTTGAGAATTACGAGGCTGACGACATCATCGCAACGCTCGCCCGCCAAGCCCGCGAGGCGGGGGGGCGTTGCACGATCATTTCCTCCGACAAGGATCTGATGCAGCTGGTTGGTGGCGGCGTCGAGATGTTCGACGCGATGAAGAACCTGCGTATCGACAGCGAGGGGGTCGAGGCTAAATTCGGTGTCACCCCCGACAAGGTGGTGGATGTGCAGGCATTGGCCGGCGACAGTGTTGACAACATCCCCGGCGCACCAGGGATCGGGATCAAGACTGCGGCTATTTTGATTAATGAATTTGGTAGCTTAGAGGCGCTTCTTGAGAGGGCGGATGAAGTGCCGCAACCCAAGCGCCGCGAGACCCTGATCAATTTCGCGGATCAAATCCGCCTGTCCAAGCGTCTCGTGACTCTCGATGATCAAACACCCATCGATGTCACCCTCGACACGCTGGAAGTGCGCGAACCCGAGGCGGCGGTGCTGCTCGATTTCCTCGCCAAGATGGAGTTCCGCACGCTGACCAAGCGGATCGCCGACGGGTTCGGGGTGGCCGCCCCCGCGATCGTCGACACCGATCCGCGCGGCGCCGATCCCGTGGCCGAGGATACGCCCGCCATGCCGCCCATCGACCGCGCAGCCTATACGGTCGTCTGCGATGCCGAGGCGCTTTCCGCATGGATCGCGCGGGCCAGCGCCACAGGGTTTGTCGCCATCGACACCGAGACGACCGGCCTCGACGAGATGACCGCCGATCTGGTCGGCATTTCGCTCGCCACCGGCCCGAATGAGGCCTGCTATATCCCGCTTGCCCATCGCGCCGAGGGGGGAGAGGGGCTTTTCGGCTCGACCGCCTTGGCCGAGGGGCAGATGGGCCTTGATGCGGCGCTGGCCCTGCTCAAGCCGATGCTCGAGGATGCATCGGTCCTGAAAATCCTGCAAAACGCCAAGTATGATGTGAAGATCCTTGCCCGCTACGGCATCGCTGTGGCCCCCATCGACGACACGATGCTGATGTCTTACGCGCTGAATGCGGGGCTGCATGGGCATGGGATGGATGCGCTCTCCGAGCGCTACCTTGGCCACACGCCCATCCCGATCAAGGAGTTGATCGGTTCGGGCAAATCCCAGATCACTTTCGACCGCGTGCCGATCGATCAGGCCGCCCCCTATGCCGCTGAAGATGCCGATGTGACATGGCGGCTCTGGCAGATATTCAAGCCACAGCTTCACCGCGCGCAGGTGACGACTGTCTATGAGACTATGGAGCGGCCTCTGGTGCCGGTGCTGGCACGGATGGAGATGGCGGGCATCAAGGTCGACCGCGATGTGCTCAGCCGCATGTCGAACGCCTTTGCCCAGAAAATGGCGGGGCTTGAGGCGGAATTGTTTGACCTCGCGGGTCACCCCTTCAACGTGCAATCCCCCGCGCAGGTGGGCCAGATCCTGTTCGAGGAGATGGGCCTTGAAGGTGGCGAAAAGACCAAGACCGGGCAATGGTCCACGCCTGCCGAGGTGCTCGAAGACCTTGCTGCCACCCATGATTTCGCGGCCCGCGTGCTGGATTACCGCCAGCTGCAAAAGCTCAAATCAACCTATACCGACGCGTTGCAGGACCACATCAACCGTGACACGGGGCGGGTGCATACAAGCTATGTCATCGCGGGTGCCAATACCGGGCGCTTGGCCTCGACCGATCCGAACCTGCAAAACATTCCCGTCCGCAGCGAAGAGGGGCGTCGCATCCGCGAGGCTTTCGTCGCGCCCGAGGGCCGCGTGCTGGTATCGCTCGACTACTCCCAGATCGAATTGCGCATCTTGGCCCATATCGCGGGGATCGACGCGCTGAAACAGGCCTTCCGCGAAGGGCAGGATATTCACGCCGCCACCGCCTCCGAGATGTTCGGCGTGCCCTTGGACCAAATGACACAGGATGTGCGCCGTCAGGCCAAGGCGATCAATTTCGGCGTGATCTACGGCATCTCGGGCTTTGGCCTTGCGCGCAATCTGCGCATCCCCCGCGCCGAGGCGCAGGGCTTTATCGACCGCTATTTCGAACGCTTCCCCGGCATCAAGGATTACATGGAGGCGACGAAAGCCTTCGCCAAGGCCAATGGCTACGTGCAGACGCTCTTTGGCCGCAAGATCCACACGCCGGAGATCAACGCGCGCGGCCCCGGCGCGGGCTTTGCCCAGCGCGCCGCGATCAACGCCCCGATCCAAGGGACCGCCGCCGATATCATCCGCCGCGCGATGATCCGGATGGAGGATGCGATTGCCGATCTCCCCGCGAAGATGCTTTTGCAGGTGCATGACGAGCTTTTGTTCGAGGTCGATGCCGATGCCGTCGATCCGCTCATCGCGGCGGCGCGCGCGGTGATGGAGGGCGCAGCGCTGCCTGCCGTGCATCTCGATGTGCCGATCGTCGTGGATGCCGGGCAGGGGGCGAATTGGGCGGTGGCGCATTGAGTCGCCCGCGCCCGCGCGCCAAATCCGCCATGCCGCGCAGCGAGACGCGGCTGATCGCCTTCAACAAGCCGATGGATGTGCTCAGCCAATTCACCGATGACGGGCATTGGCCGGGGTTGAAGCGCTATCTCGACATGCCGGGCATGTATCCGGCGGGGCGGCTCGATCGCGACAGCGAGGGGCTGTTACTCTTGACCAATGACGGCATCTTGCAGGCGCGGCTGACCGATCCGAAATCCCACACACCAAAGACCTATTTCGCGCTGGTCGAAGGCACGCCCACGGCGGATGCGCTGGGGGCGCTGCGCCAAGGTTTGACGCTCAAGGATGGGCCGACACGGCCCGCCAAGGTGGAACAGGTGGAGGCCCCCGATTGGCTGTGGCCGCGCGAGCCCCCGGTGCGCTTTCGCCTCAATGTACCCGAGGCTTGGCTGAAACTGACCATCACCGAGGGGCGCAACCGGCAAGTGCGGCGCATGTGCGCCCATGTGGGCCTGCCGGTCCTGCGGCTGATCCGCTGGTCGGTGGGCGATCACACGCTCGATGGTCTGCCCCCCGGCACGTGGAAGGCGTTGCAGCCATGAGCGAGGACATCGTCACCATCGAAAGCCGCATCGCGCTGCGCGACTGGCTGGCCGCCAACCACGCCAAAAGTTCCGGCGTCTGGATCGCCACCTACAAGAAGCACACACCCCACTACTTGCCTTGGGCCGAGGCGGTGGAGGAGCTTTTGTGTTGGGGGTGGGTTGATGGGCAGGTGGCAGCGCTTGACGCGGATCGGATGCGGCACCGCTGCGCGCCGCGAAATGCTCGGTCGGCATGGTCAGCCGTGAACAAGGAGATCGTGATCCGCATGCGGACCGAAGGGCGGATGACCGCGGCGGGTGAAGCCGTGATCGCACAGTCTTTGGCCAATGGCATGTGGGCGTTTCTCGACGACGTCGAACGCGGCGACGTGCCGCCTGATCTGGACGAAGCGCTTGGTGTGCTCCGGGCTGTCTGGGATAACTGGCCGCGCAGTGTCCGGCGTGGCACCCTCGAATGGATCAAAACTGCGCGAGGGTCCGCGACCCGCGCCAAGCGCATCGCCGATGTGGTCGAGAATGCGCACAGCGGCCTGCGGCCATCGATCTTTCGCCGCTAGGATCTTGTACAAGATTTGTTGCTGACCATCGCCCAAGACGTGTCAAACCAGGACGATGCCTCAAATGCGACGGGGCCGGCGATACGGTGATCGCGGCCCCGTGCCTTCGCGTCGCCTCTCCTCCCCGGCGCCGCAATTCCTTGCTTATGCAAGCATAGCCATGGGATTCTCGAGATTGTCAACAATTGCCTGCAAAAGCTCGGCCCCAAGCGCGCCGTCGATGACCCGGTGATCGACCGAAAGCGTCACCGACATGACGGTCGCCACGCTGATCTCACCATCTGCCCCCACCACGGGCTTCTTGATCCCGGCACCCACCGCCAGGATCGCGCCATGTGGCGGGTTGATGACTGCGTCAAAATTCTCGATCCCATACATGCCAAGGTTCGAGATCGCGAAGGTGCCTCCGACATATTCATGCGGCGCCAGCTTGCGGTCGCGCGCACGGGTGGCAAGATCCTTCATTTCGGCCGAGAGCGCCGAGAGACTTTTTTGATCGGCATCTTTCAGAACCGGCGTGAACAACCCGCCATCGACCGCGACCGCCACGGCCACATCCGAAGGTTTCAGCCGAAGCATCCGGTCACCCGCCCAGACGGCATTGGCGGCAGGCACCTGTTGCAGCGCCAGCGCGCAGGCCTTGATGATGAAGTCGTTGACCGACAGCTTCACGCCGCGGGCTTCAAGCTGCTTGTTGAGCTGCCCACGGAAAGACATCAGCGCGTCAAGACGGATATCCCGGCGCAGGTAGAAATGCGGGATGGTCTGCTTGGCCTCGGTCAGGCGGGCGGCGACCGTCTTGCGCATGCCGTCAAGCTTGACCTCCTCATAGGCGCGGCCTTCATACATGCGGATGACTTGCGCGGCATCGGGGCCTGCGGGCATCGCGGTGGCCGCTTTGGCAGCGGGGGCAGGGGCAGGGGCAGCGGCGGGTGCAGGTGCGGCCGTTGCCGTGGCACCCGTGACATCGGCCTTGACGATCCGGCCATGCGGGCCAGAGCCCTTAATCGCGCCCAGATCGATTCCCTTGTCGGCAGCGATCCGGCGCGCCAGCGGCGAGGCGAAGACCCGCGCGCCGTCGGCGGCCTTGGGTGCGGCAGGCGCCGGAGCGGCAGCCGCGACAGTGGCAACCGGGGCCGGGGCAGGGGCGGCAGCCGGGGCAGCGGCTTTGGGCGCGGCGCTGGCCGTTTGCCCCATGCTTTCGCCTTCGTCCAGAAGCACGGCGATAGGGGCGTTGACCTTGACCCCTTCGGTCCCCGCGGAAATCAGGATCTTGCCGATCACGCCTTCATCGACGGCTTCGAACTCCATCGTCGCCTTGTCGGTTTCGATCTCGGCGATGATGTCGCCGGATTTGACGGTGTCACCCTCTTTGACCAGCCATTTGGCCAGCGTGCCTTCTTCCATCGTGGGGGAGAGCGCGGGCATCAGGATTTCTGTGGGCATGATCCGCGCTCCTCAGCGATAGGTGACTTTGCGCGCGGCCTCGACCACCTCGGCGGTGGTGACGAGCGCGAGCTTTTCGAGATTGGCCGCATAGGGCATCGGCACATCCTTGCCCGTGCAGTTGATCACCGGCGCATCGAGATAGTCGAAGGCATTCTGCATGATCCACGCACCCAGATGGTTGCCGATCGACGCAACGGGGAATCCCTCTTCGATGGTGACGCAGCGGTTGGTTTTCATCACCGAGGCCAGCACCGTGTCGTAATCGAGCGGGCGCAGCGTGCGCAAATCGATCACCTCGGCGGAAATGCCCTCCTTGGCGAGGATTTCGGCGGCCTCCAGCGTGTAGGTCATGCCGATGCCCCAGCTGATCAGGGTCACATCGCTGCCTTCGCGCCAGATGCGCGCCTTGCCGAAGGGGATGGTGAAATCGGCAAGGTCCGGCACCTCGAAGGAACGGCCATATAGGATCTCGTTTTCAAGGAAGATGACCGGGTTCGGGTCACGGATCGCGGTCTTGAGCAGACCCTTGGCGTCGGCCGCCGAATAGGGCTGGACCACTTTCAGGCCGGGGATATGGGCGTACCATGCCGCGAAATCCTGGCTGTGCTGGGCGGCCACGCGGGCAGCGGCACCATTGGGGCCACGGAACACCATCGGCGCACCCATCTGGCCGCCCGACATGTAAAGCGTCTTGGCGGCCGAATTGATCACATGGTCAATGGCTTGCATCGAGAAGTTGAAAGTCATGAACTCGACGATGGGCTTGAGCCCACCGAATGCCGCGCCGACGCCAATCCCCGCAAAGCCATGCTCGGTGATCGGCGTGTCGATGACGCGCTTGGCGCCAAATTCGTCGAGCAGGCCTTGTGTCACCTTGTAGGCGCCTTGGTATTCCGCGACCTCTTCGCCCATCACAAAGACGGTCGGGTCGGCGCGCATCTCTTCGGCCATGGCGTCGCGCAAGGCTTCGCGCACGGTCTGGGTCTTCATCGGCGTGCCTTCGGGCCAGTCGGGGCTGCGATCGACCACGGGGGCGGCGGGTGCTGCGGCGAGCGCTGCTTGGGCGGGCGCTGCGGCCTGCGGGGCCGCTTCGGCTTGGGCTTGGGCCGGGGTGCTGATCGTCTCGCCCGCTTCGCCGATGATGGCGATGGCGGTGTTGACCTTCACCCCTTCGGTGCCTTCGGCGATCAGGATCTTGCCGATCACCCCTTCATCGACCGCTTCGAATTCCATCGTCGCTTTGTCGGTTTCGATCTCGGCGATGATGTCGCCCGCTTTCACGGTATCGCCTTCCTTGACCAGCCATTTGGCCAGCGTGCCTTCCTCCATCGTGGGCGAGAGGGCGGGCATGAGAATTTCGGTTGCCATGTCTTAATCGTCCTCTCAGGCGTAGATGTCGGTCCAAAGCTCGGACAGGTCCGGCTCGGGGCTTTCCTTGGAGAATTCGGCCGCCTCGTTGACGATATCCTTGATCTCCTTGTCGATCTTTTTCAGATCGTCTTCGGAGGCATGGCCACCCGTCAGCAACATTTGGCGCACCTGTTCGATGGCGTCGCGCTTTTCGCGCATCTCCTGCACCTCTTCGCGGGTGCGGTATTTCGCAGGGTCCGACATGGAATGGCCACGATAGCGATAGGTCATCACCTCAAGAATGTAAGGCCCTTTTCCAGCGCGGCAGTGCGCGACTGCACGCTCGCCTGCATCCTTGACGGCAAGCACATCCATGCCGTTCACCTCTTCGCCGGCGATGCCGTAAGCCTCGCCGCGCTTCCACAGCGCGGGCGACTTGGTGGCGCGGGTGACAGATGTCCCCATCGCATATTGGTTGTTCTCGATCACGAAAATGACCGGCAGATCCCACAGCTGGGCCATGTTGTAGGTTTCATAGACCTGGCCCTGGTTCGCGGCCCCATCACCGAAATAGGTGAAGGTCACGCGGTCATTGCCCAAATACTTGTCGGCAAAGGCAAGCCCCGCCCCAATCGGCACCTGCGCACCCACGATCCCATGCCCGCCATAGAAATGCTTTTCCTTGGAGAACATATGCATCGAGCCGCCCTTGCCCTTGGAATAGCCCCCGATGCGGCCGGTCAATTCGGCCATCACACCCTTGGGGTCCATGCCACAAGCCAGCATATGGCCATGGTCGCGGTAGGAGGTCACGCGCTTGTCACCTTCGGAAGCCGCAGCCTCAAGGCCCACAACGACCGCCTCTTGCCCGATATAAAGGTGACAAAAGCCGCCGATCAGGCCCATGCCATAAAGCTGGCCCGCCTTTTCCTCGAAGCGGCGGATCAAGAGCATGTCGCGGTAGTAGCGCTTGAGGTCGTCGGCCGAGATATTCGACTTAGCCGCCTCAGTCTTCGGCGCGGTCTTGCGTGGTGGCATGCGGGTCATCCTCCCCCGTGTCGCACAGATAGTTTAACGTTAAACATTTTCCTAGCACAGGCAACCGCAGATTGCACCCTGCAATCCTGACGCAGGGGGTTGCACAGGATGCAAGGCTCGACCAGTGTCAGATCGCAGGCGATTTGGGCGTTGGCTTATTTTCGGAAAGATGTAGGGATGGTCCTGCCGCGTCAGGGCAAAACGATCTCATCGGCGCGGATATAGCCCAAGACATCGCGCAACTGCTGATCGAGCAGGTCGAGATCAAGAAACGCATCCGATAGGCGACGGGTCAACAGCTCTAACCGGGCCACATCTTGGCTAATGGCAGCCAGTTGCGCCTCAAGCCGTGCGGCTTCCGCGTCGATCTGGACACGCTGGAAAAGCCCGTAATCGCCCTGCACCGCCGTGAATGTGAAATGCGCACCCACAAAAAGCAGCACAACCGGCAGGATCATTCCACCAAGAGATTTCGTCCGCATCATGATCGTGCCGTGCTGCCTTGTTTTCGCACCTGTTTTCGGTGCGTTGCAGGCAGAATCGCACAATGATTCGCGAAAGGGAATCCCCCATTTGGGGAAATGATTCCTTTTTTGATCCTGGCGGTGTTTAGCTGATGGATGCTGCGTGGATCGCGTCGATGGCGGTGGAGAGTGTGGCGTTGAATTCCGCGTCGCTTTGGTCGGCCGACAGGCCTTCGGTCAGGGCGCGCGAGAAACTCGCGATCATGCCGGGATTTGTCGCAAGTCGCGCGCAGGCGTCGTCGCGGCTATAGCCACCCGATAGCGCCACGACACGCATCACTGCCGGATGGGCGATCAGCGGCGCATAAAGCCCGGTCTGATCGGGAATAGTCAGTTTCAGCATGACTTGCGCATCATCGGGGATGCGATCGAGCCCTTTCAGCAAGGCAGCCAAGAGCATCTCTTCAGCGGCGGTTTTGTCGGGCGCGTTGATATCAACCTCGGGTTCAAGGATCGGGATCAAGCCCTTGGCCAGAACGGTCAGGCCGAGTTCAATCTGTTGATCGACGATCGCGGCAATGCCCCCTGCATTAGCCCCAAGAATGACCGAGCGCTCCTTGGTCCCGAAAATCCCATGTGCCACGGCGCGATCCAGCAGCGCATCAAGGCCCGCGATGGGTTTGAGCATCTGCACGCCATTGGCAGCGCCCTCGAGCCCCTTGTCGATCTTGAGAAAAGGAACAACCCTCTTTTCCTCCCACAGGTAGCGCGCGGCGGGTTTGCCCGCGATGTCACGATCCATGGTCATTTCAAACAAGATCGCGCCGATAACCTTGTCGCCGGTAAAACCGGGGGCGGTGGCGATTCGCGCGCGCATGGCATGGATCAGGTCGAACATCTCGACCTCGGTCGCATAGGCGGTGTCCGGCACACCATAAAGGCGCAGCGCCTTGGGGGTTGAGCCGCCCGATTGATCAAGCGCCGCGATGAACCCTTGTCCGGTCTGCATCTGGTGGGTCATGGCATCACGCGACATCGGCGCACTCCTATCGGCGTTGGCAATGCCCACTCCATGCCAAAGCCCCACGCGGCTGTCCATCATGGTGGCGCAAACAGTTGCTTATTCCGCCGATTCAAGCACCGCGACACCGGGAAGGGACTTGCCCTCCATCCATTCGAGGAAGGCGCCACCGGCGGTCGAGATATAGGTAAAGTCATCGCCCACTCCCGCATGGTTGAGCGCGGCCACCGTATCGCCGCCACCCGCGACCGAGATCAGATCGCCCGAGCGGGTGAGCTTGGCCGCAGCGCGCGCGGCGGCGACGGTGGCGGCATCAAAAGGCGCAATCTCGAAGGCACCCAAGGGGCCGTTCCAGATCAGCGTCTTGGCCCCTGCAAAGACCTCGGCGATGCGGGCGACCGTCGCGGGTCCTGCATCAAGGATCATGCCCGTCTCAGCCACCGCATCGGCGGCCATCACGCGATGGGGCGCATGTGCGGCAAAGGCTTCGGCCACAACCACATCGCTGGGCAAGATGATCTCACAGCCTGCGGCCGCGGCCCCTGCCATGATCGCGCGCGCAGTGTCGGCCAGATCATGCTCGCACAGTGATTTTCCGACCGCGAGGCCTTGCGCAGCCAGAAAGGTATTAGCCATGCCGCCGCCGATAATCAGCTGATCGACCTTGCGCGTCAGGTTGGCCAAGAGGTCCAGCTTGGTGGAAATCTTGGCTCCACCGACCACGGCCACCACGGGACGCGCAGGGTTGCCCAAGGCCGCTTCGAGGGCGCCAAGTTCAGCCGCCATCAAACGCCCTGCGCAAGCGGGCAAAAGCCGCGCGACCCCTTCGGTCGAGGCGTGCGCGCGATGCGCCGCTGAAAACGCATCGTTGCAGTAAACATCGCCTAAGCCCGCCAGAAAGGCCGCCATCTGGGGGTCGTTTGCTTCCTCCATCGGGGTGAAACGGGTGTTTTCGACCAGGGCCACCGCATCGGCAGGTAAGGCCTCCAAAGCGGCGCGGCTGGGTGTCTCGATGAAGGTGACGGGCCGGCCCAAGGCCGCTTCGAGCGCGGGCAGTGTCACGCGCAGCGACATCTCCGGCACGGGCTTGCCCTTGGGGCGGCCGAAATGAGCCAAGAGCACCGGCTTGCCGCCCTTGGCAAGGATATCGCGGATCGTCGGCACGATGCGCGCGATGCGGGTCGCATCAGTCACCCGGCCTTCTTGCACCGGCACGTTGATATCGACCCGGGTCAGCACGATCTTGCCCGCCAGATCCATGTCATCGAGTGTTTTCCAGCCCATTGCAGCCTCCGTTACCTAACCTGCGCGGTGGTCATAGCATGGCAAAAACGACATGCCAGTGACTTTGCCGCGCCTGCGATGCGTATTTGGGGAAAGGTGAAGGAGGGATGCGCCAGTCCGGACAATTTAAATCAAATTGCCCTTCATCTTTCCAGAAATACGCAAATCCCGCCCTTGCCGCCCGTTACAGGTATTTGCCCATTTCGACCGCCGTATCGGCCATGCGGTTCGAAAATCCCCATTCATTGTCATACCAGCTCAAGACCCGGCACAGGTTGCCATCCATCACCTTGGTCTGATCCGTCGCAAAGATCGAGGAATGGGGATCATGGTTGAAATCCTGGCTGACGAGCTTGTCGTCGGTCACGGCAAGGATTCCCTTGAGCGGGCCACCCGCGGCGGCGGCATGGATTGCGGCGTTGATCTCCTCGGCGGTGGTAGCGCGCGCGGCTTCGAAGGTCAGATCGACGACCGAGACATTGGGTGTCGGCACCCGGATCGCCACGCCGTCAAGCTTGCCCGCAAGCTCGGGCAAGACCAGCCCCACCGCCTTGGCCGCGCCCGTCGAGGTAGGGATCATGCTCAAGGCTGCGGCGCGCGCGCGGTAAAGATCGCTGTGCATGGTATCAAGCGTGGGTTGGTCACCCGTGTAGCTGTGGATCGTGGTCATGAAACCACGCGTGATCCCGATGGCTTGATGCAACACATGCGCCACAGGTGCCAGGCAATTGGTCGTGCAAGATGCGTTCGAGACAATCAGATCGTCGCCCGTCAGCGTCTTTTGGTTCACGCCATAGACGATGGTCTTGTCCGCGCCCTTCGACGGGGCCGAGACCAGTACACGCTTGGCGCCGTTTTCCAGATGGATTGCGGCGCGGTCGCGGTCAGTGAAGATGCCGGTGCATTCCAGCACGATGTCGATATCGCCCCAAGGCAAATCGGCGGGGTTGCGGATCGCGGTCACGGCGATGGGGCCGCGCCCGACATCGATCGTGCCCGCGGTGGTGGTGACTGCTGCGGGAAAGCGGCCATGCACGCTGTCGAACCGCAAGAGATGGGCATTTGTCTCGACCGGTCCAAGGTCGTTGATCGCGACCACCTCGATATCGGTGCGTCTGCTTTCGATGATGGCGCGCAACACGTTGCGCCCGATCCGTCCAAACCCGTTGATCGCGACCTTCACGGCCATAACGCGCTCTCCCGTCTATCTCCGCGGCCATGGGGGCAGGGGCGCCTTGGGCCAGCTCTGGTTGGTATGTTACCGCTAACATGACCCTTGTAGCCAAAGCCACGGCAAAAGGGAAGGGGTCAGCGCCAGAAGGCAAGCCAGTTCAACAGATCGGTAAAGCGCCGCGCAAGGATTAGCGACATCTCCCAGCCAAAGAGGCTGGCATCGATGGCGAGAAACGCTGCGATGCAGATCACAAAGAAAATCGCCAGCCCGTCGGTCATCGCAGCCCTCGTTACGCATGGATACGGCGCCAAGGCTGGCATGTCAGCTTGGCAGAAGAAAGGGGGATCAGGCCGCGCGGGTGCGATCTTTTTCGGTGCTGTCCATCAGATCGTCGATCAACAGCGACAGCAACGCACCACGATTGGTGACATCAGCCTTGCGATAGATGGCGTTGAGATGGCTTTTCACCGTCCCTTCAGCCGAGCCGCGCATCTGGGCGATTTCTGCAATCGACAGACCCTTGACCGTGAACCAGGCGATATCGGCCTCTGCCGCCGTAAGGGCCAAGGCTTCGAAATGCGCCTCGATCACATCGTGAAAGGCGCTTTGCGCCATCGAGACCTGCCGCTCGAGATGGGCCTTGCGCGAAAGCAGGCGAAACAGCACCCGTATTTCGACGGCAATGCCCGCGATCAGGCCCAAGACGGCCCCCGCCTCGATCAGGAAATGGATATCGAGCGGGAAAAGCCCCGGCAATTGCCCCCCGTCCAGAACCACGTCCCACACGAAGAACCCCGCGCAGGCCGACTGCGCGAGGATGAGGCCGACGAGCGGCAAGGGGTTATCGGTCAGCTTGCGTATCATTCCACGACCTTAGCATCCGCGGGCACAGATTTGACACCCGACACCATGGCGCGCGGCAAATTAACGCCTGTCCGCCAGCTTTCGAAGATGACCGCCGCGATATGGGCTGCGACGGACATCTCGGCCCAGCTGACCAGCAATTCATGCGTTTCCTCGACCCATTCCACGCCCCAATAGGTGTTGGTGGTCATCATGTAGCCCGTGGCGCCGATGGCAAGCAGCGTGAGAAGCAGGTTGAAGATCATCAGCGCGCCAAGCGGCGTATGGCCCAGATGCACGCGCTTTCGGCCAGTGGCCAGGTCCTGCAATTGGCCCAGCACGGTGTTGGGCGTGGGGATGAACGCGGCGAACCGCGCGTGGCGGGCGCCGATCACGCCCCAGACAAGGCGCAAACCGACAAGGCCAAGCACGATATAGCCGACCCATTCATGCAGGTTGCTTTCGGGGTCGGTGATCAGGGCATTGGCCGCGAAGGTGAGAACGAGGCTCCAGTGAAAGATCCGCACCAAGGGATCCCAGACAGAGTGACGGATCATGGCTTTAGTCTCCGGGTAAGGGCGGGGCGCGCAGGTGGGAGGGGTGCGCGCGCCCCAAGGCGAGCATTAGTCGTCGCGTTTGCTATCGACGATCTCCATCTGTGCATTGATGTAGATCTCGTAGCGCTTACCGTCCTTCAAGGCATAGGCCTCGAACAGGCCGTCTTCGGTCTGGATCTGGCGCACCTCATAGCCCTGTTCAGCAAGCATGGTGCGGATCGCGGCTTGGGTCTCGGCCGGCACCTCGGCGTCGGACGAGGCCATCGCCACGCCGGGCAGGGCCAGCGACAGGGCGAGGATGGCGGGGAGGATGCGGGTCTTCATCATGTCAGTCTCCGGGTTCTCGGCGCGGCGGGATGCCGGCACCTCGTGGGATGACAGATGCGGGATCGATGATGCATTGCCCATTGATCTGCGGTTGCAAACCGGGCGGGCCAAGCCGTGGTTGTGCAGGCTATAACCGGGGTTCAGGCCGATTTCGCAAAAGAAAAGCTGCGTGTTGCAAAGCCTGCGACGCGCGGGTCATGGAGTGCAGATGGGGCGCGCTTAATGCAGCAAGCGTCCGATCGCAGCCGAGACATCGGCCATGCGCGCCGAAAAGCCCCATTCATTGTCATACCACGCCAGCACGCGCACGGTGCGCCCGCCCACCACCTTGGTCTGGTCAGGGGCGAAAATCGCCGAGAACGTCGTGTGGTTGAAATCGATCGAGACCTTGGGCTCTGCATCATAGGAGAGCACGCTGCGCATATGACCCTCGGCCGCTTCGCGCATGATCTCGTTCACATCGGCGACGGTGACGTCCTTGCGCGCCTCGAAGGTCAGATCGACACAGGAGACATTGGGCGTCGGCACCCGCAACGCGGTCCCGTCAAGGCGACCTTCCAATTCCGGCAGCACCTCTTTCAAGGCCTTGGCGGCACCCGTCGAAGTGGGGATCATCGCCATTGCGGCCGCACGCGCGCGATAAAGGTCGTCATGGCGGCGATCCAGCGTCGGCTGGTCGCCCGTGTAGCTGTGGATCGTCGTCATGATCCCGCGTTCGATGCCGATCGCGTCGTTCAGCACCTTGGCAATCGGGGCGAGGCAATTGGTCGTGCATGACCCGTTCGAGACGACATGATGTTCGGCTAAAAGCTCGCGATGATTGACACCATAGACGATCGTTTTGTCAGCATTTTTGGCAGGCGCCGATACCAACACGCGCTTGGCGCCCCGCGTCAGATGCACGGCAGCCGCATCGCGGCTGTTGAATTTGCCGGTGCATTCCAGCACCACATCGCAGCCTTCCCAATCCAGCTTGGCCGGATCATAGGTCGAAAACACCTTCATCGGTCCGCGGCCCAGATCCATCGTGTCGCCTTGCACGCGCACCTCACCAGGGAAACGGCCATGGACACTGTCGTATTTCAGCAGGTGGGCATTCGTCTCGATCGGGCCGGTGGCGTTGATCTTGACGACCTGAACATCGTTGCGCGCGGCTTCCGTGATATGGGCAAGCGTGCAGCGCCCAATTCGTCCGAAACCGTTGATCCCAAGGGTGATCGTCATGCCAAGCCTCATGGTCAGTCGCGCCAGTTATGGCATCGCATACCGAAGCACACCGCGCGGGCCAAGGAAAAATCGGCGTAATTCCGCATGTTAGCGTAACCGTTAGCGTCAACATCGCGGGTTGGCGCTAACATCGGCGCGACACGCGCCCAGTGATCACGATCAAGGCGTGCCGGTGCCAGCTGTGTACCCTCGCTGAGGCCGACATGATCGCACCGACAGCAAGGAGCAGGGTAGATGAGCGCGCTTGGGCTGAAGATTATCGACGAATCCGTGCAACAGGCCAATATCTGGATCAACGAAGTCGATTACCGCGCAGGGCTTTTGAACAAGCAGCGCGCCTATCGCCTGTTGCGTGCCGTGCTACATGCGCTGCGCGACCAGTTGACGCCCGACACCGCTGCCCATTTGTCGGCGCAACTGCCGATCTTCGTGCGCGGGATCTTTTACGAAGGCTACAACCCCTCAAGCATGCCTGCTGCGATCCGGGACAAGGATGATTTCATCGCCCGCGTCGCCGCGATTTTTGGTCCCGAACCACCCAAGGATATCGCTGCTGCCATCGGTGGGGTTCTCGATGTCCTCGATGCGCGCCTCTCAGCAGGGGAAATGTCGCAACTGCGGGGGCAATTGACCCGCGATATCCGCGCATTGTTTGCCGACTGACGCGGCTTTGCGATCTTTTGGGGCTGCCTGAGCTGGTACGCGGCCCCTTTTCTTTCCTGTCCGCCTCGCCTATGCGGGATCGGCCCGTGCTGTGACGGGCGGCGACAAAGACCACTGCATTGACCGAGATCCTGACCACCACCGAAGCATTGGCAGCGTTCTGCGCAAAGGCCGCCCAAGCGCCTTATGTCACCGTGGATACCGAATTTCTGCGCGAGCGGACGTATTTCGCGCAGCTTTGCCTTGTCCAACTGGCCCTGCCCGGACATGGCGACGCAGAGGCCGTGTTGATCGATCCCTTGGCCGAGGGTCTGTCGCTTGATCCAATTTACGCGCTTTTCCGCAACCAATCCGTGGTCAAGGTCTTTCACGCTGCACGCCAAGACCTCGAGATTTTCCATGTCGAGGGCGGCGTCGTGCCAAGCCCGCTCTTCGACACACAGGTCGCCGCGATGGTCTGTGGCTTCGGCGATCAGGTCGGCTATGAAACCTTGGTGCGCAAGATCGCGCGCGCCAATCTCGACAAGTCCTCGCGCTTTACCGATTGGTCGCGCCGCCCCTTGAGCGACGCCCAAAAGACTTATGCGCTGGCCGATGTCACCCATCTTCGCCAGATCTATGAATATCTGCGCGCCGAATTGGCGCACACCGGGCGCACCCAATGGCTGGAGGAGGAATTGGCCCAGCTCACCGATGCCTCAAGCTATGTCGTTGATCCTGATGACGCATGGCAAAGGTTGAAGCTGCGCACGAATTCCGGCCGCACCATGGCGATCGCCAAGGAATTGGCCGCCTTCCGCGAGCGTTATGCCCAGCAAAAGAATATCCCCCGTAGCCGCGTGATCAAGGATGACGCGCTGATCGAGCTTGCATCGACCAAGCCGCGCAGCTTGGCCGATTTGTCGAAATCACGCCTGCTGCTGCGTGACGCGCGCAAGGGTGAGATCGCCGAAGGGCTGGTGGCGGCGGTGGTGGCGGGCCTTGATATGCCCGCCGACCGTCAACCCCAAATGCCCGAGGGGCGCGATCGTTCGAACCTCAACGGCGCTTTGGCCGATCTTTTGCGCGTGCTCCTCAAGGCCAAGGCCGAGGAAGCCGGGGTGGCGACCAAGCTTATCGCCTCATCCGCCGATCTTGACGATATCGCCTGCGGCGATCTGGATGGGATCTGGGCGACAGGTTGGCGGCGCGAGGTGTTCGGCAATGATGCGCTGCGCCTTGTGCGCGGCGAAATCGCGCTTTCAGCCAAGGGTGACCGGGTCAAGATCGTCCCCGTATAGGAGCCTCAGCGCCGTGTGATGCTGCGGCGGTTTTCCGCGCCCACCACGGTAATCGTGCGAATGCCGCGCAGGTCGAAATGCGACAATTCCAAGCCTGCCAAGATCTCGCGCGATTGTTGGGTGCCAGCCGGGGTCGGCGTTGGCGGCGGAAAGACACGGAATTCAAGGATCAAGGCCGCGTTGTCACGGGCAACCTCGACCAGATCGGCCTGCCAATGGCCTTGGGTCTGGGGACGGCCAATGGCGCGCAAGATCACCCCTTGCGGTGTGGGATCAATGGCGAAATCCACCACCTCCGCAACAAGGAACCGCCGGTCGAGCGGGTTTTCAGCCACGCGTTCTTCTGCGCGCACGCGCTCTTCGCGGGGCTCGCCAAACCAGTTGAACGGGTTCAATCTTGTGCCACAAGCAGCAACGCTCATCATCAAGGCAAGGGCAAGGATCACGCGCAGCATGTGGCACTCCATCGGTTTGTCACCCCGTTGTGCTAGCGCAGCTTGGGTGCGAAGGAAAGCCGCCTCTGGACCTTGCTGCGCGGCTTGCTTAGGTCAGTGGCACATGCACAACCCCAAGGGAGAGCGCCCAGATGGCCAGCGCCGCCTTCGAAGAGATCGCCGACACCTTTGAATTCCTCGAGGATTGGGAAGAGCGTTATCGCCATGTCATCGACATGGGCAAGGCGATGGCACCGCTCGATGATGCCTTCAAGGTGCCGGCAACCAAGGTCGATGGCTGCGCCAGCCAAGTGTGGATCTTGCCCCAGATCACGGGGCAGGGTGCGGATGCGGTGTTTCACTTCCAAGGCGAAAGCGACGCGATGATCGTGCGCGGGCTGATCGCGGTGTTGCATGCGCTTTATGACGGGCTGACCTTGGCGCAGGTCTTGGCCGTGGATGCAAGCGCGGAACTGGCGCGGCTGGGGCTCAACGATCATCTATCGGCGCAGCGCTCGAACGGAGTGCGCGCGATGGTGGAACGGATCAGGCTACTCGCCGCCGAGAAGATCGCCGGCTAGGGCGGCGAAAAACCCGGGTTTTTCGCACAGGAAATCTCGAGATTTCCCATGGGGAAAACCCCGGTTTTCCCCACCCTCACAGCGCGGCCATCGCCACTTCCAAGTCACCATAGCCGGTGAAGCGCCGCTCGAAGCCAAGCTTCAGGAACGCCGCGCAAGCTTTTGCTTTTTCGGTCAGTTCCGGGTCATCCGTCTGGGCTTGATAGACCAGTGTCGTGTAATGGCCGAAATACATGTCGCGCAGTTGTGGAAAGCGGTCGAGGCCAAGGGGTTTGGTCACGAAAGCATCGAATTGGCGCACCAAGAAATCGGTCAGGTAAAAGGCCGTCATTTCTTCCCGCGCGGCAAAGACCGTGTTGCCCTCGAAAAAGCTGTAGCAATGCGGCCCTTCCAGCATGCCGATGCCAAGCCGGTCGCAGGTCGCCTGGAGGAGCCCCCCCGTGCCGCAATCGGCGTAAAGTACGAAAACCTGTGCATAGTCAGCGCGCCTTGCGGTGATGGCGGCTTCGACCGCGGCAGGGATGCGCTCTGGGTGGTTGTGCAAGATCGCAGGCAGGCAATGCAGATCGAGATGGTCCCAAGCATTGGCGGCCTTGAGGTCCAAGATCTCGCGCGCAAGCGCGCCGCAGCCGATCAAAAGCACCCGGCCCGCGCCCGCTGGGGCCAGGCCGCTATCGCGTAAGGTGGCATCGTCGATCATACCCATGCGCCGATCATGCCGCAGGTGGGGGGCGGCGCAAAGCCCTTGTCGCGACAAAGCGTGGTCCCAGAACGGCAAGCACGAGCCCCGCCAGTACCACTGCCGCCGCCAAACCCTCGGCCCCGGTGATGCGCTCGCCCAAGACGATGGCCGCCGTTCCCATGCCGACAAGCGGGATCAGCAGGGCAAAGGGTGTGACTTGTGCGGCACGATGGCGCGACATCAGCGTCCCCCAGATCGAATAGCCCACGACAGTCGAGATGATGGCGACATAAAGCACGGCGAGCCACCCCTCGAAGCTGAGGGCAGCGATTGTCGCAAAAGGTGCGTCGGTTTCGATCAAGAATGACATCCCGAGCATCGGCAGTGGTGGCACAAGGCAGGCCCATAGGAACAAGGCCAGCATATCGACACCGGGCAGGCGGCGCAGCACCAGATTGCCAAGTGCCCAACACAGCGCCCCACACAAGATCAGCCCCAAACCCAACAGCGTAATGTTGCCCCCCGAGATCAGACCAAAGAGCGCAAGGCCCATCACCGCCAGCCCTATGCCCAAGGCTTGCACAAGCGTCACCCTTTCGCCAAAGGCCGCCCATGCCATGATGATCGTCAATGGCACCTGGCTTTGAATGATGAGCGAGGCAAGTCCGGCACTGGTTCCCGCCGTCAAGCCACTGAAGAGAAAAGCGAATTGCCCCATGTTGATCAGCCCGCCCACTGCGATGATCGCAGGCCAGCTGGCCGGGCGGGGAAACAGGAACAACAGTGGGATCAGGATCGCAAAGCGCAAGCCCACGAACAAGAGCGGCGGCAATTCTTCCAATGCCAGCTTCATGCCGGTGAAATTCGACCCCCAAGCGAGTATGACGATAGCCACAAGTGCGAGGTCACGGGGCGGCATCATGGCTCCGGGTGAAGATGGGGGAGGCTCATCATGGGGCAGAGCAAACGCCCTTCGCCACGAAAGCGCAAGGGCCGTTCAGATCCACCAAAGAAAAACGGCCCGGTCAACGCCGACCGGGCCGTCAATCGCTGGCTTTCCCGGCCTTGGTCAGGCGCGGGCGGCCATCTGGTTATGGCGGCGCAACACGAATTCCTTGGCCGTTTCCACCGCCACGGCGGCGTCACGACAATAGGCATCGGCCCCGATCGCGCGGCCGAATTCCTCGTTCAAGGGCGCCCCGCCGACCAAGATGATATAGTCGTCGCGGATGCCCTTGTCCTTCATCGTGTCGATCACGACCTTCATGTAAGGCATCGTCGTGGTCAAAAGCGCCGACATGCCCAGAATGTCGGCGTCTTCCTTTTCCAGCGCGGAAAGGTAGTTTTCAACCGCGTTGTTGATGCCCAGATCGACCACTTCAAAGCCCGCGCCTTCCATCATCATGCCGACAAGGTTCTTGCCGATATCGTGGATGTCGCCCTTGACGGTGCCGATCACCATCTTGCCGATGCGCGGCGCGCCGGTTTCGACCAGAAGGGGTTTCAGGATCGCCATGCCGCCCTTCATCGCGTTGGCGGCCATCAGCACTTCGGGAACAAACAAGATGCCATCGCGGAAATCGTTGCCGACGATGGTCATGCCGCCGACCAACGCCTTGGTCAGGATGTCGTAGGGTGTCCAGCCGCGTTCGAGCAAGATGTTGACCGATTCCTCGATCTCTTCCTTCAGCCCGTCATAAAGGTCGTCATACATCTGGCTGACCAGCTCGTCATCGTCGAGCTCGGAAAGGATGATGTCATCACTGTCGTCGGACATGGGTGCGTCTCCTGTGGCACGGCCTCACGCCATGCGCGTTACGGGTTTGTCCTAGTGCAAATCTTCGCATCGGAATGTCGAATTGCGACATCGCCCAGACATGGGGCGACGCGCCGGGCCGGATCGTCCAGTTTTAGGCCGCCATGCGGCCCTCAGTCACGACCGCGACGCCGGCTGGTACGCTCGCGCTTGGGGCCGTTATCGTCCGTCCCATCCGAACCCGAGGAAAACCCGCCCAAGGTCCCGGCGATTGTCTCGAGGCTGGGGGCGGCACCGCGCGGCGTGGTTTCCAGCGCGTGACGCATGGCGCGCAGATGTTCGGGCGTGGTGCCGCAGCAGCCGCCGATGATCGTGGCGCCCGCGTCGCGGGCCATGACCGCGTATTGGGCCATCAGTTCGGGCGTGCCATCATAGTGAATATGCCCTTCATGATACTTGGGAATTCCCGCGTTGCCCTTGGCGATCACCGGGCGCACGGTACCTGCGGCGCGAAAGCCCAGCACCGTGCGCAGCAGGTCCGAGGCACCGACCCCGCAATTCGCCCCATAGGCCAAGGGTACATGAGACAGTTTCTCGACCATCTCGGCCATCCCGGCCGAGGTCAGGCCCATCATCGTGCGGCCAGCAGTGTCGAAACTCATCGTGCCGCACCACGCCATGCCTGCGCGCGCGCAGCCTTCGGCGGCGGCAGCATATTCTTCGGGCGCGCTGATCGTCTCGACCCACAGCACATCGGCACCACCATCGCGCAGACCTTCGGCCTGTTCATGGAACATCTCGACCGCCAGCTCATGGGTGAGGTTTCCCATGGGCGCCATGATCTCGCCCGTCGGTCCCATCGAGCCTGCGACGATCACCGTGCGTCCGGCCTGATCGGCCACCTCGCGCCCGATCTCGGCGGCCAGCTTGTTGAGCTGGTAGCAGCGATCTTGCGCATTGTGCAGTTTTAACCGCGACCGCGTGCCACCAAAGGAATTGGTAAGGAAGATATCCGATCCCGCCTCGACCGCGCCGCGATAGAGCGTGGCGATCCTGTCGGGGTGTTCCTCGTTCCACAATTCCGGCGCGTCGCCCGAAGACAGCCCCATGTTGAACAAGGTTGTCCCCGTGGCGCCATCGGCCATCAGCCAGTCGCGGTGGGACAAAAGCTCTGCCAGCTTGTTGGTCATTTCGGATCTCCTTGAACGGCGGCGCACGCGGGCCTGACATGGACCCGCGCCATGATATGAACAAGGCGCAAAATATGCATGACGATCATGAATGAATTTCATCATCCAAAGGCAAACGGCCCCGCCAAATGGCAGGGCCGTTCATGCATGGGTCGCCGCGTGGCTTAGATCTCGGACATCAGCTGCGCCTTGGCCTCGACCAAAAGCGCGACATATTTGGCGCGCAGCTCTGCTTCGGGGACACGGTCGCCCACATCAGCCATCAGCTTGCGCATGACGTCCTCGTGACCGGCCTCCTCGAAATCGGATTTGATGACCTCCTTGGCATAGGCCTCGGCATCCGCGCCGGTTTTGCCAAGGATATCGGCCACCCATAGCCCCATCAGCTTGTTGCGCCGCGCCTCGGCGCGAAACTGCATTTCCTGATCATGGGCGAATTTGTTCTCGAACGCGTTCTCGCGGTCGTCGAAGGTGGTCATGGGCGGCACTCCATCGGTCAGATTTGCGGTTGCAGCGATCTTAAGGGGCCACGGGCAGGGGCCGCAAGCGCCGATCCGGCGCGTCGCTTGCGACACAGCGCGCTTTGCCCTATAGCCGCCCCTAAGATGCGAGGCGAGCACCCCGCCGCGCCCCATCGACCCCGGAGACAGCATGGCACGTCGTAAAAAGGTCTACGAAGGCAAGGCCAAGATCCTCTATGAAGGCCCCGAGCCCGGCACATTGGTGCAGTATTTCAAGGATGATGCGACGGCGTTCAACGCCGAAAAGCGCGCCACCGTCGAAGGCAAGGGCGTGCTGAACAATCGCCTGTCCGAGTTCTTCATGACCGGGTTGAACGCGGTCGGTGTGCCGACCCATTTCATCCGGCGACTCAATATGCGCGAGCAGTTGATCCGGGCGGTTGAGATCATCCCGCTCGAGGTGGTGGTGCGCAATGTCGCGGCCGGGTCCATCTCCAAGCGGCTGGGTATCGCCGAAGGCACCCCGCTGCCGCGCCCCATCGTCGAGTTTTATTACAAGGATGACGCGTTGGGCGATCCGATGGTCGCCGAAGAGCATATCATCGCCTTTGGCTGGGCCAGCCAGCAAGATCTTGACGATATGATCAGCCTTGCACTGCGGGTGAATGATTTCCTGTCGGGGCTGATGCTGGGCGTTGGCATCAAGTTGGTCGATTTCAAGATCGAGATCGGCCGGATTTGGGAAAACGAGTATATGCGCCTGATCATCGCTGACGAGATCAGCCCGGATTCCTGCCGCCTCTGGGATATGGAAACGGGCCAAAAGCTCGACAAGGATGTGTTCCGCCGCGATCTGGGCAATCTCGCCGATGCCTACACCGAGGTGGCGCGTCGTTTGGGTGTCATGCCACAGCGCGAGCCGGGTATCACCAAGCCCACGCTGATCAACTAGGCCGCGCCACGCGCGGTCGCATGCGTAATTTGGAAAGATGAAGGGGACGGGTAGATGAAGGCCACCGTGACCGTGATGTTGAAATCGGGCGTGCTCGACCCACAGGGTGAGGCGGTGAAATCGGCCTTGGGCGCTTTGGGCTTTTCAGGTGTGAGCGGTGTGCGCCAGGGCAAGGTGATCGAGCTTGATCTTGCCCAAGGCACGACCGAGGCCGATGTGACCGCGATGTGCGAAAAGCTCTTGGCCAATACGGTGATCGAAAGCTACCGGGTGGAGATGCAGGCGTGAAGGCAGCGGTACTGGTTTTTCCGGGCTCCAATTGTGACCGCGATCTCGCGGTCGCATTCCGCGCAGCGGGCTTTGAGACAGAGATGATCTGGCACAAGGATGCAACGCTGCCCAAGGGCGTCGATATCGTCGGCGTGCCGGGTGGTTTTTCCTATGGCGATTACCTGCGCTGCGGGGCGATCGCGGCGCAATCGCCCATTATGCGCGCTGTCGCGGGCCATGCAGCGGCGGGCGGCTATGTACTTGGGATTTGCAACGGCTTTCAGGTCTTGTGCGAGACCCGGCTTTTGCCCGGCGCCTTGATGCGCAATGCCGGATTGAAATTCGTCTGCCGCCAGCAAAAGCTGCGGGTCGAGACGCAAAACAGCCGCTTTACCGCGGGCTACGCCCAAGGGACCGAGATCGCCATTCCCATTGCCCATCACGATGGCAATTACATGGCGGATGCCGCGACGCTGGCGCAATTGGCCGCCGAAGATCGCATCGCGTTTCGCTATGTGGGCAACCCCAATGGTGCGACTGATGACATCGCGGGTGTGCTGAGCGCTAATCGCCGGGTCTTGGGCTTGATGCCGCATCCCGAGCGCGCGATGGAAACGGCCCATGGCAGCAGTGATGGCGCGGTGATGTTTCACAGCCTTGCCCAAGCATTGGTGGAAGCCTGACGCGCAGCATGGCTTGAGCGAAAGGCCGTGCGCGCCTAGCATAGGCGCATGATCACCGTCGATCCCCATGGCCCGCACGAGCCGCAGCCAAAGCGCCTGTTCTGGACGCAGCGTTTGGCTTTGCTTTTGTTCGTCCTGGGGGCGGCGGCGATCATCTGGGTGTCGCATGGCTTTTTGACCCAGCGTTTCACCGAAACGACCCGCAACCGGGCCGAACTGCGCCTTGCGATCTATTCGGGCAGCCTGCAATCGGAATTGCAGCGCCATTCAGTCGTGCCTTTGTTGTTATCGCGCGATCCCTTGCTGATCCGCTCGCTCGAGACGGAAAGCTTTCAGGAAACCAGTGCGCGGTTGATCTCCTATGTCGAGGAGATCGGCGCGGCCTCGCTTATGTTGCTGGATGGGCGCGGGCGCGTCGTGGCCGCCACCGATCGCGAGCGTCTGGGTCAAACCCGCGACGAAGACCCGTTCTTCGTACAGGCCGCGCGCTCGACCGACACTGTGTTTACATCCAACGAGCCAGAGACGGGACGCTTCGATTTTACCTTTTCGCGCGCTTTACAGGGCATGGACAACCAGATGCTTGGCGTCATCGTGGTCGAGGTCGACCTGTCGCGTCTTGTGGAACGCTGGCGCGGCGCGACCGAGGCGATCTTTTTGATGAATAGCGAGGGCGACATCATCTTGTCCACCGAACCGCGCTGGCGGGGCCGAACCGAGGCCGAAGCGCTTGCGCTGCAACCTGTGCAATCAGCCATCCAGCGCGCGATCCAAGCAACGGGCGACTTCGCTTTCGGCGACGCAAGGCCCGGATTTTTCGACGCCGATATGATCCGTTTGGAAAGCCGCATCCCGTTTCGCGGCTGGCGCATCGTCAGCTATACGACCTTTACCTCCGTGCGGGAACGGGTGAACGGCGTGCTGTCGTTGCAGATCATGGGATTCGCGCTGCTTTTGGCGGGGGGGTTTTACGTCTTTGGGCGGCGCGCGCGGATGCAATCCTTTCGCCTTCAGCGCGAATCAGCCGAGCTTCGCCGCCTGAATGCCCGGCTTCAGCGGGAAATCGCCGAACGACAACGCGTTGAACGCACCCTTGAAGAGGCCGAGCAAAGCCTTGCGCAAAGCCAGAAACTCGCCGTACTGGGCGAGATGTCGGCTGCCGTCAGCCATGAGTTGAACCAGCCCTTGGCGGCGATGAAGACCTACCTCGCGGGGGCGCGGCTGTTGTTGCAACGCAAGCGCGTCGAGGAGGCAGCCTCGAGTTTTCAGCGCATCGACGATCTGATCGACCGCATGGGTGCGATCACACGGCAACTGAAATCCTATGCGCGCAAGAGCGGCGAGGCGCTTGAGCCCGTCGATTTGCGCGATGCGCTCAAGGGCGCGTTGACCATGATGGAGCCGCAATTGCGCACCACGCGGGTCGAGATCAACCAAAGCTTGCCACGCCGCCCGGTGATGGTCATGGCCGACCGGCTGCGGCTGGAACAGGTCATCATCAACCTGCTGCGCAACGCGCTGGACGCGCTGAAAGATGCTGAAAAGCGCGAGCTTGACCTATTGATCGCCGAGGGTGAGGAGGCGGTCTTGACCGTGCGCGACAGCGGCAAGGGGATCGATGATCTCGATGCCTTGTTCGAACCCTTCTACACGACCAAGAAACCCGGCGAAGGTGTTGGCTTGGGGCTTGCGATATCTTCGGGGATCATCACCGATTTTGGCGGTCGATTGACTGCGCGCAATGGCGAAACCGGCGGGGCGGTGTTCGAAATTCGATTGCGGCCCCTATCTGGTCATGATGGCCAAGCGGCTTAGACACGCGAAAGGACAGCGCCGATGAAGATCGCGATCGTGGATGACGAACAGGATATGCGCCAGTCGATCAGCCAATGGTTGGCACTGTCGGGCTTCGAGACCGAGACATTTTCATCGGCCGAAGATGCGCTCAGGGTGATCGGGGCCGATTGGCCGGGTGTCGTGGTCAGCGACGTCAAGATGCCGGGCATGGATGGCATGGCCTTTCTCAAACGGCTGATGGGGGTCGATAGCGGCCTGCCCGTGATCATGATCACCGGCCATGGCGATGTGCCGATGGCGGTCGAGGCGATGCGGATCGGGGCTTATGACTTTCTCGAGAAACCCTTCAACCCCGACAGGATGACGGATTTGGCCAAGCGCGCGGGCCAGCAACGCCGCTTGACGCTCGACAACCGTGCATTGCGCCGCGAACTGAGCGATGGCACCGTGCTGATGCGCAAGCTGATTGGCACTAGCGCGGTGATGGAGCGCCTGCGCGAGGACATTCTCGATCTGGGCCAAGCTGATGGCCATGTGTTGATCACTGGTGAAACCGGCACGGGCAAGACGTTGGTGGCGCATGCGCTGCATGCGGTCGGGCCGCGTGCGGGCAAGAGCTTTGTCAGCCTGTCTTGCGCAGCCCATGACGAAGAGAGCTTGGCTGCACGGCTTTTCGGACCCGTCGGCGCGGATCAGGACAAGCCCTTGGTCGAACAGGCGCGCGGTGGCACCTTGGTGCTGGAAGATATCGAAAGCCTGCCACAGGCGCTTCAGGCACGGCTTTTGACAGTGATCAACGCCCAAGGGATGCCCGCCGAAACCCGTATCGTCGCGATCTGCAACGCCGCCGAGCCCGAGCAATGCGAAACCAGCTTGCGCCCTGATTTGTTCTATCGGTTGGCCGCCATGCGCATCGACCTGCCCCCCCTGCGCCAAAGGGGCGAGGATATCTTGACGCTGTTCACCCGCTTTGGCGAGCAATTCGGCGAAGAATACGGCACCGAGGCGCCGCAAGTCACTGCCCAGGAAGCGGCGCAGCTATTGCAGGCGCCTTGGCCCGGCAATGTGCGCCAACTGATCAATATTGCCGAGCGCGCGATCTTGCAGCAGCGGCGCGGATCAGGGTCGATCGCCTCGCTTCTGATGGCCGATAATGCCGAGATTGCGCCCCAGCATGTAGGCGAGGGTAAGCCGCTCAAGGAATATGTCGAAGCTTTCGAGCGGATGCTGATCGACAATACCATGCGCCGCCATCGCGGCTCGATTGCCAATGTGATGGACGAACTTTCTTTGCCGCGCCGCACCTTGAACGAGAAAATGGCAAAATACGGGCTTTCGCGGTCGGATTACCTCTGACAATGCGCGCCTGCCTTTGGGCTCTGCACGAATTGCCATTGCGTTTTGCCGCAAGCGCCCCTTAATGTGCCAGAGCGGCTGTATGCCGCTTTGAACCAGTTTCTCTGCATCCCCCATCCGCGCCGGACACCGAGCGCGACAGGGAAGGCAGGTCACTCGGGCGCAGATCGCAACGATTTGGCCCATATTGAACCGCCCCCGCAACGGGGCATGATTGGTCGTGCCTGCTAACGGTGCGGCCGGAGACAGATGCGATGCACCGCAAGGGCACAGACATGGCAAGACGGGCAGGGGTCACCACCCCAGCCGTCGCCACGGCCCCCGGCATCGCCCATCACATAGATCGCGACATCGCCCCCGCCGTCCGGTGCAGCAATGCACCGCCGGGGCGCGCGCGTGGCCTGTCGCGGGCAAGGACAACATGGCAAAGCAGATGCTTATCGATGCCACACATCCCGAGGAAACCCGGGTTGTCGTGGTTGACGGAACCAAGGTCGAGGAATTCGATTTCGAGTCGCTGAACAAGCGGCAACTGGCGGGAAATATATATCTGGCAAAGGTGACGCGGGTTGAACCCTCGCTGCAAGCCGCCTTTGTCGATTACGGTGGCAATCGCCACGGCTTCCTCGCGTTTTCGGAAATCCATCCCGATTACTACCAGATCCCCGTGGCTGACCGCGAAGCGCTACTGCGCGAAGAGCGTGAGTATGCCCAAGCCATGGCGGACGAGGCCGAGGAAGAGGCAAAGCCCAAGCGCGCCCGCCGCACCCGCCGCCGCAAGAACGGCGACACCAAGGCCGAGGCCATGACAGGCGATGCAGTCGCGACCGGTGAGGTGGCCAGCGGCATGGAGATCGTCGATCTCGATACGGGTGATCTCGATGAAGGCGAGGGCGATGGCCAAGAGGTCGGCGCGGTTGTTCCCGTCGATGCCGATGATCATGCCGATGATCACCAAGAGGATGGCGACCAAGAAGTTGCTCATGACGATGACGGCGAGGCTGCGCAGGCCCCCGAAACCGTCAATGATGATGACGCCGAGGAAGATATCCGTCCCATGCGCAAACCGCGCGCGCGGCGCTACAAGATCCAAGAGGTCATTAAGGTGCGCCAGATCATGCTGGTGCAGGTGGTCAAGGAAGAGCGCGGCAACAAGGGCGCGGCGCTGACGACCTACCTGTCGCTTGCTGGTCGCTATTGCGTGCTCATGCCCAATACCGCGCGCGGTGGTGGCATCTCGCGCAAGATCACCAATGCCGCCGATCGCAAGAAGCTCAAGGAAATCGCCCATGAGATCGACGTACCGCAAGGTGCCGGGCTGATCATCCGCACGGCGGGTTCGCAGCGTACCAAGACCGAGATCAAGCGTGATTACGAGTATCTTCAGCGGCAATGGGAACAAATCCGCGAGTTGACGCTGAAATCCATCGCGCCTGCGCCCATTTATGAAGAGGGCGATCTGATCCATCGCACGATCCGCGATCTCTACACGCGCGAGATCGACGAGGTTCTTGTCGAAGGCGAGGCCGGGTATCGCCACGCCAAGGACTTCATGAAAATGATCATGCCGTCCCACGCCAAGAACGTGAAACCCTATACCGACCCCACGCCGCTTTTTGCGCGTTACAAGGTCGAGGGCTATCTGGCCGACATGTTCAACCCGACAGTGCAACTGCGCTCGGGTGGCTATATCGTCATCGGCATAACAGAAGCGCTGGTTGCCATCGACGTGAACTCCGGCCGCGCCACCAAGGAAGGCTCGATCGAGGAGACCGCGCTCAAGACCAATCTCGAGGCCGCCGAGGAAGTGGCCCGTCAAGTCCGCCTGCGCGACCTGGCAGGGCTCATCGTCATCGATTTCATCGACATGGATGAGCGGCGCAATAATCTGGCGGTCGAAAAGCGGCTGAAAGACAAGCTCAAGACCGACCGCGCGCGAATTCAAGTTGGGCGCATCTCGACCTTTGGCCTTTTGGAAATGTCGCGCCAACGTCTGCGTCCCGGCATGCTCGAAGCCACGACCCAAGCCTGCAAGCACTGCCATGGCACGGGGCTGATCCGTTCGGATGACAGCCTTGCCTTATCGATCCTGCGGCAGCTCGAGGAAGAAGGCGGCAAAGCCCGTTCGAAAGAGGTCAAGGTCATCGCGCCTGTGGGTATCGTGAATTACCTGATGAACGAAAAGCGCGACTACCTTGTTGCGATCGAACAGCGCTATGGCATGTCTATCAGGATCGAGGCCGATGTGACCATGGTCTCGCCCGATTTCAAATTCGAGCGTTTCAAGACCGCGACCCGCAAGATCACCGCCGTGTCGCCTGTGATCGCGATGGATGCGGCCTTGATGGACGAGATCGAGGACGAGGCCGATACCTCTGTCGATCTGGATATCGACGAAGATGTCGCCGCCGATGCCCCCGCCGCCAAGGCCGCGGTCCCATCCGCAGAGGGTGAGAATGGCGAGGACAATCCGCGCAAAAAGCGCCGCCGCCGTCGTGGTGGTCGCGGACGGCGCAAGAAGAATGGCGACGCCGGTGTCGAAACCGAGGCAGACACAGACGCAGACGCAGACGCCGAGACCGATGCCGGGGCAGAGGCCGAAGGCCTGCCCAACAGCGAGGAAGCGGCAGCCGTCGATGCACCGCCTGCGCATATGCCAGATGCCGAAACCGCGCCGGATGAAACGCTGACCGAGGCGCCCGTGGAAAAGCCCAAGCGGCGTGGCCGTAAGCCTGCCGCCGCCAAAGCAGAAACCGTCGCGGCAGATCCAATTGCCCCCGTTGATGTAGCCCCCGCCACGGTGGACGAAACACCCGCCAAGCCTGCTGCAAAGCCACGCGGTCGTAGCCGCGCCAAGGCCGCAGCCAGCGCCGAAGCGCCGCCAACATCCGAGGCTGTGGCCGTCGCCGCAGCGCCGGAACCGGCACCGGCCCCGGAAGCTGCGCATGTCGCACCGGCCGCGCCCGTTGACCCTGAGGCGCAAGCCGCTGAGGCGGCCAAACCGCGCCGTCGCGGTTGGTGGTCGAAAGGCTGACTGGACCACAAGAAAAGGGCGCCCAATCGGGCGCCCTTTTTCTATTCGCGTGGTGGACAGCCCCCGTCTAGTTGCCGTTTTCGCGCAGCATCGCCACGATCTGTTGCATACCGTCAAGCGGCACATAGCCCCGCACCATCTGATCGCCGAAGATAAAGCTTGGCGTGCCAGTGATCGCAAGTTCTTGGCCCAGCGCATAGTTGTAGTCGATCGTGGCCTGCACCAGCGGATCATCCATGGCCGCGATGATCGCCCCCCCATCTAGGCCAAGTGACGCGACCAACGCCTCGGCTGCGGGCAAGCTCATATCGCCGCGCATCGTCATCAGCGCATCATGCACCGCAAAATATGCCTCGTCGCCATGGGCGAGGCGCGTAGCGATGGCAAAGCGCGAAGCCAAGAGCGACTGTTCGCCCAAGATCGGAAATTCCTTGATGATCAGTCGGATATTGCCGTCGAAATTGATCAGATCCATCACTTCGGGATGGGCGCGGCGACAAAAGCCACAGCGGTAATCCATGAATTCCACGATAGTAATGTCACCCTCGGGATTGCCGACCACAACATCGAAGGCCGAGCTGAAAAGCGCATCGGCATTGGCCGCGACAGCCATGGCATCCCGGTTCAGCTCGGCCGCGGCCTGTTGTTGTTCCAGAACGGCGATCGCCTCCATCAGTACTTGCGGGTTTTCCAGCAGATAGGCGCGCACTTCGGCGCGAAAGGCCGCACGCTCTGCCGCGCTCAGATTGTCGAGGTCGATTGCGGCGGCGGGGGCGGCCACGCCCAAGGCAAACGCAAGGGAAAGGGTCATGGCGGCGGGCAGGGCGGCAAATGCTTTGAACACGGGGCTTGGGCTTTCTTTGGCTGGTTCGTCACAACACGGGTGCGAGCTTAACAGATCTGCGCCCCTGTGCCACCTGCGCTTGGCCGCACCCAGCCAAAGACGGGCGTGCGTTGACGTCGGCGCCATGGGCTGGTTCAAGACAGGCAGTCAAGCTCGGAGATCAAGCATGCGCATTTCCCGCCGTAGCGCCGTTGACCCCTTCATCGTGATGGATGTCATGGAGGCCGCGCGCGCCGCAGAAGCGGCCGGTCGCCATATCATCCATATGGAGGTCGGTCAGCCCGGAACGGGCGCGCCCTTGGTCGCGCGCCAACGTCTTGCCGCCGAAATGGAGGCTGGTCCCTTGGGCTACACGGTCGCCTTGGGCCGGCCCGACCTGCGCGCGGCGATCGCGGCGCTGTACGGCGAATGGTATGACCTTGATCTTGACCCGGCGCGCGTCGTTCTGACCTCGGGGGCCTCGGGTGGCTTTCTCCTAGCCTTCTCGGCGCTTTTCGATGCCGGCGCGCGGGTGGGGTTGGGCGAGCCTTGCTATCCGTCATACCGCCAGATCTTGACCGCGATGAGCCTGACACCCGTGGGCCTGAGAACCGAGATCGACACACGCTATCAACCCACGCCTGCGCTTCTGTCGGCCGATCTGGATGGGTTGATCGTGGCAAGTCCCGCCAATCCGACTGGCACGATGCTGGATCAGTCCGCCATGGCCGCGCTTGCCCAAGCCTGCGTTGCCCAAGATATCGCGCTGATTTCAGACGAAATTTACCATGGCCTGCAATATGAGGGGCGGGCGGTCAGCGCGCTGGAAGTGACCGATGATGTCTATGTCATCAATTCCTTTTCCAAGTACTTCTCGATGACGGGGTGGCGGCTTGGTTGGATGGTAGTGCCGCCTGACCATGTGCGCGTGGTCGAACGGCTCGCGCAGAATATGTTCATTTGTCCTGCACATGCCAGCCAGATCGCGGCCCTTGCGGCCCTCTCTGCGGAAGGCCGGGCCGAGCTTGACGCCCATCGCGCGGTCTATGCCGAGAACCGGCGCATCGTGCTGGCAGAACTTGCCGCCGCCGGGCTGACGCAAATCGCACCCGCCGATGGTGCATTCTATATCTATGTCGATGTCTCGGCCTATACCGATGATAGCTTGGCACTCGCGGCTGAAATCTTGGCCGAGGCAGGCGTTGCAGTGACCCCGGGGCTTGATTTCGACAAGACCCGCGGCGCGCGCTTTTTGCGGCTGTCCTATGCGCGTGGCACCGATGAGATAACAGAAGGTATGGCGCGGCTTTCGGCCTTTTTTGCCGCGCGGCGCTAGGGCGGAGCGATCCGGCCTTGGGTGTTCCGTCTGCGTCTGCTAAACTTTCGATAACGGAAGAAATCTGGGATGAAACCCTGTGATGCGAGCAGTGATGGGGCCGTTTCTCGCGGCATGGTTGTTATCGTTGTCCGGCTTTGCTGTCAGCGCGCAAACTGGTGCGGATTTGGCGGCCTTGGCGCGGCTTTTACCCGAGGCAAGCCATGTCAGCGCTGATGAACAGGGTGTGACCCTTGAGATCGGGTTAAGCCAGCCCGTGCCGTATCGTGTCTTCAGCTTGGCTGGTCCTGACCGTATCGTGATCGACTTTCGCGAAGTCGCCTTTGGTGACTGGACGGGGGTGGTCGATTGGCCCGCCGCGATCACCGCGGCCGAGGCGGGGCCTGCGCGCATGGCAGGCTGGTCGCGACTGGTGCTCGATTTGGCACAGCCGTTACAACCGCAAACCGTTGAAATGACGAGCGATCCACAGTCGGGACAGGCGCGTGTCATCCTTCGCCTTGTGCCGGTTTCCGCGGCAATATTTGCTGAAGCGACAGTCGCCCCTCCCGAAGTGAAGGCCCCGCAAGCGATGTTGCAAACGGGTGCGCGCCCCCAAGATGACGGGCGTCTGGTGGTGGCGATCGACCCCGGCCATGGCGGTGTCGATCCCGGCGCAGTGCGGGGGCCATATACCGAGGCGGATCTTGTCTTGACCTTCTCGCGCGAATTGCGTGACGCGTTGCGCCGCACCGGCCTTGTTGAAGTGGTGCTCACGCGCGAGGCTGATCTTTTTGTGCCGCTGCCTGCGCGGGTGACAGCGGCGCGCGCGGCTCGTGCCGATCTGCTCATCTCGGTCCATGCCGATGCTTTGGCCGAGGGGCGCGCGCGGGGTGCAACAGTTTATACCTTGTCCGATACCGCATCGGATGCGGCCGCCGCTGCCCTTGCCGAACAGCATGATCGCGCCGATCTTTTGGCGGGGATTGATCTGCATGGCGCTGATGACGTGGTGGCGGGGGTGCTGATGGATCTTGCCCGCATCGAGACCGCGCCCCGGAGTGCCGCTTTTGCTGCAACTCTGGTGGCGCAGATCGATGCCGTCGATCTCGGGCTCCATCGTCGCCCTTTGGGCGAGGCGGGCTTTAACGTGTTGCGCGCCGCCGACATCCCTTCGGTGCTTTTGGAAATCGGCTTCATGTCGGACGAGGCGGATTTGCAAAATATCCTTGATCCTGATTGGCGCGCCACCATGCAAGGCGCGATCATCACCGCGATCCTTGAGTGGGCTACAGCCGATGCTGCGCGGATGGCCTTGGTGCGGCAATGAGATGGCCTAAGGGCTGCACTATCGCGCCTATGTGTTTTGACCCCGGCCAAGCCGCACATTATATGGTGTTCATGACAGGCAGGCCGATCGCATGATCCGATTCCTCTTTGGCTTTGTCGGCGCGATCTTCAGTGCCGTGACCCTTGGTGCCATCGCGGTCGCCATGGCCGTGGGTGGCGTGCTTTATATTTATTCCCACGACCTGCCGGGCCATGATGCCTTGGCCAATTATTCGCCGCCCACGATCAGCCGGATCTATTCGCGCGAGGGGATGATCGTCGATGAGTTTGCTGCCGAGCGGCGTTTGTTCGTCCCAGCCGAGGAGATCCCCGATCTGGTGGCCCATGCCTTTGTTTCGGCCGAGGATCGCAATTTCTACCAGCACGGCGGCTATGATCCGCGCGCGATTGCGGCGGCTTTTGTCGAGGCTGTTCGCTCGCGCGGGCGGGATGTGCGGGGGGCTTCGACGATCACGCAGCAGGTGATGAAGAACTTCTTGCTCGACGGATCGCGCACCATCGAGCGCAAGGTGCGCGAGATCATCCTTGCCGCCCGGATCGAAAGGGCGCTGAGCAAGGAACGCATCCTCGAGCTTTATCTCAACGAGATTTTCCTCGGACAGAATTCCTATGGCGTGGCGGCCGCTGCGCAGACCTACTTTAACACCAATCTCGAATCTCTCACGCTCGAACAGGCTGCCTATCTTGCTGCCCTGCCGCAAGCGCCGTCGAATTTTCACCCGGTGCGCGACTATGATCGTGCGATCAACCGCCGCAACTATGTGCTGCGCGAGATGCATGAGAATGGCTATATCACCCGCGCCGAGATGGAACGCGCACAGGCGACCGCGCTTGAAACCGTGCAAGGCGGCCATATCGAACCCTTCCGCACGGCGATGCCGCCGCGCAACTATTTCACCGACGAAATCCGCCGCCAGCTTTCGGCGCAATATGGCGAGAGCGAGTTTCTCTCGGGTGGTTATGCCGTGCGCGCGACCATGGATGAAAGCTTGCAGCGCGTGGCCGAGCGTGCCTTGCGCCGGGCGCTGGAAAGCTATGATCGCGACCGCGGGTTATGGCGTGGCGCGCCTGCCCGGATCGATCCGACCCTCGCGCGCGATGACGCGGCCTGGCGCCAAGCTTTGGCAGATATCAAGATTGCGCGCGATATCGAGGGTTGGTCCGTCGCAGTGGTGCGCGCGGTCAACGGCGAACGTGCGCAGATCGGGATTGAGGGGGTAGCCGATGACCCCGAGGCCCAAGTCATCCTTGCTGACGATGTGACATGGGCGCGCCCCGTCGATGCCGAGGGCAATCGCGGGCGACAAGCGCAAGGCCCCGATGACCTCTTGTCCGTAGGTGACGTGATCCATGTGGCCGCGCTCCCCCGCGAGAGCGATGGCAGCGCCGCGCGCTGGTCGCTGCGGCAAGTCCCCGAAGTGCAGGGCGGCTTCATGGCGATGGATGTGAATTCTGGCCGGGTTCTGGCGATGCAAGGTGGCTTTTCCTACCAACATTCCAGTTTCAACCGCGCCACACAGGCCACACGCCAGCCGGGATCAGCCTTCAAGACGCTGGTTTATGCCGCCGCACTCGATTCCGGCTATAGCCCCAATACCATCGTCATCGATGCGCCGATCGAGTTGGAAACCCCCGAAGGGATTTGGCGGCCGCAAAACGCCTCCGAGCGCTTTTATGGCCCATCGCCGCTCAGGACCGGGATCGAGATGAGCCGCAACCTGATGACCGTGCGATTGGCCCAAGACGTGGGGATGGAAACCATCGCCCGCTATGCCGAGCGCTTCGGGGTCTATGACGATATGCAGCCCTTCTTGGCGAATGCCTTGGGCAGTCAGGAAACCACCTTGTTCCGCATGGTCGCCGCTTATGCGATGTTCGCCAATGGCGGCGAGCGCGTCGAGCCGACACTGGTGGATCGTATTCAGGATCGCTGGGGCAATACCGTCTATCGCCATGATCAGCGGCTATGCCCCGATTGCCAATTCGCAGCTCTCGATGGTGGGCTTGCCCCTGCGATCATGTCCAACCGCCAGCGCGTGATCGACCCGGTGACCGCCTACCAGCTGACTGCGATGATGGAAGGTGTGGTCGAGCGCGGCACCGCAGCGGCGACGGTCAATCTGCCGGTCCCTGCCGCTGGCAAGACAGGTACCACGAATGATGCGCGCGATGTCTGGTTCGTTGGCTTTACCTCGTCGATTGCGGCAGGCTGCTATATCGGCTTTGACCAACCCAGCCCCTTGGGGCGTGGTGCCTCGGGCGGGGGGCTTTGCGGGCCTGTTTTCAACGAATTCATGCTGGAAGCGATCGCAGAATATGGTGGTGGTCCCTTCGACGTGCCGCAGGGGGGGGCGTTTTTCCCCATCGACCGTTTCACCGGGCAGCGTTTGGAGGACGGGGCCGAGGGTGACAATGTCGTCTATGAATTGTTCCGCGCAGGCGAGGAGCCTTATTTCGGCGCGCAGGCGATCATTGATGGTGGCTGGGCTATGGGTGCAGACCTGCCGCTCTACGGCTATGGCGAGGGCGAGGCCGGCGATACCGTGTCCGATCAAGGCCAGACCGTCACCACATCGACGGGTGATGCCGTGCGGGTGCCGACCCAAACCGGCTTTGGCACGCTGAGTTCCGGGGGCTTGTATTAAGCTGGAGTTACGCTGCGGCCTTGTCGCGGGCCTTGCCGGTGGTATATCAGCCCCTCGATTGACATAAAGGCCGAGCTGATGCGCGCTGAGACGCAAGCCAATATTGAGAAGATCCGCAAGTCGCTCACCCTGCTGGGGCAGCGCTTGGGGATCGAGACCGCCGCTCATCGGCTGGAGGAATTCAACGCCCGCGTCGAAGATCCTAACCTGTGGAACGATGCAGCCAAGGCACAGAAATTGATGCGCGATCGGCAGATGTTGGTTGACCGCCTGGGGACCCATGACGCGATCCGGCGCGGCCTTGGCGACAATATCGACCTGATCGAATTAGGCGAGGCCGAAGGCGATGACGAGATCGTCGCCGAGGCTGAAGCCGCACTTGGCGCGCTGGTCGATCTGGCTGCGACCAAGGAGCTGGAGGCGCTGCTCGATGGTGAGGCGGATGGCAATGATGCCTTCCTCGAGATCAATGCAGGCGCAGGCGGGACCGAGGCATGCGATTGGGCGCAGATGCTCTCGCGCATGTATGTGCGCTGGGCCGAGGCGCGGGGATTTGAGGTCGATCAGCAAGACATGAGCCCAGGCACCGAAGCTGGGATCAAATCCGTCGTGTACCAGATCAAGGGGCCGAATGCCTATGGCTGGCTGAAATCCGAAAGCGGTGTGCATCGCCTTGTGCGTATCTCGCCCTTTGGCAAAGGCACCCGCGAGACGAGTTTCGCAAGTGTCTGGGTCTATCCGGTCGTCGATGACAATATCGAGATCGAGGTCAATCCAAGCGAGATCCGCATCGATACTTACCGTTCGTCCGGGGCGGGTGGGCAGCATGTGAACACGACGGATTCGGCCGTGCGCATTACCCATATCCCCACCGGGATCGTGGTCACCAGTTCCGAGAAGTCACAGCACCAGAACCGCGACATCGCCATGAAGGCGCTGAAATCACGGCTCTACCAGATGGAGCTGGACCGCCGCAACGCGGCGATCAACGCCGCCCATGAGGCCAAGGGCGAGGCGGGCTGGGGCAACCAGATCAGATCTTACGTGTTGCAGCCTTATCAAATGGTCAAGGATCTGCGCACAGGGTTTGAGACCAGCGACACGGGCGGGGTCTTGGACGGGAAGCTGGACGGGCTGATGGCCAGCGTTTTGGCGATGGATGTCTCGGGCAAGTCGCGCGCCGAGGCGCGGGCCGAAGGCTAGAGTAGGGGGGCGCCCGCTCTCGGGCTCCATTTGGGCCGCTCGGCCGGACGATCGGGTCCCGTGGAGAGAACGGGGTGCGATGGGGCGGCCCGTGCCTGTGGACGGGGCGGGATGCCTCCGGCGGGGATATTTTTGAAACGAAGAAGCGGAAGGGTGTCGCGTCATGGCTGAGCTGTTGCGTTTGGGGGCGGGCGCTTTGCAGGCGATGATCGCGCGGCGCGAGATCTCGCCGGTCGATCTGATGCGCGAGACGCTGGGGCGGATCGATGCGGTCAATGGCGGGGTGAATGCCATTGTGGCGCTGCGAGATCGCGAAACGCTGATGGGCGAGGCGCGGCTGGCCGAGGCGATGCCGCCTGAGGGCTGGCTGCATGGCATTCCCGTCGCGGTCAAGGATTTGGTGGGAGTGCAGGGGGTGCGCTCCACCTGGGGATCGCCGATCTTGAAGGGGAATGTGCCGTTGGTCGATGACGGACTTGCGCGGCGGTTGCGCGCGGCAGGTGCCATCATCATCGGCAAGACCAATGTGCCGGCATTCGGGCTCGGCTCGCATACCGTCAACCCTGTCTATGGCGCGACGCGCAACCCTTATGATCCGACCAAGACCGCCGGTGGGTCATCGGGTGGGGCGGCTGTTGCCTTGGCGACGCGGATGCTGTCGGTTGCCGATGGGTCGGATATGATGGGGTCTTTGCGCAATCCGGCGGCGTGGAACAATGTGTACGGGTTTCGCCCGACAGCCGGATTGGTACCGGGTGAGCCGCGCGATAGCGTGTTCCAGCATCGCTTGTCCACCGATGGGCCGATGGCGCGCAATATCGCGGATCTGGAGCAGTTGCTTGAGATCTTGTCAGATGGAGCCTATCGCGCAGGTGATGGGCGCTGCCCGCAGCGCCCACGTATTGGCTGGTTGGGCGATTGGGGCGGGGCCTATGCGATGGCCCCCGGTATCCTTGCACAGGCCGAACAGGCATTGGGCGTCATGGAAGGCTTGGGCTGGGATGTCGCACCCATCGCCCCGCCCTTTGCAGCCGAGGCGCTGTGGGAGGCATGGTGCATCTTGCGTCAATTCGCGGTGGCGATGAACCTTGGCCCTTATTGGCGCGAAGAAGCCCATCAGGCGCTCTTGCCGGCGCAGGCCCAATGGGAAATCACCCATGGCTTTGCGCGCAAGGTCGCAGAGGTTGAATGGGCCGCCGAGACGCGGCTTGCCTGGCTTGCCGCGGCGCGCGAGATGTTTGCGCATTATGATGCGGTGATCTTGCCCGCGACCCAACTATGGCCCTTTGCGGTCGAGACGCGCTGGCCCGAGATGATCGGAGAACGGGTGATGGACAGCTATCATCGCTGGATGGAGGTCGTGGTTCCCGCAAGCCTCGCAGGTCTGCCCGCGCTTGCCTTGCCTGCCGGGTTCGGGGAGGCTGGCCTGCCTGCCGGTGTGCAGATGGTCGGCGCACCGGGGGCGGATGCGACCTTGCTGGCCATGGGGCGCAGCTATCATGCGGCAACCGACTGGCCCGGCAAAAACCCGCCGCCGCTCTGAGGCTTTCGCTTGGCGCAGGGTCTTGGGGCAGTCTAAACTCTCCCCAGCACCGATCGGCGATGTGCAAAAGGCAGGCAGCGATGAGCGAGCTTGGCGATCCGGCGACGTTACCGCCTGCACCTTCCAAGGTGCCTGCGCTGCGTGACATGGCCTATGGTGATATTGCCCATGCGCTGCGCGCGGGGCTGCATGATTTCCGCCGCAAGCCCATGATGGGGCTGTTCTTTGCCCATGTCTATGTGGTGGGCGGCTGGCTGCTTTATGTTTTCTTGTTCGTCACCGATCAGATCTGGTGGGCGATCCCGATCACGTTGGGCTTTCCGTTGCTTGGCCCGTTCCTCGCGGTGGGGCTTTACGAGGTCTCGCGCCGATTAGAGGCAGGGCAGACGCAGTGGCGACGCAATGACATCTTCGGGGTGATCTGGCGGCAACGTTTGCGGCAATTGCCCTCGATGGTATGGGTGATCATCGTTTATTTCCTGTTCTGGTCGTTTTTCGCCCATATGCTTTTTGCCTTGTTTCTTGGACCATCGGCCTTGATGAATGTGACAAGCTCGTACGCCTACCTGCTCTTGCCCGAGGGGCTGGCCATGCTGACGGTCGGGGCGGGTTTCGGGGCTGTCTTTGCCTTTGTGCTCTTTTGCCTGACGGCCGTTTCCCTACCCTTGTTGCTTGAAAAAGAGCTGGATTTCGTCACGGCCATGATCACATCTGTGGCGGTGGTGCAGCGCAATCCGGGTGTGATGACGGCATGGGCCATGGTGATTGCGGGGTTGGTTTTCCTCGCGATGCTGCCGGGGCTTTTGGGGCTGTTCGTCGTGCTGCCGATCTTGGGCCATGCCACATGGCATATTTATCGCCATGCGCTCGTGCCGCGTGATTAAGGCACATGAAAAAGCCGGGCGCTCGGCCCGGCTTTGATCATGCTGCGCTATGTGCGCAACGCTCAGCTATTGTCGCTGCCCGTGGGGGCGGGGCCTGCTGCCGCAGGGCGCGGCACGGCCGGAGCGGGCGTTGCCGGCGCCGAAGCTACACGCGGTGCTGCCGATGCGCCACCCGTGGCGAGCGGATCTTCGGCGCGCTGCACCGATCCTTCGAAATGCGCACCGCTCTCAATGGCGATGGTCTTGTGGATGATGTCCCCTTCGACGCGCGCAGTCGAGGTCAAGCGCACCTTGAGGCCACGCACCTTACCCACGACCCGGCCCGTGACGACGATGTCATCGGCGACGATCTCACCCTCGATATTGGCAGATTCGCCCACCGTCAGCAGATGAGCGCGGATATCGCCCTGAACGGTGCCTTCGACCTGGATATCGCCTGTTGTGCGCAGATTGCCGACAACCGTCAGATCCGAGCTGAGCAGCGAAGGCGTGGGTTTGGACTTGGGCGAGGAAGAGGGGGTCGAAGACATATCTGCTCCCGGTTTGGGGCTGGAAGTTGAGGCAGAAGCGCCACCATCGGTGCCGTTCTCGGCGGCCGAGGATTTCGCTCCGGGTTCGTTGATCTTGGATTTAGAAAACATCGCGTCCTGCCGTGATGAAGGTCATAGGGTTCACCGGATCGCCGTTGCGCCGCACCTCGTAATGGAGATGGGTGCCAGTGCACCGTCCAGTGCAGCCCATATCACCGATATGCTCCCCGCGCGAGACCCTTTCGCCCGCACGGACGTTCAAACGTGTGAGATGGGCGTAGCGCGTTACGATTCCGAAGCCATGATCGATCTCGACCATCAGGCCATAGCCGCTATGACGTCCGGCGGTAATAACGGTACCGTCACCCGCAGCGACGATATCAGTGCCACGCGCACCGGCGAAATCGACACCCGCATGGAGGCGACGCCCGCCATTGAACGGATCCCGGCGATAGCCAAAGCCCGACGTATGCCGGAAGGCGCCGCGTACCGGCATGGAAAAGGGCAGCGTCTCGGCTGCCATGCGCCGCAGGTTCAACGCGTCGAGTTTTTCCAGCAATTCATTGGCCCGCAGCGAGACAGGATCGGGTTCGCCGCCGCCCATGGTCGAGACAGCGATGGGCATCAAGGGGCCACCTTGGCCCGAGTAGCTGGCGCGCATTTGCCCGATCAGCCGGTCGGTCGGGATGCCGGAGCTACTCAATAGCCGATCGAGCGGCTCCATCGACATGGCTACCGCGTCTTCGATCTGTTGGAAGACCCGCTCTTGTCGTTCTTGGGCCAAAGCGAGCGCATGCTCCATGTCGGCGATGCTTTGCGTGGCTGAAGCAACAAGATCGGTCGCGTCGTCACGCTGGCCAGATGTTGTCTCGAGCGCCTGCGCCAAGACATCGATGGCGCGCCGCAAATCGGCATCGCGCGCGAGTGCGGTTTCATTGGTGCTTGTGTCGGCCTGCATGCTGTCGCGCAATTCGGCCAAGGCGGCGCGCGCGGTATCGCGGTCTTGCGTGATGTTGCGCAAACGCGTCTGGATGACGTCAACCGCCGCCTCCAATTCGCGGCGGCGTTCTTCGGCGTCGAGCAAACGCACTTGCATGACCGCGACCTGATCCATGGCAGTGGAGAAACGTTGTTGTGCCTGCACGGCTTCGGCGGTGCGCAAATCGACGGCATGTGACAAGGCGTTCAGGCGGTTCTGGTAGGCAATATTTTCGCGCTCTGCTTGTTCGCGTGCGCTCCCGGCCGAGATGGTGTCGATCAGGAAGATCGCGGTGATGATGACCGTCCAGCCCAAGATGGCCGTCATCCCCAGCAAGATCGCGCCTTGCGTCATGGGGCGCAGCCGGATGAAGCGCATGCCGTCATCGGATTTCAGAAACAGACGTTGTTCAGGCAAGCGCTTTTCGAGCGCCGCCGAAAGGCGATTGAACATCTGTCGTGCCACGTTACCTGCCCCTCACCTTCACAGTCTCGTGTTGCAGGGCGTACGCACCACAACGGCTATGACTGCAAAAGGCATAGCCAGCCCCGCCCAATGGCTCAACACAGGATGCAAGCTGGTCGCGGCAGTGGTCGGAAATCCGCGCATTTGAGCGAAATTCCGCCGATCTGACGCGGGGTTGACCGCCGTCAATGCGCCAAGGGCCAGTAAAAATCGGGCGGCAGCCCTGCCTCGGCGCGTTTTTCTTCGTTGAATGGGGGTTTGAGCGCGCCGTGGAAATAGCGTTGCACCAGCGTGTGAAACGCCTCCTTGGGGTCGATCTCGTGGCGACCGCACAGGAAATGGAACCATTTGGAGCCATAGGCGACGTGATGGACCTCTTCGGCGTAGATGACGCGCAGGGCCGCGACCGCGCCGGCCGCGGCCGGGTCGTCGCTGGCGCGCTCGAAAATCGCGATCATGCCCGGTGTCACGTCAAGCCCGCGCGCTTCAAGCACCATCGGCACCACGGCAAGCCGCCCCATCAGGTCATCGACCGTGTCAGACGCCGCGCGCCACATGCCCGCATGGGCGACAAGCGCGCCATAATGGCTGCCCATCGCTTCAAGACAGTCCGCCATCAGGTTGAAATGTTTCGATTCCTCATCCGCGGCTTTGACCCAGTCATCATAGAACCCCATGGGCATGGGCGTGTCGGTGAAGCGCGCGATGATATCCCAATGCAGATCGACGGCATTGAGTTCGATATGTGCGACCGCATGCAAAAGCGCGATCCGTCCGGCGGCCGTGCCGGTGCGCCTGCGCGGCACCTCGCGCGGGTCGCGCAATTCCGGCGTGGCGGGGCGGGCGGGTTGCAGCGGTGGATCGGCGCGGCCGATCTCGACGGGGTGGCCCGCGGCGCGCGCGGCCTGCCACTGGGCGGCGAAGCGGCGCGACAGGGCGGTTTTCTCACGGCCATCGGCGGTGCGCAGCACGGCCTCGGCCATCTGGGCGAGGGGAAGCATCTGGGTCATGGCGGCCGGTGTGCGGTTATGGGGGCGCAAGGTCAAGCGCCCCCGGCAATGCGGCGCTCAGAGTGCCTTGACCGCGTCGAGCACCGCTTGGGCATGGCCCGGCACCTTGACCTTGCGCCAGACGCCGCGCACCACGCCCGCCCCGTCGATCAAGAAAGTCGCCCGCTCGATCCCCATGTAGCTTTTGCCATACATCGATTTTTCAACCCAGACGCCATAACGCTCGCACAGGTCGCTTGCCTCGTCCGAGACGAGCATCACCCCCAGATCATGCTTGGCGATGAACTTGTCATGCTTGGCTGCGCTGTCCTTGGACACGCCGATCACCATAGCGCCCGCTGCGGCGAATTCGCCCCCGAGAGCGGTGAAGTCCTTGGCCTCGGTGGTACATCCCGAGGTGTCGTCCTTGGGATAGAAATAGAGCACGACGGCCTTGGGCCTCAGCGCCGAGAGCGTCAGCATCTCGCCACCATCGCGCGGCAGGGTAAAGTCGGGGGCTTGTGCGCCGATCTCGATCATCGAAATCCTCTCGTCTTGGGTCATGTTCTGGCATATCGGCGCATGCGCGCCGGGTGAATTGCAAGCTAGGCGGTTTGCAGCCAAGATAAAGGGCGCACGGACAAGGCCGATGACACAAGACAGGCAGGGCAGCGTGACAGCACAGGCACTCCAGACACCCACGCCCCGCCGGGTGCGGCGCTGGCGTATGGCGGCGCTGCTTGTTGTGGGATTGTTCGTGATGCTTCCCGTCATGGCGGCGGGTGTGCTTTGGCTGCGGATGGGGGCGGGGCCTGTGACCTTGCCTGCTATGCTGGCTGCGCAGATCACGGCGCGTATCGATGCGGCCATGGCGGCCAATCGCGTCACGATCGGCCGTATCCAGATCAGCCGCTCACATGGTGCCACGGGGGTGGACCTGACGATCCGTGAATTGGCCATGACCGATCCAGACGGGACGATCCGCGCCGCCTTTCCGGCATTGGTGGTCAATCTCTCGGGGGAGGCGTTGCTGCAAGGCGATGTCGCGCCGGTCAAGGTCGATTTGCAAGGCGCTGGCCTGCGCCTTGCGCGCGATGTGGCGGGCCAGATCGATTTGGCGTTCATGGCGGGTGGCACGGCCCGCGAGATCAGCCTCGGCGATAGCTTGGCACGGTTGGACCGCATGTTTGCGTCCCCCCTCTTTCGCCGTCTCGAAGTGGTTAATGGGCGCGGGCTGGAACTCGTGATGGCCGATGCCATGACTGGCCAAACCCTGCGCGTGCGCGATGCGCGGATGCGGCTGATGTGGGTCGATGGGGAATTGTCACTGCAACTGGGCGGCGCGCTCGAAGGCAGCCGGGATGCCACCATCGACATCGCTCTTGCCCGTCGCGCACAAAGCGGTGCGACCGACATGGTCTTTGCCTTTGATGGGCTTGCCGCGCGCGACATCGCCACCATTGGCCCGGCCTTGGCATGGGTCGATGTTTTGCGCGCCCCGATTTCGGGACGGGTCGCGGGACAGGTGAGCGATGATGGCGCGCTTGGCGATCTTCGGGTCGCGCTCGATATCGGTGCAGGCGAGGTTCGCCCCACACCCGCTGCGCAGCCCATTGCGTTTGACGCTTTGCAAGTCGCACTCAGCTATGACGCGCGCCGCGACCGGCTCGTTTTTGACCGCTTTGATCTGGCTGCACCGCTCTTGCGTTTCCAAGGTCGGGGACACGCCGATCTCTTGTCTGAGGTCAGCGGCTATACCGGCCAATTCACCTTGTCCGACATCACGATTGCGGCGGTTGACGGGATCACCGGGCCACTCGTGCTCGCGCAGGCAGAAATCGATCTGCGCTTGGCACTTGCGCCGGATCTGCTCGTCGAGATCGGGCAGGTCGTGATTGCCCATGAGGGCCATATCTTGCGCGGTAGCGGGCATGTCGGCGCGCGCCAAGATGGCCTTGATATCGCCCTTGATCTGGCGTTGCCCGAAGCCGAGAGCGCCGCGGTGCTGGCCTATTGGCCGCCTGCCCATGCGCCCGTGACCCGTGACTGGCTCGCCGCAAATGTCGTGTCGGGGCGTCTATCCGATATCACCTTTGCCCTCCGCGCCACACCCAGCCAACCGATGCAGAGCGCGCTCGGCCTCAGCTTTGCCGATGCCGATATGCGTGTCTTGCCGCATATGCCGCCGATCCGCGGTGCCGCTGGTGCGCTTAGCCTCGTTGACGCGCATATGGCCCTGCGGCTGGATGCAGGGCAGATGACCGCGCCGGGGGGCGGTGCAGTTTCCCTTGCCGGATCGGTCATGCAGATCGCCGATACACGCCAGATTGGCCCCGCCGCGCAGATCGACCTGGCAGTCAACGGGGCCTTGGGCGATGTGCTCACGCTGTTGCAAGCGCCACCTGTCGGGCTGATGGCCGCGGGGGCGATGACACCCGCACGGCTTGGCGAGGGTCAGGTCGCCGCCACCGCGCACATTGCCACGCGCCTGATCGGTCAGGAAGGGCGCGCCCAACCGCGCGTCAGCTTTCAGGGTCAGGTCACCGATATGCTTGCCACCGCGCTGGTGCCTGGGCGACGCCTGACCGCGGAACGGCTGGATGTCACCCTTGATGATGGCAAGTTGCGCGTTGCGGGCGCGGCACAGCTCGATGGTGTCCCGCTCACGGGTGTGTGGAGCCGCGATCTTGATCCCAATGCGCCGCGGCTTTCGCAGGTGACCGCTGACACCAAGCTGAGCCGTGGCGCGCTTGCCGCGCTTGGTGTCACCTTGCCCGAATGGATGTGGCGCGGTGAAACCATGGCGGCCGTGACCCTCGATCTCCCCGATGATGCGCCGCCCATGCTGCGCATCACCTCCGATCTGGCCGGTGCCGATCTTGCCTTGCCGCCTTTGGGCTGGCGTCAGGGACGCGAGGGGCGCGGCCAGTTCGTGACCGAAATCCAGCTGGGGAGCGCGCCGGCGGTGACAACCCTGACGCTGTCCGTTGACGGGCTTGATTTGGCGGGGCGGGTTGCGCTCGCTGCGGATGGCGCGTTTCGGCGGCTCAGCGCTGACCGCTTTCGCATCGGATCTTGGTTAGATGTGACCGGAGCCTTGTCGATGCAGGGGGGCGCGCAGCTACCCGGCATCGAGATTACCGGCGGCACGCTCGACTTGCGCGGTGCGCCGCAAAGCGCGCCCGCCGGTCCGCGTGTTTCAGGTGGGCCGATCACCGCCACGCTTGACCGTTTGCAAGTGACCGAAGGCATCGCCATCAGCCCGCTGATCGCCGATCTGACCACCCAAGGCGGGCTGTCGGGCCAGTTCCGGGGCCGCGTGAACGGAGAGGCTCCTGTCACCGGCACCTTGGTCAGTGTTGCCGAAGGCCCGGCCGTGCGGCTGAGCGCCGATGATGGTGGCGCGGTGCTGCGCGCGGCTGGCGTTTTCCAATCTGCGCGCGGCGGTGAGATGGAGTTGATCCTTGCAGCGACCGGCACCCAAGGTAGCTATGATGGCCTATTGCGCATCGATGGCCCAAGGCTGCGCAATGCGCCGGTCATGGCCGAGCTCCTCAATGTCATCTCGGTGGTGGGGCTGATCGAACAGCTCTCGGCCGAGGGGATCGGCATGGGCAATGTCGAGGCGCGCTTTCGTGTGACGCCAACCCAGCTGATCTTGGATGAAGGTGTTGCGCTTGGCCCATCGCTGGGTCTGTCGCTCGACGGCACCTATGATCTGCGCAGCAAGGAGCTGGACATGTCCGGCGTGATCTCGCCCCTGAACGCGGTCAACGGGCTTTTTGGGGCGATCTTGGGGACGCGGCGCGAGGGTTTGTTCGGGTTCGCCTATAACTTGACGGGGCCTGCCGAAAACCCCCAGGTCACGGTCAACCCGCTGTCGATTCTCACCCCCGGCGTTTTCCGCGAGATTTTTCGTAGCCCGCCGCCGAATTGATGTGAATTTCATGAAACTTGACGATTTCGATTTCGACCTTCCCGAAGACCTCATCGCCACACGGCCCGCGCGCCCGCGCTCATCTGCGCGCTTGCTTTATGCAGATGGTCCCCGCACGGCAGATCAACATGCCTATGACCTACCGCGTATTTTGCGGCCAGGTGATCGGTTGATCCTGAACGACACCCGCGTGATCCCCGCGCGGCTGACCGGGCATCGCACGCGCCAAAGCGCGCAAGGGACCGTGACCGCCAAGATCGAGGTCACGCTGATGGAGCCGCAAGCCGATGGCACATGGTCGGCGCTTGCTAAACCGATGCGTAAGCTAGCCATGGGTGAAACCGTCGTCTTTTCCACCGATTTCTCTGCCGAAGTTGCAGCTTTGGATAAGGGCCTGCGCCTGCGCTTCAACCTCAGGGGCGATGATTTCGATGCGGCGCTCAATGCATCGGGTGCCATGCCCTTGCCGCCCTATATCGCCGGCAAGCGCCCCCCCGATGCGCGTGACCGCGAAGATTACCAGACCATTTGGGCCAAGCGCGCAGGCGCGGTCGCAGCGCCCACTGCCAGCCTGCATTTCGACGAGGCGCTGGTCGCCGCCTTGGGCGAGGCCGGGATCGATTTCACCTTTGTCACGCTGCATGTGGGGGCGGGGACATTCCTGCCAGTCACCGTCGATGACGTCACCACGCATCGCATGCATGCCGAATGGGGCGAGGTGCGGCCGCAAGCCGCCGCCGAGATGAACGCCACCCGCGCGGCAGGGGGACGGATCATTCCCGTCGGCACCACGGCCCTGCGGCTGATCGAAACCGCGGCCGCCGCCGATGGCACCATGCATCCCTACGAGGGCGAGACCGACATCTTCATCTATCCCGGTTACACGTGGAAAATCACCCAAGGTTTGGTGACCAATTTCCACCTGCCGAAATCGACGCTGATGATGCTTGTCTCGGCGCTGATGGGCCAGGAACGAGTACGCGAGATCTATGCCCATGCGATCAAGGAAAGATACCGCTTCTTTTCCTATGGTGACGCGTCCCTCCTGATTCCGTCGCAGATGTGACAGACCGGGGGCGATCTCGCCCGTCAAGCTTCGGCTCTGAACAAGCGAAAGGCCGTCTCGATGATCAGTGTATTGCGCCTGTCATGGCCACTGCTTTTGGGCATGTTCTTGTTGCAGATCGGCAATGGTTTGCAGGGCTCGCTCATGGGCGTGCGCGGTGCGATCGAGGGCTTCTCGACTTTTGAGCTGTCTTTCATCGCGTCGGCCTATTTCGTGGGTTTCTTGGGCGGCTCGCGTTTTGCGCCGGTCTTCATCGCCAAGGTGGGCCATGTGCGGGTCTTTGCGGCGCTGGGCTCGCTCATATCGGCCACGCTGATCAGCTATCCCGTCTTGACAGATCCCTATGCCTGGATGGTTTTGCGGGTGATCTTGGGCTTCAGCTTGTCGGGGGTCTATGTCACCGCCGAAAGTTGGCTGAACGATGCTGCCACCAACACGACGCGGGGCCAATCGCTCTCGGCCTATGTGCTGGTGCAGATGTTCGGGCTGGTCGCGGGGCAGGGGATCTTGTCTGCGGGCGATCCCTCGGGGTTCTTGCTGTTCATCATCCCCTCGATCCTCGTCTCGATCAGCTTTGCGCCGATCCTGTTGTCGGTGCAGCCCGCGCCCGCCTTTCAGGCGTCGCGCCCGATGAGCTTGCTCGCGCTTTACCGCGCCTCGCCCTTCGGCACGGTCGGTATGCTGTTGATGGGGGCGGTCTATGCGATGCAGTTCGGCATGGGATCTGTCTATGCGACCGAGATGGGCCTCAGCCTTGGACAGATCTCGCTCTTTATGTCGGGGATCTTTCTGGGTGCCATCGTCATGCAATACCCGATGGGCTGGCTATCGGACCGGATCGATCGGCGCCTGTTGATCGTGGCCAGTGCAGGGCTTGCCGGCTTGGTCGGGATCGGCGGCTACGCTTTTGCCGAGAGCTTTGTTTTTCTGATGCTGGTTGCGGCCTTGGTTGGGGGGTTGTCGCAACCGCTTTACGCGCTGCTGATTGCCTATACCAACGACTACCTCTCGCCTGAAGAAATGCCCTCGGCCTCGGGTGGGCTAATCTTTCTTAACGGCTTGGGTGCGATTGGTGGCCCGCCGCTCGCGGGTTTGGTTATGTCCTTCTTTGGCCCGGGGGGGTATTGGCTGATCATGGCGCTGTTCTTGTTCCTGACCGGCGGCTACGGGCTGTGGCGGATGACGCGGCGTCCCTCGGCGCAAGCGCTGGCCGAGGATTATGAAGCCGTCTCCTATCCCAATATCCTGCCCGGCGCATCGCCTGTTGCAGTCGAAACCGCACAAGAGCTTTATGTTGAAGCGACCGAGGCCAGCGAGGCCGAAAACCGCGCTGAGACGAAACCCTGAGGTGGCCGAGAAAGGAACCGTCCGATGACTAAGCTTCAGCCCAACCGCGCGGGCGAGGTGATCACCTTTTGGCAAGAGGCGGGGCCGGAAAGCTGGTATCGCCAAGATCCCGCTTTTGATCGTACCATTCGCGACCGTTTCGGTGCGTTATGGGATCTGGCCTGCATGGGCGGATGCGACCATTGGGCGATGGGGCCGAAAGGGGCGCTTGGCCTGATCATCCTGACCGATCAATTCCCCCGCAACATGTTTCGCGAAAGCCCGCGCGGCTTTGCGTCTGATGCGCGCGCGTTGCGCATTGCGGCGGCCGCGCTCAACCACGAATGGGATATGCGCATCGACCCGCCGATGCGACAGTTTTTCTATCTGCCCTACATGCATTCCGAGATGTTGACCGATCAAGATCGCTCTGTGCGGCTGTTCAAGGCCCGCATGCCTGAAGGTGACAACTTGCTCCATGCGCGCGCGCATCGCGAAGTCATCCGCCGCTATGGCCGCTTTCCTTATCGCAATGCGGCCCTTGGCCGCCTGTCAACGCCCGATGAAATGGCCTTTCTCGGTGCTGGCGGCTATGGCGCGATCGTGCGGGAATTGCAGGAAGGATCGGGCAAGGCATAGGAACCGCCGGGGTCTTCGACGTCTTTCACCGCTCTGAGCCTTGCACGCAGCGCAAAGCGGCCTGCGACCCAACGCCGATTGTCGTGCGGCGCGAAATTTGTTTAACGTTGAACAAATGGGAATTCGGAGGAGAGTAACCCGTGGCATCTCAAACATTCGACGTGATCGTGATCGGCGCAGGCCCCGGCGGATATGTCGCCGCGATCCGTGCAAGCCAGTTGGGCCTGAAGGTGGCCATCGTCGAGCGCGAACATATGGGCGGCATTTGCCTCAACTGGGGCTGTATCCCGACCAAGGCGATGCTGCGCTCATCCGAGGTGTTCCACCTGATGCACCGGGCCAAGGAATTTGGCCTGAGCGCTGACAATATCGGCTATGATCTCGATGCCGTGGTCAAACGCTCGCGCAATGTCGCCAAGCAGCTGAATTCCGGCGTCGGCCACTTGATGAAGAAAAACAAGGTCACCGTAATCATGGGGGCCGCGACCCTGCCCGCCAAGGGCCGCGTGTCGGTCAAGACCGACACGGGTGTCGAAGAGCTGACCGCCAAGCACATCATCCTTGCCACGGGTGCGCGGGCGCGTGAACTCCCTGGGCTCGAGGCCGATGGCAAGCGCGTCTGGACCTACAAGCATGCGCTGGTGCCGCCGCATATGCCGAAAAAACTCCTTGTCATCGGCTCGGGCGCGATCGGGATCGAATTTGCCAATTTCTACAGCACGCTCGGCGCCGACACGACCGTGGTCGAGGTGATGGACCGCATCCTGCCCGTCGAAGACGCCGAAATTTCGGCCTTCGCCAAGAAGTCCTTTGAAAAGCAGGGGATGAAGATCATGGTCAAGGCCATGGTCAAGAAACTCGACCGCGCCGCCGACAAGGTGACCGCCCATATCGAGGTGGATGGCAAGATCCAGACGCAGGACTTCGATACCGTCATTTCCGCCGTCGGCATCGTTGCCAATACCGAAGGTCTGGGCCTCGAGGCGCTGGGCGTCAAAGTCGACCGCAGTTTCGTCGTTACCGACGACTATTGCCGCACGGGTGTCGAGGGGCTTTACGTCATCGGCGATGCCACCAACGGCCCGTGGCTGGCGCACAAGGCCAGCCACGAGGGCGTGATGGTGGCCGAGTTGATCGCGGGCGGCCATCCGCACCCCGTGAAACCCGAACAGATCGCCGGCTGCACCTATTGCCATCCGCAGGTGGCCTCTGTCGGCTTGACCGAGGCCAAGGCCAAGGAACGGGGTTATCAGGTCAAGGTCGGCCGCTTCCCCTTCATCGGGAACGGCAAGGCCATCGCGCTGGGCGAACCCGAAGGGATGATCAAGACCGTCTTCGATGCCAAGACGGGCGAGCTTTTGGGCGCCCATATGATCGGCGCGGAAGTGACCGAGCTGATCCAGGGCTATGTGATCGGTCAAAAGCTGGAAACGACAGAGGCCGATCTGATGGAAACCGTCTTCCCGCATCCGACGCTGTCGGAAATGATGCATGAATCGGTGCTTGATGCCTATGGAAGGGTGATCCACCTGTGATCTGTCGCGCTTGACCGCGCCCTTGCGCCCGGTCAAGCAGACACCATGAACCAGAACGCGCCCCATTTGCCGGTCCGCACGCCTTGGGCGCTGATCGCAGCGCTTTACGGCGCGGGTCTGCTGGCTGCCGGGCAATTTGCCAAGATCTCGCTCACCCTTGGCCCCTTGGCCTTGGCTTATCCCGGCTGGCCCGTGGCTTTCGCCGTCTCGGGAGTGGCGGTGATCGGTATTCTCTTTGGCGTCATGGCCGGTGGGTTGACCGCCATGATCGGGCCACGCCGCACGATTGTCGCGGCGCTGGGCCTGTCTGCGCTGGCCGGGGCGGCGCAGGCGCTCTTGCCGGCCTTTCCGCTCCTCATCGGGTTGCGCGTGATCGAAGGGGCAGGGCATCTGGTGCTGGTCGTGGCGATCCCGACGCTGATGGCAGGGCTTGCCACTCCAAGGGATCGAGGCTTGGTCATGGGGCTATGGGCCACGTTTTTCGGCGTGGGATTTGCCCTCGCAGCACTTGTCATCGGCCAAGATGCGGCCTCCGTCTATGCGGTCCATGGGGGGCTTTGTGCGCTGCTTGCCGTCTTGCTGTGGTGGATGCTGCCGCGCGCGGCCGTGATGCGACGTGCGCCGCCGCGCCTCTCTGACCATGGCGTGATCTATCGCGATCCACGGCTTTTCGCGCCTGCACTGGGCCATGGGATCTACGCGTTTTTGTTTCTGGCCGCGGTGACCTTTCTGCCAAGCGCGCTTGACGCCTTGTGGCTTGCGCCGATCCTGCCAATTGTGGGCATTATCGGATCGCTTGCGGCGGGTGCGATCGCGCGGTGGGTTACGCCGGGCGCCTTGGTGGCTGGTGGGTTTGGCGCGATGGCGGCGATCTTTGCGATGGGGTTGGTGTGGCCATCGCGGGCGGCGGAGCTATCGGTGTTGGCGATGCTGGTCTCGGGCGTGGTGGCCGGGGGTGGTTTTGCGGCCGTGCCATGGCTGAACCCGACCGAAGAGGCGCGCGCGTTGGCCAATGGCGCTTTGGCCCAGCTTGGCAATATCGGCACATTCGCCGGAACGCCGGTGCTGGCGGCCTTGGGGGCAGGGGCGAGCCTCCCCTTGGCCATTGCGGCGGGAGTTTTTGGCGCAGCGGTGACGACATACGCCTATCGCGCCGCCATAAAGGTAAATGTTCACTGAACGTTCTCATTTTTCCATTGGAGACTCGGGCTGCTTCGCCTATCTCTTGCCGGACGGTTAACGACAGGCCCAATCATGCCCGAGATGAAGCAGATCGAGGTGCGCGGCGCGCGCGAGCATAACCTCAAGAATATCGACCTCGACATTCCCCGCGACAAGCTGGTGGTGATCACGGGGCTGTCGGGCTCGGGCAAGTCGAGCCTTGCCTTCGACACGATCTATGCCGAAGGGCAGCGGCGCTATGTCGAAAGCCTCTCGGCTTATGCGCGCCAATTCCTCGACATGATGCAAAAGCCCGATGTCGATCACATCTCGGGGCTGAGCCCCGCGATTTCCATCGAGCAAAAAACGACCTCCAAGAATCCGCGCTCGACCGTCGGCACGGTGACGGAAATCTACGACTACCTGCGTCTGCTCTTTGCCCGCGCAGGGACGCCCTATAGCCCCGCTACTGACCTGCCCATCGAAGCGCAGCAGGTGCAAGACATGGTCGATCGCGTCATGGCGCTGGAGGAGGGGACACGCGCCTATCTGCTTGCGCCCATCGTGCGCGACCGCAAGGGCGAATACCGCAAGGAATTCATGGAGCTGCGCAAGCAGGGCTTCCAGCGTGTCAAGGTCGATGGGCAGTTCTATGAACTCGACGAGCCGCCGACCCTCGACAAGAAATTCCGCCATGACATCGATGTGGTGGTCGATCGGATCGTGGTGCGCGCGGGGCTTGAGACGCGGCTTGCCGACAGTTTCCGCACCGCGCTGGATCTGGCCGATGGGATCGCGATCCTCGAAACTGCGCCTGCCGAGGGCGACCCCGAGCGCATCACGTTTTCAGAGAACTTCGCCTGTCCCGTCTCGGGCTTCACCATTCCCGAGATCGAGCCGCGGCTGTTTTCCTTTAACGCGCCCTTCGGCGCTTGCCCATCCTGCGACGGGCTTGGGGCGGAGTTGTTCTTTGACGAGCGCCTGATGGTGCCTGACGTGACGCTCAGCCTTGAAAACGGGGCAATCGCGCCGTGGCGCAAGGGCAAATCCCCCTATTTCACTCAGACGATCCAAGCCATAGCCCGCCATTACGGGTTCGATCCGAAAGCGGCGTGGAAAGACCTTCCCGAACATGTGCAACAGGTCTTCCTGCGCGGTTCCGGCGACGAGGAGATCGCCTTTCGCTACGATGAGGGCGGGCGCGTCTATCAGGTCAAGCGCAGCTTCGAGGGGGTGATCCCCAATATGGAGCGCCGCTACCGCGAAACGGATTCAGCCTGGATTCGCGAGGAATTCGAGCAATTCCAAAACAACCGCCCCTGCGGTGCCTGTGGTGGTTACCGCCTGCGGCCCGAGGCTTTGGCAGTCAAGATCGGCCCCGTCAAAGGCAAGCCTGAACAGCGCCTACATGCGGGCCAAGTCGTGCAGATGTCGATCCGCGAGGCGCTCTCATGGTGCGAGACTGTGCCAGACGCGCTCAGCCCCCAGAAAAACGAGATCGCGCGCGCCATCCTCAAGGAAATCCGCGAGCGCTTGGGGTTCCTCAACAATGTGGGCCTCGATTACCTGACGCTCGCGCGCAATGCGGGGACGCTCTCGGGGGGTGAAAGCCAGCGTATTCGCCTTGCCAGCCAGATCGGCTCGGGGCTGACGGGGGTGCTTTACGTGCTCGATGAACCCTCGATCGGGCTGCATCAGCGCGACAATGATCGGCTCTTGAGCACGCTCAAGAACCTACGCGACCAAGGCAATACCGTGATCGTCGTTGAACATGACGAAGAAGCGATCCGCGAGGCTGATTATGTCTTTGATATTGGCCCCGGCGCGGGTGTGCATGGGGGCCGCATCGTTGCACAAGGCACACCAGACGAGATTACCGCCGATCCCGCCTCGATCACTGGGCAATATCTGTCGGGCGCGCGCCAGATTGCGGTGCCAGCCACGCGGCGCAGGGGCAATGGCAAGACACTGACGGTGGTCAAAGCCACGGGCAACAATCTGCGCGACGTGACGGTTGATTTTCCCTTGGGCAAATTCATCTGCGTGACAGGCGTCTCTGGTGGGGGAAAATCGACGCTGACGATCGAGACCCTCTTTAAAAACGCGGCACTGAAACTGAACGGCGCGCGCGAAACACCGGCCCCTTGCGAGACGATCAAAGGGTTTGAGCATCTCGACAAGGTGATCGATATCGACCAGCGCCCCATCGGGCGCACGCCGCGCTCCAACCCGGCGACCTATACAGGTGCCTTCACACCCATCCGCGATTGGTTCGCCGGCCTGCCCGAGGCCAAGGCGCGCGGCTACAAGCCGGGGCGGTTTTCCTTCAACGTCAAGGGTGGGCGCTGTGAAGCGTGCCAAGGCGATGGCGTCATCAAGATCGAGATGCACTTCCTGCCAGATGTTTATGTCACCTGCGAGACCTGCAAAGGCAAACGCTATAACCGCGAAACGCTCGAGGTCCAGTTCAAGGGCAAGTCCATCGCCGATGTGCTGGATATGACCGTTGAAGATGCACAGGAATTCTTCAAGGCCGTCCCCGCGATCCGCGAGAAGATGGACGCGCTGGTCCGCGTGGGGCTTGGCTATATCAAGGTCGGCCAACAGGCTACGACGCTTTCGGGCGGCGAGGCGCAGCGGGTCAAGCTGTCGAAGGAATTGGCAAAACGCTCGACGGGCCGGACGCTTTATATCTTGGATGAACCCACGACGGGCTTGCATTTCGAGGATGTGAAAAAGCTCCTCGAAGTGCTGCACGAGTTGGTCGATCAGGGCAATTCAATGGTGGTGATCGAGCACAACCTCGATGTTATCAAAACCGCCGACTGGATCATCGATATCGGTCCCGAAGGGGGCGATGGCGGTGGTCAGGTGGTGGCAACCGGCACACCGGAGGCCGTGGCGGCCGTGGCCGAAAGCCATACGGGCCGCTATCTTGGCCCGCTGCTTGACCCGCGCAAATTCGCGGCGGAATAGGGGGCAGGGCGCAACACGCCCATTGCGTATTTTTGGAAAGATGAAGGGCGCGAGGGGTCATCCCCAGCGCCCTTTTTGCCGTGACGGCCCTGCCTTGGCGTTATTCGGCCGCGCGGAGCGGCGGGTTGGGCTGTGTCGCGGGCGTGGCCGCGTCGTCATGCATGCTGGCAGGTTCGGCCAGGCGCGGATCTTCATCCCAGAAGATGGTCGGGTTTTGCACCCGGCGCGCTTGACGGTTCAGCGCCCAATCTTGTGCGCTGCGGCTCATCTTGTCGGCACCCATCCGTGCCAATGCCCGCGCGACCCAGCCCATGATCGACCAGAACCAGATGCGCAGTGCCAAGAGCGATGGCGTAAACACCAGCGTCAGCACCGTCGCGATCCCGAGGCCAAAGACCACGGCGGTGGCCAATTGCTTCCACCACAAGGCTGTTGGGCTATCGACCGTGTAGCCGCCATTGCCGAAATCGAGGCTGATGCCGAACATCATCGGTGTCAGACCCGCCATGGTGGTAATCGTGGTCAACAGCACCGGGCGAATGCGCGCCTCGACGGTGCGGGTGATTGCCTCAGTCCGCGGCATGTACCGGGCGTATTCCTGGTAGGTGTCGATCAAGACGATGTTGTTGTTCACCACGATGCCCGCCAGCGCCACGATGCCCGTGCCGGTCATGATGATCGAAAAGGATTGGTCCATCACCAGCATGCCGATCAGCACACCCGCGGTGGACAAGATCACCGCCAAAAGCACCAGCACGGAGTTATAGACCGAGTTGAATTGCGCAAGCAGGATGATGAACATCAGCCCCAGCGCCGCACCGAAGGCCTGACCAAGGAAGGCTTGGCTTTCGGCCTGTTCCTCTTGGTCGCCTGCCCATTCCCACGCGACCGAGGCGGGCAGTGGGGATTGCTCAGCCAGCCATGCGCTGACGGCCGCGATGCGCTCATTGGCGTTGATCGGCACGGGCGAAAAGGCGCCAAGCTCCAAACCGTTGCGCATCCGGTCGAGGTCGGTGCCGTCTGCAAGGCGCAAGATCTGCCAATCCCGGCCCGCAGCGGTGAAATCGACCGGCGCTTCGCGGGTGCTGTCGGCGGCGTCGAAGGCATAGGCAAGCGCTGCGCCATCGCCATCTTCGATGCGGTAAAGCCCTGTGAGCACATCGGCCTTGACGTCCAGCACGCGGGATTGGTCGATACGGTTGATCTCGGCCAGCTGCGGGGCAGGGGTGTAGCGCACGAAATTCGACAGCGGCACCAGCCCATCGCGGGTACGCACGCGCAGCGTGTCGAGGGTGGAGAGCACACGCGCTTCTTCAGGGAAGCGTACGCGGATCTCGATCTCCTCGTCCGAGGTTGGCACGCGCATGGTATCGAGCAAGATGCCGCGCGTGACCAGTTGAACCATCGCGCCTACCGTCGCCACATCCGCGCCGAAACGGCCCGCCGCCTCGACGTCGACATCGATCCGCCAATCGATCCCGGGCAAAGGCAGGGTATCTTCGACGAGTGTAAGCCCAGGCAATTGCAGGAAATGGTCGCGCGCACGGCGCGCGGCGTCTTGAAGTTCCGCCCAATTATCACCTGACAGGCGCAAATGCAGCGGCTTACCGCTCGCCGGTCCGCGCGATTGCGAGAAGATCTCGGTCTCGATGCCCGGTAGGGCGTTCAGCCGGTCTTGCAGCCGCGCAAGGATCAGGTCGCCATCAGGGCGTTGCCCCCAAGGCTCGAGATCGAGCTGGATTTGACCGATTGTATCGACGGGTGCTGCGACACCGCCGGTATTGTTGTTCAACCCACCATCACCTGCAAAAGCAAAAACATCGCGCACGCCTTCGGCTTGCAGAACGATGGTCTCCACTTGGCGCACGATTGCGTCTTGTTCGCTGACCGACAGGTTGCCGCGCGCGCGGACATAGACGATGGCGTTCTCCGGCTCGCTTTCGACGAAGAATTCAACGCCGTTATTGTTTTCCCCGAAATAGGCGAACGTCCAGATGACAAAGCCGATCACGGCAGCGATCGCGACAATCGGCATGACCGGGTTGCCGACGATGGCATGGATGACATGACCAAAGGCTGTACGGCGATAGCCGGCCTCGACACGGGCTTGTTGCGCGGGCCGGGTGACCGTTCCCATCATCACTGACATGGCGCTGGCCGCCAGCGCGAATAGGATCGCGCCCGGTGCCATGCGTATCATCGATGCGGCATCGGCAGGCATTTCGATCAGCACACCGGGGTTGATCATCTGCATCGCGGCCATGAACATCGCGTAAGCCACTGCGAGCGTGATCGCGACACGGGCGGCATACCAAGGCACCAGCGCCATGATCGTGGCGCTTGACCGCTCGGTCAGCCGGGTGAACCGGGCGGCCACACCGCCCAGAACCGGCAAATAGATCAACGCCACGATCAGCGAGGCCGAGAGCACGAAGATCATCGTCACGGGCAGCATGCCCATGAATTCCCCCGGCACACCCGGCCAAAAGAGCATCGGCAAAAAGGCGCAAAGCGTGGTCGCGGTGGACGAGATCACCGGCCAAAACATCCGCTTGGCGGCATCTGTATAGGCTTGCATGGGTCGCGCGCCTGCTTGCAGGCGCTTATCGGCATATTCGACGACGACCACCGCGCCATCAACCAGCATGCCGACGGCCAAGATCAGGCCGAACATGACGATGTTCGAGATCGGTACACCCATGATGCCCAACAGCACGAAGGCCAGCATGAAGGAGGTGGGGATCGCAAAGCCCACCAGCATGGCCGACCGTGTTCCAAGAGCCGCCAAAACCACCACCATCACAAGCGCAATGGCGGTCAAGACCGACCCTTCGAGTTGGCGCACCATGTCGGCCACTGTCACCGATTGGTCGAGCGTGGTGTCCACATGCACCGATTGCTGCAATTCCTCGGGCCATTGGCTTTGCACCTGTTCGACGGTGCTGCGCACAAGTGCCGCGGTATCCATGATGTTGAAACCTTGGCGCTTGACCACTTGCAATGCCACGGTCGGCTCACCGTTGAAGCGTGCCGTGCCGCTGCGATCTTCATAGGTCAGCCGGATCTCGGCCAATTCGCCCAAGGTGACGACCCGGTCGCCATTGACCGTGATTGGCAGGTCATAGACATCGGCCGGACCGTCGAAACTTGAGGGGATCTTGACCGAGATTGCCCCACCTTCGGTCTTGACTTCGCCTGCTGCGATCAACTGGTTGTTGTTGACGACTGCGTTGATCAGATCAGCGGCGGTGACATCATAGGCCTCGAGCGCGAGCGGATCGAGGATCACCTCGAGCATCTCGTCGCGGGTGCCGGCAAGACCCGCCTCAAGCACGGGGGTCAGCGCCTCAAGTGCAGTCTGCATCTCGGTCGCGAGTCGGATCAGCGTACGCTCGGGTGCATCCCCCGAGAGCGCAACGATGATGATCGGAAACTCGGAAAAGTTGATCTCGCTGATCGAGTAGCTTTCCGCGCCGACGGGGAATTGCGCCTGCGCGCGCCCCATCGCATCACGCAAATCGGCGATGGTTGCGGATTTGTCCCAGCCGAATTCGAACTCGACAAAGACACCCGCAAAGCCCTCGGCGGCGGTGGCTGTAATCTTGGTCAGACCGTCAAGGTCTTGAAACTCTGTCTCCATCGGGCGGACCAGGAGACGCTCGCTATCCTCGGCCGAGATACCGGGGAAGGGAACCGAAACGAAGAGCCCCGGAATATCGATATCGGGCTCGCCCTCCTTGGGAAGGCCCACATAGGCGGCGGTGCCGACCACAAGTGACAGCACCACGAAGGCCACGACCATGCGCGCACGGCTGGCGGCCCAGTCGATCAGGCCGTTCATTGCGTCACCTCATCATAACTCACGCGCACAGACACGCCATCGGTCACGAATTCCTGTCCGACCACGATCACATCCACCTGATCGGGCAGCCCGGTCAGCCAGACACCATTCGCGGTATCACGCAACATTCGCACCGGCACAAAGGCTACTACGCCCTCAGTCACGATGCGCACGCCCAAGGTGCCGCTGTCATCTAGCGTCATTGTCGAAGCAGGCAGCAGATGCGCGGGGATCCCCTCTGATTGGATCAAGATATCGGCCGTTTGGCCGTCGCGGATCGTAGCATCGGGGTTTGGCACGGTGATCTCGACACGGAAGGTGCGGGTCCGCTCATCGGCTGAACGGCTGACAAAACTCACCTCACCCATCACATCGCGCCCCGATGCAAGGCGCGCCCCGGCCACGGCCCCCACGGCCACACGGTCAACCTGCGCTTCGGGGACAAAGCCCACCAGCTTGATCGGATCAAGCTGGATGATCCGGGCGCAAGGGCTACCGGGTTGCAGCAAGCTGCCCAGTTCGGCGGTGTCCGTCTCAAGGTAACCGGCGAAAGGTGCAGTGATCGTCAGGCGGTCAATCTCTTCTTGTGCGCGCGTAACCGCCGCCTCGGCCGAGCGTATGCCCGAGCGCGCTTGTGCAACCCCTGCCTCTCCCGACTGGATCCCGGCAAGAGCGCTTTCGCGTGTCGCGGCGGCACTTGCCGCACGTGTCTCGGAGGCAAAGCCGGATGCGCTCAGTTGACTGGCGGCATTGGCATCGATCTCGGCTGCGGTCAGTTGCGCGCGCGCACCGGCCAGCTGTGCCTCTGCCTCGGGCAGGCGGGCGCGGGCGGACTGAAGTGCGGCCAATGCCTCCTCGCGGGCAGTAAGCCGCGTGCCGGGGTCGATCTGGCACAAGACCGTGCCGGTTTCGACATAGGCGCCGGCCCGGATCGGGGTTGACATGATCCGTCCCGCAGTTTCCGCAGCGACCGTGACGGCGCGCATCGCCTCTGTCCGGCCACGCAAGGGGACGGCATTCTCGGTGATTTGCGCGGTCGAGCGGCGCACCAAAACATGCACGCGGTCATCTTGGTCTTGGTTTTGGCCGCTCTCTTGGGGCTCGTTCGCGCGATCATCGGCGGGCGCCACGGTGTCTTGCGCGTCAAAGCGACCGGCGAACTCTACCAAGGCCTCACGCTGAAAAACAACGAGGAAGATCGCAATGCAGACAAGCGTCGCTGTGATGATGGGGAAGATGCGCATGCTAACCCTGTGTCCAAGCTCTGTCTCAGGCCGTGCCTATTTCGGTGCGACACGGCAACTACTCAACGTTGTAAATACGCTAAACCGACCAGTTCAGATTAGTTTTTTCTGCGCCGCCGCGCAAGGCTCAACTGAACCGAACCGTTCAGATTTTGCCATGCGCCAGCGATACCGCAGGTCTTGCGGCCATGGGGGGCCTCGGGCTAAGACGCAGCACCGGTGCAGTGGACGGGATCGCGGGGGGCAAATGTCGAATACCGACAGTTTTATCGATGAGGTGACCGAAGAGGTCCGCCGCGATCGGCTTTTCGCGCTGTTTCGCCGCTGGGGCTGGCTTGCCGTGGTGCTGGTGGTGGGCATCGTCGCGACGGCCGCGTGGTTCGAATATTCACGTGCGCAGGAGCGTGCCGCGGCACAGGCATTTGGCGACGCGCTCTTGGCGTCACTTGACGGGCCGGAAGCTGCGGCGCGTGTCGCCGCCTTGTCTGGCATCGCCACCGATAACCCCGAGGCAGCGATCATTGTCGCGCTGCTGGCGGCCGCTGAAACCACACCCACCGCACCCGAGGCCGCCGATGTCGCCGCTGGGCTGCGCGCGGCCGCCGAAGCGGGCGATTTGCCCCGGCGCTACCGCGATCTTGCGGTGATGAAAGCGGAGTGGCTTTCCCCGTCTGATCCCGCGGCCGCGCGTTTGATCTTCGATGTTCTGGCCGCTCCCGGCGCGCCTTACGCGATGTTGGCCGAGGAACAATTGGCCCTGCTCGACCTGCGCAGCGGTGATACCGCGGCGGCATTGGCCCGGTTGCAGCTCATCGCCCGCAACGCGGCCGCGACGCCGGGCTTGCAAGAACGCGCTGCGCAGTTGATTGTGGCGATCGAGGCGGGCGCAAGCTTGATCGATACCGCCCCAGCCACGCAACCGTGACGACCGCCGCGCAAGGGCGGCACAACAGGAAGGTCGGGGGGCATGAGCAGACCGAAGGGCAAAGCGGGAATGGATGGCAAGATCGGGCTGGTGCTCGGGCTTGGAGCCATGATCTTGGTGGCCGGGTGTGAACGCGAACGTGTGCTGCCGGGTGAACGTTTCGACACGCGCACAGCCCTGGCCGCAAGCCTGCCCGGCGAAGATGGCCGCGCCCCCGCATCGTTGGCGGTGGTGACCGATGCGGCCCGCGCGATCACCCTGCCCAGTGCAAGCCAGCTTGAGGCGTGGCCCAGCCGTGGCTTTGATGCGGCCAATCGCCTGCCCCATGCCACGCTGAGCGCGACCCCGGTTGCGATCTGGACCGCCGATATCGGCCAAGGCAATAGCCGCCGCAACCGCATCGCCACCGATCCCGTGGCCAATGCAAGCGCGGTGTTCACCATCGATGCGGCCGGGCAGTTGCAGGCAACCGATCTTGCGACAGGTGCAGCAGTTTGGACGGCGAGCCTTGTCCCTGATTTCGACCGGGGCGGCAACGCGTCGGGTGGCGGCTTGGCGCTCGATGGCGCGCGTCTTGTCGTGACCACCCCCTATGGCGAGGTGTTGTCCGTCGATGCTGCCACCGGCGCGATCCAATGGCGTCAGCGCCTTGGTACGGTTTTGGGCGCGCCCACCGTCACGGGCGATGTGATCTATGTCGTGGGCCGCAATTCCGAGGCTTGGGCAATTGCCGCCAATGATGGGCGGTTGCTTTGGCGCATCCCCTCGACCGATGCTCCCGCCGTGCTGGTGGGCGGCGCTGCCCCCGCGGTGGTCGATGGGCGGGTCTTCCTTCCCTTCCCTTCGGGCGAGATCGTCGCAAGCTTTCCGGCCACGGGTGTCGCGCTCTGGTCGTCCTTCGTCGCCGGTGGGCGGCTAGGCACGGCTTATGCCACGCTCAACGATATCACCGCCGATCCCGTGGTGGTCGGTGGCACGGTCTATGCGGGCAACCAATCTGGCCGGGTTGTGGCGATGGACGCGCGCAGCGGCGCGCGGCGTTGGCAGGCCAGCGAAGGGGCCTATTCCCCAGTGTTGGTCGCAGGCGACAGTGTTTTCTTCGTCTCGGACCGCAATGAGCTGATCCGCCTTGATGCGCGCGATGGCACGCGCATTTGGGGCGCGGAACTGCCCTTGTTCGAGGCCGAGCGCGAGCGCCGCCGCAAGGCCGTGTTTACCCATTACGGCCCGATCTTGGCCGGTGGGCGGCTTGTCATCGCTTCGGGCGATGGGGTCATCCGTATCTTCGCCCCCGAAAGCGGTGAGTTGGTCGGCACCCTGACGATCAATGGCGGTGCTTCGGCCCATCCCATCGTGGTGGGCGATACGCTGCTTGTCGTCAGCGCCGAGGGGCGTTTGCACGCCTATCGCTGACGCTTAGTGCAGCCATGCCACGCGGGTCGCCGGATCGATGCCCACAGCACCGCCAATCCGCCACGCCCCGTAGCGCGCGAGGTTGAACCAGATCGCGAGGCTTTCGCGCAGGAGCATGTGCCACGCATATCCCCGCGCGTCACGGCGTAACCGCTCGGAAGGGACAAGTGCCAGATCACGCGCGCCCATTGCCCGAAACGAGGCCCAAGCGCGGGGGAGGTGAAATGCCTCGGTCACAAGGATCAGGCGCGCGCTTGGCGCGACCAGCTCGAGGCTAAAGAGCGCGTTATGCAGCGTCGAATACGAGGCGCCTTCACGCAAGACCAAGGCCCCGCCCATGCCTGTAGCTTCGGCCGCTTCGGACATGCCGGCGGCTGCCGTAGGCAGGCCCGGCTGCCTTGGTCCACCAGAGAAAACGACGATCGGCGCGGCCCCGGCACGGGCCAATTCCGCGCAAGCTTCCGCGCGGCGCCTGCTGGCCTGATCGATCCGCCCGGCCTGATCCACTGCCGCGCCAAGGCAGATGATCGCATCCCCTCGGGGCAGTGGGCGCTCCATTGGCCAAAGAAATGTCCACGCCAACACGGCCAGAAAACTTACCGCCCATAGCCAAAGCCCTGCGCGGATAAAACGGCCGAGCCACCTCATTCCAGGCCGCGATCGGTGCCTTGGCCTTCGGCGTAGCGTTTGAAATTGTCCAAGATCGCCTGCCAGCCTGCGCGCTGCATGTCGATCGGGTTCTGGGTTTCGGGATCGAAATGCGTGGTTACCTTGGTGCCTGTGCCGTGATCTTCGAAGATCACCTCGACCACGCGCCCATCATCGAGATGGAATTCCAGTAGGTGTTGGGGCTCGATGCGGTGATAGGTGCCGCCGAAATCGAAGCCGACGCTTTGATCCCGCGCTTCCATCCGCGCCAGGTAGCGCCCGCCAACCCGCAGATCGACGGCTGCGTTGGGGCAACACCAGCTGGGATCGGCGAAATTCCAACCGGTGATGTCAACTGGCGTGACGTAGTAGCGCCACACTTGCGCGCGTGGCTGATCGACATGGGCGTCTATCGTGATCTTCTCAAGCATTTTTGCATGGCCTATCCGTGAAAGGGCGCCACCAAGGCTCTGCCGAAAGCGCCCCGGTCGCAAGCGCCTTATTCACAAGGCTGGCGCGCCTCGCTTCATTCCCATTCGATCGTGCCAGGCGGCTTTGACGTGATGTCATAAGTGACCCGGTTGATCCCCTTGACCTCGTTGATGATCCGCGTCGCGGTCTCGCCAAGAAAATCATGGGTAAAGGGGTAATAATCGGCCGTCATGCCGTCCACGCTGGTCACCGCGCGTAGCGCGCAGGCGAAATCATAGGTACGCCCGTCGCCCATCACGCCCACTGTGCGGACGGGCAGGATTGCGACGAAAGCCTGCCAGATCTCGTCATATAGCCCGTGCCGGCGGATCTGGTCGATAAAGACCGCGTCCGCCCGACGCAGTATCGCGAGCTTCTCGCGCGTGATCTCGCCGGGGCAGCGGATCGCAAGGCCGGGGCCGGGGAAGGGGTGACGCCCGATAAAGCTCTCCGGCAGGCCCAACTCGCGACCCAGTGCGCGCACTTCGTCCTTGAACAATTCGCGCAAGGGTTCGACCAGCTTCAGCCCCATCTTTTCGGGCAGACCGCCGACATTGTGGTGCGACTTGATCGTGACTGACGGCCCGCCCGAAAAGCTAACGGACTCGATGACATCGGGGTAAAGCGTGCCTTGGGCGAGGAATTCCGCCCCCTCGATCCCATCCGCGTAATGCTGGAACACATCGATGAACAATTTGCCGATGGTCTTGCGCTTGACTTCGGGGTCGCTGACACCCTCCAAGGCGGTCAGGAAGCGTTCGCTTTCCTCGGCATGGATGAGCCGCATATTGTAATTGTCGCGGAACATGGTGACGACCTGCTCGGCTTCGCCTTGGCGCAACAGCCCATGATCGACAAAGACGCAAGTGAGCTGATCGCCGATCGCCTCGTGGATCAACACAGCCGCGACCGAGCTATCGACACCCCCCGACAGGCCGCAGATCACCTTGGCATCGCCCACCTGCGCACGGATGCGGGCAATCGCCTCCTCGCGATAGGCGCCCATGGTCCAATCGCCCTTGAAGCCCGCCATGCGCACGAAATTCTCGTAGAGCTTCGCGCCATTGGGGGTGTGATGCACCTCGGGGTGGAATTGCACGGCGAAAAAGCGGCGCGCGAGGTCGGCGGTGATCGCAAAGGGCGCGCCGGGCGATGTGCCATAAACGTCAAAGCCCGGCGCAATGGCCGAGACATGGTCACCATGGCTCATCCAGACCTGTTCGCGGCCGCCATCGGCAAACCAACCGGCAAGGAAATCGGCGCGCTCGGCGGCAGGCGTGACAAAGGCGCGGCCGAACTCGGCGGTCGCGTGCTCGCCTGCTTCCACCTTGCCGCCAAGATCCTGCATCATCACCTGCTGGCCGTAGCAGATACCCAAAATGGGCAGGCCGCGGGTATAAACCGATTGCGGCGGCCGCGGCGATCCGGGCCGCGTGACGCTATCAGGGCCGCCCGAAAAAATCACCGCCTTGGGCGCGAAGGCGTCGAGAAAGGCATCGGTGACGTTTTGATAGGGGTGGATTTCGCAATAAACCCTCAGCTCGCGCAGGCGGCGGGCGATCAATTGCGTGACCTGGCTGCCGAAATCGATGATCAGCAGGCGGTCGTGGTCTTGCGGGGCTGGGGCGGCGTGCGTGCTCATGGGCAAGTGCATTAGGCCCCAGCGTCGCGGCTTGCAAGCCCGGGCGCAGAGGCGCGATGCACCGCCCATGTCGCTTTCCCGCGCGAGGTGCCGCAATCCGCCCTCGGCTTGGCCGCGCATCACGCTAGGAGAGCGCAGGAACACCTCTTGAGGGGGATTGCGAAATATGTCGTTGGAAGAACAAACAGCGGTGCGTCGGGCGCGTGGTGGTGGCGGTGCAGCGCGGCGTGCCTCGCGCTCGGCGGTCAGCTTCGAGACTGCGCGCTTCATTTCACGCAACATCCCCAATTTCGAGATCCTGACGACCGAAGCGATCGAGATCATCGAGGAGAATGCCGAAATCATCCTCGAAGAAATCGGCGTCAACTTCGTTGAAAACCCCGCTGCCTTGCAGCGCTGGCGCGATGCCGGTGCCGATGTGCGCGGCGAGCGTGTCCATATTCCCCGTGGCCTTGCGCGCAAGCTGTGTGCCACCGCTCCTTCGCGCTTTACCCAGATCGCGCGCAACCCCGCCCGCAATGTCGAGATTGGCGGCAATGGGCTGGTCTTGGCGCCCGTCTATGGCCCCCCCTTCGTGCGTGATCGCGATGGTGGGCGGCGCTACGCCACCATGGCCGATTTCGAGATGTTCGTGAAACTGGGCTACATGTCGAAATGGCTGCACCATTCGGGCGGCACGATTTGCGAGCCGACCGATGTGCCGGTCAACAAGCGCCATCTCGACATGCTTTACGCGCACATGTCGCTGTCGGACAAACCCTATATGGGCTCGGTCACCGAACCCGTGCGTGCCGCCGATTCGGTCGAGATGTCGCGCATCTTGTTCGGCTCGGACGTGGTCGATCAGAACTGCGTGATGACCTCACTCATCAATATCAACTCACCCCTGACCTTTGACGCCACCATGATGGGCGCGCTCGAGGTTTATGCAGCGGCAGGCCAAGCCAGTATCATCTCGCCCTTCATCGTGGGCGGCGCGATGGCGCCTGTTTCGGTCGCTGGCACGCTGACGCAAGTCTTGGCCGAGGTCTTGGCCGGCGTCGCCTATAGCCAGCTTGTGCGCCCCGGTTCACCTGCGATTTTCGGCGCTTTCGTGACCTCGATCGACATGAATTCGGGTGCGCCCACCTTTGGTACGCCCGAGGCAAGCCAGATCACCTATGGCGCGGGCCAACTCGCGCGGCGGCTGAACCTGCCTTATCGCTCTGGCGGGTCTTTTACCGGCTCAAAGTTGCCCGATGCACAGGCCGCCTACGAGACCGCCAATTCGCTCAATGCCGCACTTCTGGCCGGGGTGAATTTCATGCTCCATGCCTGCGGCTGGCTTGAGGGCGGGCTGGTCGCCAGCCCTGAAAAGTTCGTCATGGACGCCGACCAACTCGGCATTTTGCACAAGCTGGCCGAGGGCGTGGCCATTGATGAGAACGCCCAAGCCATGGGGGCGATCCGCGAAGTGGGGCCGGGCGGCCATTACCTTGGCTGCGCGCATACGCAAGAAAACTACGCCAGCGCCTTTTGGCGCACGGGCGTGCTTGACTACAAACCCTATGAGACATGGTCCGAAGAAGGTGGGCGCTCGACCGAAGCCTTGGCTGCGGTCAAGCTCGACAAGATGCTGGCCGATTACCAGCAGCCCTATCTCGACCCCGCCATCAACGAGGCGCTCAAGGCCTATGTGGCGCAAAAGAAAGCGTCCATGCCCGACGCCTTCATGTAGGCGTTAGCGCTGGCCTGCTTGGGTGCGGGCCGCGCGGATCAGCGCGCTCATCACCGCGACATGGCGGCTGGCCGAATAGCCCAAGCCATCACCAAGTCGCGCGGTGTTGAGCTTGTCTTCCTCGGCCAACAAGGCGGCAGACGGGCGGCGTTGCGCCCGGCGCGCGGCGTCGTCGCTGAGAGCTGCCATGCGCGCAGCCGTGATCAACAGGCGTGGGCGCAGCATGGCCGCGAGTGTCTTGGTCAATTCGGTCACGTGTCTGCCTCCTTGGGTGAAAATACCCAAGGTCAAAGCTGACCGCGGCGCGGCGGGTGTTGCCCACAATCTTATCCACCGCGCGCTCTGTGCTATCCGTTTACGATTTGGAAACAAATTCGCGATTATCCACAGAATTTAACCATTCAGTAATCAATTCGCCCAAATCCTGCCTGCGTTGCCTTGTCACCAGTAGGGGTGTGTCATGACTTCGGCCTTTGCCGGATCCGTCCGTTCTTTGCCCGCGCATAGCTGTGCTTTGTCGCACTTTGCCGATTGGCTGTCTGCGCCCACACGCCAATACCTTGCCCATACCGCCGCCGGTCAATCGCTGCGCCAGATCGCGCGCATGACGGGCGAGGCTCCCTCCACCATTTGCCGCCGGATCCGTCGTATCGAAGACCGTCGAGACGATCCGCTTTTCGACGAAGCTTTGCGCCTGTTGGGCGCAGAGGTGGCGCAACTGCACCAGACCCAGACCCATGCAGAGGAGCCAACGACCATGACCGCCCCTTTCAGATCGCCGCAAGGCGATGAAGGAACCATTGCCCGCGAGGCACGCCGCATCCTGCGCCGCCTATGTGAAACCGACGCCGTGCTTGCTGTGGCGCAAGACCTTGAAAAGGCAGTTGTTTTACGCCCCGGCCCTGACGGAGAGCAGACGCGCACTGCTGTCGTCGATCGTAGCGTGGCCCAGGCCTTCTTGATCAAGGATTGGATCACTTGCGTCAAATCGGGCCGCATCGCGCGTTATACCATCACCGCCGCCGGCAAGGCCGCGTTGCGCCGCTTGCTCGACGAGGATCGCCGCCGCCGCCAAGCCGCCCTTGGCTTTGCCGAAGCGACCAACCCCTATCAGGCGCAGCACGTGATTTGGGGGGCGGCCCGTGTGGCTGAAGGCGGCGAAAGCCGGAAATTGCGCGTCAATCTGGCCGAATCGCCGCTTGCGGTCATTGGGCGACGCAAAGGCCCCGACGGGCATCCCTTCCTCAGCACAGCGCTTGTGCAAGCGGGCGAAAAGCTGCGCGAGGATTTCGAGCGCGCGCAGATGGGCCCGCGTGTCGGCCAGAACTGGGATCGCTTCCTGACCGGCGGCGATCGCGGCGGCTTTCTCAATGATAGCGGTCTGGCCGAAGGGCCGCGGGCCGCACGCGCCCGCGTCTCGGATGCGCTCGACGATCTTGGACCGGGATTGGCCGATGTCGTGTTGCGCGTCTGCTGTTTTCTCGAAGGGCTCGAATCGGCCGAGAAACGTCTTGGCTGGTCGGCGCGCTCGGGCAAGATCGTGCTGAAAATCGGACTGCAACGCCTGCTTGCCCATTATGAGCGGCATCAGGGCTTTGTGCCTGCGCTGCGCGACTGAGTTGCATATGCCGCAGATCGGCTTGCCGAAATTCGGCATGCTATTCGCGTGCGGATGGGGTAAACACCGCTCAACAGGAGGAGCGAGGCCCCATCCCATGCGCGATCTGAAGATCCCCGACCAGCGTCACCCCGAAAAGGCGCACCGCCCTGATAACGCCCAGCCGAAAAAACCAAGCTGGATCAGGGTCAAAGCGCCGACAAGCAAGGGGTATCAGGAAACCCATCGCATCATGCGCGAGCACAAGCTTGTGACCGTGTGCGAAGAGGCAGGCTGCCCCAATGCCGGCGAATGCTGGAGCCAGGGCCACGCCACCATGATGATCATGGGCGAGATCTGCACCCGTGGTTGCACTTTTTGCAATGTCGCCACCGGCAAGCCGCAGGCGCTTGACCTGTTCGAGCCGGGACGTGTCGCCGATGCGGTCGCCAAGCTAGGGCTGAAGCATGTGGTCATCACATCCGTGGACCGCGATGATCTGGATGATGGCGGGGCGGAACACTTCGCCATGACCATCCGCGCCATCCGCAAGCGCGCGCCTGACACCACGATCGAGATTTTGACCCCCGATTTCCTCAAATGCGGCCCCGAGGCCTTGGAAACCGTGGTCGAAGCGCGCCCCGATGTGTTCAACCACAACCTCGAAACCGTGCCAGGCCTGTATCCAGAGGTGCGGCCCGGCGCGCGCTATTTCCACTCCTTGCGCTTGTTGCAACGCGTCAAGGAGCTGGACCCCGGCATGTTCACCAAATCGGGCATCATGGTGGGCTTGGGCGAAGATCGGCAATCGGTTTTGCAGGTGATGGATGACATGCGTGCGGCCGATGTCGATTTCCTGACCATCGGTCAGTATTTGCAGCCGACGCCCAAGCACCACGCCATCGACCGCTTCGTGCATCCCGATGAATTCGCAGCCTATGAGAAAGCCGCCTATGGCAAGGGCTTCTTGATGGTGTCCGCCACGCCGCTCACGCGGTCAAGCTATCACGCAGGCGATGATTTTGCGCGGCTGCGCGATGCGCGTCTGGCCAGGCTTGGCCGGGCCTAACCCCTAGTCACCCGCAGGTGGCAGCGCCTTGAGATAGGCGGCAATTGCTAGCCGGTCGGCCTCGGTCAACATCGCCATATTGGCGATCACCGCTACCATATGCCCGCCCGCGCTATCGAAATCGGGGGTGAAACCGTCGTTGAGATAGGCCGCGATCTCCGCCTCGGACCAACGGAGGCGATCAGGCGTCAGGGCCGGTATCACGCCCGACCCCGACGGGTTGGGCGCACCCGCCATCCACCGGCTGCGATCAAGCCCGCCAAGCGCGTCGCGGGGCGTGTGGCATTCGCCGCAATGGGCCAGCGCCTCGGCCAAGTAACGGCCACGCGCCTGTTGCACGGTCAGGTCGCCGGTGAGAGCGAAATCATCGTGCAGGTTCAACACGTTCCACAGTCCAACGCTGCGACGGATAGAAAAGGGAAGGCCGATCTCATGCGGCTGGCTGGGCGTGTCAGATGACGGGAGCCCCTGCCAAAAAGCCCACAGATCCACCAGATCTTGCGCCTCGGCCAAGCGGTAGGCAGCATAGGGAAAGGCAGGGTAGTAATGCCGCCCATCGGGGCGCGTGCCATGCTGCAAGGCGGTAATGAACTCGACTTGCGTCCAACGCCCTATGCCATGCGCGGGATGCATCGAGATATTGGGGGCGACAAACGTCCCGAAATCGGTGGCAAAGCGCTGTCCACCCTCCAAGATCAGCCGCGCCGCGCCCTGTGCGCCGCTGGCCGCATGGCACGAGGCGCAACCGGCGGCCCAAAACACGATCTCGCCCGCGACCGGATCGCCTGTCAGCCCGGCCAGATCGGCTTGCGCCACCGTGCCGGGGGCCGTGGCCAGCCAAGCCCCGCCAAGGACGATGCCGCCGATCACGGCGAATGAGGCGAAAAGCACACGCATTCTGGCGCGCGGCAAGGGACGCATGCGCCCCTTGCCGCCAAACCCTTATTGCGGCGCGCGATAGGCGTCGTGGCAGGCGCCGCAGGTGCCGCCCACAGGCCCAAGGGCTGCGCGCATCGCGTCAAGGCCATTGCCAGCCTCGGCGGCAAGGCCCGTGGCGGCCGCGCCAAAGGCCTGCCATTTCATTCCGAAATCGGCGGTATTTTCCCAGATCGCAGGCAAGGCGCGGGTGCCTTCGATGCTCATCTCGTCGGTGCCTTCGGGCCAATGAAAGGACTGATCCAGCATCGAGACGGCAACCAGATTGGCTGCCGCTGCCGTAGCTTGGTTTGCGTCATAGGCGGTGTTGCCGCGCGCCATATTGCCCAAAACGCCGACATTGAGCGCCATAAGCTTGAACTGGCCTTGTCGCGCTTCGACGGCCGCGGGGACATCTTGGGCAAAGCTTGCCGTGGTGGTCAGGGCCATGATGGTCATGGCAGTCAGGGCGCTGCGGGTGTTCATGGATACGCTTTCCTCGGTAGGTCACAAAATGGGTCGCTCACTGGATAAGGTAAACCCATCGGCCCGAGGGTCAAATGACCCTTCTGTGATCACATGCAGGAGGGATGTGCGAAAAATCGTGGCTTGTCAGGGAAAGGTTAGCCGCGGCCCATGCGGCACGCGGGTGGCGCGCAGCCATTCGGGCCAGCCAAACACATGTTCCACCGCTGCGAAACACAACCCGACGCCGCAAATCACCGCGATGGCGATCTGCTGGTTGCGCGAGGGCGGGTTGCGCACCCACAGGAGCATCCGCATCAAGAAGGGCGGCATCAGGCGCCTTGGTCCAGCATCCGCACCTTGCCGATAAAGGGCAGGTTGCGGTTGCGCTGCGCGTAATCGATCCCATAGCCGACGACAAATTCGTCAGGGATTTCAAAGCCCGTCCAATCGGCGCGGATCTCGACCTCGCGGCGGGTGGGTTTGTCCAAAAGCGCGATGGTCTTCATCCGCGCCGGTCCCTTTGATTTCAACAGGTTGATGACATGATGAAGCGTGTGGCCCGTATCAACGATATCCTCGACCACTAGCACATCGCGGCCCGCGATCTCGCCGCGCAGATCCTTGAGGATGCGCACCTCGCGGCTGGATTGCATGGCATTGCCATAGCTTGATGCCTCGAGGAAATCGACCTCGACCGGCAGATCAAGCTCGCGCACCAAATCGGCGATGAAGACAAAGCTGCCGCGCAATAGCCCCACCACGACCAGCTTGTCGGTACCTGCGAAATCAGCCTCGATCTCGCGCGCGAGATCCTCGATCCGGGCCGCGATCGACTTTGCCGAGATCATCTGAACGACCTCGTAACCCGGTGTTGCACCTGTCCGCGTGTTCAACTGCGCCATCATGCCCCCTGGCCAATCCGGCCTGCGCCCCTTGATTTCTGACGCCTGTTCTAAGACATGGGGGACAAAGGCGAAAGGTGAAAGGCGCGCATGCCGACCCATTCCGAGACACGCAGGCTGCCCTATGGTCCTGACCAGATGTATGCGCTGGTCGCCGATGTTGCGGCCTATCCGCAATTCATCCCTTGGATCAGTGCCGCGCGGGTGCGGTCGGTCACACCCGAGGGCGATCACGCGGTGATGCTGGCCGATCTGGTGGTCGGCTTCAAAATGTTCCGCGAACGCTTCCTCAGCCGCGTCACCTTGTGGGAAGGGCCGCGCCGTATCGATACCGAATATGTCGATGGCCCCTTCAAGCACATGATTTCCAACTGGGAATTTGCACCTCCCGCCGATGGTGGGCCGGGATGCGAGGTGCGTTTCGCGGTCGATTTCGAGTTCCGCAACAAGATCTTGCAAGGGGCGGCGGGCCTATTCTTCCATGAGGCGATGCAGCGCATCGTACGCGCCTTCGAGGCCCGCGCCCAAGTGCTTTATGGTCAGGCGACGCCAAGCCTACGCGGCGAAATGAGCTAGGTGTCGGGGGGGATCAAGCGGATTTCGCCCTCTTCCTCTAGGCTGCGGATGGCAAAGACAATGGCACCCATCGCGGCCTCAGCCTCCTCGGGGCGGATCTTGCCCATGGTTTCCGCCTCGCCGCGGATCTGCTCGGCCAAGCGGCGTGACATGTTTTCAAGCAGGAATTCGACCGTGATCGTGGCCGTGTCCATGCCAGCGGCGATGGCGCGGGTGACGATCGCGGCATCAACCCGGCGCAGGATCTTTGGCACGTCGGCGGGTTCGACACGTTTGGGGATATGCTGAAAGGTAAAGATCGCGCGGCGCACCTCGGCTGCGAAATGCGCATCGCGCACGTCAAGCCCGCCAAGCAGCGTGTCGCGCAGCCCTGCATTGACCGCGTTAAGGATCGCGCCGACCCGGTCAACAGGGCTTGCCTGGAACGAGGATTGCGGGGCTGCGCGCAGCTGCATCAGCAGGTGTTCACCGATCCGCGCCACCATGCCGGGCGTTACGGTTGCAGTGAGCGCCATGGCATGCGCGATGACCTCGCCGCGTGCGGCGGGTAGATCGGCCAAAAGCGCCGCGGCCTTGGTCACGCCCAGCTTGGACAGCAAGATCGCCCCTACTTCGGCACTTTCCGACATCAGAAGCGGCCGTAGCCGCACTATTTCGATCGTGTTCAACCGCGTCCAAGGATCGACTTGATCACCAGCCTCAGCCTCGGCGCGAAGCCCATCACGGGTCTGGGGCGAAATATGCGGCTCCAGAAGCGCCAGCGCGGCTGACAAGCCATGTGGTGCGGTCAGGGCCATTGCGTCAAGATCGCTGGTAAACTCCTGCACCACTTCGGCCAAGGTTGCGCGACTGATTGGGCCAAGCCCGGCCATGGTGCGCGCAAGCTCTGCTTGAAGTTGCGGGCTCAGTCGGTCGATCCCCGGCGAGACATTCTGTGTCAGCAAGAGCCTGACGATGACGGCGGCCTTTTGCTTGGCACTCAGCCGTGCAGGTGATGGCACCACCCGCATCGCGGCTGACGCCACGGTTTCCCAATCATGATGTTGGCCCATGCCCCACCTTTCGCCCGTCCAGATACACCCGGCGGCGAAGCTGCGGCAAAGCGGTTAAAGATTGGCAAGGGCGGCACCACAAAACACCGTGGATTTGTCGCGAATTGCACAGGTGCCTTGCGGGCCGTCAGTAATCATAGCCCCGCGCCGATCCTTGGGCGATGGCGGCCGCCAAGGCGCGTTCGGGCCAACGACCAGTGCCACCGCGCGCGCGGATCTCGACCAGTTGGGCCATCGCGTCATCAGCTTTGCCGTCGATGAGATACGCCATTCCAAGATAGGACCGCGCCAAGAGATTGTCGGGATCAGCCGCTAGCGCGCGCCCGTAATGCGCAAGACCGCGCGCCATGTCGCCCTTGCTGCGCCACGCATAGCCCAAGTAAGTCTGCACCCGTGTGTCGTCCTGATCCGGCGCGCGCGCCAAGAGTGCCAGCGCATCATCAAGCCGCCCCGCATAGGCCAGTTCCCTGACCGTTCCGATCAGGCCTTCGGGATCCGTGACAAGGCCGGTCTCGGTGATCGGTACGCAAACTGCTTCGTTGATATCCCAAACCTGACCTTCGGGGCATATGGTCGTGGTGGGCGTTGGGGCAGGGGGGTCTTCTTGATCGAACCCCACGGCCATGGCCATCTGGGCCATTGCCATATACACAACTGCCCCGATGTGAGATCCGCGCATGATCATCCTCGCCACTTGCATGGTTACCGCCGTAATTGGTCTGCTAACGCCGTTAGGCAAGTAACGCTTTCATGACGGTCGCGTGTGGTGAGCATAAGATGTAGAACGCGCGCCGAGCGATGTCGGCGCGCGTGAATGCTGCTGGTCTGGCGGCGTTTGCGCTCAGCTGGTTGCTGAGGTCACGCAGCTTTGGGACGCGGCATCCCAAACCGTGCCGTCGGAACAGCTCATGGTCACTTCATGAACGCGGCCCCAAGAACATTCGGCATAGGCAAAGCCCGGCACGGCCATCAGGACGAAGGCGGCCAGGAGGGTTTTCATACGCATGTCACGTCTCCCGTTTTCAGCTGCGGTCTTGTCGTCTTGGTTGCACCTGAAATGGTAGCACGGGCATGCCAAAAAACAATGATCTTGGCCCAAATGGCCAAACTTCTTTTATTGCCACGCGAAAACAACACCCTGCACTGCGGCCTTCATTCAGTTTTCACCAAATACCCGCGCAAAGATGGTCTCGACATGCTTGGTGTGATAGCCAAGATCGAACTTGTCGGCGATCTCTGCCGGGCTGAGGGCGGCTGTCACCTCCGGGTCGGCCAATAGCTCGGTCTGAAAATCGCGGCCCTCTTCCCAGACCTTCATCGCGTTGCGCTGGACAAGGCGATAGGCATCCTCGCGGCTGACACCGGCTTGGGTCAGCGCCAAGAGCACGCGCTGCGAATGTACCAGTCCGCGGAACTTGTTCATGTTGGCGATCATGGTGTCGGGATAGATCACCAGCCGGTCGATCACGCCGGTCAGACGCGCCAGCGCGAAATCCAGCGTGATGGTCGCATCAGGCCCGATCATCCGCTCGACCGAGGAATGGCTGATATCGCGCTCATGCCACAGCGCCACATTTTCCATCGCCGGCACCACCGCCGAACGTACCATGCGCGCAAGCCCCGTCAGGTTCTCGGTCAGAACCGGGTTGCGCTTGTGCGGCATGGCCGAGCTTCCCTTTTGGCCCTTGGAGAAGAACTCTTCGGCCTCCAGCACCTCGGTGCGCTGCATATGACGGATTTCGATGGCGATATTCTCGATGGATGATGCAATCACGCCCAGCGTGGCAAAGAACATCGCGTGACGATCGCGCGGGATGACTTGGGTCGAGATCGGCTCGGGGCGCAGGCCCAGCTTTTCGCAAACATGTTCTTCGACCCGCGGATCGATATTGGCGAAGGTGCCGACAGCGCCCGAGATTGCGCCGGTGGCAATCTCGAAGCGCGCCTTTTCCAACCGGTTACGATTGCGCGCCATTTCCGCGTAGAAGCGAGCAAATGTCAGCCCCATGGTCACGGGTTCGGCATGGATCCCATGGCTGCGCCCGATGCGCACGGTCATCTTGTGCTCCATCGCGCGGCGCTTCAGCGCGGCCAGTAGCTGATCGAGATCAGCGAGAAGCAGATCGGCCGCCCGCGCAAGCTGAATGTTAAAGGTCGTATCCAGCACATCGGAGGACGTCATCCCCTGGTGGACAAAGCGCGCCTCGTCGGCGCCGACGATTTCTGCCAAATGGGTCAGAAAGGCGATCACGTCATGTTTCGTGACTGCCTCGATCTCGTCGATGCGGGCCACATCGAATTCCACATCCTTGGCCTTCCAAACGGCCGCCGCGTTTTCCTTGGGGATCACGCCAAGCGCTGCCATCGCGTCACAGGCATGCGCCTCGATCTCGAACCAAATGCGGAACTTGGTGGCGGGTTCCCAAAGGGCGACCATTTCGGGGCGGGAATAACGGGGGATCATGGGCGTGACCTTGCCTTTCGTGCGGATTTCGCGCTCTCATAGGCGGCATGGGGCGCGGGAACAAGGCAAGCCGTGGCGCGACATGACCGCAGGCATGATCACATTGGCCGATCTGGCCGGAGAATGGGCGCTTACGCGGCGGATCATCGACCATTTGGGCGGGCGCGAGGGGCGGTTTGTCGGGAGATGCCACTGGCGGCCCGATGCCCATGGCCTGCGCCAAGAGGAGCAGGGCCTTCTCCACTACGCCGATGCGCCCCCGATGCAGGCCAATCGCAGCTATCTTTGGCGGGCTGAGGGGGGCGGGCTGGCGGTTTATTTCGACGATGGCCGCCCTTTTCACTGCCTCGCCCTCGGGCGGTTGTTCGACCGCCACCATTGCGCCCCCGACATCTATGATGTGCGCTATGATTTCAGCCAATTTCCCGATTGGACGCAAAGCTGGCAGGTGGCGGGGCCGCGCAAGAATATGACCATCATCAGCCGTTTTCAGCCGCGTCCATAGGCCCGATCAAACCCCAGATTGGCCGCGCGGTTCATGCCGACAAGGTCAAGCACCAAGGCACCTTGAATCATCATCAGCATCGCCTTGGCCTGTGCTGTCGGATTGTCGGTGCGCACAGGTAGGCGCGCGGCGATCCATGCGACCTGACCATTCAGGATGCGGCGCGCCACCACCCCATGCATCGCCGCATCATCCAATGTCGCCGATAAGATGTCGAACCAGATGCGGCGATACGGAAGAAAGGTGGGTGTGCGGTAGAGCGCGATGATCTCGGCCGAGAGCGCCGCTTCGCTGGCCGCAGGTTGGGCTGGCAAGATCGCGTTCATCGCGCCCAGCATCTCATCGGCCAAACGCGTCAAGAGCGCCTCGATCAGATTGGCCTTGTTGCCGAAATAATAGATCAACATCCGATCCGATGTGCCAGCCGCCCGCGCCAAGGGCCTGAGGCTTGCACCCGCCAAACCATGATGGCGCACATGGGCGGCCATCGCTGCCACGAGATCTGCCTTGTTCACCCCCACGGCCATGTCACGCCTCGCTTTCTTCGGTGGCTGGGTTGCGATCGGCACTCAGGATGCGCTCGGTTTTCTTGCGCACCAGAACATTGCGCAAGTCATGCATCGCCAAGAGCAGCCGATCGGTGACATCCTCCAAGTCTTCGGCGCTGGCGCGCGATTGCGCCCATTGCGTGGTGAGGTTCAGGTAATCGACTGCGCGGTGGATGTCGTCGATATCGCGCTCGGCCAGCACAGCGCGTCGTGCAGCGATCCAGTCTTCGATGATCGCGACCTCTTCGACGCTGAGCGCGCGCTCGCCATGGGGGCGGATGCTGCCGTTTCGGACATTGACGGCTGCAATCTCCTCCATCTCGATCCGGCGGCTCTTGTTGTTGGTCGAGATATGGAACACCGCCGCGCCATTCTCGCGGATCCGAAAATAATACTCGGGTAAATCGGTCATCGCCCGCCTGCTTTTTCCTGGTTACGCTTTGCCGCTTACCGAGGTGCAGGTTACCGTCTTATCTCTGGGCTGTCAAAAGATCGCCGCCTGCACCGAAAGGGCAGGCGGCGCGATATCTGTCAGGTTGGATGCCGCTTAGGACGAGATGTCGTAGGCCCGCTCGCCATGGACCGACAGATCAAGCCCGCCTTGCTCGGTTTCCTCGTCAACGCGCAGCGGCGTAATGACGCCGACCAGCTTGATCAGCACCACTGTCACCACGATCGTGTAAAGGCCGACAATCGCCAGACCGCCAAGCTGCGCGGCCCATGCGCCTTGACCGAAAACCGCGATCATGATGGTGCCGAAAATGCCGCCCACACCATGCACGGCAAAGACATCGAGCGTGTCGTCGATGCGCAGCTTGTTGCGGATCAGGCCCACGGCCTCTTGGCACAAGATGCCGGCGATGGTGCCGATGATCAGCGCGGCCACCGGCCCAACAAAGCCCGAGGCCGGCGTGATCGATGCAAGCCCCGCGATGGTGCCTGTCACGACGCCCACAAGGCTGACCTTGCCGTATTTGACAAGTTCCCACAGACCCCAGCTGAGCGAAGCCGCGGCCGCCGAGATATGCGTGACGGTGATCGCCATCGCGGCGCCACCATCGGCGGCCAACTGGCTGCCGCCGTTGAACCCGAACCAGCCGACCCAGAGCATCGCCGCCCCGATCATCACCATGCCGGGGTTGTGCGGCGGTGTTGTCTGGTTGCGCCGCGCGCCGAGGAATACGGCCAAGACCAGCGCCGCAAGACCCGCCGTTTCATGCACCACGATCCCGCCTGCGAAATCGCGCACGCCAGTTTCGCCAAGGATACCGCCATCGGCGAGCATCCCGCCGCCCCAGATCCAATGCACGACCGGCGCGTAGCAGATCAGCATCCACAAGCCCGAGAACAGAAGGACAAAGCCAAAGCCCACACGCTCCACATAAGCGCCCACGATCAGCGCGGGCGTTATGATGGCGAATGTCATCTGAAAGGCGAAGAACAAGACCTCGGGAAGGCTGCCCGAGAGGCTGTCGGCCGTGACGCCCGCAAGAAACATCTTGTCGAGCCCGCCCCAAAATCCGCTTTCACCTGGCCCGAAGGCGATGGAATAGCCCACTGCCAGCCACAAGATGCTCATCACACAGGCGATGGCGTAGCAATGCAGGAACACGCTCAACACGTTGCGCGCCCGCACGAGCCCGCCATAGAACAGCGCCAGCCCCGGCAATGTCATGAACAAGACCAGCGCCGTGGCGACGATGATCCATGCTGTATCCGCTCCGTTCATCTCGGATTGTCCCTTCCGCTTTGATGTCGTCTCTTTCCGCGCTGCAAAGCGTGTTCTGCCTGCAATAAAAAGCGGCAGTGGCCTTGAGGGGCGCGAAGAAAGCGGGCGTTTTCCAAACCGCCTTAATTTTGGGCGGAATGGACGACGCGATGCACGAAAATCATGCGGAAAGAGAAAGCAAAAGCGCCTTAGCGCGCGAAGGTCCCAGCAAGGATCATGGTCAGCCCGTGCTTGACCGCCGCTGCGCGCACCGCGCCGCGCCCCAGCGCGCCAAATTCGATGGTTTCGGTCAGGATGTGGTCGCCATGGGCAAGCCCGAAACAGACGCGCCCCTCTGGCTTGTGCTCCGATCCGCCGGGGCCAGCGATGCCGGTCACCGATAGCGCGATCTGGGCCTGTGCGCGCGCCAATGCGCCTTGGGCCATTTCGGCGGCCACCTGTTCGGAGACAGCACCATGGGCTGCGAGTGTTGCGGAGCTGACACCCAGCATCTCGATCTTGGCCGCGTTGGCATAGGTGACGAACCCCCGGTCGAAGACGTCGGAGGCACCCGCCACCTCGGTCAGGGCGGCCGCAATCAGCCCGCCGGTGCAGCTTTCGGCCGTGGCCAGCCGCCAACCGCGCTGGCGCAGCGCCGCGAGGACATCAGCGGCGGTCATGCCAGCGCCATCGGCAGATGCGCGACCACCGCCAAGACGGCCACCACCATCGCCGCAAGCCAGCCTGCGATCACATCATCGGCCATGACGCCGAATGGCCCCTCCTGCCGATCGGCCCATCCGACCGGGCCGGGCTTCAGGATATCGAACAGTCGAAAAGCGATGAATGCCGTCAGCACACCGGGCCAGAGCGCCCAGAAATCCGCCCCCGCCATTTGCGCACCGAGCGAGACAGGCCACAGCGCGATCCATTGGCCGACGACCTCGTCGATGATGATCTCAGAGGGATCTTTCTCGGCGCTGTCGCGCGTGGCCTTGGTCACCGCCCACCAGCCTAAGCCCGTCACCGCCAAGGTGGCCGCGAAGACCAGCGCAAAGCCACCAAGCTGATGGAGCCCCCAAGCGAGCGGGATTGCGGCCAAACTTCCCCAAGTGCCGGGGGCAGGGCGCAGATGACCGATGGGGCCAAGGGTCGCGATCGCGCGCATCATGGGCGCACCAGCGTGACAGTGGCGAGCGCGGCGATGCCTTCCTTGCGGCCGGTAAAGCCCAGCTTTTCGGTCGTTGTGGCCTTGACCGAGATGCGGTCGATCTCGATCCGCAGCAATGCGGCCAGACGCGCGCGCATGGCGGCGGCGTGGGGGCCGATCTTTGGTTCTTCGCAGATCAGCGTGAGGTCCGCATGTGTGATGGTGAACCCTTGGCCTGCGGCCATATCGACGGCATGTGTGAGGAAGATATGGCTTTCCGCGCCTTTCCATTGTGGGTCGGAGGGGGGGAAATGTGTGCCGATATCGCCTGCGGCAAGCGCGCCGTAGATCGCATCGGTCACCGTATGCAGCCCCACATCAGCATCCGAATGGCCCAAAAGGCCGCGCTCATGCGGAATGGCTACGCCGCACAACATTACATGATCGCCCGGCCCGAAAGCATGCACATCAAAGCCGTTTCCAGTGCGGATATCCATCTGGCCCTTCTCCAATATCTGTGCCGCGCGGGCGAAATCGCCGGGGCTTGTGACCTTCATGTTCGCCGGGTCACCCGGAACAATGGCGACCTCGATCCCGGCAGCGCGGGCAACGGCGACGTCGTCGGCGGCGTCGCCTTGATAGGTGCCATGAGCGGCCAAGATCGCGTGCAGGTGAAACCCCTGTGGCGTCTGCGCGCGCCATAGGCCGGCCCGATCGACCGTGCCAGTGACCAGATCATCGCCGCGCCACAGCGCATCGGTGACGGGCAAGGCAGGGGCCGCCCCTTGCTGTGTGGCGAGCGCCGCGATGACGGCATCGATCACATGGTGCGGAATACCAGGACGGGCGACATCATGGATCAAGACCAGATCGGCCTTGCCTGCAAGTGCGGCAAGCCCCGCCAGAACCGAGGCGGCGCGCGTCGCCCCGCCGGTGGTGATCTGCATCTGCCCTCGCGCGGCCATGGGCCAATGGGCTGGATCGCTATCTTCGGCGACCACCAACTGGATCAGATCGACCGATGGGTGCGTATCAAAGGCATCGACGGTGTGTTGGGCAATCGTCTTGTCACCGATTTTGCGCCACTGCTTGGCCAAACCGCCCCCCGCGCGCAGCCCTTTTCCCGCCGCGACGATCACGGCGGCGATGCGAGGACGGGGTGATGTTGCGGCTTCGCTCATGCAGCGGTGATAAGCGCTGGACGCAAGCGGCGCAACGAGGCACAATGGCAGCACAAAAAATAAGCAAACCGCCTAAACATTAATCAATATCCGCGCGCTCGGCCCGTCATCGCAGGTTTGTCGCGTGGGATTGTTTTGAACTCGCCATGCGAGGGGCCTAGGCATCAGGCCTGTGCGCACAAGGATTGAGCACTTGACGGTAAATCTTGCAGACATTGCCATCGCGCCGCCGGTCTTGCTGGCGCCAATGGCGGGCATCACGGACAGGCCCTTTCGCGATCTGGTCGCGCGCTTCGGGGCGGGGTTGGTGGTCTCGGAGATGGTGGCAAGCGCCGAGATGGTGATGGCCAAACCCTCGGTGCGTGCGCGTGCCGAACTGGGCTATGACGCGGGCCGCACCGCGGTGCAGATCGCCGGCCGCGAGGCCCATTGGATGGCCGAAGCCGCCCGCATCGCCGAAGCGCAGGGGGCGGCGATCATCGATATCAACATGGGCTGTCCTGCCAAGAAGGTGACCAATGGCTATTCCGGCTCGGCCTTGATGCGCGACCCTGACCATGCGCTGCGCTTGATCGATGCGGTTGTGGGCGCGGTCAAGGTGCCGGTCACGCTCAAGACACGGTTGGGCTGGGATGAGGCGATGCGCAACGCCCCCCAAATAGCCACGCGTGCAGAAAGTGCCGGCGTGCAGATGATCACCATCCATGGGCGCACACGCTGCCAGTTCTATAAAGGCCAAGCCGATTGGGCCGGGATCCGCGGCGTGAGCGCGGCGGTCAAGATCCCGGTCATCGCCAATGGCGATATCACCGATGCACATTCGGCGCGCTGCGCCTTGGCGTTATCGGGTGCAGCCGGCGTCATGGTCGGGCGCGGCGCCCAAGGTCGCCCATGGGTGCTGGCCGAGATTGCCGCCGCCCTGTTCGGCACAGCCGCACCCGTCATCCCGCATGGGGCGGCGCTGGCCGAGCTGGTTGGCACGCATTACACCGCGATCTTGGAATTCTACGGGCGCGATCTGGGCTTGCGCGTGGCGCGCAAGCATCTGGGATGGTACATGGACACGGCCCGCACACCTGCCGATCTACGCCAGGTGATCTTGACCGCCCAAACCCCCGAACGGGTCTTGGCCCATCTCGCCGATGCCCTTGCCCAGGCACCACGAAGGGTCGCGGCATGACGAAGGTGACGACCAGCCTATGGGCCTCGCTGCCCATTCCGGCGGTGATCTGTGACGCCGCGAATGATATCCTCGATGTGAACCCCGCCGCTGAGCTGTTCTTGAACACGTCGAAAAAGGCGCTTGAGGGGAACCCGATCTGGGACAAGATCTTTGTCGATGCCCCTTTGGAAGTGGCCTTTGCCCGCGTTCGCGAGGGGAGCGCCGCCTTGTTCGTCAATGCCGTTGATGTCGGCACGGGCAGCCGCAAGCCCGTCTCGTGCGATGTGCAGATCGCCCCTTTGGCCGACAAGCCCGATCATGTGCTGGTGCTGTTGGAAAACCGCGAATTGGCCGGCCGGCTTGACCGTGCGATGTCATCCAAGACAGCGGCGAAATCGGCCATCGGTATGGCCGAAATGCTGGCCCATGAGATCAAGAACCCGCTTGCCGGGATCACCGGCGCGGCACAGTTGATCGCGATGAATGCCAATGGCGAAGACCGCGAATTGACCGATCTGATCGTCGAGGAAACGCGCCGCATCCTCAAGCTGCTGGGGCAGGTCGAGGAATTTGGCAATGTGCGGCCTCCCGACAGGCGGGCGGTCAATGTCCATGATGTGTTGGACCGGGCGCGCAAATCAGCGGCGATCGGTTTTGCCGCCCATATGCGGATCGAGGATGAATACGACCCCTCCTTGCCGCCCACCTGGGCCGATCCCGACCAGTTGCAGCAGGTGTTTTTGAATCTGATCAAGAACGCCGCCGAAGCTGGGCGGCCGGGTGGCACGATCAGGCTAAGGACATTTTATGAAACCAGTCTCAAGGTGCGCCGCCGTGACGGGTCGGGATCGGCGGTGCCATTGCAGATCGAAGTGATCGATGACGGCCCCGGCATCGCCCCCGACATCGCCGAGGATTTGTTCGAGCCCTTTGTTTCGGGCCGCGAGAATGGCACGGGCCTTGGGCTGGCCTTGGTCAGCAAGATCATCGCCGATCATGAGGGCTGGATCGCCGTTGATAGCGTGCCGGGGCGCACTGTGTTCCGCCTGTCGCTGCCTTTCGCGCCGAAAGAGGCCCAATGACCCGTTATTCGCCGCATAATTTCCAGTTACGCAAAGAGATGTGAGCCATGGACGGAACCGTACTTGTCGCCGATGACGACCGCACCATCCGCACTGTGCTGACCCAAGCGCTCACGCGGGCGGGCTGTAAAGTGCATGCCACTTCCAGCCTGATGACGCTGATGCGCTGGGTCGAAGAGGGCAAGGGCGACCTCGTGATCTCGGATGTGATGATGCCCGATGGCAATGGCCTCGAGACCTTGCCGAAGATTACCGAAAAGCGGCCGGGCCTGCCGGTGATCATCATCTCGGCGCAGAACACCATCATGACGGCGATCCAAGCGACCGAGAAGGATGCTTATGATTACTTGCCCAAGCCGTTCGACCTGCCCGATCTGATGAAGCGGGCTGCGCGCGCGCTCGATGTCAAGCGGCGCAGCAAACCGGCGCGCGCGATGGACGAGGGGCCAAGCCCCGCCATGCTGTCGGCGCGCGAAGAACTTCCCCTGGTTGGTCGGACCGCTGCGATGCAGGCGCTTTACCGGCTGGTTGCGCGGGTGATGAACACCGATCTGCCGGTCTTGATCACCGGTGAAAGCGGCACGGGCAAATCGCTGATCGCGCGGGCCATCCATGATTTTTCCGACCGTCGCACCCTGCCTTTCGTGGTCGCCTCGGGGGCCGATCTTGACGGTATGGATGGACCATCGGCGGTCTTGTCGAGGGCGCGTGGCGGCTCGATCCTGTTCGACGAAGTCAGCGATCTGACCGAAGATGCACAGGCCAAGATCGTGCGCATGCTGGATGCCTTTGGCGATGCCGCGCCGCGCGTTATGGCGACATCGCAACGCAACTTGATGGAGAAGATGGAAGCCGGGCGTTTCCGCCAAGACCTGTTTTACCGCTTGGGCGGTGTCACCTTGTCGGTTCCCGCCTTGCGCGAAAGGGTCGATGACATCCCGCTTTTGGCTGCGCATTTTCTGGCCCGTGTCGAGCGCGATGGCATGGCATTGCGGCGGGTCTCCGCCGAGGCGATGGAGCTGATCCGCGCCTATTCATGGCCCGGCAATGTCCGCCAGCTGGAAAACACCATCAAGCGCCTGACGGTGACGAGCCAATCCGAGGAGATCACCAAGACCGAGGTGGAGATCGTCTTGGGCAATCAACCCGCGGTCGAGCCTTTGATGGGGGTGGGCGATGGTGACAAGCTGTCGGCCTCTGTGTTCAAACATCTGCGGCGCTATTTCGATCTGCATGGCGGAGTCTTGCCGCCGCCGGGCCTTCACACGCGGATTTTGCGCGAGGTCGAGGCGCCCTTGATCGAAATCGCCCTGGATGCCACAGGCGGCAACCAAGCAAAATGTGCCGATTTGCTCGGGATCAACCGCAATACCTTGAGAAAAAAGATCACCGAGCTTGATATCCGCGTGACTCGCCGTCGCAAGTTGATGTAAAACCGCAACAGTGGCGTGGCCAATGGGAGACATCCCTTGAGAGCCAGCGCACTGTTGGGGGAGTGGCACTTGGACAAGACCGCGGACAGGCAGGCCGGCGGTGTGATCGATCGGCTCTGGCGGTTCAAAAACAATCCCGATGTGCGCAGCGTGGCCACATTGGGCTTGGTTTTGCTTGGGCCATTGCTTGCGATCCTGACCTTCCTTGTGCTTGGCCCCTTGTCGGATTTGGCCGATGCGCCGGGTCTGCGGCTGATCGTTTTGGCCGATCTGGTCTATGTCTTGCTGGTCGCAGCCCTCGTGATGCGCGAGGTTGCGCGCATCTTGGCCTCACGGCGCGCACGCTCGGCGGGATCGCGGCTGCATCTGCGCTTGACGGGGGTCTTTACCATTGTGGCCTTGGTGCCGACGATCCTTGTTGCGGTCTTTGCGACGATCACGGTCAATATGGGGCTTGAGGGGTGGTTTTCGGACCGCGTGTCGCGCGCCTTGGGCAATTCGGTCGATGCCGCCGTCGCGTATAGCCAAGAGCATCGCGATGATCTGGCGACCGATACCATTGCGCTGGCCAATTTCCTCAATCTCAACCGCCGTGCGGCGCTTTTGCAATCGGATGGCGATTTGCGCCAAGTTCTGAGCCAAGGCCAAAGCCGCATCCAACGCGGCTTGGAGGAGGCCTTTGTCATCGATGGGCTGGGCGACATCCGAGCGCGCGGTGAATCGAGCTATTTGTTCGATTTCGAACGCCCCGATCCCGCCGATCTCGCGCGGGCCGAGGCAGGCGATTTGGTCTTGATCGAAGATCGCATGCAGAACGAGTTTCGCGCGCTTTATCGGCTTGATGCCTATCCTGACCGCTTTCTTTATGTCAGCCGCGAGGTGGATGGCGAAATTCTCGCGCTTCTGGACGAGACGCAACAGACCGTCGGGCTTTACCGCCAGCTCGAGGCCGATCGCGGACGCGTCTTGTTCGAGTTTGGCCTGCTTTATCTTGGCTTTGCCTTGATCATGGTCTTGGCGGCGATCTGGCTGGGCCTGTGGTTTGCCGAGCGCCTTTCGCGCCCCGTAGGGCAACTGGCCGGTGCCGCGCAACGTGTGGGTCAAGGCGATCTGGATGTGCGTGTGCCTGACGATGGCGGCGATGACGAAATCGCGATGCTGGGCCAGTTGTTCAACCAGATGACGCGCCAACTCAAAGGGCAGCGCGACGCGATGATCGAGCAAAACGACGCGACCGAGGCGCGGCGGCGGCTGTTCGATTCGGTGCTGAGTTCGGTCACCGCGGGCGTCATCGGCCTGACCGAAGGGGGGCGGATCGATTTTATGAACCGGTCGGCCTTGCGGCTGCTGCAATTGGTCGATCAGCGCGATCATGGCCTAAGCCTGTCAGCGGCGGTTCCGGAGTTTGCTGCTTTGTTCGAACGGTTGCAGAAATCCACCGCCGAAAGCGTGCAAGAAGAGATCAAGCTCACGCGGGGCGGCAAACAAGAAAGCCTGCTTGTCCGGCTGTCAACTCGGCGCAATGTCGATGAGGCGCTCGAGGGTTACGTGGTGGCGTTTGACGATGTGACCCAGCTCGTCAGCGCCCAACGTTTGGCCGCTTGGGGCGATGTCGCGCGCCGCATCGCCCATGAGATCAAGAACCCGCTCACGCCTATCCAATTGTCAGCCGAGCGGATCAAGCGCCGTTATGCCCGCGACCTCGTGGGCGAGGATAAGCTCCGCCTTGAGGAGATGACCGAGATCATCGTGCGCCAGACCAATGATCTGCGCCGGATCGTCGATGAGTTTTCAAAATTCGCCCGCATGCCCGAACCCGAGACCCGGACCGAAGATCTGGCCCGCCTGACACGCGAGGCCGTGACCTTGCAACGCGCAGGCCAGCCCGGCGTGCATTTCGTCACCGACATCCCCGATGCGCCGATCATGGCCGAGCTTGATGCCACCATGATCGGTCAAGCGTTGACAAACTTGATCAAGAATGGTGGTGAAGCCATTGAATCACTTCAGGAAAAAGGTGCGCCTGATGGCTATGTTCCACAGCTGCGCATCAGCTTGGTGCAGACAGGTGACATGGCGGTGATCACCATCGCGGATAATGGGATCGGCCTTCCTGCGGATCGCGCCAAGCTGTTCGAGCCCTATGTCACCACGCGCGACAAGGGGACGGGTCTTGGCCTGCCGATCGTCAAAAAGATCGTCGAAGAACATGGCGGCACGCTTGACTTGATCGATGCCGACCCTTTTTCGCCCGATGCCCATAGGGGCGCCGCGGCCTGCCTAACATTGCCCATCTTGCATAACGGAGATTTGGTATGAGCGACATTCTTGTCGTCGATGACGAGCGCGATATCCGCGAGCTGATCTGCGACATCCTGCGTGATGAGGGCTATACCACGCGTATGGCCGGCAATTCCGATGAATGTATGGCCGAATTGAATCGCGCGGCCCCTGGCTTGATGATCCTCGATATCTGGCTGAAAGACAGCAACATGGACGGGATCGATATCTTGTCTCATGTCAAGCGCGACAATCCCGAGGTGCCGGTCGTCATCATCTCGGGCCATGGCAATATCGAGATTGCGGTCGCCGCGATCAAGCAAGGCGCTTATGATTTCATCGAAAAGCCCTTCAACATTGACCAATTGCTGGTTGTCATCCGCCGCGCGATGGAGGCCTCGAAACTCAGGCGGGAAAATGCCTCGCTGCGCCGCCAAGAGGGGCGCACGGTCGAGATGGTCGGCAATGGAGCGGCGTTCCGTGCCTTGAAATCGCAACTCGACAAAGTGACGAAATCCAATGGGCGGGTGATGCTGACGGGGGGCGCGGGATCAGGCAAGGAAACCGCCGCGCGCTATGTGCATGCCAATTCCAACCGCGCCGATGCGCCTTTTGTCATAGTCTCGTCTGCCGCAATCCAGCCCGAGGAGATGGAGGTCAAGCTTTTCGGTCGCGAAAGCGCCGAGCGTGGCACCGAGCAAGGCCTGCTCGAACAGGCGCATGGCGGGATGATCTATTTCGACGAGGTCGCCGATATGCCGCTTGGCACCCAGTCCAAGATATTGCGCGTGTTGGTTGACCAAAGCTTTAGCCGGGTCGGTGGCACCGGCAAGGTGCGTGTCGATCTGCGCGTGATCTCGTCCACGTCGCGGGATCTTTTGGTCGAGATTGCCGAAGGGCGCTTTCGCGAAGAACTTTTTCATCGACTGAACGTGGTCCCGATCGAGGTGCCGAGCCTTGAGGATCGGCGCGACGATATCCCGGAGCTTGCGCGCCATTTCATCGCCGAGTTCAACCGCGACCAAGGGCTTGCCGCCCGCGCCTTGAGCGAGGATGCGGTTACGCTGTTGCAGACCATGCGCTGGCCGGGCAATGTGCGTCAGCTGCGCAACATGATCGAGCGGGTGCTGATCTTGGGCGACGATACCGGCCCGATCACTGCCGCCGATCTGCCTGGTCAAGGCGAGGCGGGCGGTGGTGCCGCAGATGACGGTATCGGATTATCGGCGCGGCTGACGACGTTGCCGCTGCGCGAGGCGCGTGAACTGTTCGAACGCCAATACCTGATGGCACAGATCAACCGCTTCGGTGGCAATATCAGCCGCACGGCCAGTTTCGTGGGCATGGAACGCTCGGCGCTGCACCGCAAGCTGAAATCGCTGGGGGTCGTGACGACCTCGAAATTGGGGGCGCGCATCGCCCAGATGGAAGAGGATGACGACGACGACGCGTAGCGCCGCTTAGGCCATGACCGACAGGGCCGAAAGCCCGTGGAAATGGTAGATGTCAGCATAGGCCGGCGGGGCGATCAGGCGCAGCGCCGCGTGGTGTTGAAACAAGATCGGGAGGGCGATCTGCAATTCCAGCCGGGCAAGCGGCGCGCCAACGCAGAAATGCAGACCTGCGCCGAAGGATTGGTTGACCGGCCCATCGCATCGGTCGGGATCGAAGCGGTCGGGCATGGTATAGGCTGCGTCACAACGATTGGCCGAGGCCAGCAACAGCCCGATCTGGTCGCCGCGCCTGATGTCGTGACCAAAGAGCGTCATATCATCATAGGCGTAGCGGGTGAACATGTGCAGCGGCGGATCATAGCGCAAGATCTCCTCGACGAGTGGGGCAGGGTCTTGGCCGGGACGCGCGCCTGTTTCAAGGCAGAGCTTGATCCCATTGCCGAGGCTATGAACCGTCGCCTCATGGCCTGCGTTGAGCAGCAAGATGCAGGTTGCGATCAGCTCGTCGGTTGACAAGGTCGTCCCATCATCCTCGGCGGCGATCAGCGCGCTGATCAGATCGTCACGCGGGCTGGTGCGGCGTTCGGTGACATAGCCGCGCAAGAAGGCTGCGAAGTCTTCGGCCGCCAATGCGGCTTCATCCTCTTGGTCGGGGGTGCGGCCTGCTTGATACATCTGCACCATGGCGTTCGACCAACGCAAAAGGTCAGGGGCCATGTCTTCGGGTACGCCCAGAAGGCGGGCAATGATCCTGACCGGGATCGGGCGGCAATAGGCATCGAGCAATTCAACAGGCGCGCCCTTGGGGATCGCCGTGGCAAGGTCATGGGCCAGCGTCGCAATCTCGGGGGCCAGGCTGGCGATCCTGCGCGAGGTGAAGGCCCGCAACACCAACCCGCGCAGACGGCCGTGGCGGGGCGGCTCCAACTCCAGCATGGAATTGGCCTCGATGGCGTAGAATGGGGCCAGACGGGCCGGAAACTGGGGTGGTGCAAGAGGTTCACGACCAAAACGACGATCGCGCAGGATGGTGTTCACGGCGCGGTGGCTTGTCGCCATGGGCATGGCGTAATCGTCCCACCAGACCAGATCGCCCGCCGCGCGGGCTTGGGCGTAGAACGGGTAGGGGTCTTGGACGAAACCGGGATCGGTAGGCGATTGTGAGAGCCGTTGCATGGGGAGAGCATGGCAGGCGAACTTGCCTTTTGCCAGCGGCTTGCCTGCGTATTTTTGGAAAGATGAAGACACGTGCCGCTTGGCCTGACGACCAGCGGCACATGCGGGGGTGTGGCCCTCAGTCGGCGCCGCGCACCGGGATTGCGGCATCGGGGCGAGGCTTGAGCAGGCGCTGGACCAAGTAGATCGCAATTGCCGCCCCAAGCCCGATCAGATCGGTGAAAAGCCCCCCCTCGATCATGAACAGGGCGGCCACGATCAACGCGATGCGCAAGAACCAGACGCTCCGCCCGCCCATGAACCAACCCTGCACCCCTGCCGAAAGCAGGAAGACCCCAAAGGTCGCGGTGAGTGCGGCGCGGATGATCTCGATCGTGGTACCGTCCATCAGGAGCGCCGAGTTGTAGAAGAACATGAACGGCACGATGAAGGCCGCAAGCCCGATCCGGAATGAAGCCACCGAGGTCTCCATCGGGTTGGCCCCCGAGATGCCCGCCGCGGCGTAGCTGGCCAGCGCGACAGGTGGCGTGATGGCCGAGACGACGGCGAAGTAGAAGACGAAGAAATGTGCCGTCAGTTGCGGGATGCCGAGCTGCACGAGACCCGGCGCCACGACCGAGGCCGCGACCGCATAGGCCGCCGTGGTGGGCATGCCCATGCCCAAAAGGATCGCGATGCACATGGCGAAGAAAAGCGCCAAAAGCTGGCTGACACCGGCCAGATCAAGCAGCACGTTCGAAAAGCGCGCCCCAACACCTGTGAGCGAGATCACACCCACGATGATGCCGGCACAGGCACAGACCGCGATGATCTGGATCGACATGATGCCGGCAAGCTCGAAGGCTTTGAGGATCGCGCGCAGCCCCATCGCTTGTGGGGTCAGCCAGCTGATCATCGCAGCGGCAACCGTGGCCAGTGTACCTGCCCGGATAACCGAGTAGCCCATGAAGAGCGCGGCAATCAGGATGATGATCGGCACGAAGAGATAGACCTGTTTGATCAGGCGGTTGAGCTTGGGCAGTTCATCCTCGCGCATGCCGCGCATGCCGAGTTTGGCGGCCTCCAGATCGACCATGAAATAGACCGAGGCGAAGTACAGGATCGCGGGGATGATCGCCGCGATCGCGATGTCTTGGTAGGGGATGCCGGTGACTTCGGCCATGATGAAGGCGCCTGCCCCCATGATCGGCGGCATGATCTGCCCACCGGTCGACGCCGCAGCCTCGACCGCGCCGGCGGTCTTTTTGTGATAGCCCACTTTCTTCATCAGCGGGATGGTGAGCGAGCCTGTCGCCACGACATTGCCCGCCGATGTGCCGTTGATCATGCCCATGAGGCCAGAGGCAAAGATCGCCACCTTGGCCGGTCCACCGCGCGCGCGCCCGGCCATGGCGAAAGCGAAGTTGACGAAGTAATCGCCCACTTTCGATGCCTGCAAGAAGGCCGCGAAGATGATGAACAAGATGATATAGGTCGAGGAGACCGCCGTTGTCGGCCCCAAGATGCCCGCATCCGAATAGACATGGCCAAAGAAACGCTGCCAGCTATAGGCGCGGTCAACGGCCAAAAGGCCGGGCAAAAGATGCGCGGTAAAGGTGTAAAGCAGGAAAATTCCGGTGATCACCACAAGCGCCAGACCCGCGACGCGGCGCGTGAGCTCCAAGATCAAGGCCGATCCGGCGGTTGCGGCAAAGGCCACGCCGATCGGCACGAAGGTGGTGCCGACGGAGTTGCGCGCCGCCGTGCCGTAGATGGCGATCAGGTAGATGGCCACGACGATGCCGCACAGCGCCAGCACGATATCGGAAGCCGCAAAGCTGTCGCGTGCGCGGCGCTCGAACCAGCCTGACAGGATCGCACCGAAGGTCGCGATCAAGAGCGGGATGCCGAACCAATTCACCTCGGCGGCATAGGTGGGCGTGCCGGGAAAGGCGGCCCATGTCGTCAACCCGCCCATTTGCGGCAATGTGCCTGATGCGATCTGGGCCGAAAAGCCGATCGCGGTCGCACCCGCGATCAGCGCGGGGATGCCGAAGGCCGCTGCCAAAAGCGAAAACAGCCGTGTCTGCCTGCCCGTGCCGGTGTCTTCGGCAAAGCTGTGGGCTGCGAAAATCAAAAAGCCGAGCGCGAGCGCCCCCGCGATATGCATAATGCGGAAATTCCACGTCTCGAGCGGGAATTGCGGCAAAAATGGGAGGTCGATCCCCGTCCAGGCCGAGATGGAGACGCCATTGAGCGCCAGCATATGCACCACGGCGTAGATGATCGAGACACAGGCCACGGCCATGTAGGCCGGACCGGTAAAGAGGCGGCGATTGCCTTCGACAGGGTCTTCATCGACACCCTCGGCCAAAACTGGCCCGTCGATCTGATCATCGCGCTTGTCGTGTTCGCGCATCTGGTCGGTGGTCATCACATCATCTCCCTCTGATCGTCCGTCGCCAATCGGCTTACTCTTCTTCGGTTCGCAAAGGGCCGCGCCCGGCAAGCGGGCGCGGCCCAAGATTACGTCACAAGTGACGATTACATGCCGTGGATCTTATCGGCGGGGATGGTCGCACCGGCATTCTCGGTGAACCAACGTGCCGCACCGGGGTGCCACATCATCGCGGTGTTCTTGTCCCAATGGACGGGCAGCGTTTCGTTTGCTGCTGCGTGAACGCCGACCATCCGCTCATTGTCCGACATCACGACATCGACGATGGCGTAAACGAAGGTCTCGGGCAGGTCGCAATTGGCGATGGCGAAGTTCCACATGGCCACAGCCGGTGCAGGCGCGGTCAGCGTGGTGTAGGTTTCGGCCGGGATGTCAAAGCGCGACACGGGGAAGGCAGCGGTGATGGCGTCCAGTTCCGCATCGGTGAAGCCGACGATGTTGATCTCGGTCTGCACTTCCAGCTGCGAAACGGCCGGGATCGGCACGCCGGCGGCGAAGGCGATCACGTCCAGAAGGCCGTCTTGAAGCTGGCTGCCCAGATCCGACCAGCCGCCATTGCGGCGGTCGAATTCCACGCCCAGCGTTTCCAGCATGGCGGGGAAGTAAGTGTCCGAGGTCGAACCCGCCGGACCAAAGCCGATGCGCGCGCCCGCCGGAATATCGGCGATCGAGGTGATGCCGGACGAGGCCAGTGCTGTCACCGAGAAGGGGGTCTGGTACATCGGGAACATCGCGCAAGCGCCGGTCATTTGCAGGCCGGGTGCGATCGGGTTGGTGCCAGCCAGCGATTCCGCCGCCGGGCCCAGGGTGGTCATGCCGAAGGGCAGTTCGCCGGTATGCACCAGCGCCATGTTCTGCATCGGGCCGCCGGTCACTTCGGCGCCGCCCGACAGGCCAAGCTGCTCGGCGGCAAGACCGGCCCAGCCAGAGCCGTAGCCGAAATAGGTGCCGCCTTGCGAGCCGGTGCCGACGGTGAAGCTTTCGGGCCAGCCGGTACGGTCGATATGACCGCCGGCGAATGCGGCGGTTGCGGTGAGTGCGGTTGTTGCCGCAAAAGCGGCCAGACGGGTAAACGTCATGAGTATCTCCCTTGTGAACAGATCAAGCGCCCAGATCCCCGCCGGGCCACTTGTAACGGTTGTGTGAGGGGCCTGACCGCGCCATGCAAGTCATGCATGCCTGCTTTGCAAAAAAGTGGCGGTCAGCCAGACATGATGGGTCGGAAGCGACCCCAATTCAGCGACTCAATGTTACCTTTTCGACCCATCCAAAGGGGGTGGGTCGGAGTCGGAGAGGTCATCGCGGAAATCTTCGCGGCTTAGCCCGTGGCGCTGCATCTTTTCGTACAGCGCCTTTCGGCTGAGTTTCAGTGCCGTATAGGTCGCCTTGATTCTGCCTCCATTGGCCGCCAAGGCTGCCGCGATCAGGCGGCGTTCATGGGCGGCGACCTGCCCGGCGAGGCTATCGTCCCCGACATGGTGAGCTTGGGCGAAATCCGGGTCGAGGCCAAGCGCCATCCGTTCGGCAGCGTTGCGCAATTCGCGCACATTGCCCGGCCAATCGCGCATGGTCAGCGCCGATAAGATCGCGCCTGGCACCTCGGGGGGGGCGGCGCGCCCGGCACGAGCTGCGGCGCTGCTCAGCAAAGCGGTAAACAATATCGGGATATCTTCGCGCCGTTCGGCCAAGGTGGGCAAGCGCAAGGTCACCACGTTCAGCCGATACAACAGATCCGCGCGAAATTGCCCCGCGCGCACCGCTGCGACCAGATCACCCTTGCTTGCGGCGATGATGCGCAAATCAAGCGCAATCGGATCATTGGAGCCTAGCCGCGTGATCATCCGATGCTCGATCGCGTGAAGCAGCTTGCCTTGCAGGGCCAAGGGCAGGCTATCGACGTCATCGAGAAACAAGGTGCCGCCGCGCGCATGTTCGAACTTGCCATAGCGGGCGCGGGTGGCACCGGGAAACGCGCCTGCATCATGGCCGAACAGCTCGCTTTCGATGAGCGCGGTGGGCAGGGCTGCGCAATTGACCCCGACAAAGGGGCGCGCCGCGCGCGCGCTGATATCATGAAGCGTTTGGGCGATGATCGTTTTGCCGGTGCCTGTCGCCCCCTCGATCAGGACATCGGCCTCGGTCGCGGCGATGGCGCGCAGGCTTGCGCGTAGTTGTGTCATCACCGCCGAGCGCCCCAACAGCCGTGTGGTCACGGGGTCTTCGCCCGCTGCGGGCGCGGCAGCCGCGCGCAGGCGGCGATTTTCGAGGGTCAGCCGCCGTTTGTCCAAGGCGCGTCGCGCCGCTTGTACAAGCCGTGCCGGTGCATAAGGTTTCTCGAGGAAATCATAGGCACCATCGCGCATCGATTGCACCGCCAGATCGACATCGCCATGCCCGGTGACCAAGATCACAGGTAATTCGGAATCGATCTTCAGCGCTTCGGCCATCAGGCCCAACCCATCCATGCCGGGCATCCGAATATCGGTGATCAGAACGCCTGGGAAATCACGCCGAAGCTGCGACAGCGCGCTTGCGGCATCGGTGCAGGCAATCACGTGCAGATCGGCCAGCATCAAGGCTTGGCTGGCCGCGTGGCGCAGGGGCGCTTCGTCATCGACGAAAAGGATGGGGGCTATGGCACTCATTGGGCCACGATTTTGTCCGGTGCATTGCTCAGGTCAAGCTCGACGGTAAACAGCGCGCCGCCCTCGGGGTGATTTGCCGCCGTCAAGCGCCCGTTGAAATCGCGCACGATGTTGTAAGAGATTGACAGCCCAAGCCCTAAACCCTGACCGGGGGCCTTGGTGGTAAAGAAAGGGTCAAAGGCTTGGGTCAGCGCGGCTTCGCTCAGGCCAGGGCCGATATCGCGCACCATCAGTTTGACGCGCCCCTCCGTCACGGCCAAGGACAGGGTGATCTCGGGCTGGTCCACCCCCTCCATCGCATCAAGCGCATTGCCGATGAGATTGACGATCACCTGTTGCAGCCGCACCCGGCCACCGATCACCCAAAGATCTGCATCTGGCAAGGTGTCGTGCAGCCGTGCATGGGCCGCTGCGATCCGCGGTCCCATCAGGGCGATCGCATCATCAACAACCGCGCGGATCGGCACCGGGCCGGTCTTGTCTTGTGGGCGGCGGGCGAAATTTCGCAGATGCTTGGAGATGGCGGCCATGCGGTCGGTCATGGTCGAGATCAGGCGGATATTCTCACGCGCCTCCGCCTCGCGGCCGCGATCCAGAAAGGTCGCGGCATTCTCGGCATAGGCTTTAACGGCGGCGAGCGGTTGGTTGAACTCGTGGCTGAGTGCGGCCGACATCTGGCCCAAGGCGGCCAGCTTGCCTGCTTGCACCAACTCGGCCTGTGTGCGGCGCAGCTGTGCCTCGGCGCGGACCCGCTCATCGACCTGTTCGCGCAAGAGCATATTGGTCGTGTCCAATTCGGCGGTACGCTCGCGTACCCGCATCTCGAGACGGGCGCGTGCCTCCTCGCGGGCGGCAAGGCGATCTTCAAGCTGGATCCGGCGTTGCCAGATTGCGGCGGCCACCAAGAGCACGAAAAGACCGAAAAGCAGCGCTATGGCAAGCGTTGTGGCTGCTTGCACCTGCGCTGGCGCGAGCGGCGAGAGGATCGACACGCGCCAGCCTGCCGCTGCGATGAGCCCAGTTTGCATGATATAAGCGTTGCGCCCGTCGGCATTGCTGAATGTGACGGTTTCGTAGCCAGCATTGCCCAAGGCCGCGCGGCGCGCCGTCAAGCTGCGCAAGGCGGCGACGGGGTATTGCCGCGTGGCAACGATCGTTTCCAGCGCTGCCTCGGCCATCGGGCCGAAGGTGCGGAAATGCCAATCTTGCCGATCCGACAAGAAGATCACATTGGCCATATCTTGCACGATTACGGTTGCCGCGGATTCCGCCCATGTCGCCTCGAAATCATCGAGGTTGATCTTGACCGCGACGACACCTGTTGTCGCGGTGCCGTCGATCACCGGGGCGGCAAAGAAGTAACCCCTTTCGCCCGAGGTGGTGCCAAGGGCGTGGAAACGCCCGATCCCACCTGCAAGCGCGTCGGTGAAATAGGGGCGATAGGCAAAATTGCGCCCGACAAAGGAGCGATCCGTGCGATAAGACGAGGCTGCGATGGTCAGGCCCGTCGCATCCATCACATAGACATCCGAGACATCGAGCCAAAGCGCCGTTTGGCGTAACTGCTCGTTCACGAACGGCAAAAGCCCCGCATTGTCCGGATCACGCAACAGCCGCGCAATACTGGCCCGTTCCGCCAACAGCGCGGGCAGAACCTCGGCCCGTTGCAAGGCACCGCGCAGGTTTTGCACGGCCAGTTCCAAGGTGGCGCTATCACGATCACCGATCGCGATGGCATAGCTGCGTTCAAGGCGTGGATAGGCCAAAAGCGCTGCCAGACACATCAGCGCCAGCGCGCCGCCCAAAACGCTGCGCAAGCGCGCGCTCTTGGACCGCACGGGGCTGGTGGGGACAGACAGATGGCGCGCGCCGTGTTCCTCGCTCATGGAGGCCAGTATATGCGCCCAAGCCGCATCGCTGACCAGAGGGTGATGGGCGCCGTTGCGGCCAGTCGCTGATTTCATCTTTCGTGATTTTATCGCTGTGACTAGACTATCGTCTAAGATGCGACTGCGATCTGGTGCGGCCTGCGGCGTGGTTGCATCGCGCTCATGCACCGATGCCGCTTGTTTTTCAGGAGTTTGTCATGGCCGATCGTCGCCTTGCCCGAGTGATCCCCGCGCTCGTTTCGCTTGCCTTGGCAGCACCCGCATGGGCGCAAAACGGGCTTTGTGCGGGCTTGGGCGATGGCGCGCCATGGCTGGGGCAGGGGCAGGCAGGGTCAGATATCGCCAGTGCGACTGCACCGTTGGAGTGGTCGGGTACAGTGGCGGTCGCCACCCGTGCGGTGGGCCTCTTTACCCTAGGCGCGGCCATGGATCTGCGGATCGAGGCGCAGCCGACGACGCAAGATGGCGACACGATCATCGAGCTTTTCGATGCCGACGGGCGGCTTTTGGTCATTGATGACGATAGCGGCGGCGGGGTGGCAAGCCGGGCCGAGTTACCGCTTGCGGCAGGGGCCTATTGTGTCGCGGTCTCGGGGTTTGGCGGCGAAGCTGTCAGCGCCACGATCCGCGTGAGCCGCCTTGAGATGCCCGCCCTGACCGCCGGTTTGGCGGGCGGATTTGGCGATTGGCAGGGGGTGGCGCGCTTTGTGGGGATCGATCCATGCCTGCCCGACACCCCCGCAACACGGTTGGGAACGGGACCGATCGATGCGGAACTGGCCAAGGGCGTGAGTATGGCCAATAGCGTTGATGCCGCTCGTTATTACCGCTTCAGTCTCGCCGTGCCGAACGCGCTGTCGTTGCGCGCGACCAACCCCGAGGCGGATCCCTACCTTTATCTCTTCGATGCGACGGGTGTGCTTTTGGCAGAGAATGACGATGCCGATAGCCTGAATAGCCGGATCGATATGTTGCAGCCCTTGGCAGCGGGTGAATATTGCGTCGGGCTGCGTGCCTTGGCGGATCCTAGCTTGCCAATTCGGCTGACGATTTCGGCGCGGGGGCTGGAAGATGCCGCTGCCGAAGCCTTTGACAGCGCCGAGATGGCGCCCCCGCTCGATGGATCATGGCCGGTCGAGGATTTGGGGGTCTTGACCGCGACCACGACGCGGGACTGGCTTGTGCCGGGCGATCAAGCGCAATGGTTCGTCTTTGATAGCCCGTCCGAGGGCTTGGTCTTGATCACCGCCGCAGCGAACGACGAAGGCGATCCGATGCTTGATATCTTCGATGCGTCCGGCACATGGCTTGGCGGCAATGATGACGCCAATGACAGCGTGGATGCGCAATATGCCTTGCCGGTCACGGCGGGGCGTTTCGTCATCGCGCTGCGTCAATTCAACGATACGCAGAGCGGCCAAATACGGTTGACGCTGACCCGCTACATCCGCGCGGTGCCGTAAGGCTTAGGCGTTTTCAAGTGCGTGGATGATTGGTGAAAAGGCCGCGGCGCTCAGCGAGGCGCCACCAACCAAGGCCCCGTCCACATTGGCGATGCCGAAAATCATGGCGGCATTCTCAGGCTTGACCGAGCCGCCATAAAGGATCGGCACCGCAGCACCAGCTGCACCAAGGCGCTCATGCAAGATACCCCTGATCGCGCCATGCACGGCTGCAATCTCATGATTTTGCGGAACAAGCCCGGTGCCGATGGCCCAAACAGGCTCATAGGCGATGACAAGGCGCGTGGGCGTGGCATCTTGTGGCAGGGATTGGGTCAACTGGGCAGCAACGATGGCCTGTGTCTGCCTTGCCGTGTACTGGGCTTCGGTTTCACCGACACACAAGATCACGCTCAGCCCGGCGGCAAAGGCCGCCCGTGCTTGTGCGCAGATGATGACATCGCTTTCGCCGTGATCGGTGCGTCGCTCGGAATGGCCCAAGATGACATGGGTTGCACCCGCCTCGGCAAGCATGGGGGCGGCGATGTCGCCGGTATGCGCGCCCTTGACCGCAGCATGGCAGGTCTGGCCGCCGACCGCGATGGGATGCGCGCCGATATGGCAGACCATACGGTGGATCAACGTCGCAGGCGGACAGATCACGATCTCGACCGCGGGGGTGGGATGCGTAGCGATCAGCGCGTCGATCTCGGCCAAGCTGGCGCTATCGCCATGCATCTTCCAGTTTCCGGCGGCGATCTTGCGGGGCATGGAAAGGCTTTCTCGTGCAGCTTCGGCGCAAAGGGGCGGGGGGTGGATGCGCTTAGCGCTGGGGTGCCGCTTGGGCGGCCTGCAACTCGGCCACATCCTTGAACTTGATCGATTCGCCGCAGCCACAGGCATCGGCGACGTTGGGATTGCGGAACTTGAAGCCCGCTTCCAGCAAGCTTGTCTCGTAATCGATGACCGTGCCGAACAGGAACATCTGGGCCATGGGCGCGATCATCACGCGTGCGCCGTCTTGCTCCACGACCTCGTCATGGGGATCGATCGCGGTGACATACTCCATGGTGTATTCCATACCAGCGCAACCACCCTTCTTGATACCGATCCGAAGCCCTTGGGTCTGATCACGCGCCATCAAGCGCTTGATCTGTGCGGCGGCGGCGGGTGTGATGGTGACAGCTTGTTTTCCGGGGATGCCGAACATGGGATCAGCTCCTTTTCGCGAGGGCGATGGGGAAAAGATAAGCGCGGCGGCAGCTTGGCTCAAGAGGACGCGCGCGACCTGACATCACATGAAGCCCAGTTCCAGCCGCGCTTCGTCCGACATCATATCCATGCCCCAAGGCGGCTCCCATGTCAGTTCGACATCGACTTGTTTGACCCCGGCGAGCGGTTCGACCGCATCGGCGACCCATCCGGGCATTTCACCCGCGACGGGGCAGCCGGGCGCGGTCAGGGTCATGATCACGCGCACCTCGTTCTCGGGGTTGATATCGATCGTGTAAACCAGCCCGAGATCGAAAATATTGACCGGGATTTCAGGGTCATAGACGCTGCGGCATGCCTCGACCACGCTGTCGTAAAGCGGATGATCGGTGCTGGATGGCTTGATCAGCGGTGCGCCCTCAAGCTGCGGGTCATGCTCTGACATGGTGATTGCCTTCCGCGGAATTCCTGAGCGAAGATATAAGGAACCCGTGCCGGGGCGTAAAGGGTGGGTTTTCCAGAAAGAAACCCCCCGCGCGGGAAGGCGCGGGGGGGGGCGTTTCGGGCCGATCTTCCGATCAGAAACGGAAACCGATCCGCAAGCCAATGCCGACAACACTATTGTTGTCAAAGCTGACTTGACCACCCGGTGCGCGGGGGTTCAACACAATCTGATCGCCCGGCACGCCATAGGTCAGCCCGCCTGAAATGGTCATCGCGTCTCTTGTGTACTGACCGCCCAAGGCCAAGCTGTCGAGGCCGGTGGTCGGCGCAAGCGAGGTGTCGCTAGGCTTGGTGCCAGCGGTGCGGTGGGTATAAGAGACCGAAGCCGACCAGTTTTCATTCAAGCGACGCCCTACACCGATGTTGTAGGTGGTCGAGTCAGAGGTGAAGTTGACATAGCGAGCATTGGTCTGACCCGGTACGACAGAATTCGGAACGGTCAGGTTGAACCCTTTCCACATTTGGTAACGCACCGAACCAAAGACCAGCGTGTCTTCTGCCACGCCCGACTGGAATTCCAGATTGACCGCCTCGGGGAACTCAAGCTCGAAGGGGCGGCTGCCCGGCGCGCCGAATGCTGACGCAGTCGCCTCTGTCGCGGCGAAGGACAGCGCGATTGGGCTGTGATAGGTCAAGGCCACGCGCAAGGCGATCTCGGGGATCTCATAGACCGCCCCGATCAGGTAGCCATAGCCCGTGTCGCTGCTTGCGGTCAGGTTGCCCGGCAAGGCCGGCGCAAGGTTCAGCGGGATATTCGTCACATTCGGGTCATTAGCAAAGAAGGTGTTGATCACGCCTTCGCTGCGCAAGGCGCGAATACCAACATGCGCGCTTACGTTTGCATTGAAATTGTAGCGACCGATCAAGGTCAGCGCATCGCTTTCGACTGTCGCACCACCGCCGTTGAAGATGCCGGGTGCAGGCGCGTAGCGGACAGCCGCGCCATAGGGCGTGTCATAGATCAAACCGATGGCAAGCGTCTCGTCAAAGCGGTGCAGGAAGCCAAAGCCGGGCAACTGGTAATCCCGCAGGGGGTTCTCGATCCCCGTGGCACCTGCTTCGGGTTGCACGTTTCCGAAGGAAAGCTCGACGTAATTGCCGCTCGGTCCAACATTCTCGAACATCAGGCGCATGGATTGATCTGTGCGGCTAATGTCAGCCTGTGCGACAGCGGTCGAGGCCAGTAATGCCGCGGCGGCGGCTTTTATGCGGTTCATGTTTCTCTCCCCAAAAACACAACGAAAGATAATTATCACAATCTAAGGATTGAAACCGGCAAAAGGTAAATTCTGCCGCTACGTCATGGCGACGAGTTCTGTGGTGAAGGGGTGGGATTGTGACGGTTTTGCTACACCGGCCCAATAGGCCGCTGGCCGGTTACCAGACCGGATCAGCCCGCTTTGCGCTGGCTTGTGAGGATATTGAGGTAATTGGCCACGAAGATCAGCGCCGCCCCGAGCAAGACGCCCCATTCGAGGGGTTCTGCGTAAAGCAAGATGCCCACCACCGCGATCACGGGGAGGCGGGCGAAATCCATCGGCATCACGACCGAGGCAGGCGCGATCGACAGGGCCGTGGTCAGGCAGAAATGCGCGGTCAGCCCGCCAAGCCCGATGATCACGAGCCATGGCAGCATCGCCGCCGAGGGCAGCGCCATATCGCCATCCCACAGACAGGCGATCAACCCAATCACCAGCTGCATCGTGGTCAGCCAAAACAGGATGCAAGTAATCGTCTCGGTCCGGGTCAACCGCTTGGTCAAGATCGCAGTCCCTGCAAAGAACACCGCCGCGATGGCTGCCGTGATCATCCCCGATGAGACGGGTTGGACGCCGGGTTGCACAACTGCCAAGACGCCAAGAAAACCCACTGCGCCCGCGATCACCTTCCACAGGGTCAGCCGCTCGCCCAGAAACAGCGCGGCAAAGGCCATGGTCCAAAGCGGCGAGGTGAATTCGAGTGCGAAGACAAGTGCCAAAGGCGCAACCGTGATCGCATAAAACCACAGGTTTTGGCCGGTAAAATGAAACAGGTTGCGCGCCAGATGCAGACCAATATGGCGGCGTGTCACTTGGCCCAAAGTGCCGGCAAAGCGGGCCACGATCAGCACGATCACCACCCCGATCATCGAGCGGTAGGTCATCATCTCGAATGTATCAAGCTCAAGCGACGCGGCACGCCCTGCCACCGCCATCGCCGAAAAGGCCACAATGGCGCCGATCATCCAAAGCGCTGCACGCACGGGCTGTTGGACCGGCTCTTGGTGTGGCACTGTCTGGCTCATGACGCGGGCTCGCTGGCTGTCGAGATCATGCGATGCCCGGTTTCGTGGCCAAGGGCAAGCGCACTAAAGCCCTTCGCGCTTGGCGGCATTCCACAGCGCGTCCATTTCTAACAGATCGCTTTCTTCAGGTCGCTTGCCCCGCTTGGCGAGTTCAGCCTCGATAAAGGCGAAACGGCGGGTGAATTTTGCATTGGCGCGCCTCAACGCATCTTCGGGGTCCACCTGGAGGTGGCGGGCGAGGTTGGCCATGACGAACAACAAATCACCCATTTCCTCGGCGATCTTGTCATGGGGAAGGTTATCGCGCGCCTCGGCCAATTCGCGGGCCTCTTCGGCGATCTTGTCTGTGACCATGCCGATCTCGGGCCAGTCGAAGCCCACCCGGGCTGCGCGCTTTTGCAGCTTTTCGGCCCGCATCAGCGCGGGCAACCCCAAGGCCACATCGTCCAGCACGCCGCCGCGCGCCTTGGCGGCGCGTTCGGCGGCCTTGACATGCTCCCAGTCTGCGACTTGTTGGTCGGCGGTTTTGGCGTTGCTCTCATCGCCGAAGACATGGGGGTGGCGGGTGATCATCTTTTCGGCGATGGCGGTGGCGACATCGTCAAGGTCGAATAGCCCCGCCTCGGACGCCATCTGCGCGTGAAAGACAGATTGGAAGAGCAGATCCCCCAACTCGCCCTTCAATTCGTCCCACGCGCGGCGGTCGATCGCATCGGCCACCTCGTAGGCCTCTTCGATCGTGTAGGGGGCGATGGTGGCGAAATCCTGTTCGATATCCCATGGGCAGCCCGTGGCCGGGTCGCGCAGCCGCGCCATGATGGTGCGCAGTCGGTCGATCGGGGGCAAATCGGTCAGGGCGTCCATTGCGTATCCGATGGCTTTGGGTCAGGTGTTTGTTAGACCCAAAGCTGCCCAAGGAGTCCAGCCATGCCCATCATCAACCGCATTGCAGGCCTTGCTCCGAAGATGACCGCATGGCGCAGGCATTTGCATGCCCATCCCGAGCTTGCCTTTGATTGCCACGAAACGGCGGCCTTTGTCGCCGCGCGTTTGGCCGAGATCGGGGTGGATGAAATCCATACCGGCATCGCGCAGACGGGGATCGTGGCGATCATCAAGGGACAGGGCGATGGCCCCGTGGTGGGGTTGCGTGCCGATATGGATGCGCTGCCGATCCATGAGGAAACCGGCGCGCCCCATGCCTCGAAAACGCCGGGAAAGATGCATGCCTGCGGCCATGACGGGCATACGGCCATGCTCTTGGGGGCAGCGACATACTTGGCCGAGACGCGCGCCTTTCGTGGCCAGGTAGCGCTCATCTTTCAACCCGCAGAGGAAGATGGCGGCGGTGCAGGCGTCATGGTTGACGAAGGTATCATGGACCGTTTCGCGATTGCCGAGGTCTATGCGCTGCATAATGCACCGGGGCTTGCAGCGGGTCGGATCATTACCACACCCGGTCCGATCATGGCGGCTGTCGATGAATTCACCATCACCGTGACCGGGCGGGGCGGACATGGGGCAATGCCGCATGAGACCATCGACCCTATTCCGCCTGCGGTGGCGATGGTGCAGGCGATCCAGACGATCGTGTCGCGCAACCATCATGCGCTGCAAGATCTTGTCATCTCGGTCACGCAGATCCATGCCGGCACCACCGATAATGTCATCCCCGGCGGCGCGATGATCAACGGCACGGTGCGGAGTTTCGCGCCCGAGGTGCAGGCCATGGTAATGGCCCGGATGGAGGCGATCGTGGCAGGCCATGCGGCAAGTTTTGGCGTCGAGGCGGTGCTTGATTATGCCATCGGCTATCCTGCGACGATCAACGATCCCGCGCGCACGGCCTTTGCCGCCGAGGTAGCCACCGCGTTGGTCGGGGCCGATCACGTCGATGCCGCCGCAGGCCGCGAGATGGGGGCGGAGGATTTTTCCTACATGCTTCAGGCGCGGCCGGGGGCCTATCTTTTCCTCGGGGCCGGGGATGGGCCGGGGCTGCATCATGCGGGCTATGATTTCAACGACGAGATCTTGCCGATCGGGGCCAGTTTGCTGGCACGGCTGGCAGAACGGGCTTTGCCGGTGGAGGGGTAGCGCCGAATTCTTGTTAGAAAATGTCTAAAAGCCCCGAATTTTCGTCCGAAAATTCGGGATCTGCCGCGCGCTGGGCGCGCGACGTTTCTTGTGTGAGGGGGCGCTGCCCCCGCCCGTTCCGGGCTCCCCCGGGATATTTATGAAACGAAGAAGCCTGTCACTGTGCGACCGCGCGCAAATAGCGGCGCATGCCATAGAGGAGCGGCTCGCCTTGTGGGGCGACATGGACCGCTTTGACCGCGCCGATGCAGATATGGTGTGTGCCGATCCGTTCGGCCGAGATCAGCTTGCAGTCAAAGCTGACCAGCGCATTGGTCAGGCAAGGTGCGCCGGTCTTGGCGGTGAAAATCTCTACCGCGGCGAATTTGTCACCGCCGGGCGCCGGGCTGCGCGAGGAGAAAATGTCCGAGATCGCGCTTTGGTCGCTTTGCAGCAGGTTGATGCTGAAGCAGCCATTGGCCAGCACCAAGGGCAAAACCGACCCGTTTGCATTCAGGCAAGTCAGCATGGTCGGATCGTCACCATCGGCCGAGACCGAGGTCATCGCCGACACGGTGACCCCGGCCCGTCCAGCTGGCCCATCGGTGGCGACAATGGTGACCGCGCTCGCCGCCCGGCTCATGCCATCGACAAAGGCATCGCGCAGGTGGGCGTGCTCTTGGATTGCGTCGGTCATGGACTGCCTCCCTTGGGGTGTTATTGCCGCATCTCCTGCCTGATGGCCGAGCTAGGGGCAAGGGTGGAAAAGTCACGCGAAGGCTTGCTTTTTGCAGCGACGCAAGGCAGGCGAGGGGGCGGCGAAAAAGGGGTGTGCCATGGCCTTGGAAGATGCAAAGCGCGAAGTGGACGGGGCGGTGATGCGCCAAGATTTCAAGGGGCTTGCTTTTGAAAACGCCTTTGCCGGTGCGCCGAGTTTCCTGCGCCGCCGCTATAGCAAGGATCTGACCGGGGTCGATCTGGCGATCACGGGGATCGGTTTTGACCAAGCCGTGACCAACCGGCCCGGCGCGCGCTTGGGGCCGCGTGCGATCCGGGCCGCCTCAAGCTTGCAGCCCTATGATCCGCCTTATGGCTGGGACGGGTTCTCGCCCCTCGAGGAGTTCGCCATCGCCGATTATGGCGACATGGCCTTCGATTATGCCCAGACGCGCGATGTGCCGGATCGTATCGCGGCGCATGTGGGGGGGATCTTGGCCGCGGGTGCTGCTTGTATCGTTTTGGGCGGTGATCATTCCATCACCTTGCCGATCTTGCGCGCCCATGCAGCTGTCCATGGGCCGGTCGCCTTGATCCAGTGTGACGCGCATACCGATACATGGCCCGACGATGATCCGAACCGGATCGATCATGGCACCTTTTGCTACAAGGCCGTGAAAGAGGGCCTGATCGATGTAGCGGCGTCTGCCCATATCGGCATCAGGACAGTCGTCGCGGATAATCTGGGCATTGCGATTCATGATGCGCGCGAACTGCATCTGCGCGGCGCCGAGGCGGTGGCCGCCGATCTGCGGGCGCGTGTGGGCAACCGGCCTGTCTATCTGAGTTTCGATATCGATGCGCTTGATCCGGCCTTTGCGCCCGGCACCGGCACGCCGGTCTGGGGCGGCTTGTCGAGTGCGCAGGCGGCAGGGCTATTGCGCGCGCTGGCGGGGATCAACCTTGTCGGCGGTGATGTGGTCGAGGTGTCGCCGCCGTTTGATCACGCCGAGATCACGGCCGTGGCCGCCGCCCATGTCGCTATGGAATTGATCTGCCTTTGGGGGTGGACGCGGCGCTGAGCGCTGGACCGACTCGGGCAGAACAGGCTAGATCGTTGCAAGACAGTGAGAGGGGCCATAGCCGCAATGCCGCGTCTTTCGAAAAACGACCCGCGCCGGGCCATCGCGCGCGAAATTTCTTATGCATCTTCGGCCGCGTCGCGCGGGGGGCGTGCGATGATCCGGGTGATGGAAAACGCCACCGGGCGGTTAGAGCTGATCAAGCGGGCCAGCGGTTATGATGACGAAGTGCGGTTAGGTCGTGATTTCTGGCAGGTGATGGTCGAGCGCTACGGGCTTGATTTGCGCGTTGTCGGCGGCTCGCTTGACCTGGTCCCGCGCGAGGGGCCGCTGGTGCTGATCGCAAACCATCCCTACGGCATTCTTGATGGGTTGATGATGGGCCATATCCTGAGCCGTGTGCGCGGGGATTTCCGCATCATGGCGCACCGGGTCTTCCGTAAGGCCGAAGATATCGAGCGGGTGATCTTGCCCATTTCCTTCGACGAGACGAAGGAGGCCTTGGCGCTCAATATCGAGACGCGCAAGACCGCTTTGGCCTATCTCGCGCAAGGCGGCGCGATCGGCATTTTTCCTGGCGGCACTGTCTCGACCGCGGCCAAGCCATTTGGGCGCCCGATGGATCCGGGCTGGCGCAGCTTCACGGCAAGGATGATCGCAAAGTCGGATGCAACCGTTGTGCCGGTCTTTTTCGATGGCCATAATTCGCGGCTGTTCCAACTGATGAGCCATGTGCACACAACGTTGCGCATGGGGCTTTTGATCAAGGAGTTTCGCGCGCGGGTGAATAGCCCGGTCGATGTGGTGATCGGCCAACCGATCCCACGTAAGGCGCTTGATGCTTATGCAGGCGATGCGCGCGCAATGATGGAATTCTTGCGGGAAACCACCTATGGGCTGAGCCCACGGCCCTTGGACCCGTCGGCACGCGGGTTCGAGTTCGAGCAACGGCATCGCGCGCCTGAGGATATCGACGGGCGCAAGCGCAAAATCTTGGGGGATCGCTACTGATGGCGGTGGGCATTTTCGACAGCGGCCTTGGCGGCCTGACTGTGCTTGACGCTGTGGCCGCGCGGCTGCCCGATTTGCCGCTGGTCTATTTTGGCGACAATGCGCATGCGCCCTACGGGGTGCGCGATGCCGATGATATCTATGATTTGACAACGCGCGGTGTGCAGGCCTTGTTTGACGAGGGGTGCGATCTGGTCATCCTTGCATGCAACACCGCCTCGGCCGCCGCGCTGCGCCGTATGCAGGAAGGGTGGGTACCGAAGGACAAGCGGGTCTTGGGCGTTTTCGTGCCGCTGATCGAGGCGTTGACCGAACGGAAATGGGGCGACAATTCCCCGCCGCGCCCTGTCGCGGTGCAAACGGTCGCGCTGTTTGCGACACCTGCTACAGTGTCGAGCCGGGCTTTCCAGCGCGAATTGGCCTTTCGTGCGATCGGCGTCGATGTCGAGGCGCAGCCTTGTGCCGGTGTCGTCGATGCGATCGAGATGGGCGACATGATCTTGGCTGATGCGCTGGTGCGCAGTCACGTGGAGTCGCTCTTGCGGCGCATGCCGCGCCCGCAGGCCGCGATCTTGGGCTGCACCCATTATCCGCTGGTCGAAGAGGTGTTTCGCGAGGCCCTTGGTCCTGATGTGGCGGTCTATTCGCAACCCAATCTCGTGGCCGAAGCCTTGGCCGATTACCTTGACCGGCATCCCGACAAGATCGGGCCGGGACGGGGGGCCAAGTTCCTGACCACGGGTGATCCTAAATCCGTATCGAACAAGGCCACGCAATTCTTGCGCCGCCGGATCGAATTTGAAAGCGCGCCGCAGGCATAAGGGGCTTGGCACGGCCTAAATTGCCACGCCCCCCTTCACAAGTGGGCCTTTCGCGCACAGATTGACGAGGCGTGCTTTAGCGCGCGTCCTGGAAATGAGGGGGGCGCCCATGCGGGGGCTGAAAAAACAGCGGCGTATCCAGATCATCATGCTGGCCACCTTGGCCCTTGTGCTTTCGGCCTCGCTGATCGGCTATGCCATGCGCGATGGGATCAACTTCTTTCGGCCCCCGTCGGAAGTTGCGGAAAACCCGCCATCACCCGATGAGGTGTTCCGCATCGGCGGGCTGGTCGCCGAAGGCAGCCTTGTGCGCGATGCGGGCGAGACAATCCATTTCCTGGTCACCGATGGGGGCGCCGAAATTCCCGTGACCTATACCGGCATCTTGCCCGATCTTTTCGGTGAGGGGCAGGGGATGGTTGGCACAGGGCGCTTGGTCAATGGTGTCTTCGAGGCGACCGAGATCTTGGCCCGCCATGACGAGGAATACATGCCCGCCGAGGTCATTGACGCACTTGAAGCGCAGGGCGTCTATCGCGAAAGCACCCCGGGGACCTGACATCGCGGCCGCGGTATCATTGCAGGGCGCAATGATGCCGTGGCATGTCGCCTTCGCGCTGGTGATGCGCGCCGCACCGCGTTAGCGTCGCCCTTGTTCGCGCGAGGGAGGATGCGATGCAGCTTAAGGATATCGAGATTTTTTCCGTTGCGCCGCCGCCACCTGGTTGGGGCGGGCGCTATTGGCTGATCGTGCGGCTGACCACCGCTTGCGGTATCACTGGCTTGGGTGAGGTTTATGCCGCAGCCGTTGGCCCCAAGGCCATGCATGCGGTGATCGAAGATGTCTTTGCCCGGCACATGGCGGGTGAAAATCCCGAAAATATCGAGTTGATGTCGCGGCGCGTCTGGTCGTCTGGCTTTACCCAGCGGCCCGATCCGACGGCCTTTGGTGCCTTTGCCGGGCTTGAGATGGCCTGCTGGGATATCTTGGGCAAGGCGCGCGAGCGGCCCGTATGGGCGTTGCTCGGAGGGCGGATGAATGACCGTATCCGCGCCTATACCTATCTTTATCCCGATCCGGGGCGGGAAAGCCCAAGCTTCTGGGTCGATGGGCTTGCACAGGCCGAAGCCGCCGCCAAACGTGTGGCCGAGGGCTGGACAGCCGTGAAATTCGACCCCGCCGGCCCCTATACGATCCGGGGCGGCCATGCACCTGCCATGTCCGATATCACCCGTTCGGCGGAATTTTGTCGGCTGATCCGCGCGGCAGTTGGGGATCGGGCAGATCTCTTGTTTGGCACCCATGGGCAGTTCACGCCGGGTCATGCGATCCGGCTTGCGCGCGCCTTGGAGCCCCATGACCCGCTCTGGTACGAAGAACCCATTCCGCCTGACGACATCGCCGGTCTGGCCGAAGTGGCGCGCGCAACATCCATCCCCGTCGCGGTGGGCGAGCGGTTGTGCGGCAAGCTGGAATTCGTCGCGGCCCTGCGTGCAGGCGCCCGGATCATGCAGCCGGCCTTGGGGCGCGCGGGCGGTATCTGGGAGGGCCGCAAGATCGCCCTCCTGGCCGAGGCATATGGCGCGCAAATCGCGCCGCATCTTTACGCCGGACCGGTGGAATGGGCGGCCAATGTGCATCTTGGCGTAGCTTGCCCCAACCTCTTGATGGTCGAAGCGATCGAGACACCCTTTCACGCGGCGCTTGTGACGGGTCGCCCCAAGGTCGAGGGCGGCTTTGTCGAGGCCCCCACTGCGGCAGGCTTGGGCATTGAACTCAATGACGCTGTGGCGCGCGCCAACCCCTATAGCGGCAACGGTTTGCATCTTCAGATGCAAGAGGCGCCCTGCGATTGGCAAAACGGCAATGCCTTTGCCGGTGGTGCCGCTGATTGAGCCGCAGGTGGGGCGCCTGCGCCCCGCGGCTTGACGCGCTCATCCGTATGCGACAGGGTTCGCGTGTATCCGCTTGGATTTGCGCCTGCCCGGCGGTCGGCTGGCGCGTTGCTGATTGGCCGTCTTGGTCGTGTCGTCACGACCGATCTTGATGGATGACAGATCTTGCCCCTTGACCCTGTCACGGTGCCGAACACCCAGTCTCAAGCGCACGACTTGATGGGGCGCGGCATTACGAAAAGGGGCCTGTTCCTCTGTTTCCTGATGGTCGGCGTCACCGGTTTTGGTGGTGTCTTGCCGGTCTTCGTGCATGAGGTGGTGCGTAAGCGCGCTTGGCTGCGTGACGACGAATTCGCCGAGTTGCTGGCCGTCTGCCAAGTGCTGCCTGGTCCAAATATCGTTAACATGTCGATGGTCTTGGGCATGCGGACATGCGGCCTGTCGGGGGCCTTCGTTTCGGTTCTGGGGCTATTGTTGTTGCCGGTGGCGTTGGTGCTGGCCTTGGGTGCGCTTTATGCCAGTTTCGCGCATCTGCCTGCGGTGGAAGGGGCCGTAAGGGCCATTGCTGCTGCGGCAGCAGGGCTGTTGATCGCGATCACCGCGCGACTTTTCTGGCCACAGCGCGCCAATCCGGTGGCCATCTTGATCGGCCTTATGGTGTTGATTGCGATCGCGTGGTTGCGGCTGCCCTTGATCTGGGTGCTGACTTTCCTTGGCCCAGTCTCTGTCGCACTGACATGGTGGCGGAGGCGCGGCCATGGATGAAGCGATCCTCAGTCTTTTTGGGCATTTGTTGGTGCAATCGCTCTTGGCGATTGGTGGTATCTATGTCGTGGTGGCCGAGTTGCAGCGCGTCGTGGTGGTTGAAAATGGCTGGATCGGGGCCGAGGAATTCGCCGCGCTTTTTGCCTTGGCGCAGGCCGCACCGGGGCCGAACACCATCTTTGTCGCCTTGGTGGGCGCGCGCATGGGGGGGCTTTGGGTGGGGGCCTTGGCGATCTGCGTCTTTGTGCTGCCCTCTTTTATCTTGTCGGTCTTGCTGGCGCGGGGGTGGTCGCGCTGGGCCGATCAGCGCTGGTTCGACCTGTTGCGCAAGGGCTTAGTGCCTGTGACCGTGGGGCTGCTTGCGTCAAGCGCGGCCTTGCTGACCCAAACATCGGCGGTGAGCCCGATGGCGCTGGGCGTTACAAGCGGGGCCGCGGCCTTGTCGCTGCGCACCCGCTTGCCGCCCTTGGCGATCTTGGGCATGGCGGCGGTTCTGGGCGCGTTTGGGCTGGTCTAGGCACCCGCTCTGGAAGGGCCATCGCTCCATGACTTTGCCGCGCTCGACTGCGCCTGTCGCGAGCTTGGCCTTGACCAGGAGGTGAAAGCGGTGGGCCGACATCGGGCGTGTCCCTTCGGGCGCGAGGCTCGACAAAGCTGCGTGCCGGTGTATTCATCCGTGTCCGACAGGGCAGGACATCAAGGGGGGATCGGACATGTCTGACAGCGCCGACGACAAGGGCCAGGTCACGCTTGACCGCGCTGAGGCCGAGGGGCTTGCCATGGCGCTGTTGCGGGCGGCTGGCCTGCCCGCCGATGATGCCGCGATTGCCGCTCGCTGCCTTGTGCGGGCCGATTTGCGCGGTGTCGATACCCATGGGATGATCCGCTTGCCCGGATATCTCGACCGCATCGCCAAGGGGTTGGTCGATCCTGCCCCCAAGCTCGACTTCGAGGCGGTCGCGCCGAATGTCGCGCGGCTTGATGGCAAGAATGGCCTTGGTTTCGTCGTGGCGACACGGGCAGTGGATCATGCCATCGGCATGGCGCGCGAGTTGGGGTTGGGCCTGATCGGGGTGCGCAATTCCACCCATTACGGCATGGCCGCAACTTATTTGTTACAGGCGATCGATGCAGGCTTTGCCGCGATGGTCTTGACCAATGCCTCGCCTGCCATGCCGCCATGGGGCGGGCGGGCGGAAATGTTTGGCACCTCGCCCTTTGCCGTGGGCGTGCCTGCGCCGGGATCGGTGCCTTTTGTCCTCGACATGGCCCCCACTGTCGTGGCGCGGGGCAAGATCCGTAAGGCTGCGCGCGAGGGGCGGATGATACCGGAAGGCTGGGGCCTCGATGCCGAGGGGCGCAATACCACGGATCCGGCGGCGGTGATGGCGGGTGGCGTGTTGTTACCCATTGGCGGCCCCAAGGGCGCGGGATTGTCGATGATGCTTGATATCTTGTGCGGCGTGCTGACTGGCGCGCGCTACGGCGGCGAGGTGGGCGATCAATACAAGCGCTTCGACCGACCGCAGGGCGTGGGTCATTTCATCCTCGTGATGCGCCCCGACCTGTTCCTACCCGCCGATGAGATTGCTGCGCGCATGGGCGATCTGGTGACGCGTGTCAAAGCCAACCCCAAGGCTGCGGGGGCCGACGATATCTTCATGCCCGGCGAGATCGAGGCCCGGCGCGAGGCCGCGCGGCTTGCCCATGGCATCCCTTATGCCCGTGCCGATCTGGCCCCGCTGGTCGATTTGGCGCGGGCAGGGGGCATCGCCCTGCCCAAGGGGCTTTGACGGTTTAGTATTGAAACATCATCCCCAGCCGCGTGTCGCGGGCGTGGCGAATATGGGCGCGGGCGTGTTCCTCGGCGGCGTCGGGGTCACGACCTTCGATGGCGTCAAGAATGGCCAGATGCTCGCCCACCGCGTTGCCTTGGCGCCCCCCCACGGTGAAGGTGGTCGAGGGCAAGAGCATCAGCGTGTCATGCATCCCCTCAAGGATGGTCAACAGGAACTTATTATGTGCCGCCTCGTAGATCGCGGCATGAAAGGCGCGGTTGAGCTGGGCCACGCGGGCCGGATCGTCGGCGAGCGTCGCGCCAAAGGCCTCGGCGATCTGGCGCATGGTGAATAGGTCCGCGGGTGAGGCATGCTGGGCAGCAAAGCGCGCGGCCGACCCCTCCATCAATTCGCGCACGGCGTAAAGCTCGAGCACGGCGGTGCGGTCAAGCTGGGTGACCGCAAGCCCACCCGCGGTCATCTGCAACAAGCCACGCTCTTGCAGCCGCGACAGCGCCTCGCGCACGGGGGTGCGGCTTACCGCGAAGGTCTTGGCCAGATCCTCGGCGCGGATACGGTCGCCCGGCCGATAGCTGCCGGTGCGCAGACCATCGATAAATGCCTCATAGACGGTTTGTGCAATCGACATGGTGCAACATCTTTCCATCGGGCCTGGGTCTGGGGCAGATTTTCACGCACCCCGTCTTGCCGTTGGCTATAGACCTGCTTGGCCAGTTGGGTAAAGCGGCTTGGCGATGGGGGAATGGAATCAGGGGAAAATTCCATGGGATCAGGGGTGTTTGGCGTCGTCGTCAGGGGATTGGTGCGATCTTCTACTGGAATTTCGCAGGGTTAGGCCTGCAAAATGTCCATGTAAATTTACAGTTGAAGTTGTAAACTTAGCGTGACACTCTCTCTTTAGAGGATTGCGTCTTGCCCAAGCGCGTTCTCATGAGCGGCGTGGCATCCCGCCCGCCTTTGACAAGAAGAGAAAGGAGGGGCGTCGGATGTCCAACGATCCCGATAAGGTATGGCCAACTGGCCTGACCCTGAAAGAAGCAGAAGAGGTGCATAGCTACCTCATCGACGGCACGCGTGTCTTTGGCGCGATCGCGCTTTTGGCACATGTGTTGGTGGCGGTGTCCACACCGTGGCTTGGCTGAGGGAGGCACATCATGAATAACGCAAAGATGTGGCTCGTGGTCAAACCGACCGTGGGCGTGCCACTGTTCCTCGGCGCTGTGGCCGTGGGCTCGTTCGCTGTCCATGTGGCAGTCTTGAGCAACACGACATGGGTTGCCGATTTCCTCTCTGGCGCATCCGCAGCAAGCGGGAGCGCGGCGTTGCACTCCCAGCCGGCGATCATGCCCGCTACGGCGAATGCGGCGACCTCGCTTCCGATGTATCTGGAGGCACAGGCCGATGGCACGCATGCAATGCGGGTGATCTTGCCCGATGGCCGCGCGGCAACACTGGTGGTTGACGATCTGACCCAAGCCGCTTTGCGGTAAGGACCGATCCGATGCTGAACGACCGTAACAGACGGGTCGGAGGCCGCGCCTGAGCGCACCCCCGACCCGACCCCGGCCCGCCCCCGGTCAATGGGTGGATGGAAAGCAGACCCAGATGGCGAGTTTACGCGATAGCGCGCTGCGCAAGATCCAGACAATCGGCCCGCGTTTCCTGCCCTTTGCAGATGTCGCGACCGAGGCGGTGCCGCTGTCACGCCTGTTACGGCTGTCGTTGTTCCAAGTAACGGTTGGCATGGCTCTGGTGCTTTTGGTCGGCACGCTGAACCGCGTGATGATCGTGGAGCTGGGCGTTCCGGCAACGCTGGTCGGCGTCATGATCGCCCTCCCGCTGGTCTTTGCACCCTTTCGCGCGTTAATTGGGTATAAATCCGATACCCATCGATCTGCACTTGGCTGGCGGCGCGTGCCGTATATCTGGCGCGGCACGATGCTGCAATTTGGCGGCTTTGCCGTGATGCCTTTTGCGCTGTTGGTGCTGTCGGGCTATGATCAGGCGGCCGATGCGCCGATCTGGATCGGCCATTCGGCGGCGGCGCTTGCGTTCTTGCTGGTTGGCGCCGGCATTCACACAGTGCAGACCGTGGGCCTTGCCTTGGCGACAGACCTCGTCGGTGTCGAGGAACAGCCCAAGGTGGTGGGGCTGATGTATGTCATGCTTTTGTTGGGTATGATCGGTGCGGCGCTGATCTTTGGCTGGTTGCTTGAACCCTACACGCCGGGTCGGTTGATCCAAGTCGTGCAAGGAGCGGCGGTGATCACGGTCGCGCTCAACCTGATCGCGCTGTGGAAGCAAGAACCGCGTGATCGCGCGCGCGCCGCCAATGTCCAGACACAACCGGAATTTCGCGATGCGTGGCGCTTGTTCGTCCAAGGCCGGTCCGCCGTCGGCCTTTTGGTGGTGATCGCGCTTGGCACGATGGGGTTTGGCATGGCCGATGTCGTGCTTGAACCCTATGGCGGGCAAGTGCTGAATATGGCGGTGGGGGCAACCACGCGGTTGACGGCTGTGCTGGCAGCGGGCGGTCTATTGGGCTTTGCCATCGCCTCGCGCGTGTTGCTGAACGGGGTGGCACCTGTGCAAGTCGCCTGGTGGGGTACGCTCATCGGGTTACCTGCCTTTGCCTTGATCATCGCAGCCGGACCACTTGAAGTGGTCACGCTCTTCGTGATTGGCACCGGGCTTGCGGGGCTTGGCGCGGGGTTGTTCGGCCATGGGACACTGACGGCCACGATGCGGGCTGCTCCGCGCGCGCAGGTGGGGCTGGCGCTTGGCGCTTGGGGAGCTGTGCAGGCAACGGCGGCTGGGATCGCGGTCGGGTTGGGCGGTGTGATCCGTGACGTAATCGCTGCGCTTCCAGCGGCGCCGTCGATGCGCCCCGAGGCACCCTATACCCCGGTTTTCGCGCTTGAATTGGCATTCTTGATCGCCACGGTCGCGGTTTTGGTCGCTTTGCGGCACAGGGAAGCGGGACTTTTCCAGACCACGCACTATCATCAGCGGCAGGGACGACCGGAACGGCCCACCGCATACATTGACCCCCAGCCGCGCGAGAGGCGGCCAACAGGAGAAGAGCCCCATGACGACAGTCGTCTCACGGCTTTATGACAAGGTCGATACCGCGACCGGCGTGGCCGACCAATTGCGCCGCGACGGATTTCCCGACGCCACCATCGCGGTCGTGACACGTGCCGATCTTGCGGCCATGATGGCAGCCGGTGTGCCGGCCCGCACGGCGGAAAATTACGCGCGCATGATGCAGGCCGGGCAGGCCGTTTTTGTGTGCCGCGCGCCCTTTACGCCATTTGGTGCCGCCCGCCGCGCGATGGCGGTTGCGGATGGTGCCGCCGCCTTGGCCGCCGATAACAGCTATATCAAGCAAGATCCCAAGCTTGAGCAGCACCTCAATAGCGTCTTGCCAAGCCATCCGAAGGTGATGACGCGCGACGATTATGTCGGTTCGGGCTGGGCGGAATGGCGCGCGACCCATGTCTTGGGGTGGCCCACCGTGACCCGCCGCCGCGAAGCGCCCAATAACCTGATCACGACCGGCCGCCCTATGTCACAGATGTTTTGGCCGGGCAAATTGCTGAGCGACAAGCCACGCACATCGCGGGTGATGTCGGGGCGGCGTCATATCCTGACCTCGGCCCGCAGCGTCACGGCGCATGCGTCAGGCCGTCGCGCGATCCTGAGTGGTCATCCGCGCATCACTGAATTGTTGGGTTGGCCGACCCTGTCAAAGCGCGCCTGAGGGCATGACAACGCGAGACGCAAAGGCCGGGCATTTCGCCCGGCCTTTTGTCATTCTGCCGCATCGCGTTTGGGCAAGACCCATCCGGGGCGGATGAAGTGGCATGTATAGCCATGGGGGATCCGCTGGAGGTAATCTTGATGTTCCGGCTCTGCCTCCCAAAAGGGGCCGGCGGGGGCGCGTTCGGTGACGACGGGGCCGGGCCAAAGGCCCGAGGCATTGACATCGGCGATCGTGTCCTCGGCACAACGGCGTTGCGTCTCATCGACGTAGTAGATGGCCGAACGATAGCTAGGCCCGCGATCATTACCTTGCCGATTGGGTGTCGTCGGGTCGTGGATCTGAAAGAAGAATTCCAAGATCTCGCGGTAACTGATCATCGCGGGATCGAAAATGATTTCGATCCCTTCGGCGTGTGTCCCGTGGTTGCGATAGGTCGCGTGAGGGACATCGCCGCCCGTGTAACCCACGCGGGTCGCGATCACACCGGGTTTGTGGCGGATCAACTCCTGCATCCCCCAAAAACAGCCCCCTGCCAGAACAGCGCGTTCATAGCTCATGCGAGATCCTCCACTTGGGCGAGATAGGCCCCATAACCCTCTGCCTCCATATCCTCGCGATGCACGAAGCGTAGCGCGGCAGAGTTGATGCAATAGCGAAGGCCGCCTCGGTCGCGCGGCCCATCGGGAAAGACATGGCCCAGATGGCTGTCGCCATGGGTCGAGCGGACCTCGGTGCGGATCATGCCATGGCTAAGGTCGCGCAGCTCGACGATATGGGCGGGTTCGATCGGTTTGACGAAGCTTGGCCAGCCGCAGCCGGACTCGTACTTGTCGGACGAGGCAAAAAGCGGCTCGCCCGAGACCACATCGACATAGATGCCGGGCGCTTTGTTGTGGAGATATTCCCCAGTGCCAGGCCGTTCGGTGCCTGCGCGTTGGGTGACATGGTATTGTTCCGGTGTCAGCGCCGCGATGATGTCTGGATCCTTGGTGTAGCGGGCCATGCGTCGTCCCCCATATTTGGCCGATGGTCGGGTCATCGCAGTGTTATATGGTGCGCAGGAAGGGCGCTGTCCAATCATCCAAATGTGAAAACGCCCCGCAATTTCAGGGCGGGGCGCGGTCAGTGTTTCGGAAGCGGCACGATGTGGTTAGCCGCCCCATGTGCGGATATCGCCGCAATCCATATGCACGAAGTTCGAGCGCGAATAGCGCCCCACGCCACCGGCATTGCAGGCGCGCGCCGCGTTAAAGATCTGCGTGACCGTCCGCGAGGACATGCGCAAATCGGCGGCTTCACCGCGCATATGCAGCGAGTTGCGTGCTACACCCGCGGATTGGCGGCGCAGCATCGCGTTGGTTTCGGCGCTGCGATAACCCGACAAAAGCGTGTAAGGTTCGGCCGTGTCCAAAAGGTTATGCGCCGCGGTCATGATATCGATGGCGCGTGGATCGATGCGATGCACGCGCCCATTGCGCCAGTCCCGCATGAAGTGGGCGATCTCATCCAAGGCGGGTTGGATATACTCGCCCTCGATCCAATAGATCATGTCGAGGCTTTCACCCGCGCGACCATTATGCATCCGCAAGCGCCGAATATCGCCGGCACCGCGCAAAAACCCTGTGGCATTCGCCATGACGGGGGCGGCAGTCACGGCTGTTGCCGCAAAGGCGCGCAACAGCGCGCGGCGCGTGACCTTTGCTTCACTCATTGGTCAAAATGCCCCATATCAACTTCGCCTTGTCACAAGATGCCGTGTTATCCGCGGCTATCGTTTTGCATTCCCCCCACAGGCGCACAGCAGTGATGGCATAGTCGCATTATTTGGAAAAGAGTCTGTGATCATCTTTGACGAAATTTTCGGACCATTTTTTGCGTTTCGGCGATTTTCCGCCGTTTTGACTATTGCGGTTGCCACTTGGCCCGGCCCCTGAGCCCTGCTGTTCACGATGAGAGGCCGCATGTCTGCGGCCTTGCCGCAACAGAGGGCAAGATTGCGCAGCGTCGCTCTGGTAGTTGACGACCAGGCCTTGTCACATGGCAAGGTGCCCGGAGTGATTTGCGTCAAACTTTCGGGGTTTGGTTTGGGTTTGGAAGGATGTGATGCGATGTGCGGTCATGTTGCCCGGTTTTGCCTTTTGCAATCGCTCCGCAACGTCTTGGTCTCTGGTGTCCTTGCGGGTCTTGCGGCCATGCTGCCACATGCATCAGTGGCCGATGTTTTCCCGGCCGAGCGCCAATCGATTGCTGCGGCGGCCTCGTCGGATGCCAATTTGGCTGCGTTTTATCGCGACCGTGATTTCGCACCGATCTGGACCGGGGCCGACGATGCGGCGCGCCGGGCCGCCCTGGTCCGCGCCCTGGACAAGGCAGGGCATCACGGTTTGCCGGTTGCGCGCTATGAGCTTGACGCCTTGCGCGCCGCCTTTGAGGGTGCCACCAACCCGTGGATGCGCGGCCAAGCGGAGGTGATGGCAAGCCGCATCTTCTTGCGCTATGCGCGCGACGTGCATGGCGGGTTCTTGAACCCAGCGCAGCTGATCCCCGATATCTTTCAAGATCAACCCCATCGCGACCCTTATGCCTTGATGGACGGGTTCCTGGCCAGCGAGCCGCATCGCTTCATCGCGGATTTGCCACCACAAAGCCCCGGTTACAACCGCTTGCTGCGAATGAAGCTGACGCTTGAGGCCCTTGCGCGCGAAGGGGGCTATGGCCCTGAGGTCGAAGCCAGTCGATTGCGTCCGGGTGAGACCGGGCAGGCCGTGGTACAACTGCGCAACCGCTTGATTCGTATGGGATATCTCGCGCGGTCTGCGACCGCTGAATATGATGCGCGCCTGCAAGCGGCGGTGATGGCGTTCCAGAATAACCACGGGCTAGAAGCAGATGGTGTTGCCGGCAGCCAGACCATCGCCTTGATCAACGCCTCGGTCGAAGATCATTGGAACGAGGTCGTGCTCGCCATGGAGCGGCACCGCTGGCTGAATGACGGCAAGGTGCATGATCGGCTGATTTTTGTGAATTTGACCGATTTCCATACCCGCGTGATCGACAATGGAGAGGTGAGTTTCATCACCCGCTCTGTGATCGGTGCGCGCGACCGCCAGACGCCCGAATTCTCGGACGAGATGGAACATATGGTCATCAATCCCAGCTGGTATGTGCCGCGCTCAATCGCGCAGCGCAGCTATATTCCGGGCATCTTGACGGGCGGCAGCAGCTATATGCAGCTGATGTCGAATGGCCGGGTGATCGATCGTGCAAGTGTCGATATGAGCCGTTTTTCGGTTGAAAGCTTTCCCTTCGAACTACGCCAGCCGCCGGGGCCGAACAACGCGCTTGGCACGGTGAAATTCATGTTCCCGAACCGTCATGCAATCTACTTGCACGACACGCCCGAGCAGCATTTGATGGCGCATCCGGTGAGGGCGTATTCCTCGGGTTGTGTGCGTTTGGCCGATCCGCATGAATTTGCCTATCACCTTCTGGCGCGCCAAAGTGATGATCCTGTGGGGCTGTTCCAAGGCATCCTTGCCTCGGAGAAAGAGACCTATCTCCACCTTGAGCAGCATATCCCCGTGCATCTGACCTATTGGACCGCATGGGTCGAAAGCGATGGGCATCTGCAAATCCGCCCCGATATCTATGGGCGCAACGCGATCCTCAGCCAGGCGATCCAATCGCTTGGGGTGGTCATGCCCGAGCCTTCCAGCTAATCCTTGCGCCGCACGGCGAATTGCGAGGCACGCATGGGCAAGATGGCAGGGCAAAGCATTCAACAAATCGCGGCGGCCTTGGGGGCCGAAGTCTTTGGCGACGGCACGATCCGCGTCACCGGGCTGGCCGAGCCTGCCCAAGCTGGCCCTGATGATCTGGCGATGGCGATGCGGCCCGCCTATGCTGCCGATCTGGCCAAGGGACATGCGCGCGCCGCCCTGATCGTGGCGGATATCGATTGGCGTGCCTTGGGGCTTGCCGCAGCCATCGTTGTGGCGCGCCCTCGTCTGGCCATGGCTTGTGTGACCCAGGCCATGGATCATGGGCCGCTGATCGCGCCCGGGATCCACCCAAGTGCAGTGATCGACGCCAGCGCCGAAATCGGGCCAGGGGCCGCCATTGGCCCTTTCGTGGTCATCGGCGCGGGTGCTGTGATCGGCGCGCGGGCGCGCATCGCCAGCCATGTTTCTTTCGCCGAAGGGGCAATGATCGGCGATGATGCGTTGGTCATGCAAGGTGCGCGGGTCGGTGCGCGGGTGGTGATCGGTCATCGCGCGATCTTGCAGCCCAATTGCGTGATTGGCGCCGATGGGTTCAGCTTCGTGACACCCCAGACAAGCCAAGTCGAAAAGATCCGTCAAAGCCTGGGACAAGATGACGCCGCGGTGAGCCCGCAAAGCTGGCAGCGCATCCATTCGCTGGGATCCGTCGCCATTGGTGACGATGTCGAGATTGGCGCCAATGCCACCATCGACCGCGGCACCATCGCAGACACGGTGATCGGGAATGGTACCAAGCTCGATAACATGGTCCATGTGGGCCATAATGTCCGCATTGGCCGCGATTGCCTGCTTTGTGGGCAAGTAGGGATCGCAGGCTCGGTCAAGATCGGGGATCGCGTCGTGTTGGGCGGTCAGACCGGTGTCGCCGACAATCTCGAGATTGGATCGGATGTGGTCACGGGTGCCTCGACCATCATCTTGTCAACCGTGCCGCCGGGGCGCGCGCTGTTGGGCTACCCGGCGGTGCGGATGGAAAGCCAAGTTGAAATGTATAAGAACCTGCGCCGCCTACCGCGGTTGGCCCAAGCTGTCGCAGAATTGAAGAAAGCCGTTTTCAAGTCCGATAAGACCCCGTAAGTGACCGCCAAAGCTGCATGGAGTGGTGTCATGGCCGAGAATGTCAGGGAAAAGGTGATCGCGATCATCGCCGAACAAGCTGTTCTTGAACCCGGCGACATCACACCCGAGGCAAGCTTGGCCGATCTGGGCATTGACAGCCTTGGGTTGGTCGAGGCGATCTTTGCGATCGAAGAAGCCTTTGACATCCAGATCCCCTTCAATGCCAATGAACCAGATCAAAGCGATTTCGACATCTCATCGGTCGAGGCCATAATCGCAGCGGTGTCGGATCTGGTCGCAGCCCAGCATGGTGGCTGACGGAAGATGCGTCGCGTTGTAATCACGGGCCAAGGTACGATCAACGCCCTTGGCCAAGATGTGCCGCAAACGCTCGCCGCCATGCGCGAGGGGCGCTGCGGCATCGGCGAGTTGGATCTGCGCGATGTTGACCGCCTCTCGGTGCGCATCGGCGCGCAGGTCAAGGGCTACGACCCAGAGGCGCTGTTTAACCGCCAGCAGATCGCCCTTTACGACCGCTTCACCCAGTTCACCTTGATCGCCGCGCGTCAGGCGCTCGAGGAAAGCGGGCTGACCTTCGCTGGGGAATTGTCGAGCCGCTCGGGCGTCGTGCTGGGCACGGCGGGTGGCGGTGTGAACACATGGGACGAGAACTACCGCACCGTCTATGAAGAGGGGAAAAACCGCGTTCACCCCTTTGTCGTGCCGAAACTGATGAACAATGCCGCGGCCTCGCATGTGTCGATGGAGTGGAACCTCAAAGGGCCGAGCTTCTCGGTCGCGACGGCCTGCGCCTCGTCCAACCATGCGATGGGGCTGGCCTTTCAGCTGATCCGCGGCGGGGGGGCTGATGTGATGGTCACCGGCGGTTCCGAGGCGATGCTGTCTTTCGGCGGGATCAAGGCATGGGAGGGGCTGCGCGTCATGTCAAAGGATGCCTGCCGCCCTTTCAGCGCCAATCGCAACGGGATGGTGCAAGGCGAGGGTGCGGCAGTTTTCGTCTTTGAAGAGTATGACCACGCCAAGGCGCGCGGCGCGGGGATCCTGGCCGAGGTGGTGGGCTTTGCCATGACATCGGATGCGGCCGATATCGTCATGCCCTCGAAACAGGGGGCCGCGCGAACCATCGCGGCCGCACTGAAAGATGCGCGGCTCAACCCGTCGGATGTAACCTATATCAATGCCCATGGCACAGGCACGGCCGCCAATGACAAGGTGGAATGTGCCGCCGTGGCCGATGCTTTTGGTCACCACGCCGATGACCTGATGATCTCCTCGACCAAATCGATGCATGGCCATCTGATCGGAGGCACCGGCGCGGTGGAGCTTTTGGCCTGTCTCATGGCGCTGCGCGACGGCGTGATTGCGCCCACCATCGGCTACGAGGAAGCCGATCCCGAATGTGCGCTCGATGTCGTGCCAAATGTCGCGCGGGAGGCGCGGGTCGAGGCATGCCTGTCGAATGCCTTTGCCTTTGGTGGCTTTAACGCGGTCTTGGCGCTGAGGCGCGCTCCTTAACAGCTGCGGGCAGGGCGCTTGCCCATTTACTGGGCAGGCGGGTTTTCTGCGGCGTTGCGCTGCAATTCCTCGAAAAGGGCTTGGGCCGTTGCATTGCGCACCTCAAGCGCTGCAAAACCCGCGGTGAACCCCCTGAGCGAGGCCGCGATTTGCACCAGCTGATCGGGCGCAGGCAGCGGCACGAGGGCGATGGTCGCGCGCGATCCCCTGCGCAGGGCGGCGAGATCGTCTTCGGTCAGGCCAAGACGGGCAAAACAGCCGATGGTCTGGCAAAAGGCAAAGGGATACTCGGCCCAGTTTCCTTCATCTACACGCAGGCGAATGCCCGGTGTCAGCAAGGTCTCGAGCGGGGTGACGATGGTGGCACCCGCGACCAAGGGGGCTTCGTCGGGAATATCAAAGACGTTGAACTCGGCCACCGCGCCACCCGCACTGTCGCGCAAAAGCTGGTAAAGCTGGCAGGGTTCCGGCTGGCCCTCTTCGGCGCGGATGCAGCGGATTTCCCAATCACCATGGGTTTCGGCGATATAGGTTGTGCCGACGGGAACCTCGCCTGTTGGCAAGTCATCCGTGCTGTTGGCGTTTTGCGCCATGCCAATCGCAGGGGCCAGCGCTAACGCAATCATCATCACGCCGCTGCGCAGGACGGGGAAAGGGGACATGCAGAAAATCTCCGGTATCGGCGCTTCGGCCCATTAGGACGTGGCTAACATGCCATGGGCGGGCTGTCAGGAGAAAATTCCCGTGATCGGCGGGGAAAAGCGCAGCTGCGCGCAGCCATGCATCCGCCAAGCGAAAGGGCCCGACAAGCGGGCCCTTTACTGATTATTTTTCTCTCCCTGCCGGACTGGCCGACATTATGTGGCCGACGCTATGTCAGAGATTTCAATCCGTCAACAGTGCAATGAATTTGCGTATCGCGCGCCTGTTTGTCTGGGGAAAAAACCGCGCCCCGAGGGGCGCGGCCAGTCAACAGGGAGGAAATAAGCCACACGCAGGGCGGTGGCTTGCGTCTCGGTCTAGCGCAAAATGGTTAAGAATGTATTGTCACGGCAGGTAACGAGTGAGGTGCGCGCATGGATGGCGGAATTTTCATCGGCGGCGGTGGGCTGGATTACGCGCAGCCACAAAATCTGCTTCTGAGCTACGCCAATCGGCATGGTTTGATCGCCGGTGCAACCGGCACTGGCAAGACCGTGACACTTCAGATCTTGGCTGAAGGATTCTCGGCGGCGGGTGTCCCGGTCTTCTTGTCGGATGTGAAAGGCGATCTGGCCGGGCTGTCGCAGCCCGGCAGCGAGAGCGCAAAGCTGCATGGTCCCTTCACCGAGCGCGCGGCGCGGATCGGTCTTGGCGATTATCACTACCGGGCCTTTCCGGTCACCTTTTGGGATCTTTATGGTGAAAAGGGCCATCCGATCCGCACCACCATCTCTGAGATGGGGCCATTGATGCTGGCTCGGCTTCTGGAACTGACCGAGGCGCAGGAGGGTGTGCTCAACATTGCCTTCCGCCTTGCCGATGAGGAGGGGATGGCGCTCTTGGATCTCAAGGATCTGCAAGCGATGCTAACCTTCGTGGGCGAAACCAGCGCGGCGCTGTCCTTGCGCTACGGCAATGTGGCGCCTGCCTCGATCGGTGCGATCCAGCGCCGCCTTCTGGTGCTTGAGGGGCAAGGCGGGGATCGGCTGTTTGGCGAGCCCGCGCTTTCGCTCGATGATCTATTTCTGACCGATCCCGCAGGGGCAGGGCGGATCAATATCCTTGCGGCCGACAAGCTGATGCAAAGCCCGCGCCTATACGCGACCTTTTTGCTGTGGCTGTTGTCTGAGCTGTTCGAATCCCTGCCCGAGGTCGGCGATCCCGAGAAACCCAAGCTCGTTTTTTTCTTTGACGAGGCGCATCTGCTGTTCGACGATGCCCCCAAGGCGCTAATCGACAAGGTCGAACAGGTCGCGCGCCTGATCCGCTCCAAGGGGGTGGGTGTTTATTTCGTGACACAAAACCCCGCCGATGTGCCTGAGGATATCTTGGGCCAGCTTGGCAATCGGGTGCAGCATGCACTGCGCGCCTTCACCGCCAAGGATCGGCAGGATTTGCGGCAAGCAGCGCAAAATTATCGCGACAATCCCCGTTTCGACATCGAGGAGGCGACCCGCGAGGTCGGCACGGGCGAGGCGGTGACATCGCTGCTCATGCGCAAGGGCGCGCCGGGGGTCGCAGAGCGTACGCTGATCCGACCGCCATCTTCGCATCTGGGGGCAATCTCGGATGGCGCGCGCGCAGACGTGATCGCGGCCTCGCCCTTGGCGGGGAAATATGACCGGCTGATCGACCGCGAAAGCGCTTTTGAAATCCTACAGGCCCGCGCGAAGGCGGCGGCGCATGACGCCGAACAGGCCGATGAGGCGCGCGAATTCACAGCGGCGCGCCGCTTTTCCGTCGGTGACACACAGGCCAAAACACGCCGCACAAGCAGCGCGCGCTCCGACAGCATCGGTACAGCTTTTGCCAAAAGCTTTGCCCGTCAATTGGGGACGAAATCGGGCCAGGCCGTGGTCAGGGGGATCTTGGGCGGGCTGTTTCGCGGCCGTTAAATGTCGGGCGCGATCAGCCCTAGACCGCGCAGATAGATGCCGATCCCGGCCTCGAGCAGGTCTTCGGGCGAAAATGGCGCCGCTGCCCCCGGCCGACTGCGGGCAAACAGTTCGACCACGCCATGGCTCATCGCCCAGATATGGGCCGAGAACATCGCTGGGGGCGGGCGCTTATCGGCCGGGATATGCTGCGACAGCGCTTGCGCCGCGCGTTCCAATACGCCGCGCGATTTCGCCGCTGCCGCCGCCAGTTCGGGCGTTGCGTTGACGGATGTGCCACTTTCGAACATCGCCATATAGTGACCGGGGTACTTGCGGGCAAAAGCCAGATAAGCCCGCCCCGTCGCCGCAAAGGCGGCCAGTGCCGAGGGTTGGCCATCGGCATAGGCATGTTCCATCAGATCGGCGAAAATTTCGTGGCCTTGGAGGGCGCATTCCGCGATCAACTCGTCGCGCCCCTCGAAATGGCGATAGACCGCGGCAGGGGTCACACCCGCGGTTTTCGCGGCTTCTGACAGTGTGAACCCGGTCGGCCCCATCTCGTTGATCAGGTGAAGGGCGGCATCGACCAAGGCCTGCCTGAGATTGCCGTGATGATAGCCGCGCTTGGTCATGTCATCCCACTATATCATGCTGCCATGGGCGTCAGTCCAGATCTCTGGCCCACCGCAAATCGCCGGGTCAGGCTGGCTGACGACATCGTGATTTTTGCCTGCGTATGAAACACCGGCCAAAATCGCACGGATGACCGCCAATCTTGCCCGGCGCTTGTCATCGGAACGGATCACCGTCCATGGCGCATAGGGGCGATGGCTACGCTGCAAGGTCTCGGCGATGGCCGTGGAATACCGATCCCAAAGCTTCAACCCATCCACATCGATTGCGCTGAGCTTCCATTGCTTGAGCAAATCCCCTTCGCGGTCGAGGAAACGGCGCAATTGTTCGGCGCGGCCGACATTGAGCCAGATCTTGGTCAGCGTGATCCCGTCATCCACGATCATGCGCTCGAAATCGGGCAATTGTTGGAAAAAGCTTTCGCGTTGGTCAGATGTGCAAAAGCCAAAGACATGCTCGACCACGCCGCGATTATACCAGCTGCGATCAAAGAGCCGCATTTCGCCACGCGCGGGCAGATGGGCGATGTAGCGTTGGAAATACCATTGTGCGGCCTCGCGCTCGGTTGGCTTTGACAGCGCCACGATGCCAGCCACCCGCGGATTGAGGTTCTGGCGCACACGCGCGATGCAGCCACCCTTGCCCGCCGCATCACGCCCCTCGAAGAGCACGGCAACACGTTGGCCCGTATCGCGCACCCATGCATGGAATTTCACCAATTCGATCTGGAGGCTGGCCAACTGTTCTTCGTAATCGTCGCGGTCCATGCGGGTCTGATAGGGATAGGTCGGGTTGATGATCTGTTCCTTCGCGGCAGCCATGATCGCCGCCCGAATGTCGGGTGGGGCCTCGGTCTCGAAAAAGGTCGAAATGGCGCCATCAAAGGGTTTGGTCATGGGCGAGCACATCTTTCATCGCTAATGTTACGCGCTTTGACATTAGGACGTAGAGGCGCTTAGCGCAATCCGGCGCGGTCGGCGGCCAGTTGGGCGGCGCGGTCGATGGCTGCGATTACCGTGGCCGGATCAGCGTGATGGGGGGCATGGCCCACACCTTTCATCACCGTGAGGCGCGCACCTGCAATTCGCTGTGACAGGGGCGCAGAGTGAATCGCCAAGCCGACAGTCGTATCTTGGTCGCCATGCAAGATTTCGACCGGCAGATCGAGCTGGTCATAGCTCGGCACAAGGGCGTGGATCTCGTTTAAGATGCTGGCTCTTTGCAGGGCATTGGCGCGCAAGACCGCCGGGCAAAGCGTCAGGCCCGCGCCGATACTGGCGACATAGCCCGGCGGTATCGGCTGGGGGGCGAAGATCTGCGCGATATTGGCGGTCACAACCCGCTGCGGCACCCAAGCCGCAAGCAGGGGCGGTGCCACATATTGCCCAAGCGGGTGCGACAAGATCCGATAATAAGCCGAGAGGGGCGTTGTCCAAGGATGCGAGGCGGCAGCCAGCAGGATCAGCCCCGCAGCATGGCGAGGATGTCGCACTGCCATCGCCAGCGCCACGGCACCACCGTAGGAATGGCCCAAGATCAAGGGGCGCGTGATACCGCATGATGTGATCGCCGCGACAAGCTGATCGGCTTGGGCAAAGATGCTATCACCGCCGCGCCCGATCGGATCGGAATAGCCCAGTCCGGGTCGGTCCAGCACGGTGACCCTGTAGCGCGGCGCAAGGCGGCCCATCAGGTCATGGGTGAAATCGCGCATATTCCCGCTTGCGCCATGGATCAGCACCAGATCGGGGCCATCGCCTTCCTGCAACAGATGCAGCTTGCGCCCATGTGTCTGGATGAAATGGCCAAGCGGTGGGTGGGTTTCGCGCACCTGTGCCGTCCTGCGCGCCACACGCCACAATGTCAGGCCCCAAAAGCCAACCAGCGCGAAGGCCAAGGTCAAGGTAATCAGCGCGCCTGCGCTCATTCCCGCCAATCGGTCGAGCGCTGCCCGATCTCGGCCATGTCGAAGGGCGTGGTCAAATACATCTCCGATACCCAATTGCTATAAAGCAAATGCGCATGGCTGCGCCAACGGTTCTGTGGTGCGCGGGTAGGGTCGTTGTCGGGATAATAATTTATCGGCACATTGATCGGGGTGCCGTTTTGCGTATCGCGATCATATTCCTGTTTCAGCGTGTCGCTGTCATATTCGAAATGGTTGAAGATATAGAGTGCGCGATGGGCGCGGTCTTCGACCAGGCAAGGGCCAACCTCGGCCGAGCCCAAGAGCGTCACCAGCCCCGGCACGGCATCGATCTCGGGCTGGCGCATCTCGGTCCATCGGCTGACGGGGATCACGAAATCATCGGAAAACCCGCGCAAGTAAGGTGAGGCAGCTTCGCGCACGGTGTGGCGGAAACAGCCAAAGGCCTTGTGGTCGAGAAGGTGTTTTTGGACCCCGTGGAAATGGTTGATCATCGCCATTCCGCCCCAGCAGACGCCAAAGGTGGAATGGACGTGGCTTTGCGTCCAATCAAAGACCTGTTGCAGCTCGTCCCAATAGGTCACATCAGCGAAATCGAGATGCTCAATCGGTGCGCCGGTGATGATCAGCCCATCGAATTTCTCGTCGGTGTCGGCGACCTCGGCAAATGGGCGGTAAAATGCCTCCATATGTTCGGCGGCGGTATTGCGGGTTTCGTGATCGGTCATCCGAATGAGCGACAACTCCACCTGCAAGGGCGTGGCCCCGATCAGGCGGGCGAATTGCGTCTCGGTCTGGATCTTTTTGGGCATCAGGTTCAGCAAACCTACCCGCAAAGGCCGGATGTCTTGCTTGTCTGCCGCATCAGCCCCCATCACCATCACGCCCTCGCGCTTGAGCACGGCATAGGCGGGCAGGGTCGATGGCAGCTTGATGGGCATGGGTGATACGATCCTCGACTGGCACGATTGAGCTAGGCGCGCGTGGCGGCCCTGCCAAGGGCGGCGGCGACCATTGCAACAGCGTCTTGCGCGTCGCGCACGGCCTCGACCTCGGCGGCGGTGACGGTGAGCCCCCAATTGCGCGCCATTGCCGCATAAAGGGGCGCGCGGTGGGCCATGGCACGCGCATAGGCATAGCGGATAAAGGCGTTAGGGTCGGCCCGTTCGGCTGTCAGCCCTTGTTCGGCCAGCCAGCCCTGCCACAGCGGCAATAGAAATTCTGGCCTGTAATACATGGGCTTGGGATCGCGGTCGAAGCGGCGGATCAATTCCTGCGTATGGCTTTCGGGGCCTTCGATCCAGATCATCAGACATTGCGCCGACAGCGTTGCCAAGACCTCGTCGGCGGGATCGTCGGGATCGACCACTTCGCAGATCGAGCCGCCCGTATCAGCGATGAAATGGGGATAATCGTAAAGGTCGCGCGCCCGCGCCACGAAGCTCGGCGTGTCCAAAAGCGCGTTGATCTCGGCCCGGCGATGCAACGCTTGGCGGCGCATATATTCGTCAAAAGGCAAGCCGCCCATGGCTGGATTGCCCGGCTTGCCCAAGAATGTCGAGAGCGGGGCGAGATTGCCGAAGCTGATATTGGAGCCGATATAAATGCTGTCCGAGCGCAAAAGCTCGGCCAGAAATGGCACCTGCATCGCTTGGCGTTTGAGGTTGTCGGCGATGTGCTCGCCCATATAGGCGGTGCCGATGCGGTAATCGATCGAGTAGTGATACCAGCTGCCTTGCGCGCGCAGGATCGACGCTAGCCGCGTTTTGCCAAGGCCGGACATGCCGAAGACGGCCAGCCGTTTCTGGGGCGCATCCGTCCAAGCGGCGGGACTGTCATAGATCAAGGGCATGGCGTGGGCCTCGGGGGTGGCGTCTGCGCCTTCTCATAGCGCAGGGTGCAAGGATGCAAAAGGGCCTGTCCTTTTGAGGCGCGCTTGATGGCCTACCCTACGGCAAGGGCAAAAGCGTCGTGATCCCGATATTGCCCGCCCGCGCCAGATCGGGGTCTAGCGTCATCGGGATATATTCGCCCCGCCGCCACAACTCGCCCAGATCATCGTAATGGCGTGACAAAGGATGGCCCGATTGACCCGTTGCGATCACGAAGACCGAGCTATCTGGATCGGCGAAATCATAGACCCCGCGATAGCCTGCGGCATGGATGTTGAGAAAGGGATCGGGCAGCGTGCCGGGTGTCGCCGCGCGGTTCAGCGTGAAATCGCCGCCGCTGGTGGGTTGGCGGATATTCACGATCCACGAAAACAGCCGCGTCTGACCCAAGACCGAGTGATCATGCCGCGCCTCGTGCGCCGCGCCCCAGCGCCAGCTTTCCAATTCGCTGCCATAGCGCTCTTCGAGCCATTGCAGCGCATCGTCGAGCGCTAGCCGCGCAATATCCGTGCAGCTTTCAACCGCCGTCGAATGGCTGACATCACACCAGCGCGCGGCCCCGTCGATATCGCGATAGACGCGTTCGATGAACAGCGGCTCATAGCTTTGGAATTCATCGGCCAAGGGACCGATATCGTCGCGGATCAGGCGTTGCTGTAATTCGCGCATCCATGCGGCATAGATCAACGGCTCGGGCAGATGCTCGTTCATCTCGCCGTTCCATTCGGCCAAGAGGGCGAGGGCGCGCTGGCGGCGGCGCTCGGGTGTGCCGGCAGGGGCTGCCTCGCTTGTGAACCACAGATCACGCGCGACCAAGGGCAAGATGTTGCGCGCCGCTGCCGAGACAGTATCAAGCTGCGCCTCGATAAAGCTGTCGCGGGTGTGGACGTCGCGCGCTTCCATCAGGCGCGAGAGCCGCGTGATGCGCTGCGTGTCGCCCCAATCATGGGTCACATGCAGCGGAAAATCGCGCGCGACCGTGCGGTTGTTGGTATTGCCGAGAATCCCGCTTTCGGGGTCGATGAAGCGGGGATTGGCGAAGTAAAGCGTCGTACCTTGCCAGCGGTTTTGTGGCGCCCAGCCTGGGGATGGCATGCGGGCTTGGGTCTCATGCCCGTTCATGCGCCATGGCATGCGCCCGATCACCTGCATCGCAATGCGCCCATCCGCGCTTGCCAGCATCAAATTCTGGGAGGGGGCCACGAAATCCTCGCCGGCGGCGAGCCCATCCTCGATCGTGTGCGCGCGCATCAGGCGTAACCCCGTCTGGATCGAGGTGTTGCGATCACTGAGTGCTGTCCAAGCCATACTCATCACATGGCCGGGCGGTGTCACAGTCGCCAAATCGAAATGCTGGCCGGGCAGGACCGGGCCATTCTCGGTCCAGCGGCGCGTGATGGTGACATCGGGCATATCTGCCACCGCGATGACACGGCGATCGGTACGAAAATCGGCCCAGCCATCGGGGCCGCGATACTGGTCGGGATTGGCGGGGTTCACCTCTTCGACGTAAAGGTCGATATCATCGAGGTACGCCGAGGTGATCCCCCAGGCCAGTCGCTCGGACCGTCCCGCCAAGATCACGGGCATGCCGGGGATCGTGGCCCCGATCACGCCGCCTGTCGAAAGCTCGAGCCGCGCCAAATACCAGATGCCGGGCGCCGTCAGCCCCAGATGCGGATCATTGGCCATCAGCGCCCCGGAGGCGGCTGCGCGCGCCGGCGTGGCGGCAAAAGCGTTAGAGGCACCGGCCATCCCCCGCCCCAGCACATTGGGATGCAGCGGGTGGCGCGGGGTGGATGGCCCTTGGGCGAATTGGGGCAGGGTGGTGTCGAACAGATCTTGGTAACGGGCGAGTGCGGCCACACCCGCGCCGGGCGCATCAGGCATCAGATCGGCCAGACCGCGCGGATCGGCAAGTGCCAGGGAAAGCCGCGCGCGCAATACCTCCTCGTCGTGATGCCCGGTCAGTTGCAGCGCCATCAAGAAGGTGACAGCGACACTGTCGGCGGGCCGCCACGGGGTGATCTCGGGTGTGAATAAGAACAGTTCCGGTGCGCCGCGCCCCAAGGCCTCTGTCCCCACAAGGCCCAACCAAGCGTTGACACCTGCGGCATAAGCCTCGAGCGCGGCGATACTATCTGCATCCAACGCATCGACCGATGCGATCGCCAATTGGTAAATGTCGAGGCGGCGCAGCAGATCGTCGATCTGAAGGGTGGCAGGGCCAAATAGTTCCGAAAGCCGCCCCTGCGCAGTGCGCCGCATCATCAGCATTTGCCACAGCCGATCTTGGGCATGCGCTACGCCCAAGCCATAGAAGACATCGCTGTCGCTTTGACCAAAGATATGCGGCACTGCGGCTGTGTCGCGGACGATCTCGACGGGGGCTGTCAGCCCCGGCACGGTCCATTCGGCCGCATAATCGGGGATCGACCTTGACCCGATCCACCATGCAGACAAGATCACGATCACCGTCAGAGCGACGGCGATAGAACCCAAACGGACAAGCCAGCCCAGTACGAAACCCATGGTCCCTCGGCGTCAATCACTCGCCGCCTGCTATCCCAAGCGCGCGCAAATGCAAATGGGGCGCGGTGCCATTCAGGGCAGGATGCGGGTGTAACGCGTGCCTTCGAGGGTGGCGCCCAAGATCATTCCGGCCTGTCCAAAGACGATCGCGATGACTGGATCGGTCAAGGTGGTCGTATCGACCCCCAGCATCCCGCCGCGATCATTGAAGGCATAGCGGATATCGCCACCAGCCGCCCAACCGTTGGAGTTGCGGAAATCCTGCAAGGCCGCATCGGTCATGAAAAACAGCGCATGGGCGTATTGCTGCGCGCCGATCTGCAAGCCAAAGGTACCAGCGGCGGCGGCATAGTAATCGACCGTCACGCCGTTGATGCGCAACGCTCCGCGCCCGTACGAGCCACCCAAACCAAACCCTGCCTCGGTAATCAGCGGCATGATCAACACGCCCGCGGCATTGGCGGACAATTCCTGCGCGCCAGGCACCTCTCGGTTCATGAATTCAAGCGCACTATCGACGCGTCCATCGATACGCTGCGCTCCGGTCGAATTGACGCCATTGCCACAGGCTGACACCAGTGGAAGGGCCGCGGCGGTGATCACGAAATGACGACGGGATATGCTGCGCATGTGTTGCCTCTTGCCTCTCGTTTGGTTGTGCCTTTGGGGCGGGTCTTTGCGCCCGCATCCTGCCATGCAGTTTATGACCTTCGCGCGGCCCTGTCACGCAGCAAAACACAAGCCGTGGCGGTTGGTCGCCGATCCGCCGCTAGCCGTTGAGGATTTGGGCGATCCGCGGGGCGAAATAGGTCAAGACACCGTCACAGCCTGCGCGCCGAAAGCTCATCAAGCTTTCCACCATCACCTTGTCACCATCGATCCAGCCATTGGCCGCCGCGGCCGCGATCATCGCGTATTCGCCCGAGACCTGATAGGCGTAGGTGGGCGCGTCGAAGCGGTCTTTAACCTCGCGTACCATGTCGAGATAGGGCATGCCCGGTTTGACCATCACCATATCGGCGCCCTCCATCAGGTCGCGCGCGACGCAAGCCAACGCCGCGCGGCGGTTGGCGGGGTCGATCTGGTAGGTCAGCTTGTCGCCCTTGAGCGCGCCCGCGGCACCAACCGCATCGCGGAACGGCCCGTAATAGGCGCTGGCGAATTTGGCAGCGTAGGACATGATCGTCACGTTTTGATGCCCCTCGGCCTCTAGCGCGGTGCGGATCGCGCCGATACGCCCATCCATCATGTCGGATGGGCCGATGATGTCGGCACCGGCTGCGGCTTGGGCCAAAGCCATCTTGACCAGCGCCGCCACCGTTTCATCATTCACGATGACACCATCGCGCACGATGCCGTCATGGCCGTTGATGTTATAGGGGTCGAGGGCGACATCGGTCATGATCGCGATGGCGATCCCCGCCTCGCGGATCGCGCGGATCGCGCGGTTTGACAGGTTGTCGGGGTTCCATGCCTCCTCGCAGTTCTGGGTCTTCAGCGCGGGATCGGTATAGGGAAACAGGCAAATGGCCGGGATGCCCAAGGATGCGGCCTCGCGCGCGGCGGCAACGATCTTGTCAACCGAGCGGCGATACACCCCAGGCATGGATGCGATCGGCTCTTCGATGCCCACCCCGTCGCGCACGAAAATCGGCCAGATCAGGTCGTTGACGCTCAGTTCATGCTCGCGCACGAGGTTGCGCAAGGCAGGCGTTGCCCGCAGGCGTCGGTGGCGGATCGCGGGGAATGCGGCGTGGGGCATGGCGGTGGCCTTTCCTTCGGGCTTTGCAGCCTCTAGCGGTGACATGGGGCGGCCTAAAGGGCAAGGGTTGTAAGCGCGCGGCCAAAACATGCCGGGGCTGGAAACCGCCCTGAAGGCCGGTATAGTCATATTTGGGCAAAGGTATCGAGATGCAGGCGGCGCAGTTTTGGATTTGATCGATCTTGTTACCGAAGTGATCGACCTGCGGTCATTCTCGAACCTGTGGTACTGGATCGCGCTTGCGGTGATGTGGTCATCGCTGTCGCATTGGGTGCTGGGCATACCCTATCACATGGTCCAGCAAGCACGGCGCGGCGATGCCAGGGCTGGCCGCGATGTTCAGACCTTGGCCGAGGTACATAGCCGCCGCATCCTCGCCTTTGCCGATCTATCGGGGACGCTGATGGTGGCGGCATCGGGTTTTGTGGTAAGCGCCCTTGCGATGCTGGGCTGGGGGTATGGGGTAGAATTTGCGCAAGCGATCATCTTGCTCTTGGTGCCGCTGTTGTCGGTCGCCGCCTTGAGCATCCTGACCGCGCGCCGTGTGCAAGGGGCCGATATCGACACGCTTTGCCGATTTTTGCGTCAGCATCGTCTGATCGTGCGGGTCATGGGCGCCATCGCGATTTTCGTCACGGCAGTTTGGGGCATGTACAGCAATGTCTCGGGCAGCGTGCTTTACTAGCGCTTGACACGGCGCGCCCGCGGCGTAGGTCACGCGGCCATGGCCATGACATCCGATCATATCCTCGTCTCCGGCGCGCCCGAGGGGTTCGACGCCGCCCTTGTGCTGAAAGAATTGGCCAAGGGTGCGCCTGCGCCTGTGATCCATATCGCGCGCGACGACAAGCGCATGGCCGCGATGGCCCGTGCCTTGGCCTTTTTCGACCCAAGCGCCGTGATCTTGTCCTTTCCGGGGTGGGATTGCCTGCCTTTCGATCGCGTCTCGCCCAATGCCGAGATCTCGGCTGCGCGTATGGCGACGCTGGCGGCACTGGCCGGGGGGCTGTCGGGGCGCTTCATTGTGCTGACCACGCTCAACGCTGCGACGCAACGGCTGCCTGCGCGGGCTGTGCTGCAACAGGCGGCCTTTGCTGCCGAGGTGGGCGGGCGCATCGACGAGGGCGCGCTGCGGCAATTCCTCGTGCGGATGGGGTTTGTGCAGACGCCGACAGTCAGCGAGCCGGGCGATTACGCCCTGCGCGGCGGGATCATCGATGTCTGGCCCCCCGGCGCGAGCGGGCCTGTGCGGCTTGACCTGTTCGGCGATGTGCTTGATGGCGCGCGCCGGTTCGATCCCGCGACGCAGCGCACCACCGAAAAGCTTGATCGGGTCGAACTTGCGCCTGTTTCCGAGGTGATCCTTGATGAGGCCGCGATTACGCGGTTTCGCCAAAACTACCGTATCGAGTTCGGCGCTGCGGGTACCGATGACCCGCTCTACGAGGCGGTGAGCGCGGGGCGCAAGCACCAAGGCGTGGAGCACTGGCTCCCCTTCTTTCACGAACGCCTCGAGACTCTGTTCGACTATTTGCCCGACGCGCGGATTACGCTTGATGACCAGACCACGGCGCAGCGCTTGGCGCGTTGGGATACCATCGCCGACCAATATGACACGCGAAAGACCGCGCTGACCCAGAAAGGGCGGCTTGATACCGTCTATAAGCCGGTGCCGCCGGGGCTTTTGTATCTCGATGATGCGGCGTGGGTCGCCGCAACGATGCGCCACCGCATCTTGCAATTTGCCCCCATTCCAGCAGCACCTGGGCCGGGGGTGATCAACGCGGGCGGGCGTGTGGGGCGCAGTTTTGCACCGGAGCGTCAAAGTGAAAGCTTAAGCCTTTTTGGGGCTTTGGCTGATCATATTCGTGTAAAGCGTGAAGAAAGCACCGTCGTTGTCGCCTCGTGGTCCGAGGGCGCGCGCGAGCGGCTTGCGGGCTTGCTGGAAGATCAAGGGATCGCCGATGCCAAGCTGATCGCCGATGCGCGCGCGATCGGTGGCAAGGGGTCGATTAACCTTACCGTCTGGCCCCTCGACGAGGGATTTACCGGCGACGGGCTTACCGTCATATCCGAGCAAGACGTCTTGGGGGACCGATTGATCCGGCCCAAGCGCAAGGTCAAGCGCGCCGAGAATTACCTGACCGAGGCGCAATCGCTCTCGCCTGGCGATCTGGTCGTGCATGTCGATCACGGGGTGGGCCGCTACAAGGGGCTGGAAACAGTCACGGCGGCCGGCGCGCCGCATGAATGTCTTTTGCTGGAATATGCTGGTGGCGACAGGCTTTATCTGCCGGTTGAGAATATCGAGCTTCTCAGCCGATACGGGCAGGATGATGGCTTGCTTGACCGCTTGGGCGGCGGCGCGTGGCAGGCCAAGAAGGCCAAGCTGAAAGAGCGGCTGCGCCAGATCGCCGACAAGCTGATCCGTATCGCCGCCGAGCGCGAATTGCGTCGCGCGCCTATTCTGGTGCCGCCCGGCGACATGTGGGAGGCGTTTTGCGCCCGCTTCCCCTATGAGGAAACCGATGACCAGCTTGCTGCCATCGCCGATGTACTGAGCGATTTGGAGGCAGGGCGCCCGATGGACCGCCTTGTCGTGGGCGATGTGGGCTTCGGCAAGACCGAGGTCGCGATGCGCGCAGCCTTTGTCGCCGCGGCCCAAGGCCAACAGGTTGCGGTGATCGCGCCGACCACGCTGCTTGCGCGCCAGCATGCCAAGACTTTTGCCGAACGCTTCCGTGGGTTTCCCGTCAATGTGCGGCAACTCTCGCGCTTTGTCGGCCAAAAGGAGGCCGCCGAGACCAAGCGCGGCATGGCCGAAGGTACGGTTGATATCGTGATCGGCACCCATGCTTTGTTGGCCAAGGGCGTGACATTCAAGGATTTGGGCCTGTTGATCGTGGACGAGGAACAGCGCTTTGGCGTGAGCCATAAGGAACGGCTGAAGGAGATGCGCTCGGATGTGCATGTGCTGACGCTCTCGGCCACGCCCATTCCACGCACCTTGCAGATGTCGCTTACTGGGGTCCGCGATTTGTCGATGATCGGCACGCCGCCTGTCGATCGGTTGGCGATCCGTACCTATGTGTCGGAATTCGATGCGGTCACGTTGCGCGAGGCGCTCTTGCGCGAACATTATCGCGGTGGGCAATCCTTCTTTGTTGTCCCCCGGATCGAGGATTTGCCCGAGATCGAAGATTTCCTGAAAACCCAGGTGCCGGAGGTGCGTTTCGTCATCGCCCACGGGCAGATGGCGGCGGGCGAACTCGACGATCGGATGAACGCCTTTTACGATGGCAAGTACGATGTCCTTTTGGCCACCACGATCATCGAATCGGGCATCGATATCCCCACCGCCAACACCATGATCATCCACCGCGCCGATATGTATGGGTTGGCCCAACTCTACCAGATCAGGGGCCGGGTGGGGCGAGCCAAGACCCGTGCCTATGCGTATCTGACGACCAAGCCGCGCCAGAAACTGACGCCTGCGGCCGAGAAACGCCTGCGGGTTTTGGGCAGCCTCGATAGCCTTGGGGCGGGGTTCACCATCGCGAGCCAAGACCTCGATATCCGCGGCGCGGGCAATATCGTGGGCGAGGAACAATCGGGCCATGTTCGCGAGGTGGGTTTCGAGCTGTATCAATCCATGCTGGAAGAGGCGATCGCCGCGATCCGCTCAGGCGTGGCCGAACCCATGGTGGCTGACGGCCAATGGTCGCCCACGATCAATCTCGGCGTGCCGGTCCTGATCCCGGAGGCGTATGTCCCCGATCTCGATGTGCGGCTGGGGCTTTATCGCCGTCTCAGCCAGCTTGAGACCAAGGTCGATCTTGAAGGCTTCGCCGCCGAATTGATCGACCGTTTCGGCGCACTGCCGCGCGAGGTGAACACGCTCTTGCTGGTCGTGCGGATCAAGGCGATGTGCAAGCGCGCCCATATCGCCAAGCTCGACGCTGGACCAAAGGGCGCGACGGTGCAGTTCCACAACGACAAATTTCCCAACCCGGCGGGGCTGGTGGCCTTTGTGCAGGACCAAAAGGGACAGGCGCGGATCAAGGACAACAAGATCGTGTTGGTGCGCGATTGGACAAGCGAGGCTGACAAGATCAAGGGTGCCTTTGCCATCGCGCGCGATCTCGCTGAAAAGGCCAAGGCCTAGTGAGGGGCTAGCCTCGCGTGGACCTTGCGCGCGGCATGCACAGCATCACCGCCGCCCCAATGGTCATCAACCCCGCCAAGGCGAAGAAAAGCGGCATCGGGGTGCCATCGAAAAGCGCGCCAACCGCCGCGCCCAAGGCCGCGCCGATCACCGTGGCGATGGCTCCCATCACAGAGGCGGCCATGCCTGCGATATGGCCCAAGGGTTCCAGCGCCAGCGCGTTGAGATTGCCGATGGTGAAGGCCGCCGTGGCAAAAAGCGTGACGTTCCAACCCAGATAGATCCAAAATGCGGCCTCGCCAAAGGCCCCCAAGGCAAACAGGACGCCCAAAAGCAGCGCAAGCCCTGCTTGCAAGATCAAGGTGATGCGGATCAAGGGCCGCATGCCCAAGCGCATCACCAAAAGCCCGTTGATCGGCCCCGCCGGTGCGGCTGCCAGCGCGATCAATCCAAACCACAGTGGAAAGCTATCCCCGCGATCATAGGTGTGATCGAAGATCTGCTGGATCGAGGAGAGCGAACCAAAAAGCCCTGCGAAAACGCATGCTTGCACCAGGATGGAGAGCTGCATCTGGCGGTGGATCAGGGTCTCGCGCAGGCCTGACCACAGCGTGTTGAGCGCCAAGGGGCGACGTTTGTCACGCGGTAATGTCTCGGGCTGGCGCAGACCCAGCCATGCGACTGAAATGAAGGAAAACACCAAGAATGCCAGAAAGATCGCCCGCCAACCAAAGCCCAAGATGATCCATGCCCCGATCAGCGGCGCGATGGCGGGAAAGATGGTAAAGACGAGCATCGCGTATGACACGATCTGGGCCATGGCACGCCCCGAGAACAGATCCCGCGCCATGGCAAGCGAGACGACGCGCGGCCCGGCCGCGCCTAAACCTTGCAGCACACGCGCGGCCAAAATCCATGTGAGATCTTGTGCAAGATAGCCCAAGAGCGCGCCGCTACAGTAAAGTGTCGCCCCGATCATGATCACCGCCTTGCGCCCCAGCGCATCCGACAGCGGCCCCGCGAAGAGCGTACCGATCCCCATGCCGAACAGAAAGCTGGTCAAGATCAACTGCGCGCGGTTGGGGTCGCTTGGTGTCAGCTCTTGCGCGATCTCGGGCAAGGCCGGCAGCATCGCGTCGATGGAAAAAGCGATGGTTGCAAACATCATCCCCATCATGGCGATGAATTCCCACCGCGAGACAGTCGCCATGGGCTGCGCGCCGCTCAACGAACGGCCCCGGCGGATCGGCTGGGACAGGCGTATTTTGGGAAAGGTGAAGCAGGCCTTGTCATTGCTGCGATTGCCGGATTTGCTCCGCAATCTCGTCGATGATGGCGATCCAAGTTTCGGTGGGTTGTGCGCCTGAAAGCACATGCTGGTTGGCGATCACGAAACTCGGCACGCCGGTGACGCCACGAGACCGGGCATGCGTATCGCGCGCCTTGATATCGGCGGCATCGGCCTCACCGGCCAAGAGCGTGGTCACAAGCTTCTCTGTCATCCCCACATCGACTGCGATCTGGATCAGCACAGCGGGATCGCCGATGTCGCGCCCTTCGGTGAAATAGGCGCGAAACAGCGCCGCAACGACCGGGGTCTGAGTTCCCTCAAGCCCGGCCCAGTGGATCAGGCGATGGGCGTCGAGTGTATTTGGCGTGCGCGCGATCTGGTCGAAGTTCATCGTCAGCCCTGCCGCCTCGGCATGCGCGAGCACGGGACGATAGGCGCGTAACGCGCCCTCTTTGCCGCCGAATTTCGTTTCGAGGTAGTGGCGTCGGTCCATGCCGCCTGCGGGCATGTCGGGATTGAGTTGGAAAGGATGCCATTCGATCACAAAGGGGTGGTCGGGACGGTCCTCCATCGCGCGGGTCAGCCGCGACCAACCGATGTAGCACCATGGGCAGATCGGATCGCTGAGAATGTCGAGTTTGATCATGATCTGTCCTTGAGCAGTGCCAAAAGCGCCTTGCGGTCGAGCTTGCCATTGGCCGAGCGGGGCAGGGATGGCAGCGCGATATACATCCTTGGTTGCTTGTAGCGGGCAAGGCGGGTGCTGGCCAGTGCGGAGAGATCAGCCGCATCCGCGGTGCCGACATAGGCCAACACAAGCACCTCGGTCTCGGCCTTGACGGGCAGGGCCGTGGCGGCACATTCCGCAAGGCCGGCGGCATCGTGAAAGGCGGCCTCGATCTCGACGGGGGCGATGCGGTAGCCGCCGGTGGTCAGGATATCGTCGCGCCGCCCATGGTAGATCAGCGCACCATCGGGCATTTCGCGCACCAGATCGCCGGTGGCAAACCACTCTCCCGTCAAAGGCAGCTGCGCTTCGCCATCGGCACCCAGATAGCCCAGCATCAGCCCCGGCTCATCGCGATGGACAGCCAAGATGCCGATCTCGCCCTTGGGCCGTGGCGCGCCGGTTTCATCGATCACGGCGATGCGGCGACCGGGTTGGGGAAAGCCAAGGCTGCCCAACGGGGCAGGGCGCGCCGGGCTGCCCGAGATAAATGTCGAACACTCCGACATGCCGAGTGCCTCGTGGATCATGCACCCTGTCGCCTGTTGCCATTGCGCGCGCAATGCTTCGGACAGTTTTTCACCCGCGCTCAGGCCATGGCGCAGCTTCGGCAGGGCAAGGGGTGTGCCTGATTTCAAGAGTTTGCGAAACACCCCCGGCACGGCGGCAAGGATCGTGGCGTCATGGCGCTTGAGCAGCAAGCCCAAGGCCTCGGGCGGGGTGCCGGGCGCGGGGATCAAGGCAGTCGCCCCCATCGCCCAAGGATCAAGCAGCCCGGTGCCAAGTGTAAAGGTCCAGTTGAAGGCTCCGGCATGAAGCACCCTGTCAGCTGGTGTCAGCCCGTACCAGCCATCCCACATCATCCGCCGCGCCCAGATTGCCCGATGGGCATGGACCACGGGCTTGGGCCGCCCCGACGAGCCAGAGGTAAAGACAATGAATGCGGGGCGGTCCGGTTCGCCCAAGGTGAACCCCGCGGCAGGCCCCGCCATCAGCCCCTCCAGATCGTCAAGCACGGGGCAGACCGGTGCCGAAGGCAGGCTGACGCCGGGTGCGGCAAGGATCGCGCCGGGCGAGAGCAGCGGGTACATGGCGTCCAACTCGGCGATGCTGAGCCCCTGGGCGGTCGGCACCGGCACCAGCCCGGCGGCGATGGCCCCAAGAAAAGCCACGGGAAAGGTTGCATCATTGCCAAGGCGCAGCATGATGCGTGTGCCGGGGGCAAGGCCCGATGCGCGCAAGCCACCGGCCATGGCGCGCACGGCCCCCTCAAGGCGGGCATAGCTCCAGCGTTCGGCGCGCGCCGGCCCAAGCACGGCCAGCGCAATCTTGTCGGGTGTCGCGCGCCCCGCCGTCAGGACGTCATCGGCCAAGTTGAAGGGTGCGGGGCAGGGCTGCATGGGGCGGAATTACGCCTGCGCACGCCACGTTGCAAGCCATCCGCGCCCGCGCTAAAGCCATGCCATGAACGAAGAACCAAGCCTGATCCGCCTTGCACGCGAAACCGGGGACAAGATCCCACCTCAACCCGTCGATCTGGGTCAGCGGGTGCGCGAATTACGTCGTGCGCGCGATTGGACGCTCGAACAGGCCGCGCGCCATGCGGGGCTTGCGCGCTCGACATTGTCCAAGATCGAAAACGGGCAGATGTCACCGACCTATGAGGCGCTCAAAAAGCTTGCACTGGGGCTTGGCATCTCGGTGCCGCAACTGTTCACACCGCCGACTGACCCGCAGGTCAATGGGCGGATGGCCGTGACACGCTCAGGCGAAGGGCAGGCGCATGCCACGACCACCTATGAACACGAGCTGTTGGCCGGTGCCTTGACGCGCAAATCCATGCTGCCGTATCGCGCGCGGGTTCGTGCGCGCAGCTTTGATGAGTTCGACGGCTGGGTGCGCCATGATGGGGAAGAGTTTCTGTATGTCCTCACCGGGGTTGTGCGGCTCTTGACCGAATTCTATGCGCCGGTCGATCTCAAACGCGGCGATAGTGCCTATTACGATGCCTCGATGGGGCATAACGTGATCTCGGTTTCCGAGGATGACGCGACGATCCTTTGGGTGACGTCGCTGGGTTGAGTTACCCCAGACAGGCCCCGCCACATCTTGGGGCTGTTCACAGCTTCTTGTGTCTTTCGATAGATATGCTACTATCGTTGCGTTGGTAATGGTAAGAGTGAGTAGTCTCGTGAAGAATTTGTCCTTGGCCACCGCCTTTGTTGTTCTGGCCGGAACAAGCCCTGTTTTGGCTGACCCCGCCTTGATGTTGGGTGGCACATTTACCTTCGGCGCGATGCAAGACCCGAATTTCGGCATCACCGCACGGATCTTGGAAAATGACCGCGCGAATGAAAGCACCTTGGGGGCAGGTGTGACTTATTTCCTGTTCACCGGCGATATCGGTATCGATGTTTTTGCTGGTTACCTGTTTGAAAGCGGTGTGTTCGGCTTCGGCTATGATCTGGTCCAAGGTGCGCCCGTCATCAGCCTTGGCCTCGTCAATACAGAGTAGGCGGCCCACCGCGCCCAGAGCAGCGCCGGTTGCCTTATCGGATCGGTGCGATCAGTGCGCGGAGCGCTGCGACCGGATCGTCGGCCCGCCAGATCTCGTTGCCGATGGCGAAGAAATCGGTGACGGGTGCAAGCGCCGCGATCAGGTCGCGGTCAAGCGCGCCTTCGGCCACCACGGGCAATTCGATCATCTCAGACCACCATGCGAAAAGCGCAAATTCGGCGCGCGGCCCAGAGAAAAGCGCGCTCTCGCCCAAGGGGCCAAAGGCGATGTAATCGGCTCCGATTTCGCCGGCGGTCAGACCCTCGTGGCGCGAGGTGCCGCAATAGGCGCCGATGATCGCATCTGCGCCCAGGTCTTTGCGCGTTGTGCGCAAGTTGCGCGCGCCATCGATCAAATGGACACCGTCAAGCCCCAGCTTTTCCACAAGTCCGGCATGGCCTGTGATCACCAAGGGGACATCGCGCGCATGCGCGATCTCGCGCAAGGCATCGGCGGCACGGGCAAGATCATCTTCGTCATCGCCGACCAGCGCCATGCGCAAGCAGGCGATCGCCTCGGCATCGAGCACGGCGGCCAAACGCGGCACGAAGGCCGTGATCTCGAAGCTTTGGGGCGTGATCAGGTAAAGATTGGGCTGGTCTGTCTGCGACATGGGCGGGCATCCTTGCGGTTCTGCGCGTGATAGCGCCCGCGCGTGCGTGGGGCAATGGGGCGCTTGCGGCGCGCGTCCCGCCGCGCTAACCGCACTGCCATGACCCGCGCACCACACACCGCCCAGCCTGTCTTTGTCCTTGTGCGTCCGCAAATGGGCGAGAATATCGGCGCGGCCGCGCGGGGGATGTGGAATTTCGGGTTGGAGCGAATGCGGGTGGTCAGCCCGCGCGATGGCTGGCCCAATGAGCGCGCGGTGGCGCTGGCATCCGGCGCGGGCCGGCTTTTGGATCATGCGGGGCTTTACGGCGATCTGCCCGCAGCGATTGCTGATTGTACCTATGTCTTTGCCACCACGGCGCGGTCGCGCGGGATCACTGTGCCGATCTTGACGCCTGAGCGCGCCATGGCACAGGCGCGCGCGATCTTGGTCAATGGGGGGCGGGTCGCGGTCTTGTTCGGGCCGGAACGTTCGGGCCTCGATAACGCCGATATCGCGCGGGCCAATGCCGTGATCTCGGTCCCGGTGAACCCGGATTTCCCCTCGCTCAACCTCGCGCAATGTGTACTGCTTTGTGCATATGAGTTTCGCCGTTTGGCTGACACGACGCCACCCGAGGTCCTGGATATGGCGGGGACCGATTTTGCCAATCTGGCCGAGATCACGGCGCTTGGTGATCATTTGGAGGAAAAGCTCGAACAAGCCGGGTTCTTCTTTCCTGCCGATAAGGCGCAGCGGATGAAACGCAATCTGCGTCAGATCTGGAGCCGATTGCCCCTGACCCAGGCCGATGTGCGCACGCTGCATGGGGCCTTTCGCCAGATTGCCCGTTGGGCCGAAACCAAGCGCGCGGACGAGTAGGCGCGGTTTTCTTGGGGGCTCTGCCCCCGTCGCGGCCCTTGGCCGCGCCTCCCCCGGGATATTTGTAAAACGAAGAAGGGAAGGACCGCTTGCCGCAGTCGCTTGAAGGGGGGGCAGGCGCGCGATAGGTCTTGGGCCACGACAGGAAAGGGACAGGCCATGGCCGAGAAGCGCAGCATTTTCCAAGAGGTTGACAGCGTCCAGAAACCGGCCGCAACACCGGGCGGGGTGACGCGGGACACGGGGGCCGCGCGGGCCTTGGTGCGCGGTTGGTTGATGGTGCTGTTTGCGCTCGTTGTGACCATGGTCGCGGTGGGCGGGCTGACGCGGTTGACCGATTCCGGGCTGTCAATCACCGAATGGGCGCCTTTGTCCGGCGCGGTCCCGCCCCTGAGTGTGGAAGACTGGCAGGCCGAGTTCGACGCCTATCGCCAGATCCCGCAATATGAATTGATCAACAAAGGAATGAGCCTTGCCGAGTTCAAGGTGATTTATTGGTGGGAATGGGGCCATCGGCAATTGGGCCGGGTGATCGGCCTTGTCTGGGCTTTGGGCTTTTTCGGCTTGCTTTTGGCCGGCAAGATCCCAGCGGGGTGGACCGGGCGGCTTTTGGCGCTTGGGGCGCTGGGAGGGTTGCAAGGGGCGATTGGCTGGTGGATGGTCCATTCGGGGCTGCAAGAGGGCATGATCGCGGTTGCCTCGTACCGCTTGGCGACGCATCTGGGTTTGGCTTTCGCGATCCTTGGCTTGATTGCATGGTTCATCATGAAGCTGGGCCGCGAGGAGGTCGCGCTTATGGCCGCGCGGCGCGAGGGTGACGCCAAGCTCAAGGGGATGGCCACGGGGCTGTTGCATTTGTCCTTTGTACAGATCTTGATCGGTGCCTTGGTGGCGGGCATCGATGCGGGGCGCAACTATATCGACTGGCCCTTGATGGCGGGGGGATTTTTCCCGCCCGGCATGTGGGCGATCGAGCCTGCCTGGCGCAACCTGTTCGAAAATGACGGAACCGTGCAGTTCTTTCACCGGATCGTGGGTTACGTGCTTTTTGCCTTGGCGATTGGCGTCTGGTTCGCCGCAAGGCGCAGTGCGCGTCTGGCCACGAGGCGCGCCTTTGACTGGGTCTTGGTCGCGATTTTCGTGCAGATGATGTTGGGGATTGTGACGGTGATGCATTCCTCCCCTTGGTATATCGCGATCTGGCACCAGCTGGGCGCGGTCGCGGTGCTGACACTGGTGCTGCGCGCGCGGTTCCTGAGCATCTATCCCATGGCCCAAAGCATCAAAGGGGCCACGCCATGAGCGCGCTGTCCGACCTTCTGGCCTTTCAACGCGAGACCGAGGCGCTGTCGCAAATCATGGGGCGACTTGGCTGGGACCAAGAGACCATGATGCCGCGTGGTGCAGCTTTGCAACGCGGCGAGGAGATGGCGGCGCTCGAGGGGGTGTTGCATGCGCGGCGCACCGATCCGCGCGTGGGGGCATGGCTGGACAGCGCCGAGGCCACCAGCCCGGCGGAGGCCGCACAGCTGCGGCTGATCGCGCAGAGCTATCGGCGCGCCTGTCGGGTGCCTGGGGATTTGGCCGCCGAGATCGCGCGGGTGACATCGGTGGCGCAAGGCAAATGGGCGGCTGCGCGCAAAGACGATGATCTGGCAAGCTTCCTGCCGGTGCTGGGGCAGGTGATTGCGCTGCGCCGCACGGAGGCGGCGGCGCTGGCGGAGGCGGGCGATCCTTATGACGCGCTGCTTGAAGGGTATGAGCCGGGCATCACCGGGGCCGAGATCGCGGCGCTGTTCGACCGTATGCGGCCGGGGCTTGTCGATCTGCGCGGCAGGCTTGCCGATGCACCCGATGCGCCGGTTCTAAGCGGGCATTTTCCGGCGCAAGCACAGCGCGATCTCGCGCGCGAGGTGGCCGAGGCCTTTGGCTATGATCTGAGCCGTGGCCGCATCGACGAGGCCGTGCATCCCTTTTCTTCTGGGTCGCATAACGATGTGCGCATCACCACCCGTATCGACACTTCTGACCCCTTGGGCTGCATCTTTTCCACCATTCACGAGGTGGGGCATGCAGGCTATGAGCAGAACATCGCGCAGGACTATGGTCTCAGTATCTTGGGCCAAGGCGTGTCGATGGGCGTGCATGAAAGCCAAAGCCGGATCTATGAAAACCAGCTTGGCCGCTCGCCTGCCTTTTGCCAGTGGCTTTATGGCCGGATGCGCGACCATTTCGGGCCGCTTTCCGTAACGACGCCGGAGGATTTCGCCCGCGCCGTCAATCGGGTCGCCGCAGGCTATATCCGCACCGAGGCCGACGAGGTGCATTACAACCTGCATATCATGCTGCGCTTCGATCTGGAGCGCGCCTTGATCAGGGGCGATTTGGTGCTTGGCGATCTGGAGGCGGCGTGGAACGACCGTTTTGCCGCCGATTTCGGGTTGGCCGTGGACAAACCCTCCAACGGGGTGTTGCAAGATGTGCATTGGCCGGTGGGGCTTTTTGGCTATTTCCCGACCTATAGCCTTGGCAATGTCTATGCGGGGTGCCTCTATGATGCCATGCGCGCGGGGTTGCCCGATCTTGATGATCGCTTGGCAGGGGGCGATGTGGCGGCTGCGCTTGGCTGGTTGCGCGACAATCTGCAACGTCACGGCGGTCTGCGCCCCCCGCGCGAGACGATCGCGCATGCCACGGGTGCCACCGTTAGCGAAGGGCCGCTGCTTGGCTATCTCGGGGCGAAATACGAGGCGCTTTACGGGCTTTAGAGCTTGGCCAGATGCGAGGCGCAGCCGGTGAGCGCGGCGTAATCGTCGCGCACGGCAAAGACGCCGAAACGGTCCATGAAACCGGCGAAACGCCCCTTGGCGCGCAGGTGATCGGCAAAGCCGAACCGGGCGAGGTAGGGGGTAAAGGCACGGGTGACGCCGCCCACAAGGTAGATGCCGCCAAAGGGCAGGTGCGCCAGCGCCAGATCGCCAACGACCGTGCCCATGACCGCGACAAAGGCAGCGGCCGTGGCGCAGGCCTCGGGCTCGCCCGCGGCGAGATTGGCCATGATCTGCGCGGGTTCGGCACTTTGGCCGTGCAAGACGCGGTGCAGGTAGCTGATGCCGCGCCCCGAGAGCACTTCTTCGACCGAGGCAAAGCCAAAATCGGCGATCATGGCGGCGGTCAGATCGGACATGCGGCCGCCAAGGGCGGGCAGGCTGACATGCCCCGCCTCGGAGGGGGGGACGAAACGGCCCATATCGGTGTCAAAGACCGGGCAGGCGTTGAAGCCTGTCCCAAGGCCGACCACCAGCTTGGCCGCATGGGCCGGGGCAGCGGGTTGCGCGATGATCTGATCAAGCTCGGCCGGATCGATATGACCGATGGCATGGCCTTGGGCTTGGAGGTCATTGAGCACCGCGACCTTGCCTGCACCAAAGCTTTGGCCAAGCGTTGCGCGATCGATCTGCCAATCGAGATTGGTCAGCTGCGCCACCCCGTCATGCACAGGCCCCGCGGCGGCGACGCAAATGCCGGTGATCTGCTGGGCGGCGATGCCGCTTTGGGCCAGATATTGGCCAAGGACCGCCGTCAGGTCGGGGTAATCGGCATTGGCGTGGCGTCTGACCGTGTCGCGATCAACGATCGCGCCATGCGCCACGGCGACACGGGTATTGGTGCCGCCGATATCGGCGACAAGGCTTAAGCCGGTTTTGCCTGTCAGATTGCCCATATCGCGTATCACGCTTGTCTTGCCCTTAGCCGCGCCACCATTGCGCGAGCGCGTGATAGGATGCTTTGGGCGTCCTTGCCAAGGTCTCGAAATCGACATGGATCAGACCAAAGCGTTTCTCATAGCCGAGCGACCATTCGAAATTGTCCATCAAGGACCAGACGAAATAGCCCGCCACTGGCGCACCGGCACCAACAGCGCCTTGCACCGCTTGCAAATGTTGCGCGAGATAGCCGATGCGAGCTCGGTCCGGCTGGTCGGGTTGGTCGGGATTTGCCATGCCGTTTTCCGTGACGAAAAGCGGCAGGTCGCCTGAATAATCGCGCGCTGTGCGGATCAGGAAATCGCGCAGGCCCTCGGGGTAAATTTCCCATCCCATCTGGGTGAGCGGCAGGCGCGTGGGGGCCTCGGCGTAGCTGGGCCATGGCTGATCGGCGTGGCGGATCAACTTGCGCGTGTAGTAGTTCAGCCCCAGCCAGTCGAGCGGCGCCTGGATGGTGGGGAAATCATCCTCCCATCCCTTGGGCAGATGGGGGCCAAGCCCGGCAAGCACCTCGGGCGGGTAGGCACCCTTAAAGAGGCCGCCAAGGAAGAAACGGTTATAAATGGCGTCGTAGCGCGCGGCGGCGGCGATATCTTGGGGCGCGTCACTGGCGGGTTCGGCCCATTCGAAATTGCACACCGCACCAAGGTTTTTCATTCCCAGACCGCGCATCACCTGGATGGACCGGCCATGGCTGACGAGTACGTGATGCATGGCGCGCGCCGTCGCTCGGATGTCGCGCAGACCCGGCGCATGGATCCCTTCGAAATGCGACAGCCAGCTGACACACCACGGCTCGTTGATAGGGGCGGCCGACCAGAGCCGGTCCCCGATCCGCGACATCACCAGATGGGTGTAATCGGCAAACCAATCGGGCATGGAGGCATTGCGCCAACCGCCTTGATCGGCCAAGGCTTGCGGCAATTCCCAATGGTAGAGCGTGGCCGCGGGCTTGATCCCGCGCGCAAGCATCCCATCGACCAGGCGGTCATAGAAATCGAGCCCCGCCTGGTTGGGTGCGCCCGTCCCTTCGGGCAAGACCCGCGCCCATGAGGTCGAGAACCGATAGACATCGGCCCCCATCGCCTTGATCAGGTCGAGATCATCGCGCCAGCGGTGGTAATGGTCGCAGGCGATCTTGCCATCCTCGGCGCGCACGACGTTGCCGGGCGTGGCGGCAAAGCTGTCCCAATGGGTCGGGCCAGCCCCGCCAAAGCCATGCCCCTCGATCTGGTAGGACGAGGTGGCGACACCGAAGAGGAACCCTTCGGGAAAATCGGCGCGGGTGAAGTCCATGGGGATGTCCTTGTGCGGTGTTAGCCGGGGCAGGGGCCGGTGGAACGGCCAACGGTCAGGTCCACATCCCAAAGCTCCTGGATCGGGGGGTGGTCTGGGTTGCCGATGAGCTTGATCAAGATCTCGGCGCAGCGCCGCCCCGCGGCGCGGATCGATGACCGCGTGGCGGTAAAGGCAGGGCCGCCCACATCATTGTTGAGATAACTCAGCTCGTCATCATGGCAGATGACCGAGATATCGCGCCCCATGCGCAAGCCGCGCTCACCGGCAGCGCGGCGCACACCGATGGCCAAGATGACCGATGACACCAGAAAGGCCGTGGGCGGCGCGGGTCCGTCCAGCATCTTCCCGGCGGTCAGATAGCCAAAACCTTCGGTCATGGCATCGCTTGCCATCAGATGGGGTAGGGCCACGGCATCGCGTGCGGCCAGCGCCTCTTCAAAGCCGCGGCGGCGGCGGCGCGCGAAATCGAAGCTTTCCTGACCGTTGATCAAGGCGATCCGGCGATGGCCCAGATCAAGCAGGAATTCCGTCGCGCGGCGAAAGGCACGCAGATTGGCAATATCGAGCCAGCTATAACCTTGTGCATCGCCCGTGCGCCCATGAACAAGGAAAGGCAGGCCAAGCTCGGTCAGCAATCCGATCCGCGGGTCGTTTTCCTGTGGCGCTTGCACCATCACCCCATCGACCGAGGCATTGGCCGCCATTTGGCGAAAGGCGCTCTCGGTCTCGGATTCAGGGACCATCGACAAGAGCAGATCATAGCCCTCGGCGGCATAGACCTCGCCTGCGCCGATCAGGAAATCGGCAAAAATCGGGTTCACCATCTCGGCGCGGCCGGTCAGGGGGATCACATGGCCGATCGTCATCGCGCGCCCTGTGGCCAAGCGCCGCGCACGGATGTTCGGGGCATAGTTGGCCGCTTTTGCCGCGGCCATGACCCGGTTGCGGGTTTCCTCGCGCACTTCTGGGTAGCCGTTCAACGCACGGCTGACCGTGGTCGGGCTGAGGTTGAGCGATTCTGCCAACTCCTTGAGGTTCATGCGCGCTGTGTTCCAAACCGGTTTGAATTTTGACCCGAAGCTAGCGCCGGATATGGCGGATTGTCAAAGATTCAAAACAGCCTGTTTTTTCTGCATCTGCGAAATCCTTGTTGTGAATTCAATATTCTGCGCAAGGTGGATTGACAGACTCAGTTGTTTTCGAAACTGTAAGCGCAACCCAAAGCGCTTTGGAAAATTTGGCCAAGGGCCGGCGCCTGGGTGCAAGTTAATGTCGGTTCAGACGATCGACAGTTTCCTGGGAGGACAGAATGAAACATTCCTTGATGATCAGCGCGGCGGTCGTCGCACTTTCGGCGGGCGGTGCGCTGGCCGATGCGCATATGCCCTTTGCCCAAGGCGAGGGTGCCTTTAATTGGGACAGCTATGCCGCTTTCGCGGCATCGGCGCCCAGCCTTGCCGGTCAGACCTTGACCGTCTCCGGCCCGTGGCTCTCGCCCGAGGCCGAGCGTTTCGATATCTTGCTCAACTACTTCGAAGCCGCCACCGGCGTCGATGCGAGCTACACGGGGTCGGACAGCTTCGAACAGCAGATCGTCATCGACGTCGAAGCAGGCTCGGCCCCGAATATCGCGGTCTTCCCGCAGCCCGGTCTTGCCGCCGTCTTGGCCGGTAATGGCCAGCTCAGCCCCTTGGGTGCCGATATGGCCGCTTGGGTGAACGAGAACTATGCCGCCGGGTCGTCTTGGGTGGATCTTGGCACCTATGCCAATGCCGCCGGTCAAGACGAGTTCTACGGCTTCTTCTTCAACGTGAACCTCAAATCGCTTGTGTGGTATGTCCCCGAAAACTTCGAGGATGCAGGCTACGAGATCCCCACCACGATGGAAGAGCTGATCGCGCTGAGCGACCAGATCGTCGCCGATGGCGGCACGCCGTGGTGCATCGGTCTGGGTTCGGGTGCGGCAACCGGCTGGCCGGCCACCGACTGGGTCGAAGATATCATGCTGCGTACGCAGACCCCCGATGTCTATGACGCTTGGACCACCAACGCGATGCCCTTCAACGACCCCCGCGTCGTGAACGCGATCGAGGTGTTTGGTTCCTTCGCACGCAATGATGCCTATGTCGCCGGTGGCGCGGGTGCGGTCGCCACGACTGATTTCCGCGACAGCCCCGCAGGCCTTTTCGCATCGCCTCCGGGCTGCTACATGCACCGTCAGGCAAGCTTCATCCCCGCCTTCTTCCCCGAAGGCACCGTTGTGGGTGAAGATGCCGATTACTTCTACTTCCCCTCCTTCGCGGGTGAAGATCTCGGCAACCCGGTTCTGGGCGGCGGCACGCTGATGGCGGTCACCGATCCGTCCGATGCGGCGGCAGCCTTCATGGCCTTCCTGCAAACACCCTTTGCCCATGAGATCATGATGGCGCAGGGCGGGTTCTTGACGCCCCATTCGGGTGTGAACCTCGAGGCCTACCCCAGTGCTGTCGAGGCCGGTCAGGGCGAGATCTTGCTCAACGCCACCACTTTCCGCTTTGACGGTTCCGACCTGATGCCGGGTGGTGTGGGTGCTGGCAGCTTCTGGACGGGTATGGTCGATTATGTCGGCGGTGCAGACGCGCAGGCCGTGGCCGACACGATCCAGGCAAGCTGGGACGCGCTGAAGTAAGCCCTTGCAGTTGCAAGGCTGATCTCGGTCCGGCCCTTCGGGGCCGGATCATTCTGTCAAGTATATCGGGGGGCGCAGATGAATCCGGCAATACAAGCGATTGTCACCATCGTTTTGGGCGTCGGCGGCTGCGTGGCTTATTTCTACCTCTCGAACCTGTTTCTTGACCGGGTGTTGTTTCCTGCGCGTGGCCCCAATACCGGGCGCAATATCAACCGCGCGAATGCAATCCGGCCTTGGTTGTTCCTGTTTCCCGCGCTGTTTGCGCTGGGGCTCTACCTTGCCTACCCGGTGTTCGAGACGCTACGCCTGTCGATGATCGATCGCAACGCGGGCGGGGCCTTTGTGGGCGCCGAGAATTACGCGCGCATGCTGGACGATCCCAAATTCTGGGAGGCTCTGCGCAACAATTTCCTTTGGCTTTTGATCGTACCTGCTGCCTCGACCGCCTTTGGGCTGTTGGCGGCGCAGCTGACCGATCGGATCGGCTGGGGCAATCTTGCGAAATCGCTGATCTTCATGCCGATGGCGATTTCCTTTGTGGGCGCCGCGGTGATCTTCAAGCTGGTCTATGACGCCCGCCCCGAGGATGTGGCGCAGATCGGCATCCTGAACGCGCTTTACCTGCAATTCGGCGGGGCGGCACCCGTCACATGGCTGACCGTGCCGTTCTGGAACAACCTGTTCCTGATGGTCGTTCTGGTCTGGATCCAGACGGGCTTTGCCATGGTGATCTTGTCGGCGGCGTTGCGCGGTATTCCCGAAGAAACCATCGAGGCTGCGATCGTCGATGGCGCGAACCCGTTCCAGATCTTCTTCAAGATCAAGGTGCCGCAGATCGCTGGTACCATCGTGGTGGTCTGGACGACCATCACCATCGTGGTGCTCAAGGTCTTTGACATCGTCTTTGCCATGACCAACGGCCAGTGGGAAACGCAGGTCTTGGCCAATTTCATGTATGACAAGCTGTTCCGCGCCAATGATTGGGGCATGGGGTCGGCGGCGGCGATGGTCATCATGCTGCTCGTGACGCCGATCCTTGTTTGGAACGTCTATAACGCCCGCAAGGAGATGCGCTGATGGCCCGCGACCGAAGGGGAGTACTGACCCATGGATAACATCGCGGGCAAGAAATCGAGCCTGACTTGGGCGGTTCATCTATCGGTTGCGGCCTTGGTGTTGATCTGGGTCTTCCCGACCTTGGGGCTATTGGTGTCGTCCTTCCGCACCACCGACCAAATCCGCACCTCGGGCTGGTGGGCGGCGCTGTTTCCCGCTGTCCAGAACGAGGTGTTCCGCACCGCTAACCCCGGCGAGTTCCGCGTCGAACGTGACGGTGTCTTTATCGTCGAGGGAAATCTTTACGTCGTCGATGGCCGCGCCGAGACGGCCGCGGATGTTGCCGCCGTGATCAGCGCATGGGGCGTTTCTTCGCGCGACATCGCGGCGTTTGGCCCCGGCGATACCGCCGATCTGGGCGAGGGCGAGACGTTGAGCGTGGCCGAAAATGGCGATTACATCTGGTCGGGCAATGACGCGCAGATCAGCGGGCGGGGCCAACGTGTGTTCGCCACCGCCGAAAGCCCGCCGGAATTCACGCTGGCCAATTATCGCGGCGTGCTGTTCGATCCCGGCAACCGCGAAGGGATGGCGCGGGCCTTTTTCAACACGCTGACCGTGACGATCCCGGCCACGATCATCCCCATCCTGATCGCGGCCTTCGCGGCCTATGCGTTGGCGTGGATGGAGTTTCCGGGCCGCGCGCTGTTGGTCGCCGCCGTGGTGGCCATGCTGGTCGTGCCGCTGCAACTGGCGCTGATCCCGCTTTTGACGCTGCACAACCAGATCGGCATTGGAAAGGGTTACTTGGGCGTTTGGCTCGCCCATACGGGCTTTGGCCTGCCGCTCGCCATCTACCTATTGCGCAACTACATGGTCGGCCTGCCGCGCGAGATCATCGAATGCGCCAAGGTCGATGGCGCGACCGATTTTCAGGTCTTTACCAAGATCGTGCTGCCCTTGAGTTTCCCGGCCCTGGCAAGTTTCGCGATCTTCCAGTTCTTGTGGACCTGGAATGACCTGTTGGTCGCCATGGTGTTCTTGATCGACAGTTCCGGCCAGACCACGGTGATGACGCGCCAGATCGTCGAGTTGATGGGTACCCGCGGCGGCGATTGGGAGATTTTGGCCACCTCGGCCTTTGTCTCGATTGCGGTGCCGCTGATCGTTTTCTTTACAATGCAACGCTACCTCGTTCGCGGCCTGTTGGCCGGATCGGTGAAATAGAAAGCTCTCCTCCAAATGACCGTGATGCAATCCTTGCGGCCCGCAGATATCATTGCCCCCGACCACGATTGGTGGCGTGGGGCCGTCATCTACCAGATCTATCCGCGCAGCTTTCAAGACAGCAATGGCGATGGCATTGGCGATCTGGCGGGTATCATCGCGCGGCTTGACCATGTGGCCGCACTCGGGGCTGATGCGATCTGGATCTCGCCCTTCTTCCGCTCGCCCATGCTCGATTTCGGCTATGATGTCAGCGATTATTGCGATGTTGATCCGATCTTTGGCACATTGGCCGATTTCGACGCGCTGATCGCGCGTGCGCATGAATTGGGCGTCAAGGTGCTGATCGATCTGGTGATCAGCCATAGCTCGAACCAGCATGTCTGGTTTCAGGAAAGCCAGCATAGCCGCACCAACCCCAAGGCCGATTGGTATGTCTGGGCCGATGCAAAGCCCGATGGCAGCCCGCCCAACAACTGGCTGTCGATCTTTGGCGGCCCCGCATGGGAATGGTCGGGTGACCGGATGCAGTATTACCTGCACAATTTCCTGAAGGAGCAGCCCGATCTGAACCTGCACAATGCGGATGTGCAGGATGCGCTTTTGGATGTGGCGCGCTTCTGGCTGGAACGCGGGGTCGATGGCTTCCGTCTTGATACGATCAATTTCTACTTCCACGACCGCCTCTTGCGCGACAATCCTGCGTTGCCGCCCGAGGCGCGCAACACAACCATCGCACCCGAGGTGAACCCCTATAACTGGCAAGATCACCTTTACGACAAGAACCAGCCGGAAAACCTCGCCTTCCTGCAAAGGCTGCGCGGTCTGATGAACGGCTATCCTGGTGCCACCGCCGTGGGCGAGGTGGGCGATGCGCAGCGCGGCATGGAGATCCAGGCCGAGTACACCTCGGGCGGGGACAAGGTGCATATGTGCTACAGCTTTGAGTTCCTGTCCGGCACGACCCCTGATGCTACCAAGGTGGCAGAGGTTTTGACGGCCTATGAAGGCACGATCGGCGATGGCTGGGCCTGCTGGGCCTTTTCCAACCATGACGTCGTGCGCCACGCCTCGCGCTGGAACCTCGACGAGGCGGCAAGCCGCCTTTACGCCGGCCTGTTGATGTCGCTGCGCGGCTCGATCTGCATCTACCAAGGCGAAGAGCTTGGCCTGACCGAGGCTTATGTCGCCTATGAGGATCTGCAAGACCCCTATGGCATCCGCTTTTGGCCGAAGTTCAAGGGGCGCGACGGGTGCCGCACGCCGATGCCATGGAGCAGCGACAATCAGAATGGCGGGTTCTCGGACGGTCGGCCATGGCTGCCTATCGCGGTGGAGCATCTCCCGCGCGCCGTCGCCGCGCAGGCAGGGCAAGATGGCAGCATGCTTGATTTCTACCGCCGCATGATCGCCTTCCGTCATGCATGGGCGCCGCTGGTCAAGGGCGCGCTGTCCGAGATTGCGACCACAGGCGATGTGCTGCATTTCATCCGCGCACATGAGGGCGTGCGGCTGTTTTGCGCCTTCAATATGGGGGATGCGCCTGCACAGGTCACGTTGCCTGCGGGCAATTGGCGGCAAGATCGCGGCGCGCCGTTTGCACCGGCGACGGAGATGGGCGGACAATATCTGCTTGAACCCTATCAAGCGGTTTTTGCCATGGCCGAGCGCGCAACGTAACGAGGGACAGGAGGGGGGACGTACATGGCCGATCTAAAGCTGAGCGGAGTTGAAAAGGTGTATGGGGGCGCTGTGCGTGTCCTTCATGACATCGATCTTGATATCAAGACCGGCGAATTGATCGTCTTTGTCGGCCCCTCGGGCTGCGGAAAATCCACGCTTTTGCGGATGATTGCAGGGCTTGAAAAGATCTCGGGCGGCACGCTCGAGATCGACGGGCATGTGGTCAATGACGTGCCGCCCAGCCAACGCGGTATCGCCATGGTGTTCCAGTCCTATGCGCTCTACCCGCATATGACGGTGTATGACAACATGGCGTTCTCGTTGAAGATCGCGGGGCTTGATCGGGCCAGTATCGACCAAAAGGTGCGTGCGGCCGCCGAAAAGCTGCAATTGACCAATTTCCTTGACCGCCTGCCCAAAGCGCTCTCGGGCGGTCAGCGTCAGCGCGTGGCGATCGGGCGCTCGATCGTGCGCGATCCCAAGGTCTATCTGTTTGACGAGCCGCTCTCGAACCTCGATGCCGCGCTGCGTGTGGCGACCCGGATCGAGATTGCGCAGCTCAAGGAACAGATGCCCGACAGCACGATGATCTATGTCACCCATGATCAGGTCGAGGCGATGACCCTTGCCAGCCGCATCGTGGTGTTGGCGGGCGGCGGTATCGCGCAGGTCGGCACGCCGCTTGAGCTTTACGAGCGGCCCAATTCCACCTTTGTCGCGCAATTCATCGGCAGCCCCGCGATGAACCTGATGGCGGGCAAAATCGTGGGGACAGGCGCGCAGACCACCTTGGAACTGGCACAGGGCGCAGGGCAGATTGTCTCTGACTACCCTAGCATTTCCAGTGATTTGGGAGCAGATGTTCACGTTGGTATTCGCCCTGAGGATATGGTCGAAACCGATGCCGCTGCTTACGCATTCGAGGGGAAGGTTGAGATTGTCGAGGCGCTTGGCGAGGTGACCTTGTTGTATTTCGCCAAGACAGATGGCGCAGACGGGGTGATCGGCAAGCTGCAAGGTATCCACCCCGGCTTGCGCGGCCAGACCGTCAGGCTGTCTGCCGCCCCAAGCAAGGTGCATGTCTTCCGCGAGGGAATTTCGCTACACTATCGCGACCAGCCCGTGTTCCTGCCCGGTGTGCAGCCGCATTGAGGCGGTTCTGGCTTTGTTAGCGCTAACATGCTACAAGCGCCGCGACTCGCAGGAAGAGGAGGGGTGTCATGTCCTTGGACGGTCGTATTGCCGCTGTCACCGAACGGATCATCGCGCGCTCGGCTGTCGCGCGGGGTGGCTATCTCGACCGCATGCGCAAACTGGCCGAGGATGGCCCGCGCCGCGCGCATCTGTCGTGCGGCAACCAAGCCCATGCCTATGCCGCGATGGGATCTGATAAGGATGCGCTGGTCGCCGCGCGCGCGCCCAATATCGGGATCGTGACCGCTTATAACGACATGCTGTCGGCCCATCAGCCGTTTCAGACGTATCCTGACCAGATCAAGGCCGCAGCAAGGCGCGCAGGTGCCACGGCTCAGGTCGCAGGCGGGGTTCCGGCCATGTGTGACGGTGTCACTCAAGGGCAGACGGGGATGGAACTGTCGCTCTTTTCACGCGATGTGATCGCGCTCGCCACCGGGGTGGCGCTTTCGCACAACACCTTTGACGCGGTGCTTTACCTTGGCGTCTGCGACAAGATCGTGCCGGGCCTTGTCATGGCGGCGGCGACCTTCGGCTATCTGCCTGGCCTTTTCGTGCCGGCGGGGCCGATGGTGTCAGGCCTGCCCAATGACGAGAAATCCAAGGTACGCCAGCAATTCGCCACGGGTGCCGTGGGCCGCGACGTGCTGATGAAGGCCGAGATGGACAGCTATCACGGCCCCGGAACCTGTACCTTTTACGGCACCGCCAATTCCAACCAGATGTTGATGGAATTCATGGGGTTGCATCTACCCGGTGCGTCCTTTGTGAACCCCGGCACCCCCTTGCGCGACGCACTGACCGATGCCGCGACCGCGCGCGCGGCGGCGATCACGGCGCTTGGCAATGCCTATACGCCGGTTTGCGATATCCTCGATGAAAAAGCCTTTGTGAACGGGATCGTCGGGCTGATGGCAACGGGTGGCTCGACCAACCTTGTCATCCATCTGGTTGCGATGGCACGCGCGGCGGGTGTGATCCTCGAACCCACCGATTTCGCCGACCTATCGGCGGCCACACCCCTCATGGCGCGGGTCTATCCCAACGGGCTGGCCGATGTGAACCATTTCCATGCGGCGGGCGGGCTGGCCTACATGATCGGCGAGTTGCTCGACGCGGGGCTTTTGCACCCCGACACCAAGTCCGTGGCGGGCGAGGGGCTGGCCCATTACGCGCGGGAGCCCAAGCTGCGCGACGGCGCCCTGACATGGGAGGCCGGCCCGCGCGACAGCCTCAATGACAAGATCCTGCGCCCCGCCGCCGATCCCTTCCAGCCCACGGGCGGGCTGGTCGAGCTTGTCGGCAATATCGGGCGCGGCGTGATGAAGGTCTCGGCCGTCGATCCCGCCCGTCATGTGATCGAGGCACCGGCGGCCATTTTCGAAAGCCAGGCGGCGGTCAAGGCCGCCTTCCAGCGCGGCGATCTCAACCGCGATGTGGTGGTCGTCGTCCGCTTCCAAGGGCCGCGCGCTAATGGCATGCCGGAACTGCATGCGCTGACGCCGCTTCTTTCGGTGCTGCAAGATCGCGGCCACAAGGTGGCACTGGTCACCGATGGCCGCATGTCGGGCGCATCGGGCAAAGTCCCCTCCGCCATCCATGTCGCGCCCGAGGCGCTCGATGGCGGGCTGATCGGCAAGTTGCAGGATGGCGACCTGATCCGCGTCGATGCGGTACAAGGCGTGCTCACCGTCTTGACCGAAGGCGTGGCCGACCGCGCCTCCGCCCAGCCCGATCTTTCTGCCAATAGCCATGGCGTGGGCCGCGAATTGTTCGAGATCTTCCGCGCCAATGCCGGGCCTGCCACGATGGGGGCGGCGATTGTGCTGTGATCGCATGCCCCTTCATCTTTCCACAAATACGCAAACGCGACCGCTGCAAAGGATCGACCGATGACCCCCATGGCCCAATCCGCCGCCACGCGCGAGATCGCGGCGCGCGCGCCCATCATCCCGGTTCTGGTGATCGAGGATGTGGCGCATGCCGCCCCCTTGGCGCGCGCGCTCGTGGCCGGGGGCTTGCCTGCGCTCGAAGTGACATTGCGCACGCCTTGCGCGCTTGATGCGATCCGCGCCATGGCCGCTGTCCCGGGCGGCATCGTCGGGGCAGGGACGCTCTTGACCCCGGACGATATCCGCGCGGCCAAGGCGGCAGGGGCGCAATTCGGTGTCTCGCCCGGGGCAACGCCACGCCTGATCGCGGCCTCGGTCGAGATCGGCCTGCCGCTTTTGCCCGGGGCGGCGACCGCATCCGAGGTGATGGCGCTTTGGGAACAGGGCTATGACATGCTCAAGTTCTTTCCAGCCGAGGCCGCAGGCGGCGCCCCCGCGCTGAAATCCATCGGCGGCCCGATCCCGCAGGTCAGTTTTTGCCCCACGGGGGGCATAACGCCGGAAAATGCCGCGCGCTATCTGGCGTTGTCCAATGTGATCTGCGCAGGCGGATCATGGGTCGCCCCCAAGGACAAAATCGCCAATGGCGATTGGGCCGGGATCACCGCCTTGGCCACAGCCGCGGCCGCGTTGTCGCGCTAAGTGGCCAAGCGTTCGGCAAAGCCAATGAGCCGGGTAATCGCCGTGACGAAGATGTCATCGGGCAAGGTCAGCGCCACCCGTACATGACCCGCCGCCGCGCGGCCAAAGCTTTCGCCGGGCATGACTGCGACCTGTTCCGCGTCAAGTAGGCGGGCCGCGAAATCATCCCCCGACAGCCCGGTCGCGCGGATGTCGAGCATCACATACATCGCCCCTTGGGGCGGGATCGCGCGCAAGCTGGCATGACCTGCGATCCGCCCCATCAACATGTCGCGCCGCCGATTAAAGGGAGCGGCAACGGCGGCCTCGGCCTCTGGGCCTAGGTTTAGCGCAAAGAGGCCCGCCTCCTGGATATAGCCCGGCACGCCATAGGTGGTGTGGGTGGCCAGATTGATCATCTGCGCAATTGTCTCGACCGGGCCGCAGACCCAGCCAAGCCGCGAACCCGTCATCGCATGGCTTTTCGACAGCGAGCCAACCGTCAGCGTGCGCGCGGCCATGCCGGGCAGGCTGGCGATGGGCTGATGATGGCCGTCCCAGACCTGGGTATCATAGACCTCGTCGGCGATCACCCAAAGATCATGGTCATGGGCGATCGCGGCAATGCCTCTGAGGCTTGCCTCGGAATAAACCGCGCCAGTGGGGTTGTTGGGGCTGTTGATCAATAAGGACCGTGCGCCGGGGGCGGCTGCGCGCAAACCGGCAAGATCGGGCTGAAACCCATCCTCGCTCTTGGCGGCGACGGGTTGGGGCAAGGCACCCACCGCGCGGATCGTACCGGGATAGGTGGCGTAGTAGGGATCGATCAAAAGCGCCCGATCCCCTTGGTCACAGGCGGCGTGATGGGCTGCGAAAAGCCCCGCTTGCCCACCCGGCACGATCAGGATGTTTTCAGGGCCATAGGCTTGCCCATGTCGCGCCGTCAGCCGCGCAGCGACAGTGGCCCGCAACGGGGCGATCCCCGGAACGGCGGCATAGCCGGTATGGCCCGCCCGCGCAGCGCGGTGCATCTCGTCGAGGATCGCGGGGGCAGTGCCAATGTCATGCTCGCCGATGGTGAGTTCAAGCACATCGTGACCGGCGGCCTTCATCGCGCGGGCGCGATAGAAGATCTCCCAGCCATCATCGCCCGCGCCGGTGAGTGTCGCGATGCGCTGCGAAGGGGTGGGCATGGGCGTGCGCTCCGATCCGATACTCTCTTTGTCGCAGGTTGCACACGGGCGTTGCCGAAGGGCAAGCCCCGCTCAGCCCTCGTCATCCGGGCTTTGCCTACGGTCGATGGCGGTGGGCCAATCGCGCAGCACCAGATCGTAGCTTTCGCGCAGCCGCGCGCGCAATTCCTCGGGCGGGGTTTCCCACGGCAGCAAGACCCAGCCTCCCCCGGTCAGATAAGGGGCCGAGGCCGGTTTGCTGCGCCGGATCATCGCCAACGCATGCGACATGCCGGCCGTACGCACCGACAGTCCCGCGCCGGTTTCTGTATAGGCGGCGAACATATGCCCGTGAATTTTCCACACGACCGTATCGGGGCCAAAAGGTTGATCCTTTTGAGCCTCGGGGAGCGTTCGGCAGAATCTATCAACGAATTCATGGCGCATTGTTTGCGTATACAAATATATACCCCAGCCCATGTCAAAATGATCTTGGTCATATACGCTTGGAAAGAAAAGACATGCTGACGCAGGGTGGCTAGGGCTTGTCGCGGTTTTCAACAGTTGCGGAAGCTGATACTCGGCCGACACTGCGCCTTGGGTGGCTGAAAGGCATATCATGGTCGAGATCCGTCTCAGAGACTCACGTACCAAGCGGGTTGTGCCGCTGGAACCCACCGCCCATCCGGGGCGCGTGGCGATGTATGTCTGCGGGCCGACGGTCTATGACCGAGCGCATCTGGGCAATGCGCGGCCCGCGGTGGTCTTTGACGTGCTGTTTCGCTTGCTGCGTCATGTCTATGGGGCGGGCAATGTCACCTATGTGCGCAACTTCACCGATGTCGATGACAAGATCAACGCACGCGCCACTGCCACTGGACGTCCGATTTCCGAGATCACCGATGAAACCATAAGCTGGTATCTTGGCGATATGGGTTCGCTCGGTGTGTTGGAACCCACCCATATGCCACGCGCCACCGCCTTTATCGGCCAGATGATCGCGATGATCCAGACCTTGATCGATCGCGGTCATGCCTATGCGCGCGATGGTCATGTGCTCTTCCGCGTGCGGTCCTACGCCGATTACGGCAAGCTGTCGGGCCGCTCGGTCGATGACATGATCGCGGGCGCGCGGGTCGAGGTCGCCCCCTTCAAGGAAGACCCGATGGATTTCGTCTTGTGGAAGCCATCGACCGACGATCTGCCCGGCTGGGATAGCCCTTGGGGGCGTGGTCGGCCCGGCTGGCACATCGAATGCTCGGCCATGGCGCATGAGCTGTTGGGCGAGAGCTTCGACATCCACGGCGGCGGCAACGACCTGTTGTTCCCCCACCATGAGAACGAGATCGCGCAGTCCTGCTGCGCGCACCCCGAGGGGCAGTTTGCCCGCATCTGGATGCACAACGAGATGTTGCAGGTCGAGGGCAAGAAGATGTCCAAGTCCTTGGGCAATTTCTTCACCGTGCGCGATCTGCTGGACCAAGGCATCCCGGGAGAGGTGATCCGCTTCGTGTTCCTGTCGACGCATTATTCCAAGCCGATGGATTGGACGAGGGAAAAGGCTGCAGAGGCAAAGTCGCGCTTGTTCAGGTACGTCCAGAATATCGCGGATTTTGCCGATTTGGATGAAGCGATGCGGCTAGATCCCGATCAGGCCATTGTTGATGCGCTGAGCGATGATCTGAATACCCACGCGGCGCTCGAATGCCTTCACAAGATGAATGGTGCAGCAGACGCATCCAATCTTGCAAGGAACCTCGTGTTTTTGGGTCTCTTTTCAGAAACGAGCCTTCGTGAACGGGTCGAGGAGTACAAAGGCGGTGTCCAGATTCTTGGCGCGCTCGAACGGCGTCTTTTAGCGTTGAGAGAAGAGGCGTTACAATCCAAGGACTTCACGGCGGTTGATCAACTCAAGGACCTACTCACCGCGGCTAATGTGAGCGTTCAGATGACGAAGGGTGGTGTTACACTTCGTCCAGAAATGGATTTCGATCCCGCCAAGCTGGAGGGTCTCTGAATGTCCGTCACAGGATTCGGATTTTCGTACGAAAATCCGCACGATGTGAATTTTCGTACGAAAATTCAGGGGGGCCGGCATGGCTGACCGCCTCTACCTCTACGACACCACGCTGCGCGACGGGCAGCAGACGCAAGGCGTGCAATTCTCGACGCAAGACAAGATCCGCATCGCATCAGCCCTCGATGCCTTGGGGATCGACCATATCGAAGGCGGCTGGCCCGGCGCCAACCCGACCGACAGCGCCTTTTTCGAGGACGCGCCCGCGACGCGCGCCACAATGACTGCCTTTGGCATGACCAAGCGCGCGGGCCGCTCGGCGGAAAATGACGATGTCCTTGCGGCGGTGCTCAATGCCGGCACATCGGCGGTTTGTCTTGTGGGAAAAAGCCATGATTTCCATGTGACCGAGGCACTTGGGATCAGCCTTGACGAGAACTGCGGGAATATTCACGCCTCGATCGCGCATTGTGTCGCTCAAGGCCGCGAGGCGTTGTTTGATGCCGAGCATTTCTTCGATGGCTACAAGGCCAATCCCGATTACGCGCTCTCTTGCCTGCGGGCCGCCCTCGATGCGGGGGCGCGTTGGGTCGTCTTGTGTGATACCAATGGCGGCAGCTTGCCCGATGAGATCGGGGCAATCACGGCGGCGGTGATCGCGGCGGGCATCCCCGGCGAGCGATTGGGTATTCACACGCATAACGATACGGAAACGGCCGTGGCAGGCGCGCTTTCCGCCGTCATGGCAGGCGCGCGCCAGATCCAAGGCACGCTCAATGGTCTGGGCGAGCGCTGCGGCAATGCAAATCTGACCACGTTGATCCCGACGCTGTTGTTGAAAGAACCCTATGCCAGCTGCTTCCAGATCGGCGTCAGCCTTGATCGGTTGCGCGACCTGACCCGCGTCAGCCGCATGCTGGACGACATCTTGAACCGGGTGCCGATGCGGCAGGCGGCCTATGTCGGGGCCTCTGCTTTTGCACACAAGGCGGGGCTGCATGCTTCGGCGATTGCCAAAGACCCCACCACTTACGAGCATATCGACCCCGCGCTGGTCGGCAATGCGCGCATCATCCCGATGTCGAACCAAGCGGGACAGGCGAATTTGCGCCAACGCTTGAGCGCGATGGGCCTTGATGTCGCGCGCGACCACCCCGCGCTGGCCGGGATCTTGGAGGAGATCAAGGCGCGCGAAGATCAGGGCTATGCGTATGACACGGCGCAGGCGAGTTTCGAATTACTGGCCCGGCGCGCTCTTGGGGATATGCCCCGGTTCTTTGAGGTCAAACGCTACCGGGTGACAGTCGAACGCCGCAAGAACAAGTATGACCAGATGGTCAGCCTGTCCGAGGCGGTGGTCGTGCTCAAGATCGGCGAAGACAAGATGCTGTCGGTCAGCGAAAGCATGGATGAGGCCGGCCATGATCGCGGGCCGGTCAATGCGCTGGCCAAGGCCCTGGCCAAGGATCTTGGCCCCTATCAGCGCTTTATCGAAGACATCCGGCTGGTGGATTTCAAGGTGCGGATAACCCAAGGCGGCACAGAGGCCGTGACCCGCGTCATCATCGACAGCGAGGATGGGGCAGGGCGGCGCTGGTCCACGGTCGGTGTCTCGGCCAATATCGTCGATGCCAGTTTCGAGGCGCTGCTTGATGCGATCATGTGGAAGCTGGTGCGCGACGGCGCGCCTGCGACATGAGCCTTCAGGCCTGCGCCGATCTTGTGGCGCGCGGCGATGGCGATCGCTTTCGCGCGACGATGGCGGCACCCGTGGCCGCGCGATCTGTGCTCTTTCCGCTTTATGCTTTCAATATCGAGGTCAGCCGCGCCCCTTGGGTGACGCAAGAGCCACTGATCGCCGAGATGCGGCTGCAATTCTGGCGCGATGTGATCGAGGAACTGGCCCAAGGCCGCCCCCCGCGCGCCCATGAGGTGGTCGCCCCCTTGGCGCAAGCCGTACCGCAAGGCGTGATCGGCGCACTTGACACGCTTGTGGTGGCGCGGCGGTGGGATATCTACAAGGAGCCCTTTGCCGATCGGGCAGCGTTCGATGCGTATTTGAATGACACCGCCGCCACGCTGGTTTGTGTGGCGGGCCGCGCCTTGGGTGCGCCCAAGGCGGCTGAGACCGTCTTGCGCGATGCCGGCTGGGCCTTTGGGCTGGCCAATTTTCTCAGGGCGATCCCAGCGCTGGAAGCCGCAGGGCGGCTGCCCTTGGTTGATGGCAGGGCCGAAGCGATCGTGGATTTGGCGGGCGCGGGGCTCGCGCGACTTGCGCGCGCGCGAGTGGGCCGTGGGTTGGTGCCGCGCGCGGCTTTGCCGGCGCTTTTCGCGGGGTTCCGGGCCGAGGCAACATTGCGCGCGGCCCAAGCGGTTCCCGGCCGGGTAGGGCTAGGGGCGCTGCCGGTGGCGGGTCTGCGCGACAGCTTACGCCTGGCCGCCATAGCTGCAACGGGGCGTTGGTAGAAGGTTGACCGCTCAGGCGGCCAGCGCATCCTTGGGGCGGAGCGCCAGCCAGATCAGCGCGGCACCCGCCAAGATCAAGAAAGGCAGCATCGCCAAGTTCACCGCCGTCCAGCCGGTTTGCACATCATCGCCAAAGCTCATCATCAGGCCCGATGAGAGCGAGGCAAAGGTGACGCAGCCGAAGACGAGGAAATCATTCATCCCTTGCACCCGGCCCCGTTCCTCGGGTGCATGCGATTGGGTCAAAAGCGCCGTCGCCCCGATGAAGCCGAAGTTCCAGCCCACGCCCAGCAAGATCAGCGCCAGGAAGAACTGCGTCAGCTCCACCCCCGACAGCGCGACCGCCCCCGCCGCCGCCAAAAGCGCCAGCCCCAGCGCCACGATCCGCATCGCGCCAAACCGGGCGATCAGGTGGCCTGTGAAAAAGGACGGCGCATACATCGCGATCACATGGGCCGAGACGACATCGGCGGCATTGCCGGTGGTGAAGCCGCATCCAACCACAGCGAGCGGCGTCGATGTCATCATCAGGTTCATCAAGGCATAAGAGACCATGCCGCAAATGATCGCCACAGCGATGCGTGGATCCCTCAGCAGCGCGGCCCGGCTGCGGCCGGTGCTTGCACCTAGCTTGGGCGCGTCAGGGCGCGGCACATCGAGAAAGGCAAAAAGCCATGCCCCCGCAAGATTGATCACCACCACGAAGAGATATGAGCCCAAGAACGGGATGACGGTTGCATCCACGCTGAATTTGACCAGCTGCGGGCCAACCAGGGCGGACAAAAGCCCACCTGCCATGACATAGGAGATCGCCTTGGGGCGAAACGCCTCGGACGCTGTGTCGGTGGCGGCGAAGCGGTAAAAGCCCTGAGCGGACATGTAGATGCCGGTCAAGTATGAGCCCAAGAGAAACAGAGCAAAACTGTCATGCCAAAGACCCGCCGCGCAGACAGCCGCACCACATGCCCCGCCCATGGCGCCAATCACGAAACCCAAACGCCGCCCATAACGCTGCATCAAGGCCGACAGCCAAGGCGCCGTCGTCATTGAGCCAAAGACGATGAGCGAGATCGGGATTGTCGCCAGCGCTGGTGCGGGCGCGATCATCAAGCCCGCCAAGCCGCCGACCGTGAAAATCAGTGGCATCTGCGCCCCAAGAATTGCTTGGGCGGCCACCAGCACCGCGACATTGCGCTTGGCGCGGCGGTCGTCATGTGGTGATGCTGCGGTTGGCGCGGTGTTTGTCAATGTCATGCAGTTGGCGTAGCGCCTTTGGTCAGCGCCGTCCAGAGCTTGGTCACGGGGGACCACAGGCGCGATATGCGGATCGGGAGGAAGCTGAAGGCGATGGGTGAGATCGCAGGACCCGCGCGGATCGAGACGGATGATGATCTTGCCGCCGCTGCTGCGCTGTTGATCACGCGCGATCACCGCTTTTCGCCCATCCTTGCCGCTGTCGGCCCCTTGCCGTTGCGCCGGCGCGCCGATGGATTTGAAGCGCTTTTGCATGCGATTGTCGGCCAACAGGTCTCGACTGCGGCGGCGGCGGCGATCTGGGCGCGGATGGGTGCGGCTGGATTAACCACACCTGCCGCGGTCTTGGCGGCAAGCGATGATGATTTGCGTGGCGTGGGCCTGTCGCGGCCCAAGCTGCGTTATGCGCGCGCCTTGGCGACCGCCGATCTTGATTACGCGGGCTTGCGCGCCTGTCCTACCGATTTGGTCATCGCGCGGTTGACGGCCTTGCCCGGTATTGGGCGCTGGACGGCCGAGATCTATGCCTGTTTCGCTCTTGGCCATGCCGATGTCTTGCCCGCAGGTGATCTGGCCTTGCAACTGGCCGCGGTGCGCGCCTTTGACCTGCCCGAACGCCCGTCCGAGGCGGTGCTGCGTCAGATGGCCGTCAGGTGGGCGCCTGTGCGTGCTGTTGCCGCCCGCGCGCTTTGGGCCTACTACCGCATTGCAACCAAGCGGGAGGGTATCGCGTGACGCGGGTATTGGATTACGGCACGGTGCCAGCGCAGTCGGGGCAGCCCGATAGCATGGTGATCTTCCTGCATGGCTATGGCGCGGATGGTGCCGATCTGTTGGGCTTGGCCGAACCCTTGGCCCCGCATCTGCCCGATACCGTATTCCTTGCCCCCAACGCGCCAGAGCGTTCGGTGATGAACCCGATGGGCTATCAATGGTTTCCGATCCCTTGGCTTGACGGCGCCTCGGAAGAGGCAGCCGCCGCAGGCTTGGCGCGGGCCAGCGACGATTTGAACGCCTTTCTCGACCGTGTGATGGTCGATCACGACATGCTGCCCGAACAGGTGGCGCTTGTGGGCTTTTCCCAAGGCACGATGATGAGCTTGCATGTCGCACCTCGGCGCGAAGATGCGCTTGCCGGTGTCGTCGGTTTCTCGGGGCGGCTGTTGTCACCTGAGACCTTGGCCTATGAGGTTGTGGTTCGCCCGCCGATCTTGCTGATCCATGGTGACGCCGACGAGGTCGTGCCGCCCCAAGCCTTGCCGCAGGCCGCCGAAGCGCTGGAACAGGCCGGTTTCCGCGAGGTCTATGCCCATGTCATGCGCGGCACGGGCCATGGGATCGCGCCTGACGGGCTTTCGGTCGCGCTGGCCTTTTTGCGCCAAGTGCTTGGGCAGGAGCGCGGGCGCGCGCAAGACTAGCGCAAGCTGTCACGAAACTGTCAGCTTTCCCGCCTATCCCCAAGGGGCCACACACAGGATATTGTTGGGCTTGCCCCAAACAAATGGCTAGATATAGTGGGGCCAAGATGAGGGCGGGCTATCCGCTTTGGTACTTGCAGATACCGCGCAGAGGATCGGATCGGAGGCGCGCATGGACGCCGGGTTAGAGGTCGACTTCAGAACGCAATTCGTGCGGGCGCCGGGCGCGCTGAAACAACACCCGGCGCTTGTGCTCAATGCCGATTACAGGCCGTTGAGCTATTACCCCTTGTCGCTGTGGCCTTGGCAGGAAGCGGTGAAGGCGGCCTGGCTCGACAGGGTCGATATCGTGGCCGAATATGACGAGGTGGTCAGATCCCCCTCAACCGAGATCAAGATCCCCTCGGTGGTCGTGTTGAAAGATTACGTCAAACCCCAAAAGCGCGTGGCCTTCACGCGCTTTAATCTTTTTTTGCGCGATGAATTTTCGTGCCAGTATTGCGGATCAAAGGGTGATCTGACCTTTGATCATGTCGTCCCGCGTGCGCGGGGGGGCGTGACCAGCTGGGAAAACGTGGTCGCGGCTTGTGCGCATTGCAACCTGCGCAAGGGTGCAAAAAGCTTACGCCAATCGGGGCTAAGCTTGCGCAAACCGCCCCGCCAGCCCGGCGCCGAGGAGTTGCGCAATATGGGCCGGCGGTTTCCACCCAATCACCTGCATGAAAGCTGGCTCGACTTTCTGTATTGGGACACCGAGCTGGAGGCGTGATCGCCTCTCAAGACAGGGGTTGTTTGCGTATTTCTCGAAAGGTGAAGCGGCAGGCCGCGTGACAGGGCCATCTTGGCCCGGTAACATCGCGTCGATCCCTTTGTGAAAGCGATGCCGATGTCTGACACTTTCTTTCAGCCGCCCTCCGGCACGGATTTGCCGCGCTATGCCGGTGTGCCGAGTTTCATGCGCCTGCCGTACCTGCCCCCTGATCATCCACGCCGCGCCGATGTGGATATCGGGATTTTCGGTCTGCCATGGGATGGGGCGACATCGAACAGGCCGGGTGCGCGGCATGGGCCGCGGGCTTTGCGTGATGCCTCGACCATGATCCGCGAACGCAACCGCGCAACTGCGCAAGAACCGTTCAAATCCGCGCGGATCGCCGATTTGGGCGATGTCGCAATGAGCCCGGTGGACCAAGACGAAGCCTTGGGCAATGCGCAAAGCTTTGTCGCGGGGGTGCTGGCGCAAGATATCCGGCCTTTCATGGTGGGCGGCGATCATCTTTGCACGCTGACGGTGCTGCGCGCGCTGCGGGTTGCACGCGGCGCGCCCTTTGGACTTGTACTGCTTGACAGTCATACCGATCTCTACCCGCCTTATTTCGGGGGCCGGACGCTGACCCATGGTAACCCGTTTCGCCAAGCCATCGAGGAGGGGTGTCTTGACCCCACGCGCTGCGTGATGGCGGGGATGCGCGGGACATCATACAACACGTCGGATTTCGATTATGGGATCGAACGGGGCGTGCGGATTATGCCGATCGAGGAATGTATGGACCTCGGCTGGAACCGCGTGATGCAGATCGCGCGCGAGGTGGTCGGCACAGGCCCGACCTATGTCAGCTTTGATATCGATTTCATCGATCCCGCCTATGCGCCCGGCACCGGCACGCCCGAAGTGGGCGGGCCGACGAGTTTCGAGGCGATCCAATGCGTGCGTGCCTTGCGCGGGCTTGACATCATTGGTGCCGATTTGGTCGAAGTCTCGCCCCCCTTTGACAATGGCGGCATCACGGCATGGCTTGGGGCCTCGGTGATGTTTGAACTGCTTTGCGCGATGCAGCCATAAGGCGCGCTGTTGGCGTCTTTTACTGGACTTGCGCGGCGGCTGCGTATAATGCCGGGGCGAGATAAACCGTTAGCGCTAACGGCGCTGATCTTGCGAAGGTGGAAAGGCGAAAAATGGTTTCGCGTGTTATCCCTGTCGAGCGCTTCGACCTTGTGATTTTCGGTGCCACCGGCGATTTGGCGCGGCGCAAGATCCTGCCAGGTCTCTATCGCCGGTTTTGCGATGGGCAGATGCCGCCCGATGCCTGCATCATCGGGGCGGCGCGGACCGAACAAAGCAGCGACGCCTTTGTTGCGCAGGTGAGCGAAGCAATCGCGACTTTTTTGCCAGCCACAAAGCGTGACCCGGACAGTATCGCGGCCTTTTGCGCGCGTCTGCGCTATGTCGCGGTGGATGCCGTGGGTGAGGCGGGTTGGACGGACTTGGCGCAGATGATGCGACCCGATGTGGTGCAGGCCTTTTATTTCTCGGTCGCGCCTAGCCTTTTCGGTGCCTTGGCCGAGCGCCTTCATAACTTCAACATTGCACGGCAAGATGCCAGAATTGTTGTTGAAAAACCATTTGGACGTGACCGTGAAACGGCGCGTGCGCTCAACGCGACCTTGGCTGCGCATTTTCGGGAAACACAGATTTACCGCATCGATCACTACTTGGGCAAAGAGACGGTGCAAAACCTGATGGCAGTGCGGTTCGGCAACACGCTGTTCGAGCCGCTCTGGAACGCACAATATGTCGATCATGTTCAGATCACGGTCGCCGAAGAGGTGGGTGTCGGTGGGCGCGGGGCCTATTACGACAAATCCGGGGCGATGCGGGACATGGTGCAAAACCACCTGATGCAGCTTTTGTGCCTGACAGCGATGGAGCCGCCTGCGCGTTTCGAACCCGATGCCGTACGCGACGAAAAGCTGAAGGTCATCCGTGCCTTGGAACCTGTCTCGCTCAAGCAGATCGTGCGTGGGCAATATCAGGCGGGTGCGCATCCATCCTATCTGGCAGATGTTGAGAACCCGGCCAGCCGCACCGAAAGCTTCATCGCGATGAAATTGCAGATCGCGAATTGGCGCTGGAACGGCACGCCCTTTTACCTGCGTACCGGCAAGCGAATGAAGGCACGCAAATCCGAGATTGTCATTCATTTCAAGACCCCGCCCCATTCGATCTTTGATGCCGATGCAGGGCGGCGGGCAAATGTGCTGTCGATCCGGCTGCAACCCGACGAAGGCATTGATCTGCGCGTGACGATCAAGGAGCCAGGTCCGGGGGGCATGCGCTTGATCGATGTGCCGCTCGATATGAGCTTTGCCGAGGCGCTGGGGCCAGAAGCCGCCGATGTTCCCGACGCTTATGAGCGGTTGATCATGGATGTGATCCGGGGCAACCAGACGCTCTTCATGCGCGGCGACGAGGTCGAGGCCGCATGGGCCTGGACCGATCCGATCATTGCTGCATGGGAGGCGCAGGGCGCCCGCCCCTTGCCCTATGCGCCGGGCAGTACCGGCCCCGAAGACGCGGCGATCTTGATGCATCAAGATGGCCGCCGCTGGCAGGATATTTGAGATGGAATTCGTCGCCTACCCGGATCGCGAGATGATGATGCTGGCCTTGGCCGACCGCCTGACTGGCGATCTGGTCATGGCGTTGCGGATGCAAGAGCGGGTGAGTTTCTCGGTTCCGGGCGGTACGACGCCCGGCCCGATCTTTGATGTTCTGGCCGCCCAAGATCTTGATTGGGACCGGGTCGATGTAATGCTCAACGATGAACGTTGGGTTGGAGAGGAAAGCCCCCGCTCGAACACGGCGCTCTTGCGCAAACGCCTGTTGGTGTCAAAGGCATCCAAGGCAAATCTCATTCCGCTTTACGCGGCGGCTCCGGCTCCTGAGGACATGATCACGGCGCTTTGCGATGGGCTTGCGCCGCATCTTCCGATCTCTGTTTTGCTGTTGGGCATGGGCGAAGATATGCATACCGCAAGCCTTTTTCCCGGTGCCGACAACCTTGCCGCCGCCTTGGCCGATGATGCGCCGCCCCTGATGGCGATGCGCGCGGAGGCCGCAGGCGAGCCGCGCATCACCCTGACCGCGCCGGTGCTACGCGCAGCGCTTGCGACCCATGTCGTGATCACCGGCAACGCAAAGCGCGCGGCGATTGAACGGGCGGCAGATCTTGCACCGCTTGAGGCGCCGATTGCTTGCGTCTTGGGGCAAGCGGTGGTGCATTGGGCGGAGTGAGGATGATGGACGCGATTTGGACCGCATTGAAGGATCACGCCGCCCAAGTCTCTGGGCGCAGCATTCTTTCGCTCTTTGATGCCCCCGACCGCGCAGCACGGTTTTCGTGGCGCTTGGGCGAGATGATGCTTGATGCGTCGAAGACCAATCTCGACGATCATGCGATGGCGCTGTTGTGCGATCTGGCGCAAGCGGCCGATCTGGAGGCGCATCGCGCGGCGATGTTCGGCGGGGCCGCGATCAACCAGACCGAGGGGCGCGCGGTGCTTCATACCGCGCTACGCGCCACGGACGGGCCGATCATGGTGGATGGGCAAGATGTCTTGCCCGAGGTGGCAGCGACGCGCGCGCGCACCTATGCGTTTGTGGAAGGGGTCCGCAGTGGTGTGATCACCGGCGCAGTTGGCCGCTACACCGATGTCGTCAATATCGGCATTGGCGGCTCGGATCTTGGCCCGGCAATGGCAACGCTCGCCCTTGCCCCCGATCACGATGGGCCGCGGCTACACTATGTCTCGAATGTCGATGGGGCGCATATCCACGATACCCTGAAGGGGCTTGATCCCAAAACGACCTTGGTGATCGTCGCCTCGAAAACCTTTACCACCATCGAGACCATGACCAATGCCGAGACGGCGCGGGCATGGATGGCGAAATCCGTGGCTGATCCGGCGGTGCAATTCGTTGCCGTCTCGACCGCGCTGGCGCGCACCAGCGCCTTTGGCATTGCGCCCGAGCGGGTCTTCGGCTTCGCCGATTGGGTGGGAGGGCGCTATTCGCTGTGGGGGCCGATCGGCCTTGGGCTTATGCTGGCCATAGGACCTCGGCGATTTGATGATTTTCTAGCCGGTGCGCGCGCGATGGATGACCATTTCCGGCGCGCGCCCTTGGCCCAGAATATGCCGGTGATCTTGGCGCTTGTAGGGATTTGGCACAATCAAGTGCTTGGCCATGCGACACGCGCTGTTTTGCCCTATGATCAAAGGCTTGCGCGATTGCCAGCCTATCTTCAGCAGCTCGAGATGGAAAGCAACGGCAAACATGTCGCCATGGATGGCGGCGATCTCGCGCTGCATTCCGGCCCCGTGGTCTGGGGTGAGCCCGGCACCAATGGCCAGCATGCCTTTTACCAGTTGATCCACCAAGGCACACGGGTCATCCCTTGCGAGTTTCTTGTTGCGGCCGAAGGCCATGAGCCCGAGTTGGCCCATCATCATCGCCTGCTCTTGGCCAATTGCTTTGCACAATCCGAAGCCTTGATGCTTGGGCGCGACTTGACGGCCGCAAGGGCGCTGATGGCCGCGCAAGGCTTGACAGGTGCCGAATTGGAACGCCAAGCCCGCCACCGTGTTTTTCCGGGCAATCGTCCCTCGACCACGCTGATCTATCGCAAGTTGACACCGTTCATGCTGGGCCAGATCATCGCCCTTTATGAACATCGCGTCTTTGTCGAAGGGGTGATCCTCGGGATCAACAGTTTTGATCAATGGGGGGTCGAATTGGGCAAGGTCTTGGCCACGGCCCTTGAGCCGGTCCTGACCGGCGATGCCGATGGCGCGGGCAAGGATGGCTCGACCAAGATGCTGATCGATTTCGTGCGCGGCGCCTGACGTTTGCGCCGATGGCGGGCGATTGCAGGCGTATTCTTGGAAGGATGAAGGGGGTTAAGCGCGCTCGGCCAGCGCGCCATCCTCGGCGATAAAGGCATCACGGCTAAGGGCAGGGATCGGATAGCGGCCATCACCTGTAGGGCTCAGCAAGACCAAGATCGCCTCGCCTGCGGCCATCTGTTTGGCCGGGCCATCGTGATTGGGCAGGAACACACCGAATTCCATGGTGAAGGAGGTGGCACGAAACGCCCGCGTGCGCCCTGTCACGATATAATCCATGCCACCAAACATTTCGGCCATGTAGTCACAGCTTGTGCGCTTGAGGACAAGCCTTGGGCTGTTGGGGCTATCATCGGTGACATGGCGCGCGGCGAGATAAGGCAGACGGAGGTTCTCGAACCAGCGCAGATAGGCGGTGTTGTTGACATGGCCCAAAGCGTCCAACTCGCCAAAGCGGACCCGGTCAGCGATGCCAAAGCCCCAAGGCGCGGTGATCCCCGCGCGCCGCAAGCCATCAGTGGTAATGGGATGAAGGTACTGCATGCTCATGGAACCGGGTTGTGTCGCGAAGCCGCGCGGGCTGCAAGCCAATTAAGGTCGGGCTTGCATCTGGGGCATCGTGTTGATCGTGCTTCCATTCTCTGCACCGTCGGATACATCTTCGAGGCGAATTTGACAAAGCGGGGTTCGTAGCGTGCAAGCGATCCATCCTGACTGGCGCGCAGCCGCCACGGCCCTTGTGATCGGGTCGGGCGGCGCTGCACTTTTCTGGGTGATCGGCTTTCCCGCGGCTTTGCTGACCGGGCCTGCCACGGCGGTATCGATTGCTGCGATCATGGGGGTGCGATGCATTATCCCTCCGGCCTTGCGCGACATGGTTTTCCTGCTGATCGGTGTCTCCATTGGCAGCACCGTGACACCCGAGGTGATCGGCACCGCCATGGCTTGGCCGCTTTCGCTTGCGGTGTTGCTGGTGACGCTGGTCTTTGTGCTTTTGCTTGCGATGTTCGCGCTCGAGCGGCTGTTTCGCTTCGATCGGATGACCGCGATGCTCTCGGCAACGCCTGGGCATTTGAGCTATGTACTTGGCCTGTCTGCCGATATCGGGGCGGATGTGCCACGCGTGGCCTTGGTGCAATCCATGCGGGTCTTGCTTTTGACTTTGGTCGTGCCGGTGTTGGTGGCGCTTTGGGGGGTAGAAGGCACCGCACATTTGGCCGATCGCGGGATCATCGCATTATGGGGATTGGCGCTGATCTTTCCCTTGGCGATCGCTTTAGGCTGGGTCCTGAAGCGGCTCACGATCCCAGCGCCGCTTTTGCTTGGGGCGATGGCGGCCTCGGCCTTGGGGCAAAGCAGTGATCTCACCCCTGGCGCGCTGCCCGCATGGGTGGTGGGCGCGGCCTTTATCGCGATGGGATCATTGATCGGCACGCGGTTTGTCGGCGCGGATCGTCGCCGCTTGCTTGGCGCGCTTCTGGCGGGTTTGGTCTGTACCTTGATTGCCTGTGGCGTGGCTGCCTTAGGTGCTGTCTTGGCGGCCGAGCTTGTGGATCTGCCACCTGCGGTTTTGCTTTTGGCTTTTGCGCCTGGCGGGGTGGAGGTCATGGCCGCGATCGCTGTCGAAACGGGGCTCGAACCTGCCTTTGTCGCCGCTCATCATGTTGTGCGGCTATTGGCGCTGACCGTGATGGTGCCGGTGATGGTGGTCTGGGCGCGCCGGGGATGAAAAGGGACCGCGCCTTGGAGGGAACGCGGCCCCGACGAGGTTCATGGACGTCGGATCACGGCAGGAAGGGAGATGCCAGCCATTTCCGTACCGTGAACAAAGCCTGCCTGTTGCGGCGAAATTGCGGCGAAGTGGCAACAATTATGGGGTATTTTATCCGCCAGCGCCCAGCGATCTCTGCCCACGCGGTATCAGGAAACTGGAGCGGGTAGCGGGAATCGAACCCGCGCGTTCAGCTTGGGAAGCTGACAGGCTACCATTACATCATACCCGCCTCGCGCCGAGCAGATAGCCCCGCAGGGGCGGGGCCGTCAAGGGTGCGCCGCATGTTAGCCGCGTCGACGTCGGCGTCCACCGCCATCACCCGGCGCTGCCCCTGATGCGCCAAAGGCGACATGGGGCAGGGGTGCGATCTTGGCTAATTCCGGGAACGGGTCGGTCGCATGCGGGATGGCGTTGGCGTTGACGAAGTGCTCCTGAAAGCGCGGCTCGATTGCGGTCTCGATCTTGTCAATCGTTTTCACCACACGTTCGATCCGGCTGCGCGCCGCGCGGTTGCACAGCGCGATCCGCGCGCCATGCCCCGCCGCATTCCCCGCGCTGGTCACATGGTCGAGCGCCACATCAGGGATCATGCCCAAAACCATCGCATGCTTGGGGCTGATATGCGCGCCAAATGCACCGGCCAAGACCACGCGGTCCACGTGATCCACGCCACGCTTGTCCATCAAGAGCCGCGCGCCGGCGTAAAGCGCGGATTTGGCAAGCTGGATGGCGCGGATATCGCCCTGGGTCACGGTGATGCGCGGCCCACCCGTCGCGGTTGCGTCATGGACCAGATAGGCGAATGTGCGGCCCGTGGGTTCGGCTCGCGCGGTGCCTGTGGCCTCCGGCCCGCCGATCAGGCCGGATGCATCAAGCAATCCCGCCATGCGCATTTCGGCCACCGCCTCGATGATCCCCGAGCCGCAGATGCCGGTGACGCCGGTGTCCTTGGTCGCCTCGGTAAAGGCTGGATCGTCGGACCAAAGATCGCAACCGATGACGCGGAAGCGCGGTTCCTTGGTCACGGGGTCGATCTCGATCCGTTCGATGGCGCCGGGGGCGGCGCGCTGGCCTGCGCTGATCTGCGCACCCTCGAAAGCGGGTCCGGTGGGCGAGGAACAGGCCAGCACCCCGGTCTTGTCGCCCAAAAGGATCTCGGCATTGGTGCCGACATCGACGATCAGTGTCAGTTGATCGGCTTGATCGGGTTCTTCGGAGAGCGCCACGGCAGCGGCATCGGCACCCACATGGCCCGCGATGCAAGGCAGAAGATAGACCTGCGCGGTGGGCGCGATGCTCGTCAGCCCAATCTCGCGCGCGGGCAGCGTCAGGCTGTCCGATGTGGCGAGCGCGAAGGGCGCTTGGCCGAGTTCGACCGGGTCGATGCCCAAGAGCAGGTGATGCATCACCGGGTTGCAGACGATCACCGTCTCGAAGATCAACGCTGGGTCGATGCCGCCCTCGGCCGCGATCTCGGTGGCGAGTGTCGCGATGGCGTCTTGCACGGCGGCCGTCATCTCGGCATCGCCGCCAGGGTTCATCATCGCATAGGAGACGCGGCTCATCAGATCCTCGCCAAAGCGGATTTGGGGATTCATGAGACCCGAGGAGGCCAGAACCCTGCCATCGGAAAGGTCGCACAGATGCGCGGCGATGGTGGTCGAACCGAGGTCGATCGCGAGTCCGTAAAGCCCGCCCTCATGCAGGCCGGGCCAGATCCCGACGATCTGGAATTCTTCCGTATTCGCAGGCTGGTGGAGCGCGACGCTCACCTGCCAATTGCCCTTGCGCAACGCTGGTTGCAGTGTCTTGAGGATGCTCAAGGGGGCGATCACGTGGTCGATCTGCCATTGCTGGCGCAGCGCATCGCACAGCCGCTCGAAATCGCCCGAAGGTTCGTGCATGTCAGGCTCCACCACCTCGACCAGTACCAGTCGCGTGGCGGGGTCCATCGTGATGGGGCGGCTTGATGCTGCCTTGCGCACAACCTGGCGGTGAACCTGACTTTCGGGGGGGACATCGACGACGATATCGCCCTGAACCGTCGCCTGACAGCCCAGCCGCCTGCCGGGTTTGAGGCCGCGCACGCGCTGGTAACGCTCCTCGACCGCGTTCCATTCCGACAGCGCCCCATCATGGACGGTGACGCCATGCTTGGGAAAATCGCCATAGGAGGGCGCGATCTGGCATTTCGAGCAGATGCCGCGCCCGCCGCAAACACTGTCGAGATCGACGCCCAATTGCCGCGCGGCGGTCAGGATGGGGGTGCCGACGGCAAAGCGTCCGCGTTTGCCCGAAGGCGTGAAGATGACGAGAGGATCTTGGGTCATTGGGCGCACTCGGTCGGAAAAACCGAATTTTCGTACGAAAATTCGAAGTTTGCGAAAATTCGTACGAATTTTCGGGTCAGAACAGGATGGTTATGGGGCGTTTGGTGCAAAAGACCACAAGCTGGCCGTTGCATTCCACCAGATGCCAGCCGCGGCGGCGCACCTCGTCCTCGAAGGCGGCGCGGCCCACCTCGGCCTCGACCCAATGCAACGAGCGGCGCACCACCCCGCCGTAACGCACCGCCTTGGCCGAAAACACCTGGTCCACCCAAGGGGCGGACGGCAAAGCGATGGCGGGGCGCATCTGGGTCATGCGCCGCATCCAAACCCATCACGGTAAAGATCGGGTTAAGGGCCATCACCCCTCGCGCCGCCGCCTGCCACCTGCGCGCCCGCCACGCTGTGCCGCGTCAGGGTCCTGGTTGAAGCGGATCCATGCTCCCCCACCCATATCCTGGTTCATCAGGAAATTGGCGGCGCGGATCGCCTCCATCTCCTTGCCGGGGCGGGGCTTGGTCGAGCCCATGCCGAACAGCTTGACGAAGGTCTCGTCATCCATATCGTGCGGCAACATGATACCCGCAGCCTCGACCTCGGCCTTCTTGGCGGCGATGGCCTTGGGGCCGATGGGCAGCGCCACGGGGTTCATGATCGCACTCGTCATGCCTGCACCATAGGCCATGGGCAAAAAGGCATTGTTGATCCCGTGGCGGTTGGGCAGCCCGAACGAGATGTTGGACGCGCCACAGGTGGTGTTCACCCCCAACTCCTCGCGCAGGCGGCGCACGAGGGTAAAGACCTGCTGGCCGGCCGTCCCCATCGCGCCGATGGGCATCACCAGCGGGTCAACGACGATGTCATGGGCGGGAATGCCGTAATCGGCGGCGCGCTCGACGATCTTTTTGGCCACCGCAAAGCGCACCTCGGGGTCTTCGGAAATGCCTGTGTCGTCATTCGAGATGGCGACGACGGCGACATTGTATTTCTTGACGAGCGGCAGCACCATCTCGAGGCGCTCTTCCTCGCCGGTCACCGAATTGACCAACGGGCGGCCATGGGCGGCGGCAAGCCCCGCCTCGAGCGCGCCAGGGACCGAGCTGTCGATGCACAGCGGGCAATCCGTGACCTCTTGAACCACGCGGATGAGTTCCGGCATCAGCATCGGCTCGACAAAGTTGTTGTCGGCATAGCGGGGGTCTTCGCCCATCTTGTTGGAAAAGACTGCGCCCGAATTCACATCGAGCACCGTGGCGCCTGCCTCGACTTGCGCGATGGCATCGGCTTGCACGCGCGAGAAGTCGCCGCGCTCGAGCTCTTCGTTCAGGATCTTGCGGCCCGTGGGGTTGATGCGTTCGCCGATCACGCAAAACGGCTGATCAAAGCCGATGATCGTGGTGCGGGTCTTGGATTCGATGATGGTACGGGTCATGTCGCAGCGATCCTTGTCTCAGGAGGCGGTGGCAGGGCGGCCAAAGGCCCCACCATGTTCGGTGGCCCAATTGGCATTGGTCTTGATCCCGCCAAGCGGGAAGAAATGGATTGCCTCGATCTGCTGGCCGCGTCCTTGGGCGCGGGCCGCAGCCAGATCGGTCAAGATCTCGGTCGGCTCGAAGGGCAAAAGCAGCTTGGTCACATCCTTGGCCCGCTTTTGAAGCACCGAGAGCGAGGCGCCGACGCCGCAGGCAATGGCGAATTTGATCAAGGTCTGCAACTTGGCGGGGCCGGCGATACCCAGATGCACGGGCATCGTAATCCCGTTGGCGGCAAGCCGGTCGGTCCAATCCAGCACAGGTCCCGCCTCGAAGGCGAATTGGGTCGCCATGGCAAATGACGCGTCCGAGCGGTTGGCGAAATCTTGCTTCCATTTCAGCGCTGCCATCACCTCGGCCTCGCCACCCTTTGGGTCGATATCGCGATTACCTTCGGGGTGACCCGCCACATGCAACCGAGCGAAGCCGTCAAAAAGCCCTGTTTCCAAAAGCTGCATCGAGGAATGGAATTCGCCATGCGGGGCAGGGATGCCACCAGCAAGGATCAACCCTTCCTTGACGCCTGCTTCACCCTGATAGGCCGCGATCCATTCAGAAAGCGTCGCGCGATCTGGGATCGAGCGGGCGGGGAAATGCGGCATCGGCTCACAGCCCTCGGCGCGCAGGCGCTTGGCGGTCGCCAGCATCTCGGGGAAGGGGGTGCCATCAATATGGGCGATATAGACACGCGTGCCTGCGGGCAGGAGGGTGCGAAAATCCTCGACCTTTTCGGCGGTGCGCGGCATCACCTCGATCGAGTAGCCCGCCAACAAGGCTTCGAGCGATTGGGGCGCGTCAGCGGTCGCGCCGTCTTTCTTGCGGAAATTCAGTAGTGCCATCGCTTTCTCCCAAAACGCGCGCATGCCCTTAGGCTTGGTTGGTGTCATGCGATGCAAATCCATCGGCCGCAATCAAGCGGCGTAAGTGATCGGCATCGTAGGCGGCATCAAGGCGCGCGATTTCGGCTGCGGCGATCTCGGCGGGCTCACCCGTCATCTCGCCTGCCTCGATCCGGCGCCATTCGGCCAGATACGCATCTTGATCCTTGGCACCGATCTTCATGGCGCATCGATCAATTGCTTGTTCGAACCGCTCGGGCAAAACAGCCTTGGTCGCGCTGCGGCCTTTGCCAACGATGACTTGGGCGGGAATATCGCGCCAGAAGACATGGGTGACGATGGGCATGCGAGACATCCTTTGGCTTGGCCGAAGCGGCTTCACTGGCGCGCACCATAGGCGAGCGCTGCGGCCACTCACGCGCTGAATTCGACATTCATCGGGGCGGGAGCGACCCCCCAACGTATCGCACAGATAGCGTGCCGCGCATCCAGGGGCGAGGGGCGTGTGCGCCCAAAATTCTCATGATCTTCTTGAGCCATCGCACCAAGCCCATCGCGGGCTTGCGCGGCTGATCCTTGCCTTGATTGGGTCCGTCATCGTTGCCGTAATGGTCTCTGTGTTGGTCATTGTGGGTGGTTGCGGCGGTTGCTACACTCCGGCCAACACATGCCTGAGGAGGCCCGCAATGCCGCGCAAGCGCAATCGCGGGGCCGGTCCGTTCACAAGCTCTGCCGCCGTTGTCCCGCTTGTTGCGGCGGCAGCGGCACCCGTCGAACCGCGCCCTGCGCCGATCAACCGACCTGATCCGGCCGATCTTTACGCAGCCCTTGATCTGGGGACGAATTCTTGCCGGATGCTGATTGCCCAGCCCAAGGGCAACCAGTTGCATGTGGTCGATTCGTTTTCAAAAAGCGTGCAACTTGGCCAAGGGCTCGAGGCCTCGGGGCGGTTGAGCCGGGCGTCGATGGCGCGTGCGGTTGGCGCCCTCAAGATTTGCCAACGCAAGCTCGAAAAACACCGGGTCAGCCGGATGCGGCTGGTCGCAACCGAAGCCTGCCGCCGCGCAAGCAATGCCGCCGAGTTCATCGCGGTCGTCGAGCGGGAAACGGGGCTCGCGCTCGAAATCATCAAGCCCGAGGAGGAGGCGCGGCTGGCGGTGGTGTCTTGCGCGCCCTTGGTGTCGATGCGCACCGAGCAGCTTTTGGTGGTCGATATCGGCGGTGGCTCGACCGAATTGGTCTGGATCGACCTGTCCGAGGTGCCGCGGCTGGAACGTCCGCGCGCGATCATGCGGCTCCATCAGGGGTTCGATCATGTCGAGACCATGTTCAAACGCGCCCGCGTCGTCGATTGGATCTCGATCCCGCTTGGCGTGGCAACGCTCAAAGACATGTATGCCGATGTCGCCGATGACGGGGCGCGGTTTGCGCTGATGAGCTGGTTTTTCGAAGAAAAGCTTGCCGCCTTTTCGCCCTATGACAATGCCGCCGACCAAGCCCGCGAGGGGTTCCAGATCATTGGCACGAGCGGCACGGTCACGACCGTCGCCGCCTCGCATTTGGGATTGCGCCGCTACGACCGCAACAAGGTCGATGGCTTGCGCATGACCTCGGACCAGATTGACCGGGTGATTCAGCAATATCTGGCCCTTGGCCCAGAGGGGCGGCGACGCGACCCGCGTATTGGGCGCGACCGCCAATCGCTGATCATGTCGGGGGCGGCGATCTTGCAGGCGCTTTTGCGGGCATGGCCTACGGATCGGTTGAGCGTGGCAGATCGTGGTCTGCGCGAGGGGCTGCTTTATGCCCAGATGTCGGCTGATGGTGTGCTGGAAGAAGGGCCTTTTTGATCGGCCTATCGCAGAGCAATATTCCAAAGCCCGATCGGTCGCACGGGCCTGTGTCGTGCGTATTTGTGGAAAGATGAAGCAGCTGATGCTTGACCCGGTGGCCTGCGCTCTAACTTGCGGGATGAAAAGCAAGAACGAGCAGCTATCGCAATGACCGCACCCGTCATCTACTGGACACGCCGCGATTTTCGCCTGTCTGATAACCCGGCCCTTGTGGCCGCTTGCGCGGCGGGTCAGCCGGTGATCCCGGTCTTTATCTGTGACCAGACGGTGGCAGAATTGGGGGCTGCGCCCAAATGGCGCTTGGCGCTTGGGGTCGAAAGCTTTGCAAGTGCGTTGGCGGCGGCGGGCAGCGGGTTGGTGTTACGCCAGGGTGATGCGCTGGCGGTGCTCTCGGCCTTGATCGCCGAAACGGGGGCCGTGGCGGTGCATTGGAACCGGCTTTACGACCCTGCGAGCATCGCACGCGACGCCGCGGTAAAGACAGCACTGAAGGCCGCGGGGGTGGCGGCAAAAAGCCATGCAGGCCATGCGGTTCACGAACCATGGGACGTGGCCACGGGCGCGGGTGGGTTTTACCGTGTCTATACACCGTTTTGGAACGCAGTGCGCCAGCGCGAGGTGGCCGCACCCTTGGCCATGCCGAAGATAACGGCGCCGACCACCTGGCCTGCGAGCGACAGATTGTCGGATTGGGACTTGGCGCGCGGGATGGATCGGGGGGCTGCCATCGTCGCCCCAAATCTGCATGTGGGCGAAGCGGCGGCGGCTGACCGGCTTGCCCGCTTTCTCGACAGTTCGATCGCCGACTATGCCGTCGCGCGCGACAGGCTCGATCAAGACGCAACATCGGGATTGTCGGAAAACCTGACCTATGGCGAGATATCGGCCCGCCAGTGCTGGCATGCCGGGTGGCGTGCAATGCAGGACGGCAAGGCCGGTGCCGAAACCTTTCTCAAGGAATTGATCTGGCGCGATTTTGCCTATCATCTGGCCTATCACACGCCCCATATCATCACGGGGAACTGGCGGTCCGAATGGGATGCATTTCCATGGAACACCGATGCCGCGCATCCCCATGTGCAAGCGTGGAAACAGGGGCGGACCGGGATGGTGATCGTCGATGCCGCCATGCGCGAGATGTATGTGACAGGCCGTATGCATAACCGCGCGCGGATGCTTGTCGCCTCATACCTGACCAAGCATCTGCTGACCCATTGGCGGATCGGGCTTGATTGGTTCGCTGATTGCCTGATCGACTGGGACCCGGCCAGCAATGCGATGGGCTGGCAATGGTCAGCCGGCTCCGGCCCCGATGCCACGCCTTATTTCCGCGTCTTCAACCCTGAAACGCAGGCCGAGAAGTTTGACCCGTTGGGTCGCTATCGGCGCAAATGGGTGGCCGAAATCTCGCGCCCGGCTCCGCCAAGTGCGCAAAGCTATTTTGCCGCCATTCCGCACGGTTGGGGCATGTCTGCCGACCAACCCTATCCGATGGCTCCCGTCGTCGATGCCGCCACCGGCCGCCAACGCGCGCTCGATGCGTATCAAAACAGGGGCTTCTGAGGTCAAGAATACAATCAGGGCTTGTGCCGAGGGGCGGCATCTGCCCAAATCGCGTGCAAGAACATGAGGGACAAATGGACGTAAAAACAACCACGAAGGGAGAGTACAATCTTCCCCGCTATTTTCAGCCCGTGTTCGATACGGCCAACAAGATGCAGCACGGTCGGCTCGACATTGTTTTGCCCGATGGGCGCGTCTTTCGCGCCGCGGGTCACGGCCCGGGGCCGGTCGCGGAGTTGCATGTCCACAATCCCGATATCTTTGCACGCCTGATCCGCGAGGGCGATCTGGGCTTTTGCGAGGCTTATCTCGATGGCTGGTGGTCCTCGCCCGACCTGCAAGCTTTTATGGACCTTGTTCATGCCGATAACGAAGAGGTTTATGACGGCTTTCTGGGAATGGGTATCGTGCGCCAATATGAGAAGCTGCGCTTTTGGTGGCAGTCCAATTCCAAGCGACAGGCGCGCAAGAACATCTCGTACCATTACGATCTTGGGAATGCCTTCTACGGGCTCTGGCTTGACGAGACGATGACCTATTCCTCCGCTTTGTTCACCACCGGGCAAGAAAGCCTCGAGGTGGCGCAAACGGCGAAATATGCGTCGATGATCGACCAGATGGGAGCGCAGCCCGGCGATCATATCCTCGAGATCGGCTGTGGTTGGGGCGGATTTGCCGAATATGCCGCCAAAGAGCGGGGGATGCGCGTCACCGGGCTGACAATCTCACGCGAACAATATGATTACGCGGTAGCGCGGATTGCAGCGGCGGGGCTGTCGGATCGCGTGACCATCAAGTTGCAAGATTACCGCGATGAGCGTGGCCAGTATGACGGAATCGCCTCGATCGAGATGTTCGAAGCCGTGGGCGAGCGTTATTGGCCAACGTATTTCAATATGTTATGCGCCAATCTTAAACCTGGCAAAAACGCCACGCTTCAGATCATCACAGTGCAAGACCGCAGGTGGGATGTCTATCGCCGTGGTGTCGATTTCATCCAGAAATACATCTTTCCCGGCGGCATGTTGCCTGCACCGAAAGTGTTGCGCGCCGAGGTCGAACGTGCGGGCCTGCGCGTGGCCCATTCGATCGAGTTTGGTGAGAGCTACAGCCAGACCTTGCGCCGTTGGCACGATACCTTCAACGAGAAATGGGACGAGGTTGCCAAGCTGGGCTTTGATGAGCGCTTTCGGCGGATGTGGAATTTCTATCTGACCTCTTGCGCGGCGACGTTCCATTTCGGCAATACCGATGTGACTCAGATCACAGTGACCCGCCCAAGCTGATCGCACAGGGGTGCGCTTGCCTTATTCTGGCCAGATTCCGCCGCTAACGGCGGGGAATGGTGTTTTTGCATGACAAGGGCGGGCGCAATCATGCGCATGCGATGCCAACAGCCGCGCGGCTGATTGGTGCGCTTTGGTTTTTCCTTGTCGCGTGGTGTGTGGCTATTCAGGTGCTCGCAACATTTCCGCCGGGAACACCCGCCACCTATTTTCCGCTCTCCCTTGGGCTGATTGCTGCATGGCGGGGCTGGGTGTTTGGTGGGCGTGGCGTCGGGCAGGGGCGAGGGATTGCTATCGGATATGGCGTGACCTGTGCTGCGCAGATCGCCTTTCTTGGGCTTTTGGTCTTTGCGATGCGGGCGGTGTATTTGCGTGCGTTGAATAATCGCTATGACGGGCTTGCCGATGCGCTCGATGCAGTTGCGATGCAGTTCCTCGCCTATGCGGATCAATCGCTGACGCTGCCGATCTGGGGTGTCTTGCTGGCCGGGGGTGTCATTGGCGGCTTGATCTGCGAAACTGTCGCAAAGCGCTGGCGCTAGGGCGCCGATTTGCGGGGCAGACATGACAGATATCTTTGTTTTCGGCACATTGCGCCATGCGCCTGTGTTACGCGTCGTGGCCGGTTATACCGTTGCCACGCAATCGGCGCATCTGCCAGAGGCATCCGTGATGCGCGCCAAGGCGACAGGCTGGCCGGTTTTGGGCGTGGCCAGGGGGCAGGTGGCCGATGGTCTGATTTTTGCTGCCGATGATGCAGCACTTGCGCGGCTGGATGCCTACGAGGCCTGTTTTGGCTACGCGCGCGACCAGGTCGTGGTCCAGACGGTGGATGGGCCACGGCCCGCCGCGGTCTATCGCCCTGTTACCGGTGAAAGCACGGCCGCGCCTGAGACCGTTGGCCCTTGGTCGCTCGATGCCTGGCAGCGCGCATGGGGTGAGCTTGAGATCCTGACCGCGCAAGAGGTGATGGATCAACTCCAGTCCGCCACCCCGGCCGAGATTGGGGCGCGCTTTGGCGTCATCGCCTCGCGCGCGCAAGCGGTGGTCAGTGCGCGCCGCTGGCAGCGGCCCGGTCTGGTGGGGACAAACCCGCCGCGGGGCGATGTGACAGTGCTCAGGCACACCCGCCCCTACAGCAAGTTCTTCACCGTAGCTGAGGTGGCGCTCAGGCACCGCCAATTTGACGGGCAGTGGTCGGCGTTGCAGGAACGCGCGATCTTTCGCGTCACCGATGCGGTCACGGTCCTGCCTTATGACCCTGTGCGCGATCGGATCTTGCTCATTGAGCAGCTGCGCATTGGGGCTTTTGTGCAAGAAGACCCTCATCCGTGGCTTTTGGAGCCGATCGCGGGCATGATCGATGCTGGTGAAACACCCGAGGCGACTGCCCATCGCGAAGCACAAGAAGAGGCCGGGCTGATCCTTGGCGCGCTGCATCATGTGGCGCGCTACTACCCCAGCCCCGGCGGCATCGCGCAGGTCTTGCACAGCTATGTTGCTTTGGCCGATCTGCCCGATGACATCACGGGCCGTGGCGGGCATCTGGCCGAGGGCGAGGATATCTTGTCTCATATCGTGCCATGGGACCTGGCCTGCACGATGCTTGAAGCGGGTGATATGGCTAATGCGCCCTTGGTGATCAGCATGCAGTGGTTGATGCTCAATCGCACGCGATTGCGCGCATCGGGTTGAGCTTTTCTCCCTGCGCGCCTATCCCTTTCAACCACAGCGCATTGCAATGGCGGAGCCCGGCCAATGACCATCCATAGCGACCTTGCCGCCGCGATCGGCAATACACCCCTGATCCGGCTGAACAAGCTCAGCGACATGACCGGCTGCGAGATCTTGGGCAAGGCCGAGTTCATGAACCCCGGCCAATCGGTCAAGGATCGCGCGGCACTCTACATCATTCGTGACGCTGTTGCGCGTGGGCTGTTGGGGCCGGGCGGCACCATCGTCGAGGGGACGGCCGGCAATACCGGGATCGGCCTGGCGCTTGTGGGGGCCTCGATGGGGTTTCGCACCGTCATCGTCATGCCCGAGACGCAAAGCCAAGAGAAAAAGGATATGATCCGGCTGGCAGGCGCAGAGTTGATCCAAGTGCCAGCTGCACCTTATCGCAATCCCAACAATTACGTGCGCTATTCCGGCCGCTTGGCCGAGGCGCTGGCCAAGACCGAACCAAATGGTGCGGTCTGGGCGAACCAGTTCGACAACATCGCCAACCGCCAAGCCCATATCGAGATGACCGGCCCCGAGATTTGGCACCAAACCGACGGCAAGGTGGATGGATTCATCTGTGCCGTGGGGTCGGGCGGCACGCTGGCGGGTGTGGCGATGGCACTGCAACCCAAGGGCGTCAAGATCGGGCTGGCCGACCCCGACGGGGCCGCATTATACAGTTTCTACACCACCGGCGAATTGCGCGCCGAGGGTGGATCCATCACCGAAGGGATCGGCCAAGGGCGCATTACGGCAAATCTTGAGGGGTTTAGGCCCGATTTCGCCTATAACATCCCCGATGCCGAGGCACTACCTATCGTCTTTGACACGCTCGCCGAAGAGGGGATTTGCCTTGGCGGATCGTCAGGGGTGAATTTGGCAGGGGCCGTGCGCATGGCACGCGAGATGGGGCCGGGTCATACCATCGTCACCATTTTGTGCGATTACGGCACACGCTATCAATCCAAGCTCTACAATCCCGCTTTCCTGCGCGAAAAAGGTTTGCCGGTGCCTGCATGGCTTGATCGACCAGCAGCAGACATCCCATCGGTTTTCGAAGACGCATGACACGGGTTTTGCGCACGCTTTCGGTCATTCTCCTGCTTGCGCTCGGGGCGCTCGCACCGCCGGGTTTGGCGCAGGTTGCCCCCGAGCCAAGCGCGAGCGCGACCGTGCCTGCCGAGATCGATGTTGGGGTTTGGGAACAAGAGGCGGTCCGGGCCGAGAACTTGATCGCGGCCGGTACCGCCTCGACTGCGTTTCTAGAAAACCTGCGGATAACCTTGGCCAATTGGCGGGCCGTATTCTTGGCAGCGCAAAACGCCAATGCCGAACGGATCGCCACCTTGCAGGCCCAGATCGAGGCCTTGGGGCCGATCCCCGCCGAAGGCGAGGCCGAGCCAGCCGCTATCGCCGATCGGCGCGCCGCCCTGACCGCCCAGATGGCCCAAGCGCAACTACCCCGCGTAACCGCGAGCGAGGCGTTCAACCGCGCCAATGGCCTGATTGCCGAGATTGACGCGATCTTGGCCGAACGTCAGGCGCGCGCCTTGTTTGAACGCGATCCCGCACCTGTGAACCCGTTGAATTGGCCGCCTGCTCTGACCGGGATCGCCGATCTGATGACACGGCTGGGCGCCGAGGTGACATCACAGCTTGCCGGCTTGCGCAATGCCGGCGAAAGCCCATGGGATCGCGCGTTTTTCGCCGTGCTGTTGGCGTCAGCGGGTCTGTTTTTGTTGCTGCGCAGCCGGATGTTCGTCGGGCGTTGGACCGATGTGTTGCAGCAAGACGGCAGTGCCTCGCCGGGGCGCGAAGTTTTTGCCTTTGCCATTTCGCTCTTGCAGGTCTTGTTCCCGATCATGGGCTTGCTGGTGGTTGGGGCGGCGGTCGGCATGCTCCATCTTTTGGGCGCTGCGGGTGGCGCGTTGCTGGGGGCGGCCATCTCGGGGCTTGTTGCCGTCTATTTGGCCCTTTGGCTGGGGGGGCGGCTATTTCCAGCTAATCCGGCGATTGCAGCGGCTTTTGGCGTGGCACCTGCGCTGCGCCCGGCGCTGCGGCGCGCGGTGGTCTTGCTGGGCCTGTTCTTTGGTTTGGGCAGCTTGGCTGAAACGATCTCGGCGCTCGATGTCATCCCGCTTGCGGCGCGTGGTGTCTTTGTCTTGCCGGTCTATGTCGGGCTTGCGGTCGCGCTGTTGTGGTTGGCCGCCTTGTTTAGCCAGCACCGCAAGGATTTGCGCGATGGCCCCGATGAGGGTGATGGCGGCTTTATTGCGCGGTTGCTTCTTGGTGCGATTACCGCGATGCGCGCGGTTGCCATCTTGGGGACCGGATTGGCCGCGGCGGGGTATTTGAGCTTGGCCGAGGCTGCGATGACGCCGACGGCGCTGACCTTGGGGCTGCTTGGGGTCTTGGTCGTGCTGCAAAGCCCGATCCGCGCGCTCTATGCTGTCGTCTCGGGCCAGACACAGGATCAGGCCGCGCAAGCGCTGTTGCCGGTGTTGGTCAATCTGGTGCTGGTGTTCCTTGCGCTGCCGGTCTTGGCCTTGATCTGGGGCATGCGGCCCGAGCAGATCAGCGAGATCATCAGCCGCTTTTTTGTTGGGATCGATCTGGGCGGCACACGGATTACGCCCACGATCGTGCTGGCCGTGGGGCTGGTTTTTGCGATCGGCATGATCGCCACGCGCATGTTGCAAGGGGCGCTGCGCAGCACGGTGTTGCCGCGGACGCGCCTTGACGCAGGTGCGCGCCATGCCGTTGTGGCCGGTGTGGGCTATGTCGGGATCGGCCTTGCCGCGGTCATCGCCATCACCACCGCGGGGATCGACCTGACAGCGCTTGGCGTTGTGCTTGGCGCCTTATCAGTCGGGATCGGCTTTGGCCTGCAAAACGTGGTCAACAACTTTGTTTCGGGTCTGATCCTGTTGATCGAGCGCCCCATCTCCGAGGGGGATTGGATCGAAGTTGGCACCACGATGGGGATCGTGAAATCGATCTCGGTCCGCTCGACGGTGATCGAGACCTTCAACAAGACAGATGTGATCGTGCCAAATGCCGACCTGATCGCGGGAACGGTCACGAACTGGACGCGCGGCAATACCATCGGGCGCGCGGTGCTGACCGTGGGCGTGGCCTATGGCACCGATACACGCCGCGTACAGCGCATCTTGGAAGAGATCGCAGCCTCGGTGCCGGGTGTTGCGAAATATCCCGAACCCGGTGTCGATTTCCTTGGCTTCGGGGCGGATAGCCTCGATTTTCGGGTGCGTGCGATCTTGGTCGATGTGAATGATCTGGTCAGGGTCACGACCGAGATCAACCACCGCATCGCCGAGCGCTTTACCGCCGAGGGGATCGAGATTCCCTTTGCCCAGCGCGATATCTGGCTGCGCAATCCCGAAGCGCTTCACCCGCCGCACACAGCCTCTATCGCACAAGGGGCCATGCCACAGACCAAGGGCGAGACATGACCGAGCCGCTATATCTGACCGACCCCTATCGCAAAAGCGCCACCGCGCGCATCGCCGCCCTGACCGAAGAGGGGGGGATCGTGCTTGACCGCACGATTTTTTATCCCCGCGCTGGTGGACAGCCCGGCGATAGCGGGACATTGGTTTTGGGCGCTCAGCGCATTGCAATTGCGACCGCCGTCAAAGGCGAGGGTGGGGCTATCGTGCTTGTTCCCGCCGAGGCCGTAACCCTACCGCCCATCGGCGCCGAGGTTGAACAGCGGCTTGATTGGGAACGGCGCTATGCGCATATGCGCATGCATACCGCCCTCCATCTGTTGTCCGTGGTCTTTCCCTATCCCGTCACAGGCGGGGCGATTGCCCATGATAAAGGGCGGCTTGATTTCGACATGCCCCAGATGCCCGACGCCGATGAGCGCCTGATCCTCGAGGGGCAACTGAACGCGTTGATCACCCGTGATCTTGCCGTGACCGAGGAATGGATCACCGAGGCCGCGCTTGATGCCCAGCCTGGTCTTGTCAAAACGATGTCGGTGCAACCGCCGCGCGGCGCAGGGCGTATCCGCCTTGTGCGCATTGGCGAAGGGGCAGGGCAGATCGATTTGCAGCCCTGTGGCGGCACGCATGTGGCGCGCACCGCCGAGATCGGCAAGATGGCGATCCACAAGATCGAGAAGAAGGGTCGATTGAACCGCCGGGTGGCGATTGCCTTTGCCTAAACGGATTTCGGGGGAAGACCCTGATGTCCCGCGACCCGGCACCGACGTCGAGGTGCACCGATAAGAACTTTTGCGGCACCGGGTCTTATGCGGACATATCTTGGAGTGTCGCGTTTAAGTTTGCCACGCAAAACGCGTAATCCCAAGCTCCGTTTTTTCTTTCCTGATCAGTTGTTTGTGCGGTTGCGCCCTTCGAATCGCGGCAGCATCGCGGAAAAATCTCGCCCTTTGCCGTCTTCGTTCTCGACAAAACGGGCATAAAGTGCTGCGGCAAGCTGGCCCATCGGCGTATCGGCATCGACCCCTTCAGCGGCCTCTTGGCTTAGCCGCAAATCCTTGAGCATCAGATCGGCGGCAAAGCCCGGCTGGTAGCCGCGATCGGCGGGGCTTTGCGGCCCGATACCGGGGGCGGGGCAATAGCTGGTCATCGACCAGCTTTGCCCCGAGGAGGTCGAGACGACATCATACATCGCCTGGCGATCGAGCCCCAGCTTGTCAGCCAGCGCAAAGGCCTCGCAGGTGGCGATCATGGTGACGCCGAGGATCATGTTGTTGCAGATCTTGGCCGCTTGCCCGTTGCCCGCCGGTCCGCAATGCACAGCCTTTTGGCCCATCACCTCGAACAAGGGGCGCGCGGTGGCAAAGGCCGTATCGGCCCCGCCGACCATGAAGGTCAGCGTGCCAGCCTGCGCGCCGCCCACACCCCCCGAGACGGGCGCATCAAGCGCGCCAAGCCCTGCCGCGGCCGCTTGCGCCGCAACTGCGCGGGCGCTTGCGACATCGACGGTGGAACAATCGAGCAAGACCGCGCCTTTGGTCATGGCTGGAATGATCTGATCGGCGACTGCGCGCAAGATCGCGCCATTGGGCAGCATCGTGATCACGACCTCTGCGTCCCGCACGGCGGCAGCGGCATCGCGGGTGACCGTGACGCCTTCGGGGCCGATCCCTGTGACGTCATAGCCCGTGACCGCATGACCCGCCGCCACGAGGTTGGCGGCCATTGGGCCACCCATATTTCCCAAGCCGATAAAGCCGATCTTCATGCCACATATCCTTTCGCATCCATGGACCAGCTGGCCCGTCCCAAGGGCATCAACATGGCTGCAACCGTCGTCGCGGGCAGGGTGTCGATGTTTTCATGGCGCCATTTGGGGGATTTGTCCTTGTCGATGATCGCCGCGCGGATTCCTTCAAGAAAATCCCCGTGTTCCATCGCGCGGTAGCTAAAGCGGTATTCTTGTTCGAGAGCATGCTCGATCGTGTCGCGCAGCCGTGCGCGATGCACCAACTCCAAGGTGCAGGCCACGGCCAAGGGGCTGCCCCGCCCGATGGCGGCCAGCGCATCCTTGGCGCGTGCGCTTTCCTCTACCCGCAGGAGGTTGACGACATCACGGATCGTATCGCCAGCGAAAAGCCGATCGATCTGCCCTTGGGCGGCAGCGAGGGGGCTGTCGGGTACAGCTTGCGCCGCGCGATCCACCGCCTCCCAATCGCCGCTGGCCGATAGCTCTGCGATCAAGTCTGGCCAATCCGCCTCGGGGATAACGTAATCGGCAAAGCCTGCATGGATCGCATCACCCGGCCCCATGCGATAGCCGGTCGTTCCCAGGTACTCGCCCAAGCGCCCCGGCGCGCGCGCCAAAAGCAGCGTGCTGCCGACATCGGGGACAAGGCCGATCCCGCATTCGGGCAAGGCCAGCTTGCTTGTCGCCCCCACAACTCTATGCGAGCCATGACAGCCAACCCCCACGCCGCCGCCCATGGTAAAGCCCTGCATGAAGCTGACCACTGGCTTGGGAAAGTGGAACATCTTGGCGTTCATGCGGTATTCGTCGAACCAAAAGCGATGGCCAAAGCTGTAATCGCCCTGCATCCCGGCCGCATGCATCTGTGCGATATCTCCGCCGGCGCAAAAGGCGCGCTCGCCTTGCGCGTCGATCACGATGAGCGCCACCTTTGGATCATCGGCCCAAGTATCCAGCGCCGCCTCGATCGCAAGGCACATGGGATAGCTCAAGGCGTTGAGCGCTGCGGGGCGGCACAGCGTGATGCGCCCTGCAAGGCCTACGATCCTGATATCGATCTCATCTGACATGACTACGCCTATCCCTTCATCTTGCCAAAAATACGCCTGCGACCATGACTATCAGCGCGTGGCCAGCATGTGGCGCGCCACGATCAGGCGCATGATCTCGTTCGTGCCTTCGAGGATTTGATGCACCCGCAGGTCGCGCACCAGCTTTTCGATGCCGTAATCGGCGAGGTAGCCGTAACCACCATGCAGTTGCAGGCATTGATCGACGACTTGGCTGCCTGTTTCTGTTACCAATTTCTTGGCCATGGCGCAGGCCTTGGTGGCATCCGCAGCACCGGTGTCGAGCTTCCATGCCGCTTGGCGCAGCAAGACCGTCGCGGCCTCGAGCGCAATCTCCATGTCGGCGAGGCGGAATTGCAGCGCTTGGAACTGGTCGATGGATTGGCCGAATGCCTTGCGTTCGCCCATGTAGCCGAGTGTTGCGGAAAGCGCCGCACGCGCCGCGCCAAGGCTACAGGCCGCGATGTTGAGCCGTCCCCCGTCAAGCCCCGCCATCGCATAGCGAAAGCCATGCCCCTCTTCGCCCAAAAGGTTCGCGGCGGGGATCTGGCAATCATCGAATTGCACCTGACGGGTGGGTTGTGACCGCCACCCCATCTTGTCCTCGAGCCCGCCGAAACTCAGCCCCGGTGCGCCATCCTCGACGATCACCGCCGAAACGCCGCGCGGCCCATTTTCGCCGGTGCGGCACATGACGATATAAGCATCTGAATAGCCCCCGCCCGAGATGAAGGCCTTGGTCCCCGTCAGCGCGTATCCTTCATTGGTGCGCTCTGCTCGCGTTTTCAGCGCCGCCGCATCAGAGCCCGAGCCCGGTTCGGTCAAGCAATAGGAAAAGAAACGCTCCATCGCGATCGCCGATGGAAGGAAGCGGGCCTGAAGATCATCGTTTCCATAAAGCTCGATCATCTTGGCGCACATGTTGTGGATCGACAAAAACGCCGCGACCGAGGGGCAGGCATGGCTGAGTGCCTCGAAAACCAGCGTCGCCTCCAGCCGCGACAGGCCCGAACCACCCTTTTGTGCGCTGACATAAAGCCCGCCAAAGCCGAGCTCCGCCAATTTTGGCCACAGGCTTTTCGGAATGGTGCCGTCGGCCTCCCATTGGCGCGCATGGGGGGCAATCTCGGCCTGACCAAAGGCATGGGCCATGTCGTAAACGGCCTGCGCCTCGTCGCTCAATGCAAAGTCCATCCTGCGCTGCCTCCCCCTTGGCTGTGGCTGAATTGAACGCTTGTTTAATTTCCGACTGTTGCAGAAGTTTTGCAAGGGCATGCGTCGGGCAACCTTGCCGATGCGATCGCCCTTGCCGAGGCGCAATCGCACCGTTAAATCCCCGTGTGGCGCATCGCTTGCGGCAAGGGGCCGTTCCAGCCGGCGCGGCATTTCGGGTGCTTCGGTGTCCTCCCCCACATTTGACTGCACGGCCTGCGGGGCCTGCTGCTTTGGCGGTCATGACCGCTATGTCGCCCTCTTGCCCGAGGATCAGGGCCGCCTCATCCCCGACAGTGCAATCACCCAGATCGACGGGCGACGCTACATGAAAATGGCCTGCGGGCATTGCGCGCAGCTGATCATCACGGCGACGGGGCAAACGCTCTGCGCGATCTATGATGACCGCCCGGAAGCCTGCCGCGCCTTTCGCGCGGGTAGTTTCGAGTGTCTGAAGGCGCGCCAGCATCGCGGCGCGCTGGCCGAGGGGTTGCGCGCCCTCGCCATGACGCCGGCACCTACGCCCGTGCTGAGTGTTTTGTCAGGCCAGGCGGCGGCGATGACCCCGCCGCCGCCCGCCGACACGCTCAATCCATCGCCTTGAAGTTGAAAGCGGCCCCTTCCTTGATCCCGGACGGCCAACGCGCGGTCACGGTCTTGGTGCGGGTGTAGAAACGGAACGCGTCTGGGCCGTGTTGGTTCAGATCGCCAAAGCCCGATTTCTTCCAGCCGCCGAAGGTGTGATAGGCCAGCGGCACCGGGATCGGCACGTTGATGCCGACCATCCCGATATTGATGCGATTGGCGAAATCGCGTGCCGTGTCGCCATCACGGGTGAAAATCGCCGTGCCATTGCCATATTCATGGTCAAGGGCAAGGCCGATCGCCTCCTCGTAGCTGGCCGCCCGCACGGTCGAGAGCACGGGGCCAAAGATCTCGGTGCGGTAGATGTCCATGTCAGGAGTGACATGGTCGAAAAGATGCGCGCCAACGAAATAGCCGTTTTCATAGCCTTGCAGCTTGAAATCGCGCCCATCGACAACAAGCTTCGCCCCTTGCGCGACGCCGCTTTCGACAAGGCGCAGGATATTGGCCTTGGCGGCCGCGGTGACGACAGGGCCGAAATCGATATCGTTGCCGGCCGTGTAGGGGCCGACCTTCAGCGCCTCGATCCGCGGCACGAGTTTTTCGATCAGCCGGTCGGCGGTTTCTTCGCCCACGGGGACGGCCACGGATATCGCCATGCAGCGCTCGCCCGCTGCGCCATAGCCCGCGCCCACCAACGCATCGGCGGCTTGGTCGAGATCGGCATCGGGCATGATGATCATGTGGTTCTTTGCGCCGCCGAAGCACTGGCTGCGCTTTCCGTTTGCGGTGGCGCGGCTGTAGATATACTGCGCGATGGGGGTGGAGCCGACAAAGCCCACCGCTTGGACCGTCTCATTGTCGAGGATCGCGTCAACCGCTTCCTTGTCGCCGTTGATCACCTGCAAGATGCCATCGGGCAGGCCTGCCTCCTTGCACAAGGCGGCCAGCATCATCGGGCAAGACGGATCACGCTCGGATGGTTTGAGGATCATCGCATTGCCCGCGGCAAGCGCTGGTCCCATCTTCCATAAGGGGATCATGGCGGGGAAGTTGAAGGGCGTGATGCCCGCAACCACACCAAGCGGCTGGCGCATCGAATACATGTCGATGCCGGGGCCAGCGCTATCGGTGAACTCGCCCTTCAACAGATGCGGCGCGCCGATGCAGAACTCGATCACCTCAAGGCCGCGCTGCACATCGCCCTTGGCGTCGGGGAATGTCTTGCCATGCTCGCGGCTGATCGCCTCGGCCAGTTTGTCCATATCGCGGTTCAAAAGGCCCACAAGCGCCATCATCACGCGCGCACGCCGCTGCGGATTGGTGGCACCCCATGCAAGCTGTGCGCGGGCGGCACTGGCGACGGCTGCGTCAAGCTCGGCCTTGGAAGCAAGTGCCACTTGTGCCTGTACCTCGCCCGTGGCGGGGTTCATTACATCGGCAAAACGGCCAGAGGCGCCTGCCACATGCTTGCCGTCGATCCAATGTCCGATCTGTTCCATGATACCTGTCCTTTAAAAAAAGCGCTGCTGCGCGTAGTGTATCCTTGCAAGAATGCCAAGAAAAGCGGCAGATTGCCAAAGTCGTTTTGCATTTTTGCAAGGGATAAAGGCATGAACTGGGATGATCTGCGGGTCTTTTTGGCCGTCGCGCGGGGCGAGGGCCTGTCTGCGGCGGCCAAGTCCTTGCGGCTTGATCCGGCCACGGCGGGGCGGCGCATCGCGCGGCTTGAGCGCGCGCTTGGCACGCTTTTGTTCGTGAAATCACCCCAAGGCTATGCGTTATCCGAGGCGGGCCAACGACTCTTGCCTCGCGCGGAGGCAGCCGAGGCAGCGCTGCGCGGTGGTTTGGCCGATCAAGACGCCGACCAGGCCGGGCAGTTATCTGGCACGATCCGGATCGGTGCGCCTGATGGATGCGCCAATTATCTTTTGCCACAGGTTTGCGCGGCGATATCGGCGGCGCATCCCGACCTTGATCTTCAGATCCTTGCGCTTCCGCGTGTGGTCAACCTGTCGCGGCGCGAGGCCGATCTCGCGATCACCGTCTCGCCGCCGGCAACCGAGCGGCTGCGTGCCGAGCTGTTGTCGGATTATCACCTGTCGCTTGCCGCCTCGCGCGCCTGGTTGGCCGCAAACGGCACGCCAAGCGGCCCCGAGGCTTTGAAATCGGCACGTATGATTGGATACATCCCTGACATGATCTTTGATGCCGAGTTGGATTATCTTGCGCAATTCGGGGTGCGGCGCGTGGCCATGGCCTCGAACGCGGTCTCGGTGCAGCTCAATCTAGCGCGGGCGGGGGCGGGGCTTGCCATCGTGCATGATTTTGCCTTGGCCAATGCCCCGGAACTTGTGCGCATCTTTCCCGACCGTTTGCGCCTGAAGCGGCGGTTCTGGCTGGTCAGCCATGCCGGGCCGCGCGATGTGCGCCTTGCGCGGCTATCGGCGCTTTTGCGCGATGGCATCCGTGATGAAATCGCCCATCGCGAGGAACTTGTCGCCAAATCCGCTCAGATCGCTTGACACGACAACCCTTGGGCGCGGACGCTTGCCGCCTCAACCGCGATCAACCAAGGGAGGCTGAGATGCTGGTGCAACAAATCCTGAAGTCCAAATCCGATGATGGGGTCGTCACCATCACGCCTGAAGAAAGCCTGTCGGCGGCCGCCAAGCTTTTGGCGCAGCGCCGGATCGGGGCCGTGGTCGTGTCGCCTGACGGCAAGAGCGTGGCGGGCATCGTGTCCGAGCGCGACATCGTGCGCGAGATCGCGCAAAAAGGGGTGGGCTGTTTGTCCGATAGCCTCGAAGGCATCATGACCCGCGATATCGTGACCTGCCGCCGCGACGACAGCGCCGAGGCGGTTTTGGGTTTGATGACCAAGGGGCGGTTCCGCCATCTGCCGGTCGTCGAGGACCAAGAAATGATCGGGCTGATTTCCATCGGCGATGTCGTCAAGGCGCAACTGGCGACACTTTCCATGGAAAAAGAAGCACTTGAGGGGATGATCAAGGGGTTCTGAGCCCGATCTTCTGGTGTTGCGTTCAAGCGGGGGCTTGCATTGGCAGGCACCCGGTGGTTGTGTCCGGCCCGCAAGCAAGGAGAGCGGCGGGGATTTGCGATGCGCACAGGGCTTTATCCGGGAACATTCGACCCGATCACGCTGGGCCATATCGACATCATCAAACGCGCGAGCCTTTTGGTTGACCGCCTTGTCATTGGCGTGGCCATCAATCGCGACAAGCATCCCTTGTTCACGCTCGAAGAACGCGTGGCGATGGTCGAGGCTGAATGTGCAAAGCTGTCAGCCGTGACCGGCACCGAGATCGTGGCTCATCCCTTTGAGAACCTGTTGATCGATTGCGCGACGGATGTCGGCGCCGCGATCATCATCCGTGGTCTGCGCGCCGTCGCGGATTTCGAATATGAATATCAGATGGTCGGCATGAACCGCAAATTGAACGCGGGCATCGATACCGTCTTCTTGATGGCCGAAGCCGATCGGCAGGCGATCGCATCGAAACTGGTCAAGGAAATCGCCCGGCTGGGCGGCGACGTGACCCCCTTTGTTACACCGGCGGTCAAAGCGGCGCTGGATGTGAAATATCCCAACAAGCACACTTAATGCGAAAGGTACGGCGTATGTCGGCATATGAAGATCCCGAGAACACGATTTTGATCACACTGAAATCCGGCACTGTCGCGATTGCGCTTTTGCCTGATATCGCGCCTCATCATTGCGCGCGCATGAAGGAATTGGCCCGCGAAGGCGCTTATGACGGCGTGGTATTTCATCGCGTGATCGACGGCTTCATGGCGCAAACGGGGGATGTGCAGCATGGTCGCGCAGGTGGCGAACTGCGCCGTGCAGGGACAGGTGGCTCGGATAAGCCCGATCTTCCGGCGGAGTTTTCGGGCATTCCACATGATCGCGGCACGCTGGGGGCTGCGCGCTCGTCCAACCCGAATTCGGCCAATAGCCAGTTCTTCATCAACTTCAACGACAACCATTTCCTCAACCGCCAATACACGGTCTATGGGCGCGTGATCTCGGGGATGGAGCATGTTGACGCGATCACCCGTGGCGAGCCGCCGACAAATCCCGACCAGATGATCTCGGTCAAGGTGGCCACCGATGCGTAAGCTGGCGCTTGCCCTTTGCGTGCTGTGTGGCCCGGCCTATGCGACCGGCCTCGAGATCGATATCTCGGGCGAAGCCGAAGGCACGGTCATCATCGACCTGTTCGAAGAGGTGGCGCCGCTGCATGTGGAGCGGATCACCACCTTGGCCGCCGAAGGTGCCTATGACGAGGTGGTCTTTCACCGTGTGATCGAGGGCTTCATGGCACAGACGGGTGATGTCGAATATGGCCGCATGGGCCAAGATATGCGCTATGCAGGGCGGGGCGGGTCGCAATATCCCGATCTTCCGGCCGAATTCTCTGACATCACCTTTGACCGGGGGGCAATCGGCATGGCGCGGGCGCAAAATCCCAACAGCGCCAATTCCCAATTCTTCATCATGTTCGCACCTGGCCCCTTTCTCGACGGGCAATATACCGTGGTCGGCCAAGTCGTGAGCGGCATGGAGGTTGTCGATGCCATCAAGCGCGGGCGCGGACAGAATGGCGCGGTGATTGGCGTTCCCGACCGCATGACCGCCTTGCGTGTGCGCACCGATGACCCTGTCGCGGCCCAGTAGGCCGTGATGTCAACGCATGTGGAAAAGGGGGCCGCGGCCCCCTTTTTCGTGTCTTCACAGGGGCTTGGAACAAAGCAGGCAGTGACTATCGCCGCCTTGCAGCAAATCGCTTGCGGCGCAGGCGTGAAAGCCTCATTTTCCACCGCGGAATCAGCCCATAGCGCAGGGGTCGGCGACGGGTGAGTAGATACGCGAAGCTGATGCGCACCGAAGCGGCAAGAGGGCTGACGCTGGTCAGCCCAACCTTTTTGTATGCGCTGCTTTTGCTCGCCGCCCCCTTGGCGGCGATCGTGCTGCTGAGCTTCTGGACCCAGCAATTCCTGACCATCCAGCGCGACTTCACGCTCGCTAACTACACCGAGGCGCTGACCGATCCGCTTTACCGGGAATTGATGCTGCGCTCGCTTAGGATCTCGGGGTTGGTGACGCTTGTGACTGTGACGCTGGCCTTTCCGGTCGCCTATTACATCTCGTTCCATGTCCGGCCCGAGCGCAAATCGCTGTGGCTGTTTTTGATCACCATCCCGTTTTGGACAAGTTACCTGATCCGGGTCTTCTTGTGGCGGGTGATCTTGGCCTATGACGGGCCGATCAATAGCGGTTTGACCCTGGTGCCGATGATCGCGATCCTCGCGGTGCTGCTGGCGGCCATCGCATTCGGTGCGCTGGTCTTTTGGGCCATCGGCCAGCTTTCGACGCGTGCCGCTTTGGGGGCGTGCGCCGTCGCGGTGCTGGCGGGATTGGGCTGGCTTTTGCTGCCTGCCGACAGTGCGTTGCGCGGCCCGGTGATCGACGAACCTCTTGGTTGGCTTTTGTATAACGCAAATTCGGTGGTGATCACGCTGGCCCATGCCTTTGCGCCCTTCGCGATCCTGCCGATCTTTGTCACTTTGGAAAAGATCGACCGCTCCTTGCTCGAGGCCGCGCGGGATCTGGGCGAAAGCTATGCGATGACGTTCTTGCGCGTGACGCTGCCCTTGGCGATGCCGGGGGTGCTGGCGGCGGTGTTGATCGTGTTCATTCCGACGGTGGGTGATTACGTCACCCCGCGCCTTGTGGGTGGGTCAGGCGGCACGATGATCGCCACGATGATCTATGCGCAGATCTTTGACCTCAACGATCGGCCCATGGGGGCGACGCTGGCGGTTTTGGCGATGCTATTGGTCGCGGCGGTGTTGTTGTGGGGGATATCGCGCGCGCGGGCCTGGCTGTGGCTGGCTGACAAAGTGGGCGGTGGGACCAAGGGGGCAGGTGTGGCCCTCGCGGTGGCGCTGGCCGAGATCATGCTGATCCGCGCGGCCTTCATCCACGGCCCTGCGCTGGTGGGGCCGGCTGCCGGCGCGATCGGGCTTGTGCTGGCGGCAAGTGCTGTGTCGATCGTGATCTTGGCGCGCCTGCCCAAGGGGAGGTGGGGGATATGAGGCTGAACGCGCTCGCCATCTTTGCCGTGCTTTACCTGGTGGTGCTCTATGCGCCCATCATGCTGTTGCCGATGTTCGCTTTCAATTCCGGCACGATCATCGCATTTCCTTTGCAAGGCTTTACACTGGACTGGTTCGCGGCGCTTCTCGATACGCCCGCCCTGCACGAGGCGACGGTAAACTCGCTGATCATCGCCGTTTCGACCGCGATCTTTTCGACCATCTTGGGGCTATTCGCGGCCCGCGCCGCCACGCGCTATGGCTTTCCCGGCAAGGCGGGGATCGTGGGTTTCATCATGCTACCCTTGGTCTTGCCCGAGGTGATCGTCGCGATCTCGCTCTTGATCGTGCTGATGCAACTGGGGCTGAACAGCGGCACCTGGTCGATCATCGCGGGCCATACGCTGATCTGCACACCCTTTGCGATCGCCATCCTTCAGGGTAGCTTTTCCAACATGGACAAAAGCCTCGAGGAGGCGGCGATCGATCTGGGCGAGACGCCTTGGTCAACCTTCCGCCTCATCACGCTGCCCTTGGTCAGCCCCGGCATCATCGCATCCTTGCTGATCTGCTTCACCATCTCGCTTGATGAGTTCATCATCGCCTTTTTCCTGTCGGGCAACGAGCCGACGCTACCGGTCTATCTGTGGGGACAATTGCGCTTCCCCGCGCGATTGCCGGTCGTCATGGCGCTAGGCACCATCCTTGTGCTCTTGTCCGTCGCTCTTCTGATCATTGCCGAAACATTCCGCCGGCGCGGCCTCAAGCGCGCGGGCCTTAAGGATACCGGAGGCTTTCTATGAGCCAGACCCGCCCTCCCATCGTCACGCTCACGGGTGTGCAGAAATACTACGGCGATTATCACGCTCTGCGAGGGATCACCGCCAATATCGGGCAGGGCGAGTTTTTCTCGCTGCTTGGCCCCTCGGGCTGTGGCAAAACCACGCTTTTGCGCGCAATCGCAGGGTTCGAGGATATCTCGGAGGGGCAAATCCTGCTCGATGGCAAGGATATGGAAGGTGTGGCGCCAAACAAGCGGCCTACCAACATGGTGTTCCAGTCTTACGCCATTTTCCCGCATATGAGTGTGGCCGAGAATGTGGGGTTTGGCCTGCGCAAATCCGCGATGAGCGTGTCCGAAAAGCGCAACGCGGTTGGCCAAGCACTCGAGATGGTGGGATTGGCCAAGTTCGGGGCGCGTGCGGCCCATGCGCTGTCGGGCGGTCAACGCCAGCGGGTCGCGCTGGCACGGGCCTTGATCCTGAAGCCCAAGGTGCTTTTGCTCGACGAGCCGCTCTCGGCGCTCGACAAGAAGATGCGCGAGGTGATGCAGGTCGAGCTGATCAAGCTTCAGCGCGAGGTGGGGATCACCTTTATCCTCGTGACCCACGACCAGGAAGAGGCGCTGGTCATGTCCGACCGGATCGCCGTGATGTTCGAGGGTGAAATCGCCCAGTTGGCCGATCCTGAAACGCTCTATCGCCGTCCCAATTCGCGCCGCGTGGCCGAGTTCATCGGGATGATGAACTTCCTGCCTGCGACCGTTCAGGGCGAGACGGCCGGGCGGATTTCGGTCGAGGTACAGGGTTTGGGACCGGCCGAACTGGAACCTGCCCAAGCGCCCGGTGGTGTGAGGGCTGGGGCCGCCGAGATTGGCCTGCGCCCTGAAAGCCTGACCCTGCTTTACGAGGGCCAGGCGGCCGAGGGTGGCCGCGAGGCCTCCGGCACGGTGCGCGAAGTCGTCTATTATGGCGATATGACCTATTACGACATCCTGCTCGATGGCACACCCGCGCCTGTGCGCGTCTCGATGCGCAACATGCCGGGCCGCAGGGTGCTGGAATTTGGCGCACGAGCGCGGTTGGCTTGGGACCCGCGTGCGATGGTGTTGTTCAGCTAGGCGCGGATTTTCCAGCCGCTTACCTTTGGGCCACCCGCAGCCAGATCCCGTCTTTCGCGCGCACTGTCAGATACGCCACAGGCACGGGTTCACGGTCTGAGATGATCGTGAAGCGGTAGGCGCGCGCCAGCATCGCCAGCAAGAGCGGCCCCTCGACCATGGCAAAGCCTGCGCCGGTGCAGACGCGGGTGCCGGTCGAAAAGGGAATGAACGCCTCGCGTAGGCAGGCCCTTCCGTTCTCGGTTGCCCAGCGCGCGGGATCGAATCCATCGGGGTTGTCCCATAGCCGTTCATGGCGATGTAAATGCCAAGGCGAGATCACGATCTGCGCCCCCTTTGGCAAATGGCGGTCCCGGAAACACTCCGCTTGGGATGTCTCACGCACCATCATCGGCACTGGGGGGTAAAGGCGCAGCGCCTCGCGGAAAATGTTGCGGGCAAGGCGCAACTTGCCCATGACGGCGAAATCGGGGCCTTTGACCAGCGCGGCCCTGGCCTCCTCGGCAAGGCGATCCTGCCATTCGGGGTAGCGGGCGAGCAGGTAAAGCGCCCAAGCCAGCGCCGAGGCGCTGGTTTCATGGCCCGCAAGAAAGAAGATCGCCACCTGATCGACCATCTCCTCGGTCGTGAAACGTGCGCCGGTCTCTGGGTCGGCGGTCGTCATGATCTTGGTCGCCAGATCATCGGGGGCGGTGCCTTGGGCGATCTGGTCCATACGGGTTTGGGTCAAGGTGGTGATCAAGGCGCGGATCGCACGGGCGGTGGCGCGCGTCTCGGCCCGGTGGCCGCGCGGCATCCACACGGGCAGAGGCAAAAAGGCCGCCGCGTTCAAGATCGGTTGGGTGCGCTGATAGGCCCGGAACTGGTGAAATACCTCGGTTGCGATCTTGTCCTCGATCGGCAAGGAAAACAGCGTGCGAAAGATGACGTCGGCGGCGGCATGGCTCATCTCTTGTTCGATCTCGCGCAGGCCTGTGGCCATGCGGGCCACGGCGGCCTCTCCTGCCGCCCAGATCGCGGGGAATGTGTCGCGCACGCGACCACCCTCGAAGGCGGGGTCGATGATGCGGCGCTGGCGTTTCCACTCTGGGCCATTGGTCAGAAAGACCGATCGGCCCAAAAGCGGGCGCAACCCCTCGCCGATACGGTCGGATTTGGGAAAATCCATCGGCCGGGCCTTGAGGACGTCATCGATCAAACTGGGTTGATTGATCAGATAGGAGCGGAAGAAGGGCGTTCGAAACTCGGCCATCCAAGCGCGGTAGAGCCGGGCGGGCTGAGCCGAGAGGATATCTTGCCGAAATAGCCGCATATAACGCCAAAGCGAGACGCGATCAGGCCGCGATCGCGGCTTGGGGGGCAGGTCGGGCGTAGTCATTGGCGCATGCCCGGAAAGCGGTTGGCCGGCGTGGTGATGCGACCGGGTGAGGGGGGGCGCGTAGCGAACCGCGCGCCCAGCGACAAGGGACCGGCGGTGATGGCAAAGTAGTCGTAATCATCGACCCGCCCGGGCAGCTTATCGAAGGCGTTGAGATATTGAAAATGCGCCTCGAAAAGCCGCCAGCGCAGCGCGGCCCATGTCGCGGTGCGCAAGGTTCGGGAATAGGCGGCCGAAATGACCAGCGGCCAGCGTTGATTGGGGGGGGCAACACCTGACACTGCCACTGGATCGCAGAGCGCGAAAGAACAGCCATCGCCCGGTGCCGTGACATCGACCCATGCCAGCGTGGGACTGGCCGAAAGATAGGCCAGATCGGCGCGCAGGCGATGTGCCTCCGGCAAGAAGCTGACCATTGGCACCACATGGCCCAAGGTCAAAAGCGACAGATGCGGCCCTTCGGATGGTACACGCCCTGTTCGGACAAGATCGGCCAGCACCGAGATCGCGAGAATGGCCCCCGAGGAATGACCAACAATCAGTACCTCGTCCGTATCGGTGGCAAGGGCTGAGGCGATGACCTCGGCGAAGGCGACCATCCGCGCCTCTTGCGCTGGGGGATAGGCGCCCTTGGCTTGGGCGGAAAAGGCATAGTCATGCATTAGGTACCACGCCAATAGGTGATCGCGCCGCTGGCACCAACGCAAAAAGGTCAGCCAGACCACAGCACCCATGGCAGACGCGGCCCCTGTCAAAAGCGCGCCAAAGCTGCCCCAATCGCCAAGCAAGCCCCCAAGGGCCAGCGTGGCGCGATAGGTGCCATAGCCCAAGCCTGACGCCAGGACAGCCTGCACGATCAATACGATTACCGGGTAAAGTGCTGCAATGATCGGACCTTTGCGCAGGCGCATCAGCCGAAACAACGCGCCCGAGGCGAGATAGGTCCATGCGGTCGCCAAAAGCGCACGGTAGGTTGCCAAGATGCCCAGCTGCATCGAGCTGCGCACGATATCGGCCCAGATCAGCACGGTGACATCGGTGATCACTTTTTGCTCGGCGATCGTGGCGGTCACGCGCCAGCCGAAATCATCCCCAGCACGGCGTGGCGCAATCGCGATGACGTGGCCTGAATGGGCAGCTTGGATGCGCGATTGCCGCCGATAGCGCTCACGGTAGGCGCGCGCGGGCGTGGGATCAAAGCCGGGGATATAGAATACCCGGCGGGTCTGGATCGCGGAACAAGGCGCAGCACTGGTCATGCCGACACGTTAGCGCCGAATAAGGGCAGGCTTAAGGCAAATCTTCAGCCCAAAAGGCCAAGTGCCGGAAAGGTTTCCAAAAGCCAGAAGGAAAAGGCCGAGAAGGCCCCGGTCACCAAGGCAAGGCCCACGCCCACCAGCAAAAGGCCCATCACCCGCTCGATGGTTTTCATGTACCGCTTGAGGCGGTTCATGAAGCCCATCGCGCGGTCAATGAAGGCCGCGGCCAGCAAGAAGGGGATGCCAAGGCCGATGGCATAGACCGCCAACAAGGTTGTTCCGCGCGACACGCTGGCCTCGGTCGCGGCGATCGACAAGATCGCCCCAAGCTGGGGGCCGATACAGGGCGTCCAGCCAAAAGCGAAGGCGAGCCCAAGAATATAGGCGCCAAAGGCCGAGCCGCCCCTGTCGCCCGCATCAAGCCGCGCCTCGCGGTTGAGCAGCGGGATAGTGATCACGCCAAGGAAATGCAGCCCGAAGACGATGATCACGCCACCCGCGATCTGGCCCAGCAAGATCTGGTTTTGCAAGAAGAACTGGCCAAAGATCGATGCGGTGAAGCCAAGGAACACAAAGACCGTCGATAGGCCAAGCACGAAGAACAGCGCTGCCAAAAGCGCCTTCGCCCGTGCCGTGCGGGCATTGCCTGTGATTTCGGCCATGGTAATGCCGCCCATATAGGCAAGGTAGGGCGGCACGATGGGCAGCACGCAAGGGCTGAGAAAGCTCAGCACACCCGCGATAAGCGCCACGAGCATCGCGGGCAAAAGACTTGCGTCGAAGAGGTCGATCCCGAACATGCGCGCAGATGTAGCGGTTCGGCTGCCCCGCGTCACGCGCCAAGGCGTCACATTCGCGTGCTGCCGGCGGGGGTGGCGTTTTCCTCACGGAAAACGCGCGGGAAATCTCGAGATTTCCTGTGCGGAAAACCCGGGTTTTCCGCCGCCCTCGTATGGGCCAGGGCGGGGGCGAAGGATGCGGACAGGTTCTTGGTTGCAAAAGACGATCACATGGCCCGCATTTTCAATCGCACGAAAGCCCCGCCGGTGGATCTCGGCGATAAAGGCGTCGCGCCCGAAATAGCGTTCGATATCGCGCCAAGACCGGCGCATCACCTTGCCGTCGCGGACCAGTTTCGTGCCGAAGACATCGGCAAGAAAGGCCTGTGGCGATTTATGGGGCGGTTGCTTGTCCATCCCGCAAGCCTTGGCCGATTCCGGTTAACGGCACCCTAACGCCCTGCCTTGACCGCGTGCAGGACATAGACCCGGATGGCCGCTGCAAGCCCCGAGGTCACACCGCGCGCGCCGTCGATCTCGGCGACCAACTCGTTGACGGATTTGCCTTTCGCAGCTGCAAGACGCTGCAATTCGTCCCAAAAGGCGTCTTCCAGCGAGACGCTGGTGCGATGCCCGCGCAAGGTGAGCGAATGTTTGCGCGGACGCCCCGTCATTCGGGATCGCTTTCGCGCTTGTGGCTGTCCAGATGCCGGGCGGCCTTGTCCGCCGCATCGGCATCGGCCGCGCGCTCGGCCTTGGTGCAACCGAATTTCGCGGCATTGGCATCGGCCCTTTGCCGTTCCACATCCCGCGCGCGGGTTTTCCGCACGCGGGAGAGGTTGACGATCTTCCCGCTCAAGATGGGCCGATCATCTGTTCAGGTCGCACGACACGGTCGAAAGTCTCGGCATCGACAAAGCCAAGGCGGATCGCCTCTTCCTTGAGCGTGGTGCCGTTCTTATGCGCGGTCTTGGCGACGGTGGTGGCGTTGTCATAACCGATGGTGGGCGCAAGGGCGGTGACCAACATCAGGCTTTCGCGCATCAGTTTTTCGATGCGGTCCACATTCGCTTCGGTGCCTTCCAGCATGCGCAGCGTGAAGCTGTCGGCGGCATTGCCCAGAAGCGTCATGGATTGCAGCAGGTTATAGGCCATCATCGGGTTATAGACGTTCAATTCGAAATGGCCTTGGCTCCCGGCGAAAGCGATGGCCGCATCATTGCCAAGGATATGGGCGCAGACCTGCGTCATCGCTTCGGCCTGTGTCGGGTTCACCTTGCCCGGCATGATCGACGAACCCGGTTCGTTCTCGGGCAAGAGCAATTCGCCAAGTCCCGAGCGCGGGCCTGACCCGAGGAAACGCATGTCGTTCGCGATCTTGTAACAGGCCATCGCCGCCGTCCTGATCGCGCCCGACATGAAGACCATCGCGTCATGGGCGGCCAGCGCCTCGAACTTGTTGGGGGCAGTGACAAAGGGCAGGCCAGTAATGGCGGCGATGCGTCCTGCGATCGCTACATCCCAGCCCTTGTCGGTGTTGAGCCCCGTGCCGACGGCGGTGCCACCTTGCGCCAATTCGTAGATGCCCGGCAGCGCCAGCTTGATGCGCGCGATGCCATTGCGGATCTGCATGGCATAGCCCGAAAACTCCTGCCCGAGCGTCAGGGGGGTCGCGTCCTGCGTATGGGTGCGGCCGATCTTGATAATGTCCTTGAACGCCTCGGCCTTGGCCTCAAGCGCCGCGGCCAGCGTTTCGAGGCCGGGGATCAGCACCTCATGGGCGGTGACGGCGGCCGCGATATGCATCGCGGTGGGAAACGTGTCGTTCGAGGATTGGCCCATATTGCAATGGTCATTGGGATGGACCGGCTTTTTCGAACCGATCACACCGCCCAACATCTCGATCGCGCGATTGGAGATCACCTCGTTGGCATTCATGTTCGATTGCGTACCTGAGCCCGTCTGCCAGACGACAAGGGGGAAATGATCATCGAGTTGGCCATCGATCACCTCTTGAGCGGCAGCGATCATCGCATCGGCCAGTGCGGCGTCGATCTTGCCATTGGCCTTGTTCTCTTCGGCGCAAGCGCGCTTGATCACGCCCAAAGCGCGCACGATTGCCACGGGCTGCTTTTCCCAGCCGATGGGGAAGTTCATGATCGAGCGCTGCGTCTGTGCGCCCCAATAGCGGTCGGCGGGAACCTCGAGCGGGCCAAAGCTGTCGGTTTCGGTGCGGGTCGCTGTCATCTGCCTGTCTCCGGTATGCGGTCGTATGCCGTTTAACGCCAGCATTGCGGCACTGCAATGTGCGCCAATGCCTCAGCGGGTGGGGCCTGCCTTGAAAAATCGATAGACGCGGGCAGGGGGCATGTTACGCCAGATTTTTGTGCTCTGCTCCCAGTCGAGCGCCATTTCCTCGCGCAGGGCCTTTGCCACCGGTGGGGTGGGGCCATAGGTAAATTGCACATAACGCCCCGTCGTCGCCAGCTGCGCAAAGCTGCCCCCCAGAATGGCGCGTTGGAGGCCAAGCGGCATCGACAAAAGCGGCAGCCCCGAGATCACAGCTTGCACATCAGTCAGGCCCAGATCGCCGACATCGCCAGCACTCATCAAGTGGTGATGCACACCGGGAAAGCGGTCTTGCAGATGCGTGTGAAAGCTTGGGTTCATTTCGATGGTATGCACATGATGGGCGGCAATGCCGCGATCGCGGATTGCTTGGGTGATCACGCCTGTGCCTGCGCCCAATTCGATCACTGGCCCTTTGTGCGGATCAAGCCCGGCTGTCATCTCGGCGCAGAGCGCGGGCGATGACGGGGCCAAGGCAACAACCTGGCCCGGGCGGCGCAGGATTTGGCTCATGAACAATGCAAAACCGGTCACGCGGCCCCCAATCCCATCATCCTTGCCTCGCTGCGACAGGTAGGGGACGCCCCCCCTTGCGACAAGTGCGGTCACGATCCTTTGCGGAATGTATCGAGGCGGACAACCTCGCCTTGGGGTGGGGGCGTTTTGGCTGTGTCGGTCATGCTCTTGGCCGGTCTAGGCGGTTCATCCTCGGGTTCGGGTGTGTCAGGCCCGGCTTCGGTACTTTCGAAGCGTAAACCGAATTCTACTGACGGATCGACAAAGGTACGGATTGCATCATAGGGGATGCGCAGATGCTCGGGGTTGTCGCCGAAATTAAGGATGATTGAGAACCCGTCCTCATCGACCGTAAGTCCGTCATACCAGTTCTGGATGACGATGGTCATTTCCTCGGGGTAGCGATCGCGCAGCCAATCGGCCAAGCTGACCCCTGCGGCGCCTGTGTCGAAGGTGATGAAGAAATGATGTGCGCCGGGCAAGCCATGCTGGGCGACATCGCGCAACACTGTCTTGATCAGGCCGCGCATCGCCTGATGCATCAGGCGACCATAGGCGATGGAGGATGAGGTGTCAGACATGGTTACGGCGTCCTGGCAGTGTTGCCTTCACCATAGAAGATTCGTTTCGTTTTGAAAGCCGAGGTGTCGCGGCACGTTAGGCAGCAGGGGCGTTAGCCAAGATCAGCCAGGCGGCCAAGGCGGCTTCGCACCCGAAAAAGGTCCATGATTGGCGGCTCGCTGCATCATCGCGAAAGATCGATGTGACGCGTCCCAAGGCCGCGCCCGCATAGGCCAGCCCCACCACAACCCAAGCCAGCGGTTGATCAATGACGAGCGCCCCGATCCCGAGACCCACGAACAAACAGCCCGACGCCGCCGACACCTCGGTATAGGCCATGTTCGACGGTCCGGCTTTCATATCAAGCTGTTCCATCGTCCAGCGTGGCGCAAGCCAGCCCATCAAGCCCAAAGCGACCGTCAAGATCGCAACAGCATAGTTGAGGTAATCGACAGCAGTCATGCAAGGAACCCCTGGTCCGGGAACACCCCGGTTGCCTGTGTTAGACGTAAGCGCGCCCCGTTTGGATCACTTGTTGATGCAATGAAATGCAAAAACGAGCGCGGATGACCACGCATTGGCACTTTACGTCCTGGGCGAGGGAGGAAGTGCAGGCTTCTGTTGCCAGGTGCCTGCGGACCCCGCCTTACGCGGCTAGGCGCAAGGGCTTAGTTTCGGCGACCCGAGCAGCTTACGCTGCCAGAGCCATTGCCGGAGCACGGTTGTCATTTGCAACTGTACGTTTCGGACCGATAACGGTGGTACCTCACCGAGACAAAGCTAACCTCTTTAGACGTTCGTCGATCCTGTTTCGGCCCCATGATCCGCAAATGACGGATGATTGGTGGAGCCGCCGGGTACCGCCCCCGGGTCCGAGCCGCTTATTCCAAGCGCGTTTATGTCCATAGCCCCGTTTCCAAGGCACATGTAACATACGCAGCCATCCATTGAATTTCAAGCGCTGCCCATCGACCCCTCTTGCGTTCTTGCCTGAGCGGCAGGGTTCTGGCATAGAGTTGTTATAGTATAACATAACAGGTGATGCCGTGTCCGATCCACGCCTACCCGTCACAGTGTTGTCCGGCTTTCTGGGGGCCGGGAAGACCACGCTTCTCAACACGATATTGCATAACCGGTCAGGCCGCCGGGTGGCGGTGATCGTCAACGATATGGCCCAGATCAATATCGACGCCGATCTGGTGCGCGCAGGCGGCGGGCTGTCGCAGACTGAGGAAAGCTTGGTCGAAATGTCGAACGGTTGCATTTGCTGCACGCTGCGCGAGGATCTCTTGATCGAGGTGCGGCGATTGGCCGAAGCGGGGCGCTTCGATGCGTTGGTGATCGAATCGACCGGTATTTCCGAACCCCTGCCGATCGCGACAACCTTTGATTTCCGCGACACGGATGGGGTCAGCCTGTCGGATGTCGCCCGGCTTGATACGATGGTTACGGTCGTCGATGCGGTGAATCTCTTGGCCGATTATTCCAGCCATGATTTCATTGCGGCGCGCGGCGAAAGCATGGGCGAGGGGGATGAGCGGCGCTTGGTCCATCTGTTGACCGACCAGATCGAATTTGCCGATGTGATTGTTTTGAACAAGGTGACCGCAGCAGGTGCGGCGCGCGTCGATGCTGCGCGCAAGATCATCCGCAGCCTCAATGCCGATGCCCGCATATTGGAAACCGATTTCTCTGATGTGGCGATTGGCGATGTGCTCGAAACGGGCCTTTTCGATCTCGATCGCGCCCATTCGCATCCGATGTGGGCGAAAGAGCTTTACGGCTTTGCTGATCACACCGCCGAAACCGAGGAATACGGCATCACCTCTCATGTTTATCGCGCGCGCCGCCCCTTTGTGCCTGCGGCGATCCTTGCGCTGCTTGATGGGGAGTTGCCGGGCGTGATCCGCGCCAAGGGGCATTTCTGGATCGCCACGCGCCCCGATTGGGTGGCCGAGTTCTCGCTTGCGGGTGCATTGTCGGGGGTGACGCCGCTTGGCACATGGTGGGCCGCCGTTCCCAAGGCGCGGTGGCCTATGCATGACAGCGCGCACCGCTACATCGCCGAGCATTGGGTCGAACCTTGGGGCGACCGGCGGCAAGAATTGGTCTTTATCGGCACAGGTATCGATTGGCCCACGCTCAAGGCGCGGCTGGATGCCTGCCTTTTGTCCGAAGGCATGAATGGCAGCGATTTGCCGGACCCGTTTCCGCAATGGCGAAGGGCAGAGGCCGCCGCATGAGGTGCGGAGGCAATCTGGGGGCAACGCGGTTGCGTGCCAAGGCGCGGCAGGGCGATCCGATGCGCGTCTATGACAGCCTGCCGCCTGAATTGCGTGCTTGGATATCACATGCGGCGCTGCCTTGGTCGCCCTTGTCCTGCCTCAGGCTGTGGCAGCGTGCCTTGCGCGAAGAGGGATGCCCGATGCGCGCGCGCGCACGGCTTGACCGGGCCGAGGCGGCGTGCCTTGCGCGTGACCGGCGCTTGGGTGGCGGACATATGTAAAAAAACGGGCGCCATGACGGCGCCCGTTTTCGTAATCGGTGATCGATGGATCAGAAACCAGCCTTGATACGCTCGAAGGCTTCGGCCTGACGCTCGCGCTGTTCGTTCGAGATGGGCAACTGCGCCAGAACCGGCACGGTCACTTCGCCTAAGCCCGCCGCTTCCATTGCTTCCGCACCCAACGCCTCGAGCGCGGCCTGGTTGGCGGTGCCAAAGCCGTTTTCCAAGAGCGGCAGGGCCGACACATCGGCATGCATCGCGTTGACGTAATCATAGGCCTGATCTTCAGAGCCTTCCCCATTGGCCATGTTCACATAGCCGCACAGCCAGACCGAAGACCCTTCGGCTGTGTTGCGGTTAAAGCCCACGGGGAAACCTTCATCGGCGAGCGCGACCGGCACTTCGTTCCAGACCCAAGCGGCCTGTACCTGACCCGAGGCCATGAGCTGTTGAATTTCGGCGGGATCGACCCAGTAGTTGAGCAGGTTGCCATGGATGCCGCGCAGCCATGCGGTGGCCGCTTCGAACTGTGCATCGGTGGCCTGCGACCAATCGGTGACGCCGGTCGCGAGATAGGCCAGCGCATAAGCGTCATCGACATTGTCGGGGATCGACAGGCGGCCCGCATAGGCGGGGTTGTTGAAGATCTCAAGCGTCGCGACATCCTCGGCGGGAACCGTCTCGGCGTTGTAGGCGACAGCGGTGGTGCCGTAGTCGGTCGGCAGGAAGAACAGATCGGCAGTGCCAGCGCGCACATCTTGGCCCAAGAGATCGCCATTGAGCGAGCCATAGGCGGCAATGCGCGAACGATCCCATGGTTCGATGATGCCCGATTCCTGCCAACGCGGCACGGAGCCTGCGCAGATATGGGTCACATCCGATCGGAAACCGGCCAAGAGGCGCTGAAAGGCTTCATCTTCATCGCCGAAAAAGACGAATTCAGGGCTTGCGCCATGCTGGTCGATGAAGGGCTGGTGAAAAGACGGCTCTTCGAAACCCGAATAATCGAACACGAGCAGGTCTTGCGCCGCAGCGATTGAGGGGATGGTGAGCGCGAGGGCCATGGCGGTGCCGAGGGCCATGCGATGGGTCATGATGGCGATATCCCTGTTAGAGTGAATGTTGGCAGAACCGCGAGGGAAACTAGGGCCGATAACCCCTTTTGCCAAGGGGTGCTCATGTCGGATTTGCACGTGTCGCGCGCGCATCAAACACCGATTGGGCAAGCTTTCGGGTATAGTTTTCCAACTCTTCCAAGGCGGTGATGATCTGGCCCGCATCTTGTGCGGCCGCCCCATCCGCGATTCGGCCATGTAGCGCTATGATCGCGTCACGCGAGCGGGCCGAAAAAGTGATCATGTTCATCAAGGGCTGCATCGCCTCGACCGCACCTGCTAGCTGGTAAGACAGGACCGGATTACCCGCGGCATCGACCAACGCGCGGTGAAAGGCGACATCCGAGGCGCAAAATGCCTCGTCCGTCAGGCCGGGCTGGCCTTGGCGGGTGATCTCGGCGCGCATGGTCGCCAGATGATCGGGGCTGCGGCGCAGCGCGGCGAGTTGGGCGCACGCCCGCTCCATCGCAAAGCGCGCCTCGCAAGCGGTATCAAAGCTGATGTCGTTCATGCCCAACAGCAGGGTCGAGGTCGTGATCTGCTGGGCATGTGCATCGGTGTAGCTTAGCCGGTTGACGAAGGCCCCGCCAAAGGCACCGCGCTGGGTGCGGATGAGCGATTGCGCGGCGAGACGTTTCAGCGCCTCGCGCACGGTGGGGCGCGAGACCGCGAATTGTTCGGCCAGTTCCGCCTCGGAAGGCAAGCGGTCGCCCACGATCAAGGCACCCGAGACGATGGCATCGCGGATGGCGCTGGCGATCTGTGCCGAAAGATCGGCGGTGCTGGCTGGATCGATTTTCATTTGTCAGACATTTAAAAGTCTGACAATTCTTTGTCCAGCAAAACGAGTCGTCAGGGGGAGGGCGGCCAGACCATGATCGCCGCGCGCATCCGTTCCATGGGCAGCCCACATTGGCTGGCGCTTTACGGCGCGATCCTGGTGTCTTGGGGCGCGCTTTACGTGATGGCGCTACCTTCTGATCTGCGGGCGAGCGGTGCCGTCTATGGTATGGAATTTCTGGCCAGCCTTTGCATCGTCACGCCTGATGCCGGCGGATATCTGGGCTTGGTTGCGATGTGGGCGATCATGTCGGCGGCGATGATGGCGCCCACAGCGCTTCCCGCTTTCGCGGCATATGATGATCTCGGCCGGGGGCAGGGCGGCGGCTTTGTGGTGCTGTTGGGTGGGTTCCTTGCCATTTGGCTGGGCTTTTCGATGCTGGCGGCAGGCCTGCAATTGGCGCTGTTCCAGATGGGCTACCTCACCCTGTTCGGCAACAGCCAGTCATTGGTCTTGTCGGGGCTACTTTTGATCTTGGCGGGCGGCTATCAGTTTTCGCCCTTGAAAGAGGCTTGCTTGATCCAGTGCCGCGCGCCCTTGGCGTTTTTCATGACTCATTGGGCCGAGGGGCCGCTCAGAAACGGCTTGCGCCTGGGTGCTGTCTGCTTGGGCTGTTGCTGGGCCTTGATGCTTTTGGCCTTTGTCGGCGGTGTCATGAACCTCGCTTTCATGGCGGTTGCGATGGTGCTGATGGCCTTGGAAAAATTGCCCGAGATCGGGCGTCATATCACGGGGCCGCTTGGGCTGCTGCTGCTCGGATCGGGTGGCTTGAGCCTGTCTTTCGGCCTTTTTGGATAAAGAGGAGAGAAACCATGTCACTCAGACGCCGCCCCGAGGCTGACCGTTTGCCCGTCAGTCAACGCATCGATCAACGCATGGATAGCCCCAAGCGGCGCCAAATCCGCCCAACCGATTGGGCGATCAAGGGCGAGCTGTTTTTGAACTGTAACTGCACGGTTTTCTGCCCCTGTGTCGTCAGCCTTGGCAAACACCCGCCGACCGAGGGGTCGTGCAAGGCATGGATGGCGATTGCCATCGATGATGGCCATTACGAGGGCGAAAGCCTTGCGGGGTTGAGTGTCGGCCTGATGGTTGAAATTCCTGGCCGCATGGCCGAAGGCAACTGGAAGGTCGCGGCATATATCGACGAGGCGGCCAGTGGCAAAGCCTACAACGGCCTGCTTCAGATCTTGTCCGGTGCCGCGGGCGGCACCACGGGGCTGTTTACCATCCTCGTGTCGGAAATCATCCATGCCGAGCGTGAAAAGGTGCAGATCGTCCGCGAGGGGCGCCGTCGCGGGCTTTATGTCGGTAAAAAGATCCAAGGCGAGATCGAGATGCTCGAAGGGGCCAATCCCGATGAGCCGGTCGTCATGACCAATACCCGCTACTGGATGGGTCCCGATGTGATCGCCGCGCGCGGTTTGAAATCCAAGGTCCGCGATTTCGGGCGGGTCTGGGATCTGACTGGCCGTTCGGCCGAGATCTGCGCGATCGACTGGTCGGGCAGCGCGAGCAAATAGGCCATGATCACACCGGCTTATTGTCAAATGATGGCGCGCTACAATGCGTGGCAGAACCAATCGCTGTTCCATGCGGCGGCGGGGCTGTCGGGTTCCGCGCGCGAGATGGATCGGGGCGCCTTTTTCGGGTCGATCAGGGCGACGCTCAGCCATCTGATGTGGGGCGACCAGATCTGGATCGCGCGCCTTGACGGTGGCCAAGGGCCGGGCGGCAGCATCGCGGATAGTCCCGCGCGTTACGACTGGACGACGCTCTGGGCAGAGCGGCCCAAGCTTGATGCGCGCATTGCCGCTTGGGCATGGATGGTGACGCCTGGGGAATTGGAGGGCGAGATCGGCTGGCATTCCTTTGCCCTTGGGCGCGCCCTGACAAAACCCACAGCGGAATGTGTGATGCACATGTTCAACCACCAGACCCATCACCGCGGACAGGTCCATGCCATGTTGACGGCGGCTGGTGCGCGCACGGATGATACCGACATTCCCTTCATGCCCACGGAGGTGCCGGAATGGCGCTGATCTCACCCTCGCGCCGCTTGCGCCGCACGCCCTTTTCCGACGGGGTCGAGGCGGCAGGCGTGAGCGCCTACACTGTCTATAATCGCATGCTCTTGCCGACGGTCTTTCGCTCGGTCGAGGAGGATTACCACCATCTGAAATCCGCCGTGCAGGTCTGGGATGTCGCCTGTGAGCGGCAGGTCGAAATCCGCGGGCCTGACGCGGCAAAGCTGGTGCAAATGCTTACCCCGCGCGATCTGCGCGGCATGTTGCCGGGGCAGTGTTATTATGTCCCGATGGTCGATGAGACGGGCGGCATGCTGAATGATCCGGTGGCGGTGAAGCTGGCCGAGGATCGCTGGTGGATTTCCATAGCCGACAGTGATTTGTTGTTGTGGGTCAAGGGGATCGCCTATGGCTATCGCCTCGATGTCTTGATCGATGAACCCGATGTCTCGCCCTTGGCGGTGCAGGGTCCGAAAGCCGATGATCTGATGGCGCGCGTCTTTGGCGACGCGGTGCGCGACATCCGCTTTTTCCGCTTTGGGCATTTTGACTTTCACGGTCGCAACATGGTGATCGCACGCTCGGGCTATTCCAAGCAGGGTGGCTTTGAAATCTATGTCGAGGGTGGCGATATCGGCATGCCGCTGTGGAACGCGCTGATGGAGGCGGGGCGCGATCTGGATGTGCGCGCCGGATGCCCCAACGGGATTGAGCGGGTCGAGGGTGGATTGCTGAGCTATGGCAATGACATGACCGCCGAGAACACCCCGCACGAGGCGGGCCTTGGCCGGTTCTGCAACACGGCGACCGCGATCGGCTGTATCGGGCGCGATGCGCTGCTACGTGTGGCCAAGGAAGGACCGATCAAGCAGCTGCGCGCGATCGCGATCGCCAGCAAGAGCTTGCCGCGCTGTGATCGTCCTTGGGCGCTGATGGCGGGCGACACCCGCGTGGGTCAGGTCACATCGGCCGCGCAATCGCCTGATTTCGGCTGTGGCGTGGCGATCGGCATGGTGCGGATGACCCATTGGGATGCAGGTACGGCATTGCGGGTAGAGACGCAGGACGGGGTCTTTGATGCAGAAGTTCGAAAAGATTTTTGGATTTGAAAACAGAAAATTGCGATGTCTAGTTCAACAATCGCGTGAAGAAGGGGTGATGTGATGACATTTCGTGCACTGGTCGTTGAAAAGGATGAGGACGGCAAGACCTATGCGGGCGTGCAGCTTTTGAATGATGACCGCCTGCCCGAGGGCGAGGTCACGGTCGCGGTGGAATACTCGACCGTGAACTACAAGGATGGTCTTTGCCTCGGATCGGGGGGCGGTTTGGTCAAAAACTACCCGCATGTGCCGGGGATCGACCTTGCCGGGACTGTCACCGCCTCGGACGATCCGCGCTACAGCGTTGGTGACAAGGTAGTCTTGACCGGCTGGCGCGTGGGCGAGGTGCATTGGGGCGGCTATGCCGAAAAGGCCCGTGTCAAGGCCGATTGGCTGGTGCCGCTGCCGCAAGGTTTGAGCACGGAACAGGCAATGGCGGTCGGCACTGCCGGTTTCACCGCGATGTTGGCAGTGATGGCGCTTGAAGATCATGGGCTATCCCCCGATCAGGGCGAGGTTTTGGTGACCGGTGCCGCCGGCGGTGTGGGTTCTGTCGCAACCGCGATCTTGGCCAATCTCGGCTACCAGGTGGCCGCCGTGACAGGGCGCCCCGCTCAAGCCGACTATTTGAAGGCACTCGGTGCGGCCAGGATCGTGGCGCGCGAAGAACTGGCCGAAACCGTCAAGCGCCCGCTTGAGGCCGAGACATGGGCCGGTTGCGTCGATGCGGTCGGCGGGCCGATGCTCGCGCGGGTCTTGGGCCAGATGCAATATGGCGGCTCGGTGGCGGCGGTGGGTTTGGCGGGGGGCGCGGGCCTGCCTACGACGGTGATACCGTTTTTGTTGCGCGGGGTGAACCTCTTGGGCATCGACAGCGTGATGCAGCCCTACGCCAATCGCCTCCGCGCATGGGAGCGCATCGCGCGCGATCTGCCCATGGACAAGCTGGAAGCGATGGTGACGCCGGCGCGCCTTGAGGATTTGCCGCAGCTTGGGCGCGATATCCTGGCAGGCCAGGTGCGCGGGCGCGTGGTGGTAGATCCTCGCGCCTGAGGCGCATGGATGCATGGGGGCGCGCCGCTGGCGCGGCGCGCGGCCCGGACCACCCCATTTCGCCAAACGGCACCGAGCGCTTTGCCTTTCCCGCCACGGATGCGTATTTGGAGAAAGTTGAAGCCAGGATCGCGCGCATGACCAAGACCCCAACCGGCAAATCCACCAGCGGACGCGGCCAGCGTGAGTTGCGCGCAAAGGTCAAGACGGCGCGCGGGCGCAAGCTGAGCTCGACACTCTGGCTGGAGCGGCAGTTGAACGACCCTTACGTCCAGCGCGCCAAGCGCGAGGGCTATCGCGGGCGGGCCGCCTACAAGATCATGGAGCTTGACGACAAGTTCCGCTTTCTTGTCCCCGGCGCGCGGGTGGTGGATTTGGGCTGTGCGCCAGGCGGCTGGTGCCAAGTGGCCGTGCCGCGCATCAATGCACTTGGCGAAAAGTCGGGCAAGGCCATCGGGCGTATTATCGGCGTGGATCTGCAAGAGGTCGATCCGATCGCAGGGGTGGAATTGCATGTACTCGATTTTCTCGAAGATGGTGCGGATGAAAAGGTCAAGGCGTGGCTCGGTGGTCGCGCTGATGTGGTGATGAGCGATATGGCGGCCGCCTCGTCGGGGCATAAGCAGACCGACCATATTCGGATCGTGGCGCTGTGCGAGGCGGCGGCGGCCTTTGCCTTCGACGTGCTGGAACCCGGCGGCACCTTTGTTGCCAAAGTCCTGGCAGGGGGCGCTGAAGGGGGCTTGCAGACGTTGCTCAAACAGCGTTTCGACAAGGTGGTGAATGTCAAACCTCCTGCGAGCCGCGCTGATAGCTCCGAGAAATTCGTCGTGGCGACAGGCTTTCGCGTCTTGGCATCCGAGGCACAATCGCGCGATTGACGACGCGCGGGTGGTTTTCGCCCTTTTCCTCTGCCGCGCTGCATGAAATAGGGACGTGCCAACGCTGAAGCCCAAGGAGACCCCGATGGAGATTCGCGAGGCACTGACCTTTGACGATGTTTTGCTGGTTCCCGGTGCAAGTTCTGTCCTGCCCGCCACAGCCGATACCCGCACGCGCGTAACCAAGTCGATCACGCTGAACATTCCGCTTTTGTCTTCGGCGATGGATACGGTGACAGAGGGGCGGATGGCGATCGCGATGGCACAGGCGGGTGGCATGGGGGTCATTCACCGCAATCTCGACATCGAGGCGCAGGCGCGCGAGGTGCGGCGCGTCAAGCGTTTCGAGAGCGGGATCGTCTATAGCCCGGTGACACTTTCGCCCGATCAGACCCTCGCTGATGCGCGTGCATTGATGGAACGTTACGGCTTTACCGGCTTTCCCGTGGTCGATGAAGAGCGCCGTGTGCTGGGGATCGTGACCAATCGCGATATGCGCTTTGCCGAGCATGATGACACCCCCGTTCGGGTTATGATGACGACCGAGAACCTTGCCATTTTGCGCGAACCTGCCGACCGGGGCCAAGCGATCAGCTTGATGAAATCGCGCCGGATCGAGAAGCTCTTGGTCACGGATGCGACAGGCAAGCTTACCGGGCTTTTGACGCTGAAAGATACCGAGCGTGCGGTGCTGAACCCGCAAGCTTGCAAGGATGAGTTGGGCCGCCTGCGGGTTGCAGCCGCCACCACGGTGGGGGATGCTGGCTTTGAGCGGTCGGCGGCGCTGATCGATGCCGGTTGCGATTTGATCGTGATTGATACGGCCCATGGTCATTCCGAAGGCGTGGCGCGCGCGGTCGAGCGGGTGAAGGCCTTGTCGAATGCCGTGCAGGTGGTGGCGGGCAATGTCGCTACGGCCGAAGCCACCCGCGCGCTGATCGATGCAGGTGCCGATGCGATCAAGGTGGGGATCGGCCCTGGTTCGATCTGCACCACGCGCATCGTCGCGGGAGTGGGTGTGCCTCAGTTGACCGCGATCATGGATTGCGCGGCTGCCGCTGCTGAGAGTGGCACGCCGGTGATCGCCGATGGTGGGATCAAATATTCAGGCGATTTCGCCAAGGCGATTGCCGCGGGCGCGCATTGCGCGATGGTCGGGTCGATGATCGCGGGAACGGACGAAAGCCCCGGCGAGGTGATCCTTTATCAAGGGCGCAGCTTCAAGAGCTATCGCGGCATGGGTAGTCTAGGGGCGATGGCGCGCGGCTCGGCGGATCGCTATTTCCAAAAGGATGCCGCCTCAGACAAGCTTGTTCCAGAAGGGATCGAGGGGCAGGTGCCTTATAAGGGCTCTGCGGGGGCGGTCATTCATCAACTCGTCGGGGGCTTGCGCGCGGCGATGGGATATACCGGCTGCGCCACCATCGATGAGATGCGCCGCGATTGCCGCTTTGTGCGCATCACTGGGGCGGGCTTGAAGGAAAGCCATGTCCATGATGTGCAGATCACGCGCGAAAGCCCAAATTATCGTTTAGGATAAAGCGTTTGTCGCTCGAATTTAAGGTATGCGTATGACCCCGGCGGCCCGTGCTGCTGCCGCGATTGCGGTGTTGGACGACTGGCTTGGCGGCAAACCGGCCGAGCAAGCCTTGACCAATTGGGCGCGGCGCGCGCGCTATGCTGGCTCAAAGGATCGCGCAGCAGTTCGCGATCTGGTCTTTGACGTGTTGCGGGCGCGTGGCAGCTGTGCGCGCTTGGGCGGCGGGTCCGATGGCCGCGCCTTGATCTTGGGTCTTTGCCGGTTGCAAGGTCTTGAACCTGCGCAGATTTTTACAGGTGATGGCTATGGTGCGCCTGCTTTGCGCCTCGATGAGGAAGCAAACAGCGCCGATCTTGCCATGGTCGATCCGCAAGACGATGTGCCGGCGTGGCTGTTGGACCAGCTGCGCGCCCGGGTAGGGAATGATCTGTCCTTGCTGCTTGCGGCACTCCATCAACGCGCGCCACTTTACTTGCGGGTCAATACCGCCAAGACAACGCGCCCAGACTGCATCGCCCAGCTTGCAGCGGAAGGGGTCGTCGCGCAAGCTGACCCGCGCGCGGTAACGGCGCTTGAGGTCACATCAGGGGCGCGGCAGGTAAAATCAACCTCGGCCTATCGCGATGGGCTGGTCGAGCCACAAGACCTCTCCGTGCAGCGCGCAGTATTGGCCGTAGCGTGGCCCAATGGGGCGATCTTGGATTATTGCGCCGGCGGCGGGGGCAAATCCTTGGCGATCGCGGCGCTGACAGGCGAAGCCGTTTTCGCCCATGATGCGGCTCCCGGGCGCATGGCCGATATCGCGGTCCGGGCTGCGCGAGCCGGCGCGCGGATCGAACTGCTGCGCACGCGCGATGTCGCGCGTCATGGCCCTTTTGCGGCTGTATTATGCGATGTGCCATGCTCGGGATCCGGCACATGGCGGCGCGATCCCGAGGCCAAGTGGCGGCTGACTGATGCGCGGTTGGAGGCGTTGCGCAGAACGCAATCCGAGATCTTGGATACAGCCGCGGGGCTGGTCATGGCGCGGGGGCAATTGGTTTACATGACCTGTTCGCTGCTTCTTGCAGAGAACGAAGCCCAGATTGCCGCTTTTCTTGAACGCCATCGCGGTTGGACATGCGAAGCCGAGGCGGTCGAAACACCGCTCTCGGCCTCGGACGGGTTCTACCATGCGATCTTGCGTGCGCCATGAGCGCTGCGCTTTTGCCCTTCAGCGCGATTTTGTTATCTGAGATCGTGCAATCTTAAGATAAGCTTAACCAGTGATCGCCTAGACAATCTGGGTCTGATCAGTTGTGTGTGTCGCGAGGGTGTGTTGCGCGCGGAGCAAATCCTTTCCCGTTGGATGGGGCCGAGCAAGATGGCGCATGCGCAGCCGTTGCTTTTGCTCGTGCTTGGCGTTTTGGCGCTTGGGCTTGCATTTGTCCTAGATGATAGCCAGTGGGCCTTTGGCCTGTGGGCGATTGCCGCGGGTATTTTGTCGGCAGCCATTTTGGTGGGGGGCGTGATGATCGGGCGGCGTGGGCGCATGCGTGCTCGGCTGCGTGCGGGCCTCAGGATCATGGAACATGACCCAGCCCCTTGTTTTTGCACAGATGACACCGGGGCGATCGTGGCCATCAATGCGGCCGCCGCGCGCCGGTTCGGTGAGCCGCTTGGCCAGCCCATGTCGCGGGCGATCATTGGGCTGCTTCCCAATGCGGCCGCCTTGGTGTTTCGCACGGAAACGGTGCTTTCGATTCAACCCGTCACGCATGAAACCGTGTTGACCACGCGCGGACCGGTCCGCGTCACGGCACATCGTTTGGCCGATGGTGTGTTTTGGCGCATTGATGATCATGGCGGCGCAGCGCCCCATTCGGGCGATGGGATCGCGCTTCCGATGATGGTGGTCAGCCAGTCGGATACGATCTTGTCGATGAACCCCGCCATGCGGGAGGTCTTGGGCCGACGACCGACCGCAATGGCCGATATCTTTGGCGATGGTCCTGTCATCGGTGGGCGCCGGACGATGTTGCGCGGCGCGCATGGCGAGATGGATGTGGTGCCTGTGATCGTCCCGTCGCGTGATGGCCGGCGCGAGGTGTATGTTGTGCCGGGCCTTGCCGATCCGCCTGCGGCCACAGTCGCGGCGCGGGCGTTCGAATCGTTGCCGGTGGCGTTGCTCCATATCGGCTCTGACGGGTGTTTGCTGGCCTCTAACCGCTATGCGCAATCGCTTTTGGGGATTGTCGATCTTGCCACCGGGCCTTTGTCACAATTCGTCGAGGGTTTGGGGCGGCCGGTGAATGATTGGGTGATGGATACGCTGGCAGAACGTGTTCCTGACCGCTCGGAAGTTGTGCGCGCGCGACGCCGGGAGGAGGAGGTGTTTTTACAGATCACGCTCAGTCGCATCACCGATGCCTCGGGGCCGTCGCTCCTGGCCGTTTTGCACGACGCGACCGAGCTCAAGACACTCGAACAGCAGTTCGTGCAAAGCCAAAAAATGCAAGCCATCGGTGAATTGGCTGGCGGGATCGCGCATGATTTCAATAATTTGCTGACCGCCATCGCTGGTCATTGTGACCTGCTTTTGCTGCGCCATGATCAAGGTGATCCCGATTATGGCGATCTGGTGCAGATCAATCAAAACGCCAATCGCGCCGCTGCCCTTGTTGGCCAATTGCTGGCCTTTTCGCGCAAGCAAACGCTTGAGCCCGAAATCCTCGATCTGCGCGACACGATGGGCGAGTTGACCCATCTGTTGAACCGCTTAGTCGGCGAAAAAATCACCCTGACCCTCAGCCATGATCCGGGCCTGTTGCCCATCCGTGCCGATCGCCGCCAATTAGATCAGGTGATCATGAACCTTGTTGTTAATGCCCGTGACGCCATGCCGGACGGCGGCGAAGTGCGCGTCGAGACACGCGTTGTTCGCCTGACCGAACCGCTCTACCGCGACAGGGCAGAGGTTCCGGCAGGCCGCTACGTGACCATCCGCGTTTGCGATCAGGGTCACGGGATTGCCCCGGACAAATGCCACCGCATTTTCGAGCCTTTTTACACCACGAAACGGCAGGGCGAGGGGACGGGACTTGGCCTGAGCATGGCCTATGGGATCATCAAGCAGACGGGGGGCTATATCTTTGTCGATAGCGTGCTCGGAGTGGGGAGCACCTTTACCATCTACTGCCCGGCCTTCGATCTTCCAGCGCAAGATGCCGTGGTGCCATTTGCCACCAACGCGATCACCGGCCTGCGCCCGCGCCTCAGCGCACCTGCCGATGATCACGCCATTGGCGTCGTCCTTTTGGTGGAGGACGAGGCCCCCGTGCGCGCATTTGCGGCCCGCGCCTTGCGCCTGCGCGGCTACACGGTGATCGAGGCCGGTTGCGCCGAGGAGGCATTGGAAAAACTCGATGATGCGGCGCTGGTGATCGATCTGTTCCTAACCGATGTCGTCATGCCCGGCCTGGACGGGCCGACATGGGTGCGTCGCGCGCTTGTCGATCGGCCGGGCGTCAAGGTGATCTTCGTCTCGGGCTATGCCGAAGATCAGCTCGACGATGTCGCCGTATCCGTGCCTAACGCCGTTTTCTTGCCAAAACCCTTTTCCTTGGCCGACCTCACCGAGACGGTGCAGCGACAGCTCCACTGAGCGCTCACCGCGCATGGTCGAGACGCGCCCACAACGCAAAATCGGCCGCAGCCTCGCGCTGCAAGCGGGCCTCGAGATCGGGGGGCAGTGACAGATCGACCTGAGGCGACGCATTTTTGTGGTCGAGGGCAAGCGCGACGCCCAAGCGCGCTTGAAGAAACGTGATCGCCGCGGCCATGTCTTCGTAGCGAAACAGATGGTCCACGATGACTTTGCCCGCAGCATTCGCAACGAAGCGCGATTGCCGTCCCACACGGGCAAATTCGGGCGGGGGATCGCTCAGCCACGCCTCGACGAAGGACGCGAAATCCATGCCGGCGGTCGAACTTGGGCTGTTCATGATCTCCGGCCGTGCGCGATAACGATACCAGCTGCCCAGCCAATCACGCGGTTCACGGATGATGGCCATGGTCTGCATCGGTGCGCTCTTGGTCTCGAAAAATGGGGCAAGATGGTTGCGCCATCGCCGCGCAGTCAGATGCTTTTTCTCGGGCGGGTTGAGAATCGCTGCATCCGCATATGGCAAAAGTGCGGCTTCGAGTGCCGTCGTCGCGGTTTTCGGCACTGCCAAAAGAACCAACTTCGCGTTCCAAAACAGAAGCATAACAGAATTCCCGATGGGGCGCTTACTCACGCAACACTTTTTTAACCCTTCATCGTAAATCTGGGGCCGTGCAAGATTTTACTTGAAGTGTTCTTGTTTTGTTTGCAAAAGAGAAGCAGAACAAGAGGTGAACATGAGCATCCCGTTGCCGCGCCAGCCGCGACGTGGAATAAGGAGGGCCACAGCAATGGCAACGGCAACGCTTCTCGACATGACAGATCGTCTTTCCGCCGACAAACAAAAGGCGCTCGACAGCGCGCTTGCCCAGATCGAACGCCAGTTCGGCAAGGGCTCGATCATGAAACTTGGCGGCGACAACGCCAAGATCGATATCGAGGCGACATCGACCGGCTCGCTTGGCCTTGATATCGCGCTTGGGATCGGCGGTTTGCCCAAGGGGCGGATCATCGAGATTTATGGCCCCGAAAGCTCGGGCAAGACCACGCTCACGCTGCATTGCATCGCCGAGGAACAGAAGAAGGGCGGCATCTGCGCCTTTGTCGATGCCGAGCATGCGCTTGATCCGCAATACGCCAAGAAGCTGGGCGTCAACCTTGACGAATTGCTGATCTCGCAGCCCGATACGGGCGAACAGGCGCTTGAGATCGTGGATACGCTGGTGCGCTCTGGCGCGGTCAGCATGGTGGTTGTCGATTCGGTTGCAGCGTTGACCCCCAAATCCGAACTTGAGGGTGATATGGGCGATAGCTCGGTGGGCGTGCATGCACGCCTGATGAGCCAAGCGATGCGCAAGCTGACCGGCTCTATCGCGCGTTCGAATTGTATGGTGGTCTTCATCAACCAGATCCGCATGAAGATCGGCGTGATGTTCGGCAGCCCAGAAACCACGACAGGTGGCAACGCGCTGAAATTCTACGCGTCCGTCCGGCTTGATATCCGCCGCATCGGCTCGATCAAGGACCGTGAGGAGGTGGTCGGCAATACCACCCGCGTGAAGGTGGTCAAGAACAAGGTCGCCGCTCCCTTCAAACAGGTCGAATTTGACATCATGTATGGTGAGGGCATCTCGAAAACCGGCGAATTAATCGATATGGGTGTCAAGGCGGGCGTCGTCGAAAAATCCGGCTCTTGGTATTCCTATGGCGATGAGCGTATCGGGCAGGGGCGTGAGAACGCCAAGCAGTTCATGCGCGACAACCCCGCCGTTGCACTGGAATTGGAAGACAAGATCCGTGCGGCCCATGGCCTCGATTTCTCGATGGCGGCGGGCGATGATGACGGCCCGATGGAGATGATCGACGACTGATCTTCGGTCGCGGATGGCCGACCGCAGAAATGGCCCACGCCCCGGCGGAGAATACTTGCATGAAAGGCGGCCCGGGGGCCGCCTTTTACCTTTCGTGTCCATGTGATGCGGTATCATCCTGTGGACATGGGCCGGTCAGGGGAATAGATGGCGTGTGATCAAAACATTGCGCGCGCGAGATCCGATGGCCAGCCTCAACGATATCCGTTCCACCTTCCTCGACTACTTCAAGCGTAACGGCCATCAGGTCGTGGCCTCCAGCCCCTTGGTGCCGCGCAACGACCCGACCTTGATGTTCACCAATTCGGGGATGGTCCAGTTCAAGAACCTGTTCCTCGGGCTTGAGCATCGCGATTACACGCGCGCCACAACCGCGCAGAAATGCGTCCGCGCAGGCGGCAAGCACAATGACCTCGACAATGTTGGCTATACCGCGCGCCATCACACCTTCTTCGAGATGTTGGGCAATTTCAGCTTTGGCGATTACTTCAAATCCGAGGCAATCCCCTTTGCATGGGAATTGATCACCCGCGATTTCGGCATCGACAAGTCGCGCCTTTTGACAACCGTCTATCACACCGATGACGAGGCCTTTGCCTTGTGGAAGAAGATGGGCGTGCCGGAAGATCGGATCATCCGCATCGCCACATCCGACAATTTCTGGCAGATGGGGCCGACCGGCCCCTGTGGCCCTTGCACCGAGATCTTCTACGATCATGGCGATCATATCTGGGGTGGTCCGCCGGGTTCGGCGCAGGAGGATGGCGACCGTTTCATCGAGATCTGGAACGTCGTCTTCATGCAAAACGAGCAATTTGCCGATGGCACGATGCGCCCGCTCGATATGCAGTCGATCGACACAGGCATGGGGCTGGAGCGGATCGGCGCGCTCTTGCAAGGCAAGCATGACAATTACGATACCGACCTGATGCGCGCATTGATCGAGGCTTCGGCCCATGCGTCGTCGGTCGATCCGGACGGGCCGAAGAATGTCCATCACCGCGTCATTGCTGATCATCTGCGCAGTTGCTCTTTCCTGATCGCCGATGGTGTCATGCCTTCGAATGAGGGGCGGGGCTATGTGTTGCGCCGGATCATGCGCCGCGCGATGCGGCATGCCCATCTTCTGGGAACGAAAGACCCGATGATGCACAAGCTGGTGCCTGCGCTTGTCACGCAGATGGGGCAAGCCTATCCCGAGCTTGGCCGCGCACAGGCATTGATCACCGAGACGCTGAAGCTGGAAGAAGAACGTTTTCGCACCACCCTTGATCGCGGCCTGCGGCTGCTGGAGGATGAGCTGGCGCAATTGCCCGCCGAGGCTGCCTTGCCGGGCGAGGCGGCGTTCAAGCTTTACGACACCTATGGCTTCCCGCTCGACCTGACACAGGATGCGTTGCGCGAAAAGGGTCGCGCGGTTGACACGGCAGGCTTTGATGCGGCGATGGCCGCGCAAAAAGCCAAGGCGCGCGCGGCTTGGGCAGGGTCGGGAGAGGCCGCCGACGCCGCGATCTGGTTCGATCTGGCCGACCGTAACGGCTCGACCGAATTCTTGGGCTATGACACCGAGAGTGCCGAGGGGCAGATCAGCGCGCTGGTGCGCGACGGGGTGGTGCAAGACAAGGCGACGCGCGGCATGCAACTCGCGATTATCGTCAACCAGACCCCGTTCTATGCCGAGTCGGGCGGTCAGCTGGGCGATACAGGCCTGATCCGCACGGCGACGGGTATTGCACGGGTCAATGACACGAAAAAAGTCGCAGGCTTGTTCCTGCATATGGCCGAGATCGTCGAGGGCGAGATCACGCCAGCTCAAGGGGCAGAATTGCTCGTCGATCACGCCCGCCGCGGCGAAATCCGCGCCAACCATTCAGCCACGCATCTGCTGCACGAGGCGCTGCGCCGTGCGCTTGGCGATCATGTCGCCCAGCGCGGTAGCTTGAACGCGCCCGACCGGCTGCGCTTTGACTTTAGCCATGCCAAGGCGCTCTCAGCGGCGGAACTGGCACAGGTGGAAACGGAAGTGAACGATTTCATCCGGCAAAACAGCCCCGTCGAAACCAGGATCATGTCGCCTGATGCAGCGCGCGAATTGGGCGCTCAGGCGCTGTTTGGCGAGAAATATGGCGATGAGGTGCGGGTCGTCTCCATGGGCGCGCTGGCGGGCTCGGGCAAGGGGATGGATGGGCAGACCTATTCGCTAGAGCTTTGTGGCGGTACACATGTGCGCCAGACTGGTGATATCGGGCTGTTCACCGTGCTTGCTGAAACTGCCTCTTCGGCAGGGGTGCGCCGGATCGAAGCGCTGACAGGTGTTGCGGCGCTGGCCTATCTGACAGGGCAGGACCGGCGGATGGCCGCCCTGTCGCAGGAGATGAACGTCACTGCCGATGAGGTGTTGGAGCGCGTGCGCACCCTCAAGGATGAACGCAAGCGGCTCGAGAACGAAGTGGCGCAGCTGCGCCGCCAATTGGCGATGACGGGCGGGGCTGATCAAGGCGCGCAAGCCGCTGAGACGATCAATGGCATTGCGATGCATGCCCAAGCCCTCAGCGGTGTGACCGCGCGCGATCTGGCCGGACTGATCGACGATCACAAGGCGCGGCTCGGTTCGGGCGTAGTGCTGTTGATCGCCGATACCGGCGGCAAAGCGGCCGTTGCCGCGGGTGTCACCGATGATCTGACGGGGCGTGTCTCGGCGGTCGATCTGGTCCGCGCGGCGGTGGCCGAGCTTGGCGGCCAAGGCGGCGGTGGGCGTGCTGATTTCGCCCAAGGCGGTGGCAAGGATATCGCAAACGCGCCAACCGCGATCGCGGCGGCGCAAGCCGTTCTCAAGGGAGTATAACGGATGCCACAGGCTTATTGGATTGCACATGTGACTGTCACCGATGACGCTGCTTATGCCCGTTATGCCGCCTTGGCGACCGCGGCGATCGCGGCCCATGGAGGTGTGTTTCTGGTGCGTGGCGGCAAGGCCATTCAGAAAGAGGGGCGCGCCCACCCACGCAATGTCGTGGCGGTTTTCCCTAGCCTTGAGGCGGCCAATGCCTGCTATGATAGTGCCGATTATCAAGAAGCGATGCGCCACGCCGATGGGGCATGCGAGCGCGCATTGGTTTTGGTGGAAGCGGTCGAATAAACCGTTCAGTCACGCCGCAAGCATTGCAACTGCGGCGTTATTGCGCGCTTTTAGTCCTGGCCGCACGTTTCTGCTCGTGCAGCTTGTCACCGCAGCGATGCCATTGCGGGCCAACACCTTGGCAAGTGCTTTGGCAATGCGATCGATGATCGGCGCTTACCGCGTATTTTCCGTCAAGCGGCGGCGGACATAGCTTTGGACGCTCTCGATCATCGGGTCCATGTATGGATCCTCGAAAAAATGACCAGCGCCTTCCATCTCTTGGTGGGTGATGGTGATGCCTTTTTGCTCGTGCAGCTTGTCCACCAGGATGCGGGTATCTTGTGGTTTGGCGACACGGTCGGCGGTGCCATTGATGACGAGGCCCGACGCCGGGCAGGGCGCAAGGAAGCTGAAGTCATACATGTTTGCGGGCGGCGCGACCGAGATGAAGCCGGTAATCTCGGGACGGCGCATCAAAAGTTGCATGCCGATCCATGCCCCAAAGGAGAAACCCGCCACCCAGCAATGCTTGGAGTTGGGGTTCATCGCTTGCAGATAGTCCAGCGCCGAGGCGGCATCGCTTAGTTCGCCGATACCTTGGTCATATTCGCCTTGGCTGCGCCCCACGCCGCGGAAATTGAAGCGCAGAACGGTAAATCCCATTTTGTGGAAGGCGTAATGGAGGTTGTAAACCACCCGATTGTTCATCGTGCCGCCAAATTGCGGATGCGGGTGCAAGATGATCGCGATGGGCGCATCCTTGGCCTTTTGGGGGTGGTAGCGGCCTTCGAGCCGGCCCTCAGGGCCGGGGAAAATCACCTCGGGCAAATTGTCTCTCCTTGCCGTGGCTTGGGCGGTGGCCATGCTTGACGCGTCAATGGCCGCTGCCTAGAACCATTCCAAATCATGTCGGGCGCGGCGATCGCGACCGGGTTGCTTTGCAGTTAAGCGTGCGGACTGTAAACGTCAATCTTTGCAAGGGGGATGAGGCGCAATGAAGCTCAGCACCAAGGGCCGTTACGCCGTGGTCGCGATGGCTGACCTCGCCTTGGTGAAAGGTGATGGATTGACGACCTTGGCCGAATTGTCGCGCAGGCAAGATATCTCGCTTCCCTATCTGGAACAGCTTTTTGTCAAGCTCAGGCGCGCGGGGCTGGTCACCTCGGTACGCGGACCGGGCGGCGGCTATAAGCTGAGCCGCCAAGCCAGCGAGATCCGTGTGGTGGATATTTTCGCCGCCGTCGATGAAACCGTGAGTGCATTGCATACCGGTGCAGGGGCGACCGGCGCAGTCTCGGGCAGTCGTGCGCAATCCATGACCAACCGGCTATGGGAAAGCATGTCGGCGCATGTCTATGTGTTTTTGCACCAGACCCGGCTTTCGGATGTGGTGCAGAACGAGTTGACCCCATGTCCGGCGGTTCCAACTCTTTTCGAGGTGGTTGACGAGGGGTAGATTACGATTTTTCGGACGAAAAATCGCATCGCGCGCAGCGCGGAATAAACCGCGCAGGTGGAAGCACCGTCGGCGTATTTTTGGAAAGGTGAAATGGGGGCGTGATGGCGCGGATCTATCTCGATCATAATGCGACCTCTCCGCTGCGCGATGAGGCGCGCGCGGCGATGCTTGGCGCCATGGATATCGTGGGCAATCCGTCGTCGGTGCATGCGGAGGGGCGTGCGGCCAAGGCGCTTGTTGAACAGGCCCGCGCAGAACTTGCGACGGCGTTGGGTGCAAACGGGGCTGATATCGTTTTTGTCTCGGGCGCAACCGAAGCGGCGGCGCTGGCCTTGGCGGGGCGCGATCTGCTGGGTGCCGGGATCGAGCATGATGCCGTGCGCGCATGGACGCATGAGGTGTTGCCGGTGTCTGACAGGGGCCTTGTGACACTGACCGATCCGGCCCGCGCGACCTTGCAACTTGCCAATTCCGAGACAGGGATCGTGCAGGATTTGCCAGCCGGGTTGGCGGTCAGCGATTGGACCCAAGGCTTTGGTAAATTACCCTTGGCCTTTGATTGGTCGGGCGTCGAGATGGCCTTTGTTTCGGCCCATAAGATTGGCGGGCCAAAGGGGATCGGGGCGCTGATCATCAAGCGTGGTTTGGATGTGGCGGCACGGATTCGCGGTGGCGGGCAGGAAATGGGGCGGCGCGCTGGCACCGAGAATGTGATCGGGATTGCGGGATTTGGGGCTGCTGCCAAGGCAGCGGCACAAGATCTGGCCGATGGGGTTTGGGAGAGGGTTGCACAACTTAGAAATATTCTAGAAAAGACTCTGGAAGATCGCGCGCCATCGACTATTTTCATAGGCAAGGATGTGGCGCGGTTGCCGAACACAAGTTTCTTGCTCACGGGCGGTTGGCGGGGTGAAACGCAAGTGATGCAGATGGATTTGGCGGGTGTGGCCGTGTCGGCAGGGTCAGCCTGCTCATCTGGCAAGGTGCGCGCCAGTGGCGTGTTGCGCGCCATGGGCTTTGACGAGGCACAGGCAGCTTCGGCTTTGCGGGTCTCGCTTGGTCCAAGTACGACCGAAGCCGAGGTATTGGCTTTCGCCGATACGTGGCTTGCTGCCAGAGAGCGGGCGGTGGCGCGCGCGCATTAACGTCTTGGCAGGAGCCCTCATTGCGCGACGGGGCGAAGATGTGGATGGGGCGGGCAAGGCGCCCCTTGGGAACAGACCGGCACTGGCTGGTACGACGGAGGCATGATCATGGCTGCACTCGATACAGATATCCGCGACGGCGTTGACCGCGAGACCGTGGAGACCGTGCAGGCGATGAGCGGCACCTATAAGTACGGGTGGTCCACCGATATCGAGATGGATTACGCGCCCAAGGGCGTGAACGAAGACATCGTGCGGCTGATTTCGGAAAAGAACGAAGAGCCAGAATGGATGACCGATTGGCGATTGCAGGCGTTCAAACGCTGGAAGCAGATGGCCGAACCCGAATGGGCCATGCTGAATTACCCGCCGATCGATTATCAAGACCAGTATTATTACGCCCGCCCCAAAAGCATGGCCGAAAAGCCCAAAAGCCTTGACGAGGTGGATCCTAAGCTATTGGCCACCTATAAAAAACTCGGCATTCCGCTGAAGGAACAGATGATCCTTGCCGGTGTTGCAGGTGCCGAGGATATGCCCACCGAGGGGCGCAAGGTTGCCGTCGATGCGGTGTTCGACAGTGTCAGTGTTGGGACGACCTTTCAGGCGGAACTGAAAAAAGCCGGCGTGATCTTCTGTTCGATCTCCGAGGCGATCCGCGAGCACCCCGAATTGGTGAAGAAATATCTCGGCTCGGTCGTCCCGATCACCGACAACTACTTTGCCACGCTCAACAGCGCGGTGTTCTCGGATGGCTCCTTTGTTTATATCCCCCCGGGTGTGCGCTGCCCGATGGAATTGTCGACCTATTTCCGCATCAATGCCGAGAATACCGGCCAGTTCGAGCGGACGCTGATCATCGCCGACAAAGGCAGCTATGTCAGCTATCTGGAAGGCTGCACCGCGCCCAAGCGGGACACGCATCAGCTACATGCCGCGGTGGTGGAGTTGGTGCTGCTTGAAGATGCCGAGATCAAGTATTCCACCGTGCAAAACTGGTATCCCGGCGATGCCGAAGGGCGGGGCGGGATCTATAACTTCGTCACCAAGCGGGCCGATTGCCGCGGCGACCGCTCCAAGGTGATGTGGACGCAGGTCGAGACCGGGTCGGCCATCACATGGAAATACCCCTCCTGCATCCTGCGCGGCGATGACAGCCAGGGCGAGTTCTATTCCATCGCCATCGCCAACAATGCGCAGCAGGCCGATACCGGCACCAAGATGGTGCATTTGGGTAAGCGGACGAAATCGCGCATTGTTTCCAAGGGGATCAGTGCGGGCCGCGCGCAGAACACTTATCGCGGTCTTGTCTCGATGCACCCCAAGGCCACGGATAGCCGCAACTACACCCAATGCGACAGCCTGCTGATCGGCGACAAATGCGGCGCTCACACCGTGCCTTATATTGAGGTCAAGAACAACTCGAGCCGGGTGGAGCATGAGGCGACGACATCCAAGGTGGATGATGATCAGATGTTCTATTGCCGCTCGCGTGGTATGGGCGAGGAAGAGGCCGTGGCCTTGATCGTCAACGGCTTTGCCCGCGAGGTGCTGCAAGCCCTGCCGATGGAATTTGCCATGGAGGCCCAGCAACTTGTCGCAATCAGCCTTGAAGGCAGCGTTGGCTGACGCGTCCGACCGGTTCAAGAGCCGCAGGTGAGAGCGGGGTGTGTGAATGAACTTGAAATTCTGGCTGACAGCAGGCGAGCCGCGTCCGCGCTATGCGCTTTTGGTGGCCTTGGGCGTGGTGATGATGATGACGTTGACCTACCCGGTCTGGCAGCCTGGCGGGCCGGGGCTTGCGGCATTTGCCGCGGTGACGGCGACGGTCATCAGCCATGTCTCGGCTAAGCTGATTATGCGGAAATAACATGATCGCGCCCACGCCATGTCAGCCCCCGTTTCTGGGTGGCGCGCGCGTCCCGGCCCGTTGGCTTGGTCGGCGTGTTCTGCGTCGGGCGCAACATGGTGTTCACGAGTGCAGGAGAGTTGCGAAAATGGACGAGAAACGATCCGATCAGGTCAAGCTGAGGCATTTCCAGACCACGTCGGCATTGGCCGCTTTGGACGAAGCAGGGATCGTTTGGTTTCGTGACATCGATATCACCGCTGGCCGCCATGACGGAAAACGGGTGCTTTTCGCCACCGACAAGGAGGCCGACCCGATCCAGCGCGCCCATCGCAATGCCCGCTTCTACGAGGCCGAGGAACTGGCGCTCTTGCACGCCCATGTCAATCGCGGTGCGACCTTTGTCGATATCGGGGCCAATGTCGGCAATCACACGCTTTATGCCGCGATGTTTCTTGGCGCGGCGCGGGTGATCCCGGTCGAGCCGAACCCGCTCGCGCTGCGGCTGTTGTTGATCAACGTGATGATGAACGGCATCGAGGATCGGGTGAGCAAGGCCGGACTTGGGTTTGGCCTCGCCGCGCATGCCGGCGAAGGCTTCGGGATGGAAAGCCGGCACAAGAACCTTGGGGCGGCCAGGATGTTGGACGGGGCAGGCGATATCCCGGTGATCACGGGCGATGCACTGCTGGTCACAGAGACCCCCGATTTCATCAAGATCGACGTCGAAGGGATGGAGATGGCCGCGCTGGCCGGGCTGGAAGACACGATCGCCCGGTGCCGCCCAACCATGTTGATCGAGGTCGATCAACAAAATTACGACGCCTTCGCGGCGTGGCGGGCAGAGGCGCGTTACGAGGTGATCGAAACCATCCAGCGTTACGCGACGAACAAGAATTTTTTGCTCAAGCCAATGGCCAAGACCAAGAAGAGCAATTCGACTTCATCATCGACCAAACGCGGTGCGCGCTGACCGCCCTTGGCAAGCGCGGCGCGACTGCACATGAACGAAAAGGGAAACACCTGATGCTCACCATCAAGAACCTGCATGTAAAGCTTGAAGACGAGGATAAGCAGATCCTCAAGGGCGTTGATCTGACGGTCGAGGCAGGGCGTGTGCATGCGATCATGGGGCCGAACGGGTCGGGCAAATCGACCTTGTCCTATGTTTTGTCGGGCCGCGATGGCTATGAGGTGACCGATGGCACGGCTTTGCTCGAGGGTGAAGATCTTTTGGCGATGGAGCCCGAGGAACGTGCTGCGGCGGGTTTGTTCCTGGCCTTTCAGTACCCGGTCGAAATTCCCGGTGTCGGCAACATGACCTTTCTGCGCACAGCCCTGAACGCCCAGCGCAAATTGCGGGGCGAAGATGAAATCAGCGCCGGCGATTTCCTGAAGCTCGTGCGCGAGAAAGCCAAAACGCTGAAGATCGATGCCGAGATGCTCAAGCGTCCGGTGAATGTCGGTTTCTCGGGAGGCGAGAAAAAGCGTAATGAAATCCTTCAGATGGCGATGTTGGAACCCAAGATGTGCATCTTGGACGAAACCGATAGCGGCCTGGATGTCGATGCGATGAAGCTTGTCTCGGACGGGGTCAATGCATTGCGCGATAGCGGGCGGGGGTTCTTGGTTATCACCCATTACCAGCGGTTGCTTGATCATATCAAACCCGATGTCGTGCATATCATGGCCGATGGTCGGATCGTAAAGACCGGCGGGCCGGAATTGGCGCTCGAGGTCGAAAAGAACGGCTACGCCGATATCTTGGCCGAGGTGGCATAATGGCCGTGGTACAGACGAAGCAAGACCTTGTCGAAAGCCGGATCGCGGCACTCGCCATGCCCGAGGGAAAGGCATGGGCAAAGGTTGCACGTCAGGATGCGCTGGCGCGGTTGCGTGCGATGGGTCTTCCCCATCGTCGCGACGAGTATTGGAAATATACTGATCCAACCAGCCTGACACAGCTTGCCGCCAGCCGCGCGGCCCTGCATGATGACAGTGATGAGACGCCGGTGTTTGCCGCGATCGACCGGCTGCGGCTGGTCTTTGTCGATGGGGTCTTCGATCCTGCCCAATCGGATGATCCCGCGCTCGCCGGGGTCGAGATCATGCGTCTGACCGACGCCATGGCGATGGATCTGCATTGGGCGCGCGATTATTTCGGCAAGCTTGAGGCGCAGGGCCAAAGCCCCGTCGCCCGCCCCTTAGCGGCGCTCAATACCGCTTTCGCGACCGATGGCGTGGTCATACGTGCCATTGGTGTGGCTGAAAAACCGGTCAGTCTGATCTACTTGCATCGCGATCCGTCATCGGATGCGATCCTGCACCATGTGGTGCGGGTCGAAAGTGGGGCCTCGCTGACGCTGTTGGAAAATGGGCCTGCGGCGGCGCGCTTCAACAAGGTGATGGAAGTATCTGTGGCCGATGATGGTGTCTTTGATCACGTCCGCACCCAAGGCCGTGATCATGAACGCCGCGCGGTGACCCATGTCTTTGCCCGGCTGGGTGCGCGCAGCCAGTATAAATCCTTTACCTTGACCGCCAATGGCGTGCTGACGCGCAACGAGCATGTGATCACGCTGACCGGCGGTGATGCAAGCGCCCATGTGGCAGGTGCCGCACTTGGTGATGGGGCAAGTGGTGCCTTTCATCATGATGACACGGTCTTCATTACCCATGATGCCGAGCGTTGCGAAAGCCGTCAGGTGTTCAAGAAAGTGCTGCGCAACAGCGCGGTTGGGGTGTTCCAGGGCAAGATCTTGGTCAAGCCCGGCGCACAGAAAACCGATGGTTACCAGATCAGCCAATCCTTGCTGCTGGACGACGACTCGGTGTTTCTGGCCAAGCCCGAGCTCGAGATCTATGCCGATGATGTGAGCTGTTCGCATGGCTCGACCACGGGTGCGATCGATGAAACCGCGCTGTTCTACCTGCGCGCGCGCGGCGTGCCGCGTGATGTCGCGACCGATCTCTTGGTGCTCGCCTTTATCGATGAGGCGATTGCAGAGATTGCCGATGCGCGCCTGGCCGAGGATATTCGCCACCGGCTGGAACTGTGGTTGGGGCGGCGCAGGCAAGGCTGATGGCAGTCTCGACCGATATCGTGGCGACATGGCGCAGCCCCGCGCGGGTCATGCGCAAGCTCTTGCAGATGGGCAGGCGCGAGGATCGTGCCTTGGCCATCTTGCTGGCCGCGTGTTTGGTTATCTTCATCGCGCAATGGCCCCGTCTGAGCCGCGAGGCCCATTTCGCGGTCGAGGGCCAAGCACCCTTCGAGGCGCAGATGGCGATCACCTTTTTCGCCATGCTGATGATCTGGCCCCTCATGGCTTATGCTCTTGCGGGGCTGACCCATCTGGTCGCGCGGATGTTCGGGGGGCGCGGTAGCTGGTATTCCGCGCGTCTTGCGCTGTTTTGGTCGCTTTTGGCCAGCGCGCCTGCATGGCTATTGCATGGGCTGGTTGCGGGCTTTCTCGGGCCTGGCCCTGCGCTGGGTCTCGTGGGGGCATTGCTGCTGATCGCCTTCTTGACGATCTGGATCATGTGCTTGATCGAGGCTGAGCGGGCAGCGGAAGCGGAGGTGACCTCGTGAGTACCGAATTGATCAAGCTTGGCCCGTTGCTGCGCATGGCGCGCGATACGGTCAGCGATCCGCGCGCGGGCGCGGCCCAGATCCTTGCACTGCATCTTTCCCTGCCGGCGCTGCGTTTGGCCTTTGGCTTGGTCGTGGTCTTGTCGATGATCATGGGCGAGTTGGTCGTTCTCATCACGCCGCCGCCGCCGGTCGATGTTTTCGCTATGTCGCCTGTGGTGTTGGGGCTATTGCAAGCGGCCTTTCTTTTCGTGATCGCCCATGCGATCACGGTCGTCGGGCGCTGGTTCGGCGGCACGGGCAGCTTTGCGGGTGCGCTTGCGCTGATTATCTGGCTGCAATTCATTTTCCTCTGTGTGCAGGTCGCCCAACTTTTGGCGATCGTGATCATGCCCCCTTTGGCAGGGTTGATCACGGTCTTGGCCATGGGGCTGTTTTTTTGGCTTTTGGTGAATTTCATCGCGGTGCTGCATGGCTTCACCTCACTTGGGATGATCTTCGTGGCGACGATCTTGACAGCTTTGGGGATCATCTTTGGCCTGAGCTTGATCTTGACGCTTTTGGGCATTGGTTTTGGGGCTGTGTGAATGACATATGATATCGCGAAGATCCGGGCCGATTTTCCGATCCTGTCACGGCAGGTGAACGGCAAGCCCTTGGTCTATCTCGACAATGGGGCATCAGCGCAAAAGCCGCAGGTGGTGATCGACGCGGTCACACAAGCCTATGCACATGAATATGCCAATGTGCATCGGGGGCTTCATTACCTCTCGAACCTTGCCACCGAGAAATACGAGGGCGTGCGCGGCACGATTGCGCGGTTCTTGGGCGTGCGTGACGAGAATGAGATCGTCTTCACCTCGGGCGCGACCGAGGGGATCAATCTGGTTGCGTATGGCTGGGCCATGCCGCGGATGGGGGCTGGCGATGAGATCGTGCTGACCGTGGCCGAACATCACGCCAATATCGTGCCGTGGCACTTCTTGCGCGAACGCCAGGGCGTGGTGCTGAAATGGGTGGAGGTGGATGCTCAAGGCGATCTTGACCCGCAGGCGATGATCGACGCGATCGGCCCAAAGACCAAGCTTGTTGCGATGTCGCATATGTCGAATGTGCTTGGCACCGTCTTTGACGTGAAGCCCGTGATCGCTGCCGCCCATGCGCAAGGGGTTCCGGTCTTGATCGATGGCTCACAGGCTGCCGTGCATATGCCGCTGGCCCTCGATCAGCTTGGGGCGGATTTCTACGCTGTGACGGGCCACAAGCTTTATGGCCCTTCCGGCTCGGGCGCGATCCACATCACATCCGACCGCATGGCCGAGATGCGCCCCTTTATCGGTGGCGGCGACATGATCCGCGAAGTGACCCGCGACAACGTCACCTATAACGACCCGCCGATGAAGTTCGAAGCCGGCACCCCCGGCATTGTCCAACAGATCGGGCTTGGCGTGGCGCTCGACTACATGATGGGTGTGGGTATGGCCAATATCGCCGCCCATGAGGGACGTTTGCGCGACTATGCGCAAAACCGGCTGTCGGGGCTGAATTGGCTGAATATCCAAGGCAATGCTGCCAATAAGGGCGCGATCTTTTCCTTCACGCTTCAAGGGGCGGCCCATGCGCATGATATCTCGACCGTGCTCGACAAGCGCGGGATCGCGGTGCGGGCGGGTCAGCATTGCGCAGGGCCGCTGATGGCGCATCTGGGGGTCAACGCGACCTGCCGAGCGAGTTTCGGCCTGTACAACACCGAGGCCGAGGTTGATGCTTTGGTCGACGCGCTCGAGCTGTGCCACGATCTGTTCGCCTAAGGGCGCGCCCGTCAGTCGCGTCGCCCCATCAGCCGGTCAATGGGCGCATAGTCATCGGTCAGCACCATGCCACGTGCATCGGCCAATTGGCCCACGAACCGATCGCCAAGCGCGCCAAAAACGGTCAAATCCGGGGCAGGGGTGGTGAACTGATCCACGGGCGTCGGTGCGGCACCCGCAACCACGGCAAAGACCATGCGCGCACCGGGCGCAGGCTGGCTGGCATGGGTCCAGACCTCGACCACTGGGAAAACCTCGCGCAGCGTCAAAACGATCGAACCAAGGGCGGCGAGCTTGTCCTCGTAATCAATGACCGTCATCAAAAAGCTTCCATCGGGCGAGATATGCGCCTTGATCAGCTCAAAGAATTCCCGTGTGACCAGATGGACAGGCGCCACCACATCGGTGAAGGCGTCCCCGATCACGATGTCGAATACCGCATCAGGGCGGGTCAGAAGCGCGCGGCGCGCATCTTCGTGCCAGATCTCGGCCTTTGACAGGTCGAACCAGAAATCCTGCGCTGCCATTTTGGTCACTTCGGGGTCGATCTCGGAGACAGTCATCGCGCCTGCGCCTTGCGCAAGCAAGCTGCGCGGCACCGAGAACGAGCCGCCACCGATCACATAGGTGCTGAAATCCGGGCGCGGCGCGCGTAGGCGCGACAGCTGATCGAGCATCGCACCATGGGGGGTGAACTGGATATGCGGCAGGTCGCGCGCGCTGATCCCATGGGCCAGATGGTCGATCACCATCAGATGCACCGGGCTATTCGGATCGGCCGAGAGGTCATCAACCCGCAGGCAGAAATAGCGGGTCTCTTCTTCGCATTGCGCGGGTGCCGCAAGTGCTAGTCCCGCCATCCCCGCCGCCGCTGCTCCGGCCAGGACCGCAAGGCCAAAGGCGCGCGAGCGTGCGAGCCAAAAGAACAACAGCCCCGAGGCGATATAGAGCAGCGTCACGACGACCAGCGTCAAGGCCGATCCCAGCCAGCCGATAAAAACAAATCCCGCCAAAAGTGTGCCTGCAATCGCCCCTACTGCGCCCGAGGCAAACATCGCCCCCAGTGCGGGACCAGAGCGTTCCGCCGTGTCCACCGCAATTTGCGCCAAAACGGGTGCCGGAACCCCCGCAAAGAAGGAGGGAAGGAAAAATACGATCGTTGTCAGCACCGTGATGCCCCAGACCGGGCTTGTCACGATGCTGAGCACTGGCGCGGCCACCAAAGGCAGCAAGAGCACAGCACCCGCCGTGGTCAACGCGGCCGCGAGCATCGCGCCGCCTGTCCATGCCAAGGCATGATTAGCCGGTTTCTCGGCCAAGCGTCCGCCCCACCAATGGCCGGCGGAAAAACCTGCAAGCACGATCGCGATCACGGCTGTCCAAGTATAAAGAGACATGCCGACATGGGGGGCGAGCATGCGCCCCGCCACGATCTCGACCACCAGTGACGCCGCCGAAATGCCGCCTTGTAATCCGACGAGTAGCCAAAGCGGCGTTGCGCGTGTCATTGTCCTGCTCCTTCCCAAAGGTTGCAGTATCAAAGGTCATGGCGGCGGCCATGGCAAGGGTGCTTGCGCAGGTCACAGTCGCAAGGAATAGTGCGCCGAACATCCGCGCGAGAGAGGTCGCCATGTCTGATAGCGTTGAAAACAATGGGTATGCTACCCGACTTGCGACGGGATTGGCCGTGCTCAAGCAGCATTTTGGCGCGCGGATCGAAACCGGGCAAGCGCTGCGCAATCAACATGCACACACCACGACTTGGTTGGCAAACCAGCCCCCCGATGCGGTGTTTTGTCCGCGCGACACGGCCGAGGTGCAACAGGTCATCGGCATTTGCGCGCAATATCGCATTCCCGTCATCCCCTTCGGCACGGGATCATCACTTGAGGGGCATGTGAATGCCCCCCTGGGTGGAATATCTATTGATTTCAAAGATATGAACGCAATCTTGCAAGTAAACACCGATGACATGGACGCGGTTGTCCAACCCGGCGTGACGCGCAAGGCGCTCAATACTCACTTGCGCGACACGGGGTTGTTCTTTTCGGTTGATCCTGGTGCTGATGCTTCGCTCGGGGGGATGGCCGCAACCGGTGCAAGCGGCACCAATGCCGTGCGATATGGCACGATGAAGGACAATATCTTGGCGCTGAAGGCTGTTTTGCCTTCGGGCGAAGTGATCACCACGGCGCAGCGCGCGCGCAAGACATCCGCGGGTTTTGATCTGACGCGGCTCATGATCGGCTCGGAGGGGACATTGGGCCTGATCACCGAACTGACCTTGCGCCTGCGCGGCATCCCCGAGGCGATGTCGGCGGCGACCTGTTCCTTTCCGTCGGTCGATGCGGCCTGCCGCGCTGTGATCGCGACGATTCAGTACGGGCTTCCCGTCGCGCGGATCGAATTGCTTGACGCGCTTCAGGTGCGCGCGGTCAACGCCTATTCCAAGCTTTCCTTGCCCGAGACGCCGCTTTTGCTACTCGAATTCCATGGCTCCGAAGCCGGTGTCGCCGAACAAGCCGAAGCATTTGGGGATATCGCGGCCGAGATGGGTGGATCGGGCTTCACCTTCACTACCCGCGAGGAAGAGCGCAACCAGCTTTGGCAGGCACGCCATGATGCCTATTGGGCGGGTCTGCAACTGCGCCCTGGTGCCAAGGGGCTATCGACCGATGTGTGTGTGCCTGTGAGCCGGCTGGCCGATTGCGTGGGTGCCGCACAGGCCAAACTCGCACAGCTCGACATCATGGCACCGATCGTGGGCCATGTGGGCGATGGCAACTTCCATTGCCTGCTGCTCGTGGATATGGACAGCCACGACGAGGTGGAACGTGCCGAAGAATTCGTTGGTTGGCTGGCCGAGCTGGCGATCGCGATGGATGGCACCTGTACGGGCGAGCATGGGATCGGGCAGGGCAAGGCCAAGTATCTTGAGCGGGAATTGGGCGTGGGGGCCATGGCGATGATGCGTGCAATCAAGCGCGGCATCGATCCGTTGAATATCATGAACCCCGGCAAGATGGGATTGGATTAATGGCGAGACCGAACAATCACGGCGTGCCTTCTGCGCATGACGAGCCGCATCTTTCGGGGCGCTCGGGCTGGCTGCGCGCGGCCGTGATGGGGGCCAATGACGGGATCCTTTCGACCGCCTCGCTGATCATGGGGGTCGCTGCGGGGGCGGGCGATCATGTGACGATCATCTTGGCGGGCAGCGCTGGCATGGCGGCAGGCGCGCTGTCGATGGCGGCGGGCGAATATGTCTCTGTCTCCAGCCAGTCGGATGTGGAACTGGCCGATATCCGGCGCGAAAAGCTGGAACTCAAGCGCAACCCTGCGGGCGAGCTGGATGAATTGACGGCGATCTACCAGACCCGTGGCTTGCCGCCGGATTTGGCGCGCGAAGTGGCCGAGCAATTAACCGAGGCCGACGCGCTTGGTGCGCATCTGCGCGACGAGATCGGGCTGACCGATCTGTCACCGCCGCGCCCCATGCAAGCGGCGATCGTCTCGGCGCTGACCTTTGCGGCTGGGGCTTCGGTGCCTTTGGCGGTTGGAGCGCTGGCCCCGCTTGGCAGCTTACAGATCTGGGTTGGAGCCGCGACCTTGGCGGCACTTGGCGCGCTTGGGGCGTTGGGCGCCCAAGCCGGGGGCGCCCCGCGCCGCCGCGCCACCTTGCGCGTGATGGTCTGGGGCGTGCTGGCCATGACGGCGACGAGTGCCATCGGCGCCTTGGTCGGCCAAGCGCTTTAGCTCTGCGCCACGGGCAAAAGCGCCCCGGCATCGATCCGTCCCGTGGGTCGCCCGCCTTGCCAGATCAGCCAACGTGTCGGCGTCGGATGCTGCGCGCGGCCAACCAGCGCCAAGGGCTGGTCGATCGCCATCCCGGCGGTCGTGGCAGGATCGTTCCCTGTCCAGGCAGCCATGTTGACCACCGCCTGCGCTAAGGTCAGATCGGCACCGGCCAAGGTCCCATCGGCCAGTTCGAGCCGCCCATTCCGTCGATAGGCGGTGCGGCCCGCCAAGGTGAAGTGATCCTCCCCGGAGCCGGTCAGTGCCATGGCATCTGACACCAGCACAGCCCCCGTAGGATGTGTGGCCAACGCGATCTTGGCTGCGGCCGGGTGAACATGCACCCCGTCAGCGATCAGACCATACGGCATCGCGGCATCAAGCGTTGCCCCCACCAGTCCCGGATTGCGGTGATGCAACCCAGACATGGCGTTGAACAGATGCGTGCTGAGCCGTGCGCCAGCGGCAAAGCCGGCGCGCGCGGTGTCATAGTCGCACGCCGTATGGCCGAGCGAGACAATGATCCCCGCTGCGCTCAACGCGCTGATCTGGGCGGGCGACACGATCTCGGGCGCCACCGTGATCATGAGAAGCCCCAGACGCGCTTTTGCGGCGATATAAAGGGCAAGATCGGAATCGGTCATCGGCCTGAGCATCTTGGGGTCATGCGCCCCCGCGACCGTCAGATGCGGCCCCTCCAGATGCAGGCCAAGGATCGCGGGTGTGTGCGGCTCGGTAGCTGCAAGCAGATCGATCACCCGGTCAGTGACCGCAGGGCTGTCTGACACCAGCGTTGGCAAGATCGCGGCCGTGCCGGTTGCCCAATGAGCTGCCTGCATGTCCAGCAAATCATCGGGGCTTGTCATGTCGCCCAATAAGCGCCCCGCACCGCCATTGACCTGAAGATCGACAAGCCCTGCCGTGACGACGGCGCGCTGGCCATCGCGCAAAAGCGACGTGCCGGTGATCGCGCCGCGCGGCACCATCTCGGCGCCGCCCTTGGTCACGCGCAGCGCCATGTCGCAATGCAGCCCAAAGGAGTCGCGCAGATCAAGATCGGTAAACCAAGTCATGGCAGCCCACGCGCAAGAGCCAGTGCGCCATCCAGCGGGCGCGCCAAGGGCGGGTGTAGATCGGCGGTCAGCCCGGCAGGGAGCGCCGACGTGATCCGTTCCCCCAAGCCACCCGTTACGACAAGCCGTTGGCCAGACTGATGCCCAAGTGCCTCGATGCCCGTGACCACGGCCTCCGTCAACGCGGCAAGGACACTGCGCGTAATAGCGCTGTCAGGATGCTGATCGAGGATCGGCATGATCGCTGCGAAATCGCCCGGCCTTGCCGTTTGCGCCCAAAGCACTGGATGGGGCGGGCAGGCGGCGATCAATGCGCGTGCCAGCGCATCCTCCGCCATCCGGCCGTCGCTTGCGCGCAAGGCGAGCGAAAGCGCCATGCGCCCGGCCCATGCTGCCCCGCCTTCGTCGCCCAGATGAAATCCCCAGCCGCCATGGTGGCGGATCACGCCCCCTTGTTTGGCGATAAAAAAGCTGCCGGTGCCAAGGCTGGCAAGGCTACCATCGGCACCGCCAAGCGCGCCTTCCAAGGCAGTGACGCTGTCATCGACGACATAGGCGAGAAAGGGCAGCCGCGTGGCAAAGCGGTCTGCCGCACCGGGCAAGCGCCCACCGGCAAGCCCTGCGCATATCCGCGCATCGGCCAGCGCGTCCAGATCCAGCCCGTGATGCGCCAAGGCTGCGACAAGCGCTAGTCGAATCGCGGCCTCGGCCCCTGCGGGGTCGGTCACGATATTGGCGGGGCCGCCTGTTGTCTCGTGGGACGGGCCGCCATCGATCGACAGCGCGACGCGGCAGCCCGTGCCGCCCCCGTCGATGCCGATGTCGATGCGCTTTTTCATATGACGAGCCTACGCCATCGTTCAGCCAAGAAAAACAGCCTGTCCGGTTTCGGCCGAACGCTGCGCCGCGCGCCCCATCGCTACGGCCTGCGCGCCATCGCGCAGCGTGACATCGGGCCGCCGCCCGGTACGGATACAGTCGAGAAAGCCCTGATGCTGGTAGAATGTCGCGCCATTATGGTCGCCTGCGGCCAAAAGGGCGGGATCGACCGGCACATCATGGGCGACCGGGCCGGTGGGGTTGCGCGGGCTGATGATGACCTGCGGGGTTGGCGCGGGGCCAGTGTCGAAATTCCAAAAGCGGGTCGGGCCAGGGACCAACGCCTCGATCTTGCCGCTGGGTCCAACGGCGGAAATCTCTTCCTGGTAGCGTGACCCTTCGGCGAACATGCACAGTTCCAGCATGGCGCGGCCACCTTGGGCGAAATCGACGATGACATAGCCATGATCCCAGATATCGGGGGTCTGGCCATCGTAGCGCTCATCGAGATGGTTTACGCCCTGTCCGGCACTGGCCATCACGCGCACCGGCTCATCGGCAAGGATCAGCCGCATCAGGTCGAAGAAATGGCAGCATTTCTCGACAAGCGTGCCGCCGGTGTTGCGGTTGAAGCGGTTCCAGTCGCCCACCTTTTCGAGAAAGGGAAAGCGATGTTCGCGGATCGTGAGCATGCGGATGCCGCCGGTGGCCTCGGCGACCTTGTCGCGGAACATCTGCACGGGGGGCATATAGCGATATTCCATCGCGACCCAGACGGGGGCAGGGTAGTCGCGCATCAGCCGCTCCAGATCGGGCAATTGCGCCTCGTCGGTATAAAGCGGCTTTTCGACAAGAACGGGCAGGGGCCTTGTCGCGGCGATCTGGGTCAACTGGCCGATATGCATATGGTTTGGCGAGGCAATCAGCAGCGCGTCCACATCGTCGCGCGCCAAAAGTGCGGCGATATCGGTGACATGGGCGGCCCGTGGCACCAGTGCGCGGGTGCGCGCCACCATACCCGCATCGGGTTCGACAAAGGCGGTTACCGCCGCATCGGGCAAAAGCGCGATATTGCGGATATGCTCTTGGCCCATCATGCCCGAGCCGATGATACCGTAACGGATCATGCGACAGCCCTCCCCAGCTGTGTCATGGAATGCGCGCCACATAGGTCGCGTGGTCGGGGTCGAACCATGTGGTCGAGACCTCGGCCGCGCGCCCATCTGCATCGAATGCCCGACGATGGGCAAGCCCCATCATCGTGCCGGAGGCCTTGCCCAGCCATCCATCCGCCCATTCGGGCAGGGGACCGGCCGAGAGCCTGTCTTCGGCGCGCATGATTTGCAGGCCGAGGATCTCGCGATAGCTGCGATAAAGCGATTCCGAGACGCTTTTCTCGCTGATAGGTCCGGTAAAGCGGCCATCGAGCCAGATATCCTCGACCGCGACGGGAACATGGTCGAGCGCGCGGATGCGCCGGAAATGCCACGCCTCGGCCGCGTCCGAGCCCAGATCGGGCAGATCGGCGGGCTTCGGGCGGCGGACAAATGACATCAGACGCGCCGTGGGCAGCCCGCCGCCCGTGGGCCGTTCGAGCCGGAACAGCGCATAGGTGCCTTGGGACGGATCGCCTTGCCTGACGTAATTGCCGGACCCCTGCCGTCGCTCCAAAAGCCCGCGCTCGGCCAGGACCGCCAGCGCCTTGCGCAGCGTGGTGACGGTGACGCCGAGATCTGTAGCCATCGCGCGTTCAGGGCTCAGGCGACTGCCCACAGCCAAACGCCCGGCGGCGATGTCGCGCGTCAGGCTTTCGGCGATCCTGAGATAGGCGTGCAAGGCGCCGCGCATCATGGCTCCATCGAGAATTGATATACCATTGATCTATGATGGCGCGCCCGGTAAGCCTTGTCCAGATGCAAGGCTTGGGAGGGCCAGATCATGACCGTCGTTCCCGTGACATCCGCCGATCTCGATGCCAGCGAAGTCAGCTGGTTCGCGGCCCTTTGTTCGGATGATTACGCCTATCTGGGCGTGCCTGACGGGGCGTTGCGCTCAAGCTGGGCGCATTGCTCGCAAATCGTGCAGCGCGCCGAGGCGAACGGGTTTCGTAATATCCTCTGCCCCTCCTCCTATCAGGTGGGTCAGGACACGCTGAGTTTCGTCGCGGGCTGTGCGCCGATCACCGACAAGATCAATCTTCTGGCCGCCGTGCGCTGCGGTGAGATGCAGCCGATCATGCTGGCGCGCACGATCGCCACGCTCGATCACATGCTCGCGGGGCGGCTTACGGTGAATATCATCTCGTCCGATTTTCCGGGCGAGGTGGCCGACAGCGCCTTTCGCTATCAACGCTCGCGCGAGGTGGTAGAGATCCTCAAGCAAGCCTGGACGCGCGACACCATCGACTATCAGGGTGAGGTTTATCAGTTCTCCGGGGTGACGACCGACCCCGCGCGCCCCTATCAGACGGGTGGGCCGCTCTTGTATTTCGGGGGCTATTCGCCCGACGCGCTGGAACTCTGTGGTCAGCATTGCGATGTCTACCTGATGTGGCCCGAACCCAAGGAGCAGATCGCCCAGCGGATGCGCGATGTGCATGCGGTGGCTGAACGCTATGGGCGCACGCTTGATTACGGCCTGCGCGTCCACATGATCGTGCGCGATACCGAGGCCGAGGCGCGGGACTATGCCGAGCATCTGGTCTCGAAACTCGATGACGAGTTGGGCCAACTGATCCGCGAGCGCGCGCTCGATAGCGGCTCGCTCGGCGTCAGCCACCAGGCCAAGGCCCGCGCGCTTGCCGACAAGTTTGGCTATGTCGAGCGGCATCTCTGGACGGGGGTGGGGCGCGCGCGCTCGGGCTGCGGGGCGGCGCTGGTCGGATCGGCCGATCAGGTGCTGTCCGAGATCGAAGCCTATCGCAAGATGGGGATCCGGGCCTTCATCTTCTCCGGCTATCCGCATATGGATGAATGCGACCATTTCGGGCGGCTGGTGATGCCGGAACTCAAGACCTGTTCGTTGCCGCATGCCTATGGGCGTGTGCCGGAGAGCTTGCCCGCAACACCGCTTGGCACAGGGGAAAGACGTTGATGGAAAAGATTGATCTGGGCGAAGTCAGCCTGTCGCGCATCATCTATGGCATGTGGCGTTTGGGCGATGACGCCGATACCTCGCCTGCCCATGTGCAGGCCAAGATCGAGACTTGCCTTGCCCAAGGGATCACCACGATGGATCAGGCCGATATCTATGGCGGCTATACCGCCGAGGCGATCTTGGGCGCGGCCTTGCGCGCGGCGCCGGGTTTGCGCGACCAGATCGAGATCGTGACCAAGTGCGATATCGTGGCCCCTGTGGGCCGCTACAGCAATGCGCGGGTCAAGTATTACGACACCAGCCGCGCCCATATCATGGCCTCGGTCGAAACCTCACTCGCGGAGATGGGGATCGATCACATCGACCTGTTGTTGATCCACCGCCCCGACCCGCTGATGGATCATCATGAGACGGGCCGCGCGCTCGATGAGCTCGTCGCCTCGGGCAAGGTGCGCGCAGTGGGGGTGTCGAATTTCATGGGCCATGATTGGTCGCTGTTGCAATCGGCGATGGAAACGCCGCTGGTGACCAACCAGATCGAGCTGTCGGTGCTTCACCATACCCCGTTCACCGACGGGGCGGTCGCGTGGATGCAGGAGGCGGGCGTGCCGATCATGGCGTGGTCGCCCTTGGGCGGTGGCCGGCTGTTTGGGGCCGAGGGCCGGGCGGTGCTTGATGTGCTGGCGCGCATCGGTGCTGCGCAAGGCTTGGCCCCCGAGGCTGTGGCGGTCGCTTGGCTATTGCGCCATCCCGCCCAGATCATGCCGGTGATGGGCACCAACAGCCTGTCGCGGATCGCCGCCCTTGGTGATGCTTGCGCGGTGACGCTGGACCGCCAAACCTGGTTCGAGATCTATACCGCCGCCTTGGGGCGTGAAGTGGCCTAAAGGCTTCTTATGGTTCAAAAAATTTGATCAGGTATCGCTCTGAGGCGGGGGGCGGCGCTGCCCCCGCGCGGCTTTGACACGGTCAATCCGATGTGAAGTTGTGGTACATCCTATTGGCGTGGCGGTGATCTGCCACTAGGATGATGAACATGATCACAGAACTCGGACATTTCGCCCTCATCCTTGCCTTCATGGTGTCGTTGTTCCAGATGGTTGTGCCACTTGTCGGCGCCCATCGCGGTAACGGGGCATGGATGGCGGTTGCAGACCCAGCGGCCACAACGCAATTCCTGTTGACTGCGTTCAGCTTCGCGGCGCTGACTTGGGCTTTCGTCACCTCGGATTTCTCCCTCAATCTCGTGACCGCGAATTCCCATACCGACAAGCCGATGCTCTACAAGATCACCGGCGTCTGGGGGAACCACGAAGGCTCGCTCTTGCTGTGGGTTTTGATCCTGACGCTGTTCGGGGCCTGCGCAGCATGGTTTGGCAGTAACCTGCCGCCCACGTTGAAGGCGCGGGTCTTGGCGGTGCAATCCTCAGTCGCGGCAGCTTTTTTCGCCTTTATCCTGTTCACCTCGAACCCGTTCTTGCGACTGGCCATGCCACCGATGAACGGGCAGGATCTGAACCCGCTTTTGCAAGATCCCGGCCTCGCCTTTCATCCGCCGTTTCTTTATCTCGGCTATGTCGGGCTATCGATGGCCTTTTCCTTCGCCGTTGCCGCCCTGATCGAGGGCCGCGTGGATGCTGCATGGGGCCGTTGGGTGCGGCCATGGACGCTGGCGGCATGGGTGTTTTTGACAATCGGTATCGGTCTTGGGTCATGGTGGGCCTATTATGAGCTTGGCTGGGGCGGATTTTGGTTCTGGGACCCGGTCGAGAATGCCTCGCTCATGCCGTGGCTGATTGCAGCGGCGCTGTTGCATTCGGCGATCGTTGTCGAAAAGCGTGAGGCGTTGAAAAGCTGGACGATCCTTTTGGCAATCTTGGCGTTCGGCTTTTCGCTCATCGGTACCTTCATCGTCCGCTCTGGCGTGCTGACCAGCGTGCATGCCTTCGCCAACGACCCCGAGCGGGGGGTCTATATTCTTGGTATCTTGTGCTTCTTCATGGGTGGGTCACTCTTTTTGTTCGCGCTGCGCGCCGGCGCGATGGAGGCAAAGGGCGTATTTTCGACCGTCAGCCGCGAGTCGGGGTTGGTCTTGAACAACCTGCTCTTGGCGGTCTCGACCTTTGTGGTTTTCATCGGCACGATCTGGCCCTTGGTGATCGAGATGTTCAGCGACCGCACCGTTTCGGTCGGTCCGCCGTTCTTCAACATGGCCTTCACGCCATTCGCGCTGGCCATGGCCGTGGCGATGCCCTTGGGCGGGATGTTGGCCTGGAAGCGCGCCAAGCTTGACCGCGCGGTGATGCAGTTGATGCCAGCCCTTATCTTGGCCGTTGCTGTAGGGCTGCTGGTCTGGGCGATTTCTACCGGCAAATCCGCGCTCGCTCCGATCGGCGTGGCCTTGTCAGTGTGGTTGGTCGCAGGCTCGCTTCTCGATCTGTGGTCGCGCACTGGGCGGGGTGCGGTGGCAGGGCGGTTCGCGCGGCTTTGGCGCTTGCCACGCGCCGATTGGGGCAAGGCCACGGCGCATGCTGGTGTCGGGCTGACCATGTTCGGCGTCGCCACACTGACAGGTTATCAGCTTGAGGATATCCGCGTGGCCAATCCCGGCCAATCCTACCAGGTGGGTGCCTATGAGGTCGAATTGCTGGTGGTCGACCAGAATGTGCAGGGGCCGAACTACATCTCGACGATGGCCCATGTTGCGATCCGCGATCGCCAAGGGCGCCAGATCGCGCTTTTACACCCTGAGAAGCGAATTTACCCCGTCGCGGGCATGCCGACCACTGAGGCGGGCATCGATAGCGGCTGGACGCGCGATGTGTATCTTGCCCTGGGCGATCCGCAGCCGGGCGGCGGCTGGGCGCTGCGCACTTGGATCAAGCCTTTTGCCAATTGGATTTGGGGCGGCACGATCATCATGGCCCTTGGCGGGCTGCTGAGTCTGTCGGACCGCCGCTACCGCGTTGCGGCAGGTGCGGCCAAGGCGCCGGGCATCCGCGCCAATGAAATGCCCGCAGAATGACCGCGCGCGCAAGCTTTGGCCGTCACGCCGCGGCGGTGATGGCGGCGCTGATGTTGTTAGTGGCTGTCCCACCCGCCATGGCGGTGCAGCCGGACGAGGTCTTGGCCGATCCTTTGCTTGAGGAACGGGCGCGCGATATCTCGGCGGGGCTGCGCTGTGTGGTCTGCCGCAACGAGTCGATCGACCAATCCAATGCCGAGATCGCGCGCGATCTGCGCCTCTTGGTGCGCGAGCGCCTTGTGGCGGGCGACAGCGATGATGATGTCATCGCCTATGTTGTTGACCGTTATGGCGAATATGTGTTGATGCGGCCGACCATGACGGGGGGCAATATCTTGCTCTGGCTGGCCCCACTGGCCTTGATCTTGGCAGGGGGCGGGTTGTCCTTGGCCTATATCCGGCGGCGCTCCGGGGCTGTTGCACCCGCCGAGGCGGCACTTTCGCCCGAGGAAGAGGCGCGCTTGCAGGCGATTTTGAAAGAGTGACGCGGCGTTGACGCTTTGCGCGCCGCGATGTTGGCCTTAATCTCACCGCAAGATCCGAGCCGGAGGGGCCGATGCAATACGAGACCATCTTATACGAAGAGCGCGACGGGGTCGCTGTCATCACGCTGAACCGTCCCGAGGTGATGAATGCGCTCAACACCCGGATGCGTGCCGAGATCACTCATGCGGTGGGTGTTGCGGGCCATGCGGCGCGGGTGGTGGTCTTGACCGGCGCGGGGCGCGCTTTTTGTTCTGGGCAAGACCTCGGCGATGGTGGCAGCGCGGCGTCACTTAACCTCGAGCGGACATTGCGCGACGAATATGTGCCGATGCTGATGGCGATCGTCGCATGCCCAGTACCTGTCATTGCCGCGGTCAATGGCACGGCTGCGGGTGCTGGGGCTAATTTGGCACTGATCTGTGATATCACCATCGCGGCGGAAAGTGCGCGCTTTATTCAAGCCTTTACCCGCATCGGATTGATCCCCGATGCAGGCGGCACATGGGTGCTGCCGCGCATGATCGGCCTGCAAAAGGCGATGGGGGCCGCTTTGTTCGCCGACGCCATCACGGCGCGGCAAGCCGATGACTGGGGCATGATCTGGCAAGCAGTCCCTGATGCCGCCTTTCCCGCACTGTGGCAGGAACGCGCGGCTGCCCTTGCCCAAGGGCCAACCGAGGCCCTGAAACGGATCAAGACGGCCATGCAGGCAAGCTTTGGGAACGATTTGGCCGCGCAGTTGATCCTTGAGGGACAGCTGCAAGGTGAATGTGGGCGGAGCCGCGATTTCAAGGAAGGCGTTTTGGCCTTTCAAGAGAAGCGCCCCCCCCACTTCGAGGGGCGTTGAGAGAGGTCGGGGGGGCGCTGCCCCCCACGGCCCTTGGCCGTTCCCCCCGGGATATTTTTGAAACGAAGAAGGGGTGGCGCGTGAACCTGAATGCGGGATAAAGCCCTCAGCGTTCCGGGATCAGGCCGCGCGGGCTGAAGCGCAGCACCAAGAGCAGCACCAGCCCCATGGTCAAAAGCCGCATATGCGCAGCCGAGGCCAAGAGATGCTCGCGCAGCCAGCTGCCTTCGGCCATGCCTGCGGTCAACATCATCAGCGCGTCAGAGCCCAAGGGTTCGACCATGACCCAAAGCCACCAGATCAGGAAGCCGCCCAAGACAGCGCCCCAATTATTGCCCGAGCCACCGACGATCACCATGACCCAGACAAGGAAGGTAAAGCGCAAGGGTTGATAGCTCGAAGGGACAAGCTGGCTATCGAGCGTGGCCATCATCGCACCTGCCATGCCGACGACAGCGGAGCCGAGCACGAAGACCTGAAGGTGGCGTGCCTTGACATCCTTGCCCATGGCGGCGGCGGAAATTTCGTTGTCGCGGATCGCACGCATCATCCGGCCCCAGGGCGAATTCCATGCTTTTTCCGAGAACCAGATCAGCGCCAGCAGCACGACGATGAAAAGGGCCGCATAGCACAGCTTGACCGTGATCGATGACATGGCGACAGGATCAGCGCCAAGGCGCGCGGCGAGATCGGTAAACCACGCTGTGGCCTGAAGCTCGACCTCGTAGGGGACAGGGCGGGGAATGCCAGTGACATTCTTGACGCCGCGGGTCAGCCAATCTTCGTTCTTGAGGACCGCGATAATGATTTCGGAGACGCCGAGGGTGGCAATGGCAAGGTAATCGGAGCGCAGGCCAAGGGCGGTCTTGCCGATCACCCAGGCGGCCCCGGCGGCAAGCACACCACCGACCGGCCAGGCCAAAAGGACGGGCAGGCCAAGCCCACCCAGATAGCCTTCGGCGGCGGGGTTGACCGCCTCGACCAAAGCCACACCACTGTCAAAGACCATCCGGTAAACGATAAAGCCCAGCACGAGGATTGCGATCATGACCACCGCGCGCAGCCGTCCGGTGGGCAGTTTCATATATGCCAAGATCGCCGCAACAATGGTTGCCGCGCCCAAGACAAGCGCAAGGAGCACCTGCACCCCACCTGCCGCCCATGCAGCAGTCACGGGCGGCATGCCGATCAAGACGGCGGCAAGGCCACCCAAGGCGACGAACCCCATCACGCCGACATTGAACAGCCCCGCATAGCCCCATTGCATGTTGACGCCCAAGGCCATGATCGCGCTGACCAGCGCCATGTTGAAAATACCAAGCGTCGTGTTCCACGATTCCAGAAACCCGGTGCCGAGGAACAGCAGGCCCACTAGCGCGAACAGGAGAAGCGCGCGCTTGTCCATCGCTGCGATCATATCGATTTCCCCTTCATGATGCCGGTTGGGCGGAACAACAGCACGATCAAAAGGATCGAAAAGCTGACGGCGAATTTATAATCGGTGGACAAAAGCTGGATCATTCCCTCGGGTTGCCAGCCTTCGGGGCCGAGATAAGACACCACCTTGCGGAAGGCATAGGTGACGCTGACTTCGGAGAACGCGATCAAGAATCCGCCCATGATCGCGCCGATGGGGTTGCCCAAGCCACCAACGATGGCAGCGGCGAAGATGGGCAAGAGAAGTTGGAAATAGGTGAAGGCCTTGAACGCCTTGTCCAGCCCGTAAAGCGTGCCTGCCGTGGTGGCGAGGGCTGCCACGATCAGCCATGTCACCATCACGACCCGGTCGGGATTGATGCCCGACAAGAGCGCCAGATCCTCGTTGTCGGCGAAGGCGCGCATGGATTTGCCGGTACGGGTACGGTTGAGAAACCAAAACAGCGCCGCCACGCAGATCGCGGCCACCACCACGGTGATGGCTTGCGTGGTGCGGATGGCGAGGCCCTCCTCGAGGCCGGTGAGGTCGCGGAAGGTGCGCACCGAGATCAAGAAGCGTTCGCCATCGGCAAAGCGGATGTCATCGACCCCGATGCCGGGCAGGAAGCGCGTGAGCGCGTTCATCACGAACATCACCCCGATCGAGACCATGACAAAGATGATCGGCTTGGCCTTGACCCGGCGATAGAAGCGGTAAACCACCCGGTCAACGCCCAACACCAACACCATGGTGATCAAGATGCCGAAAGGCAGCGCCAAGAGCGCGGTCGGCAAGGGTGCAATGGAAATTCCGATACCCGTCAGCCCCCATGTCACCAGAATGGTCGAGGCCGTGCCGAAGGCCATGGTGTCGCCATGGGCGAAATTTGAAAAGCGCAAGATACCGTAGATGAGTGTCACGCCGAGCGCACCAAGCGCAAGCTGCGCGCCATATGCCGTGGCCGGAATGATCACGAAGTTCAGCAAGACGACAATCGCGTTGAGAATATCCATTCAGTTCAACTCCGCGCAGGTGCCGAAATAGGTGAGGGCGACGGCGGTGCCGTCGAAATGATGCACGCTCAGGATCGCGGTGCGATCGACCTCGATGGTCAAAAGCTCGGCGGTGCCGATTTGGCCTGCGCCTGCATAACTGGCGGGCAGTGTGGACAGCGGTGTCAGGCGGATCACCGGGCTGTCGCCCATGGCGGTTGTCAGGAACAACTCCCCCGCATGATCGGCCGCGATCAGACGGGCAGAAAAGGATGCGTCTGTGCAGCCTGTCGCCAAGGCACATTCGGCGGTGAAATCGCATTGCCAGGCATCGGCCATCGCGAGCGCGGGCGCGCCCGCGATCAGCGTTGTGAAGGCCATGCGACGAAAGGCCAGTGATCGCATCCTCAGCCCCCCAGAAAGCTGCGCCGAACCTGCGGGTCGGCCAAAAGCTCTTTGCCGGTGCCGGTATGTGCGTTGCGCCCTTGGACCAACACATAGCCGCGATCGGCGATCTCGAGCGCTTGGCGGGCGTTTTGTTCGACCATGAGGATCGGGATGCCGGTGCGCGCAACCTCGATGATGCGGTCGAACAACTCATCCATCACGATGGGCGAGACGCCGGCCGTAGGTTCATCGAGCATCAAGACCTTGGGCTTGGTCATCAATGCGCGGCCAACGGCGACTTGCTGGCGCTGACCGCCGGACAACTCACCCGCCGCCTGATGGCGTTTGTCCCGCAGGATCGGGAATAGCGCATAGACCTGTTCCATTGTGGCGCGGATGTCATCGCGGCGGATGAAGGCGCCCATTTCGAGATTCTCCTCGACCGTCATCGAGGTAAAGATATTGCCCGTTTGCGGTACAAACCCCATGCCTCGGGCCACACGCGCCTGAGGGCTGAGGGCGGTGATATCCTCGCCATCGAGGCGGACTGCACCTTGGCGCATATTGAGCATGCCAAAAACGGCCTTCATCGCGGTGGATTTGCCCGCGCCATTCGGGCCGACGATCACGGCAATCTCGCCTTGGTTCACGGCGATGGTGCAGTCGTGCAGGATGTCGGGGCCATTGCCATAGCCGCCGGTCATCATGTCGCCGATGAGATAGGCGCTTTGCGTCTGCATGGGCTGCCTGGCGTGGGGGCTGGGGGTCATGCTGGCAGCCCCACTTGGCTTGGTCAGCGAGCGGTCGTGATTGCCACGGTCGTTTTGATAGGGGCTATCGGTCATGCGCTTGCCCCCGCTTCGAGCTTGTCTTTGTTTTTCAAGCCGGTGCCGAGATAGGCCTCGATCACGCCCTCGTTGGCCTTGATCTCGTCGATCGTGCCCTGGGCCAGCACCTTACCTTCGGCCATGACGATGACCGGGTCGCAGAGGCGGCCGATGAAATCCATGTCGTGTTCGATGACGCAGAAGGTGTAGCCGCGTTCTTTATTAAGGCGGATGATCGCGTCGCCGATGGTGTTGAGAAGCGTGCGGTTCACGCCTGCGCCGACCTCGTCGAGAAAGACGATCTTTGCATCGACCATCATGGTGCGGCCCAGTTCCAGCAGCTTTTTCTGCCCGCCGGAGATCTGGCCTGCCGGGTGGTCTGCCAGATGCGAGATGGTCAGGAAATCGAGCACCTCGTCGGCTTTCGCGCGCAGCGCGCGCTCCTCCTCGGCGATGCGCTTGCGGCCGAACCATGTATTCCAGAGCGTTTCGCCCGACTGGCCGGGAGGAACCATCATCAGGTTCTCGCGGCAGGTCATGGAGTGGAACTCATGCGCGATCTGGAAGGTGCGCAAAAGCCCCTTGGAAAACAGCACATGCGGGGGCAGGGCGGTGATATCCTCGCCATCCATGATGACTTGGCCGCGCGTCGGTGGCAACACGCCCGCGATTACGTTGAACAGCGTGGTCTTGCCCGCGCCATTTGGCCCGATCAGCCCGGTGATCGAGCCTGTCTCGATCCTGAGGCTTGCACCATCGACGGCGTGGAAGCCGCCGAAATGCTTGTGCAGGTCGCGCACCTCGATCATGCGGTGTCTTCTCCCTCGCAAAAAACGCAGCCCGGGGCGTGACCCGGGCTGCATCTGTCACGTTTTACAAGCGATCAGCGGAAACGCGCGGTGACGATTTCGCCATCCTTGATCTCGATCTCGCGGTAGTTGCCGCCGGATTCGCCTGCACCGATCAGCTCAACCGCCGAGGCGCCGACATAGTCGATATCCTGGCCCGCAGCGAGCAGTTCCAGTGCGCGACCAAGTTCGCCGGGCATGATCGGCTCACCGGGGGCGTTGGCCACATCCATCACATGCTTGGCGTAATCGGCAGGTACGGTCGAACCGGCCGCTTGCATCGCCAGCATGATCAGCGCGGCGGCGTCATAGGCTTCCTTGGAGAAGGCCGAGGTGCCGTCGAAACCAGCCGCCGTAGCGAGGTTGTGATAGATATCCGCGCCGTTGGAATCGGTGCCGGGGAACTGGCCGAAGGAGCCGTTGATCTCGGCGCCGAAATTATCGACCAGCGCTTGGCCGACCATTCCGTCGGGGAAGACGAAAGTGTCGAAGGCACCGGTATCGAGTGCGGCGCGGATGATGCCCGAGCCACCGCTATCCACATAGCCCGCGACAACAAGCGCGTCGCCACCAGCAGCGGCCAATGCGCCGACTTCTGCCGAGTAATCGGCGCGCTCGTCTTCGTGGGCTGCAACCAGCGTCACGGTTCCGCCAGCAGCGGTGAAAGCCGCTTGGAAGCTGTTGGCCAGACCAAGACCATAGTCGTTGTTGGTATAGGTCACGGCGACGGTATCGATCCCACGCTCAAGGATGATGTTGGCCATCACCACGCCCTGTGCCGCATCCGAAGGTGCAGTGCGGAAGAACAGGCCGTTATCTTCAACGGTGGACAATGCGGGCGAGGTGGCCGATGGCGAAATCATGACCATGCCGTTAGGCACGGCGACATTGGTCAGCATCGCGGTGGTCGCGCCCGAGCACATCGCGCCGACGATCCCGTCAACGCCATCTGAGGTGATCAGGCGTTCAGCCACGGCGACGGCCGCCGAGGCGTCGATGCAGGTCGAATCGCCGCGCACCGAGGTCACGGCCTTGCCACCCAGGAGCTGACCGCTTGCAGTGACTTCGGCCATTGCCATTTCGGCACCCAGCGCCATCGGCGGTGCCAAGGATTCAAGCGGGCCTGTAAAGCCGAGCGAAACGCCCAGCGTCACAGGGCCATGGGCATCTGCGTGCGCACCACCTGCAAGCGCAAGTGTCGTTGCCGATGCAAGAAGGATCTTCTTCATCAATCAATCTCCCAGAATGGAACGTGTTTTCCTTATGGGCGGAGAGCCTAGCTTTGTGACACTCACATGAAAAGGGGTATCCGTAGCGAAAGCGGCAAACGGGCTTCGTGGCGAAAGAAGAGCGCGATTGTCGCCGCGTCGGACATGACAATCGCTGGGTATCTTGCACTTCATACTCATTTCGGCCGATGGTCAGGGAAAGCACCAGACGACCAAACGAAAGCATGCTGCTCATGGACGCCACTATTCTCCTGCATTGGGCCGAGTTCGCCGCGCGTTGGCTGCATGTGATCACTGCGATTGCGTGGATCGGGTCGAGTTTTTATTTCATCGCCCTCGATCTTGGTTTGAATCGCAACATCCAAGGCCCCGCCGATGGCGAGGAATGGCAGGTCCATGGCGGTGGCTTCTATCATATCCAGAAATACATGGTGGCACCCGCCGCGATGCCCGAGCATCTGACATGGTTCAAATGGGAAAGCTACGCGACATGGCTGTCGGGCGTGGCGCTTCTGATCCTGCTCTACTGGGTTGGGGCCGAGATGTACCTGATCGACTGGACCGTCATGGAATTGGCCCCATGGCAGGCGATGGCGATCTCGGGCTTGTCGCTGGTCCTGGGCTGGGTGGCTTATGACCTGTTGTGCAAATCCCGGCTGGGCGACAACCCCACGGCGCTGATGATCTTGCTCTTCGCGATCATCGTGGTGCTGGCTTGGTGCTATGCGCAAGTGTTTTCGGGCCGTGCAGCGCTGTTGCATCTTGGCGCGCTGACGGCCACGATCATGACGGCCAATGTCGCCATGATCATCATCCCCAACCAAAAGATCGTGGTCGCCGACCTCAAGGCCGGCCGCACCCCCAACCCGAAATATGGCAAGATCGCCAAGCTGCGCTCGACCCATAACAATTATCTGACGTTGCCCGTCATCTTCCTGATGTTGAGCAACCATTACCCCTTGGCTTTTGCCTCGGATTACAACTGGCTGATCGCAAGCCTTGTGTTCTTGATGGGGGTGACGATCCGTCATTTCTTTAACACCATGCATGCGCGCAAAGGCATGCTTTGGTGGACATGGGGTGCGACGGTGGCGATTTTCGGCGTGATTACATGGCTGTCGATCCTGCCCGTGATGCGCGCCGATGCGGTGCAAGAGGCGCGTCTAAATCCCTATCAAGAGCGTTTTGTCGCCCATGCCCGCTTTGATGCGGTAACCGATCTGGTCGCCGCCAATTGCGCCATGTGCCACGCGGCGGAGGTCTATATGCCCGGCCTTGCCGCGGCCCCCGGAGGGGTCATGCTCGATACCCCCGCCCGTATCGCGACACAGGCACATGCCATTTATCTGCAAGCCGGCGTTAGCCATGCCATGCCGCCTGGCAATTTCGCCTATCTTACCGATGAGGATCGCGCGCTCATCCGGCAATGGTACCGCGAGGCGCGCGGTGGCGCGCTTTAGGTGGAACAAGAGGGGCAGGGGGGCAACATGGCAGCACCGATAAACACACTCAAAGCGGCAATTCGGGAAGGGCGCCATCTGCGCGGCCTTTGGCTGGCGCTGGGGTCAGAAACCGTGACCGAGATTGCAGGCAGGGCAGGGTTCGACTGGTGCTTGGTTGATGGCGAACATGGGCCATGGGATCCAACCTTGATCCGGCGACAGTTGATGGTGCTGGCAAGCGTCGGAACACCCGGCGTTGTCCGCGTGCCGGTGAACGAGGCATGGGTGATCAAACAAGCCCTTGATATCGGGGCGCAAACCGTCATGGTTCCCATGGTGAACTCGGCAGCCGAGGCGCGCGCCGCCGTTTCCGCCTGCCGCTATCCGCCACAAGGGATACGCGGCAATGGTGGTGCCACGATCCGCGCAGGCGGCTTTGGCGCAATCGCCGATTACACTGCAACCGCCAATGACGAGGTTTGTGTGATCGTTCAGGCCGAAAGTCGTGCTGCCTTGGCTGATCTGCCCGCCATCGCCGCTACCGAGGGGGTTGATTGCGTCTTTATCGGTCCGGCCGATCTGGCCGCCGATTTGGGCTATCGCGACGATATCGCCGCCCCCGAAGTCTGTGACGAAATCCGCCGCGCCATCACTGTGATTACCGGCGCAGGCAAAATGGCCGGGATCATCGGCCCACCGGCCATGACCGCCGAGATGGTGACGGCTGGTGTCCGCTTCGTGGGGGTGGGGGCCGATAGCAACATTCTGACCGAAGCGCTGCGCCGCACGCTTGCCGGGGTGCCATGATCCTCGTCGATGCCGATGCTTGCCCGGTCAAGGATACGATCTACACGATCGCCTATCGCCACCAGATCGCGGTTCGGCTTTATGCTGCTGGTTATTTGCGTCACCCCGACCATCCGTTGATCAGCATGATCATGGCCGGTGACGGGTTTGACGCCGCTGACGACATGATCGCAGCCATCGCGGGGCCGGGCATGGTCGTGATTACCGCCGATATCCCGCTTGCCGACCGCGCGATCAAGGCAGGTGCCAAAGTGCTGACCCCCCGCGGCGAGGCGCTGACATCAGCCAATATAGGCAGCAAGCTTGCCACGCGCGACCTGCTCGCCGATTTGCGCGGCGGGCTGGAGGGGCAGGGTCTTGGCGGACCGCGCCCCTTTGACAAGGCTGCACGCAGTGCATTCGCACAAGCGCTCGAGCGGGTGGTGCGCAGCCTTCGGGCTTGATGGCGCGCGGGCCTTGGGGTATCTGCGCGACTTCGCATCCCCGGATTTCGCGCTCATGAGCTTTACCCTCGCCATCGTCGGCCGCCCCAATGTCGGCAAATCCACGCTGTTCAACCGGCTTGTGGGCAAGAAACTGGCACTCGTCGATGACCAGCCCGGTGTCACCCGTGACCTGCGCGAGGGGGCAGCCCGGCTGGGCGATCTGCGCTTCAGCGTGCTCGACACGGCAGGTCTTGAAGATGCAACCGACGATAGTTTGCAAGGGCGGATGCGGCGCTTGACCGAACGCGCGGTCGCCATGGCCGATGCCAGTCTGTTCCTGATCGATGCCCGCGCAGGCATCACCCCGAATGATCAACTCTTTGCCGAGATCTTGCGCCGCGCTGGCCGCCCCGTGATCCTCGGCGTCAACAAGGCCGAGGGGCGCCAAGGTGAGGCCGGCGTGATCGAGGCCTATGCACTCGGCTTGGGCGAACCCATCGCACTCTCGGCCGAACATGGCGAAGGCATGGGCGAGCTGGCCGTGGCGCTGGCCCCCTTGATCGCCGCCGCCGAGGTCCGCCAAGCCGCCATCGAGGAAGCCGAGACCGATATCGACATTGACCCCGATCAAGACGATCTCGCCGATGAACGCCGCATCACGCCGGCGCGCCCGCTTCAAATCGCCGTGGTCGGGCGGCCCAATGCAGGCAAATCTACCCTGATCAACCGCATCCTGGGACAGGAGCGTCTCTTGACCGGCCCGGAGGCAGGCATCACCCGCGACGCGATCGCGGTACCTGTGACATGGGATGGCACGCCCATGCGCATCTTTGACACAGCCGGCATGCGCAAAAAGGCCAAGGTGCAAGAAAAGCTCGAGAAACTTTCAGTTTCTGATGGGTTGCGCGCGGTGAAGTTCGCCGAGGTCGTTGTCGTGCTGCTCGATGCGGCCATTCCCTTCGAAAGCCAAGATCTGCGGATCGCCGATCTGGCCGAGCGTGAGGGGCGCGCCGTGGTCGTCGCGGTGAATAAATGGGATCTCGAGGATGAAAAGCAGGAAAAGCTCAAGGCGCTGAAAGACGGGCTCGAAACCTTGCTGCCGCAACTCAAGGGGGCGCCGCTCGTCACTGTCTCTGCGGTCACGGGCAAGGGGCTTGATCGGCTTCACGCGGCTATTCTCAAGGCGCATGATGTCTGGAACAGGCGCGTCACTACGGCGCAACTCAACCGCTGGCTGATGGCCATGACCGAGGCACATCCGCCACCCGCACCCGGTGGCCGTCGGATCCGACTGCGGTACATGACCCAAGCCAAGACCCGGCCGCCGGGTTTCGTGGTGATGTGCTCGCACCCCGACAAGCTGCCTGAGAGCTACACCCGCTACCTCGTGAATGGTCTGCGGCAGGATTTCGATATGCCCGGCACCCCGATCCGGTTGTACATGCGTAGCCAAGCGGATCAAAATCCCTACAAGAACCGCAAGAAATCCATCCCGTCGCGCCTGGCCAAACATGTGCGGGCAGGCGACACGAAGAAAAAGGGCTGAACCACGTTCCGCCCCTTCTCTGTTTCACAAATATCCTGGGGGAGCGCGAGGGGGTGAAACCCCCTCGCACGGGTCGTCCGCGCAGCGGGCGAAACTCTGTTGGTCAGGCGTTGGCTTCGCGGATCTTGTCGGCCGCATCCTGGTCGAATCCGATCCCGTGCTGCGCGAACAGCTGGTCCAGCTCACCCGACAGCGTCATCTCGGTCACGATATCGCAGCCGCCGATGAATTCGCCCTTCACGTAAAGCTGCGGGATGGTCGGCCAATCGGAATAGTCCTTGATCCCTTGGCGGATCTGCTCATCGGCGAGCACGTTCACATCGGCGAATTCCACGCCCATGTAGTTCAAGACGCCTGCAACGCGGCTCGAAAAGCCACATTGCGGCATCATCTTCGTGCCTTTCATGAACAAGACGACATCGTTCTCGGTCACGGTCTTGCGAATGGTCTCTTCGGCGCTCATTTGGGCAACTCTCTTTCAATCCGGGGCTTTGGTGGTCAGGGCAAGCGCGTGCAGCTCGCCATGGCTGCCATCCATCTTGCCCTTAAGCGCGGCATAGACCGCGCGTTGCTGCTGCACACGGTTCATGCCGCGAAAACTCTCATCGATGACTTGGGCAGCAAAATGCGCGCCATCATCACCTTCGACCGTGATCTGGCCCTTGGGAAAGGCGTCGCGCAACAGGCGCTCGATTTCGCGGGCAGTGATCGGCATGGGCTCTCCTTCGGTCGATGGATGAAACCTAGGCGTCCGCGGTCAAACCCGCAAGCACCCCTTACGCGAAATGGGCCGCAAAGGCACTGCGCCAAAGCGCGGTCAGATCGGCCAGCGTGGCCCCAGATGCGCCAAAGCGCAGGGCGTCGCCGCCGAATTTCCCGATGCTTTGCAAGCTGACCCCGGCATGTCCAGCCGCCACCATCAGCGCCTCGGCCTTGTCAAAGCTCGTGGCGATCAGGTAGCGCGCCTGATCCTCGCCGAAAAGCGTGGCGCAATCGCTGGTCTCGATCGTCAGCCCCACATTGCCGGACACCGCCATCTCGAACGCGGCGAGCGCGATCCCACCATCCGAGACATCGCAGCACGCCCCGATCCATTGGCGGTTGTCGCGAATGAAGCAGCCATTTTGCCGCTCAGCGTCCAGATCGACAGCAGGTGCATCGCCGTCTTCGCGGTTGAAGACTTCGGCCAAAAGCGCCGATTGGCCCAAATGGCCGCGGGTTTCACCCACGACCAGCAGCACATGGCCATCACGCGGTACCCCCGCGACGAGATCGTCCAGACGATCGAGAAGTCCCACAGCTCCGATCGTTGGGGTGGGCAGGATCGATTGGCCATCGGTCTCGTTGTACAGGCTGACATTGCCCGAGACGATCGGCATGTCCAACGCAGCACAGGCCGCGCCGATCCCTTGGATCGCGCCGACGAACTGGCCCATGATCTCGGGCTTTTCAGGATTGCCGAAGTTGAGGTTGTCGGTCGCGGCCAAGGGCCGCGCGCCAACGGCGCTGAGATTGCGATACGCCTCAGCCACCGCTTGCTTGCCGCCTTCGACAGGGTTTGCCTTGACATAGCGCGGCGTCACATCGGACGTAAACGCCAGCGCCTTATCGGTGCCATGCACACGCACCACGCCCGCGCCCAACCCCGGCGCCACGATCGTGTCGGCCATGACCATATGGTCATATTGCTGATACACCCAAGCGCGCGAGGAATAGTTCGGCCCACCGATCAGGATCTTCAAGGCATCGATCGGATCAACCTCTGGCACTGGCTCCATTTCGGGGTTTGGAGGGGTCCGCACCCAAGGACGGTCGTATTCGGGCGCCTCAGACGACAGCTTGGACAGGGGCAGATCGGCCATCACCTTGCCGCCAAGGGTAATCAAGAAGCGATCCTCGGGGATGGTTTCGCCAACGATCGCGAAATCAAGATCCCATTTCTCGAAGATCGCGCGCGCCGTGGCCTCCATCGCGGGCTTGAGAACCATGAGCATGCGCTCTTGGCTTTCCGACAGCATCATCTCGTAGGCGGTCATGCCGGTTTCGCGTTGCGGCACATGGTCGAGCACCAGCTTGATCCCCAGCTTGCCCTTATCGCCCATCTCGACTGCGGAACAGGTCAGGCCCGCCGCCCCCATATCCTGGATCGAAATCACGGCGCCCGAGGCCATCAGCTCAAGACAAGCCTCGAGTAGGCGCTTCTCGGTAAAAGGGTCGCCCACCTGAACGGTGGGGCGCTTTTCCTCGATCGTGTCGTCGAACTCGGCCGAGGCCATCGTTGCCCCGCCAACCCCGTCGCGGCCTGTCTTGGCGCCCAGATAGACGACCGGCATGCCCACGCCCGAAGCGGCCGAATAGAAAATCTTATCGGCATCGGCTAGCCCAGCGGCAAAGGCGTTCACAAGGCAGTTGCCATTGTAGGCGCGGTGAAAGCGCACCTCACCGCCGATATTGGGGACACCAAAGCAATTGCCGTAACCGCCCACACCCTCGACCACGCCATGGACAAGCTGGCGGGTCTTGGGGTGATCCTTTTCACCAAAGCTCAGCGCGTTCATCGCCGCGATGGGACGTGCGCCCATGGTAAAGACATCGCGCAATATACCCCCCACGCCGGTCGCCGCACCTTGATAGGGTTCGATGTAGCTAGGGTGGTTGTGGCTTTCCATTTTGAACACGACCGCCTGCCCGTCGCCGATATCGACCACCCCCGCATTCTCGCCCGGTCCACAAATCACCTGTGGCCCGGTTGTGGGTAGGGTGCGCAGCCATTTCTTCGAGGATTTGTAAGAGCAGTGTTCGTTCCACATGGCCGAGAAGATGCCAAGCTCGGTGAAAGTCGGCACGCGCCCGATGATCTCGAGTATGCGATCATATTCATCCGGCTTCAGCCCATGGGCTGCGATCAAGTCGGGTGTGATGGCTGGTTCGGTCATGGCGCGGTTCCCCCGGTTTGGCGGGTGTTTATGCCAGCACGCCGTCAGGGGAAAGGCCCCGATGCCTCAACTGCCCGCTGAAATGTCAGCGAAGTCGGCCGCCGATAGCCCGGATGAGCAGTTTCCGCTGTCTGTTGAAAGCCAAGCCGAAGAAATGTCGCGTGGTTTTCGACTAACTCGACGCGGGTTTGCAGCACAAGCACCTGATGCCCGCCAGATTTGGCAATCATCGCCGCATGGTCCAAAAGCGCCCGCGCCAGCCCGATGCGGCGCATAGCGGGGGCCACGGCCAACTTGCTAATGCCATAGACCGGCCCCCGTGCTGCGCCAAAAACACAGGCAACAGGCCGCCCTTGGTGCCGGATCAGGAACAAATCTTCGTCTCGGGCTTTTGCGCGCAGATCCTCTGGCCGCATTGTCAAGATCGACGAGGGCGGATCGATGCGGCCCTCCATAAAGGCAAAAGCATCGGAAATCAGCGCATGTAATGCGCCGAAATCGTTGAAATCATCGGGATTCGATTCGATAAAAAGCCCGCCCATGGCCAAGGATAGGTTGGGTTTTCTTCAAAAAAAAGGCCGAGACGAATCTCGGCCGAAGTCCAACAGGGAGGTAATGGGAAGGCGCAAGCGCCCGTTCCCATTACTGCCCAATTAGGTGGCATGTTGCCCGCAATCAAGGCAAAATATGCCGCGCCGCCGCAAAGCCGCTATGCCTGTGGCGCATAGCACACGGCTGGCACCGGGCTCAGAGGCGGCTTTCTGGTTCTTCCTCGCGGCGACGACGCCGATAGGCGATTACCTCCTCGGAGACGAAATCGCGGAAGACTTCGACTCGCTTGGATTGGCGCAATTCCTCAGGGTAGGCGAGAAAGACCGGCACTTCTGCTGATTGCACATCGGGCAGCACGCGCACGAGCTGGGGGAAATCTTGTGTGAGGTAATCGGGCAAAACGCCGATCCCAAGGTGGTGGATGACGGCCTGCAAAACGCCGAAATAGTTGTTCACGGTCAGTGTGGATCCAACAGGGTAGCTCATCAATTCGCGCACCAAGATCGCGCCAGCGCTCACTTGGGCTGATGTCGCGTTTTGGCTGATGATGCGATGATTGGCCAAATCGTCGGTCGTCTCGGGCGTGCCATGGGTCGCAAGGTATTCGGGTGACGCGTAAAGGCGCATGTTGATGGTCATCAGGCGCCGTCGGATCAGGTCGGCCTGACTTGGTTCCTTCATGCGGATGGCGACATCGGCCTCGCGCATGGGCAAATCGAGCAAACGCTCCTCGAGCATCAGGTCGATCTTGAGGTCGGGGTATTTCTCGTAGAGCGCAGGCAAACGCGGGGCCAGCCACAGCGAGCCAAAGCCAATGGTCGTGGTCACGCGCAATTCGCCAAACACTTCTTCCTCGCTGTCGCGGATCCGTGCAGCCGCAGCGTCGAGGCGTTTGGTCATGTGCTTGGTGGCATCAAACAGCAATTCGCCCTGTTCGGTTAAGATCAAGCCGCGCGCATGGCGATGGAAAAGGGTTGTGTTCAACCCTTCCTCGAGCGCACGAATCTGGCGACTGACCGCCGATTGCGATAAATGCAGCGTATCGCCCGCATGCGTCAGGCTGCCCGCATCGGCGACGGCGTGAAATATCCTAAGCTTGTCCCAATCCATCGTCATTCTCCCTTCCGCCGTCCGCGAGAACCTTATGGCGGCTCCCTTGCGAAGACCGCGGGCGTTGCGTGCGGCACATCCCATCTTGGGCCTCAATCTCCAAGTTGCAAAGAGGAGGTGCCGGATTTTCTTGTGTTTTTTGTAACAATCCTGATCACAGCGGCAAATCTGATAGACAGGTCAGCATATATTACCTATAATTTCAACAAATCGATCCACGCTGTCACGGGAGGCCCAACATGGGAGTGCAGCACGTATCGCTGGAGGATCGTTTCGATCTGGCCAAGTCCCCAGTCCTGTTGACAGGCACGCAAGCGCTTGTGCGGCTGATGCTGATGCAAAAGGCGCGCGATCGCGCCGCGGGGCTGAACACGGGCGGGCTGGTCACCGGCTATCGCGGCTCGCCGCTTGGCGCGGTCGACATGCAGATGGCGCGCGCCAAGGCGCATCTTGCCGCGGCCGATATCGTGTTCCAACCCGGATTGAACGAAGATTTGGCCGCAACTGCGCTGTGGGGCAGCCAACGGGCCGAGCTTTACGGCGAAGGCAAGTATGACGGTGTCTTTGGCCTATGGTATGGCAAGGGGCCGGGGGTCGATCGTTCGGGCGATGTGATGCGCCATGTCAACATGGCCGGAAGCGCGCGCCATGGTGGTGTGATCATGGCGATGGGCGATGATCATACCGGCGAAAGCTCGACCGTGTGTCACCAATCCGATTGGGCGATGGTCGATGCCGCCATGCCGGTCGTCAGCCCCGCTGGCGTGCAGGAAATCCTCGATTACGGGCTTTACGGCTTTGCCCTCAGCCGGTTTTCGGGGCTTTGGGTGGGCCTAAAGACGATGAAGGACACGGTCGAAGCGACGGCGGTCGTCGATGCGCGCCCAGACCGAATGCAATTTGCTCTACCAGAATTTGCCATGCCCGAAGGTGGGTTGAACATCCGCCTCGACGATCACTGGATCGCGCAGGAAGAACGGCTGTTCACCCATAAGCGCGATGCCGCTGTCGCATTCGCGCGGGCCAATCGGATGGACCAGCGCATGCATGGCAAGCCCGGCGCCAAGATCGGTTTCGTGGCCGCTGGCAAGAACTGGCTCGACCTTTTGACGGCGATGGCGACGCTGGGCATCGATGCGGTCACCGCCGAGGATCTTGGCGTGACCACCTACAAGATCGGCCAGACTTGGCCACTTGACATGGCCAGTTTCTCGGATTGGGCCGAGGGGCTGGAGTTGATCGTGGTGATCGAGGAAAAGCGCAAGCTGATCGAGGGTCAGGTCAAGGAAGCGATCTTCGACGACCGGCGTGGACGCCGCGTTTATGGCCACCGCAAGGGCAGCACGGGCGAAGTGCTGTTTCCCGAGCATTTCGCCCTCGATCCCGGTGATATCGCGCTGAAGCTGGGCCAGATCCTGATCGAGGAGGGGCGCGGCACCGACCGTATCCGCATAGGCCTTGCCCATGTGGCCGCGGCGGCGCAAACCGGTAATGCGCCTGATCTCGCGCAGCGTACCCCGTGGTTTTGTTCAGGTTGCCCGCACAACTCATCGACCAAGGTGCCGGAGGGCGCGCGCGCAGGCGCGGGCATCGGCTGTCACTTCATGGTCAAATGGATGGATCGCGGGACCGAGGCCTTTACCCATATGGGCGGCGAAGGGGCCAACTGGATCGGCGAGGCGCCGTTTTCCACCCGCAAGCATATCTTCCAGAATATCGGCGAAGGCACCTATAACCATTCGGGCATCATGGCGATCCGCGCTGCCGTGGCCGCTAAGACCACCATCACCTACAAGATCCTGTTCAATGATGCCGTCGCGATGACGGGCGGGCAGGGCAATGATGGCGCCCTCGATCCCGCCCGCGTGGTGGCCGAGGTGATGGCCGCAGGCGTACGCCATGTCGCTGTCGTCTATGACCCGAAGGAAGAGATTGATTGGGCGGCATTCCCTGCCGGGATCGAAAAACACCCCCGCGACGATTTGATGGCCGTGCAGGAACGGTATCAGGAGATCGAAGGCGTCTCGGCCATCGTCTATGTGCAGACCTGCGCCGCCGAGAAGCGCCGCCGCCGCAAGCGCGGGCGCTTTCCCGACCCTGATCGGCGCGTTTTTATCAATACCGATATCTGCGAAGGCTGTGGCGATTGCGGTGTGCAGTCGAACTGTGTCTCGATCGTGCCGGTGGAGACCGAGCTTGGGCGCAAGCGCGCGATCGACCAGTCAAGCTGCAACAAGGATTTCAGCTGTCTCAAGGGGTTTTGTCCCAGCTTCGTGACGCTGGAAGGGGCCAAGATCCGCAAGCAGGCCACGGCCGAGGTCGATCTGTCGGGCCTGCCCGATCCGGTTTTGCCCAAGATCGACGGCACCCATAACGTGCTGGTCACGGGTGTGGGTGGTACCGGCGTCGTCACGATTGGGGCCGTGATGGCCCAAGCGGCCCAAATCGACGGCAAGGGTGTGGGCATGATCGAGATGGCGGGGCTGGCGCAAAAAGGGGGCGCGGTTTGGATCCATTTACGGATCGCTGAAACTCCGGCCGGTATTTCGGCGATCCGTCTGGCGATGGGCGAGGCACATACGCTGATTGGTGGCGATCTGGTCGTGAGTGGCGGCGCCAAAAGCCTTGGGCTTATGCGCAGCGGCCAGACCGGTGGTGTGGTCAATGCCCATGAGATCATCACGGGAGAGTTTACACTTAACCCGGAATTCACCATTCCAAAGAATGACTTGGAGATTGCACTGAAAGCAAAGCTTCAAGATCGGCTTCAGCTTTTCGATGCGACCGAGTTGGCGCGGCGTTTGCTTGGCGACTCGATTTATTCCAACATGATGGTCTTTGGCGCGGCATGGCAGATGGGCTTGGTACCGCTGAGCCATGCCGCGGTCATGCAGGCGATTGCCCTCAACGGTGCGGCGGTCGGCCTCAATAGCCAAGCCTTCGAGATGGGGCGGTGGGCGGCCGTCAATCCCGAAGCGGCCGCAATGCTCGCGGTTGGGCAGGTTGTTGAAAAACCCAAGTCGCTTGAGGAAAAGATCGCATATCGCGCGGCGCATCTTGCGCAATATCAGAACAATCGCTTGGCGCGCCGTTATCAGCGCATGCTTGACCCTATTGAAGACCCACGGCTGCGCGAGGCTGTGGCCAAAGGCTACCACAAGCTTTTGGCATACAAAGACGAGTTCGAGGTGGCGCGTCTTCATCTTGAAACGGCGGCAAAGGCCGCCGCCGCCTTTGATGGCGATGTCAAGCTGACCTATCATCTGGCGCCGCCCTTTTTGCCGGGGCGTGATGCGGCGGGACGCCCCCGCAAGCGGGATTTCGGCGCTTGGATCGCGCGGGCCTATCCAGTCTTGGCGCGGTTGAAAGTCTTGCGCGGCACACCTTTGAACCTTTTTGGTTACACGCAAGAGCGGCGGATGGAGCGGGCGTTGATCGCACAATACGAGGCCGATATGGCCAAGTACTTGCCGAAGGCCGCGCGCCTTGACCGCGATGCGCTGTGTGCCTTGGCCGAATTGCCCCTGTCAATCCGTGGCTTTGGCCCGGTGAAGGAGGCCAATGCCGCCAAGGCCGCCGCCCGCCGCGATGAGATCTTGCAGCGCCTCGACGGCGATAGCGCCGCGATGGGGCAGGCGGCGGAATAGGGGGGCGCTGCCCCCCACACGGCCCCTTGGGCCGCGTTCCCCCCGGGATATTTTTGAAACGAAGAAGGCTCACGCGTTAACGTGATCTTTACGATCATCTGCGAGGGTTGCGCCATGTTGTACCGAGCATGGAGGGGCGAACCCATGCAGTCGGTTCACACCATCGCAGAACAGATCGTGGCGCGCGAAGGCGGCTATGTAAATGATCCCGACGATCCGGGCGGGCCGACCAAATTCGGTGTCACTCTCCAGACCATGCGGTCATTGGGGCTCGATCTCGATGCTGATGATGATGTCGATGCACGCGATGTGCAGTTGATTTCGCAGGCGCAGGCCGTTTCGATCTTCGTTGCACATTATTTCGAGGCACCCGGGATCGGGCGATTGCCGGTGCCGCTCCAGCCCAGCGTTTTTGATATGTATGTCAATGCGGGGTCCAACGCGGTGAGGATCTTGCAACGGCTTTTGCGCGACATGGGGCATGATCTGGTGATCGATGGGCGGATCGGGCCGCGTACGGCGCGCGCCGCCCATGGTGCGCTGAAGCAAGCCCCGGATTATCTGGTCGATGCCTATGGGATCGCCCGGCGCAATTACTACTACAGCCTTGCTGATCACCGCCCCGCGAGCCGCAAGTTCGCGCGCCGCCGTGATGGCGGCAAGGGCGGTTGGATCACACGGGCCGAGGAATTCATCTCGCCGCGTTGGCATTTGAGCGAGGCGGCGCATCGCGAAAGGGTTGCATCATGGGGGTGATTGGACGGGTCTTGGGGGTGGCACAGGCCGCAGAGGCGATCGGGGCCGCCGCCGAAGGTGTGTCGGAGGTCTTCGTGCCGAACGCAACACGGTCAATGGAATTGGATGCCGCAATCCATCGCGCGACGCTCGAGACCGCGCTGGCCGAGTTTCAATATGCCGGCCAGACGTGGTTTGACGCGGTGATCAATGGCCTGAACCGCTTGCCGCGCCCGATGTTGGCGCTGGGGACAATGGGCTTGTTCGTCTTTGCCATGGTCGATCCCGAGGGGTTCGGGGCGCGGATGGTGGGGTTGGCCTTGGTGCCAGAGCCGCTGTGGTGGTTGCTTGGGGCGATCGTCAGCTTTTATTTTGGGGCGCGCGAGTTGCATTACATGCGCGCGCCAAGCTTGGCACGGCGCGCGGGGCGCAGGGGTGCAGGCGGCAGGGTGCAGCCCAGCCAAAGGCGTGATCCCATCGCTGACAACCCCGCGCTTTCGGCTTGGCGGGCGGAGTTGGATCAAGAAATGCCAAGTGCGGATTTCGAAGCCGTGCCAAGATCCCAGTAAAGCCCCGCCATCAGCCGTGTCGCTTCGGGCAGGAGCGTGGCGGGCAAATGCTCATTAGGGGCATGCTGTGAGCAACCTGGATAGGAATGTGGGACCCAGATCGTCGGCAGGCCCAGGATCTCGGTAAAGATATCATTCGGGAGCGATCCCCCGAGCGAAGGCAAGACCACGGGTGCTCGGCCATGGCTGAGCGCAAGCGCGTTGGCAACAAAAGCCACGGCCGGATGATCGGCCGGGGTGGCCGAGGCGCGAAAGCGCGCCCCTTGTTCAGTGATCGTCACATCGCCATGCCCATGCGCATCGAGATGCGCTCGCAGCGCGGCGGCAAGATCGTCATCGGCGATCCCTGTGACATAGCGCAGTTGCACGACCGCTTCGGCGATATCGGGGATCGCATTGACGGGATGAGCGATGTCACCGGCGGAAAAGGCCAAGACCTCGGCACTGTTCCATGCATGGATGCGCTCGGCCGGGGTTAGACCGGGTGCGCCCCAATCGGGATCGACCTCGCCGCCGGCCGGTGTGAGCCCGGCGAGCGCGGTGCGCGCAGCATCGGGGATGGCGTCAGGTAACCACCCCTTGACCTGCAAAGCCCCTGTTGCAGTCGTGATGGTGGAAAGCGCATGGGCCAGTTCAAGCGCAGGATTGCGTAAGGCGCCGCCAAAATTGCCGGAGTGACGTCCACCTGTGCGGCGGCGCAAGGACAGCCGAAAGGTCGCCCCGCCACGCGCACCCAAAAACAACGTTGGCGTGGCCGCATCGATGCGCGGCCCGTCCGATGCGATGAGGATATCGGCCTTGAGACGCGGTTTGAGCGTTTCGCACAGCGCAGCCAAGCCGGGCGAGCCGATCTCTTCGCCCATTTCGATCAGGACATGGGCGTTGAAGCCCAATGATCCGCGCGTGGCGATCACGGCCTGCATGGCCGTCATGTTGACAAGCATTTGGCCTTTATTGTCGGCAATGCCGCGCCCATACCAGCGCCCCTGTGCGTCATCGACACTCAGCGCCCAAGGATCGCGCCCGTCAGCCCATAGCCCGGCCATTCCGGGAACCGTATCGCCATGGGCATAGCCTAATATGGTTGGGCGACTGTCATCCTCGATCCGGCTGAGCAGCAAGAAGTGATGGCCCTCAACGCGAAACCCTTCGGGTGTGAAACCCATGGCGGAGAAGCCCTGCGCGACATGGTTCAGATAGGATTGCAAGGGTGCGTTCGGGTCGCGCGCATCGGTGGGAAAGGCAATCAGATCGGCCAAGGCGGCGCGAAAGGCGTCATCTGTGGCAAGCTCTTCGGCCAAGCTGAGCACCGCCGCGCGGGTCACCGTGTCAAGCATCCTGAAGCCTCCCTTTCCCGGCACAGCTTGTCCGTGCCTGCGATGATGAAAAGAGTGACAGGCTCGGGCGCAAGGCTCAAGTCTCTTGGGCGAGCGGCAACGCGATGTAGAAGGTTGTGCCTTTGGCGTGGCGCGTCTTCAACGCAATCCCACCACCTGCTGCGCGCACAATATCGGCGACTACGAAAAGACCAAGGCCCGTGCCGCTGACGGTTTTGGTGGTGAAATAAGGTTCCCAGATCTTGGTGCGCGTCGCCCGGTCGATACCGGGTCCGGTATCGGTGACGGAAAGCAAGGCAAAAGGAGCGGCGGGAATCACGCCTGTTTCTAGCTTGGCATCATCTGGCAGGGCGTCGGCCTGTGTGAGTGCCAAGGTGATGGTTTGCGCCCCGTCGCCGACTGCCTCGCGCGCGTTCAGACCAAGGTTGAGCAAGACTTGCATCACCTGCATCTTATCGCCTTGCACATGGAGATCGGTGGCGTCGATTGCGGTTTGGATACGCAATCCATTCGGTGCGGCAATATGCAAAATACTCGCGGCTTCAGTGATCAGTTCGGCAAGATCGAGGCGCGCCGTGGTTGCGTGCCGGCGGCCAAGTTGCTTGATCGGCTCAAGTAGCGAAATCATCTGGCGCGCGGCGCAATGGATTTCATCCAAGACATCGCGATTTGTTCTGAAATGGTCCCGCATGGCCGGTTCAGAAAGATGCGAGATCAACGCGACGAGATTGGTGAGATCATGGGTGAAACCCGCCGCGATCAGGTTGACGATCTCTTGGCGCTGTGCGCGCTCGTTCTGTTCGCGCAGCCCGAGCAGTTGACGATTGAGGGCGTTGCGTTCGGTGTTGTCATGCACGATCCAGATGACGATGTCCCCATCAAGGGCGGTCAGCTTGATATCGACCTCGCGCATCTGACCATCGAGGGCCGGAATCGTGCAGCTGCCGCGCCATTTGCCTGACGTGGCGAGTATCGGCAGCGCGACATTGTGCAATTCTTGCGCAAATGACGGCATGAACAGCGCATCCCATCTGCGTCCCAACAAGGATGTCACATCATCGCAACCGAATATCCGCGCGAGTGCGGGGTTGGCATCGATCATGATGCCAGCTGCATCGCTGAGGCCCAGACCGTCTTCGGTGGCGTTGATGGCGGCACTTCGACGCAAGACATCATCTGCAAGCTTCGAGATTTCGGTTTTGGCCGGGACTTCGATTTGCCGTGCTTGCGTAGGGGCGTTGACATCTGATGGGTGCGTGTATGCAACCATGATCGCCTTTGGCGCATCATCCCCCGCTTGGACGATCAGGCGGCGCGTCACCCGGGCAGCGTTGTGTAAACAGACATCGCGCGGCCCGATCGTCGCGCCGGCGAGGGCCGCTTGGCAATCGGTCACGATCTGGGGATCAACAGCCATAAGCGCGGCACAATCGGCAACAGAGGTGCCAATCGCTTGCGGGGCGGGAGCAAAGGAGGCAAGTGCATCCGCATCCGAAAAAACGGCTGTCAGTGTCGTCGCTGGATCGAGGATCAAAACGAGCATGCCGCGTTCTTGCTTATTTTGAAAATGAACAAAATCTATCAATCGATTAAATTTTTATACAAAAGTTTATTTTGTGGGCGTTAAGGGTGTAATGTGCCGGGGCTGGGCTGGGCTGGGCTGGGCTTGGCTGGGCTTGGCGGTGCGCAATGACCTCAGTGGTAGATCATGCATCTGCCATTCTGTCATAACCCTGCCACTGAGGTCCTTAGCCCAAGATTAAGTCGCGAATATACCGCGGCGATTTGCGCTACGCGTTTACAAGCGGATCCTTGCGAGGAGAGTGGCGGAGAGACAGGGATTCGAACCCTGGGTGGAGTCACCCCCACAACGGTTTTCGAGACCGCCCCGTTCGACCGCTCCGGCACCTCTCCGCGCTTTGGGTCAGGGTCAGTGGGCGGGCGTTTAGCGGGCCACGCGGCCCTGCGCAAGGGGTCATCGGTGAGCCGCGCTGCGTGAGCGGTATCCGATTTGGGTCGGGCGGATCAAATCAACGCAGGCGTGGTGGAAATTTCACCTCTGCACATCCATATCAAACGACAGATAGTCTTGATCCGGAGGGGTGTAATGCCGAGCCGTTTTGTGCTTGCCTTTGGCATAGTTGCTTTGTCGCTCATTGGCCAACAAAGCCTCGCCCAAGCTGTGCCGCAGCCACAATTGGCGCAAGCCCTGACACCTGATGCCAGTCGGGAGGCCAAAACCGCAGAGCTGCATGCGCTGTTGGATGCGATGGGCCTCTACGATATATTGGCAATCATGGCGGCTGAGGGGGTGGGATCGTCGCGTACGCTCGAGGCTGATATGTTTCCCGGTAAGGGCGGTGGGGCGTGGATGGCCGTTGTCGCAGGGATTTATGCCGCCGACAAGATGACCGCCGCCTTCGAAGCCGCCTTGCCCGTTGAGCGTCTGTCGCAGGCCGACATCATCAATCTGCGCTTGTTTTTCGACAGTGATGTCGGGCAGCGGATCGTGGCCGGCGAAGTCGCCGCGCGGCAGGCTTTTCTTGACCCTGCGCTCGAAGAGATTGCCACTGAGCTTGCCAAGGAGCGCATTGCGCAAAACCATCCCCGGATTGCCCAGTTGACCGAATTCAACACCGTCAATGATCTGGTCGAGCGAAATGTATCGGGTGCGCTGAACGGCAATTTTGCCTTTTTCGCAGGTTTGTCCGAGGGCGGTGCCTTTGCGGCGCCGGTCCCTGAGACGATGATGCTGGCCGAAGTCTGGAGCCAAGAGCCAGCTATCCGTGAGGACACGACCGCATGGCTTTATGCCTATCAAACGCTCGCTTACGAGGATCTCTCGGATGCAGATCTGGCTGCCTATATCGCGTTGTCGCGCACAGAGGCGGGTCAGGCCATCAATGCAAGCCTGTTTGCCGCGTTCGACACACTGTTTAACGCGATCAGCTATGAGTTGGGTCGCGCCGCGGCGGGTGTTATGGCCGGTGAGGATACATAGGCCATACCCTGCGTGTAGGCTTGACAAGGTCGCAGTGATTGCGGCACATGCGGGCGTCCTGCACCGCCCCACTCGGGCGGTTTTGGATTTTTGATGACATACGCCCCAAGCGGGGCGCGCTGCCCGAGGTGGGGTTGACCCCGAAACACCTGTGACAACAGGGACCACAGGGCGCGGGAAACATGAAGGGATCGATTGCGATGTTCGCAGTCCTGAAGACAGGCGGCAAGCAATACAAGGTGCAGGCGGGTGATACCCTGCGCGTTGAACGGCTGGCGGCAGAGGCGGGTGAGACCGTCCAATTCAACGAGATCTTGATGTTGGGTGGCGACACACCCAGCGTCGGCAGCCCGATGATCACGGGCGCGGCCGTTCAGGCCACCGTGATCGACCAGATCAAGGGCGAAAAGCTGATCCATTACGTCAAGCGCCGCCGCAAGCACTCCTCGCAGCGCACCAAGGGCCACCGTCAAAAGCTGACGCTGATCCGCGTCACCGAGATCTTGGCATCGGGTGGTGACAAGACCGGCGTGAAGGCAGCGATTGGCACGGGGTCGCTGTCGGCTTCGGCGAAAGCAGCCATGACGCCTGCATCGAACAAGGGGGCAGCGCCCAAGGTTGCGGCCCCCAAAGCCGCCGCGCCGAAAGCCGCCAAGGCGGCAGCACCAACGACCGCTGGCGCAGATGACCTCAAGAAGCTGTCGGGCGTCGGCCCTGCGCTTGAGAAGAAGCTGCACGAGGCCGGTGTGACCAGCTTTGCGCAGATTGCCGCTTGGGGTGCCGATGACATCGCCGCCTTCGACGAAAAGCTGAACTTCAAGGGCCGGATCGAACGTGAAGGCTGGATCGATCAAGCCAAAGCGCTGATCGCAGGCTGAGGAGAGAGACGAAATGGCACATAAAAAAGCTGGTGGTAGCTCCCGCAACGGTCGCGATAGCGCGGGTCGTCGTCTGGGCGTCAAGAAGTTTGGCGGTGAAGCTGTGATCCCGGGCAACATCATCCTGCGTCAGCGCGGCACCAAATGGCATCCCGGTGCAGGTGTTGGCATTGGCAAGGATCACACGATCTTTGCCGTGGTCGAGGGGCATGTGACCTTTGCCAAGGGTTTGAAGGGGCGCACCTTCGTATCCGTGCTTCCGGCGGCGGAGGCCGCGGAGTAACGCCGTATCCCGAGACGGGAAAAGTTTCGAGGGGCCGGCGCAGTTCGCCGGCCCCTTCGCATTTCAGTCATGGTCTTGTGCTGTCTTTGCGCTGTTCCCACCTGATGGGGGCCGAGCGTCGTTTGGTGAAGGGTGGAGGTCCCAAGGGGATGAAACAAGAAACGATTATTGCGCAGCCCGTGATCGAAGCGCCGCGGATGTGGTTGCGCCCTTTACGCATGGCCGATGCCGGTTTGATGCGGCTTTATGCCGGTGACAAACGCGTTGCCGAAATGACCCCTCATCTTCCCCATCCTTATCCCCCCGGCGCGGCCGAGGCGGCGATTGCGCAAGCCTTGCGGCCCGATCGAGAGGTGTTCACATGGGCGCTGGATGGGTCCGATGCCGGGGGCGCCGAATTCCTTGGCATGATCACGTTGAGCATGCTTGACCGCGACCAGACCGAGATCGCCTTTTGGGTGGCACCCACCATGTGGAACACCGGCATCGCGTCAGAGGCGGTGCGCGCACTGATCGCCGCCAACCCACTGGCAAGCCAAACGATTTTTGCCAGTGTCTTTCAGGACAATCCTGGCTCGGCGCGGGTACTGACCAATGCCGGTTTCGACTATTTGGGCGATGCCGAGGCGTTTTCAGTTGCGCGCGGGGCCAAGGTCGCGACATGGACCTATTTGAAACGCCTTGCATGAAGGCGTAAAGACAAGCTTGTGGCGCGTCCCGGGGGTTTTGCACCCCCGGACCCCCGCAGGATATTTATCAAACGAAGAAGGCGCGGACCGGGTGAACCGGCGCGGTCGGTGAGACAATGAAATTCCTGGACCTCGCCAAGGTTTACATACGCTCGGGTTCGGGCGGGGGGGGGTGCGTCTCGTTTCGGCGCGAAAAGTTCGTCGAGCATGGTGGCCCCGATGGTGGCGATGGCGGGCGCGGCGGCGATGTCTGGGCCGAGGCAGTCGATGGGCTGAACACGCTGATTGACTTTCGTTACCAGCAGCATTTTTTCGCAAAGAACGGGGTGCCGGGCATGGGGCGGCAACGCTCGGGCGCGGATGGCGACGATATCGTCTTGCGCGTGCCTGCTGGCACCGAGATCCTCGACGAGGATGAAGAGACCGTCATCGCCGATCTGACCGAAGTCGGCCAAAGGGTGCTGCTCGCGCAAGGGGGCAATGGCGGCTGGGGCAACCTGCGCTTCAAATCCGCAACGAACCAAGCGCCGCGCCGCGCCAATCCCGGCCAGGAAGGGGTCGAGCGGACCATCTGGCTGCGGCTCAAGCTGATTGCCGATGTGGGACTTTTGGGCCTTCCCAATGCGGGAAAGTCCACCTTTTTGGCCGCAACCTCCAATGCCCGGCCCAAGATTGCCGATTACCCCTTTACGACGCTGCATCCGAACCTTGGCGTGGTGGGCGTGGATAATGTCGAGTTTGTCATTGCCGATATTCCGGGCCTAATCGAGGGCGCCCATGAGGGGCGGGGGCTTGGCGACATGTTCCTTGGCCATGTCGAACGCTGCGCGGTCTTGTTGCATCTGGTCGATGGCACCGCCGAAGATGTGGCGGAGGATTACCGGGTCATCATCGGTGAGCTTGAGGCCTATGGCGGGGCCTTGGCCGATAAGCCGCGCATTACCGCGCTCAACAAGATCGATGCGCTGACGGATGCGGAGATTGCCGAGAAATCCTCGGCTTTGCGGGCTGCGTCAGGTGGCGGCGTGATGCTGATCTCGGGCGTCGCCGGCACTGGCCTGACCGAGGCCTTGCGCGCCTTGCGCAGCCAGATCGATGCAGGACGGTTGCGCATGCGCGCTGGCATGGCGGAGGCCGCGCCTTGGCGTCCGTGACCCGCCCCGATCTGCCGGTGCTGACGCAAGCGCGCAGGCTGGTCGTCAAGATCGGCTCCGCGTTGTTGGTCGATCAAGCGAGCGGCGCGCTACGGGCGGGCTGGCTGCATGCGCTGGCCGCCGATGTCGCAGCCCTCAAGGCACGTGGTATGGATGTGATCTTGGTCTCATCGGGCTCGATCGCCTTGGGCCGAGGTGTGCTTGCCTTGGGCGAGGGGCCGTTGTCGCTCGACGAGGCGCAAGCCGCCGCCGCTGTCGGGCAAATCCGGCTTGCTCGCGCCTATGAGGAGGTGTTGGCCCCACATGGGATCGTGACTGCGCAAATCCTGCTTACCCTTGACGATAGTGCGGATCGACGGCGTTACCTCAATACACGCGCGACCTTCGCCGCACTTTTGTCGCGTGGCGCGGTGCCGATCGTGAACGAGAATGACACCATCGCCACCGATGAGATCCGCTATGGCGATAATGATCGTTTGGCCGCCAATGTCGCGGTCATGGCGGGCGCCGATATCTGTGTGCTCTTGTCCGATATCGACGGGCTTTACACCGCCAACCCGCGCGAGGATGCGACCGCGTGGCATTTGCCGGTGGTGGAAAGCATTACCCCCGAGATCGCAGCGATGGCGGGCGATGCGGGAACGGGCCTGTCCAAGGGCGGCATGAAGACCAAGCTGATGGCCGCGCGTATGGCCACGGCCTCGGGTTGTGCGATGGCGATTGCACAAGGGGCGGGGATGAACCCGCTTGCCGCGATCGCGGCAGGGGCGCGCGTGACATGGTTCACCGCGACGCTCGATCCGCAAACGGCCCGCAAACGCTGGATTTCGGCGATGAAGCCCAAAGGGGTGCTGCGCCTCGATCATGGGGCGGCAACGGCGCTTGCGCGGGGCAGCTCGCTCTTGCCGGCGGGTGTCGCGGCGGTCGCGGGCGATTTCCAACGCGGCGATCCCGTGGCGCTGGAAGGGCCGGATGGAGCAAGGCTTGGTCTTGGCCTGTGCCGCTACACCGCCGAGGAAGCACGCGCGATTGCCGGCCACCGCTCGGACGAGATCGCGGCCATCTTGGGCTATCCGGGGCGTGCGGCCTTGGTGCATCGCGATGATATGGCGGTCTGAAGGGGGGTAGGGCATGCATGGGCTGTTTTTCGATGTGCAACCCAAGCCGGGGCACATGCCGCATTATTTCGACCATGTGAATCGGCTCAAACCGATCCTTGCCGCGCATGAGGGGCTTGTCTTTCTCGACCGCTACCAGCCCCGCGATGATGCAGGCGCGCTGTTGTCGCATCAACTCTGGGCCGATGAGGCCGCGATTACACGCTGGCGGTCCGAAAGCACCCACCGCGCCAGCCAAGCGGCCGGCCGGCGTATCCATTTCGACGGCTATCGCATCCGTGTGGGCGAAATGGTTCTGCATCTGACGCAAGCGGCGCAGAGGGGCCATGATGATTTGCCTCAAATGCGTCTGTTGGTGGTCGCCTATGGGCAGGCCGATATCGCCTTGCCCGGTGGGAGGCTTTACGAAAGCGTCAATCATCCCGGCCAATGCGTGAGCCTGATCGGGGATCGCAGCCGCGCCGAGGCCTTGGATTTGGCCCATCTCGCCATGGCGCAAGGTGCGCAGGATTTGCGGGTCTTTGCGATCAACCGTGACTATACTCTGACCGACCGGGCCGAAGCTCCAAGCCACTAAGGCCGGAACGCCATAGGCTTCACCTTTCCGAAAATACGCATATCCTGCTGTCCGACCCAAGCGCATAAGGCCGAAGTGATGCAAGACCCGAACTGCCAGAGCCCCGATGACATTGCCCAGATGATGGCTGACATCGGGGCGCGTGCAAAATCTGCGGCTGCAACGCTCGGAACAGCCCGCGCCGATGACAGGCGCCGTGCGCTTGAGGAGGCGGCCCGCCTGATCATGCTGCGCGCGGATGATATTCTCGCGGCCAATGCGCAAGATATGGCTTTTGGCCGGGCGAAGGACCTGTCAGTTGCGATGCTTGACCGGCTTGCGTTGAGCAAGGACCGGCTCGCGGCGATCGCCGATGGGCTTTGCGCGGTGGCCGCGCAAGATGATCCTGTCGGTTCCGTGATCGCTACGTGGGATCGACCCAACGGGCTCCATATCACGCGGGTGCGCACCCCCTTGGGCGTGATCGGCGTGATTTACGAAAGCCGACCCAATGTCACCGCTGATGCCGGCGCGTTATGCCTGAAGTCGGGCAATGCGGTGATCTTGCGCGGCGGATCGGAAAGCCTGCATTCGTCGGCGGCGCTTGTTGCATGCCTGCGGGCGGGTCTTGCGGCGGCGGGCCTGCCGGAGGATGCGGTTCAGCTTGTGCCAACACGCGACCGCGCGGCGGTGCGCGCCCTCTTGACCATGACGGAGTATGTCGATGTCATCGTGCCGCGTGGGGGCAAGGGGCTTGTGGGCCTTGTGCAGACCGAGGCACGTGTACCTGTCTTTGCCCATCTCGAAGGGGTTTGTCACATCTATCTTGATGCGGCCGCCGATCCTGAAAAGGCTTTGCGCGTGACGCTGAACGCCAAGACCCGGCGAACGGGGATTTGCGGAGCGGCGGAATGTCTGCTGATCCATCGCGATATCGTCGAGACGATCGGCCGTGACGTGATTGCAGCTCTCATCGGTGCCGGGGTGGAGGTGAGGGGCGACACCACCTTGCAAGCCTTGCCTGGTGTCGTTGCCGCCAAAGAGGAGGATTGGGGGCGCGAGTTTCTTGATAGCATCATCGCAGCCCGCGTGGTCGATGATATCGATGCGGCGATCGCTCATATCCGCCAATTTGGTTCGCACCATACCGAAAGCATCCTGACCGAGGACGCGGGGGCGGCGGCCCAGTTCTTTGCCCAACTCGACAGCGCGATCTTGATGCACAATGCGTCGACCCAGTTTGCAGATGGCGGCGAGTTCGGGATGGGTGCCGAGATCGGGATTGCCACGGGCAAGCTGCATGCGCGCGGACCGGTAGGGGCCGAACAGCTGACATCGTTCAAATATCTCGTGACAGGCAACGGCACGATCCGCCCGTAGCATCGTCGTCGAAAAGATTTATCGATCCGCGTTTTCGGTCGAAAATTCGGATGCAATGCTGATGGAGCAGAAATGACCGATCGCCGTAACGACCGCCCCCAGACCTTGGTTCGTCGCCACCCTTTGAAAGAAGGGGTGAGCCGGGCTGTTGTGACACCGATCCAGCCTTCGGTTGTCTATGCCTCACCATCGATCGACATGCTGCACGCCCAATATGAGGGGCGCTCGCAAGGCTATACCTATGCCCGTGAGGGCCATCCCAACGCCACCCTTCTGGCGCAGAAGATCGACATGCTGGAAGGGGCGACAGGTGGGCTTGTAACCGGCTCTGGCATGGCGGCTGTCACGGCGGCCATCATGGGCTTGCTGGGGGCAGGGGATCACATCATCGGGGCCGATCAACTCTATGGTCGGTCGCTTCGGTTGATGCATCAAGATCTTGCACGTTTCGGGATCGAAACGAGCTTGGTCGATCCGACTGACCCCGCGGCCCTCCGGGCTGCGATTCGCCCCCAGACCAAGATGATCTTGGCTGAGGTGGTCTCGAACCCAACCTTGCGTGTGGCCGACATGGCCGGGATCATCGCGGTCGCGAAGGAGGCAGGGGTGCGGGTGGCGGTTGACAACACCTTTACAACGCCCATCGGGTATCGACCTTTCGCGCATGGCGCCGATATCGTGATCCATTCGGTGACCAAGCTATTGGCGGGCCATTCCGACGTGACGCTTGGCTATGTCGCAGCGCGTGATCCGGCCGACACCAAGAAAATCTATGATTTCGCCGTCACCACCGGATTGACGCCCAGCCCCTATGAATGTTGGTTGGCCGAGCGGGGGCTTTACACCTTTCCCTTGCGCTTCGACCGGGCCGAAGCCAATGCCGCGCGACTGGCTGATTGGTTTGCAAGCCAGCCCAAGGTTGCGCGTGTCCTTTACCCCGGTCGCGCCGACCATCCCGATCATGCGCGCGCCAAGACGCTGCTGGGTGGCCGTTACGGCAACATGCTGTCCATCTTGATCGATGGCGATGCGGCCGCCGCCAACCGTATGGTCGAGGCGATGCCCGAGATGGCCTTTGCTCCGACATTGGGCGATGTGGGCACCACGCTCAGCCATCCGCCGTCCTCTTCGCATCGCGGCCTGACGCCTGAGGGGCGGGCAGCGCTGGGGATCACAGACGGGTTTTTCCGCATCTCCGTGGGGATCGAGGATGTCGATCTGTTGATCGCCGACTTCACAGCAGGTCTTTCCGCCATCTAGAGTGAATGCAGCGATGATGAACCGTCAAGGATGATGACGTCGAAATTGATCCCCGGCGATTGCGCGGCAACCTCGCGTCGGATCAGCTTAGGATCGGGTAGGCGGTCCACCAGGGCGAGGTAGCGCCCCCGATAGCCGGACAGCGCCAAGCGCTTGGCCAGATCAATTGCATCGAATTGCGCGGTCACAAGGGGCGACAACACCAAGATGGGCGCGTCTGGCCCGGTCAAAGGGACCATGTTCAACTGCGCGAGTTCCACGGATTGTATGCGCGCGCCTGGCTGTACCAGATGCGGCGGAAGCGCCGCGACGAGATCGCCGTCGATCTCGACTGCCAGAACAGGGCGCGTTGCCTGAACATCCTGCGGCCCATCTTGACGGGCGCGAGAGAGGGCCTGCCTGTCTCTTCCATCCATCTGCGGCACCTTGTTTCCAGCAACGCGGTTGATCAAGGCCAAGGCGTGTTGCGTTCGGTGCGCACCACAATCGCTGATCTCACCGCACAGTCGCTAATTATATCAGGAAAATTTCTTTGTCAAAGATAACAAATGCAGATGATACTAATGTGACGCCATTGCCAAGTGACGGCAATTGCGCCACGGCTATCGCTGTGAGTTGCAAGACTACCGCAAATACCAAGGGGTTGCGATGAGCCAAGAGCTTTTGACCGAATTGATGGAAGCGGTGCCTGAGCCAATGCTGCACCTCTCGCAAAGCGGGCAAGTGCAACGTTCGAACAGCGCCGCGCGCGCGCTCTTGGGCAATTGGATCGAAGGGCGGAGCTATGCTTCGGTGTTGCGCCAACCTGCGCTTTTGGGCCGGATCGAAGCGGCGTTTGCCGATGGGCAAGCCTGTGAGGCCCGGCTTCAGCGCACCGAAAGCACGGGCGAAACACAATACCGCGTCAAGATCACGCCGATTGGTCCACCTAATCTACGCGGCCAGCACGATCTTGCGCTGCATTTCACCGATATTACCCATTTACGCGAGGCCGAGGAGATGCGTCGCGATTTCGTGGCAAATGTCAGCCATGAATTGCGCACGCCCTTGACCGCCGTGATGGGGTTCATCGAGACCTTGCGCGGCCCCGCGCGCGACGATTCCAGCGCACGCGAACGCTTTTTGGGGATCATGGAGGGCGAAGCGCGGCGGATGAACCGCTTGGTCTCGGATCTGTTATCGCTCAGCCGGGTCGAGTCACAAGAGCGTCAACGCCCTGCCGATGACGTCGATCTTGGCGCGGTCTTGCGGGGCGTGATCGCCGCGCTGCGCCCAGCTGCCGAGGAAGAGGCCTGTTCATTGGCTCTCGATGTCCGGCCCGCTGCGCCCGAGCTTGCGCTTGGGGCAGCGACGGATGTGTTTCGCCTCAAAGGTGACCGCGATCAGTTGATGCAGGTGTTCTTGAACCTGACCGAGAATGCGTTGAAATACGGTGGGCGGGGCAAGACCGTCACCCTTGCGATCGGCTGGCAAAAGGGGTTGGGCGCAATGCCGGGGCCGGTGATCGTGGTCGATGTGATCGATCAAGGCGAAGGAATCGATCCCTTGCATATCCCGCGCTTGACCGAGCGGTTTTACCGCGTCGATACCCATCGCAGCCGCGCGATGGGCGGCACAGGCTTGGGTTTGGCCATCGTCAAGCACATCGTCAATCGCCATCGTGGGCGGCTGCGGATCGAATCAGTGCAAGGGCAGGGCAGTGTTTTCACGGTGATTTTGCCACGCGATTGATCCGGTTTGCGCTGCGTCATTGAAAAAACCACCCATCAGATGGCTTGTCATAAAACTGTTACGCAACCGTCACAAAAGCATTGCACGGGGCCGATAGGCGGACGCCAAGGATGCGCATTCGGGCGCGTTCGGATGTGTGACTAAATCAGGAGATCTCTTCCATGTCGCTCGCAAAACTTTCCGTTTCGGCGTTGGCTATCGCCGCAGTTTCGGCCACCGGCGCTTTCGCGCAGAGCCGTGAAAACGTGCAGATTGCCGGTTCCTCGACCGTGCTTCCCTATGCGACCATCGTTGCCGAAGCTTTTGGCGAAAACTTTGACTTCCCGACCCCGGTTGTGCAGGGCGGCGGCTCGGGCGCTGGCCGTGCCATGATGTGCGAAGGCGTGGGCGAAAACACCATCGACATCGCGAACTCCTCCTCGCGGATCAAGCAGTCCGACCTCGACACCTGCGCCTCCAACGGTGTGACCGAGGTGATGGAAGTGCGCTTTGGCTACGACGGGATCGTGTTCGCGTCCGACATCAACGGCCCGGCTTTCGCGTTTACCCCGGCCGATTTCTACAATGCACTCGGCGCCAAGGTTCTTGTCGATGGTGCAATCGTTGATAACCCGCACAGCCAGTGGTCCGATTTCAACGCTAGCTTGCCCGCTCAGGACATCCTCGTTCTGTCGCCCGGCACCAAGCACGGCACCCGGGAGGTCTATGACGACCGCGTTCTTCTGGCCGGTTGCGAAGAAAGCGGCGCAATGGCCGCGATGATGGCCGGCGGCATGTCCGAAGACGATGCCGAAGATGCGTGCATGACGCTGCGCACCGATGGCCGCAACGTCGATATCGACGGCGACTATACCGAGACGCTTCAGCGCCTCGAGAACGACCGCAACGCCATCGGCGTCTTCGGCCTGTCCTTCTACACCAACAACACCGACAAGCTTCAGGTTGCGACGATGAACGGTGTGGTTCCCTCGACCGAAAGCGTTGCCTCGGGCGAGTATCCGATTTCGCGTCCCTTGTTCTTCTACGTCAAGCTGGCCCATATGGATGTGATCCCCGGCCTGCCCGAGTATGTGGAGTTCTTCGTGTCTGACGATATGGCTGGCCCGAACGGCCCGCTGGCCGAGTATGGCCTCGTCTCCGATCCGGCCCTTGCCGAGACACAGGAAATGGTGCGCAATCGCGTCGCCATGGCACCGCTGAACTAATTATACCTCGCTTCGGCACCCCGGCCATTGGGTTGGGGTGCCGTTTTCTCGCTTTGATAGGGCGCGGCTGATGACCGTCACATTTCTGATCTTGCTGTTGCTGGTCTTTGCCGCTGCCGGTTTCTTCCTTGGGCGTGGGCGCGCGCTGGCCGCAGCGCAAGGTGACGCGCGCCGCCTACATTCCTTGCCCAATTATTACGGGTGGTACGGGGCCATCATGGCCTTTCTGCCCGCGCTGGCTGTTTTGACGATCTGGGTGGTCGCGCAACCCATTTTCATCGAGCGCCAGATTTCCGGGATTTTCCCAGTCGAACAATTCGCGGTCGAGGCTGATCGCATCTTGCTGATGGCCGATATTCGCCGTGTCGCGCTTGGGATCGACAGCGCCGTTGCGGCGGGTGCGCTCAGCGCTGCGGATGCGATCGCGCTGAACGTGGAAAGTGACGATGTGCGCGCCCGCCTGTCCGAGGTGGGCGTCGCGCTCGGTTCGGCGGTGACCGCCGAGGTGTTGCAAGCTGCCCAACGCTATCGCGAACTGGCAGGCACCGGCGCCCTGTTTCGCAGCATATTCACAATCCTCGTGGCTGTTTTGGCCTTGGCATATGCGATCAAGATCACTCATTCCGCGATGCGCGCGCGTAACCGTGTCGAGATGGTCGTGCTCGGCGTCTTGATGCTGGCCTCGACGGTCGCGATCCTGACGACGATCGGCATCGTGTTGTCGATGCTATCCGAGACTTATCGTTTCTCCACCATGTATCCCTTTGGGGATTTCTTGTTCGGCCTGACGTGGTCGCCCACATTTCAAGGCAACAGCCAGCTTGGGCTTTTGCCACTTCTGTGGGGGACGATCTACATCACCTTGGTTGCGATGCTGGTCGCGGTGCCAACTGGTCTGTTCACGGCGATCTATTTGGCCGAATACGCAAGCCCGCGCGTGCGCTCGGTTGTCAAGCCGTTGATCGAGGTGATCGCGGGCATCCCGACCGTGGTCTTTGGCCTGTTCGCCTTGGTCACAGTTGGCCCCTTCCTGCGCGAATGGATCGCCGAGCCGACCGGGCTTGGCACATCGGGGTCGTCGGTGATGACGGCGGGCATCGTGATCGGCATCTTGAATGTGCCGTTCATCTCGTCGCTGGCTGATGACATCATGAACGCGGTGCCGCAATCGCTGCGCGATGGGTCCTATGGGCTAGGTGCCACGAAATCCGAAACGGTCCGCCAAGTGATCTTGCCAGCGGCCCTTCCGGGGATCGTGGGGGCGATCTTGCTCGCTGCGAGCCGGGCCATCGGCGAGACGATGATCGTGACGATGGGGGCAGGAGCCTCGGCCAAGCTTGACCTCAACCCGTTCGAGGCGATGACCACCATCACGGTGAAGATCGTCAGCCAACTGACCGGGGACCTTGAATTCAATTCGGCCGAAACCTTGGTGGCCTTTGCCTTGGGAATGACGTTGTTCATGATCACCTTGGGGCTGAACGTCTTTGCACTTTGGGTCGTGCGCAGATACCGGGAGCAGTATGAATGACCGACGCAACCGCCACGACTTCGCCGCAGAACCCAGCCCGGCCCGCTGCCTCCTTGTTGCAGCAAACCGATCGGATGAAACGGCGCAACGCTGCTGAGGCGCGCTTCAAAGCTTATGGCGTCGCCGCCATTTGCCTCAGCCTGTCAGTGCTTTTCATCATGCTATGGACGATTTTTTCCGATGGTCTGTCGGCCTTTCGGCAAGCGACCTTCTCCTTCCCCGTGACGCTTGACGCCGAACGGCTTGATCCGAACGGCAATCGTCAGCGCGACGAGATGATGCGCGTGACGACCATCGGCTACGGGGGGTTATTGAATGACAATCTGATCGCCTATCTGGCTGAACGCGGTATCGCGACCGATGGTGTGACCGACAAGGAAATCGCGGCCTTCATCTCGCGCGATACGCCCGCGCGGCTGCGGTTTATGGTGCTCGAAGATCCCTCGCTTTTGGGTCAGACCATTCGGTTCGAGGGCTATGCAACCGGTCGGATCGATGGCTATCTCAAGGGCAGGGTCACGCGCGAGATCGCCGAACTGGACGTCAATGTGTCGGTGGCCCAGCTTGATCTGGCTGATCGCATGGTTGAAGACGGGCTGTTGTCGCTCAAGTTCAACTGGGGGTTCCTCACGAACCCCGATGCCTCGGACCAGCGCCCGGAGGCTTCGGGACTGGGCGTGGCGATGATTGGATCGGCCTACATGATGCTTCTGGTCGCGCTGATGGTGCTGCCCTTGGGTGTGTCGGCTTCTATCTATCTTGAAGAATTCGCCCCCAAAAACCGTTGGACCGATTTGATCGAGGTGAATATCTCGAACCTCGCTGCTGTTCCGTCGATCGTTTACGGGATCTTGGGGCTTGCGATCTTCATCAACTTTGCACAGTTTCCACAATCCTCGCCCTTGGTGGGGGCCTTGGTGCTGACGCTGATGACCCTGCCCACGATCATCATTGCCACGCGTGCGGCCATTCGTGCCGTGCCGCCGTCGATCCGCGATGCGGCGATGGGTGTGGGCGCGTCCAAGATGCAGGTGGTGTTTCACCATGTGTTGCCGCTGGCGGCACCAGGGATCTTGACGGGTACGATCCTTGGGCTTGCCTCGGCACTTGGGGAAACCGCGCCTTTGCTGTTGATCGGGATGGTGGCTTTCGTGGCCAACTATCCCGCAGGCCCGCTTGATGGCGGTATCCTAGACCCGGCCACGGCTCTGCCGGTGCAGGTGTATTCCTGGGCGTCGCGGGCAGATCCGGCCTTTATCGAACGCTCCGCTGGCGCGATCATCGTTTTGCTGGCCTTTTTGCTGATCATGAACATCGTGGCCATCGTGCTGCGCCGCCGCTTCGAGCGCCGCTGGTAAGGAACGGAACATGGACGACCAATTGATGACGGAGAGACGTGTGGACGCGCATGAGATCAAGATCACGGCCCGCGGCGTGCAGGTCTATTATGGCGAAAAGCACGCTTTGAAAGACGTGGATGTCGATATTCTCGCCAATACGGTCACCGCTTTCATCGGCCCATCGGGCTGTGGCAAATCCACCTTTCTGCGCTGTCTGAACCGGATGAACGATACCGTCGCCATTGCCCGCGTCGAAGGCGATATCCGCATCGATGGTGAAGATATCTATGATAGTCGCGTGGACCCGGTGCAGCTCCGCGCCAAGGTGGGCATGGTGTTTCAAAAGCCCAATCCTTTCCCGAAATCGATCTATGACAACGTGGCCTATGGCCCCAAGATCCACGGTCTGGCCCGTACGAAGGCCGATCTCGATCGCATTGTCGAGGAAAGTCTGCGCAAAGCCGCACTTTGGAACGAGGTCAAGGATCGCCTCAAGGAATCCGGCACAGGGCTTTCGGGCGGTCAGCAGCAGCGTTTGTGCATCGCGCGCGCGGTGGCCACCGGCCCCGAGATCTTGTTGATGGACGAGCCCTGCTCGGCGCTTGACCCCATCGCTACCGCGCAGGTCGAGGAATTGATCGACGAGCTGCGCGAGAAATTCTCGGTCGTGATCGTGACACATTCCATGCAGCAAGCCGCACGGGTCAGCCAAAGAACCGCCTTCTTCCACCTTGGTAACCTCGTGGAATATGGCAATACCTCGAAGATTTTCACCAATCCCGACGATCCACGCACCGAAAGCTATATCACGGGTCGGATCGGTTGAGCCAAATTCGTTAAGGGCAGGGGGGATCACCATGCCAAATTCAGAGCATATCGTATCGGGCTTCGACCGCGACCTCGAAGGCATTCAGGCACAAATCATGCGCATGGGGGGGCTCGTCGAAGAGGCGATCGCACGAGCGACTGAAGCGCTGGAAACGCGCGATGGCGAACAGGCGCGCGCGGTGCGCGATGCCGATCGTGCCATCGACGCGCTGGAAGAGCAGGTCAATGACGAGGCTGCGCGTATCATTGCGCAGCGCCAGCCTATCGCGGGCGATCTGCGCACCGTGCTGACGGTGTTTCGCGTGTCGACCAATCTGGAGCGGATCGGCGACTACGCCAAGAATATCGCAAAACGCACCGAGACCATTATCGAAAGCCCGCCTGTCAATGGCTCGGCCGCATCGTTGCGCCGGATGGCTCGCCAAGTCGAATTGATGCTCAAGGATGTTCTCGACGCCTATATTCAGCGCGACGTGGCCTTGGCAGCCGATGTGCGCGCCCGTGATCGCGACGTGGATCAGATGTATTCGGCGATTTTCCGTGAATACCTGACCTTCATGATGGAAGATCCGCGCAATATCACGACCTGCATGCATTTGCATTTCATGGCCAAGAATATCGAGCGGATGGGCGACCATGTGACCTCGATTGCCGAGCAGGTCATTTACCTTGTCACGGGCGACATGCCCGATGACGATCGTCCAAAGCAAGACGCCACCGCGCTGAGCGTCGGGCCGCGCACATAAGGGGCAGGGGTCATGGCCGGAGAACCGCTTGTACTTGTGGTCGAGGATGAGCCCGCGCAACGCGAGGTTCTGGCCTATAACATCAAGGCCGAGGGCTATCAGGTCGTCACCGCCGAAGCCGGCGATGAGGCCTTGGTGCTCGTGCGCGAAACGCCGCCCGATGTGATCGTGCTGGACTGGATGTTGCCGCATGTCTCAGGCATCGAAGTGTGCCGCCAGCTTAAGATGGGTGTCGAGACTGCGCGGATCCCCGTGATCATGTTATCCGCACGTTCCGAAGAGACCGACAAAATCCGCGGGCTCGAAACCGGCGCTGATGACTATATCACGAAACCCTATTCCGTCGCGGAATTGTTGGCGCGGCTGCGCACCCAGCTAAGGCGCGTGCGCCCGGCCACCGTAGGTGAGCGGCTGGACTACGATGACATCATGATCGATCTGGCCGAGCATCGCGTTTATCGTCAGGGCGAACAACTCCGCCTTGGTCCGACCGAGTTTCGGCTGTTGACCGCCTTCATGGAAAGGCCCGGCCGTGTCTGGAGCCGCGAGCAACTGCTCGACCGTGTCTGGGGGCGCGACATCTATGTCGATAGCCGGACGGTCGATGTTCATGTGGGACGCTTGCGCAAAGCGTTGAAAGCAGGAGCGCATGGCGATCCGATCCGAACGGTGCGCGGGGCGGGCTACGCGCTGGGATAGGGTACAGGCGTAACGCCCAACGTCCTGTCCTCAATTGTGATGCATTTATCCTGTAATCAGTATTATGTTAATAAATGGCATGAGTGCAACACGCGCACGTCGCGAAAACGGGTGAATAATGGCAATTATAACATTGATTTTAAATACGTAATGACCACCACGGATAGTTTTGGAATTGTCTCTTCCGCAGGATGATCAAACTCATATACTGCACGCCAAAGGAAAGAAATGCATGCAGATATTGATCCTCAACGGCCCGAACCTGAACTTGCTCGGCACGCGCGAGCCCGAGATCTACGGAAGCACAACGCTGGCCGATATCGCGGCGGCTTGTGTCGAATATGGCACCCAGATCGGCTTGACGGTACAGTGCGCCCAGTCCAATGCCGAAGGCGCCTTGATTGATCATCTCCATGATGCGCGTGGCAAGATGTCGGGCGTGATTATCAATGCCGGTGCCTATACCCATACATCTGTTGCGTTACGCGATGCGATTAGCGCGATCAGCCTGCCGGTGATCGAGTTGCACTTGTCCAACACCCACGCGCGCGAGGCGTTCCGCCATGTCTCGATGATTGCGCCTGTGTGTCTTGGTATCATCCAAGGTTTTGGCGCCGCTGGTTACATGCTGGCACTGGATGCGATGAAAGCACATCTGACGCGCGTATGAGCCAAAAAGAAACGGGGCAGCGCTACGCCCTGCCCCGTTTGCATGTCAGATCGAAAAGATTTCAGCCCTTGGCGACCTTGGCCACTTCTTCGGCAAAATTTTCTTCTTTTTTCTCAATGCCTTCGCCAACCTCAAGGCGCGCGAAGCCAGTGATTTCAACGCCAGCTTCCTTGGCCGCCGCGCCAACCGTCAGATCGGGATTGATCACAAAAGCCTGGTTCACCAAGGTGATATCAGCGAGATATTTCTTCATCCGGCCATCGATCATCTTTTCGATCACGGCGTCAGGCTTGCCCGATTCACGCGCGATCTCGATCTGGACCATACGTTCTTTCTCGATCATGGCCGGATCAACGGCATCTTCGTTCAGTGCAGCCGGGTTCACGGCGGCGACATGCATCGCGACCTGGCGGGCAAACGCCTCATCCGTGCCGTTGATGGCGACCAGAACGCCGATCTTGCCCATGCCGGGTGCTGCGGCGTTATGGACATAAGAGACGACGGTTTGGCCGGACAACTTTGTCATGCGGCGCAGCGCCATGTTTTCGCCGATCTTGGCGATGGCATCGGTGATCACGGTCTCGACTGCTGTGCCGTTGATCGTTGCGACGTTCAGGGCAGCGAGATCGTCTGCGCCAAGAGCGGCTTCGGAGATCGCCGCGCACATGCCCTGAAACTCGGCGTTCTTGGCCACAAAATCGGTCTCGGAATTGACTTCGACCGCGACACCAGTGCCGGCCGTCACGGCGACGGCGACAAGGCCCTCGGCGGCGGTGCGGCCCGACTTCTTAGCAGCCTTCGCCAAGCCCTTGGTGCGTAGCCAGTCGATGGCGGCATCGAAATCACCATCGGTTTCGGTCAATGCCTTCTTGGCATCCATCATGCCTGCGCCGGTTGCTTCGCGCAGATCCTTTACCATTGCAGCGGTAATCGCCATGAGCGTTCTCCTGAAATTCGGTCTTGTGCGCGAGGCATGCCCCGCGCACGTATCAGTTGGATGACGAAAGCCTCAGGCTTCGGCGGTGTCCTCGGCGACGGTCTCATCGGCCAAGGCCTCTTCGAGGGTGCCATCATCGAGCGCACCCAGATCGACGCCCGCGGTTTGCAGCTGGGTCGACATCCCGTCAAGGGCTGCCCGGCTGATCAGGTCGCAATAAAGCGCGATGGCGCGTGCGGCGTCATCATTGCCGGGGATGATATAATCGACACCATCGGGCGGACAGTTGGTGTCAACCACGGCCACAACGGGGATGCCCAGCTTGCGCGCTTCGGCGATAGCGAGATCTTCCTTGTTGACATCGATCACAAAGATCAGGTCGGGCAAACCGCCCATTTGGCTGATCCCGCCAAGCGAGGCTTGCAGCTTGGCCTGATCGCGTTCCATGCCAAGGCGCTCTTTCTTGGTCAGACCCTCAACACCAGCGGCCATCAAGGCATCGATTTCCTTCAGGCGGCTGATCGAATTCGAAACGGTCTTCCAGTTGGTGAGCGTGCCGCCCAGCCAGCGGTGGTTCATGTAATATTGCGCGCAGCGTTCGGCCGCTTCGGCCACCGGCTTTTGTGCCTGTCGTTTGGTCCCGACAAACAGGATGCGGCCGCCCTTGGCCACGGTGTCGCGCACAACCTTGAGCGCCTGGTCGAGCAGCTCGACGGTCTGCGTCAGGTCAATGATGTGGATGCCGTTGCGCTCGCCGTAGATATACGGGGCCATACGGGGGTTCCAACGCTGTGTCTGGTGACCAAAGTGAACGCCAGCTTCAAGCAGCTGACGCACGGAAAAATCGGGAAGCGCCATGTCGTGTTCCTTTCCGGTTTGCGCCTGGGACGAAGGTTCAGGGTTTCCCCAACCGGTGGACGCAACGGGGATGTCTCCCCCGAAGGCCCGCCTCCGCCTGTGAAGTGAGCGCGCAATACGGTGTTTGCGGGGCCAATGCAACCCCTGCCCCTTTCCTTGCGTGCATGATCGCGGCCTTAGCTGTAAGGGCGTCTTGGCGACACGGGTGATGGGGGCGCTGCCCCCGTCGGCCAAGGCCGACTCCCCCGGGATATTTCTGAAACGAAGAAGCCGATGGACGTGGGCATGCGGCCCGGATAGAGCACGCATATGGGGAAGTTGCCGGATATCTTGTGCATTGGATCGGTCCTTTGGGACATGATCGGGCGCACCGATGTGGCGATGGTGCCGGGCAATGACATGCCAGGCCGGATTATGCGGCTTCCCGGCGGGGTAGCGCTGAATATCGCGATGACGATCCGGCGGTTCGGTGTGGCACCTGCGCTGCTCTCTGTGGTGGGCGATGATGCCGAAGGGCGTGCGCTTGTAGCGGCCTGTCGCGCGATGGGGCTGGATTGTGACCCGATCCTCGTCGATCCTGATTTGCCTACCGACCAGTATATGGCCATCGAGGCGCAAGGCGGGCTATTGGCCGCCTTGGCCGATGCACGTTCCCTGGAAACGGCAGGCGCCCGCATTTTGGCACCGCTTCACGATGGGCGACTGGCAGACGCGGACGCACCTTGGCGCGGTCTTGTCGCGTTGGACGGGAATCTGACCGAGGCCTTGTTGGCCGAGATCGCCGCGAGCCCGGTCTTTGGCGCAGCTGATTTGCGGATTGCCCCGGCCTCTCCGGGCAAGGCACGGCGGCTGCGCCCGCTCTTGGCCCATCCACGCGCCACGCTTTACGTCAATTGCACCGAGGCAGGTTTGCTGACCGATACCGCCCCCGCCGATGCCATGGCAGGTGCCGATGCCTTGATCGCCGCGGGCGCCCGGCGTGTGCTCGTCACCGATGGGGCGGCGCAGGTGGTCGTGGCACAAGGCGATCAGCGCCTCGTCGCTTGCCCGCCAAGGGTGACCGCGCGGCGCGTGACCGGGGCGGGAGATACTTTCATGGCGGCCCATATCGCCGCCGAATGGGCCGGGATGAGCGGCCAAGAGGCACTTGTACAGGCCGTGGCCGCCGCCGCGGCCTATGTCAGTGCGGAGGAGTGATGATGACGCAAAGAGCCCCCCTGCCCCTGTCCTTGCCGCTCCGCTTTAGCCCTGCGGTGGCCGCTGCGCGGGCCGCTGGTGCGCCGATCGTGGCGTTGGAATCGACCATCATCACCCATGGCATGCCATGGCCGCAGAATATCGCGACAGCCGAGGCAGTCGAAGCGGCGGTTGCGGCGGCTGGGGCCGTGCCTGCCACGATCGCGGTGCTGGATGGCGAGATCCATATTGGCCTCGACAAGGCACGCCTCGCGGCTTTGGGCCAAGCGCGCAATGTCGCCAAGTTAAGCCGCGCCGACTTGGCAGCCTGCTTGGCGCAAGGCGGGACTGGGGCGACCACCGTTGCTGCGACGATGATCTGTGCTGCGCAAGCGGGCATCGCGGTCTTTGCCACAGGTGGCATTGGCGGCGTGCATCGCGGCGCCGAGGACAGTTTCGACATATCAGCCGATTTGCATGAATTGGCGCAAACCCCTGTCACCGTGGTGGCGGCCGGGGCCAAGGCGATCCTTGATCTGGCAAAGACGCTCGAGGTGCTAGAAACCCTGGGGGTGCCGGTCATCGCGGTGGGCCAAGACGGATTTTGCGCCTTTTGGAGCCGCGAAAGCGGTCTGGCCGCGCCGTTGCGCATGGATGATCCAAAAACCATCGCAGCCGCGCATCGGATGCGCGCAGCCCTTGGTTTGCCCGGAGGGCAATTGGTGGCCAATCCCATCCCTGCCGAGGATGAGATTGCGGCCGCGGAACTGGCCCCCTTGATCGCTCAGGCGCAGGCCGATGCCGATGCGGCGGGCATCACCGGCAAGGCGGTCACGCCGTTCTTGCTGGATCGGCTTTATCATCTGACCCAAGGGCGCAGCCTCGCGGCCAATATCGCCCTGGTCTTGAACAATGCACGGCTTGGCGCGGCTATCGCCGTTGCGATGCGCGACGCTTGAGTGGCACGGCGCTTGTGTGCAACCACGACAGCGCCTAGATATATGGTGTCTCGCGGCGTCGCGCCGCCCGCCAGAGGGTCGGGACCCAGATAACCGATGCAGCTACCGCCCACACCTCCGCCGCAACGCCGTGGCCTTTTTGCATCCCTTCGGTCGAGCTTTTTCACCGGGTTGATCGTGATCGCCCCAATCGGGATCACGGTCTGGTTGATTTGGTCCCTGTTTGGCTGGATCGACAGCTGGGTTTTGCCACTGATCCCCAATGCCTATAATCCTGCCTATCTGATCCGCGATTACACAGGGATCGCGATCGATATTCGTGGCATCGGTGTTGCGACATTTCTTGTCTTTACCATCCTCGTCGGCTGGGTCGCCAAGGGCTTGATCGGGCGTTCCTTGATCCGCTGGGCGGAAAGCCTTGTGTTATCGATCCCTTTGATCCGATCACTCTATTCAGGACTGAAACAGATCGTCGAGACGGTGCTGCAACAAGGTCAGCAGAATTTCGAGAAAGCCTGCCTTATCGAGCATCCCCGCAAAGGCGTGTGGGCCATCGCCTTTATCTCGACCACCGCCAAAGGCGAGATCGCGCGCCGCCATGGCCCGGAAGAGATGATCTCTGTCTTCATGCCGACAACGCCTAACCCGACCTCGGGCTTTTTGCTGTTCTTACCGCGCAAGGATGTGATCGTGTTGGATATGTCTGTCGAGGATGCAGCCAAGCTGATCATCTCGGCGGGGCTTGTTTATCCCAATGGCGATGGCGGGATAAAGGTAGTGTCCAAGGAGCAGGTGCCTGACGCGGCAGAATAGCTGCGCTTAAGCCGGCGCCACCTCTTTGCGAGGGCGCCCCGAGGCGTTCATTAACACGGCGGCCAGCACGAAAATACCACCGATCAGCGTGGCTTGGGCGACGGTTTCCCCGATCACCAACCACACCAAAAGGGGCGCCAGCATCACCTCAAGAAGCGAGATCAAGGTCAGTTCCGCCGCAGGCACAACGCGGCTTCCGATTGTGTAAAGGATCATCCCACCGGCAAGGGTGACCGCGCCCATGCCCATCGCCCAGCCGATATCGGTGGCAGGTACAATCAGGGGCGCGGCCATCCAAAGCGCGCCCAAGCCACCGGCGACCACCGAAAAGATACCGCCCAGAAGTACGATTGCCATGGGCTGCGCGCCACCGCGGCGCAGCATCACGGTAAACAGCGCAAAGCCCGCTGCACTGGACAAGGCCGCGATATTGCCGGGGAGCGCGCCACGGTCGAGCCCGCCTTGCACCATGATCGCGATGCCAGCGACCGCCACCGCGATCGAGCCCCAAGTGCGTGGCCGCACATGTTCGCCCAACAGTATCCAGCCTAGAAGTGCAGCCAGAAACGGCGACGCCGAGAACAGGAAAACCGCATTGGCAATCGTTGTCGATTGGATCGCGTAGATTGCACCACCAAAGGCAAAGATCAGGCCCATCGCCCCGAGAACACCGGCAAGCCCGACGCGCATCACGGCAGACAGCGCCCTTGGTGTCCCCGTCCAGACGAGAAAAAGCGCGATGACCGGCACCATTGCGAGAGACCGCCAAAAGAGGATGGTCCAAGGCGTGGCCTCGGCGATCTGGCGAAAAATTAGACCTTGCAGCGACCATAACAGCGCCGCCCCAAAAACAAGCACCACACCCGTTCCGTAGCGCATATAAGGCGGCTTTCCGATCGTTGCTCTGCCTCATCTGCCGCGCGCTTCCATCCCGCGTCGCGTTTAGAAACGACACGCGCCATGGCGCATTTGTCCCGTCGTGATACGTGGCAAAACGGCGCCCAATTGGGGCGCCGCTAGGAACATGGCGTGGGTGTTGAGCTTGGTTTAGTTTTCGACCCACCACACATCGGGCTGCCAGCCGATCCAATCGCCATAGATCGGGATGGTGTCGGGGTAATGCAGTTCGGCATGATGGGCGATGCGGCTGACCGGGTTGTGCCAGAACGGCACGACATAGCGCTCTGACGTCAAAACACGGTCAAGCGCGCGTACGGCGGCCAAATAATCGGCTTGGCTCGCGGAATTGAGCATCTGGCCCACCAACGCCTCGATTGCAGGGTGGCAGGCCCCCATCAGATTGCGCGATCCTTGCGTGTCGCGGCTGGCGCAGCCCCAATAGCTATATTGCTCATTGCCGGGGCTGAGCGACAGGCCATAGCGCTCATAGACCATATCGAAATCAAAGACATCCCGCCGTTCGCGGAATTGTGCGGCATCGACACGGCTGACAGTTACGGCGATCCCAAGACGCGCCAACGCCTCGGAGTAGATGTTGATGATGGCATCGTTTTCGGCCGAGCCGGTCTGGAGAAGGATGTCAAAGCTAAAGGGCGTGCCATCGGGGGTCATCATCACGCCGTTCTGCACCTTATAGCCCGCAGCCTCCAGCGCGGCCAGGGCTGCGACAATCCCGGCGCGGTTGCGTGCGGTGCCGTCAGAGACAGGCATCACGTAACCCTCCATCGCACCGGGCAGGAGCTCGGCCGCAAATGGCGTGAGGAAATCGGCCACGCGGCCCTCGGCTGGGCCTGTCTGCATCGCCAAGGGCGAATTTGCGAAATAGGAGGTGATACGCGGATCGATCCCGCCATTGAGCGTCTGGTTGATGAATTCCGCTGGGAAGGCTTGGATCATCGCCTCGCGCACATGCCAATTTGCAAAATGATCCCGCCGCGTGTTCATCACCAGCCCCGTCATCCCAGAGGGGCGTTGATGTGCGACTTCGGCCAGCACGACCTCGCCGGACCGGACACGAGGAAAATCGTAATTGGTGGCCCAGGCTTGCGCCGATGTCTCGCGCATGGTGGACAAGATACCAGCCGTGAAGGCTTCGAACATCGCCGTGCCGTCGGTGAAGAACTCCATCCGCACTTCGTCGATCACATTGGTACCGCGTCGAAAGGGCAGATCGCGGCCCCAATAATCGGGGTTGCGCTTGAGGCTGACAAAACGGCCCGCCTCGAAATCATCGACGACATAAGGCGCGGTGGCGATGGGGATTACATCGAGGCCTGACTGGGTGAAATCGCGCCCTTCCCATTGCGCGGCTTTCAGGATCGGGCGCAGCCCCATGATCATCGCAAGTTCGCGGTCAGGGTCAGAGAAGGTGATCCGCACACCGCGCTCGCCCACCGCCTCGATGCCCGAGACACGCGTCCATGCATTGAGATATCGTGGATGGCCGATGGTGCCGAGCGTCTCGTAGGACCAGATCACATCGGCAACGGTCACCGGGCTGCCATCGGAAAATCGTGCCTCGGGGCGAAGAATGAATTCCACCCAGGAGTGATCCGGCGCCACCTCGACCGATTCGGCGAGCAGACCGTACAGCGTGAAGGGCTCGTCCCATGACCGCCCCAAAAGCGATTCGTAGGCAATCAGCCGCAATTGCCACGGCACCGAGCCCGCCCGGATATGCGGGTTGAGGCTGTCGAAACTGCCCGTCTCGCCCGTCACGATCCGCCCGCCTGTCGGCGCATCGGGGTTGGCATAGGGAAGATGTGTGAAATCCGGACCAAGGGCTGGTTCACCATACATTGCGATCCCATGCATCGGCTGCGCGATACCTGCCCCTGCAAGGCCCACGGCCGTCGCCAATGACAGGCCTGCGATACGCAACAGATTGACGAAACACTGCGTTCTCATGGGTGAACAATCCCCCCTGCCTCAGGTTATGTTGGGCCAAGGCTAGCTCCGTGCGCGCGCCACTGCAAACTTTTCGGTTGGACAAGGGTCATGCCATTGCTTATAAAGGTGCCACTGCTCGATAGGTTTCTTGCCTGTATGAAACCTGCCTCAATAACTGAACGCCGGCCTTGTGCCGGCGTTTTTTTTGGCCCCGCGACATGGCGCGCCCTGTTGCATGGCGAAGCGCGGGCATAGCATGCGATTGTGTCTTCCCACTGCTCACAAGGACCCTGCGCCCATGTCCATCACCACCGATCTTGCCGGCAAAAAAGCGATTATTACCGGCTCGAATTCCGGAATTGGCCTTGGAATCGCGCAGGAATTGGCACGTGCAGGGGCCGACGTAGTTCTGAATTCATTCACTGATCGCCCCGAGGATCACGCCTTGGCCGAATCGCTTGCGGCAACCCATGGCGTCAGAGCCCGCTACATCGCCGCCGATATGTCGGATGGTGCGGCCTGCCGCGCGCTCATCGCCCAAGCGGGGGCTTGTGATATCCTGGTCAACAATGCGGGCATTCAGCATGTGGCGGCCATTCCCGATTTCGCGCCCGAGAAATGGGATGCGATCATCGCGATCAACTTGTCATCGGCCTTTCACACCACGGCGGCCGCCCTGCCCCTGATGCGCGCGGCTGGCTGGGGTCGCGTGATCAACATCGCCTCCGCCCATGGCTTGACCGCAAGCCCGTTCAAATCGGCCTATGTCGCGGCCAAGCACGGCATCGTCGGGCTGACCAAGGTCACAGCACTGGAAACCGCCGAAGAGCCGATCACCGCGAATGCGATCTGCCCCGGCTATGTGCTGACCCCCTTGGTCGAGGCGCAGATCCCCGATCAGATGAAGACCCACAACATGGACCGTGACACCGTGGTGCGCGAAGTGATGCTGGCGCGCCAACCTTCGCGCGATTTCGCGACCGTGGAACAGATGGGCGGCACGGCGGTGTTCTTGTGCTCTGACGCCGCCGCCCAGATCACCGGCACCACGATCAGCGTCGATGGCGGCTGGACCGCGCTTTAACCCTGTAGATTGGGCGGCAATCCACGACGAACCGTTGCTTCGGCGGTTGCCGCCAAGGTTTTGCGATCGGTAAAATCGCTCACCTTCAGCGGGTCATGATAGATCACCTCGACCGCGCCTTGCCGCGCGGCCCCCAAAACGGCGAGGATGGCAGGCGCAAGCGCCATGTCACCCCACCAGCCGTAAAACCCCGGATCGGTCCCTTGCGGCGCATGATAGAGCAGCGTCACGGGTTGGATCTGCGCCACGTCATGCAAAGCGTCGCTGAAAAAGGCTTGGAACAGCGTGGTCTTGAAGGGCAAGACCCGAAGCCCATCGCTCGACGTTCCTTCCGGGAAAAACAAAAGCCGATGACCCGCCCGCAAACGCGCGGTGAAAAGTCGGGTCTGGACAGCCGCTTGCCGCTTGTCGCGATCGATGAAGACGGTGCCGGTCCCGCGCGCCAGCCACCCGATCCCCGGCCAGCCAGCCACTTCGGACTTGGCGACGAAATAGAGTGGCTTTCCCGCGTTCAATACGAAGATATCGAGCCAGCTGACATGATTGGCGACATAAGCCCCCTGCCCGCGCATGGGCTGCCCCCGCTGCTGCCGCTCAAGCCCAAGGATACGGCAGGCATTGAGACACACAAAGCGCGTGATCTGCGGCGTGAACGGGCGGTTCAGGCCAAAAATGGCGCGTTCGGGCAAGCGCAATAGCAGGAGTGTCGGAAAACAGATCATCAAAAGGGCCAAAAGCGGCAGGCCGCGCGCAACCACCCGGAGCCAATCCGCCGGGCCAAGCGGCTCGGGCGCGCGATCAGGGATCCCTTGCCACGTTGTGCTCATGGCGCGGTGCCACGTTGGTAGATCGCGCGCGATGTTGCGGGAATGCGGTCAACATCCATCACAAGGCACACATCCAGACAATTGAAGGCGCGATCAATAAAGGCCCCCTGCCCCACGACACCACCCAAGCGCAGATAGGCCTTGATCAAGGCAGGCACGGCGCGGATCGCGGCGGGGCGGTCAAGGGCATCTTCTGCGATCAGGTCCATCCGCTGGTATCCCTTTGCCCGCGCCACGGGCCGCAGTTCCGGCGGCGCCAAATGGCGGTGATGCAACAGTGACAAAGGCCCGGCCAAAGGGGCCGGATCGCAGCCATGGAAACTGGCCACGCCGAACAAGACCGCGATTTCGCGTTCGGCGATATAAGCGGCAAGGCCCGACCACAGATGCATCATCGCCGTGCCGCCGCGATAATCGCGGTGCAGGCAAGACCGCCCGAGTTCAAGCAAACGCCGACCGCTTTGCTTGAGCGGATCAAGATCATATTCATCTTCGGAATAGAACTGTCCCGCAGCGCGCGCACCTTCCTCGGTCAAGAGGCGATAAACACCGATGACCTGATCATCGGCCGGCCTGCGGGTATCGTGCAGCAAAAGGTGATCCACAAAGTCATCGAAGCGGTCGATTTCACGGCGGTTGGCGTGATCGACCATGGGGCCATTGGCACCAAGCTCATCGACGAAAACATCGTAGCGCAAGCGCTGTGCGGCATGCAGATCGGTGCGATCTTGTGCCAACCGCAACACGAAATGATGATCCATGGCCTTCATATTGTGACGCACCTCACCCCTGTGGCGGTGGCTTTAGCAGCCAAGTGTGGCCTTGCCTACAGTCCAAAGCCCTGCAAACCTGTCCTCGCGTGGTGTGTTAAACTCGTATTAACCGGTGGCCCTTAGCCTTGGGCGCATGATCCGGTGAGGGTAGAATGGTTCAGTCGAGATATACGATCTGCAAGCGGATATGGCGTGCATCCAGCACCAGCTTACCTTCGTTCTCGAAATTGACCGTGATTTTTCCAGCGATATTGGACTGCACTTGGCCAAGGCCCCAATCGGGGCTGTCGGGTGCCACGACGAACATGCCCGGCTCTAGGATCGTGCTCAAATCGTCTTGCATGAAAGCGTTGCCTTATGAATGATCAAACGCCCCATGGGCATCAAAGCTTGGCTGAACTGATTGCCTCGCGGCTCTGCCACGACCTCGTAAACCCGCTGGGGGCAATCGGCAACGGGGTTGAGTTGATCGAGATGACGGGTGCAGTGCGTGGGCCTGAAATGGCTCTGATCCGCGACGCGGTGCGCGATGCGCAGGCGCGCATGCGCTTTTTGCGCGTGGCCTTTGGTGCCGCCGCCCCGACCCAGATCCTCTCTGCACGCGAGGCAAAGGCCACGGCACAAGCGCCATGGCAAGGCACGCGGCTGCATGTCAGTTGGGCCGTGACCGAGGATTTACCCCGCCACCGTGCAAAGCTCGGCTACTTGATGCTACTGTGCGCCGAAACCGCTTTGCCCATGGGCGGCGATGTGACCGTCACGCAAGAGGCAGCCGGTCATCTGCGGCTGAGCGCCAAGGCCCCGCGGGTGAGCTATGACCAAACGCTTTGGTCGGTGCTGCATTTCGGGATCAATGCCGCCGCCCGCCCCTTGAAAGCCTGTGAGGCGCAGTTCCCCGCGCTTCATGCTGCGCTCAGCCTTTTCGATTTGACGTTGAATTTCGTGGCCGATGACGAAGGCCTGACCATCGCCACCGCCTGATGAGTTACAGCGCGACAAGCCCGGCGCGGAAACGACGCATCTTGTCGGCATAGTTGCGTGCCGATTGCAAAAGCTTTTCTTGTGCCGCGGTGTCAAGTTCGCGCACCACCTTGCCGGGCATTCCCATGACAAGGCTGCCATCGGGAATGATCTTGCCCTCGGGGATCAGCGCGCCTGCGCCTACAAGGCACCCCTTGCCGATCACCGCGCCATTCAAAATGGTCGCCCCCATGCCAACCAGCGTGCCGTCGCCAACCGTGCAGCCATGCAAGATCGCGTTGTGACCGATGGTACAGTCGCGCCCAACCGTCAGCGGATAACCCATATCGGTGTGAAAGATGCAGCCTTCCTGCACATTCGACCCTTCGCCAATGCGGATTTCTTCGTTGTCACCGCGCAAGGTGGCGCCAAACCAGATGCTCGCGCCTGCGCAAAGCACGACGCGCCCCATGACATGTGCGCCGGGGGCGACCCAGCTATCTTCTTCGATGACGGGGGTGATGCCTTCCCATGCGTAGATCATGACTGACTTTCCTCGAATTCTCTCTGCAAGCGACGCACATGATCGGCCAAGCCCGGTTGTTGCGGACGGCGGAGCCGTTCGGCGCTGATGATCGTTATGAGGCGCGTAAAACTCGTCTCGAGATCATCATTGATCAAGACATAGTCATACCCATCCCAATGACTGATTTCATCCCAGCTTTTTTGCATGCGCTTGGCGATCACTTCAGGGCCATCTTGGCCGCGTGACACCAGCCGCCGTCGCAATTCAGGGATCGAGGGCGGCAAGATAAAGATCGAGAGCGTATGCCGCCCCAAGGCCGAATTGCGGATCTGCTGCGCGCCTTGCCAGTCGATATCGAACAACACATCGCGCCCCGCTGCGATCGCGGTGGCTACAGGGGCCATTGGCGAGCCGTAGAAATGGCCAAAGACATGCGCATGTTCCAGCATTGCGCCATCGGCCACCATGGATTTGAACGCCGCCTCCGACGTGAAATGGTAATGTTCGCCATCGACCTCACCGGGGCGAGGTGCGCGTGTCGTTGCCGAAACCGAAAAGCGCAGCGACGGATCCCAGCCCATCAACATCTTGGCCAAGGTCGATTTCCCCGCGCCCGAGGGCGACGAAAGGATGATCAACAGACCACGGCGGGCCATGGGGTCGGTGGCAGTCATGATCACTCCACGTTCTGAACCTGTTCGCGGGTCTGGTCGATGACCAGTTTGAGGTCAAGCCCCACAGAGGTCAGCGCGTGATCTTGGCTCTTGGAACACAGCGTGTTGGCCTCGCGGTTGAATTCCTGCATCAAGAAGTCGAGCTTCCTCCCCACCGCGCCCCCTTGCACCAAAAGCGCGCGCGCGGCCGCGACATGCGCGCGCAGCCGGTCGATTTCCTCTGTCACATCGGTCTTGAGCGCCAAGATCGCCATCTCCTGTAGCAGCCGCCCCTCATCGACATCTGTGTTTGCAAGCACGCTTTGCACCGACAAGCGCAACCGCTCGGCCTGCGTCTGGCTGCGTGCCTTGACCAGCGCTTCGGCGTGATCGATCAACTGTGTCATCTGGTCGATCCGCCCGAGCAGAATGGCGCCAAGCGCTGACCCCTCGGCCTGCCGCATGGCGGTGAAGGCGGCCAAAAGCGGGTCGATATCGGCCAGAAGCATGTCAGCGTCGGGCAAGGCAATCTCGTCGCTCTCGGTCAAGGCGCGCAGGCCAAGGAGTTCGGCAGCACTGGCCGGGCGTAGAGCGATACCGGCCGCCATGGCGGCGCCTTCAATCTGGGCGATCTGTGCGAGCGTTTGTTCAAGGCGGGCGGGGTCGATCCCCGCGTGAGTGCCGCCATCATCGCGCGACAGGCGCAGCGACAAGTTGACCGCGCCGCGCGAAAGCGTCGCACTCAGGGCGCGCCGCAACGGGGCGTCAAGTGCGCCGAGACCGTCGGGCAGTCGAAACCGCAGATCAAGCCCGCGCGCATTGACAGAGCGTAACTCCCAGCTCCAACGCAGCCCGCGCCCATCGCCGCCATCGCGCGTCGCATAGCCCGTCATCGAGGTGATCACACCTTCTGCCGATACGTTAACCAATGATCGATTCTCCCCCTGCCGCTCCGCCGTGACGAGGGATATTAAGTTTTGGCTAACCAAGTCGAGACCAACTGCACAGATGTCCTCCGTCCCTTTCCCTGATACGCCGCCCCTTGCCGGGGCTGGCTTGGCCGCACTTGTCGCATATTGGCGGCAGCTGCGCCTTGAGCAGCCCGTGCCTGCCCGCGCCGATCTCGACCCAACGATGCTTGTGCCGTGGCTGAGCATGCTTGGATTGGTTGAACGGACGGCGCATGGCGCGCTGTGTTTCCGCCTGGCAGGCCAAGGGTTATGCGCCGCCATCGGCGCCGAGGCGCGCGGCCTCGCCTTGCGGGACATGTTCGTGCCATCGGCGCGCGCGCGCATCGAGGATCTGGCACACCATGTTTTCGAGGATCCGGCGATCTTGCACCTGCGATTGCAAGTGGCGACATCCACGTCACAGACCACGCCCCTGCTCTTGGGCATGGTCATGCTTCCGTTAAGCGATCATCTGGGCGCGATCACGCGCGCCTTGCTGTGCATGGACAGGCCCAATCCACATGCCCAAACCGGGCCAGTGCGCCTTGCGATCCAACGCGCGACCTTGGCAGCGATGGATGCCAAAGTGCCGCAGACAGGGCCATTGCGGCTGATCATGGGTGGCCGGTCCTAAGCCACCCACAACGCGGGCGATCAGACCGCCGCCCGCAACGCCGCGCGGCTTTGCTGTAGCTCTTCGGCCACGAGAAACGCCAATTCCAAGGATTGCGAGGCGTTCAACCGTGGGTCACAGGCGGTATGGTAGCGCGAGGACAAATCCTCGTCGCTCACCGCACGGATACCACCGGTGCATTCTGTCACGTCGCGGCCCGTCATCTCGAAATGCACACCACCCGGCACGGTTCCTTCGGCGCGATGTATGGCGAAAAACTCCTGCACCTCGCGCAGGATCGCATCGAAGGGGCGGGTTTTGTAGCCGGTTGAGGATTTGATGACATTGCCATGCATCGGATCGCAAGACCACAGCACCTTGGCGCCTTCGGCCTCAACCGTGCGGATCAGGCGCGGCAGGTGATCGCCGACCTTACCTGCGCCAAAGCGCGCGATGAGCGTCAGGCGGCCGGCCTCGTTGTCGGGGTTCAGCTTGGCCATCAGCACCTTGAGATCGTCTTCGGTCGTGGTCGGACCGCATTTCAAGCCGATGGGGTTTTGCACACCACGGCAGAATTCCACATGCGCGCCATCGGGCTGGCGTGTGCGGTCCCCGATCCAGATCATGTGACCAGAGCCCGCCAGCCATTTTCCCGTGGTGCTATCGACCCGGCACAGCGCCTCTTCGTATTCCAGCAACAACGCTTCATGGCTGGTGTAGAAATCAACCGTGCTCAGCTCGTGGTTGGTTTCCCCCGAAAGCCCGGCCGCGGCCATGAAATCAAGGCTGTCTTGGATGCGATTGGCCATGTCACGGTATTTCTCGGCATCGTCATGGTCGGTAAAGCCCAAGGTCCAGCTATGCACACGATGGATGTCGGCAAAGCCACCTGTCGAAAAGGCGCGTAACAGGTTAAGCGAGGCCGCCGCCTGCGTATAGGCTTGCAGCATCCGGCTCGGATCAGGGATGCGCGCCTCGGGCGTGGCGGCGATATCGTTGATGATGTCGCCTTTGTAGCTGTCCATCTCAACGCCATTGACCATCTCGGTGGGCGCCGAACGCGGCTTGGCGAACTGACCTGCCACCCGCCCCACCTTGATCACCGGTACCTTGGCGCCATAGGTCAAGACCATTGCCATTTGCAGCATCACCTTGAAGGTGTCGCGGATATTATCTGCCGAGAATTCGGCGAAACTTTCGGCACAATCACCGCCTTGCAACAAGAAAGCGTCGCCGCGTGCTGCTGCGGCAAGCTGCTTTTTCAGACGCCGCGCTTCGCCTGCAAACACAAGCGGCGGGTATTTCGACAATTGGGCCTCAACGGCCTGCAACGCGTTTGCATCAGGATAGACAGGCATTTGCACGCGCGGCTTGGCGCGCCAATCGCTCTTGGCCCAAGCCGTTGCGGTCGTGTTGGTCATGGCGTTGCACCTTCTATCGTCTGGTCACGGGGCGGGGTTATAGGCTGGCTCGCCATGGCTTCCAATGCCCTAATTCACGATGGGCGGGGATTGCACATGCGCCAAAAAGCTGCTTTCGCTCCTCAGGCGCGCAAGCGGCGCGCCACGACGTGCCAAGACGAGACCACAGATGCCAGACCAGATCGGCCCCAAGCAATATGTCTTCATATTGTTGGATCAATTCACCATGCTCTGCTTTTCAAGCGCCGTCGAAGCGCTGCGCATCGCCAACCGCATGTCGGGCAAACAACTCTATACTTGGACGCTTGCTGGTGAAGGCGGCGATGTTGCGTGGTGTTCGGCCGGCATCGGCTTCAAGCTCGATTGCGATCTGCCCGATATCACGCGCGACGATACAGTGTTGGTCTGTGGTGGGATCGATGTGGCGGCGGCAACCTCGAAAAAGATGCTGAATTGGCTCCGCCGCGAGGCACGCAAAGGTGCCACCATCGGCGGGCTTTGCACGGCGGGCTATACGCTCGCAAAAGCCGGGCTGCTCGATGGAAAACGCGCGACGATCCATTGGGAAAACCAAGACAGCTTCATCGAGGAATTCGAAGATGTCACCTTGACCAAATCGGTCTTCGTGATCGATGGCAATCGCATCACCACGGCGGGCGGCACCGCCTCGATCGACCTGATGCTCAAGATCATCGCCGACGACCATGGTGAGGATTTGGCCAACCTCGTTGCCGATCAGCTGATCTATACCTCGATCCGTACCGATCAGGATACGCAGCGCCTGTCGATCCCGACGCGGATCGGTGTGCGCCACCCCAAGCTGGGGCAAGTGATCCGCATGATGGAGCAGAACATCGAGGAACCTATCAGCCCCGCAACGCTGGCGCGCGACGTCGATATGTCCACCCGGCAGTTGGAGCGCTTGTTTCGCCGCTATCTTAACCGCAGTCCCAAGCGGTATTACATGGAACTGCGTTTGGGCAAGGCGCGCAACCTGTTGATGCAGACAGATATGAGCGTGATCAACGTCGCCTTGGCCTGTGGATTTGCCTCGCCCTCGCATTTCTCGAAATGCTACCGCGCCCATTATGCGACCACGCCCTATCGCGAGCGCGGCACGCATGGCAGTAAACCCCGCGACTAGGCAGGGCCGACGCGCGCGGCCCGGCCCCCACGGCGACCGGGCTTGGGGCTGGTTGCAAGCCCCGCATGCAATACGGCAAACATCGGGTGATCGGCCGGTTCCCCTTGATAGCGCGCAAGTAATGCCTCGATCGCCGCTTGCGGTTCGCCGGCCGTCAGGCTGAGCGCCCAATCCACGAAAATCGACCTACATTCTGCATCGGTGATCCCATCAATGCGAAACGACTCGCGGATCAACCCCTTTGGGTCATGCGGATCGGGTGCAGGTTTATCCAGCGACATCAGCGTTCCTCGGGCAAGCTGACGCCAAGAACAGCGTCAATCACACAGGCGATATAGGCGCGGGTTGCATCGAGTTCCAATGCAAGCGCGTCAGCCGAGGGCGCATCCGCGACACGGGCCAAGAATTCGCGCCCCCCATCGCCGATTGCACCGGGGTCCAAGGTGACATCGGTCAACAGCCGTGTTGCGGCCTGTACGCGGGAAAACAAAGCCTCGCCGGCGATGACGCGCGCCGCTTGCGCCGCATCAAGCCAACCCAACGCTTGTGCATGCGCAAGCTGGGCTGCGGTGTCGCGGGCCTCGCTGCCACTGGCCAATGCCACCGCTTGGCCCAGCAGCGCGATATCTTGAAGACCGCCCGGCCCCTCCTTGATGGCCCAAGTGCCACCGGCGCGTCCGGTGGCGGCAAGGCGCGCGCGCATCTCGGCGGCATCTGTGCGCACCTTGGCAGGATCGGCCTTTTCCGCGATGATCGTGCTACGGATCGCCTCGACCCGGTCGCACAGATCGTGTGGTCCCGCCATGGCGCGGGCGCGCGTCAGCGCCATATGCTCCCATGTCCACGCCTCGGCACGTTGATAATCGGCAAAGGCCTTGATCGCGGTCGCCACTGGCCCTTGCCGCCCCGATGGGCGCAGGCGCATATCCACCGCGTAAAGTGTGCCTGCCGCAGTTGGTGCCGATAGCGCCGTGATCAAGGTCTTGGTCGCCTTGGCATACCAGCCGCGTGGGTCAAGCGGACGTGGACCAAGGCTCGTCTCGGCATCGGCGGGATCGTAAATGACGATCAGATCAAGATCAGAGCCCGCTGTCATCCGCCCCGCGCCCAAGCTACCCATCCCCAGCACAACACCCCCAAGGCCAGGCGGCGGTCCATGGCGGCGCGCAATCTCGTCACAGACCGCGGGCCAAAGCGCACCCAGCACAGCATGGGCAAGATCGGTATATTGTGCCATCGCGCCATCCGCGCTGATCAAGTTGCGCAGCTGATGCACACCGATGCGAAAATGCCATTCCTTTTGCCAACGCCGCGCCTGATCAAGCTGCGCCTCGTAACCCTGCCCTGCCAAAAGCTCCGCAAGTTCGGCCCGAAGTGACGCCATGCCGGGCCAAGGTGCAAAGAACCGCCCATCCAGCACAGCATCCAAGACACTGGCATGGCGCGACAGGTAGAGCGATAAGCCCGGCGCAGTGGCACAGATATCGACAATCAGATCAACAAGGCTTGGGTTCGCCTCAAACAGTGAAAATAGTTGAACACCCGCTGGTAGCCCTTTGAGAAAGTTATCAAAATTAAGAAGTGCTTCTTCCGGGCGTGCGGCCCGCTGGAAGCGGCGTAACAGCGTGGGTTTCAGCCGCGCAAAGATTGCATGCCCCCGCTCCGAGCGGAGCGCCGGGTAACTTGGCCATCGTGCCACGATCTCGGCCTGTTCGGGCGGCACGCTAACCTCGGACGGGGTGGTCGCTTTTCCGGGCTGGAACAGATCACCGCAAATCTGCTCGACCCGTTGCAGCCGATCCTGAATGCCTGCGCGAAAGGCTGAAACATCATCCGTGCCGCACAGATGGGCTAATCTTGCAAAACCTTCGGCGGATTTCGGCAAATCATGGGTTTGCGCATCATCGATCATCTGCACGCGATGCTCGATCTCGCGGTGGTGGCTATAGTGATCGGTCAGCTCCTGCGCCACATCCGCGCCGATCCATCCCGCCTCGGCAAGGGCGGCGAGCGCATCGACCGTGCGCCGCTTGCGCAAGCTGAGGTCGCGGCCACCGGCGACAAGTTGGCGGGTCTGTGCGAAAAATTCGATCTCGCGGATGCCACCCGCGCCAAGCTTCATATTGTGACCTTCTAGCTTAAGATCGCCATGCAAGCCTTTGTGATCGCGAATTTTCTGACGCATGTCGATCGTGTCTTGCACCATCGAGAAATCCAGATGCCGCCGCCATACAAAAGGCGTGAGCACTTGCAAGAACCGCTGCCCGGCCGCCAGATCGCCTGCCGCAGGGCGCGCCTTGATATAGGCGGAACGCTCCCAACTGCGCCCTTCAGCCTCGTAGTAACGCTCAGCGGCGGTAAGCGAGATACAGACAGGCGTCACGCTCGCATCGGGGCGCAACCGCAGGTCGGTGCGAAACACATACCCCTCTTCCGTGGTATCCGAGAGTGCGGCCGCCATGCGGCGTGTGGCCCGAATAAAGGCCGCACGTGCGTCCATCACATCAACGGGATCAAAGCGATCATCGTCAAAAAAGCAGATCAGATCGATGTCTGATGAATAGTTGAGCTCGCCCGCCCCCATTTTGCCCATGGCCAGCGCAACCATGCCGGCCCCAATTTCATGGGCATCGGCCTCGGTCATGCCGGGGATCTTGCCGCGCCGCGCCTCGAGTGCGACATGGGTCGTCAGGGCGGCCTTGAGGCATGCATCGGCAACATCGGTCCAAGCTTGGGTAACGCGATGCAGCGGCCAAATCCCGCCAAGATCGGCCAAGGCCACGACCAGAGCCGCCCGCCGCTTGAGTTGGCGCAGCCCATGATCAAGGTTGGTGTGATCAAGGGTTCCAGCCATAGCAATGAGCGCGCTCACACTGTCCTCGGGTCGGTTAGCCAAAGCTTGTGGCACCCAATCGGCCTCGCGCAGAAACAAGCTGCTCAAGTAGGGCGACGACCCCGCCGCGCCCGTGATCAGCGGTCTGAGCGTGAGGTCAACACCACCAAGCGCCGCCCAAGCCTCATCCCCGCGCGCGGGCGCAAAGGGGATTGGATGACGGGTCATGCGTGATGCAAAGCTCATGGTGCGAGTTAGGCTGGCAAAGCTCCTTTGGTCAACGCCTTGCACATCCCAAACAAGGCTGAGATCAAGGGGCGCGCAGAAAGGGTAAAACCATGTCAAAAAGTCTTGCAAGGGTCGCAGCGGCTCTCCAACATGCCGGGATCGCTGCACAGATCGTCGAGATGGCCGAAGGCACCCGCACCGCCCAGGATGCCGCTCGCGCCGCAGGTTGCACCGTGGACCAGATCGCCAAATCAATCATCTTCCGCGCCGAGGCCACCGGGGATGTTGTGTTGTTCATTACCGCGGGTGGCAATCAGGTTGATACTGTCAAGGCCAGCGCGCTTGCCGGAACACCCTTGGGCAAGGCCGATGCCGAACTGATCCGCACGCAAACAGGTTTTGCCATCGGGGGTGTCGCGCCTTTGGGCCATCTGATGCCGATCCGGGCATGGTTTGATCGCCGGCTCTTGGCCTTTGATCTGGTCTATGCTGCCGCTGGTACGCCACGACATGTCTTTGGGATTACGCCGCACGAACTGTTGACCCATTCCGGCGCAATCTTGGCCGATTTCACGCATTAAGCGCCTTTGATCTGACCCAAAACAGCGCGCGCGGCGCGCAGCCATGGTGCCTCGCCGCCGCGGCCCAAGCGCCGCATCGTCAGCGCCATCGCATCAAGTTGATCAAGGCGCGCGCGCTCGTCCTCCATCAGCTGGTTCAGCGCGGCCGCAATCGGTGCGGGGCGGCAATTCTTGGACAAGAATTCGGGGATTGTCCGGCTTTCGGTGACCAGATTGACCAGGGTGACCGTATCGACACGTAGCAAAGCGCCGATCAACCTTTGGCTCAGCCAACTCATCTTGTAGGCGATCACCATCGGTGTGTCGGTCGCTGCCAACTCAAGGCTGACTGTCCCGGAGGCAGCAAGTGCCACATCCGCCGTGGCAAAGGCCGCGCGCTTCTCGGCGACGAAAGTTTCAGCAGCGACGCCGCGTGGATCGAGCATGATCGGCTGGCCTGGCCAATCCTTGATCCGCGCTGCCACAAGCCCTGCTACAGCGGGTGCCGCGGGCAGTATGATCCGCGCATCGGGGTGGCGCGCCAAGACATCGTGCAAGGCCGCGCCGAAGACCGGCATCAAGCGCTCGACCTCAGACCGCCGCGAACCGGGCAACACAAGAATGACCGGGCCTTCATTGGGCAGATACTTGGCCTGAAAAGCCGCGATCTCGTCCTCTGAGGCCTGCGCCTCTGTCACGACCGGGTGGCCAACGAAATCACAGCTCATCCCCGCTGCCTCCATATAGGGTGGCTCGAACGGCAAAAGGGCCAGCACATGATCGACCGATTTCGCCATCTTCTTGGCGCGTCCCGGCCGCCATGCCCAGACCGTGGGGGCGACATAATGGATGGTGCGTAAATCGGGCCGCGCCGCCTTGACGCGCGCGGCAACGCGCAAGGAAAACTCTGGAATGTCGATGGTGATCAGCGCGTCGGGTTGCCACGCCACCACGGTCGCAGCGGTTTCTTCCACCCGTCGCGAGAGGCGACGGTAATTGGCCAAGATCTCGGTCAGGCCCATCACCGACAGCTCTTCCATCGCAAAGAGCGTTTCAAGCCCCTCGGCCTGCATCAAGGGGCCGCCAATACCGTGAAAACTGACCGGCCCTTGCGCCAAGGCCTTGATCCCCGCCATAAGCGCCGCACCCAACCTATCGCCCGAGGGTTCACCTGCCACCAAGAAAAGCCGTAGCGTCATGGTACGGCCCAAAGGTTGATTGCATGGTGCTGACAGGTGGCATGGATTGCCTCAGGTCCAAGCAGCAAGACGTGATCCGCCTGAAGTTCGATCCCCTTCAGGCCCGCTTGCGCGCAAAGCGTGATGGTATCGGGGCCGATGGCGGGCATATCCACACGCAAATCCTGACCTGGCTTGGCGCGTTTGACCAAGACACCGCCCGATCCGGGCATGGTGTCCGCCACGAAGCGCAAGAGCGCATCGGTGCCTTGCAAGGTCTCGATCCCGAGGATCTGCCCTTGCGCGGCCACGCAAGCCTGACCCACATCGAGCGGGCCAATAGCGGCCAGCACAGCGCGCGCGCGCGCGGTGTCGCCGGTCGCGATGGCCCCTCCAGATAGTTCGCCTGCGCGTGCCACAAGATCGGGGCGCAATTCATGCGCGCCGCGAATGCGAAAGCCGCGCTCCTCGAAAATCGCCACGATACTGCGCAAAAGCGCGTCATCACCCTGCCCCATCGCCGCAGCCAAACGCGGCAACAAGGCGCGTGTCTCCCCATCCAGTTGCGCTTGATCAAAGGCGACGCGCTGCATGGCACCGGCAAGGCATAACTCATCGATACCATGCGCCTTCAAATCGGCGAAAAGCGCGCCCAACTGTCCAAAGCGCGCCACAAGATCAGCGCCTTCTGCGCCACCAGGCGCATCGGCGAACCGGACCACCATCGCAGGGCCGGCGGCTGCGACCAGCCCCGGCAAGGCCCCTGTCCCCGCGATGATGGCACGTCGGCCCATCGCCCCTCAGCCCGGCGTCAGGAATGAGCGGTCGCTTTCGCCCAACACGAAATCGACGATATCGCGCACATATTGCGATTGCCCGGCAACATCGTCGAGCAAGCGCTTGGCGCGATCCTGAAAGGCACCATCGCCTTGTGCGAGCGCCTGAAAGGCTGCGCGCAGCGCCATGATATCCTCGCGCGCGACACCGCGCCGCTTGAGCCCCACAAGGTTCAACCCGTCAAGCATCCCGCGCGGCCCCTGCACAAGGCCATAGGGGATGACGTCATTTGTCACCATCGTCACCGCCCCGATGATGGCGCCCTTACCGATGCGGACGAACTGATGCACCCCCGACAAGCCACCGATGATGACATCATCGGAAATGATGCAATGCCCCGCCACGGCGGCGTTATTGGCCATGATGACCCTGTCGCCAACGATCGCGTCATGGGCGACGTGAGCGCCTGCCATGAACAACCCATCATCGCCAACGCGGGTGATGCCACCACCGCCTTCGGTCCCGGTGTTCATCGTCACACCCTCACGGATGCGGTTACGTTGGCCTACGATCAGGCGGGTTTTTTCGCCGCCATATTTCAAATCTTGCGGCACATCACCGATATTGGCGAACGGAAAGATCACCGTGCCTTGGCCGATCTCGGTCAGGCCCGCCACAACGGCATGCGATTTCAACGTCACATCAGCGGCCAGCACCACCTCGGGGCCGACGACACAGAAAGGACCGATCACGCAGCCTGCGCCGATCACCGCCCCGTCTTCGACCACCGCCGAAGGATGTATCTGCGCCGACGGATCGATTGTCATCACGAGGTCCCCTTACCGGCCTCAAGGTCCATCATCGCTGTAAACTCGGCCTCTGCGGCCAAATCGCCATCGACAAAAGCCTGTCCACCGAATTTCCATACCTTGCCGCCAGGCTTGCCGCGCAGCGTCGTCAGATGCATCTCGACGATATCGCCCGGCACCACCTTGCGGCGGAACTTGCAACCATCGATGCCCATGAAATAGACCAGCAGGTTCTTATCGGCCAAATCCGCCGATACTCCGATCATGACGGCCGCTGTTTGTGCCATGGCCTCGACAATCGTGACGCCGGGCATGATCGGCGCGCCGGGGAAGTGACCCTGAAAATGCGGCTCGTTCATGGTGACATTCTTGATCCCGACGGCCGATTGATACGGCACGATATCGCGGACACGGTCCACCAAGAGAAAGGGGTAACGATGCGGGATGATCCGCTGGATGAGCGCGATATCGGCGGTTGTGGGCGTATCTGCCGTCATGGGTCCTCGGAAACTGAATGCATGTTGCGCGTGTTGCTATCAACTTGGCGGCAAGGCGGCAAGCGACGGGGTCACGGCGCGCGGACCGCACCGTCGAGATCGATCAGCGCCGCCTCACCGCCGATGCCGATGTCGCGATCGATCCGCCCGATCGCGGCGTCGGTGATATCGATCCCCTCGGCCGACAACAAAACTGCGCGGTTATCCATCAAGACGGTCGCCCCCCGCAGGCGCATCAGATCGACAAGGATCGGGAAGGCCATTTCGAAAAAGCGTGTGCGCGCGACTTCTGCTTGCGCCTGCAAAGCCCGGCTCTTCGTCTCTTGCGCGGTGCGTATGCTTTCCACGCGGGAATCGAATTCTTCGGCAAGAGGACGAAATTCTTCGGCCGTCATCGATGCGCGTTGCGCCGTCAGGCGCAGCTCTTCCTCGGTCAATTGTCCTTCGATCCGGCGGTTCTCGGCGACAAGGGCGGCTCCTGCCGCCTCGATTTCTTGCTGGAGACGTAAGCCATAAAGCGACCCTGACAAAAGCCTCTCTTGATCGATGATGGCAATCGCGTTGGCAGTGTCGAGCGCGCCCGCCTCGCGTGCGCCGGGCGCCGTCTGTGCCGTCACCCACAGGGGTGCGACAGACAGAGACAGCCCCAACATCAGGCTGGTGAAAAGGCGATTGCGCATGATTGCGCCCTTAGAACCGCGTTTCGACGGTCAGATCGAAATCGCGGGTTCGGTCATAGCTTTCGAAATCAAGCGCGCGCGAGAAGTTGAAGCGCAGTGGCCCGATGGCGGTGTCCCAGAAAATCGAAACACCCACCGAAGACCGCAAATGCTGCCCATCATCGACTGGTGCGCTGCCGGCGGTATTGTCCAACCCCCAGACCGAACCGACATCGTAGAACAAACCGCCCGAAATCCCGTATTCGTCCGGCAGACCGACGGGAAAGGACGCCTCGAAGCGCGCGACCGAGAAGAAGTTGCCGCCAAGCGCATCGCGGTTCGGCGCACCGAGATCGCGCGGGCCGATCCCGAACGCATCAAAGCCGCGCATCTGACGGCTCGATAAGAAGAACCGATCCGACAGGCGATTGATACCGCCAAGCATCTCCAGCGCGCCACCTTCAAGGCTCGCGCGCAAGGTCACATCCTCACGGAAGATCTTTTGTTCGGCGATCCCAAGGAATGTCGCGCGCAGATAATCCGTGTCGCCACCAAGACCCGCATATTCAACCCCGAATTGCAGCCGCACGCCACGCGTGGGATCAAGTCCGACATCGCGTGTGTCATAGGCATATTGCATCCCGACAAAGGCCAAGGCGCGGTCGCCTTGCTCGGCCAACAAGATCGGCGAACTGCGCCCTGCGACCAAACCCGAAATCTCGTTTTGTTCGACACCGACATAGGTGCTGACACGGCCAAACGTGCTGACCGGGAAACCAAGACTGGTGCGAGCGCCGATATCCAGCGTGTCAAAAGCACGATTTTGCCCCGTTGTTTCGGTGTAAAATGCGCTGATGCCCAACTCCAGATCGCGCGCGCGAAATGCGGGTTCAGTAAAGGCAAGGTTGAAAGCGCGGCTGCCATCGGTGGTATTGAAGCTGAAATCCAAAGCTTGACCACGCCCTAGGAAGTTCTGTTCGGCGAAATTCACCGCAAGACCCGGCCCTGTATCGGTCGAGAAGCTGGCCGAAAAGCCCAAGGTGCCGGTGGGCTGCTCTTCGACATCGACATCGATGATGATCTGGTCACTCGCTGTGCCGGCGCGGCTTTCGACATCGACATCAGCGAAAAAGCCCGTGGCCCGGATGCGTTCTGCCGCCTGGCGAATGGCGCGCGGATCAAAGGGATCACCTTCGACGGTGGTAAATTGCCGCCGGATCACGCGGTCAAGCGTAGTCACATTGCCCTCGATATCGATACGTTCGACAAAAACACGCTCACCACGCATGATGCGAAACTCTACATCCAGCGTGCGGGCATCGTCATTGCGGGTGATGCGCGGCTCGATCCTGACAAACCGCAACCCCTGTTGTGTAGCCAAGCTTTCCATGCGGCTGATCGTGCTTTCGATCAGGCGCGGACTGTAGGTCTGGCCAGGGCGAATTCGGATGATGTCTTGATAAAGGGCGGCATCCGCTTCGGCGATGTCAGACACGGTGCTGATCGCGCCCAGCGAAAAGCTTTGACCCTCGCGGATGTTGAAGGTCACGAAATAGGCGTCACGTCCGCGCGCCAGTTCCGGCGTCACGCTGAGGATTTGGAAATCGACATAACCGCGATCGAGGTAGAAATCGGACAAAAGCTGTCGATCAAGCGCGATGCGCTCAGCAATAAAGGTGTCGCGGCGGATGATCTGGCGCAAAAGCCCTGCTTGCGTGCTCTCCAGCACACCGCGCAAACGGCGGTCGGAATAGGCGCGGTTGCCGACAAAGCTGATGCGCTCGGTCTCGACAACGCGCCCTTCAGCAATTTCAAAGATGAGGTTAACCCGGTTATCACTCAAACGAATGATGCGCGGCGTCACCGTCGCGGTCAGCCGCCCGGACAGGCGATAGGCTTCGGCGATGGCGTTTGCGTCTTGCTCAGCCACACTTGGCGAATAGGTCCGACGCGGGGTCGAAGTGATCACCGGCAAGAGCGCATCATCATCGAGCCGCTCATTGCCTTCGATCGAAATGATATTGATTGTGGGGTACTCTTGGACGCTGATGACCAGCGTATTGCCACGCGGCGTGATCTCCACCGTCTCGAAAAGGCCGGTATTTTGCAGCCGTTGCAGTGCATCATTGACCTGCGCTGCGGTTACTTCGGCACCTTGCGGGATCGCGGCATACGTCAAGATCGCAGATTCGCTGATGCGCGCATTGCCCACCACGTCGAAGCGCGAAAAGCTAAAGGTCTGCGCGCTGGCTGTTGGAACAATTAAACTGCCAGCAAGGATCAAGAGAACCGCAAACATGCCGGTCAGCGGCCGCAGACGCAGCGCACCGGTCAGATCATGCCACATACGCGACGGCGAAAACTGGACATGCCGACTCATTTCATCCAACCCCAATATTCCCAGCAGACATGACTTGCCTAACGGAGGGTCAGGGGGTTGTCAAAAACAACGCAATCTCCAAACGACCAAAATGATCTTCACCAGATCATCCGCGTAGAGAAAATGCCAGCGGCGCCCCGCGATCAAGAGCTGCGCGGGACATCCACGAGTGCGGCGGCAAGCACCAGTGCCGCACTGATCCAAAGCGGGACTATGATCCGATCCGCATGCCACAAGATCACATGCGCAAGATTGCGTGTTTGTGCGATGCTGCGTTTCATCTCATGCTCAGCCGCTGTTCTGTCATGAATGGGTATCACCCCTGTTCATGGCAAGAAAACGACAAGATCATGGATTAGCCATGACGCCTCGCCGCGGCGCTTAAGGACAAAAAAGATCGTTGGTCAGTGCAAACAACATCAATGACAAGAGCAGCGTCAGCCCTGTTGTCATCAACAGTCGCATCGCCCGATCCGACGGGGGCTTGCCGGCGATCGCCTCATAAGCGTGAAACACCAGATGCCCACCATCGAGCACAGGGATCGGAAAGAGGTTCAACAAACCGACCGCTGTCGAAAGCACAGCGATGAACCAGATAAAGTTGTCGATCCCTTGGCTGGCCGCCGCACCCGAGGTTTCCGCAATCCCGATCGGGCCTTGCAGGTTACACGATGAAATCGCCCCGGTAATCATATGCCACAAGCCAGAAAGCGAGGATCGCACGACGAATAATGTCTGCTCGGCACCGTAACCCAGCGCAGCAAAAGCCCCGACCCCTTCGCGCATCGGTTCGAAGCTGAAGCCGCCTGTCACCCCGATCAGCCAGCGTGTCTCGAACCCACCCTCGGCCAAGGGCAGATCAGTGCGGCGCGGTGCCAAGGTGACGGTGATCTCCTCGCCTGCCCGCCAGATCGACAGGGTGAGCGGCGTACCCTGCGCCGAGGTCACCGCATCGCGGAGTTGGCGAAAGGCATAGATGGGTTGACCATCAATGGTGCGGATCACATCGCCTTGTCGCAAACCCGCGGCAAAGGCCGCCGATTGCGGCGCGACCGAATCAACCAAGGGAATCAAGGGAAACACGGCCTCGGTGTCGATCACGCGGCCATCGCGTTCCACCGTATAGGTCACGGTCGGCGCAAGCGGGAGGTCTTGGGCAATGCGAAAGACATCGCCAAAAACTGTGACCGGCTGCCCGTCGAGCGCCAAGATCACATCGCCTTGCGCAAGCTGCTGCATTTCTGGCGGCAGCGCGGTCAGCGCGCCCACGCGCGGCTCATCGGCAGGGCGACCCGTGAAAAACAAGATCACCGCGAAGATCAGGATCGAGAATATGAAGTTGAAGATCGGCCCCGCCGCGACCGTTGCAGACCGCGCCCAAAGTGGCGCCCCATGCATGGAGCGGCGCCGCTCGGCCATATCAAGCGCGTCGATAGCGGCACCATCCTTGCCGCTTGCCGCATCCGCATCGCCCAAGAATTTCACATAGCCCCCGAAAGGCAGTGCTGCGATCTGCCAGCGCGTACCGCGCCGGTCGGTACGGCTGAAAAGCACGGGGCCAAACCCGATGGAGAACACCTCAGCATGGATACCAGACCAGCGGCCAACGATGTAATGCCCATACTCATGGATCGCCACGATGATCGACAAGGCCGCGATAAAGGCTGCAATCGTAAAGGCGAGATTGCCGAACTGGGGAATGAATTCCATCGCGTGCTTACAGCTCCATTTTTGTGATTGTCGCCCATGCTGTCTGTCGCGACATGTGGTCAGTCGCCAGCACGTCCTCAAGATCTGTCATGGAGGATGTCAGGGATATCTGCGATGTCATGGCGTCAAGCGTCTGTTCTACGATGCGCGCCATATCCATGAAACCGATGCGGCCTGCGATAAAGCCGTCAAGCGCAACCTCCTTGGCGGCGTTGAAGACAGCGCCGGCGCGCCCACCTGTCTCCATCACCGCGCGCGCAATCGCAAGAGCGGGGTAGCGCGCGGGATCGGGCGCGCGAAATTCCAGCGTGGCAACCTGGGCAAGGTCCAGACGTGCCACCGGCAAATGCCGCCGGTCAGGCCAATTCAGTGCATAGCCGATTGCATGGCGCATATCAGGTGCGCCGAGATGCGCCATCAAGGCCCCGTCATTGAAACCCACCAGCGCATGGATCAGCGATTGCGGATGGATCACCGTTTCGATCTGCCCCGGACTAACCCCGAAAAACTCGCGCGTTTCGATCAGCTCCATCCCCTTGTTGAACATCGATGCGCTATCGATGGTGATGCGTTGACCCATCGCCCAATTGGGGTGCGCGCCAGCATCAGCGACCGTGGCACTGGCCAAAGCGTCGAGCGGCCAATCGCGCAACCCGCCGCCCGAGGCGGTGATGATAATCCGCTCAACCGCGGCAATATTTTCCCCGACAAGCGCCTGAAACACGGCTGAGTGTTCGCTATCGACGGGCAAGATGGTGGCGCGATGGGCGGCGGCCTCGGCCAAGAGCAAGGGGCCTGCGGTCACAAGGCTTTCCTTGTTGGCCAAGGCCAGCGTGCCGCCATGGCGCAGCGCCCGAAACCCCGGCGCAAGCCCTGCGGCCCCAACGATCGCCGACATCACCCAATCGGCCGGACGGTCGGCAGCCTCGACCAAGGCGGCGGCACCTGCCGTGGCGGTGATGCCTGTTCCCTTCAGGGCCGCGCGCAGGTCATCGAGCCGGTCGTCATGGGCTGTCACGGCAAGCTCGGCCCCAAGACGGATCGCATCCTTGGCCAATAGCGCGATATTGGCCCCGCCGGTCAGCGCGACGACGCGGAATTGGCCGGGGGCGCGCGCGATCAGATCGACCGTGTTCTGCCCGATCGACCCGGTCGCACCGAAAATGGAAATGCTGCGCATTGGCCCCTACTTTCGCTCGGCGGTCACAAAGGCGGCGGCGGGAATGCGGTCACGCTTTCGACGATGACCAGCACAAAGGCCGCCCCAAGCAACCCATCGAAGCGATCATAGACGCCACCATGGCCGGGCAAAAGGTTGGAACTGTCCTTCACGCCCATATGCCGCTTGAGCGCGGATTCGCCGACATCACCCATCTGGCTGGCAATGCTGAGCGCCACCGAGATGGCCACCAATTCGGCGCCCACCCCCGTTAGCGCCATGAAGGCCCAACCGACAATGGCTGCCCCAACCCAGCCCGCGACCGTGCCGGACCATGTTTTCTTGGGGCTCACGCGTGGCCAGAACTTTGGGCCGCCGATCAAGCGACCGGCGAAATAGCCCAATATGTCGGTGATCACGACCACCAGCACCAGCCACAACATCCATGTCAGGCCAAAGCTGTCGCGGTGCAGGATCAATCCCACACCGGCCAACAGGATCATCGCGATCGTCACCACAAAAAGACGACGATGCCGCGCCAGCATCACGACCGCTGCCAAGGCCACGCAGAGCGCCAAACTCAACGCCACCCAGATCGGCAACAGCTTGGTCGCCAAGATGGTCACCCCAGCCAATAGACCCAAGACAACGGCCCCCTGCCCCGCGCCGCCAAGCATGCGGACTAGTTCCCAAACCAAGGTCGCCACCAAGAGCGCGACAAGAGCAGTAAACCACCACCCCCCTGCCCAAACCGCCGCAAGACCGACCAAGGCGATCACAGCGCCCGTGGCCATCCGCGTGGTCAGATCAGAAAAGCTATCACGGGCGTGGGCCACGTGAACCTCAGGCCGTGACCGCGCCAAAGCGGCGTTCGCGTTGGCCGAAACGGCCGATCACCTTTGCAAATTCGGCCTCGGTGAAATCGGGCCAGAGCGTGTCGATGAATTCATACTCCGCATAAGCAGATTGCCAGAGCAGGAAATTGGAAATGCGCGCCTCACCACTGGTGCGGATCACCAGATCGGGATCGGGCAGCACGTATGTATCGAGATAGCGCGGGAATGTGTCATCGGTGATCGCGCGCGGATCAAGTTTGCCCATTGCTACATCATGCGCCAGCCTCCGGGCGGCCCGTGTCACCTCATCGCGGCCACCGTAGTTGAGTGCGATGGTCAGATTGGTGCCTGTATTGCCCGCAGTCATCAACTCTAGCCCATCCATCAACTCGACCAAGGAGGGCTCAAGCCGTACCCGGTCGCCAATGAAGCGGACGCGCACATTTTCTTCAAAAAGTGCCTTGGCCTCGCGCCGGATATAGCGCTTAAACAACCGCATCAGCCCGGCCACTTCGGTTTGGGTGCGCTTCCAGTTTTCCGTCGAAAACGCGAAAATGGTGAGATACTTGACCCCAAGATCAGGGCAAGCGCGCACGATGTCCTTGACCCGCCGCGCACCGGCAGTATGGCCAAACAGCCTTGGACGGCCGCGCATCTGCGCCCACCGGCCATTGCCATCCATGATGATGGCCACGTGATGCGGATGGCTTTTGGCGTGTGACATAAACCCAGTTCCTTGAGCGACAAAAACAAACAAGACGATAACAAAATGGCCCATTTAGGGCCATTTTGATCAAACTTGCATGATTTCCGCCTGCTTGGTTTCAAGTGTGGCATCGACCTTTGCGATATGGGCATTGGTCAATTCCTGCACCTCATCCTCCCAAAGCTTCACGTCGTCTTCCGACATGCCCTTGGCTTTGGCCTTCTTGATCTGGTCCATGCCATCGCGGCGGACATTGCGCACCGAGACGCGGGCATGCTCGGCATACTGGGCGGCGACCTTGGTCAATTCGCGGCGGCGTTCCTCGTTCAACTCGGGGATCGGCAACATGATGATGGTGCCGTTGAGCTGAGGGTTGATCCCAAGGCCGCTGTCGCGAATGGCTTTCTCGACCTTGCCGACAAGACCCCTATCCCAGACATTGATCGTGACCATGCGCGGTTCCGGGACGTTGATGGTGCCGACTTGGTTGATCGGCGTCATCTGCCCATAAGCATCGACCATCACCGGCTCCAGCATACTGGCCGAGGCGCGCCCGGTTCTGAGTGACGCAAATTCCGTGCGCAAAGCCGCTAATGCACCATCCATCCGGCGCGCGAGATCATCAAGGTCGATGTCAAGTTCGTCTTCTGCCATCTGCTCGGCCCTTTATCGCTCCTGTTGGGCAGCGTCATATCTAAAGCTGCGCGCGGTTTCCAGAACCGTCTTGCCGCTCAAGCCCTGTCAATCGCCCAAGGTTGCGCTCAGGACACCTTGGTATAGGTCCCGCGCCCTGCCAAAATGCCCTTGAAACCGCCCGGCTCATCTAGGCTGAAAACGATGATGGGCAGGTTGTTCTCACGGGCAAGCGCAATGGCAGACGCGTCCATCACTCCAAGATGCTGGGCCAAAACCTCGTCATAGGTGACGCTCTCGTAGCGCTTGGCATCGGCGTGCTTCTTGGGATCTTTGTCGTACACGCCATCGACCTTGGTGCCTTTGAATATCGCCTGACAATCCATCTCGGATGCGCGCAAGGTCGCCGCCGTGTCGGTGGTGAAATAGGGGTTTCCGGTACCGGCAGCGAAGATGCAGACGCGCTTTTTCTCCAGATGACGGATCGCGCGGCGGCGAATATAAGGCTCGGCCACCTCGTTCATGGTAATGGCCGAGATAACACGGGTGAAGACCCCGATCGATTCCAGCGACGATTGCATGGCAAGCGCATTCATCACGGTGGCGAGCATGCCCATGTAATCCGCCGTGGTCCGCTCCATACCTTGCGCGCTGCCTTGCAGGCCGCGAAAGATATTGCCGCCGCCAATGACCATGCAGATCTCGACACCCAGATCATGGACCGATTTCACCTCGCGCGCGATGCGCTCGACTGTCGGCGGGTGCAGACCAAATCCCTGATCACCCATCAACGCCTCGCCCGAGATTTTCAACATCACCCGGCTATAGCGGGCATCGGACGGTGCGATGAGGCTGTCGGACATGGGCGGCTCCTTGATTGGGGAAAAAGACCACAGCGCATTGCGCGCGGCGCACCATGGTCTAAAACTGGGTGGTGTTCAACGCCCCTTGCGCCGGCTCAGGCCATATTCACCCCAGCCAAGGGCCGCAACCCCGCCGCCGCAATCACAGAGCAAGGCATTGATCGATTTAACAACAATCCCCAAAGACCGCCCGGTTTTGATTGCAGGTCCGACCGCCTCGGGGAAGTCGGCGCTGGCACTTGCGATCGCGCAGGCACAAGGGGGCGTCATCGTGAATGCCGATGCCTTGCAGGTCTATGGCAACTGGCGCGTGCTGACCGCGCGGCCAGATGCGACAGACCTCGCGCGCGCGCCACACAGACTTTACGGCCATGTCAGCTGGGACAACGACTATTCCGTAGGACATTGGCTGCGCGAAGTCGGCGCGCTTTTGACAGGTGAGCGGCCGATTATCGTAGGCGGCACAGGTCTCTATTTCCGCGCTCTGACCGAAGGGTTGGCCAATATTCCGCCTACCCCCGCAACGGTGCGCGCCAAGGGCGATGCCATGTCCTTGCCCGCCCTCATCGCAGCGCTTGATCCCGACACAACCGGCAAGATCGACCTTGCCAATCGCGCCCGTGTCCAGCGCGCATGGGAGGTGTTGACCGCCACAGGCCAAGGCCTTGCTGCCTGGCAGGCCGCGACCCCCGCGCCGCTCTTGGCACTGTCAGATTGCACTGCGCTCAGGATCGATGCGCCGGTGGATTGGCTCAATGAGCGGATCGCGCGTCGGTTCGATGTGATGTTGGCCTATGGCGCCGTTGACGAGGTCGCGGCCAACCTGTCGCGATGGGACCCGGCCTTGCCTGCGATGCGCGCCATTGGCGCACCAGAGTTGGTCGCCCATTTGCGGGGCGAGATGACCTTGCGGGCCGCGCGTGACGCGGCCATCATCGCGACGCGCCAATATGCGAAACGCCAGCGCACATGGTTTCGCGCGCGGATGCAGGCATGGCGTGGTGTTGATCCGCGTTTGGCCGTTAATGTCTCAAAATCGGACGCCTAACTGCCGGGGTCGCGTCCTTTCGTGGCAAGTTGGTTGCATAATTCCAACATCCGGCCCAGCCTTGCGGGATGACCGACTCGGCCCAAGGGTTCCGCATCACCTCGCTTGGCCAGCTGCGCATGAAGGATGCGTGGCGGCTGGAATTGTTGCATAGCCAGAAGCGCCACAGGCTCTATTGGATTACCCGCGGCCAAGGGCGCGTCACTATCCGTGGTGTCACGCGCGGTTTCGGGCCGAATACCGCGATCTTTCTGCCCGCAGGCACGCAATTCGCGATCGAGCTTCCAGCTCAGTTGCAGGGGGTGGAATTCACCCTGCCCGCGGAAAACGCGCTTGCCATGCCGCCCAGCCCGTTTCAGCGTCGTGTCACGACGATCGAAGGTCAGGCTAGCCTGACCGGGCATCTCGAGCGGGTCGAGCGGGAATTGAGCGCCCATGCCCCCGCCATGGAGCGGGCCTTGATGGGCTATGGGCTGTTGATCTCGGCGTGGATGGCGCGCGAGTCGCAGGGCGACAGCGGATTGACCCTGCGCCACAACACACACCGCTTGGCCGAAGCCTTTGCGGATCACGTCGAGGGGAAATTTCGTTCCGGCGCAGGCATTGCCGATTATGCCCAAGCGCTTGGTGTCACACCCACCCATTTGTCGCGCGTTTGTCGCGATGCAGCTGGCCGTCCGGCGCTTGCCTTACTCAACGAAAGGATCATGCACGAGGCGCGTCGGCTGCTTCGCGACACGGATATGCCGGCCAGGGAAATTGCCCAAACTTTGGGCTTTTCGTCAGCCGCTTATTTCACCCGCGCCTTTCAGCAAGCAACCGCACGATCCCCTATCAGCTATCGTGCCGGTCCATGATCATACGGTTTTGCGGTGACTCGAATGGGCGAAAAAATTCGGCGCAAGGGGTTGCGATATGGGTCCATGTCGTTTTTGATCGGGGCTGGGTCGGGAACGGCTCAAGATTGGTCACAACTGGTGATTGACGGAACGCGCGAAAAACCGCGGAATACGGGAAGCCGATGGCTGACATGTGTGATGTCGCCGCGGACAAAAGGGCGGCAAGATGGCCAACCATAAAAACGACACAGGGAGAAGACAAATGACAAACCTTTCCGGCGGCACACGGACGACCCACCCGGTCGCAGAGATGTACGCCCGTGAATACAAGGCAGGCCAGATGAGCCGCCGTGAATTCATGGTGCGTGCAACTGCGTTGGGCGTGTCGGCTGCGGCTGCATACACCATGATCGGGCTCAAGCCCGCCATGGCACAGCGCGTCACGCCGCCCATGGGCGGCAAACTGCGCATCCAGATGCAGATCCTCGCCCTCAAGGATCCGCGCACCTATGACTGGTCGCAACTTGGCAATGTCAGCCGCGGCCTTCTTGAGTACCTGATCGAGTATAATCGCGACGGCTCGTTCTCGGGTATCCTGCTGGACAGCTGGGAAGCCAATGCCGATGCCACCCAATACACATTGCGCGTGCGCCCCGGCGTGAAGTGGAACAATGGCGATGATTTCACCGCCGAGGATGTCGCGGCGAACTTCGTCGGATGGTGCGATACCACGGTTGAAGGCAACTCCATGGCCGCGCGTATGGGTGGTCTGGTCGATAGCAACACCGGCCAAGCCCGTGAAGGTGGCGTGGTCGTCGTTGACCCGCTGACCGTACAGATCAACCTGCCCGCGCCTGACATCACGCTGGTTCCCGGCATCGCCGATTACCCCAGCGCCATCCAGCACCGCGACCTGATCGGTACGAACCCGCTCGACCACGGGATCGGCACCGGCGCCTACAAGATCGCGGACCACCAAGTCGGCATTTCCTGCCGTCTGGAGCGCAACACCGCGCATAGTTATTGGGGCAATGCCTATCTCGACGAAATCACTTTTGTCGATCTTGGCACCGATCCCGCAGCGTGGTTCGCCGGTGCGGAAGCCGGTGAGTTCGACATGACCTATGAGACGGTCGGCGAATTTGTCGATCTGTTCTCGGCCGTTGGTTGGACCCAATCGGATGTGACGACCGGTGCAACCGTGGTTGTGCGCCCCAACCAGCTCAACGCACCTTACGACAACGTCGAGGTGCGCCGCGCAATGCTGGAAGCGGTCGATCTGTCGGTGGTGTTGGAACTGGGTATGAATGGCCAAGGCACGGTTGGTGAAAACCACCATGTCTGCCCGATCCATCCCGAATATGCCGCGCTACCGCCGATGGTGGTGGACAAAGCCGCGGCCAATGCGCGTCTCGCCGCCGCGGGCCATGCCGATCACAACTTCACACTGATCTCGCTCGACGATGGTCTGGGTCGTTTCACCTGTGACGCGATCGCGGCACAGATGCGCGATGCCGGCATGACTGTGACCCGCGAAGTGCTGCCCGGTTCGACCTTCTGGAACGACTGGCTGAACTATCCCTTCTCGGCAACCGAGTGGAACCACCGCGAGTTGGGCGTGCAGATCCTGAACCTTGCATATCGCTCGGGCGTGGCATGGAACGAGACGGGTTTCTCGAACGCCGAGTTCGACCGCCTGCTCGACGAGGCAAACGGCATCCAAGACGCCGATGCCCGCCGCGTGGTGATGGCGCGCCTCCAGCAGATCATGCAAGAAGAGGCCGTGACCTTCATCCCCTTCTGGCGCTCGCTGTTCCGCCACTATCGCGAGGGTGTCTTGAACGCGGATATGCATCCCAAGTTCGAGATCAACGTGCATCACTTGGGCCTCGCGTCCTGATTTACACCTGATGTTCCGGGGCGGCTACGTGCTGCCCCGGAACAACGACGCAATGGCCCTGGCCGGCTGAACCAACCCATGCGTGGGACACCATAAGCGCGCGTTGCGCGATGGTACGCTCCCCTAGGCAAGGACACAGCGACGAATGGCATTTTTTATCCTGCGCCGCTTTGGCGTCATGATCTTGACGGCGCTTTGCCTGACCTTCGTGGTGTTTTTCCTCACCAATCTTGCCCCCAACCTGGAAAAGCTTGCCAAGACGCAAGGCAATGCAAGGATGAGCGATGCCGAGGTCGTCTCGTGGCTCGATCGCAATGGCTATGGTGGCCCCTTGATCATGCGCTACGGCGAATGGCTGGGCGTGGTGCCGGGCTGGGTGCGCCTGGACGCACCGACAGGCCAGTGGCGGGGGCGTTGCCTCGGGCCGGGCGACACACCCGAAACCGCGCCGCGCTTTTGCGGGCTATTGCAAGGCGATCTGGGCCATTCCACCGTGTCGGATGACGAGGTCTCCAATATCATCGGCGGTCGCTTGGCACTGACCGGCGTGCTGATGTTCTGGGCCTTCGCCGTGATCGTGCCATCTGCGCTTTTGGTTGGTGTGCTGGCCGGCATGCGCGAGGGCAGCCGCACGGACCGTGTCTTGTCCACATTCTCGATCGGGACGACTGCAACACCGGAATATGTGTCGGGTGTGATCTTCATCGTGCTCTTGGCCTCGTCGCAGACCGGGATTTCACCCCTACTTGTGCAATGGGGCTGGCTGGATGGCGGGACATTGTTCCTTGGCTCTGCGCGCAGCGCGATGGACGGGGCGAATTTCTGGAATTTCACCTTGCCGGTGATGACCATCGCCTTTTACGGCATGGGTTATATCGCCCGGATGACCCGCGCCTCGATGGCGGAGGTGATGACGGCGCAATATATCCGCACCGCGCGCCTCAAGGGTGTCAGCTTTCGCAACATCGTGCTCAAGCACGCGCTGCGCAATGCGCTGATCGCGCCCTTTACCGTGATCATGCTGCAATTCCCGTGGCTTTTGACGGGCGTCGTGATCGTCGAGACCTTGTTCAACTACAATGGCTTTGGATGGACCTTGGTGCAGGCCGCATCGAACAATGACATTGAATTGTTACTGGCCTGCTCGGTCGTGGCTGTTTTCGTGGTTCTGGTGACACAACTGATCTCGGACATCGGCTATGTTTACCTCAACCCGCGTATCCGCATTTCCTGAGGAGGATGACAGGTGGAACCTCTCTCATGGTCTGGTGACATCGGCGTTTTCTTGAACCCGATCATCATTGGCGCAACGGTGGTCTTTGCCGCGGCCTTTCTACTTAATCTGGTCCTGACACTGGCAGGGCAGCGGGCGGGCGAGATGGTGATCAATGCTGATCACAGCCTCAGCCTGCAACGTGGCCCGGTCGATTATGCCTTGTTGGCCATGCGTTACGCGGTGCTTGTCTTCCTCTTGACCTGTGTGGGCTATGTCATCGCGGGGATGGTCGTGGCCGACCCGCAACGCGCGGGCATCATCGGGGCCATGGCCGCGCAACTCACCCCGGTCTGGATCGGGCTCGTCGTGCTGTTTGCAGTTTCCATCAGTTTCAAGCGCCGGCTTGGTCTTTATGGCAAGCTTTTCGACAGCCCGATCGGCATGACGGGCTTTGGCTTGGTGATGTTCTGGATCTTTACCGCGATCTTTGTGCAAAGCATTGCGCCGCATGGCCCGATCGACGTGATCAGCCAGATGCGCAACGAATTGCCCGGAACCCCTCTGCCCAGCCCCGCAGAGGGACAATTCCAATGGTATTTGCTGGGTGGCGACAATCTGGGGCGCTGCGTCTTTAGCAGGATGGTTTTTGGCGCCTTCGAAGTGTTGAAGATCGCGCCCTTGGCCACGCTTTTCGCTTTCATGGTGGGCATCACGCTTGGCGTGCCTGCGGCCTATTTCGGCGGCAAGCTTGATATCGGCGTGACATTCGTGGCCAATCTTGTCTTGGCATTCCCGGTGATCTTGCTGTTCTACCTGCTGGTCGCCCCAGAAATTGTGGCGGCAGGTATCCCCAACTACCTATCGATGATCTTGTTCCTTTTCCCGATCCTGTTTTTGGTGATCTTGTTCAACGCGCGCTATCGCACCCAACCGGGATTGCGCAATGTGATCGTGGCGATCTGTATCGGTGTCGGTGGGATGGCGTATCTGTCGCTCATCTCGAATGCCTCTGATCCTGACCTGCCAATGCTATTCCGGCTCTGGCCCGAAGCGCTGGATCTGTTCGATGTGCCGGGGAATTTGCTGATCGTTTTCGTCTCGGTGGTTTTCGTCAACAGCCCGACCGTGTTTCGCATCGTGCGCGGGATCGTGCTGGATATCAAAACCCGCGATTATGTTGCGGCGGCTCAAACCCGTGGCGAAGGTCCATGGTACATCATGCTATGGGAGATCTTGCCCAATGCGCGTGGCCCCTTGATCGTCGATTTCTGCCTGAGGATCGGATACACCACCATCCTATTAGGAACGCTTGGTTTTTTTGGCCTTGGCGTCAGCCCCGAAAGCCCCGATTGGGGCTCGACCATCAATGAGGGGCGGCGGTTGTTGACGATCTATCCCCACCCGGCCCTGCCGCCCGCCCTTGCCCTGATGAGCCTTGTCCTTGGCCTGAACCTGCTGGCTGACGGATTGCGTGAAGAAAGCCTGAAGGACTGATCATGCCGAATTTTCCTACGAAAATTCGCAAGAGTGCAAATCTTCATACGAAGATTTGCAGGCCCCGAGCACAGGAGCATGGTGATGCTTGACCACCATCCGGCGGCCGCGACGCGCGCGGCACAAGCCTATGACGGGCCGATCCTAGAGATTTCGAACCTCTCGATCTCATTTTTCACCCGCTTGCGCGAGATCCCGGCGGTGATGGATTTCTCCTGCACCGTGATGCCGGGCGAGGCGATGGGCCTTGTGGGCGAGAGCGGTTGCGGCAAATCTACCGTCGCTTTGGGCGTGATGCAGGATTTGGGTGTGAACGGGCGGATCGTGGGCGGCACGATCAAGTACAAGGGTCGCGACCTCAACCAGATGAGCGCCGAGGAATTGCGCGCCATTCGCGGCAAAGAGATCGCGATGATCTATCAAGAGCCAATGGCCTCGCTGAACCCCGCAATGCGGATTGGCCAGCAGCTCATGGAAGTGCCGATGATCCACGAAGGGATCTCGGAGAAAGAGGCCTGGGCGCGGGCGCTGGAAATGGTCAGCGATGTCCGCCTGCCCGATCCCGAGCGGATGCTGCGCAGCTATCCCCACCAGCTTTCGGGTGGCCAGCAGCAGCGCATCGTCATCGCCATGGCCTTGATGTCGAAGCCCTCGCTTTTGATCCTCGATGAACCCACCACCGCGCTCGATGTAACGGTCGAGGCCGCCGTGGTCGATCTGGTCAAAGATCTTGGCCGGAAATACGGCACCTCGATGCTGTTCATCAGCCACAACCTCGGGCTGGTGCTTGAGACCTGCGACCGGATCTGCGTGATGTATTCCGGCGAAGCGGTGGAGACCGGTGCGATCACCGATGTCTTCGACGAGATGCGCCACCCTTATACGCAGGCGCTTTTCCGATCGATCCCGCTGCCCGGCGCGGACAAGACGACGCGACCGCTGCGCGCGATCCCCGGCAATTTCCCCCTGCCCCATGAACGGCCACCGGGCTGCAACTTCGGCCCGCGCTGCGATTATTTTGTGGCCGGGCGCTGTGATGCGGCCAATATCGGCATGGCCAATATCGCGCATGGCGACCGTCACCAAAGCCGTTGCCTGAGGCTTGACGAGATCGATTGGGATGCGCCGATGGCCTTGGCCGATGAACAGCAGGCCACCGTCAAGGGCGACGTGGTGCTCAGGGTCGAAAACCTCAAGAAATATTACGAGGTTGCAGCGAGCGCGTTGTTTGGGCGGGGCGAAAAGCGCGTGGTCAAGGCCAATGAGACTCTCAGCTTCGAGGCGCGCGAAAGTGAAACGCTGGCCATCGTAGGCGAGTCGGGTTGCGGTAAATCCACCTTGGCCAAGGTGCTGATGGGGCTTGAGACGGCCACAAGTGGCAAGGTCACGCTCGATGAACGCGACATCCAGGATATTGCGATCGAAAAGCGCGACACGCGCACCGTGTCGTCGATCCAGATGGTGTTCCAAAACCCCTTCGATACGCTCAACCCATCGATGACGGTGGGGCGTCAGATTATCCGCGCGCTTGAGGTTTTCGGGATTGGCGCATCGGACGCGGAAAGACGCGCGCGCATGCTGGAACTACTCGATCTGGTCAAGCTGCCGCGCGCTTTCGCCGAACGCATGCCGCGCCAGCTTTCGGGGGGGCAAAAGCAACGTGTTGGCATCGCACGCGCCTTTGCGGGGGGCGCCCGGATCGTCGTCGCGGATGAGCCTGTGTCTGCGCTTGATGTGTCAGTGCAAGCCGCGGTGACGGATTTGCTGATGGAGATCCAGCGCCGCGAAAAGACGACGCTCTTGTTCATCAGCCATGATTTGTCGATCGTGCGCTACCTCAGCGACCGGGTGATGGTGATGTATCTGGGCCATGTGGTCGAGATTGGCACCACGGATCAGGTGTTTAGCCCGCCCTATCACCCCTACACCGAGGCGCTGTTGTCAGCCGTGCCGATTGCCGACACGAAGGTCACCAAGAAACATATCGTGCTTGAGGGCGATATCCCTTCGGCGATGAACCCGCCGCCCGGCTGCCCCTTCCAGACCCGGTGCCGCTGGAAGGCGGAGGTTGCGGGTAATCTGTGCGAAACCGAGGTGCCGCCGATGCGCCGGATCGCCGATGGTCACGAGATCAAATGTCACCTCGCCGAAGATATCTTCGCGCGGATGGAGCCGATCATCACCATCCCGGACGAGGTCTGATCTTGGATCTGTGTCCTGCCACTCTTTTTGGCAATCGCACAGAAAACTGTCTGTTTATTGGGCAACGCCAGCGGCGGCCTTGGGGCGAGCTTTCAGGGGCTTGCGATGATCGGGTCGCATATCTAGCAAAGCTGTGGTGGGCTTGATTGCATAAAGGGACGCGGGTCAAATGAGGAAATTCGCGGCATCTGTGGCGCTTTATCTTCTGGCCAGCGCAGCCTTGGCGCATCCTGGACACGAGGCGGCGAATGGGATGGGCCATTGGCTGTCGGATATCGCACATGGCGCGGTGGTTGCCGCGCTGGCAGGCTTGGCGGCTGTGATCATCGGCGGCGGGCTTGCCTTGCGCCGCACCCGCCAGCGCAAAGACAAGATTTAACGCAAGCGATGATGCGACCGCCGCAGGGGCGGCAACAACATCGCATCAGGCAAGGGCTGGCCGATGTCGCAATGATGGAGCGTCACGGCCAACCGATCCACCCGGCTGAATGCCAATACCATCATCCCCACCGCGAGCAGCGCGTTTACCACACTGTCAAACGGGCCATGTTGCCCGCAGATCATGCTCGTAAATCCCAGCAAATATGCGCCCCAAAGCTGGGCCTCGGCGCGCAAGGTCGTCGCCATCAGATGGGCCGATTGATCAGGCAACACCGCCGCGCGATCGACGCCGAACCACTGCCGCATAAACCGCTGGCGCCGTTCTAACGTCTGCACATAGCCCGAAGGCAGCGTGTCGCGTCCAAAAAGATCAGAGGTGATGTTATCCTCGATCCAGCAGATGCGCAGGAGCGCGAGCAAGGCCAAACTGCCCATCAAGCCCAAGGGCAACCACAGCGCGGCCAAGGCACCGGCGCCGACCATCAAGGCCCCGATCATCACATGTCCCGGTTTCATGCCGCATCCTCCGCTTGGGATGGTCTGGCAAGACCATGGCGCAAGAATAGGGGGACAATCCCTGCACATGCAAAGGATTTCCACCGTGACACATATTAATCTTTGTGAATATATCTGGCGCAATGGGCGGCTTGCCGCCCGCAGACCGGGAGGAAAGACCATGACATTGACCCGCCGTAGCTTGCTGGCCACCAGCGGGGCCGCCATCCTGTCCACCACCCTGCCCCGGCGCGGTTGGACCGAGACGCGCTTGAGCCTTTCGAACGGGGCCGAGATCGTGACGCTTTCGGATGGGAACCTGACCCTGCCCGCCGATTTCATCTTTGGCCCGATGCCCAAGGACGAGCTTGCCACCATCCTTGCCGGGTTCGAGATGGACCCCTCCGCGCCGCTCACGCCACCATGCAACATCACGCTCTTGCGCCAAGGCGATTCGCTGGCGCTGTTCGATGCGGGTTCGGGCAGCGGGTTTCAATCCAGCGTCGGCGCATTGCCCGATGCATTGGCCGCGGCCGGGATCGACCCTTATGACATCACCCATGTGATTTTTACGCATGGCCATCCCGATCACCTTTGGGGCGCGCTTGACGATTTCGACGAACCGCTTTTTGCCAATGCCACCCATATGATGGGTCAAGTGGAATTCGACTATTGGATGGATGATGCGACCGTTGAAAGCATCGGCGCGGAACGGGCAAGTTTCGCGGTCGGTGCCAGGCGGCGGCTTGAACTGCTGGCCGATGACATGGTGCTGTTTGCCGATGGCGAAGCGGTTTTGCCCGGCGTCACCGCACAGCTGACACCTGGCCATACGCCGGGCCATATGGCCTTCGTCATTGGCGAAGGGGCAGATGCGGTGATGGTGCTGGGCGATGCGATCGGCAATGGCCACATCGCCTTTGCCCGGCCTGACTGGACCTCGGGCTCGGATCAAGACCCCGCATTGGCGGCGGCCACCCGTGCCGCGCTTTTCGCACAGATCATGGCGGCGGATATGACAGTGATCGGTTTCCACCTGCAAGGCGGTGGGATCGGGCGCGTCACACGCGGCGACGATGGTTTCACTTTTCAGCCCGCGATATAAAGTCCGTCGCGCAACCATCCATGAATGATGAAAAATGGGGGGCCAATGGCCCCCCAAGTTTCGCGTATCAGGCTCTGAATGTCTGCCCGAAGTTTCTGCCTGCGGCCTGATCCGCGTCTAGGGCGAGCGCACCCGCCCTGGATGATAGGCGCCCCCTTAGCAAAGGGGCGCCCAATCTCGATTAGCTACAGCCGCTCGTCCCACCACAGGTGTTGCACTTCATGCAGGTGCCGTTCCTGACGAGCGTATAGTTGCCGCATTCGCCACATGCCTCGCCCTCGTAGCCCTGCATCTTGGCCCGCGTCGAGGCATCCATGCTGACCGTGCCGGTGGCGACAGCAGTGGTCGTGGCGATGGCGGCGATAGCTGTGTTGCCGCGCGTCTCTGGTACCAGCGTCTCCAAGGTGGCGACCGCATCGGCCCCGCCTTGGAAGACCAGCAATTCCTGCGGCGCGCGCTTGCGCAGATAGCCGGTCGAGGCCACCTGTTTCAGCACATCGATCGGGCTTGATCCACGGCTATCAGGCACTTCGCGGATGTTCGAGACACCCTCTTCCGCGCCACGACCGACATCGTCAAAGCTTGTCCCTTGCGGCTGCACATGGGCCAGATCGGTGCGGTCGAGATAGCTGACGGCAAGCTCGCGGAAGATGTAATCAAGGATCGACGTCGCGTTCTTGATCGAGTCGTTGCCTTGCACCATTCCACTCGGTTCGAACTTGGTGAAGGTGAAAGCGTCCACGAATTCCTCCAGCGGCACGCCGTATTGGAGGCCGACCGACACCGCGATGGCGAAGTTATTCATCATTGCACGGAAGCCGGCACCTTCCTTGTGCATGTCGATGAAGATCTCGCCCAGCGTGCCGTCCTTGTATTCGCCGGTGCGCAGATAGACCTTGTGACCGCCGACGATGGCCTTTTGTGTATAGCCCTTGCGCCGCTCCGGCAGCTTCTCGCGATGCGCCTTGATGATCTCCTTGATGACGATCTTTTCCACGATCTTTTCGGCGATGACTTGCGCCTTTTCCATCGTGGTGCCGCTTTCCAGCACTTCGGCGGCTTCCTCGTCGTCTTCCACGAGGGCCGAGGCCAAGGGCTGCGACAGCTTGGAGCCGTCACGGTAGAGCGCGTTCGCCTTGACGCCCAAGGACCAGCTCAACTCATAGGCCTTTTGGCAGTCTTCGATCGTGGCCGCATTGGGCATGTTGATCGTCTTGGAAATGGCGCCCGAGATAAAGCTTTGGGCTGCGGCCATCATGTAGATATGGCTGTTGACCCCCAAGTAACGCTTGCCCTTCTTGCCGCAAGGGTTGGCGCAATCGAACACATGGTAATGCTCGGGCTTGAGGAACGGCGCGCCTTCCAGCGTCATGGTCCCGCAGACATGGTCGTTGGCTGCGTCGATCTCTGCCTTGGTAAAGCCCAGATGGCGCAGCATCTCGAAGGTGGGATCGTTCAGCTTTTCAGCCGGAATGCCCAAGATCTTGGTGCAGAAATCCGCACCGAGCGTCCACTGGTTGAACACGAAGCGGATATCGAAGGCCGAGGGAAGTGCGGCTTCGATCTTTTCCAACTCGGCCTTGCCGAAGCCATGCCCGATCAGCGCTGTGTGGTTGATACCCGGTGCCTGGCCAAGCGTGCCGTGACCAACGGCATAGGCGATGATTTCCTCGATTTCGTGGCTGGCATAGCCGAGCGTTTCCAACGCACCTGGCACCGATTGGTTGATGATCTTGAAATAGCCACCACCGGCAAGCTTCTTGAACTTCACCAGCGCGAAATCGGGCTCGATCCCGGTGGTGTCGCAATCCATCACCAGACCGATGGTGCCGGTCGGCGCAATCACGGTCGATTGCGCGTTGCGGTAGCCATGTGCCTCACCAAGGGTGAGGGCCTCATCCCAAGCTTGACGCGCCAGCGCGACAAGGCGCTGATCGGGGCAATTGGCATCATCGAGTGGCACCGGCGTGACGTTGAGCTGCTCGTAACCCTCGGTCTTGCCGTAAGCGGCGGCGCGGTGGTTGCGCATCACGCGAAGCATGTGCTCGCGGTTGCGGACAAAGCCAGCAAAGGGGCCAAGCTCGGCAGCGATCTCGGCGGATGTGGCATAGGCCACGCCGGTCATGATCGCGGTCAAGGCACCGCACATCGCGCGCCCCTCGTCGCTGTCATAGCCAAGGCCCATATTCATCAGCAAGCCGCCGATATTGGCATATCCAAGGCCAAGGGTGCGGAAATCATAGCTCTGCTGCGCAATCTCTTTCGAGGGGAACTGCGCCATCATCACGCTGATCTCCAGCGTCAGCGTCCACAAGCGGCAAGCGTGGATATAGCCCTCGGCGTCGAACTGCCCATCCTTGTAGAAGGTCAACAGGTTCATCGATGCCAAGTTGCAGGCCGTATCGTCGAGGAACATGTATTCCGAGCAGGGGTTCGAACCGCGGATCGCCCCATCCTCGGGGCAGGTGTGCCACGCGTTGACGGTGTCATGGAACTGGATGCCCGGATCGGCACAGGCCCAAGCGGCGTGACCGACCTTTTCCCACAGCTCGCGCGCCTTGATCGTCTTGGACACCTTGCCGCCGACGCGGTTGATCAAATTCCAATCGCCATCAGCTTCGACCGCCTTGAGGAAGGCATCAGTCACACGGATGGAGTTGTTGGAGTTCTGACCAGAGACGCTGGCATAGGCCTCGCTGTCCCAATCGGTATCATAGGTCGGGAACTCGATCGCGGTATAACCTTGACGCGCGTAATCCAGCACGCGCTTGATGTAGGTTTCCGGGATCGACGCGGATTTGGCCGCCCGGATCGCTTTCTTCAGCGTATCATTCTTGGCAGGATCGACCGCATCATCAATCTCACCATCCCAGCCACCAATAGCCGCGAAAATCGCGTTGAGCATTTTTTCATGGGTCTTGGAGCCCGCGACAAGGCTTGCCACCTTTTGCTCTTCGATCACCTTCCAATCGATGAAATCCTCGATGTCGGGATGATCGGCATCGACGATGACCATCTTGGCCGCGCGGCGCGTGGTGCCGCCCGACTTGATCGCGCCCGCCGCCCGGTCGCCGATCTTGAGGAACCCCATCAGGCCCGACGATTTGCCACCGCCCGACAGCTTTTCGCCCGCGCCACGCAGATGGCTGAAATTGGTGCCGGTGCCAGAACCATACTTGAACAGGCGCGCCTCGCGAACCCACAAGTCCATGATCCCGCCTTCGTTGACGAGGTCGTCGGCGACCGATTGGATAAAGCAGGCATGCGGCTGGGGATGCTCATAGCTCGAGGCGGATTTGGTCAGCTTGCCAGTCTTGTAATCGACATAGTAATGCCCCTGCGCCGGGCCATCGATGCCATAGGCCCAATGCAGGCCCGTATTGAACCACTGCGGGCTGTTGGGTGCTGCCATCTGGCGCGCCAGCATCAACTGCATCTCTTCGAAATAGGCGCGCGCATCGCCCTCGGTGGTAAAATAGCCGCCTTTCCAGCCCCAATAGGCCCAAGCGCCGGCCAGACGGCGGAAAACCTGCTTGGCCGAGGTTTCGCCGCCCATGCGCTGATCTTCGGGCAACGCGGCGAGTGCCTCCTCATCGGCGACCTGCCGCCACAGGAATTCCGGCACGCCCTTTTCCTTGACCGGCTTAAGCCGTGCTGGAACGCCGGCCTTGCGGAAGTATTTTTGTGCGATCACGTCAGAGGCCACCTGGCTCCAGCCTGCCGGCACTTCGACATTGTCCAGCTTGAACACAACGGTGCCATCGGGGTTCCGGATCTCGGAGGTCGTGGTGGTAAAAGCGAGATCGGCATAAACATCCGCGCCGGCCGTGGTAAATTTGCGTTCGATTTTCATCTGGCTGCCTCTTTTCGCACATTGATCTCATCATCATGGTCTGCCAGCGTCGTTGCGCTCTGACCGGGTGGGCGGCAAAACACGATCCAACACGCGGCAAGACTGCTCTTGCCGATGCACGACCCCATCTGGGCCTGTCATCTGTGTTGGGGTATCTCCCCGTCCCCGCCGCCACCACCATATCTAGTGTTGGTGTATCGCGGCCCACACAAACTGACGTAGGGCGGGCAGTTTGGTCAATCACTTTTTTATCCTGCGCGGCGGCAAAAACGAGTTGTAAATCCCACACAGGGGCATCGGCTTTTGCTGTGCGCGATTCCCTTTTGCGCGTGCGATATCGACGGCACACCAAGAAGGGTATGCAACATTGGGGTTTAGCACCGATTATTGAGGCGACGCATCAAGCCAGGGTGACAGCTTGCGGCAATGCGGCAAGATCTCGGGACACCACGACGCGCGCGACAAGATCTTGTGGAAAACGCCCAAGGTGATGGCAGGGGCGCAACATGATGATGCTCCAAAGGGTCCAAACACCAGATCATGTATCGAAAGTTGGAAAGTGGTCGGGGCGGCGAGAATCGAACTCACGACCTTCTGTACCCAAAACAGACGCGCTACCAGGCTGCGCTACGCCCCGACTGGTTCCCCTTTAATGTTCTATCGCCGTCTTGGAAAGACCTGTTGGTTAGGGTGCTGTACAAGGCCAAGCGGCAAGGTTTTGGGCAATCGCAGGATGACGCATCTCGGCGCCCGGAGCGATCCCGAACTGCGCAGCCAAACCGCCGTTAATCTCGAGCACATACTGAACACCATCCCCCCCGCGGATAGGCGTTCGATCAAGTGGGATCGCGTTTGCATGCACATGCTGCACTGTGCCGGTTTCATCGGCAAAGATCATATCCAGCGGGATAAGGGTGTTTTCCATCCAGAAGCTGACGGCCTGCGGTCGCTCATAAACAAAAAGCATGCCCGACATACGCGGCAGATGACGCACGAACATCAGCCCCTCAGCGCGGCTTGCAGGTGTATCGGCCACGGCGACCCGAAAGCGCACCGTGCCGAATTCACCCCGCAAAACCAGCTGGTCGGCACGACAAGCCAAGGCCTGTTGCGCGCTTCCCATGATTAGCAACAGTGCGGTTGCCACGCCCAAGATACGCGGGCGCATGAACACCTCCGTCAGACGAAATCCCAGCTACGCACCTCGGCGGCCATGTTGCCCCGCGGGCCTTCGACGACCTTCATCGCCACCGCTTCGCCGGGAAGCAGATCGGCCAATCCGCAGCGGCGGAGCACCTCGGCATGGACAAAGACATCTTCGGCATTGCCGAACACATTGGCAAAGCCAAACCCTTTGGCCTTGTCAAACCACTTCACCCGCGCCGGTACGAACGGCACACCCGGTGCAAGATCTTCGGAAGTGTCGTAGTCTTCGCCATCAGGGCCGACCGCGGCCGAGATCGCCAACACTTCGCTTGCCTGCACACCGCGCGGTGTCACTTGCACCCGCACCGTGATGCGCGCGTCTTCTGCGACTGACCCTTGGCCGAAATTGCGCAGCACATTGGCATGCAACAAAATATCGGGGCCAGGATCATCTGACACGATGAAACCAAAACCTTTACCTACGTCGAACCATTTCACGCGCCCCTCGACGACGAGCGGCTCATCCATAATTTCGTCCGCCATACCGGCCTATCCCGTAAAATGCCCTTGCTGGGCGGTGTCCCTGCGATAACGTTTTGGTGACCAAAACCGGCGGATACAAGTCAAAAATTTCTCGTGAAACCAGCGTATTGCAATTTCACGCTTCGTGAAAATGCAAAAATGTCAACATTTGCGCGCCGAAGTGCGGTTAGGGGTTCAGCCGTTGCACATGCCAATCCGCCGCAGGGCTTGTACGCTGCCAACGAAAGCGGTCATGCAGGCGGAAGTCACCATCGGCCCAAAACTCGATCTCAAGCGGAACGATCCGAAACCCGCCCCAGAAGGGGGGGCGCGGTGGATTGGTTCCATATTTCGCCGTGATCCCCGCCACCGCCGCCATCAGGCTTGCCCGGCTCTCCAAGGGCTGCGATTGCCGCGACGCCCAAGCCCCCAAGCGGCTCTTGAGCGAACGGGACGCAAAATAGGCGTCCGCCGCTTGCCCTTCTTCGCGACTGACAAGCCCACGCACACGGATCTGGCGACGTTGGGTTTTGGAATGCAGCACAAAGGCCGCCTTTCCTGCCGCCTGTAGCTCTTGCCCTTTGACGCTGTCGTAATTGGTATAGAAGACGAAGGCGCCCTGCCCCGCTCCAAGCGCTTCGATCTGCTTGAGTAGCACCATGCGCACATTCGGCAATCCGTCGCCGTCAACAGTCGCCAACGCGATGGCATTTGGATCATTGGGCTCGGTCTGTTCGGCTGCTTCAAGCCAGTGCTGCGCGATGATGAATGGATCCTCGCCTGCGAATATGCCGGAGCGCGCGCTCATCTGCTCTTCATCCCTTGCTGACTTTGTCTGTGTCCTGGCGTCATCAGCTAGCGCCCTGCTACGCGGGCGGCAACCCTCGCTCTCTTGAAGCATCGCAGGCGATGGCTTACCAGAACGCAGCGGCAAGATCGGCAAATGGGGGAAAACATGGGTTTGATGACAGGCAAGCGCGGGCTCATCATGGGGCTGGCCAATGACAAATCCATCGCGTGGGGCATCGCGAAAGCTCTCGCCGCGGAAGGGGCGGAACTGGCGTTTTCCTACCAAGGCGATGCGCTTCTCAAGCGCGTGCAGCCTTTGGCCGCCAGCCTTGGTTCGGAACTGATGATTCCGTGCGATGTCAGCGATGAGGGATCGCTTGATGCCTTGTTTGCCCAGCTTCAGGCCACATGGGGCAGCCTCGATTTCGTGGTTCATGCCATCGGGTTTTCGGACAAAAACGAGTTGCGCGGCCGCTATGTCGAAACCAGCCCCGCGAATTTCGCGATGACGATGAATATCTCGGTCTATTCCTTTACAGCTGTGTGTCAGCGGGCGGAAAAGATGATGCCAAACGGCGGCAGCTTGCTGACGCTCACCTATTACGGCGCCGAAAAGGTAATGCCGCATTACAATGTGATGGGTGTCGCCAAGGCCGCGCTGGAGGCCTCGGTGATGTATCTGGCCGAAGATCTGGGTCGCGATGGGATTCGGGTCAACGCCATCTCGGCAGGCACGATCAAGACATTGGCGGCCTCCGGCATTGGGGATTTCCGCTACATCCTGAAATGGAACGAGTATAATTCGCCCCTGCGCCGGACCGTGACGCAGGACGAGGTTGGGCAATCGGCGCTTTACCTGCTGTCAGACATGTCAAGCGCCGTGACGGGCGAGGTTTTGCATGTCGATGCAGGCTATCATGTCATCGGCATGAAAAACCCCGAGGCACCCGATCTCAGCCTCGACAAGAAGGAAGATTGACCGATGATCACGCCCTTGCCGCATGAAAAAGGCTTTCACGTCTCTTGGGACCAGATCCATCGCGATGCCCGCGCCTTGGCATGGCGGTTGGATAAGCGTGGGCCAGGCGATGAGGGCAACTGGCGTGCAGTGATTGCAATTACCCGCGGCGGCATGGCACCCGCGATGATCGTGGCGCGCGAATTGGGGATCCGTCTCGTCGATACGATCAGTGTCAAAAGCTATGATCACCAATCACAGGCCGAACCCGTGGTTCTGAACCGCCCCGATGACGCGCTGATGGGTGATGGTACAGGGATTTTGGTGATCGACGACCTCGTCGATACGGGCAAGACGCTTGAGGTGGTGCGCGGCCTTTATCCCAAGGCGCATTTTGCCACCGTCTATGCAAAACCCAAAGGCGAGCCTTTGGTCGATACCTTCATCACAGGTGTCAGCCAGGATACGTGGATCTTTTTCCCTTGGGATATGGCGCTTCAATATGTCGAGCCATATCGCGGCAAGGATTGATGGACACGAAAATTCGTAAGAATTTCCGCATCAATTGAATTGTCGAACAAAAAGTTCATCTCCACCCACGCAGCGCCTCCGCAAGGAGGCCGCGCAGCGTGTCGCTTGGCACATCAGTGGCGACAAAGGCATCACCGATCGCGCGGGCAAGAATAAAGCGCAGTTGCCCATCAACCACCTTCTTGTCTTGCGCCATCAGGCCGATCAGTGCATTCAAATCCGGTAAATCCCCTTCGATATCAGAGAGATCACGCTTCATCTTCATCTTGGCTAAATGCGCGCGCACACGGCTTGGATCTTCTTGCGCACACAGCCCCAGCCGCGCCGACAGCGCAAAGGCAAGCGCGCAGCCGATCGCGACCCCTTCACCATGCAACAACCGATTGCCAAAGCCGGTCGCCGCCTCAAGCGCATGACCAAAGGTATGGCCAAGGTTCAACAATGCGCGCTCGCCCTGTTCGGTTTCATCCCGGACAACGATATCGGCCTTCATTTGCACAGACCGGCGCACCGCCTCGACCTGCAAGGCGCGATCGCCTGTGGCAAGGGCTGGGCCGTTTTGCTCGAGCCACGCGAAAAACGCCGCGTCACCAAGCAACCCGTATTTCACAACTTCGCCATAGCCCGCCAAGAAGTCACGCGGATCGAGTGTGGCCAGCACGTCGATATCGGCCAAGACGAGGCTTGGCTGATGAAATGCCCCTACAAGGTTCTTGCCATGTGTCGAATTGATCCCGGTCTTGCCGCCGACCGAGCTGTCAACCTGTGCAAGAAGCGACGTTGGCAGCTGAACGAAGCGAACACCGCGCCGAAGGATCGCTGCGGCAAAACCCACCAGATCGCCAATTACACCACCGCCAAAGGCGATGACCACATCGCGCCTTTCGACCTTTTCGGCCAAAAGCCATTCCACCACCTCGATCAGATGGGGCCAGCTCTTCGTGGTCTCGCCGGGGGGCAGAACCAAAGCCGCCGTGGCAATCCCTGCCGCCTCTAGGCTTTTTTCCAAAGCGGCGAGGTGTAAGCCTGCCACCTTGCGCTCGGTTACGATCCAGACCTTTGGACGTCGCAACAGCGGTTCGATCTCGGAGCCCACAGCGGCGATCAAGCCTGTGCCGATCCGCACATCATAGGCGCGATCGCCAAGGGCCACATGCACCGTCTCGCTCATTTTCCGACCTCCTCGATCGCGCCGGCCGCGCTGAGCACTGCCAACACATGTTCGGTTGTTTCTTCCACCGACCACTCAGGGACAACCGCCACATGATGCGGTGCAAGCGCATAAATCGGCGCGCGCTGCGCATAAAGCGCGGCCAGGCTTGCATAGGGATCGGCCGTGCGCAGCAAGGGCCGCGTAGTCTTGTGGCGCACGCGTTGCCACAACAAATCCAAGTCGGCCTGCAACCACACAACCACCGCCCCTGTGCTCAAACGCGCACGGTTCTCGGGTGACATCCACGCACCGCCACCCGTGGACAAAATGCACGGCGGCCCCGCCAAAAGCCGCGCGATCACGGCACTTTCTTTTTCCCGAAAGAAGGGCTCGCCGTAGCGTGCAAAGATCTCCGCGATCGAAAGTTGCGACGAAGCTTCAATCTCGGCATCCGAGTCGCGCATCGGCGCATCGAGATGCTGCGCCAAAACACGGCCCACAGCCGTCTTTCCCGCCCCCATCATGCCAACCAACACGACACTGCGCACCAAGCGCATCGCACGGATTTTTTGTGGTTTTGCGTCTGGATCGGACATTGGGTCAAAAAATTCTTCGGTGACTGGCGCAATTTCGTCCCGCATGGCTTATAAGGAAATCTCAACGGCGGCAAACGCCGATCCGTGGGCTGGCGGTCAAAGGCCCGCGGGCTATGAAGGCGAAGACAAAGGCAAAGAGCATGTGGCGCGTGATCAAGGTGCTTTTTTTCGTGACCCTTTTGGGCGGGCTTGGGTTGCTTGGCTATTCTTACTCGGGATATCTTATGCCCCAGCAAGAGCGCATCACAGCGCCGGTGGACCTTGATGTTGACTAAACGAAGGGGTCTTGCGGCCTTCTGCGCGCTGTGGATGGCCCTGCCTAGCCATGGCCAGATCGAACCTGCACAGGTCAATGGCCCGATACCGCCCCAGATGCCCGATCTTCCATCGATCGGGGCGCCTGATTGGTTATCGGATACCGTCAGCCGTCCCCATGCCAATATCGCCACCGAGATCATCGCCCCCAGCATCAGCGTCATGCCGCTGGGCAGCCTCTCGCTTTCGGCGGTCGGGATCTTGCCCTCAAGCATCACGGGGTTGCCTGCGGGTCTTTGGGGGGCATCCGAACCCGAGATCCTCGCCCGGCTGTTGCGCGCACAACCGATCGCGGGATTACCCGCAATTCAAAGCTTTACCGAGACCTTGGCCTTGGCCGAGCTTGACCCGCCACGCGACACCGAGAGTGACAGTGCAATGGTGTTTCTGGCGCGCATCGATATGCTGCTTGCGCGCGGCGCCCTGGACCAAGCCCAAGCCTTGATCGAGCGTGCAGGCCCGACCAATCCACAGGTATTCCGGCGCTGGTTCGATGTCTCGTTGATGACCGGGCATGCCGACCGCGCCTGCCAGGCGATGGCGGCCAATCCCGATATCGCCCCGACCTTGCCTGCGCGGATCTTATGCCTTGCCCGCACGGGTGACTGGGCCGCAGCGGCACTCAGCCTTGATACCGGATTTGCCTTGGGCAGGATCACCGCAGCCGAGGCGGATCTGATTGCCCGCTTCCTCGACCCGGAACTGTTCGAAGGCGCACCCCCGCTGCCCCCAGACCCGGCGATGACCCCGCTTGCCTTCCAGATGCGCGCGGCCATCGGTGAACGCCCAGCCACCTTGGGCCTGCCCCTGATTTTCGCCCATGCTGATCTTTCCGACCAAGCAGGCTGGCATGCGCAGCTCGACGCCAGCGAGCGCTTGATGCGCGCGGGTGCGATTTCGGCTGGCCAATGGCTCGCTATCTACACGGCGCGTGTGCCTTCCGCCTCGGGTGGCGTGTGGGACAGGGTCGGCGCGCTGCAACGTTTCGATGCGGCCGTCTTGGCCGGCGACCCGGTGCAAGCGGGCGCCCGCCTGGCCTCGGCCTATGCCGCCATGCAAGCGGCAGGGCTCGAGACTGCTTTTGCCGCCATCTATGCCGAGCGATTGCTGCGGATGCCCTTGGTGGGTGAAACGGGGCTCTTGGCGCGCAGGATCGGGCTTCTTTCTTCCCATTACGAGACCATCGCCCAAGCCGCACTGCCACAAAGCCGAGAGGAGGCGTTTCATTTCGCGATCGCCCGTGGTCAACCTGTCAGCCCGCCCCCCAATGCCGATCTCACGACCCAGGCCGTGGCCGCGGCCTTTGCCGATCCGGTTCCGACACATCGCTATGCGTGGTTTGTGCAAAATGATCGCCTGGGCGAAGCGATCCTGCGCGCCGCCTTGGTCTTGTCTGACAAGGCGCGCGATCCCGGCGATCTGACCGACGCCTTGGCCCTTTATCGCAGCATTGGGCTTGAAGATCTGGCAAGACGTGCCGCCCTGCAATTGATGTTGCTGACCCCGGCCCCCAGCCAATGAGCACAGCGACCGATCAAGGATGGATTGCTGCCTTCCTTGCAGCCCAAGCCGCCGAGCAAGGCGCCGCGCGCAACACGCAATTGGCCTATGGCCGCGATCTGCGCGATGTGGCAGGCTACCTCGCCCGACACGGGTCAAGTTTTGCGCAAGCCGATCGCGCGATGATCGAAGCGTACTTGACCCGGCTCGATGCCGAAGGTCTCAGTCCTGCTACCCGCGCCCGTCGCCTCTCGGCCCTCAAGCAACTTTACCGCTTCGCTCATGAAGAGGGCTGGCGCCGCGACAATCCTGTCTTACAGATCAAGGGTCCCACCAAGCACCACAGCTTACCTGGCGCACTGCGCATGGAAGAAGTGGATGCGCTGCTACAAGCGGCTGAAACCCATGGGAAAACCGCGGCCGATTGCGCCCGCAACCACTGTTTGATGCAGATCCTTTATGCCACGGGCTTGCGCGTGTCTGAACTGGTTGGCCTTCCCGTGGCCGCGGTCCGGGGTGATCCGCAGATGCTCTTGGTGCGCGGCAAGGGCGCCAAGGAACGCCTTGTGCCACTCTCGCGCCCCGCGCGCGCTGCGATCACGGCATGGCTTGCCCATCGCGATGCCGCCCAAGAGGCACGCAAACAGGCGAACGGGACCAAGGCCTCGCCTTTTCTCTTTCCCTCCCATGGCGCGTCGGGTCATCTGACCCGTGTCAGATTTTTCACCTTGATCAAGGAATTGGCCATCGTGGCGGGCTGCGACCCAGCGCGCGTGACACCGCATGGCATGCGCCATGCCTTTGCGACCCATCTGCTGCAAAACGGGGCTGATCTGCGCGCGATCCAAACGCTCCTGGGCCATGCCGATATCGCCACGACAGAGATCTATACACATATCCTCGATGAACGCCTCAAACGGCTGGTTCTCGACAACCATCCGCTCGCCAAGGACTGAATGCCCCTTCTTCGTTTCGAAAATATCCCGGGGGAAGACGCCGCAGGCGGCTGGGGGCAGCGCCCCCGCACCACGTTTGCCATTCAGCACAGTCTTTGCAACAGCACCCTGCAATGCGCGCGCCCTATCTTGAAGCATGGCCTCACAATCTCCATAACCACGCCATGGATCACACCGTCGCCCAGAATGTCTCTGCCCTTTCCGACCCCGCCACATGGATCACCGCGGCGGTGATCGTGTTGTTGCTTTTTTGTTCGGCCTTTTTCTCCGGCTCGGAAACGGCACTGACGGCGGCCTCGCGGGGCAAGCTGCGGTCGATGGCCGATCGCGCCGAGCCGAGCGCGCAAGGGGCCGAAAGGGCCCTCGCCCTCAAGGAGGATAGCGAACGGCTGATCGGCGGCATCTTGCTGGGCAATAACCTTGTGAACATCTTGGCCACCTCGCTGGCCACGGCGCTTTTGACCACGCTATTTGGCGAAGGCGGCGTGGCATTGGCGACCTTGGTCATGACGGCACTTGTGCTGATCTTTGCCGAGGTCTTGCCCAAGACCTATGCGATCAACGATCCCGAAAGGACCGCGTCGCGCATCGCGCGGCCCATTGCACTCGTCATCGCAGTGATGGCGCCGGTCGTGTCGGTTGTGCGCTACCTTGTCCGCGCGGTGCTGGCACTCTTTGGCGTGCGTATCGATGCGGGCGCCAACATGCTCTCGGTCCACGAAGAAATCATGGGGGCCTTGTCACTCGGCCATTCCGAGGGGCGGGTCGGCAAGGAACAGCGCGACAGGCTTTTGGGGGCGCTCGACCTGCATGAGCGCACCGTCGAGGAGATCATGCTCCATCGCTCAGGGATCGAGATGATCGATGCAGATGCCGAGCCCGAAGATATCCTCAGCCAAGCGCTGCAATCGCCTCATACGCGGCTGCCTGTTTATCGCGGCGAACAGGAAAACATCGTCGGCGTGGTGCATGCCAAGGATCTGTTGCGCGCCATCGATGCGCTGGTGCGCGGCCCCGATGCCCAAGGCATCGCCGGGATCAGAAATTTCAAGATCACCGATGTGGCGGTCAAACCCTATTTCATCCCCGAAACCACGACACTGGATGACCAGCTCAAACAGTTTCTCAAACGCCATACGCATTTCGCGCTGGTGGTCGATGAATATGGTGCGCTGCGCGGGCTGATCACGCTCGAGGATATCCTCGAAGAAATCGTGGGTGAGATCACCGATGAATTCGACATCCCCGATGCGCCGATGCTGGCCCCCGGCCCGGATGGCAATTTCTTGATCGATGGTGCGATGACGATTCGCGACTTCAACCGCGCAACCGAATTCCAACTCCCTGATGAGGAGGCCAACACCGTCGCAGGCCTTGTCATTCACGAGGCGCAGACCATTCCGGCGGTAGGCCAATGCTTCAGCTTCCACGGCTTCCGCTTCGAGGTTGCCGCACGCGAGCGTAATCGCCTGACCAAGCTCAAGGTGCGCAAACTGGGCTGAATGATCGGTGCATGCAGGCAAGCTTTTGTCGCTTTCTGACATGCCTGCACCCACTGGCCCGCCTTTGATGCGCTCAAATCGTATCGGAGGATCTCATGAAAACCACCACGCGCGTCTGCATCATCGGCGGTGGCGTCGTCGGCTGCTCGGTCGCCTATCACCTCACCAAGCTTGGCTGGTCGGATGTGATTCTCTTGGAGCGTTCGGAACTGACCTCGGGTTCGACATGGCATGCGGCGGGTGGTTTTCACACGCTCAATGGCGACACGAACATGGCAGCCCTTCAGGGTTATACCATCCGCCTGTACCGCGAGCTTGAGGCACTGACGGGCATGTCATGCGGCCTGCACCATGTCGGGGGCGTGACCTTGGCCGACACGCCAGAGCGGCTCGATATGCTGAAAGCCGAACGTGCCAAGCACCGCTACATGGGCATGGATACCGAGATCATCGGCCCCGACGAGATCAAGAAGTTGTCCCCCATCACCAATGTCGAGGGCGTCTTGGGCGGGCTCTACGATCCGCTTGATGGGCATCTCGACCCGTCTGGCACCACCCATGCCTATGCGCGCGCGGCCAAGATGGGTGGGGCCGAGATCGTGCTTCATACCAAGGTCATCGCGACCACCCCGCGCCCTGACGGCACATGGGATGTCGTGACCGACAAAGGTACGATCCATGCCGAGCATGTGGTGAATGCCGCGGGCCTCTGGGCGCGCGAGGTTGCGGCGATGGCGGGTTGCTACCTGCCGCTGCATCCGATGGAGCATCAATATATCGTCACCGACGAGGTGCCAGAGATCATGGCGATCTTGGATGGCGGCGGTGAGCATCCCCATGTCATGGATCCCTCGGGCGAAAGCTATCTGCGCCAAGAGGGGCGCGGGCTTTGCATCGGTTTTTACGAACAAAAATGCCGCCCATGGGCGGTTAATGGCACCTCATGGGATTTCGGCCACGAGCTTTTGGCCGATGATTTCGACAAGATCGAGGAAAGCATCGCCTTCGCCTACAAGCGGTTCCCGGTGCTCGAGCGCGCGGGCGTGAAATCGGTGATCCACGGCCCGTTCACCTTTGCGCCTGATGGCAACCCGCTTGTCGGCCCTGTACCGGGCTTGCGCAATTACTGGTCGGCTTGCGGCGTGATGGCAGGCTTTTCGCAAGGGGGCGGCGTCGGGCTGATGCTGGCCCAATGGATGATCGAGGGCGAGGCCGAGCGCGATGTCAGCGCAATGGATGTCGCCCGCTTTGGCCGATGGATCGGGCCAGGCTACACCCTGCCCAAGGTCATCGAGAACTATCAGACCCGCTTTTCAGTGGTCTATCCCAACCAGGAACTCCCCGCCGCGCGACCCCATCGCACGACGCCCATGTATGACACCTTCGACGCGATGGGCGCGGTTTGGGGCCAGCAGTATGGGCTGGAGGTTGTGAACTACTTCGCCGCCCCTGGCGAAGAGCGTTATGAAACCCCAAGCTTCCGACGCTCCAACGCATGGGCGGCAACCGCGCGCGAGGTCACGGGCGTCCGCACAGGCGTAGGCATCAACGAATTGCAGAATTTCGGCAAATACAGCGTCACGGGCCGGGATGCGCGCGCCTGGCTCGACCGGGTCATGGCGGGCCGGATTCCTGCGCCGGGGCGGCTATCGCTTACGCCGATGCTGTCGGAAAAGGGCAAGATCATCGGGGATTTCACTGTCTCGTGCCTATCCGAGACGGAATACCAGCTGACGGCCAGCTATGGTGCGCAAGACATGCATATGCGCTGGTTCGATGCGCATGTGGCGGGCGATGTGCGGGTCGCCAATATCTCGGACAGACGCACGGGCTTTCAGATTGCGGGGCCGCGCGCGCGCGATCTTTTGGCGGCCGTCACCCGCGCCGATGTCTCGGCCGAAGGCTTTCGCTTCATGGATGTGCGGCGGATGGTCGTGGGGCTGTCAGACGCCATCGTGCAGCGCGTGAGCTATACGGGCGATCTGGGCTACGAGATTTTCGTCGATGCGCTCGAACAGCGCGCGCTCTGGCAGGTGCTTTGGGACAAGGGTCAGGCGCTTGGGATCATGCCCTTCGGCATGCGCGCGATGATGTCGCTGCGCCTCGACCGTTTCTTCGGGTCGTGGATGCGCGAGTTTTCACCCGATTACACCGCCGCCGAAACCGGGCTTGATCGCTTTATCCAGTTCAAGAAAAACACAGATTTCATCGGTCGCAGCGTGGCCGAGGCGGAGCGCGTCACCCCCCCTGCCCGCAAACTTGCCCATTTCGTGGTCGAGGCCGCCGATGCCGATGTCGTGGCCTATGAGCCGATCTGGCTTGATGGTGCGGTCGTGGGCTTCTGCACCTCGGGCGGGTTCTCGCACTGGACGGGCCAATCGGTCGCCACGGGCTTTTTGCCCGCCGATCGCATCGTCGAAGGCTTGGCCGTCGAGATCGAGATCTTGGGCGAGATGCGCAAAGCCCGCGTCGTCACCGCGCCCCTCTGGGATGATCCCCGCATGCGCGCCTGAGATGCGACGGGCAGGCCCTTGACCCGGGCCTGCCCGCCTGCCCCTATGGCCCCATGCAGCAGACCACCATCATCTTGCTTGCCGCAGGCCGCTCATCCCGGATGAGGGGGCGTGACAAGCTGTTGGAAGATGTCGATGGGCAGCCGCTTTTGCGGCTTATGGCCCGGCGCGCCTGCAAGGCGGGTGTGCCGGTGCGTGTCGTGCTTGGCCCCAATCAAACCCAGCGGCAAGAGGCACTTGCCGATCTGCCCGTCGCGATTGTCACCACCACCGATCACGATGGCATGGCCGCTTCGATCCGGGCGGGGGTGCAGGGCCTTTCTGGGCCGGTCTTGATTGCGCTTTGCGATATGCCCGCAATTACGGCGCAAGATCTTTATCTTATGGTGTCGCTCGGCGCCCAAGCGCCCAAGGCAATCTTGCAAGCTGCAACACCGGAGGGGGTACCGGGTCATCCGGTGCTCTTTCCTGCGGACCTGATCCCAGACCTTGTCAAGCTCACCGGCGATCACGGGGCCAAAGCACTCTTGGCCGCGCATGCCACACGACGACATCTGCTTCCGTTTGCCGATCAACGCGCAACGATCGATCTCGATACGCCAGAAGACTGGGCGGCGTGGCGTGCAGCGCAGACATAAGGGCCAGCGCCGACCGCTCTGCCGCGACACCAAGAGTGGCGACCGCTAGGCGCTCTCCAGCTTGAGCGTTGCGCGTGCGGCTGCATATTTGGCGATCCCATCCTGCGTGGCCAGTGCGGGAAAAAGCGCCAAGATCTCGGCGCGCATATTCGCGGCCATCGAATCGAGCATCGCCGCATTGGGCTGAAAACTCTCGGTCCATGCGCCATCGGCCATTACCACCTCATGGGCGTCACACATGAAGTGGATATAGCTCACCCGCAGCGTATCGAGGGTTTGCACCTTGCGGCCATCGACCAAATCCTGTGCCGTGACCAAAAACTCGTCTTGATCCGTCACGCTTGGGAGCTGCGCCTTACCCACCAACATGCGATGCTTTGGCGAAACGACCATGTCGCGACGGGGAAGATGGGCACCCAATGCGCCGGCCTTGATCAAGATCGGCTTCAAGCCGAGTTGCGTGGCGAGTTCGGCCCGGTCAAGCGTGCGCTTGCCAATCCAGCGAATGGGCTGCACGCCATTGTCACGCGTGACCACCGCATCACCCGCGCGCAGATTTTCAACCGCGACTTCCCCTTTCGGAGTGGCGATCAAACTGCCTGGGGTAAAGCAAGGGCTGGTATCGCGCATCGCCTGCCCATGGATGGGCAACAGCCGCACATTTGCGCCATTCATCATCGCGTCACACTCACATTTGGCCAAGCCAGTACATCACACCAAGCGATGTCATTCGTGAGAGAATACGCCGAAATTGCCAAAGTCGAAAGGAAAAAGGCGTGGATTAAGACGCGCATGTCTCGCGCCGAACAGGAATACGCCCGAATTGCCGCGATTTCGCCAAGATGTCAAAACCGTAGCTTTTCAAGCCCTGGGCAAATGATCGTCTTTACGGCTTGGGGGGTGGACGTGATCTGCGACAACACAGCGTTGTCAGTGCTGAAACAATCGCATCACCCTGTGCGCGTCTGTTTTGGCACAAGGACCGGGATCAACGCCGCCCGGCGAATCACATCAAGCCTGGCAAAGTGCATTTGCGTCAGGCAACCCGCGGGGACAAAAGACAATGTGTGAATGGTGCCCGAGGTCGGACTCGAACCGACAAGCCTCTCGGCGGCGGATTTTGAATCCGCTGCGTCTACCAATTCCACCACTCGGGCACGGCGGATGCGATAGCGCAGTGGCCCGGCTTCGTCCAGCCCCAATCCATCAAGACGCGCCCGTTTGGCTGCATCGCCCGCTTGTGACCGCGGCCTGCTGGCAGCCCTGCCGGGGGTTTGATAGCTAGGGCTGCGAGTCGCGATCGCGCGCACTTGCCGCCCTGCCTGAAGGAGGCCGACACATGGGACACCCCGTCGATCACCCCGTCACGATTTCCGCGCGGCTGACTCGCCTTGTCGCGGATGCCGATGGCGACACGGTCACGCTTGCTTGGGTGCTCGATCAATTGCACGAACGTGCCTTTGGGCTGTTCTCGCTGGTGTTGGCGCTGCCGTGCTGCATCCCGTTTCTTTATGGCGTGCCGCAGGTTGTGGCGCTGCCGCTTTTGTTCATCGCGGCACAGATCGTGCTGGGATGGAGCGTACCTTGGCTTCCGCGACAGCTGGGCGAAAGGCGGGTGACGACCGCAAGCCTCGCGGCACTCGCCCAGCGTGCCGATCCTTGGCTGAGGCGGATTGAGGCGGTCAGCCGCCCACGGCTTGCGGCGTTAACGCGCCGTCCGCTCGATCAACTTGTCGGGCTGGCGCTTTTGGTCTTCAGTATTTCGATCCTTGTACCGGTTCCCGGTACGAATACCGTGCCGGGGATCGCGGTGGCAATCATGGCCATTGGCATGTTGCAGCGTGATGGTCTTCTGGTGGTTTTTGGATTGATCCTTGGCGCGGCATGGATCGGCACCCTGCTCGTCGCAGGGGCGACTGCGGCAAGCCTGCTCTTGGCATGGATCGGAGGATAAGTCGGATGCAACGCTCATTCCTGATCGCGCTTGCAGGTGCCGGATCGGCGGCGATGCTGCTCGGCGCTTTCGGATTTCAGTATCTAGGCGGGCTTGCGCCTTGTGCCATGTGTCTGTGGCAACGCTGGCCACATGCGGCGGCTGTGGCGCTTGGGGCGTTGGGCATTGCCTTGCCCCGCGCGACTGTCGCAATTTCCGGTGCGCTTGCGATGATGATGGGCGCGGGGATCGCGCTCTTGCACACAGGTGTTGAGCGCGCGTGGTGGACGCTCAACCTATCTTGCACCACCGGGGCCGAGGATCTGGGCGCGATGGATATCGCCACGCTGCTTGACCCAACACAAGGCGACGGCATTGTCCTATGCACCGAGGTGGCCTGGACGATGTTGGGCCTTTCGATGGCTTCTTGGAACGGGTTAGCAAGCCTCGCGCTCGCGGGCCTATGGATTGTGGCAGCGCGCGCGCCTAGTGATAGGTAAACTCCCCCCGTACATTGCGCCACTCGCCCGGTGCGATCAGCTTGCGATGCACGAAACGCACCGAGTGCAACGGCCCCTCGATCGCGTCCTGCCAGTAGGCGATGAAGTCGAAAAGCCGCGGATAATCGGGGGCGAGATCGTAGTCTTGCCACACGAAACTGTTCAGCACATGGCGATGGTCGGGCATATGGTAGATCATTTCCGCCGTGGTCAGCCCGTACCCTTTCAACATCAATCCGACCTCGGATGTCGCCATGACATTCCCCCTTTGTTGCATATCCCTGCGAGCAGCATGCCAAGGACGAATTAAAAATCAATAAAAACAGTTTGTTATCAGTGCAATCACCCGGCTGCCAAACGAAGCGGGGATGCGCCATTGCACCCTATATCCGGCGGGCCTATAATACAGGTCAACTAAATATAGATGCCAACGGCAGAACAGGCGCGCGACGTGAGTGACACCCCCGAAAGCCCTGATAATGAACAGGAAACCATGATCGAACGGCACCCCCATGATGGGCCGTCGATCGACATCGCCGCAGAGATGAAGACCTCCTTCATCGACTATGCGATGTCGGTGATCATTTCCCGTGCGATCCCCGATCTGCGCGACGGGCTCAAGCCCGTGCATCGGCGCATTTTGTTCGCCATGCACGAGACCGGCAATACCCACGAGAAAGCCTATCGCAAATCCGCCCGCCCTGTGGGCGATGTGATGGGCCAGTATCACCCCCATGGCGACAGCGCGATTTATGACGCGCTGGTGCGCATGGCGCAGCCCTTTTCCATGTCGCTGCCCTTGCTCGATGGTCAGGGTAATTTCGGCTCGATGGATGGCGATAACCCGGCTGCCATGCGTTATACCGAGGTGCGGATGGCGCCGCCCGCCGCCTATCTTTTGGCCGATATCGACAAAGACACGGTTGATTTCCAAGATAATTACGACGGCAAGCAGCAAGAACCCACGGTTCTGCCTGCGCGCTTTCCCAACATGCTTGTCAATGGCGCAGGCGGGATTGCTGTCGGCATGGCAACCAACATCCCACCCCATAACCTTGGCGAAGTGATCGATGCTTGCCTTGCGCTCATCAAGGAGCCCGATTTGTCATCGGAGGACTTGATTACCTATATCCCTGCCCCCGATTTCCCCACGGGCGGCTTGATCCTTGGCCGCTCGGGGGCGCGCAAGGCCTATCTTGAAGGGCGTGGCAGCGTCATCATCCGCGCGAAAACCCATGTCGAGGAAATCCGCAAGGACCGCTTCGCCATCGTCATCGATGAGATTCCCTACCAGGTGAACAAGGCCAGCATGATCGAGCGGATCGCCGATCTGGTCCGCGAGAAAAAGCTGGAAGGCATCTCGGGCGTGGCCGATGAAAGCGACCGCATCGGTGTGCGCGTGGTTATTGAACTCAAGCGCGACGCAACTCCCGATGTGGTCCTGAACCAGCTGTTCCGCTTCACCCAGATGCAGACAAGCTTTGGCTGCAACATGCTTGCGCTGAACGGCGGGCGGCCCGAGCAGCTAACCTTGCGCGGCTTTCTCACCGCATTTCTTGCCTTCCGCGAGGAGGTCGTGGCGCGGCGCACGGCATTCGAGTTGCGCAAGGCGCGCGACCGCGCGCATGTTCTGTGCGGCTTGGCTGTCGCGGTCAGCAATGTCGATGAGGTGGTGCGCACCATTCGCGCCTCGGCCGATGCGGCAGAAGCCCGCGAAAAGCTGATGGAGCGGCGCTGGCCCGCCGCCGAGATCCTGCCCTTCATCAAGTTGATCGACGATCCGACCCATACTGCGAACGAAGACGGGACCTATAACCTCTCCGAAACACAGGCGCGCGCGATCCTCGATTTGCGGCTGCAACGCCTGACCCAGCTTGGCGTCAAGGAAGTCACCGACGAGTTGGAAGAACTGGCCGCCAAGATCAAGGATTACCTTGCCATTCTTGCGTCGCGCGAGCGTATCTTGGCGATCATCGCAGCAGAGCTTGCCGAAGTGCGCGAGAAATTCGCCGTCCCCCGCCGGACCGAGATCACCGATTGGTCCGGCGACATGGAAGACGAGGACCTGATCGAGCGCGAGGATATGGTCGTCACCATCACCCAAGGCGGCTATATCAAGCGCACCCCCTTGGGCGAGTTCCGCGCCCAGAAGCGGGGCGGCAAGGGCCTGTCCGGCGGCGCGCTCAAGGAAGATGACGTCGTCACCGCGCTGTTCGTGGCCAATACCCACACGCCCCTATTGTTCTTCACGACCAGCGGCATGGTCTACAAGCTCAAGACATGGCGCCTGCCGCAGGGTTCGCGCGCCTCGCGCGGCAAGGCGATCGTCAATATCCTGCCCATCGAGATGGGAACCGGCATCGCCGCTGTTATGCCTGTTGACCGCGACGAGGCGCATTGGGACGAATTGCAGATCGTTTTTGCCACGTCAGAAGGCGAAGTGCGGCGCAATGCGCTGTCGGATTTCACCAATGTCATGCGCAACGGCAAGATCGCCATGAAACTGCCCGACGATGGATCGGTCAGTTTGGTCAATGCGCGCATTTGTTCCGAGGCCGACGATATCATGCTCGTCACCGCTCTCGGCCGCGCGATCCGCTTTCCGACCACCGATGTGCGCGTCTTCAAGGGACGCGACTCGACGGGCGTGCGCGGCATCAGGCTCGCGCAGGGCGACCGCGTGGTGTCGATGGCGATCATCCGTCATTTCGAAGCCGAAGCGCAAGAGCGCGCCGCCTATCTCAAGCAGCGCCGCCTGATGGCCGGCGCACCCGAAGAAGAGATCGAGATCGACGAGGACGAGGAAACCGTGGCCGAGGGGCAACTTTCTCCCGAACGCTACGCCGAGATGTCAGCCGCCGAGGATCTGATCCTGACCATCACGGCGGGCGGATCGGGCAAGCTGAGTTCCTCGCACGACTACCCGGTACGCGGGCGCGGCGGCCAAGGCGTGATGGCGATGGACAAGACGATGCGCGGCGGTGCGCTGGTGGCAAGCTTCCCGGTGGAATTGCAGGATCAGATCATGCTGGCGACCTCGACCGGGCAGTCGATCCGCGTTCCCGTCGAAGGGATCAGTTTCCGCTCGCGCAGCGCAGGTGGCGTCAAGGTCTTTAACACGGCCAAAGGCGAAGAGGTGGTCAGCGTCGCCTGGATCGCAGATCAAGGCGATGAAGATACCACAAGCGGTGATAATTCAGCCATCGCAGAGGGCTGAGTGGCCCCTTGCACCATGAGACCAAACCGATAGATCCATCCCCATGACCAAGAAAACCCTTCAGATCATCGGCGGCGGCATGGCCGGCTCCGAGGCAGCGTGGCAGGCAGCGAACGCTGGGATTTCCGTCATCCTGCACGAAATGCGCCCCGATGTCGGCACATTCGCCCATCGGACAGGCTCGCTTGCCGAAATGGTCTGTTCCAATTCCTTCCGCTCGGATGATCACGAGCAAAACGCCGTGGGCCTGCTGCATTGGGAAATGCACAGGGCAGGCTCGATCATCATGGATACCGCCTATGCCCATCGTCTGCCCGCAGGCGGTGCCTTAGCCGTTGATCGTGACCCGTTTGCCGAAGCCGTGACCGCAAAACTCCGCGCCCATCCCAATATCACCGTGGTTGCGGGCGAGGTCAGCGCCCTGCCTGATGGCCCTGCGATCATCGCAACCGGCCCGCTGACGTCCAGCCCGCTCGCCATGGCTATCGCTGCCGAAACCGGGCAAGACGCGCTCGCTTTTTTCGACGCCATCGCCCCCATCGTTTATGCCGACACGATCGACATGAACATCGCTTGGGAACAATCGCGCTACGACAAGGGCGAAACCGAGGCCGAACAGCGCGCCTATATCAACTGCCCGATGACGCGTGACGAGTACGATGCCTTCATCGACGCGCTTCTCGCCGCCGACAAGACCGAGTTCCACGAAGGTGAATCGGCGGGCTATTTCGACGGCTGCCTGCCCATCGAGGTGATGGCCGAACGCGGCCGCGAAACACTGCGCCATGGCCCGATGAAGCCCGTGGGGCTGACCAATCCGCATGACCCGTTGGTCAAGCCTTGGGCCGTGGTGCAGCTGCGCCGCGACAATGCGCTCGGCACACTCTACAATATCGTTGGTTTCCAGACCAAGATGAAGTACGGCGCACAAACATCTGTTTTCAAGATGATACCTGGCCTACAAGATGCAAGCTTTGCCCGGCTTGGCGGCATCCACCGCAACACGTTCATCAATTCGCCAACGCTTCTGGACGATCAGATGCGCCTGCGCACACGCCCCCATATCCGCTTTGCAGGCCAGATCACCGGGGTCGAGGGTTATGTCGAATCAGCCGCGATGGGCCTTTTGGCGGGCCGTCTCGCTGCGGCGGAGCTTTGCGGCAGGCGCCTTGCACCGGTGCCGCAAGTGACCGCGATGGGCGCGCTCGTCCATCACATCACAGGCGGTGCCGAAGCGAAAAGCTTTCAACCGATGAACGTGAATTTCGGCCTCTTCCCCCCCGTCGAAGGGCTCAAGGCAGGTCGCCGTGGACGCAAGGACCGCTACAAGGCCTATACCGACCGCGCCAAAGCCGCATGGGTGGATTGGCTTGGATCGCCCCAAGCCGATGCCGCCTGACCCTTTTCAATACGTGCCTCTACGCCGCTGCTTGCCGCGCATCCCGCCATGATCACCCGCTTTGCCCCTTCGCCCACAGGGCCACTGCATCTGGGTCATGCCTATGCCGCCATCCTTGCCCATGACATGGCACGCGCCGCGGGTGGGCGATTTCTTTTGCGGATCGAAGATATCGACCGCGACCGCGCCCGCCCGGAATGGGAGGCATTGATCATTGAAGACCTGCAATGGCTCGGCCTGTCATGCGATGGTCCGTTCTTGCGCCAATCCGAAAACCAGCCCACCTATGACGCAGCCCTCGATCGGCTTTGGGCGATGGGCCTTCTCTACCCTTGCGCCTGCACAAGGCGCGATATCGCGCAAGCCCTCTCCGCCCCGCAAGAAGGGGCCACCGCGTTGATCGGCCCCGATGGCCCGGTCTATCCCGGCACCTGCCGGGGTGCGGCGCGCCATGGGCCGCGCCCTCATGATCAGCATCTCCGCCTCGATCTCGCCGCAGCCCTTGCACGCATGGGCGCCAGAACCACCCACTTTCTAGAGACAGGCCCAGCCCAAAAAGGCTGCATCATCACCGATACTGCCAGCTATTGCCAGGAGATCGGCGATATCGTGATCGCGCGGCGTGACATGGGGACATCTTACCACCTTTCGGTCGTTCTCGACGATGCCGCACAAGCCGTCACCCATGTCACGCGCGGCGACGACCTTTTTGAAGCGACCCGTATCCATGTGCTGCTCCAGCAGCTCTTGAGCCTGCCGACACCCATCTACCACCACCATAGGCTCATCCGCGATGAGAACGGCAAACGGCTCGCGAAACGCGACGATGCGCGCGCGCTTCGCCTTTACCGCGCAGAAGGGGCCACGGCGCAAGACCTCCGCCGCATGCTCGGCATTCCCGCCTTCTTCGTTTCCTAAATATCCCGGGGGAGTCGCCAAAGGCGACGGGGGCAGCGCCCCCCTAACAAAGACAGACTATCCTTCTATAAAGGGTCCATCATCACCACCTCTTCGCCCTCCCGTACCGCGGTATAGAAACAGACCGCCCGGTAGGTATGACAGGCTGGTCCCGTCTGGCGCACCAAAGCCAAGAGGCAATCCCGGTCGCAATCGACACGCAGTTCAACCAAGGCTTGCACATGGCCCGAGCTTTCCCCCTTGATCCAGAAATCCTGCCGCGACCGCGACCAATAGGTCATCCGGCCCGTGTCAAGTGTACGTTCCACGGCGGCGGCATTCATCCATGCCATCATCAAGACCTCCCCTGTTGCCGCCTCTTGGGCGATGCAAGGGATCAATCCCTGCGCGTCGTATCGCAAACTGGCAGGATCGAACTTGGCCATGGCGGACCTCTTTGCAAAACCGGGTAATGCCGCTACCTATAATCGCATCACGGCAAAGGCGGAACCCATGTCCGGCGACAATGATCTGATCAAGCTTTACTCCCAGCGCATCCTCGCCTTGGCGGCGGATATTCCGCATCATGGGCGGCTTGATGCACCGCAAGCGAGCTTTCGAAAACGCGCGCCGCTCTGCGGATCGACGGTCACCGTTGACCTCGATATGGCCAATGGGCGCATTACCCGTTTCGCCCAAGATGTGAAGGCCTGCGCCTTGGGACAAGCCTCTGCCGCCTTGATGGGGGCGGCGATCATCGGGCGCAGCCGCGATGAGGTGGCAAATGCCCGCGATGCGCTGCATGCGATGTTGTCCGAGGGGGCAGCACCGCCCGATGGGCCGTTTCACGGCTACGAGGTGCTGACGCCTGCGCGCGATTATCGCAACCGTCACGCCTCGATCATGCTCGCACTCGAGGCGACGGTGGCAGCGATGGATGCCGCCGCCCAGGCCCAAAGCGCCTGATCCATTCCCGCCTCACCATGAAAAAACCGCCGCACCTCGGGGCTGAGGGCGGCGGCAGTCAGCGTATCTCGGACCTCCGCGGCCCTTTACCAAGAAAAGGGCAAGGATGCAGCGCGACAGAGGGGCGTTTGCCACATCACGCGCAAGGCCAGACCGCAGGCAGAAACAGAAAAATCAGACCAAGCCAGGCAGGAACAGCAAACCATAGGTAAACACCGCCAGCGCAATCACCCCGGCCGTATCACTGATGAAAGTCTCGCGGGAATGGGTCAGAATTTCAGCGATACGGATCATGGCTTTGCCTCCTGAAAACAGCGTGTTGTTGCTTTGTTCTCATTTCTTGCGCGGTATGTAAAGAACTTTTTAAGAACATTTGTGAACAAAACGGTTCAACCCGCTGAAATCAGCCGCACCGCCTTGTCCTGCTCCAACAAAGTCAAAAGGATACGTGCAGATTGCCCCTGTGGCCCGATCAGGCCGGGATCGCGTACCAAGAGCGTTCGTGCGGCCGATTGCGCCAAGGCCATAAGCCCGGTCTGCGCCTCAAGATCGGCAATCCGAAACCGTGGCAGGCCCGATTGTGCGGTCCCGATCACATCGCCTGCGCCCCGGATCGCAAGATCTTCTTCGGCGATGACAAATCCATCTTCGGTATCGCGCAGAACCATCAACCGGCGCTTCGCCGTCTCGCCCAAGGGTGGACGGTACATCAGCAAACACGTCGAGGCCGCAGCCCCCCGCCCCACGCGTCCGCGCAATTGGTGGAGCTGGGCAAGGCCGAAAATCTCGGCCTGTTCGATCACCATGATCGACGCGTTAGGCACATCCACGCCCACCTCGATCACCGTGGTTGCAACCAGAACGCGAGTTCTGCCAGCGGAAAAGTCATCCATGGCGATGGTTTTCTGCTCCGGCGGCAATTGGCCATGTACCAAACCGACCACCCCCTCGCCGAGTGCCGCGCGCAACAGCTTGAAACGCTCTTCGGCGGCTGTCGCGTCGAAATTCTCGCTCTCTTCGACCAGTGGGCAGACCCAATAGGCCTGACGCCCCTCGGCCACGGCTTTGCGCAGATGATCGATCACCTCATCCATCCGCGCCGTTGACACCAGCGCTGTTGCGACAGGGCTGCGACCGGGTGGTTTTTCGTCCAGCACGCTCACATCCATATCGCCATATTGTGCAAGGCTGAGCGTACGGGGAATGGGGGTCGCGGTCATCACCAAGACATCCGCCCCCTGCCCTTTTTGGCCGAGCTTGATCCGCTGGCGCACACCAAAACGGTGTTGTTCATCGACGATGGCAAGCCTCAGATCGGCGAATGACACATCCTCGACGAAAACGGCATGTGTGCCGACAAGGATCTGGATATCGCCACATTTAAGAGCGGCCAGCTTTGCGCGGCGTTCCGCGCCCTTGTCTTGCCCGCTCAGCATCTCGATCACGACGCCTGCGGCCTCGGCCAAGGGCTTGAGATTGGCATAATGCTGCCCCGCCAAAATCGTGGTCGGAGCCATCATCACACCTTGCCCGCCTGCCTCGACCGCCACGAGAAGCGCCATCAGCGCGACGAGTGTTTTGCCCGCACCCACATCACCTTGCAACAAGCGATTCATCCGCACGGGCGCGGCCATATCCTGGGCGATCTCATCGATCGCACGCATCTGTGCGCCGGTCGGCTGGAATGGCAGGCTTGCCAGCACCTTTTGCCGCAAACGCCCATCACCTTGCGTCACGCGCCCCTTGCCGCGCCGGTTCGAGGCCCGCGCCAATGCGAGCGTCAACTGATGGGCAAACAGCTCATCAAACGCGAGGCGTTCCCGTGCCAAGGCGCGCGGTGCAACATCATCGAGGCACTTGGGGGCATGGGCCATGGCAATGGCATCATGCCACGCAGGCCAGCCCTTTTGATCGAGAAGGGGCAAATCGATCCATTCACCCAAGATCGGCACCTCGCGCAGGGCGGCCGCCATCGCGCGGCGTACACCCTTTTGTGTCAGCCCGGCAGCCAAGGGGTAGATCGGTTCGAAGCTGGGGATTTCCCCGGCGTCTTCAAGGGTCAGGATATGATCGGGATGGGGCATTTGCGCCACGCCATCGAACAGTTCGACCTTGCCCGAAACAATGCGCCGCGCACCGGTGGGCAGGATGCGCGACAGGTAGTCGGATTTCGTGTGGAAAAAGACCAATTGAAAACTGGTCTTGGCATCCTCAACCTCGATCCGATAAGGGCGCCCCCGGCCCGAAGGCGGGCGGTGGCGGCCGATCACAACGGAAACGGTCGCTATCCCCGGAAGTACAACATCACGGATCGAGGCGCTCCTTGTGCGATCCACCCCGCCAACAGGCAGCGTCAAGATCAGGTCCTTCGGTGTCTCGACCCCCAAGGATTTATAGTGCTTCGCGGTTTTGGGGCCGACCCCATCAAGCGTTTCCAGCTCAGCAAAGAGCGGCCAAAGATAGTCTGGTCGTTCATTGGGCAGGCGGATCTCAGCCATCGCCCGTCCCGCCGATCAGTGCAAGCCAGCCATCTTCATCGATTGTCGCAACACCTAATTCAGCGGCCTTGGCCGCCTTGGATCCAGCGCCGGGTCCGGCCACCAACAGATCGGTTTTAGCCGAAACACTGCCCGCGACCTTGGCGCCAAGCGCCTCGGCGCGGGCCTTGGCTTCGGCGCGGGTCATTCTCTCGAGCGTGCCGGTGAAGACCACGGTTTTGCCTGCAACCGGACTATCGTCTTGGACGCGCGCAGCCGGGGCTTGAATATCGAGATGGGCGACAAGCCGCTCCACCGAAGCGCGCTCGGCCCCTTGGCTGAGCGTGGCGGTCAAGGCCAAGGCCACCGCCTCGCCGATCCCATCGATCCCGGTGATCTCGGCCCAGGCTGGGCTTTGGGGCAAAAGCGCCTTGCGCGCGCGAGGATCGGGGGCATGGGCTGCGGGTTCTGACGCTGCGCGGTCAATACAATCGATGAATTGCGCCCAACTGCCGAAATGACGCGCCAGATCATTGGCCGCCACTTCGCCAACATGACGAATACCCAAGGCAAAAATCAACCGTCCAAGCCCGATGCGCCGCCGTTCGTCGATCGCGTCAAACAGATTTGCCGCGCTCTTTTCGCCCCAGCCCTCACGGTTCTTCAGCTGTTGCAGCCCGGCGCCATATCGCGATCTGAGTGCGAAGATATCGGCCGGTTCCTTAATCCAGCCGTCAGTATAGAATGTTTCCACCTGTCGGGCGCCCAAACCCTCGATATCAAAGGCACTGCGGCTGACGAAATGCTTGAGTTTCTCGACCGCCTGCGCCGGGCAGATCAGACCGCCGGTGCAACGGCGCACGGCATCGCCCTCCTCGCGCAGCGCCTCGGAGCCACATTCGGGGCAGTGGGTCGGAAAACCGAATGGTTGCGACCCATCTGGGCGCTTTGACAGATCCACATCGGCGATCTTGGGGATCACATCGCCCGCACGATACACCTGCACCCAATCACCAACGCGGATATCCTTGCCGTCCCTGATCACAGCGCCGCGTGCATCGCGCCCAGCGATATAATCCTCGTTATGCAAAGTTGCGTTGGACACAACGACCCCGCCCACCGTCACTGGGCGCAACCGCGCCACCGGGCTCAGTGCGCCGGTGCGGCCCACCTGAATATCGATGGCCTCAAGCCGGGTCCATGCCAACTCGGCGGGGAATTTATGCGCGATGGCCCAGCGTGGTGTGGTGGACCGCATCCCAAGGCGGGCTTGCAAGGCCAGATCATCCACCTTGTAAACAACACCATCGATATCATAGCCCAAGGTTGCGCGCTGCCCCTCGATCCGCGCGTAATGGGCAAGCAGCGCGTCAAGATCGGTGCAAAGCTGTGTCAAAGGGTTGGTGACGAACCCCAATTCACCCAACCGGGCGATGGCGCCGCTTTGGGTCGCGGCCAAAGGTGCCGATAATGCGCCCCAGGCATAGGCAAAAAAGCGCAATGGCCGCGCGCGGGTGATCGCAGGGTCGAGCTGGCGCAGTGAGCCCGCGGCCGCATTGCGTGGATTGGCGAAAACCTTGCCCCCTTGGGCCGTTTGGCGGGCATTGAGTGCTGCAAAATCATCGTGGCGCATGTACACCTCGCCGCGCACCTCCAAAACGGCCGGCGCATTGGCTATCCGTTGCGGGATATCAGGGATCGTGCAGGCATTGGCGGTCACGTTTTCGCCCGTCTCACCATCGCCACGTGTGGCCGCGCTGACCAACTGGCCGTCCTCGTAGCGCAGCGAAAGCGACAACCCGTCGATCTTGGGTTCGGCAGTAAAGGCTAAGGGTGCGTCATCGGCCAGCCCAAGGTAGCGGCGGATGCTGGCGACGAAATCGGCGACATCGGCAGGCTCGAATGCATTGGCCAGCGACAACATCCGCTCGGCATGGGTGATCTTTGAAAACCCCTCACCCGGCTGCGTGCCGATCTGTTCGCTGGGGCTATCAGCCCGCTTGAGATGCGCAAAACGCGCCTCGATATCGGCGTTTTCGCGCTTGAGCGCATCATAGGCCGCATCCGACATGATCGGGGCATCATTTTGGAAATAGGCAAGGTTCGCGGCGGCAATAACGGCAGCAAGTTCGGCCAAGCGAGCGCGCGCTGCGGCCTCGTCAAGTTCTGCAACGCCATCCTGTGCTGTGGTCTTGCCCTGCCCGCTCATGCCCACCCCCTTGGTGCCATTTGGCTACGGTTTAGGGGGATGCGCGCGCGAATGCCAGCCCATGCGCGGCGCGCTGATGTTTAGCCATTCACCGCCAATGCGACTGCTGCTTGCCCAGGCACGGGATCACGCAGCACATAGCCACGCCCCCAAACCGTCTCGATGTAATTGTCACCCCCCGTTGCCACGGAAAGCTTCTTGCGCAGCTTGCAAATGAAGACATCGATAATCTTGAGCTCAGGCTCATCCATGCCGCCATAAAGATGGTTGAGGAACATTTCCTTGGTCAAGGTTGTGCCTTTTCGCAGGCTCAGCAATTCCAACATCTGATATTCCTTACCCGTCAGATGCACGGTCTGTTGATCCACCTCGACGGTCTTCGCATCGAGATTGACCGCAATCATCCCTGTCTTGATGATCGATTGGGCATGCCCCTTTGATCGGCGAATGATGGCGTGAATGCGCGCGACCAACTCCTCCCGGTGGAAGGGTTTGGTCAGGTAATCATCAGCGCCAAAGCCAAAACCCTTGAGCTTGCTTTCCGGGTCATCGAGACCTGACAGGATCAAGATCGGCGTATCGACCCGCGCAGTACGCAATTGGCGCAACACATCATGGCCATGAATGTCGGGAAGGTTCAGATCCAGCAGGATGATGTCGTAATCATAAAGCTTGGCCAGATCGATCCCTTCTTCTCCAAGGTCGGTGGCATAGACGTTGAGATTTGCATGTCGCAACATCATTTCGATGCTGCGCGATGTGGTAGGGTCGTCCTCGACAAGCAAAACACGCATCTAACCGCTCCGATTCTCCAGATGATGCTAAGAGATTCCGCGCGAAAGGTTAATTTCTTGTTACCTTTCGTAACCACATCTCTCGAAAGTTATTTTACCGGTATTGTTGAAGCGCTGTTGCCCGTAAGCCGGCAACCCCATGTTGCGTCACCGCCGCCCGCCAACCATCGAGTTCCTCTTGCGATAATGACCAAAGGCGCAACGCCTCATCCGGGGTGATCAACCCAGCATCGACTGCTTGAACCACGGCGGCTTTTCGGCTTGCAACCCAGCGACGTGTGCTTGGTGGGGGAAGATCGGCGCGCGTCATCGCGCGGCCATCGGGCAAGGTGACCGTATGCGGCCCTGCAATCTTGCGAATATACATCAACTTTCCCATTCTCTTGGGGCAAACATCGCCGGAGCTTACCCAGAATTTGCTTAATGCGACGTAACCCGGGCGATTGAGGTTTCGCAGAATTTTCCTATATTGCCCGAAAGACATTCTTCCTCGCCATCATGACAGGATTGCCCATGGCTCTGGATCAGCCCGGGATGCTGAACTCGCTCGGCTTCCCCAAAGCACCCTCGCAAACCCGCGTGGTCGTGGCCATGTCAGGTGGCGTCGATAGCTCGGTTGTGGCGGCCATGCTCGCCGAAGAGGGATATGATGTCGTCGGCGTCACGCTCCAGCTATATGATCATGGCGCCGCACTTGCGAAAAAGGGCGCATGCTGCGCTGGCCGCGATATCCATGACGCACGGCGGGTGGCCGAAACGATGGGCTTTCCGCACTACGTGCTTGATTATGAAAATACCTTTCGACAAGCCGTCATCGATGAATTCGCCGATAGCTACCTCGCCGGGGCCACGCCCGTGCCTTGTATCCGCTGCAACGAGCGGGTGAAATTCAAGGATCTATTGGAGACCGCCAAGGATCTCGATGCTGATTGCATGGCGACGGGCCACTATATCCAGCGCAAGATGGGCGCACAAAAGGCCGAGTTGCATTGCGCTGCCGATGCAGCCCGCGATCAATCCTATTTCTTGTTCTCGACCACCCAAGACCAACTCGATTTCTTGCGCTTCCCCTTGGGGCATCTGGCCTCCAAGGCCGAAACACGGGCATTGGCAGCCAAGTACGGGCTGAGCGTCGCGGACAAGCCCGATAGCCAGGATATCTGCTTTGTTCCCAATGGTGATTACGCTGCCGTGATCGAAAAACTGCGCCCCGGCGCCGCCGATCCAGGCGAGATCGTGGATACGGAGGGTCATGTGCTGGGCGAACACCGGGGCGTGATCCATTATACGATCGGACAGCGGCGTGGTCTTGGCATCGGCGGTCTGGCTGATCCGCTTTATGTCGTGAAACTCGACCCTGACACGCGGCGCGTGATCGTCGGCCCAAAGGAGATGCTTTCAACCCGCATCGTCCCGCTGCGCGAGATCAACTGGCTGAGTGATGCCCCGCTGACCAGCCAAGCGGCATGGGACATCGAAGTCAAGATCCGCTCGACCCGACCGCCACGCGCGGCGGTGTTGCGCCCCTTGTCCGACACTACCGCCGAAGTCGAACTCTTCACCGCCGAGGAAGGCGTCAGCCCGGGTCAGGCTTGCGTCTTTTATGCGTCAGAAGGCAGCCGCGTCTTGGGTGGCGGATGGATTCACAAAGGCTAAACCCCTCAACGGGCCAAACCGATTTGTTTTTTGGGTAAATGGCGCGGTTGACGGGGCTCGAACCCGCGACCCCCGGCGTGACAGGCCGGTACTCTAACCAACTGAGCTACAACCGCGCGTGGAGGGTGCTTTATGCAATCGGCGCGACGGCGTCAATGCCGCTGGCAAGGGTTTTTGGGGCAAATCGCGACCTCTCCCACAAGGGTTCGTCTTTCGGCAGACATCACCGCCTTGATGCGCCCCCGCGCATCGGCCCAAGCATGATGCGCCCCCGCGCATCGGCCCAAGCATGATGCGCCCCCGCGCATCGGCCCAAGCTTGATGCGCCCCCGCCCTTCGGACGAAGCACAATTGGTCCGCCAAAAGGAAGAGGCTTGTTCGGCCCGAGGTCAGTGAAGATATCAGGGAGGAAGTGGCGCGGTTGACGGGGCTCGAACCCGCGACCCCCGGCGTGACAGGCCGGTACTCTAACCAACTGAGCTACAACCGCGCGTGAGCCGTTGCCTATTGTGCGCGGCTCGCCCCGTCAAGCGCCATCGGTCGGCCATACGGCTTTTTTCATCACGCAGCACGTACGCGCCCTTCCGCGCCACGCGCTTGGCGGCCTTTGCCCTGTCGCCGTGTCGATCCATCGTGATGTCAACCGCAGCGCATCGGGTGACCAGGGATCGGACGGGGCGGACCACTTCTCTCAAAGGCGAAAAGGATCTCGTCCGAAGTAGGTTGTTGCCCGATCCCGCGCGCGTGCATAATCGCGACGCATCGCAAGGACTGTGCCGAGATCCGGCAATTGCTTGAGCCCCAAAAGCCGCAAGAATTCCTTAGCGTTCAACGCCATCCAAGGTTTTGGGTTGCCGATGTAATGCACAATCGCAGGGGTGCTGCGTGAGGCGCGCCATTCATCTTGCACCTGCTGGGGGATCGGGCTGCGGCGCGTTTCGATATTTCCCCACTGCGCATTCCATCGTGGATCAAGCCACGCGACCTGATCAGAGAAAAGCTCATTGAGAAAATCCTGATCTGGGTAACGAAATTGCGCAACGTGATCCAAGTTCTGCATGGCGGCATCGAGGCCAAGGGTATCGATGCGGTCGTAATCGATGAGCAGCACACCCGAATTGAAATAGCGATCGGCCCGGAACGACGCCATGCGTGATGACCATGCAGCAAGCGTTTTTTGGTATCGCTGACGCTGGCGCGAAGTTCCATTCTGGGCCTTGTGGTGCCAGCTCAGGAACATCGTGTCTTGCACGGCCCCGATCGGGACATCTCCGATATCGTGTTCAGCGAGCGGCACAATATCATCTTGAACCAGCGTATCGCCATCAAGATAGATGATCCTGCCCCCTTCGGGGGGGCGCGCAAGTAAACGCCCGCAATACACACGCAAAAGCGTGCCGACATGGTCGCCGACATGGTCAGGATAGATCAGCGGCCTGAGGTAGAGATTGGCGCAGTTGGGATGGGCGGCCAAACGGTCCACCAAGGGATGTGCAGCATCGATTGGCCCATCATGTGAAAAATGAACGACCAAAGGCTTGCTGGCCGCCTCCAAGGCAGAATAGGCCGAGACCAATGATGCGGCAGCATATCCTTTGTCGAAGCAATACAACAGCCCGGCACGGGCTTTGGCATTTGCTTGCAACGTCATGCGATGTGTCCTCAGCTGATCCGATCAAACCCTCTGCCAAGCGCACCGCCGACCATGGCCCTTGTAGAGCCGTACACCAACACACAGCGCCGCACCGATAGGAGGATGGTGGGTGGTGAGGGACTCGAACCCCCGACATCTTCGGTGTAAACGAAGCGCTCTACCAACTGAGCTAACCACCCAAAGCCCGCGCCTGATAGCCTGCGTTGGACGACAGGGCAAGAGCCGCCGCACGGCTGCCAACCCAAAGTTCAGGAGAAAATGGTGGGTGATGAGGGATTTGAACCCCCGACATCTTCGATGTGAACGAAGCGCTCTACCACTGAGCTAATCACCCGCCGGGTGAAAGGTCTTTAGCCATCCTCGCCCGCGGCTGCAAGGGGGGCATCGTCACCTGATACGCCCATGTCTTTCGTTCGTTTTAGTTTCATGTTCAACAGGTCGCCCGATTTCCCCTCTGCATTGCGGCGCTTGATCGAAAGCTTGCCCAAGGGCGGCAAAATCAACTCGTCATTGCGATCTATGGCATGGCCAAGTTCATCGAGGACCAATTCGACCAAGGTCTTGACTTCGCCGCGCTTCATCGGGGTTCTGGCACAGACCGCTTCAAGCAAGGCTTGGCGCTTGAACCTTGGATCGCTGTCAGCCTCAGCCGTCGCCTTGCCCTGCGTGGCAGCATCGCTTTCAGCGGGCGTCATCACTTCTTCGGCCACGACGGCGCGCAAATGACCGGTGCGAGGCCCGACCACCTCAGCTTTGCTGGGTTGTGCGTCGTTCGGCGCGGCTTGATCTGTCTTGCTGCGGCTTTTCGGCCCTGCGGGGGTTGCCCGCAATTTGGTGCTACCTGTCGATATATCCGTTTTTCCTGAACGCGCCATGGCCTGACCCTTGTTACGCAACCAGCACATCGCCTGTGCGGGTTGATGACTGACTCGCCCACCATCCTATCGAAAGATGAATGGTTTGACCAAGAGAGAAAGCACTAGCCAAAGGCATGGCCGCGCGCATTGCGCCGATCGGTCCATTCCGGCCAACCGATCAATGCCGAGACGGTGACGAAGCGATATCCTTGCGCGAGCAACGTATCGAGGGCAAGCGGCAGGTTGCGCAAGGTCTGGCTGACCGTGTCATGGGCCAAAATCACTGCGCCGGGTCGTGCATGGGCAATCATATGCTCGGCAATCGCCATGCCACCGGGCCGACGCCAATCTTGCGGATCGACAGACCACAGGATCGTCGGCAAATCCCGGGCCGCGCGCAACATCTGGCTCCGCCGGGCATTGAAATCGCCATAAGGTGGCCGCATCAGGACGGGGCTATGGCCGGTCACCGCGGCCACGGCATGGGCGGTGCGGTCAATCTGATCCAAAATGTCATGGTCTTGCATCACGCCCAAGCGCGGATGTGACCACGAATGATTGCCGATCTCATGACCGTCTTGGGCGATCCGGGCCACGATATCAGGCGCTTGCGCGACGCGGTTACCGACCACGAAAAAACTGGCCTTGATCTGGCGGGCGTCCAAGATATCCAAGATTTGCGATGTGAGGGTCTGGTGCGGGCCGTCATCGAAGGTCAGGGCAATCACCGGCTCGGTCGTGGCCACATCGCGTATCGTATCAGGCGTGCGCCCCTTCGGCGCGCTTGGGAATGCCCGCGCAAGGTGGCGTTGCGGCATGTCTTGCGCGATACTCGGACATGACAAAGCCGTGCTTGAACCCACGGCGACACCGACAGACAAAAACGCACGCCGCGAAAACACCGCTTGCATAGGCATACCATACCCCAACCCCTTACGGGACGCATGGAGATGTCAGGAAAACTGCGATGTCAAAGCCAGATTTCGTTGCCCAAGAACGGCGCAGCAAAAACGCCACGCTTTGGGCGTGGCGTTTCAGTTGGCCTTGAAACAGCCGATCAATGCGCCGTTGCGGCCTCGTTACTTGCGGTGCTTGGCCGCGCGGCGGCGGCGGCGGCTTCGGCCTCTTCGTCCCAATCAATCGCCTCAGGCTGACGGACCAAAGCGCGGGCAAGAACTTCGGTCACATGGCCGACGGGAATGATCGTGAGCCCAGCTTTCACATTGTCGGGGATGTCAGGCAGGTCTTTTTCATTTTCCGCCGGGATCAGCACGGTGGTGATGCCCCCTCGCATGGCGGCCAACAGCTTTTCCTTCAAACCGCCGATGGCGAGCACATTGCCGCGTAAGGTGACCTCGCCGGTCATGGCGATGTCGCGGCGTACCGGGATCTGGGTCAGGACCGAGACGATGGATGTCACCATCGCGATGCCGGCACTTGGCCCATCCTTGGGCGTCGCCCCTTCGGGGACGTGGACATGGATATCCCAACCATCCAGCCGTGGCGGCCTGACTCCGATCTTGGGCGCGACTGAGCGGACATAGCTCGACGCTGCCTCGATCGATTCCTTCATGACATCGCCGAGTTTGCCGGTGGTCTTCATCCGCCCCTTGCCGGGCAGACGCAGCGCCTCGATCGACAAAAGATCGCCGCCGACACTGGTCCAAGCAAGGCCCGTGACCACGCCGATCTGATCCTCGCGCTCGGCAAGGCCAAATTTGTGGCGCTTTACGCCAAGCATCCCCTCGAGCTTTTCGGGGGTTACGCTGACCTTGTCGGCCTCTTTTTTGACGATGGTCGTCACCGCCTTGCGGCAAAGCTTGGCGATTTCGCGCTCAAGGTTCCGCACACCTGCCTCGCGCGTGTAGTAGCGGATGATATCGGTCAGCGCAGCGTCAGAGACGGTGAATTCCTTGGACCGAAGCCCATGATTCTTCATCTGCTTTTCGACCAGATGCTGCTTGGCGATCTCGCGCTTTTCATCTTCGGTGTAGCCGGCAAGCGGAATGATCTCCATTCTGTCCAAAAGCGGGCCGGGCATGTTGTAGGAGTTCGCCGTGGTCAGGAACATCACGTTCGAGAGGTCATATTCCACCTCGAGATAATGATCCATGAAGGTAGAATTCTGTTCAGGGTCGAGAACTTCAAGCATGGCGCTGGCCGGATCGCCCCGGAAATCCTGACCCATCTTGTCAATCTCATCGAGCAAGATCAGCGGGTTGGTGGTTTTGGCCTTTTTCAGCGCTTGAATGATCTTGCCCGGCATCGAGCCGATATAGGTGCGCCGATGGCCTCGGATTTCCGACTCGTCGCGCACGCCGCCCAGCGAGATGCGGATAAATTCGCGCCCCGTCGCCTTGGCGACCGATTTGCCAAGGCTGGTCTTGCCCACGCCCGGCGGGCCGACAAGGCACAGGATCGGCCCCTTCAATTTCGCACTGCGCGCTTGCACGGCCAGGTATTCGACGATGCGTTCCTTGACCTTTTCTAGCCCGTAATGATCGGCGTCCAGCACCGCTTCGGCGCGGCCCAGATCCTTTTTTACCCGCGATTTCACCCCCCACGGAATCGACAGCATCCAGTCGAGGTAGTTGCGCACCACCGTCGCCTCGGCCGACATGGGCGACATGTTGCGCAGCTTCTTCAGCTCTGCCTCGGCCTTTTCGCGGGCTTCCTTGGACAGCTTGGTGGCGGTGATGCGCTCTTCAAGCTCGGCCACCTCGCCGCCCTCATCGCCATCGCCCAGCTCGCGCTGGATGGCCTTCATCTGTTCGTTGAGGTAATATTCGCGCTGCGTACGCTCCATCTGGTTCTTGACGCGGCTTTTGATCTTTTTCTCGACTTGCAGAACCGACATCTCGCCCTGCATCAGCCCATAGACCTTTTCAAGCCGTTCGGCCACGTCGAGGGTTTCCAAAAGCTCTTGCTTTTGGCTGACCATGATCCCCAGATGTCCCGATACCAGATCGGCCAATTTGGCCGGATCTTGCGCTTCGGCGACGGAGGTGAGCGCATCCTCGGGGATATTCTTTTTAATCTTGGCGTATTTCTCGAATTCTTCGGCCACGGCACCGATCATGGCGCGCACGGCGGCCGGATCGCCCGGCATTTCGTCCAGATCTTCGATACGTGCTTCGAAAAAGCTGTCATTCTCGACAAAATCCGTGATCACGACGCGACGGCGCCCTTCGACCAGCACCTTGACCGTGCCATCGGGCAGCTTCAGCAGTTGCAGCACATTGGCCAGCACACCCGTGCGATAGATCCCGGTGCTATCGGGGTCATCGACCGCCGGATCGATCTGGCTTGAAAGCAAGATCTGCTTGTCGTCTTGCATCACCTCTTCCAATGCGCGCACCGATTTCTCGCGGCCGACAAAGAGCGGCACGATCATATGCGGGAACACGACAATGTCGCGCAGTGGCAGAACGGGGAACGTATCTTGGGTCACTTGGGTCTTGCCTTCCTTGGTCTTGGCATCAGGGCCGGCTCTGTCTGGGCAGCCGCGCGGCACCGATCCGATAGGGGCTTAATTTGGGGCAGCGGAGGACAGGTTTCAACCACCGGGGCAAGCCCCCGTCCTTGGCCGACATGGTGCGCCTGCTGAAAGAAAGGCGCAAGGCCGGTTTTGCGCTGATAAAGGCATCTCGCCCACCATCCGCTGGTCTATATCACAATGGCGCGATGTCGCCCGCGGCGCGTTGCGCATGAAAATCGGCTGCGAAGGCGGCAAAGCGATCTTCGGCAATCGCAGCACGCATCCCGCCCATGAGCTCTTGGTAGTAATGCAGATTATGCCATGTCAGCAGCATGCCCGAGATCATCTCGCCCGCGCGGAAGACATGGTGCAGATAGGCCCGGCTATAGCCGCGACATGCGGGGCATGTGCAGGCCTCGTCCAAGGGGCGCGGATCGTCGGCATGGCGGGCATTCTTGATGTTGATCTGACCCATGCGTGTCCATGCCTGCCCGGTGCGCCCCGAGCGCGAGGGCAGCACGCAATCCATCATGTCTATGCCGCGTGCGACGGCGCCCACGATATCATCAGGCTTGCCCACCCCCATCAGGTAGCGCGGCTTGTCGGCGGGCAGCATGTCGGGGGCGTAGTCGAGAACGCCGAACATCGCTTCTTGCCCCTCGCCCACGGCAAGGCCGCCCACGGCGTAGCCGTCAAAGCCGATATCGACCAGCGCCTTGGCTGATTCTTCGCGCAAGTCGCGCTCAAGCCCGCCTTGCTGAATCCCGAAAAGCGCATGCCCCGGACGGTCGCCAAAGGCGTCCTTGGAGCGCGCGGCCCACCGCATCGACAACTGCATGCTTTCGGCAATCCGGTCGCGCCCCGCAGGAAGTGCCGGACATTCGTCGAAACACATCACGATGTCAGAGCCCAAAAGCTTTTGGATCTCCATCGAGCGCTCAGGGCTGAGCATATGCTTTGAGCCGTCGATATGACTACGAAACGTGACCCCTTCCTCGGTCAGCTTGCGCAGATCGGCCAAGCTCATGACCTGAAAGCCGCCCGAATCGGTCAAGATCGGCTTGTCCCAATTCATGAAACGGTGCAGCCCCCCCAACCTTGCGATCCGCTCGGCCGTGGGGCGCAGCATCAGGTGATAGGTATTGCCCAGCAAGATGTCGGCACCCGTCGCCGCGACGCTTTCGGGCAACATCGCCTTGACGGTGGCCGCCGTGCCGACGGGCATGAAGGCGGGCGTGCGGATCTGGCCGCGCGGTGTGTCAATCACGCCCACCCTCGCTTTGCCCGATGTCGCTGTCACATGAAAGTCGAAGACGTCGCCCATGGTCATCCTTGCCTGTGCCTGCGCAATCCCGCAGGTCATGCCCCGATTCCCCCGCGATGCCAAGGAGCGCGCCGATGGTCATGCAACACCGCCCCCTGACGCTGGGATGGGAAGAATGGGTGGCCCTGCCCGGCCTCGGCCTGCCCGCGCTCAAGGCCAAGGTCGATACCGGCGCGCGCACCTCGGCGTTGCATGCCTTCGATATTGAGCCTTTCGGCCCCGCCGCGCGGCCCAAGCTGCGCTTTGCCGTCCATCCGGTGCCGGGGCGCACTGACCTGACCATTGCATGTTCCGCCACCATCCGCGACCGGCGCGAGGTGACATCGTCGAATGGCGAAAGCGAGTTGCGCTATGTCATCGAAACCGTTCTGCGCATCGGCGAGGCCGAGGTGCCGGTTGAGGTCACGTTGTCTGATCGCACCAACATGGCTTACCGCATGCTGATCGGGCGACAAGCAATCCAGCCTGAATGGCGCATCAGCCCTACCGCCAGCTTTTGCCAGCCGCGCCTGAGCTATGACATTTACCATAGCGCAGAGGTCAAGCTGGCCGCGCCGCCGCGATCCTTGCGTATCGCCGTGCTCAGCCGTGAGGAAAACCATTCCACAAGGCGGCTTGTGACCGAGGGCGAGGAACGCGGCCATAGCATCGAGGTGATCGACACCACACGCTGCTACATGGCGATCAACACGCTCGCCCCCGAGGTGCATTACGATGGCACCCGCCTGCCCCGCTTTGACGCCGTGATCCCGCGCATCGGCACCTCGATCACCGCCTATGGCACCGCTGTTCTGCGCCAGTTCGAATCGCTTGGCACCTATTGCGTGAACGGCAGTGCGGGCATCACCGCCAGCCGTGACAAGCTGCATGCCCACCAGCTTTTGGCTGCGCGCGCGATCGGCATGCCGCGCACCGCATTCGCCGCGAGCCCCAAGGACACCGACAACCTGATCGCGCTGGTGGGCAGCGGACCCTTGGTGGTGAAACTACTCGAATCGACACAAGGCAAGGGTGTGGTGCTCGCCGAAACCCGCAAGGCCGCGCAATCGGTGATCGACGCGTTCCGGGGTCTGCGTGCCAATTTCCTTGTGCAAAGCTTCGTCAAAGAAGCGGCCGGCGAAGATGTCCGTTGCCTCGTGGTGGATGGCAAGGTGGTGGCCGCGATGAAGCGTAGCGCGGCTGGCGATGATTTCCGCTCGAACCTGCATCGCGGCGGCAGCGCGACACCCGTCCGCATCACGCGGGAGGAACGCGACACCGCCCTGCGCGCGGCGCGCGTCTTCAACCTTGGGCTGGCAGGGGTTGACCTCTTGCGCGCCCATGATGGGCCAAAGGTATTGGAGGTGAACTCCTCCCCCGGGCTGGAAGGGATCGAGCTTGCCACCGGAAAGAACATCGCGGCCCTGCTGTTTGACGCCATCGAGCGCAAGGTGCGCCCCGCCCCCGTCCGCAAGCGCCGCGCCGACACCTAGAGCTTGCGAAACGCCTGTTCTTGCCGCGCGGTCCAATTCACGCGCAAGCGCATGTCATGGTCGGTCATCGCCTCGTCCTCGACCACGCCTTGGGCATAAAGCCATGCCCGCTTGCGCCCATCATCATGGGCCAGCGTGACCAAGGCCAAGCTGCGCGGCGGTGACAATGTATCGGCAATCGCGACAAGTAGCGGCTCCATTCCCGCCCCGCTTAACGCAGAGACGGCAAAGACATGGGGGCGGCGGTCAGCCATCGCCTCGGTTGCGGCGGCCAGATCATCGGGTAAATTGTCGATCTTGTTCCAGACCTCGATCATGGGCGCGGTTTCGGCCACGCCAAGGCTCCGCAAAATTGCGGCGACATCGGCGGCCTGTTCCTCGGTCTCGGCATGACTAATGTCGCGCACATGGCAGATCAGATCGGCATCGAGCACCTCTTCGAGCGTGGCGCGAAACGCCGCAACCAGTTCGGTCGGCAAATCCGAGATGAAGCCCACCGTGTCGGACAAGATGATATCTGTGCCGTCGGGCAAGCGCACCGCACGCATCGTGGGGTCGAGTGTGGCAAAGAGCATGTCCTTGGCCAAGACCTGCGCCCCGGTCAGGCGGTTGAACAGCGTCGATTTGCCCGCATTGGTATAACCCACCAGCGCGACAATCGGATAAGGCACCTTCGCGCGCGCCTTGCGGTGCAATTCGCGGGTTTTCACGACACTGGCCAGTTGGCGGCGGATGCGCGTCACCGCCTCGTCGATGGCGCGGCGATCAGCCTCGATCTGGGTTTCACCGGGACCGCCCACAAAGCCCAAGCCGCCACGCTGGCGTTCAAGATGGGTCCATGCCCGCACCAGCCGCGTGCGCTGATAGCTCAGTGCGGCAAGCTCCACCTGTAACACCCCCTCGCGCGTGGCGGCACGATCGGCGAAAATCTCAAGGATCAGCCCGGTGCGGTCCAACAGCTTGACGCCCCATTCCTTTTCAAGATTGCGCTGCTGTACCGGCGTCACGGGGCCATCGATCAAGACCAGCCCAACCCCAAGATCGGCGATCTGCGCCTTGAGTTCGGCAATCTTGCCCGTGCCAAACAACAAGCCCGGCTGCGCGCGCGGCAGGCGCACGATCTGCGCGCCCACCACCGCGAGATCGGGCAGCGCCGCAGCCAGCGCCACCGCCTCGGCAAGGGCAGGTTCGGGGTTGCGTCGATTGCGGTCGGATTTCAGATCGGGATGCAACACCAGCGCGCGCATCGGCCCCTTGGCCTGCGCGTCATCACCGTGCGCGGACACGGGCTGGCGCGTCACTCTTCCCCGTCATAAAGGCTGATCGGTTGCGCCGGCATCACGGTCGAGATCGCATGCTTATAGACAAGCTGGCTTTGGCCATCGCGGCGCAACAGTACGCAGAAATTGTCGAACCATGTGATGACGCCTTGCAGCTTGACGCCGTTGATCAAAAAGATCGTCACCGGCACCTTGGTCTTGCGGACATGGTTGAGGAACGCGTCCTGAAGATTTTGTTTCGTCTCGGCCATCTTGATGTGCGCCTTCTTGTGCTGGGCTGGCGTAACGGAGATGAGTTTGCAACCGTCCCGACCGAATGTCGAGACATCTGTGCAGGTAATTCACTCAAAAGATCAACCCTCTGTCACGTCACATCGCGCAGCTGTGCTATGATCGCCAAAAGCTCGGGTTCAAGATCGCGATGAACACAAGCGTTTCCATACGCCCGATAACCATCGCCGCGACCAAGATGAACTTGGCCGGATCGCTCAGCGCGATATAGGAAATCGGCACCTCTCCCGCGACGCTGGCCAAGGGGCCGGCGGTCGCAATCGCCGAGATGGCGAGGATCAAGGATTGCGTAAAGTCGAGCCCGGTCATCCCCAAAGCCACACTCACCGCGCCGATCGTGATCAGGAGCAGCATGAAAAAGACCCATGCGATAAAGGCGCCTTCACGCCGGATACGCCGCCCCAACCGGCCCGCACCCGCGACGGAATGGGGGTAGATCAAGCGGTCAATCTCGCGTGTGCCATGTTTGTAAAGCGCGTATATGCGCAAAAGCTTCAGCCCGCCCGCCGTGGTCGCCACGCCGCCGCCCATGATCACCAGACCTGCCAAAATCAACCCTGGTGTCGTCAAACCCGACCAGCCAAGAGCCTGCCCCCAATTTGCCGAGACAAAGCCCGTGGTGGTCAAAAACGACAAGACAGTGAAGATGCTTCCCCAGAATGCTGCGAATGCACCCGCGATATCGTCAAGCCCATCACCGCCATAAGCGGCAAGCCAATGGCGCAGGAACAGGAAGCTCGGCAAGACCAAGGCCACGAACACCGCCAGTCGTAACTCGCGGTCCTGCACAAGGGCGCGCGGCCATGCCGCCGTGAAACCGTTCGAGAAACTGCGCCGTGTCAGCGCAAAAACAAAGAACACCGCAATCACCATCTCACCGATCACGCCCCCTTGACCATCCGGCGGGCCAGCAACAGCGCTGATCCCTGATGTGGACAAAGTGGACATGGCATGGATCACCGCATGCAAGGGACGCTCTCCGGCAATGGTCAGCGCCATGGCCAGCACGATGCTCAACCCCACATAGATGGGCGTCAACACAAACGCGGCTCGGTGCAACCGACCCGCCGCAGTCACCAAGGTCAATTGGCCGCGCAAGCTTGCGATTTGTGTGCCTGGCAAGACATTGGAAGAGACTTCGAACCCGCCAAGATTGAGCGGCGATAGCACCGCAAGGGCGGTGATCCAGATCAAAAGCCCCCCGAACCAGCCCACGGTGGCGCGCCATAGATGCAAGGTATCGGCAAGCTGCACCGGCGTAAAAATCGGCGCACCCGTCGTCGTCAGCGCCGAAGCCATATCGAGATAGATATCGATCAGGCGCAGGTCTTGGGTTGCCTGCACCATCGGCAAGGACAAGACCAAGGGTAGCCAGAAATAGGAGAGCACCAAGCCCAAAAGATAGCGATGCTCGGTCCGATTGCGTGGCGTTGTGGCCACCGCAAGGCCGATGAATCCGCCCGCGATCGCAAACAACAAACCGCAATAGAAAAAGACCCGCGCATTGTCGAAATCACCCACCGCCGCACCGTAAAATGAAGGCACGAGGCTTGCCACTGCCGCCGCGATCAGCAGGGTGACGAAAATCGGCGGGCTGCGGTCAGGGCGCGCCATGGCGTCAGAAAAAGTCGATCGAGACCTGAAGGAGCGTCTCGACCGCCGGCACATCAGCGGCCAAAACGAAAAGCACGATCACATCGCCCTCGTCGATCCGGGTGGAGCCCGAAGCACGCACCACCTTGCCACTCTTTTGCACCGCGCCCACCAGCACACCTTCGGGAAAATCGATATCGCGGATCTGGCGACCTGCAATGGCCGAGGTTGACAATACCTGCGCCTCGATCACCTCGGCCTCACTGTCGCCCACCGAATAAACACCACGCACCCGCCCATGGCGGATATGGCGCAAGATCGAGCTCACGGTCGTCGCGCGCGGATTGATATAGGCATCGATCCCCAAAGGCTTCATCATCGGCACCAAGGTCGGATCATTCACCAGCGCAATCGATAGCGTCGCCCCTGCGGTCTTGGCCCTGACCGAGGCCAAAAGATTGGTCTTGTCATCATCGGTGACACACAGCACGGCATCGACACGGTCCACACCCGCCTCGCGCAGCATTTCGGCATCAAGGCCATCGCCATGCAAAACGATGGTCCGCTCCAAGCCGTCGGCGGCGACTTCGGCGCGTGCGCGCGATTTCTCGATCACGCGCACCCGCATGCGCTCCGGCCCGGCCTCAAGCGCGCGTGCAACGGTCAGCCCCACATTGCCGCCGCCCACGATCAAGACCCGTTCGGGCAAACGCGCGGTCTTGCCAAAGATCTCCAGCGTGCGACCGGCATCGACGGTGTGGGTACAGACATAGATCTGGTCACCCGCAAATAGCTGATCACCCGGTTCGGGAACAAACAAACTCCCTTCGCGGCGAATGCCCACCACGATCGCGCGCAAGGTCGAGAACAGCTCGGACAATTGCTTGAGTGGGGTTTCCAACACCGGGCAATCGGCATCGAGCTGGATACCCAAGAGCTTGGCTTCGCCCGCAAGGAAATCTTCCGTGTCAAAGGTCGCAGGCGAGCGGATGCGCGCAAGGGCGGCTTGAGCCACCTCCTCCTCGGGCGAGATGACGACATCAATCGGCAAATGGTCGCGCCGATACAGATCGGAATAGATCGCGTCGAGATAGCTGCGCGCGCGCAACCGGGCGATCTTGCGCGGCACAGCGAAGACAGAGTGGGCAACCTGGCAGGTCACCATGTTGACCTCGTCCGAGAATGTCGCCGCGATGATCATGTCGGCATCGCGCGCGCCGGCGCGCTCCAGCACATCGGGATACGATGCAAACCCCGTCAATCCCTGCACATCAAGCGTGTCGGTGGCACGGCGGACAAGCTCGGGGTTGCTGTCAACGACGGTTACATCGTTCTTTTCGCCGGAAAGATGGCGCGCGATCTGCCAGCCGACCTGGCCTGCGCCACAGATGATGACCTTCATGAACCTTCCGTCCCTGCGGGCGCATTCAGCCCTTCACTGGCATGGCTTGGCGGCAAAGGTCAATCCACCTTGCCCCAGCGCATCTTTGTCAGCTTTCCCCAAATACGCACCGCAGCACCCGCACATGTTCTGTGGGCTGATACGATGAGGCCGTTATTCGGATGAATAACCGCGCCCCCCTGCCCTCAGGATATTTCTTGTTCTTCAGCCTGCTGACGCGCCCACATGCTGGCGTAGCGGCCTGCCTTGGCAAGCAGCTGTTCATGGGTGCCGCGTTCGACAATCTCGCCTGCTTCCAACACGATGATCTGATCGGCATCGACGACCGTGGACAAGCGATGCGCGATGGTGATCACCGACCGCCCTTCGCCCATCATCTTCAACTCGGCTTGAATATCGCGCTCGGTCTCGCTGTCGAGCGCGCTGGTCGCCTCGTCCAAGAGCAGGATCGGCGGATCCTTGAGAAGCGTACGCGCGATGCCTACGCGCTGTTTCTCGCCCCCCGAAAGCTTCAGCCCACGCTCGCCTACGGGCGTATCGTAGCCCTCGGGCAGCGCCGCGATGAAATCATGGATACGCGCTGCGCGTGCCGCTGCCTCGATCTCGGCTTGGCTCGCATCCGCACGCCCATAGGCGATATTGTAGCGGATCGTGTCGTTGAACAGCACCGTGTCTTGCGGCACGACACCGATTTGCGCATGCAGGCTGTCTTGCGTCACATCGCGGAGATCCTGGCCATCGATCCGAATCGCGCCGCCGCTGACATCGTAGAAGCGGAACAAGAGCCGCCCGATCGTCGATTTGCCCGAACCCGAGGGGCCAACCAAGGCCACGCTGCCACCTGGGGCCAACGTAAAGCTCAACCCTTTGAGGATGGGACGCGCCGGATCATATGCAAAGCGCACATCTTCGAACACGACCGACCCGCCCCTGACCGCCAGTGCAGGCGCGCCGGGCTTATCGGAAATCTCCTGCGGCTGTTCCAAAAGGTCGAACATCTCGCCCATATCGACAAGGGCTTGCCGGATCTCGCGATAAACCGTGCCAAGGAAATTGAGCGGAATGGTGATCTGGATCATGAAGGCGTTGACCATGACGAAATCACCCGTCGTCAATTCCCCCGATTGCACACCGATCGCCGCCATGACCATGACAATGACCAGACCCGCCGAGATGATCACCGATTGCCCGAAATTGAGAAACGCCAATGACAACGATGTCTTGATCGCGGCGCGCTCGTAGCGGGCCATCGCGCTGTCGTAGCGCGCCGCCTCGCGCGCTTCGGCGCTGAAATATTTCACCGTCTCGTAGTTGAGCAGGCTGTCGATCGCCTTTTGATTGGCATCGGTATCTTGGTCATTCATCTCCTTGCGGATTTTTACGCGCCATTCGGTCACCGCAAAGGTGAACCAAACATAAAGCCCGATGGTGACGACCAAAACGATCAGATAGCCGATGTCAAAGACCAGCGCCAAGATGATGCCTGTCAGCAAAAGTTCCAGGATCAACGGGCCGACCGAAAAGAGCATGAAGCGCAACAGGAAATCGACGCCCTTCACCCCGCGTTCGATGATCCGGCTCAGGCCACCCGTCTTGCGCGTGATGTGATAGCGCAGCGACAATGCGTGGATATGCTGAAAGGTCTCAAGCGCGAGTTGCCGAAGCGCCCCTTGCGCGACCCGCGCAAAGACTGCGTCGCGCAACTGCTGCAAACCGATATTTGCCGCACGCGCCACCCCATAGGCGACCGTAATCCCAACGGCACCCATCCCCAAAAGCCAAGCAGGGCTTGCCCCCTCGCCTGTCAGGACATCAACGGCGGCTTTGTAGGTAAAGGGAATGCCCACACCCACCAGCTTGGCCAAAAGCAAAAAGGCCATCGCGGCCAAGACGCGGCTCTTGACCCAAGGCTTGTCGGCTGGCCAAAGATAAGGGGCCACCTTGCGCATGGTGCGCCAGCCCGAACGCCGCGCGCGTGCAGCCTCGGTGTCACGTTGGGGGCCTTGGTCTTGGGCCGCAGGCGCTGGGCCTGCGACGCGGGTCTTGGCTTGCATGGGATGGTCCTAAGCGCTGTCTTGCCAGCTACCTAAGACGCGCCCCCGGAAATGACCAGAGCGATCACTGCGCCGCCCCGACGCGTGGCAGATCTGGCAAGGCGAAAATCTGTCCGGGATAGATCAGGTCCGGATCGCGGATATCCTCGCTGTTTTCTTGGAAAATCTGCACATACAGGAAGCCGCTGCCAAAATTCGCCTCGGCGATCCCCCAAAGCGTAAAGCCGCGCTGCACGGTGATCACCGAACTACCCGGTTCGACCAGCATCGGGTTGCCGCGAATACGGGCAGGATCTTCGCGCAGGAAGGGTGTTTCAAGCGCATCGGTCACCACGCCGCGCGCATCGCGCTGTTCGACCCGAAGGCGATAGGTGCCGGGGGCGACATTGGACAAGGCCACGCTCCATTGTCCGCGATCATCGATGGCGCTGGTGCTGACGGTCGTGGCATCCAACATCACATGCAGATCGGCCGCTCGCTGTCCGCGCCCGGCCAGCGCCACGACACCAGCCTCATCATAGGTGATCGCATCGAGATAAAGCTTGTCGGTGACTTGCGCCGTGGCACCTTGCACGACACGAATGCCGTCTTGCCCTGCGATCACAACGGCAGGGGCTTGGGCCACGACCTCGGCCTGCGCGGGGGCGGGTTCGGGTGCGGGTTCGGGTGCGGGAACGGCCTCACCTATGGCGGTCTCCGAAGCGGAGGGCGCGGCGACTGTGGGTGCCACTTCCGGCGATGCGACGGTGGCCGGTTGCGCGATCGCCGCCTCGGCGACGGCAAGCGCGAAAGGCGCAATCAAGACGCTGTCTGCGCCCGCAACAATAGTGCCATCAGCGCTCACCGCCTCAAGCGTCAGGACACGAGGCTTGTCGTCAGGCGCGATGACCAAAAGCGCCACGAAATTGCCCGCGCCATCGGCCATCACCTCGGCGATTGGCGCTGCATCAAGGAACAGCACCACCTTCACCTCGGGCGCAGCACGGCCAGCGATGACCGCATTGCCATCGGCATCAACCCGTACAACATCAAGGACCGGGGCCATCATCGGCGCTGCAATCTCCGTGGGCAACGTGGGCGCGGCAATCTCTGTCGTGGGCGCTGCGACCGCCTGGTCGGCGGGTGCGGCTGCCACGGTGGGTACAGCATCCACGGGCGTTTCAGCCGGTACGGGGGCCGGGGCCGGTGCTTGTGCGACCTCCGGGGCCGGCGCAGGCTCAGTCACGGCGGGCGACGGCGCAGGCGCGACGCTGGGCGCCACGCTGTCGCTGGCAGTGCTCGGCGCGGTCGCCGTTTCTGCGACAGGCGGCGACGCGGGCTCTGGGCTGTCTTGCAAGGTCATGAAACCGATCACGGCTGCAAAGGCCGCAGCACCAATCACGCCAAACCAGATGATCGCACGGGTGCTTGCCCCTGTTGCGCCCGACGCAGGTGTCGCCATGGCCGTTGTGTCTCCCCCAAGGACGGGGTTCACCCCCGTTGTTGCATGCCGAAATCGTGGGCGCGGCCCCCATGCAGCTTGAGCCGCCGATTGCTTCGGCCTATCAGGGGGGAAACTCTGGGCAAGTGCAAGGGATTGCGATGAAAAGTCTATCGGTCTGTGTCTATTGTGGCGCGCGCCCCGGCGCCGACCCGGCCTATATGGCCGCCGCCGATGCACTTGGCCGTGCCTTGGCCGCGGCCAGGATGCGCTTGGTCTATGGCGCAGGCGATGTCGGCATCATGGGCGCGGTCGCCCGCGCAGCCCAAGCGGCGGATGGTGAAACCTTCGGTGTCATTCCCACCCACCTTATGGCATGGGAGGTCGGAAAACGCGACCTGACCACCTTCGTCATCACCGAAACCATGCATGAACGCAAAAAGGTGATGTTCATGAATGCCGATGCCGTGGTGGTGCTCCCCGGCGGGGCCGGCTCGCTCGACGAGTTCTTCGAGGTGCTAACCTGGCGCCAGCTTGGCCTGCACCAAAAGCCCATCCTGCTTCTGGATATCGCGGGCTATTGGCAACCGTTGATTGCACTCATCGACCATGTGATCGCTCAAGGTTTTGCCGAGGAGAGCCTGAAAGGCTTCATCGAAACCATCCCCGATGTGGAGAGCCTGATGGCACGGCTTGGCCAGGTCGCGACCGCGGGCTGACACGCAAACGGCCCGCCAAGGCGGGCCGCGCGACCGATGAAATCAACGATTATCCAGCCAAACGGGCCGCGACATTTTCCCAATTCACCAGCTTGGTGAGGAAGTTATCCAGATAAGCCGGGCGCTTGTTGCGGAAATCGATGTAGTAGGAATGTTCCCACACATCGCAGCCCAAAAGTGCCGTCTGACCAAAGCACAATGGGTTCACGCCATTCTCGGTCTTGGTGACCTTGAGCGACCCGTCCTTGTCCTTGACCAGCCAGCACCAGCCCGACCCGAACTGGCCCGCACCTGCGGCGGCGAAATCGGCCTTGAACTGGTCAATCGAGCCAAAGCTTTCGACGATCGCCTTTTCCAGCTCGCCCGGCATGGCGCCCTCGCCCGGCCCCATCATTTCCCAGAACTGGTTGTGGTTCCAATGCTGGGATGCGTTGTTGAAAATGCCGTTCTGGGCCACCGCACCGGCCTGATAGGTGCCGATGATGATCTCTTCGAGGGATTTGTTTTCCCATTCGGTGCCGGCGATCAGCTTGTTGCCGTTATCGACATAGGCCTTGTGATGCAGGTCGTGGTGGTATTCCAACGTCTCGCGGCTCATGCCGAGACCGGCCAGCGCGTCATGGGCATAAGGAAGATCGGGAAGTGTGAAAGCCATGTCTGGGCCCCCTTTTTCATGGTTGCGGTTTGGGTGACAGATGGAGCGCGGCGCATGGGCGCGTCAAGCCCGGCCCTTTGACGAGGCCGAAAAACCGAAGGCTTCGCTTGGGAAACGCCCGTCCGTCTGCGCCCCTCAGTGATGGCCGACTGCGCCGCTTGTATGCGCCGACATGGCCAAAAGATCAAAGACATAGCGCGCGACCGAGCGGAAACAGATTACCCGCGCCTCGGCCTCGGTCTCGAACCAGATAGCCGCCGCCACCTGTTGGAGCCGCGTGCGCCGCATCTCGCCCGGTGCCAGCGTGGTTAGATCGGCAGGCGTGATCTTCGACAAGACATCGCGCAGCGCCCCCTCCGGCCCGCTCAAGCCGAACAACGCGCGTGCATCCGAGACATTGACGGCAAGGTGATGCTGTCCGGCAAGCGCCTTGCTCAAGGCCGTTACCATCCCATCCGCCTGCGCATGATCGCACAAGATCAAGACCTCATCGGGCGACATCCACGCGACCGAACAAGCCTTGCCGCTGGTGATCGCGCGCATCGCGGGCATGGCGACCCCTGTCACCTGTTCCACCGCCTTGGCCGCTTGCGCCAAATCGGCGCGCAGGCTGACCATGCCTTGCAAGCCGATGTCGCGGATATTGACCAAACCTTGGCTTTGCGCCCCGCCAAGCGCGCTGACCCGACCCTCAGACATTCTGCTTTTCCCCCGCGGGATCAAAGAAGACAGGGCTGACGATGCGTGCCTTGATCATGCGCATCTCGCCTTTGGCGTCTTTCTTGGTTGTGTTGAAGTCCAGCACCTCGCCCATGCGGTCCGGCCCGTGCAGGACAAGGCCCATCGCGATGCCCCGCCCCAGCGTAGGCGAGAAATAGGTCGAGGTCACCCGCCCTTGGGTGTTGCGCTGGCCATTGGCGTTCACACCATCGGCGACCGCGTAGCTCCCATCGGGAAGCACCGATCCGTCGAGCGTTTCCAGCCCAACAAGCTTCCAGCGCGTGGGATCGGTCATATGGCTGCGTTCCTGCGCACGCTTGCCCAGATAATCCCCTTTCTTTTTCGAAATCGCCCACGCCAGACCCAGATCTTGCGGAATGACCGTGCCATCGGTCTCGTCCCCGATCATGATAAAGCCCTTTTCGGCGCGCATCACATGCAGCGCCTCGGTGCCATAGGGGGTGATCCCGAATTCCACACCGGCGCGTAGCAGCGCCTCCCAAAAGGCGCGCCCTTGGGCGGCCGGCACCGCGATCTCAAAGGATAATTCCCCCGAGAAGGAAATCCGAAACGCCCGCGCAGTAAAACCACCGATCTTGCCCTCAGCCCAGGCCATGAAGGGCAGGCCCGCGGCGGAAATGTCGAAATCCGCCCCGAGCTTCTCCAAAACCGCCCGCGCCTTGGGACCCACGACCGCGATCTGCGCCCATTGCTCGGTGACATTGGCGGTATAGACCTGCCAATCCCACCACTCGCATTGCAGCCAATCCTCCATATGTGCATGGATGCGATCAGCCCCACCCGTCGTGGTGTGGACAAGAAAACTCTCCGCATCGAGGCGCGCAACCACACCGTCATCGATCAAAAAGCCGTTCTCGCTGCACATCAGCCCGTAGCGGCACTTGCCCGGCGCAAGCGTGCTCATCATGTTGGTGTAGAGCATGTCGAGGAAGCGGCCCGCATCAGGCCCCTTGACGATGATCTTGCCCAAGGTCGAGGCGTCGAGCAGCCCGACACCGTTCCGCGTTGCCATGATTTCGCGGTTCACCGCATCACGATGGCTTTCGCCTTTTTTCGGAAAACAATAGGGGCGGCGCCAATGGCCCACTGGTTCCCAATGCGCACCGTTCTCTTCGTGCCAGCCGTGGATCGGTGTGCGCCGGAGCGGCTGAAAGATCTCGCCTCGCGCCTCGCCTGCAATCGCTCCCATCGAGATCGGGGTATAGGGCGGGCGGAATGTGGTGGTGCCGACACGTGGAATATCTTCATCCAACGCCTGCGCAAGAACCGCCAATCCATTTATATTACTTAGTTTTCCTTGATCCGTTGCCATACCTAACGTGGTATAGCGTTTGGTGTGCTCGACGCTTTCATAGCCCTCGCGCGCGGCAAGCTGCACGTCTGACACCTTCACATCGTTCTGGAAATCGAGCCACATCTTGGCGCGTTTCTTGACGCCAGCCCCCGCAGGCATGACCCACACAGGCTGCATCGGCGCTTCGGCCGCGGCCTTCGCAACGGGGACAGCAGCACCGGATTTTCCATGCTCAGCCAACACCCGGCCGACCGATTTGGCCGCATTTACCATCGTCTCGTCTGCCAAAAGCGCGCCATCGGCTGCACCGGCACAAATGACAAAGCCCTGCCCCTTCTGATCGGTCGGCGGGCGCGCATGGTCGGGGCGGAAAAACGCGCCAGCCGCGTCCCATGTCAGCTTGCCACCACAATGCGACCACAGATGCACCACCGGCGACCAGCCGCCCGACATGGCAACCGCATCGCAAACGACATCCTCCAGCACCTCGCCCGCGCCATCCTGCGCGCAGAGCTGCACGGCCACGACGCCGCGCAACCCCTTGACCGAGGCAATGCCCATGCCGGTCAAGACCCGCAGGCCACTTGCTCGCGCCTCTTGCACAAGCGGTCCATTCGCCTCGGGCCGGGCATCCACGATACAAGGCACCGACAGCCCCGCCGCCACCAACGCCAGCGCGGTGCGATAAGCATCGTCATTATTGGTCACGATCACCGTGCGCGCACCAGGTGCCACGCCCCAATTGACGACATAATCGCGCATCGCCGAGGCCAGCATCACGCCGGGCTTGTCATTGCCCGCGAAACTCAACGGCCGCTCCAATGCGCCGGTGGCCGCGATGATCCGCCCCGCCCTGATCCGCCACAGCCGATGGCGCGGCGTATCCTGCCCCGGCGCGTGATCGCCCAAGCGTTCATAGCCGATGACATAGCCATGGTCATAGACACCCGCCGCCATCAGCCGTAGCCGCAAATCGACATGCGGCATCTGCGCCAATTCCGCGACGGCCGCGTCAACCCAATCAGCCGCAGGTTGGCCATCGATCTCCACCCCGTCGATCGGGGCGCGGCCACCCCATTGGGCGCTTTGCTCGCACAAGATGACCTTGAGCCCGGCGCGCCCTGCCGCGAGCGCCGCTTGCAGCCCCGCAATCCCACCGCCTGCGATGACCAGATCGGCATGGGCATAGAACTGCTCATAGCGGTCGGGATCGCTGTGCCTGGGATCAGGTGCGCGCCCCAGACCTGCCGATTGCCGGATGAAAGGCTCGAAGACATGCTTCCAGAAGGGGCGCGGATGAATAAATGTCTTGTAATAGAACCCCGCCGGCAACAGCCGCGCGAACAGCGCATTCACCTCGCCGATATCCCAGTTCAGGCTCGGCCAATGGTTCTGGCTCGTGGCCTCCAGCCCGTCGAAGACTTCGGTCAGGGTCGCGCGCTGGTTAGGTTCATGGCGCTTACCCTTGCCCAGATTGACCAAGGCATTGGGCTCCTCCGCACCGCTAGCGACCACGCCCCGCGGGCGATGATACTTGAAGGACCGGCCCATGATCATCTGGCCATTGGCCATCAGCGCCGACGCAAGCGTATCGCCTGGATGCGCCATCATCTGCTTGCCGTTGAAGGAAAACCCGATCTTGCGGCTACGGTCGATCAACCGGCCGCCGGTGGACAGGCGGATGCTCATGACAGGCTCCAATCGGGGCGGCGGGCTTTAATGGCGGCGATGATTTCGGGCGGCGGCTCGGTGGTTTGCGCGGGGTAAGTGCCGAAGACCTCCAGCGTCGCGGTGCAGCGCGCGGCCAAAAACCACTTGCCGCAGCCCATCGCATGGCGCCAGCGCTCGAAATGCACGCCCTTCACATTGGGGCGCAGGAACAGGTAGCCCTCGAAATCCTCATCCGACGATCCCGGCCCGAAGCGCTTGAGATGCGCCTCGCCGCCTGCCGCCAATTCGGTCTCGCAGGCCTGCACGCCGCAATAGGGGCATTGGAATGTCAGCATGACCGCACCATTTCTTCGTTTTCCAAATATCCTCGGGGGGTGAACTGGCCAAAGGCCAGGAGGGGGGCAGACAGCCCCCCTGCGTCCCCTGCCATCCAAATCCGGCCCATCAATGCGCCACCCCTGCGGCCACCGACTCATCGATGAACCGCCCTTCGCGGAACCGCCCAAGCGAAAACGCATCCGCCAAGGGTGAATGCCCCTTGGCCATCAATTCCGCCATCGCCCAGCCGGACCCCGGGATCGCCTTGAACCCGCCTGTCCCCCAGCCGCAATTGACGAATACGCCATCAACGGGTGTTTTCGAGATGATGGGCGAACGGTCGCCGGTCATATCGACGATCCCCCCCCACCAACGCAGCATCTTCAGCCGCGAGATGATCGGGAAGGTCTCGATCAGCGCACGCACCGTTTCCTCGACATGCTGGAACGACCCGCGCTGGGTATAGTTGTTGTAATTGTCCGCCCCGCCGCCGATGACCATCTCGCCCTTGTCGGATTGGCTCATATAGCCATGCACGGTGTTGGCCATGACGACCACATCCATGATCGGCTTGATCGGCTCCGAGACCAAGGCCTGCAACGCCACGCTCTCGATCGGAAGTCGAAAGCCCGCGCGCTCGGCCATGACGCCAGAATGACCCGCCACCACGATGCCAAGCTTGCTACACCCGATGTAGCCCTTGGTCGTCTCGACGCCGACCACACGGCCACCCTCGCGCTTCACGCCCGTCACCTCGGTCTGCTGGATGATGTCCATGCCCATGTCCGAACAGGCCCGCGCATAGCCCCAAGCGACCGCATCATGGCGCGCGGTGCCGCCGCGCGGCTGCCAAAGCGCACCCAGAACAGGGTAGCGCGGCCCATCGATATTGATGATCGGGCATAGTTCTTTCACGCGGCGCGGGCTGATGAACTCGGTCGCCACCCCTTGCAGCGCATTGGCATGCGCCGTGCGCTGATAGCCGCGGATCTCATGCTCGGTCTGGGCCAGCATCATCACGCCACGCGGGCTGAACATCACGTTATAGTTCAGATCCTGGCTGAGTGTCTCATAAAGGCTGCGCGCCTTTTCATAAATCGCGGCCGAGGGGTCTTGCAGGTAGTTCGAGCGGATGATCGTGGTGTTGCGCCCGGTATTGCCGCCGCCCAGCCAGCCTTTCTCGATCACCGCGACATTGCGGATACCGTGGTTCTTGCCGAGGTAATAGGCCGTGGCCAAACCATGGCCGCCCGCGCCCACGATGATCACATCGTATTGTGCTTTTGGAGTTGGGCTTTTCCACGCCCGCTCCCAGCCCAAGTGATGGCGCATGGCCTCGCGGGCGATGGCAAAGGCGGAATAGCGGCGCATGTCACGGCTCCCTCTGACTGCCTGATCCGTGTGTCTCAGGTGCTACGGAAACAAGATACTGCGCGCGACCTGTTTATCGCGAAATGCGACGCAGCCGCACAATCTTGCCCCCCTGCGGCCCGACGCCCAGTTTTCTACACGCAGCTCTGCCCTTATGTGTTGCATGCAGGGTTGCAACAAGGATGCAGGCGTTATGGGATTTTGGATCGCGACAGGGCTTTTTTCGGCGCTGGTAGTGATATTGCTGCTCTTGGCTGCATCACGCCCGCAAAGGGCAGCCACACCCGCCGCCGCCTATGATTTGCAAGTCTATCGCGACCAACTCAAAGAGGTCGAGCGCGATGTCATACGTGGCGTGCTGACCGAGGATGAGGCCAACCGCACCCGTGCCGAAGTCTCGCGTCGCCTGCTCGAGGCGGACCGTGCGCTTCAAGCTGCGCAGACGGGCAAGCCCGTCAGGGGCCGCCATGACGGCTTTATCGTTGCCACGGCCCTGGCTGCATGCGTGGCGGGCAGCTTCGCGATCTACCTGACGATCGGTGTGCCAGGCTATCCTGATCTGCCCATCGCCACCCGCCTTGCGCAGGTCGAGAACGCCCGTGCCACGCGCCCCGATCAAGACACCGCCGAGGCCCAGGTGCCGTTTCGCCAATCCATTCCCGCCGATCCGCGCCGCGAGGCGCTCGTCATGCAGCTGCGACAAGTGATGGAAAGCCGCCCCGACGAGCCGCAGGGCCTATCGCTTCTCGCCCAGAACGAGGCAGCCCTAGGCAATTTCCGCGCCGCGCATCTGGCCCAAGCGCGGTTGATCGCGGTGATGGGGGATACGGTCAGCGGTCTGGAACATATCGATCTGGCCGAGATGATGATCCTTGCCGCCGGCGGCTATGTCAGCCCAGAAGCGGAACAGGCACTTTTGCGCGGGCTTGAACTTGCACCGCGCAATGGCACCGCGCGTTACTATATCGGGCTCATGTATGCCCAACAGGGGCGCCCCGACCTCGCCTTTCCGATCTGGCGCAATCTCTTGGCCGAATCGACCCCTGATGCACCATGGCTTGAGGCTGTCCGCCTCCAGATCGAAGAGGTGGCCTTTCTCGCCGGTGTGAATGTCACCTTGGCCGAACTGCCCCAACCCAGCGCGCCGCGCGGGCCAAATGCCGCTGATATCGCCGCCGCCCAAGACATGTCCGCACAAGACCAAGCCGCGATGATCGAAAGCATGGTGGCAGCTCTTGCCACGCGGCTTGCTACGGATGGCGGCCCACCCGAGGATTGGGCGCGGCTCATCGGCGCACAGATCGTCTTGGGCCGTATCGACGCGGCGATGATGATCGCCGACGAGGCGCGCGTGACTTTTGCAGATCTGCCCGATGCCTTGGCCCTGATCGAGGCCGCCGCCGCGCCCTTGGGCGAGCGCGCACCGTGATCTTTGACGCGATCACCGATTTCGCGGCGCTCCTGCCAAGGGGTCGGGCCGTCATGGGGCTGGATCCCGGCACCAAAACGATCGGCGTAGCTGTCTCGGACCGGCTGCTGTCGGTGGCCACGCCCCTTGAAACCGTCAAACGGGTAAAATTCACCACAGACGCGGCGCGATTGGCCGAGATTGCCACCCACCGCGAGATCGGTGCAATGATCATTGGCCTGCCCACCAATATGGATGGCAGCGAAGGCCCGCGCGCCCAATCCGTGCGCGCATTTGCCCGAAACTTGGCCCAAAGCGCCGCGTTCAAGGAGATGCCCATCGGGTTTTGGGATGAGCGGCTGAGCACAGTTGCGGCAGAAAGAGCGCTTTTAGAGGCGGATACGTCACGAAAACGTCGCGCAGCGCTTATCGATGCAGTCGCGGCGGGCTATATTCTGCAAGGGGCGCTCGACCGGCTCCGGCATTTGCGGGCAAACGATCATGACCGATAACATCTGGAAGCGCGACGAGATCGAAAGCCCCTGTGTCAAGATATGCGTGGTGCATCCCGAAACCCGCACCTGCACAGGCTGCTGGCGCACGATCGACGAGATCTCGTCTTGGTCGCGGATGACGGCCGATGCCCGCCGCGCGGTGATGGCCGCCCTGCCCGCGCGCCGCGCGGCGCTCGCGGTTCGGCGTGGCGGACGCGCCGCGCGCCTTGCGAAGGGCGCCGACAGCTAAGGCAGCACAAGCCAATCGGCGATATCGGGCAAGACGGGACGAAAATAGGCCATGATGCGTCCATCTGGACCGGCCTGTGCCTCGGCGCGCCATGGCGCGATCCCGTGCAAGGCCATGCGGTGTACCAACACCGCCTGCCCTGCTTGCAAGACAATCTCCCTACGGCTGCATTGTGCAAAACACCGCTGGCGTGCCGCTTGATAGGCTGCGGTGACGTCAACGCCCCCCCAATCGGCGGGCGCATAATCCGCAAAACAATCGGTGAAAGCGGCACGCATCAGCTGGTGTGACCCTTCGTACACCACCAAGGGGGCCGCCCCTACCGCCCCACCCGTCAAGGCCACGCCAAGGATATAGGCATGTGGCTCGCGCAGGTGGCGCCGCTTGTTTGGACCCTCTGGCAGCAATCCATCGAGATGGGCTGCGTCACGCATCAGCCGGTAGCGATGCGCGGCCTCGCTCTCTTGTGCGTCGCGGCCCGGATAGCCGCGAAAAGTCACAGAAAGCTGCGCAGGATGAAGCGCCAAGGGGCCGCACACCGCCTGTGCCGTCGCAAGTGCCGCGCCACGCAGCGGCGGCCCCGCCCCAACACGGCCAGCGGGATCATTGGCCAAGGCGTCAACACCGGCAAACCAGGTTTTACCATGGCGCAGCCATGCTTTTTGCATCGCGGGATCGCGGATCGTGGCCAAGGCGGGGGCCATCGCGGCCGCGACCCAGGCGGTGACCGCCGCCTCGGATGCAAAAACCTCGTAGCCGCGATCGAGCCAACTCATCCCCAGATCGCCTTGCGGATCATATTGAGCGCCATCACGAGCACGAAAACAGCAAAGAACCGCTTCAGCCGCTTACCATCCAAGGCATGCGCAAGATGCACCCCAAGGGGTGTCGTGATCATGGTCATCGCGATCACGACCAGAAAACCCACCATATTGACCTGCCCTATGGTGAAGGGCGGCGGATTGTCGGCCGATGTCGGGATCACCAAAAACGCCACGACCGAGGGGATCGCGATCACAAGGCCAAATCCCGCCGCCGTCGCCACGGCCCGATGGATCGCCACATTGTAAAGGGTCATCAATGGCACCCCGAAGCTGCCGCCGCCAATGCCCATCAAGACCGACAAGAAGCCGACGATCGGCCCCGTGATCAGACGCCCCAAGCCCGTCGGCATGCGATCGCCCAAACGCCAATCGTTGCGCCCAAAACCAAGGTAAAGCCCAACGATCAGGCCCAACATGCCAAAAACCATCATCAGCACCTCGCCGCGCAGCCCGCTCGCGACAAACACGCCGAGCAAGGAACCAGCAGCGATCCCCAAACACCAACCCCGCAAGATCGCCCAGTCAACGGCACCGCGCCGATGATGACCGATCAGTGACCGAACCGAGGTCACGGCAATGGTGGCCAAGGATGTCGCAAGGCAAATCTGCATCAGCCCGTCCTCCCCATACCCCAGCGCGGTAAAGGCGAAATAAAAGGCCGGCACCAAGATGATGCCGCCACCTACGCCCAGCATGCCAGCGATCACGCCGGCAAAGGCACCGATCAGCGCGACCAGACCCAGCATGGGCAAGACCAAATCGATATCATAAGCCATCATGGTCATCCGTGTCGCCTCGCGGAACGCCGATTATCCCAGCGCCCAGCCTAGCGAAAGCGGGCATCATACGAACACGCCTCAGGCGGCCTGCGCCCGCACCGCAGCAAGCGCGCGTGTGACCGTATCTGTCCCGGCACCCGCGCGATGGGCCTCTTCCGACAACAGGCGCCGCCAGCCCCGCGCGCCGGGCTGCCCTGCAAAAAGCCCCAGCATATGGCGCGTCACTTGGTGGAGCCGCCCCCCCGCGGCCAGATGCGCGGCGATGTAGGGCAACATGTCAGCCACGACGTCGTCGCGCGACTTGATCGGCGTCCTAGCCCCAAAGACCGCCTGATCGGCCCCAAGCAAGATATCGGCCGGGTTGTGATAGGCGGCGCGCCCGATCATCACACCGTCCATCCCGGCGTCAAGGTGGGTCTGCGCCTGTACCAAGCTGGTGATGCCGCCGTTGATCGAAAGGTGCAGATGCGGAAATTCACGCGTCATCGCATGCACAAGCCCGTATTCGAGCGGCGGGATATCGCGGTTTTCCTTGGGGCTCAGCCCTTGCAGCCACGCCTTGCGGGCATGGATCGTAAACCGGGTGACACCCGCCGCGGCGACGGTTTCGAGGAAAAGGGGCAAGACCTCGTCCGGGACTTGATCATCAACTCCGATCCGGCATTTGACCGTGACCTCGACAGGGCTTGCCGCGATCATGGCGGCTACGCAATCGGCGACAAGCTGGGGGCGCTCCATCAAGATCGCACCAAAACAACCCGATTGCACCCGATCCGAGGGGCAGCCGACATTGAGATTGATCTCATCATAGCCGTAATCGGCCACGATCCGCGCCGCATGCGCCAATTGGTCAGGATCAGAACCACCCAGCTGCACCGCCACGGGATGTTCGGCATCGTCAAACCCCAAAAGCCTGTCGCGATCCCCATGGATCACCGCGGGAGCCGTGACCATCTCGGTATAAAGCAGGACATGCTCCGACATCTGCCGGTGGAAATACCGACAGTGGCGATCGGTCCAATCCATCATCGGCGCAATCGAAAGGCGCGCGGCGGCGGTGATCGGGGTCATGGGATATCCCTGTGTTCCTTGCGTGTGCTTTATGCGCCCAAGGCGATTATTGCAAACCGAACACGGGTGGGGCTGAGCTGACTTTCTGGACACTTGATCCAGATCATCCCAATCGCGCGCGAGATCGCCATGATCAAATTGGCATCAGGATTGGGGCGCAGCATATGACCACGTTCACACATCGTCATCGCAACCAAGGCGCTCAGCCCGATCCAGACGGGCGGTGGTCGTGATGATGGCTGCATTGATCCACTCACCCTTTGCCGAGATCGCGGTCTTGCTGGTCTTGGCCGCCCTGCTGGGATTTGTGGGCATGATGCTAAGGCAACCCTTGATCGTGGCCTTCATCGCCCTTGGCCTGATCGCCGGGCCATCCGCACTCGACATCGTACGCGCAGATGCGCAGATTGACGTCTTGTCGCAACTCGGGATCGCGGTCTTGCTATTCCTTGTCGGGATCAAGCTGGACGTCAAACTGATCCGCTCGCTTGGCGCGGTGGCGTTGATGACCGGACTTGGGCAGGTCGCCTTTACCTCTGTGTTTGGTTTCCTGATCGGCATGGCTCTGGGGCTCGATGCCATCACAAGCCTTTATGTGGCGGTAGCCCTGACCTTCTCCTCGACCATTATCATCGTCAAGCTTTTGTCCGACAAGCGCGAGATTGACAGCTTGCATGGGCAAATCGCCCTTGGCTTCTTGATCGTTCAAGATCTGGTCGTCGTGCTCGCGATGATCATCCTGTCGGCCATCGGGATTGGCACAGCCGAAGCGGGCGCAGACAGTCGCTCGGTCGCGATGGTATTTGGAGCGGGCATTGCACTGGTGGGACTGGTGGTCATGTTCGTGCGCTATGTAGCCAACCCGCTGACCGAGTGGCTTGCCCAAGCGCCCGAACTTTTGGTGATCTTTGCCATCGCCATGGCTGCGATGTTTGCGGCAATCGGATATGGTGTGGGCCTTGGCAAGGAGGTGGGCGGGCTCTTGGCGGGTGTGGCGCTCGCATCGACGCCCTACCGCGAAACCATCGCTGCGCGGCTTGCCCCATTGCGGGATTTCTTGCTGTTGTTCTTTTTCATCGCGCTGGGATCGGCGCTTGATCTGTCACTGTTGGGCAGCCACATCACGGAAGCGATCATCTTTTCGCTCTTTGTGTTGATCGGCAATCCCTTGATCGTGCTGATCATCATGGGGGCTTTGGGGTATCGCAAGCGCACCGGCTTTCTGGCCGGGTTAACGGTTGCCCAGATCAGTGAGTTCTCGTTGATTTTCATCGCCATGGGCGTGTCGCTTGGTCATCTGCGCGAAGATGCCTTGGGGTTGGTGACCATGGTGGGCCTCGTGACCATCGCGGCTTCGACCTATATGATCACCTACTCGCACCAGCTCTATGCGCTGTGCGGTCCTTACCTTGGCCTGTTCGAGCGGCGCGGCACACCGCGCGAAGCTGACCAACCCGTCGCGCAACCATGGGGTGGATTTCCCGTCGTGATCTTTGGGTTGGGCCGTTTTGGCACAGCCATCGGTCTGCGGCTGCACAAGCGCGGCATTGCCGTGTTGGGTGTGGATTTCAACCCATATGCGATCAAGCGCTGGCGCGCCTTGGGGCTTGCATCGGCGTTCGGCGATGCAAGCGATCCCGAATTCATCGCCGGTTTGCCCCTCGCGCAGGCACAGCGGGTCGTCTTGTCCGTGCCGGTCCACCCGACCGGCCTCAGTCACGAGGACACGCGCATGACCCTGATCCAGTTGACACGCGCTGCGGGGTTTCGCGGCCAGATTGCCGTGACATCGCATAGCGCCGAGGACACCGCGATGCTGCAAGCCGCCGGGGCCGATCTGGTGCTTGAACCCTTCCAAGATGCCGCCGACAGGGCCGCCGCCCTGCTTTGCGGTGCCGCGATCGAAGACCGCACCGTGATCCCGCCAATCATATCCGAAGCACAGCCCGCCAATTGAGGCGGCAAGACGATGTGGCGCAAATCGGCGATGCTGCCGACCGAACTGCATACATAAATTGGAAAAACTACCAGTATTTCTGACTTTAGCAGATGCATTGACGCAAGATTGTATACAGTCTAGCCTTTCTTTGCCGAGGCCATCGAGCCCGACTCGGCGAGGGAGGGACAATGGGCGAAGATGACCGAATGTCGCTTGTTGACAAGGCGATCATCGCCTTGCGCAGCATGATCATGTCAGGCGAGCTTGGGCCAGGCGCACGCGTGGCCGAGGTCGCCCTGTCCGAGCGGCTGGGGATTTCACGGACGCCGATCCGTCAGGCGATGGACCGCTTGACCGCCGAGGGTCTTTTGGAACGCATCGAAACCGGTGGGTGCCGTGTCGCCAGCCTGAGCATCACCGACATACTGGACGCAATCGAAATTCGCGGCGTCATCGAAGGAACCGCCGCGCGTCTGGCCGCTGAACGGGGTGCCGCTGAAGATGATCTGCGCCAATGCGATGCGTTGTTGGCACGGATCGACGAGGCGCTGTCGCGTGAAAGTGGTATCGATTTTGATGCCTATGTCACGGCGAATGCGCAGTTTCACCAACGCCTCGCGGACTTGGCTCAAAGCCCCGTCATCACCCGCGAAGTTGAGCGGGTCATGCGCCTGCCCCTCGCCTCGCCGTCCGCTTTCTTGCAGGAGCAGGCTTTGATCCGCGACTTTCAAACATCGCTCCTGCGCGCCCAGCACCAGCACAAGGCGCTTATTGCCGCGATCCGCGCCCGCGAAGGCGCGCGTGCCGAAGCCTTGGCGCGCGAACATGCCCGCCTTGCGCGCGAAAACCTCGAATATGTGATGAATGCCGACCGGCAACTGGCCGCGCGCTTGCCCGGCCTGTCGCTCGTCGCCTCCAGATAAAACGAAAACAGGAGAACCTTGATGCCAAGTCTTAACGATGTGATGGCCAAAGCCGGCAACCCGGTGCAAATGCTGCGCAATTCGCAGATCGGGATGTATGTTTACCCGGTCGTGGCGCCTGAATTCCAGAACTGGCGCAACGAACAGGCAGCATGGCGCGAAACCGCCGTGCTATTCGATCAGTCCCACCACATGGACGAAATCATCGTCGAAGGCCCGCAGGCCGAGGAATTCCTCGCCTATCACGGCATCAACGCTTTCAACAATTTCGACCTGAACCGCGCCAAGCATTACGTCCCCGTCACGCCCAACGGCCATGTGATCGGCGACCACATCATCTTCCGCGAGCGGACCGACAAGTTCATTCTCGTGGGCCGCGCGCCGACCTCGAACTGGCTGATGTTCTGCGCGGCCTATGGCAAGTGGAACGTACGCCTGCGCTATGACCCCCGCAGCCCGTCGCGGCCCGAGGGCGAGCGCGTCCTGCGCGAACATTACCGCTTCCAGATCCAAGGCCCGGATGCGCCGAAGATCTTCGAAAAGATGAACGGCGGCCCGATCCCTGACATCAAGTTCTTCCATGTCGATTGGATCAACATCGGCTCCAAGAAGGTCCAGGCGCTGCGTCACGGCATGTCGGGTGCGCCGGGTCTGGAAATCTGGGGCCCTTACAAGGACAAGGATTACATCCACTCCACCATCCTTCAGGCGGCGCGCGATGCGGGCGTCAACCTCGTGCAGTGCGGCAGCCGCGCCTATTCGACCAACACCCTTGAATCGGGCTGGATCCCATCGCCCCTGCCCGGCATCTACACCGGCGACGGCATGCTCAAGGATTACCGCGACTGGCTGGGTGCCGACAGCTACGAAGCCGCAGGCGCCATCGGCGGCAGCTTCGTGTCCGACAATATCGAGGATTACTACGTCAATCCCTTCGAACTCGGCTACGGCTTCTACATCGGCTGGAAAAAGGACGACTTTATCGGCAAGGCGGCGCTCGCCAAGCTCAAGGATGCGCCCTCGAACCGCAAGAAGGTGACCTTCGAGTGGAACCCCGAGGATGTGGTCAAGGTCATCGCCTCGGCCTTCGAGGAAGGCACACCCTATAAGTGGATCGACTTCCCGCAGCCCAACTATGCTTCCTCCTCGGCCGACATGATCATGAAGGATGGCAAGATGGTCGGCATGTCGATGTTCAACGGCTACAGCTACAATGAACGCCGCGTGCTGTCTTTGGGTGTCGTGTCGCAAGACGTGCAGGAAGACGAGATCCTGACGCTGAAGTGGGGCGAGCCGGAAACGACCGCCAAGACCTCGACGGAGAAGCATCGCCAGACCGAGATCCGCGTGCGCGTCTCGCCAACGCCCTATGCACGCGAGGTGCGCGAGGGCTATGCTGTCGATAGCTGGCGGGCGAAATCCGCATAACGACAGGGCCGTTTCCCGGGTCGTCCGGGGAACGGCCACCCACGGCCCACGCGCGCACATGAAAGGACATGCCATGCCGATCCTTCCCGTCTCGCCGCGACACAGGGCGTGTGGCGCTTTGGATGTGGCACGGCACATTGCTGATCTGCTCTGCATCACACAACGACGGGGGGCACGGTCGTGAAACAGGCCGAGAACATCATCGGCCAAAGCGGCCTTCCCCCGTTTTTCCGTGTGGCGAACCCCGAGGCCGTGGGCCTGAGCCCCGCCCCCCTGCGCCATGGCGATGCGGTGCGCACATGGGTCAGCGCGCTTGCGGGCTTCCAGAAAGAGGCATTGGTCCTGTCCAGACGGACCGGCGCGATGTGGCGGCTGGTGTCCGATGAAGGTGCCTATCTCAACGGCCATGACGCCGCCCCCTGCCCGCTGTCGTTCCTGACGGTGGGCATGATTTCCAGCTACATGAACGAGATCATGGCGTTGGCCGCGCGCGATGGTGTGAAACTGCGACACCTGCGGCTGATCCAGAACAATTACTACACGATGAAGGGTTCGATGATGAAGCGCACCATGACGGGTGGCGCGCTTCCCGTGGAGTTGGAGGTCGAGATCGATTGCGACCTGTCTGACGCGGCACTCAACGAAATGCTGATGGGTGCGGTCCATGCCTCGCCCCTCAATGGTTTGATGCGCGGGGTCTTGCCCAGCCTGTTCACCCTGAGCCGCAATGGCACACAGATCGCGCCGGGGGCGGCCAAGCCCCTCGCTGGTCCTGTCGTGGGTGGCCCCGGGGGCGCGGCCCCGATCCCTGCCGCCTCCGATATTCGCCTGATCGAACGGCTTGGGCTGTCGCCGCAAAAAGCCGTTGCCAAAGGCACGGCGGGGGCGGCCACCAGCCTCACCGACGAACAGGACCGCACGCTCAACCCCGCCGCCATCTGCACGCTACGCGACGACGGCATCAAGGAAATCGAGCAGCATCTTTACAGCCCGCACGGATCGATCTTTCGCTATCTCAGCGAAGAGGCGCCGCCGCAGGGTCAAGGGCGCGCGCCCGACGCGGTCAGCTACATCTCGGCGGGTATCGCTTTTTGCTTCATGACACAGTTCGGTCGCATGGCGACAATGGAGAAGCTCGACCTGTCCCATTACGCTGTGGTGCAGGATACGCATTTCTCGCTTGGCGGCGCCTCGGGCGGGACAGGCCAGCCGGGAAGCGCCGATCCCGTTGAAACCCATGTTCACCTACAGACAACCGAAAGCGACGATGTCGCGCGCGATATGCTCGATGTTTCGGAACGGACCTGTTTCCTGCACGCCTTCTGCCGGACTGATCTGAAAACCAAACTCAAGGTGACACGCATCTGAGGGTGTTGCGCGCCCGGGAAAATCATTGCCCCTCGGGCTGGGGGCTTGCTGGAAGGGAAACAACGCTTCCATAGTGGAATGACAGCCTACAGCCACGGATCTACAGCCGTGGCACAACCAGAAAAGGGAGGAAGACATGCTACACTCAAGAACCATGAAGGCCGTATTCGCCTCGACCGTATTCGGTCTTTGCGCGACTTTCGGCATGACCGCGGCAACAGCCCAGACCGAGCTGCGCCTGCACACTTTCGTGCCGCCGGGCCATATCATCTACCGCACCATTCTCGAGCCGTTGGCAGCTGACATCGCCGCCGAGTCGAATGGCGAATTGGTGCTGACGCTCTACCCCTCGATGCAGTTGGGTGGCGGTGCGCCGGAACTGATCCGTCAAGCGACCGAAGGCACCGTGGACATGGCCTTCAGCCTGCCCGGCTATACCTCGGCGCAATTTCCGCGTACCCAGATGATCGAATTGCCCAGCCTGCGCCAAGACGGGATGGCCACAACCGAGCTGATGTGGGATCTGCTGGAGGGTGGCTATCTCGACCCCGAATTCGATGGGTTGAAGGTGCTTGCACTTTGGGCAGCGGACGATGCGGGGCTTTATACCCGCGACAAACCGATCCGCTCGCTCGACGATGTAGCAGGGATGCTCTTGCGCTCGCCCTCGGCGGCACAAGCCGGCCAGATCGAGGCGATGGGCGGCACGCCCGTGGCGTTGCCCATCCCCGAGCTTTATCCGCAGCTCGAGCGCGGCGTGATCGACGGCGCGATGGTACCGTTCACCACCATTCTCGACTTCCGCATGCACGAGGTTGCCAACTACTTCACCATCACCGGCCCGATCTTTGGCCGCTCGCAATTCACCGTGGTGATGAACGAGGCAAGCTATAACAATCTGTCAGCTGAACATCAGGCAATCATCGACCGCCTGACGGGCGAAGAACTCAGCCGCAAGGCCACGCAGGCCTATCTTGACCGTGCCGCCGAAGCGATCGAATTCGTGCGCAACGCGCCGGGCAAGGAAGTGATCGAGTTCTCGGCCGAGGAACAAGATCGCATTCGCGCTGTCTTGGCACCGATCTACAGCCAGTGGATCGAGGCGATGGCCGCCCAAGGGATCGATGGTGCCGCAATGCTTGCGTTTGCAGGCATCAGCGTGAACTGAGCGATGCTCGACACGTTTGAACGTGGCTTTGAACGGGTGCTCAGGCTGCTGGCTTATGCCGGCGGCCTGGTGCTCGCTGGGCTCGTGCTCTTGGTGGTCTATGAGATCACCATGCGGTACTTCTTTGGTCGCCCTTTCCGGGGGGGCTATGAAATCACAGAATTGGCCATGTCAGTGATCGTGGCCTGCGGTTTGCCCTACACGGCGATCGTGCGTGGCCATGTCTCGGTCGATATCTTGTCGGGGCTCTTGGATCGGCCTGCCTTTCGCTGGCTCACCGTCTTGGTGCATGCGCTAGGGGCAGCACTTTTGGCGCTCTTGTCATGGGAGGCCATCGAATACGCGATGCGTAGCCATACGCATGGGGATGTATCGAACATGATGAAAATTCCCAAATCACCTTTTCAATTCGCGGTTGCGATCTCGGCGGGACTATTCGCGATCGTGCTCGCCCTCGAAGCGATCCGGGTGATTTATCCTAGGGAAAATTCCGGGAAGGCAGAAACATGACACCGACACTTGCCGGGATCGTGGGCTTTGCAGCGCTGTTCGTGCTGCTTGCCATGCGCATGCCCATTGGGCTTGCAATGATGCTGGTGGGTGCTGCCGGTATCGCGATCTTGAACTCCACCACCGCAGCTTTGAACGTGATGGGGTCGTTCCCGTTTTCCTATTCCGCGGTTTTCACGCTGAGCGTGATTCCGCTTTTCGTGCTGATGGGCGCTTTTGCCAATGTCTCAGGCATGGGAGCGGATATGTATCGCGCGGCCCATGCTTGGGTCGGGCATCGACGGGGTGGCTTGGCAGCGGCGACCATTCTGGCCTGCGCCGGGTTCGCAGCGCTTTCGGGCTCGTCCATCGCGTCGGCCGCCACAATGGGCAAGGTCGCACTCCCCGAGATGGAGCGCTACCGCTATTCCCCCAAACTGGCCACCGGCTCGATCGCGGCGGGCGGCACGCTGGGCATCTTGATCCCACCCTCGACCGTTCTGATCGTCTATGCGCTTTTGACCGAGCAATCGGTGGGACGGCTGTTTTTGGCCGGTGTTCTGCCGGGGCTTTTGCTGACGGCACTTTTCGTCGCAACCGTCTTTATCGTTGCGATCATGAACCCCGAGGCTGGCCCGCCGGGTGAGCGGATCCCAATAGGTGAACGCTTCAAGGTCTTGCTGAATTCCGGCGCACTGATCTTTGTCGTGATCATCGTTTTGGGCGGCATATATGCGGGCATCTTCACCGTGACCGAGGCCGCGGCCGTGGGCGCTTTCCTGACATTCGCCCATGCGCTGTGGTCAGGTAAGCTGAACCTGCCGAAGTTCCTCGAAGCGATCCTTGATACGATCAAGACCACCGCCATGGTGTTCTTCATCCTGATCGGGGCGCATTTCTTCGCGCCGTTCTTGGCGCTGACGCGCATCCCCGTGAACCTTGCCGATTGGATTGGCGAGCTTGCGATCCCCGCGCTTGCGATCCTGACCGTCATCATCTTGGTCTATATCGCGCTTGGCACCTTTATGGAGGGGTTCGCGATGATGGTGCTGACCGTGCCGATCGTGCTGCCCATCATCACGACATTAGGGTATGACCAGATCTGGTTCGGCATCATCATGGTGTTGGTGCTGGAGATGGGGCTGATCAGCCCGCCTGTGGGGATGAATGTCTTTGTCGTCAAAGGCGTGGCGCCCAATGTGCCTCTTGGCCAGATTTACATGGGCATTTTGCCGTTCTGGCTCGCCATGGGTGTCTGCGTGATCATGCTGGTCGCCTTTCCCGATATCGCCCTATTCTTGCCCGACACGATGATGGGGCGCTGAGATGGCACTGGTCAACCGCCGGGACGTCTTCATCGAATGGGGTGACTGCGACCCGGCGGGCATCGTCTATTACCCGCGGTATTTCGTGCATTTCGACAATTCCACGGTGGCGCTTTTCGCCGCCGCGGGCCTACCCAAGCACGAGATGGTCAAGACCTACGACATCGTGGGCATCCCGATGGTCGATACGCGGGCGAGGTTCATCATCCCGTCCCGCTGGGGCGAGACCATCACCATCGAAAGCCGCATCGCCGAATGGCGCGGATCGAGCTTCGATGTGGAACACAAGGTCTTCAAGGGCGCGGCACTTGCCATCGAGGCGTGGGAAACCCGCGTCTGGGTGGGCCGCCACCCCGATGACCCCGACAAGATCAAGGGCCGGACCGTGCCTGATGCGGTCAAGGCGCGCTTTGCCTGACCATTCCACGGCCTGAGGAGGGAAAACCAGATGGAAGTCTCGTTCCACAAGGAAATCCAGAACCTGAAACTGGGCGATGGCGACACCTTTCACGGCGAGGGGATCTTGGCTGTGACCAAGGCACTGTTGCAGTCGGGCGTGGCTTATGTCGGCGGTTATCAGGGCGCGCCGGTCAGCCATCTGCTCGATGTGCTGGTACAATCCGAGGATATCCTATCGGAGCTTGGCATCCATCTGGAAACCTGCACGAACGAGGCGGCGGCGGCAGCCATGCTTGCGGCTTCGGTGCAATACCCGCTGCGCGGCTGCGTGACATGGAAGGCCATCGTCGGCACCAATGTGGCGGCCGATGCGCTCTCGAACCTCGCCTCGCCGGGCGTGATCGGCGGCACGCTGATCGTGGTGGGCGAGGATTACGGCGAAGGGGCGAGCGTCATTCAGGAACGCAGCCATGCCTATGCGCTGAAATCCTCGATCTGGCTGCTCGATCCGCGGCCCGATCTGACCAATATCGTGAAGATGGTCGAGAAAAGCTTTGAGCTGTCCGAGGCGAGCAACACGCCCGTGATGATGGAGCTGCGCATCCGCGCCTGCCATGTCTTCGGGAGTTTCGCGACCAAGGACAATGTTCCCGCGCCGAAATCGACGCGCGATAAATTCGCCGAACCCGCACCCTTCGACTATGCCCGCCTTGCCCATCCGCCTGTCACCTTCCTTCAGGAGGGGGACAAGGTGAACCGCCGCTTGCCCTTGGCCCGTGACTTCATTGCGCGCGAGGGATTGAACGAGATCATGGGGCCTGATGCAGGCGAGATCGGGATCATCACCCAAGGGGGGCTCTTCAACGGGCTCAATGACCGGCTGGCCGATGCTGGGCTGTCGGATGCCTATGGCGACCTGAAAATCCCCACCCTTGTCCTCAATGTCACCCATCCGCTTTTGCCCGATCAGATCGTCGATTTCGCGCGCGGCAAGAAGGCCGTGCTGATCGTCGAGGAAGGCGCGCCGGAATACATCGAACTGGCCGTGGGCAAGATCCTGCGCCAAGCCGATCTACAGACAAAGGTGCATGGCAAGGACATGCTGCCGATGGCGGGCGAATATACCGCCGCCGTGGTGGGACGGGGCCTTGCCAAGTTTCTGGGTACCTATGGCGTGGCCCCAGGTGAGCTTGGCCAATGGCTCGATGCGGTCGATGCCAACAAGGTGGCCCTCAGCGCTCAGGATGCCCCCGCGCTGCCGCCCCGCCCGCCCACCTTCTGCACCGGCTGTCCGGAACGGCCCGTCTTCACCGCGATGAAGCTCGTCAAGGAAGAGACCGGGCCGATGCATGTCTCGGTCGATATCGGCTGCCATGCGCTGGCGACCTTTCCGCCCTTCAGCCAAGGGCATTCGATCATCGGCTACGGGCTGTCGCTCGCCGCCGCCTCGGCCGTGTCAGGGACGCAGGTCAAACGCCCCTTCACCGTGATGGGCGATGGCGGTTTCTGGCATAACGGGCTTTTGACGGGTGTCGCGGGCTCGGTCTTTAACCAAGATGACGGTGTCTTGGTCGTGATGAACAACGGCTATTCCAGCGCCACGGGGGCGCAAGACCTCCCCTCGTCGCGCCCCAAGGAGACCGGGCGCGGCAAGGGCCTCGACATGGAACAGGCTTTGCGCGCGATGGGCGTCACCTGGATCAAGCGGATCGACAATTACCGTGTCGGCAACGTGATGAATGTGCTGCGCGAGGCGCGGCTGACCAAGGAAAAGGGCCTCAAGGTCATTCTCGCCGATGGCGAATGCCAGCTTGCCCGCCAACGCCGCATCCGGCCCGCGATGGCCAAGGCGGTCGCGGCAGGCGAGCGGGTGATGCGCACGCGCTTCTGGGTGGACGAGGAGACCTGCACCGGCGATCACAGCTGCATCCGGCTGTCGGGCTGTCCGTCCTTGACGATCAAGCCAAACCCCGACCCGCTGCGCACCGACCCGGTGGCGCATGTGAACAATGATTGCGTAGGCTGCGGCCTGTGCGGCGAGGTCAGCCACGCCGCACAGCTTTGCCCCTCCTTCGCGCGCATCGACATCATCCAGAACCCCACCGCATGGGACCGCGCCAAGCGCGGGCTGTCGGATTGGCTGATCCGCCTGTTCGGCGGCGCGGCGCAAGACCGCCCTGCCCGCGCGCCCGCAGCCCAAGGGGTGCCCGCCGAATGAACGCGCCGATGAAACCCGAGACACAGACCCGCCCCACCCGCCTGTTGATCGCCGCGATGGGTGGCGAAGGCGGCGGCGTTTTGGCCGGATGGCTGACCGAAGCGGCGCTTGATGCGGGGCTGTGGGTGCAGCGCACATCGGTCCCCGGTGTGGCGCAGCGCACGGGCGCCACGACCTATTACCTCGAATTCCTGCCCAAGACCGGCCCCACGCGGCCCATCATGGCGCTGCACCCCGCGCCGGGGCGGGTCGATGTGCTGGTCGCGACCGAGCTTCTGGAAGCGATGCGGATGGTCAATGCGGGCTTCGTGACGCCTGACCGGACCAAGCTCATCGCCTCGACCCACCGCACCTATACGGTCGACGAGAAAAGCGCGATGTCCGATGGGCGGCTCGACCCCGCACCGATGGTCGCCGCGTGCCGCGGTTTCGCGAAATCGGCGCTGATCGACGATTTCTCGGCCGTTGCGCTGCGCGAGGGGTGCCATCTGAACGCCGTGGTTCTGGGGGTGCTGGCAGGATCGGCCACGCTGCCCCTGCCCATCGACAGCATCCGCCGCGCCATGGCCGCCGACAAGCGCGCATCGGACGCCAATACCCGCGGCTTCGAGGCGGGGCTCAAGCTGGACGAGGGGCGCGATCGCGGGCCTGTCCCCGATCTGGGCGGCGCGCGGCCCAAACCCGTATCGGCCGAGGCCGAGACACCGGCCCGCCCCCTGCCCCCAAGCGCCGAGACGGCGTTCCTGCCGCTCGAGGCGGCAGGGCTTGCCGCCGAAGGCATGCGGCGGCTGACCGATTACCAAGATGCCGCCTATGCGGAAGAATATCTGGCCCATCTGCGGCGCATCGCGGCCCATTCGGCGGCAAGCCCTGCGCTGCTCGCGGCCCTTGCGCGCCACATGGCGCTACGCATGAGCTACGAGGATACCCACCGCGTGGCCGCGTTGAAACTGCGCAGCGCCCGCATGGCCCGCGTCACCGCCGAGGCCAAGGCACGGCCCGGCGATATCGTCGATGTGGCCGAATACATGAAGCCAGGGCCGGAGGAGATTTTCGGCATGTTCCCCCGTGCGATCGGGGCGCGGCTGATGGCGCTGTCGCAGCGGCGCGGCTGGGGCAAACTGTCTTTTCCGATGCAGGTCAAAACCACGCGCTTTTCGGGCTTCATCCGGCTGCGGCTTTTGGCGGGCGCCAAGCGCTGGCGGCGGAGTAATCTGCGCCATGCCCATGAAATGACATGGCTTTCGGGCTGGCTGGGCCATATCACCCGCGCGCTCGATGTGGCACCCGCCGCCGCTGTCGAGATTGCCGAGACCGCCAAGATCGTGCGCGGCTACGGCGCGACCTATGCACGCGGCATGCGCAACTGGACGCTGATCGAAGGGCAGATGATCGCGCCCTGCCTCGATGGCCGCTTGCCCGCCAATCAGCTGGCCGATGGGGTGCTGCAAGCACGGCTTGCCGCGCTGAAAGACCCCGATGGCAAGGCGCTGGATCAGGTGGTGGAAAGTTTCCGCAAGGCGCTGGGGGCCTAGGCCCCCAAGCTTGCCATCTCGAGCTGCGCGGCTAGCCCGCCATCGACCTCGATATTGACGCCGCGCACCCATGCGGATTGGGGGCTGGCAAGGAACGCCACCACCTCGGCCACCTCTTCGGGCGTGCCGGCGCGACCCGAGAGCGCGATGCCGCGCGTCGCGCGCGCACCAAAGGCTGCCTCAAAATCGGGCAGGATGCGGGTCGCGATGGCCGCGGGGCTCACGGTGTTGGCCCGCAACCCCATGCCCAATAGCCGTGCAGTGTTGGATTTGGTCCAATAGATCACCGCCTCCTTCGACAGGTCATAGGCGCGCACCGGGTCGATCCCCTCCATGCCGATGAAATCGGCAATCTCGCCGCGCGACAGGGTCACGAAACGCTGGACCTGCGCGATATTCTCGCGCCAGCGCGCCCCGGCCTTCGAGGCAAGGCTGACGATGGACCCGCCCTGAGACATAAGCGGCAAGACCCGCTCGGTCAGACGCACCAAACCGTGGAAATTGACGGCCAGAACCGCCTCCTCCAGCATAGGGCGCGGGGGTAGGCCCGCAGCATTGACCAACGCATCAAAATTTCCGCGCAGATCGAGCGCATCGATGCTGGCAGGATCCGACAGATCGGCGCGCAGCCAGTCATCGGCGAGATCAGGCGCGTCCAGATCGACCGCCGTGATGCGCGCGCCCATCGCGGCAAGGCGCGCGGCACTTGCCGCCCCGATCCCATGGGCAGCCCCCGTCACCAGAACCCGCATCTAGCCCTCCGCCCCGGTCGCGCGGCGCAAAACCGCGATTGCATCTGCGCCGTTATCGACCCAAGCCACGAAATGATCGGGCCGGACCAGAACCATCTCGCTGCCATAGGCGGCCTGCACGCCCCCCTTGGGCTGGATCACCACCGACAGCGGCAGACCAAGGGCGGTCGCGGCATCGGCAAAGCCCGCAGCCCGCCCCGCATCCTCGGCAAAAAGCGTAAAACACGCGCCCAGATGGTCATAGCTGTTGGTTCCATCAGCAAGATCGCGCGGCGACAGGTGATGGCCGGGGCGCGCAGTATGGCTGTGATCGCCCTTGGCGCTGGGCTGGCCCTTACCGCCAATCAAGGGTGACCCTGCATAATTGGGCGCAAAGGCCATGACCTCATCAGCATCGAGATTGCGGTTATACCACGCTGCCTCAAAGGCCGCGCGGTCGCGCGCGGGATCGTAGGTCTCAAGAAATTTGCGGTCATCGGTGATGAAACGCTCGATGAAATCGCGCGCGGTCGAGGCGAAGACCGGGCGACGCTCGGCATCATAGCTGTCCAAGAGCGCCTCACTGCCCCAGCCTTGAATCACGCCGGCGAGTTTCCAGCCCAGATTGCGCGCATCCTCGAAGCCCGTGTTGATCCCGTAGCCGCCATAAGGCGGATGGCTGTGCGCCGCATCGCCCGCCACAAATGCACGGCCCTTGCGGTAACGATTGGCGATGGCAACCCGCAAATCCCAAAGGCCAACATAATCAAGCTCAAGCGCGAATTCTTGCCCCACGGCACGATAGAGCATCGCCTCGAAATCATGACTGTCACGCGTCGTGCCAGACGGAACAGGGGCATGGAAAAACCAGCTTACCCCGTGATCGACACGTCCAAAAAACTGCCAATACCCTTCGAAGTCCGGATGAAGAACGTTGTAGAAGGCCTTGCCGGGATGGCGTTTCAGCAATTCATGCAATTCAGGCGAGCGAAACACCAACAGCGCCATGACACGGTTATGATCGGAAAGCGTCTCGTCGATCCCTGCGGCACCACGCAAATATGACCGGCTTCCATCGCAGCCGACCGCATAGCGCCCCGTCAGCCGCTTGCGCGTCCCATCATCTAATGCTTCAATTTCGACCGTAACGCTATTGTTATCTTGTGAAAAATCAACGGCTGTCCAACCGTAAAGGACCGTAACCGCTTCAAGTTGCGCCACCCGATGGCGCAGGACCGCCTCGGTGGCGTATTGCGGCATGCGGGCATTTGCACAGCGGTAGTAGTCACGGACATGGGCGCGGTTCAGCCAGTCATAGTGATAATCTGACAAGAGCGTGCCATAGGTGGTCAAACCCCCGATCCCCGAGCCGGGCGGAAGTGGAAAAGCCGCCCGCAACTCCGGCTCGCAGCCCCAAGCCAGAAAATGTTCAGCGGTGCGCTGGGTCAGGTTTTGCCCCTTTGGGATCGGCTGAGGTTGATGATGACGCTCGATCACGGCCACGCGGATGCCGCGCTGGCCCAGTTCGATGGCAAGCCCCATGCCGACCGGGCCACCGCCCGAGATGATAACATCGAAATCGCTCATGCTCCGATCACGCCCTGTTCCATGTAAATGTGCTTGGTCTCAAGAAAGTCATAAAGCCCTTCTGGCCCATGCAGCCGCCCAAGGCCGGATTTGCCATAGCCACCTGTCTCGGCCTCGGCGAAAAGCTTGAGATGGGAATTGAGCCAGACGGTCCCTGCCCGGATCGCGCGCGCGACACGTGTGGCCCGCGCACCGTCGCGGGTAAAGACCGATGCCGCCAGCCCGTAAGCCGTGGCATTGGCACGCGCCACGGCCTCGGCCTCGTCATGGAAGATCTCGACCGAGACGATGGGGCCGAACAATTCCTCCTGCACAAGCGCCGATTGCAGGTTGTCGATGCGAAACAACGTGGGCGTCAGGAATGCGCCCTTGTCGAGCGCACTGCCTTTCAAGATCATCTGCCCTTCATCGCCCGCCTGCTCGATCAGGCGCATGACACGCTTCTGGTTCTCGGCATCAATGAGCGATCCCATATCGCTGGAGGGATCGCTGCCCGGCCCTGTGCGGATGCTGCGAAAAGCATGGGTGATCTTTTCTTCAAAGGCCGCAGCCACCGGCGCATGCACGAGGAAACGCGCCGCCGCGACACAGATCTGGCCCGCCATCGCCAATGATCCATGTGTCAACTCATGCACGGCATGATCAAGATCGGCATCGTCGAAAATCACCGCAGGCGCCTTGCCGCCGAGTTCCAACCCCACCCGCTTGAGCGTGGGCGCAGCAGCGGCCATGATCGCGGCACCCGTGCGGCTTGACCCCGTAAAGGAGATCACATCGATATCGGGCGATGCGACCATGGCTTGGCCGACCGCGATGCCATCTTCATTGATCGAGTTGATGATCCCCTTGGGCAATGATGGCGCGCTTGCAATCGCCGCCATGATCCGCGCATGGACCAAGGGGGTCTGCACCGCGGGTTTGATCACCGCCGTGCAGCCCGCCGCAAGCGCAGGGGCAAGCGAACGCATGAGCAGCGTCACAGGCGCGTTCCATGGCACGATGACCCCTGCCACGCCTGCCGCCTCACGGTGGAACAAGGATAGGCTGCCAGGGGCGATTTCCTGCATCGTGCCGCGAATATTGCGCGCAAGCCCCGCGTAATAGCGCGTCTCGGACACGGCGGCCATGGTCTCACCCATCGCCTCGGCCTTGAGCTTGCCATTCTCCAACACCACCAGTTCCGCAATCTCGGCCTTTGCCGCGTCGATCTGATCGGCGATTTCATACAAGACCTGCGCGCGCAGGCGGGGCGCTTGTGACCAAGATGATGCGAAAAAGGCGCCCCGCGCCGCAGCAGCGGCCATGGCCACCAGATCGGCACTTCCGGCGTGGAACTGCCCGATGCAGCGCCCATCGGCAGGGTTGATACTATCGCCAAGGGCGCCCTCGGCGACCCATGCGCCGTTGATGTAATGCGCGGCGGTGGGGATGGTCATTGGCGTCGTCTCCTGAAGTGTTGGGCTGAATCGCGACAATCTTGGTCGGCTGACGCGACGGATTTGAGAGCCGGATCATCCCCCGGCCGATGTTGACGCGCACAGAACATTCCCGAGATCGCGGCTGCACTGTCGCGGATATCACGCGTGATCGCCGCCAAGCGTTCTTCGGTCATCTGCGCTGCATCGGCTGTGAGGCTAATTGCCCCGATCGGCGTCCGCTCGGCGGCAAGGATTGGCCCGGCTACACCGACCACGCCGGGTGTTACCTCGCCCCATGCGATACAAACACCTGCACGGCGGACCGCGCGATAGGTTTCGCGCAGCGCATCGGCGGTGGTGTCGGGGCCGACCAGAATATCGCGCCGCTCTGCGATCAGGCGCTCTTGGTCCCGACGCGCAAGATTAGCGAGGATCACCCGCGAAATCGCCCCCCGCGCCAAGGGCATGGGCTGACCACGCGGATAGCTTGAAACGGGGGCATCGGGTGAACGGTCACTTGCAACACACAAGATCTTGCTGCCGTACCACCGGGTCAGCAGCGCCACACCCGGATGACGCCCCGCCAAAAGCGCAATGAAAGGGCTTGCCGTCGCAATCAGCGGATCAGACCGCTGCATCAGAAAATCAAGCTCGGTCACCCGCGGCCCCAAGGTCAAGCCATCACCGGGCAATGATACGAGATAGCCCGCCGCCTTGAGTGTCTTCAGATAGCGGTAAAGTGTCGGTCGCGAATAACCTAACGCCGCCATGATCGCATCGGGCGACCACTCGCGGCGATCAGGCGAAAAAAGATCGAGAATGGCCAGGATGCGATCGCCGCTGCCCGAGGTGCTGCTCATCGCGCCCCCGTACGATCATGCGCCGCAATTGCGCCGCAACCTTGCATCCAATAGATCATGCGCATCTGCCTGTATCGCCCAATGGTCAGTTGCAATAAGTATTGAATCCCAATAATTGAGATTTTGGTTAATTTATTCGGTTCCACTGATTAAGCAACTCGAAAGAGGCGCGCAGCCAAACAATGCTTTGGGCGACCGGCATATCCGGCGCACAGCCACGGGCAGGACATTGCCCCGCGACAAGGATCGTCAGATGAGCAGTCACGATATTCTTTTGGCCTTGATCGGGCTTGGGCTTGGCGGGATCTTGAAAGGCGCAACAGGTGCCGGATCGCCGGTTGTTGGTGTACCGGTCCTCGCGGTGATTTTCAACGTGCCGGTGGCGGTGGCTATCTTCACCATTCCCAACCTGTTGACCAATCTGTGGCAAGGCTGGCAGTTCCGAGAAAGCCAGATATCGCGGCGCTTTACGCTGCTCTATGCGGGGGCGGGTGCGGTCGGTGCGGGCATTGGATCGGTCCTCTTGGCCTTCCTGCCCGGCGAGGTGTTGATGGGTGTCGTGGCCTGCGTGGTCCTGCTCTACATCGCCTTTCGGCTCATGCGGCCAAACTGGCATCTCGCCCGGCCCTTGGCCGACCGGCTGTGCGCGCCTGTGGGATTGATCGGCGGCATGATGCAGGGTGCCGGAGGCATTTCAGCCCCGGTGTCCGTCACCTTCCTCAACGCCATGCGGCTTGAGCGCGGCCAATTCATCGCCACGATCTCAGTGTTTTTCTGCGCCATGTCGTTGGTCCAAATCCCTGCACTGATCGGCTTGGGCATCCTGACCTCGCATATTGCAGCGCTCAGCGCGGCGGCGATGGTGCCGCTCTTGGGGGGCATGCCCATCGGCGCGTGGTTGGCGCGGCGCATCTCGAAGGAAAGCTTCGACAAGCTCATCTTGCTGCTTTTGGGGGTGATCGCGCTCAAGCTGATTTACGACGCGATCTGGTAGGTCGGCGCGCACGCCCTGCCCCTGCCAGTCACTCATGCGCGCGCCCCTCGGGTGCAGCGTGATGCAGGCAGGCGATCAGGGTGGCTTGGGCCAAGGTCGGCACAAAGCCGGCCCGCGTCGTGATCCCGATGGGCCGCAGGGGAAGATCACCCCCGATGGGCAGGCGCGACACCTGTCCACGGCGCAACTCGGGCGCGATCTGCGCACCTGAGATACAGCCAAGATACCCCGCCTCAAGCACCAATTCGCGCAAGATCACAGCCGAACCCGTTTCGATGACCGCCTTGGGCGGCGACAGGCCAGCCGCCGCAAACAGCGCATCGAACTGTGCGCGCCCCGGCGCGCCGCTGCGTGGCACGACCCAATCGGCCTGCGCCAAATCGGCCATATCCGGCACCCCTCTTGTCACACAGGGGTGGCCCGCCGCCGCAACCAAGGCCAAGCGATCATCGAAAACGCGCCTTTCACAGATATCGCCATGCGGTGCGGGATCGCGAAGCGCGCCCAGCATCAGGTCAATCTCTGTGCGCTGCAAGGCGTCGATCAAGGCCCCGTAGCTCCCATCGACAATCGCCACCGCCTGCCCCGGACAGCGCCGCCGGAACGCGGCCAGCGCAGCGGGCAGCCATGCCGCCCGAGCCAAGGGCAAGGCACCGACCCGGATCGGACCCGACGCAACACCATCGAGGCTGGCCAACTCTGCCGTGGCCTGTGTCAATTCCGCCAAGGCAAGGCGCGCGGCGCGGCTGAGGGACTGCGCCGCACGGCTGGCAAGCAGGCCTTGGGCCGTGCGGGTAAACGCGGCGCGGCCGATCTCAGCCTCCAGTGTTGCGATAGCCCGTTGGACGCTTGGGGGCTTCAGCCCCAAACGCGCCGCAGCTAGTGCAAAGCTGCCCGAATCCACGGTGGCGATCAGCGCGCGCAACTGCGCATGGCTTGTCGTCAACCAAAGCCGCGGGGACAGTTCGGCAAAGCCTTGATCCAAAATTGCGAAGGCGCGCGCCACGCGCGGATGCAGCGCCAGCCCCCGCGCGGTCAAGGCCCCACCCATGCGCCGGGCAAACAAAGGCCCGCCTGCGCGGTGTTCAAGCGCGGCCAAGGCTTGGCTTGCTGCTGGCTGCGACAGGCCCATTTGCGCCGCGGCCGCCGCTAGGCTGCCTGCCTCGGCCAAGGCCAAAAACAAGCGCAGATGGCGCAGATTGTTGGAAAGCGTCCCACTCACAGTAGCTTCAGCAGCCGGTCAAGCCGTGTAATCAGGGCATCCTCGCCCGGATCGGCATGGGTTGCGGCGACGATATCTTGCCACTGGGCCGTTGCGCGGCTGAGGCCGGGGTAAAGCCCAAGGCCCTCAACCGTTTTTGCCACTTCCCGCATCTCGGCCGCACGCCTTGCGCCATGTACCATCATCCGCTCGAGATTATAGGCGCCACGCTTGCGCCAGGCGATATCGGGGTCGGAGGCCTCGAGCGAGGCGATCACCTGCTCTTCAACGCCCGCGCGACGCGCGGCAAGGAAACACTCGGCCATCAGCGCCTCGAGCCCTTTGATCATGACCGAGCGCAGCATCTTGACCGCCGAGGCTTCGCCGACCGTTTCGCCCACCACTTCGGGCCGCATGCCAAGGGCGCGCAGCGCTTCAGCGGCCAGATCGGCCTTGGGCGCGGCCAACTTGATCGGTACCAGATGCTTTTGGGGATGGACCGGCGCCATGATCGCCATGTCGATATAATGCGCCCCTGCCCCTTCGATGGCGCGGGCGGCTTGGCGCTTGGTGTCAGGCGCACAAGAATTGCCGTCGCACCACAGCGCCCCCGCTTTCAGCGCGCCCGAGGCGGCAGCGGCTTCGGCCGCGTCAGCGGCGCGGTCGGCGGTCACAAGGCAAAACACCAGATCGGCCCCGGCCAGCGCGCGGGCGATATCGGCGGCCCCCAGCACCCTAAGCGCATCTTGCCGCGCGGCCATGGCCCCGGCCTGAGCGTCGGTTTCGGATTTGACATCAAAGGCGCTGATCCGCACCCCATCGGGCCGCGCCCAACCACTGACAAAGGCTGTAGCGGCTTCACCAAATCCAATCATAGCGATCTGCACAGACATGGGGTGTTATCCCTTGCAAAAACGGGCTTTCATCATGGATGCGATGGTTGCATGCAGCTACATCTCTGTCGAGGTAAAGAAGCTATTTCTTATGTAGGTCGCCTTGCTTTGAATTTGCACCCAGCCCCGCTTGCACCGATAATCCGCCATCATCGCCCGCACCCGCAGAGGATATGCGCATCATGACCGACAAACCGACCGCCCTGATCATCTCGGCCCATGCCGCCGATTTCGTCTGGCGCTGCGGCGGCGCCATCGCGCTGCATGCGCAGATGGGCTACCAGGTTACCGTAGCCTGCTTGTCATTCGGCGAGCGCGGCGAAAGTGCCAAGCTGTGGAAGGAGGGCAAGACGCTCGACGAGGTCAAAGCGATCCGCCGCGCCGAAGCCGAGGCCGCCGCCGATGTGCTTGGCGTGCATGAGTTGGTCTGTTTCGACCTTGGCGATTACCCGCTGCACATGGAGCGCGAGGATAAATTCGCCCTCGTCGATCTGATCCGCCGCGTCCAGCCCGCGTGGATGATGAGCCACAGCCAGTACGATCCCTACAACACCGACCACATGTACATGACGCAGATCGCGCTCGAGGCGCGGATGATCGCGCAGGCCTGGGGCCACAATCCGGGGCAAAAGGTGCTCGGCGCGCCGCAGCTTTACCTCTTCGAGCCGCACCAGACCGAGCAGATGGGCTGGAAGCCCGATGTCTTCCTCGACATCACGCCGGTCTGGGAGAAAAAGCGCGCCGCGATGGAACATATGAACGGCCAAGCGCATCTGTGGGAATATTACACCCGCGTGGCCCAACAACGCGCCAATCATTTCAAGCGCAATTCCGGCGGTCAGGCGGGCGGGCGCGATTGCAAATACGCCGAAGGGTTTCAGTCGATCTTCCCGCGCACGGTGGATGCACTATGAGCGGCGTCGTCGTCCAGAACATCCCCCGCGCCGATGCAGACGTCATCGCGGGGCTGGCGAAGGCAGGTGTCGCCACCGTGCATGAGGCGCAGGGGCGCACAGGGCTTATGTCGGCCAAGATGCGGCCCATTCAGGACGGTGTGGCCATTGCAGGCAGCGCCGTCACGATCAGCGCGCCGCCCGGCGACAATTGGATGCTGCATGTCGCCATCGAACAGTTGCGCCCCGGCGATATCTTGGTGCTGGCGCCCACAAGCCCGTGCGACAACGGCTATTTCGGCGATCTTCTGGCGACATCGGCCATGGCGCGGGGCTGTGCGGGGCTGGTGATCGATGCAGGCGTGCGCGATGTTCGCGATCTGCGCGCAATGGGCTTTCCCGTTTGGTCAACCTCCGTCAGCGCCCAAGGCACGGTCAAGGAGACGCTCGGCTCGGTCAATATCCCCATCGTCTGTGCCGGCGCCGCTGTGGCGGCGGGCGATGTGATCTTGGCTGATGATGACGGGGTCTGCGTGGTTCGCCGCGATGAGGCCATCGGCGTTCTTGCCGCCGCCGAAAAACGGCTCGCTGCCGAAGAGCAAAAGCGCCAACGCCTCGCCGCGGGTGAATTGGGGCTTGATATCTATGCCATGCGCGCGCGACTGGCCGAAAAGGGCCTGCGCTATGAGTGAGGGGATCCCCTGCCTCTGGATGCGGGGAGGCACGTCCAAGGGGGCCTATTTCCTCGCGCGCGATCTGCCAGCCGGGCGCGCGGCGATCGACGATCTTCTGCTCAGGATCATGGGCAGCCCCGATCCCCGCCAGATCGACGGGATCGGCGGGGCCGATCCATTGACCTCCAAGGTGGCGATCTTGTCACCGTCCAGCCGCCCAGATGCCGATGTAGATTATCTGTTCTTGCAGGTTTTCGTGGACCAAGCGCTGGTCAGCGATGCGCAGGGCTGTGGCAATATCCTGGCCGGTGTCGGCCCTGCCGCGATCGAACGCGGGCTGGTCGCCGCCCAAGCTGGCCAGACGCCGGTGCGCATCCACATGGTCAATACGGGCGAGGTGGCGCTCGCCCATGTCGCCACACCGGGGGGCCGTGTCAGCTATGAGGGTTCCGCCCGTATCGACGGCGTGCCAGGCAGCAGTGCTGCCATTCCGCTGATGTTTTCCGGGCTGGCTGGGTCGATGACGGGCGGCGTGATGCTGCCCACGGGCAATGCTGTCGATGGGATCGAAGATGTCGATTGCACCTTGATCGACATGGGCATGCCCATCGTCGTCATGGATGCCGCCGATTTCGGCTTGAGCGGTCAGGAAAGCCGCGAGGCGCTCGATGCGGATGCTGGTTTGAAAGCAAGGATCGAGGCGATCCGGCTGATCGCCGGGTCGATGATGGGTCTGGGCGATGTCACCACGAAAAGCGTGCCAAAGATGACGCTCATCTCACCCGCCTCCGCCGGCGGCGCGATCTCCACGCGCAGCTTCATCCCCCATCGCTGCCACGCAACCATCGGGGTTTTCGCTGCGGTAAGCGTGGCCGCCGCCTGTGTCCTACCCGAAGGGCCTGCCGCAAGGCTGGCCCGCCTGCCTGATGACGGGGTCTTTCGCGTGGAGCATCCCACAGGTGCCGCCGAGGTAATACTCTCCCGCGATGATCACGGCGCCATCACCGCCGCAGGCACATTGCGCACCGCGCGCAAGCTGATGGATGGGGTGGTCTTTCCGGGACCAGCCCGTCAGCCCGTCACGCCCTGATAGATCAGTCTGAGCGAGATCAGGATCAGCAAGATATCGAGCGCGCGCTTGAAGTTCACATCCGACATGCGGTTCAAGACCAGCTTGCCCGCATAGGTGCCGACCAGCCCCGCCACGATCAGCGCGATGATCACACCCGCCCATGCACCGAAAGCAAAGCCCAGAAAGCCAAAGATCACCACCTTAAGCCCATGTTGAACGGTCATGAGCGTGGCATGGGTCGCCACATGGGCATGGCGGTCAAGCTTGAAAGATTTTGTGTAATTCGCCACAAAAACGCCGGTCGCGCCAAAGAACATCGTTAGAAAGCTGGAAATCCCCCCCGCCATCCACGGCACTTGCGTCAGCCATGCGGGTGGCTTGGCGAGAACCGACCAGATGATGAACACGCCCAAACCGATCTGCACGATATTGGGCGGCAGATCGACCACGACCACGCCACCAACGCCCGCCCCAATGACAGAGCCCAGCACGAAACCGCCCAAGGCGGGCCGATGCAGATGACGAAAGAGCATTGCCGCGCGGCCCGCATTCGAGCCAAGCTGAACAACCCCGTGGACCGGGATGATCGCGGCAGGCGGCATGAGGGTCGCCATGAAAACGAGCAGCAGCGCACCGCCCCCGATTCCCAAAGCTGCGGTGATGAACGAGCCCACGAAGCTCATGACAACCAAGACCCAAAAGGCCAGTTGGCTTAGCCCATCGGGCAAGGTGGTCAGGAAATCGATCATGCCATCATTCCAAAACCGGCCGGATCACGCCTTGGGCGGATGCGCGCGCCGGATCACAGGGGACGCAACTTGATCCGAGATCGGGATATCCAACAGCATCGCACCCCCATCAGCGGCAAACGCCGCGATCAACCCCGGCAGGGCGGCCAGATCATCAACCCGGACGCCCTTGATCCCGAAACCGCGCGCGATGGCGGCAAGATCGGTATGGCCAAAGACCGCGCCTGCATCCGACAACCCCTCGGCCCTAAGCTTATGGATCTCCGAGCCATAGGCCCCGTCGTTCATCGCGACGATCAGGATCTTCAGCCCGTGCCGCGCGATGGTCTCCAACTCCTGCATATGCATGAGCAAGCTGCCATCGCCGTCAAACAGCACCACGGGCGTCTCGGGGCGTGCCGCGGCCACGCCCATCGCGAAAGACAGGCCGTTGCCGATCGCGCCAAACTCGCGGATCGTGAGGAAATTCTCCTGCCGGCGCGAGGGCATCTGCGCCACGAAATAGGAACAATGGCCCGAGGAATTCACCATCTCCCAGCCCTGCGGCAGATGGGTTTCCAATTCCAACACAACATCGCGCGGGTCATGCAGGCCGGGGATGGGCGCGAATTGCGTGCTGTCGGCGGGGGAATTGGCGATGCGATCGGCCAGCGCCGTGCTCCGCCAGCCGGGATCTTGCGGCGCAAGGACGGACAAGAGCGCTTCGACCCCCAGCCTTGCATCGGCGCGCAGATGGTCATGGGCAGCGATACGCCCTTGGGCCACCGTCACGGGCGCGGTGTCGATCTGGAGGAGGTGCGCCTTGGGCCAAAGCTTGCCCCCGTCGGCATTGTGGTGGCTGAGCGAGGTGCCGACCGCGATGACCAAATCGGCATCGGCGAAGCAATCGCGCGCGGTTTCGGTCGCGAACCCACCCGCAACATTGAGGTTGAAGGGATGACCCGCAAACAGCCCCCGCGCGGGCAGCGTTGTGGCCAAAAGCCCGCCCAAGTGATCAGCCAAAGCGATACAAGCGGCCCCTGCCCCCGCCTCTGCGACGCCGAGACCTGCCATGACGACAACACGCTTGGCGCCGGCCACCAGTGTCACAGCGCGCGCCACATCGTCGGGATTGGGCGGCATCGGCGATGTTTTCGGCATTATTGCGGCCGAAGGCACAGGCAAATCGCCCTGTTCCGCCCAGACGGCGTTTTGCAGATCGAACGGAATACCGACGACAACCGGCCCTTGAGTCATCCGCGCCTCGAGAAAGGCATCGCGCAAGCCTTCGGCCAGACGCGCGGGATGGTGCAGCGCGCGATAGGCAGCCCCCGTTGCTGTGACGAAGGGCGCCTGATCGATCATCTGGTTATACCATGCCGACTTGAGCGGTGCCTCGCCTGCCAGCACCACCAGCGGGATGCGCGCGCGCACCGCCGCAGGCAGCGCCGTGGTCAGCTGCGTCAGGCCGGGGCCACAGGTGACGGTGGCAAAGCCCACGCCGCCCGTCTTGCGCGCATGGGCCATGGCTGCGGCGACCGCGCAATGCTCGTGCCGGACATAGATCATCGGGCAACCCGCCTCGGCCAGACGAGTCGCAAAATTCATGTTGGCGTCCCCCAGCAGCGCGAAACAGGTGCCAGGGTTTTCCTGTGCGACGACAGCGGCCAGCATGTCAAAGGCGTGCAGCCCCATCGCGGCCCCTAACCCTGCAACAAGCCGGGGGGGACCATGACCTCGCCCCGCGCAATCATGCGCGCGGTGCGCACCAGCCCCGCCGATTTCATGACAAAGCCCGACGCCGCCTGTTCGTAATCGACCGTCACCTCGATGATGCCCATCGGATGCTCGATCTGCATTAGCGCCGGCATTTCGTTGGGGATGACGCCCAAGCCCTCGGCCACGGTGCCGGGGGTCAGCGTGCAGGCGGCAAGGCATTGGCTGCCCGTCACCGCCATCGAGGGATGACAATTCCACGGCATGAAATACCGCGCCGAGATCGCGCCGCCGTGGCGGGGCGCCGACAAGAGCCCGATCTTGGGCATGACGGATTTGGTCACATCGCCAAGGCCCATGCGCCGCCCGGCCTCGATCCGCATCGGTTCCATCTTGGCGTAGAGATCGCGATTGGCATCGAGTTCCTCGGCCGTCTCGTAGCCCGTCAGCCCGAAATCGGCGGCACGCGCGATCATCATGGGCATGGCCACATCCATCAAGGTGACCTCGATCCCGTCGATGACATCGCGGGCATTGCCGGTGGGCAAAAACGCCCCGCACGACGAGCCTACGACATCAAGGAATTGCAGGCCCACGGGGGCCGCCGTGCCGGGGACACCATCAATCGCGGTCGTGCCCTCGTAGCTTACACGCCCGCCCGGCGTCTGCACCCGCGCCTCGACCGTGGCGCCGGTGTTGACGGCGCGGATACGGACAGTCGTCACGCCATCCTGCGCTGTGACCAGCCCCATCTCGATCGCGGCGGGGCCGACGCCGACAAGGATATTGCCACAGGTGGGCTTGAAATCGACCAGCGCCTCCTCCACCGCGACTTGGCCGAAGAAGTAATCCACATCGATGCCCGGTTCATCCGATTTCGACAGCATCGCGACCTTGGTCGTGACGGCCACACCGCCCCCAAGCCCATTGATGTTCTGCGGATGCCCCGCCCCCACGATGGCGACAAGCACACGCGCCAGCGCCTCGCGATCCTCGGGCAGATCGGCGCGGTTCAGGTAAGGCCCGCGCGAGGTGCCACCGCGCATGAACAAAAAGGGGATCGGATCTTGGTAAAGCAAAGTGGTCATGTCGTCATCTCAGGTAAAGGGCCATGGCAGGTCAAAATATGCCTGCAACACGCCCGGCGGGAAATCACGGTTCAGGATATGCGCGAAGAACAGGATGAAACCGATACCAAAGGCCGCAAAGACCAAGGCCATCGCCCATGACAGCCCGGCCCGCATGCGAAAAAAGCCAACAAAGAAAAGCGCCAGCGCGATGACGAAGCCAAACAGCCCCGTCAGCACCAAGAGCCCGAAAAACCATGCGAGCGTCCCCCAGAGCGAATGGGGTGCCTCGCCGTCGTCGCCGCCGGTTTCCATGTCGATGAAGACATCGTCCGTCTCGGGCCGCAGGATCATCCGCGCCATCAAGGCCAGACAGCCTAACAGCGTCACGATCCCCACGCTCAGCGGAAAGACCTTGTCGCCGAACCGGCTGACACCCGCCGCATCAATGGTGGCAATCGCGACATAAAGGGTGATCGCGCCCAGAAAAATCATCGGCGCGCGCTTGGTGCCGGTATGGGTGGTGATGTTTTCGCGGATGTTCTTGGATTGGCGGATGCCGATGACGATGGAGAGCACGGTCAGGATCAGCAGCGACACCGTGATCGGCGAGACGATGTAATCAAGCCCAGCCTCGAAGCTGCGGCGAAACCGCGCCGCGCCGATCTGGGTGGCCATGTTCACGAATTGCTCGGCCTGTGTCGACAGCACGAAGCCGATCAGGAATGCGGGGCGCGAGTAATCGAAGCGGCGCAGCAAGATGCCGATCACACCCACCAAAACCAGCGCGATCAGATCGCCGAAGGACATGCGCGATTGGAACGCGGCGAAGGCGATCATCATGAACAAGAACGGCGCAAGAAGCGTGAAACGGATCGTCGTCAACCGCGCAATCTGGCCAGAGAGCAGCACACACAGCCCCGCGCCGACGACATTGGCCAATGCCAGCGACCACACGATGGTGTAGGTGATATCCAGATCTTGCCGGATCATGGCAGGCCCCGGCGACATGCCCAGAAGCGCCAGACCGCCGAGAAACACCGCCATCGAGCCTGAACCAGGGATGCCGAAGATCAAGGTCGGTACAAGGCCACCACCCTCCTTGGCGTTGTTGGAACTTTCCGGCGCAATTACGCCGCGAATATCGCCTTGGCCGAATTGATCGCGGTCCTTCGCAGTTTGCACCGCATAGCCATAGGCAATCCAATCGACCACCGACCCGCCAAGCCCTGGGATCACGCCCACGATCACGCCGATGGCCGCGCATTTGGTTGACAGCCACTTGTTCAACCACCAATCGCGCAAGCCCGCCGTCCAACCAGCGCCCAAAGTGCCGGATTTGGCGATGGCGCGATCTTGCCTGAGCAGCGATACGACCTCGGGGATGGCATAGATGCCAAGGCCGATGATCACCAATTGCAAACCATCGACCAGATAGGGGTAATCATAACTCGACATGCGCAGTGACCCGCCCGCAGGGGCCGCGCCAATCGTGCCGACCATGATGCCAAGGCCCGCCGCGACCACGCCCTTGAGCGGGATACGCCCGGCCAGGATCGCCACCATCGACATTCCAAGGATGGTGATCATCAGCATCTCTGGCAGGCCAAAGGCCAAGATCAGGGGGCGCGCGACGAAGATGATCATCGTCAGCACGAAAGCGCCCAAGAGCCCGCCATAAAGCGACGAGACAAAGGCCGCCGAAAGCGCACGCGCGGCCTGTCCCTTGCGCGCCAAGGGAAAGCCATCTAGCACGGTCGCTTGGCTGGCCGAACTGCCCGGAATACCCAAGAGCACCGAGGAAAACGTGTCCGATGTGGGGATGACCGCGATCAAGCCAACCATCAGCGCCAGCCCCGAGATCGGATCCATTCCGAACATGAACGGCAGCACGAGCGACAGCCCTGCAATCCCACCCAAGCCCGGCAAAACCCCAATGGACAGACCCAAAAGCACACCCGCCACCATGTACATCAAATGATGGGGCTGGATAACGGCGAGAAACGCCTCGCCAAGCGCTGGCAGCGCGACATTCAGGATTTCCACGGCGGCGCCCTCCCCTCATGCACGATCGGCCGCCCGAATATGCATGGATTGCCAATCTGCGCACCCCGCGCGACCGGACTTTCTTCGTTAAGAACAAGCGAAATGTGACCCGGCAGCGGTTGATCCCGCCGCCGGGCCTTTGCAGCGGTTTACTGCATCGTCACGCCGTAGGCCTCGGCCAGCCACGACAGCACATATTCACGTGCCTCATCCGACACCGTGATTGCCGCTTCGTGGGCCACACGTGCGGCCGGGCCGATCATCTGGGGATAAACGCCCAATTCGCGCGCCGAGATCTCGGCGAAATCGGGACGGGCCAAGATATCGGCAAAAGCTTGGTTATACATGTTTACTACCTCGGCCGATGCATTGCCGGGCAGATAGACGAGCTTTTGCGCCGCAAAACCCGACACGAAGAAGGCGCGCCATGCATCCCAAGCCACCCCCGAAGTTTCGCAGCCGGCGGTTGCCTCGCAGACCTCGGCGAATGTCGGGATATCAGGGAAGGTCGGATCGCGGACGATATTGCCCGCATCATCCAAGATGCCCCAGCTCATCACCGGCACGGCCAAATTCTGTTCAACCAGCGGCACCACGTTCGAGATATAGGCAGACGAAGTCTGGTAATCGATATTGGCCTCGCCGCGCTCGAACATCAGGCGGCCATCGCCGCGCCCTTCGATCCCGAAGACAGGCTCGACCTGAAGGCCCAGCATCTTGAACGCCAAAAGCGGCACGAGGTCGAGCGTGGTCGCGCCTTGGCTGCCAAAGATGAAGAACTCACCTTGCAGATCGTCCAAGTCGCCATCATAGCGCGCACCCAGATCGGCAGGCAGGTACACGACCCCACCCGTGCCGGAGGCCAGCACCGGCTGCCAATCGCGGTATTCATAGCGCACGCGCGGATCGCCCAAGAGATAGGGGAATTGGGTCGAACCCGAGGTGCCGAAGATCAGCGTGCCATCGGCGGTCGTCTGTTCCTGGAACCAGTTGGCGCCCGTGGTCGAGCCGCCACCGGGGCGATAGCCGACGATTGTGGTGGGCTTGCCCGGAAGCGCTTCGGCCAGAAGCGGCGCGAAGAAGTTCGCCCAACGCGCCGAACCACCCGATTCAGAAAAGGGAATCACGAATTCGACGGTCTTGCCCGCCAAATCCTGTGCCGCAGCCGGGGCCGCGACGCTCAGCACTGCGGCGGACGCCGCAAGGATTGCCGCGCCTAGGCGCGGGGTCTTCATGTTTGTCATGTCTTCCTCCCTAGATCCGCGTACCCCTTTGTGAGGCACGCGGCAGACCTCAAGGCGTTGTCACGCCCTTGATACGGCGTTCTTGACTTGCGAAGCTTTCGTCAAGCTTACATGCAGGGCTTTTTTCGCGCGAAGGCGTCTTGCGCAGGCTATTGTCCAAGGCAACATGGCCGGCGGCAGCATCGCGGCAATCGGGGGACACGGACCATGCGGATCGTCTTGGTCGAAGATCATGACAGCGTTGCCAAGGGCATCCGATACCGCATGGAGGATCTTGGCCATTCGGTCGATGTGATCGCCGATGGCCTCGCCGCCGATCAGCATTTGCGCGATGGTGGCGGCGATCTGGTCATCCTTGACATAAATCTGCCCGGCCTTGACGGTCTGTCGATCCTGCGCGCGATGCGCCAGCGTGGCGATGGGCGGCCGGTGCTGTTGCTCACGGCGCGGGCCGAAACCCATGACCGGGTGCGCGGCCTTGATGCAGGGGCCGATGACTATCTCGTCAAACCCTTCGAAATGGACGAGCTTGAAGCGCGCATCCGCGCCCTTGCCCGGCGTCAACCCAATCGGCTGCGCCGGCAACTCACCGTGGGCGCGTTGACACTTGATCTCGATGCGCGCGAGGTAACGGCAGCGGGTGTGGCCCTTGCCCTGCCCCGGCGCGAGGTGAGCGTGGTTGAGATCCTCATGGCGGCGCAGGGCCGCACGGTCAGCAAGAACGACTTGATCGACCATCTTTATGGCACCGGCGCCGATATCGAGGAAGGTGCAATCGAGGTGCATATCTCGCGCTTGCGCAAGCGCTTGCGCCCCTATGGGCTGGAAATCCGGGTTGCACGCGGCTTGGGCTATGCGCTGGTCGCCGGGGACAAGACCGCATGACCCCCCGCGACGACGACAAAATGGCCAAGGCGTCAACATCGCTGCGGGTGCGGCTAACGGTGATCATCCTTGCGCCACTCCTCGTGATCGCGCTGGCCGTGGGGATCTGGCAGCTTGATTATACGCGCCAAAAGGCCGAAGTCCTGTTTGACCGCTCTCTCTTGAGCACGGGGCTGGCGATTGCTGCGGATGTCGCGCGGTCAGGCGGCGATGCGTTGTCGCTGGAAACGCGCGATCTGCTCAACGATACCTCGGGCGGCCCGGTCTATTACCATGCCTTTGCGCCATCAGGGGTCTATGTGACAGGCTATGCAACCCCGCCTGCCCGCCCCCCGGAAGCCGTGGCCGCCATTGGCGACGGCTTTTACGGCTTTTACGATTCAACCTATTTCGGCAGCCCGGTGCGCGCGTTGCGCCTGCGTCAGGTGAACACCGTCAGCGGCATTTCCGGCACCTATACCTATACCGTCTGGCAAGAACGCACCGTCCTCGATGCTTTGGCGCGCGATCTGGCTTGGCAGGTCTTGGTGGTGATGGCGGTATTGATCGGTACGGTGGCGCTGGTGGTCTGGTTCGGGGTCAATCTTGGCCTGCGCCCGCTTTTATCGCTGGAAGACGCGATTTCGCGGCGCAGTTCCGATGATCTCAGCCCCATCCGCCGGAGCGTTCCGCCCGAGGCGCGCGGGCTTGTCCTGCGACTCAATGCGCTGTTCGGACAGGTCGAGGCGACGATCCAAGCGCAGGCAAGTTTCGTCTCGGACGCCGCGCATCAGTTGCGCAACCCAATCGCGGGTGTGCTTGCCATGGCCGAAGCGGTGCGCCGCGCGCCCACGCCAGAGGCCACCCGCGCACGGGCGGGTGAGCTTTTGACCTCGGCCCGGCAGGTGCGTGACCTGGCCAACAAGCTTTTGACGCTCGAGCGCGCAAGTGCGGCTGGCCAAAGGCGCGAGGCGGTCGAACTGGTTACTCTGATCACCAAGATCACGGGCGATCTGCGCCCACAGATCAAAGCGCAATCGGTGGAGTTGGTCTTGGCCTTGGGCCGCGAGCCGGTCTGGATCAGCGCCGATCCCTTGATGCTGCGCGAGGCGATCCTGAACCTGATCGACAATGCCTTGCGGCATGGCGGGCCACAGTTGTCGCGCATCATCATCGCGCTTGCACTGCAAGAGGGCATCGCGCGGCTGACGATCAGCGATGATGGCCGGGGCTTGAGTGCGGCGGAATTGCCGGTGGCCCTGTCGCGGTTCGGGCAGGTTGGCACGGGCGAAGGATCAGGCTTGGGCCTGTCGATTGCCGCCGCCGTCGTCACGGCGCAGGATGGGCGGCTTGAGATCGCGCCAAATGATGACACCCATCAAGGATTGCGCGTCAACCTCTTCTTCCCGGCAACCCAGACGCGGTCCAACACCGAGCGCGCCAAGGCCGGCAGCAGGCAGGCCCGCCCCGCCCAAAAGCGCGCCTCCGCCTAACGGCCGATGGCATAGGCCTGCATCAAGCGCGGTGTGGCGGCGGCCTTGAGCATGCCATCATCATCGCGTGCGGCAGCGGTCAGCCGCCCCACGGCCCAAGGCTCCGACACTTCCAGTTCATGGCCGCGCGCGCGCAGATCGGCGAGTACCGCCTCGCCAAAGGCGGGCTCGACCATCAAGTGACCGGGCCTTGTGCCGCGCGGATAGAAGGAGGATTGGAAATGCGCCGTGTGAAACAGCGGCGCATCGATCCCCTCTTGCAGGTTCATGCCCCCATGCACCAGCCGCAGGAACAAAATCAGCTGCCACTGGTCCTGCTGATCGCCGCCGGGCGTGCCGAAGGCCAGCTTGCGCCCATCGGTTTCCGCCATCGACGGCGAGAGCGTCGTGCGCGGCCGCCGTCCGGGGGCAAGCGACGTGGCAAGCCCCTCTTCCAGCCAGAACATCTGCGCCCGTGAATTGAGCGGCATCCCAAGCCCCGGAATGATCGGCGAGGATTGCAGCCAGCCCCCCGATGGCGTGGTCGAGACCATGTTGCCCCATTGATCGATCACATCGAGATGCACGGTATCGCCGCGCTTTTCGGTCAGATGCGCCATCGTCGGCTCGCCTGCGCCCATCCCCGGCCCTTCGGCATGGTCTTGGCCCGCCCGCGCGATCGCGGCCTTGGCCCACGCCTCGTAGCCCGCGATCTGGCCGGGGCGTTGCAGGCGCGAGGCGGTTGGCCCGATCAGCGGGCTGCGCGTCGCGGCATAATCGGCCGAGAGCAGCGTCGCGATCGGAATGTCGGCAAATGCGGGATCGCCGTAATACGCCTCGCGGTCGGCGAAGGAGAGTTTCATTGCCTCGGTGACATGATGGACGAAATCCGCGCCACGCGGGTCCATCGCGCCGATGTCAAAGCCCGCAAGTGTCATCAGTGATTGCAACAGCGTCGGTCCTTGGGTCCAAACGCTCGGCTTCCACACGCGCCAACCATGATAATCGACAAAGAGCGGGTCCTCGTAAGTCGCCTGCCAATTCGCCATGTCTTGGCCCGACAGCACCCCCTTGCGGCGCGCACCCTCGGCATCCATGACGCATGCCTCGCGCAAATAGTCGTCGATGCTTTCGGCGATGAACCCCTCGTAGAAGGCGCGGCGCGCGGCGTCGATCTGGGCGGCATGGCCTTGAGCGGCCTCGGCCTCGGCCAAGACGCGTTCCCATGTATCGGCCAGATCGGGGTTCTTGAACAGCCGCCCCGCCACCGGCGCCTGCCCGCCGGGCAGCCATGTGGCGTAAGATGTCGGCCATTCATCGCGGAAGAAATCATGCAATCCCGCGATGGTTGCCGCCACGCGCGGCAAGACCGGGTGGCCATGGCGGGCATAGTAGATCGCGGGCGCCAAGATCTCGCGCAACGGCAGGCTACCATGATCGCGCAACATCAGCATCCATGCGCCAAAAGCCCCCGGTACCACCGTCGCCAACAGACCCGAACCCGGCACGATGTTCAGGCCGACGGATTTGTAATGCGCGATGGTGGCGCCTGCCGGTGCCGAGCCTTGACCACAGATCACCACCGGCGCATCGGCTCCCGCGGTGCGCAGCATCAAGGGCATGTCGCCCAAGGGGCCGTTGAGATGCGGCTCAACCACTTGCAGCACGAACCCCATCGCCGCGGCGGCGTCAAAAGCATTGCCGCCTTGCTCGAGGATCTTCATCCCCACCGCCGAGGCGATCCAATGTGTCGAGGTGGCCACGCCAAAGGTGCCGGTAATCTCGGGGCGGGTGGTAAACGTCATGGGATGATCCGTTTCAACGTGAAGGGTCCGGCGCGAATGGGAAGGCAGAACCGCCCGTCGTCAAGGGGCCATGTCGAAAGAACCGGGCGGCAGATCGACGATGGCGCCGGGCTGACCGACGACATAACGGGCAAGGTTATGCCCTGCCATCGCCGCCGCGGTGGCATCCGAACCTGTCAGTCGCGCGGCCAGATAGGCGCCGTTAAAGGCATCACCGGCGGCGGTCGTGTCACGCACGACCGTGGCGCGCGGATATTCGGCGCTGTGAATTTCCCCAGCGCTCCACAAAAGCGGACCTCTTGCACCTTGCTTAAGGGCAATTTCGGCCACACCGGCGGCAGCGATCCGGGCGATGATTTGGCTTGGATCGTCGTCTTCCCAAAGCGTTGCCTCATCATCGGCAGAGGGCAACGCGATCGTTGTCGCCTGCCACATGGCAGCCATCGCCGCCTGTGCCGTCGCGCGATCCAGCCACAGCCTTGGGCGGTAGTTGCTGTCGAAGGCAACCTTTCCACCACGCGCCTTGTGGGCGGCAAGATGGGCGATCAACGCATCGCGATCGGCGGGCGGCAAGATCGCCAGGCTGATCCCCGACAGATAGAGCAAGTCGAAATCATCCAAGGCAGACAAGGACAGCCCACCTGCCGCAAACATGGTCCGCGCCGCCGAGGCATTGCGCCAATAATGAAAGCTGCGCTCACCATCCGGCCCCGGATCGATGGCATATATTCCGGGCAAGCCGCCACGTTGACGCACGATCTGATCGGTCACAAGCCCGTGGCCCGCCATACAGGCAAGCATCTGATCAGACATTGAATCATCGCCCAATGCAGTCAGGTAACTGACCTGCCCCGCCGCGCCGGGTAGACATCGATGCAAATAGACAGCGGTGTTGAGCGTATCACCCGCCACGCCCAACCGTGCCTGATGCCCAGCAAAATCGAGCGCCGACAACTCGACCATCGCCTCGCCCAGACATGCAATCCGCATCTCCCCCCCCTCTGTGGAACCCGTGGCCGATCTTGCGCCTTGCCAGCCCAAAGGTCCATGCCCCGCGCACCAGAAGATCGCTTGGAGCGGCCCGCCCCCTCGGCTAGGGTCGGCAAGATTCGGGCGCGCCATGCCGGCCGCCTTGCAAAGAACGGAGAGCCGGAGATGGCAAAGATGTTGGCATGGCGCCTTGGCAGCGCAGCCTTGGCTTTGGCCCTTGGTGCAGGGCTTGCACAGGCCCAAGAGGTGACATTACGCTTGCATCAATTCCTGCCGCCGCAATCGGCGGTGCCGGCCCATATCCTCGACCCTTGGGCCGATGCGATCGAGGCGGCATCAAACGGGCGGATCGAGATCCAGCGCTTTCCCTCGATGCAGCTTGGCGGCTCACCGCCGCAGCTGATCGACCAAGCCATCGACGGCACCGTCGATATCGTCTGGACCCTGCCCGGTTACACGCCGGGCCGCTTCCCGCGCAGCGAGGTGTTCGAGCTTCCCTTCATCATCGAAGGCGGCAATGCCGAGGCCGCCAGCCGCGCCTTCTGGCAACTGGCCGAAGAAACGATGATGGACACCGATTTCGCCGATCTGCATGTGCTGGGGCTTTGGGTGCATGGGCCGGGCGTGATCCATTCCAAGACGCCCATCACCGAGGTCGCGGATCTGGCGGGCGTCAAGCTGCGCGCACCCACGCGCACGACGAACATGATGCTCTCGGCCCTTGGTGCCACGGCCATCGGCATGCCGGTTCCCGCCGTGCCTGAGGCCCTGTCGCAAGGCGTGATCGACGCGACCGTCATCCCATGGGAGGTATCGACATCGCTGCGCGTGGCGGAATTGGTGGACTATCACACCGAATTCGGCGGCGAGGCGCTTTATGCCGCGACATTCATCCTTGCGATGAACCCCGCAAGCTATGCCGCCCTGCCCGACGATCTGCGCGCGATCATCGATGCGCATTCAGGGCTGGAATTCTCGGCCAATGCGGGCCGGGTGCAGCAAGACTACGATACCCCCGGCCGCGAGATGGCCGAGGATCAGGGCAACACGATCATCACCCTTGACGAGGCCCAAGTGGCAAGCTGGCGCGCGGCGGCGGAACCGACCATCGCGACTTGGGTGGCCGATCTGACCGCCCAAGGCATCGACGGCGCGGCGCTGGTGGGCCGCGCCCGCGCGCTGATCGCGGAAAACAACGCCGCAAACTAGGCGACGCGGTGGCATCGGCCACCGCGCCACGCTATATCGCGGGGCGAAGTGAAAGCACCCCCGCGAAAGGCATGGCCATGCTGGCGAGATTGATCACGCGCATTGCAAACGCCATGGCCATGCTGGGCGGTCTGGTCTTGTGCTTGCTGATTGTCATGACAGTTCTCAGCATCATCGGGCGCGGCTTGAACGGGCTTGGGCACGACGCGACGCTGGAACGCGCGCTCCCCGCCCTTGCCGCATGGCTTGTCGCCCATACCGGCCCCGTAACCGGCGATTACGAGTTGATCGAGGCGGGCATCGCCTTCGCGATCTTCGCCTTTTTGCCGATCTGCCAACTTTCCGCGGGCCATGCACGGGTCGATCTTTTTGCCAAGGCGCTGCCACCTGTCGCCCATCGCACGCTGACCGCGCTGTGGGAGATCGGGCTGGCGCTGGTGATCATCGTGATCGGCTGGCGTCTCTGTCTCGGCTTTGTCGAAAAACTCGACAATGGCCAGACGACATTCCTTTTGCAACTGCCCGTCTGGTGGGCCTATGGGGCGAGTTTTTTGGCGGCCTGTGTCGCGGGATTGGTCGGGATTTATTGCGCTGCGATGGGGCTTTTGGAACTGGTGACGGGGCGGCCCCATCTGCCCTCAAGCGATGGGGCCGCGCCATGAGCGCCTTTGCCATCGGGCTATGGTCATTCCCGGTGCTCTTGGGGCTGATCTTTCTGCGCGCGCCCATCGGGGCTGCGATGTTCGGCATGGGTCTGGGCGGGCTGTGGTTGATCACGGGCAGCCCGGACATGGCGCTGAACCTGCTCAAGGGGGAAAGCTATTCCACATTCTCGAGCTATTCGCTGTCGATCATCCCGATGTTTCTCTTGATGGGACAGTTCGCGACGCTGTCGGGCATGTCGGGGGCGCTGTTCAAGGCGGCGGAGGGCTGGCTGGGCCATCGCAAGGGCGGTGTCGCGATGGCCTCGGTGGGGGCTTGCGCGGGCTTCGGGGCGATCTGTGGCTCCTCCTTGGCGACAGCGGCCACGATGGGACGCGTCGCCCTGCCCGAATTGCGCCGCTACGGCTATTCAGGGGGCTTTGCCACCGCGACGCTCGCCGCGGGCGGCACGCTCGGCATCTTGATCCCGCCTTCGGTGATCCTGGTGATCTATGCCATCCTGACCGAGCAGAATATCGCCTCGCTCTTCCTCGCGGCCTTCGTGCCGGGAATACTGGCCGCCATCGGCTATATGCTGACCATCGCGATTTATGTCCGGCTGAACCCCGACAGCGCGGGGGTGAAACCCCGCGTCCCCTACACCGAACGCCTGCGCGCGCTGGCCGAGATCTGGCCGGTGATCGCGGTCTTCGGCCTTGTGGTGGGCGGCATCTATGCGGGCTGGTTCACACCCACTGAAGGGGCCGCCGTGGGGGCCGCCGGCACCGGCCTGCTGGCCGTGGCGCGCGGCAACATGACATGGGCGCTGTTTCAGCAAAGCATCATCGCCACGGCCATTTCCAGCGCGATGATCTTTTTCATCATCCTTGGCGCCAAGCTTTACAACTCATTCCTCGCGCTTACCCAATTGCCACAGGAATTGTCGCTTTGGGTGGTCAGCCAAGGCTATGCGCCCCTGACCGTTCTGATCCTGATCCTTGCCTTCTATCTCGTGATGGGCTGCCTGATGGACAGCCTGTCGATGATCCTTTTGACCATCCCGATCTTCTGGCCGGTGATGGCAGGGCTCGATTTCGGGCTGATCTCGCTGCTCGACATGCAGGCCGCACGGCTTGCGCAAGGGATCGCGGATGGCGTGGCGATGGCCCCCGAGCTATTGGCAGCCGCCCAAGCCAAGCTGGCCGAAGGCGTCCCGCTTGCGCGCGAGGAGTTCCGCGCCCTTGGCCTGCGCCCGGTGACGGAAGCGATGCATGCCGATTTCAATACCACGTTGACCGCGATCTGGTTCGGCATTCTGGTCTTGATCGTGGTCGAGGTGGGGCTGATCACGCCGCCCGTGGGGATGAACCTGTTCATCATCAACGCGATGGACCGCGCGACACCGATCACAGCCACCTATCGCGCGGTGATGTGGTTCGTGACATCGGATGTGATCCGGGTTGCGATCCTTGTGGCCTTTCCCGGCATTACGTTGTTTCTGTTACGCTAAGGCAAGGCCAAGCCCTTGCAAGATGGAGCCATGACGCCATGCCCCTGCTCGACCCAGACCGCCTGTTTCCAGCAGAACCCGCCTTGCGCGATCTGGCGCGCGGGCTTTACGCGGGTATTCGTGATCTGCCGATCATCAGCCCGCATGGCCATTGCGACCCGCGCTGGTTCGCGCAAAATGCACGCTTTCCCGACCCTGCCACGCTGTTTGTCACACCCGATCATTATGTCGTCCGCATGCTGGTCAGCCAAGGCATCGCCCATGCCGAGCTGGGTGTTGCCCGCCGCGATGGCGGCCCGGTGGAAACCGACCCGCGCGCGATCTGGCAACGTTTTGCCGAGCATTTTCACCTGTTTCGCGGCACCCCATCGGCGATGTGGCTGGAACATGCCTTTGCAACGCTCTTCGACATCGACACGCCGCTCGAGGCGGCCACGGCGGATATGCATTTCGATGCCATCGAGACGCGGCTGGCCACGCCCGCCTATCGCCCGCGCGCGCTGTTCGACCGCTTCGGGATCGAGGTTCTGGCCACGACCGATGGCGCGCTCGACGATCTGGGATGGCACAAGGCGATCGCCGCCAGCGATTGGGGCGGTCGCGTCATCCCCACCTATCGCCCTGATGCAGTGATCGACCCCGAAGGCGAAGGCTTTGCCGCCAATCTCGACCGCCTGGCCGAGATCACGGGCGAGGATACTGGCCATTGGGCGGGGTATCTAGCCGCCCATCGCGCAAGGCGGGCCTATTTCAAGGATCATGGCGCAACCGCCACCGATCACGGCCACCCCACGGCCCGGACGGCCAACCTTGCCCCGCCCGAGGCCGCGGCCCTTTTCGCCACCATCCGCGCAGGGCGCGCCACCCCGGCCGAGGCCGAGCTGTTCCGCGCACAGATGTTGACCGAAATGGCGAAGATGAGCCTTGATGACGGGCTGGTGATGCAGCTGCATGCCGGATCGCATCGCAACCATTCGGCGCAGGTCTTGGCCCGGCATGGCCGCGACGCGGGTTTCGACATTCCCACGCGCACCGATTGGGTGGTCGGGCTCAAGCCGCTTCTGGATGCCGTGGGGATGGAGCCGGGGCTGACGCTGATCGCCTTCACACTTGATGAAAGCACCTATGGGCGGGAACTGGCCCCGCTTGCCGGCGCCTACCCCGCGCTGCGCCTTGGCCCGCCGTGGTGGTTCTTTGACAGCGCGGACGGGATCAAGCGCTACCGCGAAATGGTGACCGAGACCTGCGGCTTTTACAACACCACGGGTTTCAACGACGACACGCGGGCCTTTTGCTCTATCCCGGCCCGCCATGATGTCGCGCGGCGCGCCGATTGCGCCTATCTCGCCGCGCTCGTCGGCACGGGTCGGCTGCGGCTGGCCGAGGCGGAGGCGCTGGCCCATGACCTGACCGTGACGCTGGTGCGCGATGCCTATCGCCTATGACCTTCCGCGCCTTGCGCGCAAGCGCCCTGCGCCACGGGCGGGCATCGTGCATTTCGGCCCCGGCGCGTTTTTCCGCGCCTTTGTCGCACCTTACACGCAAGAGGCGATGGATGTGGCAGGCGGCGATTGGGGCATCATCGCCGTGGCACTGCGCAATGGGCAAGCGCGCGATCAGCTCAAGCCGCAAGGCGGCAGCTATACTTCCGTGACACTCGCCCCCGATGGCCCGAAGCGTCAGGTGATCGACGCCATCACCGATGTGCTGGTCGCCCCGGAAAACCCCAGCGCCGTGATCGAAGCCCTTGCCGATCCCGCGATCCGCATCGTGACGCTGACCATCACCGAAAAGGGCTATGGCCATGACCCCGCAACGGGGGAGTTGAACGAGGGCCAGCCCGATATCGCCCATGATCTGTCCCATCCCGATGCGCCGAGAAGCGCGCCGGGCTATCTCGTGGCGGGGCTGGCGCGCAGGCGCGCAGCGGGGCTTGCACCCCTGAGCGTCATCTCTTGCGACAATCTCGCGGGCAATGGCACGATCCTGCGCGCCGTCGTCTTGGGCCTTGCCCGCGCCCATGATCCTTCCCTGGCCGATTGGATCGCGGCCCATTGCACCTTTCCCGCAACCATGGTCGATCGCATCACCCCCGCCATGCCCACGGCCGAGGCCGCGCGCATGGCCCATGCCGCGGGCCTTTATGATGCGGCGATCACACATCACGAGCCCTTTCGCCAATGGGTCATCGAAGATCAATTTGCAGGCGGCGCGCGTCCGGCATGGGACGGGGTCGGCGCGCAGATCGTGGGCGATGTCGCCCCCTTCGAGGCGATGAAGCTGCGCTGCCTGAACGGCGCGCATAGCGCGTTGGCCTATCTGGGGCTCGCTGCGGGCCATCAGACAGTGGCCGAAGCGGTGGCCAATCCCACCTTGCGCGGCTTCATCACAGCTCTTTGGGCGCATGAAGTGATCCCAACACTGGCCCCACCCGAAGGGGCCGAACCGGCGGCCTATTGCGCCGCGCTGATGACGCGCTTTGCCAACCCCGCCGTCGCGCATCGCTTGGCGCAGATCGCGATGGATGGCTCGCAGAAACTCGGGCCGCGCATCCTGACGCCGATGGCTGTCCATCTGGCGCAAGGCCGCCCCACCCCGCATCTGGCGCTGGTGGTGGCGGCATGGATGCGGCACCTGTCCGGCCCGCATCTGGCCGATCCGATGGCCGACACATTGCGCGCGCGCGCAAGTGACCCCACGGCGCTCATGGCCCTGTCCACGATCTTTCCCCCTGCCTTGGCCGATGATCCGCGTTTTGCCTCGCAGATCACCGCGGCATGGGACAAGATCAACGCCCACGACCTGCCCGGCGCGCTGGCATGAGGCGCCTTACGTCACGGCTTGGCGCGCATGATAGGCGGGGTCGTCCCATAGCCTGTCCTTGAGGATGCGCCCAAGGATCTCGGCGGCGGCGATCACATCGCCCTCGTCGATGTAGAGCGGCGTGAAGCCGAAGCGCATGATATCGGGCGCGCGGAAATCACCGATCACACCATGCGCGATCAATGCCTGCATCGTGGCATAGCCATGGGTGAAGTGGAACGAGACCTGGCTGCCACGCAATTCTGGGTCATGGGGGCTGGCAAGGGCCAGTCCGGGGCAGCGCGCCGCCACTTCCGCGATAAAGCGCTCGGACAGGGCGATCGACGCGGCGCGAAGGTCGCCCATATCCACCCCCTCCCAGACATCGAGGGCGGCATCGAGGGCGGTCATCTGCAAGACGGGTGGCGTGCCGACCCGCATCCGCGCCACACCGGGCGCGGGGCGGTATTCAAGATCGAAGGCAAAGGGCGCAGCATGGCCCAACCAGCCCGCCAGCGCAGGATCGACCTGATCGGCCAGATCGGGGCGGATATAGATGAATGCAGGCGCACCGGGGCCGCCGTTGAGGTATTTGTAACTGCACCCAACCGCGAATTCCGCGCCGCATGCGGCCAGATCGACCGGCACCGCCCCCGCGCTATGGGCGAGATCCCAGATCATCACCGCACCCGCCGCATGGGCTGCTTTGGTGATGGCAGCCATGTCATGCATGCGGCCCGTGCGATAATCGACATGGGTCAGCATGACGGCCGCAACCTCGTTGGTGATGTTTTCCATCACCTCCTCGGGGCGGACGATCTTGAGGTCATGGCCATGCGACAGGTGCCGGATCAGCCCCTCGGCCATGTAGAGATCGGTTGGAAAATTGCCGCTGTCGGACAGGATCATCCGGCGCGCGGGGCGCATTTGCAAGGCGGCCGAAAGCGCCTGATAAACCTTGATCGAGAGCGTGTCGCCCATCACGACGCTGCCAGGCACCGCCCCGATCAAGTGTCCCACCCGGTCGCCCACGCGAGCGGGCTGGTCCATCCAGCCATCGATATTCCAGCCCTTGATCAGATGCGCGCCCCATTCTCCCGTGACCATCTGTGCGACGCGACCCGCAACGCATTTGGGCAAGGGACCAAGCGAGTTCCCGTCGAGATAGATCACCCCTTCGGGCAAATCGAACAGATGCTTGCGTAAAACGCTCATGTGTATTCCCTGATCGGACTGGCAAAAACCCTGCGCCGGTTACGCAAGACATGGCAAGCAGCGCGCCCAAAGGATCGATCTGGGCCGTTGCACTTGTGGCAATCCTGCCCCGGCTGCATGGACGCCGCAAGCCATCAGTCAGGCCCCGGGTGCCACACCGACGCGGCCACGCGCGCCACCCCATAGGCAGGCCATGCCAAGCATGAGCCCTGCGACGGTGGCAATCATCCCCGCCGCACTGACCGCGCTGTCAAAGCCCAACCAGATCGGCCCGTATCCTGCCAGCACATAGCCCAGGATCGCCGCGAGCGCCGCAATTGCAACCGAGAGCCACACTTGCGTCGTCAACCGGTCGGTCATCAACCGTGCGGTAGCGGGCGGACAGATGAACATGGCGATCACAATGATCGATCCGACCGCGTCAAAGGCCGCTACAGCCGCGACTGCTGCGGCGATGACCAATCCAAGCCCGATGGCCGACACCGGTAAGCCCATGGCGCGGGCGAACCCTTCGTCAAAGCTCGCGAGCTTCAAGGGCCGCCAAAAGATCACCGTGAGCACCGCCATCAGTGCGGCCACACCCGCGATGCGGGGCAATTCAGGTGGCAGATGGGACAGTGCAACAGGGTCGATCACGCTGTCCCAACCGCTGGCGCGCAGCCAGATCAACGTCTCGAGATTACCCATCAGCGCGTGATCGACATCGAGGTGAACCCGGCTTGTATCGGATTGCTCCAACAGCAGCACCCCGCCTGCGAAAAGCGCGGTAAAGACCACACCCATCGCGGCACCCGGCTCGATCCGGCCGAGGCGCCGGATTGCCTCGATCAAGACCACAGCCACCAAGGCCGCGGCCCCCGCCCCCATCAACATGGGCATGGTAGCCACCGTTCCCGTGACCAAAAAAGCCACGACAATCCCCGGCAAAACCACATGGGAAATCGCGTCACCAATCAGCGCTTGGCGGCGCAAGATCAAGAAATTGCCCGGCAACGCACAGGCGATGGCCGCCAAGACCCCGATCAGCATCGGCGTCAGCGAGAACTGAACGAAGGACGCCCCCATCACATGCCCCCCACTGGTTGCGGCGGCCCGATCCGCGTATCGAGGTCGGCGATCTGGTCGGGGGTAAACACGTCTTCGATCGGGGTCAGACCATCATAACGCCCTGTCAGAGCGGTATCTTGATGGATCGCGCGCGCAATCTCCCAGCGGCGTTCATCACGCAGCGATTTCGCAGCAAGCGCCCGCCCCTTGTCAGTGGCAACACCGTCTGGCCGGATCGCCCCCGCCGCGCGCAGGATGCGCAAGGTCAACGGATCATGGATCGGCTCAGCGCGCGCCAAGGATAACAAACCTTGACGCCAATGCACCCGCGCCTGAAAGCGCCGCCTTGCCAAGATCGCGGCCAACACCCCGCGGCGTGGCGCAAAAAGAAGCGAAACGGTAAAGAGCCCCGCGGCGATCAAGACGATCATCGGCCCTGTCGGCAGATCAGGGATGCTGGCTGAAAGCGCCGCACCCATATAGCCAGCGGCCCCACCGACAGCGCCCGCGATCAGCAGCATAGGTGCGACACGATCCGTCCAAAACCGCGCGGTCACGGGGGGGATGATCAAGAGCGCGATGATCAAGATCAACCCAACCAAGCTCAGACCGATCACGGTGATCGCCATCACCAGGCCCATCATCGCCATATCGACCCGGCCCACAGGCACCCCGAGCGCCGCTGCATGGCCGGGATCGAACGCCACCAGTGTCATGGGCCGCCGCAACAGCACGATCAAGGCTACAACCACAGCGCCGCCTACGGCGATCAACAGGGCATCTTGCATCAGCATGCCCGCAGTCGCGCCGAGCAAGACATCCTCAAGCCCCGCTTGACGCCCACGCTCAAGCGACTGAATCACCGTCAAAAGCACCACGCCGAACCCGAAAAATACCGACAGAACTGCTCCAATGGCCGCATCCTCGGCCAGCCTTGTGCGGCGCACGATCCAATCGACAAGCGCAAGCCCGACAAGCGCACTTGCCGCAGCGCCAAGCAACAATCCGGCTAGGTTGCGGCCATCACCTCCGAAAGCGACCATCACAAGAAAGGCCAAGGCGATGCCCGGCAAGGTCGCATGCGCCATGGCATCAGAGACGAGCGCCCGCTTGCGCAAGAATAGAAAGGTGCCAGCCATTCCGGCCGCAAACCCAAGAAGTGTTGCCCCGACGGTCACGAGCGCCGCGTTATAGCCGGCTTGCAACGTGATCGCGTCGAGAAAGCCCACCATGCGCGTTACCCCTTGGCTGGATGCAACTGATCCAGCTGTCCCGCCCCCAAACGCCCGCCATAGGTCTGGCTCAGCGCAGCGGTGGTAAAGGCACTGGCCACTGGCCCCTGCGCCATGGCGCGGACATTGACCAAGAAGACATGGTCGAAATAATCCGCAACGGTACTCAGGTCGTGATGCACCGCGATCACGGTCTTGCCAGCCGCCTTCAACGCTTTGAGCACCTCGATAATGGCGGCTTCGGTGGCGGCATCGACCCCGGCGAAGGGCTCGTCAAGAAGATAGAGATCGCCCTGTTGGGCCAAGGCGCGTGCCAAGAAGACACGCTGTTGCTGACCGCCCGAAAGCTGGCCGATTTGGCGATGGGCGAACCCCTCCATCCCGACGCGGGCAAGCGCCTCTTGGGCAAGCGCCAAGTCAGCGCGCCCGACACGACGCAAAAGCCCCAACCTGCGATAGCGCCCCATCAAGACGACATCGATCACCGTGGTGGGAAAATCCCAATCCACACTTGCGCGCTGCGGCACATAGGCGATCCGGCTACGGGCTTGCGCCAAAGGCAAACCGAAAAATCGCACCTCGCCCGAAACCATGGGAATGAGACCCAACGCCGCCTTGAGAAATGTGGATTTACCCGCGCCATTAGGGCCGATGATCGCAGACATCACCCCGGACGGGAATGTTGCATCGACCGAGAATAGCGCGGGTTTCTGACCATAGCTGACCGTCATGCCGCGTACTGCCAGCGCGGCATCCGCTGGAGTGGGCTGCGCGCCCAACAGCGCCCCATCATGAGAGGCCAGTCGCAGCATATCGGGCATGGGATCGCTCAATTGATCGCCAACGCGTCGATGCGCCCGGTTGCCGGGGCTTGACCGCCAAGCGCGCGGGCAATGGTGGTGACATTATGATCGATCATGCCAAGATATGTCCCTTCATAGCTGCCGGGCGCGCCCATGGCATCGGAATACAGCTCGCCGCCAATCACGACCTCATGGCCCTGCGCCGCCGCCCCTTCGATCAAGGCGCGAATGTTGCGGTCAGAGACCGAGCTTTCGACGAAAACCGCTCGGATATCGCGTGCCACCAACATCGCGACCAATTCAGCAATCCGCGCCAGCCCTGCCTCGCTTTCGGTGGAGATGCCTTGAATACCTACCACTTCGAAGCCATAGGCCGCGCCGAAATAGTTGAAGGCGTCATGCGCGGTGACCAGAACCCGGCTTTCGGCGGGGATGGAGGCGAGAACGGTCTGGGAATAGACGGCCAGATCGGCGATCTCGGCCAGATGGGCCGTGGCATTGTCCGCAAAGGCCGCGGCATGATCGGGCGCCGCTTCGATCATCGCATCCCGCGTGGCCAGCACAACACGCGACCACAGGTTAGGGTTCATCCAGACATGGGGATCAAAGCGGCCTTCGTAATCCTCGGACCCGATCAGCTGGCTCTGTGGGATGGCTTCAGCCACGGCGACGACAGGGCGTGTTTCGCCCAGCTCAAGCAGGAATTCCTCAAGTTGCGCCTCAAGATAGAGGCCGTTCCACAAGACGAGATCGGCCTGTGCGGTGGCCACGATATCGCTGCGCGTCTGGCGATAGGCATGCGGGTCAACCCCCGGCCCCATGAGGGCCGTGACATCGACCAGATTGCCACCCACTTGGCGGGCAGCATCAGCGATCATGCCCGTTGTGGCAACAACGGATATGCGCTCTTGGGCCGCGACCGGGAGTGCCAGCGCGGCGGCTGTTGCGAAAGTCAAAAGGAAACGTCGGGTCAGCATCTTTGAACCTGTTGCAAGCGCGCGGGCGGGCGCGGTCCGTGCCGTCCATCCAGATAGTGCGACGCATTCGCAGAAAGTCAAGATTGTTGCGAGTTATTCGCATTAAACTTTGGCATGTTCCGCACCAAAGGCCGCCATCACGCCCCTCAATTCCGCCAACCCCCGCATCCGTCCGATCAGCGGATAGCCGGGCATCATCGGCCGGTCGAGATCGGACAAGAGCGCGTGACCGTGATCAGGCCGCATGGGGATAACGATATCGGCGCGCCCTTCCCTCGTCCTGCGCGCCTCCTCGGCGATCAGGGCGCGGATGGTCGCGACCATGTCCGTGTCGCCGGCCAAATGCGCGCTTTCGGTGAAGGAGCACCGCCCGCCCCGCATCGGGCCGCGCACGGTGTTTCGCAGATGCACGAAATGGATATGCGGCCCCAGCCGTTCGACAAAGCGCGCCGGGTCGAAGCCCGGATCGACGCCCAACGATCCGGTGCACAAGGTGATGCCATTGGCCGGGCTCGGCACGGCGGCGACGAGGCTGGCGTAATCGTCCGCATCCGAAACGATCCGCGGCAGGCCCAAAAGCGGGAACGGCGGATCATCGGGATGACAGCAAAGCCTGAGGCCAAGCGCCTCGGCCGTCGGCACCACTTCGGACAGGAAATCGGCCAGATGCGCGCGCAGGCGGGCGGCATCGATCCCGTCATAGCTGGCGAGGGCTGCGCGCACATCTGCGATGTCCCAATGCTCGGCCGCACCCGGCAGGCCGGCCACGATATTGCGCGCGAGGGCGGCCTGATCGGCCGCGCTGCGCGCGGCATGGCGGCGCGAGGCCTCGGCACGCAGATCATCGGGATAGTCATCCTCCGCCCCCGGCCGGGCAAGGGTGAACAGGTCGAAGCCCACGAAATCGGCCAGCTCGAAATGCATGCAGCGCCCGCCGCCCGGCACCGGATGGGCCAGATCGGTACGTGTCCAATCAAGAACGGGCATGAAGTTGTAGCAGATCACCTTGATCCCGGCGGCGGCCAGATTGTGCAGGCTTTCGCGGTAATTCACGAGATGCGCGCGCCAATCGCCCGTCTGTGTCTTGATCGCCTCGGAGACCGGCAGGCTTTCGACCACGTCCCATGTCAGCCCGCTCGGCGCGTCGGGCGTGCCTTCGATCTCGGCCTTGCGCTGCGCGATCTCGGCGGGCTGCCAGACAGCGCCAGTCGGCACATGATGCAGCGCCGAAACGATCCCTTGGGCGCCTGTCTGTACGATCTCTGGGATGGTGATCTCGTCGGCGGGGCCGAACCAGCGCCATGTTTCGCGCATCTCAATCCATTCTCAGGCTCAGGCCCGTCTCGCTGTCGAACAAATGGATCTTGTCGGTGGGGACCGCGACCTGGATCACATCGCCAAGCCCGATCCGCGTCTGGCCGGGGCTGTGAAGCGTGATCGCCGTGCCGCTGGCGGTCTGCCCATAGACATAGCTTTCACCCCCCAGTTGCTCGACCGCGCTGACCGCGAGTTTGACAGGCCCCGTAACGGCCGCTTCCATGTGATTGGGACGGATGCCCAAGGTCACCTTGGCCCCGACCCTTTGGGCAAAGCCCTGGTGCGGGAGCGCCAAGGCTTCGCCGCTTTCAAGGCGCAGGATCATGCGGTCTTCAGCGTCGATCTGGCCGGAAAGGAAATTCATCTTGGGGCTGCCGATGAAACCCGCCACGAACAGGTTCGCGGGCCGGTTGTAAAGCTCGAGCGGCGCGCCGAATTGCTCGAGCTTGCCAAGCCGCAGCACCGCGATCTTGTCGGCCATGGTCATCGCCTCGACCTGGTCATGGGTGACATAGATCATGGTGTTACCAAGGCGCCGATGGAGCGCCGCGATCTCGCCGCGCATATCGACGCGCAACTCGGCATCGAGGTTCGACAAGGGTTCGTCGAACAAAAACACCCGCGGCTCGCGCACAACGGCGCGCCCGATGGCCACGCGCTGGCGCTGACCGCCCGACAGGTCCTTAGGACGGCGGTCGAGCAGCTGTTCGATTTGCAGCATGCGCGCCACCTCATCCACCTTGATGGCGATCTCGGCGCGGGGGGTCTGGATATTCTCGAGCCCGAAGGAGAGGTTCTGGCGCACCGTCATATGCGGGTAGAGCGCATAGGATTGAAACACCATGGCCAGGCCCCGGTCGGCAGCTGGAATATCATTGACCACTTCGCCGCCAATCGCGATCTGGCCACCCGTGATCCCCTCCAACCCCGAGATCATCCGCAAAAGCGTTGATTTCCCGCAGCCGGATGGGCCGACAAAGACGCAAAACTCCCCATGCGCGATGGACAGGTCGATGCCCTTGATCACCTCGGCCTGGCCATAGGCCTTGCGCACATCCCTCAGTTCGATGGCGGCCATTGTTTATTTCCCCCCCGTCGAGGCGATGCCCGTCGCGATGTACTTCTGCAAGAACATGAAGACCATCGCGATCGGCAAAAGTGTGAGCACGGTCATCGCCAGAAGCGAGGACCATTGCGTCTGCAACTCACCCTGAAAGGAATTGAGCGCCAGTTGCAGGGTGAAGTTCTCCGATTGGGTCAAGACGATCAGCGGCCACAGGAAATCGTTCCAGCGCCACATGATGGCAAGGATCGCCAGCACCGCGATGGCGGGTGCCGAGAGCGGCAAGATGATGCGCCAATAGATCTTCCATTCGCTGGCCTTGTCCATCCGGGCCGCATCAAGGATCTCGTCGGGGATGGTCAACATGTATTGCCTGAGCAAGAACACCCCCGTGGGCGTCGCCGCGCCGGGAATGATCACCCCCCAAAGCGAATTGAACATGCCCAGTTCGGTGACGATCAGGAAAAGCGGTACCAAAACGACCGTCTGCGGGATCATCAGCGTGCCGATGACAAGCAACAAGACCACCGTGCGCCCCCGGAACTGGTATTTCGACAAGGCGAAAGCGGCCATCGAATTGGTCAAGAGCATGATCAGCGTCGCGGTAACCGTGATGAAGGTGGAATTCCAGAAATAAAGGAGGAAATTGAACCGCCCGAACAGGTCGGTGTAATTCTCGGTCGCCAATGTGAAGCGCTCGACCGGCGCGCGATCGGCGATGTCGATGGTCAGCCGCGTCTCGGGGTCTGCGGGGTCCACCATCTGCGCACGCAAGCCCACCCGGCGCAGCTGCGCGAGGATCTTGCCTTCATGCTCACCGTCCGTGATCTGGAATAGCGGCAAAGGGTCGGCATGCCCGTCGAGCATGATGGTCTGCTGCTGATACGGCAGGAATGTTGGCGGGTAGCGTTGCAGGTCTGCCTCGGTCTTGAAAGAGGACAGAACCAGCCAGATGACCGGGAAGAACATCAAGAAGACGCCGACAAACAGGTAGCTGTAGCTGGCCCAATCGGTCCAGTGCAGCCGCGCGCCGCCGCGGGTGGCGGTCAGAAAGGCCAAGGTCCTACCCATTCGCCGACCTCCGATTGAGCCAAAGCTGCACCAAGGTCAGAACCACCAAGACGCCTGCGACCAGCAAGGATGCCGCCGCTGCAAGCCCAAAGAGCCGCGGCGCACCGGCGAAACCTTCTTCGTAAATATACTGAATAATAAAGGTCGTCGCCGTGCCGGGACCGCCCCCGGTAAAGGCATAAACCTCGTCAAAGGTTTGCACGCCCTTGATCAGCGCCAAGACCAGCACCACGAGCATGGTGGGCGACAAAAGCGGCAGCGTGATGCGCCGAAATACCCGCCAGGGGCTTGCCCGGTCCATCGTCGCCGCCTCATAGACATCGCGCGGGATGGCTTGCAGCCCGGCCAACAGGATCAGCGTGTAGAACCCCATATGCGCCCAGACCGACAAAAAGACCGACCAGCCGAACGCCCAATCGGCATCGACCAGCCAGTTATAGCCGCCCACGCCCGTCCAATCGAGGAACGCGTTCAAGACACCTTCGCGCTGCAAGATCCATTTCCAGATCAAGGCGACAACGACAGGCGACAAGAGCACCGGGAAAAAGAACACCGCCCGGAAAAAGCCGCGCGCACGGATCTCGCGGTTCAGGATGATGGCGGTCAAAAGTGAGAAGCCGACCATGATGCCGACCTGAAGCGTGACGAACCAGGTGGTGTTCCACACAGCGCGCCAGAATTTATCCTCGCGGCAGGAGTTGGGATCAAGGTAATTGGCACAATCGCCGAGCAACGCAAAATTACGTACCCCCACATAGGGGCGGTCGGCCAATAGCACATCCGCGCCGCCAGTCGTCGCATAAGCGATGTTCAGGATCACCGGCAAAAAGGCAAACAGGCCGAACAACACAAGGTTCGGTGCCAAGAACACCCAAGCCAATCGATTGATCCCCAACAGCCTTTGGCAAGCAACCATGGGAATTTCGACCAGCCGCATGACCGGTGCAATCACGCGCAAGGCGAGGCTGTCGCCGCGCGGTCTTGCAATATGTGCGGGGGAAAGTGGGGCGGGCGCGCTTGCGCCCTGCCCCCTCATCTTGGCCAAGGCTTACTTGCTTTCGGCAAGAGCAGCGGCAAGGTCGTCGCCCATGCGCGCAGCAGCGTCCGCAACGCTGAGTTCACCCACGATTGCCTGGCTCAGACGCTCGACCGTGATGCCGAACATGGCACGGTTCATCGGGTAGCCCTGATAAGCGAAGGCGATCGGCGAGACATCGGGCAGATCGGCGGCAAAGGCATTGAGCGCCGCCTGTGCTGCGGGCGACGCGCCCTCGAACTGCACGCCCTTGCTTGCCACGCCCAGATGCGCGGGCAGGTTGCGAGTGCGGGCTGCAACCTCGGCATAGACATCTTCTTGTGCCAGATAGTCGATCACGGCTGCAACGATCTCGGGGTGCTGGGTCTGTTCGAAGCCGACGATGCCTGCGCCACCGGGCATGCCCGAACATGCGCCTGCCGGACCACAGGGGCTACCCACGACCTGCCAGTCGAAAAGGTCACCCACCTGGCTGTCCATGCGGCCGACCTGCCAGCTGCCGGAGTAGTAGAAGACCAACTGGCCGTTGATGAATTCCTGCGCCGCGTCCTGATAGGTCGCGCCACCCTGGCTTGCCCAGACATCGCGGGCAAAGGTACCGTCATTGTTCCAGCCCACGAAAGCTTCCGCAAAGGCATCGAAGCCTGCAAAGCTGCCATTGCCATCAGCATCGAAATACTGCGCGCCATAGCTGATCGCGGGGCCAGCGACCCGGTGGCCCGAGCGGTCGATAGCCATCGGGAAGGGCGTGCCGGTCGCTTCGGCCACCGCACGGCTTGCCGCGGCCCAGTCATCCCAGGTTGCCGTCGGGCCAGGCAGCGCCACGCCTGCCTGCTCAAAGAGCGTCGCATTGACGAATGCTCCGGTGATGGTCAACTGCGAATGCAGCCCGTAATAGCCCTGACGCTCGCCCACGCGGTACCAGCCCAGCGTGCCGCCAAAGCTGTTGTCCCAATAGCCCGTGTCGATATGGCTGGTCAGGTCGAGATAATATTGGTTCAGGCCGCCCAGATCGGTGATCTTGGCCATATCGGGGCCAGTGCCAGCGGCAAGCTGCACCGGCAGATTCTCGAGAATCGCTTGGTAGGGGACGACATCGACGATCACATCGACGCCGGGATTAGCCGCCTCGAAGCGCGAGAGCACATCGTCATAGACTTCGCATTCATTGCCATCGGAATAGCACATGAAGCGGATTTCCTGCGCCATAGCAGGGGCGGCCAGCGTCAGCGCAAGCGCGGTCGTGCCGAAAAGTTTCAGATTTGTCATCATTTCCTCCCTTGGAACCGCGGCCTCCCTGCCGCGGCGAAACAGCCCTGCCCTCAGCCGTTTTCAACGGTCGTTTTCGGGCAGCCAGCTTGCGTAGAACTCTGACCCGAATGTGAGCGGTAACGCAACCTCTTTACCGCTGCGTGCCGCTGCGTAAATTGCGCTCACCAATTCGATCGAGCGCCGCCCATCCAAAAGCGTCACCTCACGCCCTGGTGCAGCGCCGAGCGCGTCGGAAATCGCCGCAAAATAACCCACAAAACCAGCGTATTGCGCATCAGCTTTGGCCACGATGGCATCGACTTCGTCTTGGCTGCCCGGATCGCGCGCGACAAAACGCCATTCCCCCATGGCCGGTGCATAGGGCAAGTCACCTGATGTGGCCGTCAGACCCGCGAAAACGAATCTCAGCCGCGTCTGATCGCCGGCCGCCCCCAGCGTGACCGAAGATGTGGCCAGCGCCCCATTGGCAAAGCGGATCGCAATCGCCGCGCAATCCTCGGTCTCGATGGGGTTGATACGGGTGGCAAGGCTCGCGCTGACTGCGGCAGGCGCGCCGAAATAGCGGCACAAAAGGTCGTGGTTGTGGATCGCATGGCCCAAGACAGCACCACCGCGTTCACCCGCCCAAGTGCCGCGCCACGGCACGGCATAGTAATCGGCCCCCCTGTTCCAATGCGTCTCGAGCGACGCAACTTGGGGCTGCCCTGCAAGCCCCGCGGCGATCAGTGCATCAAGGGCCGCTGTCGCCGGGCCGTAGCGGTATTGAAAGACGGGAAACACCTGTCGCCCTGCGGCCTTGGCCGCCGCCTCCAGCGTATCGCAATCCGCAAGCGAAGGGGCGATGGGTTTTTCCAAGACGACATGGCGGCCAGCCTGCAAGGCCTGCACCGCCACCGGCACATGCAAATGCGGCGGCAAGCAGACATCGACCAGATCGACCGCAGGATCGGCCAAGGCTGTGGCGATATGGGCGGCAATCGCGATCGTCGGATCGCCCCCCGCCACCTCGGCTGCGCGCGCGGTATCGAGATCGATGAGCCAGCGCACGGCAAATTGGTCGGGCAAAGCGCGGTATCCGGCCAGATGCTCGCGTCCGATCCCCGCCCCGATAATGGCGACCCCGATCATGCGCGGCCCTCGGCGATGGCTTGCGCCTGAAGCGCCAGCCGCATGACGGTGAAGGCATGGGCTTGCGGCATTGCGGTCTCGGTCCGATCACGGATATCGGCGATGATGCGCGCGAAATAGGGAAGCCCGGCATCTGATGCGTCGATCATCTCGCAGCGGTCCCCATTGACCAGCACGAGGTGATCAGTCCCCGGCCGCCCGCCCACATCGACATATTTGCGCAGCTCGATATAGCCCTCGGTTCCAAGGATGGTCAGCCGCCCATCGCCCCAAGTGGGCAGTGCATCGGGCGTGAACCAATCGACGCGGATATAGCCGCGTCCCTCCGGCGCGCTGAGCGCGATCTCGCCGAAATCCTGTAGACCTGGATCATCGGGATGGGCGAGATTTGCGACACTGGCAAGCGTGATCTGCGCATCCGTCGCCCCAGTGAAGAACAAGAACTGGTCGATCTGGTGGCTGGCAATATCGGTCAAAATCCCACCATAGGCCGCGCGGTCGAAAAACCAGTCAGGCCGGGTCGCGCGGTTCAGGCGATGCGGGCCAAGGCCCACGGTCTGCACCACGCGGCCAATCGCGCCTTGAGCGACCAGTTCGGCCGCACGGGTGACGGCTGGCACCTCGAAGCGTTCGGAGAAATCAACCGACCAGATGCGCCCCGTCTTGGCTTGCATCGCCATGATCTCATCGAGCTGGGCCATCGTGGTGCAGCCGGGCTTGTCGGTCATCACATCCTTGCCCGCCGCCATCGCAGCGACCGCGAAAGCGGCGCGATCGCGCGGGATGCAGGAGATCACGATCAGGTCGATGCTGGGATCATCGAGCAGACCTTGCCAGTGATCGACGCGCGGCACGTCCGGAAAGCGTTTGACAAACCCGTCGAGCGGTTCGGGCGACCCTTCGGTCCACCAACCGGCGAATTCCGCCCCCTCGGCCATCAGATTGGCGGCCATGCCAAAGATATGGCGGTGATCGATGCCGATTGCGGCGAATTTCATGATGCAACCTCGATTGTCTGGCCCAGCCGGGCCGATTGGGTGATCGCGTCGATCAGGGCATGGGCGGCCAGCGCGCCCTGCCCTGAGACGCAGGGCGCGCGGCCATCGCGCAACGCATTGCAGAAATCTTCGATCACGGCTTGGTGCCAGTCATGGGTAAAGGCCATGGGATCGGCACCGCCGCCGGTGCCAGCCATTGCGCCGATGCGTTCGACGCGACCATCGCGGTGGCTGACGGTCAGCACGCCCGCCTCCAGATGCAGGGAGGCATGGGCGAAATGCAGCCCGATGCTCTCGGCCCCACCGGGAAAACTGGCTGTCGTGGCGGTCAACCAGCCCGCGGCACCGCCCTTGAACCGCAGACCCGCAACCGCGACATCCTCGGCCTCCATTCGATGAAAGGGGGTGGTCATGGTCATGGCTTGCACGGCGCTCACAGGGCCAGACAGCGACAGGGCAAGATCGATGGTGTGGATCGCTTGGCTGATCAACACCCCGCCTCCATCGCGGGCATAGCTTCCCCGCCCTGGCACATCGTAATAGGCTTGATCGCGCCACCACGGCACGTTGATCTCGACCAGCCCCAGCGCGCCCAGTTCGCCACCTGCCACCAGTGCCGCTGCCGCTTGCGAGGCCGCGCGCATGCGGTGTTGAAAGACCACGCCAAGCGTCACACCCGCCGCGGCGCACAGATCGACCACGCCGCGCGCCTCGGCCAGATCGCGGGCCACAGGCTTTTCGAGCAAGATATGTTTGCCTGCCGCCACCAATGGCGCAAGGATATCGGCCCGCGCATTGGGCGGCGTGATGACGATGACGAAATCGACCGCCGGATCGGCGGCGATGCTGGCAAGATCGGGATAGACATGCGCACCGGGGGCCGTGGCCGCCGCGCGCGCGGGATCGCGTGACCAAATGCCCGTCAGGCGCAGCCCGGCCGTGTCGCGGATCGCGGCTAGATGCGTACCTGCAACCATGCCCGCACCGATCAGTGCGACACCCAATACTGCCATCGCGCGCCTCCTTCTTCCCGATCGGATCGGCCTTCGGGGCGGAGGTTGCACAGGGCCGCGCGGTGGTGTCAATCGCGGCCAATGGGCGCTTGCGAATTGACACTGCCCGCAGGTCCAAGCAGGGTCGCTTTACTGCGTTTAACCGGAGGATCCGCCATGACCGCTCACCCCATCGCTCTTGTTACAGGCGGCGCGCAGGGGATCGGGCTGGCCTGTGGGCGGGCCTTGACCGCCGATGGCTACCGCGTGATTCTGGCCGATATCAAAGATAGCGTAACTGCCGCCGCAGCGGATATCGGCGGGCGCGGTATCGTCTGCGATGTCGCCGATACCACAGCGCTCTTGGCGTTGTTTGACCAGATCGAAACCGAGGAAGGGCCAGTTGCGGCGCTGATCAACAATGCGGGCATCGCGCGCCCCGGTGATTTCCTAAGCTATGATCTGGCCGATTTCGACGCGGTGATCGGGCTGAACCTGCGCAGCGTTTTTGCCGCCACCCAGCGCGCCGCCAAGGGGATGATCAAAGCGGGCATCAAGGGGGCGATCGTCAACATGTCCTCGATCAACGCGGTGGTGGCGATCCCTGCGATCCCGGCTTATTGCGCCTCCAAGGGCGGGGTGCAGCAATTGACCAAAGCGTCGGCGCTGGCGCTTGCCCCGCATGGTATCCGCGTCAATGCGGTTGGTCCGGGTTCCATCGATACCGAGATGATGGCAGGCGTGAACGCCAGCCCCGCGGCATTGGCCCGGGTGCTGTCGCGCACGCCCATCGGACGGGTCGGCACCGCCGATGAGATCGGCAGCGTTGTGGCCTTCCTATGTTCGGACAAGGCCAGCTATGTCACTGGTGAGACGATCTATGTCGATGGTGGGCGCTTGGGGCTGAACTACACCGTCTGATCAAGCCCCGCGCGCCACGCCATCAGGCGCACAGTCGTCATTGCGCCGATCCACTTGGCGAAAACCGCCAGAATGGCCGTGGTCGAGAACACCGCCCCACCCGAGACACCCGCGCCCACCGCGCAGCCACCGGCAAGCATCGCGCCAAAGCCCATCAGCACCGCGCCGATCAGGTAGCGCTCCATCGGCGTGTCCGCGCCGAAGCGTTCCAGCCGCCATTCACCATGTGCAAGCGCTGCCACCCCCGCGCCCACGAACACCCCCGGCACCAGCCCGATGCCGAAGGACAGCGCGATGCTGCGCTCGGCCACCAGCGCCATCAGCGTGTCGGTCGCAGGTCCGGTGAAGGTGACCGATCCGACCGGCACCATCTCGAAACTAACCGCCGCGATCAGCGCGGTCAGCGCCCAGCCCATGGCGACGGCCAAGCCCACGATCCCGGCCCCGATCATCGCGCCCTTGCCCAAATCCCGCCGAAAGCCAAAGGAAACCGCGCCCAGCAGCGCCAGCCCCGACAGCGCCGCCGCGATGCCGTTTCCAAGGCCAAGCGTGGCCAGCAGGCTACGCCCCGCGCCACCCGGCACGGTCCACAGCGCGCTGACCGCCTCGCGCGCAGGGGCCAGAACCCCGGTAAAGGCCGCCTGCGCCACCAGCGTCACGACAAGCCCCGTGATCAAGGCGCGCAGATTGCCCGTGGCCGAAAGGACCAATAACCGCGAGGCACAGCCGCGCGCCAAGATCATGCCGACACCGAACATCAGCCCGCCGATCACCGCCCCCGAAACCGACCCCTCGGCCGCCAATTGCCGCGTGCTTGACACATCGAACAGCCCCAGCGCGATGCCCGCCTGCGTCAGCGTCAGGGCCGCGAAAAAGGCAATGAGCCAGATGGCAAGCTTGGGGCCAAGCTGCCCCTCGGCGACCTCGGCGGTGGCGGCCCGCAGGCAAAAGCGAGACCGCTGCGCCGCCCAGCCGAACACAAGCCCCGTCAGCACTCCGGCCAGTGCAAGCACCAGCGGTTCGCCCCGCGCGATCAGCAGATCTTCCAACATGGTGACACCATTGTTTGGCCCGGGATCTAGGCTGAGTATCCCCCGGATGCTTTGATCTGGATCAAGCCCCTATTGCGCCGCCATCGGTTGGCGCGCCAGTCGGCATTGCGACCATAATTCACCAAGCGCCATCACCAGATGGGCGATGTCGGCCTCGGAATGAACAGGCGAGGGCGTGATGCGCAGCCGCTCGGTTCCCTTGGGGACGGTGGGGTAATTGATCGGTTGGATATAGATGCCGTGACGCGCCATCAGCTGGTCGGAAATCCAGCGACATTTGACCGGATCACCCACCATCACGGGGATGATATGGCTGTCATTGCCCAGATGCGGGATGCCTTGGGCGTCAAGGCGCGCGCGCACCGTCGCCACGCGGGCCTGATGGGCGGCGCGTTCGACCCCGCTCGATTTGAGATGGCGCACGGCGGCCGCCGCCCCCGCCGCGACCGCAGGCGGCAGCGCGGTGGTGAAGATGAACCCGCTGGCGAAGCTACGCACGAAATCGACCATCACCAGCTTGCCCGCGATATAGCCACCGACCACGCCGTAAGCCTTGCCCAGCGTGCCTTGGATCACGTCGATCCGATCCATCAACCCCTCGCGTTCCGCGATCCCGCCGCCACGCGGGCCGTAAAGGCCCACGGCATGCACCTCGTCGAGATAGGTCAGCGCGCCATAACGCTCCGCCAAATCGCAGATCGCCGCGATGGGGGCAATATCGCCATCCATCGAATAGACGGACTCAAAGGCCACGATCTTGGGTCGGCCTTCAGGTATCGCTTTAATTTTTTCTTCTAGATCATTCAGATCATTATGTTTCCAGATCACGCGCTCGGCCCGAGAATGGCGGATGCCCTCGATCATCGAGGCGTGATTGCCTGCGTCAGACAAGACCACGCACCCCGGCAGTCTTGACGCCAAAGTCCCCAGACTTGCCCAATTGGCCACATAGCCCGAGGTAAAGACCAGCGCAGCTTCCTTGCCGTGAAGATCCGCCAATTCGGCCTCAAGCGCCACATGGGCATGGGTCGTGCCGGAAATATTGCGCGTGCCACCCGCCCCTGCGCCCATCGCGTCGATCGCGCTATGCATGGCTGCAAGCACATCGGGATGCTGGCCCATGCCGAGGTAATCATTTGAACACCACACGGTGATCTCGCGCGCGCCACCCGCGTGGCGGTTCAAAGCCGCTGGAAACTGGCCACGACGGCGTTCGAGATCAGCGAAATAGCGGTAATTTCCCGCCTGCTTCAGCGCATCAAGCTCGTCGCTGAAGAATCGGTCGTAGCGGTTTTGATCGGTCACTGTGCTGTTGCCTCGAGGATGATGGCGTCAAGCAGCGCCTCGACCTCTTGCATGGGGCCATCGGGATAATCGCGATGGCCGATCATCACCTCGCCATCGCGATCGGCGACGAAAATCCCATAGGGGCAGTGCATGAGGTTCATCGGATCGGCCTCCATCACCCGGCGCGACACGGCGGCCGAGCAAAAGAGAAAGATCTGCGCATTGTCGAAGATCCTCACATCCGAGCCGACATCGGCCCCGGTGCGGTTGAGCATGTCGCCCACATGGCTTGTGTAGTCGATCACAAGGCCGCGCCCGATGATCGCGTTCTCGACGGCGAAACTCGCATCTTCGAAACTTCCATCGAAGGGATAGGTGATGGCATCTTGCGCTGCCGCCAGTTGCGGCAAGACGGCCAGCATCAGACCAAGGGCAAGGTTTCGAAACATGGGTACCGCCTCCGGTTGGGATGCCGGGGGCGATCACACCGCCCCCAGCCATAGGGTTCAGACGAACATGTCGCTGGTGATGGCCGTGTACCAATCAAGGCTTTCACGATAGGTCGCCGCGCGCACATCGGCGGTTTCGCCCACTTGGCTGACGAAGCTGTCGATCGACACGATGCCGGTATCGGATGCTTCATAGGTCGCGCCGACCTTGATGCCGTCATCGGTATCGAGAAGCGACCAGCAGGTGTTCGAATAGCGCGCCGGGAAGGCCCGCGAACCGGTCAGCGCCGAAACAATCGCATTGGCCGCAACCTTGGCTTGGCTATTGGCCGAGAAGCCCGACTTGGGCATCGCGCCCTGTGCCGCTGCATCGCCCAAGACGGTGATGTTCGGGTCCATCTTGCTGGTCATGTCATAGGCCGAGACGGGCGCCCAATTGCCATCGGTAATGCCCGCGGCAAAGGCGATCTGGCCCGCGCGCTGGCCGGGGATGACGTTGCAGACATCGACCTTTTCCACGACGCCGTCGATGGTGACGGTCATCGCTGCCGGATCAACCTCGATCGCTGCGCCGCCCATGTCGGGGCCAATGCGTGTGATCATGCCGCTGTAGTGGCGGTTCCAGCCATCCTCGAACAAGCCCTGCTTGGAGAAGCTTTCCTTGGGATCGACCAGCAAGATCTTGGCGGTCGGATTGTTCTCGCGCAGGTGGTGGGCCACCATCGAGATCCGCTCATAGGGGCCGGGAGGGCAGCGATAGGGGTTGGGCGGTGCGACCATTGCAAAGGTGCCGCCCTGCGGCATGGCCGCGATCTGTGCCTTCAACAACTCGACCTGCGTGCCACCCTTATAGGCATGGGGCATGCGGCCTTGGGCCGAGACCGACCAGCCCGGCACGCTGCCATCGACGAAATCGATGCCGGGGCTGAGAACCAAGCGATCATAAGGCACCGAAGCACCGCTGGCCAGGCTGACGGTCTTGGCATCGCGATCGACGCCCACGGCCCAGTCATGGACCACGTTGATCCCGTAATTGGCGGCAAGCCCGTCATAAGTATGGCCCAGATCGTCGTAATCGAAGAAGCCACCAAGGTAGAGATTGCCGAAATAGCAGGTATGATAGACCCGCTGCGGCTCGATCAGCGTCACGTCGATTGCACCGGCGCTGTCGCGCGCGATGTAGCGGGCGGCGGTCGCCCCGCCCGAGCCGCCGCCGACGACCACGACGCGCGGCACAGCTTGCGCGCGGGCGATCATGGGGGCCGCCAAACTCGCCGTCAGCGCGGCGGTGGTGCCGAGAAAGGCCCGTCTGTTCAGTGTCATTGTTTCTCCCTTTCCGCCCCTTGGCGGGGCTCTCCTTGCGGCGCCGGTCTGGTGGCGCCTTCCCATCCCCGCCGATCAGTCAATCGGCGTTCGCGAAATACGCAGCGAGCGCGGCCAGTTCTTCATCGCCAAGCCTGCGTGCCACGGTATTCATGACCTGATGTTCGCGTGTTCCATTGCGATAATCAACCATACCCGCGATAAACGCCGAGGGGGCCAGGCCCCTGATCGTCGGGATATCCGAGCCGCCGCTGTCGCGGTGGCAGGCGGTACATTCTGACGAGAGATATTCGCCATAAGGCACGTCGCCTGCGATGGCGAGAATAGTGGCCACTTCGGGGTCCACGGCGATATCGGCGGTATCCATCGGCGCGCCGTCGCTGCGCCCACCTTCGGCGAGCATATAGGCGATCAGGTCAAGGCGATCCTGTTCCGTGCGGATACCGCGAAACACCATACGCGTGCCGGGGAAATACCCGCGCGGATCGGCCAGAAAGCGGTCGAGCGCGGCTTCGTCCCAGACGCGCCCCTCGGCCCCGGCCTTGGCCAAGGCGTCCGAGAACTCATAACCCGGCACGGCACCGATCACGCGATCGACGATTCCGTTGAGATGGGGGCCGACACGGTGCACAGCCCCATCCCCGATCATGTGGCATGCCCGGCACGGGCGATAGAGCACGTCGCCTTGTGCCGGGTCACCTTCGGCCAGCAACGGGGAGGACGTTGCCGCCGAAGCCGCCAGAACCAGCGCGCCGATGATTGCGCGCGCTGATCTCATTTTGCCTCACCCCCGGCCGCCCGGATATAGGCGACCATGGCGGCGGCGTCTTCCTCGGAGCGCAGGCCACGGAAGGCCATACGGTTACCTTGAATATAGCCGCGCGGATCGAGCAAGAATGCCGTCAAGGTTTCCTCGGTCCAGATCATGCCGCTTTCACCTGCTTGTTGCAGCGCGGGTGAATAGCGAAAGCCCTCGTGGCTGGCAACAGGCGCGCCAAAGGTGTTGTTGAGTTGGGGGCCGGTGCGATTGACAGCGCCCTCACCGATCTGGTGGCACGACGCGCATTGACGGAACAACCCCTCGCCTGCGGCGACCAATGCCGGATCGGGGCCTGCGGGGGCTGCGGCCTCGACCACGGCGGTGGCGGCGGGCGCCGCTGCCTCGGCCACGGCTGGAGTCGCAGCGGCAGCGCCGCCTTCGGTCTCAGGCGTCACCGACAGAACGGTTGCCCGCGCCGTAATCGACACGCTGGTTGCACAGTTGGTCATACACGGCTCGCCGATAAAGACTGCGTATTCGGTCTCGGCCCGGTTATCCATGAAGAAGGCCTGCTGGTTGTCCATCGGCACTTCCAGGAAGTTCTCGTTGGACAAGGTGAAATCATCATCCACCATGTCATTGAGATACATCAAATAGGCGGTGATGGCATAGACATCGTCATCGCTGAGCGACTGTGCTGCGCCGTACGGCATAGCACGGTGGACATAATCCCACACGGTTGACAGGTAGGGCCAGTAGGAGCCGATCGTCTTGTGCGGGTCTTCGCCGTCAAGCGTGCCATAGCCGCCCGCCAGCACCGGCCAACGGCCAACCGCCTCGCCGAAATCGCCATGGCAGGCCGCGCAATTGTCGATATAAAGTTCCTCGCCGGTATAGACATCGCCCGATCCTACCGGCAGGCCAAGGCCATCAGGGCGAATATCGATATCCCACGCTGCGACCTCCTCGGGCAAAGCTGCGCGCCCCAGTCCAAAGCCGCCCTCGCGTGAGGGGGCGGGCGTTTCGGCCAAGGCGAGACTTGCACCAAGCGCGACAAGTGCTGTGGACAGCGTTATCGTTTTCATCATCTTAGCCGATTTCGACATTTTCTGCCTCGCCTGCTTCATTCACGGCCCATGTCTGGATGCCGTTATTGTGGTAGATCGAATTGAACCCGCGCACGGCGCGCAGTTGTTCCTTGGTGGGTTGCACATAACCCGTCGAGTCATGCGCCCGGCTTTGCAGAAGCAGCGGACGGCCATCCCAGTCGAATTCGTAGTAGAAACGATGCATCGACTTGTCCAAGCTGGGGCCAGACATGCGCGCCTGATGCCAGGTGATGCCACCGTCGATGGTGACATCGACGCGCGGGATGGTGCCGCGGCCCGACCATGCGACACCAGTCAGAACCGTCGGTCCGGGGCCGTGGGTGATCGGCGCCTGCGGGCTGGGATTGGTGATGACGGATTTGGCGTCCATCTCCCAGGTGAAGCGGCGCGCTTGCCCATCGCCCAACAGGTCGGTGTATTTCGAGGTCTCCTCGCGGTGGTGCCACGGCGCATCGCCGATCTCGAGGCGGCGGAGCCACTTGACCCACATGTTGCCTTCCCAACCCGGCACGACGAGGCGAAGCGGATAGCCCTGTTCGGGGCGGAGGCGCTCGCCATTCATATGGGTGGCGATCATGCAGTCATCGAGCGCCTTCTCGATCGGGATCGAGCGCGTCATGCCCGAGGCATCGGCCCCTTCGGCCAAAAGCCATGTGCCGGATGTCTTGAGCCCCGCCTCTTCCAGAAGCAGCCGTAAAGGCACGCCAGTATAAACGACGTTATGGATCATCCCATGGGTGAACTGGCAGCCATTCAGCTGCGCACCACGCCATTCCATGCCGGTATTGGCCGCACATTCGAGGAAATAGACACGGTTCTCGCGCGGGAAGCGCATCAGATCGTCCATGGTAAACACCATCTGGGTGTCAACCAAACCGTTGATCATCAAGCGGTGATCGCCCCACGCGATATCAGCGATGCCCGAATGGTGCCGCTCGAAGCACAGCCCGTTGGGGGTGATGATCCCCTCAAGCTCGTGGAGCGGCGTGAAGTTGACGGAGCTTACGCTGTCGGCGGTCAGCCATGGCACGTTGCGGCGGACCACATGCGCCTCGTGGCGCGACGGCACGCCATAGGGCCGCGCATCGACGCCATCGCCGAGATATTGCTGCCAAGGCTGCAATTCGGTGATCAGCGGGTCGGGGCCTGCGGCCTGTGCATGCACGAGCGTGCCGGTCGCGGCTGCACCCGTGGCAACGGCGGCACCGGCCAGAAACCGGCGACGCGAAGGACTGTATTCGGGGGTGTCGGTCATGTTGCGATACCTCTCTGGTTCGGTTCGGTCAGCAGCTTCAGCCGCCCACCACATCGACGGTGTTATTGGGTTCAAGGGTAATGGTGCCTTGGGCGCGGATATGGTTTTCGACCACATCCCAGATCGGCGGGCCTTCGGTGCCTTCGTTCACGCTGGCCCATCCGGCCACGACGTAGTTCTGATCGGCCACCAGCCTTTCGCCGGTCGAGAGCAGCGTCATTTCGGTGATCCGGCTGCCTTGTGGTTGCATGGTGTCGATGCGGTAGCCAAGGCCACCCACGCGCACCATGTCGCCGCCCTGTTGGTAATAAGCATCGGGGTTGAAGATGTTGGCGGCCACATCTTCCATGATCGTATGCAGCGTCGCGCCCGACATCTCCATGCGGTAGGCATTGGGATAGGTCATGGCGGTGACGTTGTAGATATCCTCGCGCGTGATGTCCTGACCGGGCAGAACAGCCGCGCCCCAGCGGAAGCCAGGCGAAAGCGCGATCTGCGCGTCGCGCTGGGAAATCAGCGCATCGCAAATCACATCATCCCATGTGCCGTTGAAATTGCCGCGCCGGAACAAGAGCGATCCCGACTGCCCGATCACCTCGGACATCTCGTCGGCGAAGGGCGCGCGCGTTTCATCGACCAGCGCCGCCATCTCGGGGTCGGGGGCGATCACATCCGAGAAGATCGGGATCAAGCGGTGGCTGATGCCCTTCATCGCGCCGTTCTCGACCTCCAGATCGACTCGGCTGACGAATTTACCATGGCTGCCCGATGCGATCAGGAAGGTGTTGCCCACCTGTATGGCTTCGGGCAGCGCATCATGGGTGTGGCCCGTGAGGATCACGTCGATGCCCGGAATGCCGCGGGCAAACTGGCGATCCACGTCGAAACCGTTGTGGGAGAGAAGGACAACGACCTCGGCGCCCGCGTCACGCACCTCCTGCACCACCTCGGCGATCCGATCGCGGCGCAAACCGAAACTCAACTCGGGGAACATCCAACCGGGGTTGGCGATGGGCATATAGGGAAAGGCCTGACCGATCACACCGATGGCGGTGCCGTTGCGCTCGAAGATCTTGTAGTCGTCATAAACCGGCTCATCCCATTCCACGTCGAAGATGTTGGCGCCGAGGAAGGCGGGGTTGACATGGTTTTCGAGCAATTCGTTCACCCGGTCGGAGCCGAGCGTGAATTCCCAATGCGAGGTCATCGCATCAACGCCGAGCGCGTTCATCAGCGTGACCATGTCCATGCCACGGGTGCGCAAGCTGGGCAGCGAGCCCTGCCATGTGTCACCACCATCGAGCAGCAGCGCATGCGGGGCTTGCGCGCGGATTGCCTTGACCACGGTCGAGATGCGGTCAAGCCCGCCCATCCGGCCATAGCCACGCGCCATCGCCTCGAAATCGCTGTAGGTCAGCGCGTAATCCATCGCCGAACCTTGGGTGATGCCGAAACGCGCGCGGAACTCCGCTCCCACCAGATGCGGCGGCTGGCCTGCATGGATGCCCACACCGATGTTGAATTCCGGCTCGCGGAAATAGATCGGCTGGGTTTGCGCATGCATGTCGGTGATATGGATCAGCGTCACATTGCCCGGCCCGCCCGTGCCGATCAGGTCATTTTGGCCAAGCGTCTGCTGCGCGGCCAAACGCGCCCAATTGCCAAAGCCCGACGCCCCGTAAAGGGCCGATGTTGCCAAGGCGGCTTGCACGAAATGGCGGCGCGAAATCATGGCTGCAATCCCCTATGTTATTCCAAAAACTGAATGTGTTTGCGCAAACCCCGCCCCGGAGAGCATCCGGGACGGGGTCAAGAGTGGATCAGTTGCGCACCGACGGCCCTTCGACCGTCAAGCCATTGCCGCGCGAGGCGACGTAAAGCTCGAGCGCCACGAATTCGGGGCTACCCACGGCGAAGGTCTCGGCGCGGGTATCCCGGATACAACCGCGGAAACGACCATGGACCGAGTTCACATTGGCGTTCTTCAGACGATAGGTCGGAAAGCCGTTGATCTGGCCCTGGCTCAAATGGTCCGCCCGGATCAGGTTGCCATAGTTGTTTTCATGACAATCCGCACAGCTGAGTTCGAGTTGACCATACTTGGTATAGTAGACCTCTTCACCCAACGCCCATGTCTCGGCCGCGGGGCCGTCGATGGCGACATTGACTGTCTGGCCACGGCTGACCGATGCGATGAGCGAAGCCATGTTCCGCATGGCCTGGCTGTCATAGCCATAAGGCTCGGCCATGCCCATCCGCTCGGTCTGGCATTCGATGATCTGCATCTCGACCGTCTGCACCGTGCCATGCGCGTCGTCCCACTTGGGATAGGTGGCGCGCACGCCGGCAAGGCTTTCGGCGTTCTCGTGGCACGAGGCGCAGCTTTTGCCCTCGGTCCCCATCGCGGTCTCGAATGCGGTCAGGCCCTGCTCGACATAGAGCATGGCGGGGTTGTCGAAATCATCTTCCTGCATTGCGCGGGTTTCATCGGTACGGAAGACCCAGCCCGAATAGATCGTGCTGAAGCGGTCTTGCAGAAACTCCGGCGCCGGTGCCTCGGTGATCATGGCAATCTCGCCATTGATCACGAGGCTGTCGCCCGTGCGGATATCGGCAAAGCCGATCCCGGCCATCCCGACGACAAGCCCTGCCGTCGCGACGCCACCCAGAAGCGTGTTTCTCGTCATTGTCGTCAATCCTCCCTTGCGACGGCTCGGTCTGGTGATGTCGCGGCCGTCAGGCGACCGCGATCTCTGCCGTTTCGGTGTAAACAGACCCGTCATCATCATACCAAGTGAAGTCAAAGCTGCCGCTTTGGTTCACCTTGGCATCAAATTGGAAATAGGGGTTGGTCGCGACGCCGGGATGGATCTCGACATCGATCACCATCTCGCCGTTGAAGGCACAGGTGAAGCGATTGATGATCTGGCGCGGAACCAGATTGCCATCGCTGCCGCGGCGCATGCCGCTTTCCATCGGGTGGCTGATCAGGGTGCGCACGGACACGCTATCGCCAGCTTTTGCATCGCGCGGGACGCGGACGCGGGGAACAACATTCTCTGCCATTGTCTTTACTCCTTGTCCTGTCTGGCTCAGCCGCCGCAGCCGCCGATGGTCACACGCACATTCTGACGCGCTTGCTTGAAGCTGCCATCGGGCATGCGGGCGATGGCGATCACCTCTTGCTCACCGGCGAGCCGCACGCGGGTCGACACCATCTGCGAACCCGCGGCGGGGCCGAAGTTCACGGTGCAGACATCAGGGTTGGGGTTGCCTGCGGCCACCAGCATAATGGCGGCAGCACCAGGTGCATCGACCTCGATCGGAACGGTGTTGCCATTCTCGGCGATCTCGGGCGCGATCAGGGTGATGCCCTCGGACGCGGTGCTGGCGCCACCGGTGAAAGCGTTGATGGCTTCTTCCAGCGTGGCGGCATTGGCGATGTGGGGCAGCCCGAAAAAGGCCGCCGCAACCGCCAAACCGTTGCCGACGAATTGCCTGCGGGTCTGGGTCATGAGACTATTCTCCTTGAATCTTGAACGAAAACCGACCGCATCAATAGTCGGTTAGGGTCATCAAATAGGCAACAACGTCTTCGACGTCTTGGGCGGCGAGCAGCGGCGAAAGTTCGCCTTGCGCTGCTTTGCCGGTGAACGCATCACCCGGTCGAATATAGCCCGAAACGCGGTAGAAGGACGGCATGATCGACTGGGGGAACATCGTGTCGGCATTGACGATCAGCCCGCGCAAACCGGCCTCGTCCCAGCGCGCGCCGACCCCATCGAGCGAGGGGCCGACCTCGCCATGCCATGCATATTCGTCCAGCGCGCTTACCTGGTGGCAGGCAAGGCAGTTTCCGGCACCCCGGCTGGCCATGATCTCGGCGCCGCGCTTGGGGTCGCCGGGCTGGCCCGTCAAGGATGCTGCAATTTCACCGTATTCATTGGCCACCACGTCATTTGGGGCAATGACATCGGCTTGAAGGCTGGTTGCGGCGAGCACAAGGCCGGCCGCCAGCATGATCTGGCGCTTCATTTCGATTCCCTCCCTTTGGCCGAGTCAGTAGGCCGTGGTATACCGTAGCCTTACTCGCGCAAAGATTGCAACAACACATTTGATTTTCTGCATGTGAGCGCTAAGCCGCTCAATCCACCGCCCCTGCCGCCGCTTGCTGGGCGAACATACGGGCATGATATCGTTGGAAATCTTCCTCGCCCTCATAGCCCTTTTCCAAGACCCAGTTGAGCATGTTGAAGGTCGTCCAGCGACCGAAGGCGCCGGGCATGACAACGGCGGCGGCCTCGATTCCCGTCGCACCCGCCGGCACATCTTCGGGGAAGAACAGGATCGTTGGTGTAAAGAGATTGCGCCAGCGCCGCGCGATCTGGCGCTCTTCCATCATCTCGCCGTCGAAATCGGTAACCTCGGTTGAGCCATGCATGTTGATGCGCAGGACGTAGAAATCATCTTCGAGCATCGCGCGGATCTCGGGGATGACCCAAACCTCCTCGTGCATTTTCGTGCAATAGATGCAGCCACGTTGTTCGATGAAGATGACCAGCCGTTTGCCTTGGGCATTGGCATCGGCCAGATCTTCGCGCAGGTCGAGGAATGTGTCGTTGATCCACGGCGCGATATGCAGCCCATCATCACCAACCTCGGCCAGCGCAGGGCTGACGAGCGCAATGGCTGCGGCGAAGATCCATCCGGTCAGTCGTGTGAACATGGCATTGGGCCTCCTCCTGCCCATGACTGTTGGGGTGGCCCTTACCCGATGGTCTGGAACACCGCGAACTCGTTGATCATCCATTCACCGATATACAAAAGCGCATTGGTGGCGATCAAAACCCCGAAAACAATCAAGGTGCCGCCCATGATCTTCTCGACCTTGCCCAAATGGCGGCGGAAGCGGCCCATCAGTTTCATGAACGGTCCGACAAAGCCTGCCGCCAGGACAAAGGGAAGCGTCATTCCCACACCATAGGCCGTCAACAGCGCCATCCCCTGCCCCGCCGTGTCGGTCGTGCCTGCCATGAACAAGATCGCGGCCAAGACCGGGCCGACGCAAGGTGTCCAACCAAAGGCAAAGGCCAGACCGATCAGATAGGCCCCGCCAAGCCCGAGATTAGCGGTGTCGCCCGGTTCAGCCCGCAAAGATCGGTTGAGAAAACCGATGCGGATCACGCCAAGGAAATGCATGCCCATCGCAATGATCAATGCGGCGGCCAGATAGCGCAGCACATCGAACCAGTCGCGCAACACCTGCCCAAAGACCGAGGCCGAGGCCCCCAGTGCCACGAACACCGTCAAGACGCCTGCCGCGAAGACGGTGGCCCCAAGCACCGCGCGCATCCGCGTCGCACGCGTCACCACGCCACCCTGTGCCACCTCGACAGCACTCATCCCGCCGAGATAGCTCAGGTAGAATGGTACCATCGGCAGGATGCAGGGCGAAAGAAATGACAAAAGGCCGGCAAGAAAGGCACCCGTCAATGAAATGTCGAACATTGCCGCGCCTCGCCGTGGACATCACATTCAAGAATTCATATTAATAGCGTCATGAAAGTTTCGTCAACGTTGCATGTGAAAGATTACGCTCGCCGCTGGGTTGTTACCCTGTGCGGCGCGCTTGGCCTTGCCATGACGGTGCATGCCAGCCCTGCCCCGGCACAGTCGGGGTGGGAACTGGTGATGGTCGAACAGCGTGGCTGTGTCTATTGCATCCGTTGGCACGCCGATGTGGGGCCGGAGTATCCGATCACCCCCGAAGGTCGCTTTGCGCCGCTGCGCGTAGTCGATTTGCGCGATTTGCCCGATGATTTGAACTTGGCCCGGCGCCCGGTCTTTACCCCGACCTTCATCTTGACCCGCGACAGCCGCGAGGTCGGCCGGATCGAAGGGTATCCGGGCGAAGATTTCTTTTGGGGATTGCTTGGCCGCTTGCTGGATCAGCATGCCCCCACATGGACTAAGGGCAGGATTGGCGACGGATGAACTTCACGGTTTATATTGAAAATCACTTCGATTTGCGCAATTTGATGCGCGCTGGGACCAGATGATGACCCGACAAGCCGACGTTTCGACCATGCAAGCGGACGAAGACATGGATGATGCGACATCGATATTGCCGCGGATCGACGAACAGATCGACGAGGCGACATGGCGCCGCTTGCGCGACAATGCGCAGACAGCCTCCGACTTTCTCAAGGCGATCAGCCATGAGGGGCGTTTGATGATCCTTTGCTCGCTGGCAAATGGCGAGAAATCAGTGACCGAGATCGAAACGATGCTGGCCTCGCGTCAGGCGGCGGTGTCGCAACAGCTCTCGCGGCTCAGGCTCGAGGGGTTGGTCACAGCGCGCCGCGAAGGCAAGCAGATTTATTACAGTTTGACAGATGACCGGGCGCGGATGATCATCGAACGCGTGTACGAGTTGTTCTGCACCTGACCCCTGCCACCAGACCGGCGCGGGCCTGCGTGCAAGGGAGGGAACATGCTCGCTGTTTTCGATGAATCATGGCTGATCGCGATGATCGGCCTTGCAGGTGGTGTTTTGCTTGGCCTTGCCGCGCGTTTGGGTCGCTTTTGCACCCTCGGCATGATCGAGGATGCCCATTATGGGAATGACCGTGGGCGGCTATGGATGTGGGCGCTCGCGTTAGGCGTGGCCATGATCGGCAATTTCATGGCTGAAGCCGCAGGGCTGATCCGGCTCGGCGATACGATCTATCTGAGAAATGACTACAGCTTGGTTGGCGCAGCACTTGGTGGGCTGTTGTTTGGCTATGGCATGGCCCATGCGGGGAATTGTGGCTATGGCATGTTGGCCCGGCTGGGGGGCGGTGATCTGCGTGCCATGGTCATTGCGATCGTGATGGGGATCGCGGCCTATGTGACGCTGTCGGGGCCATTGGCCGGGCTTCGGGCGGCCCTGTTTCCCATCGACCCAAACCCCATAACGGAGCAAGGCTGGGCGCATGTGATCGCCGCATCGCTTGGCCTTTCGGCGGGGGCGATTGCAGGGGCGATCGGGTTTGGACTGATCGGTGCCGCAGTGCTGGCCCTTGCGCGGGCAAACCGGCTGTCCGAGATCGTCTGGGCCTGTGTCGCGGGCTTCGCCATCACATCAGGCTTTGTCGGAACGGGGCTGGTCGCCGCCAACGGCTTCGAACCTTGGGCCGTGCAATCGCATACCTTTACCGCATCGGTAGGCGACACGATCCGCTACACGATGTTCTCATCAGGGCTTGAACCTGATTTCGCCATCGGATCGGTAGCAGGCGTGGTGATCGGTGCCTGCATCGGCACGCTGTGGCGCGATGGTTTCCGCTGGGAGGCTTGCGATGACCCGCGCGAGTTGAGGCGCCAAATGGGTGGCGCGGTTTTGATGGGGGTCGGCGCCGTTTTGGCGGCGGGATGTTCAGTGGGCCAAGGGCTTGGCGCGCTGTCGCTTTTGTCGCTCCACGCCCCGGTGGTCGCCGCCACGATCTGGCTCGGTGGCTGGCTTGGGCTGCGTCATTTGATTGAAGGCATCAACCCGCTGCGCCAAACCTAGCGGACGCGGCCCAATGCGTTGCCGTGCGGCCTGTCCACCACACCCGCCGTGACGGAATGCGGTTGCCCAAGGCGCTGGTGCAGGGCATCACCATGCGCAGTTTGCCCCTCAGGATGATGAGCATGACACAAGCCAATGATCTTTTCGCCCCTGCCGCTGTCACCCGCGTTGCGATTTCTGGCACGGACAAGACCTTTCCCGTGCGCCGAGTCTATTGCATCGGGCGCAACTACGCCGCCCATGCCATCGAGATGGGCCATGACCCTGACAAGGAGCCACCGTTTTTCTTTCAAAAGAACCCCGACAACATCACCTTTGGCGATTTCCCTTACCCTGTCGCGACCTCTGATGTGCATCACGAGATCGAACTGGTCGTGGCGCTATCAAAAGGCGGCACACATATCGCGGTCGATGCAGCCCTCGATCATGTTTTTGGCTATGCGGTCGGCCTCGACATGACGCGGCGCGACTTGCAGGGTGAAGCGAAAAGGCTGGGCCGCCCGTGGGAGATTGGGAAAGCCTTCGAAGCTTCCGCGCCGTGTGGCCCCTTGATCCCGGCAAGCCAGATCGGCCATCCCGATCAGGGTGCCATTTGGCTCAAAGTCAATGGAGAGATCCGGCAAGAGGGCGACCTGAACCAGATGATCTGGAAAGTGCCAGAGATGATCGCGGTCTTGTCACGCCATTTCACGCTGGCACCAGGCGATGTGATCATGACCGGCACACCGGCAGGGGTTGGTCCCGTCACACGCGGCGATGTGATGGAAGGCCATATCGCCGGCGTCGGTGATCTGACGGTCAAAGTCGTCTGATCCCACATCCAAAAATATGCCTGAAAGCCGCGCTTTTGCGCGGCTTTTTTTGGAGAAGCGCAACCTTGGGTTTAAAATGCGCGCGCAATCTATAGAACGCTTGAATATCGAACTGTATACATCCTAGAAATACGCCGTGGCTTTCTGTGGAGGACGGAAAGCATCGCAAGGTCAACAAAATATGGGTTTTGCCGCCAGTCTTGCCCCTGACCAATGCGAGCACGAAAGGGAAACTCGGGTAGGTGTTGCATGCAATTGCAGGACACATACCCAGATCGGGAGGGATACATGTTTCGCAGAACACTTATGACCGCGACCGCCGCCATGGCGTTGGCCGTGGCCGGTCTTGGCACCGCGTCAGCACAAGATACGATCCGCCTTGGTGCCGCAGCGCCCCAATCCGGCCCGCTGGCCGGTGGCGCGGCCGTCACCCATTGGCCCGCCGTGCGCCTGTGGGTGCATCAGACCAACGAAGCAGGCGGTTTGCAGCTTGCCAATGGCCGCGCCATGATCGAGCTGGTCGAGTATGACGATCAGACCAACCCGCAGCAAGCCATTCAGGCCGCGCAGCGCTTGGCCACGCAAGACCAGGTGGATTTCATGGTCGCGCCCTATTCCACGGGCCTTAACCTTGCTGCCGCCCCGATCTTCGCCCAGCTTGGCTATCCCCAGATCACAGGCACAGCTGTAACCAACCAACAGCCCCAGCTTGCCGCGCAATTCCCAAACATGTTCTTTCTGTTGGGCCGCACCGGCGTGATGGCGGAAGACACCGCACAAGTCCTCGTCGATCTTCGCGAAGCAGGATCGATCGGCAACCGCGTGGCGCTGGTCAACGTGGCCGACGCTTTTGGCATCGAGATGGCCGGCATTTCCAAAGGCGTGTTGGAAAATGCGGGCTTCGAGATTGTCTATGAAAGCTCCTACCCGCTTGGTACGCAGGATTTGGCCCCGATCATCGATGGCGCGAAATCGGCTCAGGCCGATGCCTTCATCGCGTGGTCCTATCCCGGCGACACTTTCGCGCTGACCGATCAGGCGATTGTGCAAGGCTTTGCGCCTAGCGTCTTCTTTACCGCGGTCGCCACTGCCTTCCCCGCCTATGCGGGCCGCTTTGGTGAACAGATCGAGGGCGTGTTGGGCATGGGTGGCGTCAATGCCGATGATCCGGCTTTCCAAGCCTTTGCTGCGGCGCATACGGAACTCGCCGGTCAAGGGCCCGATTTCTGGGCTTCGGCGGCGACCTATGCCACGCTCGAAGTGCTGGGTCAGGCGATCGAGGCTGTGGGTTCTACCGACCGTGCAGCGGTACTCGCCCATCTTCAGGATCGTTCGAACAGCTACGAGACCATCCTCGGACCGGTCAATTTCAACGAGAACAACGACAATGAGCGTTACTGGACCGTGGGCCAGTGGCAAAATGGCGTGTTCCGTGGTGTAGCGGCGCGTGGCCGTGACGGTGCTGTGGACGTCCAGCTGTTCGACGGCTGGAACTGATCTGACCTGATCTGGGCGGCGGGTCATGACCTGCCGCCCATGTCTTTCGGGAACAGGGCGCAACATGTTCATCTTGATCACCGGCCTTTTGCTGGGCGGCACCTATGCTCTGATCGCACTGGGGCTGAATCTGCAATACGGCGTCGCGCGCATCATGAACCTTGCCAATGGCGAGCTTCTGGTGGCGGGCGGTTTCGCGGCCTTTTGGGCCTATACGGCGGCACAAGTCAGCCCGGTGGCGGCGCTGTTGCTGGTGGCGCCGATCGCTTTCGCTGTGAACTGGTTGATCTACCGCCTCATGCTCCAACCCCTCGTCAGCCGGGCGAAAAGCCGCGGCGCGCTTGAGGTGGACAGCATCCTTGCAACCTTTGGCATGTCGTTTGCGCTGGTCGGCATCATGACCGCGCTGTTTGGCGGCGGCTATTTCAACTATGCCTATCTGGCACAGCCGGTGGATATCTTTGGCTCGTCCTATGCGCAAAATCGGCTAGTGGCCTTTTTGTTGGCGGCACTCATCGGGATCGGGCTGTGGCTCTGGCTGAGCTATACCCGAGCGGGGCTGCGCCTGCGCGCGCTCGCGGTCAATCCGGCATCGGCGCGACTGGTGGGGATCGATACGCGCGCGGCCTCGGCACAGGCTTTTGCCTTGGGCGGGGCCGTCACCGCCGTCGGTGGCGCGCTGATCTCGATGTTCTTCACGCTCGACGCCTCGGTGGGCGTCTTGTTCACCATGAAGGCACTGATCATCGTGATCATGGGCGGCGTGGGGGACATTCGCGGCACGATCGTGGCGGCGATGATCCTCGGCATCTGCGAAACCGCAGTGGCGCGCCTGATCGATCCGGGCCTCACGCTGGCTGCGGCTTATGTGCTGTTTCTGGGCATCTTGCTATTCCGTCCACAGGGTCTTTTCGGGAAGAAGCCGACATGAGCGGGCAGGAATTTATCAAGGCCCTGCCATGGATCGCGCTGGTGGTGCTGGCAGCCTTTGTGCCTGTGACCTTCAGCCCCTATTGGCTGAGCATGGCGACCACCATGGCGATGTTCGTGGTCTTGGCGACGTCATGGGCGCTTTTCTCTGGGCCGACGCATTACATTTCGCTGGCGACGGCGGCGTTCTTCGGGGTCGGCACCTTCGTCACGGGGCTTGGCTTTCAGACGCTCCCCTTCTGGATGCTACCGCTGATTGCAGCGGCACTTGGTGGTATCCTGGCGGCCCTTGTGGGCATGGTCACGCTGCGCCTGTCGGGGGTCTATTTCGTGATCTTCACGCTGGGTCTGGCGGAACTTGTGCGCCAGGTCGTGACATGGGTGCAGAACCAGACCGGGCAGCGCGGCATGTATGTGCTGACCTCGATCACGGAAAAGGACATCTACTGGATGCTTCTGGGGCTGGCAGCACTCGTCTATCTGGCGGGCTGGCTCATCGGGCGCTCGAAGCTGGGTTTTGCGCTGCGCATCATCGGCAATGACGAAACCGTGGCGCGCCATGTCGGCATCGACACGGCATTGGCCAAGGTGGCGCTCTTCACCATTCCGGGGATGGCCGCGGCGGCGGTCGGTGCCATCCTTGCACCGCGCTACATCTACATCGAACCCTCGACCGCATTCGCGCCGCTTTTGTCTTTTCAGGTCGTGATCATGGCGCTGTTGGGTGGCACGGGCCGGCTATGGGGGCCTTTGGCGGGTGTCATTCCCTTCACGCTTTTGTGGGAATTCATCACGCGGCAGGCCCCCAACCAGACGCTCTTGTTGTTGGGCATCGTGTTCCTGTTGATCGTCTATGTGCTGCCCGGCGGCTTTGTCGGCCTCTGGGCGCGCATCCGGCGGCGCTGGCATCAGGGGGGTGACGCATGAGCCGGACGGTTCTCGAGGTGCAGGGCGTGACCAAGCGCTTTGGCGGCTTGGTCGCGGTGCGCGACATGCGCTTCGATGTGACCGAGCATGAGGTGATGGGCATCATCGGCCCCAACGGCTCGGGCAAATCGACGATGATCAACATGATCTCGGGGCTTTTCCCGCCCAGCGAAGGCTCGATCCGCCTGAAAGGGGTCGAGCTTGCGGGGCTGCCCGCGCACAAGACCGCGCGCAAGGGCGTGGGGCGCACCTTTCAGCTGGTCCGCCTCTTGCCGGAACTGAGCGTGGTGGAGAACGTCGTGGCGGGAGCGGTCTTTGGCCATCGTCGTCGCTGGGGCAAATCGGCCGAGGCGCATGCGCGACACCTGCTCGAACGCGTGGGCCTTGGTGCCGCGATGGGTCTGCCGATTTCCTCGCTTACCTATATCGACACCAAGCGCGTGGAACTGGCCCGCGCGCTGGCGGGCGATCCCGAGGTGCTGTTGCTCGACGAATGGCTTGCCGGTCTGAACCCGACCGAGCTTGCCACCGGCATCGATCTGGTGCGCAGCTTGCGCGACGAGGGGCGTACGATCATTCTGGTCGAGCATGTGATGGACGCGATCCGCAGCTTGTGCGACCGCTGCGTGGTCATGTCGTCGGGCGCCAAGATCGCCGAAGGCACACCGGCCGAGGTGCTGTCCGATCCGGAAGTGATCCGCGCCTATCTGGGGGAGGATGAGGATGCTTGAGATCAGCGATCTTGCGGTCTCCTACGGCAAGCACCGGGCGCTTTCGGGCGTGTCCCTGCGCGTCAAACCCAGCGAGATCGTGGTCATCCTTGGCGCCAATGGCGCTGGAAAATCGACGCTGCTGAAAGCCATCGCGGGGATTTGCGAGGGGCATTGCGACGGGTCGGCAAGTATGGGTGGCGAGCCGCTTCTGGGCCTGCCCGCCCACAAGGTTGTTGAACAAGGTATCGCCCTTGTGCCTGAGGGGCGCGGTGTTTTTGGCGAGTTAACGGTCAAAGAAAACCTGATGCTCGGGGCCAACCCGGCGCGCGCGCGCGACGAGGCCGAGGGGAATTACGACCGGTTGATCCGGCTGTTCCCGAAACTCGCTGATCGCGCGGGCCAGATCGTCTCGACCATGTCGGGGGGCGAGCAGCAGATGGTGGCAATCGGGCGGGCGATGATGTCGAACCCCACGATCCTGATGCTTGATGAGCCCTCGCTGGGCCTGTCGCCGCTTTTGTCCAAAGATCTGTTTCAAAGCCTCAAAGCGGTGCGCGCGGCAGGCTTGGGTATCTTGCTGGTGGAACAAAACGCCAAGCTGTCGCTGGGCATCGCCGATCGCGGATATCTGCTCGAGAACGGCCAAATCGCGCGCGAAGATCGCGCCGATATCCTCAAGAACGATCCGGCCGTGCAGGCCGCCTATTTGGGCGGGGCGGCAGGCCATCAGGCGACACACCCCGCCAAGACGATCAAGGCACCTGTCGCCGCACCGACCGTGGACATGCCCAAGCCATTCGCCGTGCGCCCTGCGGCGGCGGTATCGCTCTCGGCCAGCCAGATCTCGGGCGTGGATATCGACGCAGTCGTGGCCGCCGCTGGGCGTCAAGCGATCGAAGTTGCACGCCCACGCCCTGCCCTGTCCGCAACAGGAGCGGCACTCTCTGCCCCCATCGCGGCACCTGATGCGGCCCTCACCAAGATGCTGGCCGAGATGGAGGCCGCCGCAATCCGTGCCATGACCGCGCGGCGCGATACGGCAAGCAGCCTGCCGCCGCTGCGGACTACGGCCCGACCTGCAACGCCTGCCCAGATTGGCCGGACAGACCCGGCCGCCACACACGCATCCATCACCCCGCCGCCCATCACACCAACCACCGATGATGCGGCCGTTACTTATTATCGCCGGCGTCCCGGCACGTCACAGTTCGAACGCTCGGAGATCTGAGATGCCCCAGACCCAGACCATTCGCGGTATGTATATCGGCGGCCAATGGGTTCAGACGCCCCGTGGCTTTGCCGATATCAACCCCTCGACCGGCGCGCTTTATGCCGAAGCACCCGATGGTTCGCGGCCCGAGGCACGCATGGCCATCGAGGCGGCGCATGTTGCCTTTCGGGGCTGGGCCGCGATGAAATACACCCAGCGCGCGCATCTTTTGAACAAGATCGCCGATATCTGGGAACGCCGCGCGCCCGACTATATCGCCGCCGCCCAAGCCGAGGGTGGCGGCTGGTTCGGCAAGGGCGCCTTCGAGGCGCATTACGTGGCTGAAGTGTTCCGCTCGGCAGCGGCCGCGTGCTATCATAACCTTGGTGAAATCTTGCCGTCGGAATATGGCAAGTTCTCAACCGCGGTGCGCTACCCCATGGGGGTGATCTCGGTCATCAGCCCGTGGAATTTCCAAGGCATTCTAACGTCGCGCGGCTTTGCCTTTGCGCTGGCGGCGGGCAACACCATCGTGCTGAAACCCTCCGAGGATACGCCTTATAGCGGCGGGCTTTATTTCGCGGAGATCCTGCACGAGGCAGGCGTGCCGCCGGGTGTGTTCAACGTCATCACCTGCTCGCGCGAGAATGTGGCCGCGATGGGCGACGAGATGATCGAGCATCCCTATGTGAAGGGCATCTCGTTCACCGGATCGACCCCCGTGGGCCGGTCGATCGCGGCCAAGGCCGGGGCGCATCTGAAAAAGGCCTGCGTGGAACTGGGCGGCAAGGACAGCCTGATCATCCTTGAGGACGCCGAGATGGAGCGCGCGACCCAAGCCGCCAATTTCGGGAGTTTCATGCACCAAGGCCAGATCTGCATGAGCGTGGAAAAGGTGCTGGTGCATCAAAGCATCTACCCCGAATTCCTCGCCCGCTTTGCGGAGCGCGCAGCCAAGCTGAAGGTGGGCGATACCGCCGATAAATCGAACGTCATCGGCCCCCTGATCAACGACCGCCAAGTGGCGCGTGTGAAGGCCCAGTTGGACGACGCCATCGCCAAGGGCGCGCGGGTGATCGTGGGGGGCGGCATCAACGGGCGCTTCGTCGAACCCACGATTTTGGCCGATGTGACCCCCGACATGATCGTCTATCGCGATGAGACCTTTGGCCCCGTGGTTCCCGTGATCCCTTTCGCCACCGACGAGGAGGCGATCGCGATCAATAACGATACTGAATATGGCCTTTCCGCTGGGGTCTTCACCGCGAACGAGGCGCGCGCCCTCGACATTGCGCGACGGCTCGAAACCGGCATGTGCCATGTCAACTGCTCGTCGGTAAACGACGAACCCCATGTGCCTTTCGGTGGCTCGAAGGCCTCGGGGCTTGGGCGGCATGGCGGGCGCTGGTCGATCGAGACCTTCACCGAGACGCGCTGGATCACGCTTGACCGGGGCGGCCGCCCCTACCCGCCGGTCTTCTGATGCAGCACATGCCCACACTCTTGTCAGGACAACAGGTGGCGATCCTTGGATCGGCGCGCGGGCTTGGGCTGGCGGTGGCGAAAGCCGCGCATGATGCAGGTGCCGCAGTCATCGGTATCGATGCGGTGCGGGGCTTTGAGCACGTGGACGAATTTTATCATCTCGATCCCGCCGATCCAGCGGCAATCGACCGTGTGGCCGCGGCCCTGCCCGAGGGGTTGGCGGGGCTTTGCCTGTTTCCCGCTTTTGACCGCGCAGATGAACCCGATCACGCGCTCTTGGCCGCGGTGATGGGGCCGAAGCGTTTGGCCGAATTGGTCGCGCCGCGCATGGCCAAGGGGGGCGGGATCGTCACGCAAGGTGCGCCCTTCGATGCGGGCCGCGACACGCATCTGGCGCTGGTTCGCGCCTGCCTTGCGCTGCGCCCCGACACTGCGGCAGGGTTTGCAGCACGCTGGGGTCTGTTGGCCGAACCCCTGCTTTTGCCCAAGCTGATCGGCTGGGCGATGGCGGCATGGGCCATGCAACATGCCCATGCTTGGGGGCCACATGGTCCGCGCAGCAATTGCCTTGTCACTGCGTGTCCCGATGGCCGTCTGCCTGCCGCGATCAGCGCGGCGCGCGGCGTCGATGGCGGTGCAGCCCAAGTCCAAGCCGCCCACGCTGCGATCTTGCTTCTGTCAGCGCTTGCCGCCGGTGTGACCGGGGCAACACTTGCCGCCGATGGCGGTCTCTCTGCCAAGACCCAAACAAGCCTCGAGGGGCTGTGAGCACCGGGAAAGGAACCTGCGATGAATACCGTCTTTTGGACAATCGCGCTGATCGTCGTTGTGGCGATCCTCGTTGTCTTGGCCGCGCGCTTTTATCAGCGTAGCTCGAACGCGGTCAGCCTTGTGCGCACCGGCATCGGCGGGCGGCGCGTCGCCATTGATGGCGGCTTCATCGCGCTGCCCTGGTTTCACGAGGTGGCGCGTGTCAACATGCAGACCATCCGCCTCGAAGTACGGCGTGCGGGTGAACAATCCTTGATCACCCGTGACAAGCTGCGCGTCGATGTGGCTGCGGAATTCTACCTCTCGGTGCCACCGACAGAGGCCTCAGTTACCCGTGCGGCGCAAACCTTGGGCAAGCGCAGCTTCCAGCCCGAGGATCTGCGCCTTTTGATCGAGGGGATGTTCGTCGACGCGCTGCGCGCCGAGGCCGCCCGCCGGGCCATGGACGAACTTCATGAGGGCCGCGCCGAATTCGTAGCCGAGATGCGTAAGGCCCTCACCCCCGTGGTGGAGCGCTACGGGCTGTCGCTCGATAGCGTGTCGCTGACGGCGCTCGACCAGACGCCCTTCTCGGCGCTGGATGAAAACAATGCCTTCAACGCCGTAGGTCTGCGCAAACTGGCCGAGGTCATCGCGCTGTCGAAGCGCGAGCGCGCCGAAATCGAGGGAGAGACGCAAGTCAGCGTCCGCCGCGCGGCGATGGAGGCGGCGCGCCGCAAGATGGAGATCGATCTCGAGGAACGCCGCGCCGAGATCGCGCAGGCCCAGCAGGTCGAGGCGCTGATGTCGGCGCAGCTGGCCGAGGTCGCCCGCGCCAAGGCCGAGGCCGAGCGCGCTGCCGCCGAGGCCCGCATCGCGATGGAGCGCGAGATCCAAGCCGCCGATATCGCCCGCGAACAGGCCATCCGCGAGGCCGAGATCAAGCGCGCCAAAGCGCTGGAAATCGCCGAGCAGGATCGCAGCGTCGAGGTTCTGGCAAAAAGCCAAGAGGAAAGCCGCGCACAGGCCGAGGCAGATCTCGCCCGTGCCGAAGCGGTCAAGGCGCATGAGGCCATCGAGAGCGCGCGTGCCTCAGCGGAGGCCGAGCGCAAGCGCGATCTGGCCCGCATCGCAGCCGAGGCCGAGGCCGCCGCCACCGCCCGCCGTGCCGAGATCGCGGCCGAAACCGCGCGCAAGGTCGCCAAGGACCGGGTCGAAACCGCCAAGTTCGAAGCCGAAGCAATGCTGGCCGCCCGCACGGCCGAAACCACGGCGCTAGCAGTCCATATCGCGGCACAAAACACCCGCTCGGAAGCGACACTTGCCCATGAGGTCGAGCTTGCCCGGCTTGAGTCGATGCCGAAAGTCGTGGCCGAGATGGTCAAGCCGGTCGAGAAGATCGGCAAGATCGACATCACCCAGGTTGGCAGCGTCGAGGGGTCGCGCGGCGCGATCCTACAAGCGCTTGATTCCGTTTTGGAACAGGCGGTGCATGCGCCGAACCTGCACCGTGTGCTTGACCAGATCGGGGATGACATCCGCGACGGCAGCATGGACCGCAAGGATCGCCGCCGCCGCCGCGACGACTGAGCGCCGACGAAGGCACCCAAAAAGGGGCGGTTGCGACCGCCCCTTTTTCATGTCCACCCCTTCGGATTAGGCGATGTGGATCGTCTTGACCTCGAGGTAATTGTCCAAGCCCTCTGGCCCACCCTCGCGGCCCATGCCCGATTGCCGATAGCCGCCGAAGGGATGTTTGGGGTCCACGATCAAGCCGTTGATCGTCAACCCGCCCGTGCGCATCCGTTTGGCGAATGCATAGGCACGCTCGACATCTTGGCTATAGACCGCGCCATTCAACCCATAGACGGTGGCATTAGCCTTGGCGGCGGCGTCATCCTCGTCGTCATAGCCGATGACCGAGACGACCGGGCCAAAGATCTCCTCCTGCGCGATCTTCATGTCAGGGGTCACGTCGGTCATCACGGTGGGTTCCACGAAATAACCACGATCAAGCCCGCGTGGCCGCCCACCGCCGCAAGCGACAGTGGCCCCACCGGCGCGCCCGGCGGCGATATAACCCTCGACCCGTTCACGTTGACGCGCCATGGCAAGCGGCCCCATCTGTGTTTCAGGGTCTGAGGGATCGCCGACCTTGATGTTGCGCACGCCCGCCAAGAACATGTCAAGAAACTCGGCCTTGCGGGCATTTGGAACCAAGAGCCGGGTGAGCGAGAAACAGACCTGTCCCGTGATCGGCATGGAATAGGTCATCAGACTGGGCATGGCGCGCGCGAAATCGGCATCGGGCAAAAGCACAGCGGCCGATTTGCCCCCCAATTCCAACGAAACCCGCGCCAAGCGGTCGGCACACACGCGCATGATATGCTTGCCCACCTCGGTCGAACCGGTAAAGGCAACCTTGTCGATACCGGGATGGCGGATCAGGTGATCGCCCCCCTCGCGGCCTGCCGGCACAAGGTTGAACACGCCGCGCGGAAGGCCCGCGGCCTCGATGCATTCGGCCATGATATAGGCCTCGAGCGGGGTTTCGGGGCTGGGCTTGGCCACCATGGTGCAACCCGCGGCAAGGCCCGCGGCGATCTTGTAGCTCAAGAGCACCATCGGCGCGTTCCAAGGCGAGATCGCAGCGCAGACCCCCACAGGCTCGCGCAAGATGCGCACGGCACCCCCATCGTCACGCGTACGGTCATCGCGGAACGGGTAGGTTTCGATCAATTCGCCGTAGTAGCGAAACAGCGTCGCGTTCTGGCCCACCAGCTTCTTGGTCAGGCTGATCGGCGCGCCAACCTGCCGCGTCCAGGCTTGCGCGATGTCGTCCAAGCGCCCCTCGATCAAGACGGCGATGCGCTTGAGATAAGCGCCACGCTCTGCCGGGGCCATACGCGGCCATGGTCCATGGTCAAAGGCCGCGCGCGCCGCCGCCACCGCGCGGTCGATATCGGCCGTGCCAGCCTCGGGGTAAGAGAGGAGTTTTTCCTCGGTCACGGGCGAGATCACATCGATCATGCGCCCTGACCTGGGCGCGACCCATGCGCCATCGACAAAGATCATTTCCGGTGCCTTGAGCCCGGCACCGTCGCGCATCATTATCGTCATGCCCCACACCTCCCATGTGATGGCGCAAGGCTAAACGATTCATGCGCGCATTCAAGGCAATGGCAGCTCGAAACGCGCGCGCTTGCGCTCAAAATCGCTGCAAATCGCGCATGCACCAAGCACTTGCGGGAACCTGCGAATATTTTTGAAGTCCTGCGAAAATTTCCTCGGCTTAGGTGCTGATTTTTTTGTTATGCGTTTGGGAATGGGCATAGTCAGCATAGCGTAGGTGCGCAGGAAATTGGTGACACGGACCGGCTGACGGGTCAGTATAGGCGCACAAGGGCGTACACCGTTTGGTGCCTTGCCCTGATACGGACAGCGCAAGCGGGTTGGAACCGGCACCCGTGGCGCGCACAACATATATGCCGCGTGAAACAACACGTGGTGTTGACCAAAGGGAGTCGACTGATGAACAAACCCATGATGACGGGCAGCGCCTTTGCCCCAAGCCGTCGCGGTGTGCTGAAAGGCGCAGCTGCCATCGGCGCGGCGGGCTTGATCCTGCCCCATACGACCACATCCGCCACGGCCCAGACGCGCGGTGGCACGTTCCGCATCGGGATCGGCCATGGCTCGACCACCGACAGCCTTGATCCCGGTCTGTGGGAACATCTATACGTCCAGACCTTTGGGCAAGCGCGCCACAACTACCTGATCGAAGTTGGTGCCGACGGTCAGCTCAAGCCCGAGATCGCCGAAAGCTGGTCGAGTGCGGATGGCCAAACATGGGTGTTCGCGATCCGTCAGGGGGTCAGCTTCCATTCTGGCAAGGCAGTGACCGCCGCAGATGTGGTCGCCTCGATCAACCATCACCGCGGCGATGATTCGACCTCGGTCGTCAAACCGCTACTGGCCGCGATCACCGATGTGCGCGCCGATGGCAATAATGTCGTGGTCACCCTCGAAGCGCCCAATGGCGACCTTCCCTACCTGATGACCGATTACCACGTGCCGGTCTTGCCCTCGGCCGATGGCAAGGTCGATGCCAACACCACCGATGGCTGCGGCCCCTATGTCGTGGAAAGCTACGAGCATGGCGTGCAAGCCACGCTCAACCGCAACCCGAACTACTGGAAATCCGACCGCGCATGGTTTGACCGCATCGAACTGGTCTCGATCCTCGACCCGGCGGCGCGCTTGAACGCGCTGATCACCGGCGAGGTGGACCTGATCGACCAGGTTGACCCCGCCACAATCGGCATGCTCGAGAGCCGTGGTGTGGCGCGCATTCTGTCGATCCCCGGCAATGCGCATTACGGTTTCCCGATGGATAGCCGTCAGGCCCCCTACAGCGACAACAATATCCGCCTCGCGTTGAAATATGCGCTCGACCGTCAGGCAATGGTCGATGTGATCTTGGGCGGCCATGGCGCGGTCGCGAACGACAATCCCATCGGCCCGGCCAACCGCTATTTCCATGCGGAAATGGAAGCCAAGACCTATGACCCGGACAAGGCGCGCTATTACCTGCAACAGGCCGGGCTTACGAGCCTCGATGTCACCATCTCGGTGGCAGATGCGGCGTTTTCGGGTGCGGTCGATGCCGGTGCGATGTTCTCGGAAACGGCACGGGCGGCGGGCATCAACATGACGGTCGACCGGGTGCCGAATGACGGCTACTGGTCGAATGTCTGGCTGAACCCCAACGGGACTACACCCTTCTGCGCCACCTATTGGGGTGGTCGCGCGGTCGAGGATCACATGTTCACCACCGCTTACGCGGCGGGCGCGGATTGGAACGAAAGCTTCTGGGACAATGCGCGCTTCAACGAGTTGCTGGTCAAGGCCCGCTCCGAGATCAACGAGGATCTGCGCCGCGAGATGTATCACGAGATGCAGCAGCTTGTGTCCTTCGAGGGCTCGACCATCATCCCGATGTACAACAACTACGTGATGGCGCTGTCCAACAAGATCTCAACGCCTGAGCAGATTTCGTCGAACTGGAATTTCGACGGCTTCCGCTGCGTCGAACGTTGGTGGATGGCCTGATCCCGCTTCGGCCCCTGGCGCTGCTTGCGCCGGGGGCCTTTTCGTATCCGTTCAACCGGGGAGGACGGGTCACTGTCTCACGTCATTTCGATGATCGCCACGCGCATCGCGCTGGGGATCGGTCTTTTGTTCATCGTGTCGGTGGTCATTTTCGGCGCTACGGAGTTGCTACCGGGCGATCTGGCCAACGAACTCTTGGGCCAATCCGCGACGCCGGAAACCTTGGCGGCGCTGCGTGAACAGTTGGGGCTGAACGACCCCGCACCCGTGCGCTATTGGAACTGGCTGACTGGCGCGCTGACAGGTGATTTCGGCGTATCCATGGCCAACGGCCGGCCCATCGCGGACCTGATCGGCGCGCGGCTGGGAAATACCGTGTTCCTCGCCCTTTATGCCGCGGCACTTTCGGTGCCGATCTCGCTGATCCTCGGCGTGCTCGCGGCGCTCTGGCGCAATTCGATCTTTGACCGCGCCGCCAATGCGGGCGCCCTGACAGCGATCTCCTTCCCCGAGTTCTTCGTGGCCTATATCCTTGTACTGTGGCTGGCGCAGACGGGGCTTTTCCCCTCGATGGTGCGGATCAACCCGACCACGACATTCGGCGACCGCCTTTACATGACATTCTTACCTGCGCTCACACTGATGCTGGTGGTGACCGCCCATATGATGCGCATGACGCGGGCCGCGATCATCAACCTGATGGCCAGCCCCTATATCGAGATGGCGCGGCTGAAGGGCATGTCGCCCCTGCGCATCGTGCTGCGCCATGCGCTGCCCAATGCGCTGGCGCCGATCATCAACGTCATCGCGCTGAACCTTGCCTATCTGATCACCGGCGTCGTTGTGGTCGAGGTGGTGTTCGTCTATCCCGGCCTTGGGCAATTGATGGTCGATGCGGTATCGAACCGCGACATCGCGGTGGTGCAGGCGGTCGCGCTGATCTTTGCGGCGGCCTATGTCGCGCTGAATCTGTTGGCGGATGTGCTCTCGACCATCACCAACCCCCGCCTGATGCATCGGAGATAGGAGATGGGTTTCGCCGCTTCCGTGATCGGTGGGCTCGCCGCCCTTTTCGCCATCGCCGCCGGTTTGCGGGCTGTTGCACGCATATCGCTCAAGGGTCAGGCGCGCAGCCTTGCCCATGACATTCCCCTGACCGCGGCCTTTGGGCTTTTGGTCATCGCGATCTATACCTTTGTCGCCATCGCCGCCCCTGCCCTCGCCCCCTTCCCCGAACGCGACATCGTGGGCGGACAGTTTCAGGCATGGTCAGCCGAGCATTGGCTTGGCACCGACCGGATCGGGCGCGATATGCTGTCGCGACTGATCTACGGCGCGCGCAACACGGTAGGCATCGCCTTTTTGACCACGGCCTTGGCCTTTGTCGTCGGCACCATCCTTGGGCTTTATGCGGCCCTTGTGGGGGGATGGCTGGATCAAGCGCTGTCGCGCTTTGTCGATGCGCTGATGGCCATTCCGGCGCTGATCTTTTCGCTGCTCCTGCTGACGATCTTCGGCACCTCGGTTCTGACGCTGATCTTGGTCATCGCAGCCGTTGACGCCACCCGCGTCTTTCGCCTTGCGCGTGCCGTCGCGCAAGGCATCGTGGTGATGGACTACATCGAGGCCGCGAAACTGCGTGGCGAAGGGTCGTGGTTCCTGATCCGGCGCGAGATCTTGCCCAATGCGACGGCGCCGCTTGTCGCCGAATTCGGGCTGCGCTTTTGCTTTGTCTTCCTTGCCATTTCCTCGCTCAGCTTCCTCGGGCTTGGCATCCAGCCGCCCACCGCCGATTGGGGCAGCATGGTCAAGGACAACGCGACGCTCATCACATTTGGCGATGTGACGCCGCTTTTGCCTGCGGGCTGCATCGCGCTGCTCACCGTAGCGGTGAATTTCGTGGTCGATTGGCAGCTTCACCGCGCCTCGGGCCTGAAGGAGCAATGAGCATGGCACGCGAGGTATTGCTGAAGATCGAGGGCCTCAGGATCGAGGGGCGCGCGGGCGACGCCTGGACCGAGATCGTCAAGGGCATCGATCTGACGCTGCACAAGGGCGAGGTGCTGGGCCTGATCGGCGAAAGCGGCGCGGGCAAATCCACCGTTGGATTGGCCGCGATGGGTTTTGCGCGCGACGGCTGCCGCATCACGGGCGGCAGCATCCTGTTCGACGGAATCGACCTGCGCCAAGCCCCCGAGGCCGAGCGGCGCGCCCTGCGCGGCAAACGCATCGCCTATGTCGCCCAATCGGCGGCCGCCAGCTTCAACCCGTCGCACAAGCTGATCGACCAATATTGCGAGGCCCCCGTGATCCACGGGGTCATGCCCCGCGACGAGGCCGCGCATGACGCCATCGACCTGTACCGCCGGATGCAACTCCCCGACCCCGAGGGGATCGGCTTTCGCTACCCCCATCAGGTATCCGGCGGCCAATTACAGCGCGCGATGACCGCGATGGCGATGGCATGCCGCCCCGATCTGATCATCTTCGACGAGCCGACAACCGCGCTCGACGTGACCACCCAGATCGAGGTTTTGGCGGCCATCCGCGATATCGTGCGTCAGTTCGATACGGCGGCGATCTACATCACCCATGATCTGGCCGTGGTCGCCCAAGCCGCCGACCGCATCAAGGTGCTGTTGCGCGGCGACGAGGTCGAAGAGGCCCCGACGCGCCAGATGCTCGAGGCCCCGCGCGAGGATTACACCAAGTCGCTTTGGGCCGTGCGCAGTTTCGCCCGCCCTGAACAGCCTGCGCCGCAAGCGGCCCCGATCCTGTCGGTGCAGAATGTCTCGGCCGCCTATGGCAAGGTGCCGGTGCTGGACGATGTGAGCTTCGACATCCATGCCGGTCGCACCATCGCCGTGGTGGGCGAAAGCGGATCGGGCAAATCGACCGCCGCGCGTGTCATCACCGGGCTTTTGCCGCCCAAAAGCGGCGGGGTGCTCTTTGAGGGCAAGCCCCTGCCCCTCGCACTCAAGGGCCGTACCCGCGATCAGCTTCGGCAGGTGCAGATGATCTACCAGATGGCCGATACCGCGCTGAACCCCAAGCTGCGCCTGCGCGAATTGATCGGGCGGCCCGCACAGATGTATCTGGGCCTGCAAGGCAAGGCACTCGAGACACGAATCCGCGATCTCTTGGACCTGATCGAATTGGACCCCGACACTTACATCGACCGCCTGCCCGGCGAATTGTCAGGTGGCCAGAAGCAGCGCATCGGCATCGCCCGCGCGCTGGCCGCCGAGCCCAAGATCATCATCTGCGACGAGGTGACATCGGCGCTCGACCAGATCGTGCAGGAAGGGATTCTGAAGCTGCTGACCCGGCTGCAAGATGAATTTGGCCTCGCCTATATGTTCATCACCCATGATCTGGCGACCGTGCGCGCGATTGCTGATGATGTGGTGGTCATGCAAAGGGGCCGCGTGGTCGAGCAAGGCCCCAAGGCCGAGATGTTCGCGCCGCCGCATGCGCCCTATACCGAGCTGTTGCTCTCCTCGGTGCCGGAAATGGACCCCGATTGGCTGACGCGGCTGTTGGAAAGCCGCGCCAGCGCCAGCGTCTAGGCGCGCGGCTGGTTCAACACCAGGCGGTCGGGCCTTGGGTGGTCGGCATGGGCCGCGACGAATGCTGCCGCGCGCTCGGCCACCACGCCCGTGGGCGCCATCACGCGGCGCGTGGACAGATCGACATGCAGAAGCAGCGTCTCGACGGTCGCAGCAGGTGTATCGCCGCCTGCCCAGATCTTGTTGAGCAGATGCAGCTTGCGCCCATCCCCGCCCAAGGCCTGTGTCGTCACCGTGATCTGCGCCCCGATGTCGATTTCCGCGAAATAGCGCACATGGTTTTCGGCGGTGAAGTAGCTGAGGCCCCCCGCGATATAGGCGGCATCGGCCCCGATCATCTCCATGAACCGGTCCGAGGCGCGGGCCGAGACCTCGAGATAGGGCGCCTCGTTCATATGGCCGTTATAATCGACATAAGTCGTCGGCACCTGCATCTCGACCGTGACGGGCAGGCCGTCCGGCCCAGTGTCACGGCGCGGCAGCATCGCCTCATGCGCGGTGATCACGCCGCCTGCCCCGCTGCCCGTGCGCTTGAGCGCGCGCATGATGCCCACGAGGTTGTCGTCGCGCAGGCGTTCCAACTCGCGGATCGAGCGATGGCCCGATTGCGCATCCGATTGCCCCGCGATCAGATCGACCAGCTCATCGGTGAAATCCGGCACATCCATCAGCTTGGTCCATGGCCATGTCAGGCAGGGGCCGAACTGCGCCATGAAATGTCGCATCCCCGCCTCGCCGCCGGCGATGCGATAGGTTTCGAACAGGCCCATCTGCGCCCAGCGGAGGCCGAACCCCATGCGGATCGCCTCGTCGATCTCTTCGGTCGTGGCGATGCCGTCCTTGACGAGCCAGAGCGCCTCGCGCCAGACGGCCTCGAGGAAACGGTCGGCGATATGGGCGTCGATCTCCTTGCGGACATGAAGCGGGAACATGCCGATCTGGCGCAAGATATCCGCGGCTTTCGCGCAGGCGGCGGCATCGCCCACCAATTCGATCAGCGGCAAAAGATAGACGGGGTTGAACGGGTGCGCAACCACCGCACGCGCGCCTTTCTCGTTCAATTCCGATGGCTTGAATCCCGATGTTGAACTGCCTAACACAGCCGTTTCTGGCGCGGCCGCCATGATCTGGGCCAAGACCTTGTGCTTGATGTCGAGCCGTTCCGGCACGCTTTCCTGCACCCAATCCGCGCCTGCCACCGCATCGGCCAGATCGGCGTGATAGCTCAAGCGCCCCTCAGGCAGCAGTGCGCGCTCGTAAAGCCCCGGAAGCGACCGGCGCGCATTGGCGAGCACCGCGTCGATCTTGCGTTCGGCCTCGGGGTCGGGATCGAAAACCGCCACATCCCAGCCATTGAGCAAAAAGCGCGCGGCCCAACCGCCGCCGATCACGCCACCCCCGATGATTGCCGCTTTTTGTCCCATCATGTCGTCCTTTCGGTATGTCCGTCGATGGCCATCGCCTGTCCGCTGATCGATGCGGCGCCGGGCGAGGCCAGAAAAAGCGCCATCGCCGCGACCTCATCGGCGGTGACGAAACGGCGCAGCGCGACGCCTTCGGTAAAGCCCGCGCGCACATCCGCCTCGCTGCGGGATTGGGCGGCGGCCTCCATCGCCACGACCCGGTCCATGCGCGGCCCCTCGACCGCACCGGGGCAGATCGCGTTGACGCGCACGCCTGCTGGCCCAAGCTCGGAGGCCAGCGCCTTGGTCAGCCCCACGATCCCCCATTTGGCCGCCACATAAGGCGTGCGCCACGGGAAACCGAACAACCCCGAGACCGAGCTGGTGAGCAAGATCACCCCCGACCCTTGCGCCCGCATCACCCGTGCAGCCCAGCGACAAGTAAGAAAGGCCCCATCGAGATTGACGGAAATGCAGCGCTGCCAATCGGCGAAATCCAACGACTCGATCGGTCCGGCCGGGCCGCCTACGCCCGCATTCGAGATGACGATGTCGGCCCCGCCCCAGTCGCCCTCGACCCCGGCGAGGAAAGCGTTCATCGCGGCCTCATCGGTGACATCGGCCTGAACGCCCCTGATGCCTTTGGGCAAGGTGGCCACCGCCGCGCCATCGACATCGCAGACCACGACCCGGTCGCCCGCATCGGCAAAGGCGCGCGCCATGGCAAGCCCCAACCCGCTTGCCCCCGCCGTGATGATGACCCGGCGGCTCATCTGGGCGCCCGTTTGACCAGGCCCAGTTTCGTGCGCACCTCGGCCGGTGTCATGATGCGCGCACCCATCCCCTCGACCACGCCCACGGCGCGCTCGACGAGCTGCGCATTGGTGGCAAGCACGCCCTTGTCGAGCCAAAGATTATCCTCGAGCCCCACCCGCACATGGCCGCCCGCCAACACGGCGGCGGCCGCATAGGCCATCTGGTTGCGGCCCAGCGAGAAAGCGGAAAAGGTCCAATCCGGCGGCACGTTGTTGACCATCGCCATGAAGGTGTTGAGATCATCGGGCGCGCCCCACGGCACGCCCATGCAAAGCTGCACCAAGGCGGGGCTGTCCAAGACACCTTCCTTCACCAGTTCCTTGGCGAACCACAGATGGCCGGTGTCGAAGGCCTCGATCTCGGGCTTGACGCCCAGATCGGTCATCATCCGCCCCATCGCGCGCAGCATGCCGGGCGTGTTGGTCATGACGTAATCGGCCTCGGCGAAGTTCATCGTGCCGCAATCGAGCGTGCAGATCTCGGGCAGACATTCGGCCACATGGGCGACGCGTTCCTCAGCCCCCGCCATGTCGGTGCCCCTGGGGTTCAGCGGCAAGGGCGCATCGGTCGGGCCAAAGACGATATCGCCGCCCATCCCGGCGGTCAGGTTCAGGACCACATCGACCTCCGCATCCCGAATGCGGTCGGTGACTTCGCGGTAAAGATCGATCCGGCGAGACGGCGCGCCGGTGTCGGGATCACGCACATGGCAATGCACGATCGCCGCCCCCGCGCGGGCCGCGGCAATCGCGCTGTCGGCGATCTGTTTGGGGCTGCGCGGCACATGGGGGCTGCGGTCTTGGGTGGCCCCCGATCCGGTCACGGCGCAGGTGATGAAAACCTCGCGGCTCATGGTCAATGGCATGTCGTTTCCTTTCCTGTCCCGATTTTTCGTACGAAAAATCGCATATTGCGGATTTTCGTACGAAAATCCGTCAGCGCCCTTTCCACACGGGGTCGCGTTTCTCGGCGAAGGCGCGCGCGCCCTCTTTCTGATCCTCGGAGCGGTAGAGCCGTTCGACGGTGGCGAACTGGCTTTTCGTCACGCGGTTGAGCGCATCGTGAAAGCCCATCGCCTCGGCCTCGCGCACGATTTCCTTGATCGCGGCAAAGACCAAGGGCGGGCCTGCGGCAAGCTCATCGGCCAAGGTGCGCGCGGCCTCCATCAGACCCTCGGCGCGCACCACCCGGTTCACGAGCCCCCATTGCGCGGCCTCGGCGGCGTCGAACCAGCGCCCGGTGAAGAGCAACTCCATCGCGATATGATAGGGGATGCGCTTGGGCAGTTTGATCGAGGCTGCATCGGCCACCGTACCAGAGCGGATTTCCGGCAGCGCGAATGTCGCGTGATCGGCGGCAACGATGATATCGGCACAAAGCGCCAGTTCCAGCCCACCGCCGCAAGCGATGCCATTGATGGCAGCGATCACCGGCTTGTTCAGCCCGCGCAATTCCTGCAAGCCGCCAAAACCGCCCACGCCGTAATCGCTGTCGGGTGCCTCCCCATCGGCTGCAGCCTTGAGATCCCAGCCGGGACAAAAGAATTTCTCACCCGCCCCGGTCAGGATCGCCACCCGCAGATCGGGATCATCGCGGAAGTCGGTAAAGACCTCGCCCATGATCCGGCTGGTCGCGGCATCGATGGCATTGGCCTTTGGCCGGTCGAGCGTCACCTCCAGCACCGCGCCACGGCGCAAGGTCTTGATCGGTGTATCGGTCATGATGTCTCTCCCAAGCGGATCAGGGCATCGACCGCGACGGCGCAGTCTGGCGTGGCGATGAGCGGGTTGATCTCCAACTCGATGAGCCGCCCGGCCTCAGCGATGGCGCAGTCCTGCACCGCCAGAATGGCCGTGACCAGAGCCGCCATGTCGGCGGGCGGCTTGCCGCGATAGCCCCGCAACAGCGGCGCGATACGCAACCGATCAAGGGCCGCAGCAATTTCATCCGCGCTTGCAGGCAAAAGCAGCGATTGGGTGTCAGCCATGATCTCGGTCAGAACGCCCCCCGCCCCCAGTGTCAGGACGAAACCATGCGCCGGATCGCGGATGATGCCGACAAGGATCTCGGCCACCGCACCCGTCACCATTTCTTCTACAAGAAATGCAACCCCGCCCATCCGAGTTGCCGCCACATAGACGGCCTCGGCGCTGCTTAGATTAAGCGCGACAGCGCCGGCCTCGGTCTTGTGGGCATGACCAAGCCCCTTGAGCACGACGGGAGAACCCAAACCCGCCGCCACAAGGGCTGCCGAATCGGGGGTTGTGGCCTGATGCCCGCGCGGCACCGGCACACCATGGGCCGACAGCATTGCCTTCCCTTCGGCTTCGGACAAAAGCTGCTGCCCGATGGGCGCAGGGCCGGGCAGGATCAGGGGCGCGTCATCAGGCCGGTGGCGACCGATGCGGGCGCAAGCGGCAATGGCGGCCAAACCTTCGGCCATTCCGGCCAAAGGCACGATGCCGCGCGCGATCATATCGGCGGCGACGGTCTCGGGCATGGTTTCGGGCAGGCTGGCCATGATCGCCATGGGTCGCTCGGTCGCCGCGCGCGTGGCCTCGACCGCGTTGACCACCAAATCCCATGCAGCACTTTCACAGCGGTCGGGGCGCGGGAAATCCAGTACCACGACGCCCATCGCCAGGTGCGGCGCCATCATCGCACAAAAGGCCCGCGTGATCGCGGCTTGATCGCCCCAGATATAGGTGTGGTAATCCAAGGGGTTGGCAAGCGCCACCTTGGGGCCGAGGGCCGCGTGCAAATCCTTGTGCTGGCGCGGGGTCAGGGCTGGATAACAAAGCCCCGCGCGCACGCCCAGATCGGCCATCAGCCCCGCCTCGCCCCCCGAACAGGACATCGAGGCGATGTCAGGCGATGCAAGCCCGCCCACCACATGCAGGATCTTCAGCGCCTCGAGAAGTTCGGCCAAGCCCCCCACCCGCGCGATGCCAAGCCGGGCAAACAGCGCATCCGCCCCCGCATCGCTGCCCGCAAGCGAACCTGTGTGCGAAACGGCCGCCACCCGCGCCTGATCCGAGGCACCCGCCTTGACCGCCACGATGGGCTTGCCCAAGGCCTGCGCCTTTGCAGCCATCGCGGCAAAGCCCGCCAGATCGCCGATCCCCTCGATATGCAGGCCAAGGGCCGTGACGCGCGGATCTTCGACAAGCGCGCTTGCAATCTCGGCCATGCCCGTCTGGGCCTGATTGCCCGCCGTGACCGCATAGGCGATGGGCAGGCCACGGGTCTGCATCGTCAGGTTGATCGCGATGTTGGAGGATTGGGTGATCAGCGCCACGCCCCGATCCACGCGCAAGGCCCCATGCTGATCGGGCCAGAGCGCCGCACCATCCAGCAGGTTCAGAAAGCCGTAGCAATTCGGCCCCAGAATCCGCATCGGCCCGGCGGCTTCGACCAAGGCGGCCTCGAGCGCGGCGCCATCGCCGGTCTCGGCCGCCGACTCGCGAAAGCCCGAGGCGAAACAGACAGCGCCCCCCGCGCCCCGCGTGGACAGATCGCGCAGCACCGCGATGCTGGCCTCGCGGTTGACGCCGATGAAGCTTGCATCGGGCGCTTCGGGGAGATCAGCGATGGAGGGGTAGGCCCGCAGCCCCGCGATCTGCGCCTTGGCCGGATGCACCGGCCAGATCGGGCCAGCAAAGCCGATCTTGCGGCACTGGGTGATGACGGCGGCGCACCACGCCCCTCCGCCGATGACGGCGATGGAGCGGGGGCGCAAGAGGCGCGAGAGCGGCTCCATCCTCAGGCCCCCTTGGGGCGGAAAATCTCGCGCCCGATGATATGGCGCTGGATCTCGGATGTACCGTCCCAGATGCGCTCGACCCTTGCATCGCGCCAGAAACGCTCGATCGGCAGATCATCCATCAAGCCCATCCCGCCATGGATTTGCAGCGTGGTGTCGGTGACACGCGCCAGCATCTCGGTGGCGTAAAGCTTGGCTGATGCAATCTCGCGGTTGGCGGGCAGGCCTTGATCCAGCCGCCAAGCCGCCGAAAGCGTCATCAGATCGGCGGCATCGATCTCGGTGATCATGTCAGCGATCTGGAAACTCACGCCTTGGAACTTGGCGATCTGTTGGCCGAATTGGCGACGCTGGGCCGCGTAATCGACGGCGTGATCAAAGCACCGGCGCGCACGGCCAACGGAAAACGCCGCAACCGTCAGCCGCGTGGCATAAAGCCAAGTGTTCATCACATCGAACCCACCATCGACCGCGCCCAGCACTTGGGCATCCGGCAAGCGGCAATCGTCGAATTCGAGGATGCAGTTCTTGTAGCCCCTGTGGCTGACGGAATTGTAGCCATCGCGCACGGTAAAGCCGGGATGCCCGCGATCGACCAGAAAACAGGTGATGCGCTTTTTCGGCCCATGCGGCGTGTCATCGACGCCGGTGGCAGCAAAAACGATGAAGAAATCCGCGTGATCGGCGCCCGAGATGAAATGCTTGGTGCCGTTGACGACCCAATCGCCGCCATCCCGGACAGCGGCGCATTTCATCCCCCGCACATCCGAGCCGGCATCGGGTTCGGTCATCGCCAGCGCATCCATCCGCTCACCCCGCACGGCAGGCAAGAGGTAGCGTTCGCGCTGATCGCCTTCGCAGGCCATAAGGATATTCTGCGGTCGGCCAAAAAAATGCGTCAGCGCCATCGACCCGCGCCCCAGCTCCCGCTCGACCAGCGTGAATTCGAGATGGCCAAGGCCCCCACCGCCGATGTCAGTCGGGAAATTGCAGGCCCAAAAGCCCATCTCGATGACCTTGGCACGCAGATCGGCGGCCAATTCGGGCGGCACGATGCCGGTTTTCTCGACCGCGGCTTCGTGCGGATAGATCTCGGTCTCGACAAAGTCGCGCACCGTATCAACGATCATCTGCTGTTCCGCACTTAGGCCGAAATCCATTCCACCCCCCGTTTCGCCGATGCCCTTGGTTGCAAAAAGGCTAGAAAGCGCGGCGGCTTGGTATCATGCTGCATTTGTCAAAAATCATGCTGGAATCGAAATTTTCACATGCCACGCAAGATCGCGGTTCTGCTGTTTCCGCATTTCTCGAACCTGTGTCTTGCCAATGCGGTTGAGCCATTGCGCGGTGCCAATACCTTGGCGCGCAAGACACTTTATCAATGGCATTATGTGGGCCTGGATATAGGGCCGGTCATCTCGTCAAGCGGGCTGCCGGTGACGCCCGAGATGACGCTCGCCGATCTGGGCGGGGCCGATTACCTTTTGGTGATCACAAGCTATGGCCATCGCGATTTTTGTACACCCTCCGTTGCGCGGCGGCTGCGCGCGGCGGCGGCGCGCATGGGGGCGCTGGTGGGCATGGATACGGGCAGCGTGGTCTTGGCAGCGGCGGGGCTTTTGGATGGCTACCGGGCCACGGCGCATTGGGATGTGCTGACCGAATTCGCCGAAGGCTTCCCGGAGGTCGATGTGGTGCAGGATCGTTTCGTCATCGATGGCGACCGCCTCAGCTGCGGCGGGGCCACGACCACGATGGAGTTGATGCTGGAATTGATCGCGCAGCATCACGGCCCCATGCTGGGTCTTGATGTTGGCGCGCTGTTCATGCTGGGCGAGCGGCCCGGCACAGGCCCCCATCTGCCCGGCATCGCCGGTGACCATGTCTTGCGCGCCGCGGCAGCCCTGATGCGGCGGCATTTGGAGAACCCCCTCCCCATCCCCGAGATCGCCCGGCGCCTGGGGCTCAGCCAGCGCGGGCTCGAGCAGCGCTGCAAAACAGCCGCAGGGCGCGCGCCCCTTGGGCTTTATGCCGCCATCCGTCTGGGCGAGGCCTATCGGCTGGTTCAGGACACTTCGCTGTCGGTGGCCGAAATCGCTGGGCGGGTCGGCTACGCCGATGCCTCGGCCATGACGCGGGCCTTTCGCCGGGAATTCGGCCTCTCGCCCCGTGCGCTGCGCCTGCCTGCCCCTCAGCCCCCCCAATCGCTGACGCTGTAGCCCGATTTGGCCAGCCATTCGGGGTTGATCTCCACCCCCCAGCCGGGGGCGTCGGTGATGGTGACATGGCCGTTTTCAACATGGTAGGGATCGTTGAGGAACAAATCGCGCTGCCACGGGTAGTAGTCATCGCCCTCGATCGACAGTTCCAGATAGCGTCCCGGATTGGGAACGGCGCGCAGCAGATGCATGGTGAAGATCGTGACCATCGACAAGTTGGCCGCATGGGGTGTGCAGGTTAGCCCAGCAGCGTGGCCCATCTGCGCCACCTGCATCGCGCGGATCATGCCGCCGACGTAAAGCACATCAGGCTGGACGATATCGACGGATTTCAACGCGATCATCCGCCGCCAATTCTGCAAATCCCAATCCTGCTCGCCACCCGCCACATCCATGGCGAGCGCGGCACTGACTTCGGCGGTTTGTTCCAGTTCCCAATAAGGGCATGGTTCCTCGAAATGCTCGTAGCCACAATCTTGAAGCATCCGGCCCACCGCGATCGCCCGCTTTGGCGAGAACCCGGAATTGCCATCGACCAAAAGCGCCGCATCATCGCCCAAGGCGTGCCGGATCGCGGGGATGATCGCCTCGGTGCGGCCCGGCCATTCATCCCGGTCTTGGCCACATTCCGCGCCCACCCGCACCTTGAAGGCGTCAAAGCCATGCGCATCGCGAAGCGCGATCATCCGCGCGGCCTCGGCCTCCGGCGTTATATCGCGCCGCATGGAGGAGGCATAGGCGCGTATCTTGCCCGCCGACCCGCCCAAGAGCGCCGCCACCGGCTTGCCCGCGGCCTTGCCGCGCAAATCCCAGACGGCGGTATCAAGCCCCGCCATCGCGCGGCACAGATAGGTGCCGGGGTATTTGTGTTCGCGCAACGGGATCTCGGCGATCACATCCTCGAGCGCATCGCTTCCCCGCCCCAGCGCCCAAGGAGCGACTTGCCGGTGCAGGATTTGCGCCGTGATGTCGCTGTTATAGGTCGAGACCTGCCCCCAACCTTGCGCGCCATCCGCGGTCGTGACCCGCACGAAACCGATCAGCGGCGTGGCGAAGGTCTCGATCCGGGTGATGCGGGGGCCGGTATCGGCCTGACCCCGGGGTTCTGCCAAAGGCACCGCCCCCGAGGCGGAATAGGGCATGCTCATGCGCTCTCCAGGATCAGATCGGCCGCGCGGTTGGCGACCATCATCGTCGGCGCATTGGTATTGGCCGAGGTGACATTGGGAAAAACCGAGGCATCGATCACGCGCAGGCCCACCACCCCATGCACCCGGCAGGCGGGATCGACAACGGAGTTGCCCGCATCTTGCCCCATCTTGCAGGTGCCGACCGGGTGATAGACTGTGCCGCAGCGCGCGCGGAAATCGGCGAGGATCGCGTCGTCATCCATCTCGCGCAGGTCGATCGGGTCCATGCTCGCAGCGATCAGCCCATCGAGCGCCTTGCTGCGCGCGAGCGTCTGACACAGCCTACCGCCTGCAATGGCGCTGGCGCGATCTTCGGGGGTTGCCAGCGAATTGGGCGCGATCAGCGGCGGCGCCAGCGGATCGGCCCCGGAAATGGCAATCCGGCCCCGGCTGGTCGGCCGACAGGGCTGGTGACACAGGATGAAACCGGGAAATGGGTCGGGGTTGATAACCGTGCGCCGCCCCTCGACCACCCGCGTGGTATAGGTGACGGGGTTGAAATAGACCTGTTGATCGGGCCGGTTCAGCCCCGGATCCGAGCGGAAATACCCGCCGCATTGATTAACCGACAACGATAGCACGCCCTTGCGCGTGAGCGCATATTGAATGGCTGCTCGGATCTTGCCCCAAAGCGGTGCAAGCTGGTTGTTCAGCGTGGGTTCCGTTGCGCGGAAATAATAGCTGACTGCAAGGTGATCTTGCAGGTTCTCGCCCACATGGCGCAGATCGACGAGTGGCGTGATGCCGGCCTTTTGCAGCAAGCCCGCCGCCCCCAACCCCGAGCGCTGCAAGATCAAGGGCGAGGCGACCGACCCCGCCGACAAGATGATCTCGCGGCCCGCGCGCACCGTCACCGCGCGCCCCTTGCGCAGATAGGTGACGTTGATCGCGCGCTTGCCCTCGAAGCCGATGCGATCAACATGGGCATGGGTAACGATGCGCAAATTCGCCCGCCCCCGCGCCCGCGCCAGATAGGCCCGCGCCGAGCTGTCTCGCCGTCCGCGATGGGTGTTGATGCGATAGACCGCTGCCCCCTCGGAAGCGGATGCGTTGAAATCATCGCTTTGCGGATGCCCGGTTTCGGCGGCGGCGGCAAAGAAATGCCTGTTGGTTGGGTGAATCTGGTCCGAGACATCTTGCACATGGATCGGGCCATCGCCCACCATGTCGCCATCAGGGGCCACCCGTGTCTCCATCCGTTCATAGATTTTTTCGACGTTCTCCCAGCCCCAGCCGGTGGCGCCTGCCGCCTCCCAGTCGTCGAAATCATGCGGCAGGCCGCGTGCATAGACCATCGCGTTGATCGCACCCGACCCGCCCAGGACCTTGCCGCGCGGCCAATAGCCCTTGCGCCCGCCAAGGCTGTCCTCGGCCTCGGTCTGAAGCTGCCAATTCAGATGAGGGTGATAGAACAATTTGCCATAGCCGATGGGCAAGCCGATCCAGGGCGACCAATCGCGCCCCCCCGCCTCGAGCAAGAGGACGCTGAACCGCCCCGAGGCCGAAAGCCTTTCGGCCAGCACGCAGCCCGCCGATCCACCGCCGACAATCACGAAATCATAAGTTTGCATGCTTTGCTCGATACTGTGCGTTACACCGCACAATGCGCGCGCGCGCGACCGCCACACAGCGAAAAAATTTTCGCGACAACATCGAAAAATTTTGTCATCAGGGGGGCATGTTCACGCATCTCCCCCCCCTGCCATGGTTGCGCGCCTTCGAGGCCAGCGCGCGGCTAGGCAATTTCACCCGTGCAGCAGAGGAGCTGGGCCTGACGCCATCGGCGGTCAGCTACCAGGTGCGTGCGCTTGAGGCAGAGCTGGGCCGCAAGTTGTTCGCCCGCCAGCGCCGCATGCTGGTGCTGACGCTTCCGGGGCAAAACTACCTGCCTGTGGTGACCAAGGCATTCTCGGTGATCGAGACAGGCACGGCCGGGATTTTCGGCAAGAACAACCCTGCGACGCTGACGCTGCGGGGGTTGAGCTCGTTCAACGTGCTGTGGCTAATGCCGCGCATCGGGGCCTTTCGGCAAATCCACCCCGAAATCAATCTGCGCATCCTTTCGGCGTCATGGTCAGAAACCGGAGGCCGCGATCCGATCGATATCGATATTCGTTATGGCGACGGCACTTGGCCTGATGGCGCGGTCATGGCGCTGTGCAAGGGCCATGTTGTGCCAGTCTGCGCCCCTGCGAAAGCGGGGTCGATCGCAACCGTGCTGCAAGGCCCCTTGATCGAAGTGACAGGGGCGATCGACACGTGGGCGCAGTTCCAGCAAGAACATGCCCCCACCGCGACCCTGCCCGCGCCCGTCTATGTCGTCGATCAATCGCTTGTGGCGCTTGAACTGGCCAAGAGCGGCCAAGGCTATGCCTTGATCGCCGATACGCTGGCCGCGCCCTATCTCGCGCGCGGTGATCTGGTTCAGGCCTGTGACGCCATCTTGCCCGAGCGGTTGGGTCATCACATCGTGCTGCCCCATGCAGGCAATCATCACCGCCCCGAGATCGTGGCTTGTGTGAACTGGCTGGTCGATCAGGCGCGCAAGGGCGAATGGCCTAGGCCGATCGTGCGGTCAGATGCGCCTTGAGCGCGCGCAAGATCCGCCGATGCGCGCCCCGGTGACGATTGCGCAGATGGAGCGCTGCATAAACCGGCTGATCGATCCGTGGCGCACCTGCCACGCGCCGGGCAAGCCCCATCTTTTCTAGATCAAGCGCCGTGGCACGTAGCACATAGGTGCTGCCGCCAAGCGCCGTCAAAAGCCCCCGGATCACGGCGTTCTGCCCGCTTGAGACGATGCCAACCGATAGCATTGGCAACAGCGCCGCATGGGTTGCGGAAAAAGCCGGGGCGTAATTGGGCAAGATGTAGCTTTCGGCGCGGATATCGGCCAGATCCTCAACCTCGGTCGAGACCATGACATAGCTGACCTCGCCCAGCGTTTCGAAATGCAGATCAGGATGGGGTTTGGGCGTGTAGTGAATAGCCAGATCAAGCTGGCCGTCGCGCACATCGGCACACATCTGGGCGGAGTAATCGGCCTCGACGTAAAGCGCCGTGTCAGGCACCGCCCCTTGCACCGCCTTGACCCATTGGGCCACCTGATCGCCCAACAGATCATGCTGGATGCCGATCCGCATGGCCATCGCGGCATTGCCTGCACCTTTGACCGCTTGGCCCGCGGCCGTCCAACCATTGCGCAAGGCGCGTGCATGCGGTTCGAACCTTAGCCCTTCGGTGGTGAGGTCGGTGCCTGCGCGGCTCCGCTCCAAGAGCTTGCAGCCCAACGCCGCCTCAAGCGCCTGCACCCGCCCCGAGATGGTCGATTGCGTCACCCCCAGACGGTTGGCGGTGCGGTTGAAACTGCGCGTCTCGCACAGGTCCAAAAAGGTTTCGATCTGCTCTAGGGTCATGGTCTGTCCTAATCGATTTATCCGATCAATACACATCTCTGCGGCGAATTGAACTCGGGTCTTGCTAGGGGAATACTGTCGCGAGAGATAAAAGGGGGACAGCACATGTCGGATTTACCGCGTCATGCGCGCGTTGTGATCATCGGCGGCGGCGTTGTTGGAGTTTCGGCGCTCTATCATCTGGCACGTGCAGGCTGGACCGATTGCGTTCTGCTCGAGAAAAACGAGTTGACCGCAGGCTCGACCTGGCATGCAGCGGGCAATGTGCCGACATTTTCCACGTCTTGGTCGCTGATGAACATGCAGCGTTACTCGACCGAGCTTTATCGCGGGCTTGGGGCGGCGGTCGATTACCCGATGAACTACCATGTGACCGGGTCCATCCGGCTTGCGCATTCCGACGAGCGGATGCAGGAATTTGCCCGCGCGCGCGGCATGGGACTTTATCAAGGGATGAAGCTGGAAATCCTCAGCCCTGGCGAGATCAAGGATAAATACCCCTTCATCGAGACACATGACCTCAAGGGCGCGCTTTACGATCCGGCCGATGGCGATATCGACCCCGCACAGCTGACCCAAGCGTTGGCCAAGGGGGCGCGCGACATGGGGGCGACCATCGCGCGGTTCTGCCCCGCCACGGGCGTCAGCCGTGAAAACGACGAATGGATCGTGCATACCGAAAAGGGCGATATCCGCTGCGAGATCGTCGTCAATGCGGCCGGATACTATGCGCAGCGTGTGGGCGAATGGTTCAAGCCCTATGGCGGTCGCACCGTGCCGATGATGGTGATGAGCCATCAATACATGGTCTTTGACGAAGTGCCGGAAATCCGCGATTGGGCGCAAGCGGCCGGTCACAAGCTGCCGCTTCTGCGCGATGTCGATACCTCGTACTACCTGCGTCAGGAAAAGAACGGCTTCAACCTCGGCCCCTATGAGCGGCCATGCCGGGCGCATTGGGCCGACCCCGCCGATCCCATGCCCGAGGATTTCAGCTTTCAGCTTTACCCCGACGATCTGGAGCGGCTGTCCTTCCAGATCGAGGATTCGATGGCGCGTGTACCGTTATTGGCCGAGGCCGGGCTTGCCCGCGTCATCAACGGCCCCATCCCCTATACGCCCGATGGCAACCCGCTGATCGGGCCGATGCCGGGCGTGCCAAATGCGTTCGAGGCCTGCGTCTTTACCTTTGGCATCGCGCAGGGCGGTGGCGCGGGCAAGGTTCTGGCCGAGTGGATCACGGAGGGCGCGACGGAATGGGACATGTGGTCCTGCGACCCGCGCCGGTTCACCGATTACACTGATCATGATTATTGCGTGCAAAAGGGCATGGAGGTCTATGGCCACGAATACGCCATGCATTTCCCCTGGCACCGCTGGCCTGCCGCGCCCGACCGCAAGGTTTCGCCCGTCCATGAACGGGTGAAGGCGCTGGGCGGGCAGATGGGCGCCTATGGCGGCTGGGAACGCGCGAATTGGTTCGCGCAACCGGGCGACGATACCTCCGAGGAGGCGACCCAGACTTGGAACCGCGCCGGCCCCTGGGAAGCGCGCATCCGCGAGGAATGCGAGGCCGTGCGCGATGATGTGGGCGTGCTCGATCTACCCGGCTTTTCGCGCTTCCGCCTGACGGGGGATGGCGCGGGTGAATGGCTTTTGGGCAAGATATCGGGTGGTTTGCCAAAACCGGGGCGGCTGGGGCTTGCCTATTTCCCCGATACGCGTGGCCGCATCGTGACCGAGATGTCGGTCGCCTGCCACGGGCCTGACGACTATACGCTGATCACGGCGGCCGTCGCGCAATGGCATGACCGCGAATGGCTAGAGCGCGACCTGCCCCCCGGCCTGTCCTTGGCAGACCAAAGCCGCGAGATCGGCACGCTGATCGTGACCGGCCCCAGATCGCGCGCGCTGCTGGCCGCCATCGGCACCGATGCCGACCTAACCCTGCCGTGGCTGACCCATCAGAAGGCGCATCTGGCGGGCCAACCCTGCTGGCTGGCGCGGGTGTCCTTCGCAGGCGAATTGGGATGGGAGGTTCATGCCGAAATTGACCATATCCCAGCTATTTATGACGCGATCTTGAACCAAGGGGCCAAACCCTTCGGCATGTTCGCGCTGAACAGCCTGCGCATCGAAAAGGGCTATCGCGCATGGAAAGGCGACTTGTCCACGGATTACAGCCTGTTGCAGGGCGGCCTTGATCGCTTCATTCGCTTTGACAAGGCGCAGGATTTCCCCGGCAAACAGGCGCTTTTGAGTGAAAAACAGGCAGGTGTGGCCAAACGCTTTGTGACCTTGACGGTCGATGCAGGGGCGGCGGATGCGCCCTACATGTCAACGCTCTGGCATGACGGCCAAGTCGTGGGTGAAACCACATCCGGGGCTTGGGGCTACCGGGTTGGTGCGTCCGTCGCGCTCGGCATGTTGCGCGCCGATCTGGCCCATCCTGGCACCAAGATCGAGGTCGATATCTACGGGCATCGCTGCGCGGCGGTGGTGCAGCCCGATGGTCCGCTTTGGGACCCTGACAATAGCCGGTTGAGGGCCTGACATCATGGCAAAACCCCCATCACATGCGCGCGCGGTCATTATCGGCGGTGGTGTCTCGGGCTGTTCAGTGGCCTATCATTTGGCCAAGCTCGGCTGGACCGACATCGTGCTATTGGAGCGCAAGCAGCTGACCTGCGGCACGACATGGCATGCGGCGGGGCTGGTCGGCCAGTTGCGTGGCAGCCAGAACATGACGCGGCTCGCCAAGTATTCGGCCGAGCTTTATACCAAGCTCGAGGCGGAAACCGGCGTCGCCACCGGCATGCGGCAGGTTGGCTCGATCTCGCTGGGCCTGACCGCCGACCGGCGCGAGGAATTGCTGAGGCAAGCGACCGTTGCCCGCACATTCGGCGTCGAGGTGCATGAGATCACCACCGCCGAAGTGCGCGCCATGTATCCGCATGTGGAAATCGGCGATGTCACCTGCGCGCTGCATCTGCCGCTCGACGGGCAATGCGACCCGGCCAATATCGCCATGGCGCTGGCCAAGGGCGCACGGATGGCGGGCGCCCAGATCATCGAAGGGGTCAAGGTCACCGCCGTCACCGATGACGGGGCGCGCGCGACCGGCGTGAACTGGGACAACGGCACAGAACAGGGTCATATCGCCGCCGATGTGGTGATCAACTGCGGCGGCATGTGGGGCCGCGATCTGGCGGCAGCTTCGGGCGTCACCTTGCCGCTACACGCCTGCGAGCACTTTTACCTTGTGACCGAACCCATTGAAGGGCTTGGACATTTGCCGGTTCTGCGCGTGCCTGATGAATGCGCCTATTACAAATCCGATGCCGGCAAGATGATGCTCGGTGCATTCGAGCCCAAGGCCAAGCCATGGGGAATGGGCGGTATCCCCGAGGATTTCTGCTTTGACGCCCTGCCCGAGGATTTCGAGCATTTCGAGCCGATCCTCGAGATGGCGACCAAGCGCATGCCGATGTTCCAGACGGCGGGCATCCACACCTTCTTCAACGGTCCCGAAAGCTTCACCCCCGATGATCGCTACTACTTGGGCGAGGCGCCGGAACTGAAGGGCTATTGGGTCGCGGCGGGCTACAACTCCATCGGGATCGTGTCCTCGGGCGGTGCGGGCATGGCGCTGGCGCACTGGATCACCGAAGGCGAGCCGCCCTTTGACCTGTGGGAGGTTGATATCCGCCGCGCCCAGCCCTTCCAGCGCAACCGCCGCTATCTGAAGGAACGCGTGACCGAGACCTTGGGCCTGCTTTACGCCGATCACTGGCCCTATCGTCAGGTGGAAACCGCGCGCGGCGTGCGCCGCTCGCCCATCCATGAACATCTCAAGGCCGAAGGTGCCGTGTTCGGCGAGGTTGCGGGCTGGGAACGCGCCAATTGGTTCGCCGATCCGGGGCAGGAAAGGGAATACCGCTATAGCTGGGGCCGCCAGAACTGGTTCGGCAACCAGCGTGCCGAACATATGGCCGTGCGCGAAGCCGTGGGCCTGTTCGACATGACGTCTTTCGGCAAGATCCGGGTCGAGGGGCGCGATGCTTGCGCTTTCCTCAACCGGCTTTGCGCCAACCAGATCGATGTGGCGGTGGGTCGGGTCGTCTATACGCAGATGCTCAACGATCGCGGCGGCATCGAAAGCGATCTGACGGTCACGCGCTTGTCGGAAACCGCCTATCTGCTGGTCGTGCCGGGCGCCACGCTGCAACGTGATCTGGCATGGCTGCGCCGCCATCAGGGCGATGATGCAGTCGCCATCGTCGATATGACGGCGGCGGAAGCCGTTTTTTGTGTGATGGGGCCGAACGCGCGCGATCTGTTGTCGGCGGTCAGCCCCGATGATCTGAGCCACAAGGGCTTTGCCTTCAGCACCGCGCGCGAGATCGAGATCGGCATGGGCCTCGCGCGGGCGCATCGTATCTCGTACGTCGGCGAACTGGGGTGGGAGCTTTATGTTTCGACCGACATGGCCGCCCATGTCTTTGAGACCTTGCGCGAGGCAGGCGCGGGTCACGGGCTGAAGCTTTGCGGACTGCACACGCTGGATAGCTGCCGGATCGAGAAGGCTTATCGCCATTTCGGCCATGACATCACGGATGAGGATCATGTGCTGGAGGCAGGCCTCGGCTTTGCCGTCAAGACAACCAAGGGCGATTTCATCGGCCGCGACGCGGTGCTTCGCAAGCAAGATCAGGGGCTTGCGCGGATGATGCTGCAATTCCAACTCGAAAACCCCGACCCGCTCTTGTTCCATAACGAGGCGATCTTGCGCGATGGCCAGATCGTCGGCCCGGTAACCAGCGGCAATTACGGCCATGCCTTGGGCGGCGCAATCGGGATGGGCTATGTCCCCTGCCCCGGTGAAAGCGCCGACCAGGTCATGGCCAGCACTTACGAAATCGAAGTGGCGGGCGTGCGGCACAAGGCCCGCGCAAGCCTGACCCCCCTTTATGACCCCAAAGCCGAACGGGTGCGGATGTGACCATGATACCGGAAAGCCAAATGGCAGAAAACGACGTGCCGGAAATCGGCGAAACCTGCGAGCCCGCGCGCGCGCGGCGTTCGGGCGGGCGGGCAGCAAGGGTCGCGCTGCGCGCGGCCCCCTTAGCCGAAGACAAGCGCCCCATTCGCCCCGGCATGCCCGGTGGCCAATATCGCCCCATTAGCGATGCCGGGATGGAAAAGATCCATCAAAGCGCCCTTGAAGCGTTGGAGGTGATTGGACTGGCCGATGCGCCACCCTCGGGCGTCGAGATCCTCACGGGTGCAGGCGCGATTCAAGGCGATGACGGGCGCATCCGCTTTCCCCGCGCGCTGGTCGAAGACATGCTGGCCGTCGCCGCGCGCAACATCACGCTTCATGCCCGCGACCCCAAGCACGACATGCATCTCTCCGGCACCAATGTGCATTTCGGCACGGCGGGGGCGGCGGTGCATATCGTGGACCCCGTGACCCATGAATATCGCGAGTCGACTGCGCAGGATTTGTATGACGGCGCACGGCTGGTCGATAACCTCGACAATATTCATTTCTACCAGCGCACGATGGTTTGCCGCGATGTGAAGGACAATCGCGAGATGGACCTCAATACGCTTTATGCCTGTCTCGCAGGCACGAAAAAGCATGTCGGCACATCCTTCAGCGATCCGGCCCATGTCGCCGATTGCTTCGAGATGCTGCACATGGTGGCGGGCGGTGAGGAGAAATGGCTGGAACGGCCATTTGTCAGCAATTCCAATTGCTTCGTCGTCCCGCCGATGAAATTTGCCGAAGAAAGCTGCATCACGATGGAGGATTGCATCCGCCGTGGCATGCCGATGCTTCTGTTGTCAGCGGGGCAAGCGGGCGCCACGGCCCCCGCCCCCATCGCGCTGGCGATCGTGCAGGCCGTGGCCGAGTGCCTCGCGGGTGTCGTTTATGTCAACGCGATCAAGAAGGGCGCGCCTGCGATCTTCGGCACCTGGCCCTTTGTCAGCGATCTGCGCACAGGCGCAATGTCGGGCGGATCGGCCGAACAGGCGCTGCTCACGGCGGGCTGCGCGCAGATGCACCGCTTCTATGATCTGCCCGGTGGAGCTGCCTCGGGGATTTCGGACAGCAAGCTGCCCGACATGCAGGCAGGCTGGGAACAGGGCATCACCAATGCGCTGGCGGGGCTTTCGGGGCTCAACATGTGCTACGAGACGGTGGGCATGCATGCCTCGCTGTTGGGGTTCTGTCTCGAAAGCCTGGTCTTGGGCGATGACATCCTGGGGCAAGCCATGCGGCTGGTGCGCGGGATCGACGTGACCGAGGACAGCACCTCGATCGACGCGATGAAGCAGGTCTGCCTGGGTGGGCCGGGCCATTACCTTGGCACGGATCAAACGCTGGGCTTGATGCAGACAGAATATGTCTATCCCAAGGTCGGGAACCGCATGAGCCCCAAGGAATGGGTCGAGGCGGGCCAGCCCCTGCTGCTCGACACCGCGATTGCGCGCAAGAACGCGATCCTCGCCAGCGCGGGCTGTCAGGTCTCGCCCGAGATCGACGTGGCGATCCGCAAGCGTTTCAACATCTACTTTCAGTAGGGCCGCATGCTGCACCGCCTGTCCCAGCATTATGTCGGTGGCGCATGGGTCACGCCCTTGGGCCGCGCGACCATGCCGGTCGAAAACCCTGCGACCGGGGCAAGCCTTGGCGATCTGGCTTTGGGCAATGGGGATGACGCCCATCGCGCGGTGGTGGCGGCGCGCACGGCATTCGACAGCTTTTCGGCATGGCCAGTTGCTGATCGGATTGGACTGCTTGAGGGGCTTTTTTCCGCCTACACCGCCCGCTTCGACGAGATCGCGCAAGCCATGTCCGACGAGATGGGCGCGCCCATCACCGCCGCCCGCGAGGCGCAGGCATGGGCGGGTCAGATCCATCTGGAAACGACGATCAAGGCCGCCCGCGATTTTCATTGGGAAGAACAGCGCGGGTCAACCCGCATCATCCGCGAGGGGATCGGCGTTTGCGCGCTGATCACCCCGTGGAACTGGCCGATGAACCAGATCGTCTGCAAGGTCGCCCCGGCACTGGCCGCAGGCTGCACGATGGTCTTGAAACCCTCGGAACTGGCGCCTTTGTCGGCGCTGCTGTTTGCCGAGTTGTGCGATCAGGCGGGTGTGCCTGCGGGCGTTTTCAACCTTGTGCAAGGCACAGGTGCGGATGTCGGCGCGGTGGTGGCCGCGCATCCTCAGGTCGATATGGTGTCCTTTACCGGATCGACGCGCGCGGGCGTAGCGGTGGCTGAGGCGGCTGCCCCTACGGTCAAGCGCGTGGCCCAGGAATTGGGCGGGAAATCGGCCAATATCATCTTGCCCGACGCCGATCTGGCGGATGCGGTCGCGGCCGGGACGCGCGCTTGCTTCGGCAATACCGGCCAAAGCTGCGATGCACCGACGCGCATGTTCGTGCCGATGGGCAGGATGGCCGCGGCGATGGACGCGGCCCGCGTAGCCGCCGACAGCGTCATCATCGGCGACCCGAGCGATCCCAAGGTCACGATGGGCCCGCTGATTTCCGGCGCGCAATGGGACAAGGTGCAGGGCTTGATCGAAACCGGCATCAGCGAGGGCGCGACGCTGGCCGCGGGCGGTCTTGGCCGCCCCGACGGCATCAATCACGGCTGGTTCGTGCGGCCCACGGTCTTTGGCCATGTGACCCATGAGATGACCATCGCGCGCGAGGAAATCTTTGGCCCCGTGCTCTCGATCATCGGCTATGACAGCGTCGATCACGCCGTCACCATGGCCAATGACACGGTTTACGGGTTGGCGGCTTACGTCAGCGGCCCCTTGGACGCGGCGCGCGCCGTCGCACGGCGCCTGCGCGCGGGGCAAGTCAACATCAACGGCCCCGATTGGGATACCTTCGCGCCCTTCGGCGGCTACAAGCAATCGGGCAATGGCCGGGAATATGCCGATTGGGGCATTCACGACTTTTGCGAAATCAAGGCACTGGTGGGATAGGGATCATGAATTACGGCTATATCGGTTTGGGCAATCTGGGCGGGCATATCGCGGCAAGCCTGATCCGCGCGGGTCATCAAGTGACGGTTTATGACCGCGACCCGGCCCTGGCGGTGCGGCTGTCCGAGATGGGGGCGAGCGTCGCCGGAAGTGCCGCCGAAGTCGCCGCCGCGACCGACCATGTCTTTACCTGCCTGCCCTCTCCGGCGGTGTCGGAGCTGGTTCTGGGGGAAATCCTGCCCAAGATGAAACCGGGCAGCACATGGATCGAGAACTCGACCCTTGGGCGTGACGACATCATCCGGCTGGGTGCGGTGGCCGAGACCGCCGGTATCCGCCTGCTCGAGGCCCCCGTGACGGGTGGCGTGCATCTGGCCGCGCGGGGCGAGATCACGGTGCTGGCAGGCGGCGACGCCGATCTGGTGGCGCTGCACCGCCCGGCACTCGAGGTCATCGGCAACAAGCTGTTCCATATGGGCCCTTTGGGCAGTGCGGCGATCATCAAGGTCATCACCAACATGCTGGCCTTTATCCATCTGGTGGCCGATGGCGAGGCCCTGATGCTGGCCAAGCGCGGCGGCTTGGATCTGAAAACTGCGTGGGAGGCGATCACCGCCTCCTCTGGCACCTCCTTCGTGCATGAGACCGAGGGGCAATTGATCCTGAACGGCAGCTACGACATCGCCTTTTCCATGGATCTGGCGCTCAAGGATCTGGGTTTTGCCATGGGCTTTGGCCGCGAGTTCGGCGTGCCGCTGGATCTCGCCAGCATGACCAACCAGACCTTCCTCAAGGGCAAGGCCGTCTATGGCGGCGAGGCACAATCGACGCAGATCGTCAAACTGCTCGAAGATGCCCTCGGCACCGATCTGCGCGCCGAGGGCTTCCCAGCAAGGCTCACCTGATCACCCGAAAACCAAGCCGCCATCGACGATCAGGTTCTGCCCCGTCACCGCCCGCGCCCAGGGCGAGGCGAAAAACAAGACCGCATCGGCCATCTCGGCCGGTGTGGTGACATGGCCAAGCGGCGTCTGGCTGGCCACGATGTCGAATACGAATTCGGGCGTGGCAGCGCTTGCATCCGTCGTGCGCAAAAGCCCACCCGAGACCATGTTGACCGTGACACCCAAAGGCCCAAGCTCTTTCGCCGCCGTCCGCGTCAGTGCCAAGAGCGCGCCCTTGGCGGCGGTGTAGTCGTGATACGGTACGACCGGGTTCTGCATCAGGTTCGTGCCGATGGTGATGACGCGCCCATAGCCCTTTGCGGCGAAATGCGGCCTGAGCGCCTTGATGCAGTTGAGCGCGCCACCCACCGCCGTCTCAGCCTGCGCCGCGATCTCGGCCCAGGCCATCTGGTCGAGGCTGTGGCGCGCATCGCCGTTGAAGGCGAAATCAGCAAGCGCATTGTGTACCAGCACATCGGGCGCACCCAAACGCTCGGTGATCTGCGCCACCATGGCCGCGACCGAGGCCGGATCGGTCACATCGCCCTGAAAGGCCGCCGTGCGGGGGCCAAGCTCCTCGGCCAAGGCAAGGGCGGCGTCCCGGCTCTGGCGATAGTTGATCGCCACCCGCGCCCCTTCGCGGGCAAAGGCGCGCGCGATGGCGGCGCCAAGGCCGCGCCCTGCGCCGGTGACAAGAACGGTCTGATCGGAAAGCGCGCGCGTCATGGCAGCAACTCCTGTGGGAAAGCGTGGAAATGATGGGTGGGGCCATGGCCTTGGCCCACGTTCAGCGCATCGGCGGCGGCGATGGCGCGGGCGACGTAGTCCTTGGCCTTTGCTGCCGCCTGATCGAGGGGCAAGCCATGGCCCAGACAGGTCGCCAAGGCCGAAGAGAGCGTGCAGCCCGTGCCATGGGTCTTGCGGGTGATCTGGCGGGGGCCCGGCAGCCATGTCAGGCCCTCCGCCCGCGCCAAAAGATCTGGGCAATCGCCGCCCGGCAGATGCCCGCCCTTGAGCAGCACGGCCTTCGGCCCCAAGGCCAGAAGGTCCTGCGCCTGCGCTGCCATCTGGTCGCGGGTGGTGCCCTCGGGCGCACCCAACAGGTCAGCTGCTTCGGGCAGGTTCGGGGTGATGACGGCGGCCCTTGGCAGTGCCGCGCGCAAGGCCGCCACCGCCTCGGCCTGAAGCAGGCGGTCGCCGCTCTTGGCGACCATCACCGGGTCAAGCACGATGGGGGCGTCAAGATCGGCAAGAGCCTCCATCACCGTCTCGATGATGAGGGCTGTGCCGAGCATGCCGATCTTGACCGCATGGATGGCGATATCGGCGCGGATTGCGGCGATTTGGGCTGCCACAATCTCCGGCTCGATCATCTGCACGGCTTGCACGCCTTGGGTGTTTTGCGCGGTAAGCGCCGTGATCGCGGCCATGGCGTAGCCGCCATTGGCCGAGATCGCCTTGAGATCGGCCTGAATGCCCGCGCCCCCCGAAGGATCAGAGCCGGCGATCGACAGGATATTGGGGATCATGTTGCGGTCCATTCTGCAATCAGCGCACGGGTCGCGGCGACTGGATCGGGTGCGCGGGTGACGGCGCTCACGACCGCCATGCCGACCGCCCCCGCCGCGCGCAGCGCTGCCGCATCGCCGGGCTTGAGCCCGCCGATGGCAAAGCTTTGCATCGGCAAAAGCGCCGTGATGCGGGCAAGCCCGTCAAAGCCCATCGGCGCGGCATGGTCGGGTTTGGTCGGCGTGGCGCGCACGGGGCCTACGCCCGCGTAATCGACGCAACCCGGCACGAGGCGGGCCTGCGCCTCGGTCTCGACCGACAGGCCGAGGATCATGCCCGGGGGCAAGCTCTGCCGGATCGACACCGGGTCGCCATCGCCTTGCCCGATGTGAAGGCCATGCACCCCCGTGGCCTTTGCGACCGCGACCCGGTCATTGACGATGAGACATACCCCCTGCGCCGTCATCTCGGGCAGAAGGGCCGTGATCAGCGCCGCGATCTCGGCGTCAGGTGCGGCCTTGTCGCGGATCTGGATCATGCGGGCGCCGCCCTTGGCCGCCGCGCGCACCTGATCGGGCACAGGCAGCGGCGCTTGCGCGTCGGTCACGACGTAAAGCGGGCCGATCATGCCGGCGTGACCATGGCGCGCGCGGCGAGGACCTCGGGCGTGATCTGGTAGAGCGCATCGAGAAAAGCGGATTGAAACCCGCCCGGCCCCTTGGCCGCTTGCCCTGCGACCTCGCCCGCAATCCCGTAATAGGCCATGGCGGCGACCGTCGCGGGCAAGGCGTCTTGCCCCACCAGAAAAGCCGCGATGACGCCGTTGAGCGAACAGCCCAAGGCCGTCACGCGCGGCATCAAGGGATGGCCATTGGCCACGCGGAAGGCCGCCCGCCCGTCGGTGATGTAATCGACAGGCCCCGACACGGCGACAACCCCGCCCGTGGCATGGGCCAGATCGCGCGCGGCGGCTTCAGCCGCCTCGACCGGATCGGCGGCATCGGCACCGCGCCCGGTGGCCCCCAACCCCGCAAGAGCGAGGATTTCCGAGGCATTGCCCCGGATCACGGTGGGCCGCAGGCGCAAGAGGCGCGCCGAGACATCCTGCCTGTAGCGCGTGGCCCCGACCCCCACCGGGTCCAGCACCCACGGCCGCCCTGCCCCTGCCATGGTGGCGGCGGCCATCTCCATCGCCTCGGCCCATGGCGCGTCGAGCGTGCCGATGTTGACCGTCAAGGCCTGCGACAGCCCCGCGAATTCGGCCACCTCGGCGCGGGCATGGACCATCGCGGGCGAGGCGCCGACAGCAAGCAGAACATTGGCCATGATGTTCATGGCGACGAAATTGGTGATGTTATGGACCAAGGGCGCGGTCGCGCGCATCTGGTGCAGGTAATGGCCTTTGTCGTCCATCGTTTCCCCCAAGCGCGGGAGGCCGATGGCAGGTGCGTTGGATTTTGGTCCAAAAGCACCCGGTCACGGACTCCCTACGCCAGCATGATCTGGTTCAGGTTCAAAGGGTACTTCTCAGCCCAGGCAATTGCCCGGACGCCCCTGTCACGATGGGCAACATTGTGAGCGCGTGTGATCTTGTCAAGAGCACCGGGTCAGCTTGGATCAAAGGTCCAGCGATAGGCAGGTGGCGTCGGCCCCTTGTTGCGCCCGCCCTGTTCCATTTGTTCCCATGCGTGGGCGAGGATACCGACCGAGCGCGAGAGGCCGAAGAAACCGCGCGCCAAGGGTGCGGGGCAGCCAAGTTCGGCATAGATCACCGCCGTGGCGCCATCGATATTGAGCGCCACAGGCTTGCCGCGCTCGGCAGCAAGATGCGCGCCGATCGCGCGCGCGACATCGGCGAAATGGCCCGAGACTGCCCCATCCGCGGCCGCCTGATCGACCAACGCCAAAAGGCGCGGCGCGCGGGGATCGACGGGTTTATGGAACCTGTGGCCAAATCCGGGGAGGTAGGGGCCATGTTTGGCCCGCCAATCATCAAGCACTTGACCCAGATCATCGGCTTCGGCCACCGCATGGTAGAGCGCCACAGCCTGTTCACCCGCGCCCCCATGCACATCGCCCAGCATGTTCAGCCCCGTGGCCATCGCCGATTGCAGCCCCACCCCACAGGTGGCGGCCATCCGCGCAGCCGCGATTGAGGGGGCTTGCGGCCCGTGATCGACCGCCGAGACCAGCGCCGCCTCGAACAGGGCCGCGCGCGGCCCCTCGATTTTGTCGCCCATGACCATCAGCCAGATCATCGGTGCGAAGCCGATGTTGCCGATCAAATCTTCTACAAGATTTCCACGCAGGCTGATACGCCCCGGCGTCATCTCGATGATGGAGGTACGCCACCAGTCGGCGACATCGCTTGTGTCGGTCAAATCACGCCCTCCGCGCGCAGCATTTCGATCGCGTTTGCGTCATATCCAAGACCTTGCAAAATGTCATCGCTGTGCTGGCCAAGGGCGGGCGGTGGCGTCGTCACGCTTGGGCGTTGCCCATCGATCATCGCCCCCAACCGCACCAAATCGACCGGACGGCCAACGCCGGGGGTATCGGTGAACTGGCCGATGAAATCGCGGGTCGCGATCTGGGGATGGGCCAAGATCGCAGGTACGCGCATCACCGCACCCGCTGGCACGCCGATGGCGGCCAATTCCTCGGCCCATATCTCGGCCGCTCGGGTCGTCAACACGGTTTCCAGTTCGGCGCGCAAGCGGTGGCGGTTCCGCTTGCGATCCTCGCGCGTGGCGAAATCCGGGGTCGCGATCAGGTCAGCCCGCCCGAGATGGCGGGCAAGCGTCACCCATTGCTCATCGGTATTGGCCGCGATGTTGATCGGCGCATCGCTGCATTGAAACATGCCCGAGGGGGCCGAAGTCGGGTTTTCATTGCCTTGCGGTTGAGGGGCGACACCGCCGACAAGGTAATTCGACACCACCCAGCCCATCGTCGCGAGTACAGCCTCAAGCATCGAGACATCGATAAAGGCCCCGCGTGGATTGGCATTGAGCGCTGCCGCGATTGCCATGGCGGCCGTCAAGCCACCGATGGTGTCGGCAAGCGGGTAGCCCACGCGCAAGGGCGCGCTGCCCGCATCGCCCGTGATCGCCATGACGCCTGCCGCCCCTTGCACGATCTGGTCATAGGCGGGTCGATCCGCCCATGGGCCGGTTTGGCCAAAACCCGAGATCGCGCAGTAAATCAAACGCGGGTTAAGTGCGCGAAGATGGTGTGGGCCGACCCCCAGCCGGTCCATCACGCCGGGGCGGAAGTTTTCGACCAGCACATCGGCATCTTTGACAAGCTGCTCGAGGATCACCCGCCCACGCGCGTCCTTGAGGTTCAGCGTGAGCGAGGTCTTGCCTGCGTTCTGCGCCAGAAAGCTAATCCCCATGCCGCGCGCCGACAGATCGGGGTCGGCACCGAGGTTGCGCGCCAAATCGCCCCGGCCCACCGCCTCGATCTTGATCACCTCGGCGCCCAGATGGGCGAGTTGCTGGCAGGCGAAGGGGCCTGCCAACACATTGGTCAGATCGAGAACCCGCACGCCGCGCAGGGGGGCCGTGGCCTCAGTCGCCATCGGCCACCCCGGCTGCCCGCAGCCTTGCCCGCCGGGCGCGGTAGCTTGGCAATACCACGAGGATCGCCGCAAGAACCAATAGCGCCAAGGTCATCGGCCGTTCGATGATGAAATCGAAACCGCGATAAAGCTGCATCGCGCGTGCGAAGTTATCTTCCATCATCGTCCCAAGGATGAAGCCGATCAGCAAGGGTGCCAGCGGATAATCGGCAAAGCGCAAGATCGTGGCAATCACGCCGAAGCCCACGAGGATGAGCAACTCGGTCGGGTTATTTTGCCCGATATAGCTACCCATCAAGGTGAAAAACAGGATGAATGGAATAAGATACTGCCTTGGGATCGTGAGGATTTTCGCGATATATGGGATCAGCGGCAGGTTCAGCATCAAAAGGACCAGATTGCCGATATACATCGAGATGATGACCGCCCAGAACACATCGGGCTCATCGATCATCAGGCGCGGCCCCGGTGTCACGCTCAGTGCCAAAAGCGCGCCGAGCAAGATCGCCGTGGTGCCAGAGCCGGGAATGCCCAAGGTCAGAAGCGGCACGAACGAGCCCGAGCAAGCCGCGTTATTGGCCGATTCCGGCGCGGCCAGCCCCTTGATCGAGCCATGGCCGAATTCCTCCTGCTCCTTGCCCTTGGCAAGGTTGCGCTCGACCGCATAGCCAAGGAACGAGGCGATGGTCGCGCCTGCCCCCGGCAGAACACCGATGAAAAACCCTTGGATCGATTGTCGCCCGATCACGGGGGCAATGGTGCGGGCCTCGTCACGACTGATCCGTAGATTGGTGATCTTGCCACCTGCATCCGTGGCCGCACGGGCGGGGTTCATGACCAGAAACAGCGCCTCGGGCAAGGCAAACATCGCCATGGCGAGCGTGATGAAGGAAAAGCCCGATTGCAGCTCCATGATGCCAAAGGTGAAGCGCGGCATGTTCGACAGCGCCCCTTCGCCCACCGTACCCATCATCAGGCCAAGGATCGTCATCATCAGCGCCTTGCCCACCTGCCCGGTGCCTGCGAAGGCGGCAATCGCCGACAGCCCCACGACCATCAGCGCGAAATATTCGGCCGAGTGGAACAGAAGTGCCACCGACGACAGCGCGGGCGCAAAGATCATCAACAAGATCGTGCCGATCGTGCCACCCGCGAAACTTGCGATGGCCGCGATGGTCAGGGCCTTGCCCGCCATCCCCTTGCGCGCCATGGGGTAGCCATCGAAGCTGGTCGCGACCGTTCCTGCGACCCCCGGCGCGTTGAGCAGGATGGACGAGGTCGAGCCGCCGAAAATCGCGCCGTAATAGACGCCCGACAACAGGATCAAGGCGGAGGCCGGATCGCCGATGCTGATCGCGATCGGGATCATGATCGCGATGATCGACATCGGCCCAAGACCGGGCAACATGCCGATCAGCGTGCCGATCACGCAGCCCATCACCACCATCATCAGGTTGAAAGGCGTGACCGCGGCGGCGAGCCCTAACAGGAGACCTTCAATCATGCTCCGCCCTCCTCAGGCCATGAACGCCGGCCAAGGGCGCAGGAAGATCCCCAGCACTTCTTGGACAAGATACCAGATCGACCATGCAGCGAGGCCCGCGATCGGGATCAGCACATAAAGCTTGCGCTCGCCCAAGATCATCGCGCCCAGCATCAGGAACAGGGTCGTAGAGCCAAGAAAGCCCAAGGGGCGCAATGTCATGGCATAGGCCAGCATCAGCACCACCAAGGCCAGCGCGGGGACGATCTGATATTCGCGCAACTTGGTGATGTCCATCGTGCCATCAGCCGCTTTGGCCGGGTTATCGGCTTTGCGGGTCTTGGGACCAAACAACACCATCAAACCCACGATGATCCCCGCCACCGCGAGCATCTTGGGGAATGTCGAAGGCCAGATCGGGTTGCGCCGCAAGATCGGCGGCAAGCTGTCATCCATGGTAAAGAACGCGGCATAGCCATAGACGCAGCACAAGGTGATAAAGGCCAGCGCGATCCAACGATCAAGCGCCATGGTCGTCCCTCCCCGATGTTCGGTCATTATGGGATCAAACGACCGAAGCGCATATGCTGCGCTTCGGTCTGGGATCTTGCCGCCCGCGCCGTCACGCAGGCGGCGATATACTTACAGGAAGCCTAGCTCGCGCATCAGGTCGCCGATCTGCGTTTCCTGCGCCTCGAGGAATTCGACGAATTCCGCGCCGGGGCGATAGATGTTCACAAGCCCCATGCTGGCACGCACTGTTTCCCATTCTGGGGTTTCCAGCATCGCGGCCAAAAGATCCTGGTAGGCCTGCACCTTGGCGGCATCCATGCCGGGGGCGGCAAAGAAGCCGCGCCAGTTCACGAATTGCGCGTCGATCCCCTGCTCGGCGAAGGTCGGTGTGTCGGCCGAGGCCGGCACACGCTCGGGTGCGGTCACGCCGAGGATGCGCACGACACCCTGATCGGCCAAGGCAATCGCTTCCGAGAAGCCGGTCGAAAGCGCGTCGATCTCGCCCGAGAGGAGACCCGCCATCGCCTCACCACCGGCATCATAGCCGATATAGTTGAAGGCGGTCGGGTCTTCGCCTGCGGCCTGCATCACGATGGCCGCGACAAGGTGATCCATGCCGCCCGGCACGGAACCGCCGCCAATGGCGAAATCCATCCCGTCGGCGCGGTACATGGCGAGTGCATCGGCCATGGTGGTGATCGGGCTGTCAGCGGTCACGACGAGGGCGGCGTAATCGCCCACGGTGCCTGCCACGGGGGTCAGGTCACGGAAGCTTTGCGAAATCTCGCCGGTCAGCGCGCGGATCACGATGGGGGTTGAGTTGACCATCAAGGTGCCATCGCTCGAGGCGGCGTTCTCGATCAGGCTGGCAATTGCCACGCCGCCGCCGCCGCCCGACAAGTTTTCATAGGTCGCGCTGCCGATCAGCCCGGCATTCACCAGCGCCTCACCAGTGCCGCGCGCTGTTCCATCCCAACCGCCACCGGCGCCGCCGGGGATCAGGAAATGCACTTGGTCCATCATTTGATCTGCTTGCGCCGTGCCTGCAAAGGCCAGCGTTGCGGTTGCCGCAGCCAGCATGGCGCGACGCGTCCACCCAAAGGTGATCATGGTCATCCTCCCGTTTGACAGGCGGTCCTCCGCCGCCCATGCTGCCAATCCATCATGAAAAGCTGACAGAAGCCTGACAGCTTTGCGCGATAGGGCGTGAAAGGGGGAAAACAGCGGCGATGCGCTACTTGTTGGTCGAGGATAATCTGGAACTGGCCGAGGCGCTGATGAGCCGGCTTGTGCTCGATGGCCACGCCGTCGATCACGCCGCCACACTGGCCGCCGCCGAGGATTGTCTGGCCGCGGCCCTTTACGACCTGATCTTGCTTGATGTGATGCTGCCAGATGGGGATGGGCGGGAATTTCTGGCGCGCAGCCGCACCCGGATCGAGACACCCGTGATCGTGCTGACCGCGCGCAGCCAAGTCTCCGACCGGGTGGGCGCACTCGATCAGGGGGCCGATGACTACATCATGAAACCCTTTGATTTCTCGGAGTTGGAGGCCCGATGCCGGGCGGTCTTGCGTCGCCGTGGCGGGGCCGCGCGCAACCAGATCACGCTTGGCGGCTGTCTTTTCGATCCGCTTTCCGGCACGCTCAGCCGTGGCGCGACCGTCTTGGAGCTGAAACATCGCGAAATCCGCTTGCTTGAGATTTTCGCGCGCCATCCTGGCCAGATCATGTCCAAGGCGCATTTGATGGACCGGCTTTTTTCCTATGATGCCGCCGTGACCGAGAACGCGATCGAGGTTTATGTCGGCCGCCTGCGCCGCCGGATCGAAACGGTCGGCCTGAAGATCGAGACGGTGCGCGGCTTGGGCTACCGAATCGACACGGGGGCGCCGTGATCCCACGCGGCTCCATCGGGCGGCGATTGACCCTGCTTCTGGCGGGGGTTGCGGCGCTATTGTCGCTCTTGAGTTGGGGGATGGTCACCGGGCTGGCACGCCAAGCGGCCGAGCGGACCCAGGACAATGTGCTGGCGGCTTCGGCCATCACCATCGCCGAGACCTTGCGCAGCGAACAGGGCGAAGTGCGGCTGGAACTACCCTACTCCGCCTTTTCGATGCTGGGTGCCATCGGCGAGGATCGGGTGTTTTACCGGGTGACCGCAGCCGGGGCGCTCCTCACAGGGTATGCCGACCTGCCACCGCCCGATGCGGTGCTCTCGCCCGGGCAGGTGGTCTTTCAAACCGCGACCTACTCGGACGAGACGATCCGCATGGCCGCCGTGCTGCGCGTGGTGCTGGCGGGCGCGCAGCCCGTGCCGGTGATCGTGACCGTCGCCCAGACGCGACAAGGCGTGGATCAGATCGCGGCCGAGTTGTCGCGGCTGGCCGCGGCCCTATCGGTAGCCTTCTTCGTCGTGGCCGTCGCGCTGTCGGCGATTGCCGCGCGCACCTCGCTCAGGCCGCTGAACGAGATCGCCGCGGCCGTGTCGCGGCGCGGTCCGTCCGATCTGCGCCCCTTGCGCCGCGCAGCACCGGCGGAGCTGGCCCCCTTGATGAGCGCACTCAACCGGCTGATGGACCGTTTGGGCCAATCCATCCGCCGGTCCGAGGATTTCATCGCCGAGGCCGCACACCGCGTGCGCACACCCTTGGCCACCGTGCGCACCCAAGCCGAGATCGCGCTTCACCGCACCTTGGACGAGACCGAGCGCCAACGCCTGCGCGGCATCATTCGGGCCGTCGATGAAAGCTCGCGCTCGGCAGGGCAGTTGCTCGATCATGCGACCGTCGCCTTTCGCGCCGATGATCTGGCACGCGATCCGATCGATCTGGCCGCCCTTGCCCGCCAGACCGCCGCCACGCTCGAGGCGACGGCGGCGCTGCGCGATATCCGCCTATCGCTGGAATTGGCCCCTGCGCAGGTCGCAGGCGATGCCGTGCTGCTCGACAGCGCGCTCCGCAATGTGCTGGATAATGCGATCAAGTATTCGCCCGAGGACACCACCGTCCGGATCCAGGTCGCCACGTCCGACGGCATGGGTCGGGTCACCATCACTGACGAGGGGCCGGGGCTGGGCGATGGCCCTGTCGAAGCCTTGACCGAACGCTTTCGACGCGGGGCCAATACCGGCGGCATCGTCGGCTCGGGGCTGGGGTTGACCATCGCGCGCGATGTGGTGGCGGCCCATGGCGGGCATCTGACATTGCAACAGGCAGAAAACGGGAGGGGTGCATGCGTATCCTTGGTCTTGCCCTTGGCCTGATCCTTTCATGGGCTAGTACGGCATTCGCCTATGAGGTTGAGGAAGAACGCTTTTATCCCGGCACTGGACCGGGGGTTTTACGAATCATCTCGACTGCCGATCTGGCGGTTTTTGCGCCCTATCTTGCGGCGTTTCGCGCCAAACGCCCTGATATCGGCATCGCCTATACCGTCACCTCATCCGCTGATCTGTACCAAGCGATCCGCGATGGCGCGCCCTTCGATCTGGCGCTTTCATCAGCAATGGACCTACAATTTCAACTTGCCAATGATGGCTTTGCGCGCAGCTATCGCTCAGCCATGACCGCCGATCTGCCCGATTGGGCGCGCTGGCGCGACCTGATCTTTGCCTTCAGCGCCGAGCGCGCGGTCGTCGTGGTCAATGGCGAACGGATCGCGGGCCTACCCGTTCCTGCCACGCGCCAAGAGCTGATTGCGCTGTTGCGTGACCATCCGGCACGGTTCGATGGGGCTGTCGGCACCTATGATGTGCGCGAAAGTGGCTTGGGTTACCTTTTCGCCACCAAGGAGACACGCTCGACCGATGTGTATTGGCGGCTGGTCGAGGTGATGGGGCGGCTTGACCCACAGCTTTACTGCTGTTCGGGGCAGATGATCGACGATGTTGCGGCGGGGCGGCTGGCTGTCGCCTATAACGTCTTGGGCAGCTACGCCGCCGAGCGGCTGGCGCGCGATTCCGGCGGGCGGGTGCAAATTCTTCGGATGGAGGATTTCGAGAATATCATGCTGCGCACCGCGATCATCCCGCGCCACGCCCAAGAGGTGGAGGCCGCGGGCGCTTTGATCGACCTGCTGCTCGAAACGGGATTGCGCGATACGGCGGGTGATTGGCCCCTGCCCCCGTTAGGCCAGACCGGCGGCGCGGATGGGGCGGGGTTCAGCCCGATCCGGCTTGGCCCAGCGCTGATGGTCTATCTCGACCCGCTCAATCGCCGCACCTTTCTTGCCGAATGGGAAAACGCGATGGAGCAGCGCTAAGGCCGGGTTTAATGGGCGTAGTCGGGGCTTTCGGCGTCCAGCACCATGCGCATGCCGCGCATGAAATCGGCCTCGGCCTGCGGGTCGCCCTCTTGTTGGCGGGCGGTGATCTCGGCCACCTCGGGCGATAATTCGCGCAAAGGCCGCCCAGTGGAGAGCGCGATGATATAGGTCCGTGCCGCGCGCTCGAAATAATACATCCGCATGAACGTTTCGGCGACTGATTGTCCGATGAACAAGACCCCGTGATTGCCCATCACCATGGTGCGGATCGAAGGATCTTGGAACATGCGGGCGCAGCGCGTCCCCTCCTCCTCCATGGCGAGGCCGCCATAATTCTCGTCGATCACGATGCGATTGAAAAACATCGCGGTGCTTTGATCGATGGGCGGCAGACGGCTATCGGCAAGGCTGGCCAAAACGGTGGCATAGGTCGAATGCACATGCATCGCGCAGCGCGCATGCGGCACATGGCGGTGCAGGCTGGCATGCAGACCCCAGGCGGTCGGATCAGGCGCATCCTCGCCCTTGGCGCTGCCCGGATCATTGGCATCGATCACCCATAGATCCGAGGCACGGATGCGGCTGAAATGGCGGCGCGGATTGATCAAGAATTCTGTGCCATCATCATTGACCGCCATCGAGAAATGATTGGCCACGCCTTCATGCATTCCCTCGCGCGCGGTCAGGCGAAAGGCTGCGGCCAGATCAGCGCGTGTTTCAGCATAGTTCATGATCACATCCCCCCGTCATTAGCGCCAACGCTAGCTGGCTGATCGCGCCCCGTCTAGCGCCGAAAACGCCCAGTTGCGCGATGTCGCCGACATGCCAAGACGGGGAATAAGAAAATTTTTTCAGTGATTTGACCGCGCCCGTACCGACGCCGTCGCAGTCGCATTTGCGCATGATCAACCACATGCGCGTCATCAATGAATCGCTTCGCCACTCCGGCACCATGGGCCAAGACGACTGCTGCCTTTTGCTTTTGCATCGATGGATCACGGTGATCGCGCCAGCATGGCTGCGCATGGCCCCGTCGTGCCTCAAGCCTGAGCAAGCCCCCCAGCGGCCCAAGGGCCGCATGACAAGGAGAGATGCGATGCCCATGCCGACCCCCACCACCAAGAGGTCCCATACCCTCCCGGCCATCATCACGCGTGGACCCGACGAAGTGATCATCGTCACCGGGGGGGCGGGTTTTCTTGGGTCGCATCTCTGCGCGCGTCTGATCGCGGGGGGCGCGCGGGTCATCGCTATCGACAACCTATCGACGGGCAAGCGCGCCAATGTCGCGCATCTTGCCGGAACGGGCCGTTTCGACCTGATCGCGCATGATATCGTCATGCCCATCACGATCAGGGAACCTGTCAGCGCGATCTATAACCTTGCCTGCCCGGCCTCGCCGCCGAAATACCAGATGAACCCCGTCCATACCTTTCGCACCTCGATCGACGGGGCGCAGAACATGCTGGAGCTGGCCAAGCACAAATCCGCGCGGATTTTGCAGGCCTCGACCTCGGAGGTCTATGGCGACCCCGAGATGTCGCCCCAGCCCGAAAGCTATTGCGGCGCGGTCAATACCTATGGGCCGCGCGCCTGCTATGACGAGGGCAAGCGCGGGGCCGAAACGCTGTTCTACGAATATGCCCGCGCCTATGGGCTTGAGACCCGGATCGCGCGGATCTTCAACACCTATGGGCCGCGCATGGATGCCCTAGATGGCCGGGTGGTATCGAATTTCGTGGTCCAAGCGCTCGCCGGGCAAGACATCACCATCTATGGCACAGGCGAGCAGACGCGCTCTTTTTGCTATGTCGATGATCTGATCGACGGGCTGATCCGGCTGATGAATAATGATGACGGGGTCGCCGCGCCCGTCAACCTTGGCAATCCGCGCGAATTCACCGTGCTGGAACTGGCCAAGATGGTACTGGCCAAAACCGGCTCTGCTTCGCAGCTTCGCTATCTTGCAGCACTGCAAGATGACCCCAAACAGCGCCGTCCCGACATAACCCTCGCGCATACGCTCTTGGGCTGGCAGCCAACCGTCAGCCTGAACGAAGGGCTTGACCGCATGATCGCGCATTTCGGCCAAGAACTGGGACAACAGTCGGCAAGGGTCGTGTCATGAGCGGCCCTGCGATCCTTGTCACGGGCGGGGCTGGGTTCATCGGTGCGCATTGCTGCAAGGCATTGGCAGCGGCGGGGTATCGCCCGGTGGTCTACGACAACCTCTCGACCGGGCATGCGGCCAATCTGCGTTGGGGGCCTGCGGTCTTGGCCGATCTGCGCGACCGCGCCAGCCTCAATGCGGCGATGGAGCAGCATGCGATTTCGGCGGTGCTGCATTTCGCGGCGTCGGCCTATGTCGGGCAATCGGTCTCTGACCCTGCCACCTACCACGACAACAATATCGGCGGCATGATCGCACTGATGGCGGCATGTCGGCATCACGGGGTGCATGATATCGTATTCTCGTCCAGCTGCGCCACCTATGGCACGCCCAAGAAAACCCCGATCGGCGAAGATACGCCGCAAGCACCCATCAACCCTTATGGTTTTACCAAACTGGTCGGCGAGCGGATGCTATGCGAACAGGCCGCAGCCTATGGGCTGAGGCCCGCGATCTTGCGTTATTTCAATGCCGCCGGTGCCGACCCAAGCGGTGATTTGGGAGAGCGTCACCGCCCCGAGACGCATCTGATCCCACTGGCACTGATGGCTGCCTCGGGCCATAGCCCGCCGCTCCAAGTCTTTGGGGTGGACTACGCCACACCTGATGGCAGCTGCATCCGCGACTATATCCATGTCGATGACCTGGCGCGCGCCCATGTCATGGCCTTGCGCCACTTGCTGACAGGCGGCGCGCCCTTGACGCTGAACCTCGGCAGCGGGCGCGGCACCTCGGTGCTGGAGGTGATGGGGGCCGTCGAGTGCGTCACGGGCCGCGCGGTGCCGCATGTGATCGCGCCGCGCCGGGCGGGCGATCCTGCGGCGCTTGTCGCCGATCCAAGGCTTGCGGCGGCGCGCTTGGGCTTTGTCACCCGACTGAGCGACATCGACACCATCATAGCCCATGCCGCCCCATGGTTCGGCCACGAGATGCGCCATGCAGCGACAGCTTGACCCCGCCTTGCTTGCCCCGGTGCTGACGGGATGGACGCGCGCACGCTACCTTGGGCTAACGGCGCTTTGGGGGACTTGTGTCGCGTGGTTCTGGCTGTGGTGGCTGCAACCCGCCCATGTCGCCAGCCCCACGGGCTATGCGCTTTCGACGCTGGCCTTGGGTTGGATCTATGGCCTGCAACTTTATTTCGTCGCCGTTTTCCTTGGCGCCAAGCGCAGCGCAGCACCCGCCCCCAAGCCTGGCGAGCGCAGGGTGGCGATGGTGGTCACCAAAACACCCTCGGAGCCCTTGGCGGTGTTGATCCCCACGCTCAAGGCGATGCTGGCGCAAGATTACCCTCATGACACATGGCTGGCCGATGAAGACCCCGACGATCTGACCCGCGCCTGGTGCGCGCGCCATGGCGTCAAGATCTCCAGCCGCAAGCATGACCCGCGCTATCACAACCAAGCATGGCCGCGCCGCACTCGCTGCAAGGAAGGCAACCTTGCCTATTTCTATGATCACTGGGGCTATCGTGATTACGATATCGTGGCGCAACTCGACGCCGATCATGTGCCGCAACCGGGCTATCTGCGCGAAATGTTGCGCCCCTTTGCTGATCCGGCCGTGGGTTATGTCAGCGCGCCCTCGATCTGTGCGGCCAATGCCGAAACCAGCTGGGCCGCGCGCGCCCGCCTGCAATCGGAGGCCGCGTTTCACGGCGTTTTCCAGCTTGGCTATACCGGCAGCCTTGCGCCCATGTGCATCGGGTCGCATTACGCGGTGCGAACCAAGGCGTTGCAAGCGGTCGGCGGGCTTGGTCCCGAATTGGCCGAGGATCATTCCACCGCGATGATCCTGAACGCGGGGGGCTGGCGCGGTGTGCATGCGATCGACGCCATCGCGATTGGCGACGGGCCGCGCACGCTGGCCGATATGGTCACGCAAGAGTTTCAGTGGTCGCGCAGCCTTGTGGCGCTTTTGCTCAGCCATACGCCGCGTTACCTGCGCGCCTTGCCGTGGCGGCTGAAGTTTCAATTCCTGTTTTGCCAAGCGCTCTACCCGATGATGGCGCTCAGCGCGGCACTGATCTATGCACTGCCTATCGCGGCTTTGTGGTTCGACCAACCCTATGCCGATGTCACCTATGCGGCGTTTCTGGCCCATGCCTTGCCGACCATGGCCGCGATCACGGCTTTCGCATGGGCGATGCGGCACGATGGGTTCTTCCGGCCCCGCGAGGCGCATGTGATCGCATGGGAAAAAGCGCTGTTCTTGCTGGTGCAATGGCCATGGGTGGCATGGGGCTGCATCATGGCGCTGCGCGACTGGCTGACGGGCCGTTTCGTCGATTTTCGCATCACACCCAAGGGCGCGGCGGCGGCAGCATCCCTGCCCTACAAGATCATCGCGGTCTATGGGCTGTTGCTTTTGGGGGCTGTGTCGCCAGTCCTTCTGCTTGGCAATGTCAGCCAAGCGGCTGGATTCTACCTGTTGTCGGCTATAAACGGGTTATTCTATGCAGCGATCGTTTGGGTCGCGGTGATCGGCCATATCCGTGAACGCCACCCCAGTAGCGGCCAACAGCCATGGTGGCCCGAGATGCGGCCGCATCTTGGTACCGCAGGGCTTGGCGCCGCCCTTGTTCTGGTGGCGATCACCTTGCGCGCACCCGAGGCAGTGCATGCGCTGACCCTTGGCACGGGGTTGAACAGCCTGACACGGGCCGAATTCATTGTTTCTGGCGCGGGAAGCGGTGGCAGGGTCGGCGATGCGCGGATCCGCTTTGTCGCGCCAATCGAGACTAACGAACCATTTTACCATTGAAAGGAGTTACAATATGCTGCCCCCTCCCGTGATGCCATTCTTCTTACAACGCCGTGCGGTCATGTTGGGCCTTGTGGCCGCAGGGGCCGGCATGGCCGCAACCCTGCGCCCCTCGCCCGGTTCGGTCCCACCGGGGCTGATCCCTTTCGGGGCCTATGACCCGGCCGGTGACTTTGCCAATGAGACCGATTTCACCATCGAGCATGTCTTCCTACCGTGGGAGGACGTGGCCATCACGTCGCTCTTTGATGCCGACCGCTACGCGATGGATCGCAACCGTGCGCTCTTGGTCACGCTCGAGCCCTGGACATGGTCGCGCAGCGAACGCAACACCGCGCGCGCCTTGCGCAATGGCATCGCCGATGGGGACTATGACGCCACGATGCGGTCGATCTGCGAGGTGCTGGCCGCGCTCAATAGCCCCCTGACCCTACGCTGGGGACACGAGATGGATAATGATGATGGCCAGTTCATCTGGGCCGGGTGGCGCCCTGCTGATTATATCGCGGCATATCGTCGGATGGTGGATATCGCCCGCGAAAGCGTGCCGGGGATCAACCTCATGTGGTCGCCCTTGGGCGATGCCGGCATGGAAGATTATTATCCCGGCGATGAGTATGTCGATCTCACGGGGTTGTCGGTCTTTGGCCTACAGGCTTGGGACCGCGCCAACTACAACCGCGACCGAAGCTTTGCCGAGATCCTCGAACCCCGCTATGAGCGAGCGGAACGCTTTGGCAAACCGATCGTTGTTGCGGAATTGGGCTATAGCGGCGATGCGGCCTATGTCGCGTCATGGGATGCGGCGGTGCGCAGCCAAGCGGCGCGCTTTCCGGCCTTGGTCGGCGTGGTCTATTTCAACTACCCCGAGGTCTATGACTGGCCGCAAGGCTTTGGCCGTCCCGATTGGCGCATTGGCGAGCGGATCGTCACGATCGCAAGCTGAGGGCGGATTTCCGCCAAGGGGCAATGTGCAGGCAAACCCTTGCCTTGGCACATCTTTGCCAGCGTTCCGCCGTGATGATCCACAGCGGCCCCCTGCCCCCACAGGGCGGCGCATTGACCAATCTCAATGCACAGGTCAGTTTTCCCGCACGCCAATGCTTGGGCGTTTGGGGAAAAGGGGCCGATCATCATGGCGCAACATCACCGCTGGGCAATCTGGGCGGCAGGCTTGGGCTTGGTGGTCATGGCCAGCCCCTTGGCGGCCCATGTACCGCAAATCGTGCCACCCGGCGATAGCACCATTGCTGCACCTGCCGCCCAAGCGCGCACAGCCCGCCCCATGCAGTTTGATTGGCGCGCGAACCGCCACACGCCCAGCAGGAACAACCACACCCCATCCAGCACCAAGGCCGCGCCCGGGAGGGGCAGCTATATCTGCACCGCCGCGGGCTTTGGCCAGATGTCGCGCTGCGTGGCGCGCTGATCGGCGTTGACAGGCACTCTTGTCTGACCCTTACTGCGATCGCAGATCGAAGATGACGGCCCGAGGGGGAGATGCAGAATAGCCTTGCCGCCGGCGAACCGGCGCAAATGTCGCCGCTCCAGCGCGACAGCTTGCAACAGCAGATCTATGAGCGCCTGCATGCTGGGCTGATCGCGGGTGCCTTTCGCCCCGGCGAGGTGATTTCGACCCGTGGCCTTGCCACACAGCTTGGGGTCAGCGCCATGCCGGTGCGCGAGGCGCTGACGCGGCTGACTGCCGAGGGTGCGCTGGAACTTACACCCAGCCGCAACTTGGCTGTCCGCATCTTGTCGCGCGCGGATTTCGACGAGGTGACAGCAATCCGCACCGAGCTGGAAGGCATGGCCGCCGCCCGTGCGGGTGCGGCGCGCACCGCCACGGATGTCACCACCATTCGCGCACGCCATGCCGATCTGGCAGACGCCGCAGAGAGCGGGGATATCGACCGCTACCTGAGCGCCAATGCGGCTTTTCACGCGAGCATTTATGCCGTGGCGCGCTGGCCGCTGCTTTTGAGCATGATCCAACGTCTTTGGCTGATCGCGGGCCCCGCGATCCGGGCCTGCCTGCCTGACCAGACGCATCTGGGCCGCTCAATGGCCTGTCACGACACCATCCTTGCGGCCTTTCTGACCGGCGATGGCGCAGCGCTGCGCGCAGCGATCATCGCCGATATCGCGACCGCCGCCCCAGATATCCGCGCCTCGCTCACCATTGGCACGACGCGCTCCAACGACGACGAGATTCAGTCATGAATATCTTACAATCTCTTAGCCCGCCCAATGGGTTACGCGTCATCGTCACGGCCGGTGCAGCAGGTATTGGTCGCGCGATCGCGACCGGGTTCCTTGAGGCGGGCGCGCGGGTCCATGTCTGCGATATCGATACCGATGCAGTGGCCGCGGCCCGCGCAGCGGGCTTTGCCGCCATGCAATGCGACGCCGCCGACCCTGATCAGTCGCGCGCCTTTTTCGATGCAGCGCGCGCCGACATGGGCGGCTTCGACATGGTCATCGCCAATGCAGGCATTGCCGGGCCGACGGGCAAGATCGCAGATATCGACGAGGCTGCATGGGACCGTACACAAGAGGTGAATTTGCGCGGCGCCTATCTCGCCGCGCGGTTCACCGCCGATGATCTTATCGCAAGCCAAGGTGGCTATATCGCGATTTCATCCGTGGCGGGGCGCTTGGGCTTTGGGCTGCGCACGCCCTATGCCGCCTCGAAATGGGGGGTTGTTGGGCTGGTCAAAAGCCTCGCGGTCGAGCTTGGGCCGAAAGGCGTGCGCGCCAATGCTGTGCTGCCCGGCATCGTCAAAGGGCCAAGGATCGAGCGGGTGATTTCGGCGCGCGCACAGGAGCTGGGACAAAGCTACGCCGAGACCGAGAAACAGAACCTCGAGAAAGTCGCGCTTCGCCGCATGGTCGCGCCCGAGGATATCGCGGCGATGTGCCTGTTTCTGGCTACGCCGGGTGGCGCGAATATCACCGGCCAAGCGCTCAGCGTTTGCGGCGGGGTAGAGGCGCTGTGATGGCCAAGGACCAAATCGCGGTGATCGGCGCGGGGCTGATCGGATCGGCTTGGGCCTATGGCTTTGCACAAGCGGGCCATGCGGTGGCACTCTGGGATCAAGATGCACATGCCGCGCGCATGGCACAGGCCCGCGTGTCCGAGATCGCCTCTGACATGCAAGCGGCGGGACTTTTGCCCGGGCAAAGCCCGGCCGATGTCGCATCCCGCGTCACGCTTGCAGCTGACCTTGCAGATTGCGTGAAGAATGCCCGCCATGTACAAGAAAACGTGTCGGAAAATATCGATGTGAAGCGCGCGGTGTTCGCGGCCCTCGATGAAGCGGCCCCGACTGACGCGATCTTGGCAAGCTCCACCTCGGCACTTTTGCCCTCACGCTTCACGGAAACGCTCAAGGGCCGCGCGCGCTGCCTTGTCGCCCATCCGATCAATCCGCCGAGCCTGATCCCCGCGGTCGAGATCGTGCCTGCCCCATGGACCGATGCGCAAACGATGGATCGTTGTGCCGCGACGATGGCGGGCATCGGCCAAAAGCCCATTCGCATGGCGCGCGAGATTGACGGCTTTATCATGAACCGTCTGCAAGGCGCGCTCTTGCAAGAGGCGATGCGCCTTGTGGCAAATGGGATCGCCACCCCCGAAGATATCGACACCGGCATCCGCGACGGGCTGGCGCCCCGCTGGTCGCTTTGCGGCCCATTCGAGGCGATCGATCTGAACGCGCCGGGCGGTGTGCGCGATTACGTGGCGCGCTACGGGCCGATGTATCGGCTGATCGGCGCGCGCCAGACGACCCTCCCCGATTGGGAGGGTGAGACGCTGGATCGCATCGAGGCCGCGCGGCGTGCCGCCCTGCCGCTTGCCGATCTGCCCAAGGCCCAATCCCGCCGGGACCGCCGCCTGATGGCACTTATGGCGCATTTCCGCCGCGAAACACCGCAAGATTGACCCGCCTAAAAGGGACCAAAACATGGCCGCAAAGACCCGCAAAGTCATCATCTCCTGCGCCGTGACGGGCGCAATCCACACGCCCTCTATGTCACCGCATCTGCCCGTGACACCGCAAGAGATCATCGCCGACGGCCTAAAAGCCGCCGAGGCGGGTGCCACGATCCTGCATCTGCATGCGCGCGACCCCGAAACGGGCCGACCCACGCAAGACCCCGACGCTTTTCGCGCCTTCCTGCCGCAACTGAAACAGGCCAGCGGCGCGGTTCTGAACCTGACCACCGGCGGCTCGCCGCATATGACGGTGGCCGAACGCATGCGCCCGGCGGCCGAACTCAAGCCCGAAGTCGCCTCGCTCAACATGGGGTCGATGAATTTCGGGCTTTACCCGATGCTCGACCGCTTCAAGGAGTTCCGCCACGACTGGGAACGCGCGCATCTCGAAAACAGCCGCGATCTGGTTTTCAAGAACACCTTCGCCGATATCGAGCACATTCTGCGGATCGGCAACGCCAACCACACAAGGTTCGAGTTCGAGTGTTACGACACGAGCCATCTGTATAACCTCGCCCATTTCGTGGATCGTGGCCTCGTCAAGGCGCCATTCTTGGTGCAGACCGTCTTTGGCCTTTTGGGCGGCATCGGCGCCCACCCGGAGGATGTGGCGCATATGAAGCGCACAGCGGATCGGCTGTTTGGCGATGCTTACGTCTGGTCGGTCTTGGGTGCCGGGCGCAACCAGATGCCGGTTGCCGCACAGGCCGCGGCGCAAGGGGGCAATGTGCGTGTGGGACTTGAGGATTCACTCTGGATCGGGCCGGGGCGCTTGGCAGAAAGCAATGCCGATCAAGTTCGCAAGGTGCGCGAAATTCTCGAAGGGCTCAGCCTTGAGGTCGCCACCCCGGACGAGGCGCGCCAGATGCTCGATCTGAAGGGGGCGGATGGTGTCGCATTCTGATCTTGGGCCTGTCATCGTCACGGGCGGTAGCCGGGGGATTGGGGCCGCAACCGTGCGCGCGCTGGTGGCGTTGGGCCGGCCGGTGGTGTTTTCCTATGCCAGTAATGATGCGGCGGCGACGGCCCTTTGCGATGGCCTTGGGCGTCAGGTGCGCGCACTTAAGGCTGATGCAGGCGACCCGGCGACGCCTGCCCGACTGTTCGATCTCTGCGCCACGGAATTCAGCCCTGCGACGGGGCTATTCGCCAATGCGGGGATCACCGGGCCTGCCAGCAAGATCACCGATCTGGCGCTTGACGACTTGCGGCGCGTGATCGAGACGAATCTGATCGGCGTGTTCCTCAGCGCACAAGAAGGCGCGCGGCGCATGGGGTCGGGAAGCGCGATGGTCTTGATGTCGAGCCGGGCCGCGGAACTAGGCGGCGGTGGCGAATGGGTGCATTACGCAGCCTCCAAGGGCGCGATCAACGCGATGACCAAGGGTCTGGCCCGCGAATTGGGGCCGAAGGGCATCCGGGTGAATGCCGTGGCCCCCGGCTTGATCGACACCGAGATCCACGCCGCCGCAGGCTTGGGCGATAGGTTGGCGCAAAAGCGGGGGGACGTTCCGTTAGGCCGCATCGGCACAGCGGATGAGGTGGCCGAGACGGTCACTTGGCTGTTGTCCGACAGGGCGGCTTATGTGAGCGGCACGATCGTCGATATCGGCGGTGGGCGCTAGGGTCGCGCATCCCCAGATTTGCGGATCGGCGGCATGGTGAACAACCCCGCCTCGGGCAGGCAAGCGCGCAACACGACCTGTTGCACCTCAGCGCTGTAGCTTTCCAGCGTGATCCCACGACGGCGATACTTGGCGCGTTTGACATACCATTCTTGCAACAAGGGCTTGATGAGCGCCGGCAACAAGGGCGAGGTATCGGGGCGAAACACCCCCTCCTCCATTCCGCGCAACACAACGGCCGAGAAGAAGCTTTCGGTGAGCATTTCGCTATCGACGGCCATGCGCCTTTCGGCGGGCGGGAAATTCTTGGCCTCCATGAAGGCGAAAGTAAACCACGGCAACAACGCCTCCGTCATGCGTAGATGGGTATCGATGAGCCAGCGCAGATGCATCACTGGATCGGCCGTGACCGCGGCGGGAGGTGACGATAGGACACGCTGCACCAGATCGGCCACTTCGGACAGGATCATCTTCAAAAGCGTGGTCTTGCTGTCGAAATAAGCATAAAGCCCACCTGCCGACATCCCTGTCTCGCGCGACAGATCGCGCAGCGACATCGCCTGAAACCCGCCCTTGTTCGATAAATCGATCGCCACTTCGAGGATCTGTTGCAGCCGCGCCACCGCGATGTTTGGCTTGCGCACGCTGATGGTGTCTTGGTGACGCGCAAGGATGGATGCGCAAAGTTGCGTCGCTGTCGGCAGCGTATCCATCATGGGCAGCGAGGCGCGCTCGCCTGCGCCATGGGCCGCCCTCTGGGTCGGGTCGGTCATCTTTCTGTCTCCCTCATGCAGGAATCTGTTGCCAAAATCGGAGCGCCTGTCTAGCTCTATCTACCGAACGCTCGCTCGATAAGGACGGGAGGCCTTGACGAGATGACCGCTGGAAATTCTGCGATCTGGCCCGGCCTAGCGGGAAAATCCGCCCTTGTGACGGGCGCATCCTCGGGGCTTGGGGTGCATTTCGCGCGCCTTCTCGCAGCGCAGGGCGTTGCGGTGACACTCGCCGCGCGCCGTGCGGACAAGGTCGCGGCGCTCTGCGACGAAATCTCTGCCGCGGGTGGCCACGCCACCCCCCTCGCCCTCGATGTGGCCGATGGGGCGGCGGTAAGCGCGGCACTTTCGGACAAGGTCTTTGATATTGTCGTCAACAATGCCGGAACGGCCGCCACCGCCACTGCGCTCGATCATGACGCGGCCACCATCGACCGGGTGATCGACACCAACCTCAAGGGTCCATTTCACGTCGCACGTGCCACCGCACAGGCGATGGTCGCAGCCAAGCGGGGTGGCACGATCATCAACATCGCCTCGATCCTCGGGTTCCGTGTGGCAGGCCAAGTCGCGGCCTATGCGGCGTCCAAGGGCGGGCTGGTGCAGCTAAGTCGCAGCCTCGCGCTGGAATGGGCGCGTCACGGCATCCGGGTGAACGCGCTTTGCCCCGGCTATATCGAGACCGAGATCAACCGCGATTTCTTTGCCACAGAAGCAGGCCAAACCCTTCTGCGACGCGTGCCGCAGCGCCGCCTTGGCCAGCCCAGCGATCTTGATGGCGCCTTTCTCCTGCTGGCCTCCGATCTCAGCGGTTTCATGACCGGAACCGAGATCATCGTCGATGGCGGCCACGTCATTTCATCACTCTGAAGGACGACCGATGGATTTCACCATTTCCCCCCGGATCGAGGATTTTCGCGCCCGCATCGCGCGTTTCGTCGCCGACGAGGTGATGCCGGTCGAGGCAGACCGCGCCAATTGGGACGCGCATGGCAATATCGCCCACCCCCCGCTTGAGGCACTGCGCGCCAAGGCCAAGGCGCAAGGGCTGTGGTGCCTGCAACTGGCCCGCGAAACGGGCGGTCAGGGCTTGGGCAAGATGGGCATGGCCGTCTGCTACGAGGAGATGAACCGCTCGATCTTCGGCCCCGTCGTCTTCAACTCGGCCGCACCCGATGACGGCAACATGATGGTGCTCGAAAAGATCGCCACGCCCGAGCAAAAGGCGCGCTGGCTGGCGCCCATCGTGGCAGGCAAGGTGCGCTCGGCCTTCGCGATGACCGAACCCCATCCGGGTGGCGGATCAGATCCCGGCATGATGCTGACCACCGCCACCAAAAAGGGCGACCGCTACGTGATCGAAGGCCGCAAATGGTTCATCACCGGCGCGGCGGAGGCGCAGCATTTCATCTTGCTTGCCCGCACATCTGATGATCCGCGCCGGGGGCTGACGGCGTTTCTGTTCGACCGCGACGAACCCGGCTGGCATATCGCGCGGCGCATCCCGATCATGGGGCCAGAGGAGCATGGCGGCCATTGCGAACTGGTCTTTGAGGGGCTGGAACTGCCCGAGGACCGCATCTTGCTGGGCGAAGGGATGGGGTTGAAGGTCACGCAGATCCGGCTTGGGCCTGCACGCCTGACGCATTGCATGCGCTGGCTGGGGCTGGCCAAGCGCTGCACCGAGATCGCCCGCGAATACGCCGAGGATCGCCACGGCTTCGGCGTGCGGCTGGCCGACCGCGAGAGCATCCAGATCAAGCTGGGCGATCTGGCGATGGGGATCGAGATCGGGCGGCTTTTGGTGATGAAGGCGGCGTGGGAACTCGACCGGGGCGGCTTTGCCAAGAAAGAGGTCTCGATGGCGAAAATCCATGTCGCCAACCTTTTGCACAAGGCCGCCGATGTGGCGATCCAGATCAACGGCGCGCGCGGCTATTCGCAAGACACGGTGCTGGAATGGATCTACCGCTATGCCCGCCAAGCCCGCCTTGTCGATGGTGCCGATGAGGTCCACCAGATGGTGCTGAACCGCCATTTGGCCGACGAGGGGCGCGATTTCTGGCACTGGGACAGCACGTCGGGCTGACGACAGGGCAAGGGGGGGCAAACGATGTTCAGCGATCCGCATCTGGCACCGCGCGCGGCCAATTTCCGGCCGCTGACGCCGCTTGACCTGCTGGACCGCACGCTGGAATGCCACGCGGCCCGGCCCGCCGTCGCATGGCGCGACCATGTCTGGAGCTACAGCGAATTCGGCGCGCTGGTGGCGCGCATGGCCGGAGCGCTCAAGGCGCAAGGGATCGGCCCGGGCGATGTCGTCTCGGTCGCCCTTGGCAACCGGCCCGAGATGCTGGCCGCCCATTTCGCAGTGCCAGCACTGGGGGCGGTGCTGAATACGCTCAACATCCGGCTCGCAAGCGCCGAGATCGGCTATATCCTCGATCATGCAGGCGCCAAGCTGTTGGTGGCCGAAGCCGCCTATCTGCCCGACCCCGCCGATGCAATCCTGCCCCAGATGGTGCTGTGCAGCGCGCCGGGGGCCGGTGACGGGATCGATTGGTTCACCGGGCCTATCCCCGAACTGGCGCTTGCCGCCGCCATCACGGACGAGGCGCAGGCGATCTCGCTCAACTATACCTCCGGCACGACCGGCAAGCCGAAGGGTGTCGTCTATACCCATCGCGGCGCTTACCTCAACGCCATGGGCAATGTGCTGGCGCTGGGCCTGACCAGTGATAGCCGCTATCTCTGGACGCTGCCCTTGTTCCATTGCAACGGCTGGTGTCAGGCTTGGGCGGTGACGGCGGCGGGTGGCTTACATGTCTGCCTCGACCGGGTCGATCCGGCCTTGATCCTGTCAGAAATCAGCCGCCATGCGGTCACGCATCTGAGCTGCGCGCCCGTCGTGCTTTACATGCTGCTCGATCACGCCAAGGAACCGCCGCCCGTGCGGGTGAAGGTCACGACCGGGGGGGCAGCACCCACGCCCGCGCTGCTGTCGGGGCTTTCCAAGCTCGGCTTCGATCTCAGCCACATGTATGGGCTGACCGAGAGCTATGGCCCCGCCACGATCAACGACCCGAGCGACCCGGAGGCCGATCTCGACACCCGCGCGGCGCTGATGGCGCGCCAAGGTCGCCGCCACCCCACCGCGGGCCGCGCGCGCGTGGTCGATGAGAACGGCCAAGATGTGCTCGCCGATGGCACCACGATGGGCGAGATCGTTCTGGCCGGAAACACCATCATGGCGGGCTATTACCGCAATCCCGAGGCGACCGAGGCCGCCTTTTCGGGGGGCATGTTCCGCACCGGCGATCTGGCGGTCGTCCATCCCGACGGGCAGATCCAGATCCGCGACCGGGCCAAGGATATCATCATCACCGGCGGCGAGAATGTCTCAAGCCTCGAGGTGGAGACGGTGCTCCACCGCCACCCCGATGTGCTCTTGGCCGCTGTCGTCGCGGCCCCCGATCCGAAATGGGGCGAGACCCCTTGGGCCTTTGTCGAGCCGCGCCAAGGGGCTGCGCTGACCGCCGAGGCGCTGGCCGATTTCTGCAAGGAGAACCTCGCTGGCTACAAACGCCCGCGCCGCTTCATCTTCGGCCCCCTGCCCCGCACCGCGACGGGCAAGATCCAGAAATTCATGCTGCGCGCCCAAGCGGCTGAAACCCAAGCCTCCGAAGGCGCATCATGACCGCCGCCCCAGCCATGACCGAACTCGATGCTGGCGCGCTTGGTGCGTGGCTCTCCGCCCGCCTGCCCGGCACAGGCTTGCCGCGCCTGACCCGGATCGGCGGTGGGCAGTCGAACCCGACATGGTTCGTCGATTGGGGAAGCGCGCGCCTTGTGCTGCGCAAAAAGCCCGACGGGCCGATCCTGCCCGGCGCGCATGCGGTGGAGCGCGAGTTTCGCGTGATGCGCGCGCTGGCCGAGACCGATGTGCCGGTGCCGCGCGCGCTGTGGCTGGAGGAGGATACATCCATCCTCGGCACGCCCTTCTACGTCATGGAACGGCTCGAGGGGCGGGTGTTTTCCGACACCGCCCTGCCCGGTGTGACGCCCGAAGATCGCCGCGCCATGTATCTCGACATGGCGCGTGTGCTGGCGCGCCTTCACGCCGTGCGGCCGCAGGAACTAGGGCTGTCCGATTTCGGCAAGCCCGGCAATTACTTCGCCCGCCAGATCGCACGCTGGACCAAGCAATATGCAGGATCGACCGGCCCGCGCATCGCGGCGCTCGATGAGCTGGTTGATTGGTTGCCCGCCAACATGCCCGAAGATGACGGGGCGGTGGCGATCGCGCATGGCGATTTCCGGGTGGGCAACCTGATGTGGCACAAGACGGAACCGCGTGTGATCGGGGTCTTGGATTGGGAACTATCCACCTTGGGTCATCCCTTGGCCGATCTGGGGTTCTGCGTGATCCCGTGGCATTCGAGCGGCGATGAATATGCGGGTCTTCTGGGGCGAGATTGGCAGGGCGCGGGCATCCCCGCGCGCGACGATTTCGTGGCGGAATATCACGCCCATGCCATCCCGACCGGCCCGCTCTTGCCCTTTCACATCGCATTCGCGCTGTTTCGTTTCGCCGTCATCTTCGTGGGCATCGCAGATCGTGCGCGCGCGGGATCGGCGGCTTCGGCGGAGGCGGCGGCGCTGGGGCCATTGGCCGAACGCTTCGCCGCGCGCGCCTGCGAGGTGATTTCCACGCAAGGGACATCAGGGGGACAAAGATGACGCTGTTATTCAGGGGGGTGGACCAGCTCAACATCGCGATCGGCAAGGCCATCAGCATGCTGATCTGGGCGGGTATTGTCGTACTCGTTTACGAGGTGGTCGCGCGCTACGTCTTTGGCCAGCCGACGCTTTGGGCGCATGGCTACACCCAGCGGATCTTCGGCGCCTATTTCGTGCTGGTAGGGGCCTATACGCTGATCCGGGGTGATCATGTGCGCGTCGATCTCTTGCTCAATACCGGCGGGCCGCGCCGGCGCGCAGCACTCGATTTTATCAATTTCGCCTTTCTGGTGATCTGGGGCGCCGTACTGAGCTGGGAGGCATTCTGGTTCTTCGAAGATAGCTGGCGCTTTAACGAGGTCGATGAAAGCGCGCTGCGCCATCCGATGTGGCCCATCAAGCTGGCCATGTTTGTCGGTGTTGTTCTCATCACCGTGCAGGGCGTCATCGAGATGATCCGTTCACTGATCCTGTTCATCAACCCAAAGGCCGATCTGGGCCGTGCCGCTAGCGTGGGGAGCGCCACACAATGACCCCTGAGCTTTTGACGATCGGCATGTTCGGCATGCTGTTGGTGGCCATCTTGCTGGGCGTGTCGCTGTCTTTTGCGCTTGGCGGCACGGCAGTTGTATTCGGTCTGTTGATGTTCGGGCCCAACGGGATGTTCACCATCGTCTCGACCATGTTCGGCGCGATGTGGTCGATCCTGTTGTCGGCGATCCCGCTTTTCGTGTTCATCGGCGTGGCGCTTGCCCGCTCGAAGATTGCCGAAGATCTGTATCACTCCTTCTACCTGTGGTCGGGCCGCATGCCCGGTGGCTTGCTGATCGGCACCTCGGGTTTTGCCGCCACGCTTTCGGCGATGACGGGAAGTTGTGCGGCATCGACCGTGACCACCGGGCTTGTGGGCATGCCCGCCATGGCCCAACGCGGCTATGACCGGCGCTTCGTGCTTGGCACGATCGGGGCCTCCGGGACACTTGGCATCTTGATCCCGCCGTCGATCACCTTGATCCTGATCGGCATGCAGACCGGGCAATCGGTAGGGCGGCTCTTCATGGGCGGGCTTGTTGCAGGGCTTTTGCTGTTGGGCATGTTCATGGCCTATGTCGCCATCCGCAGCCGGATGAACCCGGCGCTTGCCCCACCTGCCCCGCAAACCGCACCGCTGGGCGAACGGATGAAATCGCTGCGCGCGGTGATCTTGCCGTTGGTCGTGATCTTGTCTGTGCTGGTGTCGATCTTCGCGGGCATCGCCACACCCACTGAGGCGGCAGCGGTCGGAGCGCTCGCGGTCGTGATCTCGGTCGCGATCCGGGGTGAGCTGAACTGGGGCTACATGCGCAAGGTCAGCTATGACACGGCCTCGATGACGGGGATGGTGATCTGGATCGTCTTTGGCGCATCTGCCTTTGTCGCGGTCTATGGCGGCGGCGGCGGCACGCGCTTCATGCAAAGCTTCCTGTTGGGGATCGAGATCAGCCCGCTGATGATGATCTTGCTGATGCAACTCATCACGCTGGTCTTGGGCATGTTCCTTGATCCGGTGGGCATCATCTTGCTCGTGCTGCCGATCTTTTTCCCGATTGTCACGACGCTTGGCTTTGACCCGATCTGGTTCTGCATCCTGTTCCAGTTGAACCTGTGCATCGGCTACATCTCGCCACCCTTCGGCTACAACCTGTTCTATCTCAAGACACTCAGCCCGGAGACGCCGATCCTCGAGATCTACAAGGCGATTTTCCCGTTCTTTTTCCTGATGCTGGCCACGGGGGCCGCGATCTTCCTGTTCCCCGAGCTTGTGACCAGCTTCACCGCCATCCCCGCCCGCTGAGGCGGCGGGGTGACTACCCACCAGAGGAGGAGAAGACCATGACCACCAAGACCCAACCGCTTTCCCGGCGCGGCTTTTTCGCCGCATCGGCGGGCGCGGCCGCAGGTGTGACACTCGCAGCCCCGGCGGCGATTGCGCAGACCAAGACGGTGTGGCGGATGCAGACGCATTGGCCGACCGGCAACTGGTATTACGAGGATGTCTTCGTCAAGTTCTGCAACCGCATCACCGCGGCCACCGGCGGCGAATTGACGGTCGAGCCCCACGCCCCCGAAAGCCTTGTGCCGACGGGCGAGGTGCTCAACGCCGTGCGTCGCGGCCTGCTGGAAAGCGCCTTCATCTATCCCGCCTACTGGATCGGGCGCGTGCCTGCCGCTGGTCACCTGAACGGCCATATCGGCGTCTGGGACCGCCACGAAGAACAAGACATCTTCTATTACGAGATGGGCGGCCTCGACATCATCCGCGAAGCCTATGCCGAGCAGGGCGTCTATCAGGTTGGCCCCGTCTCCTATTCGGGTCTGACGCTGTGGGGCAACCGCCCGCTGCGCAGCACCGCCGATTTCGCGGGCTGGCCCGTGCGTTCGACGGGGGCGGCGGGCCTTGTGCTGGCCAAGATGGGCGCATCGCCTGTTTCGATCCCGGGTGGCGAGCTTTACCAGGCGCTCCAGTCAGGTGTTGTGGATGGCGCGCATTGGGGCTCGACCTCGACGGCGTGGGGCATGAACTTCCAGGAAGTGTGTAAATACATCATGGAACCCGACCTGCTTGGTCATCTGAACGGCGAAGTGATGGTCGGCCTTGATGCCTGGAACGCGGTCGGCGACGAAATCCGGGCCGTCGTCTCCGAAATCGTGCGCGCAACCTCGGCCGAGGCGGCGGCGCATTTCCTCTATCGCGACCTGACCTTCAAGCAGGAATTCGTCAACGCACGCGGCGGCGAATTGGTCACGATCGATGACGATGCACTGGCCGCATTGCGCGCAGCATCGCTGTCGGTTGTCGATGACTTCTCGGCGCAGGATCCGACCTATTGCGGTCGCTTGGGCGAAATGCTCCACGAATTCCTACGCACCACTGGCCGCGCCTGATCGCAGGGCGTATGAGCAAAGACCGCAAGGGCCGGTTCGCCGGCCCTTGTTCCACGAAACGATGCAACGCAAGAGACAAACATGACCCTACCCAGCACCATGACCGTGGTCGAGATCTCGCAGTTCGGCGGACCCGAGGTCTTGGTCCCTGCGACTGCGCCGGTGCCGGTGCCGGAGAATGATCAAATCCTGATCAAGATCGCCTATGCCGGCGTGAACCGCCCCGATGCTTTGCAGCGCGCAGGCAATTACGCGCCGCCCAAGGATGCCTCGCCCCTGCCCGGGCTGGAAGCATCGGGCCATGTGGTGGCTGTTGGCGCGAATGTGACCCGCTGGAAAGTCGGAGACGCGGTCTGCGCGCTGTTGCCGGGCGGGGGTTACGCCGAATACGCGGTGACCGCCGCCGATCACGCGCTGCCCGTGCCAAAGGGCATGACGCTCGAGGCAGCGGCAGGCCTGTGCGAGACCTTCTATACCGTCTGGACCAATGTCTTCATGCGCGGCGGGCTGAAAGCGGGCGAGCGTTTCCTGGTGCATGGCGGTGCCTCGGGGATCGGGACGACGGCGATCCAGCTCGCGCATCTGCGCGGCGCGCGCGTCTTTGCCACGGCGGGCAATGCCGCGAAATGTGCTGCTTGCGAAAAACTGGGGGCCGAGAAAGCCTTCAACTATCGCGAGACGGATTTCGTGGCCGACCTGCGCGCCGAAGGCGGGGCCGATCTGATCCTCGACATGGTGGGCGGCGACTATATCGCGCGCAACCTTGACGCCTTGGCGATGGATGGGCGGCTGGTGCAGATCGCCTATCTGCAAGGCTCCAAGGTCACGCTCGACATGATGCAGGTGATGACGCGGCGCTTGACGATCACGGGTTCCACCCTGCGACCGCAATCGCATGCGGCCAAGGCGACCATCGCGCGCGCGCTTGAGGCCGAGGTCTGGCCGCATCTGGAAAGCGGCGCGATCGCGCCCGTGATGGACAGTGTCTTTGACCTTGCCGATGCCGCGAAAGCCCATGCGCGGATGGAAAGCGCCGCCAATATCGGCAAGATCATCCTCAAGGTCGCGGGGGCATGAGCGATTGGCGCACCCATGACATCTCGGCGAGGCATCGTATCGCCTCACGCGGGACGCCGGGCCTTGAGCTGGTGCTGCGCCAGCGCGGTGATCGCGGCCCGCCGGTCTTGTTCGTGCATGGCGCGACATTCTCGGGGCGGCTGTTCGACATCCCCCATCCGGGTCTGAACTGGTTGCAAGTGGCCGCAGATGCAGGGTTTTCCGCCTATGCCATCGACATTCGCGGCTATGGGCTGTCGAAACCCGAGGCTTTCCCCGCGGGGCGGACTTACGCGACGGGCGATGAAGCCATCGCCGATATCGGGGATGCGGTCGATTGGATCGCCGAGCGCCACGGGGGCGCACAGGTGGCGCTGGTCGGCTGGTCATGGGGGACGCTGACGACCTCGCGCTATGTCGCAGGTCCGGGCGCAGGCAAGGTCAGCGCGCTGGCCCTTTACGCGCCCATCTATGCCGAGGTGAATGACGACTGGATCGCGGTCATGGCCGATCCCACGGATCGGACCCGCCACCGTGATTTCGGCCCTTATCGCCATGTCGATCTGGCCGACACCCGCGCGCGCTGGGACGCGCAACTGCCCCAAGGCGCCGATTGGCGGGATGAGGCGGTGCTGCAAGCGATGGTCGCCTCCTCCATCGCCGATGATGGCGGCGACAACGCCTATTTCCGGGTGCCGAACGGCACCTTCCTCGACCTGTGGGAATGTTTCAACGGGCGGCCCATCCATGATCCGGGCGCCGTCACCTGCCCCACCCTACTGGTGCGCGGCGCGCAAGACCCGACCGCGACCCGCAGCGACAGCTTGGCGCTGTTCGACAGGCTGGGGGCGGCGGATCGGTCCTATGTCGAGATCGCAGGCGGCACCCATTTCATCAACGCTGAAACCCGCGCACCCGCGCTGTTCGCGGCGGTCAATTCATTCTTGCGCCGGACGCATGGCCGGTGAGACAGCAAATCCTCGACACCGGCGCAGAGATCGCCTAACGGGGACGCGAACCACGCCGTCTGCGTGCATTGCTTGATCGGACCCCTCCCCATGATCACGACCCTGACCGAAGCCCTCGCCGAACGCGGGTTCGACGTGCTGACAGATGTGCAGCAAGCCGTGACCGCCCCTGAATTGGCGCAGGCCGATCTGCTGGTGTCGGCGCAAACGGGGTCGGGCAAGACGGTGGGCTTTGGCCTTGCCATCGCGCCGACGCTTCTGGGCGAGAGCGAGCGCTTCGGCCCACCTGCCGCGCCCTTGGCGCTGGTGATCGCGCCGACGCGCGAGCTGGCCATGCAGGTCCAGCGCGAATTGGCGTGGCTTTACGGCAAGGCGGGCGCGCGGGTCGCCTCGTGCATCGGCGGCATGGATGCGCGCGAGGAACGCCGCGCGCTGGAACGTGGCGCGCATATCGTTGTCGGCACGCCGGGGCGCTTGCGCGACCATATCATGCGCCGGGTGCTCGATCTGTCCGATATCCGCGCCATCGTGCTCGATGAGGCCGATGAGATGCTGGATTTGGGCTTTCGCGAAGATCTGGAATTCATGCTGGGGGCCGCACCCGCCGAGCGGCGCACGCTGCTTTTTTCGGCCACGGTGCCGCCCGCAATTGCGGAATTGGCCAAGCAGTTCCAGCGCGATGCGGTGCGCGTCACCACGCTGTCGCGCGGCGCGCAGCATGCCGATATCAGCTATCAGGTCGTCCAAGTCGCCGCCCAAGATGCCGAGAACGGGATCATCAACCTTCTGCGCTTTCACGATGCGCCGACCGCCATCGTGTTCGCCAATACCCGCGCCACGGTCGCGCGTCTGGCCGCGCGCTTTGCCAATCGCGGGCTGTCGGTTGTCAGCCTATCGGGTGAGCTGAGCCAAGATGAGCGCAGCCATGCGTTGCAAGCGATGCGCGATGGGCGCGCGCGGGTTTGTGTGGCCACCGATGTGGCGGCGCGCGGCATCGATCTGCCCAAGCTCGATCTGGTGATCCATGCCGATCTGCCGACCAATACCGAAGCGCTGCTCCATCGCTCGGGTCGCACGGGGCGTGCGGGTCGCAAGGGCATCTCGGCGATGATCGTGCCTGACAAGATGACCAACAAGGCATCGCGCCTGCTGAAATGGGCCAAGATCCAGGCAGAATGGACCTTTGCCCCCACGGCGGACGAGATCTTGGCGCTGGACGAGACGCGGCTGCTGGATGATCCGCTTTGGACGACCGCACCCTCCGAGAATGAGGCCGCCTTTGCCGCCAAGCTGATGGCGACCCATACCCCGGAACAGATCGCGGCGGCCTGTCTGCGGCTCTACCGGGCGGGGCTTTCGGCACCCGAAGATCTGAATGCGCCCGGCACGGCTGGCCCACGGCCCGAGCGTCAGGCATTTGGCCCCTCGGTCTGGTTCGCGCTGTCCGTAGGGCGCGCCCAGCGCGCCGAAGCGCGCTGGCTGTTGCCGCTCTTGTGTCGTGCGGGCAATCTCGACAAGGCGCAGATCGGCAAGATCCGGGTCGAGGAGAACCAGACCTTGGTTGAGATCGCCGAGGGTGCCGTTGCTGGACTGTCGGCGCGTTTGGGTGCCGATGGCCTGCTGGAAGATGGGATTACCGCCAAACGGCAAGACCCCGCGCCACAGGATCGCCCCACGCGCACAAGCCCGGCCAAACCGTCCCGTCCTCGCGCGGAGATAGGCAGCGCGCCTGTGACGCCACCAGCCGCACCCGCCGCACCGCGCCCGACACCGAGCCCCGCGTCCATGGTGGCACCGGCTGCTCCCAAACCGCCCCTTGCTGCCAGAGCGGATGAAACGCCCGCCCAAAAACCGAAATACGACCCCGACCGCGCGTCCGCAAAGCGGGCAGCCCCACGTGATGCGCCGCGTGACGCGGCCCCCCGCATGGACAAGCCCAACGAAGGCAAGCCGCGTAGCGGTAAACCCGGCGGCAAGCCCAGTGGTGGCAAGCCCTATCGCGGTGGTGATAAAGCTGGCCCAAGGCAGGGCGCATCCGACCCGGCCAAGCGCTTTGGCAAACCCGGCGGCAAGCCCGATGGGAAACAGGGTGGCAGAACCGAGGGGAAACCCGGTGGGAAACCCGGCGGCAAGCCCGGAGATAAACCTTGGTCCAAGCCGGGCGCGGGCAAACCCTATCGCGGGGATGCCAAGCCCGCGGCAGCGGATGGACCTAGCACGCCGCGCGCCCGGCCCAATGCCGCCGACCCTTCGCAGCGCATGAGCCGCCCCGGCGCCAAACCCGGCCCCGGCAAACCGCGCGGTGGCAAGCCCACGGGCCGCTCAGGATCAGGCGGTCCAGCGCCACGCGACGGCAAGGGCGGCGGCAAGGGTGGTGGCAAAGGCAAAGCCTGAGGTGCTTGCGGCGCTAGCTCGCCGCGCTACGCGCAGCCCAGCCCACATCCGCGGGCGCGACCGAGACTGATTTGACGATGGCATGGACGCCCACACCGGGAGCAAGGCCAAGGGTCATGGCCGAGCGGCGGGTCACGCGGGCCAAAACCCGGCCGGCTGCCGTATCGATAGCCACGAGCGCGCCCGGCCCCTCGCCTGCGCGGATATCTTGCACGATACCGGGCATGATATTGAGCGCTGAGAGCCCCTCGGGGCGGCCACGCGACAAGATCACGTCATGCGCCGCGATCCTCAGCCTGAGGGATGTGCCAGGCGCATGGGCCAATTGCGGCAAGAAAAGCGCGATGCCATTGGCCTCAAGCTCGCTCAGCCCATCATCATGATGGCGCACCACACGCGCGGTGATCAGCGCCCCTGCCTCGCGCGCTCCGGCGGGCAGGATCGTGGGATCGCCCAGGACCTGCTCTGCCGGGCCTTGCGCCACCACGCGACCTGCCTCGATGGCGATGACAGTGGTGGCCAGCCGCGCCACCTCGGAGGCGGCATGGCTGACATAAAGGATGGGGATATGCACCTCGTCACGCAGCCGTTCGAGATAGGGCAGGATCTCGGCCTTGCGCGCCTCGTCGAGCGCGGCGAGCGGCTCATCGGCCAAGATCAGCTTTGGCGCAGAGAGGAGCGCGCGCCCGATGGCCACGCGCTGTTTCTCGCCTCCGGACAGCGCGCCGGGCCGCCGCTCCAACAGCGCGCCCAGACCCAAGAGATCGACGATCCGGCCCATATCCTCGCGCGGGGCGGTCTTGGGCGCGAACCATGCGCCATAGGCAAGGTTTTGTCGCACGCTGAGATGTGGGAAAAGCCGCCCCTCTTGAAAGATATAGCCGATGCGTCGGCGGTGCGACCGCAAGTTCCGCCCTGTCGTGGTATCGAGCAACACCCAATCGCCTGCTGCGATCCGCCCCTGATCGGGTGACAAAAGCCCCGCCACCGCGTTGATGATCGTTGTCTTGCCCGAGCCTGAGCGCCCGAACAGCACCGTCACACCGACGGGTGCGCAAAACTGCGCATCGAGCCCAAACCCTGCAAAGCGATGTTTGATCGACACCTCCAGCATCAATGCCCCCCGACCCGCGCCGCAACCCGCCGCGCGAAAAGCTCGGACAAGACAAGCGCCGCCATTGCAACACCCACCGCAACGATGACCAACCGCATGGCCGCCCCCTCGCCGCCCGGCACCTGAAGAAATGCATATATCGCCGAGGGGATGGTGCGTGTCTCGCCGGGGATGTTCGAGACAAAGGTGATTGTGGCCCCGAATTCTCCCATCGCCTTGGCGAAGGCCAGAATGGTTCCTGCCACGATCCCCGGCAGCGCCATGGGCAGCGTCACCGTGACAAAAACCCAAGCCGGTGAGGCGCCCAAGGTGGCAGCGGCCTGTTCAAGCTTGGGATCGACCGCCTCGATCGACAGGCGGATGGCGCGCACCATCAAGGGAAAGGCCATGATCGCAGCCGCCAGCGCCGCCCCCGACCAGCGAAAGGCAAACACAATCCCCCACTCGGCCAGTATGGCGCCGATAGGGCCGCGTGTGCCGAAAGCAAGCAAGAGCAAATAGCCCGTGACGACCGGCGGCAGGATCAAAGGCAGATGCACCAGCCCGTTGACGATCTGCTTGCCCGGAAAGGACCAGCGCGCCAGCGCGTAGGCCACGAGGATGCCAAATGGCAGGCTGAAGAGCGTTGCCCAAAGTGACACGCGCAGCGACAGCACAACCGCTTGCCATTCGGCGGGGCCAAGCCAATCGGTCATGGCCTAATCCCCCAAGACCACGAAACCGTGTCGTGCAAATGTCGCGCGTCCCGCGCCCCCTTGCAGATAGGCGATCAAGGCCGCCTCGGCCACGGTGTCGCGCCCGGCCAGATCGGCCAGCGGATAGACGATAGGCGGATGGCTGTCAGGGGGGAAGGTGGCAATGGTGGTGACATTGTCAACGGCATTGGCATCGGTTGCATAGACAATACCAAATGGCGCCTCGCCCAGCGCAACCAACGCAAGAGCCGCGCGCACATTGTCGGTTTGCGCGACCTGGTCGGCGACCCCATCCCATATTTCAAGATGTTCCAAAGCCGCCTTGCCATAGATGCCCGCAGGCACGGCATCGATCAGCGCCATGGCCAGCCGCCCCTCACCCAATTGTGCGGCAAGATCAAACCCCGGCGCCAGCGCCACGGGGGCCGCATCGCGGCCATGCGCGATCAGTACGAGGCTATTGCCCAAGAGATCAAAACGCCCGCCGGGTTCGATCAACCCATCGGCCGCGATCACATCCATCCAATCGGTGCTGGCCGAGATGAAGATATCGGCAGGTGCGCCTTGCCGGATCTGTTGGGCAAGTGCCGATGATCCGGCAAGCGCGACAACCAGATCATGGCCGGTGGTGGCCTCGAAACCGGCCTCGATCTCGGCCAGCGCGGTGGTAAGGCTGGCCGCGGCAAAAACGGTGACAGTGTCGCCAAGCGCCATCGCCGGGGCAAGCGCCATCAGCGCCCCAAGGACCAAACCATCCGCGCAAGTCGGGCATACGACACGCATTGTGATCGATGTCTCACATTTCGATATGTTCCGAGAAACATATCCTTGCCCCGCCATGCCGAGGCAAGCGTTATTTTCCATCAGACATATCGGAAAGCAGACCGCGCAAGGCGGAGATATGATCTATCCCCGCTTGGGCGGTGATCTGTTCCAAGGCGCGGTAATGGCGCAAGACCTCTTGCCCGGTTGGGGTCACGACCGCCCCGCCACCCTTGGCCCCACCTCGCGCCGAGGCGACCAAGGGATCGCGAAAGGCCGCGTTCATCGCTTCGACCAGCATCCAAGCGCGCTTGTAGCTCATGCCCATGGACCGGCCCGCCGCCGCGATCGAACCGGTTTCCGCGATGGCCTGCAATAGATCGATCTTGCCCGGACCAAGCATGGCATGGGCCGCGAAAATAATCCGCAGCCGCAAATTGGGCGGTGCGGCAGTGATCGGCTCGGGATGTTCCTTACTTGGGCGCATGCCCTGTTATGCCTGCCCCTGAGGCGGGCTGGCAAGGCTTGCTCACGCCCAGCAGGCCACCATTATCTGTGCCGCGCAAGGCAGCAAGATCGGCCTTGCAGCCTGTGCAGCACTCGCACAGACTACGGCCCATGAGCTATCGCATCGACTGCCTGCAATATGCCTATTGGTCACCCGAGATCTTTGCGCAAATGCGCGCGGGTGGGCTGGATGCGGTCCATGTGACCATCGCCTATCACGAGACGTTTCGCGAAACGGTGCTGAATGTCGAACGCTGGAACCGCTGGTTTGAAGATCACCCCGATCTGATCTTTCAGGGCTTGACCGGCGATGATGTGCGCCGCGCCCGCGCCGAGGGGCGCACGGCAATTTTCTTCGGCGCGCAGAATCCCAGCCCGATCGAAGATGATATCGGATTGGTCGAGATCTGGCACCGGCTCGGCCTGCGCTTCATGCAGCTGAGCTACAACAACCAATCGCTGCTGGCGACGGGATGCTACGAGGCCGAAGATGCGGGCCTGACACGCATGGGACGCGAAGTGATCACCGAGATGAACCGCCTGGGCATGGTCGTGGATATGAGCCATTCGGCCGACCGCTCGACGATCGAGGCGGCCGCCCATTCCACCCGCCCCATCGCCATCACCCATGCCAACCCGCATGAATGGCACCCCGCGCTGCGAAACAAGCGCGATAGCGTCATCCGCGCGGTGACCGAGGCGGGGGGCATGATGGGCTTTTCGCTTTACCCCCATCATCTGAAAGGGGGCAGCGATTGCAGCCTCGCCGATTTCTGCGCCATGATCGCGCGCATGGCCGAGCGCTACGGCATCGCGCATTTCGGGATCGGCTCGGATCTGTGCCAGAACCAGCCCGACAGCGTGGTGGAATGGATGCGCACTGGCCGCTGGACCAAGGGCGTGGATTATGGCGAAGGCAGCGCCAACGCCCCGGGCTTTCCGCGCCAACCGCGCTGGTTCAAAGACAACCAAGATTTTCCGGGGCTAGCCGGGGGTTTGCGAGAGATCGGCTTTGACGAGACAGAGGTTGACGCCCTGATGGGCGGCAATTGGCTGCGTTTCTTCGATGACAGCTTCGGACCGGGTCGATGACCAAAGAAGCGGCACATAGCGCGCCCTTGGGGCAAGAGATGATCGCCCGCCGTTCACCGCAGACGGTGATGCGCCTGTCGCGGCTGGGATCATTTCATCAATCGCGTCTGTCCTTCATGCGGGTGTTGCTGCGCCGCCTGCGCCAAGAGCGGTGGCGCCTTGAGCGGCGACACTTCGCAATTGATGCGCGCGGCGTGGGATTGGCGGTCTATACGATGCACGGGCCGGAACGCGCCTATAGCCTTGTGGCCTTTGGCCATGACCTCCCGCCAGAGGATCGCAGCGACCGCGTGATCGCAACGGCATGGGACGCGACGTTTACCCTGTTCGACGGCGTCCCCGATGCAAGCGACATTGCCCGGCTGCAAACGCAAATCCCCTTGCAGGAGGCAGGCCGCGTCAGCGCGCGGGAATTGTCGGTGTCACGCGCCAACCGCTCGGTCCGGCTGTTCGATCACGTGGTTGACGCCTTGGCCGCCGGACGCCAGCCGGACGCGCAGCTTGTCGATGATGTGGGCTATCTGATGCGCACCACGGCGGTCTATGGCTCGGGCAAGCTCGGCGCCGCTGACCGCACGACCATCGCGATGCGGCCGGAATTCACGGCACCATTTCAGGTCGAGATGCTGACCGTCTGGCTGATCCGTGCCTTTGTGCTTGATCTGGTCGAAGAAATGGCCCGCCGGCGCGCCCCCGCCACAGCCACGACGATCGCACCCGATCTGCGCCGTCGCTTCGGGATCGGCAATTCCACCGGGCTGGGCATGGCACCCTTCTTGATCAGCCATCCGATCTTGTTCAACAACTGGATCATGGCACGCGAGGAGGCACTGGCCCGCGTCCGCGCGCTTGGCCATGCCACCGCGCAAAGCCGCACCGCGTTTCGCGATATCTTGGCGCGGGCGCGTCAAGGGTTGGAGATGTGGCGCACAGATCATCCGATGCAGATCGTCAAGCTTGCCACGCTGCGCGCCGATCTCGATCGGCTGATGGCCTATGTGGAACAGGCTGATCTGACCGAGCCACGCCCTTGGGACCAGCTCTGGCGCTGGGGCGAAAACCATCTTGGCACAGAAGCGCAAGAGTTGCTCTTGTCCTTGCTCCTTGAGCCGCATGGCGATCTCGTCGATGGTTTGGCGTGCTGCATGAGCGCCGAGGAAAGCGATGGTTTCGTGATCGACGGCACGATGCCAGTGGGTCGCCTGCGGGCCATCTTGAGCGATGTCTATGGCTGGGCCTGTGATCTGGATTGGTCCGATCCCGCTACGCAAGCGCGCACATGGTATGTCTCGGCCGCCAAGCAAGAGCCACGCTTGGGCGAAACCCTGCACGAGGAGTTGGCCGATTACGAACAACCGCTTGCACCCGGTCGCGACGCAATGCGGCTGTTGGCGGTATTGCAAGACTGGCCCAGTGATGCACCCATTGCGGGCCTCTTGCTCGCCCATCCCGAGCATCGCCATAGCATTCGGCGCGCCCAGATCGCGGCCCGCCACCCCTATGCCGAGATCCGCGACAACACCATCGGCGCGAACGTCATGCCGATCGACATGCTGCGCGCCAAGCTGTCGTTTTTCGGCGCGGGCTATTTCGACCCGCGCTCGGATCGCTGGGTGCGCATCAACATGTATCGCGGCGCACCCTTTCCCCATGAATTGCACGATCTGCCCATGGATGATTGGGCCTATCCGCCGCACGAGGCAACGGTGTGATCGCCCTCTCGCTGGGCGAGGCCGAAGCATTGGCGCGCAAGGCCGCGCGAGGCGCGGGGCGCAGCTGGGGCATGGCGGAGGAGTTTGGCCGCGCCGTGCGCTGGCTCGAGGGCTCTGGCCTGCCTGCCATGGCCCTGCTTGCCACTCTTTTAGCGCGGACCGATGGGATGGCGGCAACGCGTTTGACCCCGTCCTGGGAGGCGAACACAGGCTTGGTGCATCCTGACGCGACGCCACTTTGCCCCATCGCGCTTGGCACGGCCCTGTCTGACCACGGGATCACATCCTGTACGCTTGGGCGCATCGGCCCGGTTTGGGCGCCGGTGTTCGTGGTGCCGCATCTGGCCGACATGGCCCGGCGGCTGGGGCAAGATTACTGGCTTATCTGTGGCGAGACCCGGGTTTGCGTCACCGCGCAAGGCGCATATGCCGGTCATGACGGCCCTGCCCCCGATCAGGCACAAGCCGCTTGGATCGCCTGTGCGCCCTGCGACGCCCCCCCATCAGTCCCGACATACCACCACGCGCGCGCCGATTGCGAGGCGGGCGTCTATAATCACCTCAGCAGGCTTGCCGAACGGCTCTATGCCCCTGAAACCGCTGCGCGCCGCCAATCCGGGGCAGGCGAAACAAGGCCCGGCACCGATTGACACAGACCCAAGGCAAACGGCGAAAGGATACGGGGAAATGACACAGACCGAGACATTGAGCTTGGGCGAAATCGAAGTCCTTGCCTATGACGCCCTGACCCGCGCAGGCGCACAGGCAGAGGCCGCCCGCGCGCTGGCGCGCGCCACTGCCGAGACCGAGGCCGATGGCGTCGTCAGTCACGGGCTGGCCTATATACCGATCTATTGCGAACATTTGCGATGCGGCAAGGTCGATGGGGCGGCCCACCCCATCATCACGCGCCCCAAGCCGGGGCTTGTCTTGGCCGATGCCGCCACGGGCTTTGCCCATACCGCCATCACGGCAGGGTTTGCTGCCCTCATCCCCGCTGCACGCGACCAAGGGATCGCGGCGCTCGCCGTGTCGAACTCCTATAATTGCGGGGTTTTGGGGGTGCATACGCTGACGCTGGCGCGGGCGGGCTTCTTGGCGCTTGGCTTTACCAATGCGCCGGCTTCGATCGCGCCATCAGGCGGGACGCGGCCTGTGGTTGGCACCAATCCGATCTCGCTTGCCGCCCCTGACGGTGCGGGCGGTGCGGCGCTCTTGATCGATCAAAGCGCCAGCACCATCGCCAAATCCGAGATCATGAAACATGCACGCGAGGGCCTCCCCATCCCCGAAGGATGGGGGCTGGATGCGGATGGCAACCCGACAACCGACCCCGAGGTGGCCCTGAAAGGCTCGATGGCTCCATCGGGTGGCTACAAAGGTGTGGGCCTTGCGCTCTTGGTTGAGACGATGGCCGCCGCCATGACCGGGGCCAATCTTGGCATGGATGCAAGCCCCTTTTCCGGCACCGCAGGCGGGCCGCCGCGCACGGGTCAAGTATTTATCGCGATTGATGCGGCAACCAGCTCGGGCGGGGCCTTTGCTGCGCGGATCGCCCGCCTCACTGGCGAGATCCGCACCATGGAGGGGACAAGACTTCCCGGAGATGGACGCGCCAGGGCGCGCGCGCGCGCCCAGACCATGGGCGTGGCGGTCAGCGTCGCCACCTTGGACAAGATCCGCGCGCTGTGATCAGCCCTTGGGCTCTTTGCGCTGAAGCAAGCGCTTGGGGCGCAAAGCCTCGGCCGCGTCGAACAGGCCAAAGGTCTGGTTGACGTAGTTCACCACCCCGCCGATTTGTTCCATATAGGTCTGCAAAGCCGGCGTCCGCTCGGCCGCGACAAGCTGAATGGGACGCGCCGGATCATTGCTTTCGAACTGGCAGTAAAACAGCGGCTCCCCCCGGCGCAGAAAAATGTCCTTCTCGGGCTCATGCCACTCAAAGCCCCACATCAAGGCGCGCGGCCAGATATTGATCGGAAAGCGGCCACCGAAGATCGTGCCGGGCAAGGGATCTTTGCGGTAATGCAAGAAAGGTGAGAGCTGGGTGAGATAGACCGGCTCATCGGCAATAAAACAATAGGGCAGCACAAGCTGGACGGTCGGACGGTCGGGAAATCGCCACTCGGCTTCGTTCACCAAGACAACGGCATCGGCCAGCTTGTTGGCGCGGATCGTGCTTGCATTGCCAGAACGATTTACCAGACGCGGCTTGCCCCCAGCATCACGCGAAAAGCCTAGATGCAGATCAAAGGGGCATTTGATCATGAAATAGCGGCTTTCAAGCTGGACCACGCCGGGGCAACGACCAGCAGATTTCGCATGGGCGCGGTTGGTCTGCCGAAACGAGACCCGCTCGGGAGGATCATAAAGCACCGCCTGCTTGTCACTGGTCAAAAACCAGCCAACGGGGACCGCCCCCGCGCCAGGGCCATCCTCGGGGCGATCAAAGGTCAGCGTGATATTCATGACGACATCCCAACTTTTGATCGCATAGTCATTCTATGGCGATCTTTTGCGCGAAGGATAGTCTCGTCACCAGCCGGTGCAAGCCCCCGTTGCGCCGGAAGGTCGGATGCTATGCGTCGGTTGGGGGTGCAACGCCTGCCAAAAGACACGCTGCTTCCCCTGTTGGGGTGGGTCGAAGCGCCGGAACGGCGATTTGGCATTGATCTTGGGCCACAGGACAACGCGGATGAAACGCGCAGCCCGCAGGTGGTGAAATCGGATTGGGGATCTCGCCGCTGACGGGTTTGCGACGCCGCCCCGACAAGGCCAGATCGGGGACCGAATCCAACAGCATCCGCGTGTAGGGGTGCTGAGGTTCATGGAACAACCGTTTGGCATCGGCCACTTCAACGAGCCGTCCAAGGTAAAGCACGCCGATACGGTTAGACATATGCCGCACCACTGACAGGTCATGCGAAATGAGCAGATAGGTCAGTTTGAACTCGTCTTGCAGATCACGCATCAGGTTAAGGATTTGGGCCTGAACCGAGACATCAAGCGCCGATGTCGGTTCGTCACAGACGATGAAATCGGGACGCGAGGCCAATGCGCGGGCAATCGCGATACGCTGGCGCTGGCCGCCCGAAAACTCATGCGGGAACTTACCCGCATCCGCCTTGGACAGGCCTACCAGATCCAAAAGCCGCGCCACCTCGACGGTGATCTCGGCCCTCGGCATCAAGCCAAGCGTATGGATCGGCTCTGCAATGATATCGCCCACGCGCCAACGCGGATTGAGGCTCGCGAAGGGATCTTGAAAGATCATCTGCATCCGGCGGCGCAGCGCGCGCATCGAGACAGGGTCCTTGGGGTCGAGCTTTTGTCCATCGATCGCAATCTGCCCCTCGGTCGGTGCCAACAGACCCACGATCATCTTGGCGATGGTCGATTTGCCCGATCCGGATTCGCCCACAAGGGCAAAAGTCTCGCCCTTGTTGATGGCAAAGCTGACATCCGCCGTGGCAGTCAGGAATTGGCGCTCTTCGCGCTCTAGCACGCGGTTCAGCCAAGGTTTGGAGACATCGAAGCGGCGGGTCAGATGTGTCACGGTCAAGAACGGATCAGCCATGGTGCGCCCCCTTGTCATCGACCAGCCAACAGGCGCTCGCATGATGCGGCGCGACGGGCCTGAGCGCGGGGCGATCGCGCAAGCAACGATCCATGACCTGCGTGCATCGCGGATTGAAGGCGCAGCCCGCTGGGATCGCATCCAGCCGCGGCATGGCACCGGGGATCTGCACCAGCCGGTCGGCGGCATGTTCCAGTGTCGGGATCGACCCCATCAGCCCTGCGGTGTAGGGGTGACGCGGCTGCAAGATCACATCGCGCACAGGGCCAATTTCGGCCATGCGGCCTGCGTAAAGCACTGCGACCCGGTCGGCGGTTTCCGCGATCACCCCCATGTCATGGGTAATTAACATCACCGAAGCACCTCGTTCGGCGCAGATCTCTTTCAGAACATCGATAATCTGGGCCTGTACCGACACATCGAGCGCAGTGGTCGGCTCATCGGCGATGACCAATTCTGGCTCGGCGGCGAGGGCCAAGGCAATCACCACGCGTTGGCGCATGCCGCCGGAGAAATGATGCGGGTAGTCATCGATCCGGCGGGCGGCGGCGGGAATCCCCACCCGGTCGAGAAGTGCGATGGCGCGCGCGCGCGCCTCACCCTCTGAGGCATCCATATGGGTGCGGATGGTCTCGGTCAGTTGACGGGCGATGGTGTAAAGCGGGTTGAGACTGGTGAGAGGGTCTTGGAAGACCATGCCGATCCGGCGCCCCCGAACCCGGCGCATCGCCTCAGGCGAAAGCTGGTCTATGCGGGTGTCACCGAGCCACACCTCGCCGCTTGCGATGCGGCCGGGCGGCTCGATCAGGCCGATGATCGCGGCCCCAGTGATGGATTTGCCGGCACCAGACTCGCCCACCATCCCCAACACCTCGCCGGGGGCGATGTCGAAGGAAACGCCGTCAAGCGCGCGCAACGTGCCGCGCCGTGTGGGAAACTCGACAACCAGGTCGCGAACGGACAACAAGGGCTTGGTCATCAGCGCAACCTCGGGTTCAGCGCGTCGCGCAGCCAATCACCCAGCAGATTGACCGACAGGGCCAGCGCCAAAAGCGTGACAGCAGGAAAGAGCAAGATCCACCATTCGCCAGAGAATAGGAATTGCTGACCGATGCGAATGAGCGTGCCAAGGCTGGGCTGGGTCGGCGGCACGCCCACGCCAAGGAACGACAAGGTCGCCTCGGCGATGATGGCAAGCGCCACGCTGATCGTGGCGATCACCAGCACCGGCCCCATGACATTGGGCAAGATGTGGCGGATCAAGATGCGCAGGGGCGTAACGCCGATCACGCGGGCGGCCTGCACATATTCCTTGCCCTTTTCCACCATGGTCGCACCGCGCACGACGCGCGCGAATTGCACCCAATCACTCAGCCCGATGGCCACGATCAAGACCCAGATCGCCATCGCCTCGCGCTGGGTGGGCGGGATGATGCCGCGTGCCACGCCAAAGATCAAAAGCGCGATCAGGATCGAGGGAAAGGACAGCTGAACATCGGCAACCCGCATCAAGACCGCATCGACCCAACCGCCCCGGTAGCCCGCCACCAGACCCGCGCTGATGCCCAGGACCATCGCAAGCAGAACGGCGGAGACCCCCACGAACAGCGAGATCCGCGCGCCGTAAAGGATGGTCGAGAACACATCGCGGCCCTGATTGTCGGTGCCCATCAGATAGCTGTTGCCGGTGAAAGCGTTGGGCTGCATCGGGGGCGTGAAGCCATCCATCAGATTGAGGCTGGAGGGGTCATAGGGGTTGGTCGGCGCGATCCATGGCGCAAAGACGGCGGCCAGGACGATGACCAATGCGACAAGCCCCGAGACGATCGCTACCGGCGAGCGCCTAAACGAGGCTGCAACATCGCTGTCCCAGATGCGAAACAGGCGGCCGCGTGGCTTGGTGTCTTGCATGACGGCCCCCTCTTAATGCCGCACGCCGCCGCGCTCGACACGCAAACGCGGATCGACGGCGTAGTACAGCAGATCAACAATCAGGTTGATGACGACAAAGATCAGCGCGATCAGCACCAGATAGGCTGACATCACCGGCACATCGACGACACGCACCGAATTGATGAACAAGGCCCCTACCCCGGGCCATTGAAACACCGTCTCGGTGATAATGGCAAACGCGATGATCGAGCCCAGTTGCAGACCGGTGATCGTTATGACCGGCACCATCGTGTTTTTCAGCGCATGGCCGAAATGCACCGCGCGGTTGCTCAGGCCCCGCGCGCGGGCGAACTTGATGTAATCGGTGCGCAAGACCTCGAGCATTTCGGCACGCACCAGACGCATGATCAGCGTCATCTGGTAAAGCCCCAGCGTGATCGCCGGCAAGATCAGCGAGGCACGGCCCGATTGCGTCAGAAAGCCGGTTTCCCAGCCCCAAGGCAGAGTGACGGTATCGCCCCGGCCGAAGGACGGCAGCCATTGCAACTCGACCGCAAAAACCCAGATCAAGAGCACACCGATCAAGAATGTCGGCAGCGAAACGCCGATCAACGACACTGTCATGATCGCAGTCGAGAGCGCGCCACGCCGCCTGAGCGCGGTATAAACCCCGGCCGCCACCCCAAAGACAAAGGCGGCCATCCCCGAGATCAACGCCAATTCCAGCGTCGCAGGCAGGCGCGACAGGATCAACTCCATAACCGGCTGTTGCAGCCGGTATGAGATACCAAACTCACCTTGCACGGCATTGCCGACGAAACGGGCGAATTGGACAACGAATGGGTCGTTCAGGCCAAGGCTGTCACGCAGCGCCGCGCGATCCTCAAGCGATGTCTCCTGGCCGACCATCGCATAGATCGGATCGCCCACATAGCGAAACAGCGCAAACGACACGAGCGCCACGGCCAGCATCACAAGGACCGACTGCACGATGCGGCGGATGATATAGGCAAGCATGCGGTGCGCCCCGTGATCCCTTGGTGAATAAAACGGCCCGCATGGGGGGTCCCATGCGGGCCGCAAACGGTCGGACCAATCAGTTGGCGAAGGTCACGTCAGCCATCGAGGGCTGGTTCTCGGGATGCACGGGCAGGTTGATCCCGTCGCGCATCGCATAGGCCAAGAGCTGGTTATGCACGTTCAGGAAGACGCGATCTTCCATCACCTTGTCCCAGATCTTGGCGATGGTGGCATCGCGCGCGTCCAGATCGGTCATTGTTGCCAACGATTCGATCATCGCATTGACTTCGGGGTTGTCGTAGCGCGCACCATTGTAGCTGCCATAACCTTCTTCGCGGCCATGCACGAGGAAGTTGAACACATAGGCGCTGTCAAAGGTCGGAACACCCCAGCCCAACAGGTAGAAATCGGTCTCCCAACGCTCGATCAGCGGGAAATGCTGCGAGCGGGTCTGCGAGATCAGGTTGGCGTTGATGCCGATCCGGCCCAGCATGCCGACGAAGGCCTGACAGATCGCCTCGTCGTTCAGGTAGCGGTCATTGGGGCAATGCAGATCGACCGAGAAGCCATCGGGATAGATGCCGCGCACCAGCTGGTTGGCCCGGTCGTAATCGGGCGCGCCATAGGCGTGCAGATCCTCGCGCCAGCCATTCACGAAGGGCGGCAGGGGTGCGGCGGAGGGCTGCGACTGGCCGCGCATCACGACCTGCTGGATCGCGTCGCGATCAAGCGCCAGTGCCATGGCTTCGCGGATTTCGGGATGCGAGAAGGGGTTATCATCCACATTGGCCGAGATCAGCTTGGGCGAGGCTTGGTCATAGCTGAAAAAGATGTTGCGGTTTTCCGGGCCGGTGCCAACGGTGATGCCCGGCGTCTGTTGCAGGCGCGCGATATCTTGCACCGGCACATCCTGGACCACATCCACCTCGCCCGACAAAAGGGCGGCGACGCGGGTCGCGGCCTCGGCGATGGGGGTATAGATGATCTCGGTCACTTGCGGGTCGGCATCCCAATGCCCGTCGAAATGCGCCAGCACGGTGCGGACTTCGGGGTCGCGCGACACAAGGCGATAGGGGCCGGTGCCATTGGCGTTGCGCACGGCAAAGTTCTCTTCGCCCGCGGCGAAGTTCTGCGGCACCTGCACATCATTGGCCGCGGCCCAGCCGCTATCCATGATGAAGAAGTTGGTCAGGTTTTGCACATAAAGCGGTGAAGGACCGGCCATCTGGATATGCACGGTGTAATCATCGATCGCGGTGGCACCGGTCACGGCGGAATGCAGCGCGCGGAAGCCCGAGCTTTCGTGACGCACGCGGTCCATCGAGAACACCACATCCTCGGCGGTGAAGGCGCTGCCGTCGTGGAAGGTGACGCCTTCACGCAGCTTGAGCACCCAGATCGTCGGATCATCGGCATGGATCGACCATTCGGTCGCCAGACGCGGCTTGAGCGAGCCATCGGTATCGCGGCGCACCAACGTCTCATATACATGGTGCAGAAGCGTCGAGGTCGGCCCTTCGTTCTGGCTATGCGGATCAAGCGTCAGCGCATCGGCCACGCGCGCCCAGCGCAGCGTCTCGGCATGGCTGGCACTGGCAACAAGCGCCAGCGCAAGCGCCGACACCATCAAACGCCGCGGCGCGGCGGTCAGAAATGAAGTCATCATTCGTCTCCCGTTGATTAAGATAGCTTTTTTCTGTTGTCCCGCCGCGGCCTGCGGCAAAGCGCAGATGGGCGATTAGTTTCATCTGCACGTTTGGTAAAAGAGCCGCGCGGAACGGTCAATCGCCGATCCAACCGCGCGCGTCGCACGGACGACACACCAGCGACGCAAAAGGGGCAATCTATGGTGATCTGTCCCCCCCCCCACAGCGGTGTTGCCCACGGTGCGGCTACGCCAAAAGGGGGCTTGCAGATGGCGCAACAGGCCCTAACCTCTTGCGTTGAACGGTACACTTGCGCCACGCGCTACCGCATGCGCTCACGACCAGTGGGGCAAAGGCAAATTCTCGGGGGCAGACCATGGCAGAGGACGCGACATTGGATACCTTGGGCCTTTTATGTCCTCTGCCCGTGCTCAAGGCGCGCAAACGGCTGAAAGCCATGCAACCCGGCCAAGTGCTGCGCCTTTTGGCAAGTGACCCCGCGGCCGTTGTCGATGTGCCGCATTTTTGCGCCGAAAGCGGTCACGAGTTCTTGGGCGTGGAAGATGCAGGCGACGGTGCGCAAGCCTATCTTATTCGCCGGAGCTGACCCCAAAGGACGCGTAAGGCACGAATTGCACCGGATCACCCGGCGCGATGGTGCAGGCTTCATCAGGCAAGGCGACAAGCCCCGTAGCCCAGCTTAGCCCGGAAATCCGCCCCGACCCTTCCGAGGCGAAGACCTCGGCCTCGCCGCTTTCGGTCAGGCGCGCGCGCAGGTATTCGCGCCGCCCGGCTTTCTTGCGCTTGGAAAAGGCCGCAGGCACGGTAAAGCCACGCGGTTGTGACCATCCCGCGCCGGACAAGAGCGACAGCGCGGGACGCGCAAAGACCAGCGCGCAAACAAGGGCTGCGACCGGATTGCCCGGAAGACCAAAGACCGGCACCCCGTTCCACATCGCCAAGGCCAGCGGTCGGCCCGGTTTGACCGCGATCCGCCAACTCGACACATTGCCCCTTTCGCGCAAAAGGCGCGAGACATGGTCCTCATCCCCTGCCGAGGCCCCACCCGAGGTCAAGATCGCATCGGCAGATCCTGCGCCTTGATCAAGACGCGCGGCGATCTGCGCTGCATCATCGGGTGCATGACCCAGATCGATCGGGTCGAACCCCCACCCCGCCAAAAGCGCCAACAGCATAGGGCGGTTGGCATCGAAAATCTGGTGGGGCGCGGCCTTCATGCCCGGATCAGGCTGCAATTCATCGCCCGTGGACAGGACCGCGACGCGCAGGCGACGATGCACCTGCACCTTGCCCACACCGACCGCCGACAACAAAGCCATATCGGCCGGCGTCAGCACCCGGCCTGCGGGCAAGATCGTGGCACCTTCGCGCACATCCTCGCCTGCTTGGCGCGTGTTGATGCCACGCTTGACGGGGCCGTCAAAAGCCACGACATGCCCATCCGTTGCGCAATCTTCCTCAAGCACGATGGTATCGACCCCATCGGGCAGAATGGCCCCCGTCAAGATACGTATCGCGTGGCCTGTCGGCACACTGCCCTCGAATGGCTGGCCTGCTGCGGCGCGACCGGCCAAAAGCGGCAATCGCTGCACCCCCTCGCCTGTTGCGACATGGGCAAAGCCATAGCCATCCACCGCCGCATTGGGCATCGGTGGGTTCGACCGTTGCGCCACGGCCGGGGCGGCCAAGACACGCCCGCGTCCCTGCACCACGGCAAGCACCTCGGTGCCGGTCACGGCGTGAAGCCGCGCGCGCAATAGCGTGAGCGCCTCATCGACCGGAACCCATGCCACACCTTGCGGCATGGCAAAACAATCATTGCGCAATCGCGGCGGGGTCAGGCCAACGCTCATAGCCCGACCTCGGCACGGATAAAGGCGGCGATCGCTGCCACGTTGTTGAGATCAAAGCGCGGGAGGTTGGTATCAATCGGCCCATCGCTCGCAATCGCGCGGATGGTCGGGTTTGACAGCGCCAAGAGATCACGACCTGCCGCCTGACGGTGGGTTTCGATCTTGGGGTGCGGCGCAGTCTTATAGCCCTCGATCAAGATCAGATCGCATGGATCGAAATGGGCAAGCAACGCGGCCAGGGGCGGCTCATCGGCCCCGCGCAACTCGGTCATCAAGGCCCAACGCAGCGGGGATGCGACGATCACTTGGCTCGCGCCCGCGGCGCGGTGACGATAGCTGTCGCGGCCTGGATGGTCGATCTCTGTCGCGTGGTGGGCGTGCTTGATCGTGGACACGCGCAGCCCTTGACCGACCAATTCCGCCACCAACCGTTCGGTCAAGGTGGTCTTGCCGGTATTCTTCCAGCCGGCGACGCCATAAATCTTCATACCGACCCCATCAGCGCTGCGGCGGTCACGATATCTTCGGGTGTATTGACGTTGAAGAAGGGATCAAAGGGCGTGTTGTCAAAAACGGCCCGCCCCGCGTCATGGGCATCGGTCCAGATCACGATCTTGCGCAAGCCGCCCGTCAAGGCAGTGCGCAGATCCTCGCGCAGGGCGACAGGCCAAAGGCCAAAGGTCGGGTGGCGTTGGATACGGCCCGTCTCGTCCGGGCTTGCGGCCAAACACAGGCCAGATGGGCCCGCCCTTGCGATCAGCCGTGCAACCAGATCGGCGGGAAAGAACGGGGTATCGGCAGCGGCGGTGACGATCGCCCTCGCTCCTTGGCTTGCGGCCCAATCCAAGCCCGCCAGCACCCCGGCAAGCGGTCCGGGGTGATCGGGCAGGCTGTCGGGCAAGATCGGCAGGCCGAAGCCAGCCAACCGGGCGGGATCGCCATTGGCGTTGATGGCCAGCGCACCGCATTGAGGGGCGAGGCGGCCGATCACATGATCGATCAGCCGTTGACCAGCCACCATGCGCAAGCCCTTGTCGCCGCCGCCCATGCGCGTGGCTCGCCCACCTGCAAGGATCACCCCCAATGGCAGGCTCATGCCGCATCCTCCGCGCCCTTACGGCGGTGGCGGCGCTCTTCGTCGGGTATTGATGATAGATCGGCATCCCGGATCAGGCGATCTTCACCCGATAGGCAGACGAACCTTTGCCCACGCATACGACCGATCAAGGTCAAGCCAAGCTGTTGGGCAATCTCGACCCCCCACGCGGTAAAGCCCGAGCGCGAGGCCAGAATAGGAATACCCATCATCGCCGTCTTGATCACCATTTCCGAGGTCAAACGGCCGGTTGTATAAAGGATCTTGTCGCCCGCTGGGACATCGTGATGGCGCATGAAGCCTGCGATCTTGTCCACGGCATTATGGCGGCCGACATCCTCCATATAGACCAACACCTGATCGCCTTGGCACAGCACGGTGCCATGGATCGCACCTGCACTGAGGTAGAGCGAGGGCAGCGTGTTGATCTGGCGCGACAGCGCATAAAGCCAACTGCTGCGCAAGGGCGCTTGCGGCAGGGTGACGCCCTCCAGCCCCTCCATCATGTCGCCAAACACCGTGCCAACCGCACAGCCCGAGGTGCGGGTCTTTTTCTTGAGCTTGTCTTCGTAGCTGGTCTGACGATTGGTGCGGACCACCACGGTCTCGATCTCGTCGTCATAATCGATGCCCGTCACCAAATCATCGTCACGCAGCATGCCTTGATTGCGCAAGAACCCAAGTGCCAAGTATTCGGGGTAGTCCCCGATTGTCATCGCGGTGACGATTTCTTGGCTGTTGAGATAGATGGTCAGTGGCCGCTCTTCGACCACGGACAGCGTAACCTCGGCACCGGTGTGGTCATGTCCCCGCACGGACCGCGTCAAGCGCGCGGCGTCGGGATCGGGCAAAAGTGGCAGCTTGGGCAACATGAGATGTCCTGCGTCGATATATGTGAGCTATAGCGCAAGCGGCGCGAGCGACCAGTATGGATCACCGGCTGGCGCGTTCCAAGAATTCAACCAGCGCTTGCCGATCTGCGGGATCGGCCACGCGTTGATCCGGCATGCGCGAGCCAGGGGTGTAGATATCTGGCCCGACCTCGAACAATTCGGCTACGGTCTGGGGTGTCCACACGATCCCAAGAGCGCTGAGCGCCGGTGAAAACGCGTAGCCCGGGGCCGAGGCGATGGGCCGGTCGAAAATGCCGTGCAGGCTCGGCCCTGCGCGGGAATGATCACCCGGTTTCAGCGAATGACAGATGGCGCAGGCGCGATACACCTCGGCGCCGCGACTGCCATCATGAAAATCATCGGCAGCGACGGCGAGCCCATCGCCAAGCGAGGCCCCGTCGCCCGTGGCAAAGCGCCGGATCGCGCCTGTCGCGCCACCCGCGTAAAGTACATCTCCCGCAAGCGCCAAGGCCCAGACAGGCCCAGACCCCGCCGGGATGCCCGCGCGAAAGCGCAGCGTATCGGCTTCCAAAAGCCAAAGTGCGCCATCAACTGCGGCGGCGGCCACGGTCTGCGGTGTCGCAGCAACCGCAACCAAGGGCCGCTCGCTTAAGAAACGCTCGGGCAAGAGCGCCCCATCCGCCGAGAACAGGCGCAGCGACCCTTCGGCAAAGATCACCGCCAACCGATCACCCGCGCGCGCAAGCCCATTGGGCAAATCAGGAAGACCTGCGCGGGCCTGTGGCGCCAGCGTGGCATCCCAGCGCGTGAAACGCAAATCCGCGCCCACGCTGACCAGATCACCCGTGGGCAGATAGGCAAGGCCGGATACCCGGCCAGCATGCGCTTGGGTAACGGCAATCTCGGTCAGGTCAGCGGCATGGATTGCAAGCGTTCCATCCCAAAACCCAACCGCGATACGCACGCCATCGGCTGACACGGCCAGCGCCGACACGGGCGATGTGCCATGGCGTGTGACAAAGGCCGGCGCTGGCCCGTCGCGGTTCCAAACAGCCACGCGGCCGTCTTGCCCTGCTGTGATGAGGTCCCCAGAGGGCAAACCCGCCACAGCCGTTACATTGCCATCATGAAATCGCAGCACACGGCGCGCCGTTTGCGCCTGTGCGTCCCAGACAATCACGCGCCCATCGAATCCGCCCGAGACAAGCGTATCATCGCCCGCCGCCAAGGCGCTCACAGGTCCAGCATGACCCGCCCCGCCTTGGGCAAGCGCAGCATTGGCAAACACAAGTGCCGCCACCAACGCCGCAAGGCGCAGCACGCCTAAACCGAGAGCCACGACCGCAAGGTCGCCGGAATCAGTAGCTGATCAGATTGGAGCCCGGCTTGTCCACACGCGCACCTTCGGTTGCGAAGGCCGAAGAGGCCGAGGTCTGGAAATTGTCGTTCAGCACCATGGCGGCGCCCACAGCCAAAACGATGGCGAAGATCACAGAGGCAAGAAAGGCTTTCATGGTCGTTTCTCCTGTCAGTTGCCGTTGGGCTGTGCCAACTGCTGTCTTGGTTCAAGCCCTGCCAATACGGCACGGGCAATGTCTTGATAGATCTGGCCCAACGATCCGTCGGGATCGCGGGCGGTGATGGGTTGGCCCGCATCGGATGCGGCGCGCAGGGCCATGGTCAGTGGTACCCCCCCAAGGAAAGGTACATTCAGCCGGGCAGCCTCGGCCGCAGCGCCACCTTGGCCAAAGATTGCATGCGACCCGCCGCAATCGGGGCAAACGAAATGCGACATGTTCTCGATGATTCCCAAGATCGGCACATCGACCTTGCGAAACATCGCGATGCCGCGCCGCGCATCGATCAAGGACAGGTCTTGCGGCGTCGAGACGATCACCGCACCCGCCAGCCGGGTGCCTTGCGCGAGCGCCAGTTGCGCATCCCCCGTGCCGGGCGGCATATCCACCAAAAGCACGTCAAGCGCACCCCAATCCACATCCGCCATCATCTGCGTGATGGCCGACATTACCATTGGACCGCGCCACACCATGGCCGTTTCGGCATCGACCAAAAGACCCATGGACATGGCCTTGAGCCCATAGGCCTGCATCGGTTTGAGTTTGCGGCCGTTGGCCTGTGGCTTGCCGTGCAAACCCAGAAGCGTGGGCAGCGAGGGGCCGTAAATATCCGCATCCAAGATACCGACAGACAGTCCCTGCGCGCGCATGCCCAAGGCAAGGTTGACGGTAGTTGTCGATTTGCCGACCCCACCCTTGCCCGAGGCGACAGCGATGACATGACCGACAGCGGCCAAAGGATCGGCTTTTGCGGACTTGGGATTGGACAGCTTGGGCAAAGCCGCCTTGGGTGCAGCGGTTTCGCTGGTCAGCACAACGAAAGCGTTGGTCACCCCCGGCAAGCGGCGCAACCGTGCCTCGACCTCGTCGCGCAGCGGCGCCATGGCGGCGGCCTCTTCCGGCTTGATCATGATCGACAGGTTCACACGCTGGCCATCAATCCCAAGTCCCGACAGCCGGTCGGACGCAACAAGCAGCGTACCATCCGGCAAGCGCAGCCCTTGCAGCGCGTCGTGTACCCGTGTGTCGCCAAGATCCGGCACGTGTGGTCCTCACCTCTCTGACGAAGATCGGCCCGGCGCATGTTTTACTACGCTGGGCCGATCGGATTTTCAGACCGAGATCACTCGGCGGGTTGGGTGCGGCCCTCTGCGGCCTTGGCGCCCTTCACTTCCTCAACCCAGAGGGAGTGATGCTCCTTGGCCCAGTTCTCGTCCACCTCGCCGGTACCCATGGCATCAAAGGCACCTTCCATACCGACCGAGCCGATATAGATATGCGCGATGATGATCGCCGACAGCACCGCAGCGGTCAGGGCATGAATCGTTTGGTAGAACTGCCAGTCAGCGGGTGTTCCGGCTTCGGCGGGGAACAGCAACATCACGCCGGTGTAAGACAGCGCTGCACCACCAGCGATCACCGCCCAAAAGATCAACTTCTGGCCAGCATTGAACTTCTTGGCAGGAGGATGCACGCCCTTCTTGACCAAACCGCCCCCTTGCTTGAGCCACTCAAGGTCAACCCGGTTGGGGATGTTGTGGGCAATCCACAAGAGCAGCACCAAAACCAGGGCGACCATAAAGGGCCATGCAAGATAGTTGTGCGCGATCTTACCCCACGCACTGAGCGTGCCGAACGCCCCTTCGCCGATCACGGGCAAAATGACGGTCTTGCCGATAATCAGGTTCAGGCCTGAAAGCGCCAAGATGATGAATGTCGAGGCCAGCGTCCAATGCGCGAAGCGTTCAACGGTGTTGAACCGCAAGATCTTGCGACCTGACAGCCCACCATCCACGCGGATCTTTCCCCGGATGACGTAGAACAGCGCCAAAAGCGCGACCATGCCAATCACGGCCCAGATCGAAATCTGGTGCAGCGTGTCGCCCTGAAGGGCGGCCCACAGCTTGTTGTCGGGCTTGATCAGATAGCCTGCGTTCGGGTCGGGGATGGAGATGCGTCCGGCGACATTGCCGCCGGAACCGAGCGCTTCCAGAAGCGCACCCTCGTTCACGGATTGCTGGGTCGGATTGACCTGTGCCTGCGCCAAGGGTGCGACGAGAGCCAGCCCCAGCACGAGGCTGAGCGACGTCAGCAGTTGCGAGATTTTATTTGCCATCTTGTGTTGCCTCATACCGTCACGGTTTCGCCGTAAGCTGTCCGCCAGCCCCAAGCACCAGAGCCGTAGCCGCGCGTGATGACGCGTTCACGGTAGATCTCCGCAATGATATCGCCATCACCCGCCAAGAGCGATTTGGTCGAGCACATCTCGGCGCAAAGCGGAAGCTTGCCTTCGGCAAGACGGTTCGAGCCATACTTGACGTATTCCGCCTGGCTCATGTCAGGCTCGGGACCGCCCGAGCAATAGGTGCACTTATCCATCTTGCCGCGGGTGCCAAAATTGGCGGTTTGCGGATATTGGGGTGCGCCAAACGGACATGCATAGGCGCAGTAGCCGCAGCCGATGCAGGTGTCCTTGTTGTGCAGAACCACACCATCATCAGTGGTGTAGAAGCAGCTGACCGGGCAGACCGCCGCACAGGGTGCGTCGGTGCAGTGCATGCAAGCCATCGAGACCGAGCGCTCACCCGGCAGGCCGTCATTGATCGTGACGACCCGGCGACGGTTGATGCCCCACGGAACTTCGTGTTCGTTCTTGCAGGCCGTGACGCAAGCGTTGCATTCGATGCAGCGGTCGGCGTCACATAGGAACTTCATGCGTGCCATTGGTGATGTCCTCCCTTACGCCGCTGCGATCTGGCAGAGGGTCACTTTGCCCTCATGCATGCCAGTCACCGGATCGTAGCCATAGGTTGTGATAACGTTGACGGATTCGCCCAAGACAATCGGGTCGGTGCCTTCAGGGTAGTTGCCCCGTTGATCGACGCCTTGGAACCAGCCCGCAAAGTGGAAGGGCATAAACGCCACGCCCTGCCCCACGCGTTCGGTAACCAATGCCTTGACGCGCGCCTTGGAGCCGCCCTCGGGGCCGGTTACCCAGACCCATCCGCCATCGACGATACCGCGCGCAGCCGCATCCGCCGTGTTGATCTCGACGAACATGTCCTGCTGAAGCTCGGCAAGCCATGGGTTGGAGCGCGTTTCCTCGCCGCCACCTTCGTATTCGACCAGTCGGCCCGAGGTGAGGATGATCGGGAACTGCTCGGCGATCCGATTTTCCACATTCGCCGCCTGCACAGTGCGACCGATATTCGGCATCCGCTGCTGGCGACCATCGTCACGCGTCGGATACTGCGCGACCAGATCGGGACGGGGCGAATAAAGCGGCTCGCGGTGAACCGGGATCGGGTCGGGCAGGTTCCACGCCACAGCGCGGGCCTTGCCATTGCCGAATGGCACACAACCATGCTTGAGCGCGACGCGCTGAATGCCGCCCGACAGGTCAAGCGACCAGGACACATTGGCCATCGCCTCGGGGTCGTTGCCACCGATCCGCTGGATCGTCGCCAATTCCTCCGCGGTCAGGTCGCTGTCCCAACCCAGCTGTTGCAGCACACCATAGGTGAACTGGGGATAGCCATCCTCGATCTCGGACCCTTTGGGCCAGCTGCCCTCGGCCAAAAGCGTTTCGCCATCGCGATCCAGACCGAAGCGCGGACGGAACGCGCCGCCACCCTCCATCGGATGCAGATGTGGGTTGTACAGGATATGGGTCCCGGGGTGACGCAACTCCGGCGTACCCCAGCAGGGCCACGGAAGACCGTAATAGTCGCCCTTGATCTCGTCGGGCGCATCGGCCTTGGCACGCAGGGTGATCAGGTCGAACTTGTCCTGATTTGCCATATGGGCCTTGAGCCGCTCTGGGCTTTGGCCGGTGTAGCCGGTCGACCAGCCACCACGGTTGATCTCGCGCAGAACGGATTCGGGCGTGGGTTCCATGCCGAACTTGCCCTGAACCATCTCGTAGTTCTTGAACATCTCGTTTGCGAAACCAAGGCGATCGGCCAAGGCATAGATCACCGAATAATCCGTGTCGGATTCGAAGATGGGCTCGACCACCTTCTCGCCCCACTGGACAGAGCGGTTGGACGCTGTCCGCGAACCCGAGGTTTCGAACTGCGTGCAGATCGGCAAAAGATAAGTGTTGTCGGTGCGCGAGTGCAGGGCTGCAAAGGTCGTCGGATGCGGGTCCGCAACCACCAACAGATCAAGCGCATCCATGCCACGCTGTGCGTCTTGCATCCGTGGCACGGTGTTGCCGCCATGGCCGAAGACAAGCATCGCCTTGATGTTGTCTTGCTGATCGACCTCCTCAGCGTCGAGGGTCACCGCATCGAACCACCGGGTCGAGGTGATACCGGGTACTTCCATGTTCTGCTGCGGGGTACGCGCATCGCGGCCGCCCTTGGCGGGAACCGCATCGAACCGGCCCACGAAGTAGTCGTAAGGCACTTCCCAGACACGCGACCAATGCTTCCACGCACCTGCGCCCAACCCGTAGTAGCAAGGCAGGTTGCCGACATCGAGACCGAAGTCGGTCGCACCCTGCACGTTGCAGTGACCGCGGAAGATGTTTGCGCCTGTGCCTTCGCTGCCCACGTTGCCGGTGGCCAAGAGCAAGATGTTATACATCCGTACGTTGGCGGTGCCGACGGTGTGCTGAGTGCCGCCCATGCACCAAATAAAGGTCGAGGGGCGTTCCTTGGCGAATTTCTCGGCAGCGCGGCGCAACGTATCGCCGTTCACACCCGAGATCTGTTCGACGACTTCCGGCGGATAAGCTTTCACCGCTTCGCGGATCTGGTCCATCCCCCACACGCGCTGGGCGATGTATTCCTTATCTTCCCAACCGTTCTCGAAGATATGCCACAGCATCCCATAGATCACCGCAATATCGGTGCCGGGACGGAAGCGCACATATTCGGTGGCATGGGCAGCCGTGCGGGTAAAGCGCGGATCGAAAACAAAGACGTTGGCACGCTGCGTTTCCTTGCCTTCAAGGATGTGCTGCAACGAGACGGGATGCGCCTCGGCCGCGTTCGAGCCCATGAAGATCACGGTCTTGGCGTTGCGGATGTCGTTATAGCTGTTGGTCTGTGCGCCATAACCCCACGTATTGGCCACACCCGCCACGGTGGTGGAGTGGCAGATACGCGCTTGGTGGTCCACGTTGTTGGTACCCCAGAAGGCCGCGAATTTGCGGAACAGATAGGCCCCTTCATTCGAGAACTTGGCCGAGCCCAACAGATACACCGAATCCGCGCCAGAGCGGCCGCGGATCTCCATCATCTTGTCGCTGATCTCGGTCAGGGCTTGATCCCAGCTGATGCGCTGCCATTGGCCGCCGACCTTCTTCATCGGATACTTGATCCGGCGGTCGCCATGCACAAGCTCGCGCACCGATGCACCCTTTGCGCAATGCGTGCCGCGGTTGATCGGACTGCTGTAGGCCGGCTCCTGTCCAACCCAAACACCGTTTTGCACTTCCGCCTTGACGGTGCAGCCCACCGAGCAATGGGTGCAGATGTTGGTCCGGATCTCAATCGGCTGCGACATGTCGGTAAAGCCGGCGGCCTCGACCCGGCGGGTCATGCCTGCACCTAGCGTCCCGAGCGCGGCCAAGCCACCGACCGTCAGGCCGGAGGCACGCAAAAAGCTGCGGCGATCAATCGGGCGGGCAGACACAGCTGCCGCCATTTGTGACAAGCGCCCGGTCGCGGCCGTGTCACCATTTCTGCGCTTTACGAGCATCAGTTGGTCCCCCGAGGATAATAACGGTTGGTCCGATAGTAGGTTTCGACATGGTCGGTGGCTTGGTAGCGCGCGCGCGTCCGCTCATCGCCCGTCTGCTGGGCAAAGGCGGGGCGTGCGCTCCCCGAACCGAGGGCAACAGAGGCCGCAGCGCCGACAGATGCCGTGCCAAGAAATGCACGGCGACTGATCGGTGTCGATTTTTCCTTGGTCATGTCGTTTCCCTTTCATGTAACGGAGCGGCGCGTTACCTGTCCGATCCGCAGTCAATCCCTCAAGCCGCGAGCGAAAACGCCCGCGTCTCGATATCTATGAGCAAACGGCCGATTTCGGCGACCGGTCGATAAAAAGAGGCACTGGGCGCAATCGCCAGATCGTCAAAGAACTGCGCGGCCCAAGGTGCGATATGGCGCGTGAAAAACGCCGCTTCGATCGTGGCGTCCACATCAAAGGCACCCGCTGCAAGGTCCGCCATCACCTCGCAGAGCAAGGCGATGTGATCCTCGGGTTCATAGCGCCCCTCGATGCGCGCCACCCCAAGACGCCCCAGGTCGCCGCGCAGCTCGGCCAATGGCCGCTCATTGAGGAACCCCGTCTGGTAAAAGCTCGCATAGGGCAACAACTCGCCCCGCCCTACCCCGATGAACAATTCGAAAAACTCGCGCTCAACCGCTTCGGCCTGCGCGTGGCGGGCGGTTTCGGCCAGAACCGAAATAGCCTGCCCCAAGGGGGTTTGATCGCCGGAAAGCCCGGCGATACCATCAATCATATCTTGCTTTGGTGCAGCAGAAAGCAGCGACGCCACAAAGCGATACATCTCGCTTCGTGATTGATTCTCATCATCCCTGGCGGGCCGGATTCCCGGCTGGCTAGCAGGCATATTCTTCTACGTCTCCCCTCATGCTGCGCGCGTATACGGCAGCATGCCTTCGCGGTTATTGCACATGAAACAGCTTCGGGACGCAAGAGAAATTTGTCATATCCTTGCAGCATTTTCGCCGGCGGCTCGTGAACCTACACCTTGGTCGCGTTACACCCGCCAATCCAAACGCGACAAAGCACGCTCAGTCCGGCAAGGCCGAACCATGGCGGCGGCGCGGCGGCAATTCGGGCGCGGCCAGTGGCGCGTCTTGTGCAACAGTTGTGGTTTCGGCATCAGCCGTGGCATCCGCCGCCGCCGCGCCTGCCACTTGCTGCTGCGTCATTGCAGGGTCTTCAGCCTCTTGGGATGTCGTCGGCACCACCTCTGCCGTGCGGTCATCGGCTTCATCTTCCTGCGGTTTGAAGATCTGCTTGAGCATCTTGGCGGCAGTCTCGGATGAGGGCGCAATCCCATCGCCCGGCACGCCGCCCGGTGTATTCCAATCCCACGCATAATCCACGGCGGGATCGCTGTAATCGCGGATGCCGGGTGTCAGCATCCACATTCGGCGCATCGCAGCGTTGCGGAGCTGGCGCGGCACCCCTGCGCGCAAAAACGCGCGGATATCGCTGCCTTCGATTAAATCCTCGATCCGGGGCAGCGCGTCGAGTTCTTCTTGGCTGAGTGTTGCAGGCGCAAGATCGGGTGCGAGATCACGCGTCGCGTTGACATCGGGATTGGCGACAGGCGCGTCTTGCGGCGCAGCACTCGGTGACGCCACACCGCGCTTGGTGCGGGACCAGCGGCCAAGAAAGCCCTCGGATACGTCATCACTCATGGGTCCGACCTCCGGCCTTTGCGAGTTTCCCACTTGTCCTCTGGCCGCAAGATACGCGGCGCACGCGCTGACATGGCGTTGGGATCAACCGCCTGGCGTTTGCGTTTCTTGAACGGCATGTCAAAGAAATGCGCCTGTGCAAATGCGGCAACACTGCGGGCAATCGGTTCGGGCATCGGGACGGCATCCACGATCAATTCCGGGTCGGAGGCCAAACCTTCGCCTTCGTAGGGATCGACGGTGACCGCGATCACCTCGGCGCGGGCAGGGTCGGTTCCGCGCAGCGCCACCCAAACCGAAGGCCGCCCCGAATTGAGATTATCTTGATGATGGCTGGCATCACCCGACCACAAGACCAGATCCCGCCCCCCCAAATACCAAGTTTCAACCCCGTCTTCGCGTGAGAGGCAGGTCCCCGGTGCTGTTGCAGGCTCGGCGGGCAAGACCATGAGCGCGCGCAATTCACCGTTACTCCAGCGCGTGACCGGCGGGCGAAGCTGGGCCAGCACACCGACACGCAAAATTTCCTTGGGCATGTATCGTCCCTTTCAATGCAGCTCAGGCAGTGCAAGCGGCAAGCCCGCCAGCAAATTCTGCGGCTTCATCCGTACGGCTCCATCGGCACCAAGGCCAAGCAACAGCCAAACCGGTTGCCCTGCAAGATCCGGGCGGACCGCCTTAGGGTCGGCAAAATCCACGCGAAACACCCCGATCAACGTTGCAGGGGCCGGCTCGCCGCGCCAAAGCGCATTGCCGATCGCCGTGCCATTGGGATCAAGACCAACATACCAGCGCAGATCGACATCCGCGACCTTGGTGTGGGGCGTCACCATGACCTCAGCACCCGTCATATGGCGGATAAAGGCCGCCAGCGCCCCCGCCATGCCGCGCCGTGCCTCGGGATCGCCGCCGAAGTTGTAGATCATCGTATGCGCGTCCGAGCGCGACCAATAAGTCCACTCATTGCCACCGCCTAGCACATCGAGGCTATCCACCCCGCCTGAAAACATGGCCATCAACGGCGAGGCATGCATATCGGCCTCGTAGAGCGCGACCAACTCCTCGTCGGCCATGAGCACGACACCGTCCTTCACATGGGCGCGCTGGGGGCGAAAAAGGCATTCAGCTGCGCGCAAGACCTGCGGATCGTCGCACCCATCCAGCGCGTTGCGCAAAATGAGCTGCACCAGCTGCGCCAAGAACACGACCGGCAGGCGGAGCCCCTCGCGCATGATGGCGGCATAGCCCTCTTCGATAGTGCCGGCTGTGACCAGCCGGTCGCGCAGCGTAAGGAAGAATTGCCAGTTTTCGCGCGCGTCAGGGTCGGCAATGGTGGCCAATTCGAGCGGTGGCACGGGGCTGCGTGGATTGGTCATAAGGCGCGCATGCACCGCGCGTTCGGTGGCGCAAGCCTCGGGTGGGGGAACAATCTCAGGCCGGGCAAGCCATGCCAGCAATAATTCATCGGTCACCAGCATGCGCCCGGCACGATCCAGCCGGGCAAGATGATGGCCCGAGGCAACCCAGAATTCAGGCATCAGTCCTGACCTCGCAATTGAAACAGATCAACGTGATCTTCCACCACTTCCTCTTCCTCGAAGAACTGGAAGGCCCTGTCATGACCCATCAGATGGGTGGCGGAAAAGGCCGTCTCGTCACGGGGGCGCAGCGTGCGAAACTGCTCGCGGATTTCCCCATCGTCGCCACGTTTGCGGTAGAGCGCGATCAAGGTGCCGATCGGATGCTCGGCGCAAAGACTTGCGGCCAACGCAACCTCCTGTTCGGCGGCGGGTCGGGCAATCGCAACCGAGGGCGCACCCAGATGCAGCACGAATTGGGCCGCCAATCTCTCGACCATCTCTGCACGCTCATCGGCGCGGGCCTCTTGCACGGTGACAAGCGTCGAATGGCCAAAACTCTCCACACCCAAGAAGCCCGAGCGAAACGCAATCGCCTCCTTGCGCGAGAGGCCCTCCGCGGGCCGATCCCAGAACAAGAAGGTTCCTGGAACCGCCCATTCGCCGGGTTCGGCGACGGATGCGAAAACGTGCTTGTCCGACGGGTCGAGCCGGATAGTGCGCGGCAGCCGTGTCACAGCTTGGGGCCTTGTGCGTCACGCCACTCTTGCGCGGCCAGCGCCTCGCGGATCGCAGGATAGGTCTTGCTGCCGCCAGCAGGCTTGATCTCGATCATTCGGTCACCGTCGATACGCCGCACCCCCCGCAACAGCGGGGGATCGACCCGCATCAGGTAGCGGTTCGACACCGCCGCGAAACCGTCATGCGCCCACCGATCGAAATAGAGCATCAAGTAGGAGGCGAAAGTGGACAAGATCTCTTCGGCCGGATCGAAGGCTTCTTCCTTAAGCGAGGTGGAGTGCGGATAATCCCCCCCCTCCGCAATGTGATCGCGATCGGCGATCAATTCGGCGGCAAAGACCATCCATTCCGGCACAGAATCATCGGCTGTCCCCGGGGCAATGGCAAATCGCCCGCCCCCGATGCGCGCAGCATCATAGGTGACTTGATCGGGCCAAATCAGCCGCACGGGGCGATCAGGTGCGCAATGCGCTGCAAGGGCATCGCCAAGCGCCGTCATACCCAGCAGAAAGGCCAGCTGCGCCTCAGCCAAGGGTTGTTCGGGTTCCAAGACGATGGCAAAGGCCAAAAGGCCCGGCGATTGGTGTACGACCAGCGTTCCCGCCCCCTCACGCGGGGCGAGCGCCACGGCCGCCGCGAGTACATCGCGCTGGTTTGTACGGTGCAGCGTGAAAGGCGGTGGCAGATGAACCCTAGACCCCGCAAAATCATCCGCTATCTGTTGCGCCATGCGCGTATCCTCCCAAGAGCGCTAGATTTCCACTCGACCACACGACATCGCCATTGAGATAGTCCAGCACAACGCCAGACGAAAGCCCCATGCCAAAGCCTTTTGAAACCCGCCTGATCTGCACCTGCGAAGGCACGATGACCCTCGCGCCTGAAACCCTTGGCGCGACAGGTAAGCCCGCCAGCCAATTGTGCCGCGCCCAACTCGACAATTTTCGACAAGCGTTAGGTGAATTTGCCGCTATCACGGTTGCCTGCACACAGGAGGCACCCTTGTTTGCCGAGGTCGCGGAGGAAGCAGGCTATGGCGGTGCGCTGCGCTTTGCCAATATCCGCGAAACCGCGGGCTGGTCGCGCGACGGCGCGCAGGCCGCACCCAAGATGGCAGCGCTACTTGCGATGGCAGAAATCGAAGGCTCGGCTTTCGAGACGGTCAGCCTTGAAAGCCGGGGTGTTGCGCTTTTGCTAGGTCGAGACGATGTAGCACTCGGGGCGGCGCAGCAATTGGCGGCTGTCTTGGACCTGACCGTGCTGCTTTTGCCGGGTGCCGATGTTGCCCCACCGCGGCAGACGACATGGCCTGTGCTCCAGGGCAAGATCACGCGCGCGGTTGGCCATATGGGTGAATTCGAGCTGACCGTCGATGCCTACGCCGCACCGGCCCCATCATCACGCGCGCGGCTGGAATTTGGCCCTGCACGTGATGGTGCGGTGTCGCGCTGTGATCTGGTGCTGGATCTGACGGGTGGACAGGCGTTGTTTCACCATACCCGCCCCGGCTATCTGCGCGCTGATCCGCGCGACCCCGCCGCCGTTGCAGCCTTGGTGGCCGAGGCAGGCCAAATGGTCGGCGTCTTCGACAAGCCCAAATATATCGATTTCACTCCCGATCTCTGCGCACATTCCCGCAACAAGAAAACCGGCTGCACCCGCTGCCTTGATCTTTGCCCGACAGGCGCGATCCTGCCTGCGGGTGATAGCGTGGTCATCGACCCGGCGATCTGTGCAGGATGTGGGCAATGCGCCGCGGCGTGTCCGACAGGTGCGGCCTCCTACGCGCTACCTGTCATCGGCAACCTTGCTGGGCGGTTGCGCGCTGGCCTTGGGGCTTGGTTCGCCGCCGGTGGCCAAAGCGCCCCTGTCATCTTGTTCCATGACGAGAACCATGGCGTGGCACTGATCGACGCGATGGCACGCTTCGGTCGTGGCCTGCCCGCCCATGTCATTCCCGTCCAGATCAACGAGCCGAGCCAGATCGGCCCCGAGATCATGGCCGCAGCCCTTGCATGGGGCGCAGGCGGGGTGCGTGTTCTGGCCAAGGATCGCCCAGCACATCCGCTGGACGGTTTGCAGGATACCCTTGCGCTGATGGGCGCGATTTGTGGCGCGACGGGCCTTCCCGAAACCTGTTGCGCGCTGGTGCAGACCGATGACCCCGATCTGTTGGAAACAGCCCTTTGGCAGAGCGCGACACCGGCCCGCACCGCGCGCTCGACCTTCTTGCCACCCGAGGATAAGCGCGGGCTTTTGACCTTGGCCATGGAAGAGTTGAACCGCACCGCGCCAAGCCCGGCTGAGCGCATCGAACTGGCGCGCGGTGCGCCATTCGGCACCGTGCATCTCAACCTCGATAGCTGCACTCTGTGTTTGTCCTGCGTCGGGGCCTGCCCCGCGGGCGCGCTTGGGGACAACCCCGACAAGCCGATGCTGCGCTTTACCGAAAGCGCCTGTGTGCAATGCGGGATTTGCGCTGCAACTTGTCCCGAGCAGGCTATCGCGATCGAGGCGCGGATCGATTTCGCCGCTTGGGCCAACCCCAAGCGCATTCTCAAGGAGGAAGAGCCGTTTTGCTGCACCGCTTGCGGCAAGGGCTTTGGCACCGGGTCGAGCATCCGCCGCGTAATTGCGCAGCTCGATACCCATTGGATGTTCACCGGCGAAGACGGCGCAGCGCGCAAACGGCTTTTGACGATGTGCGATGATTGCCGGACAAAAGAGGTGGTGATGGCGGGATTTGACCCGCATGATCCGCCTGCCTGAGCGCCGGATCGCGCCTTAGACAGCCAACGCTGGCCGCGTGTCCGTCGCTGCGGCAAGGCACCATGCGATGGCTTGCGCGGGGTCGGGTGCGACCTCTTCGGCCAGGCCTGCGGCAAAGGCCTGAAAGCCCTCAAGATTGCCTTGCGACACCGTGGTGAGAACCGGAATTCCGGCGATCATCGCGCGGCCGATCACCTCGCGAAAGCCGCCGCCTTCGACCTCTTGCTTGCCGAATTTATTGATCAGCATGATCGCGGCCCGGCCTTGATCGAGAACGCTGTCAACACGCTGCACCGCATCGGCCAGACCGCGCGGATCAAGTCGGCAGCCGCGGGCATGCCGTCCACGATCCTCGGAGATGCGCAACACATCGTCGCGGCCCAAAATCCGCAGGTCCATATGGCAATGCCGATCCGGGTCATGTTCGATATTGAGTTGCAATGCCCCGACAGCGGCGATCCCGCGCGCCGCAAGCCCTTCGGCAATCGTGACCATCAAGCGGTCGCCAACGCCGCGCCCCGAAGAAATGATGTAGCCCAACATCGCCCGCCCCCCGCACTGGCCGCCGCGACAACCGCCATGGCTTTGCTTAGGCAAGCGCGCCTGACCTTGTCAACGCCAGCAGCTCAGCGCAGATCAAAACCCAAAAGGCGCAAATCCCGTTCGCTATGGGCAAGTGCCGCGGTAAAGGCCGCAATAGCCGCATGATCGCGGGGGTCTTGCCAGACCGCGAAATCATAATGCTCGTCAGCGACGGCAAGAAAGCCCAATCCCAACGCATCGGCGACAGGCCTGATCGCCATGCCCCAATCCGCCCTGCCCTGCGCGACGCTGGCTGCGACGGCATTATGGGAATTGGGCTGGTTCCAATACCCCTGTGGCCGGGCTCCAGTCAGCAATCGGTCGATCAACACCCGCGTGCCGGAGCCTTGGTTTCGGTTGACCAAGATCGCATCGCCATCGGCAAGTACCGCGGCCAGCGCGGCAGAGAGGGTAAGCCCCTCGAAACGGGCGTCACCACGGCGATAGACAATACCTTGCATGCGCCGCCAGCCGGGGATGAGCACCATGCCATCGGCAAGAAAAGCAGTATTGAAACCTTCGCTTGCAGGATCGAAAAGGTGAACGGGAGCGATATCGCATTCGCGCCGTTTCAGCGCCGCCAGGCCCCCTTGCGACCCCGTGGCAAGGATGCGCGCCGAGACCCCTTGTTCGGATAAGCGCCCCACCACCGCATCCAGCCCGATGCAATGGCTGCCCACGACCGTCAGGCGTGGCATGACCACCGCCGGGCTAAAGAGCGTGACCGCGGCCTGCGTTCCGGCGGCAAGGCTTTCGTGCAATGCCGGGATGGTGAGAAATCCATCGGCCTGTGCAAATGCGGTCACCGCACCTGAACCCTTGGCCACGGGATGGGCGACGGGGCCATCCGGCCCTTCGGTCAGGGCGACCATAGCGAATTCCGTGCGCCCAAGTTCGGAGGTCAGGCGTTGGGGCAAGATCGCCGTAACCCGCGCAGCGCTTTGCGGCGGCAATCCTGCCATTTTGCGCAAGGCCGGCGCGACGAGCTCGTGAAAGGTGAACATTGCCGAGGTTGGAAACCCCGGCAAGACCGCAACAGGTTTGCCGTCACATACCGCAAGGCAGAGCGGTTTGCCTGGTTTGAGCGCCACGCCATGCGCGATGATACCCGGCTGCCCCAATCCCGCGATCACGTGGGTGGTCAGGTCACCCGCCCCCTTGGAGGTGCCACCCGATAAGATCAGCCCATCATGGGCGCCAAAGGCTGCGTGAACGGCGGCGGCCAGCTTTTCGGCATCATCGGGGATTGCGCCCAGATGCACCGCTTCGCAGCCATTCTCACGCAGCGCAGCGGCAATGACTGGGCCATTGGAGTCATAGACGCCGGCAGGGCGCAAGGACTGTCCCGGTTGAACCAGCTCATCACCTGTCGAGAGAACGGCAATACGGGGCTTGCGATACACACAGGCCCGATCAAGCCCAACCGCGGCCAGCATCGCGACCTCGCGCGCGCCGATCACGGTATTTTTGCGCAGCACGGTCTGGCCGCGCGCGATATCGGACCCGGCAAAGCCGATAAAGCTTCCGGGCGCGAGGGCGCGGCTCACGGCAATCCCGTCCCCATCGGGTTCCGTGTGTTCGATCATGACAACAGCATCGGCCCCGCGCGGGATCGGTCCACCGGTCGCGATGGGGGTCGCGGTGCCGCGGGCGACGGGCAAACAGGGTGCCGTGCCGCAATGGATCACCTCCGCGTTCAACCGCAAACGCACAGGTTCGGCATCCGACGCCTCGAAAAGATCGGCGGCGCGCACTGCAAAACCATCCACCAAGGCACGATCGAAAGGCGGCGCATCGACGGGGGCGGCGATATCGCCGGCCAGGACACGGCCCAAAAGGTCATCAACGCCAATTTCCTCGACCCCAAGCGGTCGCGGGTCCAGTGCCGCGAGAAACGCGGCTTCGGCCGCATCGCGCGACAGGACGTGCAGGAATTGCGCCTGCTGGGGGACATCTCGCGACGGTGGGGCGACGTCTTGCATCAGGTTCCGCCAAATGGGGAGGAGAGGGAAAATCCGGCAAGCAGCGTTTCAGCCGCAACCCCCTCGCTGTCAGGGGGAATGATGGCGTAAGCATTGGCAGAGGCAAGGGCCGACAAGGTCACTGTGCCTGCCGGGCCGGGTTGCCAACATGTGTCTTGACGGGTCAAGAGTGCAAGCTCGGCCATGCCCAAGGCCGATGACAGTTTGCGGGTCAAGGGGCGCGCGACTGCGATCGGCGCAGCCCCATGCAAAGCAGCCATGGCAGGCACACCCAAGCCAAGGCAGGCCGCGACCATCCCGTCGAAACGGTGCGGCACGCTCAGCACAAGCGCCCCACCCTCACGCGCGAGCCAAGCTGTCTCGGCGGGCGCAAGCGCAAGGCGCTGATGGGTGCTGGTACTTTGCTGCAAAATCAGATGTGGCGCCTCGGCGACGATCTGGCCGCCAAGCTGACCGAAAAAACGACCAGCAAAAGCGGCTTGTGCGGCATCTGGCAAGGCGATGACCACGCGCGGTCGCCGAATGGTGCATATGTCATGCCCCGACAAGGCAGCAGCAAGACAGAGCCGAGCGCTGACCCATGCACCAGCAGGCGCGATCAGCGCGTCTGCGCGGCCATCATGCCCGGTGCGCCGCACACCTTGGCCGGGGTTGACTGGGCGGATCGCCTCCCATCCCGATGACGTGACCTCGGCCCCATCGGGCGGCAAGACCGCATCACATCCCGGCGGCAAGATAGCGGGAGGCGCAACACGCATTGGTGCAGAGAGCGGGATCGGCACCGCCGCGCTTGCGCCGACCAGCGCCATTGCCGACACCGCGAACCCTTCGCGCAGCGCTTCGGGTGCGGGTGGCATGTCGTGAAGAAACACAAGCGCCTCGGCCAAGGGCGCCCCTATGGCTGCGGACAAAGGCACCCGCTCTGGCGCGGCGCGTGCAAGATCGTGCAGCGCCGCATCGAGGCATTGATCAAGAGGGGTCAAACTGTCCATATCGCGCGACTTAGTGCGCGCAGCCAGCAAAGGCCAGTATCGGAAACGCGCGCCGATACTGGCCTCGATCAGACAAAGCGTTACTGGGCCGAGGGGAAGAACAGCTGTTCACCGCCGACGGTAAAGCTGGCGATGGCCGCCTGACCGGCATCCGACACGATCCAGTCGATGAAGGCCTGACCTTGCTCGGCCTTCACATGGGCGTGACGTTCGGGATTGACCAAGATGATGCCATAGGGGTTGAACATGACCGGATCGCCCTCGGAGACGATCTCGAGCGGGCCACGGTTCTGGAACGAAAGCCATGTGCCGCGATCGGTGAGCGCATAAGCGGGAACCTGAGCCGCGGTGTTGAGTGTCGCGCCCATTCCCGAACCGGTCGACAGGTACCATTCGCCCGCGGGTGCGATGCCGGCGGCGGACCAAAGCCGCTTTTCCGCCGAATGGGTGCCGCTGTCATCCCCGCGCGAGGCAAAGGCGGCAGACGCAGCCGCAATGGCCGCCATGGCGCCCGCGGCGCTGTCGGTCGCGCGGACGCCCGCCGGATCATCGGCGGGGCCAACGATGACGAAATCGTTGTACATAACGTCGAAACGCTGCACGCCGTAACCTTCGGCCACGAACTGTTCTTCCTGTGCGCGGGCATGGACGAAGACGATATCCGCATCGCCGCGCCGCCCGGTTTCCAACGCCTGTCCCGTGCCTTGCGAGACGACGCGCACCTCGATCCCGGTCGCTTGCTGGAAGATCGGGAGGATATGGCCGAACAGTCCCGAATTCTCGGTCGAAGTAGTCGAGGCGACGGTGATGAATTCCTGTGCGCTGGCCGGAAGGGCCGCCAGCATGGCAAGGCCCGAGGCAAACCCCAGAAGGGTCGAACGACGTGTGTGTGTCATAGAAGGTGTCTCTCGTTCATGACCAGACCAGATCACCCGCAAGAAAGGCGCGGGCCTCGGGGGCTGTTGGCCCCGCGAAGAAATTGGCGGCCGGGTGATGCGCGATCAGCCGGCCGCGATGCAGAAAGGCGACATCCTCGGCCAGGCGCCGGGCCTGTCCCAGATCATGTGTCGTCATCACGATGGTGATGCCTTCGGCGGAAAAGCCCTCGATCATCTCTTCGATGATGCGGGTGGCCGAAGGGTCGAGCGCCGATGTCGGCTCGTCCAGGAACAGCACCTCGGGTGACATCGACCATGCGCGGGCCAAGGCGAGGCGCTGCTGTTCGCCCCCCGACAAAAGCCGCGCGGGCCGGTCCGCCATGGGGGCCAGCCCGAACCGGTCGAGCGTGCGGGCCACGCTGTCGCGGCGGGCGCTGCGCGACAGGCCCCGCAAGGCCAGGGGATAGTCGAGATTGGCCGCAACCGACCGGCGCAACAGCACAGGGCGCTGGAACACCATCGCCTGCGCTTCGGGGCGGTGCGTGCCATCAGCCCAGACCCGACGCCCCGATGTCGGCGCGATCAGCCCGTGGCAAAGCCGCAAGAGCAGGCTCTTGCCTGCACCATTGGCCCCCATCACGATCAGCCGCCGACCGGCGGTAACCGTCAACGAAATATCGGACAAAAGTGGCTCGCCGCCAACGGCGTAGCCCGCCGCCTCGAGGCGAAGGGGCAGGATGGATGCGGCGATGGCGCGGTGATGGCTCATCCCAGCCTGCTCCGCGCCCATTGGCCCGCGCCCCACGCCAGCGCATTCAGCGTGAGCGTGAGCGTCAGCAGAATGATCCCAAGGGCAACCGCCAGCCCCAGATTGCCACGGCTGGTTTCCAAGGTGATGGCGGTGGTCATGGTGCGGGTATGGCCCGCGATGTTGCCCCCCACGATCAAGACTGCGCCCACCTCGGCGCTGGCGCGGCCAAAGCCCGCCAGAACCCCGGTCAAAAGGCTGACCCGCCCATCCCACAAGAGCGTCGGCACGGCGCGCAACCGGCTGGCGCCAAGGCTTTGAAGCTGTTCGCGATACTCGGCCCAGATATCCTCGACCACCGAGCGCGTCAGCGACACCACGATGGGCAGGATCAACACCGTCTGCGCAAGGATCATGGCCTCGGGCGTGAACAAGAGCGCCAGATCACCGAATGGGCCAGCGCGCGACAGCATCAGGTAGACGACCAATCCCGCCACCACGGGGGGCAGGCCCATCAGCGCATTGAACAGAACGATCACCGCGCCCCGCCCCGGAAAGCGCGCAAGTGCCAAGGCAGCCCCCAAGGGAAGGCCGATCGCACATGCCACCAACACAGCCGTCAACGTCACACGCAGCGACAGGCCGATAATCTGCAAAAGCCCTGCATCGGCACCCAGAATGAGGCCGATCGCGGTGAAGAATGGCCCGTCCAACTGCTATCTCCCCAGAAGTGGCTGGAAATTAGGATAAAACAGCGATAAGCTGCAAGGATGTAAAAATTGCATAGAAACGCATTAACATGCATATCACATCTACGGATAAACCCATCACAGCGCTCCCTTCGCTCATGACAACGTCCGAGATCGCCGCCTATCTGCGGCTGCGCGAGCGGACGATCTACGAGATGGTCGCGCGCCAAACCATCCCCTTCACCCGCGCGACGGGAAAACTGTTGTTTCCCAAGCGGCTGATCGATGCTTGGCTCGAGGCGCAGACCGAATTGCCCGATGCAGGCATTGCACCCGCACCTCCGATCTATGCAGGATCGAACGATCCGCTGCTGGAATGGGCGCTGCGCCAATCAGGGAGCGGGCTGGCTGTTTTGGCGCGCGGATCGACCCAAGGATTGGAAGAATTGGTGGCGGGACGCGCGGTTATGGCTGGCCTGCACCTTATCGATCCTCAGAGTGGTGGCTGGAATATCGCCGCTGTGCGCGCGCATGTGCATGGCGCACACCATGTGATGATCCGCTGGGCGACCAGAACCCAAGGGCTGTTGGTGGCAAGTGGCAACCCGCTTGGCATCACTGGGCTTGCCGACGCGGTCAACCGGGGCTTGCGTTTTGCCATCCGCACGGAAGGCGCAGGGTCACAGCGCTTGCTCGATGTGCTTCTCGCCCGCGAGGGCGTGTCGCGCGCCGCCTTGATCACGACTGATCGGGGTGCAGAAACGCATGCCGATCTGGCGGCGCTGATCGAAACGGGCGAGGCGCAATGCGGCCTTGGCCTGCAATCGGCGGCAGGCCAGCTTGGCTTCCTCCCCCTCATCACGGATGAGCCGTTCGACCTTGTGATGACCCGGCACGCCTATTTTGAACCGCCCATCCAGAACCTTCTGGCCTTTGCGAGATCTGACGCATGCCACAAGCGCGCCGCCCATCTTGGTGGATATGATCTGAGGCAATTGGGCGATGTGGTTTGGAACGGATAAATCGCGATGGCGCTGCGCGCAGGTGACCGGCCATCACCCGCACCGTGCGAAGTGCCACCCCGATCAAGCCCCGCTGCACCCCCGGTTCGATGCAAAGCAGAGATGTTGATTCAATGGTGCCCCCAGAGAGACTCGAACTCCCGACCCTCTGATTACAAATCAGATGCTCTACCAGCTGAGCTATAGGGGCGCGCGGGGTGGAGATACGTCAAGCGCGCGGCGCTTGCAAGCGGCACTGTCTTTGCATTCGGCCATGAGCCGGTATAGAGTCAGCCCGTGGTCGATGTAGGGTGCGGGTATTCAAGATTATGCAAGTCGTCTTCCACCTCGGTGCGCCGAGCACCGATAACGGGCTATTGCTTGAATCGTTGTTGAAAAACCGGGCGCGGCTGGCCGAGGATGGCGTGATCGTGCCGCCGTTGATGCGCTACCGCGCGGTGTTGCGTGACACGGCGCGCGCCTTGGACGGGCGGCCTGCCAGTGTCGATGTGCAGGAGGCCTTGCTCGAGGCCATCGTGGACGAGGCACAGGTGGCGCGGTTAATCTTTTCCGATCCGCGCTTGATCTGCATCAACCGTCTTGTCGTGCAAGGGCCGCAAATCTGGCCCATGATCGATCGCCAGACCGATGCGCTGCGCGCGTTGTTTCCGCAAGCACGGATCGCTTTCTTCATCGGCATGCGCAATCCCGCCACACTTGTGCCTGCGCTGTTTGCCGGGTCGCGCTTCAAGGATTTCGCGGAATTCACCACCGCGATGCAGCCCCATGCGGTGACATGGTCCGAGATGCTGCACCGCCTGCGCCGCGCGCAGCCCGATGCCCCTGTAACCGTCTGGTGCAACGAGGACACGCCAATGCTGTGGGCCGATATCATGCGCGCGATCGCCGATGTGCCGGAAGATTTCCCGCTGCATGGCCTCGACGATTTGGCCGCGACGATCATGGATCCGGTCGGTTTTGCGCAGATGCAAAAATACTTCTCCGAGAACCCGCCGGAAACGGCCGCACAGCGCCGCCGTATCCTTGGCGCGTTTCTGGATCGCTACGCGCTCGAAACCGAGATGGAGGAAGAGCTTGACCTGCCCGGATGGACCCCGGCCAAGATCATGCAGATGACGCAAAGCTATGAAGACGATATCGCGACGATTGCGACGATCCCGGGCGTCACCTTGCTGACGCCCTGACCGCATGACCGTCGCTCAGCGCATGCCCAAGGCTTCCTTGTACATCTCCAAAACGGCTTCTTCTTCTGCGATGTCGTCGGGTTCACGCTTGCGCAAAGCGATGACCTTGCGCATCACCTTGGTGTCATAGCCACGCGATTTCGCCTCGGCCATGACCTCTTTTTGCTGGTCGGCAATATCCTTTTTCTCAGCCTCGAGACGCTCGTAGCGTTCGATGAACTGCCGCAGCTCATCGGCGGTGACTTTGTAGCTATCCGGGCGGTCGGCGGTCTCGGTTTCGGTCAAATCCATCGGCTCTCTCACGGCAAAGGGGAATTCGCCCCTCGGTCTAGCGGCCAGTCCCGGCCGCCACAAGCCTTGCCAGCGACACGACGCTGGCATAGGTCACGATGCAGACCACAAGGAAAGGATCGCGCATGACCGCCCTCGTCTATCTCGGAACCGGGCTGGCGCTTATGGGCATCTTGGTGCTGATGTATTGTGTCTGGGCCGCCGTTACGGCCAAGCGCGCGGGCCTGTCCGACGACGTTTTGCGCGCAAGGCTGCAACGGATCGTGATGATCAACATGATCGCGCTGTTGATCTCGGTCTTGGGGCTTATGTCGGTGATAATCGGTGTCTTTCTTGGCTAACGGTCACGACATGACCGCGCGAGGCGCACGCAACAGATGAGCGGCATCGACACCCTTCCCCCCTTGCGGGATGTTATTGCAGCCCATGGGCTATCGGCGCGCAAGGCGTTGGGTCAGAATTTCCTTCTCGACCTCAACCTCACGGCCAAGATCGCGCGCGCAGCAGGCGACTTGACAAGCTGCGATGTGCTCGAGGTTGGCCCCGGCCCCGGCGGGTTGACACGCGGGCTCTTGGCCGAAGGGGCGCGGCGGGTGCTTGCGATCGAGAAAGATGCCCGCTGCCTGCCTGCGCTGGCCGAGATCGCAGAGACGTATCCCGGACGGCTCGCGGTGATCAATGCCGACGCCTTGGGGCTGGATGTTTCGGCGCATCTGGCTCCGCCTATCAAGGTGGTGTCGAACCTGCCCTATAATGTCGGAACCGAGCTTTTGGTGCGATGGCTGACGCCGCCGGCTTGGCCGCCGGTGTGGCAATCGCTGACGCTGATGTTCCAGCGCGAAGTGGCCGACCGTATCGTCGCCCAGCCCGGCAGCAAAGCCTATGGACGGCTGGCCATCCTCGCGCAGTGGCGGACGACGGCGCGCATTGCGCTGACCTTGCCGCCCGAGGCCTTTACGCCCCCGCCCAAGGTGCATTCCGCGGTTGTGCATCTCACGGCCCTGCCCGCCCCCCGTTATCCCGCCGATCCGGCGGTGTTGGAGCGCGTGGTCGCCAAGGCATTTCAGCAAAGACGCAAGATGCTGCGCGCTGCGCTCAAGGGGCTTGCACCCGATATTGAGGATCGCATCCTCGCCGCGGGTCTGACGCCCACCGATCGTGCCGAGCAAATCCCGATTGAGGGGTTCTGCGCGCTCGCCCGCGCCGTGGCGGGCTAAGCGCTCAGATCATTCCGCTGCTTCTTGCGGGCTGTCGCCATCGGCGACATCCCCTGCGTCACCCTGCCCGCCATCGGCCGGTTTCTTGGGACGACGCGAGCGGCTCCGCTTAGGTTTTGGGGTATCTTCCGGGGTTTCGACCAAGCCTGCATCTTCGGCGAGGTCAGGCGCGATGACAGCATCGAAATCGCTGCGTTGTTCAACCTGCCGAGGGGATTCGACTTCGGCGCGGGGAAAAACTTGGCCGGGTTGATGCGGAACATCGCCATAGGTAAAGGCTGGCCCCTCGCCTTGGTGATCGCCCTCGCCACGCTCACGTCCACCGCCGCCACCGCCATGTTGCGGCTGGAACTGCTGGCGCGCCTCTTGTTCGCGCTGCGCCTCGGCGAGCATGCGCAGGTAATGCTCGGCATGCTGCTGAAAATTCTCGGCCGCCACGCGGTCATTGCTGAGCTGCGCATCGCGGGCGAGTTGATTGTATTTCTCGATGATCTGCTGCGGGGTGCCGCGGACCTTGCCCTCGGGGCCGGACGAGTCGAACACGCGGTTGACGATATTGCCGACCGAGCGATTGCGGTTCCCCTTGGACCGCGAGCGGTTCTTCGATGATCTCATGTGTTGTTTACTGTTCCAGTTGTCCTGGGTGGGAAGCGGTCCAAGCCGCGCGGCTTGGCGAGGCTCGTCACCCGCAGCGCCGCCAAAGGCGGGACGATGCGGCATGTGCGGTAGAACAGCGCCAGAAGGCCAGATTTGCCTTGCCCGTCGCTAAGACGGAGTAAGCATGCCATTGACCGGCTGACAAGTCCATTCTGCGGCAATCAGGGCGTTTTTGTATCCAGACAGCCGTTTTCGGCCCAATTGCGCCATTTGCGCCACCGCGATCAGGCATTTGCCCGCCCAGATACGACCCGCGCCTTGCCATTGATATCGGGATGCACCCGCACATCCACAAGCCCCGCTTGCCGAAAGATGGCCGCAACATCGGGGCCTTGATCGGCACCGATTTCGACAAGGCAGCGCCCACCGGGTGCCAGATGCGCCCCCATCCCGGCCAAGATACTGCGATAGGCTGACAGCCCGTCGCCCCCCGGCGTCAATGCCGCACGCGGCTCCCAGCGGGTGATCTCGGGGGCCAGCATGGCATAGTCGGCCTCGCTCACATAGGGCGGGTTCGACACGATCAGATCAAACAAACCGTCGAGCCCCTGCCACCAATCCGCACAGCGCAAAGCAAGCCGGGCCGCTACCCCGTGGCGCGCAGCGTTGCGCGCGGCAACATCCAACGCCGATTGCGATAGGTCGCTGGCCAAAGCTTGGGCATCCGCACGCTCGGCCAGCAACGTCACCGCGATGGCCCCGCTGCCCGTGCCAAGATCGACCAACCGCGCAAAGGGCGCGGACAAGGCCAGATCGATCAGCGTTTCGGTGTCAGGACGCGGCACTAGCGTGTCGCGGGTCAGCTCAAAGCTGCGCCCATAAAACTCCCATGCGCCGATGATCTGCGCCAAGGGCTGTCGCGTCAGGCGCGCGGCCAACATCGCCTCGGCACGGGCCAGCGCCTCGGGGGGAAATAACTCGGCTGCTCCGATACCCAGCCGCGCCGCCGACCAGCCGGTGGTCTGTTGCAAGATCAGCCGCAGATCGCGTGCCGCCTCATCCGCGCCGATTACGGGGGCAAGCCGCGCCAAGGCCGCGCGTTGCCATGCGCCGATGGTCGTGGCCGTCACCCCGACATCTCCGCCAAGAGCTGAGCTTGCGCATCGGCGACAAGCGCTTCGATCACCTCATCAAGATCGCCGTTCATGACTTGGTCGAGCTTGTAGAGCGTCAGATTGATCCGATGATCGGTCATCCGCCCTTGTGGGAAGTTATAGGTACGGATGCGTTCCGAGCGGTCGCCCGATCCGACCTGTGCGCGACGGTCTGCGGCCTGTGCCTCGGCGGCCCGGCGGCGTTCCATGTCGAATAGCCGTGCGCGCAGCACACCCATCGCGATCTCGCGGTTGCGGTGCTGCGATTTCTCGGAACTGGTGACGACGATCCCCGTGGGCAAATGGGTGATCCGCACGGCCGAGTCAGTCGTGTTCACATGCTGCCCGCCAGCCCCCGATGAGCGCATTGTGTCGATGCGGATATCGGCGGCGGGGATCGTGATATCGACCTCCTCCGCCTCAGGGAGCACAGCCACCGTGGCCGCCGATGTATGGATGCGCCCACCCGATTCCGTTTCCGGCACGCGTTGTACACGATGCACACCGCTTTCGAACTTCATCCGGGCAAAGACTCCCTCGCCAGCGATACGCGCCGTGACCTCGCGGATGCCGCCAAGCTCGGTCTGTTGGAGGTCCACGATCTCCATCTGCCAACCGCGCGTCTCGGCGTAGCGGGTGTACATCCTGAGGAGATCGCCCGCGAAAAGCGCGGCCTCATCCCCGCCGGTGCCGGGGCGGATCTCGATCATCGCGGGGCGCGCATCGGCAACGTCCTTGGGCAAGAGCGCAAGTTGCAGGGCTTGCTCGGCGGCGGGTAAGGCGGCGCGCAGGCGCGGCAGCTCATCCTCGGCCAGCGCACGCATCTCGGGGTCGCGCAACATCGCTTCGGCCTCGGCAATGTCGGATTGCAGACGCCGCCACGCCGTGATCTGTGCCACCACGGGTTTCAGATCGGCATATTCGCGGCTAATGCCCGCGATCTCATCAGGCGCGGGCCCGGCATTCAACCGCGCCTCGAGAAACTCGAAACGCTGAGAAATCTGGAAAAGGCGATCCTGCGGCAACATGAGCGCGATGTGACCTTGCCGGGCCGCCGGGTCAAGGCCCCCTCTGCGCGCCGAGCGCGGCAATCCACGCCGCCACCCGCGCCGCGTTCACGCCAAGATCGCTGTAACCATAGCGCGAGCGCGAGAAAATCTCGACCTTGGTGCCTGACGCCTGCGGCAAAATCTGGATCGATACGGCATCGGGAAATCCCATCAGCGTAGAGCGCAGTACATAGGTGACATGACCCGTCTCGGGGCTACCGGCGATCACGATTGCCCCGTACTCACGAGCAACGCGCGAGAGCCGCGCGGCGATGATCGCGGGGCTTTCCGCAAAGACCGGCGCATCCGGACCGATGTGGAGAACGAAATTCGGGCGACGCGGCGGGGTCACCATCGCCGGTTCCACATGCCAAACAGCCGCCGTCATTGGCACATGCCGAAACCATAGCGCTGCCGCTGACATCGCCACGACCAAAACCACGCACATGATCAAGATCATCCGCAACATCGCGCAGGTCCCCCCTTCACCTCGCTCACCGGCCGCGCCGCGCATCTTCCGCGTACACCGTTCACAGCAGTTGCCCCACCCGTTGCACCGCTGCAAGCGACATGATCAAGAGCAACCGCGCCGATAGACGGCTCACAGCTCCCTGTCTCACCCCATCATGCTTTACTTTCGATTGCAAAACGGGCATAAGGCGCGCGCTATCTCTACTCTATCGACCCCTGTCTTTCGCGCGACGCGAAGCTTGTGCTCTCGATCTTGCATGGGTGACGCCGGGCTGCCGCATGGTGCGGGCAGCGTGTAACTGACAGGAGACACGGGTATGGCCACTGGCACCGTGAAATGGTTCAACACCACCAAGGGCTACGGCTTCATCGCGCCCGATGGCGGTTCCAAGGACGTTTTCGTCCATATCTCGGGCGTCGAGCGCTCGGGCCTCACCGGCCTTGCTGACAACCAAAAGGTCAAGTTCGATCTTGAAAAAGGCCGTGATGGCCGCGAAAGCGCCGTCAATATCGAACTGCTCTGAACAGCAGCGCGAATTAAATTGGAAAGGGCGCCCTGTGCGCCCTTTTTTCATGGTCACCGCCGGTATAGCGGAGCGCGTGACGCGGTCGAAAAGCACGTCCGGGCAGGTCTTCGACCGCCCGCGGCCCTAAATCAACGGCAGCGCCCTGCGCACCAGCTCATCCAGCGCGCCCGCATCAGTCCTTGCCTCAGCCTCTGCCTTTAGGGCGGCACGCATTTCCGGCCCCCAGAAATCCTTGAGATGGGCCGCCACACGCTCGGCTTGGTCATTGCCCGGTTGGGTTTTGAAAAAGCTGGCAATCTGATTTGCCATGCGGATGAGTTTGTCATGCGACATCAAAGGCACCTCCTCGAACCCTTTCGGGATGGGTAAAAATCTCGATCCGGCCGCCGCGCGCAAAGCCCGCAACGCTCAACCCCGCGGCTTGGGCCATGCGCACCGCTTGTGCTGTCGGCGCCGAGGCGGCCAAAAGCACAGCGCAACCCGCCAAAACAGCCTTTTGCACCAACTCGACTGAAATCCGGCTGGTCATGACCATTGCCCCGCGCGATGGTGTGATCCCGGCCGCAAGCAAGGCGCCGATCAACTTGTCGAGCGCGTTGTGCCGCCCGACATCCTCGCGCGCGCAGATGATGCCACGCCCCGGCACCAAAAAGCCGGCCGCATGAACGGCATGCGTCAGGTCGTGCAAGGGCTGATGGGCGCGCAACCGCTCGACCGCGCCTGCCGCTTCGGACCAATCCAACCTCAGATCGCTTGCAAGCACGGGCAATGGGCGCATCGCTTGCTCAAGGCTGTCGATCCCGCAAAGCCCGCAGCCGACCGGCCCCATCATCATGCGCCGCCGCGCCCCCAACGCATCAGCGGCCTCTTGCGCGATCCAAAGCCGCGCTTCGATCCCTTGCGCCATCTCAACGATGTCGATCCGCTCGATCTGATCGGGGCGCGCATAACCTTCGGTCAAGGCGAAGCCACGGGCAAAGTCTTCAAGGTCACTGGGGCTGCACATCATCACGGCTTGGGTCGAGCCGTTGCACGTGACAGCGACTGCCACCTCATCGGGCAGCGAGCGGGCGATCTCGCGCCCACCCTCAGGTCCAAAGGCCCGCGCGGATATGGAGCGGCTGGCGCTCATTCCGCCGCCGGCAAGATCCGGCGCGACAGGCGCGCCTGCGCTTCATAGCTTTCCTGCCAATCCGTCGGCCCGTTCGACAGCCCCACCTGCACCGCCGTGACCTTGTATTCGGGGCAATTGGTGGCCCAATCCGAGAAATCGGTGGTGATCACATTGGCCTGCGTGGTGGGGTGGTGAAAGGTCGTGTAAACCACGCCGGGGCTGACGCGGGTCGTCAGATGGGCGCGCAAACTCGTCTCACCCGAGCGCGAGGCAAGTTTCACCCAATCCCCCTCTTTCACGCCGCGTACCTCCGCGTCATGGGGGTGGATTTCCAACACATCCTCGGCATGCCAGATGGTGTTTTGCGTCCGCCGCGTCTGCGCACCGACATTATACTGGCTGAGGATGCGCCCCGTGGTCAGCAAAAGCGGGAAACGCGGCCCGGTCCGTTCCTCGGTCGCGATATACTCGGTGACGATAAACCGCCCCTTACCCCGCACAAAGCCGTCAACATGCATGATGGGCGAGCCCTCGGGATTGGCATCGTTGCAGGGCCACTGCACCGATCCCTTTTCCTCGAGCATCGCGTAATCGACATTGGCGAAACCCGGCGTGGTGGCCGCGATCTCATCCATGATCTGGGCGGGATGGGTGTAATGCCACAGCGGGCGATGCTCGGCCTTCAGCATTGCATTGGCGAGCATCTGGGTAATCTCCCAGTCCGCATAGCCATTACGCGGTGCCATAACCTTGCGCACGCGGTTAATCCGACGCTCGGCATTGGTGAAGGTCCCGTCCTTTTCCAGAAAGGTCGAGCCGGGCAGGAAGACATGGGCGTAATTCGCTGTCTCGTTCAGGAACAGGTCATGGACGATGACACATTCCATCGCCGCCAGCCCCGCCGCCACATGGTGCGTATCGGGATCGGATTGCAGGATATCCTCGCCTTGGCAATAGAGCCCCTTGAACCGGCCATCGGCGGCGGCATCAAGCATGTTGGGAATGCGCAGACCCGGCTCGGGGTCGATCTCCACCCCCCATGCGCTCTCGAAGATCGCGCGCACATCGGCGTGTTTCACATGGCGATAGCCCGGCAATTCATGCGGGAACGACCCCATGTCGCACGAGCCTTGCACGTTGTTCTGCCCGCGAAGCGGGTTCACACCCACCCCCTCGCGCCCGATATTGCCCGTCAGCATCGCCAGGTTCGCGATCCCCATCACAGTGGTCGAACCTTGGGAATGTTCCGTCACGCCCAGCCCATAATAAATCGCGCCATTGCCGCCCGTCGCATAAAGCCGGGCCGCCGCGCGCAATTCCTCGGCCGAAACACCCGTCAACATCTCGGTCATCTCGGGGGAATGGCGCACATCGCTCACGAATTCGGCGTATTCTTGGAATTCGTCCCAATCGCAGCGCTGCTTGATGAAATCTGCATCATAAAGCGTCTCGGTCACGATCACATGCGCCATGGCGGTCACGAGCGCCACATTGGTGCCGGGACGCAAAGCCAGGTGATGCGCCGCCGCGATATGGGGCGTCTTGACCAGATCGATCCGGCGTGGATCGATGACGATCAGTTTTGCCCCCGCCCGAAGACGCTTTTTCAGGCGGCTCGCAAAGACCGGATGCCCATCGGTCGGGTTCGCCCCGATCACGACCACAACATCGGCATGTGCCACGCTGTCGAAATTCTGCGTGCCAGCGCTCGTGCCGAAGGTTTGACCCAAGCCGTAACCCGTCGGCGAATGGCACACCCGCGCACAGGTATCCGTGTTATTGTTAAGAAACACCGCACGCGCCAGCTTTTGCACCAGATAGGTCTCTTCGTTGGTGCAGCGCGACGAGGTGATGACCCCCACCGATTTGCGCCCATACTTGGCCTGGATGCCCCGCATCCGTTCGGCGGCAAAGCCAAGTGCCTCTTCCCAACTGACCTCACGCCAAGGCTGGTCGATGCTGGCACGGATCATCGGGCTCAGGATACGGTCGGCATGCGTGGCGTAGCCATAGGCAAACCGCCCCTTGACGCAGGAATGCCCGCGATTGGCCGCCCCGTGCTTGTAGGGCGTCATCCGCACCAATTCGTCACCATTCATCTCAGCCTTGAAGGAACATCCCACCCCGCAATAAGCGCAGGTCGTGATGACCGAGCGCGTGGGCGTGCCAAGCTCAATGACGCTCTTCTCCTGAAGCGTCGCCGTGGGACAGGCCTGCACGCAGGCCCCGCAGCTCACGCAATCAGACGACAGGAAATCATCTCCCACCCCACCAGCCGACACGCGGCTCTCGAAGCCCCGGCCTTCGATCGTCAGCGCGAAGGTGCCTTGCACCTCCTCACAGGCCCGCACGCAACGATTGCAGACGATGCATTTCGCCGGATCATAGGTGAAATAGGGGTTGCTGGTATCTTTGGGCGTGTATTCAGGGTTTTCCTGCCCGCTTGTGTCACGGGTCGCGAAATGAGTGCGCATGCCGCCCTCGGGCGCCGCGAAACGCTGATCACGCAGGCCGACGACACCCGCCATATCCTGCAATTCGCAATCGCCGTTGGCACTGCATGTCAAACAATCCAGCGGGTGATCCGAGATATAAAGCTCCATCACCCCTTTGCGGATCTTCTTGACCTGCTCGGATTGGGTGCGCACGACCATGCCCGGTGCCACCGGCGTGGTGCAAGATGCCGGCGTGCCGCGCCGCCCCTCAATCTCGACAACACAAAGCCGGCACGACCCGAATGCCTCCAGATTGTCGCTGGCGCAAAGCTTGGGCACTTGAATGCCCGCAATCGCCGCCGCCCGCATGACAGAGGTGCCTTCAGGCACTGTGACCTCGAACCCGTCGATCATCAGGCTGACCGGCGCGCCCTTCTTGGCTGGCGTGCCCATATCGCGATCGTCACCCCAGGGAATGATGAAATCCTTCATGATCCAACTTGCCCTTGCTTCTCTGTTTCATAAATATCCCGGGGGGTCCGGGGGGCAGCGCCCCCCGGTCGGTCGGCGCCGAAGGCGGCGAAACTGCTCACTCCGCCGCCTCCCGATGACCCGCGAATTCCTCGGGGAATTGCGTGAGCACGCTCATCACCGGATAGGGCGTGAAACCGCCCAAGGCGCAGAGCGAGCCATGCTTCATCGTCTCGCACAGATCGACCAATAGCGGGATGGCCCCTGCATCGCCCGCCGCGATCCGGTCGATGGTCTCGACCCCGCGCACCGCGCCGATCCGGCAAGGCGTGCATTTCCCGCAACTCTCCACCGCGCAGAATTCCATCGCGAAGCGCGCCATCGCCCGCATGTCGGCACTGTCATCAAAGACCACGACGCCCGCGTGACCGATCAACCCGCCCTGCCCGTCGAATTCCTCATAGGCAAAGGGGGTGTCGAATTTCTCCGGCGCGAAATAGGCCCCGAGTGGTCCGCCGACCTGCACCGCCTTGACCGGCCGCCCCGTGGCCGCGCCACCGGCGATATCGTTGACCAATTCGCCCAAAGGCATGCCAAACCCGGTCTCGAACAACCCGCCGCGCGCCACATTGCCCGCGATCTGGATTGGCATCGTGCCTTTCGACCGGCCCAGCCCGAAGCCCGCGTAATGCGCCGCGCCCTTCTCGAAAATCACCGGGATGGTGGCGAGCGAAATGACATTGTTGACGACTGTCGGCCGCCCCATGAACCCTTCGAGCGCGGGCAGCGGCGGTTTGGCCCGCACGACTCCACGCTTGCCCTCGAGCGAATTCAAAAGCGATGTTTCCTCGCCGCAGACATAGGCGCCGGCGCCAACACGGACTTCGATATCGAATTCATGCGACGAGTGAAGAACGCAACCCAATAGATTGTTTTTACGTGCAATCTTGACTGCGCTTGTCATGACGTCGATCGCATCGGGATATTCCGAGCGGATATAGACGAACCCCTTGGTCGCCCCCACGGCGATCCCCGCGATCACCATCCCCTCGATCACCGAGAAGGGATCGCCTTCCATGATCATGCGGTCGGCAAATGTGCCGCTATCGCCTTCATCGGCATTACAGACGATGTATTTTTGCGGACCGGCGGCGCGCGCCACCGTCTCCCATTTGATGCCCGTGGGAAAGCCTGCGCCACCACGCCCGCGCAAGCCGCTTTGCTTGACCTCGTCCACGACCCCCTCAGGGCCAAGGTCCAGCGCGCGGCGCAATCCGCTCAGTCCGCCATGCGCTGCGTAATCGGAAAGGTCGAGCGGGTCGATCACCCCGCAGCGCGCGAAAGTCAGCCGCGTCTGGCGCGCGAAAAAGGGAATATCCTCGACCACCCCCAGGCTTTCGACCGTCCCCGCCAGGATGCCCGCAACATCGGCGGGTGTCACCGCCCCATAGGCACGGCGTACCCCGCCTTGCGCGATCTCGACCAAGGGTTCAAGCCATACCATCCCGCGTGAACCGTTGCGGATCACCTCGTGACCCAAGGCGGCAAAGGCCTGGGCAACAGCATCAGCACCAAGCGCGCGCGCCGCCGCATCGCGGGGAACATAGATCTTCATGCGCTCAACTCCGCCAAGATGGTCTGCGCCGTGGCGCGGCCCTTCAGCTTGCCATCGACCATTGCGGCAGGCGCGCAAGCGCAAAGCCCCAAACAATAGACAGGCTCGACCGTCACCCGCCCATCGCGGGTGGTCTGGTTCCAATCCAGCCCCAACGTGTCGAGGACCGCCTGCGACATGGCCGCACCACCCATTGCCTGACAGGCCTCGGCCCGGCAAATCTTGAGCACATGCTTGCCTGCGGGTGCGTCGCGGAAATCATGGTAGAAACTCAAAACGCCATGCAACTCGGCACGGCTGATGTTGAGCGCCGCTGCAATCGGCGCATGCGCATCGGATGGGATGAACCCAAAGGCGGCCTGCACATCATGCAAAATCGGCAAAAGCGGCCCTTCGCGCCACAGGTGAGCGGCGATGATCGCCTCGATCTCGGCAAGGCGCGCAGGCGCAGCAACAGGGGCTGGGTTGGTCATGTCTGGCTCCGGATATCCACCCTCCAGCATGCAGATGCACGATCAACAATCAATATCGCTTTTCCGTCAGTTGATTGAGAAATCGAATGACATGGCAGCGACCATCACGCGGCGATTTCCGACCTCTCGGAGGTGCTACCCACGGTTCAGCGCCGCCGCAAAGCCCAAGAGCGCGTCAAGCACGGGTGTGTGCGGCTCACGATGGGGGGCCACAAGGCCTACGACATGCTCCACATGCGCCCCCGTGATCGGCACGATGGCCAAGCGTTTGCCCGCACTCAAGAATCGCGCCATGTCCGCAGGCAAGATCGTGACCCACCCGCCCTCTGCGACATGGGCGGCCAGTACGAGGGTCGAGTTTGCTTCGACCAAGGCATCGGGGGTGACATCGGCCTCCATGAAGCATTGGTTGATGATCCGCCGGTTCTGCATGTCGGGTGTCAGCAAGCACAGACGCTCACCCGCCAGATCGGCCCAGGTTACTTGTGCCTGCAAGGCCAAGGGGTTGTCGGCATGGCAGACAAGCGTGTAGCGCTCGGTATAGATCGGGGCGGTGGTCATCCGGCCCAACGGCTCGTTGTCGAGATAGGACAGCCCGGCATCCACCTCAAGATTCTCGAGCATTTTCAATATGTCGGATGAATTGCGCGACAAGATCGTAAAGCGCACCTTGGGATGGGCCTCGGCGAAATGGGCCGAAAGCTTGGCAGCCCAAGTCAGTGCTGTGGGAATGACCGCAAGGCGCAGATGGCCAGACAGCCCATGGCGGCTGACGCGCATTTCTTCGCGGAAGGCGCGGGCATCACCCACCAGCTTGCGCGCCCAGACCAGCGCGCGCGCCCCTTCGGGCGTAAGCCCCCCATAGCGCGAGCCACGAAAGACCAGCTGCACACCAAGCTGTTCCTCCAACTGCTTGATGCCGGTCGATAGCGTCGGCTGCGTGACACCAAGGCTTTCGGCGGCACGGCCAAAGTGACCCTCTTTGGCGACGGCGATAAACATTTCAAGCTTGTTGATCATGATCTCAATATCACGATCAAAATACCGCCAATCAATAGGAATTCACGATCATACAGGCAAAGACCGTGCAAAGGCTTACGCGATCAACCCCTTGGCGCGCAAACGGCGGGCGATCTCGGCGATATGCGCAGGGCCGACCTCGCAGCAACCGCCGACAATGGTTGCGCCTTGGTCGATCCAGCCCATGACATGATCGGCATAGGTCGCAGGCCCCAGATCGCTACGCGCCGCAAGTGCATCGACCGTCGGGCGGTCAGCCAAAAAGCCTTCGCTGATCTTGGTAAAGCCATTGGCATAGGCACCAAAAGGCAAATCGCCTTGGGCAAAGATCGCCAGCGCCTTGGGCATCGCCTCGGGGATCGAGCAATTGGCCAGCACGGCAGCAGCACCCCCAGCCTTCAGGATCGGCAAGAGATCGGCGACCGCTTCGCCCGAGCGCAGGCGCGCGCCATCAGCATCATCAAGCGTGACGGACAGCCAAACAGGACAATCCACCGCCCCTGCTGCGGCAAGCGCTGTTTCGGCATGCATCAAGGATGCCACGCTCTCGAACAAGATCAGATCGACATGGGGCGCGAGGATCGTGACGATCTCACCGTAAAGCGGCACGGCGGCGGCTGGCTCGGGGTGCAGGTCTGGGCGGTAGCTGCCGACCAAGGGGCCGACGGAACCGGCGATGCGTCCACGACCATGGGCCTTGCGCGCGGCAAGCGCCTCGGCGATGGCGGCGGCGTGCAGCTCAGCAAAGAGATGCTCAAGACCTTCATGGATCAGTCGGTCGCGATGAATTGCATAGGTATTGGTTGTGGCGATCTGCGCGCCGGCCGCGAAATAATCGCCATGCACCTGCTCTACCAGGCCGGGATGGGCCATCATCACCTGCGTTGACCAAAGCGGCGTGGGCCGGTCACCAGCGCGATGGATCAATTCTTGGCCCATGCCACCGTCAAGAAGCGTGATTGTCATGATCGGCTGTTCCTGCCCTAGCTTGGCCGCAATGTGGTGATGGTGCGGGTGGAGGGACTTGAACCCCCACGCCTTGCGGCGCCAGAACCTAAATCTGGTGCGTCTGCCAATTTCGCCACACCCGCATGCGTGCTGCGTTTAGCAGAGCCAAACACCATGTGCGAGGGTGAAAACGCCCGCACTTCACGCCTTTTCAACCTGTAGCATGGAGAAAGGGTACACTGGCCCTGCATGCCCTTCTGTTTTTCCGCAACACTTTGCGCCCTTTGGTGATGCAATTGATCTTTTCCCTCGTGCCGTTGCGGCGGCTTGGGCTAGGGTGAGCGCATGAAGCATAGGGCGCAAAAAGACGCCCATGAACGAGCAGGTTTCGACATGACCGATTTGACCCCCATCACGGCGGGGGCGTTGGTGCGCACCATAGGCCAAGCAGGCCTTATGGCGATTGCAGCCGATGCCGCCGTTCAAACACTCGACGGCAGCTTGCCGGTCGCGCATCTTTACCCCGGAGATCTTGTGATCACCCGCCAAGGTGCGCGGGCAATTGCGGCTATCGACCAGGTCACACTTCCCCTTGGCACAGCGATCGTGCGCTTGACGAAAAACGCGCTTGGCGGTCGGCCAGAACGCGATCTTTGGCTGCCAGCTTCCCAGCAGATCTTGATCCGTGATTGGCGCGCGCAAGCGATTTACGGCCAAAAACAGGCCTGTGTCCCGGCAGGGCAGCTTGCTGATGGCGAGTTTATCCGCGTCGAGGTGCTCGAGACTCCGATGACCGGCTTTGCGTTGCGGTTTGGCCGCCCTGCAATCTTCCAAGCTGACGGGCTAGAGCTCGTCTCGGCTGATCGGCTTGGCGTTCCGGCCTAAGGCGCGCCTCTAACCCAAGAGCGGGCGCAACAGGCGCGGCATGGCTTCGGGCAGATCTTCGGCAATCATGCCGGGGCCACAAATCAGCGCGGCCTCCACATGAAGCCACACGGCCGCCTTGGCGGCAGACATCGGCGAAAGCCCCCGCGCCAAAAGCCCCGCGAGCACCCCCGCGAGCACATCGCCCGCCCCAGCAGTCGCGAGCCACCCCACGGTGCGCACACCTGTTGCTGCATGCACGGCCGCGTGGCCGGACGGATCGGCAATAATCGTGTCGCGCCCTTTCAAGAGCACGACACAACCTGCCCGCTTGGCCGCCGCGGCTGTCGCATCGATGCGTGACATGGCAGGGCCGCGGGTGGCAGGTTGTGCAAGCGCTTGGCTCAGATCGGGAAACAGGCGGGCAAACTCTCCGTCATGCGGGGTCAAGATCACGCCTTTGTGTAGGGCTGCAAATAAATCCTCGGGCCTGTCGCCATAGGCGCTGATCGCATCGGCATCCAGTACCACCGGTCGTCCTGCACGCAAAGCGATCGGCACCAATTCACGCGCCCGCGCAACCCCGAGACCCGGCCCAAGGCAAAGCGCAGTGATCCGGCTATCCTCGAGCATTGCGGCCAATGCATCGGCCGAGTCGAGTTGGCGCAACATGATCGCCGTCAATTGGGCCGCGCATTCTGCCATGGCCGCGGCGGGGGCGGCCACTGTCACCAGACCCGCGCCAATGCGCAGCGCTCCCCGGGCCGTCAGCCGCGCGGCACCCGATCGACCCAGCCCACCTGACAGTACGAGCACATGGCCATGCCCATATTTATGCCCGCTTTTCTTGTCGATTTGCGCAGCATCCGGCGCATCGATCATTGCAAGGCCGTGTTGCCCAAGCGGGCTGTCATCGTCCAAGCCGATATCGCAGACGACGACATCGCCGCAAAAGTCAGGTCCGCGATCAAGGACATGACCTGGTTTGTGGGCGTGAAACGTCACCGTCAGATTGGCACGAAACGCGGCGCCATTGCCTTGCGCATCCGTCAGAACACGGCCTGAGTCAGCGCAGATCCCCGATGGAATATCGACCGCAACCCGCCGCCAATCGGCAAAGCCAGATCCCTCAAGCGGCGTTAACATCGCTTGCACGAGATCAGCCCCCAAGCCGCGCGCAAGCCCCGTGCCGAAAAGCGCATCGATGATCACCCCCGGCCCATCATGCGGATCCGGCACCGCGTTGATCGGCAATGGATGGATCACGCCTCTGCTGGTCCAAAGCGCCTGTTGCTCCGCCGCATCCTGCGGTCGTCGCGCAAGATCACCCCATGCAAAAACGGCGACCTTCCAGCCCCAGCCTTGCAAAAGGCGCGCGATCACGAAACCGTCACCGCCATTATTGCCCGGCCCGCACAGCACCACCGCCTTGCCCGGCACCCGCGCCAGATCAGGCCAACGGGCAAAAATCGCGTCAACAACCGCGCGCCCTGCCCGCTCCATCAACGCACCGCCTGTTACCCGGCCGTTCGCAATAGAGGCATGTTCAATGGCACGCATCTCGGCAGCGGTCACAAGTCTCTTTCGGCGTGTTGTTTTCATTCTGCTCTCTTTTTGTGCAAACTGCCTAATTTTTTATCACACAATATCGGAATCACCGGCAATCGGCCTGATCTGGAGCGTAGCGCATGGATTCCCCCCGCGCAAAATGGTGTCAGGAACCCGCAGATACGAGGAGGCTTGGGCCGCATGAAAAAGATCGAAGCGATCATTAAACCCTTCAAGCTCGACGAGGTGAAGGAAGCGCTGCAAGAGATCGGTATTCAGGGTCTTAGCGTGACCGAGGTCAAGGGTTTTGGCCGCCAGAAAGGCCATACCGAACTTTACCGCGGCGCCGAATATGTCGTTGATTTCCTGCCCAAGGTGAAGATCGAGGTCGTCTTGACAGATGATATGGTTGACGCCGCGATCGAGGCGATCATCAGCGCCGCCAAGACCGACAAGATCGGCGATGGCAAGATTTTCGTCTCCGACATTGCGCAAGCGATCCGCATTCGTACCGGGGAAACCGGCGACGACGCAATTTAAGCCGCTGGTCGCACGGCGGTGTCACCCGCCCAAGGCCAAGCAATCACACGACCATTACGTTAGGGGAAGGTCACGATGAGCAAAGACAACCTTTTGAAGCTGATCCAAGAGGAAGGGGCGGAATACGTCGATATCCGTTTCACCGATCCGCGCGGCAAGCTGCAACATGTGACGGTGATGGCCGATCTCGTGGATGAGGATTTCATCGAAGAAGGCTTTATGTTCGACGGCTCGTCCATCGCGGGTTGGAAAGGCATCGAAGCCTCCGACATGAAGCTGATGCTCGACACCGACAGCGCCTATGTCGATCCCTTCTATGCCGAAAAGACGATCTGCGTGCATTGCAACGTGGTCGAGCCTGACACCGGCGAAGCCTATAACCGTGACCCCCGCGGCATCGCGCTGAAGGCCGAGGCCTATCTCAAGTCGTCGGGCGTGGGTGATGCGGCCTATTTCGGCCCCGAGGCTGAATTCTTTGTCTTCGACGATGTCCGTTATGCCGTGTCGATGAACAAGGTGTCGTTCGAGGTCGATGCCGTTGACGGCGCCTGGAACACCGACACGGAATACGAAATGGGCAACACTGGCCACCGCCCCGGCATCAAGGGCGGCTATTTCCCGGTCAACCCGATCGATCCGGCACAGGATTTGCGTTCGGAAATGCTCTCGACCATGAAGCGCATCGGCATGAAGGTCGACAAACACCACCACGAGGTGGCGTCGAACCAGCACGAGCTGGGCCTGATTTTCGGCACGCTGACCAAGCAGGCCGATGACATCCAAAAATACAAGTATGTCATCCACAACGTGGCCCATGCCTATGGCAAGTCGGCAACTTTCATGCCCAAGCCCATGGCCGGCGACAACGGCACTGGCATGCATGTGAACATGTCGATCTGGAAAGACGGCAAGCCGCTTTTCGCGGGCGACAAATACGCCGACCTGTCGAACGAGGCGCTCTATTTCATCGGCGGCATCCTCAAGCACGCCAAGTCGCTGAACGCCTTCACCAACCCCTCGACCAACAGCTATAAGCGCCTGATCCCGGGCTTCGAGGCCCCGGTTCTGCGTGCCTATTCGGCCCGCAACCGCTCGGGCTGCGTGCGTATTCCGTGGACCGAAAGCCCCAAGGCAAAGCGCGTCGAGGCCCGTTTCCCCGACCCGTCGGCCAACCCGTATCTTGCTTTCTCGGCGCTGCTGATGGCTGGCCTTGACGGGATCTTGAACAAGATCCACCCCGGCGAGCCCTCGGACAAGGATCTGTACGATCTGCCCCCGGAAGAGCTGGCATCGATCCCCACCGTTTGCGCATCCTTGCGTGAAGCGCTGGAGAATCTCGAAGCCGATCACGACTTCCTGCTCAAGGGCGGCGTGTTCGACAAGGACCAGATCGAGGCGTATATCGCGCTGAAGTGGCAGGAAGTGTACGCCTTCGAGCACACCCCCCACCCGATCGAATACAAGATGTATTACAGCTGCTAATCTGCAGTCAGATCACCGAAAAGAAGCGGGCGCCCAAAGGCGCCCGTTTTGCTTTGCACGGGTTGGTTGCCTGGCGGCCCGTGCTGTCAGAACCGGCCGAAACGGCGGATCAGGCGGATTGCCTGCTTGGCGCGATCACCGGTCTGACGCGCTTGCGCTTGTTGCTTTGGGGTTGCATCGGCGCGGCCCTGCGTCAGCTTGTTGATCCCGGCATGCATGCCACGGTTCACAAGCTGGCTCACGACCTGCCGGATAATCATATTGATGATACGGTCCATCTTTCTGCCCTCGTTACACAGATACCGCTCGGCTTGGGGCGATATCCACCACACCTCTTTTTCAGTATAGTACAAATGCGGCAAAGTCAGGTCAGGCTTTCGCGATCATCGTCATCGACAAGATCCTCGCCATCATCGCGCATTGCCATTTCCGCGTCATCGTCGAACATATCGCCGGTATCGCCTTGGCCGACCGCGTCCGGCTCGGTTCCTTCGGGGGGGCGGCTTTCCAAGAGCCCCGCCTCGCGCAGTTCCTTCAGGCCGGGCAAATCGCGTGCCGATTCCAGCCCGAAATGATCGAGGAACCCTTGCGTCACCACATAGGTCACAGGGCGACCCGGCGTCATCCGGCGTCGGCCGAAACGCACCCATTCCATCTCGATCAGCTGGTCGACCGTCCCCTTGGAGGCCGACACGCCGCGGATTTCCTCGATCTCGGCGCGGGTGACCGGCTGATGATAGGCGATGATCGCCAATGTCTCGATTGCGGCGCGTGATAGCTTGCGGGTCTCGACCGTTTCGCGCGCCATCAAAAAGCCCAGATCGGCCGCCGTGCGGATCGCCCATGCATCGCCCACGCGCGCAAGGGTCACACCGCGCCCTTCATAGCGCTTGCGCAACAGCTGCAACGCCTCAGCCGCATCGCAGCCATGCGGCATCCGCGCCTCCATCTCGGCCAGGTTTAAGGGGCGGGCGGCGGCGAAAAGCATCGCCTCGACCATCCGCTCTTGCTCGGCCAAGGGGGGCGCGCGAAACAGGCTTTCCTCGCGCTTGGGGGGGGCGGTATCTGTCATCTAGTCGTCCCTGCGGCGCAATTCGATGGGGGCAAAGGTTTCGGATTGGCGGATCAACACCTTGCCTGCCTTGGCCAACTCCAAGGCAGCGGCAAAACTGGCCGCCGTGGCCGAGCGCCGCCGCTTGGGATCGCCGCGCCATTCATCGGGCAGATAGCTGACAAGATCGGTCCATTCGCCCGCATAACCGATCAAGCCGCGCATACGGTCAAGCGCCTGTTCCATCGTCAAGACATTGTCACGATCCATGACAAAGGGGCGGAACTCATCGCGCGTGCGGATGCGGGCATAGGCTTGCATCAGGTCAAGCAGGCCTGCCGTATAGGTGATGCGCCGGGATGTCGCGACCTCTTGCTCTTCGCCGCGCACGAAACGGTCTTGGCCCAAGCGGTCGCGCGCCATCAACTTTGCCGCACAATCGCGCATCGCCGCGAGACGCTCAAGCTGGAACGCCAGATAGGCGGCCATTTCTTCCCCCGATGGCCCCTCTTCGCTTGGGTCAGGGGGCAAAAGCAGACGCGACTTCAAGAAAGCCAGCCATGCGGCCATCACGAGGTAATCCGCCGCCAATTCGATCCTGAGCGCGCGCGCCTGGTCGATGAAGGCCAGATATTGCTCGGTCAGTTGCAGGATCGAGATCTTGCGCAGATCGACCTTTTGCGTGCGCGACAAGCTCAAAAGCAGATCGAGCGGCCCCTCGAACCCATCGACATCGACGATCAGCGCCTCGGCCGCGCGGCGCGAGGCGACGGCATCCCAATGGCTATCCGTCTCATTGGCGGGCGTTGGCCTGTCAGCCATAAACCTCTCCGTCCAGAAGATCGGCAAGGTCGGCCTCGGCAGCCGCGATGTCAAGCGGCTTGGGGCGCTTGCGCTGGGACAGCGCGGCTTCACAGCGGACCAACGACAAGCCATCAAGTCGCCCCGCATCGGCGAGTACCATGTCCATTTCCGACCGGTCGCCATTGCAATGCAAGATCAGATCGCATCCGGCGGCCCGCGCGCGCGCCGCACGTTCCCCGATGGGGCCGGGCAGCGCCCCCATCGACAAATCATCGGTCATCAAGGCGCCCTCGAAACCGATCTCGGCCCTGATCATCGCGATCAACTGGCGCGAAAAGGTGGCCGGCACATCGGGATCGATCGCCTCGTAAACGATATGGGCGGTCATGCCCAAGGGAAGATCGGCCAAGGGTTTGAAGGCTGCAAAATCGACCTGTGTCAGTTCGGCCAAGGGCGCGCTTACGCGCGGCAGGCTCAGATGGCTGTCCACCTCGCCCAAGCCATAGCCCGGTAGATGCTTGAGCACGGGCAAAACGCCACCTGCGGTCAGCCCTTCGGCCACTGCGCGGCCCGCACTGATCACCGTATCGGGTGCGGTGCCGTAAAGCCGGTTCAAAAGCACGGGATGGGTGGTGTCGCGCGCGACATCGGCCAAGGGCATGCAATTCACATCAATACCCATGGCATGCAACTCATGCGCGATCAGGCGCGCGCGGAGATACATCGCGCGGGCCGCGCGCGCAGGCCCGGCTTGCGCCATCTGGTCAAGGGCCGGTCGCCACTGCCGCCAATGGGGCGCGCGCATGCGCTGCACCCGCCCCCCTTCTTGATCGATCAAGATCGGCGCATCGCGCCCCACCGCCGCCCGCAAATCCGCGGTCAGCGCCGCAAGCTGTGCCGGATCTTCGATATTGCGCGCGAAAAGGATAAAGCCCCAAGGCTGGGCTTGGGCGAAAAAGCGCGCCTCATCCGCTGACAGGCGCGGGCCTTCGCATCCAAGGATTGTGGCCGACAGCCCGGACATCGCCGTTATCTGACCGTGACAGGGATACAAGGCGCATTGCGCGCCACCAAGGCTGCACAAAAACGGCGCGATGCAGCAAGATCTTCAAAGCCATGCGCCCGCAGGCGGAAGAAGGTCTCGCCGCCGGAATTGGCCGCTTGAATTACACGTGCGCGCCCCTCGAAATAATCGGGAAAGCGGGCGAGCAGGCGATCCCACTCGGCCTTGGCAATCTTGGGGCTGTCGAACGCCCCCAGCTGCACAAGCCGCGTTCCTTGGGCGAGCGAGGCGCTTTCCAAATCACGCACCGTCCCGCCTAGTGCTTGCGCTGCATCCGCCACGCTCGCCCCGGCAAGGATCGTGCGGGGTCTGACCGGCGGACGGATCGAGAGATTGACACCGGGGATATCGGCTGAAATCGCACGGGGTGGTGCCGGGCTGATCTGGGGCAAAACGGGTGCGGGCAAGGATCCGATGACGGCATCCTCAGCCTCCAAAGCCGCCCCTTCTCCAACAGGCGCGGCGTCGAGATCGCGTGTCATGATGCGTTCGATCAGGATCTGGGTCTGCGTTGCGGCCGCTTCGGGTGTCGGTTTGGGAGCCTCGGTGGCAAGCGAAGAGGAACTCATCGCAACGGGCGTCAACTCGACCGGTGGAGGGGCCAAGACCAGCGTATCAGGGACATCAGCCGCAGCGGCCCCTTCGGCCAAACGATTGACCGCAAGCCCCTGATGGTCGGCCTGTGTGCCGCCGGGATCTTCGGGAGCGCTGCGCATCGGGCCTTCGAGGGCGCGGATCACCGGCACACCCGACACATCCCGTGCTGCCAATTGAACAGCCCACACAGCCATACCCACAACCAAGCCGAGCGAGACGAACGCTCCTGCCCAGTTCACGATCTGTCCAATCTGAGATGTCACGGGACGCGCGCCGCCATGCGCATGCGACGCCCCATAACCGCGATCATCACCGAATGATCCGATGCTTGCCATATCCTGCCACGCCTGCTCTTGGTTCCCGTTTATGTGCCTTGCGACACCGGGTTTTGCCTGTTTTCCCAGCCGACGGGAGGTCTGATGCCTCACATCTTTTCGGCCGGACGCACACCCAAGATACCAAGACCGTTGGAAATAACAATCGCCACGGCACTGATCATGGCAAATTTCCCGCGACTTGTGGCGGGATCATCTTCTTGCAAGAAGCGCAGTTGAGGCGCGCCATTGCCTTTGTTCCACAGCGCATGGAAATCGCTGGCAAGCTCGTAGAGATAAAAGGCGATGCGGTGGGGCTCATGCGCTTCGGCTGCACTTTCCACGAGGCGTGGCCAATGGGCCAGTTTCGCCACCAGCGCCAGTTCCGCCGGATCGCTGATTGCGCCCAGATCCTCCGCGCCGCCCGGCATGACCCCAAGCTCGGCCCCTTTGCGCAACACCGACTGGATGCGCGCATGGGCGTATTGCACGTAGAAAACAGGGTTATGCTTGGATTGCTCGCGCACCTTGTCGACATCGAAATCCAGGGGCGCGTCATTCTTGCGCGTCAGCATCACGAAGCGCGTTACATCGGCACCGACCATCTCGACCACATCGCGCAGCGTGACAAAGGTGCCGGCGCGCTTGGACATTTTCAGCTCTTGGTCACCGCGCTTGAGCCGAACAAGCTGCATCAGCTTGATATCAAGCGGCACGCGATTGCCCGAGAGCGCGGCAACAGCCGCCTTCATCCGCTTGACATAGCCACCGTGATCGGCCCCGAATATATCGATCAATTCATCATAGCCACGGCTGATCTTGTCAAAGTGATAGGCGATGTCGGGGGCAAAATAGGTCCAAGCCCCGTCTGATTTCATCACCGGCCGATCCACATCGTCACCGAAATCGGTCGATTTGAACAAAGTCTGCTCGCGCGGTTCCCAATCCTCGGGGGTCTTGCCCTTAGGTGGCTCAAGAACGCCCTCGTAAATCAAGCCTTTGCCGCGCAGATCGCCCAAGGCTGCCTCGATCCGGCCGGTGCCGTAGAGCGATTTCTCAGAGTAGAAAACATCCATCGCGACACCCAAGCTGGCCAGATCCTCGCGGATCAGCTCCATCATCAGATCGGTCGCGAAATCACGGATCTCGGTCAGCCAGACAGCTTCATCTTTCCCCAGATAGGCATCGCCCACCTTTTCCTTGAGCGCTTGGCCAACCGCGATCAGGTAATCGCCGGGATAGGTGCCATCGGCAAATGCCACCTCTTGGCCATGCGCCTCAAGGTAGCGCAGATAGACGGAACGGGCCAGAACATCGACCTGCGCACCGCCATCGTTGATGTAATATTCCCGCGTCACATCATGGCCGGTGAAATCCAGAAGCCGTGCCAGCGCATCGCCGAAAACCGCGCCGCGGGTATGGCCCACATGCAAGGGTCCCGTCGGGTTGGCCGAGACATACTCGACATTGATCCGCCGCCCCTGCCCCATCTGAGACCGGCCATATTGCGTGCCTTGGGCCAAGATCGCGGCAACGACGCTCCGCCATGCATCCGCCGTCAGCCGAAGGTTCAAAAACCCTGGCCCCGCGACCTCGGCGCTGGCGATGCGCGGGTCTTGGAGCAGCGTTTCTGCAAGCGCTGTCGCGATCTCGCGCGGGTTCATGCCAGCGGGCTTGGCCAGCACCATTGCGGCATTGGTCGCCATGTCGCCATGCGCCGCATCGCGCGGCGGCTCGACCGCCACGGCGCGCATATCAAGCCCGGCGGGCAAGTGGCCCGTGGCGGTCATGTTGTCCAGCGCGGCCAGAACTGCGGCGTGAATATCGGCAAACATCGTCATGGTCAGATCCTCGGGTCGGGTGCCAGCCTAGTATCACGGCAACGCCCAAGGTCAATCAGGCGTGGGTCGCGCAAAGCTGGATTGATCAGCCATAACCTCCCTGCCCGACAGCGCCGCCACCGCAAAACTGACTATGGGTCAAAAGTGCGAAACGATCCGTCATGCCCGAGATATAGTCGCACACGATCCGCGCCAAGGCGATCTCATCGCCGCTGATTTCGGCGACATCGCGCCGCCATTGCTTGGGCAGTTGGTCGGGATTGGCCATGAAATAGGGAAAGAGATCGCGTACGACGCCTGTCACCTTGACGCGCATCGCCACGACCGAAGGGGCGCGATACATGCGCGCAAACAAGAAGGCGCGGATGCGCTTGAGATCCTCGAACACGCCTTGCGAAAAGCGGATGACGGGGCGCCCGGCCATGCGGATATCGGTTGCGCTGGACGGGGCAAGCTTATGCAATTCTGCCCGCGCATAGCCGATCACATCTTCGACCAGGACGCCAAAGAACCGGCGCAGCGCCTCGTGGCGGCGACGATAATAGTTCAGATCGGGATAGGCCGCATCGACAGCGGCAAAGCAGCGATCGAGAATGGGAAGTTGCGCCAACTCGTCGCTCGAGAACAGCTCGGCCCGAAGGCCATCGTGCAGATCATGGTGGTTATAGGCAATGTCATCGGCAATGGCCGCGACCTGCGCCTCGGCGCTGGCATGGGTGGCAAGCCCAAGGTCATGGCTCGCACTATAGGCGGCCAAGGCCCAAGGCACGGGGGCTGCAACCGGGCCATTATGCTTGGCAATCCCCTCAAGCGTCTCCCATGTCAGGTTCAGCCCGTCGAAATCGGCATAGTGGCGTTCCAGATGGGTCACGATACGGATGGCTTGGGCATTGTGATCGAAGCCGCCGAAGGGCGCCATCAGATCATGCAGCGCATCCTCGCCGGTATGGCCAAAGGGCGGATGACCGAGATCATGGGCGAGCGCCACTGCCTCGGTCAGGTCTTCATCCAGCCCTAAGGCCCGCGCGATGGTGCGTGCGACCTGTGCAACCTCGATCGAGTGGGTCAGACGGGTGCGGAAATAATCGCCCTCATGCTCAACGAAAACCTGTGTCTTGTGCTTGAGGCGACGAAAGGCCGATGCATGGATGATCCGGTCGCGGTCGCGCTGAAAGGGCGAGCGAAAGGTGCTTTCCTCCTCTGGCATGCGCCGACCGCGTGTTTGGGCAGGATCGCAGGCATAGGGCTTGCGCATGGTCCGGTCTCCGGTTCTTGTCGGCGTTGCATTGGTTCATATATGCTATGAGACGCAAATGCGACAGCGCCGCGAAGGACTTCGCCAATGACACTGACACTGACATTGCCGCCAAAGGTCACGCCACGCGCTTTCGCGCGGCTTGCCGAGATCAACGCCACGATGGGCGATGCCAAGGCGCTGCGCATCGCGGTCGATGGTGGGGGATGTTCGGGGTTTCAATACGATATCCGCCTCGATGATCCGACCGATGACGATCTGGTCTTGGAACATGATGGGCAAAAAGTGGTGGTTGATAGCGTATCGCTGCCGTTTCTGGCTGATGCGGTGATCGATTTCACCGAGGAGTTGATTGGCGCGCGCTTTACCATCGACAATCCCAACGCGACCTCGTCTTGCGGCTGCGGCACCTCATTCTCGATGTAAGCTTGCGATCAGGCCACGCGCATGGGACACCCGGCGCAGCGCGCGGGACAAGACGGGGCATGCCATGAAAATCGCAACCTTCAACATCAATGGCATCAAGGCCCGCTTCGAGGCGCTGACCGCATGGCTCGACGCGTTCAAGCCCGATGTCGCGCTCTTGCAGGAAATCAAGTCGGTGGATGACAATTTCCCCCGCGAACATTTCGAGGATATGGGCTACCGCGTGGAAACCCATGGCCAGAAAAGTTTCAATGGCGTGGCGATCTTGTCGCGTCTGCCACTTGAGGATATCAGCCGCGGCCTGCCCGGCGACGCGGAAGATGAACAGGCGCGTTGGATCGAGGCGACTGTGATGGGCGACAAACAGGCGGTGCGGGTCTGTGGCCTTTACCTGCCCAATGGCAATCCTGCGCCGGGGCCGAAATACGATTACAAGCTTGCATGGATGGCCCGGATGGCCGCGCATGCCGAGGCGCTCTTGGCCGATGAGATGCCTTTGGTACTGGCAGGCGATTACAACGTCATCCCGCAAGATATCGACGCCGCCCGCCCCGAATTATGGCGCGACGATGCATTGGCCATGCCGCAAAGCCGTGCAGCTTTTCGCCGGATCGTGAATCTTGGCTTTACGGAGGCGATCCGCGTGCGCATGCCCCAGCCCGGGCTTTATAGCTTTTGGGATTATCAGGCGGGTGCGTGGGAGAAAAACAACGGCATCCGCATTGACCACCTGCTGCTCAGCCCGCAAGCGGCCGACCTCTTGGTCGATTGCGGCATCGAGAAAGCGGTGCGCGCGAGCGAGAAACCCTCTGACCATGTCCCTGTCTGGATCACGCTTGACGCGTGAAAAGCCGGTCCCTTGGGATGACAGTCACATGACATATGCGTGACTTGCCCTGATCGACCGCCGCCGTAACATGCTCGTCATGAATCACGGTTATCTGCACCGCGGAGGCAGGCCAGAACGGCCCGCCTTTTCCAGTTCCGACCTTTAGCCGCGCCGGGTAACCGGCCGAGGAGCAAGAGATGACATTCAACAAGATTGCAGCAGTTGGCACCGTCAGCCTGCTTGCACTGTCCGCGTCCGCGCAAGCGCAGACCCAGATCGATTGGTGGCACGCGATGGGTGGCGAGCTTGGCGAGAAGACCGAAGCGCTGGCCACCGCCTTTAACGCCGCCCAAAGCGCATTCGTCGTGGTGCCGAGCTATCGTGGTTCCTACACCGAAACGATGACCGGCGCGATCGCGGCCTTCCGCGCAGGCGAGCAGCCCGACATCGTGCAGGTATTCGAAGTTGGCACCGGCACAATGATGGCCGCCGAAGGTGCGATCGTTCCCGTCTATCAGCTGATGGCCGATGCAGGCGTTCCCTTCGACCCGGCGGCCTTTTTGCCCGCCGTCGTGGGCTACTATACCGACCCCGCGGGCAACATGCTGTCGATGCCCTTCAACTCCTCGACGCCGATCATGTACTACAACAAGAACGTCTTCGCCGCGGCAGGCCTTGATCCCGAGCAGCCGCCGCGCACCTGGGCCGATGTCGAGGCCTTCTCGCGTCAGATCATGGCGTCAGGCGCCGCTGAGTGTGGTTTCACGACCGGTTGGGTCAGCTGGGTCCAGCTTGAGAATTTCTCGGCTTGGCACAACCAGCAGATCGGGACGCTCGAAAACGGCTTTGGCGGGCTCGAGACCGAGCTGACCTTCAACGGCCCAGTGCAGGTGCGCCATTGGGAAAACCTTGCCCGCTGGCAGCAAGAGGGCGTGTTCCAGTATGGTGGCCCCGGCGGTGGTGCCGATGCACCCCCGATGTTCTATTCCCAGAAGTGCGGCATGTACATGAATTCGTCTGCCTCGCGCGCGGGTGTTCTGAACAACACCCCCGATTTCGAAGTGGGCATCGGCATGCTGCCCTATTACGACGATGTCGCGGGCGCACCGCAAAACTCGATCATCGGTGGCGCGACCTTGTGGGTGCTGGCCGGTGGCAGCGCCGAAGAACAGCGCGGCGTGGCAGAGTTCTTCAACTTCCTCTCCTCGCCCGAGGTGCAGGCCCAGTGGCACCAGGATACCGGCTACCTGCCGATCACCCAGGCCGCCTATGAGCTGAGCGAAGCCCAAGGCTACTATGCCGCCAACCCCGGTGCCGACACCTCGATCCTGCAAATGACGCTGAACGCACCGACCCCCAATTCCAAGGGTCTGCGTTTCGGCAACTACGTCCAGATCCGTGGCGTGATCGACGAGGAATTCCAGCGCCTTCTGGCGGGGGATGTCGATGCGCAGGGCGCGCTCGATGCGGTCGTGGCACGCGGCAACGCGCTGATCCGCGACTTCGAAGCGGCCGCCAACTGATCTTGTACGATCCAAGGCCCGCGCTGCCCACCGGGTGGCGCGGGTCATTCTTGCCATAGGGAACGGCATGCAAACCAAACGCACGATTTTCGGCAACAAGGGCCTACCCTACCTGCTTTTGGCGCCGCAACTTGCGATCACGGCGGTGTTCTTCCTGTGGCCCGCAGGTCAAGCGGTGCGCCAATCCTTTCTGCGCGAAGACGCCTTTGGCCTCTCGACGACATTCGTGGGCCTGCGCAATTTCCGCGCGCTGCTCAACAATCCCGAATACCTCAACGCGCTTCAGGTAACGGTCGTCTTTTCCATCGCGACGGTGGTCTTGTCGCTGAGTCTTGCATTGATATTGGCGCTTGCAGTGGACCGTATGCTCAAGAGCGCGCAGGCCTACACGACGTTGTTGATCTGGCCCTATGCGGTGGCACCGGCCGTCGCGGGCATCTTGTGGTGGTTCATCTTCAACCCGGCCATCGGCATCTTGCCCTATGTGATGGAGGCACGCTTCGGCTATGACTGGAACCATAACCTGACCGGGCGCGACGCGATGATCTTGGTCGTTGTCGCCGCTGTGTGGAAACAAATCAGCTACAACTTCCTGTTCTTTCTGGCAGGGCTGCAATCCATCCCCACCAGCCTGCGCGAGGCGGCCGCGATCGACGGCGCGGGGCCATTCAAGCGCTTCTGGACGATCACCTTGCCGCTTTTGTCGCCCACCACCTTTTTCCTGCTGGTGGTCAACGTGGTCTATACGCTGTTTGACACCTTCGCGATCATCGACGCGACAACGGGCGGCGGACCCGCGCAGGCGACCAACATCTTGGTTTACAAGGTCTATGACGATGGTTTCGTCGGCCTCAACCTTGGCTCATCGGCGGCGCAGTCGGTGGTGTTGATGATAATCGTGATGGTGCTGACCTTTGTCCAGTTCCGTTACGTGGAACGCAAGGTCACCTATTGAGGGGGGAGAGGCAGATGGTCGAGAACCAGCGTTGGCTTGATATCTTCGCGCATGTGATCTTGATCCTTGGCGTGGCGACCGTGGCATTCCCGGTCTATCTCGCGCTCGTCGCTTCGACCCATGCCCCGACAGCCTTTATGTCAGGCACGATCCCGCTTGTGCCGAGCACCCATGCCCCTGCCAGCTATGGCGATGTCCTTGCCGGTGGTGTCGCCGCGCAGATGTCGGTGCCGATCAACCTGATGCTGTTCAACTCCATGGTGATGGCGCTGTTGATCGCCACGGGAAAGATCGCGATCTCGATCATCTCGGCCTTCGCCATTGTCTATTTCCGCTTTCCCTTCCGGGTCTTGGCCTTTTGGATCATCTTCATCACCTTGATGCTGCCGGTCGAAGTGCGGATTGTGCCGACATTCGCGGTCATCGCCGATCTGGGGATGCTCAACAGCTATGCGGGGTTGACCGTGCCGCTGATGGCCTCGGCCACGGCGACCTTTTTGTTCCGGCAGGTCTTTCTGACCATCCCCGACGAGTTGATGGAGGCTGCGCGCATCGATGGCGCCGGGCCGATGAAGTTCTTTCGCGATATCCTGTTGCCCTTGTCGCAGACCAATATCGCGGCCTTGTTCGTTATCTTGTTTATCTATGGCTGGAACCAGTATCTCTGGCCGCTGCTCGTAACGACCGATAGCGGCTATTATACCATTGTCGCGGGCATCAAGCGCATGGCCGATGTCGTCGATAGCGAACCTTTGTGGAATTACATCATGGCGGTCACGATCCTCGCCATGTTGCCGCCGGTGGCGGTGGTGATCTTTATGCAGCGCCTTTTCGTCAAGGGGCTGGTGGATAGCGAGAAATAGAGATGGCGGAACTGAGACTACGCAATCTTGGCAAGACCTACGGCGGCGGCATCCAAGCGGTCGCAGGGGCCTCGGTCGATATCGCAGATGGTGAGTTCATCGTGCTGGTCGGCCCCTCGGGATGCGGCAAATCCACGATCCTGCGGATGATCGCGGGGCTAGAGACGATCACGACCGGCGCCGTCGAGATCGGCGGCCGCGTGGTGAACACGCTGGAACCGGCAGAACGTGACATCGCGATGGTGTTTCAGAACTACGCGCTCTATCCGCACATGAGCGTGCGCCGAAACATGGAGTACGGGCTGCGCAATCGCGGCACCCCCCGCGCGGAGATCGACCGCCGCATCGCCGAGGCTGCGCAAATCCTGCAAATCACCGACTATCTCGACCGCAAGCCCCGCGCGCTTTCAGGCGGACAGCGTCAGCGCGTGGCCATGGGGCGCGCGATCGTGCGCGAACCGGCGGTGTTTCTGTTCGACGAGCCATTGTCGAACCTCGACGCCAAGCTGCGCACGCAGCTGCGTGCCGAATTGAAGGAACTTCACCGTCGCCTTGGCGCGACATTCGTATTCGTCACTCATGACCAGGTCGAAGCGATGAGCTTGGCCGACCGCATCGTGATCATGTCGCAGGGGCGGATCGAACAGATCGGCACACCGATGGAGCTTTACGCAAGCCCCGCCAGCCGGTTTGTCGCCGAATTCATCGGCGCGCCGCCGATGAATGTCTTCGACCTCGACACGGCGGGCGGCAGGGCCATCGCCGGCCTGGCGGGTGGCGCGCCGGTGGGCGCGACCGCTGCGGGCCTGCGCCCCGAGACGCTCAGGATCGGGCGTGACGGCATCGCGGCGCGGGTCATCCTCGTCGAGGCGCTGGGGGCTGAAACGCTCGTGCATCTGGCCATCGACACGGATCGTCTGATCCTGCGCGACGGGCATGCAAGCCGGGTACGTCAGGGCGATACGCTGCGGCTGGATGCGGATGCGGATGCGGTGCTGTTTTTCGACGCGGCCGGGCGCGCAATGGTACGCGGCGAGACACCCGCGCTCAGCATGGTGGAGTAAGGATCGGAAAACTGCCGTTTTCCTACCTATTCCGCCTTCTCCTGCGCTGCGCTGAGGGCGATCCATGCATCATATTGCGACAAGAACACACGCCCGCTCAGCTCATCGAGGAAATGGGTTTTCTTCAGCCGGTCTGTCACCGGCCCCTTCACCTCCGACAGGTGCAAGCTGACGCCCATATCCTTTAACCGGTGATTGAGCGCCTCGAGCGCTTCGAGCGCCGAGAAATCGATCACATTGACCGCCGAGCACATCAGCACCACGTGGCGGATCGGCCCATCCTTACCCACCCGGTCCAGCACGTAATCCTCCAGAAAGCGGGCATTGGGGAAATACAGGCTTTCATCGATACGGATGGTCAGCACGGCGGGGTCGGTTTCGACTGCATGGCGGTGGATGTTGCGGAAATGCTGGGTACCTGGCACCAGGCCCACTTCGGCCACATGGGGTTTCGAAGTCTTGTAGAGATGCAAGAGGATCGACAAGATCACACCTGCCGAAACACCCGTTTCCACGCCAAAGCCCAGCGTCAGCAGAATCGTCGCGGCAACGGCCGCAAAGTCGGCCTTGGAATAGCCCCAGCTTGTCTTGAGGATCGAGAAATCCACAAGGCTCAGCACCGCGACGATGATCGTGGCCGCCAGCGTGGCGGTGGGCAGAAAATAGATCAACGGCGTCAGCGCCAAGGCGGCGATGGCAAGCCCCACGGCGGTAAAGGCACCCGCGGCGGGTGTTTCAGCGCCAGCATCATAATTCACGACCGAGCGCGCAAAACCACCCGTCACCGGGTATCCGCCGGTAAAGCCCGCGCCGAGATTGGCGGCCCCCAGCCCGATCAATTCCTGATTGGGGTCGATGCGCTGGCGCTTTTTGGCAGCCAAGGTCTGCGCGACCGAGATCGACTCGACGAACCCGATGACGGAAATCAACAGCGCAGGCACGAACAAGGCCGTCAGCAAGTCGAAATTTGCGCTTGGCATGGTCAGCGGCGGCAAGGATTGCGGGACAGCCCCCACGATCGACACGCCATGGCCCCACAAGCCGAACAGCCAAACCGCCAGCGTGGTGACGACCACCGCGGCGACCGGCCCCGCCTTTTGCGCGATCTCGGCCAGCTTGGGGCGGAGGCCCTTGGCAATCAGCAAGGGCTTCAACCCCTTGCGCACCCAAAACAAAAACCCGGTCGAAACGATTCCAATGACCAGCGTGATGGGGTTGATCTCGCCCAGATGGGCAATCAGCGAGCCCACGATCTCAGGCAGCGTATGACCCGAGGCAGAGACACCCAAGATGTGCTTAAGCTGGCTTGCCGCGATCAAGATGCCCGATGCGGTGATAAAGCCCGCGATCACCGGATGGCTGAGAAAATTGGCCAAAAAGCCCAACTTCAAAATGCCCATCGCCAGCAAGATCGCCCCCGACATCACGGCAAGTGTGAGGGCCGCGACGGCGTATCCCATCGTGCCGACCTCGGCCACCTGCCCTACGGCGGCCGCCGTCATCAGCGACACAACCGCCACCGGCCCCACGGCCAAGGCGCGGCTGGTACCAAAGATCGCATACAAGATGATCGGCAGGATCGAGGCATACAGCCCCGCCTCAGGCGGCAAGCCCGCAAGCATCGCATAAGCTAGCGATTGCGGGATCAACATGATGGTGACGATCACGGCGGCCATCAGGTCGTTTTGCAGCGCATCGCGGTTGTAGCGGCGTCCCCAGTCAAGGATGGGAACATATTTGCGCAAGGTCTCGATCATGGCCGGTGGCCTTTTTATCTGGAGCGGTTTGGGTTGGGCGGCCGGTCGATGAGCGACGAAAGATGCGGCTACGGCGCCAGATGATCCTGGTGCGATTGCGCCATCGACCACAGCGTGGCCGAGCGCATGCCGCTGCGGCAATAGGCGAGAACCGGGCCAGGCAGATCGGCCAAGAGCTTGGCAAAAGCTTGGGCCTTGGGCGCGGTCAGATCATCATGCGAAATCGGCAGGTACCTCATCTCCAGCCCCGCAGCGCGGGCGGCGTGTTCGACTTGGCCAAAGCTCGGCTGATCGGCTTCTTCACCATCAGGGCGGTTACAGATGATGGCGCGAAAGCCTTGGGCGGCGATCTGGGGCATGTCGGCTGGAGTGATTTGGCCAGTCACGGACAAGCCGGGGGTCAGGGCGCGCATTTCCATCGCAGCACCTCCTTCGTCATGGCGGATTGAATGGGAGAGGCGGGCGGGGGCGTGGCCCCGCCCAGACCGGGTCACAGCGCGTTGAGCGGCACCTTGAGCATCGGGTTGCCATCCTTGTCCTTGGGGATGTCGCCTGCGCGCATGTTCACTTGCAAAGAGGGGATGATCAGCTTGGGCATGTCGAGCTGCGCATCGCGCTCGGTGCGAAACTTGACGAAATCCTCCTTGGATTTGCCGCTGCCCACATGGATGTTATGCGCCTTTTCATCGCCCACGGTGGTTTCCCACTGGATGTCGCGACCATTGGGGCCGTAATCGTGGCACATGAACAGCCGCATATCATCCGGCAGGCTCAGCACCTTCTGGATGCTGTCGTAAAGCGTACCTGCATCACCGCCGGGAAAATCGGCGCGTGCCGAGCCGCCATCGGGCATGAAGAGCGTATCACCCACGAAGGCCGCATCGCCCATCACATGTGTCATGCAGGCGGGCGTATGACCGGGCGTATATATCGCAAAGGCGCGCAGGCCCCCGATCTCGTAGCTGTCGCCATCGTCGAAAAGCTTGTCGAACTGCGACCCGTCACGCTGAAACTCGGTCCCTTCGTTGAAGACCTTGCCGAAGGTGTCCTGCACCACGGTGATGTTGCGTCCGATGCCGATCTTGCCGCCGAGCTTTGACTGGATATAGGGCGCGGCGGACAGGTGATCGGCATGGACATGGGTCTCGATCAGCCACTCGACCTTCAGACCCTTTTCCTGGACATAGGCGATGATTTCATCGGCATTGTCATAGGTGATGCGTCCGGCCGCGTAGTCGATATCCATCACGCTGTCGATGACCGCACAGCTGTTGGAATTGGGGTCCTTCACGACATAGGAGATCGTGTTGGTCGCGGGGTCGAAGAAGGGCTCGACCTCGGGACGGACATTCATGTTCACGGGAAAATCGGACATATCAGAGCCCTCCAGCTGAGTGGTTCACGATGTTGCCTGGGCCTTGGGCCGAGACAGGTTTTGCAGGAATTTCGCGGCCAAGATGCCACCGATAAGCGCCGCGACAAACAAGATCACCTCGATGCGGCCGGTGCCAAGCGCGGGCAGCGCGCCACCAGGGCAAAAACCCGCAATGCCCCAGCCCACACCGAAGACCGCCGAGCCGCCGATCAGGCGCGCATCGAGATTGCGTGCGGTGGGCAGCACGAAGCGCCCCTCGAACATCGGACGGCTGCGGCCGAAGACGATGCGGTAGCCCACGAAAGTCACGACCAGCGCACCACCCATCACAAAGGCAAGCGAGGGGTCCCAAGTGCCTGCGATATCAAAGAAATTGATCACTTTGGCGGGGTTGGCCATGCCCGACACGACGATGCCGGTGCCAAAGATCACGCCGATCAGATAAACGAAAACCAGATGCATGATGATCACCCTGCGAAAACGTGGCGGACGAGAAAGACGGTCACGACGGTCGTCGCCATAAAGGTCAGCGTCGCCGCGATCGAGCGGGGGGAAAGCCGCGCCATGCCGCAGACGCCGTGGCCCGAGGTGCAGCCCGCCCCGTAGGTGACGCCGATACCAACGATGAAGCCGCCAATGAGCAGCATCGGGGTCGAGACGGGGACCGTGATCTCGGGCATCCGGCCTGAGATCAGCCAATAGACAGTGGGGCCGGTGACCATGCCCAACAGCAGCGCGATGCGCCAGCTTGCGTCTTGCCAAGACGAGGGGGCAATGACGCCCGCCAAAACACCGGTGGCGCCCATGACACGACCGATGGTCAGCATCAAAAGCACCGATGCAAGGCCAATCAAGGCCCCGCCGCCCAATGACGCCAAGGGGGTGAATGCAGTTTCGATCATGCCCGCACCTCATGAGTGGCGGGCAAGCATAGCGTAATAAATGCCGTCATGCTGACTGGCTCCTTCCTGTTCGCAGATGGATGAATAGCGATTCTTTCGCCATCGATCAGTGATCTAGTCACACAAGCCCGCCCTCGACCCGCAAACAGGGCGAACGACCGGGGTTTTCTGTGCAGAAAATCGCGCGATTTCCAGCCCGCTTGCCACCTTAGGTCTCGGCCAGACCGCGCAGACCGTCGCAATCGATGATCTCGATCACCCCGCGCGATTGCGCAATCCAGCCGCGGCGCTGAAACTCGGCCAATTGCCGCGAGATGACTTCGCGCGCGGTGCCAAGCTCGGCGGCCAATTGCGCGTGGGTGGCTTTCAAGACACCGTGATCAGCCCGCGCGATGATCTTTTGGGCAAGCCGGATATCCATGCGCCGGAATGCGATGTCTTCGATCACATGGAACAAATCGGTGATCCGGCGCGAATAGGCACGGAAAACGAAATCGCGAAACGCCTTGGAGCTGGCGACCAGATCGTCGAACACACCACGGGGAATGGCGGCAGCGACAATATCGGTTTCGGCAATCCCCTCGGCGCTGTGATCCTCGTAGGCCAGCATGCAGGCCGTTGTCAGCACACAGCTTTCACCCGCGGTTACGCGATAGAGCACTACCTCGCGCCCGCTTTCGGCAAGCTGTTGCACTCGGACCGTGCCTTGCAACAGCAAAAGCAGGTTATCGGGCGATTTTCCGGGGGCAAAGATCACTGTTTCGGCAGGCAGGCGCACCACGTGGCTACGCTTGGTCAGCAGGTCGCGCAAGCCCGGCTCAAGGCTGCTCAGCCCGTTGAAACGATCGATCCAATCTTCGGTTTTGGCCGCCGTCGTCATCTGTGTGTGCCTTTGGGCAAGGGGGTTTGCGTTAATTTAACCCCCCACCATGCCGATTGCATCCCCCTTGCGCAACCACCGCGCGCTCAGGCCGCAGCAAAGCGCGACCGTGCCAAGGCTTTGCGCATCACCGCCGCGGGCAGAGTGATATCATCGCGCGTCACCTGTTTGCGCGTGACAACACGCCAGCCGTGGCGGCGAAAAAAACGCTCACCCAATAGGCTGGCCTCGGTCTCGAGATCGCGCAGACCTACGGCGCGCGCGCGCCCCTCGATCATGGCATAGAGCGTGTCGCTTACCCCTTGGCCCATGACTTCGGGGATGACATAGGCGAAATCCAGCCAACCCGTGGCGATATCCAGCGTCATGAAACCCAACAGCGCGCCATCCTTTTCAGCGACGATCGTCTGCGCCTCGATCAAGCGGCGATGCCAATCGGGCGAAAAGGGGGGTTCGGGCGACCAAGCGCTGCGCTGCGCAGCCGAGTAGTGCTGCCCTGCCCCCTCATGGACCGCGCGGTGAAAAAGTTGCGCAAGACCGGGTGTGTCGGTGACACGACAGGGCCGATAGGTCAGGCCATTCATGCGCCACCCGCCGCTGCAAGACCGGCCAGAAGGTCAGCGATCAGATCTTCGGGATCTTCCAGCCCGACCGAAAGCCGCACCAAACCCGGCGTGATGCCAAGCGTGGCCTTTTGCGCCTCCGAAAGCCGTTGATGCGTCGTGGTCGCCGGATGGGTGATGATTGACTTCGCGTCGCCGAGATTGTTCGAGATGATGATCGTGCGCAGCGCGTTGAGGAAACGGAACGCCGCCCCCTGCCCGCCTGCAACCTCCATCGCGATCATGGTGCCGCCCTTTTCCATCTGTGCCATCGCCAGCGCATGCTGGGGATGGCTGCGCAGACCGGGATAGATCACGCGCGTCAGGCCCGCCTGCCCCTCAAGGGCCGTCGCGATCTGCAAGGCGCTTGTCGCTTGTGCGCGACAACGCAGATCCATCGTCTCAAGCGCCTTGAGCATCACCCAAGCGTTGAAGGGCGACATCGCACCGCCCGTATGCTTCATATAGGGGATCACGGTCTTGTTGATGTAGTCATGGCTGCCCAGGATCACACCGCCCAGGCACCGCCCCTGCCCGTCGATATGCTTGGTCGCCGAATAGATCACTACATCGGCACCAAGGCCCAGCGTGTCCTGGAAAACAGGCGTCGCAAAGACATTGTCCACGATCACCAGCGCACCCACCGTATGGGCAAGTTTCGAGACGGCGGCGATATCGATCACCTCAAGCGTGGGGTTCGAGATCGACTCGAAGAACACGGCCTTGGTCTCGGGGCGGATCGCGGCCTCCCATTGCGCCAGATCGGTGCCATCGACAAAGGTGACGGTGACGCCGTAGCGGGTCAGCACCTCTTCGAGGATATAGAGGCACGAGCCGAAGAGCGCGCGGGCCGACACCACATGATCGCCCGCCCGCAAAAGCGAGACAAGCGCGCCGTTGACCGCCGCCATGCCGCTTGCCGTGGCAAAGGCGGCCTCGGCCCCTTCAAGGCCCGCGATGCGTTCCTCAAACATCGCGACCGTCGGGTTGCCGTAGCGGGCATAGATGTATTCGTCGGGGCCGGTTTCGACGAAACGCGCCTCGGCGGCCTCGGCGGTGTCATAGACAAAGCCTTGGGTCAGGAAAATCGCCTCGCTCACCTCGCCATACTGGCTGCGCTTGGTGCCGCCATGCACGGCACGGGTACGGGGTTTCCAATTGGGGTTTTTCGGATGCGTCATGCCCCACTCCTTTCGCGACAGGTCGCAGATGGCGACCTTGGTTAAGCTCAGGGTCGGGAGGGGGCGGGCAAGCCGATCATCCGCGACCTCTTTAGCGGTTTGTTTAACGTGGCCCGCAATCCGGTTCACAAATCGCCACGCGCGGTTGGCTACGCTTTGGCCGCGCCCGCGTCAAGCGGGCTTGATCGCTTGTGACCCGTCATCGAAATGTCGCGCAGCCTTCATGCAGATGTTGCGCCATGACCGTATCGCAGGCCCAAGGTCTGGCAAGGACATCAGGCATGGGGCTGATTTCCATCACTGCATCCGACAGCGGATGGCATGATGCGGGGGCGCTGACAGCTGCGTTGGATGCTTTGCCCATGCATGGCTCGATCATGATCATGATCCATGGCTACCGCTTTGCACCGGGGATCAGCGGACATGATCCGCATGGCCATATCTTGTCGCATACGCCCGATCCGGGATGCTGGAAGGCGATCAGCTGGCCGCGCCATTTGCATCTGAACCGCGCCGGGGCCGGGCTTGGCATCGGCTTTGGCTGGCCTGCACGCGGATCCTTGCGGCGCGTCGCGGCGCGCGCCTTCGTCATCGGCGCGGTCTTGGCCGATCTTATCACCCGGATCCGATCACACCGCCCTGATGTGGCGGTCAATGTGATGGCCCATTCGCTGGGCGCGCGGGTCGCCTTGGCGGCGTTGCACAGGCTGCGCGCAGGCGATGTTTCCCACCTTTTGCTGCTGTCGGGGGCCGAGTACCGCAGCCAAGCACGTGCCGCGATGCGTAGCCCTGCCGGTCGTAGCGCCCGCGTTCTGAACGTCGCAAGCGATGCGAACGCCCTGTTTGACCTGATCTTTCGGCTGGCTGTGCCTGCACCGCAAGTGCGTGATTGGGCGCTCTCAGGTGGCATGACCGATCTAGCCGGGTGGAGCGACCTGTTCATCGATCGCAGCTCAAGCCGTTCGGCCTTGCGGCGCCTTGGTATTCGTCTGCCTGCGCCCAGCGCCCCGATCTGCCATTGGTCAAGCTATCTACGGCCGGGGCTGTTTGCGCTTTACCGGGCCGTGCTGGACCCCAAAAGGGCCGATTTCCTGGACCAGCTGGATCGCGTGCTATGCCAAGAAATGCGCAAATCTGGTAAAAAACGCGGCCTTCGCGGTGCGTTGCCCTTGTGATCGTGGGGGAACGCCCCGATCTGACATGGCAGAAAACTGGCCAATGACACGCGCCCGACCTTTCTTTCGGTGGCAAAGTTTTCTAACCAAGGAGGCAAGCACGATGATGCGGGTTGCGGGGTTGGTATGAGTTCTGGATTTCTACAGGGCGTATCGTTTTTCGCGTTGATGATGGTCGTCATCATGGCCGTCTTCGGCGGCTTGGGTACCATGTAAGATGGCCCGGCGGTTCGGTGGAGACTTCAGCCCCGGCGCGCGCGATGCGCAAGGCCAACAGCCGCGCCCCGCGCCGGTCAGCTTTCGCGGCCGCAAACCGCTCCGACATGGCGCCAAGCTCAACTTGCTATTTGGATTGGCGCTATTGCCTTTGCTGAGCGCCTTTTTCCAGCCGTTGACCGCGATGGCAACCGATCTGGCTGGCATGGGCGCGCTATTGCTGTCGGCATGGCTGACGCGCGACGGTGTGCGGGCCGAAGACGCCTATGATGAGCGCAAGCTAGCCCGGCGCCCTGCCATTCCGCGCAAGATTTTTGGCGCTGTGACGATGGGGGCGGGTGTGGCGCTCTTGGTCTTCGGTGGCCAATGGGTCATCATCCCCGCGGTCTTGGCAGGGATGATCGCAGCGGCGCTGCATTTGGGTGCATTTGGGCTTGATCCGCTCAGAGACAAAGGGATGACAGGTGTCGATCGCATGCAAAGCGACCGCATCGCGCGCAAGATCGACGAGGCCGAAAAGCTGCTCGCGCAGATGCGCGAAGCGATCGGTCGCGCGCGCGACACCGAACTGGAACATCGTGTGACGGGCTTTTGCGAGACGGTGCGCACTCTTTTCCGGCAGGTCGAGGCCGATCCGCGCGATCTGGCCGCCGCACGGCGGTATCTGGGTGTCTATTTGCAAGGCGCGCGCGATGCGACCATGCAATTTGTCGATCTTTACGCGCGTAGCCGCGACGCGCAGACACGTGCCGACTATATCGCCTTTCTCGATGATCTCGACATGAATTTCGCCAGCCGTACCGCCGCGCTTTTGCGCGATGATCGCACCAATTTCGACATCGAAACCGAGGTGCTGCGCGCGCGCCTCACCCGTGAAAACTTGCATAACGAGGGATAAGGACCGACCATGACCACAGAGATCCGCCAACAGGCCGAAGCCGCTGCCAAGATGATCGATGAAATCAACGCCGTGGTCTTGCCCGACCCTTCCGCCGATCTGGTGCCGCTGCCACAAGCCGATGCGCCAACCGCCGAACAGATCCGCGCGCGCATGGCGCAAATCAACATGGGCGACACCAATTCCATCGTCAGCTTCGGATCATCGGCGCAGGCCGAATTGCAACAGATCAGCCAAGCCATGCTGCAAGGTGTGAAAAACAAGGATGTCGGCCCCGCAGGCGATAGCTTGCGCGAGATCGTCGGCACCATCCGCGGCTTTTCGGTCGATGAGCTTGACCCCAACCGCAAGCAAAGCTGGTGGGAGCGGCTGTTTGTCAAGGCCAAACCCATTCACAATTTCATCGCGAAATACGAACAGGTCCAAGACCAGATCGACCGCATCACCGAGAACCTGCTCCGCCACGAGCATGCGCTGATGAAGGATATCAAGTCGCTTGACCTGCTCTATGAAAAGACGCTCGATTTCTATCACGAGCTGGCGCTCTATATCGCGGCGGGCGAGGAAAAGCTGCGTGAACTCGATGAGGAAACGATCCCCGCCAAGGCCGCCGAGGTCGATGCAGCCCCCGCGGCCGATCAAATCCTCAAGGCGCAGGAATTGCGCGATCTGCGCGCCGCGCGCGACGATCTCGAACGCCGAGTCCATGACCTCAAGCTGACCCGTCAGGTGACGATGCAATCGCTGCCCTCGATCCGGCTGGTGCAGGAAAACGACAAGAGCCTTGTCACCAAGATCAACTCGACCTTGGTCAACACCGTGCCGCTGTGGGAAACCCAATTGGCCCAAGCCGTAACGATCCAACGCTCGACCGAAGCCGCAAAAGCGGTGCGCGAGGCCTCCGATCTCACCAACGAGCTGTTGACCCGCAATGCCGCAAATCTGCGCGACAGTAACCGCATCGTGCGCGAAGAGATGGAGCGCGGCGTTTTCGATATCGACGCGGTCAAGGCGGCCAATGCCGAATTGATCGCAACCATCGAGGAGTCGTTGCAGATCGCAGATGAAGGCAAGCGCCGCCGCGCCGCCGCCGAGGAGGAGATGCAAAAGATGGAAATCGAATTGCGCGATACGCTCAGCGCGGCCTCGGCGCGAGCAAGCCAGACTGTCGCCGATCCCGCGACGGCAGGCTAGTCAAACATGCGCAAACCGGCCCGAATTCTGCTGTTATGCACCGTAGCCCTTGGGCTGTCGGCCTGCATGATGCAGACCGGGCCGCAAAACTTGCCCCCCGCCGATCGAAGCGATGGGGTGGGTTTTGCCCAATCCCCCGAAAGTGCCGCACTTGCGCGCTATTACACCAATGTCGAGGCGCGGCTGGTCAGTGATGGCTTGCTGCGCAGCGACGGTGGGCTTGTCGATGCCCCCTTCACCGCCGAGACACTTGCCACCAATTTCGAACGGATCGCGCTTTTCGACGAATATGTGCTATCGGCTGGGCGTTTCATCCAGCGCGAAACGCCGTCGCAGTTGCGGCGCTGGGAAAAGCCCGTCCAACTTCAGGCGCATTTCGGTGCCTCGGTCGATGACAGCCAAAAAGCCGCAGATCTGTCGGTGCTGTCGACCTACGCAAGCGCTCTGTCACGCGCGAGCGGCCATCCTGTGATCACCGTGCCTGAGGGCGGCAATTTCCATGTGCTCTATCTCGACCGTGACGAACAGCGCAACGCTGCATCGCTTTTGCGCAGCATCGTGCCGGGGATCGGGCAAGAAACCATCGATGAGATCGAAACCATGCCGCGCGCGACATTTTGCGCGGTTTTTGCCTTTTCCGAAGCAGGCGCACGGCCTGTCTATGTGACGGCTGTCGCGATCATCCGCAGCGAACATCCCAACCTTTTGCGGCGGTCTTGCGTGCATGAGGAAGTGGCCCAAGGGCTGGGCCTGCCCAATGACAGCGCACGCGCGCGCCCCTCGATCTTCAATGACGACGAGGAATTCGCCCTGCTGACCCCGCATGACGCCTTGCTCTTGCGTATCTTGTATGACCCGCGCCTGACGCCGGGGATGACACCCGAGCGCGCCCGCCCCGTGGTGCGCGCCATCGCCGAGGAATTGATGGCTGGGTCAAGCTGACACCCCGCCACGCCGCTTTTCGATCAGTAGGAGGACCAGACCATGCCGTTCATGGATTTTCTCAAGGGCCAGTTCATCGATGTCATCGCATGGACCGACGACACCCGCGACACGATGGTCTGGCGCTTCGAGCGGTTTGGCCATGAAATCAAGTATGGCGCCAAGCTAACGGTGCGTGAAGGGCAGATGGCCGTGTTCGTCCATGAGGGGCGGCTGGCCGATGTCTTTACCCCAGGTCTCTACATGCTCGAGACCAACAACATGCCGATCATGACCAGCTTGCAGCATTGGGATCACGGCTTTGCCTCGCCCTTCAAATCCGAGATTTACTTTGTCTCGACCGCGCGGTTTACCAATCTCAAATGGGGCACCAAGAACCCGGTCATGCTGCGCGATCCCGAATTCGGGCCAACGCGGCTGCGCGCCTTTGGTACCTATTCGGTCAAGGTGGCCGATGCTGGCCGTTTCATGACCGAAATCGTCGGCACCGATGGTGAGTTCACCACCGACGAGGTCAGCGATCAGATCCGCAACATCATCGTGCAGCAATTCAGCCAGATCATCGCGTCTTCGGGTATCCCGGTGCTCGATATGGCGGCAAATACCGCCGAGCTTGGCAAGCTTTTGGCCACGCGCATATCGGCGACCATCGCGGCCTACGGGTTGGAATTGCCAGAGCTTTATATCGAGAACATCTCGCTACCTGCCGCGGTCGAAGAGGCGCTGGATCGGCGCACCTCGATGGGGGTGGTGGGCGATCTGGGCAAATACACCCAGTTCCAGACCGCCGAGGCGATGCGGCTGGCAGCCTCCAACCCGGCCGGCGATGGCGGCATGGGCGCGGGTCTTGGCATGGGGATGGGCATGGCGATGGCCCAAGGGCTGGCGCAATCCATGGCCCCCGCCCCGGCTGCCGCGCCGCCCCCGCTGCCCCCGGTCGAACATGTCTGGCATATCGCCGAGAACGGACAGACCAAAGGCCCCTTTTCCAAGGCAGCACTTGGGCGGATGGCCGCAAATGGCGAATTGACCCGCCGGAGCCATGTCTGGACAGCGGGCCAAGATGGCTGGAAACACGCAGGCGATGTGACCGAACTCGCCCAGCTGTTCACGGTGCTGCCGCCGCCGCCGCCGCCAAACTGAACCATGGGTTGGTGCGGCGCGGTCGCATGCGTATTTTTGGAAAGATGAAGGGGGGGAGCGGTCCCCTCCCATGGGTCGAGCGGGACGAGTGGCGATGATGGATCAGCGCGGGATGGCGGCAAGCGAGACACCGCTGATGGAGGAAGCGCGCTTTCCCTGCCCGAAATGCGGCTCTGACTTGCGGTTTGCACCCAGCGAAGGGCGGCTTTTGTGCGATCATTGTGGCCATAGCGCCCCAATCGACATGGCCGCGCATGGCCCATGGGCGCGCGAAGAACCGGCGCTGATCGAATTGGATTACGCGGCGGCGATCGCCGCGAAACTCCCCCGCGAGGAGATGGAGGAGACGCGCGTCACCACCTGCAAGGGCTGCGGCGCGCAGGTCGAATTCCACCCTGACCTTCACGCCAAGGAATGCCCTTTTTGTGCGACGCCGGTCGTGGCCGATACCGGCACCCATCGCCATATCAAGCCCAAGGGCGTGATCCCCTTTCAGCTGACCGAACGGCAGGCGCACCAGGCGATGAATGACTGGCTGGGGCGGTTGTGGTTTGCGCCCAACGGCCTTCAGGCTTATGCCCGCAAAGGGCGGCGGATGCAGGGGGTCTATGTGCCGTTCTGGACCTATGACGCCGATACGGCCACGCAATATCGCGGCCAGCGCGGCGATGCCTACTACGTCACCGTGCGCGGCCCCGATGGCAAATCGCGCCAAGAGCGGCGCATCCGCTGGCGGCGCGCCTCGGGGCGGGTGGCGCGCGCCTTTGACGATATCTTGATCCTCGCCTCGCGCTCGCTGCCCAAGCGGCTCACCGACCGGCTGGCACCTTGGGATCTTGCGGGCTTGCGCGGCTATCGGCCCGAGTTCCTGTCGGGCTTTCGCGCCGAGGGCTATCAGGTCGCGCTCGACGAAGGCTTTGACGAGGCCAAGGCGCTGATGGAGGCGCAGATCCGGGCGGATATCCGCCGCGATATCGGGGGCGACGCCCAGCGGATCGACGAGATGCGCGTGCGCATCGATGATGTCACCTTCAAGCATATCTTGCTGCCTATCTGGGTTGCAGCCTACAAGTATCGCGGTCAATCCTATCGCTTCGTGGTCAATGGCCAGACCGGCCGGGTGCAAGGCGAGCGCCCGTGGTCTTGGATCAAGATCGCGCTGGCCGTGCTGACCGCGCTGGTGGTCATCGCCGCGGCGGGCTACCTCTATGGCGTAATGGATGAGAGCGGCGCCTTTCGTTAGCGCGCCGCCGCATTGGGAGGCGAGGGTATGCGGGCATTGGTACAGCGCGTGACCGAGGCACAGGTGCGCGTGGCAGGCAAGATCATCGGCCAAACCGGGCCGGGGCTGTTGATCCTTGTCTGCGCGATGCAGGACGATACGACAGCACAGGCCGAGGCTCTGGCAGCAAAGATCGCGAAGATGCGCATCTTCAAGGACGAGGCGGGCAAGATGAACCGCGCGCTTTTGGATATGGGCGGCAGCGCGCTTGTGGTCAGCCAGTTCACGCTGGCCGCAGATACCCGCTCGGGCAACCGCCCCGGCTTTTCCACCGCCGCCCCGCCCGAGACGGGCGAAGCACTCTACCGGCATTTCGCACAAGCCTTGGCCGCCCTTGGTCCCAAGGTCGAGACGGGCCAATTCGGCGCCGATATGGCGGTCAGCCTGATCAATGATGGTCCCGTGACAATTTGGATCGAAATTTAAGCAAACCGCCCAAAGATTGTGCGATAATGTAAGGTGAGATCGAATGGCATATGCGATCCGCTGGCCCTTGGCCGCGCGGTCTGCACCGTGATGGTCAGACTTTTCGAAACGGACACCATGCGCGACACCCCCCGCTTCTTCGACGAAATGCAGCAGCCCGATGGCGCGCCCCGTGCGCCCTATACCGGCTACGACACGTGGTTCAAAGGCGAAGACCTGCGCGATCTGCGCAAGAAATCCGCCGATGCGGAACGCTTCTTCCGTCGCACGGGTATCACCTTCAACGTCTATGGGCAGGCCGAGGCCGATGAGCGGCTGATCCCCTTTGATCTGGTGCCGCGCATTATCGCAGGCCGCGAATGGGCGCGGCTGACGCGCGGGATTGAGCAGCGCGTGCGCGCGATCAACGCCTTTCTGCACGACATCTATCACCGGCAAGAGATCTTGCGCGCAGGGCGTATCCCTGTCGAACTTATCGCCAAGAATGCCGCCTTCCTACCCCAGATGATCGGCATGGCCCCACCCGGCGGGGTCTATACCCATATCGTGGGCGTCGACCTGGTGCGCACAAGCGAGGATGAGTTCTACGTCCTCGAAGACAACGCCCGCACGCCAAGTGGTGTCAGCTACATGCTGGAAAACCGCGAAACCATGCTCCAGATGTTCCCTGAGTTGTTCACCCGCATCAAGGTGGCAGCAGTGCAGGATTACCCGGTCAATCTGCATCGCTCGCTTGCGGCTTCGGCGCCGCGCGACTGTTCACCCGATTGCACGGTCGCGGTGCTGACGCCGGGCATTCACAACGCGGCCTATTTCGAGCACGCGTTTTTGGCCGACCAGATGGGCGTCGAACTGGTCGAAGGCCATGATATCCGCATCACCGGCGGCAAGGTTCAGATGCGCACGACCCAAGGCTACAAGCCGATTGATGTGCTCTATCGCCGGGTCGATGATGATTTCCTCGACCCGATGAATTTCCGCCCCGATAGCCTGTTGGGTGTGCCTGGTGTGATGGATGTCTATCGCGCAGGCGGCATCACCATCGCCAACGCACCCGGCACGGGCATCGCCGATGACAAGGCGATCTATTCCTACATGCCCGATATCGTCGAATTCTACACAGGCGAGAAAGCCATCCTTCAGAACGTGCCGACATGGCGCTGTTCGGAGGGCGACGCGCTGGCCTATGTGCTCGATCACCTTTCGGAACTGGTGGTCAAAGAGGTGCATGGCTCGGGCGGTTACGGGATGCTGGTGGGGCCAGCCGCCTCGAAAAAAGAATTGGCGGCGTTCCGGGCCAAGCTTTTGGCCAAACCCGCCAATTACATTGCCCAGCCCACACTCGCGCTCTCGACCGTGCCGATCCTGACGCAAGCGGGGCTCGCACCACGCCATGTCGATCTGCGCCCTTTCGTTCTGGTGGCGCCCGACAAGATCACGATTACGCCCGGCGGGCTGACGCGAGTCGCCCTGAAAAAGGGCTCGCTCGTGGTGAACTCCAGCCAAGGGGGCGGCACCAAGGATACTTGGGTGCTGGAGGAATAGCGAGATGCTTGGAAAAACCGCAGGCGGCCTGTTCTGGATGTTTCGCTATCTCGAGCGCTCGGAAAACACCGCGCGGCTGATCGAGACGGGATTTCGCATCGCGCTCACGCGCGCCGATGGCGATGACGACGAATGGACGAGCGTGTTGCAAACAGCCGCCGTGGCCCATCTCTATTTCGAAAAGTATAGTCAGATCGAAGCGGCCAAGGCCATCGATTTCCTGCTGCGCGATCCCGGCAACCCCTCATCGGTGATGTCGGCCATCGCGCAGGCGCGCCAAAACGCCCGCCTCGTGCGCACCGCCATCACCCGCGAGGTATGGGAAGCGGTGAACGACACCTACATGGTGCTGAAAGCGGCCCTCGCGCGCCCCGTCTCGGCCCGCGATTTGCCCGAGGTACTGGCGCTGATCCGCCAGCAATCAGCCTTGGTCAGGGGTGCGATGCACGGGACGATGCTCAGGAATGACATCTTCGATTTCTGCCGCCTTGGCACATTCCTCGAACGCGCCGACAACACTGCGCGGATTTTGGACGTGAAATACTATGTGCTTCTGCCCTCGATCAGTCAGATCGGCTCAAGCCTCGATAATGTGCAGTGGGAAACCATCCTGCGCTCGGTTGCAGGCATGCGCGCCTATCGCTGGATCACGCAAGGCGAGACAAGCCCGATGGGGATCGCGGATTTCTTGATCTTTGACACGCGCATGCCGCGCAGCCTTGCCTTTTCTGTGGGCAAGATTGCCACGAACTTGGCCTATCTCGAACAGGCCTATCAGACGCGCCACCCTTGCCACGCGCAGATCGACGGGCTTTCCGCACGGCTGCGGCATGGCAAGATCGAGCGCGTTTTCGAGGATGGTTTACATGAATTCATCACCGATTTCTTGGCGGATGTGGGCAAGCTTGGCCAACAGATCGAAGCCGATTACAGGTTCTTGGGGTAATCAGCATGCGACTTAGGATCTTGCATACCACCACCTATCGGTTTGAACGCCCCATGGCCTATGGGCTACAGCAGTTGCGTTTGGTGCCAAAAAGCCGAACCGGCCAGACCGTCTTGCAGTGGTCGATGACGATCGACGGAGGACAGGTCGAAACATCCTTTACCGATCATCATCAAAACCATGTTTCGCTCGTCTCGTTTGATCCAAGTGCCACGGCGATCATGTTGTCATGCGAGGGCGAGGTGGAAACCACGGATATGGCGGGCGTCACGGGGCGGCATGGCGGCTTTGCGCCCTTGTGGTATTTCCAAAGCCAGACAGAGTTGACCCGTCCGGGTGCGCGATTGCGCGCGCTTGTGCGTGGGTTGAAGGAAGAAGAACCCGAAGACCTGCCAAGGCTACATGCCCTCTCGGCCCGTATTCGCGCGGCGATCCCCTACGAGATCGGCCTCACCCATGCCGAGACCACCGCCGAGGAGGCGCTCGAACATGGCGGGGGCGTGTGCCAAGACCATGCGCATGTCTTTGTCGCGGCGGCGCGGGCTTTGGGATATCCCGCGCGCTATGTCTCGGGTTACCTGATGATGGATGACCGTGTGCATCAAGATGCCAGCCATGCCTGGGCCGAGGCACATGTTGATATGCTTGGCTGGGTCGGGTTTGATGTGTCAAACGGCATTTCGCCTGATCCGCGCTACGTGCGGGTGGCCACCGGCCTTGATTATCGCGAGGCCGCACCGATCAGCGGGTTGCGCTTCGGCAGCGGCGGCGAGGCGATGTCCATCGACATCCAAGTCCAGCAGCAGTAGGACAGGCGCAAGGCTTGAGGGTGGAAAAATGACCTATTGCGTGGGGCTGAAGCTGGATCGCGGCTTGGTGTTCATGTCGGATACCCGCACAAATGCAGGTGTCGATAACATCAGCGTTTTCAAAAAGATGTTCATGTGGGAAAGCCCTGGTGAGCGGTCGATCACCGTGATGACGGCAGGCAATCTTGCCACGACGCAGGCGGTGGTATCGCTGTTGAGCGAACGCGCCAAGCCTGCCGAGGAACGTGGCCAGCCCTCGATCCTCGAGGCGCCGTCAATGTTCCAGGTGGCCAAGCTTGTGGGTGAAACACTGCGCGAGGTGATTGCCGAGCAGACACGCCGCGAAGGGCCACAGGCCGACAGCCCGTTTTCAGCGACGATGATCCTCGGCGGACAGGTCAAAGGCGGCGAGCCGCGCTTGTTCATGGTCTATCCCGAGGGCAATTTCGTGGAAGCCAGCACCGATACGCCGTTTTTTCAGATCGGCGAGACAAAATACGGCAAACCCATCTTGGTGCGCGCCTATGATCCGGCTATGCGTTTTGAAGAGGCGGTGAAGCTGTTGATGCTGAGCTTTGACAGCACAATAAAGGCAAATCTTTCCGTAGGCTTACCGCTTGATCTTCACCTTTATGAAACGGATAGTCTGCAGACGGGGTTGGTCCGGCGGATCGCGCGCGACGATGCATTCTACGAGATGATCTCATCAGGTTGGGGCGAAGCCTTGCGCGCCGCGTTCGACGGATTGCCGGCCTATTCGCTTACGGATTGAGCGGCGCGAGTCGCGAATTTTCATACGAAAATTCGGGGGGCTCTGCCCCCGCCCGTGCCGGGCTCCCCCGGGATATTTCAGAAACGAAGAAGAAGGGGTCAGCGCGTGACGTCGAAGCTGTGAACCCAAGCAAATTTGCGATGCACAAGCTGGGGGGCGAAGCGGTTCGCTAATCGCAGCGCGCGATGGGCGGCAAATCGCAGCGGGCCGGGGCGCAGATGGTAGTTGGTGGCATTCTCGCCGGCGGCCTGCACGATGCGCGCGCAACGTGGGCGCCGGATTGCTTGGTAGCGCGCGAAAGCGGCCGCGTGATCGGGATCCTCGGCGAGGCAGCGCGCGAGCGCATAGGCATCTTCCAGCGCCATATTCGCGCCCTGCGCGAGGAAGGGGAGCGTAGGATGGGCTGCGTCACCCAACAAGACCAGCTTATGCGCGTGCCAGCGCTCCGCGACCGGGTGGCGAAAGAGGCCCCAAAGATGGACATCTTGCGCCTGTGCCAAAAGCTTTGTGACCTCGGGGCAGAAATCGGTGAAGGCGCGGATCAGATGGGCCGGGTCGTCGCGGTGGTGCCAGCCTTCGGCAGCCCAGTCATCGCGCTCTTCGACTGCGACGACATTGACGAGGTGGTGGTCGCGCAATGGGTAGCGCACCAAATGACGGCCTGGCCCCATGAAAACATGGGCCTCGGGTGCAAGTGGGCGATTGACCGCGATGGTCGTGCGCCACGCCACCTGACCGGTAAAAAACGGGCGGGATTTGGGGTTGAGCGCGGCACGGGCTGGTGAGTGCAACCCATCAGCGGCCACGACCAGCCCATGATGTTCTTGGGTGCCATCTGCCATCTGCAAGAGGGTACCCGCCGCCTCCGGCGTGATCGCGGTAACGCGCGCGCCAAAACGCAGCGTGACACCCGCACTTTGTGCTGCTTCGGCCAAGGCTGCGATCAGATCGACACGATGAATGAGGTGCCATGGCTGGTCAGGACGTCCGAGGGGCATGGTAAAGACGCCTGCCCCATGACGGAAATCGCGCAGCTGCACTGCCTCGGCGCGCAGGCTTGTGGCGGCGATCACATCGGCCAAACCGAGGGCTGCAAGCACGCGCCAGCCATTGGGGCTGATTTGTAGCCCAGCCCCGACCTCGGCTATGGTGGGGGCTTGTTCGAGCAGGTCAACGGACGCGCCGCGTTGCGCGAGGGCAATCGCTGCTGTGAGACCACCAATCCCACCGCCAATAATTGTCACCTTTTGACCGATCAGCATACGTGATCCTTGAACGAATAGGGGCACCCTCTGGCAGAATGCCCCTGTCTTTTCATGTGATCGCGCATCATCGCCCGCGGTCAGTCGTCGCGATGGACCTTTTCGCGCCGCTCATGGCGCTCTTGCGCCTCAAGGCTCATTGTCGCGATCGGGCGGGCATCGAGCCGCTTGAGCGAAATCGGCTCGCCGGTCACTTCGCAATAGCCATACTCACCCTCTTCGATCCGGCGCAGCGCCGCATCGATCTTGGCGATCAACTTGCGCTGGCGATCACGGGTCCGCAATTCAAGCGCGCGGTCGGTCTCTTCGCTTGCGCGGTCGGCGATGTCGGGAATGTTGCGCGTTCCATCTTGCAAGGCTTCGACGGTGGTGCGGCTTTCCTCGAGCAGATCGTTTTTCCAACTTAGCAATTTGCGCCGGAAATACTCAAGTTGGCGCTCGTTCATGAATGGTTCGTCCTCGGCGGGACGATAGTCCTCGGGCAGAAAATTCTCGGCCTTCATAACGCTCCCCTCAACGGAGGCAGGGTCGTTTTGTCGGTCTGGCATAACGCGTCCCCGGCACCGTGCGGACCGCTTACAAGACCAAAGCGCCCTTGTCACCTGTCTATTGAAGAATGTATCGCCCTCGCCTGTGCGACGCCTTGGCATGTCATGAATTGCGCGTGAATTGCCCTTTAATTACGCGGGATTGCGCAGACTTCGCCCTATAGTTGAAAATGCAAGCATCGCCTGACAGTGTGCGCTTTCGCCCGGCCAATCTTCGGTTTACACCGGGGTGCAACAAGCATGGAGAGCGCGATGCACACGCAATTCAATGGCAGTGACAGCTATGTGGCAACCGAGGATCTGACGGTTGCGGTCAATGCGGCGGTGACATTGGAGCGCCCGCTCTTGGTGAAGGGCGAACCGGGGACGGGCAAGACCGAACTGGCCCGCCAGGTGGCGGCAAGCTTGGGATTGCCAATCATCGAATGGCACATCAAATCGACCACCCGCGCGCAGCAGGGGCTTTACGAATATGACGCCGTCTCGCGGCTGCGTGACAGCCAGCTGGGCGATGCGCGGGTCAGTGATGTGAAAAACTACATCCGCCAAGGCAAGCTTTGGCAGGCCTTTGCCCATCCGAGCAAATGCGTGCTGTTGATCGACGAGATCGACAAAGCCGATATCGAATTTCCCAACGACCTGTTGCAGGAGTTGGACCGGATGGAGTTCTTCGTCTATGAGACCGGCGAGACGATCCGCGCCCAAACCCGACCGATCGTCATCATCACTTCGAACAATGAAAAAGAATTGCCCGACGCATTCTTGCGCCGGTGTTTTTTCCACTACATCCGCTTTCCCGATCCCGACACGATGAAGGCCATCATCGCCGTGCATTTCCCCCAGATCAAACAGCAGCTCTTGGCCACCGCGCTCACGCAGTTCTATGAGATCCGCGAACAGCCGGGATTGAAGAAGAAACCTTCCACGTCGGAAGTGCTGGATTGGCTCAAATTGCTCTTGGCCGAAGACCTCGCGCCTGAGGATCTGAGGCGAGACGGGCCATCGGCGCTGCCCAAGCTTCATGGAGCGCTTTTGAAGAACGAGCAGGATGTGGCCTTGTTCGAACGCTTGGCGTTCATGGCGCGGCGTCAGCGCTAGCCGATGCGCATGCGTGATGTCGATTTTGCGCAATTCACCTGTATCTGGCACTGATGTTTGCGGTACAGTCGCACATGTGTTTTCGTCGGGCGGATTTATTCCGGAAGGAGCGACGCGTGGCAACTTGGATGTTGACCCAAATGGCTATGCCGATCGTGCATGGCCCCTGTAGCTGCGGATGACCATCAGCTTGCCAACCCACAGGATTGCCCCGCTTTGCGCCTTTTTGCTTGTGCTGCTGGCTGGGTGCATGCCCGCTGCGCCGGGCTTGCATGATGTCGCCAATCGATCGGTGGCGCCTGAAGCGCTGGGTGTCATGCCGCCGATGAGGCAATTCGGCTCCCCCCGCCCCTTGCCTTCCGGGCGTTCCAACGCGCAGACCGCACAGGATTTTCTGGAACTCAGCTTCATGATGGAGTCGGGCCGCCCGATCCCGCGGCTGACCCGGTTCGAAGGGCCAGTCAGCGTTACCATCACCCCCGGCGCGCCTGCCTCGGCCCTCTCTGATCTAGATCGCTTGATCGCGCGGCTACGCCAGGAGGCACGTATCGATATCCGCCGTACGGCCTATGGCGAGGTGCCTGCAAATATCACCATCGAAACCTTGCCGCGTGTGCAGATGCAGCGCGTCGTGCCGCAAGCGGCCTGTTTCGTTGTCCCCGGCGTGTCGAGTTGGTCTGAGTTTCGGCGCAATCGCAACAGCCGTATCATGGATTGGACCCGATTGGAGACGCGCACACAGGTGGCGGTCTTCATTCCAAATGATGTCGCACCGCAAGAGATCCGCGATTGCCTCCATGAAGAAGTGGCCCAAGCACTGGGGCCGTTGAACGACCTGTATCGCTTGGCCGACAGCGTCTTCAACGATGACAATTTCAACGCCGTGCTGACGGGCTTCGACATGTTGATCTTGCGCGCCTATTACGACGATGCGCTGCGCTCGGGCATGACACGCAACGAAGTGGCCGCGGCCCTGCCTGCAATCTTGGCGCGCATCAACCCGTCGGCCCCGCAAGGCGGCGCAGCTCAGGCCACGGAAACTCCGCGCGCATGGATCACTGCGATCGAAACAGCCCTTGGTCCCGGCACCCCGGAGGCGCGGCGCAGCCCCGCCGCTGCCCAAGCCGTCGAGATCGCGCGCCAAGCCGGGCTGACGGATGCACGATTGGCCTTCAGCTATTTCGCCTTGGGCCGCCTTTCGCTGGCCGAGAACCCAGAGCAAGCGGCCAAGGCGTTTCTAACGGCGCGTGACATCTATGGCAGCACGGCATCAGGGCGCATCCATACCGCCCATATTGATATGCAACTTGCCGCCTTTGCATTGAGCACCGGCCGCTTTGATGACGCGCTGCGCTTGACCGCTGCGGCGACACCTGCGGCCATGCAGGCCGAGAATGCAGCGCTTTTGTCAACCTTGTTGATGATCAGGGCCGAAGCACTCGATGCGCTTGGACGGTCATCCGAGGCGCAGCAGGTACGCCTCGACAGCCTTGGCTGGGGCCGCTATGGCTTTGGCTCGCACAGGGATGTGGGCGCGCGTCTGACCGAGATTGCTGCGCTGACACCATGAAATGACGCGCAACGGGCAGGTGACATGCTGAATTTTGTCGGAGCGGCGCTGGGAATCGCGCTGGGGTTATGGGTGGCGGCCAAGCGTGGGGGCAACCGTCTGGACCTTTTGCATTACGCGACGATCTTTGGCATTGTCGGCTTCATCATCGGGGCCTTCGCGATGCTTGTGATCCCCGCGCCTGGCTGACATTTTGAGGGCATCATGTTCCTGCCCTTTTTTCAAACCCTGCGGGAAGCACGCATCCCGGTCAGCTTGCGTGAATACCTCGCCTTTCTCGAGGGCGTGCAGGCCGGGCTGGTGACCTATGATGTCGATGGGTTCTACTATCTTGCCAGGGCTGTAATGGTGAAAGATGAGCGCCATCTGGACCGCTTCGACCAATGCTTTGCCAAGGCGTTCGCGGGGTTGGCCGAGATCACGCCCGAGCAGATCTTGGAGGCGGTCGATATCCCGGCCGAATGGCTGGAGAAGCTGGCCGAGAAACACCTGACCCCGGAGGAGCGCGCCGAGATCGCGGCACTTGGCGGTTTCGACAAGCTGATGGAAACCCTGCGCCAACGTTTGGCCGAACAAAAAGGGCGTCATCAGGGAGGGAACAAATGGATCGGCACCGCCGGCACATCGCCCTTCGGGGCCTATGGCTACAATCCCGAAGGGGTGCGGATCGGCCAAGACGAAAGCCGTCATCGCCGCGCGGTCAAGGTCTGGGATAAGCGCGAATTCAAGGACTTCGCGAGCGATGTTGAACTCGGCACCCGCAATATCAAGGTGGCGCTCAAGCGCTTGCGCCAATGGGCGCGCGATGGCGCGGCCGAGGAGCTGGACCTCGACGGTACGATCCGCGCCACCGCCGAGCAGGGCTGGCTTGATGTGAAAACCCGCCCCGAGCGGCGCAATGCGGTCAAGGTGCTGCTGTTTCTCGATGTGGGCGGGTCGATGGATGACCATATCCGCGTGGTGGAAGAGCTGTTCTCGGCGGCGCGCGCCGAATTCAAGCATCTCGAGCATTATTATTTCCACAACTGCCTGTACGAGAGCGTCTGGCGCGACAATCGCAGGCGCTGGACCGAAAAGATTCCGACCCATGAGGTGATGAACACCTATGGCGCTGATTACAAATGCATCTTCGTGGGTGATGCCGCCATGTCGCCCTATGAAATCGCCTTTGCCGGCGGCGCGTCCGAGCATTGGAACGAGGAGGCGGGGCAGGTTTGGCTGCAACGCGCGCGCGCCCAATGGCCCGACCATCTGTGGATCAACCCCACACCCGAAAAGCTATGGCCCCATACCCAGTCGATCGAGATGATCGCCGAGATTTTCGAGGGCAGGATGGTGCCGATGACGCTGGAGGGGCTCACCCGCGGCATGCAGAGCCTTGGGCGATGAGGAGGCCACGCCCGACGGCGCTTCGGTATCTCTGGGCGCATCACCGCTGGGGTGTGATCGGCTTTGCGGCCGCGCTGTTGGTGGTGGTGGTCTTTGCGCTGCGGCTGACGCTGTTCACGATCTACTGGTCCGATCCCGCCCATCGCAACCAACCCATCGCGGGATGGATGACGCCGGGCTATATCGCGCGCTCTCACGATGTTGACCTTGCCGTGATCCGCGCGGCCCTGCCGATCACGCCGGCGGCCCGCAGCACATTGACCGATATTGCGGCGCAGACCAGCATCCCCCTACCCGTGCTGATCGCCCATATCGAGGATGCGATCGGCGCGGCGGGCGCCCGATGACCGAGGCGATCCTCGCCTTGGTCCCGGTTTACGGGCTAGCGCTCTTGACGCTCAGCACCTTTTTCTCTTGCCTTGCGCTGCCGGTGCCAAGTTCGCTGATCATGCTCGCCGCGGGCGGTTTTGCCGCCGCAGGCGATCTGGTCTTGTGGAAGGTCTGGGCCACGTCCCTGATCGGGGCGATCACGGGCGACCAGATGGGCTATATCATCGGACGGCATGCCGCACGGTATCTGAAGGAAGGTACGCTGGCCCCACGCCACGCCGCGCTGTTGGCGCGCGCCGAGGCCAAGCTGCACCAAAATGCGGCCGCGGCCGTGTTTTTCAGCCGTTGGCTGGTGTCGCCGCTTGGGCCTTACGTCAATTTCGCAGGCGGGGCGGCGGGGGTGGACTGGCGCGGTTTCACCCGCGCAGGCGCGGCAGGCGAGATGATCTGGGTCACGCTCTATGTCGGGCTTGGCGCGGCCTTTGCCGATGACATCGTGGCGCTGGCCGCGATGCTGGGCAATGCCTCGGGGCTGTTGGCGGCGCTGGCGGTGATGGGGGCATTGGGCCTGTGGCTGCGTGCCGCGCTGCGCCAGCGGGGGCATGGCTGAACCAAGCGTTGCCCCACACCCCGATAGGCCCCATATCTGGACCATGTTGAAGCTGACCCCGATCCTTCTGGCCATCGGCTATGCGCTGGTGATGTATCAATTCTCGGCTTGGCGCACCAAGCGAGAATTGGACGCGCGCTCGACCGAGCTGGCCGATCCGCGCCTGCGCGGCCTGATGGCGCGCATGGCCGAGGCGCTGGGGATCGAACGGGTGCGGGTGCATATCTACGAGATCGACCCGGTCAATGGGCTGGCCGCCCCTGATGGGCGGATTTTCCTGACACGCGGCTTTTACGACAAGTATCGGTCCGGTGAGGTCACGGGCGAAGAATTGGCCAGCGTCGTGGCCCATGAATTGGGCCATGTGGCGTTGGGTCATGCGCGGCGGCGGATGATCGATTTCTCGGGGCAAAACGCGATCCGTATGGCCTTGGCCACGGTTTTGGGGCGTCTGGTGCCGGGGGTCGGCGTGTGGATTGCCAATCTCCTCGCTGGCATGTTGGCCGCGCGCCTAAGCCGCCAAGATGAATACGAGGCCGATGCCTATGCCGCGGCGCTTTTGACCAAAGCCGGGATCGGGACGGGACCACAAAAATCGCTATTTCTCAAGCTTGAAGGGCTGACCGGCATGGGCGGGCGCGGCATGCCCGCTTGGTTGATGAGCCATCCCAAGACCGCCGACCGCGTGCAGGCCATCGAGGCGCTCGAGGCGCGTTGGGCCGCGGCATTGCCGCACGAATGAGGGCCGTTTTGCCACAGCAAGACCACTGGCAAATCTGCTGTCTTTCCCGGCCCGATGCGGGCGCCTGCGCTTACGCCAGAGCCTTCGCGAGCCGGGGCAAGCGCACCCGTTTCAATAGCGTGCGCTTGTCCATCCGTGCGCCCGACAGCTGTTCGGCGGTTGCATGAACGCGTTCGACGACCGCAGCCACTTGGTCAGGATGGGCGCGCCAAAGCGCATAAAGCAGCGCATCGGGATGGATCGCCCTGACCCCCTGCCCTGCCAGTTCGCGCGCAGGAAAATCGCGCAAGTTCAAGGTGACGATTACCTCCGCCTGTCCGGTGACGGCGGTCGCCAGAACATGGATATCACCGCTGTCGGGCAGCCAGAGCCGCGCTTCGCCACCCGGATCGGCGGGGATTTTCGCCTGCGGAAAGACCACGCCCAGCACCGCGATCTCGCCGCGGGCCAAGGCCTCATCGACGGTCCCGCCATGGCGGGCGGCCGCGCGCACCCACTCGTCGAGCAACCGTTCCGACCACAGCGGTGTGATCAGCCCTGTCTTCGCGGTACCCAAGACGATCTCACGCAGTACCGTAGGGTAAAGCACGCAGGCGTCGATCACCGCCCTCATGGCATCAGGCGAAAGGCCAACGCCTTAAGATAGCCCGTCTCGGTCAGGGCCGGATGCTGCGGATGATCGGGGCCGGCGAAGCCTGTGTAGATCAGACGCGGTGCGCGCCCGGCACGGCCGATCCCACGCAGGCAAGCGGCACGGAACTTGGACAGTTCGGCGGCATGGCTGCATGAGCACAAAATCAATGCGCCACCCTCGGCAACCAAGGGGGCGGCGAGCTTGGCGATGCGTTCATAGGCGCGCAAACCCGCCTCGAGCGCTTGGCGCGAGGGCGCAAAGGCGGGCGGGTCGCAGATCACCAGATCGAAACGCGCCCCTTCGGCGGCCAGCGCTTCGAGGGCGGCAAAGGCGTCGCCTTGACGGGTGGCGAAACGGTCGGCCGTTCCTGTCGCTTGGGCGCCCAAGGCGGCCAGTTGCAGGGCCGGTGCAGAGGCATCGATCGCAAGCGCATGGCTGGCACCCGCTGCCAAGCCTGCCAGCGCAAACCCGCCCACATGGGAAAACACATCCAGCACGCGCGCTCCGCGCGATAGACGCGCCGCAAAGGCGTGATTATCGCGCTGATCGAAAAACAGCCCCGTCTTTTGGCCCGCCATGACATCTGCCATGTAGATGGCCCCATTCATCGGCACGGGGATGGGCGCATCGGGTGCCGCCCCGACCAAGACCGACATCACCTCGGGAAGTCCTTCTGCCAGCCGGGCGCGCGCTGTGCCATTCTTGATCAGCGTGGCACAGCCCGTCGCCTTGCAAAGTGCCGCGACAACGGCCGCTTCGCGTTCCTCAAGCCAGATCGCATTTGGCTGCATCACAAGCGTGTCGCCGAAGCGATCCACGATCAATCCCGGCAGGCCGTCGCCCTCGGCATGGATCAGTCGGTAAAAAGGCGCGTCGTAAAGCGTGTCGCGCAAGGCCAAGGCCGCCTCGATGCGTGCGGCGACCCATGCTTGATCGATCACCGCCCCCGGGTCACGATCCAACAGGCGTAGGCCAATCTTGGCCTCGACCGTGGCGACCCCAAGGCCAAGCGGTTGCCGCTCGGCGTCTTCGAGAACCGCCAGCGCGCCTGCGGGGATGGCGCGCGCGCGGCGATCCAAGACCAAATCATCGCCCCATGCCCAAGGATGGCCGTGGCGGATGGCGCGCGCATCGGCCTTGGGCTTTAGTCGCAGGACGGGCAAAGGTGAAAGGGGCGCTGTCATGCGCCCCCTCTACCGTGATGCGGCATCAGACGGAAGATCAGTTCGTCACACGCGCCGCGACAAGAACATCGGGACGGGCCATGGCAAACTCGTCCAGCGCCCATTGCTGCAAGCGCTGGGTGATACGCACCTGTTGAGAAATCCCCCGCGCCTCAGCGGCAATGGCTTGCTGACCACCCAGCGCCATGAAGGTCAGATCAACAGGACGTGGACCAGACAAGATCTCGCCGGTTTGGGCATGGGTCACGGTCAAGATGAACTCGATCTCGTGTTCGCCGCCAATGGTATAGCGAGCGCGTTCGGTCAGCGCGTGAAAGCGGGTCACGTCGATGCTGACGGTAACGGGGGTTGCGGCGCCATCGCGCGGACGCATCACGGGCGACAAGGCACGTTCCATCAGTGCTTGAACCTGCGCATGACGATCGCCCAAAGGCTCGGCACGCCAGACGATATCAGAGAAGGGCTTGATACTATTGGCCTCGGACACCTTCAGGCTACGCGGCACGTTGATCGCGACCTCTTGGATCGACCAATCCTGTGACGGGAGATCGACCACGGGCCGCATGGTATCGAGCGGCGCGTTGCGCGACACATCATGAGGCGCCGCGCAAGCCGACAAGCCCATGATGGCCACGATGATCAGGGCGGGGGATTTTAGCAAACGGATCATTTCCTGCCTCCATGCCGCGTTTCGCGGCCAATCGTTCATGCCGCGTTTCGCGGCCAATCGTTCACGCCGCGTTTCGCGGTCTGTTTTTTCACCGCCTTTTGCGGTCTTTGTCGTCATCACCACGCACATCCAACTTGGCTGTGGGGCGCCTCCGGCGTGGTTCCCTTCGCACCGAGAGAGCGGTCTTGGGGCGGATCATGCCGCTCATCAACGGCGAAACAACGACGCAGCAAGGACGGTTCAGGGGCAGTGACGCGGTATTTTCGGGTCGGATTTGCGGCAAAATCTTGGCAAAAGCTTCCAATCTTGGATGCTTGGCCTTTTCAGCGATATCAGAAGCACGTGCTAGCTGTGATTGGACAATTCCGTCATGGGATCGCTTGGCGCGGGGTTGGCCGCGCGCGCATCACTGGCCTGCACCCGCAAGGCACGCCGCCCCCCGGCCTGCCCAAGGCGCCCATGCGCAAGCACCCGCCCCTCCAAATCCACAAGCGTCACCGCCTGAAGATCGGCGGGACCAAAGGCAAACAAATCACCCACTGCAAGGCGCTCGACCTGTGCCAAGGGGTGATGCAACCGCATCAAAACCGCATCAAGCGGAAGTGGCAGTGCCGCGATCATCCGTTCGCGCGCACCAACCCAGCTTGGATCGAGCGGCGCAAGCGCTGGGGCTGTGCTGCCCAAGCCGACCGGTGCGAGCCGCGGCATGATCAACACGACATGCGCCCGCCGTGTAACCGCGTCAAAACCTACCTCCCCTTGCAACATGACATAGTCGCGATCAGGCAGTAACAGGTTGATTTGCGACCGATCGGCGATCCGGCTTCCATAGCTCATACGGTCAGGCCAATCGCGGCCCATCATCTTCTGCCCCTCTTGCGCCATGGCCGAGAGCAAAAGATCGATGAAATCGCGCGACAAAGCCTCATCAATACGGGTGACAGGGCGGGGTGGAAGGGCCATCGCCTCGACCCGACCGGTGGTCTGCACCTCGATCAAGGCATCGATGAGCGGCGCCGACAGCCCGATCAAGCCACGCAGACCATGCTCATCCTCAACCGCGGCAACAAGCCCCTGCTCAGGCAAGTTGGCTGCGGCCACCTGCAATGGCTGACCGCGTTGCACCGCGATCGGCCCAAGCGTCAGTCCCAAGCCGTCAAAGGGCATCGCCGCGCGGCGCAGGGCGCGGCCAAACACATGGGACATGTCGGCGTTCAGTTCAGCGGCCGCCGGTGCGGCCGGTTGATGCGCCGCGATCTTGCGGCGAAGGGCGTCATGCGCAAGCGAGCGGGTCATATCAGGCCATGATCAACGCAAAAGCGGGTGGAACTGGGGGCGAGCCTACCGCGTGATCGATTAACAAACCGTCAAGCCACACGCTGCATCCGCAGGGGCAGGCGCACCCGAAACCGCGTGCCTTGCTCGGAAGGCACATAGCCGAGACCTCCGCCCAGTCGCAGCATGATTTCGCGGCTGATCGCCAGCCCCAATCCCGCACCCGGCACCCCGCGTGCGGTATCGGCGCGCGCGAACTTCTCAAAGATCAAGGCCTGCTGGCGGGCGGGGATCCCGCTGCCATTATCGGCGAAATCCACTTGGATGCGGCCCGGCATTTGGCGCACTGCGATCACCATTTCGGGCTGAGCCGCATCGCAGTATTTTTGCGCGTTCGAGATCAAGTTGATGAAAACCTGCGTCAGCCGGTCGGCATCTGTCCACAGCGTCACGGCCTCGGTCGCAGGGTCGCGGACGATCTTGAGCTGCCCGTCGCCCGTTTGCGCGCCTGCCACTCGTATCGCGCGCTCCAGCACATCAGACAAGAGCGTCTCACCCTCGTGGAGCGTGACGCGCCCATGTTCGAGAACCGACAAATCGAGCAGATCATCCAAAAGCCGTGTTAGGCGCAACGTCTCGTCATGGATGATGCGCGAGAACCTTGCACGGGTGGCATCGTCGATCCCGTCATCTTGCATCAGCAACTCGGAAAATGCGCGGATCGAGGTCATGGGTGTGCGTAACTCATGGCTGATTTGGCTGAGAAACGCGTCTTTCTGGCGCGACAGCGCGGTGAGTTTGGCGTTGGCCTCTTGCAGGCGGGCGGCGGTCTGGGCCAATTCCTCGGACTTGGTTTCAAGCTGGATCGAATACTCCATGATCTGCGCAGTTTCATCGGCTACGGCGAGCAGATCGCGCACCGAGACACTGGCACCGCCAACAATCTGGGCCACCATGGCATGGGCTGTTGCCGCGCCGACCGATCCGGCCAATTCACGTTCAAGCGTTTCAAGGAAATCGGGCGTGGGTTCCGGCACACCGCCGCTGCGGCCCTGCGCCTGGGCGGCAGTCTCGAAAAGCCGCCCTGCCCTGCCCGCCCCCAAAATGCGCTGCGCCATCACCAAAAGGTCATCGGCAGCCCCCGTTGCGCCTTGCCAGCCATAAAGCGGCTGGGAATGGTCGTAGACATTGACGAATTGCGCGCCTTGCAACCGCTCAAGCGGGCTGGGAAATGACAACAGCGAGCCCAAGATGAACAAAAGCGTGTTGACCCCCAAGGAAAGCACCATCGCGGTCAACAGGGGATCGGTTGCCTGAAGCCCCAAGGGCGTGGCAGGGCTCAGCCATGTCAGGCCGAATGGTCCCTCGCTCAGTATCGCGGGCATGATGCCACCTGTCTCGGCGACATTGGGAATGAGCAAAAGCCAGACCCAGATCATGAAACCCGCACCGATCCCAAGGGCCGCCCCCACCCGTGTGGCTCCGCGCCACAAGATCCCCCCCAAGAGCGCAGGCAAGATTTGCGCCACGCCCAAGAAGGCGATCAACCCGATATCGGCCAAGGCATCTGCCCCGCCCGATAGGCGGTAATAGCCATAGCCCAAAAACAAGACGCCAGCGATGGAGAGGCGTCGCGCGGTCAGGGCCACACGGCGCATATCGCCCGACATCGGGTCGTCGTGACGCGTCAGCCGTAGCCAGAATGGCACGATGATATGGTTCGAGAGCATCGTCGAAAGCGCCAGCGCCGCCACGATCACCATCGAGGTCGCCGCCGAGAACCCGCCCAAGAACACCAAAAGCGCAAGCCCGTCCTGCCCCAGCCCCAAAGGGACGGTCAGCACGAAAAGATCGGGGTTGGCGTCGGTGCCGAACATCTCGATGCCGACCACCGCGATGGGGACCACGAAAAGGCTGATCAACAGCAAATAGAGCGGAAAGGCCCAGCCGGCGGTCGCCAAGTGCCGCTCATCGGTGTTTTCCACGACAAGCACCTGAAACATCCGCGGCAAACACAAGATCGCCGCCCCCGCCAAAACTGTCAGCCCCAGCCAGCGCGCACCGTTCCAAGGGGCATTGTTGATCGCGCTGTCCTCGATCCGGGCGAGCATGTTGGCTGGCCCATCGGCTACCCCCCACACGACGAAGACACCAACCGCCAGAATGGCCGCCAGCTTGACGATGGCCTCAAGCGCGATCGCCGAGACAAGGCCGGGATGACGCTCGTTGACGTCAAGCGAGCGAGTGCCGAATACAATGGTGAAGAGCGCAAGCCCCGCCGCCACCCAGATTGCCGTCTGCTCGGCATCGGGCGCGCCCAATGCCCCGCCTTCGGCAAAGACCGAAAATGACAGCGTCACGGATTGCAGTTGCAGAGCGATATAGGGCGTGGCCCCGATCACCGCGAGCAGCGTCACAAGGGCTGCAACCCCACCCGATTTGCCATAGCGGCTGGAAATCATGTCAGCGATCGACGTAATGCGCTGCGCCCGCCCGATCCGTACCATTTTACGCAAGAGCCAAAACCAGCCGATGAACACCAGTGTCGGCCCGAGATAGATGGTCAGGAACTCCAGCCCGTTGCGCGCAGCTGACCCGACCGCGCCATAGAATGTCCAAGCCGTCGTGTAGATCGACAGGCTGAGCGTATAGGTGATGGGAGAATTCAGCCAACGCGCCTTGCCCTCGGCTGCGCGTTTCTCAGCGATGAAGGCGACGCCGAACAAGATCAAAACATAAAGGACACAGACGGCGACAAGACCATCAAAACTGAGCATTATCGCCGCTCCGCCAATGGCTGCGGGGGCGCAGAGCCACTTGGCATCTGCCCGTGATCGGGCGCCTGATCCTTGCGGTCCGTGCGCATGAGCGCGCGCGACACGAAGGCAGTCAGCACGATCAACCCAATCCAGATAACAAAGTAATAGACGAGCCAATTCGACAGGCTTGCGCCGCCCAGCAAGGCCGTATCACCCCGGATGAAAACCGGCGCAAAACCCAAGAGCAAGCCCAGCACAGGCAAAAGCCGCGCCGCATCTTGCAGGCGGTTTTGCCGATAGGTCCGCCGCTCTAGGAACAACCGCCGCGCCATGATCTGTACCCCGCCGCGCCTAGGCGCGATCACCGGCCGCATCGGCCTGCGCAAGGCGCGCGACCGTGGCCAAGAGATCGGCATTGGAAAAGGGTTTGGTCAAATAGGCATCGGCGCCCATCTCGAAGGCGGCCTCTTGATCGCGGGCTTGGCCTTTGGCTGTCAGCATCAAGACTGGCAACGTGGCCGTCTCCGCCCCGTCGCGCAAGGCGCGCAAGATCTCGAACCCCGATCGCCCCGGCAACATGATGTCGAGAATAATGAGATCGGGCTTGGTACGGGCAACGGCATCGATCGCGGTTGCGCCATTGCCATGACCTTGCACCTCCCAACCGGCGCGGCTGAGAATGAACCCGATCGCTTCGCGGATATTGCCCTCATCCTCGATCAACAAGATGCGTCCGCCCATGGCCGTCCTCCCTCTGCCTTGGGTAGAGCGACTTTGCCGCCTTCGCGTGATTTAAGCAATGCTTTGTGCGCGAGCCTTGGGCGGCAGCGTGGTATGCCCAAAAGGATGCGCAGATTATGAATGCCCGCCCCTAATATGGATGTGGGTCCTCGCATCAGGGGCCAGCCTGTCGCTCGCCGTCGCCATGTTTTGCCCGCGCGCCAAAGGACGAGCGCCTGGAACACCGAAATCCTTTGGCAAAATAGGTATCCCTCGGTCGGTGACCCGGATGGCGCAAACGCCCATCCTGTCGGGGCAAGGCGCGCACAGCGCGGCACACAACCGGCCTGCGGCAATTTCGGTATCCGTGCAAATTCGGTCGCCTCTGGGCTTGCCAGGGGTGGCGATCGCCCGCTAACAAGGTTGTGCTTCGGTCCGGGTGGCACAACCATCCGGTGAAAAGGGAACGCGGTGAAACTCCGTGACTGCCCCCGCAACTGTAAGCGGCGAGCGTGACCGGCATATGCCACTGGGGCGAGACTTGCCCCGGGAAGGCCCGGCCCATGCGATGACCCGCGAGTCAGGAGACCTGCCGGAGTGATCACCCTGTCCGGGCGCGGTGGGCGCTATGGGCAACGGACCCTTCCGTCGTGGTGACGCCTCGCCGTTCGCGGGAGGGTCACGGCCGCGTGTCTCCCCCAAAGAACATCTGTGACCACAATTGGGCCAAGTTCCGGCCCGTATCGGGGGACCGATGATGAAACACCTCTCCGCCGCGCTGATCCCAGCGCTGCTCTTTCCCGCCATTTCACAGGCGCAATCCGTCTTCGATCTCGATGAGATCGTTTTTTCGGCCGAGTTTGGCGCCACGACCTTGCAAGAAACCGGCAACAGCATTTCCGTCGTTTCCGGCGAGCAGCTTGCCGCCAGCGGTGAAACCCGCGTGATCGACTACATCGCGCGCCTTCCCGGGATCGATGTGCGCGCGCGTGGGCCGATCGGTTCATTGACGTCGATCACGATCCGCGGCGCGGGCCAGAATTATGTTCGGGTTCTGGTCGATGGGATCGACGTATCCGATGTGTCCGGCACCCAGCATGCCTTTGATTTCGGCAGCCTGACCACCGCCGATATCTCGCGTATTGAATTGCTGCGTGGTGGACAATCGGCTGTCTACGGCTCAGAGGCGATTGGTGGCGTCATCAACATCACCACGCGGCGCGCTGAGGCGGAGGGTGTGCAGCAATTCGCCACGATCGAGGCCGGAAGCTACAACAGCTTTCGCGGCTCATACGGTGTTGCGGCCGATATCGGGGCTTTGGATTACGCCTTTAGCCTGACCCGCACCCAGACCGACGGGTTTTCCGCAGCGGATGAGAATAACGGCAATACCGAAGCCGATGGCTTTGAGTCCAACCGTTTAAGCTTTTCCGTGGGCCATGATCTCGCCAATGGCGGACGCGTGGGAGTGAACGGTTTTGTTGAGGATGCGCGGGTGGAGTTTGATGAAGAGTTCCCGGTCGGCGATGGGACAGCAGACGAAGTGTCATATAACGGCTCGCGCGGTCTACGCGCTTCTCTGGAGTTGCCGACAGGTGTGATCGATAGCACTATCGCTGCAACTTATTACGAGCTGGATCGCGATGTGCGTGGATCTGCGGGTGGCTATGGGGCCAACAATCGCTACCAAGGCGAACGTGTCGGCATTAGCTATGTGGGCAGGGTCGATATCGCGGCGCGCACTGAACTCCGCTTCGGTTTCGACGCCGAACGCGAAGATTTCGCTCAATCAGGCGACTACGGTCCGGGTTCGGGCGATAGTGACACGCGCGGAGTTTTTGCCGAAATCGCGTGGTCGCCGAACGATGACGTCGATATCGCCGCTACGCTTCGCCATGATGATCACTCCCAATTCGACGGGCTGACCTCTGGGCGCATTGCAGCATCGTGGCGGCCAAATGAAACGTGGATCATCCGGAGTTCGGCAGCGCAAAGCTTCCGCGCACCCTCGCTCTATGAGCTATATGGGCCATATGGCAATACCGCCTTGCAGCCAGAAGAAAGCCGCTCGCTCGATCTGGGGATCGAACGCCGCTTTGGCGCAGATACCTTCCTGCGCTTCACGGGTTTTTACAACGAAACCACTGAGATCATCGACAACCTTTCTTTGAACGCTGCGCCATGGGCACGATACTTCCAAGTTCCTGGTACCGTCAGCCGCCGTGGGTTTGAGGTGGAGTTCGGCACAGCGATCACCGAACACTGGCGAATTGATGGCAACTATACCGTCACGACAGGTAAGAATCCGACACTAACTTCGGGCAATGCTTGGAACCTTGAATTTCCCGGCAATGACCTTTCCCTTACGCTCAGCGGCAAGATCACCGAGCGCTTTTCAACGACGCTCTCGATGCAATCGGTCAGCAACCGCCCCACCCTGGCGGATTACACCGTGGCCCATGCCAGCTTTACTTTTGCCGTCGCCGAGGGCCTCGATGCCTATCTCAGGATCGAGAACCTGCAAGACAACGAGTATCAGCTAAGACAAAACTACGGCACATCCGACCGGGCGTTCTACCTCGGTTTGCGGAGCCGCTTCTGATGCGTCCCCTGCGCGCCCTTGCCTTTGGCCTTGCCCTTGTGGCGGGGCCTTTGGGCGCGCAGGAACCACCGCAAAGGGTGGTTTCGATGAACCTTTGCACCGATCAATTCGCCCTCATGCTGGCCGCACCTGACCAGCTTGTGTCGGTCAGCTATATCTCGGCCGATCCTGTCACCTCGCCCTTGGCCGATCTCGCGGCGCGCTACCCGCTCAACCATGGCAGCGCCGAAGAAATCTACCTGCTCGCCCCCGATCTGGTGCTGGCCGACCCTTGGACCGACCCCGCCGCGCTTGCGATGCTGCGGCGGCTCGGCATCGCGGTGGTGCAGGTCGAAGGGGTGCGGCAACTCTCGGACATCCCAGCGCGCTTGCGCCGCTTTGGCGAGCTGCTCGGCCGCCAAGCCGCGGCTGAGGCTCTGATCCGCCAATTCGAGACTGATCTTGCCGCCCTTTCCGCACCCCAAGATGGGCCGCGCGCGGTGATCTATTTCCCAAATGGCTATAGCCTTGGCGAAGGGTCTCTGTCGCATGAAATCCTGACGCGGGCGGGGTTTCGCAACATCGCGACCGAGATCACGCCCAGCGCCACCGGGCAGATCGCGCTCGAGCTTCTGGTATTGGCCGCGCCCGATCTGATCATCCGCGACCGCCCCTATCCCGGTGCCTCGCGCGCCGAAGAATTGATGAACCACCCCGCTTTGACCGCGTTGATCGCGGCGGGTGCGGGTCATGAAAGCGGGCCGGATTGGGCCTGCGGCACGCCACGCGTGATTGCGGCACTGCGCGCCTTGGTCGAGATGCGCGAACGGATCGAGGCCACGCCATGAACCGCGCTTTGTTTCCCTTGCTGGCGCTCCTTTGTGCCGCACTGTTCATGATATCGCTCTTGACCGGGCCTGCGGGCTTTGGCCTTGGCGAAAGCCTGCGGGCCTTGCTCACTGGCCAAGGCGAGGCGGTGACGCTGGTGATGCGCGAGATCCGCCTGCCGCGCGCGATGCTCGCCGTGATGGTCGGCGCAAGCCTTGGCCTGTCGGGTGCGGCATTGCAGGGATATCTGCGCAACCCCCTCGCCGAACCGGGCCTGATCGGGGTTTCAGGCTCGGCAGCACTTGGTGCGGTGATCGCCATGCAGACAGGCTTTGCCGCCGCCTTCGCGCTGGCCTTGCCTGTTGCGGCGCTGACGGGGGCGATCATCGCGGTGCTGCTGATCTTGCTGCTCGCCGGTCCGCGCGGCGGGTCGCTGACACTGATCCTTGCGGGCATCGCCATCTCGGCCTTGGCGGGCGCGCTGATGTCGCTGGCGCTGAACCTGTCGCCCAACCCCTTCGCCACGGCGGAAACCGTGTTCTGGATGATGGGTTCGCTCGCCGATCGCAGCTTTTCGCATCTGTGGCTGGCGGCACCTTTCATGGCGCTTGGCTGGCTCATGCTCATCCGCTTGGGCCGGGGCCTTGACGCGCTGAGCTTGGGCGAGGATGCGGCGGCGGCGATGGGCATCCATCTTGCTCGGCTGCGGCTGCAACTGGTCTTGGGTGTCGCGGCATGCGTGGGGGCGGCCACGGCGGTCGCCGGGGCCATCGGCTTTGTCGGGCTGGTCGTGCCGCATTTGCTGCGCCCCATCGTGGGGGCGCGGCCCTCGGTCCTACTGCCGGCCTCGGCCCTTGGCGGGGCGGCGATGGTGCTATTAGCGGATATCGCGGTGCGGCTTGTGCTGCCCGAGCGTGACCTGAAACTGGGGGTGGTCATGGCGATCATCGGCGCGCCGCTCTTCCTGCACCTGATCTACAAAACGCGCGAGGGGCGGGCATGACCTTGCTTTCCCTCGACAATCTGACCGTGATGCGGGGCGATTGCCCGGTGGTCGATGCCGCCACGCTTGCGATCGGCGCGGGTGAATTGGTCGGGCTGATCGGCCCCAATGGTGCAGGCAAGACCACCTTGATGCGCGGCGCGCTGGGGCTTTTGCCGCATCGCGGCCAATCCTCGCTCACCGCGATGACCCCTGCGGCGCGCGCGCGCCATGCCGCGTGGCTGCCCCAATCGCGCGAGATCGCCTGGCCCATCGCCGTCGAGACGCTGGTGATGCTGGGCCGCATCCCGCATCTGGCAAGCGGCCAGCGCCCAAGTGCCGCCGACCATGCCGCCGTGGCGGATGCCTTGGCGACGATGGATCTTTCCGGCTTCGCAAAGCGGGCCGCTACCGCGCTGTCGGGCGGTGAACAGGCGCGCGTGCTGATCGCGCGCGCGCTTGCCCAAGACACGCCCCTGATCATGGCGGACGAACCCATCGCGGGCCTCGATCCCGGCCACCAGATCGCCACCATGTCGGCCTTTGGCCGCTTGGCGGCGGGGGGCAAGGCGGTGATGGTTTCGCTGCATGATCTGGGGCTCGCTGCACGCCATTGCACACGGCTGATCTTGATGCACCGGGGCCGCATCCATGCCGATGGGCCGCCCGATAGCGTGCTAACGCGCGAGAACCTTGCACAGGTCTTTGGCATTACCGCGTATATGACCGATGGCCCCGACGGGCTTGTCTTCCAACCGCTCGAGGTGCTGCGATGACCGAACTCCCCGATCTTATGACGCGAGGCGGCCCGGTGATCTGGGCCATTTCGGCCCTGTCGGTGCTGACCCTCGCGCTGATCTTGTGGAAGCTTTACCGCCTGTCGGCGATGGGCGCTTGGGCGGGCGGGCGTGTCACCGCATCGGCCATTGCGCTCTGGCAGGATGGCGCGGCGGATGCGGCCATTGCCCAGCTTGCCCCCCGCGCTTCGGTGCGCGCGCGCCTTGCCCATGCGGCGATGAGCGCGCATGGCGACACGCGCCTGACACCAGAGGCCGCGCGCGAGGAAACCACGCGCATCGCCCGCGCGCTATTGGCCGAGCTGCGCGGTGGGCTGCGGCCACTTGACCTCATCGTGACGATCGCGCCGCTTCTGGGGTTGCTTGGCACGGTTCTGGGGATGATCGCGGCCTTTCAGGCCCTACAGGAGGCCGGCGGACAAACCGACCCCGCCACGCTGGCCGGTGGCATCTGGGAGGCGCTCTTGACCACCGCGGCAGGCATGGCGGTAGCAATCCCCGCCGCCGCCGCGCTCACATGGTTCGACAGCATTGCCGACAGGTTGCAGGCCGAGATGGAGGATGACGCGACCCGCATCTTTGCCCGTGGGGGCGCGCGCGCGCGATGAGTTTCCGCTTCGCCCCACCCCGGCCGCGCCGCAGGCCCAGCCTCACGCCGATGATCGATGTGGTGTTCTTGCTGTTGGTGTTCTTCATGCTGGCCGCGCGCTTCGGGCAGGAGGGCGCGCTTGACCTGCGGATCGCGGGTGGCACCACCACCGCATGGCAAGGGCCACCACGGGTGGTGCAGATCGGAGAAACGGAGCTACAGCTGAACGGTCAGCCCATCGCACCCGCGGCGCTGGAACTGGCGCTATCCCGCCTGACAGAGACGATGTCAGACCCGGTCATGATCCGCAGCGACGAGGGTGTCGCCATGCAACGCCTGCTCGATGTCATGGCGATCTTGGAGGGGGCGGGGTTCACTCATCTCGTCTTGGTGGCGCCATGAACTTCGCCGCCCCCCGCAAACCCCGCATGGCCCAAGACCGCGCCATCGTGCCAATGATCAACGTTGTGTTCCTACTGTTGGTTTTCTTCTTGATGACCGCGAGCCTTACGCCAGCACCGCCCCTTGCGATCAAGGCCCCTATGGCTGACGCTGCGCGTAGCGATCCGCAGCCCGACACGCTTTATATCGGGGCGGATGGCACTTTGGCCTTTGGCGATGCGAGGGGCGATGCCGCCTTGGCCACCCTTGCCGCCGCACGCCCCAGGGGGCCATTACCGATCATGGCCGATGCGGCCTATCCGGCGGCGGATCTGGCGCGGCTTTTGCCACGACTGGCGCAGATCGGCATCACCGACATCCGCCTGATCACGGTGCAGCCATGAGGCGGATGGCCGAAATCGTGGCCTTTCTGGGGTTTTCGGCCGCCGTACACGCAGGGGTGATGGTCGGGTTCAACGACATCAGCGCTGGCCCGCAAGCGATGGGCCAAGGCGGCAACGACAGCATCACGCTGGTCGCGGCCCCCGACAGCATGGCCGCCTTGGCGGCGCAATGGGCCACGCCGCCACAAGCCGTGACAAGCCCCGCCCCGATGCAGGCACCTCAGATCGCCGCCATGCAGGCACCGTCACTGCCCATCGCCCGACAGGCGCCGCAAGGTTTCGCCTTGCCCGATGCGCCGATCCTGCCCTCTGCCGATGGTCCGCCGCTTGCGCCCGACATGACCGAACCCCCGCCACCGCCGCTGAGCGCAAATGCCCTTGCACAATCGCCGCGCCCCGTGACCCGCCCGGCGGTTACAACAGCCCCGGCTTCCAACCCGCAGGTGGCACGGCAGGCGCAAGGCCAAGGCGGCGGTTCGACACGCGGCAGCGCACCCGCTGCATCGCCCCAAGACCACGGCCTTAGCCAAGCCCAACGCCAAAGCCTGATGGCCAGCTGGGGTGGACAGATCATGGCCCGGATCGAGCGCGCGCGCCCGCGCGTCAATGCCGCGGGCCAAGTAACGCTGTCGCTGAGGATCAGTCGCGATGGCAGCTTGGGCGCGCTTGGCGTGGCGCGCTCGTCCGGCAATCCAGGTTTGGACGCAGCGGCCATGGACGCCGTGCGCCGCGTTGGACGCTTTCCCGCCGCCCCCGATGCGCTGCGCGAAGCGAGCTATGCATTCAACCTGCCAATCCGCTTTCGCTGACCCCATTTGACTGTCCCGCGCAACCATGCGCTGTGCGTTCGCAGTGGATTGTTCACCCAGTGAGGAATGAACGGAAGGCGGTGAGGCGGCAATCGCCCAACTAAGCTACTCCCCAACTCTTGGACAGTTTCCAGTGTGATTTAAGCTACTGCCTGCACCTGCTGATCGGTTTGGATTGTGTTAAAGTAGACCACGGCGGGCGGCTGTCCGCCATGGGCAGTGTGGGGGCGCTGGTGGTTGTAGAAGGTGATCCAGCGCCCGATGCCGACCCGTGCCTGCGATCCGGTTTCCCAGGCGTGCAGATAGACGCATTCATACTTCAAGGAGCGCCAGAGACGCTCAATGAAGATGTTGTCGATGCAGCGTCCTTTGCCATCCATCGAGATCCGGGTGCCGACCCTTTTCAGCCTATCCGTCCAGGCGAATGATGTGAACTGGCTGCCTTGGTCGGTGTTCATGATCTCGGGCGGGCCGAACTTGTGGATCGCCTCGTTCAACGCCTCGACGCAGAAGTCAGCCTCCAGCGTGTTGGATATCCGCCAGGCCAGCACCTTCCGGGTATACCAGTCCATGATGGCGACCAGATAGAGGAAGCCGCGGCGCATGGGCAGGTAGGTGATGTCGGCACACCAGACCTGATTGGGCCGTTCCACGCGCAGCCCTCCCAGCAGATAGGGGTAGGTCTTATGCCCCTTCGCGGGCCTGCTGGTATCGGGCTTCTGGTAAATCGGCATCAAGCGCATAAGCCGCATCAGTCGACGAATGCGCTTGTAGTTCACGACATACCCCTCGTTGCGCAGGTGCCATGTCATCTGCTGCACGCCGTAAAACGGTGTCTCGAGGAATTGCTTGTCGATCACCACCATAAGGTCGAGGTTCATGGCCGTCTCGCCCATCAGCTCATAGTAAAACGACGAGCGCGCGATCGACAGCAGGCGGCATTGCGCCCCGACCGACAGGCTTGGATGGTTTTTATCAATCAATCATCTTGCGCCTCACCTGCCGGTCCAAGGCTTGAGCTTTCTGGACAAAAAATCGTTGGCCACAGCCAGCTCCCCGATTTTGGCATGCAGTGACCGCACCGTCTCCTCATCGATCTCCGGCGCCTTCTTACCGCCCCGTTCAAAGATGTCGGCTGCGCCGTCTAAAAGAGACTTCTTCCACTGGTGGATCATCGTCGGATGCACGCCATATTCGGCGGCCAGCTCCGACACCGTGCGCTCGCCCTTCACGGCTTCCAGCGCCACACGAGCTTTGAACCCAGCGTCATGGTTCCTGCGTTTCTTCATCTTCTGATCTCCTCGTTCTTGGAGACCAGCAGACGTCAGATCGTAGCTTACGTCACTGTCCGATTTTCGGGGAGCAGCTCACTGTCGTTCCAGCGAACTCGAAGAATCGTTCCCAATTTTTGAAAATATCATAACCTTCTCTCCACTCATAAATGGATTTAGAACCGATGGGTTAAGCAAACATTTCACCTTATTTTTTTCGGATAACAACTTGACCATCGACGAACAAGAGTTCGATGTGATCGGCTTTTTGCCTTAAAAAGAAATTTATTGCCGCTGCCGGATTCTGTTGTTCATCGCGATAGTAACGCCACAAGAAATCATCGAAAACAACAATACCCCCACTTTTAACAAGTCGCAACGCAAGAAAAGCGTCAAGCAAGACATCCTCAGATCTGTGCGAACCATCAATGTAAATTAAATCATATCCATTTTGACAAGATGAGCATGATAAAAACTCAAGAGAACTCATTTTGTATTTCTTAATTCGATGAGAAAAATCTTCAGTATTCTGATCAAAAATACTTTCAACACTTTCAAGAACATTCGAGCTTGCAGCATGCCCCGACTGATGCTCGTCAGCACCGGCCCAAGTATCGACACAATCGATCTTCGCATTTGGAAAATTTAACGCTAAAAAACAAGTCGACATACCCTGCCAGCTACCTATTTCTAGGATCCTCTCAGCGCGCGAAAAATCGTAATATTTTGAAAAGTAATGCCAAATATAGATGTTTGCCATGAACCAATTATGCGAAAATGATCGTTCCGAAATAAATTTCAAGAAAAGAGAATGTCGATCCCTCGCAGAATGAATCAAATTAAACTTCATAAATCGAAAATGGCAAAATAACTTCAATACCTTAGCACTTGCCCCAGTACGAAATAAGTAAAGGAAATTTTTTCGGGCGCGATTTATATCTTTAACTTTCATAGTCACCACCAACGCTCATTTTTTTGTCTCCATCTATGCCGATCAAGCGCAGTAAACTGCGTTTACGCCCAAAGCCACCTCGACGCAAAGAGGCAACTTGACTTTCATTTAACTCATCTGCATCGGTAAAGCGCGCGACAATCAATCCTTCAACCGCTTGATCAATGGACCTTACATGTTCATTTATTCCAGAAAATAACACTATTGGCTCAAAATCTGATGGCCCATAAGTTACAAACTCATTGGCTCGGTAGTTTCCAATAATATTGAGAACTTCATGGGTCGTGAGATCCAAGATTAACGCGCTAACTTCTACACCCAACTTCGCCGAAAAATAATCTGAGGGGAATTCATTCGTTTTTTGAAAAATCTGCTCTTTGGAGACCAATGGCAAATGAATCAAGCCGACAGAGGATTTTTTTCTCCGTGGACGGGCCTGTAGCCAAGTTTGACCTAGAAACGAGTACTCGGCGTTATGATTGCCCTCACGAGGAAAAAAACTTCCGAGCCGCTTCAGGTTATAGAACAACTTCTTAGTTTTCCCCGGAATGCTTTGCACCAACAGCGGCGGGCAATCGCTCAGCTCCTCAAAGTTTTGAGGAAATCCATTTCGCCAATATAAGGTTCCAACTGCCCAATTGCGGTAATTTAAAAGAAATTTATCAAAGTCACTACGATTAGAGAACGGGAGAAATTCATCAATATCCAAAATAAAGAGAAAATCGATATCGCTGTGTGCCTTTATTTCTTCGATTATTCGAGCATAAAATATATCTTTAGTAAAGTTCTTTATACTAGCTCGGTATACTGTTGCTTTTCCGCAATCGAATCCTCGGTAGTCCTTGGTTGATTGATGATCAATGTAAAAAAAACGGTCAAAAAGACGATAATGATGCGCGTGAAAGATAGAAAAATAGGCCTCAGGATTCTTAAATTGACAAAGCACCGCAACTTTCGGACTCATAAGTGTTCCTTCCACCAAAGCTATCCACAACTAATCAACTTGCTTGCTGCAAGTACGGACCTAGTCATCGACCCAAAGGCGTTTTTCTTCAAACCTTCGTGGCCTATGTCGTCCGTTCTCACGGAAGTTTCAAGTTAATAGGAAGGGACAGTCAGCACCTTCTGCCATACCAAGATTACAGCTTGGGATCAGCTTTCGGCATTTGAAAGTTACTACGGAAAGATGATGTCGAAACATTTCCGCTGCATTCATGAGCTGCCAACAGCACCACCAGTTACCAAAGCAGCGCGGAGCCTAACGTGCCGGGACGCCCCACGTTCGTCCAAAATCGACTTATAGGGTTGCGGGTCATCAAGAGCCGATTTAGGGGGGCACCCCCCGGCTGGGGTCGGCGAAGTGTGGTTTGTGGGATTTGATGGGGGAGGATTCGAAAATGGCTACAGCGCCCATTCCACAAACAATACCATAGGGGGTCAATTAGGGGATCACAGGCCCATGAACTACAAATTATACCTTTAAAACAATAACATAGATAAATAATATGGCGGACAGTGAGGGATTCGAACCCTCGAGACGGTTTCCCGCCTACACACTTTCCAGGCGTGCGCCTTCGACCACTCGGCCAACTGTCCGTGCCGGGCGGGATAGCCCAAGGCCATGCGCAAGCGCAAGGCAAAAGCGAAGTTTTCGCGCCTATGTTAATTGACTTCACTTTTTTGACTTCGCGCTCTTGTATCGTGTTGACCATCGCCCATATGTGTAAATGTGATTAACATTAACATCCTTCAGAAAGGACCCCGTAGATGGCATCGACACAGACCCTCCACTCTCCGCGCGCCGAGGGGAGCACCTGGTTTTCACGTAGCGAGGCATGGCTCGACGCAAAGGGCAAAGGCGCATGGATCGCGGCCATGGTCCTTGCTTTCATCCTGTTCTGGCCCCTCGGGCTCGCTCTACTTGCCTATATGATCTGGAGTAAACGCATGTTCAGCACATCTTGCCAAAACCGCCGTAGTAACGCGTTCGGCAGCACTGTCAGCCGCAACACAGGCAATGCCGCATTCGATGCCTACAAGGCCGATACGCTGCGCCGCCTGCAAGAGGAGCAAGACGCGTTCGAAGCCTTCTTGGGCCGCCTGCGCGCGGCCAAAGACAAGGCAGAGTTCGATCAATTCCTGCAAGACCGCGCCGAGGCACGCAAAGCCGCAACCGCGCCCGATACGGCTGCATCCTAAGCCACATATTGTCACCGCGCGGTCAAAAGACCGCGCGCGCATTGCTTTTCCCTTTTCAATCCCGACGGAAAGTCGCCATGTCTGCGATCATGACCAATACTCTGCCCGACCCCCATCATGACCGAAGCTTCTACGAGGGTGTGCCGGCCAAGCGCCTGTTTGCTTGGCTCGTCGATGTGATCATCGTCACCGTCATCACCTTTACCTTGGGTCTCTTCACATTCAGCTTGCTGTGGTGGGTCTGGCCCATGGTCTATATTTGTGTGGATGCCCTCTATCGCAGCGTAACGATCGCATCAGGTGGGGCAACCTTGGGCATGCGCTTGCTCAATATCGAGTTGCGCGGGCCAACAGGCATGCGCCTGTCGCGCGGCGAGGCGATCTTGCACACTGGCCTTTTTATGGTTGCGATAGCTTTCGTGCTGCTTCAGCTGATCTCGATCCTGATGATCGCCTTGGGCCCACGCCACCAAAGCTTGCCTGACATGCTGATCGGTTCGGCCGCGATTAACCGGCCTGGTTGAATATTCCGATCATCGCTCAAAAAATCTGTTGCGGCAGCGGCGGTGGTTCGTGCAACGTCACAGGCAAGGATTTGGACCGGCCCCGGCCGATGATTGCTTATGCGCCACACGTTGCCTATCGCGACACAATTCTACGTTACGGCACCGCAGAAGTGCCCGTATCTCGATGGGCGTCGGGAACGTAAGTTATTTACCGCGCTCCAAGGCGACCAGGCAGAAAAGCTCAACAACGCGCTGTCCAAACAGGGCTTTCGCCGATCACAGAATGTTCTTTATCGCCCCTCCTGCGCCGATTGTGCCGCGTGCTTGTCAGCGCGCATCCGCGTGGAGGATTTCGCCCCTGAACGACGTCATCGCCGGGTCTTGCGGCGCAATACCGGCTTGGCGCGTCGGACGCGCTCGGCTTGGGCGACCGAGGCGCAATATGATCTGTTTCGGCGATACCTCGACGCCCGCCATGCCGATGGCGGCATGGCAGATATGGATGTCTTCGAATTCGCCGCGATGATCGAGGAAACACCGGTCCGCTCGCGCGTGGTCGAGTATCACGACAGTGACGACACGCTCGCCGCAGTCTGCCTGACCGATATCCTCGATGATGGGTTAAGCCTCGTTTATTCTTTTTTCGACCCCGATCGCACCGGCGATAGCCTCGGCACATATGTGATCCTTGACCACGTCACCCTCGCCCGCGAGGCAGGGCTGCCATATGTTTATCTCGGCTATTGGGTGCCGGGCTCGGCCAAGATGGGATACAAGGCGCGCTTCCCCGCGATCGAGGTCTATGTCGAGGGGCAATGGAAGGATTTGGGCGATCCGTCGCGCTATTCCAACCATGTCCATCCCCTTTCGGTAGAGCCCATCGCCCAGCAAGTTGCCCAGATCACTTTGCCGGATATGCGCGCGGAGGATTGAACGCGCCCGCCCCTTCTTCGTTTCGAAAATATCCTCGGGGGGTGAATGGACGCGCCTCGCGGCCAGAGGGGGGCAGACAGCCCCCCTAACTTTTCTCATCCATTGCACCAAGCCGGTTTTCCAAACGAAAACGGGGGGCATGCCCCCCGTTTGTTGGTCACACTGGCCTGCGCCCCCTATCCAAGCAGTCGCGGCAAGATCGTCACGATCCCCGGGAAGATATAAAGCAAGACCAAGCACAAGACTTGGATCCCCACGAAGGGAATGACGCCGCGGTAGATATGGCCCGTCGTCACGCTGCTGGGGGCAACCCCGCGCAGGTAGAAGAGCGCGAAGCCGAAGGGCGGCGTCAGGAACGACGTTTGCAAATTGATCGCGATCATGATCGTCACCCATGCCGGATCAAGCGTGCCACCATAAATCACCGGCCCCACGATGGGGATCACGATGTAGATGATCTCGAGGAAGTCGAGCACGAAGCCCAAGATGAACAAGATCGCCATCACCACGAAGAACACCACGATCTCGTTGTCGAAGCTGCGCAAGTACTGTTGGATATGATGCTCGCCCCCGAAAGAGATCAACACGAGGTTCAACAGCTGCGACCCGATCAGAATGGTGAACACCATCGAGGTCACCTTGGCCGTCTCTCGGACAACGGGGCTCAGGATATTTGTGCGGAACAATACCCATGCACTGAACAAAAGCCCGAAGAAGGCAAAGTGATAGGCGATCTGCGCGATGAAATAGGCGATCCAATCCTGCACCGGCACCACCTCGCGCGTGATGCGCAGGTCGAAATTCACACCGAACAGGATCATGATGATGAGCGCGAAACTCGCCCAGATAATGATCTTGGATTTGCCGTTTTCTTCCTTCAGCTTGCGATAGGCCGCCAACATGATCGCACCGGCCGCACCGAGTGCCGCCGCAGGCGTCGGGTTGGTGATCCCACCAAGGATCGAGCCCAAGACCGCCACGATCAAGACGAGCGGCGGAAAGACCACGCGCAACAGCTCGTTCTGCGACAGCCGCATCATCGCCACCCGCGCACCGTAAAGCGCGATGAAGAACGGGATTGCGAGGATGAGGAAGGTGGCACCGTTGCCTGTCAGCGGGCTGATGAACAAGATATCGCAAATGAGCGCCAGGACCACGCCCACCCCACCCGCGATCAGCGGCGCCGGGTTCGACGAAGGCGAGACACCGCGCGCAAGGATCAAGATCAGCGCCAGCATGGCAAATATCGTGGCCACGCCGCTACCGATCGGTGCGGCATTCGCCAGCGCTGTCTCAATCGCAGCGGCGCGCTCGTCTTCGCTCAGAAGCACAACCTCGCCGCTGTCGCCCGCCTCGGCCATGGCTGCGCGCTGCGCGACCGATGCATCCCACATCTCTTGTCCATGCAACGCGATCATCGCGGCTTGGCACTGCTCCGACACATTGGTGCGCAGCATGGCACGCTCTTCGCGTTCGGCATAATCCGAGACCGTGATCGTCTGGCCACCGATCACACCGCTACTTGCCCCCAGCACGACAGCTAGGATCAGGGCAACAGGTGCGGCCAGGTACCATGTCAACGCCTCGTTACGTGTCACCGGCTCGCCTGTGGCTGCACTGAACTGCACGGGCGGCGCACTCGCGGGTTTCCACAAGGCAAAGCCAAAGGCATAAACACCATAGAGAAGCGCAAGGAACAGACCCGGCAGCAACGCTGCTTGGAACAATGTGCCGACCGAGAGGACGGCGGGCTTGGCCAGATAGGTCAGCGCATCGGTACAGCCCGCAAGCTGCGCGCGGGTTTCCTGCCCCGTGGCGTAAAGATCGCCGACCAAGGTGCCCAAGAGAACGATCACGATGGATGGCGGGATGATCTGGCCCAAAGTGCCAGATGCGGCGATCACACCCGTGGCAAGTTCGGGCGAATAATTGTTGCGCAGCATGGTGGGCAGCGCGAGCAAACCCATGGTGACCACGGTTGCACCCACGATCCCCGTCGAGGCGGCAAGAAAGGCACCCACGATGACGATCGACACGGCCAGGCCACCCGGCAGCGGGCCAAAGACCCGTGCCATGGTCGTCAGAAGATCCTCGGCGATCTTGGAGCGTTCCAGCACGATGCCCATCATCACGAACATCAACACCGCAAGCAGCGTTTCGATCGATTGGCCTGCAATCACGCGCTCGTTCATGCGGTTGACCATGAAAGACAGATTGCGTTCCATCGCCTGTTCCCAGCCACCGGGGAACAGCGCTACCTCAACCCGTGGGAGTTCGGGGTATCGGAAGACCGAGATGGATTCCCTAACAACCCCTTCGGCCAGGAGCGCGGCATACTCGGCCGAGCCGCTATCGATCGCCTCGTGGATCAGCAACCCGGCGCTATCGAGTGCGGCAATGATGGCAAATGAGATCGCACCGGCACCGCCGATGGCAAAGGCCACCGGAAACCCGGTCATGATCCCAGCGAAGAGCGTGAGGAAGACGATCACAAGACCGATCTCGACCCCATCCAATCCGAAAAGCATGCTCTCTCGTCCCCTTTGCTAAGCGCGCGCGCTTGCCTGACTTTCGTTCCGAATTACCGGATCATCCTAATGGGCTGCGTGTGGTGTCGCCTCGCCCTCGTCACCCAATCTGTCGCGGTCAAGATACTTGCCGGCGCTCTCTTCGCCCTCGCGCCACTCGAGATAAGAGCGCCAGAAGAAGGCCATCGCTTGCAAGAAGACCAAGACACAAAAGAGCACGATCAAAACCTTGAACAGGAAGTAGGCGTTGAACCCGTTCGGGCTGAAGCCGATCGTCTCGACATTCCATTTAAAGATGCGCGCCTGTGCGAGCATACGGTCAATATCGCTGGTCGAGGTAACAGTGGGCGTCATCAGGTGACGCCACATGAAGAACCACGCATATAGGTAGGTGATCGTGACCATCGGCAGCATGAAGAACAAGCAGCCAAACATGTCGATCATCTTTTTGGTGCGGAATTTCACCGCCGAGTAGACCAGATCGACGCGCACATGCCCGCCTTGCACAAAGGTGTAGGACACGCACAGGCACACGACCAAGGCGTTATGAAACTTCAGGCTTTCCGCCCACCAGCTCAGATCTTGCGCAAAGGCCGTGCCGAACGGACCCAACTGGATTTCCGCAACCCGGAAAATTCGCTGCAAGAATACGATGATCACTTGGATCAGCACCATCAACAGGCCCGCCCAAGCCGCGGTGCGACCGACAGTGTTCGCCACACCCTCAAGAATACGCACGCCCCACCACAAGATCTCGCGCTTCCAGGCCATGCCGAGCGCAGTGATCAAGATAAAGGTGGTTATCACGACGAAGAACAATTCGACCGAAGCGCCATAATAGATGAAACGCATAACCGCTTGGGCATCGGCCCAGTTCAGCCAACTGCCCGGATTGGTGATGGCAATGAACAGATTGTAAGGTGCCATTGCGATATTTTGCAGCACCCACAAGATGAATTCGATCATGCGGTGGTCCCCCGGCACGCAAGCCCGCTCTCGGGCGCGACAAGTCTCGGATCGCTAAAACAAGGGCATCCCGCCCGGCAAGACTTTACCGGGCAGGATGCGTTCGAATGTGGCTGGATCAGCCTGCGTTCACGCGGTTGCGCTGGCGGATGTATTCGCCATCGCCGAGGTCCCACCAAGCCGAGGTCGACGCCATCGAGGCGGCAAAGCTTGCATGGATCTGCGCATAGAGCGGATCGGTCATGTTCTCGGCGTTGACTTCGGCTGCCGCGCGACCGAAGGCGTCCCAGACGTCCTCGGGGAATTCGCGGGCCTGCACACCGGCCGACTGCAGACGCGCCAGCGCCGCACCGTTTTCTGCCAGCGACATCGAGAAGTTGTTGGCATGCGTTGCCTCGCAGGCGATCTCGACGATCTTCTGCTGTGCGGGGGTCAAGCTTTCCCACACATCGAGGTTGAACGACAGCGCCAGCGCCGAACCCGGCTCGTGGAAGCCCGAGGTGTAGTAGGTCTTGGTGACTTCCTGGAAGCCCAGACGCTCATCCGCGAAGGGACCAATCCATTCCGCGCCGTCGATCTGACCCGACGCAAGTGCCTGGTAGATTTCACCGCCGGGGATGTTCTGCACCGACGCGCCGAGGCGGCCGAGCACCTGACCGCCCAGACCGGGCATACGGAAGCGCAGGCCCTGAAGGTCATCAGCCGAAGTGATTTCCTTGTTGAACCAGCCGCCCGGCTGCATCGCGGTGTTACCAGCGAGGAAGGGCTTGAGGTTGAACAGGCTGGCCAGCTCGTGGTGCAGCGCCATACCGCCCTGGTGGTAGTACCACGCCATCATCTCGGTCCCGGTCATGCCAAACGGCACGGCGGTGAAGAAGGCAAAGCCCGGATGCTGGTTCAGGAAGTAGTATTCGGCCGAGTGGTAGAGGTCAGCCTGGCCCGACGACACGGCGTCGAACACTTCGAAAGCACCGACGAGCGAGCCTGCGGGCATCTTGTTGATGGTCAGCTGCCCATCGGTCATCGCGGTGATTGCGCGGGCTGCGTAATTTGCCGCGTCATCGAAGATTGCGAAGCCATCGGGCACCGAGGTGACCATGGTGAGCGTGCGGTTGCCCTGCGCATAGACCGGTGCGGCCAGCGTGGTGGCGGCGGCTGCGGTGCCGCCAAGTGCGGACGTTCTCAGAAAAGAACGACGATCCATTCGGTATCCTCCCCGTAGTATGGAGTTGGCCACGACCCCCCTCGGATCGCGGCGACAGTGGCCTGCGCCACAAGTCTCCGCACCCTAGCGAAGCAATTCCCGTCCGCAAACAGCTTTTCGCATCGAAATCGTGCTTTTTGTAAAAATCTCTTACCAAAATCGCTCGTAGCCACGAAAACCGCCTAAGGCTTGAGCATTTTTCAGCCAAATTCTTGCGAGATTTCAGTTGCCACCACGATCCTGCGCAACCGACACCGCCGTAAGTTTCGCCCCTAGGTTGCGCCCCCCGCCATGCATGCCCGCGCAGTGATATTATTTCATTTCGTCAACAAGTTTCGATTCGTTGCGCGACTGATCGTTTTGGCGACATTTTCATAATTTGGCTGTTGACGCCGCATCGCGGCGTTTCTAGTGTCACGCGACAATTTCACGGCGGGATCATATCATGGACGGCTTCGTCGTAGTCGTAGGGAACACGCGCATGGGGCGGTGAGGACAGCCACAGTGGTCTCCCATGCGCCCTCGGATAACCCGCCGGGGGCTTTTTTTTGCCGGTCGCTTTCGCCACTGGCATCTGATGCACGAATCAACGCGTGAAAGAGAGAGGGAAGTTACCGATGACACGGCAGATGACCGGAGCGAAAATGGTGGTCGAGGCGCTGAAAGATCAGGGCGTCGAAGTCGTATTCGGTTATCCCGGCGGTGCCGTGCTGCCGATCTATGACGAGATCTTCCAGCAAAACGGCATCCGCCACATCCTTGTGCGCCACGAGCAAGGGGCGGTCCACGCCGCCGAAGGCTACGCCCGCTCTACCGGCAAGCCCGGTGTCGTGCTCGTGACCTCCGGCCCAGGCGCCACCAATGCGGTGACGGGCCTTGTGGATGCCTTGATGGATTCGATACCGCTGGTGGTTCTGACCGGTCAGGTGCCGACCTTCATGATCGGCTCGGACGCCTTTCAAGAGGCCGACACTGTGGGCATCACCCGCCCCTGCACCAAGATGAACTGGCTGGTGAAGGAAACCGACAAGCTGGCCGACACCATTCATCAGGCTTTTCATATCGCTACGCATGGCCGCCCCGGCCCCGTGCTCGTGGACATTCCCAAGGACGTGCAGTTCGCCACCGGCACCTATGTCGAAAAGCCCCAAGCGCGCACCGCGCACTATCAACCGCGCCTCGCGGGCGACCCAGCCATCATCGAGGCCCTTGTCGAGGCGATGGAACAGGCCGAGCGCCCGGTGTTCTATACCGGCGGCGGCGTGATCAATTCCGGCCCCCGCGCCAGCGCGCTCCTTCGCGATTTGGTGGCTGAAACCGATTTTCCCATCACCTCCACCTTGATGGGTTTGGGCAGCTACCCCGCCTCGGGCAAGAACTGGCTGGGCATGCTCGGCATGCACGGGCTTTACGAGGCCAATCTCGCCATGCATGGTTGCGATCTGATGATCAATATCGGCGCGCGTTTCGACGACCGTATCACCGGCCGCATCGCAGATTTCAGCCCCAACAGCCTCAAGGCGCATATCGACATCGACCCCTCCTCGATCAACAAGGTGATCCATGCCGATTTTCCGATCATCGGCGATGTGACCCATGTGCTGGAGGAGGTCTTGCGCGTTTGGCGCGCGCGCGGCGCCAAGACCAAGGCTGTCGCGGTCAAGCAGTGGTGGGACCAGATCGAGGAATGGCGCGCGGTCAAATGCCTGCGCTACACAAACTCGACCACCACGATCAAACCGCAATATGCGCTTGAACGGCTCGAGGCGCTGACCTTAGGCCGCGACCGCTATATCTGCACCGAGGTCGGCCAACACCAGATGTGGGCCGCCCAGTTCCTCGGGTTTGAAGACCCCAATCGCTGGATGACCTCTGGCGGCTTGGGGACCATGGGCTATGGCACCCCTGCCTCGATCGGGGTGCAAATCGCCCATCCCGACGCGCTGGTGATCAATGTCGCCGGTGAAGCCTCGTGGCTGATGAACATGCAAGAGATGGGAACGGCGATCCAATACCGCCTGCCTGTCAAGCAGTTCATCCTCAACAATGAACGTCTTGGCATGGTGCGCCAATGGCAGGAACTTCTGCATGGCGAACGCTATTCCCACAGCTGGTCCGAAGCGCTGCCCGACTTCGTCAAACTGGCCGAGGCCTTTGGCGCCAAGGGCATCTTGTGCAAAGACCCCAAGGATCTCGACGATGCGATCATGGAGATGCTGGAGTATGACGGGCCGGTGATTTTCGATTGCTTGGTCGAAAAGCACGAGAATTGCTTCCCCATGATCCCCTCGGGCAAGGCACATAACGAAATGCTCCTGGGCGAGGCCGATACCCAAGGTGTGATCGACGCCAAGGGCTCGGTCTTGGTGTGATGCCTTGCGACGGGGCCACTGCCCCGCCGCTTTCCCGGGCCAGCGCGCCCTTGCCATGTTTCAGAGAGACCCATCCATGTCCCCGCTCAACATCGAAAAAGGCTCTACCAGCCATTCCGCCTATGATCTTCGCAGCCATATGTCGGACATGGTCGAGACCCATACGCTGGCCATCCTGGTCGAGAACGAACCGGGCGTTCTGGCCCGCGTGATCGGCCTGTTTTCCGGGCGCGGCTACAATATCGAAAGCCTGACGGTGGCCGAAGTTGACCATAGCGGCCATCGCTCGCGCATCACCATCGTCACCTCCGGCACCCCGCAGGTGATCAACCAGATCAAGATGCAACTCGAACGCATGGTACCCGTGCATGAGGTGCAGGATTTGACCGTCGAAGGCCCGTTTGTCAGCCGCGAATTGGCGCTGATCAAGGTCATCGCCAAGGGTGAGCATCGGGTCGAGGCGCTACGCATCGCCGAGATCTTCCGGGCCAATGTGGTCGATTCGACCCTGCAAAGCTTTGTCTTCGAGATTACCGGCACACCTGAAAAGGTCGATGCGTTTTGCGAATTGATGCGCCCCTTGGGCGAGGTGCGGCTGGCGCGCACGGGTGTGGCAGCGATCGCGCGCGGGGTGTGACCGAAAATTCGTACGAATTTTCGCAACAGCGGGATCTGAAAGAAAATTCGTACGAATTTTCGCATATGGCGATCCTTCATACGAAGGTTCGTTGCCAGGCCGCCTATCCACGCCCCAAGATGTTCCGAACATAGTCTTGCGTCTCGGCAAAGGGCGGGATGCCGCCATGTCTGCGCACCGCTTCCGGCCCTGCATTATAGGCTGCAAGCGCCTGATCCCAGCGGCGGAAATCACGAAATTGCATGGCAAGATAGCGCGCCCCGGCATCAAGATTGGCGATCGGATCGGTTGGATCCACGCCGAGCATTGCCGCTGTCTCGGGCATGAGTTGCGCCAGACCGATGGCGCCCTTGTGGCTGACAGCCTCCGGGTTCCAGCCCGATTCCTGCTGCACGAGGCGCAAGAATATGTCCTCGGGGATGCCATGGCGGCGCGCAGCGGCGCGCGCCACCGCAAGCCAAGGACCGGCATAGCCGCCTTCGAATCGCGGGATCACCGGGGCATCGGGGTCGAAATCTGGGCGCAGCCGCGCCGATCCTGCATATTGGCTCGCCGCGCGGCTATCGATCACGCCAAGCGCGCGGCCAAAGCGCTCCATCGCCTCGGCACGCAGCGGGACCGGGGTAAGGAGTATGACAAGCGTAAGAACATATTGAAGAAACCAGAACCTAGAACGCATCGACCCTGCATGAGCTGAAAGACGCGTTTGCCTTAGCCCAAAGCAGAGCACGAATCCAGCGATGAGCGGCCTGCCCTCTTGCCGCCGAGACGCAATTCATCTTTTCTTGACCAAGTTCGGATGATCTAAGCAGGCGGGCGCATGGTCGGGGTGACTCGGCCCCGTGCGGCGGGCGCTGCGCATGGACACCGAAATCAACCGGGGGAGAAAGACATGGCCGGATCTGTCAACAAGGTGATCTTGATCGGTAATCTGGGCCGCGATCCCGAAGTGCGCAGCTTTCCTTCGGGTGGCAAGGTCTGCAATCTGAACATCGCGACAAGCGAAACATGGAAAGATCGCAATACCGGCGAGCGCAAAGAGCGCACGGAGTGGCATCGCGTGGCGATCTATTCCGAACCCTTGGTGCGCGTGGCCGAGCAATATCTCAAGAAGGGCTCGAAAATCTATCTCGAGGGCCAGCTTGAGACCCGCAAGTGGCAAGACCAGTCTGGTCAAGAGCGCTACACGACCGAGATCGCGCTGCGCCCCTATCGCAGCGAGTTGACCATGCTCGATGGCCGCGGCGAGGGCGGTGGCGGAGGCTATGGCGGCGGTCAGGGCGGTGGCTATGGCGATGATCGCGGCGGCGGCTATCCCGATGATCGCGGCGGTCCCGCAGGTCCGGGCTTTGGCGGCGGTGCCGATCTGGATGACGAAATCCCGTTCTGATCGGCGGGGCGCGGTCGGCCAGCGCTTTTGGGTGTGCGGCGCGTTCGGGGATCGCCCGAAAGCCAAGGCGTTTGGTGCCTGGTCGCGGCCTCCGGCGGGGATATTTCAGAAACGAAGAAGCGAGGGACGCCGCGTTATATGCGGACAAGGGGGCAGGCTTGGAACCACTCAACCCGAGATTTGTAAGCACATTCGCCCCTCCGGTGATGGAGGCGCGGCGCTGGATCGCGGGCAAGCGCTTTCCGGCTGATCGGCCGCTGATCAATCTCAGCCAGGCGGCCCCTGTCGAACCACCGCCCAAGGGCTTGGTACACGCCATGGCAGAGGCGATGATCTCCGATCCGGCCAGTCATCTTTATGGCCCGGTGCTCGGGTTGGGGGCGTTGCGCGAAGAACTGGCGATGCAATGGTCGGCAGGCTATGGCGGGCGCATCCACCCCGACCAAGTGGCAATCACGGCAGGATGTAATCAAGCCTTTACCGCGGCGATGTCGACACTGGCAGGCGCAGGCGACGAGGTGATCTTGCCGCTCCCCTTCTATTTCAACCACAAGATGTGGCTCGATATGGAAGGTGTGCGGGCAGTGACCTTGCCCACGGGCGACGATCTCTTGCCCGATCCGGCACAGGCGGCGGCCTTGATCACACCGCGCACACGCGCGATCGTACTGATCAGCCCCAACAATCCGGCCGGTGTGGAATATCCACCGACCTTGCTGCGTGCCTTCTATGATCTCGCGCGGCGCCACAAGCTGGCCTTGATCCTTGATGAAACCTATCGCGATTTCCATTCTGGCGATGGCGCACCGCATGATCTGTTCGCCGATCCCGATTGGGACACGACGCTGATCCATCTTTACTCCTTCTCTAAGGCTTACCGACTGACAGGCCATCGGGTCGGGGCGATCATGGCGGCAGCTGCACGATTGGCCGAGGTCGAGAAATTCCTCGACACCGTGGCGATCTGTCCGCCGCAAATCGGACAGATCGGGGCGCTTTGGGGCATGCGCAATCTTGGGCCTTGGCTTGCCGACGAGCGGGCCGAGATCCTGGCGCGCCGCGCCACGATCACGCGCGCCTTTGCGCGCTTGCCCGATTGGCGCCTTTTGGGTTGCGGTGCATATTTCGCTTATGTGCAGCACCCTTTTGGCATCGCGTCCGATGTGCTGGCCCAACGCATGGTGGATGAGGCGGGTTTGCTGGTGTTACCTGGTACGATGTTCGGACCTCGACGCGCCGCGGGCGGCACTGGTCAGGCCGAGGCAAGCCTACGCATCGCATTCGCCAATGCAGATCAAGCCGGGCTTGAGGAGGTGGTGGATCGTTTGACGGGTCTCGATCCCTGATCATCCCCCTCCAGCCCTTGCCGCGCCGCGCCCAAACGCGTAATCACCCCAGCAAACCGGCGCGCCCAGACATGGCGCACACAGCCAGCGGAAGGACCAGCGCAACATGGCAAAAACGGCTATGAAGAAGGCCTCGAACCTTTTTGTCTGGATCATTCTGGGCCTGCTGTTCATCGCCTTGGCAGGCTTTGGCATCGGGTCATTCTCAGGCGGCGCAAGCCGCGTGGGTGCGGTGGGCGATGTCGAGATTTCGGCCGAGGATTATGCCCGTGCGCTTGATCAAGAAATCCGCGCCCGGATCGCGCAGACGGGCCAGCCTGTCACCTTGGCCACGTTGCGCGCACAAGGTGTCGATCAGGCCGTATTGCAATCGTTGATCGCACGGGCCGCGCTGGTGAACGAGGCGCAGCTGATGGGCCTGTCGGTGGGCGATGCAGAAGTAGCCCGCCAGATTACACAAGTTGAGGCTTTTCAAGGACTTGATGGTGCGTTTGATCGCGAAAGCTATGCGTTCACCTTGCGCCAGAACGGCCTCAGCGCCGCTGACTTCGAGCAAGAGGTCCGCGAGGATACCGCGCGCAGCCTTTTGCAAGCCGCCATTGTCGGCGGCATCGCGCCCGACAAAACGATCACGGAGGCGCTGGTCGCCTATCAGGCAGAAACCCGCGATGCGCGCTTGCTGATCGTGACACAAGCGGACCTTCCCACGGGTGTGGCCCTGCCCACAGCCGCCGATTTGGAGGCCCACTATACCGCAAACCCTACGCGCTTTACCCGCCCCGAAGCGCGCGCCATTACCTATGCCTGGATCACACCGGCGATGCTGATGGACACGATCCCGGTGGACGAAACGGCCTTGCGTGCGCTTTACGACCAGCGCGCAGCGCTTTACCGCCAGCCAGAACGGCGCTTGCTTGAACAGTTGGTTTTTGCCGATACCGCGCAGGCCCAAGCGGCCCTTGATGCGATCTTGGCAGGCCAGATGCGGTTCGATGATCTCTTGGCTGAGCGGGGCCTGAGTTTCGAGGATGTCGATCTTGGCGAGGTGACGCGCGCCGATCTGTTGCCCGAGGCGGCAACACTGATCTTTGACGATCAAACGAGTGAAATCATCGGTCCGGCGCCTACGCCGCTTGGACCGGCGCTTTTTCGGGTGAATGGGGTCCTCGACGCTGCCGAAACCACCTTTGAAGAGGCCGAGGAAGAACTCCGCGCTGAACTGGCAGCCGAAGCTGCGCGGCGGGCAATCGATGATTTGCGTGACCCGATTGATGATCTCTTGGCCGAAGGGCTGACGCTCGAAGAACTGGCCGAGACAACGGAACTGGTGCTGGGGCGCATTGATTACACCCCGACATCGGAAGACGAGATCGCGGCCTATGATGCGTTCCGCGCCGCCGCTTTGGGCGTAGCTACGGGGGATTTCCCCGAATTGCTGACATTGTCGGATGGCGGCCTCTTCGCGCTGCGCCTTGACGCGGTGGTTCCACCTACCCTGCCGCCCTTGGCCGAAATCAGGGCCGAGGTGCGCGCCGATTGGCAGGCCGACGCGATCCGCGCCGCCATTGCGGCGCAGGCCGAGGCGATCTCGGGCCAGCTTGCCCAAGGGGCGGCTCTGGAAGATTTGGGCCAAGTCGTGATGGAGCGCGATATCCGCAGGCAGGGTTTCATCCCTGATGCCCCGCCGACACTGGTGGTACAGCTGTTCCAACTCGGGGCGGTCGGCGATGTTGTCTTGGTGCCGGCTCAAGACAGGACGATCATTGCACAGCTTGACGCCATCAACCCTGCCACGCGTGACGATCCGAACACGCAAATCCTGTTGCAGGTGCTTGGCCAGGCGGTCGCGCAAAGCCACGCGCAAGACCTATTCGAGGCGTATGGCCGGGCGCTTCAGACCGAGGCCGGTATTCGCCTTGACCAAGCGGTGATCAACGCCGTGCATGCGCAGTTTCCCTGATGGCACAGCTTTCCGAATTCGCAGCATTCGAAGCCGGTTGGAACGCAGGGCGCAACCAACTGGTGCATGCACGGCTAACGGCCGACCTCGACACTGCGGTGTCGGTAATGATGAAACTCACCGATGCGGGGCGCGACAGCTTTATCCTTGAATCGGTCACCGGCGGCGAGGTGCGCGGGCGTTATTCGATCATCGGCTGCAAGCCTGACCTGATCTGGGAATGCCATGGCCAGACCAGCCGCCTGAACCGCACGGCCCGCTATGACCGCGAGGCGTTCACGTCTTGCACGGTTGCGCCCTTGGCGGCGCTGCGTGCGCTTCTGGCGGAAAGTGCGATCGACATGCCCGATGATCTGCCTGCCGCGGCGGCGGGGCTTTTTGGCTATTTGGGCTACGACATGATCCGGCTCGTCGAGCACCTGCCGCATGTCAACCCCGACCCGCTGGGCCTGCCTGATGCGGTGTTGATGCGCCCCTCGATCATCGCGGTGCTCGACGGGGTCAAGGGTGAGGTCACGATCGTCTCGCCTGCTTGGGTAGCGTCGGGCCTGTCGGCGCGGGCGGCGTATGCGCAAGCGGCCGAGCGCGTCAGTGATGCATTGCGCGACCTTGAGCGCGCACCCGCAAGTGCCACCCGCGAAATGGGTGAGATACGCCCCCTGCCCGCGCCGGTCTCGAATTTCGCCCATGCCGACTACCTGGCCGCCGTCGAACGCGCCAAGGATTATATCCGCGCAGGTGACATCTTTCAGGTCGTCCCCTCGCAGCGCTGGACGCAAGATTTCCCTGAGCCGCCCTTTGCGCTTTACCGCGCATTGCGGCGCACCAACCCCTCGCCCTTTATGTTCTTTTTCAATTTCGGCCCTTTCCAAGTGGTCGGTGCCAGCCCCGAGATCTTGGTGCGCGTCTTTGGCGGCGAGGTCACGATCCGCCCCATCGCAGGCACGCGGCCTCGCGGCGCCACCCCGGAGGAGGATCGCGCGCTCGAGGCCGACCTGTTGTCCGATCAAAAGGAGCTGGCCGAGCATCTGATGCTCTTGGATCTTGGGCGCAACGATGTGGGCCGCGTGGCCAAGATCGGCACCGTGCGTCCGACTGAGGAATTCATCGTCGAACGCTATAGCCATGTGATGCATATCGTCTCAAACGTGGTAGGCGAATTGCGCGATGGCGAGGATGCGCTCTCGGCGCTTTTGGCGGGTCTGCCCGCAGGCACAGTGTCAGGCGCGCCCAAAGTTCGCGCGATGGAAATCATCGACGAGTTGGAGCCCGAAAAGCGTGGCATCTATGGCGGTGGCGTGGGTTACTTCAGCGCAGGCGGCGATATGGATATGTGCATCGCGCTGCGCACAGCCGTGGTCAAGGATGGCAAGCTCTACATCCAAGCAGGCGGAGGCGTGGTCTATGACAGCGATCCCGAGGCGGAATTCCAGGAGACGGTGAACAAATCCCGCGCCATTCGCCGTGCGGCGGCGGATGCGGGGCTGTTCGCGGGGCGGACCAACGGCTAGCACGCGAACACGCCTGTTTTTTCACACAGGAAGTCGGGCGTTTCCCGCACCTTGTTCCCAAGATGCCTATTCGGATAAGCGGCGCAGCACGGCAGAGATCGGCGCAAGCGTCACCCCTTCGCCACGTCCACCCAGCGCCCATGAGAACAGGGCTGTGATCGTGTCGGGGCGACTGCGTCCCACGACGATCACAGCGCCCTCCTGGCCCGCCGCGAATGCGGCGCGGTCAAGGTAGCGTGTGATCACCGGGGCGCGCTGATCGGAGTCATCAAGCAATCGAAAGGCCGTGGCGGATGCAACGCCTTCACGCCGGGCCGCTTGCTCGGCCGCGTTGAGATTGCGCGGGAAAGCCACAAGCCCATGGCCCGACTCGACCAAAATGGCGATCAACGCCTCCAAAACCGGGCGGTCTGCTTGAATACGGCTCTCGGGGCTGTCGAGCATGGCGACTGCTTGCGGTATCGCTTGCTGTGCCGCAGCCAAGGAAAGTTCGACATCCGCCGCACCTGCCCCCGCCGGAAGCGCGGCGGATGCAAGGATCAAGACCTCGAAACCAGCCTCGCGCAGAAATGCGGCACGGGCAGCGGCATCTGGGCGGCTGGGATCGATGGCAAAGCTGATGGGAAAGCTGATCTGTGCCAGAATATCGTCACCCAGCGGCCCATCGGGATCGTCGATCAAGATGACCGACATCAGCGGGCGCGCGGGCGCGGCGGTGAATTCCACCGCATTGCGCAGCAAGGCACCCGGCGCGGCGTCGGTGTCGGGCATGCGAGGCGCGGCTTGCGGGGGCGTATCCAGACGATCAAGCGCAACCTGCGGCGGCGCAGGCACGGCAGGCGTGCTTGTTACATCGGGCAAAGCCACTTTTGGTAATGCCACCTGCGGCAAGACCCGCACCGCTTCGGTGTTGGGCAAGCGTTCCGGGGCCAATTGCATAACGGGCGCGGCGGCGGGCGCAGAGATCGCACCGGGCATGGGGGGCAAGGGTGCCGCATCTTCCACCACGGTCGGGCCTGTCTCGGGGCGCTGGGCCATCGGGGCGCTTGGCAGTGTTGCAACAGTTACCGCCGCATCCCCCCCCTCGTCCAAAGCAGCGAGAGGGGTCTGTTGCAAATCAAGCCGTGGCGGCTGGACCGGCGCGCGTAGTGCGACCTCGGCAGGCGGACTTGGTCGATCTTCGATCGGTGCGGTGACAGGTCCAGCATTGCTGACGGCTTGCGGTGCTTCGGTGGCTGATTCCAGCGTGGGGCTGACCGTGCTTTGCAGCATGTCGGTTTCCGGGACAGGCGCAGGCAGGGGTGCGGCCAACTGACCTTGCGGATTTTCCACGACCATCTCGGCCTGCTCTTGCGGCAATGCTTGGGGCAAGGCGACGTCTGATGATGCTGGGGTTCGCACAGGGGCGGATGGACCTGCTTGGCGGTCCGTCGGCCGTTCCGGCAAGGGCATGTTGAGCGAGATACCCGCCAAAACCAAAACCGATAAGAGCATGCCCCAGATCAGACCACTTACGATACCGCGACCCATTTCACCCTCTTTCGCCTCTTGGAGCGCGTGCTTCGCCCCGCCACCTGAGCTGCCGAGCTCTGTCTTGCGCTTGACCGCCCCCGCTGGCTTTGAAACATGTATAGCTCGGGCGCGTGTCGCCTACACCCCTTTTTCGCCCGCTCGCGAGGCCTGCGCATGCTGCTGCTCATCGACAATTACGACAGCTTCACTTGGAATCTCGTCCACTACTTGGGCGAACTTGGCGCTGAAGCCAAGGTGGTGCGCAACGACCAGATCACGGTACAAGAGGCGCTCGCCTTGCGCCCTTCGGCGATCGTGCTGTCGCCGGGGCCGTGCGACCCGGCACAGGCAGGCATCTGTTTGCCGCTCACGCGCGCTGCGGCGGGTGCGGCTATCCCGCTTTTGGGCGTTTGCCTTGGCCATCAGACCATCGGCGAGGCCTTTGGCGGCAAGGTGCAACGCCATAGCGAGATCGTGCATGGCAAGATGGGTGAAATCATCCATCGCGGCCAAGGGATGTTCGCGGGTCTGCCTTCGCCGCTTTTGGCCACGCGCTATCATTCGTTGGTCGTGGATCGGCCCAGCCTGCCGCCCGCGTTGGAGGTGACGGCCGAACTGGCCGATGGCACGATCATGGGGCTGCGCCATCGCGACCTGCCCATCGAAGGGGTGCAATTTCACCCCGAAAGCATCCGCTCGCAGCATGGGCATGCGATGCTGAAGAATTTTCTCGACATGGCACAGGGGGCCGTTCCCGCATGAGCGATGCGATGAAACCGCTAATCTATGCCGCAGCCGAAGGGCCGCTGTCGCGCGCGCAGGCCGAGGCAGCGTTTGAAGAACTCTTCGCAGGCACGGCCACCCCCGCCCAGATCGGCGGGCTGTTGATGGCGATGCGGGCGCGCGGCGAATCCGTCGCCGAATATGCCGCCGCCGCCCAAGTGATGCGCGACAATTGCATAAAGGTCACGGCGCCGGCGGATGCGATGGATATCGTCGGGACTGGCGGCGACGGCATGGGTACGCTCAATATCTCGACCGCGACGGCCTTTGTCGTGGCGGGTGCCGGTGTGCCAGTGGCCAAGCATGGCAACCGCAATCTCAGCTCGAAATCGGGGGCGGCCGACGCGCTGGGTGAACTGGGCATCAATGTGATGGTCAGCCCCGCCGTGGTCGAACGCGGCATCGCAGAAGCCGGCATCGGCTTCATGATGGCCCCCATGCACCACCCGGCAATGAAGCATGTCATGCCCGTGCGTCAGGAGCTTGGATCAAAGACGATCTTCAACATCTTGGGACCATTGACAAATCCCGCAGGGGTCAAGCGGCAGTTGACCGGCGCTTTCGCCATCGACCTGATCTTTCCCATGGCCGAAACCCTACAAGCGCTGGGGTCCGAGGCCGCATGGCTGGTGCATGGATCGGATGGCACGGACGAGATATCGATCTCTGGCACCACATCGGTCGCGGAACTCAAGCACGGCAAGATCAAGCCGCGCGAGGTCCATCCCGAAGAGGCAGGCCTGCCCACCCATCCGTTCCGCGACATTCTGGGCGGCACGCCCGCCGAAAACGCGCAAGCCTTGCGCGCGCTCCTCGACGGGGCGCCGGGAGCCTACCGCGATGCCGTCTTGCTCAATGCGGCGGCGGCCTTGGTCGTGGCCGAACGCGCGGATGATCTGAAAGTGGGGGTCGCGATCGCGCGCGAAAGCATCGACAGCGGGGCAGCCAAACGCGCGGTCGAGACACTCGCCCGCATCACCACGAGGGGTTGAAGCGCATGGCGACGATTCTGGACAAGATCAAAGCCTACAAGCTGGACGAGATCGCCACCGCAAAGGCCGCGCGCCCCCTGTCGCAGGTCGAGGAGGCCGCGCGTGCGGCCCCGCGCATCCGCCCCTTTGGCGCAGCCCTGCGAGCCGCCGAGGCCACAGGCTATGGCCTGATCGCCGAGATCAAAAAGGCCAGCCCCTCCAAGGGGTTGATCCGCGCCGATTTCGACCCGCCGGTCTTGGCGAAAGCCTATGAGGCCGGCGGTGCCACCTGTTTGTCGGTTCTGACAGATGAGCCCAGCTTTCAGGGCAAACCCGAATACCTCAGCCGCGCGCGGGCGGCAGCCGGGCTGCCCTGCCTGCGCAAGGATTTTCTCTACGACACCTATCAGGTGGCCGAGGCGCGCGCCTGGGGGGCAGATTGCATCCTGATCATCATGGCTTCGGTCGATGACGGGCTTGCCGCCGAGCTGGAGGATGCCGCCACCCATTGGGGCATGGACGCGCTGATCGAGGTGCATAACGACGCCGAGCTTGACCGCGCGATGCGGCTCAAGAGCCCGCTTCTGGGCATCAATAACCGCGATCTCAACACCTTCGTCACCGATCTGGCCACGACCGAGCGGTTGGCCGCGCGGGTGCCGGGGGAGCGGATGGTGATCTCGGAATCGGGACTTTTCGGGCCGGGTGACCTTGCACGCATGGCGCAGGCCGGTGCGCGATCTTTTCTCATCGGCGAAAGCCTGATGCGGCAAGCGGATGTGACCGCGGCGACCCGCGCGATCCTCGCCAACCCCGCGGGAGCATGAACGATGACTGAGTTGACCCATTTCGATGCAGCGGGCCAAGCGCATATGGTCGATGTCTCGCAAAAACCCGTGACTGATCGCGTGGCCGTGGCCGAGGGGTGGGTCAAGATGCAGCCCGAAACCCTTGCGCTGGTGACCGCAGGCACGGCGAAAAAGGGCGATGTCTTGGGCATCGCGCGGCTGGCGGGAATCATGGGAGCCAAGAAAACCGCCGACCTGATCCCGCTCTGTCATCCGCTGGCCATCACCAAGGTGACGCTCGATCTGACGCCTGATCGCGATCTGCCTGGTGTGCGGATATCTGCGACCGTCAAGACCAATGGCCAAACAGGGGTCGAGATGGAGGCCCTGACCGCCGTGTCGGTTGCTGCGTTGACCGTGCATGACATGCTCAAGGCCGCCGAGAAGACGATCGAGATCGGCGGCATCCGCGTGGTTCTGAAAGATGGCGGCAAATCCGGCCGGTTCGAGGCCGCGCGGTGAGGGCTGCGATTATTCGTACGAATAATCGCATCTCGCCCTGCGGCGAAGACTGCGGTGCGCGGCGCGTGCGGGATGCGTATTTTCGGAAAGGTGAAGCCATGGGCAGGCGGGAAAGATGATCTCGGTCCAAGCGGCGCGCGCGGCATGCCTTGCCTTGGTGCAGCCCTTGCCGCCCGAGACGGTGAGCCTCGAGACCGCCGGCGGGCGCGTCTTGGCCAGCGACGTGATCGCGCAGCGCGATCAGCCCCCTTTCGCCGCCGCGGCGATGGATGGTTACGCGATGCGCCTGGCAGATCGCGCGCGAGGCGCGCAGCTGCAGGTGGTGGGAGAGGCCCCCGCCGGGCGGGCCTGGCAAGGGCGCGTTGGTCCCGGACAAGCGGTGCGCATCTTTACCGGCGCCCCCCTGCCCGAGGGGGCGGATTGCGTCGTCATCCAAGAGGATGTCACCCGCATGCAGGACCGGATCACTCTTGGCGCCATGCTTGAGCCGGGCGATAACATCCGCCCCGCGGGCGGTGATTTCCGCGCAGGCGACAGGCTGGCCGCGCCCCGCCGCCTGACGCCTGCCGATATCGCGCTTTGCGCCGCGATGAATGCGCCACGGCTTGCCGTTGCGCGCCGGCCCGAGGTGGCGCTGATCGCCACCGGCGACGAGTTGGTCAGCCCCGGCGAGGCCCCGCGCCCCGACCAGATCGTCGCCTCAAACACCTATGGGCTGAAGGCAATGATCACGGCCGCGGGGGGGCATGCGCGTATCTTGCCCATCGCGCGCGACAATCGCGACAGCCTCACACAGGTCTTTGAGTTGGCGGCAGGGGCCGATCTGATCGTGACCATCGGGGGCGCCTCTGTTGGTGATCATGACCTCGTCGGCCGCGTGGCCGCCGAGTTGGGCATGGCGCAGGCGTTCTACAAGGTCGCCATGCGGCCGGGTAAACCGCTCATGGCGGGGCGGATCGGTAATGTGCCAATGCTTGGGTTGCCAGGAAATCCAGTTTCAGCAATGGTTTGCGGTATGATCTTCATGTTACCTATGCTACGCGCAATGCAAGGCCTGCCGCCCGAGGAAGACCGCTACCCATTGGCCCGGCTTGGCTGTGATGTGCCGCCCACCGGCCCACGCACGCACTACATGCGCGCCCAAATCACCCATGGGGCCGACTATCCTGTCATCACCCCCTTTGGCAGCCAAGATTCCGCGCGGCTTTCGCTGCTGTCGGGGGCCACGGCCTTGCTTGTGCGCCCCGCAGGTGACGGGCCGCGGAGCGCAGGCGCGTTGGTCGAACATATCCCGCTCGGCACATCCTATCCGTGATTCGTTGACACGGAGCGGGAACAGGGGTAGAACATTAATCGAACATAATGGCTGTGATTGTCGCCTGTGCGGCCACTGCCGTGCAACCCGAGCGAGGAGTTTTTGCCAATGCTGACCAGCAAACAGCGTGATCTTTTGGAATTCATCCATGCGCGCTTGCAGCGTGACGGTGTCCCTCCCTCCTTCGACGAGATGAAAGAAGCGCTTGATCTGCGCTCGAAATCGGGCATTCACCGGCTGATCACTGCCTTGGAAGAGCGCGGTTTCATCCGCCGCCTTGCTCATCGCGCCCGCGCAGTTGAGATTATCAAAATGCCGGAGGCGTTGGAGAAACAGGGCTTTGCCCCGCGTGTCATCAAGGGTGACCGGGTCGATCCGCCCCGTGAGGCCATGCCCGTGACCGCAGCGGCGTTGGAATTGCCGGTGATGGGGCGTATCGCTGCCGGCACACCCATCGAGGCGATCTCGGAGGTGGCAAGCCATGTCGCCGTTCCCCAAACCATGCTGCGCACGGGCCGCAACCATTACGCGCTGGAGGTCAAGGGCGACTCGATGATCGAGGCGGGGATCAATGATGGCGATATCGTGGTCATCGAAGATGGTGCCGTGGCGCAAAACGGCGATATCGTCGTGGCCCTTGTCGAGGGGCATGAGGCGACGCTCAAGCGGCTGCGCCGCAAGGCCGGGATGATCGCGCTTGAGGCGGCAAATCCCGCCTATGAAACACGCGTCTTCCGCGAAGATCAGGTGAGCGTCCAGGGTAAGCTGGTCGGGTTGATCCGCAGCTATTGAGTGGCGGTACCTTGGCGTGTCTGGGCTGACCATGGCCGCATACCTTGCCGCATTGCGGTCGTGGTAATGCGCAGGCCCTCAGGCACGGGCGTGATCGCCACCGCCCCGGCGCTGGCAAGGCTTGGCGCGTCAAGGATCAGGCACGCCCCCCCGGATCGCGGCACAAGGACGTGGTCCATCTCGGGGCGGAGGTGCAGCCCGACCCGCGCATCGGTCAGGGCGTCAGGTGCAGGCTGAGACAGGATCAATAGATCGTGCTGCGCACACGCCTGGGGCGCTTGCGCGCGCCCAGCCTGGCCGCGTCCATGCCAAAGGCGCAGGCCGCTGATCTCCGCGGCCATGCCATCCCCATCAGGCAGCCAAAGCGGGCGCGCGGCTGCCACGGCTTGTGTGGCCCTGTCACCATCGTTTTCCAACCAAACGCCGGCGACAAAGCCATCACCGCGCGCCCGGCTGAGCGCGCGTCCCCCGTCGGTCAGCACCCCGACCAACCCGCCCGTATCCGCAATCAAGATGACCGGCCGCGGCGCGCTGTTCCACAAGCTCAAGGCGACCACCAGCGGCACGATGCCCAGCCAGCGCATCCGCCCCTGCCACAACAGCACCCAAAGCGCTGCAAGCGTGACCGCGCCCAACATCCATCCCGGCGGAGTTTGCACAGGGCGCACCGCGCCCGGCCATGCGGCGATGACCTCGGCCACGCCCAGGATCCAGATCAAAGCCCATTCCATCACCGCCCAGACCGGGGCGGCAAGGCCCAGCGGCGTGAGCAAGGTCGCGATCACGGCACCAGGCATGATGATGCTGCCCATCACTGGCACCGTCAGCAGATTGGCGATCAACCCAAAGCTCGCGATCTGGTTGAAATGGGCCGCAGCGAATGGTGCGGTGGCAGCCCCAGCCACAATCGACGATACGATGACCGCCCCAGCCCCACGCCCCCAAGCGGGCAGGCGCCACTCTGCGGGCCAGCGGCGCAGCGCGGCGAAAGCCCCCACAAGTGCGGCGGTCGCCGCGAATGACATCTGAAACCCCGGTGACATGAGCGTCTCGGGGCGATTGAGCAAGACAACGATCGCCGCAATCGCGACAGAGCGTAAAGTGATCGCCCGCCGATCCAGAAGCACAGCGGCAAACATCACTGCCACTTGGATAAAGGCCCGTTCCGTCGCGACATTCCCACCCGACAGCGCAAGGTAGAATGCGCCCGCGCAAAGCGCACAAAGTGCCGCCCATTTGCGGATCGGGTAGCGCAGCGCCACAACCGGGATCAACGCAAGGCCAAAGCGTAGGGCGGCATAAACAAACCCTGTCAAAAGCCCCATATGCAGGCCAGAAATCGCCAAGAGATGGGCGATATTGGCGTCCCGCATCGCCTCGGTCGGGGCCGCCTCCAACCCCGAACGATCCCCGGTCAGCACTGCGGCCGCAAAGGCACCGGGCTGACCGGGGATCCGGGTCTGGATCGCCGCCGAAATCCGCATGCGCAGAGCAAAAAGCCGCCCCTCGGATGGGTCGGGATCGGCCAAGAGCACCACAGGGCTGCGCGTATAGCCAACGCCGCCCAAGGACTGGAAATAGGCGTAATGCTGAAAATCAAAGCCGCCAGGTTCGGCCGCACCGGCGGGGGCAGAAAGGTGGCCGGTCAGCATGATGACCGCACCGGGCAGCGGGGCCTTCGCACCGGCATCACCATGGAGCGAGATGCGTACCCGATGGGGCGTGCGCGGCGGCGGCAGATCATCAAGCCTGACCTGATCGAGTGTCAGCCGCACGGCGTCTGTGCCTGAGCGGTCAATACCAACCACCCGCCCCTCGATCGGGCCGTGGTAACGAAATGTCAGGACAGGTGCGGCAAGGCTCTGGCTCCGATAGCCTGCCGCCAAGACCCCCAAGCCGATCATGGCAGCGCCAAGACAAAGCGGCCCGATCCCAGCCCGAAAGCGGATTGCTGCGACCAACGCCATGGCCATGGCAAGCGCGATCGCCCCAAAGCCGACCCTGCTCGGCTCCCACGGCAGGGCAAAGTAAATCGCGATGCCCAAACCCAGCATCACCGCCGCCCACGGCATCAAGGTGCCGCGTTGAGCCGCAAAACTTGTCCCAAACCAGCCCAAGGCTTGCGCCGCACCCACGCGCCACCATGGCGCTGGGAGGATGATATCGCGCAGATCGGTCACCGCCTTGCCAGCGCCCCCTGTGATGCGTAAACCCATCCCCGAGCCTAACCCTGACATGGTTTCCAACTGGTTAACGCTGCGCATGGGCCTCGCCTGCCCGCGACCGGCGCGAAAAGGAACAAGATGGCCCAGCCGCAACAGATCGTCACCCGCATCGCCCCCTCGCCCACGGGCATCATGCATATCGGCACGGCGCGCACGGCGCTGTTCAACTGGCTGTTCGCCCGCGCGCGCGGCGGCCAGTTCCTCTTGCGCATCGAAGATACCGACCGCGCACGCTCGACCCCTGAGGCGACGCAAGCCATTCTCGACGGGATGCGCTGGCTAGGTCTAGACTGGGATGGTGAGGCGGTCAGCCAGTTCGCCCGCGTCCCCCGTCATGCCGAGATTGCCCGCGCAATGCTCGCCCGCGGCCATGCCTATAAATGCTTCGCCACACAAGACGAGATCGAGGCCTATCGCGAGGCCGCCCGCGCCGAGGGGCGTTCGACCCTCTATCATAGCCCATGGCGCGATGCCGACCCGACAAGCCACCCGGATGGCCCATATGCGATCCGCCTCAAGGCACCGCGCGAGGGCGCGACCGTCATCGACGATGCGGTGCAAGGCAGCGTGACCTTCCGCAACGACCAGCTTGACGACATGGTACTGCTGCGCTCGGACGGCACGCCGACCTATATGCTCGCTGTTGTGGTCGATGATGTCGATATGGGCGTTACCCATGTCATCCGCGGCGACGACCACCTCAACAATGCCGCGCGCCAAGCCCAGATCTATCGGGCGATGGGCTGGGCGGAACCTGTCTGGGCGCATATCCCGCTGATCCACGGCCCCGACGGCAAGAAACTCTCCAAGCGGCATGGCGCGACCGGCGTCATGGAATATGCCGAAATGGGCGTGCCTGCTTGCGCGATGCGCAACTACCTCACGCGGCTGGGCTGGAGCCATGGTGACGACGAATTATTCACAGACGCGCAAGCCTTGGAGTGGTTCGACCTCTCAGGGATCGGCCGCGCGCCTGCCCGGCTTGACCTCAAGAAACTCGACAGCGTCGCAGGCTGGCATATCGCGCAGATGGATGATGCCGCCTTGATGGCCGAGATCACCGGCTATCTGGCGCTCACCGGGCAACCCGCCCTTTCGCAGACGCAGCATGATCGCTTGGCCCGTGCGATGTATTGCCTCAAGGATCGGGCGAAATCCCTGCCCGAAATCCTGGAGAAAGGTCAATTTGCATTGACCGCGCGCCCCATTTCGCCCGATGCGGCGGCCGCTGTGCATCTCGATGCGGTATCCCGTGGTATACTGCGTGAATTGACTGCGCAGTTGCAGCATGCTAGCTGGGATCGTGACACGCTCGAGGCAACGCTCACCCATGCCGCCGAGGCGCATGGGCTAAAATTCGGCAAGCTTGCAGGGCCGCTTCGGGCCGCGCTCGCTGGTCGCAGCGTCACCCCGAGCGTCTTCGACATGATGCTCGTCATCGGCCGCGAGGAAAGCCTTGACCGCCTGACGGATGCCGCTTCCCGCGACGGCTGACCCGGGGGGCAAAAACCATAGGGATGCGACCATGGGGTCGCCTCCCATCCATCCGGATGCGGCGCTACGGCACCCGCCGGTCATGACGCAGAGGGGACGACCATGGCACATTCGACACGCACCGCCAGCCTGACGATCGATGGCAAGACCTATGAGCTGCCGATCTACTCGCCGACCGCCGGACCCGATGTCATCGACATCACCAAGCTCTACGCGCAGGCGGGCGTGTTCACCCATGATCCGGGCTTTACCTCGACCTCTGCCTGCGACAGCGCAATCACCTTTATCGATGGCGACAAGGGAGAGCTGATGCATCGCGGCTACCCGATCGACCAGCTTGCCGAGAAATCTCACTACCTCGAAGTGTGCTACCTCCTGCTCTACGGCGAACTGCCTTCGGCGGCCGAGCTGGAAACCTTCGAGACGACGATCACCCGTCATACGATGATCCACGAGCAGATGCACAATTTCTTCCGTGGCTTCCGCCGCGACGCGCATCCGATGGCCACCATGGTGGGTGTCGTTGGCGCAATGTCGGCATTCTACCATGACAGCACCGACATCACCGACGAACGCCAGCGCGAGATCGCATCCCACCGCCTGATCGCCAAAATGCCCACCATCGCGGCCATGGCCTATAAATATTCGATCGGCCAGCCCTTCGTCTATCCGCGCAACGATCTCGATTATGCCTCGAACTTCCTGCGCATGTGCTTTGCGGTGCCTGCCGAGGAATATGTCGTCGATCCGATCCTTGCCCGCGCGATGGACCGTATCTTCACGCTGCATGCCGATCACGAACAAAACGCCTCGACATCGACGGTACGCCTCGCCTCATCCTCCGGTGCCAATCCTTTCGCCTGCATCGCCGCGGGGATCGCCTGCCTTTGGGGGCCGGCGCATGGTGGCGCGAACCAAGCCTGCCTCGAGATGCTGAAGGAAATCGGCCATCCCGACCGCATCCCCGAATTCATCGCGCGCGCCAAGGACAAGAACGACCCTTTCCGCCTGATGGGCTTTGGTCACCGCGTCTACAAGAACTTCGACCCCCGCGCGACGGTGATGAAGAAATCCGCCGACGAGGTGCTCGATCTTTTGGGCGTCGAAAACAACCCGCTCCTCCAGATCGCCAAGGAGTTGGAGCGCATCGCGGTCAACGATGATTACTTCATCGAGAAAAAACTCTTCCCCAATGTCGATTTCTACTCCGGCATCATCCTCGAGGCGATGGGCTTCCCCACGTCCATGTTCACCCCGATCTTCGCCGTCTCGCGCACGGTGGGCTGGATTTCACAGTGGAAAGAACAACTTGCCGATCCCGCGATGAAAATCGGCCGCCCACGCCAACTCTATATGGGGGCAACGGCGCGCGACTATGTCGAGATCGAGAACCGCTGAACAACGCGCAACGTGACGATGGCAAGGGCCGCCCTCTCCGGGGCGGCCTTTTCGCGTTATCCGCTTCTTCGTTTCGAAAATATCCCCGCCGGAGGCATTGAAGTTTCTGGCCCCGCGGTGAAACCTGCACCGGAACGGGGAGCAGCGCAGCATGACAGCCAAGATCATCATCGACACCGACCCTGGGCAGGATGACGCCGTGGCGATCCTTTTGGCCTTGGCCAGCCCGGACGAGATCGCGCTACTCGGGATCACGACAGTGGCGGGTAACGTGCCGCTTGCCCTGACCCAGAAGAACGCCCGCATCATCTGCGAATTGGCGGGGCGACCCGATGTCCCGGTCTTCGCAGGCTGCGAACGGCCCATGGTCCAGCCGCTCGTCACCGCCGAGCATGTGCATGGCAAGACCGGGCTTGACGGCATCGCACTCCCTGACCCGACGATGCCCCTGCAAGACAGGCATGCGGTCGATTTCATCATCGAGACCTTGCGCGCGGAACCATCGGGAACCGTCACGCTCTGCCCGCTCGGCCCGCTGACCAATATCGCGACGGCCTTTGCGCGCGCCCCCGATATCGTGGCCCGCGTGAAACAGATCGTCTTGATGGGCGGCGCCTATTTCGAGGTAGGCAACATCACGCCCGCCGCCGAGTTCAACATCTATGTCGATCCCGAAGCCGCTGATATCGTGTTCAAATCCGGCGTTTCCCTTGTGGTGATGCCGCTTGATGTCACCCATAAAGTGCTGACCACACGCCCAAGGATTGATGCGATCCGCGCGATTGGCTCGCCCGTCGCCCATGCGGTCGCCGCCTGGACCGATTTCTTCGAGCGTTTCGACATGGCAAAATACGGGGCCGAAGGTGCGCCGCTCCATGATCCTTGCGTGATTGCCTATCTTCTGGTCCCCGACCTTTTCACCGGCCGCCATGTCAATGTCGAGATCGAGACGGCGTCACCGCTCACTCGCGGCATGACCGTGGCTGATTGGTGGGGCGTGACCGACCGGGCCAAGAACGCCGTCTTCATGGGCGATGTCGATGCGGCGGGGTTCTACACGCTCTTGACCGCGCGCATCGCGCGGTTGTGACCCTTTCCCCACCCGCCCAGACCGCTTATCCTTGCAGGTCAAAGGAGCGCCCATGACCGCCCATTTCCCCTTCGACAACAGCTACGGCCGCCTGCCCGCGCGGTTTTTTACCCGCCAGGCCCCCGCCAAGGTCGCCGCACCCCGACTGATCGCACTCAATCACGACCTCGCCGCGCGGCTTGGTATCACCTTGCCTGCCGACCACACAGAGATGGCCCAGATATTTTCGGGAAACGCCCTGCCCCACGGCGCCGATCCCTTGGCCCAAATCTATGCTGGCCACCAATTCGGCGGCTGGTCGCCGCAGCTTGGCGATGGGCGCGCCATCTTGCTGGGCGAGGTGGTGGCCCCCGATGGCGCGCGCTTCGATATCCAACTCAAGGGTGCCGGGCGCACGCCCTATAGCCGTATGGGCGATGGGCGCGCGGGCCTTGGGCCGGTCTTGCGGGAATATATCGTCTCCGAGGCGATGGCGGCTTTGGGTGTGCCAACGACACGCGCCCTGGCCGCAGTGACAACCGGCGAGATCGTCTTGCGCGAGGCCCCATTGCCTGGAGCGGTCCTGACCCGTGTCGCATCCTCCCATATCCGCATCGGCACCTTCCAGTATTTCGCCGCCCGCCGCGATACAGAGGCGCTTCAAGCACTCTGCGATCACACCATCGCGCGCCATTACCCTGCCGCCGACGGCCCCCTTGGCCTGCTTCAGGCCGTGATCGGCGCACAGGCGCGGCTGATCGCGCAATGGATGGGCTTGGGCTTTATCCATGGCGTGATGAATACCGACAACATGACGCTGTCAGGAGAGACCATCGATTACGGCCCTTGCGCCTTTATGGATGACTACCACCCCGAGACCGTGTTTTCCTCGATCGATCAGTTTGGCCGCTACGCCTATGCCAACCAACCCCAGATCGCGGTCTGGAACCTCGCGCAATTGGCAACCGCGCTCTTGCCGCTGATCCCAGACCAAGCCGAAGGGATCGACCGCTTCACCGCTGCAATCGAAGGGTTTTCCACGCATTTCGATGCTGCATGGGAGAGGGTCTTGCGCGCCAAGCTGGGTCTGGCCACACATGCCGCAGGTGATGGCGATCTGGGGCGCGATCTTTTGGCGATCATGGCGGCACAGAGGGCCGATTTCACCAACACCTTCCGCGCACTATCCGGCACGGACCCCCGCAAGGCCCGCGACCAACTGATCGATCCGACAGCGCTTGATCCTTGGCTTGATCGTTGGCAGGCGCGGCTTGCGCATGAGGAGCGCGATATGCCTGCGCGCAGCGCTGCAATGCAAGCGACCAACCCGGCGCGCATCCCGCGCAATCATCGCGTGGAGCAGGCCATCGCGGCCGCACACGCCGATGATCTTGAACCCTTTACCCGGCTCATGGCCGCCCTCGCTCACCCCTTCGATGACGATCCGGCCTTGGCTACATATACCCTTCCCCCTTCCCAGGCCGAGCGCGTCACAGCCACGTTTTGCGGTACCTGATCCTTCAACTTTCCAAAAAGCTGCACATCCGGTTTTCACCCAGAGGGCAAAATGCGGCCAAGCCGCGCGCGATTATGCGTATGACTAATTGCATCCCACCTAGCCAATCAGCCGCGCGCGGGTCGATTGATCAAGATCAACCCAGCCACGACAAGTGCCAAGGACAACAAGATCCCAACCCCTATATGCTCGCCCAGCAAGAGCCAGCCCAAGCCCACCCCGAAGACGGGCGACAGAAAGCTGAACGCCGCCACCGAGGCCGCGGGGTAAATCGACAAAAGCCAAAGCCATAGCAAGAACCCCGCCGAGACGATGACCAGGATCTGAAATCCAAGCCCGGCCCAATGGATCCAACTCGGGTCACGCAAGAACGGCCCAAAGGCAAAGGCTGCGACCCCCAAGATCGGGATGGACACAGCCAATTGCCAGACAAGCTGCATCTCGGGCCGCACCATGCGCAAGGGCGACGCCTTGGCCAATGCCGCGATCCCCGCCCAAGCAATCGCCGCCACCAGCGCACATAGATCGCCCAAGAGCGACCCCTGCCCGCCATCGCCCCCCCGCAACACAAGCGCCAAGACCACCCCGGCAAAGGCCAGCATCAATCCCATCCCTTTTTGCGGATTGATCCGCTCGCCGGGGATCAAGACATGGCCGATCAGCGCGAGCCACAATGGCATGGAATAAAAGATGATCGCCGAACGTGTGACTGTCGTCAGATCAAGCGCCACGAACAGGCAGATGAACTCGACCGCGAAACAGACCCCCATGGCAAGACCCGGCACCAACGTGCCTTGAGCCATGCTGAGCGGGATCGCCCTCACGCCCATCCATACCAAAAGGCAAAGCAACCCGCCCACCGAGCGAAGGGCTGCGAAAAACACCGGCTGCAACCCTTCGTTGACAACCGCGATCACCACTTGGTTAAAGGCCAAAAGCGCCGCGAAACCAGTCAGCGCCACGGCTCCGAAGGTATCGATTCTATCCTTGACCGGCATCCGCCCTACCTCGTGACGCGCACAACCTGCGCGGTCGCGTCTTTTCTCGCCCGTGCAAATCCCGTAAACCATTCGCCAAGATCCGCAATCCCGAAGGCCCACCCATGACCGACACGATCGAGGCGCGCTGCGAGGCCAAAGGCCTGCGCATGACAGAGCAGCGACGCGTGATTGCACAGGTGCTCGAGGCTGCAACCGACCATCCCGATGTCGAGGAGCTCTATACCCGCGCCAGCGCGCGCGATCCGAACATCTCGATTGCCACGGTCTATCGCACGGTGAAACTCTTCGAAGAGTCGGGGATTCTCGAACGGCTCGAATTCGGTGACGGGCGTGCGCGCTACGAAGATGCCGAGCGTGATCACCACGATCATCTGATCGATATGCACACAGGCGAAGTGATTGAATTCGTCGATCCCGAGATCGAGGCGCTGCAAGAGAGAATTGCCGCCAAGCTGGGCTATCGGCTGAAGGGCCACAAGCTCGAGCTTTATGGTGTGCCGATCCGCAAGCCCTGAAGCCTGCGCCCCTTGCGCGTGTGGGGCATGCGTAATTGGGGAAAGATGAAGGGGCCGGCTTGGCCGCTTTCATCCCGAGGCAGCCCGGGCTAAGCCAAGGGCAAGAACCGCAGCAAGGCGCAAGCGATGGACAATCTCAAGGGCATGGCATGGATGACGCTGGCCATGCTGGCTTTTGCGCTCACCGACATGTTCATGGTGTTTGCCGCCCGCGAAATGCCCGTTTGGCAGATCTTGTTCCTGTTCGGAACGGGGGGGGCGATCTTGTTCGGGCTTTGGGCGCGCGCACAGGGCCATGCGTGGTTTGGCCCGGCCCTCGTGATGCGACCCGTGATCTTGCGCAATCTGGCCGAGGTCTTTGCCACCGTCTGTTTCGTGATCGCGCTCTCGCGCATTCCCTTGTCCACGCTCTCTGCGGTGATCCAGGCCAATCCGCTTTTGGTAACGCTGGGTGCTGCCCTGTTTCTTGGCGAAAAGGTCGGCTGGCGGCGCTGGCTTGCGATCGGGGTCGGGCTATGCGGCGTGCTTTTGATCTTGCGCCCCGGCGCGGAAAGTTTCGACCCCGACATCTTGTTTGCGGTGGGGGCGGCCATCGGGCTGTCGATGCGCGATCTAGCGACGCGACCTGTGCCGAAATCCGTGCCGACGCCGCTATTGGCAAGCTACAGTTTCGCGGCCCTTGCTGTCGCGGGGGGCGGGGTCTTGTTCGTCGTGGGCGGCTGGGTCTGGCCCACGCCGATGATCGGGCTGAGTATTCCGGCCGCGATCTTGTTAGGTATGGTCGCCTATTTCGCCATTACCGCCGCCATGCGCGTGGGCGAGATCGCCGCCGTGACGCCATTTCGTTACACGCGGCTGGTTTTCGCCTTTTTCATCGCGATGGTCGTTTTCGGCGAATCCATCGACGCGACGACCGTGGCAGGCGTTGCCATCGTCATCGCCACGGGGCTTTACAGCTTGTGGCGCGAACGTCAGGCGCGCCTTGCCCGGTGACGGATTGGCCGCAGCACAAGGCGGCGCAAGCCCCTTCGCATGTGCAGCAAGGCTTGCTATAGAGCGCCCAAATCCGAGCCAAGGGGACATGCCATGAGCTTTATCACCGACATCCACGCCCGCGAGATTCTCGACAGCCGCGGCAACCCGACCGTCGAGGTCGATGTCACGCTGGAAGATGGCTCCATGGGCCGCGCGGCCGTTCCTTCGGGGGCCTCGACCGGGGCCTATGAGGCAGTAGAAAAACGCGATGGTGACAAGAGCCGCTATATGGGCAAGGGCGTTCTGGAAGCGGTCGCCGCGGTGAATGGCGAGATTGCCGATGCGCTGGTGGGCTTCGATGCCACCGAACAGGAAGCCATTGACGCAGCCATGTGCGAGATGGACGGGACCGACAACAAGGGCCGCTTGGGTGCCAATGCGATCCTGGGCGTCAGCCTCGCCGTGGCGAAAGCCGCCGCCGAGTACACCGCCCAACCGCTCTACCGCTATGTCGGCGGCACATCCGCGCGCCTTTTGCCCGTGCCGATGATGAACATCATCAATGGCGGCGAGCATGCCGACAACCCGATCGACATCCAGGAATTCATGATCATGCCCGTCGCCGCCGAGAGCATCGCCGATGCGGTGCGCATCGGCTCGGAGGTGTTCCACACCCTGAAAAAAGAGCTTTCGGCTGCGGGCCTCTCGACCGGGATCGGCGATGAAGGCGGTTTTGCCCCCAACCTCAGCTCCACCCGCGATGCACTTGATTTCATTCTGAAATCCATCGAGAAAGCGGGCTACACCCCCGGTGATGACATCATGCTGGCGCTCGATTGCGCGGCGACGGAATACTTCAAGAATGGCCGCTATGTTCTTGCTGGAGAAGGAAAATCACTGACGCCTGATGAGAATGTCGCCTATCTGGCCGCTCTTGTGAATGACTACCCGATCCTGTCGATCGAGGATGGCTGTTCGGAAGATGACTGGGACGGCTGGCGCGCCCTGACCGAAGCCTTGGGCGACCGGGTGCAGCTTGTGGGCGACGATCTGTTCGTCACCAACCCCGCCCGTCTGGCCGAAGGCATCGAAAAGCGCTGCGGCAACGCGCTTTTGGTCAAAGTCAACCAGATCGGCACGCTGTCGGAAACGCTTGCCGCCGTGAACATGGCGCACCGCAACCGCATGACTTGCGTCATGTCCCACCGCTCGGGCGAAACCGAGGATGCAACCATCGCCGATCTGGCCGTGGCCACCAATTGCGGGCAGATCAAGACCGGCTCGCTTGCCCGTTCCGACCGGCTGGCGAAATACAACCAGCTGATCCGGATCGAGGAAATGCTCGGTGAGACGGCGGTTTACGCCGGCCGCTCGATCTTGCGGGGATGAGGGCTCAAGCCCTCATCTTCGACGTCTTCGGCACCTGCGTCGATTGGCGCGGCGCGGTCGCGCGCGAGGTGGCGGCGGTTCTGCCCCATGTCGATGCCACCGCCTTCGCCACGCTCTGGCGGGCCGAATACGACCCCGCCATGGCGCGCATCCGCGATGGCGGGCGGGGCTATGTGGCGCTTGACGATCTGCACCGCGAAAACCTGCACAAGGTGGCGCGTGATCTGGGCGTGAGTGCGCCCGACGACCTTTCGCATGCGTGGGAACGCCTCGACCCTTGGCCCGATGTCGTGGCGGGGCTTCGCGCGCTCAAGCGTCACCACATCATCGCGCCCTGCTCGAACGGGTCCATCGCGCTGATGACGCGGCTGGCGAAATTCGGCGGCCTGCCGTGGGATTGCATCCTGGGCGCCGAGATCGCGCAGGATTACAAGCCCAAGCCCGGCGTCTATCTGGCCGCCTGCGCCGCGCTGCGGCTGCCGCCTGACCAGGTGATGATGGTGGCCGCCCATAACGACGATCTGCACGCCGCGCGCGGTGCAGGGCTGAGAACCGCCTTCGTGCCGCGCCCGAGCGAACACGGGCCGGGTCAGACGACCGATCTGGTGGCCGAGGCCGATTGGGATATCATCGCCAACGATTTCCACGATCTTGCAAGGCAGCTTGCCCCATGACCGCCGATCAGATCATCGCCCATCTGGGCCTATTGCCCCATCCCGAGGGCGGCCATTACCGCCAGACTTGGGTGGCTGAAAACGAAGGTCGCCCCAGCGGCACCTGCATCTATTTCCTGCTCAAGGCAGGAGAGGCCAGCCATTGGCACAAGGTCGATGCGACCGAGATCTGGTTGTACCACGCCGGCGCGCCCCTGATCTTGTCACTGTCGGCGACCGATCAGGGGCCTGCGCAGGATCACCTGCTTGGCCCTGATCTGACCACCGCAAGCCCCCAAATCGTCGTGCCGGAAAATCATTGGCAAGCCGCGCGCACGACGGGTGATTATACGCTCGTCTCCTGCACCGTCTCGCCGGGATTCCAATTTTCGGGCTTCACGCTGGCACCGCCCGGTTTCGACATCCCGCGCGGCTGAAATCCCCCCTCGCCCCCTTTCACGTGATGGGATAGGCCAAGCACATGACCACACCAGCCCCTCAATCCGGCGATACAGGTGCAGGCTTCGCCTATGCGGTCACAGCCTATCTGATGTGGGGGTTCTTGCCGCTCTACATGAAGGCCATCACCCATATCCCCCCGGTCGAGATCATCGCCCATCGCATCTTGTGGTCGGTACCGATTGCCGGGCTGATCCTGATCGCGCTGGGGCGGACGGGTGATGTGATCCGCGCGCTGAAAACGCCCCGCATGGTCGTAATGGCAGCGGTCACCGCGATGCTCATATCGGTCAATTGGGGCGTCTATGTCTGGGCGATCGCCAACGACCGCGCGCTCGATGCGGCCTTGGGATATTATATCAATCCGCTCTTCTCGGTCGCTTTGGGGGCGATCTTGCTGCGCGAGCGGTTGGCGGCGATGCAATGGGTGGCCGTTGGGCTGGCGACCTTGGCGGTGGCGATCCTGACCATCGCGGCGGGGGTCTTGCCTTGGGTTGCGCTGGTCTTGATGACGACTTTCGGCATCTACGGTTTCTTGCGCAAGACGCTGCCCATCGGCCCAAACCAAGGCTTCTTGCTCGAAGTATTGCTTCTTTGCCCAATGGCGGTGGGCTATCTGGTCTGGCTCGGCGATCAGGGCCACTTCACTCCTGGCACAGGCTGGGATGCGGCCTTGCTCATCGGATCGGGGGCGGTCACCGCGATCCCACTCATGCTTTATGCCAATGGGGCCAAGGGCTTGCGGCTTTCGACCATCGGCATCTTACAATATATCGCACCCACGATGATCTTCTTGATCGCGGTCTTCGTCTTCAAGGAACCTTTCGGCCTTGCCCGCGCCGTGGCCTTTCCGCTGATCTGGCTGGCGCTCATCTTGTATACGGCCACGCTGATCCGCAACGCGCGGGCCGCACGCGCCTGATCCTTGCCTATCTTTGCTTTGCAAATACTCCGGGGGTTTGGGGGCAGAGCCCCCATGCTTTCTCACACCCGGCTGACCCGGCCACCACCGACAGCGGCCGCGACCCCGGTTGTTCCAGGCGCCGAGGTCGGCAGACCGAGAAGCACCCGCGCCGCGAGATAGGCGAAAGCCTGCGCCTCGAGCATGTCGCCATCAAGCCCCACTGCCTCGACCGGCGCGACCGGCAGGTCAAGCAATGCCGCCAACATTGCCATCAACCCAGCATTGCGCCGCCCACCCCCCGTCACCAAGAGCTGTGTGGGGGGCATGGGCAGATGGGTCATGCCGCGCCCGACGGCCCCGGCTGCACAGGCTGCCAAGGTCGCGACCGCATCAGCATCAGCCATGTCGCGCACCAAATCCGAAAGCCCACCAAAAGCATCGCGGTCCAGCGATTTGGGGGGTATGCGCCGAAAATAGGGATCATCGAGAAATCGGGCAACCTTGGCTTCATCGACCCGACCTGCGCCGCTCAGGGCCCCGTCACGATCAAACGCCATCCCCAACCGCGCCATGACGAGATCATCGATCGGCGCATTGGCCGGGCCAGTATCAAAGGCAAGGCATGCACCCGGCAATTCCGGACCAGACAGGCCGGGATCGACCCAAGTGATATTCCCAACCCCGCCAAGATTGAGAAACGCCACAGGCCCCTGAACCCCTATAAACCGCGCCAAGGCCCAGTGATAGAAGGGCGCAAGCGGCGCGCCTTGCCCGCCCAATTGCATGTCGTTGGACCGAAAATCCCACACGGTCGTCACACCGATCGCCGCGGCGATCCGTGCGCCATCTCCGGCTTGGTGGGTACGCCCTCCCGCCGGATCATGGGCCAAGGTCTGACCATGAAAACCAAAGGCCGTGATAGCGGTCAGATCGGCCAGCACGGCCAGATGGGCATCTTCGACCACTTTTGCGGCTGCGGCCACACCGGGATCACCCGGCCATCGCCCAAGGCTTGCGCGGATGATTGCGCGTTCTTGGGCGGTATAGGGGCGATAGCGGCTTTCCCCGAAACCTGTCACCGCGACCCCATCAGTTTCGATCACGGCCAGATCGACACCATCCATCGATGTGCCTGACATCGCGCCCGCGACGCGCATCAGCTTGGTATGGTCACTCTTTCCCTTCACCGCACTGCCCGTTATAGCCACCTGCAACACAGCCAGAGCATGGACCGAGGCCCGATGACCTACCAGCCCAAATCGGAATTTCTGCGCGAGATCATCGCACGCGGCTTTCTGGCCGACTGCACCGATCTGCAAAGCCTTGACGAAGCGCTGATCAAGGGGCCGCTAACCTGCTACATTGGTTATGACGCGACCGCCAAATCGCTGCATGTCGGGCATTTGCTCAACATCATGCTCCTGCGCTGGTGGCAGAAAACCGGCAATCGCCCCATCACCTTGATGGGCGGCGGCACGACCAAGGTGGGCGATCCTTCGGGGCGGTCGGATGAGCGCCCGCTTTTGGACACGGCTGCGATTGATGGCAATATCGCTGGCATGAACCGCGTCTTTGCACGCTTCTTGTCCTATGAGGACAGCGCTTCGGGCGCAGTGATGCTCAACAACGCGGCATGGCTGGACGGGCTGAATTACCTTGAATTCCTGCGCGATATTGGGCGGCATTTCTCGGTTAATCGCATGTTGTCGTTTGACTCCGTCAAGACCCGTTTGGCCAGCGAACAAAGCCTGTCCTTCCTCGAATTTAATTACATGATCTTGCAGGCCTATGATTTCCTCGAGCTTTACCGCCGCGAGGGCTGCATTTTGCAAATGGGCGGCTCGGATCAATGGGGCAATATCGTCAACGGAATTGACCTGACGCGGCGGGTTGAGGATGCGCAGATCTTTGGGCTGACCACGCCGCTTCTGACCACCTCGGACGGGCGCAAGATGGGCAAATCCCAAGGTGGCGCTGTCTGGCTCGATGGGGAAATGCTCTCGCCCTACGAATTCTGGCAGTTCTGGCGCAACACGACCGATGCCGATGTGGGGCGGTTCCTGAAGCTCTATACTGAATTGCCCGTGGCCGAATGCGACCGCCTTGGCGCGCTGGAAGGGTCCGAAATCAACGCAGCCAAGATCATCCTTGCCAACGAAGTCACCGCGCTGTTGCACGGCGCCGAGGCCGCCGCAACGGCCGAAGCCACCGCACGCGCGGTTTTCGAACGTGGCGGCGCAGGCGATGATCTGCCGACCCTAACCCTCTCTTTGGCCGAAATCGGTGACGGGGTCTCGGTCGCGCAGCTGATCACGCGCACTGGCCTTGCCGCCTCGGGCAAGGAGGCCAAGCGCCTAATCGCCGAAGGCGGCGCGCGGATGAATGACATTGGCCTGACCGATGCGGGTCAGATGATCACGGCATCCGATCTGGCCCAGCCGATCAAGCTTTCTGCGGGTAAAAAGCGCCATGCGCTCGTGGTGCTGGCGGGCTGACGCCTGCCCGACCCCACCCTACCCTGCGACTGCACGCAAGAGCCGCGCGCGACCCGGCGGCACCGCGCGGATTTCAAGCCCGGTGAAGACATGCAGCGTATCAAGGTCGCGGTCGATCACCGCATGATCGCTGACCCAGCCCCCCATCATCAGATAGGTCCGCAGCAAAGGCGGCATTTTGGCCTGCGCACGTTTGAGATCGGGCTTGCGCCGAAGCCGCGCAGCAAAGCGAAACACCGCCGGTGACTTGACGCGCGGCAGCCAGCGTTTGGGCGCGATATGGCGGTCACGCAACAGTGCAAACGCATCGGCATATTCAGCCGCTTGCGTGCCATGGAAAGACGAGCAGCCAAACAGCATCTCAACGCCATCACGATCGACCAGCGCCGTCATCGCCCCCCAAGCCAGTCGCAAGATATCGGGATCGTGCCAGTCGGGATGGATGCAAAAACGCCCCATCTCGACCATCGGGCCGTCAAAGGCTGAAAGCGCGGAGAGTTCATAGAATTGCGCCGAATAGCTGCGCCCGATCTCGGCGCCGGACCGCAAGGGCAAAAGGCGGAAACAACAGACCAGCGCCGCGCTGCGGATGTCCTCGATCAAGACATGGGTGCAGGCATCGTCGAAATCGTCGCGGTCAAGCCTTTCGGCATCGGGGCCACGAAAGGCCAAGGTACGCAGGCGTTGAGCAGCCTCCAGATCGTCGGCATCTGCCGCGATCCGCGCGCGGTAGCGCCCTTTTGCCAGATTGAGCATCGTGACCCGCTCCTGCCCGGTCGCACGCGGTCGCACCCAACCTGCGCGGCCTATCTTCGTGACACAGCCTATGATGCGGGTATGACCGTCTCACGACAAGCGGCGACGTCAATCGCCAAGTGCATCGCCAATGTTGATCCGACCGAAATTGCCCATCAGCTGACCAAAGAAGGTCACTTCACGCACCGAGCTTGAGGTCACCCGGCGCGACAACTGCACCACGCGCCCATCGTCCAGCCCGAACTCTTCGATATTGCGCACCCGTCCGTTGTCGTCGAAGCTGATCGCAAGCAATTGCCGTTCGGTGATTTCTGGTGCGCGATAACCCAAGTTACGCACGCGGTAGGCTGTATAGATCCACGCCTCGTCGCGCATCACACCAGCGCTTCCCGGTGTGCCGATGGCGACGATCACATCATCACGGCTGGCGCCGATCTGCACCTGTTCCAACGCTTCAGCAGGCGGGACATAGCCGTGATTATTGAACGTCGTGTCGCAAGCGGCCAGTGACAGGGCAAGCGCCAGTCCGATCAGACCTCTGCGTGATAGGCGCGCGAATCCTCGCATGTACAACCTCTTGCCATGGCCGCTCCTTCGATGCGCCCTTGCGCTGCGCACGAAAGCTTTTTATCGGCTTAACTTACCCAAGCCCACAGGGCAAGAAGACGACATCAACTCGTGGAGGACGCGCCATGGCCGATATCCCGGACAGAATCGTCCTTGCACGCTTGCCGCGAAGCGCAGAATTCCGCTTTGACCTCGCACCCGACGCACCCGCGCGCGCCGCATTGGCTGCAAGTTTTGGTCTCATCGCGCTGCGAAAGCTGCGTTTCTCAGGTCGTTTGCAGGCTGAGGGCAAGCGCGATTGGGCGCTTGATGGGATGCTAGGCGCAACAGTGGTGCAACCTTGCGTGATCACCGCCGAAGCCGTGACAACCCGCATCGACGAGCCTGTGAAACGGCGCTTCGTGGCGGACATGCCCCACTCCGAGGGGGAGGAGGCCGAGATCCCAGAGGATGACACCCTCGAGCCCTTGCCGGAGGTCGTGGATCTGGCCGCCATCATGGCCGAGGCGCTGGCGCTCGCCTTGCCTTTATATCCCCGCGCCGATGGCGCCGCCTTGCCCGAGGCACGCTTTGCCCCCCCCGGCGTTGCCCCGCTCGATGATGAGACGGCCAAACCCTTGGCGGGTTTGGCCGCTCTGCGCGACAAGCTGGCTGGTGGTCAAGATCCCGAAAATGGACGCTGATCTCGCTTTGGCGAAAAGGTCTTGCGCCGCCCCGGAATCCGAGTATGTTCCCGCCCTCATTCGACCCCGACGGTTGGCGCAGGTGATATGCTGCGCGTGACGTCCACAGCGCGAGGCTTGAACGCCGCGCGGTGGGATGCCGAAAGGCGGTTGATGACATGAGAATTGACTGGACCCGGGCGGGCCGCCACGCGATCGCCCCAAAGATATTGAGGTTGTGACATGGCTGTCCCCCAGAACCGAGTGACGCGCTCCCGCCGCGGCATGCGCCGCGCCCATGATGCGTTGGTCGCCGCCAACCCCAACGAGTGCCCCTCCTGCGGTGAACTCAAGCGCCCGCATCACGTATGCCCCTCTTGCGGCACCTATAACGACCGTCAGGTCGTCGCGCAGGCAAGCGAAGTCGATCTCGACGAAGACGCGGCCTGAGCCTGCGGCATCCCCGAGGCGACAGGGCGATCGGGCGTATGAGCGATGGTAAGGCATTGACGGTGAGGGATACCCCCGGACCCGTCCTATCGATTGATGCGATGGGTGGCGATCTCGGCCCTGCGGTCGTGGTGGCGGGCATGGCCCAATCTGCCGCCAAGAATCCGGGCCTGCGGTTCATCGTGCATGGTAATCGTCCCGAATTGGAACGCTTGGTCGAGCGCCGTCGCGCGCTGGCCGATCGTTGCGAAATTCGCCATACCGATGGTATCGTGACGATGGAGGCCAAGCCATCGCATGTCGTACGCCATGGCAAAGACACATCCATGTGGTCGTGCATCGAAGCCGTGCGCGCAGGTGAAGCGGGTGCCGCGGTCAGCTGCGGCAATACCGGCGCCTTGATGGCGCTGTCGATGATGCGGTTGCGCAAGATCGAGGGGGTCAATCGCCCCGCCATTGCCTGCCTATGGCCCTCGCGCAATCCCAAAGGGTTCAATGTGATGCTCGATGTCGGCGCCGATATCCGGGCCGATGCGGGCGATTTGCTCCAATATGCGCTGATGGGGGCAAGCTATGCACGCAACGGGCTTGACCTTGCACGCCCGCGCGTCGGCCTTTTGAATGTCGGCACCGAGGAACACAAAGGCCGGGCCGAGCTGAAATTCGCCGCCGAACTGATTGAACGCGTCAGCCACGCGGCCGATTTTGAATTCGTGGGCTTTGTCGAGGGTGGCGATCTGCCTTCCGCCAAGGTCGATGTGATCGTGACTGACGGCTTTACCGGCAATGTTGCGCTCAAAACCGGCGAAGGCACCGCACGGCTGATCAGCGACCGCATGCGCGAGGCGTTTTCCTATTCGATCCTCAGCCGCATGGCGGCCATTCTGGCCTATCCCTCGCTCAAGCGGTTGTCCAAGCGGATTGATCCACGCCGAGTCAACGGCGGGGTTTTCCTTGGGCTGAACGGCACGGTGGTCAAATCCCATGGCTCGGCCGATGCAACCGGCGTTGCCGCGGCGATCAAGCTAGCCGAGCGGCTCGCCGCCGCCGGGTTCCACGAACGACTTGCCGCGCGCATCGCTGCGGCCGAACAGGCCGCCGCCGCGGCCATGCAGGCAGAGGCAGGACAGGCATGATCCGCGCAGTTCCCATCGGTATCGGTCATTATCTGCCCGCACGCGTGGTGGAAAACACCGAATTCGAGAAAACACTCGACACCAGCGATGACTGGATCAGGGACCGCTCGGGTATCGAGCGGCGCCATTTCGCAGCCCAAGGCGAGACGACAAGCCAGATGGCCATCGCAGCGGCGCGTGCGGCCCTGGACATGGCGGGGCTTGCGGCCAATGAAGTCGATGCGATCGTGGTGGCAACCTCGACCCCGGACCTGACATTCCCCTCCTGCGCCACGATGGTGCAAGCCGGCCTTGGGATGGAGCGGGGATTCGCCTTCGATGTGCAGGCGGTTTGCGCCGGGTTCGTCTTTGCGCTTGCCAATGCCAATGCGCTGATCGTCTCGGGCCAAGCGCGCCGGGTAATGGTGATCGGGGCCGAAACATTCAGCCGGATCATGGATTGGACCGATCGTGGCACCTGTGTGCTTTTTGGCGATGGTGCCGGCGCGCTTTTGCTTGAGGCGCAAGACGGCACAGGCCAATCCGATGATCGCGGTATCTTGTCCACCGATCTCAATTCCGACGGGCGCTATCGCGACCTGCTCTATGTCGATGGTGGTGTGTCGTCGTCGCAGACCACCGGCGTCTTGCGCATGGAAGGCCGCGAAGTCTTCCGTCATGCAGTTGAAAAGCTTGCAGAAACAGCACATCGCGCGATGGAGCGTGCAGGTGTTGGCGCGACAGATATCGATTGGATCGTGCCTCATCAGGCCAATCTGCGCATCATCACGCGCACTGCCCAAAAGATGGGTGTCGGCATGGACCGGGTGGTGGTCACCGTGCAAGACCATGGCAATACTTCGGCGGCATCGATCCCCCTGGCCCTATCGGTCGGCGTGGCACGCGGCCATATCAAGCGCGGCGATCTTTTGGTCTGCGAGGCGATCGGAGGCGGTCTTGCATGGGGCGCGGTTGTCCTGCGCTGGTAACCCTGGCGCGGTGAATTAGTGCCATATCTCAAGCCTCTTGATTGACTCGAAGCAGGCCTTGATCCATCCTCAGGCAACTTTGGGGAGACACAAGGCATGAGTGACAAGACACTGACACGCATGGACCTATCCGAGGCGGTGTTCCGCGCGGTGGGCCTGTCGCGTAACGAAAGCGCGCAATTGGTCGAGCGTGTGCTTGACCTGATGTCCGACGCGCTGGTCGAGGGTGAACAGGTCAAGATCTCGTCCTTTGGTACCTTCTCGGTGCGCGCCAAGACCGCGCGCGTCGGCCGCAACCCCAAGACGGGCGAAGAGGTACCGATCAGCCCGCGCCGTGTGCTGACATTTAGGCCCTCACACCTGATGAAAGATCGCGTCGCGGCTGGCAATCGTGGCTAAGAACGGCTGGGCCTGACCCAAGAGGCGGGGCAAATCGGGCATGACGAAATCTTCGCAAGCCTTTCGCACGATCCGCGAAGTGGCCGAATGGTTGGGCGTCGCAGCCCACGTTCTGCGATTTTGGGAGTCGAAGTTTCCCCAGATCAAACCCGTGAAGCGTGCGGGAGGGCGGCGCTACTACCGGCCCTCTGACATGGAATTGATCGGTGGGATCAAGGTCTTGCTGCATGATCGTGGGCTGACGATCCGGGGCGTGCAACGCATGATCCGCGAAGGCGGTATCGCTGCGGTGACTGCGCTGTCGCCACCGCTTGATCTTGCGGCCAGCGGAGATGCCGATGTGGATGGCGATGACGCTGGCACGGTTTGGGCGCATGATGGCGCCCAAGATCACGGCACAACACACGAACCGTCCACCGCCAAGGCGGCCCCAGCCGACACTGCGCCCCAAACCGCTATAGCCGCCGCCACTGCCAGCTTTCACCACGGCTTGGCACAACTTGCCGCCATTGCGGCTAACCCAACGGCCTTGTCGCCAAGCCCACGCCGCGCGCTGATCGATGCGCTGACAGCGCTTCATGCAAAGATGCGCGCGAAAGCCCCGGCCTGACCCCTTGCACCCCCCGGTGAAATCGGTAGAAGGGCGGCACGTCGGGCTATAGCGCAGCCTGGTAGCGCGTCCGTCTGGGGGACGGAAGGTCGCAGGTTCAAGTCCTGCTAGCCCGACCATCGCCTCCCCGTTTTGGGGGGTGCTCGTGAAAACCGCCTTGCGCCCATGGCGCAGGCGGTTTTTTCTTGGGCGAAACAAGGAATGGCCAGATGACTGATAAACGCCAAGGGGTTTTGCCCGATACCGAGATCGACGCGATGATCGCAGGCGGTGCCATCCGCTGTGCCACCCCCGATGTAGGGCAGGTGCAACCGGCAAGCCTTGATCTGCGCTTGGGCATGGTAGCCTACAGGGTGCGCGCCTCGTTTCTGGCCGGCGCGGGCCGCACGGTAGCCGAACGCATCGCCGAATTCGAGATGCATCGGATGGACCTGTCCCAAGGGGCCGTGCTGGAAAAGGGCTGTGTCTATGTGGTCCCCCTGATGGAGGGGCTGGCGCTTCCGGGCGATGTCACCGCCGTCTGCAACGCCAAAAGCTCGACCGGCCGTGTCGATTGCCTCACGCGTGTGATCGCCGATGGCGGCACCGAATTCGACCGTATCCCCGCGGGCTATTCCGGCCCGCTTTATGCCGAGATTTGCCCCCGCTCCTTTTCGGTCAAGGTGGCGCCGGGCTTGCGGCTGAACCAGATCCGCTTTCGGCGCGGCCAAGCAGTGCTCTCGGATGCCGAGCTTGCCGTCCGCCATGCCAAGACCCCCTTGGTCGATGGCCAGCCTGTCATTGACGATGGCTTGGGCTTTTCCGTCGATCTTACACCCAATGCGCAAGGTATCGTGGGTTACCGCGCCAAGCCGCATACCGGCGTGATCGACCTGACCCAGATCGCCACCCATGACATCGCGGATTTCTGGGAAGAGATCCACGGCGAGGATGGGCGCATCATCCTTGACCCCGGCGCCTTTTACATCCTTGTCAGCCGCGAGGCGGTGACGATCCCGCCCGATTGCGCCGCTGAGATGTCGCCCTATCTCGCGATGGTGGGCGAGTTTCGCGTCCACTACGCGGGCTTTTTCGACCCCGGCTTCGGGCATGGCGTGCCTGCCCGCGGCGTTTTGGAGGTGCGCTGCCACGAAGCGCCCTTTGTCCTTGAACATGGGCAGGTCGTGGGCCGCTTGGTCTATGAGCGCATGGCGCAGCTACCGCGCACGCTATACGGCACCACCATCGCCTCGAACTACCAAGGCCAAGGGCTGAAACTATCCAAGCATTTCAAGGCCTAATTGCCTGCGCGCTTATCCGCCATGCAAGGAAAGAAGGGCTGCGCGCGCATCGGCGGGCAAGCTGTCGAGCGGCGCTAGATAGGTATGGATCGAAAACACCACCGCGTCGCTTTTGGGCAGGCGCAGTAGGCATTGTTTTTCTGAGCGTACATAGCGGCCCGCTTGCAAGGCCTCGCGGCGGGGGGCGGCCTCGGTCCTTGGATGGTGAAGCTGATCGCTGCCATAGACCAGTGCGTTTTGCCGCCAGAGCGGACGGCCCGGCCTGATCCCGTCGAAAAGCCGCTGCACCCGCGCAGCCAAACCCGCATCATAAGCTGGGACAGGGCCGTGGATCGCCGAGAGCGGCCGGCCAATCTTCTCGGCCAAGCTCCAACTTGCTGGAAAGCACAAGACTGCTCCTGTCAGCACATGCTCACCAGCCGTCCCGCGCTGGTGCAGGCACAAATCCTCCTGCACAAGGCGCGCGGCGGTGACCAGCGGCGCATCGGCGTCAAGCGCCACCACCACCCCATCGGGGCGCTCAACTTCATCGCCTTTACGGCTGTAGCCCGGCCCCAGATGGGTCAAGATGAGCGCAAGCAGCTCGCAGGACGCATCCCCCGCCCCATCGGTCATGGCATAGACCGCATCCCGCCGGTCTGCGAGCAAGCCATCGCGCAATGCCATTTGACCGGCAAAGACCGCGTCCGCCTCCAGCCAATCGGCCATGTCCAGCGGCAAGACACCGGGCAGCCGCGCCAAGGCGGGTTCCATCCACGGCAAACGCGGCAAGCGATGATGCAAAACCGCCGCCATGCTAGAGCGGCAAGAGCGGGCTGGCCTTGATCTCCTCCATCGAGAGGAGCGCGGTGACATTGTAGATCTTCACCTCGGAAATCAGGGCTTGATAAAACCGATCATAGGCGCGGGCGTTCGGCACCCGCACTTTCAGGATATAGTCGATCTCACCGGCAAGGCGGTGCGCTTCCATCACCTCGGGGCGGGCCTTGAGCGCGGCAAGAAAGCGGCGCTGCCAATCTGCCTCGTGCTCCGAAGTGCGGATTAGCACGAAAAAACAGGCCTCAAAGCCCAGCTTCTCGGCGTCGAGCAACACTGTGTGCTGACCGATCACGCCTGCCTCGCGCAGTTTGCGAATCCGATTCCAGACTGGGGTCTTGGACGAACCCACGATCCGCGCGATGTCGTCGAGCGAGCGCGACGCATCCGCTTGCAGCGCGGCGAGAATTTTCCTGTCGAGCGCATCGATCTGGACGGTCATCCATTTCACCTTTTTGGCTTAGAACGGTATTGCCTTATTGACACCCATAATACGGACATATGTTCCTTTCAGCAAGGCGTATCTGCCAATATGCAGGAAAATGTTCTATATCGCTGCGTATGGATGAAGTGACCGGCGGCGGAGCGACAGATGGACCATTTCCCGATCTACCTCGCCTTGCAGGGACGGCGCGTCATCGTGGCGGGCGGTGGTGAAACGGCGCTCGCAAAGCTCAGGTTGCTGACCAAGACAAGCGCGCGGATCACGGTCTTTGCCGCTGTCCCTGATGCGGCGCTGATCGCCCTGGCCCATGCAGGCAAGATCACCTTGCAACACCGCGCCTTTGGCCCCGGTGACGCGCTCTGCGCAGCCCTGCTCTATGCCGCCAATGACGATGCTGCCGAGGATCGGCGTGTCGCGCGGTTGGCACGCGCCGATGGGGCGCTCGTCAACATCGTTGACAATCTCGAAGACAGCCAGTTCATCACCCCAGCCATCGTCGATCGCGACCCGGTGACCATCGCCATCGGCACCGAGGGCGCGGCCCCCGTGCTTGCGCGCGCGATCAAGGCCGATCTGGAGGAACGCCTCTCCCCTTCGCTCGGCGTGGCCGCCCGTGTGGGCAAGGCATTCCGCAAGCTCGCCGAGGCGTTGCCGATGGGGCGCAAGCGGCGCGATTTCTGGCAGGATTATTATTTCGCCACCGCCCCGCAGGTGTTGGAGCAGGAGGGCGAAGCCGGGCTTTTGCCCGCACTTGACGCGCTTTTGGCGCGGCATCTTTCCTCCGCCCCTGCGCCGGGCCGGGTCGATCTGGTGGGCGCAGGCCCCGGTGATCCTGAGCTTTTGACGCTCAGGGCGCGCAAGCTTTTGGACCGGGCCGATGTGGTCATCCATGATCGGCTTGTGCCGCAAGCGATCCTCGAGCTTGCCCGCCGCGAGGCGTTGATCATCGACGCGGGCAAGGAAGGGTTCGGCCCCGCGATGGCGCAGACAGATATCTGTGCGCTGATGGTCGAACATGCAGCCCGAGGCGCGCATGTGGTCCGGCTGAAAGGCGGCGATCCGGCGGTGTTCGGGCGGCTGGACGAGGAAATCGAGGCTTTGAGCGCCGCCGGCCTCGACTGGTCGGTGGTGCCGGGCATCACCGCGGCCAGCGCTGCCGCCGCCGGGATCGGCCAAAGCCTGACCAAGCGTGACCGCAACAGCGCGCTGCGGCTGGTCACGGGCCACGACATGCAAGGTTTCGCCGAGCAGGATTGGCGCAGCCTTGCCCGCCCCGGAGCGGTCGCTGCTATCTATATGGGCAAGCGCGGCGCGCGGTTCATCCAGGGGCGGCTGATGATGCACGGCGCCGATCCGCAAACGCCCGTCACGGCGGTCGAAAACGCCTCCCGTCCCGAGGCGCGCGTGGTCGCGACCACGCTGTCGCGCCTGCCTCAAGCCTTGGCCGATGCGGCCTGCCACGGCCCCGTCATCCTGCTCTACGGGCTTGCGCCGCGTGCAGCCGAAGCCGCCCTGCCCCATCTGTCCGAGGAATTCGCCTGATGTCCGCGCCCTATTCGCCCAAGGTTCTGACCGCCAACGCGCTGTTGGAGGGGGATGTGGTCTATCTTGCCCCGGATGGCGGCTGGACGCGCCGACATGATCAGGCGCTGTTGATCACCGACGCGGCCACGGCCGAGGTGCATCTGCGCGATGCCGCCGCGCGCGTCCACGAGGTGGTGGGCGCCTATCTGGCCGACGCCAAGCCCGGCCCGCGCGGCCCCGAACCGCTGCATTTTCGCGAGGTGTTCCGTACGCGCGGCCCCTCGAACTACCACCACGGCAAGCAGGAGCGCGCCTGATGTATCGCTATTCCGAATTCGACGCGGATTTCGTGCGCAATCGCGTGGCCCAGTTCCGCGCGCAGGTAGAACGGCGCATCGACGGGTCGCTGACCGAGGATGAATTCAAGCCACTGCGCCTGATGAACGGGCTCTATTTGCAGCTGCATGCTTATATGCTGCGCGTGGCGATCCCTTACGGCACGCTCAATTCCGCGCAGTTGCGGCAATTGGCAATGATCGCCGAACGTTGGGATAGGGGCTATGGCCACTTTACAACGCGCCAGAACATCCAGTTCAACTGGCCCGCGCTGCGCGATGTACCTGATATGCTGGATGCGCTGGCCGATGTCGGCATGCATGCGATCCAGACGAGCGGGAACTGCATCCGTAACGTGACCGCCGACCATTTCGCAGGTGCCAGCGCAGGTGAAGTTGCCGATCCCCGCCCTATCGCCGAGCTGATCCGCCAATGGTCCACTGACCACCCGGAGTTTCAATTCCTGCCGCGCAAGTTCAAGGTCGCGGTGACCGGCCACCCCGATGACCGCGCAGTGACGGCCGCCCATGATATCGGGCTGCGGCTGGTTCGGCGTGACGGGATGCTGGGGGCGAGCGTGCTGGTAGGCGGCGGCCTTGGCCGCACGCCGATGATCGGCAAGGTCCTCGCCGATTTCGTGCCACTGGCCGATCTCTTGCCTTATCTCGAGGCAGTGGTCGCGGTCTATAACCTGCTTGGACGGCGCGACAACAAGTACAAGGCACGCATCAAGATCACCGTCCATGAAACCGGCATCGACGAGATCCGCACGCAGGTCGAGGCCGAGTTCGCCGCGCGAAAGCCACTTTTTTCCGGCGTAGATCAGGCGCTTCTGGCCGCAATCACGGCGCAATTCGCCCCGCCGGACTTCGCCCAAGAGGGCAGTGGCGATTTCGCGGCGGCCTATGGCGGCGACCCGGTATTCCGCGCCTTTGTCGATACCAACACCGCCCCCCATCGCAGCCCTGATCATGTGATCCTGAGCATCAGCCTAAAGGCGCATGGGGCCACACCGGGGGATTGCACCGCAGCGCAGATGCGGCGCGTTGCCGATTTGGCCCAGCGCTATGCCTATGACGAGATTCGCGTCAGCCATGAGCAGAACCTTGTCCTGCCGCATCTGCCCAAGCGGCATCTGGCAGCGGTACATGCGTCCCTGCGAGAGGCAGGGCTTGCCACCGCCAATATCGGGCTTGTCTCGGATATCATCGCCTGCCCCGGCATGGATTACTGCGCGCTGGCGACAGCGCGGTCCATCCCCGTGGCGCAACAGATCGCGACTCATTTCGAGGCGATGAAGCTTGAGCAGGATATCGGGCCGCTCAAGATCAAGATCTCCGGCTGCATCAATGCCTGCGGGCATCACCATGTCGGCCATATCGGGATCCTCGGCCTCGACCGGGCGGGGGTGGAAAGCTACCAGATCACGCTGGGCGGCGATGGCGGCCCCGATGCCATGATCGGAGAGCGCGCAGGGCCCGGCTTTGCCTATGACCAGATCGTGCCGGCGATCACGCGCATCCTAACGGCCTATCTCGCGCTGCGCCACGGGCCGCAGGAAACATTCCTCGATGCCTATCGCCGGGTCGGGATCGCGCCCTTCAAGGAGGCGCTCTATGGGGATGGCGCCGCGGGACAGGCCGATGCGGCCTGACCCCCAGCTATTCGGCACGGTGGCCACGCGGGTGGCCGCGCTGAATGCCCGTTACCGCCATCATGCGGCGATCGCGGTTCTGGAGCATGCGCTGGCCGATCACGATACGGGCCGGGTCGCGATGGTGTCGAGTTTCGGGGCGGAATCGGTTGTTTTGCTGCACATGGTGGCGCTTATCGACCGCAACACGCCGGTGCTGTTTCTCGATACCGAGATGCTGTTTGCCGAAACGCTCGCCTATCAGCGCGACGTGGCCGATCATCTGAACCTCGGCGATTTACGGGTGATCCGGGCAAGCCGAACCAAGATCGCCGCCCATGACCCGGAGGGCGAGCTGCATCGCGCCGATCCTGATGCCTGCTGCAATTTGCGCAAGACGGAACCCTTGGCTCATGCGCTTGCGCCCTTCGACGCATGGATCACCGGGCGCAAACGCTTTCAATCGGGAAGCCGGGCAAGCCTGGCGTTCTTCGAGGCCGAGGGGGATGCGCGCATCAAGATCAACCCGCTTGCGCATTGGACGCGCGAAGATGTCGCCGACTACATGGCCAATAACCGCCTGCCCCGCCATCCGCTGGTCGCCAAGGGCTATGCCTCGATCGGTTGTGCGCCCTGCACCACCCCCGTGGCGCCCGGCGAAGACCCGCGCGCAGGCCGCTGGCGCGGGGCCGCCAAGGAGGAATGCGGCATCCATTTCGTCGATGGCAAGGCGGTGCGCATGCCCATCAGGCAAGCCTCGTGACAGGTCGGCAGATATCGCGCAGGCGTGTTTTTTGAAAGATGAAGGGGCGCGGTTGCGCGCTCACCGCGAGAGGAATGCGAGGATGACGGAGCGAATGGACAGCGTGGTGATCATGCGCGACGACGGCTTTGGACCCGAGGATTGGGCGCAAGGCCTTGTCGGTGCGGATGAAGACCTCGCGACAGCGGGGGTCTGCGGCCTCGACCTGAGCCCGGATGCGGATTTGGCGCAGCTTGCCCCCCATCTGGCACGGATCAGGCTGATCCGCATCAGCTTTCGCAGTTTCGCCGATGGGCGCGGCTTTACCATCGCACGGCGGCTGCGCGCCATGGGGTATCATGGACGGCTGCGCGCGGCGGGCCATGTGCTGGCCGATCAATATGCTATGGCCCGGCGCGCGGGCTTCGACGAGGTCGAGATCACCCCCCAAATGGCAGCGCGCCAGCCCGAGGCGCAATGGCTGGCCCGCGCCGATTGGCGAGCGGGCGACTATCAGGCGCGGCTGAAAGGCTGACAAAAGCTTTCCCTGATGCAGATCAAGGCGTAAGGAGGAGGGGGGAGTATATGCCCCCCGTGACAGGACATGACCGAGCATAGACCCGTGAAAGACAGCGACAGCACCGCCATCCGCGCCACCCCCACCCTGCCCGACACGCAGATCGTGACAGAGGTGGAGCATTACACCGATCGGCTGTTCCGCTTCCGCTGCACACGGCCCCCAAGCCTGCGCTTTCGCTCGGGCGAGTTCGTGATGATCGGCCTGATGAGCGATCCCGATCCCGAGACAGGCAAGCAAAAGCCGATCATGCGCGCCTATTCCATCGCCTCGCCCGCATGGGATGACGAATTGGAATTCTACTCGATCAAGGTGCCGGATGGACCACTGACCTCCAAGTTGCAGCATTTGCAGGCAGGTGACGCGATCATTTTGCGGCCCAAGCCTGTAGGCACCTTGGTGCATGACGCGCTGTTGCCGGGCAAACGGCTGTGGCTCTTCGCCACCGGCACAGGCATCGCGCCTTTCGCAAGCCTTCTACGCGAACCGCAGACCTATCAGGATTACGACGAGGTCATCGTGACCCATACCTGCCGCGAGGCGGGCGAGCTGACCTACGGCGCCAAGCTGATCGCGGCGATCCGCCAAGACGAGATGCTGAGCGAGTTGATCGGCGAAGGTTTTGCCGACAAGCTGCGCTATTACCCCACCACCACCCGCGAAGAGAGCCCCAAGATGGGCCGCATCACCGATCTGATGCGCTCGGGCGAGGTTTTCGCCGATCTGGGCGTGCCGCCCCTTGCCCCCGACACCGACCGCGCCATGGTCTGCGGCAACCTCGCCTTCAACCTTGAGATCAAGGCGATGCTCGAAGCTTATGGCCTGACCGAAGGGGCCAATTCCAAGCCGGCCGAATATGTAGTCGAGAAAGCTTTTCTCGACTAGGCACACCGAGAGAAGACACGCCCCCCTTTTGGTCGCACCAAGGGGGGCGTGTCTTTTCCGGCCAACGTGTTATTGGCTGATGCCCAATAGGTTGCGCGCCTGTTCCAAGGCGGCAGGCAACAAATCGGGGTTGTTGCGCGCAGCACCAAGGGCGGTGGTGACAGCCGTGCGTGCCAGCGCGGGGATTTCGGCCGCACCAAGCGCCGCTATCGCTGCGTCATAATCGAACCCGTCAACCGAAAACAGCGTGGCAAGCGCGTCTTGCGCATCGGTGGCAGCTGACCCAAGAGCCGTGGCCGCTTCGCTTGCCGCAGCCTCGACTGCGGCAGCAGCCTCAGCAGCAGCAGCAGCCTCAGTAGCCTCAGCCGCAGCGGCCTCTACGGCTGCGCGTTCAGCAGCCGCATTTTGCGCCTGCCACAGGAAGTACCCGGCAATGCCAAGGGACATCAGAACAATGATGATGATGATAGAGCGTTTCATATTCTCTCCCATACAGGGTGACGTTTACGCGTCCTGATCTATGCGCCCCCGCAACATCTTGCAATGCTGCAACGCAGCAGCAGGCGAATGCAGCAGCGATCCGCCAATTCGCCTTGAAACAATGTGCTCGCGCAGATAGGCTAACACCTCACATATCGGTAGCTTCAGGAGGCCCCCATAGCCCGCAGACCCCATAACGCGCCGCCATCCCGTGAAACCGGCCCGCGCGTGAATGAACGTATTCGTTGCCCCGAAATCCGCCTGATTGGCGCTGAGGGGGAAAACCTTGGCGTATTGTCGCCGATCCGGGCGCTTGAACTTGCCGAACAGGCCGGCCTTGATCTAGTGGAAATTTCGCCGACTGCCGAACCGCCCGTGTGCAAGATCATGGATTTTGGCAAGTATAAATACGAGACCCAAAAACGCGAGGCCGAGGCGCGTAAAAAGCAAAAGGTCATCGAGATCAAGGAGGTCAAGTTCCGCCCGAACACTGACACCCATGATTACGAGGTCAAGATGCGCAGCGTGACCAAGTTTCTCGACAATGGTGACAAGGTCAAGGTGACCTTGCGCTTCCGTGGTCGCGAAATGGCCCACCAGAATTTGGGCAGGGAATTGCTTGAGCGGGTCGCCGCCGATGTCGAGGGGCTGGGTAAGGTCGAAAGCATTCCACGCCTCGAAGGGCGGCAGATGGTGATGATGATCGGTCCGGCCAAATAGCCGCAGACCTTGATCTCACCAAAGCGAATGGCGCGCCCCTCAGGGCGCGCCTGTTTCCTTCTGACCAATGCGTCGCCGCTGTTGCGCGAAGGACGCGCCGCGGAATGACGACCTAAAACTTGTCTTGAAACGCCATGAATGCCACGGCATCCTCCGCTTATGTTTCATGTGAGTTTCGTTCTGTTCCCCGGTTTCCCGATGCTGGCCTATGCGCTTGGCTGTGCAGCGCTTGACGCGGCCAATCGGTTAAGCTCTGCGCCCCTCTATAGCTATGACATGCGCGTGCCGGGTCATCAGCCCGTACGCGCCTGCAACAACGCTCTGCTCGATCCAGGCCGCGTCAATTGGGACGAAGCCGAGAGCGTCGATCTCGTGCTGGTCTTGTGCGGTGAAACATCACCCCGGCGCATTCCAAATGGGTTTCAAGCTTATCTTTCGCGAATCGAAGCCGCCGGCGGATCGCTCGGTGGCGTGGCCGAGGGGACACAAATCATGGCCCGGATCGGCTGGTTGGATGGGCGACAAGCCGTGCTGTGCATTGGCCCGGAGCCAGCGGAAAAGCCCGCTTTCCCTGCAATTGACATCGTCGATCGGCCATTCGTTCTGGACGATCGTCGCCTGACTGTGGGCCGGGGCATCGCCATCGGCGAGGCGCTTTGCGCCTGGATTGGCCAAACTGCCTCGCCTGCCCTCGCGGGGGAGGTTGCGCGCTTGCTTGGTGGCGGCTTGACGGGAAGTATGACGCCCCACCAACCGCCAGCCGCTACCGCAACGACCCACGAGGCGGCCAGCACGGATGACCCTGTGATCGCCCAGATGGAGGCCTGTATGCGCGCCAATCTGGAAACCCCCTTGGCGTTGACCCAGATCGCAGATACCCTCGGGATGAGCCGCAAAGCTTTGCGCGGGCGCTGCGAACGGGCCTTGGGGATCCGACCATCGGATCACTACCTGTCCATAAGGCTACGCCATGGTGCAGATCTTTTGCGCAACACGGCCATGCCGATCTCAGACATCGCGCGCGCCTGCGGGTTTGAGACATTGGCGGGGTTTTCCCGTGCGATCAGCAACAAGCTTGGCGTCTCCCCCTCGGCCGTACGCAAGATGGCGCGCGCAGCACGGGTCGTGGCCCATTACGCTTGAACGCCCTTCATCATGCAAAAAGGCGCCGGTTGGTGCCGGCGCCTTTAGCAATTCTTCCCGATCGATGCACCAGATCAGTGCGCAGCAGCGACCGCACGCTTGGTCATCACCTTGACCAGATGGGCGCGATAATCGGCCGAGCCGTGCAGATCGGTGATCATGTCATTGCCCGGCACCGCCAAAGCGTCGAGCGCACCGGCCGCGAAATCGCCCGAGAGCGCCGCCTCGGCCTCGGCCCAGCGGAACACACCATCCGACGCCGCCCCGGTCACCGCCACGCGCACGCCGCCCGCATATTGCGCCACATAGACCCCCACGAGTGCAAAGCGTGACGCGGGCTGCACGAATTTCTGGTAATTCGCTTTGTGCGGCACCGGGAAACGCACCTCGGTGATGATCTCGCCTTGCTCCAGCGCGGTTGTGAACATGCCAAGGAAGTAATCATCGGCTGCGATGTCGCGGGCATTTGTCTTGACCGTCGCCCCCGAACCCAGCACCGCCGCCGGGTAACATGCGGACGGATCGTTATTGGCAAGGCTGCCACCGATCGTGCCGCGATTGCGCACGGCCGGATCACCGATATGGCTGGCCAGGGCGGCCAGCGCGGGGTAATGCGCGGCCACCTCGCGCGCCACGGCCGCATGTGTGGTCGCCCCCCCGATACAGACCTCGCCCGCGTCATTGACACAAACCCCGATCATCTCAGGGATGGCATTAAGACTGACCAGCACGGTGGGCGCGGCAAGCCGCTGCTTCATCGTTGGCAGAAGCGTCTGACCGCCGCCCAGCGCCTGTGCATCATCTGACGCCAACGCCTTGACTGCATCGCCGATCGTCTTGGCCTTTGCGAATTCAAAATTATACATCTCTTCCTCCCGAAGGGCCCAACCCCTTCTTCGTTTCATAAATATCCCGGGGGGTGCGGGGGGCTGCCCCCCCCGCCCCTGTTCCATCACGCTTGCATGGCGGCCCAGACGCGCGCGGGCGTCAGCGGCATGTCGATATGGCTGACTTGGGTCATTCCCCCACGGTGCAGCGCATCGATCACCGCATTGACCACCGCGGGCGGCGAACCGATGGCCCCTGCCTCGCCGCAGCCCTTCACGCCCAAAGGGTTGTGGGTGCAAGGCGTCGCACAGGAATGATCGACTTGGTAGAAGGGCAGATCATCGGCGCGCGGCATGGTGTAATCCATGTAGGACGCCGTCAAAAGCTGGCCGTTCTCGTCATAGGCCGTGTGTTCGACCAAGGCCTGACCGATCCCTTGCGCGACACCGCCATGCACCTGCCCCTCGACGACCATCGGGTTCATCACATTGCCGAAATCATCGGCGCAGGTGAACGAGCAGATCGTCACCTTGCCGGTGTCGGGGTCAACCTCGACCTCGCACAGATAAGCGCCTGCCGGGTAAGTGAAGTTGTTGGGGTCGTAAAACGCCGTCTCCTCCAACCCCGGCTCGAGCGTTTCGAGCGGGTAGTTATGCGGCACGTAAGCGGAAAAGGCGATCTCGCCGAAGGATTTGGCCTTGTCGGTGCCGGCCACCGAGAAGCTGCCGTTTTCAAAGGTGATGTCACCCTCGGCCGCTTCCAGCATATGGGCCGCGATCTTCTTGCCTTTGTCGATGATCTTGTCGAGCGCGCGATCCATCGCCGAGCCGCACACCGCCAGCGAACGCGACCCGTAAGAGCCCATCCCGAAAGGGATCTTGGAGGTGTCGCCATGCACGATTTCGACCGCACTTTCGGCGACACCCAGCTTGTCGGCCACGACTTGCGCGAAAACCGTCTCATGGCCCTGCCCGTGACTATGGGCGCCGGTCATCACCTGGATCGTGCCGGTGGCACTCACGCGCACGGTGGCCGCATCGTAAAGCCCCACCCGGCTGCCAAGCTGGCCCACCAGATGCGAGGGCGCGATGCCGCAGGCCTCGATCCATGTCGAAAGCCCCACACCGCGCAGCTTGCCTGCTGCCCGGCTTTTGGCCGCGCGCGCCTCGAAGCCCGCCAGATCGGCCATCTCCAGTGCCTTGTCGAGTGTGGCGTGGTAATCGCCGATATCATAGACCAGCCCAACAGGGGTGGTGTAGGGGAACTGGTCCGGCTTCAAAAGATTCTTGCGCCGCACAGCGACCGGATCGAGCTTCAACTCGCGCGCCATCTTGTCGATCGCCCGCTCGAGGCTGTAGGTCGCCTCGGGCCGCCCCGCACCGCGGTAGGCATCGACAGGCGCGGTGTTGGTAAAGACCGCCTTCAAGTTCACATAGACATGCGGCACCTTGTAGGGGCCGGCCATCAATGTGCCGTGCAGGAAGGTCGGCGTCGCGGTCGAGAAATTCGACAGATAGGCCCCGACATTGGCCAGCGTGTTGGTGCGGATGGCCAAGATCTCGCCATCCAGCGTCGCGCCCACCTCGATCGTGGTGACATGGTCGCGCCCATGCGCATCGGTCAGGAAGCTTTCCGTCCGATCCGCCGTCCAGCGCACCGGGCGGCCCAGCTTCTTGGCGGCGGCCAGAACCAGCGCCTCTTCGCCGTAATGGTAGATCTTCGAGCCGAACCCGCCGCCCACATCGGGGGCCACGACCGTCAGCTTGTGCTCGGGAATGCCCAAGACAAAGGCACAGACCAGAAGCTTGGTCAGATGTGGGTTCTGGCTGGTCGTCGTCAGCTTGTAGTCGCCCGTGCCGGGATTGTATTCCCCGATCGAGGCGCGCGGCTCCATCGCATTTGGCACCAGCCGGTTGTTGACCAGTTCCAGCGTGGTCACATGGGGGGCCGCCTTCATCGCGGCATCGACGGCCGCGCGGTTGTCCTCGATCCAGCCCCAGTCAAAGCACAGGTTGTCAGGGATCTCGTCATGCACGCGGTTACCCGCATTGGCGACGGCTGCGGCCATATCGACGATGGCGGGCAGTTCCTCGATCTCGGTGCCGGCGGCGACCGCTTCTGCGGCATCGCGGGCCTGCTCATGGGTCTCCGCGATCACGGCGGCATAGGCATCGCCCACATGGCGCACCTTGCCATGGGCCAGCACCGGGCGCTTGGGTTCGCGCATCGGCGTGCCATCGCGCGAATTGATCAGCCAGCCAGCGGGGTTGCCCCCCACCGCGACAAAATCCTCGCCGGTGAAGATCGCCAGAACACCCGGCATCGCGGCCGCGGCTGAGGTGTCGATCGACACGATCCGCCCATGCGCCACGGTTGAGCGCACCATCACCGCATGCACCTGACCCTGCATGGCCAGATCATCGGTATAGGCCCCGCGCCCGGTCAGAAAGCGCACATCCTCGCGCCGCTTCGATCTTGCACCGATTCCCGTATCTTTGGGCATTGTCATCCTCCCTTGGATCTGCCGCCCCCGCCCATCACAGCATGGGCATCGAGGGGTGGGGGCTTCGCGCCCCCCGCATCATGTCGTGAACAGCCCGGCCCACCTCCCCGCAGGCCGCGCGCAGATCATTCGGCCGCGATCGCCGAAACATCCTGACCGCTGGCCGCCATGATCGCCTTCACGATATTATGGTAGCCCGTGCAGCGGCAGATATTGCCTTCGAGATATGTGCGGATCTCAGCCTCGGACGGCTTGGGATTTTCCTTCAGCAAGGCCGCCGCGGACATCACCATGCCCGGCGTGCAGAAGCCGCACTGAAGCCCGTGATGGTCTTGAAACGCCTGCTGGATCACCGAAAGCGACCCATCGGCATTTGCCATGCCCTCGATCGTGCGCACATCAGCCCCGTCCAGATCGGCCGCCAAGGCTGTGCAGCTCTTGATGGCATTGCCATTCACATGCACGACGCATGCACCGCATTGGCTGGTATCGCAGCCGATATGTGTGCCGGTCAGACGAAGACCTTCACGCAGGAATTCGGCCAGGAGCGTGCGGCCCTCCACATCGCCGGAAACGGACTTGCCGTTCACGGTCATCGTTACCTTGGTCATCAAATCCTCCCTTGGTTGCGTCCTCACTCAAGCATGGAAAAGACGCGATGCAAACTGGAAATTTACCCAAGGTTCGCTTCGCCTGCCGCGCGGGCCGCGGGCCGCGCACTTGCGGGCCGAACCGCCCGCCCGTAACCTGCGCCCTGCGCTTTCCAATCCCCAGAGGACGCATGCCCATCAGCCAAGCCGATCTGCGTATCACCTCCGCCACGGACGAGATCGCCAACACTCTCCCGGCGTTTTTCGGCGATGTCTTCACCGCCGCCGAGGGCGCGGACGAAGGGGCCGCGATCGCTGCGCTGGTCGGCGCAATGATCGCGCTGCCCACAGATGCGGGGTTACGCGCCTTCACGGCCCAGCACGATCGAACCTTGGTTGGCGCCGTCCTTTTCTCGCCGCTGCACTTTGCCGATGGTGCGCAGGACACGATGCTTCTGTCGCCAATGGCGGTTGCCACCGCCCATCAGGGTCAGGGTATCGGTCAAGCCCTGATCACCCATGCGCTTGCGCGGCTGGCGGGCGCGGGCGTGCAACACGCCGTCACCTACGGCGATCCCGCCTTCTACGGGCGCGTGGGCTTTTCCGCGGTCAGCACCGATGACCTGGCCGCGCCCTATCCGCTCTCGCATCCCCAAGGCTGGATCGCCCAAAGCCTGACAGGCGCGCCCCTGCCCCGGCGCATCGGCCCCGTGCGTTGCGTCGCGCCGCTCGCCGATCCGGCCTTTTGGTAAGACCGCTCAGCCCTTGATGGGGCGCGCACGCGGCTGTGGTCGGGTCGGAATTTCCTTGAGAAGCCCGCCAACCCCCATCGCCGCGATATCGGCATCCCCGACCGCGACGCCACAGGCCAGCCGCTCCAAGACCCAATCCGCCCCGTTCAATGCCGGGCTGCGCGCACATCCCGGCAAGCCGATCACAGGCCGCGCGCCGAGCCGCCCCAACACCAACAGGTTGCCAGGATCGACCGGCATGCCAAAACGGACCACTTCGCCACCTGCCGCCTGCAATCCCATCGGCATCACATCGGCAATGTCCGAGGTGGCAGAGCCCGTCAGCACCAAGATCATCCCCGCATCGCACGCGGCAATGGCGCCGGCAATCGCGCCCGCCTCATGGGCCACGATCCGCGTCTGGCCCTCTGCGATGCCCAGCCTTGCGACCCGCGCCCAGACCGCGCGCACCCCCTTATCGGCGGGATCGGCGCGCTGCGCCGCGGTCTCCGTCACGATCAGATCGACCCGATCCACCACCGGCGGCATCACCCGCAAAGCAACCGCCCCCGCTGCACAGGCGCGCGCCAAGGCGTCACCGGGGACGGCATAAGAAATGATCTTGACGGTCGCCACCATCATGCCCGCCGCAACCCGCTGATAGGGGGGGATGGTTGCCAGCGTGATCATCGCATCAACCGCGTTCAGCCGCCCGATCGCATTGGCGTCGAGCGCAAGCACCCCTGGCCCGGCTGCTCGAATATTCACCCGCCCGGTAAAGGCGGCATCACAGATCAGACCTTGCCCGGCCGGGTCGGCGACAAGTGCTGCGGCCAATTGTTGAGCGGCGCGGTTCTCCGTCACATCTCCCGGCTGGGGGCGGGCCACGATGACCTGCGTATGGCCTGCCGCGGCAAGCCGCGCCAGATCATCCGCGTCAAGCATCCGCCCCTTGGCAAGCTTGCCACCGGGCAAGACCACAGCATGGGCCAAGATCGCGCCCAGGGCCTCGGCCAGCCGCACCGCACCAAACATCATCCCCGGCGCAGCCTTTGGGTGATCTCGGCCAGCACCGATACGGCGATCTCACCAGGTCCGCGCGCCCCGATATCAAGCCCGACCGGCGCATGGATCCGTGCAATCTGCGCCTGCGCGAACCCTGCCGCCACCAATCGCGACACCCGCTTGGCATGGGTCCGCGTCGATCCCAGACAGCCTAGGTAATACACATCACTGGCCAAGGCCGTCATGATCGCGGGATCATCAAGCTTGGCATCATGGGTCAAGGTCACTACGGCGCTGCGCGCATCAAGGCCGAGCGCCGTCAACGCCTCGTCAGGCCATTCCGCAACCAAGGCCACATCAGGAAACCGCGCGGCCGAGCCAAAGGCCCCGCGCGGATCGATCACCGTGACATCGTGGCCCGCGATCCGCGCCATCGGCACCAGCGCTTGGGCGATGTGGACCGCACCCACCACGAAAAGCCGCAAGGGCGGATTATGGATATGGATGAAGGACTGCCCATCCTCGCTCATACCCGCGCGATCCATGCGAAACCGCTCGGCAAAGGCTGTCGGACCCACCAGCCGATGCGCGCCCCCCGCAAGATCGCTGACCAAAGCGACGGGGCGGCGCGCGGCCCGCGCAGCGACCAGATCGCGCAAGACCGCAACCGGCAGCGCTGCGCCCACGGGTTCCACCAAGACACGAATACGCCCACCGCAGGCCAGCCCAACCGCAAAAGCCGCCTCATCTGACACGCCGAAATCCAAAAGTTGGGCCTTGCCACTGGCCAAAGCCTCCTCGGCTGCAACAACCACCGCCCCCTCGACACAGCCCCCAGAGACCGATCCCGCCATCTCGCCCATGCCGGACACGACCATCTGCGCGCCCACCTGCCGAGGTGCCGATCCCCATGTCTCGACCACGGTGGCCATCACCGCCGCCTGCCCGGCATCGACCAAGGCCAGCGCCCGCTCGGGCATGTTCTCCAGATCCATCATCGCATCCACCCCTTCACCGCCAGCCTACAACGCCCAGAGATGATCACAATCACCTTCTTCGTTTCCAAAATATCCCGGGGGAATCGCCAAAGGCGATGGGGGCAGCGCCCCCCGAACAAAAGCAGCGCGCGGCACGCGCACCGCTGGATCAGCTTGAGAGCATCCTCATCAACCTTGCTTTCTCGCCCGTATCGTCAGGCCGCGACAAGGCCTCGGCCAGCCCAGCCAAGGCCGCGATGTTATGGCCAGCACGAAAACTATCGACATGGGGCAGCATCGCGCGAATCCCTGCTGCCTTTGGCGCGAACCCATCCCAGCGGAGCAGTGGATTGACCCAGATCACGCGCCGGGCTGCGCGCTGCAACCGCGCCATCGCCGCCGACAGCGCCTCGGGCGCATCGCGGTCGAGCCCATCAGTAATGATCAAAACCACCGCCCCCTGCCCCATGACGCGGCGTGACCAATCGCGGTGAAAGGCCGCAAGGCACGCGCCGATGCGCGTGCCGCCATCCCAATCCTGCGCTTCGGCTCCTGCCGCTGCCAGCGCCGCATCGACATCGCGTGCAGCCAAATGGCGGCTGATATTGGTCAGCCGCGTGCCAAAGGTGAAGCCATGTACCTGCGCCCAACCCGCCCCTTGCTGATTGGCCGCTGCATGCAAGAAATGCAAAACCGCGCGCGAATACGCGGACATAGAGCCCGAGATATCACACAGCGCGACCAGCGCAGGCCAACGGATGCGCGGCGATTTGCGCGCCAGAAGCGCCACCTCGCCCCCTTGGCTTGCAGCCATCCGCATGGTCTTGCGCCAATCCACCGCGCGCCCCTTTGGCGCGGATTGCGACCGACGGCTGATCATGGGCGGCACCGCGAACTTCATCTTTGCCAAGATGCGCTTGGCCTCAGCCATCTCGGCCACCGACATCTGCTCGAAATCGAGCGTCTTCAAGCGCTCCTCGGCACTCATCGTCAGCGACGCGTCGATCTCGATCTCGGTTCCCGGACCGTCTGACATCTGCGGGAGATCGCGGGCCACACCATGCAACAGCGCTTCGGCCGCGCGCTTTTCCCCCGCACGCGCCACGCGTTCTTCGGCCACGCCCCGCAATTGCGGTGTCAGAAGCGACATCATATGCTCAAGAAACTGCGGATCGCGCCAATACAGCCGAAAGATCTGATCATAAACCATCCGATGCTCGGGGCGGCTGACAAAACAGGCGCGCAACGTAACATAGAAATCCTCGCGCCGGTCAAAGCCCGTGGCGGCGACCGCGCGGATCGCATCGGCCACGCGGCCCGACCCCACCGGCAATCCCGCCACCCGCAAGGCACGGGCAAAATGGGTGATATTGGTCACAAGCTGCGGCTTGTCGGGCAAGCCAAGGTCTGCGTATTCCATCATGCCGAGCCAAGCGGCAATGGCGCATCGGCGGCGATCTTGTCCAAGATGCGCTTGGCTTCTGACCCTGCGAGCCGCTGGATATCATCTTGATATTTCAAGATTGCCCCCAGCGTATCGGCGATGACCTCGGGGCTGAGCGCGATGACATCGAGCGCAAGCAGACATTTGGCCCAATCGATTGTCTCGGCCACACCGGGGCGCTTGAACAAATCCGTGCCGCGCAATTCCTGCACGAAGGCCACGACCGCGCGGCTCAGCGCCTCCGCCGCCCCCGGCACGCGGGCGCGCAATATCGCCAATTCGCGTGCCATGTCGGGATAATCCACCCAATGATACAAGCAGCGCCGCTTGAGCGCATCATGCACCTCGCGCGTGCGGTTCGAGGTCAGAATGACGATCGGCGGCGCGGGCGCCTTGATGGTACCAAGTTCCGGGATGGTCACTTGAAAATCGCTCAAGGCCTCGAGCAGGAACGCCTCAAAGGGCTCGTCGGTGCGGTCGATCTCGTCGATCAACAACACAGGCGCCCCGGCCGGGTTAGGCCGCATCGCGCGCAAGAGCGGCCGCTCGATGAGGTATTCGGTTGAAAACAGCCGATCCTTCAGCACCGCGCCATCGACACCGCCCTGCGCCTCGGCGGTGCGGATCGCGACCATCTGGGCGGCAAAGTTCCACTCATAGACCGCACTTGCCGCATCTAACCCCTCGTAACATTGGAGCCGGATCAAGGGCCGCCCCAAGGCTGCGGCAATGGCCTTGGCAATCTCGGTCTTGCCGGTCCCTGCCTCCCCTTCCAAGAACAGCGGACGGCCAAGCTTCAGCGACAGGAACACGACCGTCGCAAGCTCCCGGCCACAGATGTAATCTTCCGCCGATAGCGCCTCTTGCACAGCCTCGATGGTCGCAAAGCCCATGATGCTCTCCCCTTGCATCCCGGTCACTTGCTCCATCAATCCCGCCATCCCCTCGAAGGGTCAAGGCCATAGCGCGCCAGCGCCGCTTGCTGACGGCGACATGAGGGGGCAGATGATCGGGCCAAGGGCCTGTGCAAATCCCATCGAAATGCCCTATCCTCATCCCAGCTTTGCCACAGTCCGCCATCAACGTCACGCGCAGGCCACACGGTGGCTGACCCCCTCGTTTCCATAGCGGCACTCGACCGTAAAGCAATCACACGACCATGACCCAAATTGACCAAAGCGACGTGACCACCTCTCTTGACCATCAAGCGGCATGGTATAATCGCCTGACCGATATCGGCCGCGACCACGGGTTTTTCGCACGCCTTGGCAAAGATCACCTGACCCTTTTCGTACAGGAGGGCGAAACGCTGCTCGTCAGCTTCGACCGAGCGGCCCGCGTCTGTCACGCCGAAGCCGATGGCCTGCCGCTTGGCTTCGAGGCCGTTCAGCGCCGGGAATGGTCGCTCTTGTCGATCATGTCGTTGGACGATCACTGGTACCGCTCAACCGATCTCATCGCCTTTTTCGATACACTGCAAGGCCGGGGCTTTTTCGACAGCTTCGCCCAAGTGATCTTTCTTGGCTTTGGTCCGGCGGCGGGGCATGCGGCGTGTGCCTATAGCGCCGCGGCCCCCGGTGCCTTGGTTCTGGCCAGCGCGCCTGCGGCAACGCTCAACCCAGAGCGCGCGGGCTTTGATCGCCGCTTTCTTGCCGATCGCAAGGCGGATTTCTCGCGCTACGGGGATGGGCCAGAGCTCATCGCCTCGGCCAGCCGCGTGGTCATAGCCTATGATCCCTGTGATGCCGTCTCGACCGCCCACGCCGCACAGTTTCGCGGCCCGCAGGTGACACTTGCGCCGCTCCGCTTCACCGGTGGCGCACCTGAGCGGCTGCTGCGCCAGCGGGGTCTTTTGATGCTGCTCTTGCGCGCGCTCAGCCATCAACGCCTGACGCGTGCGAAACTTGCCGCCTTGGTTCGGCCCGTGCGCCGCGCCGATCCCAGCTATCTGTGGGATTTATTGCAGCGCGCCCTACGACAGGGCCAGTTTGCACGGGCATGGCGCATCGCCGATTATGCTGCCGACGTCACCGGCGAGGCGCGCTTTGCCATGCGGGCCGCCGGGCTTGCCTCACAGAACGGCTCATAACCCGCCTGCCTCCTGCAAAAAGGTCACGATCGCATCGACACCGCGATCATGGCGCAGCGAGGCCATGATAAAGGGGCGCGCACCGCGCGCGCGCCGCGCATCCGCCTCGAGTTGCAAGGGATCAACGCCCACATGCGGGGCGAGATCGATCTTGTTCACGATCAACAGGTCCGATCGTGTCACCCCCGGCCCCTTCTTGCGCGGGATATCCTGCCCTGCCGCCGTATCGATGACATAAAGCGTCAGATCGGCCAGTTCCGGCGAAAATGTCGCGGCAAGGTTATCACCGCCGGACTCGATGAAAATGACATCCAGATCGGGAATGCGCGCGCGGAAATCTGCCACCGCCGCAAGGTTGATCGAGGCATCCTCGCGGATCGCGGTATGCGGGCAACCGCCTGTTTCCACCCCCAGGATCCGCGACGCGGGCAAAACCTGCGCGCGCAAAAGGTAGTCGGCATCCTCGGACGTATAGATGTCGTTGGTGATCACCGCGACCGAATATTGCGCCGCCATGGCACGGCAAAGCTTTTCGGTCAGCGTCGTCTTGCCCGCGCCAACCGGACCGCCGATCCCGACCCGCAATGGCCCATGCAGCTTGCCCATCACCTTGTCTCCTTCATCGTTCATCCGTCATTAAGGTTAACGCGCGTCCCGCTTCTTCGTTTCCCAAATATCCCGGGGGAGTCGCCAAAGGCGACGGGGGCAGAGCCCCCTCATCGAGAAATCGTCGCGTCCCGCGACGGGGGCAGAGCCCCCTCGTCAAAGCCACCCACGCAGGTTAGGTCCGAAAGATCCGCACCTCCAGCGTCTCATGGATCATTGCCGCGAGATCCGCGCCGAAAACCGCCGCGCCAATGTCCTCCAGGCCGGCAAGCGCCGCATCGGAGGCGACCTCTGCGATGGTGGCTTGCAATTCCGACAAGACACGCTGCCCTTCGGCTTGGCCCAATGGCACGAAGCGCACAGCCGCAGAGACAAGGCCAGCCGCAAAAGATTGCAGATAGAGTGCTGCGACCGTCACATCGTCAAGAGCAAGCCCACGCGCTGCAAGCCCCAAGACCACCGGGTAAGGCCGCGCCACACCGTCGCCATGGCCAAGTGCCGCCAATGTTTCGGCCAAGGCGCGGCCTTGCGCGGTGGTTTCGACAACACGCTCACGCGATCCCGCCAAGGCCAGGGCCAGATCCCCAAGCGCAGACAATTCGGCCAGCCCATGGCGGGCAGCGCGCATCAAGATCGCGTCGCTCCGCCCTGCCCCGACCACCAAGACCGCGCTGATCCACTCTTGCACATCGCGACCGTCACGCATCCTGCCTGCCACGACCTCGGCCTCAAGCCCATGCGAATAGGCATAAGACGACACCGGGAAGGCCGGTGAAAGCCACTGGGTCAGGCGCAAGATATCGTCGGTGTGCATCTTCACCCGCGGCCATGCCTGTGATCATGGCTGTGGGTATGGCTGTGGCTGTGGCTCTGGCTGTGGCTGTGGCCATGATCATGGCCCATCGTGCGGCCATGCCCATAGGCCCCACCTTCGGGGGTGAACGGGGCGCAACGCGCCGTCACCTCGGCGCCTAATTGGCGCAACATCCCGGCCAGCACGTGATCCTCGCGGATCAGCAGATGATCATCCGCGATCTGGCAGGGCGTGTGGCGATTGCCGATATGCCATGCCAGCCGCACCAGATCGCCCTTGACCATCAACAGCGGCTCCGCGGCGGCGGCAATCTCGATCAGCGCACCCGCCGTCGTCTCAAGCGCGTCACCGGCACCAAGCGATATCGTCTCGGCCAGATCGATCAGAAGGGCGGCCCCCGATGCCATGACCACCCGCTTACGGCGCAAGAAACGCCCCTCGTAATCAAGGACAAGGCTGTCGGCGGCCTCGCCTTGCCACTGGCCCGCCGCGTGGCGAATTTGCGCGATCATCATTTCGGCCATCGGCCCATCCCTTCCATCCGTCCCATGTTGGCGCATCGCGCCGGTCAGTACATGAAATAACGCTGCGCCATCGGCAGTTCGGTCGCAGGCGCACAGGTCAACAGCACCCCATCGGCGCGCACCTCGTAGGTTTCGGGATGCACCTCCACATGTGGGGTGGCGTTGTTGTGGATCATGTCAGCCTTGCGCACCGACCTTATGCCTTCAACGGCCAGTGTCTCCTTGGCGAGCCCCAGCCGTTCCTTGATACCGGCCGCTTGTGCCGCACCGCTCACGAAGGTCACACTGCCCCGCTCGACCGAGCGCCCGAATGCCCCCCACATGGGGCGCGAATAGACCGGCTGCGGCGTGGGGATGGAGGCGTTGGGGTCGCCCATCTGCGCCACGGCGATGGTGCCGCCGATCAAGACCATCTCAGGCTTCACCCCGAAAAAGGCGCGGTTCCATAGCACCAGATCAGCGCGCTTGCCCACCGCAATGGACCCGATATGGCGCGAAATGCCATGCACGATGGCGGGGTTGATCGTGTATTTCGCGATGTAGCGCTTGACGCGGATATTGTCGTTCTCGCCTGTCTCCTCGGGCAGGCGGCCGCGCTGTTGCTTCATCTTGTGGGCGGTTTGCCATGTGCGGATGATCACCTCGCCCACGCGGCCCATGGCCTGGCTGTCGGAGGCCATGACCGAAAAGGCGCCTAAGTCGTGCAAGATATCCTCGGCGGCGATGGTCTCCTTGCGGATGCGAGACTCAGCAAAGGCCACATCCTCGGGGATCGACCGATCGAGGTGGTGGCAGACCATCAGCATGTCGAGATGCTCTTCCAGCGTATTGACCGTGTAGGGCATCGTGGGGTTGGTGGAACTGGGCAGGATGTTCTGGAACCCCACCACCTTCATGATGTCGGGCGCATGCCCGCCGCCTGCGCCCTCGGTGTGAAAGGCGTGGATGCAGCGGTCGCCGATGGCGGCCAGCGTATTCTCGACAAAGCCGCTCTCGTTCAGCGTGTCGGTGTGGATCATCACCTGCACGTCCATCTCTTCGGCCACCGAGAGGCAGCAATCGATGGCGGCGGGGGTGGTCCCCCAATCCTCGTGCAGTTTCATCGCGCAGGCGCCGCCCTCGATCTGTTCGATCAACCCCTCGGGGCGCGAGGCATTGCCCTTGCCCGCAAAGGCCAAGTTCATGGGGAAAGCATCGGCGGCTTGCAGCATGCGGCCCAGATGCCACGGCCCCGGCGTGCAGGTGGTGGCAAGCGTGCCATGCGCGGGGCCGGTGCCGCCGCCCAGCATCGTGGTCAGCCCCGAATGCAGCGCATCCTCGATCTGTTGGGGGCAGATGAAGTGGATATGACTGTCAAAACCACCCGCCGTGAGGATGCGCCCCTCGCCCGCGATCACCTCGGTCCCCGGACCGACGATGATATCGACGCTTGCTTGTGTGTCGGGATTGCCCGCCTTGCCGATGGCATGGATGCGCCCGTCTTTCAGGCCGACATCGGCCTTGTAGATGCCCGCATGGTCGATGATCAGCGCATTGGTGATGACTGTATCGACCGCCCCCTCGGCCCGCGTGTGCTGGCTTTGGCCCATGCCGTCGCGGATCACCTTGCCGCCGCCGAATTTCACCTCTTCGCCATAGGTGGTCAGGTCGCGCTCGACCTCGACGATCAGATCGGTATCGGCCAGCCGCACCCGGTCGCCCGTGGTCGGGCCATACATATCGGCATAGGTCGTGCGGGGGATGCGGCTGGGCATGGGATCACTCCTTCGCCTTGAAAACTTGGACCATCAGAGCTTGCCCATCACGGCCTTGTTGAACCCCCAGACCGCGCGCGCGCCGCCATAGGGGACAAGCGTCACCGCGCGCGTTTGGCCCGGCTCGAAGCGCACGGCGGTGCCTGCCGCGATATCGAGGCGATGCCCGCGCGCTGCCGCCCTGTCGAAATCGAGCGCGGCATTGGTTTCGGCAAAATGGTAATGGCTGCCCACCTGCACGGGCCTGTCGCCGGTATTGGCCACCATCAGCGTGATGGCGGCGCGGCCTGCATTCAGCTCGATCTCGCCCGGCGCGGTGATGATTTCACCCGGTATCATGTCAGGCCTCCTGTCAACGGATCGGATGATGGACGGTCACAAGCTTTGTGCCATCCGGGAAAGTCGCCTCGACCTGCACATCGTGGATCATCTCGGGGATGCCCGCCATGCACTGCGCGGCGGTCACGACATGGGCGCCCGCCTCCATCAGATCGGCGACCGAGCGCCCATCGCGCGCGCCTTCCATCACGAAATCGGTGATCAGCGCGATGGCCTCGGGATGGTTGAGCTTGACGCCGCGCGCCAGCCGCCCGCGCGCCACCATCGCCGCAAGGCTGATCATCAGCTTGTCTTTCTCACGCGGGGTCAGGTTCATCGCATCCTCGCCTTGTCAGATCTGCCAAACACGGGGCAGCGCGCCCCCGGTCACCGTCGCCACCGCGCGCGCCACCGCTTGGCGCAGCGGCCATGCCGCAGGGGCCATGAAGCGCGCCACCACCCGCCCATCCCAAGCCGAGGCCGCCGCGCGCACCGGCCCATCGTCAGGGAGCACCGCGCGCAATGCGGCCAAGCGATCCTCGGCATCGGGGGCGAACAGCGCCAAGGTCGCAACCGCCACCGCATCGCCCAAGCCCGCCACGCCGGGGCGGATCAGATCGGCATCATCCAGCGCGATGGCCTCAAGCATCACGTGCCGCCCCCCACGGATGACCCTGCGCCGGTCGCGCAGATGGATACGAGCCAGCCGCTCTCCCATCGCAGCGCGGCCCAGAACCAAGGTCTCCAACATTGCCAATTCCGCATCATCGGCCATCTCGACCTGGAGATTGCGTGCAATCGCGGCGCCATCGAACACAATCATCTCTTGCGGCAACCAATGCAGCTTTGCGCCCGCGCCCAAGGTCAGGGTGACATCGACCTGTGCCATGCCTGTGCGGCTGAGATAAGCGCGCTCGGCCGTTTGGGTCGTGCCAACCGCCCGCGCACCCGTGGCCAGATCAATGCTATAGTCCAGCCGATCGCCGCCCGTCAGCCCACCTGCGGTGTTGAGAAACACCACCTCGGCCGCGCGGCCATGCATGCGCGGCAAGATCGCCTTGGCCGAGCCGCTTTGCCATAGCCGGCACAACCGCCCCTCGGGGCCAATCACGGCACCGGCACGGCCTTTGACGCGTTGCATCGCGGAGGCGGTTTTGATCTCGTCAAACATGCTGCGAAACGCTAGGCGGTGCGGCGCATCACTGACAATCCATGCCCCGCAACCGACATGGGGCGCCGCCCCCGTTGCACAAAAATAAGGCAGCTTGCACAACATCCGATCACTGAACAAAAATACGCGCCAAACCCCCGGCATGATTTGCCTTTGCAGCCCGCTGCCGAACCTTGTACCCAAGGACATATGATGACACGCCTGACCATCCGCCGCCCCGACGACTGGCACCTGCATCTGCGCGACGGCGCGATGCTCGCTGGTGTTTTGCCTGAAACCGCGCGCCATTTCGCCCGCGCCATCGTCATGCCCAATCTGGTTCCGCCGGTGGTCACAGGCGATGACGCGCGCGCCTATCGTGATCGGATCATGGCAGCCCTTCCCGCGGGCATGGATTTCACGCCGCTGATGACGCTTTATCTGACCGAGGCGACCGATCCCGCCGATCTGGCACGCGCCGCAGACGAAGGGGTTGTGACGGCGGTCAAGCTCTACCCCGCAGGCGCCACCACCAATTCGCAATCAGGTGTGCGCAATATCGAGACCGTCATCCCCGTGCTGGAGAAAATGGCCGAGATTGGCCTGCCCCTTTGCATCCATGGCGAGGTGACGGCATCCCATGTCGATATCTTCGACCGCGAGGCGGTGTTTCTTGAAACCGTCCTCGACCCGCTGCGCCAGCGCATCCCCGGCCTCAAGGTGACGCTCGAACATATCACCACCAGCCAAGGCATCGACTATGTCGCGGGGGCCACGGGCGATATCGCAGGTACGATCACCACGCATCACCTGATGATCAACCGCAACCACATGCTGGTCGGCGGTATCAGGCCCCATTACTACTGTCTGCCTGTGGCCAAGCGTGCCAGCCACCAGCAAGCGCTGCGCAAAGCTGCCATCTCGGGCAATCCGCGCTTTTTTCTTGGCACCGATAGCGCGCCCCATACCGATGAGACCAAGGAATCGGCCTGTGGCTGCGCTGGCGTTTTCTCGGCCACAAACACCCTGTCATGCCTCGCCCATGTCTTCGAAGAGGAAGGCGCGCTTGACCGGCTTGAAGGGTTCACCTCGCTCTTCGGCCCGGCCCGCTACGGCCTGCCTGTCGCCAGCCAAACCATCACGCTGGAAAAGCGCCAGACGCCCGTCCCCTACCCGGCCAAGATCGACACAGGCGCAGGCCCGGTGACCGTCTTCGATCCTGGTCATCCGCTTTACTGGCATGTTATCGACGCGTAAGCGCGCGATCCTTCACCTTTCCAAAAATACGCAAATCCGGACCCTTGCCATGATCCCCACCGCCTATCCCGACCACGCCACGATGGCCCGGCTGTCCGCGCGCATGCTGCTCGATATCGGAGCGGTGCATTTCAACACCGATCAGCTCTATACGCACGCCAGCGGCAAGCAGGCGCCCACCTATATCGATTGCCGCAAGATCATCTCCTACCCGCGCGTGCGCGCCACCATGATGGATTTTCTATGCTGCAAGGTCATGGAGGCCGCAGGCCTTGAAGCCTTCGACAATATCGCGGGCGGTGAGACGGCGGGCATTCCCTTTGCGGCCTTTGTCGCCGAGCGGATGGGCCTGCCCATGTCCTATGTCCGCAAACAGCCCAAAGGCTATGGCCGCACCGCCCAAATCGAGGGCGAGATGCGCGAGGGTTCTCGGGTTCTTCTGGTTGAGGATCTGACCACCGATGGTGGCTCCAAGCTGAAATTCGTCGATGCGATCCGCAAAGCAGGCGCGACCTGCGGCCATACGGCGGTGGTGTTTTTCTACGGCGTCATGGCCGGCACCGAGGATCGTCTGGCAGAACATGGGCTACGGCTGCACTACCTGACCACATGGGCCGATGTGATTGCCGAGGCGCGGCGCGGCGGTGATTTCGACGCAGCCACCCTGACCGAGGTCGAACGATTCCTCGCCGATCCCGAAGCCTGGCGGGCCGTCCGCGGATTGGCCTGACCACGGCGCCGACGCATCGCACCTCAAGCGTTGCCAATCCGTCACAATGCCCGGCCGCCACCCCAAGATACAGTGGGCGCTCGTGGCGCTTGCGCCAGATATTGCGACCAATTCCACTCACAACTTATGCACAGTTTTCGGCGATTGACGCTTGCCCCCGCGCGGGGGCTATACCCATTGGCACCCCCGTATGGCGCGGGTTGCGGGGGGATCAACAAGGGGGACATGCGATGAATGAGCAGCTGCCGGTATCCGCGACCGGGATGGCCACGACCGACGTCACGCAAAGCCTGCCCCATAATATCGAGGCCGAGCAACAGCTCTTGGGCGCGATCTTGTCGGCCAATGATGTGCTCGACCGTGTCGATGATCTTATCAAGCCCGATCATTTCCATGATCCCGTCCACCGCGCAATCTTCTCCATGGCGCAAGCGCGCATCGCAAAGGGGCTTGCAACCGATGCCACCACGCTGAAGAATTTCGTGGCCGACATCCCCGGCCTCAAGGATCTTGGCGGCGGCGAATATCTCTTGCGGCTTCAGCTTTCGGCCATCGCGACCTCGGCGGCGCGCGATTATGCCCAACTCATCCATGACCTCGCCATCCGGCGGGAATTGATCGCGCTCGGCCAGCGTGTCTCCGATCGCGCGCGCAGCATGCGCGACGACATCGCCCCCGACGCGCAGATCGTCGAGGCCGAGACCGAGCTTTTCAACCTCGTCTCATCTGGTACCACCGCGCGTGGTTTCCAATCCTTCCTCTCGGCGCTTTACGACGCGGTCAACAATGCCAACGCGGCTTACAATCGCGGCGGCAAGCTTGCGGGCATTTCGACAGGGCTGACCGATATGGACCGTATGCTCGGGGGGTTGCACAAATCCGACCTCCTGATCCTCGCCGGGCGTCCCTCGATGGGCAAAACATCACTTGCGACCAATATCGCCTTCAATGTCGCCAAGGCGTGGAAGCGCGGTCGCCGCGATGACGGGTCCGAAGGCACGGTGGATGGCGGTGTGGTTGGGTTTTTCAGCCTCGAAATGTCGGCCGCACAGCTCGCCCAGCGGGTCTTGTCCGAAGCCGCCGAGATCCCCTCGGAACTGATCCGCAAGGGCGATCTGACCGAGGCCGAGTTCGAGCGCTACTTGCATGCCGCGCGCGATCTTGAACGCTGCCCGCTCTATATCGACGACACGCCCGCATTGCCAATTGGGCAGGTCGCGGCCCGCGCCCGTCGCCTCAAGCGTTCGCCGGGTGGCCTCGATCTGCTGATCGTTGACTACCTCCAGCTGTTGCGCGGCTCGGGCCGGTCGGAAAACCGTGTCAACGAGATCTCGGAAATCACCCAAGGTCTGAAAGCCATCGCCAAGGAACTCGACATTCCCGTGATCGCACTCTCGCAGCTCTCGCGTCAGGTCGAGAGCCGCGAAGACAAGCGCCCGCAACTCTCCGATCTGCGCGAATCCGGCTCCATCGAACAAGACGCCGATGTCGTTATGTTCGTTTATCGCGGCGAGTACTACAAAGAGCGCGAAAAGCCCGGCGAAGAAAACCTCGAGGCGATGGCCAAGTGGCAGCAAGATATGGATATGTTGCATGGCAAGGCCGAAGTGATTATCGGCAAGCAGCGGCATGGCCCCGTCGGCACCGTGGAACTCAGCTTCGAGGGCCGTTTCACCCGCTTTGGCAACCTCGTCAAACCTTGGCAACAAGACGACGATCGCAGCTATTGAACCGGTTTACTGCGCGTTAAGGTGAACAGGCCCGCCGCTTCTTCGTTTCCCAAATATCCCGGGGGAGTCGCCAAAGGCGACGGGGGCAGCGCCCCCTGACTTTATGATCGCCGCCTCGGGCGGCGGGGGCAGAGCCCCCTGATTTTATGATCGCCGCCAAAGGCGGCGGGGGCAGAGCCCTCTTGACCCGGCGGCTATGACGGAAGACACACAGGCGCATGGGTACAGGCATTCTCACCATCGATCTTGACGCCATCGCTGCCAATTGGCGCACGCTGGCCGCAATGTCACGCGGCGCGACCGGTGCCGTGGTCAAGGCAGATGGCTATGGCTGCGGCGCGTCCCATGTAGCGCGCCGCTTGGCGCGCGAAGGCGCGCGGGAGTTTTTCGTGGCCACCGCCGAAGAAGGCGCCACACTGCGCCACGCGCTTGGCGCGGGGCCGGTGATCAACATCTTCTCCGGCCATATGAGCGGCGATACCGCCTTGATCCGCGATCATGGACTCGTGCCCATGCTCAACAGCCCAGAGCAGGCCAACCGCCACCGCTCCGCCCTGCCCGACCGCCCCTATGGTGTGCAACTCGATACCGGCATGAACCGTTTGGGGATGGAAGCCCCCGATTGGGCCGCGACCCGTGGCGATCTCGAAGCTGGCCCGCTGACGCTCGTCATGTCACATCTGGCCTGCGCCGATGAACCTGCGCACCCGCAAAACGGCGCCCAGCTTGCCGCCTTCACCGCGATGAGCGCGGGTGTCACGGCGCCGCGCAGTTTTTCGGCGACCGGCGGCATCTTGCTTGGCCCCGATTATCATTTTGACCTGACACGGCCCGGTATCGGCCTTTACGGCGGCCTGCCTTTCGCAACGGCTCAACCTGTGGTCACGCTGTCATTGCCCGTGGTGCAGATCCGAGACGTCGCGCGGGGCGAAACGGTTGGATATGCCGCCAGTTTCACCGCCGAGAGATCTACAAAAATTGCTACCGTTTCAGCTGGTTACGCCGACGGCCTCATTCGACAGATGAGCGGCAAGGCAAGGCTGTTTTCCGGTGATGCCGGCTGCCGACTTGCGGGCCGTGTCTCGATGGATCTGCTGACGGTTGATGTCACCGATTTGCCTGCCACGCCCGATTGCCTGGATATTCTTGGCCCCCATCAGGGCGTCGATGCGCTGGCCGAAGCTGCCGGTACCATTGGCTATGAAATCCTCACCTCGCTGGGTGGGCGCTATCAACGCGCCTATATCGGCGCATGAGCCCGCTCTTGTTCCCCCTTGCCACGATTGGGCGCTCGACGCTTGGCATGCTGCGCGTCATTGGCCAAGTCACGCTCTACGCCGGTCAAGCGGTCAGCCATATCCTGCGCCCGCCCTTCTACCCGCGCGAGCTTTTGTGGCAGCTGTTGCAGATCGGCTGGCTCTCATTGCCGGTTGTGGGTTTGACGGCGCTTTTCACCGGCGGCGCGCTGGCCTTGCAGATCTTTGCCGGTGGATCGCGCTTCAACGCCGAGGCCGTCGTCCCCCAGATCGTGGCCATCGGCATTGTACGCGAACTTGGCCCGGTTTTGGGCGGCTTGATGGTGGCAGGTCGCGTGGCCGCGGCAATCGCAGCTGAACTTGGAACGATGAAAGTCACCGAACAAATCGACGCTCTGGTCACCTTGTCAACTAACCCGCTGAAATACCTCACTGTACCGCGTATCCTTGCGGCGACGATCAGCCTGCCCGTGCTGGTAGCCGTGGGTGACGCCATCGGGATTTTCGGCGGTTACCTCGTCTCGACCACCCGGCTTGGCTTCAACGAAGCGGCCTACCTGCGCAACACGGTCGATTTTCTTGAACTTTGGGATGTCACCTCGGGGCTGATCAAGGGCGCGGTCTTTGGCTTCATCGTGGCCTTGATGGGCTGCTATCACGGGATGAATTCGGGGCGCGGCGCGCAAGGTGTGGGGCGGGCGACAACCAATGCGGTGGTCTCGTCCTCAATCATGATCTTGGCGGCAAACTACTTGCTGACGGAGCTGTTTTTCACCGCATGATCCGGCTTGAAAATGTCCATAAGGCCTTTGGGTCGAAACGGGTCTTGCAAGGCCTGACGCTTGATGTCGCGCGTGGCGAAAGCTGTGTGATCATCGGCGGGTCTGGCACGGGCAAATCGGTCTGCCTGAAATGCGTGCTGGGGCTGGTGACGCCTGACAGCGGTGCGATCACGGTCGATGGGCAAGATGTGCAATCGGGTGACCGCGATGCCTTTCTGGCGCGGTTCGGGATGCTGTTTCAAGGCGGGGCCTTGTTCGATTCCCTGCCTGTTTGGCAGAACGTGGCGTTTCGGCTGCAACGCGGGCCGCAAAAGCGGCCCAAGGCGCAGGCCCGCGAGATCGCGATTGAAAAGCTGCGGCGCGTGGGCCTCAAGCCCGATGTGGCCGATCTTTTCCCCTCCGAGCTTTCGGGCGGCATGCAAAAGCGGGTGGGCCTTGCCCGCGCCATCGCCGCCGATCCCGAGATCATCTTTTTCGACGAACCCACCACCGGGCTCGATCCGATCATGTCGGGCGTCATCAACGATTTGATCCGCGAGATCGTGACCGAGATGGGCGCAACCGCGCTGACCATCACCCATGACATGCGCTCGGTCCATGCCATCGCCGACAAGGTCGCGATGCTGCATGAGGGGGTGATCCGCTGGCATGGCCCCGTGACCCAGATCGACATCGCCGATGACCCATATTTGCGCCAATTCGTCACTGGCGCAGCAGATGGCCCGATCGAGGCGGTACGCTGATGGTCCGCCCACTCGCACCGCAAGCGGCATCGCGCTAAGGCTGGGCCATGGCAAAACCCGTCACCCAATTCATCTGTTCGGCCTGCGGCGCGACCCATAAGAAATGGTCAGGCCGATGCGAGGCATGCGGCGAATGGAACTGCATCGCGGAAGAGGCACCGCTTTCGGCCGGTCCCGGCAAGGCGGCGCTAGGGGCGGCCAAGGGAAAGCGTATTGGGCTGAGCGATCTGCGCACCCAAGAAACCCCACCGCCGCGCCGCACCTCGGGCATGGCAGAGTTCGACCGCGTCTTGGGCGGCGGCCTGGTCCCTGCATCAGCCACACTGGTCGGTGGCGATCCGGGGATCGGGAAATCCACGCTATTGTTGCAGGCGGCGGCCAGTTTCGCACGCGCAGGTGCCAAGGTCATCTATGTCTCGGGCGAGGAGGCCACGGCGCAGGTGCGCATGCGCGCCCAGCGCCTTGGGCTGGCCGATAGCGCCGTGATGTTGGCCGCTGAGACCAACCTGCGCGACATCCTGACGACGCTTGAGGCCGAAGCGCCCGATCTGGCGATCATCGATTCGATCCAGACCATGTGGCTTGACACGGTCGAGGCCGCGCCGGGATCGGTCAGCCAAGTGCGCGCAAGCGCGCATGAATTGACCACCTTCGCCAAGCGGCGCGGCGTCTCGGTCATGTTGGTGGGTCATGTGACCAAAGAGGGTCAGATCGCAGGCCCCCGCGTGGTCGAGCACATGGTCGATACCGTGCTTTATTTCGAGGGCGAGCGCGGGCATCAGTTTCGCATCCTACGCTCGGTCAAGAACCGCTTCGGCCCCGCCGACGAGATTGGGGTGTTCGAGATGACAGGTGCAGGTTTGGCGGAGGTCGCCAACCCCTCTGCTTTGTTCCTGTCCGACCGCGACGCACCTGCACCCGGTGCCGTGGTCTTTGCAGGGATGGAAGGGACACGGCCCGTCTTGGTTGAGATCCAAGCCCTTGTCGCACCCTCCTCGCTTAGCCAGCCGCGCCGCGCGGTGGTGGGCTGGGATAGCGGGAGGCTGTCGATGATCTTGGCCGTGCTCGAGGCGCGGGCGGGCATTTCCTTTGCTGGTCTCGATGTCTATCTCAACATCGCGGGTGGTTTGCGAATATCGGAACCCGCCGCCGATCTTGCGGTGGCCGCCGCCCTGTTGTCGGCGCGCGAGGATACTGCGCTTGCGCAAGATGGGGTGATTTTCGGGGAATTGTCGCTCTCGGGGGCGCTTCGCCCTGTGGCACAGGCGGAAAACAGGTTGAAAGAAGCTGCGAAACTTGGTTTTTCCACGGCAATCGCGCCGACGGGCTGTAAATTCGGCACGGCGGGCGGTGTGAAGGTACAAGAAATGGCCGATCTGCCCCGTTTTGTGGGCGAGATCTTCGGGGCGGGATAGTAACCGCAGGGGTAAACGGGTAAGGGCAGCGTATGGAAGGTTTCACCCTTGTTGATGGCATCGTGGCCGGCGTGATCGTCGTTTCGGCCATCTTGGCCTATGCACGCGGCTTTGTGCGCGAGACCTTGTCGATCGGCGGCTGGATCGCGGCGGCGATCATCGCCTTCATCTTTGCCCCAAATGCGCTGCCGCTGATCCGCGAGGTGCCGTACTTGGGCGACTTCATCGGCGAGAGCTGCGAGTTGGGCATCTTGGCCAGTTTCGCCGGTGTGTTTGCCATAGCCTTGGTGGTTGTGTCGCTGTTCACGCCGATGTTCGCCAGCGCCGTGCAGCGTTCGGCGATTGGTGGGATTGATGCGGGCTTGGGCTTTTTGTTCGGGGTCGCGCGCGGTGTTCTGCTCGTGGTCGTGGCCTTCATCGCCTATGAGCGCATCGTGGGCAACGAACCCGTTGCGATGGTAGCCGAAAGCCGCTCAGCACAAGTTTTCGCGCAGGTACAAACCCAAGTCGAGGCACAAATCCCTGATGACACGCCGGGCTGGATCTTGGCCCGCTATGAGCAACTGACCGCTGTTTGCACCGCGCAATAACGCCTTAGCGGCGCGGCAAAACCTGCCAGATACCGGCCAATAGCAGGGTCGCAGCACCGAGCGCATAGGCCCAAAAGCCAATCCCCACAAATGCCTCCACAAGCGACCAGCTTGCGCGCAGGTCGCCAAGCGAGACGGTAAAGGGCAATCCAAGGTCGCGGCGCAAACTTTCGGCGTGGATGACGGCATCACCCAAAACGACCAGCGGCGACAAGCCGGCACAAAGCGCCAGCCATCCAGCAGCACGCCCTCTCAGTGCGATCAGCGCGGCCAATGCGGCCAAAGCAAAACTGCCAAAGAACAGCCATTCCTGCCACGGGCTGCCCTGACCGAGGGAAATACGCCCATCGACAGCCATGGCCATCGGAGATACGGCGCTTCCCGCAAAGGGTGGGTCGATCCAAGTCAAACCCCAGCTCGAGCTCATGCTCAGCCCGGCCAGAAAAATGATCAAACGCATCGCACCCCCCAAACGCAAAGACGACCCTTCGGAAAGTCAGACCTTAAAGGCGTGACCCAGACCCTCAAGGGGCGAAATGTGTGATCGTTTCGTGACAGTGACGCCTGTCTGCCCTATGTCAAGCCCAAGGACGCAGCCCGGAGATTCGGCCAAGATGCAATCCCTCCCCCGTCACCCTTTCGACCTTGGCGATGACGACAAGCTACGCGAGGAATGTGGCGTCTTTGGCGTGATCGGTGTCTCGGATGCCGCCAACTTCATCGCCCTCGGCCTGCACGCGCTTCAGCATCGCGGGCAAGAGGCGGGCGGCATCGTCACCCACCATCCAGAACATGGCTTTTCATCGGCGCGCCGCTTTGGCCTTGTGCGGGATAACTTCACCTCGGCCAGCGTAATGGAAACCCTGCCCGGCGCGATCGGCATCGGCCATGTGCGTTATTCCACCGCCGGATCAAAGGGCGCGACGCAGATCCGCGACGTGCAGCCCTTTTTTGGCGAGTTTGCCATGGGCGGTGCCGCGATTGCGCATAACGGCAACATCGTCAACGCCGATGAGCTGCGGCGCGAATTGATCGAGCGGGGGTCGATCTTTCAATCCTCCTCGGACAGCGAATGTATCATCCACCTGATGGCGCGGTCCTTGCAAAAGACGATCCCCGAGCGGATGAAAGATGCGCTGCGGCGCGTCGAAGGTGCGTTTTCGGTCGTGGCAATGACGCGCACAAAGCTGATCGGCGTGCGCGATGCCTTGGGTGTGCGCCCCTTGGTCTTGGGTCGTGTCGGCGATGGCTATGCGTTGTCGTCCGAGACTTGCGCCCTCGACATCATCGGCGCGGAATTCCTGCGCGAGGTGGAGCCGGGCGAGATGGTCGTCATCTCGGGCGACAAGATCGAAAGCTTTCACCCATTCGAACAAAAGCGCGCGCGCTTTTGCATCTTCGAGCATGTTTATTTCTCGCGCCCAGACAGCATCATCGGCGGCCACTCTGTTTATGAAACCCGCGAGGCGATCGGCCGCGAATTGGCCAAGGAATCGCCGGTCGAAGCTGATCTCGTGTGTCCTGTCCCCGATAGCGGTACGCCTGCGGCGATCGGCTATTCGCTGGAAAGCGGCATCCCCTATGCCATGGGGATCATCCGCAACCAGTATATGGGCCGCACCTTTATTGAGCCGACCGAGCAGATCCGCAATATGGGTGTGCGCCTGAAACTCAACGTCAACCGCGCACTTATTCGCGGCAAGCGGGTGATCTTGGTCGATGACAGCGTGGTACGCGGCACGACCAGCCGCAAGATCAAGGAGATGATCCTTGATGCGGGTGCGGCCGAGGTGCATTTCCGTATCGCCAGCCCGCCCACGGCATGGCCCTGTTTCTACGGTGTGGACACGCCTGAGCGCGAAAAGCTCTTGGCCGCCACCATGTCCGAGGACGAGATGCGCCATCATCTTGGCGTCGCCTCCCTCAAGTTCATCTCGCTTGACGGTCTATATCGCGCGGTCGGCGTGGCCGCCGGGCGCGACCCCAAGGCACCGGCCTATTGTGATGCCTGTTTCTCGGGCGATTATCCCGTCAAGCCAACCGACCAAATGGCGCGCGGCTTTAAACTCGCCGAGGTCCTCGCTTAAGGCGGAACAACCCGTGGCATGAAAAAGGCCGCCCTCGCAGGGCGGCCTTTTTCGATTGGCAAGAGGTCTTGGATCAGGCTTTGCGCGACAAGGCTGACCAGGCGCCGGTCACGATCAGCGCGGCCAAAACCGCCTTGATCGCATCGCCGATCATGAAGGGTGCCACGAAGTGCGCCCAATAAAAGCCCAAGCCTTGTGCTGCCCAGCCTGCATCGACACCGGCAAGCGCGGCAAGGTTCATCGGCCAAAGCACACCGGGGAGATAGAGGGCGGCACTGGCGACAATGGCAGCGAGACCTGTGCCGACCACGCCGCGCGCCAAATTGCGCTCTGCGGCAAAGCCCGCGATCCATGCCAGCGCGACAAAGCCAATCAAAAAACCGCCCGTCGGGCCGATCAACGCCGCCAGCCCCTGCATGGTGGTGGGGGTGAAGACCGGCAGGCCCATGAACCCCTGTGCCAGGTAAACGATCACTGTGGCCGCACCCAAGCGGCTGCCATAGGCAAAGCCAACCAGCAAGATCGCCAGCGTTTGCATGGTGACAGGTACCGGCCACATTGGCACGCTGATCTGGGCGGCCAAGGCGATGAAAAGCGCACCCGCCAGCACCAGCATGGTTTTGCGCAATACACCCTGATCACCGAATGTTGCAGTCAATAATGTGTCGCGGCCCATGGTCGCCTCCTTGATACAACGGAACGTGTCCCTTTTTGTCGGTATCTTCGCGCGCGCGCGGCAAGTCAAGCGCGCCGCACCGCCGCAGCCCCTTGCCTTTGTTGCGCGAAAAAGGCAGTTGGCAGCGCATGGAAAAGCCTTTTGATGGACAAATTGCGCTGGTGACCGGCGCATCACGCGGGATCGGTGCGGCAAGTGCCGAATGGTTGGCGGCACGCGGGGCGCATGTCGTGGCCGTTGCCCGCAATGTCGGCGCGCTTGAAGAGCTTGACGACCGCATCAAGGCGGCGGGCGGGCAAGCCACGCTTGCGCCGATGGATATTACCGACGAAGGCGCCATGGCGCATCTGTGCCGGTCTATCCATGATCGCTGGGGCCGGGCCGATGTCTGGGTGCATAGCGCGATCCATGTCACCGCGTTGACACCGGCGCCCCATCTTGCGGCCAAGGATCTCGATAAGCTGATTGCGACCAATATCCGCGCCTTTGCGCGGTTGATGGCACTGGTCGATCCGCTGATCGCACCTGCCCCCAAGCCGCAAGCACTCTTCTTCGACGACGGGTGGGATACCAAATTCGCCGGCCCCTATGGCATGTGCAAGGCGGCCCAACGCGCGATGATCCAAGCTTGGCAAGCCGAGACGGTGAAATTCCCGCTGGCCGTGCATCTGGTGCAGCCGCGCCCGATGCCCACCGCCGTGCGCGCCCGCTTCTACCCCGGCGAAGATCGCAGCGCACTCATCCATCCCCAGGACGAGGCCGCGCGGCTTTTGTCGGTTCTGCTGGGCTAGCGTGGCACGCGCCTAGGCGCGGCGCGCGTCCAACTCGTCAGCGATCGCTTCGGCGCGGGCGGCCAACTCGGCCAAACCATCGGTGAAGCGGTCGGGCAATTCGGTCCGTGGTGCAGCGTCCTGCAATTCCGCGATGCGCCGCGCGCGATCGGCCAAACGTTCTTCGGATGCGGCAAGAGTTTTTTCCTGTGCGGCCAGCTTGCCTTGCAACGACGTGACCTCGTCCTCTAGGGCGGCGGTCTTGTCGGCCAACATCAGCCCCGCCATCAACAGCATGCGATCGACAGGCATGCGACCGATCTGGCCCAAGATCACAGTGGCCTCCGTGTCAAGCATGCGGGCCGCGGCATGGAGGTATGGCTCCTCCCCCGGCTGGCAGGCCACGGTGAAATCGCGGCCACCGATCTGGATACTGATTTCAGGCATGTGCGCCCCCTTGCGTTGCGGCTGATGCGGACATGCCCCCCTCCAGATCGGCCAAGATGCGGTGAAGCTCGGCCGCCTCGGAACTGCGCAGGGTACGTAGCGCATCAAGTTCGGCAGCAAGACTTGCCTCGCGCAGGGATGGATCACCCGCACCTTCTCGGCGCAGTTTTGCAATGGTTTCGACAAGCTGCGCATTGGACGAGAGCAAACTCGCGATCTCGGCGCGCAGATCTGCCCCGCCGCCTTCGGGCAAAGCGGCCTGTTGAGTGTGCAGACGTGCCATTTCATCTTGTGCGGCGCGCGCGGCGGCAAGGGCGGCATCGCGATCTTGGCTAAGTGTCGCCAGCGTGGATTCAAGCGCGGCGATCCGCGCGGCGTGTTCCGCCGTATCAGTCGCCATGGTCGCAGGCGCGCTGTCACTTTGCGCGATCATCGCATGCAGCCGGGCAATTTCGGCGTCGCGGGCAGCAAGGGTTGCAGCGGCCGCTTGCGCGGCGGCGACAGCCTCAGCAGCGTCGATCATTCCTGCCATCTGTGCCTCAAGTGCGGCCATGCGCGCCTCGGCGGCTTCGGCACGGATCAGGGCATCTTCGGCTGCCGCCGAACTCAGGCCCGGATCTTCCAAAGGTGGGTGAGCTGGCATGGTACCAATGCCCGCAGCGATCCGATCAAGCGCCGCGGCCAATCGCGCCTCTAGCGTATTGAGTTTCTCGAATTCGGCCGTCTCGCCCATCGTGTCCGTCGCCCCGACTTTTCCATGTCCGGCCCGCCGCCGGAAACACCGTCTGATCTTGCGCCATAGCGAAATGCAATTTCCCCGGATTTGCAAGGATTTCCGCGTCAATTTGAATGTCCTAGGCGAGAAATGGACATTTTGCCCCGTGCTTACTGGTTGCGCCAACATGCGCCTCTGCTAGAAGCGGGCGCATCCGCCCGACTCTGGCGGTGATGGGCGTATTTGCCTCATGCTGCCTTGCTTGGGATCACGCCAAGCTGCCAATCGAAGGACATCACTATGGACCTCACCGCACGCGCCGCACGCCATCCCGATCATTGGCGGCGGGCAACCTGTATTCGCACCTTGGCGCTCGACGCCGTGGCTGCGGCAAATTCGGGCCATTCCGGCATGCCAATGGGCATGGCCGATGTGGCGACGGTCCTGTTCGACAACCATCTGCGCTTTGACGCCTCTGCCCCCGATTGGGCCAATCGCGACCGCTTCATTCTGTCGGCAGGCCATGGCTCGATGCTGCTATACGCGCTGCTCTACCTGACCGGCTCGCCTGACATGACGCTGGAGCAGGTCAAGAATTTCCGCCAACTCGGCGCGATCACGGCGGGCCACCCCGAATACGGCCACGCCAAGGGGATCGAAACCACCACCGGCCCCTTGGGCCAAGGCATCGCCAACGCGGTCGGTTTTGCCATGGCCGAGGAATTCCTGCGCGCCAAATGGGGCAAGAAGATCATCGATCACTACACCTATTGCATCGCCGGCGATGGCTGCTTGATGGAGGGTGTCAGCCAAGAGGCGATCGGGCTTGCCGGCCGCCAGGAATTGTCGCGGCTGATCGTCTTGTGGGATGACAACGGCATCACCATTGACGGCAAGGTGTCGATCGCCGATCGCACCGACCAGATGGCGCGCTTCGCGGCAAGCGGGTGGGATGTGTTTTCCTGTGACGGGCATGACCCCGACGCGATTGACGCGGCCATCACTGCGGCCAAGGCATCCCCGCGCCCCGCGATGATCGCCTGCAAGACCCATATTGCAATTGGCCACGCCGCCCAAGACACCGCCAAGGGCCATGGCGCCTTGACCGATGCCGCCCAGCTCAAGGCCGCGAAAGATGCCTATGGCTGGCCGCATGGCCCCTTCGAGATCCCCGCAGACCTGAAAAGCTGGTGGGAGGCCGTGGGCGCCAAGGGTCAAGCCGCGCGCCACGCATGGGAGGCAGATTTCGCCGCGCTGTCGGATGGTAAAAAAGCGGAATTCACCCGCGCCTTTGCCTGCGAGATGCCCAAGAAGCTGCCCGCCGCGCTCCGCGCACTGAAAAAGGCGCATGTCGAAAAAGCACCCAAGATCGCCACCCGTACCGCCAGCCAATTGGCGCTCGAGGTGATCAACCCGATCTTGGGCGAACATCTGGGCGGTTCGGCGGATCTGACAGGGTCGAACAACACCAACACCAAGGATATCGGCACCTTCGGGCCTGAGGATCGCCGCGGGCGCCACATCCATTACGGCATCCGCGAACATGGGATGGCGGCCGCGATGAACGGCATGGCGCTGCATGGCGGCGTGCGGCCCTATGGCGGCACCTTCATGGTCTTCACCGATTACGCCCGGCCCTCGATGCGGCTATCGGCGCTGATGGGACTGCCCGTGACCTATGTGATGACCCATGACAGCATCGGTCTGGGCGAGGATGGACCGACCCACCAGCCGGTCGAGCATCTCGCGATGCTGCGCGCCACGCCCAACACGCTGGTCATCCGTCCCGCCGATGCGGTCGAGACCGCCGAAGCCTGGGAAGTGGCGCTGTCGCAAAAGACCACGCCCACGGTGCTGGCGCTCAGCCGTCAGAACCTGCCGACGCTGCGCCAAACCCATACGGCCAAGAACATGGTCGCCCAAGGCGGCTATGTGCTGGCCGATGCGGAAGGCAAGCGGCAGGCGTTGCTGATGGCGACGGGATCGGAAGTGGCGATCGCCATGGCCGCGCGTGATCTGTTGCAGGCCGAAGGGATCGGCACGCGCGTCGTCTCGATGCCCTGCTGGGAGATTTTCGAGGAGACCGACGAAGCCTATCGCAAGCGCGTCCTGCCCGCAGGCCCCGTGCGCGTCGCAGTCGAGGCTGGCATTCGCTTTGGCTGGGACCGCTGGCTTTACGGCGAACGCGGACGGCGCGAGAAATCGGGCTTTGTCGGCATGCATGGTTTTGGCGCCTCGGCCCCGGCGGAAGACCTCTACCGTCATTTCGGCATCACCGCCGAAGCGGTGGCCGCAAAGGTCAAGTCGCTGTTATGATCAGCGCAATGGCTGTGCCGAAAGGTACCGCCGCCGACCACAAGCACTAAGGATTGGCTGCGCCTTCGGGCGCAGCTTTTCTTTTCAGATATCCAGCCTGCCCCGATCCCCATCGGCGAAACGGCGCAGGACCATCGGATAAAGACGGTGCTCTTGCACCAGCACGCGGGCGGCCAGGCTGTCGGGCGTGTCGTCGGCCAAGACCGGCACCCGCGCCTGGCCCAGGATCGGGCCGCCATCAAGCTCGGCTGTCACCTCATGCACACTGCAACCTGCCTCGGCATCGCCTGCCGCGAGCGCGCGGGCATGGGTGTGCAGGCCGGGATATTTCGGCAAGAGCGAGGGGTGGATGTTCAGCATCCGCCCCTGCCAGCGCGTGACGAAAGCGGGGGTCAGCACGCGCATGAAGCCCGCAAGGCAGATGATATCGGGCGCGTGGGTTTCCAGCACACAGGTCAGTTCGGCCTCGAAACTTGCGCGATCGGGGCCAAAGGGGCGGTGATCGACCACCGCCGTCGGCACACCGCGCGCTTTTGCCTTGGCCAACCCACCTGCCGCCGGATCATTGGCAAGCACCAGACAGGCGCGCGCGGGGTGGGTGCCGGTCATGCTGTCGACCAGCGCCACCATGTTCGAGCCGCCGCCCGAGAGCAGGATGGCGACGCGTAAGCTCACGCAAGTGCGCCCGTGTAGCTGACCCCCGCACCCGGCGTGACATGGCCCAAGCGATACACGCTTTCGCCTGCCTCGGCCAAGAGCGCCGTCAGGGCATCGGCGCGGTCGGCCGCGACGACGAGCACCATGCCGATGCCTGCGTTGAAGGTCTTGAGCATCTCGGCCTCGGCCAAGCTACCCTCGGCGGCCAACCATCTGAATACAGGCGGCAAGCGCCATGCGCCCAGATCTATCTGGGCGCCCAGGCCTTCGGGCAGGACACGCGGCAGGTTTTCGGTCAGACCGCCGCCGGTGATATGGGCCAGCCCATGCACGCCGCCCGCCCGGATCGCGGCGAGGGCGGGTTTGACGTAAAGCCGCGTGGGCGCCAATAGTGCTGCGCCAAGGCTGCCCTCGCCAAAGGGCGCGGGCGCGTCCCATGCAACGCCCGTGCGCTCCACCACCCGGCGCACCAAGGAATAGCCGTTCGAATGCACCCCGTCCGAGGCAAGGCCCAAGAGCACATCGCCCGCAACCACCCCGGCAGGCAGTGCGGCACCACGGTTCATCGCACCGACGGCAAAGCCCGCCAGATCGAAATCCCCCGGAGCATACATGCCCGGCATTTCCGCCGTCTCACCGCCCACCAGCGCGCAGCCCGACAAGCTGCAGCCCTGGGCTATCCCTTCGATGATGCGCGCCGCGGCCGCGACCTCGAGCTTGCCGGTGGCGAAATAGTCGAGGAAGAACAAGGGCTCTGCTCCTTGGCAGACAAGATCATTGACGCACATCGCGACAAGGTCGATGCCGATCGTGTCGTAAATCCCGGTGTCGATCGCGATCTTGAGCTTGGTGCCAACCCCATCGGTCGCCGCGACAAGGATCGGGTCGTCATAGCCTGCGGCCTTCAGGTCAAACAGCGCGCCAAACCCGCCAAGCCCGCTCATCACGCCGGGGCGCGTAGTGGCGGCAGCGGCGGGCTTGATACGATCGACCAACGCATTGCCTGCGTCGATATCGACACCGGCCTCGGCATAGGTCAGCGGCTTTGGATTGTCTTCGCGCATATCGGCCCCCAGCAATTCGCTCTTGCGCCACGCGATAGCAGGGCTTGCGCGGCCCGTCCATGCGGGTTGCGGACGATCGGTGCTACCGGCTTGCCGCGATCGGCGGGATCAGGGCATAGTTGCAGCCACGCGATGCAGTGCGGATCGCGGGCATGGGTAACGAGTGCAGGGAAGCGGGATGGCCAAGACACCATCAACGGAGATCTATTTCATCGTGGATGGCCCACGGCTCGAGGCGCAAGCCTGTCTGCTTGCACCAACGCTTTGCGCCAACATGTTGCCCGGGCAACGGGCGGTCGCTTATGTGCGGGCAGAATACCGCCACGATCTGAACCCGCTGACCGTCGAGATCCTCGCGCGGGCAGGCATCGCGATCCGCGATATTCCATGGCAAGGCGGCACCCATGGGCCATGGGCAGCCCCCTATCCGCATGGCAACAAGATCCTTGCCGCAGCCGATGAACGCGATAGCGATGTGGTTGTTTTTCTCGACACCGATGTGATCATCGCCGAACCGATCGATTTTGCCCATGAGCTGGGACAGGCACAGATCGCGGCCTGTGTCTCGGACTATGCGCCCTCGGCGGGCAGCGACGAAGATTGGGCGCATTTCTATGCAGCCTTCGATCTTGCGCTCCCGTCGGAGCGGGTCCGGTTTCACGGAGGTCGGCGGTTGACCTCGCTCCCCTATTTCAATGCCGGCGTCATTGTTTGGCGCACGCGCAATGCAAAGGGCAAGCCCACCCATATCGGGCGGGATTGGCTGAAAACCGCCTTGCAGTTCGAGCAAAAAGTCACGCGGCCCTATGACCGGGTCAATATTGACCAATTCAGCCTGCCGATCCTTGGCTACCTGCGCGGCAACCCGGTCAAGCCCCTTGCGCAGCGGTTCAATTTCAACATCGAAAGCTTTGGTCAGGGCGAAGGGCAACGGCAAAGCATCGCCCATTATCATCGGCTTGGGATTTTATGGGCGCATGAGCGTCATGGGCGCTACGCCTTGGATCACTTGGTCGCCCTGATGGGGCCAGATGTGATCATCCGCTTTCTTGACACGTTTGGCGCCTTCGCCAAACGCAAACGCATGAAGCACCATCTCGCGGGATTGGAGCAGCCCGGCTTAGCGTCCGCCGCGCGCTGACACACGGCGCCCGATCCAGAGAAACAGCGCCATCATGCCGCCGGTCGAGACCAACACCAAGAGCGTTTGCTGCAACCCAGCCGGATCGGCCAGCAGCGCGCGCATCGGGGCGATGAACATGGCGGGCAAGATGATCTGGACACCCGCGAAAATCCCCAGGCACATGCCCCAAATGAGCGACCAATCCCGATAGCCAAGGGGATGCGTGGCCTTGCGCGCCGCTTGGTAACCAATATCGGCAAGCGGTGCGGCCGCAAGGATGACGGCTGTCGCCATGGCGTTCGGCAAGCCCGCAACTTGCACCAAGATCGCATAAACCACCCTCAGCCCCACAAGCCACGCCAGATAACGCAGGGCAAGCATCGGCAGATGTGGCATGGGCTTTATCCTTTGGATGTCTTGCCGCAGGGCATAGGCCAAGCACTGCCATCGGGCAAGTCGCAACGCTTGACGGGGGGGCGCTGTCTGGTAAGCCATGTGCTGGCGGGCCTGTAGCTCAATGGTTAGAGCAGAGCGCTCATAACGCTTTGGTTGGGGGTTCAAGTCCCTCCGGGCCTACCACGCCCTTGTTCAAGATCGTCATGGTCGCCAACCTTTTGGGCAGGCCATGGCGCCTTGCCTGTGTTTTGGGCAAACTCCCCTATCGCAACCCGCAGAACCGCGCGACCTAACCAAAAAAAAGGCGGCGCGCATGCGATGCTTTACCGATCTGCAACCATTGCCATGCTGCTCTGTCGCTTGCGTGCGGCAGGTCGCGCGGATCACTTAGGACAATGTGACATGACCAAGGTAAAGCTCGCCCTTTTTGCGTTGAACCAATTTTCCGCCATGGCCATCGACCGCGCCGGGGCAGAGTGGATCGGCGGCGATCATCGTCGCCGACGCGCAAAAGCGCATGGTCAACTTGTCCACGCCGCGATGGAAGGGCTGTTGCATAACCGCATACCCCCAGAGCCGCCCGGCTGACGGCCTTCACCGCGGCAAGACCAGATCGACCCGCAGACCGCCAAGCGCCGCGCTCTCGCCCAGGTTGAGGCTCCCGCCGTGGCGCTGTGCGATATCGCGCGCGATGGCGAGGCCCAGCCCGACGCCAGAGCCCTTGTCTTGATTGCGCGCCTCATCCAGCCGCGCGAAAGGCACCAACGCCTCGGCGCGGCGAGCGGCGGGGATGCCGGGGCCATCATCCTCGACGGTAAACCGTATGGCACGGTTGGGCAGGGAGAGGGTCAGACGCACGGTGGTGCCATAGCGTTGGGCATTCGAAATCAGATTGGTCAAGCAGCGCCGAACAGCCTGAGGCCGCAACATCACCGCGCCGCCGGCTGCGGGCAGCACAAGATCGATCCTTGTTCCCAGACGCGCCCAATCATCGGCCAAGCGTTGCACCAAGACGATCGGGTCGGTTGCAACAGGATCATCCAGCGCCTCACCCCGGGCGAAATCGAGAAAGGTGGCCAAGAGCGCCTCCATCTCGGCCACATCGCGCAAGAGCGCGGCAACCTCCGGCCCCTCGTCCAGCATCGACAGGCCAAGCTTCATGCGTGTCAGCGGCGTACGCAGGTCGTGGCTGACGCCCGATAGCATCAAGGTGCGTTGCTCGATCATCCCTTCGATGCGCGCGCGCATATCCAAGAACGCAAGGCCTGCGCTGCGGACCTCGGCGGCACCTGACGGATGATAGGTGACCACCCGCCCCTTGCCGAAGGCATCGGCAGCATCTGCTAACCGCTTGATCGGCTTCAACTGGTTGCGCAGAAACAGATAGGCGACCCATGTCATGAACAGACCAAATGCCACCATCAGCACCAAAAGCTGATGGGGATTGGATGCCGAAATCCGGCTGCGGGCGACCGAAAGAGCAAGATTGCCTTCGCGCGTATCGACGATGATGACAGGCCGACGCCAATCTTCGACCAGGTCAACGGCCACCAGCCCCGGCACCTCCCGGCGCAGAACGGCAATCGCCTCGATCCCTGTCAAATCGTAAAAGACGCGCCGATCGGCCGAGATCCCGGGTGAGGCAAGCGCGATCTCGATCTCGAGCGCATCGGCAAGCCCGCGCGCGCGCCCCTCTCCCGCGGCAACGGCATCGACGATCAGCCGCAACTCCAAGGCAAGCGCGCTTGACATTTGCGCGGCAACTTCTTGGAAATAGCGTTGCAGGATTTGCGCTGACACGACAATCTGCAAGGTGATGATCGGCACAAGCAAGATCAATGCGGCCCGGCCATAAAGCCCCCGCGGCATCATGTGTTTGAGCCATCGAAACATCATGCACCCACATAAACGGGCAGGCAGGCAGATGGAAAGCGAAAGCGGCATGGTCATGCTAGAGCCGGGGCTCAGGCGCATCACTGCGCCAAACCCCTCGCCCATGACGCTGCATGGCACCAATACCTATCTTGTGGGCGAGGGTGAGGTGGTGGTGATCGACCCCGGCCCGGCCCTGCCCGCCCATCTTGACGCCATTCTTGCCGGACTGACCTCAGGCGAACGGATCGGCGCGATCTTGGTCACCCATTCGCATCGCGACCATTCGCCTTTGGCGCGACACTTGTCACAAAGGACCGGCGCCCCGGTGATGGCGGCTGGCCCCTCGGATTGGGGGCGCAGCACGACGATGGCGGCCCTCGCGGCGCAAGGGGCCGTTGGGGGCGGCGAAGGTGTCGATCCTGATTTCGCCCCCGACGAGAGGATCAGTGACGGTGAGCGCATCACAGGCCCATGGGGCGAGATCGCAGTGCTGCACACGCCCGGCCATATGGCCAATCATCTCAGTTTCGCCTGGCGCGGCGCACTGTTCACGGGCGATTTAGTGATGGGGTGGTCCACCTCGCTCATCTCCCCACCCGATGGAGATATGGGGGCCTTCATGCGCTCCTGCGCGCGGTTATCAGGGCGCACCGACCGGGTCTATTTTCCCGGACATGGCCCGGCGGTGGACACCCCTCAAGACCGCGTCGCTGCACTGATTGCCCATCGTCAAAGCCGCGAGGCTGACATCCTCGCCACCCTGGAAAATAAACCATCCATGACCGCGTCTGCATTGGCCACACAGATTTACACCGGCCTCGCCCCTACCCTCCTTCCTGCGGCTGCACGCAATGTACTGGCACATCTGATTGATCTTTATGAAAGAAAACGCGTCGCATGCGCAGCACCCCTGACCGCAGAGGCCGCCTTTTCCCTTTTGTAGCAGCCTGCGGAATTTTTGTGCCGCCCCACTGGACGCCCGAAACCACCCTTGCTATACGCACCCCCAGTTCCGGCGTAGCTCAGCGGTAGAGCAGTTGACTGTTAATCAATTGGTCGTAGGTTCGATCCCTACCGCCGGAGCCAAAAATTCCAAGAAAATCGTAAGCTTAAATTGGGGGTATAGCACCCCCTAAAGTCTGCTTTCTGCATTTGTCACCGCATTTGTCACGAGATCATGCGCCATAGTATAGTCTGGGCGAGCCTGATCCTTGCGCCTGACGCATGTTGGTCGGCAATTTAGGACCTCTCGAGCATCGAACGCCTTGGCCCAACTTCAAGATTGCACGCTACATAAGCGCTCCGAACACAGCAAAACATGATCGAGCCACGACCACATCCGCGCGCGTCACGCCGCGGAGGCTCAGAGCGGCATTATTCGCGCACTGCCCCCCCTCGCCGACTAGAACCGCACGACAGGCGAAGATTGGCAGCCCCCTCCCCGAACAGCGCCAAACCCGATCCGCAGCAGGACCAGTGGGGTCATCCACCGCAATGCCACGATCCGCGTGCCATCAATGCCACCATCGCGGGGCGGGCCTAGGATGCGGGGTGATCGGGTCGCGCCGTGGCCCGGCGCGAAATGCGGTGTATGCAGCCCATGGGCAGCATGGCGCCACCCAAGGAAAAGGAACCTGCCAATGCCACTGATCAATCTTGTCGTGACCCTCATCGTGGTCGGGGTCTTGCTGTGGCTTGTGAACGCCTACATCCCGATGGACGGAAAGATCAAATCCATCCTGAATGTCGTGATCGTGATCGCCGTGGCCCTGTGGCTGTTGAGCGCTTTCGGCGTTCTGGGCGAGATGGGTAACATCACCGTCGGCGGCTGAAGGCAGGGTCGCGTCGGCAGCTCCCAAGGGCCGGGCGAGCCCCGTCGCGATCTGATCTGGCGCTCCTGCAATCGTGGCGCGCAGGCCATGTGGCTGGCGATGCCTTGGCAGCATTGCCCGCACCGCGCACGCCATCGGGGACCGCCCGCAGGGAACGCACCCGCCCCTCTGCCGAGCAAATTGCGGCTTTCCCCATCGCGGCGGCACACATACCCGCAGCGCGAGGCTGTCATTCACAGAACAGGCCTGCCGGATAATCTGGCATCACCACAGGCGAGGATGCGGCGTGGATCTGGTTCGCGGGGCGGGCAACATGGCGCGGTTCACGCTTTTGTTCGTGCAGCCATACGTTGACTGTAGCGCTTCACAAATCCTGACAAAGCGAGCTTTGTCAGGTGCCTGAGACGCGGATAGGGCTGCAACCGTCGGGCGAGATATGGCCCAAAGCGGTAATAGAGGCTGATAAAATGACGCCCGAGCACCGTTTGGAACAGCACATTGTCCCGGTAAAGGCGCAGATAGACCACATCGGGGTGATTGGCGTTGCCATAGGCGCAAGTGGCGACAAAGCATGTCCCGCCGGTTCCGGCCTCATCATCTTCGGGCTGTTCGTCATCGTCGTCATCCGCGACGTCGCCTTCGTCGGGCGCCCCGTTATCGTCGCCGGTGGCGTCAAGTTCGAGCGACACGAAGGCCACTTCCCAAGGATCAAGGGTCAGGCTCAGCGCACCGGCATTAAAAACCTCCGCAAGCGGCACATCCTCGATCTCTGTATCGACATTCGGATCGCGCGGGTCCTGCCCTTCGGCGGCGGTCAGGATGTGAACCCAGCCGCTGTCAACGCTGCCGCTGAAACGGGTCAGGTCAAGTTCGATCGTCTGCGCCTCGCCCAAGCGCGCGTTGATGACAAGAAATTGCCGCGCGTCGCTGCCGAAGGCGTGAAGGTCGAAATCCCGGCTCGGTCGATCCAGCTCGATGGCGCGCAGTCCTTGGGTATTCTCCGACAGGTAGGAGAACATCTTGCCGCCTGGGCGCAGGTCGGTATTGGTGCCCTCGCGCTGTGCGAGCGACACATCGTTTTGCTGCTGCACCGCCCAGAACGCCGCCACCTCGACATCGTTGACCGCTATTTCGTGGAACATGGCCGCAACGGCACCGGCATGTTTAAGGCCGGTGTCCAACCCCTCGCGCTCTGCTTCGGTTGCGCTCGCCCAATGCAGAACGCCGTTCTGTGTCGCGCTGATGTTCCATTCGGTCACGATCAGCTCCAGATCGCGACCCACCAAGGCATCAACCTCTTCGGCCTTGATCCAAGGCGCCTGAAAATTGTCGATCGCCTCGTAGTCCCTGCTGACATAGCGGTGGATGGTGATGGCGTCGATCTTGGCCAAGGCCTCGGGCGTGATCTGCGCGAAGCGTTCCTGCAGCGACTCCTCATAGGTCGCGATGCCGTCGCCATCGATGTCCGCTTTTAAGTGGTAAGGCGTGGTCACCAGGCTGAGCAGCGGATGCACATAGCCTTCGGGCAGATTTCCTGCTGCCTGAAACTCTTCGGTTGCGTCGTGGATGACATGCGCCATCTCGTCTGCGATCTTGCCGTAATCGGCGTCCGTGACCCCGCCGAGGCAGGGTTCGTTGCCGATCTCGATGGCGTGAACGGGCACGCCGCTTTGCAGAACCGTGGTCACATAGTCGCGAATGGCGATCTCGTCGGCTTGGGTCAGGATGGTGGCGCGCGTTTCGCCTTCGGCTTTCCAGGCGGTCACGTAGCGTTGAATGGGAACAACGATGATGGCGCCAAGGTCAGCCGCGATGGCGTAATCCAGAAAGTCGCTGAGCGGCACCAGCGTGAGGGTAACGGTCTGGCCCAGATCGTTGACGTAGCTGGTGCTCTGCGCATCCGGCTTGGCGGGATCGAAAAAAGTTTCGGTGACAGACCCGCCAGGAAAGCGGATAAGTTCAAGCCCCGCTGCCTCGGCGCGGGCAGGATAGGTGCCCGTGACGCGGTCCTGGCTGAAGACGAGATTGCCCCCGAACAGCCGTGCGTCGATCTCATCACCGACGAATGTCGGATGCGGAAGTGAGACTGTCATGGGACCTCACCAAGCCCGAAGCCACGCATTTGCGAAAACGCTGCATGAACGACGAGGTAGAGTATCGCCCTCGTGACCGCGCATTGATGAAAGTCAAACCGACCAAAGGCGACGGAGATGGCAGGTGCGTTCAGAGCCAGCATGGCCGCGCTGTCAAACCGCTGAGGTGCCCCCAGATTTGCAGACGCTTTGCGTTTTGCGGTAGCGATCACCCATATCTCGGTCGATGGCCTCCAGCACAGCCGAGACGAGCCGGATCGATCGGTCGATTGACCAAAGATCCATGAGCCCACGGCTTTAATCTTGTGCGCTAAACTTCAGGAAAATGGTGCCCGGGGGCGGAATCGAACCACCGACACGAGGATTTTCAATCCACTGCTCTACCCCTGAGCTACCCGGGCAGGGGAACGGGAACCGTTCGGGTGGCAGACGTCTAAGCGAGGGCCAAAGCGCTGTCCAGAGGGTAAGGGCAAAAATCTTTTTGCCACGCAATCTCCCTTGCACAAACCACCCGATCGGCGGCTTGAGTAAGCGTGTGGGCCACATGGCTTGCATGGTAGCAATACCCCAGGCGCGGCCCGCACATTTCACAAATCTTTCGCTTTACCAGCGGATGCCTGCGATATGCGCCTTGCAGATTGCCTTGGTTGTCATGCGTGAGGTGTCACAGGTCATCGGGATCAATGCGGCTTGCGAGGAAGCTCTTCCATCGCCTCGGCCGCGGCGACCAAATCCTCGGGGCTGTCTGAGGCGATCGCATAGCTGCCGTTCAGCCAGCGCGCGAGATCGACATCAGCACATCGGCGCGAGCAGAAGGGGCGTGTATCGGGGTGCGTCTCACGCGCGCAGATCGGACAGGCCATGGGCGAGGCTCCTTGGGATTATCTTGGCCCAACTATGCAAGGCGATAGGCACGATCGCAACCTGGGCAGGCGTTCCCAAGAGATCACGGCCAGAGCTGCGCCAAAGGGAGGCGATCGCGTTTCTTTTGCAATTCGAAACAGCCCAATGGTGTCCAACCTGCCAGAACAACCTCGGCCCCGTCTTCGCGGAAGGCGCGTCGCAGCGCGTCTTCGATCACGCGGCGGTCTTTCTTGGGCATGGGTGCAAGGTCAAGCGTGATCTGTCCTGCAAGGCCCTTGACCCTCAACAGCCGCGGCAGGGCGCGTGCAAGCGCGAGGTTGGCCTTGAGCCCCGCTGCAAGCGAGGTATCAGCCCCGGTATTCACATCGACCGCGACAAGCGCGTGCGTAGGTTCGACATAGGCGAAGGCACCACCGGGCAGTGCCACATGCGCATCAAGCATGTCCGTGATCGCATCGATAACGCCATGGGTCTCGAAACAGCCGGGTGTCTCGATCACTTCGTCAGGGTCAGGTACCGCCCAATCGCGCCAAGCCAGCTCATGCGCATCGGGGGCCGCAACGAGGCATTCGGGCGGCCCGTCGGTGTCGACCAGAACGGCGGCTGCCAGATCACGCATCGCGGCGATGTCATCGGCAAGGGGATCGCTTGCCACCTCCTCGGCGGCCGAGCGCAGGATCAGGCCAAACCCGTCAGGGGCGCCCGTCATCGCCTCATGCGCGATTTCTTGCAGGCGGTCGCGCTCGGCCTCGTCGCGGATCTGGCGAGAGATATTGAGGCCAGGTGCCTCGGGGGTCACGATCGCATAGCGGCTTTTGAACAGAAGTCGGGGGGTGACAGGTGCGGCTTTGCCCGGCTCGGCCGTGGCTGACACCTGAACCAAGAGCCGGTCTCCCGGTGCGACCCCTTTGGCTTGGCGCAGATAGCCCTTGTGATCGCCCATGTTGAGCGTCACGCCACCCTGCCCCGGCATCGGGCGATCGGCCACGGCGCGGTAGATGGCACCAGGCAGCGCCATTTCACTGGCCGGATCGATCAAGAGATCGGCAAGGCGTCCATCCACCATCAAGGCGGCGGCGCTGCGATCCCCGATCCAGTCGAGCAAGATTACCCGCCCCTTCATCCGTGCCTCCAGACTGGCCAACCCGCAGCTTGCAGGATTTGCGCGGTTTCGGCCAGCGGAAGCCCCACAATGGCCGTGTAGCTGCCAGATATCCACGGGATAAAGGCCCCGGCAGGCCCTTGGATGGAATAGCCGCCTGCCTTGCCCTGCCAATCGCCGGTCGCGATATAGGCGTCGCGTTCAACCGCGCTGAGGGGTTTCATCTTGACCCTCGCCTCGATTAGCCGTTCCCAGTTCTGCGCGCCTCGCCGCACGGCAAGGGCTGTAAATACACGGTGACGCCGCCCGGCGAGCAGGTCCAGAAAGCGCCGGGCTTCGGCTTCGTCGGCGGGTTTCCCCAAGATGCGCCGCCCCAAAGCCACCGTCGTATCGGCCGAGAGCACGATATCATCAGGCCCCGCAGGAATGGCCGCGGCCTTTTCGCGGGCAATGCGTGCGCAATACAGATGCGGCAGTTCGCCCTTTTGGGGGTCTTCGTCGATATCAGGGGGCAAGATCGCGTCAGGCACGATACCCAAGACCGCCAGCAATTCCTTGCGGCGGGGGCTGCCCGATCCGAGGATCAGCCGCACCTTACTTGAAGCGGTAATTGATGCGCCCCTTGGTCAGGTCATAGGGGGTCATCTCCACCTGAACCTTGTCGCCGGCCAGAACCCGGATGCGGTTCTTGCGCATCTTTCCTGCCGTATGTGCGATGATCTCATGGCCGTTTTCAAGCTCGACCCGGAACGTCGCATTGGGCAGGAGTTCCTTCACGACACCGGGGAATTCGAGCATTTCTTCCTTGGCCATGGTCACTCCGTTTTATACGCACCATGTGGTGCAGGTGGCGGGTAGATGCGCCGGTTGCGGTTTTTTTTCAAGGCCAAACTGCGGACGGCGCGGCATTGGGGCGCAAAGCGCTCGCATGGGGCGGATCGGCCCGTGCTGCATGGATCAGCCCTGGGCCGGTCCAAAGCGGGCGATGATGCGCGCGGCAATCTGGTCACGTGCTTGGCGATAGGCGCTCAGCTTGGCCTCGCGCGTTTCGCCAAGGCCGGTCGGGTCGAGGATTGGCCAATACTCCACCGCGAGGTGAAAATGACGCGTCAATTCAAGCGCATGCCTTTGGCTGGCAGGCGACAGCGCCACGATCAGGTCAAAGCCAGACAGGTCATCACCCCATTGGGCCATTTCGTCGAAGCTACGCACGCGATGGCGCTGCAACTCCACGCCGAGTTCGGCACAGACTGCGACGGCGAACCCGTCGATCTCAAGGTCATTCTTGACACCGGCGGACTGTACATAGGCCCGCTGGCCGTAGAATTTCTTCATGATCCCTTCGGCCATGGGCGAGCGCGTCGCGTTGTGGTCGCAACAAAATAAGACCGATGAGGGGAAATCTTGATCCACCGCCGTCTCAGACCCCGAAATGCAAGACGCAGATCAATGTGAACAGGCGGCGCGCTGTATCGTAATCCACCTCGGCCTTGCCATCCAAGCGCTCTTGCAAGACGCGCGCTCCTTCGTTGTGGATGCCGCGGCGTGCCATATCGATTGCCTCGATCTGGCTGGGCGGCAGGCGCTTGACCGCGTCATAATAGCTTTCGCAGATCTGCCAGTAATCCTTGACCACCTGCCGGAAGGGCGAAAGCGAGAGGTGAAACTCGGCCGCGTCGCGCGCATCTTCGGTATCAACATCGAAGACCAGCCGCTTGTCGCGGATGGCAAGCGTCACATGATAGGGGCCGGATGCCTCGGGCCGGTCGTCGCGGGCAGGCAGGCGAAAGGAATTATCTTCGAGCAGATCGAAGATCGCCACACGGCGTTCTTGTTCGATCTCGGGCGTCGGGGCGGGCATGCCCGTCATGTCGATTTCGATATGGGTAATGTGCATGGTCATTCCCCTTTTCCCTCGCGCGCGCTGCCGTTTAGCCGGGCCAGACGCGCCGTAACCGAAAGCCCATGCGCCTCGAGGCTTTCAGAGCGCGCCAGCGTCTCGGCGGCGGGGCCGATAGCCTTGAGGGCTGTGGGCGACATGCGCGCCATTGTGGTCCGCTTCATGAAATCAAGCACCGAAAGTCCGCTTGAAAAGCGGGCCGAGCGTGCGGTGGGCAAGACATGGTTCGGCCCCCCGATGTAATCGCCGATCGCCTCGGGCGTCCATTGCCCGAGGAAGATGGCACCGGCATGGGTGATCTGGGCTGCGAGCGCTTCGGGGTCGGCGACGCATAGCTCCAGATGTTCGGGGGCGATGCGGTTGGTCAATTCAGCGGCCTCATCAAGGTCGCGCACGGTCACGATAGCACCATAGTCGCGCCAGCTTGCCCCGGCGATGGCGCGCCGCTCGAGGGTTTCCAGGCGATTTTCGACAGCGGCCACAACGGCTTTGCCGAAATCTCCATCGGTGGTGATCAAGATCGATTGCGCGCTTTCGTCATGCTCGGCTTGGGAAAGCAGATCGAGCGCGATCCAGTCAGGGTCGTTTTCGCCGTCAGCCACGACAAGGATTTCCGACGGCCCCGCGATCATATCGATCCCCACTCGCCCAAAGACGCGGCGCTTGGCGGCGGCGACATAGGCATTGCCGGGGCCAGTGATTTTATCGACTGGCGCAATGGTTGCAGTGCCATAGGCCATGGCAGCCACGGCCTGTGCGCCGCCGATGCGGTAGATGGTCTCGACACCCGACAAATGCGCGGCCAACAGCACCAACGGATTGGCAACACCGCCGGGCGTTGGGGCGCACATCACCAAACGCCTTACCCCCGCAACCTGTGCCGGGATCGCGTTCATCAAGACGCTGGAGGGATATGAAGCCAGCCCGCCCGGCACGTAAAGCCCAGCGGCATCGACAGGCGTCCAGCGCCAACCAAGCGTAGCACCTGCCGTATCGGTCCATTGCGCGTCGGCGGGGCGTTGGCGTTCGTGATAGGCGCGGATGCGGGCAGCGGCCAGTTCCAGCGCCGCGCGCTCATCGGCTGGCACCGTGCCAATGGCCTGCGCAATCTCGGCAGCGCTGAAGGCCATGCTGGCGGGTGTCAGGCTCAGGCGGTCAAAGCGCGCGGTCAGATCGATCACGGCTTGATCACCGCGTGCGCGCACATCGGCGATGATCTCGGCCACTGTGTGGTCAACATCGGGCGCATCTTCGCGCTTCATCTCGAGCAGTGCGGCGAACCGCTGCGCGAAATCTGCGTCTCGGCTATCGAGGAAAATTGCCATCTTTGTTCCGTTCCTGCACCAAGCCCCTCTACCCGTTCCGGGCGCGGGGGTGAAGTGGACATTGCCCGATCTGCGGCAGCAATGCGTTTCGTCAAGAACAACCCCCGCGCATAGCCCTAGTCTGTGACCGGGTCGCTTGCGGCCTCGTGTCCCTCACCAATCCAAGGAGAATGCGCAATGGGCAAGGTCAGACAGGGTTTTTTCGCATGCACGATCATGCTGACGATGCTCGCCACCACCGGGGCGAGCATGGCGCAATCGGTCGCAGGCGCAGAAGAATTTACACGCTCTTGCGCAAGCTGCCACGGGTTGACCGGTCGGGGCGACGGGCCATTGGCAGAATATATGACGATCCCCGTGCCTGACCTGACCCAGATCCGCGCGCGTAATGGCGGTGACTTTCCAATGCTCAACATCATTCACCTGATCGATGGCCGCTCGGGGTTGCGCGGCCATGGCGGGCCGATGCCGATCTGGGGCGACCGCTTCGAGACCGCGGTGATCGCGCAACGCGGCGATGTCGGAACGGAAATCGCCGTGCGCGGCCGTATCTTGGCCTTGGCCACTTATCTCGAAGCGATCCAGCAATAGCCGGCGCGGCCTAATCCGGATGGCGCGGCGTCTTGCCCGAGGGGGCCATGTAGGGCCGGGTGACATCGCGCAAGGTGACGTCAAGCGCCTCGACCTCGACCGCGATGGCCCCGTCACCTGCCAAGGTGAGCAAAACCTGGCCGGTGCCATCTTCGCCCGGCGTCCATGCCAATGTCAGCAGCGACAGAACCAGATCGCGCGCATCGCGATCAAAGCCTTGGGTCGCAACATGGGTTGCATCATCGATGACCAGCACGGCCTGCACACGCTGGGGCGTGCTTGCACCCGCATCTTCCCAACGAAAGCGGTTGAGCAAGAACGAAAGGCGACGGCGGCGGCGATGCCATGACATTTCGGCAATGGGAAAGACCGCGTCTTGGGACAAGGCAGAGATGACCTCAAGATCGGCGGCATCGTAGGCGCGCAAGGCGATGGGGCGCGGAGCTGCATCCTCGAAGCGCGCATCCTCAGTCATGTTCGCGCACCCGTTCGATTGCGGCCCCAACATTGCCGAGTTTTTCTTCAACGCGCTCATAGCCGCGATCAAGGTGATAGACGCGGTTGACGACAGTTTCCCCCTCGGCGGCGAGCCCCGCCAAGATCAGGCTGACCGATGCGCGCAAATCGGTGGCCATGACAGGCGCCCCCTTGAGGCGCGCGACACCCGTCACGGTGGCCGTGCCGCCATGTACATCGATCTTGGCCCCCATCCGCATCAATTCCGGCGCATGCATGAAGCGGTTTTCGAAAATCGTCTCTTCCAGCAACGAAACCCCGTCGGCGCAGCACAAGAGCGCCATCATCTGCGCTTGCAGATCGGTGGGAAAGCCGGGGAAAGGCTCGGTGCGCACATCGACAGCGCTGACGCGGCCATTCTTGCGCGCGACCTTGAGGCCCAAGGCGGTCTGCGTGACCGAGACCCCGGCGGCATCGAGTTTCTCGGCGAAGGCTGCAACAAGTTCCATGCGCCCGCCCAGCAACTCCACCTCGCCGCCTGCTATAGCGGGGGCCAGCATATAGGTGCCAAGCTCGATCCGATCGGTCACAACGGGGTGGGTCGCGCCCCCCAGACGGTCAACACCTTGGATGGTGATGATCGATGTCCCCTCGCCTTCGATCTGGGCGCCCATGCGGCGCAAGCATTGGGCCAGATCGACGATCTCTGGCTCGCGCGCGGCGTTTTTCAGCACCGTCGTCCCCTTGGCGAGCGTGGCCGCCATCAGCGCGTTTTCCGTTGCACCAACCGATACCACAGGGAATTCCACCACGGCCCCCTTGAGCCCGCCCTTGGCCTCTGCATGGACATAGCCATCGCGCAGCTCCAGATCGGCGCCCATCGCCTCGAGCGCCTTGAGATGCAGATCAACAGGCCGAGCGCCAATGGCGCAGCCGCCAGGCAGCGACACGATCGCGCGCCCATCGCGGGCCAGCATGGGGCCAAGCACCAGGATCGAGGCGCGCATCTTGCGCACGATGTCATAATCAGCGGTGTGATTGTTCAACCCATGCGAGGATAGGGCCAAGACCCGCCCACCATTGAGCGCCGTCACCTCGGCACCCAGCGATTGCAGGAGTGTGGTCATGGTGCGGATGTCGCTTAAGCGTGGCGCATTGGTCAGCGTGAGCGGCTCATCGCTCAATAGCGTGGCAGGCATCAATGTCAGGCATGCGTTCTTGGCACCCGCAATGGGGATTTGCCCTGACAGCGCACCACCGCCCTTGACCACGATCTTATCCATGTGACTGCCCTTTTACTGCTCGTGTAGGTTGGGGCCGGTCTGTGCCGGCGTGTCGTTCTCGTCATCTGCGCCGCTTTGAATTGCGCGGGCGCGCGCCTGTTGCTTGCGGCGCGCAAGATTGGCCTTGAGCGCCGCCTTCAGCCGCGCAGCGCGCGGATCGCTAGGCGATTTGGCTGGTCGTTTTTCGGTATCTTTCGCTGCCATGGGTGAGGGTTTACCCCTCTGCGCCGGGGGCGTCCAGATTGCGCTTGCAGTGCGTGGAAGATGCTTTTATGTGACCGCCCACATGCCGTAGTAGCTCAGTGGCAGAGCGCACCCTTGGTAAGGGTGAGGTCGGGAGTTCAATCCTCCCCTACGGCACCACCCCCTTTATTCTGGCACCTTGGGCCAACATCCCCACCCGCGTGACAGGCCAGTGGCAGGGCAGAGCGCCTTGCGCAAAACGTATGGCAGCCCGCGACATGGGGCGCGGGCCGCACGGCTCGGCAAAAGGCCAAGCGGAAGCGTCTTCGAGACGACGAAGGATAGTTTGTGACAAACTTGGGGAGTTTCTAGACTAGCGCACCACGGCGAAGCTGCGCCACGGACCGACCCTGCCGGTTGATCGCACGCATGCACGCGAGGAGCAGAGCAATAATGACCACACCATCCTTTCTTGACCAAGACCTGTGCCGCCTGTTGGGCGGAGAACCAAAGGCCGAGATCTTGCGCCCAAGCGTGATCCGATCGGAGTTCTTCCGCGACTATTCGCTGAAGCGGATACTCGAAGCACCCGAGGCGGCTTGGTTCGACCTGTTGCATACCCGCGGGATCGGAGGCAAATCGACCAGCGCAGTTGCACAGGTGGTCGCACATGAATTGGCGGCACGCTTACCCGATGACTGGACAAGGGCCACAGCACTTGTCAGCGCTCAAGACACCGCCGATGCGCCACCACAGGTCGCAGCCCTTGCGCATTTCATGCAAGTCTGGGGCAAGCACGCAGAGGTGTGATTGCGCCACGCGATGGAAGAAAAAACCCCGCCAGTGGCGGGGTCTTTTGTATCATGGCGCTATTCACCGAACATGGCGTCAGATCAACATGCGCTCGCGCGCGATGATACAGGCATGCGCCCGGTTGCGCGCACCCAGCTTGGTGCAAATGTTGCGCATGATCATTTTGACCTGCGTTTCCGTCACTGCCAATGCACGTGCGATTTCCTTGTTGGTGTCACCATCGGCGGCAAGGCGCAAGACATGCACCTCGCGGTCGGAGACGGGATCGCGCTTGGCCGGCACAACCGGGGGGATGGTTTCCGCCGGGGCATCAATATGGGGAATAAAGGTTTGACCGCTGCGGATCAGTTGCAGCGCGCTTTGCAGCGACTTGAGCGGCATGGTCTTGGGAATATAGCCGCTCAGACCAAGCTTGATCGAGTCATCCAAGAACTGCCGATCAAGCTGACCGGTGAACAAAACCACCTGACCATCACCTGCGCGCTTGACCACTTCAGCCACGCTTGACAGGCCGTGCATGCCAGGCATGCGCAGGTCCAAAAGCACAACGTCATAGAGTGATTTCTCAAGCTCATCGACCGCACCTTGGCGCGAGGTCGTGACGGCAACGTCAAAACCTGCCTCCTCGCGCAGCGCATGCGCCACGGCTTGCGCCAACAATGCGTGATCATCGGCAATGAGAACTTTCATGTCGCTTGCACGATTTCTTTCCACGATTTCATATCCTTTGTCGGGGGCAGTCTTTCGACCGACTACGACGCATGTCGCCTTACGATCCACAAAACATTCGTGTCTCTTTTTATTAGCTTTCGCAAGAGTTTCACACGAAAGATAATTATTCAACTTTTGATAATCTTGTTTCTCAAAGGAATAGCATTTATGGCATAAAAAGTGTGACGTGATGCACGATTAGCTCTTTTATGTGTGTTCAAAATTTGCAAATGAAACGACTTGTGCCGCAGTGCGACCTATGTTCCGTGGCAAGGCGCTTCGTTGCAAGCTTGGCATATACAAAAGTGACAAAGCCGGAACGATTGACGCACATTTGCCTTTCGGCGGAAAGGACGCTGCGGCGCAAGGTAACGACGCAATCCTGTTCGCCCAGCGATGGGCGCACATGTTCAAGACGAGGAGTGGGACTAAAGAACGGACCAGCCCTGCGGAATTTGTCCGCCAACGCCGTTGATACCCGCTCAGGTCGGCAAATGCGGGCGACGTATTCAGCCATTTGCTTGGCGTTGTGCCGCCCGGCGTTGCCAAACACTGTGGCGACAATTCTGCCGCGGTCGTACCTGTGTCGCGTGGGTTATGGACACCGCCACGCGATGCACGCGGATCAAACCTGCAAAGCGCGCCCCCAATGAACCGCCCATTTTTGTCATTGTGGGACATGGAGCGGAACGCCCGCATGCGCATTGCACTATTGGTTGTTCTCGCCCTCTTGTTTGTGTGTTCGGCGATCAAACTTTCGGAAACGGTCTACACCTCGCACCGTGACGATGCAGGCACGGACATTTGGAAAATCACGCAATTCGCAGCCGAGTATCGCGATCTGGTAACCGCTGCGCATATGGCAGAATTGATCACCCGTACGTCGCCCTACCCCGACACGGTCATCGCGATGGCGCATTTGAAAATGGCTTTTGACCGCTTCGATGCCGGGATGCGACTGGCCTTCGCGGAATTGGACCATCACGGTCTTTCACCTGAATTCGCGGCACTCATGACCGAGCTCCATGCCGGATGCATTGCCATGGACGCGAAAATACGCGCCGCAAAGATAACACCCGAATTTACCCGCATGATGGCCCTCCTGCATCAAGAGGCCGGCGCACTCGGCGAGAAAGTGGAACGGCTCAAACGCGAGGCACAGCAAGATTTATTAGCAAAAATAACGGCTCAGCGCGCGCAAGCGCGCTATATGAATGGTGCTATGATCTGCTTGAGTGCGACAATGCTGGTGCTGGCAAGCTTGGCAACTGGCTTTGCCCTGATGTTGGGGCGCGAACACGCTGCCGACCACGCGACCCCTGCACAAGTGACTGCGCAGCGCGGTTTCTTGGCAAGCATGAACCACGACATGCGCACGCCGCTCCAGGGCTTGCGCGCCGCGCTCGATTTGCTGCGGCGGCAATCGCTCACTGGATCGGCGCTGCAATTGGTGAAAGTAGCCCAGCAAAACTGCGCGGAGGCCCTGCGCCAAACAGATCAGTACTTGGATAATGCCCGCCCCGCCGACATGCCCGTCCCCGCCCTGCCGCATACACCAAGCCGGCTTGAGGTGAGGCGCAACACCGCGCTTGTGGTCGATGATGCCGAGGTAAACTGCACCTTGGTCGCACAGATGCTCTCTGCGCTTGGCTTTCACGTTGATGTTGCCTTTTCTGGCGAAGACGCGGTCGCGCAAACCGCAAGGACCGCCTATGGGCTGATCTTGATGGATTTCCAACTGCCCGGCATGAGCGGCCAAGACGCAGCCGCGCGGATCAGATCAGCCGGGCCATCGGCCGACGCCGCAATCATCGGGATTACGGCACAGATCGATGCCATAGGCGCAGCCATGACGACAGGATCTTTTGGGCATGTCTTGTTGAAGCCTTTCGGTTTGGTGGAGTTGCAGTCCTGCCTCAAGATCGGGCCACCCTTGCCCGACCCTGGCAGCTTTGCACTCAGCGCGGACGAGTTGGCGCTGTTATCGGCGACACTCGAGATGTGCGGCGACACGCTTGGCATGGCGCTTTTGCAAGATACGGTGAATTTGGCCACCCAAGCCTTGGACGAGATCGCACAAGACCGATCACGTTGCGCCGAGACCGCACATCGCGCCGCAGGTGCGGCCTTGATGGCCGGATTTCACGAGCTGGGCGCCGCCTTGCGCGCAATCGAGCAAGCCACAACCAACCAATCCGATGCCGCTGCGCTCGACCACTTGGGTGAAAACCTCGCCTTGGCCACCGAAAAGGCGCAAGCGACCCTCAGCCATATTGCAGCCATCCGCGCGCAGAGCGCCGATGGTTAATTGCCCAAACACGCCTCGAACGACGCGGCCACACCCTCCAACAGCGCCCCGTAAAGCGCGCCCCCGGGGCTCAACGTGGCACCGATCGGATCGATCACACCGATGGTGACGCCTGTCCCCTCAAAGACCGCATCAACCAAACCACGGTTGAATTGCGGCTCGGCAAAGACACAGGTGATGGACTGATCGGCAACGAGATCGCGAATCTCGGCGACGCGCGCAGGGCCGGGCGGTGCGGCATCTGACAGGCTGATTGCGCCTGCCGCCTCGACGCCGAAGCGTGCCTCGAAATAGTGATAGGCATCGTGGAAGACGATGAATTTGCCCCGCAGCGGCGCCATACGCGCCGCGATGTCGGCCTCCAGCGCGGTCAAGCCTGCCTGTGCGCGTGTCGCATTCGCCGCGTAATGCGCGGCATTGTCGGGGTCGAGGCGCGACAATTCATCGGCGATGGCGCCAAGCCACAGGGCCGCATTGACCGGGTCAAGCCACGCATGCGGATCGGTGCCGGAATGGTCATGCCCGTGGTCTTCGTGATCGTGGTCTTCGTGACCGTGGCCATTGCCATGGTCCTCGTGGCCGTGCTCCTCATGCCCATGGTCATCATGGCCGTGGCCGTGATCATGATGGTCGTGGTCGTCATTTTTATGGTCATCATGATGATCATGCGCGCCATGCTTGTGGTCATCCTCGGCATGATCGTCATGAGCGTGTGTCTCGCCCTGTTCTGCATGGTCGCCGTGATCATGATCGGCAAAGCGAACACCGTCGCGATAGTCCAGCAAACGCACATTTTCGACGCCAAGCAGGGCCAGCCGCGCCGCATCGGGGGCAAGTGTCGCCAGCGGATCGGCCAGCCAGGGTGTCAGCTCTGGCCCGACCCAGACCACCAGATCGGCCCCTTGCAGCGCCGCCGCCTCAGACGGGCGCAGCGCGTAGCCATGCGGCGAAGCACCGGGCGGCACCACCAGTATCGGCGCCCCGACCCCGTCCATCACTTGGGCGACCAAGGCATGGACCGGCGCGGTATCAACCGCCACCCGAGGCACCTCGGCATGCGCAGCTGCGCCAAAAAGCAAGGGCAAAGCAGTCAGACAAACCAGCTTGGGCGTGTGCATCGCAATCCTCATATGTGATAACATAACAACTTCGGCCACTTGTTAGACGTAATGCAATAACATATCAATAGCCCATGACAGCCACGCCCACCCTGCCCCAACCGATCGGCTTTGCCCGTCACGACCATAGCGCATGCATCGCGGATACGGTCGCGGCGGTGGCCATGCGCTGTGCCGAAGATGGATTACACCTGACCCCGGTGCGCCGCCGCGTGCTGGAGATCTTGCTGGAACGCCACCGCGCCTTGGGCGCCTATGAAATCCTCGATGTCTTGCGGGACGAAGGGTTGGGCTCGCAACCGCCGGTCGCCTATCGCGCCTTGGAGTTTTTGACCAAGCACGGCTTTGCCCACCGGATCGAGCGGCTGAACGCCTTTGCGGCCTGTAGCCATCCCGGCGCCGATCACGATGCGGCTTTCTTGATTTGCACAGGCTGCGGCAGCGTGGCCGAGGCCGTGCCGGATGCCGCGCGCGCTGCCTTGTCACAAACTGCCAAGACCGTCGGCTTTACCATCACCCGTAGCGTGATCGAGGCCGAAGGGCTTTGCCCAAGCTGTGGCAAGGCCAACCCATCATGAATCTTGCCAGATTGGACAAGGTCGATATGCGCTTTGGTGGCCAAAGCGTGTTGCAAGGAGTGGATTTCGACATCTCACCGGGTGAGATCGTGACGATTGTTGGCCCGAACGGGTCGGGCAAATCAACCTTGTTGCGGCTTTTGATCGGGGCAGAGCGGCCGTTTTCGGGTGTTGTCTGGCGCAAGCCGGGACTGCGCATTGGTTATGTGCCGCAAAAGCTGCATATCGACCCGACATTGCCACTCACGGTGCGGCGCTTTCTCGACCTGCCCACGCGCATCCCCGAAGCGGTCGCGACCGAAGCACTGATAAGGGCGGGTGCCGGCAGCTTGGGCGCACGGCAGATGGCCGATCTCTCGGGTGGGCAATTCCAGCGTGTGCTTCTCGCGCGGGCGATCCTATCCAAGCCCGATCTGTTGATCCTCGACGAACCGACCCAAGGCTTGGACCAACCCGGATCGGCAGCGTTTTACCGCCGCATTGCCGAGGTGCGGGCCGAGCTTGGGTGTGCCGTTGTCATGGTCAGCCATGAATTGCATGTGGTGATGGCGGCCTCCGACCGGGTGATCTGCCTCAACGGGCATGTCTGCTGCGCGGGGCATCCCGAACAGGTGGCCTCGGCCCCCGAATATCGCGCGCTTTTCGGCACCGGCACGCAAGGGGCGCTGGCGCTTTACCGGCACGAACATGCCCATGGACATGATCACGATCATGACCATCCGCATGTTCACCACCACGAGGCGGCACCATGAGCGCACTCTTGGATGATTTCTTGATCCGCGCGACGCTGGCGGGGATCGGCGTGGCGCTAGCGGCCGCCCCCTTGGGGTGTTTCATCGTCTGGCGGCGCATGGCCTATTTCGGTGATGCCACCGCACATGCCGCGATCCTGGGCGTCGCATTGGCCTTGGCCTTTAACCTGTCCATCATGATCGGGACGCTCGTCATGGCCTTGGCCATGGCGCTGTCGGTCTCGGCCCTGGCGGGACGGGGGCGCGCGATGGACACGCTTTTGGGGGTCTTGTCACATTCGGCCTTGGCCGCGGGTCTGGTCGCGGTCTCGCTCTTGCAGGGCGTACGGCTAGATCTGTCGGCCTATCTGTTTGGTGATATCTTGGCGGTGGGGCGCGCCGATCTTGCGGTCATCTGGGCCGGGGCGGTGTTGGTCATCGCGCTGATCTGGGCGCGCTGGTCGGCGCTGTTGACAGCAACACTCTCGGCTGATCTGGCAACGGCGGCAGGTATCGCACCCCGCCGCGAGCAGATGATCCTGACCTTGGCGCTTGCCGTGGTCGTGGCCGTCGCGATCAAGGTGGTGGGGGTGTTGTTGATCGCAGCGCTGCTGATCATTCCGGCCGCAGCCGCACGCAGCTTTGCCCGCACACCCGAAGCGATGGCGCTGATCGCGGCGAGTATCGGCGCAGGGTCAGCGGTGCTGGGCATGATCTTGGCCTATCACCTCGATACACCAGCTGGTCCTTCGATCGTATGCGTGGCAGCGGTGGCTTTTGCTTTTTCAGCGCTGACCGATCTTGCGCGACGCATGACCTAACACAGATACGCAGATTAAGGTTTTACATTAAAAAATACTACCAAAGCTCTGATTATAAAATATTATTGTAGGAAATTATTGGCAAAGATGACGCTCTCACACCCGGCCAATGGCAAAAGCCTGTGCAACTCTGCCTCAAGCCTGCCTTGCCGTCCTTGGCCCCAATCGATCCCTGCCTCGGGCCACAGCGCGCGGACATGCAAGCGCCCAGTCTCGCGTTCAGCGCGCATGTCGATACGGCCCACCATGCGGTCGCCCTCCATCAGCGGAAAGACATAATAGCCATAGCGGCGCTGCGCCTCCGGCACGAATATCTCGATCCGATAGGAAAACCCAAACAGCCGCTCGGCGCGTTTGCGGTCGCGTAGGGCGGGGTCGAAGGGCGACAGCACCCGCATGCGCGGTACAGGATTTGGCAAATCATGCAGGAGGCCCGCCAAGGTGTCGGGCCAGATCACGACGCGCCGCTGCGCGCCTGTCGCATCCACGATCATCGCCTCGGCAAGTTCACCGCGCGCGCGCGCTGCCTCAGCCCAAGCCTTGGCCTCAAGCGGCGTGATCAGCGCCCAGAAAGCCGCGAGTTCCCCAGGCGTGGCAAAGCCCAAGCGGTCAAGCGCGCTGCGGCAGGCCCAGTCGATCACGCCATTCTCGGGGATATGGGCGTTCAGATGCGCAGGCGGGATCACGCGCGCGGTCAGATCGTAGAATTTGCGGAACCCCTCGCGCCGCGTGATCGCCAAGTCTCCCGTGCGCCAGAGGTATTCCAGCGCGATCTTGGAGGGGTGCCAATCCCACCAGCCAGTCGATTTCTCGGCGCGCTTTTCTCCAATCTCGGCGGAATGAACCGCGCCATGGTCGCTGACGTGGCGCAAGACCGTGTCGATCTCGGCATGGAAAGCGGATCCATGCCAATCCTTCCACCTCTCCCGCAGGCGCGCTCGGTCGCGGGCAAAACGCAACCGCCAATAGGGAAAGAAAGCCGCCGGGATCACGGCGGCATCATGGGTCCAATGCTCGAAGGTGGCGCGGTCGCGGTCGTTGAGCATGCGCAGCGCTTCGGGGCGATAGGCGTTCTGGCGCGACCACAAGATCAAGTCGTGGGCGCGCGCCATCGTGTTGACGCTATCGACCTGCACAAAGCCCAAGCGCCCGATCAGATCGGCCAGGTCCGCGCCCTTCCCCAGCCCCGTTGGCCGCTCCATCAGCGCATGGGCATCGAGAAACAGCCGCCGCGCGCTCTGGTTGTCGATCACAGGCAGGTTCATCTCACACGCCCTGCCCCTACCCGCCTTATTCGGCGGCCAAACCTTCAGTGAATTGCAGCCGCGCCAGACGCGCGTAAAGCCCGCCTTGGGCTACAAGCGCGTCATGCGTGCCTTCGGCGACGATCTTGCCCGCCTCGAACACAAGGATGCGGTCGGCCTGTTTCACGGTGGCCAAGCGATGCGCCACGATCAGTGTCGTCCGCCCCGCCGAAAGGCGTGTGACCGCGTCCTGCACCGCGCGCTCAGATTCCGCATCCAGCGCGCTTGTCGCCTCATCCAACAAAAGAATGGGCGCGTCGCGCAAGATGGCGCGGGCGATGGCGATGCGCTGCTTCTGCCCACCCGACAGCATCAGGCCACGCTCGCCCACATAGGTGTCATAGCCCTGCGGCAAGGCAGTCAGGAAATCGTGCGCGGCGGCGGCTTTTGCGGCCTCTTCCACCTCGGCATCAGAGGCATCGGGGCGGCCGAAGCGGATGTTTTCACGCGCCGAGGCCGCAAAGATCACAGGGTCTTGTGGCACCAAGGCCATCGCCGCGCGGAAATTGGCGCGCGTCATGTCGCGCAGATCGGCCCCATCGAGCGTGATGCGCCCAGAAATCGGATCGTAAAAGCGCAAAAGCAGCTGGAAAATCGTCGATTTGCCAGCGCCCGAAGGCCCAACCAACGCCACGGTCTCGCCGGGCCGGATGGTGAAACCGACCCCGTCAAGCGCCGAAGTCTCGGGCCGGGTGGGGTAGGAAAAGCGCACATCCTCAAAGGCGATGGCACCGCGCCCGCCCTGGGGCAAGGCGATGGGCTGGGCGGGGTCGGCGACGCTATCATCGGTGCGCAGCAGTTCCACCAGCCGCTCGGTCGCGCCCGAGGCGCGCTGCAACTCGCCCCAGATTTCCGACAGCGCGCCGACGGAACCCGCGACCATGATGGCATAGATCAGGAATTGGATCAGCTCCCCCACGCTCATCGCATCGGCGCGGACATCGCGCGCGCCTGTCCACAAGACGCCGACAATGCCCGCGAAAACCAACGCAATCACGATCACCGTCATCACCGCGCGGGTGGCGATGCGTTTCTTGGCGCTGTCAAAACTTTTCTCGGTCACCGCGTCGAAGGTGCCGGCCGATGCGCGCTCATGGGTAAAGGCCTGCACCGTCTGCACCGACAACAGCGCCTCGGACGCGTTGCCCGAGCTTTCGGCGATCCAATCCTGATTTTCGCGGCTGAGGTTACGCAGGCGGCGGCCCAAAACCACGATCGGCACGATGATCAATGGCACGATCAGCAAAACCGCCCCCGTCAGCTTGGGCGATGTCACCATCATCAGCGCCAAGCCACCGATCAGGATCAGAAGGTTGCGCAACGCCACCGACACCGAGGAGGAGATGACCGAGAGCAAGAGCGTGGTATCGGTCGTGATCCGGCTCAAGACCTCGCCGGTCATGATCTTTTCATAGAAGGCCGGGCTCATCGCGATCATGCGGTCGAACACGGCCTTGCGGATATCGGCCACGACACGTTCGCCCAGCCGCGTCACAAGATAGTAGCGCAGGCCAGTTCCCAGCGCGAGCAGTGTGGCGATGCCAAGGGCCGCAAGGAAATACTTGTCGAGCAGCGCCGCGGCTTCGGATTCGAACCCATCGACGACGCGCCTGACCGCAAGGGGAAGCGTAAGCGACACCATCGCCGTCACGATCAGCGCGGCCATCGCGGCCATGATCATCGCGCGATAGGGCGCCATGAAGGGTAAAAGCGCGCGCAAGCTGCCGATGTGGCGGGATTTGGCCCGTTCTTCGCTGGCCCCAACGGGCGCTGCGGCTTTCGGGCTGGTGGTGGATTGTGACGTCATCAGGCCTTCTGCGCGTTGCTTTCCTTGGCGTTACAGGCAGGGCGGCATCGACGCAAGAGGACGGGCTGACGCGTCACCGCGTGAAGGCGAAAAGGGTCAGGACGCGCGTGATGCAACCTTGGGTTGCAACCGCATCAGCAGGCTTTTGGCCGTCATGCCCATCCCAACCCGGTGCGATTCGAACACCGCAAAACCGAAAATGCTCTGCCTCGCAACCCCTCTGAGACCGCGTGGGCGTGTTGCACCCCATCTCCCATGCCACCAATCATCGCCATGAACGAAGATCCGATCAAACACCTGAGATGTTGTGTAAAATTGACCCCTATGTGGCTGCCTGGCGGCTGCCAAACTCACCCTATAATCACTTATGGTAAAATTTGTTGACTAAATTGTAATAACTATATCTTTTGATTTTCGGTGTGCTGCAAAGGGAGGACGCTGCCAAGCGCAGGCATCGAATTCAGTAACTCAAGTAAGGGAGAATGCGATGGAAGTGATCGCAACGCGTAAGGCGAACAACAAATCTGACGGGCTGGTAGAATTGAGCCCAGCACAATGCGAAACTGTTGCAGGCGGGGCATTCCAGCTTCTTGGGATGTTGGTGGCTACCAAGATTGCGATCTTGGCCAAGGGGGCGCTCATTAAAAATGCGGCAAAGCGGGGAAGAGGGACTGTCCAACCAGCAACAGCACATGGTCATAGCCGGAGAGCCAGCGCAAAGAAGGTTCGTAACGCGATGAGCGGCGGTTTCGGCTCCGACATCCGCATCAAGACTGATGTGCGGGTTGAGGGACATCTTTCCAGCCACGCGCTGACGATTTACTCTTGGGAGTACACGGATCTGCCCGGTGAACGCTTTGTTGGCGTCATGGCGCAAGATCTTTTGGCGCGCGCTGACCTCGCCTCGGCTGTCTTCACCTTTGCCGAAGGTCCGTTCAAAGGGTTTTACGGCGTAAACTACGATCAACTCGGCCTGCGCTGCCTGCCTGCTGAGGCGTTCAATGGCGACGTCAATTCGCTGCTTTTGCAAGAGCATGCGACGGCGTAACGCCAATCTGATCTGACCTGATTTCATGAAATTGACAGGCCTTGTGAAAATCGAGGCCTGTTATTTTTCGGTCTTGCGCGCCTGCTTGAGGCCAGCAACAGGCCGCTTTGCCAGTGCCAAGCTGAGGTGCCTCGATTGTTAACATTGTGCCTGTGTGACCATGCTTTTTCGTGATGCCGTACTTGAAGAAAGGCGATCACGTCTGTCGGGGCATGTCCTCGTTTCTACGCCGTTTTCATATAGCATCGTTACCTTTTTATTATTCATATTTGTGACGACCGCGCTCACCTTCATCGCTCTCGCCGCGTTCCCGAGGATTGAGCGCGTCGGCGGCTATTTGGTCCCCAGCGCGGGCATGATCATCGTTGCATCGCCTGCCGAAGGCGTAATCAGCGCCCTTAATGTTTATGAAGGGCAAAAAGTAATGGCAGGGCAAACTCTCGGATCGGTTAGTGCAGCCAGCGAGGCCCCCATAAATGCATCACGAATAGCGGCACAATTGCGTGGGCTAGATACGCGGATCGCAGGACTGCGGGTCAGACAAGACGTTGCGATGGAAGCAGCAAGATTAGAGCTGGAGAATTTGCAAAGGCGTGAAACAACCCTTTCTGCACAGATTGAGCGCCTCCAAGATCAGTTAGACCTCAGAAAGCGAATTTTGCAGGAATACGAAGCGATCGAAGAGCGCCAACGCGCACTGGTTGAACGCGGCACTGTTGCTGTCTCCGCCCTATCTGAACAGGTAATTCGCCTACTGAGCGCGCGCACATCGGTGCAAGAAAGCGAGAATGCGCTCGAAACTCTTATCGCGGAACATGAGGCTCTTCCCATCGCGCGCGCACAGGCACAGGCGCGCGCTGAGATGGAGCAAATGATGATCTCGGCAGAACTCAACGCCGCAGAAAGCGAACGCGCAATCATCGAGGGCAGACAAATTTTTGAAGTAAAAGCACCGTTCGCCGGAAGCATCACAACAGTTCAAGCGCGATCAGGCCAGCGTGTCACGAGCGGACAAACGCTTTTCTCAGTTCTGCCGCCAGATACGCAGCTACAAGCTGAAGTTTTGGTGCCTAGTAGTGCCATTGGATTTATCCAACTCGGCCAGTCAGTCAATTTAATGCTCGACGCATTCCCATATCAGCGCTTTGGTACTCTTGAAGGGAGCGTTACCGACATTTCCGCGACGGTACTTCCACATGGCGGAGCGCCACTTCCCGTTCAAACAAATGCGCCTGTTTACCGTGTGCGCGTGGCACTTTCGCAGCAAACGATGTTTGCAAGGGGGCAAGAACGAGCACTTCAACCCGGCATGACATTGAACGCAAACATCATACTTGAAGAACGTTCTGTTCTTGTCTGGTTACTTGATCCGTTGCTTTCCGTCGCAAGAAGAACATAAAAAATGCAGCTACCCCCGTCACAAACTTTGTTCGGCAGTCGCGGCAGCTTGCCCATGATCCGCCAAACTGAAGTCGCCGAATGCGCGAACGCATGTTTGGCGATGGTCGCGGGTAGTTACGGGCTGCAAACAGACATGGCCGCGCTACGCCGTAGGTTCCCCGGTTCTGCGCGCGGTGTAACATTGCGCGATTTAATGGAGAATGCGAACACACTCGGATTTTCGACGCGTGCATTGAAAGTAGACATCGAACATTTGGAAAAGGTCGAAAGACCAGCTATCCTTCATTGGGACTTAAACCACTTTGTCGTACTTGCCCAAATTTCGAACAAATCGGCGATCATACATGATCCAGCAATCGGCATACGCAAGCTAAGCTTAGTCGAATTCGGAAAACACTACACAGGTATTGCTTTAGAACTTGTACCACGCTCAGATTTTCGTCCACAGGATGAACGTACAAAATTAGGTCTTTCTTCACTCTGGACAAGAATAAATGGATTACGACGTGCCATCCTCCAGGTTCTCTTGCTCAGCGCGATCATTCTTGCCTTTACGCTGGCTATACCACAGTATCTACAAACCGTTGTTGATCATGTTTTACCATCGTCCGATCGAAGCCTGTTAATTGTAATAGCAATCGGATTTGCACTTTTTCAAGTTTTTGAAATTGCGGCAAAAACACTCCGCAGCATGGTTATTTTACATGCCGGGACTACGATGGCCTATCATATTTCGATAAATCTGTTTTCACATCTTTTGCGACTACCTTTATCTTACTTTTCACGTCGTCATGTGGGCGACATCGTCGCGAGGTTTGGCTCTATCGAGCCAATTAAGGATTTCCTGACCCAGGGAGTGACAAGTGGGATTATCGACGGAATCATGGCCATCGGCACTCTTGTGCTTATGTTTCTATACAGCCCGACTTTGGCAATCGTTAGCCTGGGAGCGCTTTCGGCTATTCTTCTCTTGCGGCTTATTCTTTTCCGATCATTTTACAGGGCAACAGAAGCGGAAATCGTTGCCAACGCAGCCGAAAATAGTTCGTTCATTGAGAACATGCGGGGCATGCAAACGATTAAGGCCTTTGCTCTCGAGCGGTCGAGGCAAGAAAGGTGGCAGCACTTCCTTACTGCAAGCTTCAACGAACGAGTGCGTGTTCAAAAATTTGAGATTGGCTTCTCGTCATTTGAGGATCTTATCGAGGGGCTTTCAAGTATATTGATTGTTTTTCTTGCGGCGAGGATGTCTCTGCAAGGCGACTTTACAATTGGGGCAATTTTCGCCTTCATGGCCTATCGCGATCATTTTAATTCGAGCCTCACTTCCTTGATCGACCTTGTCATTGAATTTAGAATGTTAAGTCTTCACCTTGAAAGACTCTCAGATATTGCAACCACGCCTCCCGATCAAGACGGAGGAGCTCCTTTAAAAATCGAAAGGGGAAAGATTGAATTTCAATCCGTTTCCTTTCGCTATGATGACGGGCAACCGGAAGTTATCAACGAAGCGAGCTTTGTAATCAATAAGGGTGAAAGTGTCGGCTTGATCGGACCATCAGGTTCAGGAAAAACCACCCTGCTCAAAATGATGATGGGCCTTCTTCCCAAGACCAGCGGTGAGATCTTGATCGATGATGTACCACTTTCTCGATTGGATATGAATAACTTCAGAAGACAAGTTGCCGTTGTGATGCAAGATGATCTGCTTTTCTCGGGAAGTATTGCAGATAATATTGCACTTTTTGATCCAAGTCCTGATGTCGATTGGATTCAACATTGCGCAAAGCTTGCATGTATCCATGATGACATCGCTGAGATGTCAATGGGCTATGAGACTTTGGTTGGTGACACGGGGTCAAGCCTTTCAGGTGGACAAGTTCAACGGCTTCAGTTGGCACGCGCATTGTATCGCCGCCCATCGATCCTTTTTATTGACGAAGGCACATCGAATTTGGATGTTGCAACCGAGCATAAGGTAAATACCGCTATTAAAAGTCTTGGGATTACCCGTGTTGTGGTCGCACATCGCCCAAACACAATTCAGTCCCTTGACCGTCTTTTTGAAATCCAAGAGAGCCAGGTTGTCGAAGTAAAGAAGGGCCGCAAGCTCAGTTAAGATGCTGCGTGTTCTTGTAAATGATCATGCCGTTGATGTCTGCGTCTGGATTCAAGTTGAGCGAGCGACACGGCTTTTCGCAGGCCGCTGCAATACCATCTTGTTGTCATGTGTCACCGTCGATTGGCACGACATTGGTGACTTCATTTTGGCAGGGGCTTGGGTGCTTGACGGGGCGGTCGGGGGGCTTTACCTCGGCAGGTGTGATGCGGGCGTTGTGTAATGGTAAGACCCTTGCCTTCCAAGCAAGAGACGCGGGTTCGATTCCCGCCGCCCGCTCCAAATTTCCGCGATCACCGTGCCGGCGTCGGCCTGCGGTGCCACGCTGGTGACCATCAGGACTTGAACTCTGTGCGCACAAGGGCCGTGATCGCCGACAACCGGGCGATGAGTGCGACGGCCCATGCATGACGCGCAAAGAAAAAAGACCCCGGCACAAAGGCACCGGGGTCCTGCCCTGTAAGGCGCGGCAATAAGACGGCCTTACTCGCCGGGCATGCTGCCGCTGCCATGGCCGGACAGCCCACCCGAGACCTCCTCGGTTGCCTCGGCGGCAAGGTCTTTGGGCAACACGAGATTCAGCACAATTGCGATCAGTGCGGCGGGCAAGATCCCCGAGGTCGCCAAGACCTTCACCGTGTCGGGCAGATACTGAAGCGCCTGTGGTTCAAGTTGCAAACCAAGGCCAAGCGACAACGCAATGGCAAAGATCACCATGTTGCGCCTGTTCCAATGGACATCCGACAACATCGAGATACCAGCCGCGACCACCATGCCAAACATCACGATCACGCCACCGCCCAAAACTTCGATCGGAACGGTCGAGATGATTGCCCCCACCTTTGGCATCACACCACAAAGGATCAGGAAGAGCGCGCCGATGGTCACAACATGGCGACTCATGACGCCTGTCATCGCGATGAGCCCGACATTCTGGCTAAAGGAGGTGTTGGGAAGCGCGCCAAAAATCCCGGATACGGCGGTCCCGAACCCATCGGCATAGGTTGCGCCCTCGATCTCGCGATCGGTCGCTTCGCGCCCAGCCCCACCTTTACAGATCCCCGAGACATCGCCCACGGTCTCAACCGCCGAGACAAAGGCCATCAGGCAGAACCCGATGATCGCTGCGACCGAGAACTCCAGCCCGAAATGGAGCGGGTTGGGTAAGGCCAGGACAGCCGCACGCCCGACCGCACCGAAACTGACCATCCCAAAGGCCCAAGCAACGCCATAACCTGCCAATATCCCGAGCAATACCGCCGAGATCGACAGCATGCCACGCGCAAAGAACTTGAGCAGCAGCGTGACCACCACCACGGTGCCTGCGACCACCCAGTTTTGCAGGCTGCCATATTCGGGCGTTCCGATCGCCGGCACGCCGCCCGCGGCGTATTGGATGCCGACCTTGACCAAGGCCAAGCCGATCATCATCACGACCAACCCCGTCACCAAGGGTGGAAGCGCAAAGCGGATGCGCCCGATAAACAGCGCCAAGCCAGCATGGAACAGACCACCCACCAAGATACCGCCCATCAGGACCGCCATCGCATCGACGCCCTTACCGGCGACAAGTGGGATCATGATCGGAATAAAGGCAAAGGACGTGCCTTGCACGATGGGCAGGCGCGCGCCGACCGGGCCGATTCCGATCGTCTGAAACAGCGTCGCAACTCCTGCAAAGAACATGCACATCTGGATCATGTAGATCATCTGCGGGAAATCGGGGCTGTTCGAGCCAAAGCCGAAACCGGCTGCGCCGCAAACGATAATCGCCGGCGTGACGTTGGAGACGAACATCGCCAGCACATGCTGGATACCCAAAGGTATCGCCTTGCCGAGCGGTGGTGTGTAGTTGGGATCGCGCAGCTGTTCCGGCGTCCCAATCGAAGCATTGGCCATCTTGGTTTCCTCCCTAAGATCTCTCCCCGACACGTGGGGTGCGGTCGTCTGACACGGTCCGGCTCCTCCTTCCGGGCCTTGTCGCGGGTCTGGCCTGAGCCAGATATCGCCGGCCCCGTGTCAGGGGCCGGGTCGTGATGTGCCGGGGTTATCCCGGCAACATGTC
>WVSP01000001.1:50000-1246445 GCA_015689735.1 Rhodobacterales bacterium LSUCC0031 | reverse complement strand
TAGCTACCAGCGCGTAACCACCGATGCCGCCGCAGCCCAGATCGGCGCCTATGGCTCGCGGCTGTGCATGCTCGAGGGCTTCGTCGGCCACGCCGAACAATGCAACATCCGCGTCCGCCGCTATGGCAAAAAGAACGTCCCCTTCGGCGAGGCCGCAGAGTGATGACGCCTGATCAGCTCAAGACGTTTTTTGCCCCCTATCGCCGCGCATTGGCGGATTTTGACCCCGCAACGGCCCGCGCGGTGACGGACGGGCTTTTCGCGCCTGATGCGACCTTGCGCATGTGCCACCCCCTTGGCGATGTCGGGGATCTTATCGAAGATTGCCTTGCGCCGCTTCATGCCGCCATGCCCGATCTGGAGCGCCGCGACATGATCGTGACGGCAGGCACGACACCCGAGGGGCAGGATTGGATCGGCTGCATGGGCCAATATATGGGCAGCTTTCTTGCGCCCTTTCTTGACATTCCGCCGACCGGGCATCTGGCCCATATGCGCTATCACGAGTATTTTCGCGTCACCGATGGCCAGATCACCGAGGTTCAGGCGATCTGGGACATCCCTGAATTGATGATGCAGGCCCGCGCTTGGCCGATGGCCCCACAGCTTGGGGCCTTTCTCGCCACACCCGGACCGATGAGCGGCGATGGGCTTGCGGTCGCGGGTGACGGGCAAAAATCGCTTGATCATGTCATCGCGATGCTGACCGATCTGTGCAAGTTCCCCGGCAATCCCGATCCGGCGGTGATGCAGCTTGACCGCTACTGGCACCCGCGCTTCAACTGGTATGGGCCTGCGGGCATCGGCACATCGCGCGGCATCTCGGGCTTTCGCACCTGGCACCAAGGCCCGTTCCTGCGCGGCATGCCCGACCGCAAGCTTGACGCGATGGGCGCGTTGCAAAGCCATTGGATCGGCGAAGGCGAATATGTCTGCGAAACGGGTTGGCCCAATATGCGCTTGACGGTCACCGGCGACGGCTGGATGGGCATTGCGCCCGCCGGGCAAGAGATCTTGCTGCGCAGCCTTGATTTCTGGCGTCTCGAAGGCGGGCTGATCCGCGAGAATTGGGTGCTGGTCGATCTGCTTGACGCCTATCGCCAATTGGGCGTCGATGTGCTGGCCAGGATGCGGGAATTCAACAAAGCACGGGTGCCGGGTGCGATCCCCCTGCCCGATTGGAGGCAGGCTTGAGCATCGCCCGACACACAGCCCGCGCAACACAGAGGCCGCACCGCTGATGAGCGACCCACAGCGCATCACATCGCTTGACGTGGCGCGGATGGCCGGTGTCAGCCAATCAGCGGTCAGCCGGGTCTTTTCAGGTGCCTCGGCCAGCCCGGCCACCATCGCCAAGGTGCGCGCGGCGGCCGAGCAGCTGGGCTATCGCCCCAATGCCATGGCGCGCGCGATGAAATCGGGCAAAAGCCGCATCATCGGCTTGTTGGTCGCCTATCTGGAAAACCAGTTCTACCCCATCGCCTTGGAGCGGCTTTCGCGCGCGCTTCAGGAACGGGGCTATCACATCCTCGTCTTCATGGTCTCGAACGCGAGCGACCAGATCGAAAGCACGGTCCAGGAGCTGATGGATTACCAGGTGGATGGGATTGTCACCGCCTCGGTCTCGATGTCCTTTGGCTTAACCGAACGTTGCGCCGCATCGGGCATCCCGGTTGTGATGTTCAACCGTGGTCAGGACGGGTCTGGCCTTTCGGCGGTCACTTCGGACAATCTTGCCGGCGGCGCCAAGGTGGCCGAGTTTCTTTTGGCAGGCGGGCATCGGCGCATCGCCCATATCATGGGCTGGCAAGGCTCATCCACGGGGCGTGACCGCGCGCTGGGGTTCCGGCGCGGCTTGGCCGCGGCGGGTGCCACCCCCTTGGCCGAGATCGACGGGATGTATACGCGCGACGCGGCCGCCGATGCGGCGCGCGCGCTGATGGCACGCCCGGACCCGCCCGATGCGATCTTTGTGGGCAATGATCACATGGCATTTGCCGTGATGGATGTGCTGCGCAGCGAATTGGGCCTGCGTGTGCCGCATGATGTGAGCGTGGTGGGCTATGACGATGTGCCACTTGCCGGATGGCCTGCCTATGACCTGACAAGCCTGCGCCAACCCGTCAATCGCATGGTCGAGGCCACCGTTGACACGCTCTTGGGCCAGATCGAACACCCTGCGCGCCCAACGCAAAAGATCGAGATCGCAGGCCCGCTGATCGTACGCGGCTCGGCGCGCATTCCCGAAGGATGGACATCATGAAGGGCTTTGACCCGAAATTCCGCGACTTTCCCGACTACATCCTGGGCATCACCCACGAGATCTGGGAGGGGCGCGGCATCGCCACGCTGCACGACTATTATGCGCAAGACATCATCGTGCGCTCACCCGGTTCGGTGGTGCGCGGCAATGGCGGCGTGATCGCGGCCACGATGGCGACCTTGGCCGAGTTTCCCGACCGCCAGCTTTTGGGCGAGGATGTGATCTGGTCCGGCACGCCCGAGGTGGGGATGCTCTCCTCGCACCGGATCTTGTCAACCGCGACGCATGCGGGCGACGGGGTCTATGGCAAGGCGACGGGCAAAAAGCTGGTTTACCGGATCATGGCCGATTGCCATGCCAAGGATAACAAGATCGACGATGAATGGCTGATCCGCGACCAGGGCGCGATCGTGCGGCAGATGGGCTGGGATCCTGCCGAATATGCCCGCGATCTGATCGCGCGCGAAGGCGGGCCGGAGGCCTGCGTCAAACCCTGCACCCCCGCCAATGACATCGCTGGCCCCTATACCGGGCAAGGCAATGACGATCCGTGGGGGGCAAGTCTCGCCGATACCCTGACCCGGATCATGGGCGCCGATATGGCCGCGATCGGGGCGGAATATGACCGCGCAGCGCATCTGGAATATCCCGGCCATGTCACGGCGCATGGCCCGGCTGCGGCCACCAATTTCTGGATGGGGCTGCGCGCGGCCTTTCCTTCGGCGCGCTTCGCGATCCATCACCGGATCGGGCGTGCCGACCCCGACATGCCCCCGCGCGCGGCGATCCGTTGGAGCCTGACGGGCACGCATGATGGCTGGGGTGTCTTCGGCCGCCCGAGCGGGGCCGATGTGCATGTCATGGGCATCACCCATGCCGAGTTCGGCCGCCACGGCACCGGGCCCACGCAGCTGCGCCGCGAATGGACGCTGTTCGACGAAACCGCGATCTGGAAGCAGATCTTGTTGCATACGGGTGCCGTGTGATGGACATTTTCGCCGCCTCGGAGCGCCTGATGCGCATGGACGAGGACGGGTGGAGACGCCATGCCAACCCGCTCAGCGGCTGGACCCGTTTCGCGATCCTGCCGGCTTTTGCCCTCGCCGCTTGGAGCCGTATCTGGATCGGCTGGGGTGCGCTGGTGCCGATTGGCGCGCTGGTGGTCTGGACCGTCGTCAACCCGCGCGCCTTTCCGCCGCCTGCCGATTACGGCGCGTGGATGACGCGCGGCGTATTGGGTGAACGCCTTTGGCTCGACCGTGCGCGCCGCGTCATCCCGGCCCACCATGTCCGCGCCGCCCATCTGACGACCGCCGTGGCCGCCAGCGGTCTGCCGGTGCTGGTTTTTGGCCTCTGGGCGCTTGACCCCTTTGCCACGCTGCTTGGTCTGGCCCTTTGCGTCGGCGGCAAGGCCTGGTTCCTCGACCGGATGGTCTGGCTCCACGCCGATCTGACCGGCACCGTTCCGGGCACGAACCTGCCCGATCCCACGTTTCCCGACCCCGAAAGGCCCCTTCGATGACCCCCCAAGAGATGGAAGCCCGCATCGTCCGCTACGGCGATCTGCGCCCTTGCAAGACCGCCTTCATTGACGCGCACACGCCCGGTTCGAACCAGAAGGAGAATTTCACCATCATCGGCGGCGGTGTTTCCGAAAGCCCCGATCAGCATGTGCATATCTCGATCAAGCACGGCTTCAACATCGGGGCGGCGGGCCAGCCGCCCAAATGCCGCAACTCGCTGCATGACCACAACACCGCCGAGGTGTTCTTTGTGCTTTCAGGCAGGTGGCGCTTTTTCTGGGGCCGCTGGGGCAATGCCGGCGAGGTGGTGCTGGAAGAGGGCGACATCATCAACATCCCCACCGGTATTTTCCGTGGCTTCGAGAATATCGGCACCGATTACGCGATGATCATGGCGATCCTGGGCGGTGACGACGCGGGCGGCGGCGTGAAATGGGCGCCGCAAGTGATCGAAGAGGCGCAGGCTCATGGACTGATCCTTGCCGAAACAGGCAAGCTTTACGACACCAAGAAGGGCGAGGTGCTGCCCGATGGGGTCAAGCCCATGCCGCTCCTTGGCCCCGAGGAACTGTCCAAACGCGCCGAACTGACGACGGCGGATGTGCTGCCCAACCATGTCGCGCGCTACTGGGACATGGTGGCATTCGCCGACCGGCAGCCCGTCAAGGTGATCGGCGCCGACGGGCTGTTGCGCGACCGCCCGGGATTCGAGGTGCATTTCATCACCCGCCACTCTGCCGGACAGGACCCCCGCCAGCACGACCGCCCCGCCGTTCTGATGCCCGTCAAGGGCCATTGGCGCGTCGATTGGGAAGGCGGCAGCACGACATTGGCCAAGGGCGATACCATGTCGGTGCCAGAGGGGCTTGCCTATCGCCTGACGCCTTCCATGTCGGGCGAGGCCGCCCTCTACCATGTGCTCGGCACCGATGATCCGGCTGGCCCGACACACAAGCCCTGAACGATCCGCAACCGAAAGGGGAGCGCCCGATGTCCAAGATCATGACCACCCATGTCGGCAGCCTGCCGCGCAGCCAGGATGTCGTAGATTACATCTTTGCCCGCGAGCATGGCCAGGATTACGATCAAGCCGGGTTCGACACCTGCATGACGGCCGCCGTCGCGGCCACCGTCGCGCGGCAGGTGGCGGCGGGGGTCGATATCGTCTCGGACGGGGAAACCTCCAAGATCAGCTATGCGACCTATGTCAAGGACCGCTACACGGGCTTTGACGGCGACACCCCGCGAAGCCCGCCGCAAGATCTGAAACTGTTTCCCGCCTTTCTCAAGCGGCTGGCCGATGAGGGCGGATCACCCCGCTACTCCCGGCCCAAATGCGTCGGCCCTGTCATCTCCAAGGGTCAGGGCGAGTTGCAAAAGGACATCGCCAATCTCAAGGCGGCGATGGCCGCGCATGGCGTTACCCGCGGCTTCATGAATGCCGCCTCGCCCGGCGTGATCTCGCTATTTCTGCCCAATGAATACTACCCCACACGCGAGGCGTATCTTGCCGCACTCGCCGAAGCGATGAAGGAAGAATACGAAACGATCGTGGCAGCGGGCCTCGATCTGCAACTCGATTGTCCAGATCTGGCGCTGTCGCGGCACATGCTGTTCCCGGAACTTGCCGATGAAGACTTCGTCAAGGTGGCGGCCCTTCATGTCGAGGTGCTCAACCATGCCTTGCGCGATATTCCGCAAGACCGTGTGCGTGTGCATATCTGCTGGGGCAATTACGAAGGGCCGCATATCTGCGACATTCCCATGGGCAAGATGTTCGACACGCTGATGGCGGCCAAGGCGCGCTATGTGCTGTTCGAAACCTCGAACCCACGACACGGGCATGAATGGACCGTGTTCCGCGACCGTCAGGCGGATATCCCCGATGACAAGGTGCTGGTCCCCGGCGTGCTCGATACGACCACGAACTTCGTCGAACACCCCGAACTGGTCGCCCAACGCTTGCAGCGCTTTGTCGATATCGTGGGGGCCGAGCGCGTGATCGCAGGCTCGGATTGCGGCTTTGGCACCTTCGCAGGCTTTGGCGCGGTCGATCCCGACATCGCCTATGCCAAGCTGGCCGCCATGGCCGAAGGTGCGGCGCTGGTGGCCTGAGGGGAATGGAACTGGTTGGCTCAGGGAGGGCGGGAATGGACGATGCGCTAAGGACACTCTTGCAGCGGGTCGATACCCCGACCGTTTGCAACGCGATCGAAGTGGTCGAAGGCAAACGCGGCTTTAACCGCTTTACCCGAGGCACAATGTTGTGCAGCGCGCCTACAGCGGGTGCCATCGTGGGCTATGCCCGCACCGCCAAGATCGCAGCTTGCGCGCCCGCAACTGACCCACCCGCGATCGTGCGCGCCCGGCGGATGGATTACTACCGCCACATGGCCAGCGGCCCCCGCCCCGCCATTGCCGTGGTCGAGGATATGGATGGCCCCAATGCCATCGGCGCCTATTGGGGCGAGATCAATACCACCGTCCACAAGGGCTTTGGGCTGAGCGGTGCGCTGACCAACGGGGTGATGCGTGATCTGGGCGACCTGCCAGACGGGTTTCCCGTGATTGCGGGCAGCATCGGCCCAAGCCATGGCTTCGTGCATGTGCGCGAGATCGCAACGCCTGTTACGATTTTCGGGTTGTGCGTTGCCGATGGTGATTTGGTCCATGCCGACCGTCACGGTGCCTTGGTCATTCCGACCGGCTATGCGGCCGAACTCCCTGCGGCCATTGCCAAATTGCTCGACACCGAAAAGATCGTCCTTTCGGCCGCACGGGCAGATGGCTTTGACTTTGCAGCATTCGAGGCCGCTTGGACCGCATTCGAGGCAGCGCGCACCTAGAGGTCATCGCGCGCCCTCAAGCTGCATTGTCCGCATCTGGCACGTCTGACACCCGGAGGCTCATCCCACAGGCGCCGCTACCTGTCAGGCAGGAACCCGTACGACATCACTTGGATGGTCTTTTGCCGCGCGCCGCATCCTTATGCATTGCAGGGGAGAAAGGCGCTGAATTCTCAGGCAACGCGCAAAAGGCGACGCGGATGATCGGCTTTTTCTTGCAGCACGGTAGCCGCCGGGCCACGTGTGTGGTGTCGGACGGCGTTGCATCCCTCCTCCCTTCCTTGATGCGCGCATTGGACGACGTGAAAAGCCCGCTGGCGACCTGGCCCTCGTCTCTCTTCCACATGGCCGGGTCGCCAGCACTTGCAATCCTCACTTGAAGGCGGGGCCATCCTCGCGGCAAAATCGTCCCCACTAACCGGCAGCAAAACCACAGCAGCGGCGGGCGAAGTGCGCCTTGTCCTGAACAGGTGCCGGTGGTGAGGGAGTCGCAAAGGGATACACACCGTGCCGTTGCCAGAAGAGGACGATCCCGTCACCGCGCTGCGCAATATCGGCCCCGCCATGGCAGCCGAGATGGCGCGCGCAGGCATCATGACCGCCAGCGCCTTGCGCGCTTTAGGGGCCGATGCGGCCTATGGTGCGATGATCAAGACAGGCACGCGGCCCCATTTCATCGGCTATTACGTCTTGCACATGGCCTTGCAGGGGCGGCCGTGGAACGATTGCAAGGGGCCTGAAAAGGCTGCGCTGCGGGCAAGCTTTGATGCGCTGAAAGCAGGGCTTTCAACGCCGCTTCATGACAGCGCGATCGAACGGCTCTTGGATGAAATCGGCACAGGTCGTCACCGTTAGCCGTCGCACACCAAAAAAGGGCCGCCCGCCTGGGCGACCCTTTGATCGTGATCGTCGGCAAGCGGTGCGGCTTAGCCGACCAACTCCATCCCGGCGAAGAAATAGGCGATTTCTTCGGCTGCGGTCTCAGGCGCGTCCGAGCCATGGACCGAATTTTCGCCCTTGGAGAGCGCGAAATCCTTGCGGATCGTGCCGGGGGCCGCTTCGGCCGGATCGGTTGCACCCATCACTTCGCGGTACTTCGTAATCGCGTTCTCGCCTTCGAGCACTTGTACAACCACGGGTTCGGACGCCATGAACGCGCACAATTCGCCGTAGAAGGGGCGTTCCTTGTGAACGGCGTAGAAATGGCCGGCCTGTGCCGGGGTCATGTGGATGCGCTTTTGCGCGATGATGCGCAGGCCAGCGGCCTCGATCTTGGCGTTGATCGCGCCGGTCAGGTTACGCTTGGTGGCATCGGGTTTGATGATCGAAAAAGTGCGCTGGATGGCCATGTGTTCGCTCCGTGGGGTTGGAAATTGGCGCGGCCTTAGCATGGGGGTTGAGGGATGAAAAGCCGAGCCGTTGACAGTATCCCGACACAAGGTCACACAGCGCCCATGTTGCGCATTTCCGATATCTCTTACAGCGTCGCGGGCCGCCCCTTGCTTGAAGGGGCGAGCGTGACCATCCCTGCCGGTCACAAGGTCGGCATCGTTGGACGCAACGGTGCGGGCAAGACCACGCTCTTCCGTCTGATCCGGGGCGAGTTGACGCTAGATGGCGGGAGCATCGACTTACCCGCGCGCGCCCGCATCGGCGGTGTCGCCCAAGAGGTTCCGGGCTCGGAGGTGTCGCTGATCGACACGGTGCTGGCCGCCGATACCGAGCGCGCCAGCCTGTTGGCCGAGGCGGAAAGCGCCACGGGCGAACGCATGGCCGAGATCCAGACGCGGTTGCAAGATATCGATGCATGGTCGGCTGAGGCGCGGGCGGCCAGTATCCTCAAAGGGCTTGGCTTTACCGACGCCGAAAGCCGCATGCCCTGTTCGGCCTTTTCGGGGGGCTGGCGGATGCGGGTTGCCTTGGCCGGTGTGTTGTTTGCCCAGCCGGACCTTTTGCTGTTGGACGAACCGACCAACTATCTCGACCTTGAGGGCGCGTTGTGGCTGGAAAGCTACCTGATGCGCTATCCCCATAGCGTTCTGGTGATCAGCCATGATCGCGGGCTATTGAACCGCGCCGTGGGCCATATCCTGCATCTCGAGGGGCGCAACCTGACGCTTTATTCGGGCGGTTACGATACTTTCGCCCGCACCCGTGCCGAGGCGCGCGCCGTGCAGACGGCTGCTGCCAAGAAACAAGATTTGCAGCGCGCCCATCTGCAAGCCTTTGTCGATCGCTTCAAGGCCAAGGCGAGCAAGGCCAAGCAGGCACAAAGCCGGGTCAAAATGCTGGAAAAGATGACGCCCATCCGCATGCCCGAGGATGCGGCGCGTACGGTCTTCACCTTTCCCATCCCTGACACGCTTTCGCCGCCGATCCTTGCGCTTGACGATGTTGCGGTGGGCTATGACGGCAAGCCCATCTTGTCGCGACTTGCCCTCAGGATCGACCAAGATGATCGGATCGCGCTCTTGGGCCGCAACGGCGAGGGGAAATCGACGCTGTCCAAGCTGTTGGCAGGCAAGCTTGCCCCGCTTGGGGGGCAGCAAACGGCTTCGTCCAAGCTCAGGGTGGGGTATTTCGCCCAGCATCAGGTCGATGAGCTGCATATCGACGAAACCCCGCTACAACATCTTCAACGCGCGCGCCCCGATCAACAGCAAACCAAGCTACGGGCGGTTCTGGCCGGATTCGGCCTGATGGCCGAGCAAGCCGAAACGGTGGTGGCCAAGCTATCGGGTGGGCAAAAGGCGCGTCTGTCACTGTGTCTGGCCACGCTGGATGCACCGCATCTGCTGATCCTGGACGAACCGACCAACCACCTCGACATCGAAAGCCGCGAGGCGCTGGTCGAGGCGCTAACCGCCTATACCGGCGCGGTCATCTTGGTCAGCCATGACATGCATCTGTTGTCGCTCGTCGCAGATCGGCTGTGGCTGGTAAAGGACGGGCGGGTCGCCCCCTACGAAGGTGATCTCGACAGCTATCGCGCGGCCCTCCTCAAAGGTGAGGAAAAGCCCGCAAAGCCTCAGAAAGAAAAGGAAAAGCCAAAGGCGTTTTCCAAGGATGAGATCAAGGAGCTACGCGCCGATCTGCGCCGCTGCGAGGCGCGTGTCGCCACCATCGAAGAGATGCGCGACAAGCTGGCCGCCAAACTCGCCGATCCGGCCCTTTACGAAGATGCCCGCATCGGCGAGCTTGAAGTCTGGCAGCGCAAATATGCGGAGTTGATGGAAGGGCTGCACCGGGCAGAGGCCCTGTGGATGCGTGCCGCCGAAAAGCTGGAGGCCGCCGAAAGCGTATGAGTATGCTTGATTACATCCCGGCCTTCGTTGCGCTTTTCGTGGTCATCGACCCGATCGGCCTTGCGCCGCTATTCGTGGCGCTTACCCGTGGCCAGACCATCCGCCAGCGCCGAGCGATCGCGATGCGTGCGACTTTGGTGGCTGTCGCCATCCTGACGCTCTTTGGGCTTGCGGGCGAAGCGGTTCTGAATTTCCTTGGCATTTCCATGCCCGCCTTCCGCATGGCGGGCGGGATCTTGCTGTTCCTGACAGCCCTCGACATGCTATTTGAGCGCCGCACGCAGCGCAGGCAGGGTCAGGCGGGGGGTGCGCCTGCCGATGATCCTTCGGTATTTCCCTTGGCCATTCCCTTGATCGCAGGGCCGGGGGCGATTGCGACCATGATCTTGCTGACCGGCCAAGACGGGGGCGATGCGGGGCATGTCGTGATCGTGCATCTGGTGATGTTGGCGGTGCTGAGCGTGGTTTTGACGTTGTTCTTGCTGGCTACGCCGCTGGAACGGCTCTTGGGACCGACGGGGATCAATGTGGTGACCCGGCTCTTGGGCATGCTCTTGGCCGCGTTATCGGTGCAATTCGTGATCGATGCGATGCGCGATCTTCAGGTGATCTAGGCGTCAACGCCGCTATATTGGCGCAAGCAGGCAAGAGGGCGGCAGATGAGCGGCGACCAGATTGCATCCTTGGTGTTTCTTGGCCTGCTTGGCGGGGCTCTGGCACTGTCTTATTGGATCGGCAGCCGTGGTAATCTGGGTCGCATCGCGCGGCAGGCAGCGATTTGGGTCCTGATCTTTGTGGGGGCAATTGCTGCCGTGGGTCTTTGGCCCACGATCCGCGACACGGTCGCACCGCGCCAAACGGTGATGCAGAATGGGCGCGAGATCATCGTGCCAATGGCACATGACGGGCATTTTTACCTGACGCTGGATGTGAACGGCACAGCCGTGCGCTTCGTCGTGGATACAGGCGCAAGTGACATCGTCTTGTCCGCCGAAGATGCCATGCGTATTGGCATCGACCCTACCGCGCTTGTCTATTCGGGGCGCGCCATGACCGCCAACGGGATCGTTGAAACCGCACCCGTGCGCCTTGCGACCGTCCGTTTGGGCGCGATCACCGACGAGGGGATGGGCGCCGTCGTCAATCGCGGCGAGTTGTCCGAAAGCCTGTTGGGAATGAGCTATCTGCGCCGCTTTGCGCGCTTGGAGATGTCGGGCGGGCAGCTCAGGCTGGCCCGTTAGCTTTCAGCCTTCATCGTCCAGCGGCCGTTTTCCTCGGCATAGTATTTCGCCTTTACCCCCGCAGCCGTCAGGGTTTTCCACTGTGTGCGCGCGATGTTCAGCCCTGTTGCATCCTGCCCGTCAAAGACGACCATCGCGCGCTTGAAGCCAGCCACCTCCTCGGGCGTGATGACTGCGCCCTCCACGATCACGAGACAATCGGGATGATTGGCGGCACTGTGCGAAAGGGTCAAAAGCACGGGCTGGTCGGCATCATGGGGACTGCCATCCCGACCATGGGGCAAGAATGCATCCTCGGCCCCCTCCCACAAGGCCGCATCAAGGCGGGCGAGCATTTCTTCGCTTTGTGCGCGCAGCGCGACGCGCCAGCCTTGCGCGCGCGATTTCTCAAGCAATAGTCGCAGCGTCACCGCGAGCGTTGATTGGGTGAGATGGTAGAAAAAGACCTCGCTCACCGCTGCGCCCTTATGCTTCGAAATGATCGCGGATCATGCGGTCAAGCGCCATGACACCCCAGCCCGTCGCGCCCTTGGGCGCCAGCATCGTGTCGGATTTCACGCTGGCCACACCGGCGATATCAAGGTGGATCCACGGAGTCTCGGGCTTGACGAACCGTTGCAGGAATTGCGCCGCCGTGATCGCGCCGCCATCGCGCCCGCCCACATTCTTCATATCGGCGATGCGGCTCTTGAGCTTTTCATCATAGGCCGCACCCAAGGGCATGCGCCAAGCACCCTCGCCCTCGGCGGCGGCGGCCTTGAGAAAGGCTGTGCAAAGCGCATCATCATTCGAGAAAACACCCGCGTTTTCATGGCCAAGCGCGATGATGATCGCGCCTGTGAGCGTGGCCAGATCGATCATGCCAACAGGCTTGAACCGCTCTTGCGCGTACCACATCACATCGGCCAATACCAAGCGCCCCTCGGCATCGGTGTTGATCACCTCGATCGTGTCGCCCTTCATCGAGGTGACCACATCGCCGGGGCGCTGTGCTGTCCCAGAGGGCATGTTTTCGACCAGACCGATCAGGCCCACCACATGGGCAGGCGCGCGGCGGCGGGCCAGCGCATGCATCACCCCCGCAACGACAGCCGCCCCGCCCATATCCATGGTCATGTCTTCCATCCCGCCCGCAGGCTTGAGGCTGATGCCGCCCGTATCAAAGACGACGCCCTTGCCGACCAAGGCCAATGGGGCGGTATCGGCACCTTTCCACTGGATCACCGCGATCTTGGAGGGGCTTTCCGACCCCTGCCCCACGCCCAACAGCGCGCCCATACCCATCTTGGCCAATTCGGTTTCTTCGAGGATCTCGACCGTCAGGCCAAGCGCCCGCATCCCTTCGATCCGCGCGGCGAAATCGCGTGTCGTCAGCACATTGGCCGGTTCATTGATCAGGTCGCGGGTGAAAAACACCCCCTCGGCCACGGCCAAGAGAGGGGCTGTGGCGATGCGGGCCTCATCGGGTTTGGCGACCATGATCGTCGCATGTTGCGGTTGGTCCTTCTCGCCGGTCTTGTGGGTGGTGAAATCATAACCGCGCAGCGCAAGGCCAAGGGCCAGATCAGCGATGCGCGCCGTGCCGCCGGCCGCGACGCACAATGCCTCGGCACCTTTGAACTTGGCCAAGGTCGCCCCCGCGCGGCGCGCTTCGTCGGCGCTGGCGCGGCGGGCGAGCTTGACCGCCATCAGCCCGGTTGCCGCCAAACCCGCAGGCCAGTTCAGCGCCACCCCTTCGCCGGGTTTGATCTTTTCCCATGCCGGACCCGCGACCAACCGCGCTAGCGCGCCGCGCATCAACCGGTTCAGTCGCCGTCCGGCAGGATCGAGCGTACCATCGGTGCTGACCACGAGGCCAAGCTTGCCCTCCGTCGTGGCCAGTGCGGCAAGATCTGTTTCGGCGAAAGAAATGGTGATCGGCGATGTCATGCTTTGCTTCCTTGTCCACGGGGTCGGCGCATCGTGCCGCCGCTTTGAGCGCACCCTAGGGCGGGCTTTCGCCAATGGCCAGATCACCCTCGCACGAGGCCGCCGTTTGGCCTAAAAGGAGAGGCCAAGGCCCGTTATGGGCTACAACATGCAATGGAGGGGCGCGCCTTGGGGCGGTACGATCGTTATATCCTGTCCCAACTGATCGTGCTGTTTGGCTTTTTCAGCCTTGTGCTGATCTCGGTCTATTGGATCAACGAGGCGGTGGACCTGTTCGATTCGCTCATCGCCGATGGTCAAAACTTGCGCGTTTTCCTTGAATTCACGGCGCTGACCTTGCCGCAGATCATGATGATGATCTTGCCGGTCTCGGGGTTTGTCGCCACGCTTTATGTCTTTAACCGGCTGATCGGCGAAAGCGAATTGGTTGTGCTGCAAACAGCGGGCCTGTCGGCGGCGCGGCTCCTGCGACCGGTTTTTGCGTTCGGGCTGGTCCTTGGGCTCTTGATGGCGATCTTGAGCAATGTCCTCGCCCCGTCCGCACGGGGGCAGTTCATCGATCGCAGCGCTGACGTTGAAGCCGATCTGACCGGCCGTTTCCTACGCGCGGGACAATTCATCCACCCTGCACCAGGGTTGAGTGTTTATGTGCGCGCGATTACCGACCAAGGCGAATTTCGTGACATGTTCTTGCAAGATCGCGTCGATCCGACCACGGAAACGACCTATACCGCGCCCCGCGCACTGTTGCTTGAGGCCGGCACAGGCCCGCAGCTGGTGATGTTCGACGGGCTGGCGCAAACCTATGACGTGGCCACCAAGCGGCTATCGACGGTCCTGTTCGATGACTTCACCTATAATCTGGGCGCACTCATCGACGAGGAGGTCGCGGCCAGCACCGAATTGCGCGCTTTGTCCACATGGGCCTTGATCAGCGCCGATGAAACGGTGGCTGCCAGCTTGGGCCTTACGTTGGCCGAGATGCGCTTTATCGGCCATGACCGCATCGCACGCGTGCTGTTCGTGATTTTCCCACCATTGATCGCAGCTGCCTGCCTGATGCTTGGTGGTTTTTCACGCTTTGGTGTCTGGCCGCAGATCATGTTGGCCGTTGTGCTGGTCATCCCGCTGCAAATGGTCTGGAACGCCGCCGAGGCGAACGCGATCCGCAATGTGGAACTCCAGCTCTTGGCCTATGCCCAGCCCTTTTTGGCGGCGGTGCTGGCAGGGGTACTGATACAAATGGCGATGGCGCGCAAACGCAAGCCACGCGGGCCTGGCGATCGGGGCGCGCACGCGGCATGATCTTGCATCTCTACATCGCGCGGCGCTTTTTTCGGGCCTTGGGGATCGTGACAGCGGTCTTCATCGCCATTCTCTTGCCCATCGACCTGGCCGAGCAGCTCCGCCGCATCGGCCCAGATCTTGGATTTGGGCCGGTCTTCGAATTGGCGGTGTTGAACCTGCCGGGCAAGCTCTACGAAATGATCCCGCTTTTCGTATTGTTGGCGACGCTCCTGTTGTTTCTTGGGCTGGCGCGCAGCTCGGAATTGGTGGTCATCCGCGCCTCGGGGCGATCGGCCTTGCGCGCGGCAACCTCGCCTGTGATCGTGGCGCTTGGCCTTGGCGCGACGGCGGTCATCTTGCTCAATCCGATCGTGGCGACCACCTCACAGCAATATGATCTGAAAACGGCCCTGTATCGCGGTGCCGAGGAGCGCACCGTCTCTGTCACCGCCGAGGGGCTTTGGCTGCGCCAAGGCAGCGAAACCGAGCAAACGGTGATCCGTGCGGGTGCAACAAATGCCGATGGCACGCATCTGTTTGATGTCAGTTTTTTCCAGTTCACACCCGATGGCACGATCACAGGCCGCCTCAATGCCGCCGAGGCGCGGCTGATCGATGGGGCATGGGATTTGCGCGATGCACGCCAATGGCTTTTGGCCGACACACAGAACCCAGAGGCAAATGTTACCGTCATGCCGGAGTTTTCGCTCCCGTCAACGCTGACACGCGACCAGATCCGCGACAGCTTCGGCAAACCCGAAACGGTGCCGATCTACCAGCTTCCGGGTTTCATCGATCAACTGAACCAAGCAGGATTCGGCGCGCTGCAACACCGTGTCTGGCTTCAGATGGAGCTATCAAGCCCCTTGATGCTTGCCGCGATGGTGTTGATCGCGGCAGGTTTGAGCATGCGCCACACCCGGTCTGGCAAAACAGGCATCATGGTTCTAGCCGCGATCTTGCTGGGATTTAGCTTGTTTTTTCTGCGCTCATTTGCGCAGGTCTTGGGTGAGAACGGGCAATTGCCCATCGCCCTTGTCGCATGGACACCGCCCATGGCCGCGATACTGCTCGCGATTGGGCTGATCTTGCATACCGAGGATGGCTAGACAGATATGCGCCCATCGCATCGTCGGAGTTGCCTTCGCGCATGAGGCAGTCCAAAAGAAGGGATAAGGCCGCGATGAACGCATTTCACGAGCATAACGGAACGACAACGCGATGAAGACACGCCCGACTTGCACGGTCCGCCGCCTTTTGCAGGCCTTGGCCTTGGCTTTGCCCTTGGGTCTGTCGCTGGCCATGCCGACAGCTGCGCAATCGCCCTTTACGGCTGTTGCGCGCGTCAACGATGCGATTGTCACACAATTTGAAATCGACCAGCGCGCCTTGTTCTTGGAGGTCATCCGCACCCCGGGCGATTTGCAGGCCATAGCGCTTGAGGCCTTGGTCAATGAACGCCTTCAAATGGCCGAAGCACGCCGCCTTGATGTCTTGGCAAGCGAGGCGGAAATCGCCGAAGGTATCGCCGCTTTCGCCGCAAGGGCCGAGTTGAGCGCCGATGAATTTCTCGACGCAATCGGCCAAGAGGGTGTTGCGCCCGAAACCTTCCGCGATTTTATCGCCAACAACATTTCATGGCGAAACGTGGTGCAGGCGCGGTTTTCTGGACGCGCGCGCGCAGCCACCAGTGACGATGCCGTAGCCCGCGCGCTGGCCCATGATCCGCAACTTGGCAGCGGTGAGATCCTCTTGGCCGAATTGATCGTGCCGGTCACGCCGGAAAACCGCGACACACTGCGCGATGATCTGGCGCGCCTTGCCGCCGATCTGAATTTCGAGATCGATCTTTTCACACAAGCCGCTCGCCGCTTTTCAGCTGCCCCCACACGTGAGGATGGTGGCCTGACCGGCTGGCGTGCGCTTGACGCTATTCCTGAACAACTGAGTAAAGAGCTGATGCTCTTGTCAGTCGGTGAGACCTATGGCCCAGTGGTCTTGGGTCCCGCGATCGCGATCTTCCAGCTGCGTGGCCTGTCGCAAGGAAGCTACCGTGCGCCCGTGGCCGCCTCGCTTGATTATGCGACGCTGACCTTGCCCGCGCAACAGACCGAGGAAGGGCAAGCCGCGATCACAGCCCTGCGCGCGGATATCGATCAATGCAACGATCTTTACGCACTGCGCCCGGGTGCATTCACACGCCAAGACCAACCGCTTTCGGCGATCCCGACCGATATCGCGATGGTCTTGGCAACACTCGATGCCGGTGAGATCGGGCTGACCCTCGGAGAGGCTGGCACCACAACGGCGGTGATCTTGTGTGCGCGAAGCATCACCCCCCCCGAAGGCGAGATCGAAGCCGTGCGTCAAAGGCTTTTTGCCATTCAGTTGGAAGCCGAGGCTAGGGCGTTGTTGGAAGAGCTGCGCGCCGACGCCATCATCACCTATAACTGAAATGACCGTTCCCGCCCCGATCGCCGTCAGCATCGGTGAACCCGCAGGCATTGGCCCGGAGATCGCCGTCAAGGCATGGCAAGGCTTGGGCGCGCGGCTCCCGTTTTTCGTCATCGGTGATCTTGCGCATCTCGCTGCTTTCGGCGCACCGATCGTCGCGATTTCGCGCCCCGCTGACACCGCCAATGCCGCCATGCGCGGCTTGCCGGTTCTGCACCAAGAATTCCCTGCCCCAGCCATTGCGGGCCAGCCCGCACCTGCAAACGCCGCCGCTGTGATCGCCGCGATCGCGCGCGGTGTCGATCTGGTGACGCGCGGCGAGGCATCGGCGTTGACGACGCTGCCGATCAACAAGAAAGCGCTCAAGGAGGGGGCTGGGTTCGCCTTTCCCGGCCATACCGAGTATCTGGCCCATCTGGCGGGTATCGAGAGCGTGGTGATGATGCTAGCCTGTCCGGCACTGCGTGTCGTGCCTGCCACGATCCATATCCCGCTGGCCGATGTGCCGGCGGCACTCAATGCAAGGCTATTGATCGACACGATCCGCATTACGCATGCAGCGCTGCGCCGAGATTTCGCCATCCCTGCCCCGCGCATCGCCATCGCAGGGTTAAACCCCCATGCCGGAGAAGGCGGGACGATGGGCCACGAGGAAGAGCGGTTGATCACCCCCGTCATCGCTGCGCTGCGGGCCGAGGGCTTGAATCTTAGCGGCCCACATTCCGCCGACACCATGTTTCATGCCGGTGCGCGCGCCCAATATGACGCGGCCATTGCCATGTATCATGACCAAGCCCTGATCCCGATCAAAACGATTGATTTTGCTGGTGGCGTGAATGTCACGCTGGGGCTGCCCTTTATCCGCACCTCACCCGATCATGGAACAGCCTTCGATATCGCCGGAACCGGATGCGCCGATCCGACCAGCTTTATCGCTGCACTTGAAATGGCCGCACAAATGGCAGCAGCGCGGGGCAAGTGAACCCTGTCGGCACGGCCATATCGGAGAGGCAAGTTCCATAACATGTACCGCCGCGCGGGATGATCCACGCAGACCGTGCGGGCGATGCAAGCAATCGGCGCGCGACCGCTTGGCCCATGCGCGGCGACAAAAGCAAGGCTGCGATTGACTGGCGCATGCCGCGGTCACTGCGCGGCCCTTCACGGTCGGATCTGCGCGCCACCTCGCACCCCTAGCTTGCGCAGCGAGGGCAAAACGGGGTGTGCGGTAACAGGTCGAGGCGCTGTTCCGTGATCTTGGCACCGCAACGCACGCAAACCCCGTAATCGCCTCGGTCCATCCGCGCCAAGGCCGCGTGGATACGCGCCATTTCCACCTCGCCCGATTGGCCGAGCTTCTCCAATACTTCGTCGCCTTCGCGCTCGAGCGCCAACTCCTCCCAATCCTTGGATTGATGGCTGTCCAGTTCGGCATCAAGCGCGCGCAAGCGCCCCATTAACGCCGCGAGGCGCCCCTCAAGCTGGGCGCGGCGTGTGGCAAGATCGGTCATCGCATCCTCTGCCTACGGTGTCAGGATGCGATCAACCTATGCGCTTGGACGCCGATCGGCCTTGATATGCATCAAGGTGGTCTTTTCCTTGCCCGCAGCTTCAGGCAAAAGGGGCTCAGCACATGCCAAGGAGCCCTGACAATGGATCTGCGCCAGATCACCGACAGCTATAGTGTCGCCCCGCAACTTGCGCCAACCGATATGGCCGCCTTGGCGGATGCGGGTTTTACCACCGTGATCTGCAATCGCCCCGATGGCGAAAATCCCGCCGCGCTTCAGGCTGCCGCGATGCAAGCCGCGGCCGAGGCCGCAGGACTACACTTCGTCTTCAACCCCGTAATCGGCGGCCAGATGACGATGGATAATGTCGACGAACAACGCGACGCGATCGACGCAGCCGAAGGGCCGGTCATCGCGTATTGCGCCTCGGGTAACCGCTCGACGCTGGTCTGGGCGCTGGGTCAGGCAGGCGATTTGCCCACTGATGAGATCATCGCGCGTGGCGAGGCATGGGGCTATCAACTTGCGTGGCTGCGCCCACAGCTGGAGGCGCTGGCAGCCCAGCGGGGCTAATGCCCCTGGCGCGCTTCACACCGGTGGCGCAAGGCATCTTGCTGATGCTCTGCGCGATCTTCCTATTCTCGGCGATGGATGCCACCGCCAAGATGCTGATGACGCGCTATGATCCGATCCAAGTCGTCTGGGCGCGCTATGCGGGGATGATGCTTGTCGCGGCGCTGGTCTTGGCACCCCGCCTTGGGCTGCTTTTGCGCACCCGCCATATCGGGCTGCAATTGCTGCGCTCTGCCTTCCTGTTTGCCGCGACCTACAGCTTTTTTACCGCGATCAACCGCATGGACATAGCCGCAGCCACGGCGGTGATGCAGGTGCATCCAATGCTCTTGATGCTTGGGGCGGCCATCGTGCTCCGCGAGGGGTTGGGGCCAAGGCGTATCTTGGGGATCGTGGCGGCCCTTTGTGGTGCCCTGATCGTGATCCGGCCTGGATCAGAGGTCTTTACGCTCACGGCGCTATTGCCGCTCTTGGCAGGGGTCTTTTTGTCTGGCTGTGCGCTCGCGACCCGTTTCTTGGGCCGCGATGAGCCAGTGCTGACATCATTCCTCTATACCGCGATGATCGGGACCTTGGTGGCAAGCACTTTGGCAATCCCCGTGTGGCAAGCGCCGCGCACGGGGGATTGGGCGATCTTTCTTGGCTTGGGCGCGATTGGTGCAACGGGTCAATTCCTGCTCATCCGCGCGCTGACCATCGCCGAGGCGGGCGCTGTCGCCCCATTCAGCTATGCGGGCGTGATCTTTGCCAGCTTTTGGGGCTTTTTCGCCTTTGGCGAGCGCCCCGATACGCCGACATGGATCGGCGCGCTTGTGATCGTGGGGGCCGGGGTTTATGTCTGGCATCGCGAAACTCGCATCCGTGCCGTGACCCCAGCCTGAGCACCCGCGACAGGCTGACAACCCGAAGGATCGCATGGCAAAACCCCGCCGCCTCTGGCTTGACTGGCTCGTCGATCGCGCTGTGCGTGGCCTGTTGTGGGTCGCGCTGCGCTTGCCTTATGGGTGGCGTGTGCCGTTGATGGGGGCCATCTTGCGGGCTGTGGGTGGCATCGCGGGCTATGCCAAGCGGGCCGATGAACAGCTGGCTTGGATCTTTCCGCACCTGACAGCCGACGAGCGGCGCGCGATCACCGCCGCGGTGCTGGACAATTTCGGGCGGGTGACGATCGAGAATTATTCCACCGCAGACCAACTTGCCCGCGCCAAGGCATGGGTGCCGCATGGGCCGGGATTGGCCGCCTGCGAGGCAGCACTTGCCCAGCGGCGCCCGATCCTTTTCGTCTCGGGGCATTTTGGAAATTACCAAGCGGCGCGTGCGGCAATGAATGTGCGCGGCTATGCGATGGGCGGTCTTTACCGGCTGATGAACAACCCGTTTTCAAATGCGCATTACATCGCATCGGTCGAGGGGGTGGGCGGGGCGGCCTTTCCGCGCGACCGGCGCGGGCTGGCAGGCTTTGTCAAAACCCTGCGTGAAGGGGGCCAAGGCGCGATCTTGATCGATCAGTATGTGGCCCAAGGGGCGCTGCTCGACTTCCTCGGGCAGCCTGCGCCCACGGCACTATCGGCCGCGGAAATGGCGTTGAAATACAATGCGCTCTTGGTACCGATCTATGCCGAACGGCTAAAGAACGGTCTTGATTTCGATGTCCAGATCGAGGCCCCGATCCCGCATAGCGATGCGGTGACGATGACCCAAGAACTCAATGACAGCCTGGCCGCGCGGGTGCGCGCATGTCCGGCGCAGTGGCTTTGGATCCATCGGCGGTGGAAACCGCACCGGGTGAAGGCCTATTTCAACGCCCCAAGCCCCCAATAGAACACACACAGGTGGGGTGGTTGCAAACCGGCTCAATCCAACCGGGCCGCCGCGAGGATCGGGCCAAAACCCGCTTGCTGCACGATCACGACATGAGGGTCATCTTGTTGCGGGAGGACGCGAAAGCGCATGGGCGACTGCCCATCCCATTCGCCAACCTCCTGCCACGAGGTGACGACATTGAAATGTTCGCTAACGGTGCCGGCCCGTTCACCATGAGCGATATTGACCTCGGCATGGGGGCGATAGGTGACGACTTGCACCACCATGCGCCCCACGGGCGGATCACCGAGGCTGCGCGCTTCAACGGAAAAGCCATCCCCATCGGCGGCAACCACGATCGCGATCGGATCGGGGGTCGCATGATGGGTCTGAACCAGCGCAGAGATTGCCATGGGCCGCACACCCACCACCCGGTCATGCCCACCCACGATCATCTGCGGTGTGTAAACAACGGTCGAACCCACCGCTTGACCATAGCCATGCTGGCGCGCGGTAAAGGCGGGTTGGGCGAAGGTATCGCGCCAGCCGATATAGTCCCAGTAATCGACATGCAGTGCCAAGGCGATCACATCGTCATGCTGCGCCAACTCACCCAAGAGCGCATCGGCGGGCGGACAAGCCGAACACCCCTGCGAGGTGAAAAGCTCCACCACCACCGGGCCGTGCCTCTCTTGCGCCGGGGCGGCCGCGGCTGCCCAAAGCGCAATCAGACCTGAGGCCAAAGTCGCAGCACCTTTCATCCGCATCGTCTTGCTCGCTCCTGCCAAAGTTGCGCTCTGTGTAATTAGCGCCTCATGACACCACAGACCAATCAAGCCTTTGCGACCAGCGTTACAGTTGCCATCTCTTGTGGCCAAGAGGCCAGATAACAAAAAAAGAGGCGCCTCCGGGCGCCCCCGTTACTTTCGTTCCCTCGCCCTCATGCCGCGCGCTCAAGCCCGAGCCGCGCCTTAAGGGCGGGGGGGAGCATGCGGGCGCTGGTGACGCGGGGGGCGGGGTTCTCGGGGATCATCCGATCCCCGCCGTGAAGCGCGAGGTAGTCGGCGTAGTTGTCGAAGGTCTGCCGCCCGGCATAGTCGATGAAGGTCTCGGCAGGCGTGCCTTCGGCGAGGATCAGATCATGGGCCTCCGTCTCGATGTGGTAGACGGTGAAGCTTTCGCCAAGTTCCTTGAGCGGCACGCGGTCGATGCTCGACCCGTTCACCAGAGCACCCGCATTGATCAGCAGGCCATCGATCATCAGCGCGTGATCGGCGGTCAGCACCAGATCGCGCACGGGCAGGCCTTGGCCCAAGGCCCCCGCCCGCAGCCGCACGGGCATCAGCCGCTCGGGCGGGCCGAAGCGGGTGGAAACGTTCTGGCGCAGGTTGAAGCGCACAGGCACCGCCCGGCCATCCGCCGTCAGCACCAGATCGCCCGGCCCCAACCGCTCGACGGCAACCGGGCCGCCGGGCGTGGCGATGCGGGTGCCGGTCAAAAAGCACGAGACATTGGCGAGGTGGATGATCCCGTCCACCGCGCCGTCGAGACCGTCGTAGAAGGCAAGCCGGTCGGCCTCGATCAGGTAGGTCGTGTCGATCTGATTCGATCCGAGACTTCCGTTCTGGACGGCCCCGATCAACAGATCATCCAGCCCATCCCCATCGACATCGCCCGCCGCGCTGACGGAAAACCCGGCATTATCATTGTTGTTCGGCCCGATGAACTCGTAGGAGGTGCCGGTCGCCGCCACATTGTCGAGGTCGATGATGCCGTTCACATTCCCGTCGGCCGTATCGAGGGAGACAAGATCGGCGCCGCTGATGAGGTAAGCGCTGCCGACATTCGACGCGGCATTGCCGATCCCGTCGGCCCGAGGGGCGCCGATCAGGAAATCGGCAAGACCGTCGCCATTCACATCGCCCGTCGCGCTGACTGACCAGCCGACATGGTCATCGCGATCCCCGATGAACCGATAGGACGCGCCCGTGCCCTGGAGGACGGGAGTCGAAATGCTGCTCAGATTGATGATGCCGTCCGTCGATCCATCGACCGCATCGAGAGCGACAAGATCATTGGCATTGACGAGGTAGGTCACGCCGGACATGAAGCCGAGAAGGCCGGAGCCATCGGCCAGATAGGCCCCGATCAGCAGATCGTCCTTCCCGTCGCCATCCACATCGCCTGCGGAACTGACCGACCAGCCGGCCCGGTCGTCATCCCCCCGCCCCACGAACTGATAGGAGGTGCCGGTCGCCGCGACATTGGCCACTCGGATGACACCATCCACCGTGCCATCGGCCAGATCCAGCGCGGCAAGGTCATTGGCATTGATGAGATAGGCGGCGCCGCGCATATCTTGCCAATTCGGATCACCGAGCAGCAGATCGGCCTGCCCGTCATTGTCGATATCGCCTGCGGAACTGGCCCTGAAGAGAAGGCCACCGTCTCCGACAAATTTGTAGGAAGTGCCGGTGGCCGCCACGGTGCCAAGATTGATGATGCCGTCGGCCGTGCCATCGGCCTGATCCAGTGCGATGAGGTCGGAGGCCTTGATTAGGTAGAAATTGGCACCCGGAGAGTCCTCGCGGGCGCTGATCAACAGATCGGCGCGCCCGTCCCCATCCACATCGCCGGCGGACCTGACAACTTCGCCGGCCCCGTCGAATTGATCCTTTCCGACGAACTCATACGAGCCGCCCGTCGCCGCGACTTGGCCCAGATCGATGATGCCATCGGTCGCGCCATCGGCGCCGTCAAGTGCTGCAAGATCGGCGGCCATGATCAGATAGGCGCCGCCGGACGAAGATTCGGCATTGCCGATACCGTCCGCGCCCGACGCGCCGATGAGGATATCGTCGCGCCCGTCGCCATCCACATCGCCGGCAGAGCTGATGCTGCGCGCGGTGAAATCGCCCTGATCCTCACCGACGATTTCGTAGGAGGTGCCGACACTGCGCACGAAGCCCAGATTGATGACGCCATCGCTTGTGCCATCGGCCAGATCGAGCGCGGGCAGATCGGCGCCCTTGATCAGATAGGTGCTGCCCGACCAGGTTTCGGCATTCCCGATCCCGTCGCCACGTTGCGCCCCGATCAGGAAATCAGCCAGACCATCGCCGTCGATATCGCCGAGCGTGGCGACGGAAAAGCCGCTCTCGTCGCGCGCTTCCTCGGAAAGAAACTTGTAACCCATACCGCTTACTCCTTTACCGATCTACCGTGTGACCTGATCGGCGGCGCCTGCATCGCCCGGCAGACGCAGGCGCCGGGGCGGCCCCTCCTCGGGCTGCCAGATCAACTGGCCCGGTGTCTGGGTCAGCGCGCCAAGCTGGGCATAGACCGCCACCGCATCGGCCACGAAGGCCGCGATATCCGCATCGCTGTCAAAGCGCACCCGCTTGCGCAGAGCGGCGACCATATCCGCTGACAATGTCACTGAAATTTCGCCCATGGCACACACTCGCTGCACAGAAAAAACCGATCGCCACATGTCGTAAATCATCATATCGCGGATCTCAAAGGGCAAGCTTTTTTGATCCATATGCGCTGCCCCCAAGACCGACTTGTCCGATACGTTCTTGATACCAAGCCGCCTACCGCTTGAGCGGTGGACTGCAGTCGATCCGGCAAGCCTAGCGCGTACGGCGCGCGCCAGAAGGCCGTGACCCCAAGATGCAAAAAGGGCGCCCGCAGGCGCCCTTTCTCAGCCCATTGTACAGGCAAGATCACTCGGCCGCGACAGGTGCCTTGGCGAGGTTGCGCAGCACATAGTGCAACACGCCGCCGTGCTCAATATATTCGATCTCGACCGCCGTATCGATCCGGCATTTGATCTGGATCGTCTTCACCGTGCCATCGCCGTAGGTGATGGTGCAGGGCACCTCTTGCAGCGGTTGGATCGTGTCGAGCCCATGGATATCGACCGTCTCGTCGCCCTTCAGCCCCAGCGATTTGCGCGTGTCGCCGCCGGTGAACTCAAACGGGATGACGCCCATGCCCACGAGGTTCGAGCGGTGGATACGCTCGAAATTCTCGGCGATCACGGCCTTGACGCCCAGAAGCGCCGTGCCCTTGGCCGCCCAGTCGCGGCTCGAGCCCGCGCCATATTGCTCGCCTGCAAAGATCACCAGCGGGATGCCCGCCGCCTGATAGGCCATGGCCGCGTCATAGATCGATGTCTGCTGTCCGTCGGGTCCAAGCGTATAGCCGCCCTCGACGCCATCGAGCACCTCGTTCTTGATGCGGATATTGGCGAAGGTGCCGCGCATCATGATCTGATGGTTGCCGCGCCGCGCCCCATAGGAGTTGAACTCGCGCGCAGGTACCTGACGATCGGTCAGATACTTACCTGCGGGCGTGTTTTCCTTGAACGATCCCGCCGGGCTGATGTGGTCGGTGGTGATCATGTCGCCCAGCATCGCCAGAACGCGCGCGCCCTCGATATTCGAGATGGTGCCGGGTTCAGCCTTCATCCCTTGGAAATAGGGCGGGTTCTGGATGTAGGTCGAGGCAGCGGGCCAGTCATAGACCTCCTGCTGGGGAACCTGAACGCCCTGCCACTTCTCATCGCCCTTGAAGACATCGGCGTATTTGGTCTGGAAGGCCGCGCGCGTCACGGTGCGCTCGACGGTTTCGGCCACTTCTGCCGTGGTTGGCCAGATGTCGCGCAGATAGACATCGCGGCCATCGGGGGTTTGGGCGATCGGGTCATTGGCCAGATCGATATCCATCGTGCCAGCAATGGCATAGGCCACGACCAACGGCGGGCTGGCCAGGTAGTTGGCGCGCACATCAGGGCTGATGCGGCCCTCGAAGTTGCGATTACCCGAGAGCACGGCAGTGGCGACCAGATCGCCCTCGGCGATCGCCTTGGAAATCTCGGGCTGAAGCGGGCCGGAATTGCCGATGCAGGTGGTGCAGCCATAGCCCACAAGGTTGAAGCCGATGGCATCCAGATCGTCTTGCAGGCCAGCGGCCTCCAGATAGGCGGACACGACCTGAGAGCCGGGCGCAAGCGACGTCTTGACCCAAGGCTTGCGCGTCAGGCCAAGCGCATTGGCCTTTTGCGCGACAAGGCCCGCACCGATCATCACGTACGGGTTCGAGGTGTTGGTGCAGGATGTGATCGCCGCGATCACAACCTTGCCCGATTCCATGGTGTAGTCTTCGCCGTCGACCAGCACTTGCTTGCCCATCGGGCGCTTGAAGGTCGCCTCCATCTCGCGGGTGAAGGCGGCTTTGGCATTGGACAGGGCGACATAGTCTTGCGGCCGCTTGGGGCCCGAGATTGCCGGCACGATGCTGCCCATGTCGAGGCTAAGGGTGTCGGTGTAGATCGGCCGGTAATCCGCCCCGCGCCACATGCCGTTTTCCTTGGCATAGGCCTCGACCAGTGCCACGGTCGCCTCGTCGCGGCCGGTGTTGCGCAGGTAACGCAGCGTTTCGTTATCGACTGGGAAAAAGCCACATGTCGCGCCGTATTCGGGGGCCATATTGGCGATGGTCGCGCGGTCGGCCAGCGGCAGGCGGTCAAGACCCTCGCCGTAGAATTCCACGAATTTCTCGACCACGCCCTTCTTGCGCAGCATTTCCACGACCTTCAGCACCAGATCGGTGCCGGTGGTGCCTTCGACCATCGAACCTGTCAGTTCGAAGCCGATCACCTCGGGGATGAGCATCGAGATGGGCTGGCCCAGCATCGCGGCCTCGGCCTCGATCCCGCCCGCACCCCAGCCAAGCACGGCCGCGCCGTTGACCATGGTGGTGTGGCTGTCGGTGCCGACCAGCGTGTCGGGATAGGCCACGATCTGACCCGTCTGATCCTTGTCCGACCAGATGGTCTTGGACAGGTATTCAAGGTTCACCTGATGGCAGATGCCGGTGCCGGGGGGAACGACGCGGAAATTGTCGAAGGCCGACTGGCCCCATTTCAGGAAGGTGTAGCGCTCCATGTTGCGCTCGTATTCACGATCCACATTCATCTGGAAGGCGCGCGGATTGCCGAATTCGTCGATCATCACCGAATGGTCGATGACCAGATCGACAGGGTTGAGGGGGTTGATCTTTTGCGGATCGCCGCCAAGCGCCTTGATCCCGTCGCGCATCGCGGCCAAGTCAACGACTGCTGGAACCCCGGTGAAATCCTGCATCAAGACCCGCGCAGGGCGATATGCAATCTCGCGCGGGTTTTGCCCGCCCAGCTTTCCCCAATCCGAAAACGCCTTGATGTCGTCAACCGAAACGGTCTTGCCATCCTCGAACCGCAGCATGTTCTCCAACACAACCTTGAGTGCGGCAGGCAGGCGGGAAAAATCGCCCAAACCCGCAGCCTCGGCGGCCGCGATGGAATAATAGGCATAGCTCTTGTCACCGATGTTGAGCGTGCGCCGCGTTTTGGCAGTATCGTGGCCGACGGTAATGGGCATCAAAGCCTCCCTTCATCCGATCATGTGGGGGTCGTCATCTTGCATCGCGATTGCCACCCAGCGCCTTGTGGTTCAAGGCCAAACTGGGGGCTGCGACATTATTGTATGCGATTGCATACCGGATGTGAAGGGGCTTCGGTCAAGGGGCTGCGCGCCCCTCACGATGCACTGCACTTCCTTTAAGCGCCAATCACGGGGCGCTGGCTGCGTTTGGGTCAGATCACAACTGAGCCATCACGGCGTCCGAGACTTCGAAATTGGCGGTGACGGTTTGCACGTCATCATCATCTTCCAGCGCATCGATCAGCTTCATCAGCTTTTGCGCATCTTCAAGGCCAAGCTCGGTGGTATTGCTGGGGCGCCAGACCAGCTTGGTGCTTTCCGACTCGCCCAATGCCGCCTCGAGCGCGGTTGACACCTCTGCCAGATCAGTGTCGGCACACCAGACGACATGACCATCTTCGCTGCTTTCAACATCCTCCGCGCCCGCCTCGATGGCGGCCATCATCACCGTGTCGGCATCGCCCACGCGCGCAGGGTAAAGCACCTGCCCTTTGCGCTCGAACATAAAGGCGACCGAGTTCGTCTCGCCCAGGTTGCCGCCATGCTTGCCAAAGAGCGAGCGCACATTCGAAGCGGTGCGGTTGCGGTTATCGGTCATCGCCTCGACCATCACGGCCACGCCGCCGGGGCCGTAACCCTCGTAGCGGATCTCGTCGTAATTCTCGGCATCGCCCCCCATGGATTTCTTGATCGCGCGGTCGATCACATCCTTGGGGACAGAGCTTGATTTCGCCTCTTTCACCGCAAGGCGCAGGCGCGGGTTCTTGTCGGGGTCGGGATCGCCCATCTTGGCGGCCACGGTGATCTCCTTGGCAAGCTTGGAAAACAGCTTGGAGCGGGCGGCATCCTGCTTGCCCTTGCGGTGTTGGATATTCGCCCATTTGGAATGGCCGGCCATGGAAACCTCGATATGCTGTCTGCGAGTGGTCGCGCGCTCCTTAGCGCAGCGGCGCAGGGGCGGCAATATGGGCGGCTCACAGCCCAAGCTGGCCTTGCGCGCCGCGATCCTCCTCGCGGGGGGCGCGGCGGAAGCTGTCGGCGCGGCGGGCGGGAAGCTGCACGGCGCGTTCGCGCAGGCGCATGGCGTCCTCGATGGTGACGATCTGGATACGCGGCACGGGGGTAAAGCCCGGTTCCGTATGTTGGCCTGCGGCGGCGGCCTCTGCGATCATGGTGGATTTGGGCGGGTTGAGGGTCAGCAACACGCCTAGATCGGCCTTTTCGCGTTCGATTACACCGCGCAGATCACGCACCATGCCGACCCCGATATTCTCGCCCGCCTTGACCGAGACGATGGCCCGCCCCGTCTTGCCGAACCACAGATTGCCATCGATCCCCTTGTCGGCGCCCTTTTTCGACAGGTTGCCGGGCTGGGCGTCGATCAGCGACAGCGCCCATTTTTCGAACTCGAAATAATAATTGCCGTTGTCGCGGCCCCTGCCCGCCAAATCGCGGGCGGCGTGAATATCTTGCGGCACGCCATGGGTGGTGAATTGCACATCGGGGAACGCATCGCGCAGGCGCTTTTCGATCAGCCCGATGGCCAGATGGGTGACATCGATGCCGATCCATTTCCGGCCCAGCTTTTCGGCGGCATGCACCGTGGTGCCGCAGCCGCAGAAGGGGTCAAGCACCACATCGCCGAGGTTGGAAGAGGCGCTCAGGATACGCTCGAGCAGCGCCACGGGTTTTTGGGTGGGGTAGCCGAGGCGTTCTTGGGCTTGCCCGGAAAGAAAGGGAACATCAGTCCAGATTGTCGAAATGGGTACACCTTCTTGTTCATCCAAATATCGCTTCAATCGTGGCACAGATCCGGCGCTAGATTGATGGATGAGCCCATCGTCAAGTGCTTTCTCCATTCTTTCCCTTGTCCAACGCCACACGCGAGTAACGCCCATGAATTCATAGGTAAGATTTGGACGGTTGGTGTTTGGGTTGGCGAGGTTATCCAGCGCGTAGCGACGACCGGTTTTTGGTTCAATATGCCGATAGAACTTGTCGGTATATTCCTCAGTGTACGCAGCATACTGCGCGTTCCACGTCCATCGGTCACTTTTTGTGTAGCGCAAAATTGTGTCGTGGCAGTTTGCAAAACGTGTGAAAGCCAAACCTTTTGCTTGGCTTCGTTGCCAAATAATTTCACTGCCAAAATATCGCGCCCCAAACACCGCATCGAGCATGATCTTCAAATAATGGCTCGCCGTCGGATCGCAGTGGAGATAGAGGCTCCCCGTGGGCTTGAGCACCCGGTGCAGTTCGATCAGCCGCACCGCCATCATGGCGAGATAGGCCATCATGTCATTCTCGCCCAAGAAACTGCGCATGGCACCCAGCATTTGGGCGGCGGCGGCATTGGGGCTGCGGCGCACCGCTTGATAGGCATCTTCGGCGGTGTCGCCCCAATGCCATGTGTCATTGAACGCCTCGATCTGGGCGGTGCTGCCTGAGCCGTCGGGGGCCTTGAACAGCTGGTTATAGCCCGCGTTCGAATTGAAGGGCGGATCGAGATAGATCAGATCGACATGGTCAGCGGGCAGATCGCGCAGAACATTGAGATTGTCGCCATAATACAGGTGGTTCATCGCCCCACGCCCCCACTCGTTACACAAGGCCCCACCGCTGCCGGGACCGACCCCATTTACACGCTGCAAGGTTAAACAAAGCTTGCGCACTTGGCCAAGGGGTTATGGTCTTGGGCAATCACACGCGACGCGGTCTTCCCCTGCCCTGCCCTTTGGGCTACCGATCACGCCATGAGTTTGCGCGTCGAAAATTTGGCTTGCGCCCGTGGGCCGGCCCAGATCCTTGCCGGGGTGACATTCGCCGTCGCGCCGGGCGAGGCGTTGATCCTGCGCGGGGCCAACGGGGCGGGCAAGACCACGCTGTTGCGCACGCTGGCCGGGCTGACGCCGCCCTTGGCCGGGACGATCACCGCCGCCCCCGATGCCATCGCCTATGCTGCCCACGCGGATGGGTTGAAGGCGCAGCTGAGCGTGGCTGAGAACCTCGCCTTTTGGGCCGGGGCCTTTGGTCAGGGCGATATCGGCCCGGCGGTCGAGGCCTTTCACCTCGGGCCGCTGCTTGACCGCCGCGCGGGCGAGATGTCGGCGGGACAGAAGCGGCGGCTGTCACTGGCGCGGCTGTTGGTGACGGGGCGGCCCATCTGGTGTCTGGACGAGCCGACCGTCTCGCTTGACGCGGAAAACGTCGCCCGTTTCGCCGCCGCCGTGACCGCGCATCTGGCCGCTGGGGGATCGGCAGTCATCGCCACCCATATCGACCTGGGCCTGCCTGCGGCGCAAACGTTTGATATCACGCCTTTTGTCGCCAAACGCATCCGCGCCGACGACCCCTTTGCCGAGGCGATGGGATGATCGCGCTGCTCAAACGCGATCTGATGCTGGCCTTGCGCGCCGGTGGTGGCTTTGGCCTGTCCTTGGCGTTTTTCCTGATTTTCGCCACGCTCGTACCGTTTGGCGTCGGGCCGCAGACGGGGGTTCTGGCCACGATCGCGCCGGGGATCTTGTGGCTGGGCGCGCTTTTGGCGTGTCTCTTGTCGCTGGACCGGATTTTTCAGCTTGATTGGGAGGATGGCACGCTTGACCTGATCGCCACCTCGCCTGTCCCGCTGGAGGGGTTGGCCGCGATCAAGGCGCTTGCGCATTGGTTGACCACTGGCCTGCCGCTGGTGGTGGCGGCTCCCGTCTTGGGGGTGTTGCTGAACCTGCCCGGCGCGGCCTATCCGTGGCTTGTCGCCTCGCTTTTGCTTGGTACGCCTGCGCTGTCGGCGATCGGCACATTTGGCGCGGCGCTGACCGTGGGGATCAAGCGCGGCGGGCTGTTGCTGTCGCTGCTCGTCTTGCCGCTCTACATGCCGACGCTGATTTTCGGCGCGCTCTGCGTGGTGCGCGGGGCCGCGGGCCAAGAGGCGCTGACACCCTTGTTGCTGGTGGCGGGGATCACGCTGGGCAGTTTGGCGATTTTGCCATTTGCGGCGGCGGCCGCCCTCCGCGTCAATCTGCGCTAGGGGCGCGCGCCTCTGACCCATTGTGAGCGCCAACGGCCCTGTCTAAGTTTCGCCCATGAACTCGATCTGGGAATACGCGAACCCGCGCAAATTCATGGCAACCTCGGCCTTCCTGCTGCCTTGGACGGCGGGATTGGCGGCGCTGTGTCTCGTCACCGGCTTGGTCTGGGGGTTCTTCTTCACGCCCGACGATTTCCGTCAGGGATCGACGGTGAAAATCATCTATATCCATGTGCCATCGGCGATCATGGCGGTGAATGCGTGGCTGATGATGCTGGTGGCCTCGCTGATCTGGGTGATCCGTCGCCACCATGTGAGCGCGCTTGCCGCCAAGGCCGCGGCCCCCGTGGGTATGGTCTTTACCGTGATCGCGCTGGCAACAGGTGCGCTTTGGGGCCAGCCGATGTGGGGGACATGGTGGGAATGGGATCCGCGGTTGACCTCGTTCCTGATCCTGTTCTTGTTCTACCTTGGCTACATGGCGCTGTGGGAGGCGATCGAGAACCCCGATAGCGCGGCTGACCTGACATCGGTCTTGTGCCTTGTGGGGTCGGTTTTCGCCGTGATCTCGCGCTATGCGCTTTTGTTCTGGAACCAAGGCCTGCACCAAGGTGCGACACTGTCGTTGGACAAGGAGCAAAATATCTCGAATGTGTTTTGGTATCCGCTGGTGATCGCGCTATGCGGCTTTGGGTTTTTGTTCCTGGCATTGGTGCTTTACCGCACCCAGACAGAAATCCGCGCCCGCCGCCTGAAGGCGCTGATCGCACAAGAAAGAATGGGGTGAGCGATGCCTGACCTTGGCCAGTACGCGGTTTATGTGCTGTCATCATATGCGGTGACGCTCGGGTTGCTGGCCGTTCTGATCCTTGGATCGATCTGGCAGGCGCGGCGGGTGCGCGCGCGGCTGGAGGCGGTCGAAAGCCGCCGGGACCGCAGCGCATGAAGGTCAATTGGCTCATGGTGCTGCCCTTTGCCTTGACGGCGGGGTTCTTCGGCATCGCGGGTTACCAGCTGATGAACAATCAAAACGCGCTGCAACAGGGGGTGGATACCCAAGCCCTCCCCTCGGCGCAGCAGGGGCGCGCGGCGCCTGATCTTGACCTCCAGCCCTTGGGGCAGAGTGCGCTTTTGACGCGTGATGCGCTTGAGGGACATGGGCTGATCATGGTGAATTTCTTTGCCAGCTGGTGCCCACCATGCCGCGCCGAACACCCAGTGCTGACCGCGTTGGCCGAAGCCGGCGTGCCGCTTTATGGCGTGAACTATCGCGACAGGATCGACCAAGCACTTGGTTTTCTTGATGAGCTGGGCAACCCCTATGATTTGATCGGGCGCGATGAGCAAGCGCGCAACGGGGCCAATTGGGGCGTGGTCGCCATGCCCGAGACCTTCTTCATCGATGATACTGGCACCGTCGTGCTGCATTTTCGTGGTCCTGTGACCGAGCGCGCGCTCAATGGCCAGATCCGTCCCACACTTGAAGCGGCAGGGCATACCTTACCCCTTTTGCCGGGAGAGGCCGCGCGCCAAACAAACTGATACCGCGCACGCTTTTAGTAGATATAGCGGATCTGATCGGACCAATAACGTTCAATCCGTTTGAGCGAATGGCTGATCCGATCGAGCGCGTCGAGGTTCAGCACCCCGTTCTTCTCAAGCCCCTCGGCGTGACGGACAAACAGCTTGCCGACGATATCACGCACATTGCGGCCCTTTTCGGTAAGACGCACGCGCACAGAACGGCGGTCAATCTCGCAGCGCTGGTGGTGCATGTAGCCTGTTTCCACAAGTTTCTTGAGATTATAGGAAACGTTGGAGCCTTGGTAATAGCCGCGGGTCTTTAGCTCGCCTGCCGTGACCTCGTGTTCACCAATGTTGAAAAGCAAAAGCGCTTGCACGGCATTGATGTCGAGAATGCCCAAGCGCTCGAACTCATCCTTGATGACATCGAGCAACAGGCGGTGCAAACGCTCCACCAATGACAAAGACTCCAAATAGCCGACCAGAAATCCGGATCGGGACGTTGTCGCGAATGGCGCGTGCATACTCATCATGGGCTCCGCATCTTATGCTTTGCCCCGGTTTGCACGTTGAATCGCCAAGATTGCGTTAACGCGCGACCGAATTTTGCACCGCATCGATATCGGCGGCGAGCACCGCCAAGAAAGGCTGCAACAGTGCGGGTGCCTCGGCTTGGCCGCTGACCCACGCATAAAGATCTTGATCGGCCTCGGCCATCAGCGCCTCGAAGGCGTCAAGCGTGGCATCATCAGCCGTATCGAGATTGCGCGCAGCCCATCCACCAAGAATCAAATCCATTTCCTTGATCCCGCGGTGACCTGCGCGCATTTTCAGTCGCTTCAACCTGATCTCGCGTGTTTCCATCGCCCTTACACCCCTTGGCTCAACGCAAGGCGCAGCCGCTTTTCAAGTCGGCCCATGCGGTCTGCAAGCCGCGCCTGTTCCAGCCGTGTTTGGCGCAATTCATCAAGAAGCGCCACCAGATCATCAGGCAATGTCGCATGCTCTTCGGGGCCGTCGAGCCCGTCACCCCTGCCCGTCAACAGCCACATGATCGACACATTCAACATGCCCGCGAGCATTTGCAGCTTGTTGGCGCGCGGTTCGGCCTGATCGTTTTCCCATGTGCGGATCGTGGCAAGCTTGACGCCCAGGCGCCGGGCAAGTTCCGATTGGCTCAGGCCGCTGGCCTCGCGTGCGCCGGTAATGCGATCGCCCAAGGTGGCGGTATCGGCATCATACCAGCCCGGACCATGTTCTACATCGGTTGTCATCTCGCTCTCCCCTTCTCGGCTTGATCGCGACGTGATGGCACCCTAATGCTGTGCCGACAAAAAGACCACCCGAAGCCCTGACGAACGGGCGCGGCCCAACCCCGGAGCATACTGATGCCCTTCCTGTCCAACACGCTTGCGCGCGTGAAACCCTCGCCCACCATCGCTGTCTCGAACCTTGCGGCAGAGCTGAAAGCCAAGGGGCAGGATGTGATCGGCCTCGGCGCGGGCGAGCCTGATTTCGACACGCCCCAGAACATCAAGGATGCCGCGATTGCGGCGATAACCGCGGGCAAGACGAAATACACCGCCGTCGATGGCATCCCCGAATTGAAAAAGGCGATCTGCGCCAAGTTCAAGCGCGACAACGGGCTGGAATACACCCCCGCGCAGGTCAGCGTCGCAAGTGGTGGCAAGCAGATCCTTTACAACGCGCTGATGGCGACGATGAACCCCGGCGAAGAGGTGATCATCCCCGCGCCCTATTGGGTCAGCTATCCTGACATGGTGTTGCTTGCAGGCGGCACCCCCGTTTTCGTCGAGGGGCCGAGCCAGAACGCCTACAAGATCACGCCCGAAGATCTTGAGGCCGCGATCACGCCTCACACCAAGTGGTTCATCTTCAACTCGCCCTCGAACCCGACGGGTGCAGGCTATACGGCCGAAGAGCTGAAAGGGCTGACCGATGTCCTGATGCGCCATCCCCATGTCTGGGTGATGACCGACGACATGTATGAGCATCTGGCCTATGATGATTTCAAATTTGCCACTCCTGCACAGGTCGAGCCCGGCCTTTACGACCGTACGCTGACCTGCAACGGCGTGTCCAAGGCCCATGCCATGACCGGCTGGCGGATCGGCTATGCGGCAGGGCCAGTGGAATTGATCAAGGCGATGAGCAAGGTGCAGTCGCAATCGACCTCGAACCCCTGCACCATCAGCCAATGGGCCGCGGTCGAGGCGCTGAACGGCCCGCAGGATTATATCGCGACCAACAACGCGATCTTCAAACGCCGCCGCGATCTGGTGGTGGGCATGCTCAATGCCATTCCCGGCGTCACTTGCCCGGTGCCGGAAGGGGCGTTTTATGTCTATCCCTCGATCGACGGGCTGATCGGCAAGACCAGCGCCGCAGGGACACTGATCGACACTGACGAGACCTTCGCCAAGGCGCTTTTGGAGGAAAAGGGCGTCGCGGTGGTGTTCGGCGGGGCCTTCGGCCTCAGCCCTTGTTTCCGCATCAGCTACGCCACGGCAGATGAAACCCTGCGCGAGGCTTGCGCGCGCATTCAGGATTTCTGCGCAAGCATGCGTTGACCTGAACGGGGCGGAGTGACACGCCCGCCCCATTTCGCCAATGATCGTGGTCAAGGCGTCCGCGCGTGATCTCATGCAATGCTTGGCTGCGTGTCGTAATGCGCGCAGCCCTATCGCGGGTCGCGCCCTAGTCGGAGGACCCACCATGAAAGCGTCGCTCATCCCGCTCGTCTTTATCAGCATTTTGGGCTTGGCAGCCTGCGATCGCACGCGCACGGATTGCGCCCGCTTGTCAGACGATCTGTGCAGCCCCACGAACCCCGCGGCGGGCCTATCGACCGACAAGGTGCCAGCGGGCTAACTGCTGCACGCCGCCCTCAGAGCCCCAGCTTGGCGCTGACCAAGGCGTTGACCGCCGCCGGGTTGGCCTTGCCGCCTGTCGCCTTCATCACCTGACCGACGAACCAGCCCGCAAGCTTGGGGTTCTGTTTGGCCTTTTCGACCTGATCGGGGTTGGCGGCGATGATCGCGTCCACCGCGGCCTCGATCGCGCCGGTGTCTGTCACCTGTTTCAGGCCACGCGCCGCGACGATCTCGGCTGGATCGCCGCCTTCGGTGAAGACGATCTCGAAGACATCCTTGGCGATCTTGCCCGAGATGTCGCCCGATTTGATGAGCCGGATGATGCCGCCCAATTGCGCGGGGCTGACGGGGCTTTGGGTGATGTCGGCCTCGTCCTTTTTCAGGCGGCCGAACAGCTCGTTGATGACCCAGTTGGCCGCCATCTTGCCATCGCCCGCCTCGACCACCACGGCCTCGAAGAAATGCGCGGCATCCAGATCGGCGGTGAGCACGCTCGCATCGTAATCCGACAGGCCGTAATCGCCGATGAAGCGGGCCTTTTTCGCATCGGGCAGTTCCGGCAAGGCGGCCGCGATGTCATCGACCCAAGCCTGTTCGATCTCGAGCGGCAGAAGATCGGGATCGGGGAAGTAGCGGTAATCATGCGCCTCTTCCTTGGAGCGCATCGACCGCGTCTCGCCCTTGTCGGGATCATAGAGGCGGGTTTCCTGATCGACCTTGCCGCCCGCCTCAAGAATGGCGATCTGGCGGCGCGCCTCATACTCGATGGCTTGTTGGATGAAACGCAGCGAATTCATGTTCTTGATCTCGCAGCGCGTGCCGAGATGGCTGAAATCCTGTGTCGCCTGGTAGCGTTCATAGGCGCCCGGCAGACAGACAGAGACGTTCACATCGGCGCGCAGATTGCCGTTTTGCATGTTGCCGTCACAGGTGCCGAGATAGAGCATGATCTGGCGCAGTTTCGCGACATAGGCCGCCGCTTCCTCGGGTCCGCGGATGTCGGGGCGGCTGACGATCTCCATCAAGGCCACGCCCGTGCGATTCAGATCGACGAAGGAAAGTGCCGGGTCCATGTCATGGATCGACTTGCCCGCATCCTGTTCCAGGTGAATACGCTCGATGCGGACAAGGCGCGCGGAACCATCGCCCATCTCGACCAGCACCTCGCCCTCGCCCACGATGGGGTGGTAGAGCTGGGAAATCTGGTAGCCCTGCGGCAGATCGGGGTAGAAATAATTCTTGCGGTCAAAGGCCGAGCGCAGATGGATCGCGGCCTTCAGCCCCAGGCCCGTGCGCACCGCCTGGGCCACGCAATATTCGTTGATCACCGGCAGCATGCCCGGCATGCCCGCATCGACGAAGGCCACATTGGCATTGGGTTCGGCCCCGAAGCGGGTCGAGGCGCCCGAGAAAAGCTTGGACTGCGAGGAAACCTGGGCATGCACCTCCATGCCGATCACCAGTTCCCAATCATGCTTGGCGCCCGCAATCACCTTGGGCTTGGGGGTCTCGTAGGTCAGGTCGAGCATGCTGGGCCTCCGTCACGTCACGCCACGCGTTTAGGTCAGTGGCGCTTTCGGGGCAAGGGGCGGCGCGGTCAGAGCGATGGGGAAAGATGCGGCAATCGTTCGGCAAGATATCGCCCAAATGAGGCTAATTTCACTTCTCCTGTTGCCTTGACGCGCCCGCGCCGGTCACACACCGCTGTCAGCTCTGCGCCACCACGAAAGATATGCAACGCTCCTGATGACCAACATCTTCAAGAACACCGCCCGCGCGGCGCTGGCCTTGCTGCTGCTCTCGGGTTGCGTCACGGGTCAGAACTACAGCACCCGCGGGCTGAATGATGAACGTTTCCCAATGCGCTGGGATCATGTGCCGCAAGCCGAGGCATGGGAGGTGGCTGGGCTTGCCGCTCTCGAGAGCCACGCTGCCGTCCTGCCGGAGACTGTGCCAGAAGATATCGACATGTGGTGCCCCGCCTATCCTGAGGCCGACAAGCCCGCACGTTCCGCTTTTTGGCTTGGGTTGATGTCGTCGCTTGCACGCCATGAAAGCACCTGGACCGAGACCGCGATTGGCGGCGGCGGGCGCTGGTATGGCCTTGTGCAGATCAGCCCGGCCACCGCAGAGGGCTATGGCTGTCAAGCCACTAGCGGTCAGGCGCTTCTTGATGGGGCGGCGAATGTCAGCTGCGCCCTGCGCATCTGGGCCGAGACCGTGCCGCGCGACGGGGTCATCGCACATGGCAGGCGAGGGGTCGCCGCCGATTGGGGGCCATTGCATCCCAGCCAAGCCCGCAAGCGCGAAGATATCCGCAATTGGGTGCGCCAACAGCCCTATTGCCAAGGCTAAAGCCGCTCAAACGGCACCGCTATCCAGGTGCCTGCATGGTCAAACAGACACGGCCCCACGCGAAATCGTCACGACAATCGGTTGGATCGCACAACCACGATGGGCTTTGCGCGTTGCGATTGTTAGCGTGGCGATATGCAATACGCGCGACCGCCGACTGCTGATCTTGTCCCGCCCGCCCGCGCCGCCGCTCGGATCGCGGCCCTTGACCTTGCGCGCGCATGTGCGCTGGTCACGATGGCCGTGTTTCACCTTGTGTTTGATCTGGCCCTCTTTGGCCTGATCGCGCCTGATACGGCGATGCAACCGGGCTGGCGATGGCTTGCCTATCTCACGGCGGGCAGCTTCCTGTTTCTCGCGGGCATCAGCCTTTGGCTGGCCCATGGCAGGGCGATCCGCTGGTCGGGCTTTTTGCGGCGCTTGGCCGGGCTGATCGCCGCCGCCTGTGCGATCACGCTCGCCACGATGATCGCCATGCCAGACGCCTTTATCTTTTTCGGTATCCTGCACGCGATTGCGGCGGCAAGCCTCGTGGGCTTGGCGCTGCTCCGATTGCCGATTGCGGTGCTGATGACCCTAGCAATCGTGGTTTTCTGGCTGCCCCAGCATATGCGCTTTGCACTGTTCGACCCGGCTTGGCTATGGTGGACGGGGCTACAGGCGACAAGCATCCGTTCGGTGGATTATGTGCCGCTTTTCCCGTGGCTTGCGCCGTTTCTTTTGGGGTTGGCCACGGCCAAACTGATGGCGCGCGCGGGATTATGGGGCAGGCTTGCGCTCTGGCAGCCGCCCGGATCGGTGCGCCCTCTGCTCTGGGCGGGGCGCAACAGCCTTTTGGTCTATCTCATCCATCAGCCCATCTTGATCGCGCTCGTCTGGGGCATCGCCCAGATGCGCGCCTGATCCCCTTCATCTCTCCACACATATTCAAAGCCAGCGTCAACCGGCCCCACCCTTTCCGGCCGCGCGCATGCGCCCGACCATCTCGGCCAGATCGCGGCTCAAACCCGGCTGTGCGGCGATGCGGTCAAGCACGCCCAGGATCATCGCCTGCCTGTCTGCATCATAGCGCCGCCACGTCTCGAAAGCGGTGGACATGCGGGCGGCGGTCTGCGGGTTGCGCGCATCGAGCTTGATAAGCCATTCCGCGACAAAGTCATAGCCCGCCCCGCTTGGGTCGTGAAACCCTGCCGGATTGCCCGCCGTCAGCCCCCCAATCAGCGCGCGGAAGCGGTTGGGATTGGTCCAGTCAAACAGCGGATGCGCCGACAATTCGCGCGCCACCGCCACAGCGCGTGACGGCGCGGCATGGCTGACCCGCGCCATAAACCATTTGTCCATAACAAGACGATCATCCTGCCAACGGTCAAGGAACCGATCCGCGACCGCATCCTCTTCGATCTCGAGCAAGGCGGTCAGCGCCGCGATCTCATCGGTCATGTTGCTTGCGGCATCGTAATGGGCGCGCGCGCGCGCGGGCCCCTCGACCAGCGTCAACAGATGTAGAGCGGCGTTGCGCAAGGCGCGCCGGGCTGCCTGATCGGCATCGGGGGCATAGGCCGCACCCGATTCCATCACCGCGTAGAGGGCGCCCAGATCGGGGGCTAGGGCCGTGGCCATGGCAATCTGGAACCGCCGCCGCACCGCATGGATCATGACCGGGTCAGGCACGACCCCACCCTCATGGGCAGCTTGGGCCAGATCATCCTCAGATGGCAGCGCCAGGATCAGCGCCCGAAAGGCCGGATCGACCCCCTCATCGCGCAAAACATGCCCAAGCGCCGCGAAAAGGGCCGGGTCCGGCGCGCCCCCCGAAAGCATCGCCAGAAGCGTCTCGCGGATCAGCATCCGCCCCGCCTCCCAGCGGTTGAAGCGGTCGCTGTCATGGGCCAACAGCACCAACCGATCATCCCGCGACAAGGGCGCATCGAGGATCACCGGCGCCGAGAACCCGCGCAACAGCGAGGGGATCACGCGATCGGGCAGCGCGCGGCCCACGGCCTGACAAAGCGCGGACAGATCGAAAGGGATCACCGCCTCGGCCTGATCGAGCACGACCAAGGTCTCGGGCAAGATCTCGACCCCGTCCTGATCCAATAGCCCCAGCGCGACGGGGATCACCATGGGCGATTTCTGCGGCTGGCCGGGTGTCGGCGGCACCTCTTGGCGCAGCGTGAGCGTGAACCGCTCATCATCGCGCGCCCATGCCGCCGATAGGCGCGGTGTGCCGGCTTGCGCGTACCAGAGCTTGAACTGTGACAGGTCGCGGCCCGAGACCTCGGCAAAGACAGCCAGCCAATCCTCGATCGTGCAAGCCTGACCATCATGGCGTTCGAAATAAAGGTCCAGCGCTGCGCGATAGGTCTGCGCTCCGACCAAACGGCGCAGCATGCCAATGACCTCGGCCCCCTTTTCATAGACCGTCGCGGTGTAGAAATTATTGATTTCGGCATAGGCTTCGGGGCGGACATTATGGGCCAAGGGGCCGGCATCCTCGCGGAATTGGCGCGCGCGCAGCTGCATCACATCGGCGATACGCTGCACCGGGGCCGAGCGCGCATCTGCGCTGAACTGCTGGTCGCGAAACACCGTCAGCCCCTCTTTCAGACAAAGCTGGAACCAGTCACGACAGGTGACGCGATTGCCGGTCCAATTATGAAAATACTCATGCGCCACGATGCTCTCGATGAATTCATAATCGCGATCGGTGGCGGTCTCGGGGCTGGCCAAAACGAATTTAGAGTTGAAAATGTTCAACCCCTTATTCTCCATCGCGCCCATATTGAAATCATCGACCGCCACGATATTGAAAATATCCAAGTCATAAGCGCGGCCATAGACCTCCTCATCCCACACCATCGACCGCTTGAGCGCATCCATCGCATAGCTGCATTTTCCTTCGTCACCCGGACGCACCCAGATATTGAGCGCCACATCGCGCCCCTCCATCGTGGTAAAGTGATCGGCATGCGCCAATAGGTCACCGGCCACCAGCGCGAACAGATAGGCGGGCTTGGGCCAGGGATCGTGCCATTCGGCCCATCCCGGTCCCTGCCCCGCCGGATTGCCGTTCGACAACAAGACCGGCAGATCGCTTTCAATGCGCACATCAAACGGCGCCATCACATCGGGACGGTCGGGATAGTAAGTGATCTTGCGAAACCCCTCGGCCTCGCATTGGGTGCAGAACATGCCATTTGACAGGTAAAGCCCCTCAAGCGCGGTATTGGCGGCAGGGTCGATCGCGACTTCGGCCTCCCAAGTGAAGTCTCGCGCGGGCAACCGCGCGGCAGCCACCCGCAGGCCCGCGCCCGTGATCAGGTAATCCCCCGCCATCAACGCCACCCCGTCGATGGCTGCCCCGATCAAGGCCAGCCCCTCGCCATCGAGCCACAGATCGCCACCATCGCCGGCCGGGTTTGCCCGAAAACGGATACGCGACACGACGCGCGTGCCTTTGGCCGTCAAGCGAAATGTCAAATGCACGTGATCGACTAGATAGGCAGGCGGGCGATAATCGGCGAGATAGGTCTGGTGCGGCGCGGCCTGCGACATGGGCGGTCCCTCCGGTTCGGCATGCGCGCGCAGGCTAGGGCGGCCTGCCCCGCACCGCAAGCACCCCCCTTTGACAGCGCCGCAAGTGCCGCTATGTGCCTGGTCATGGGTCAGGATGTTCTTGTTTGGTTCAAGCGCGACCTCCGGGTTGCCGACAACCCCGCACTCGCCGAGGCCGCAGCGCGGGGCGGCCGCGTGCTGCCGCTCTTCATCGCCGATCCCGCCGCTTGGGCGCAGGCCGATGCCAGCGCCCGGCAATGGGAATTCGTGGCCGAAAGCCTCGCCGCCTTGCGCTTGGATCTCGCCGCCTTGGGCGCGCCCCTGATCATTCGCCAAGGCCCCGCGCAACAGGTGCTTGCCACGCTTTGCACCCGGACGGGCATCAAGCTGATCTACAGTCATGAAGAGACCGGCAATGGCTGGAGCTATGCGCGTGACCGCGCCATTGCAGCTTGGGCGCGCGCCTCTGGGATCATATGGCAAGAGATACCCCAACCGGGCATTACGCGTGGTCGGTCCAATCGCGATGGCTGGGCTGCACGGCGTGACCGGGCCATGGCCATGCCGCCCCTGCCCCTACCGGCCGCCTTGCAAGCCCTGCCATGCGATCCCGGCCCCATCCCCAATGCGCGCGATCTGGGCCTGCCCCCCGACCCCTGCCCCCAGCGTCAAAAGGGTGGCCGACCCGCTGCACACGCCTTGCTCAATAGCTTTCTCACGCAGCGCGGTCACGTCTATCGTCGCGCCATGTCATCGCCCTTGGCAGGCGAAAACGCCTGTTCCCGCCTTTCGCCCCACCTCGCATGGGGCATCATCAGCAGCCGTGAAACGCTCCATCATCTCGGCCGCACAGCCCCCCACCCGATCGGGGTCGCGAACACGCAAAGCTTTACCGCACGGCTGGCATGGCGCGATCACTTCATGCAAAAACTCGAAGATCAGCCCGATCTAGAGGTGCGCAACCTGCATCGCGCCTATGACGGCCTGCGCCCTGACACCCCCGATCCCGCGCGCCTTGCCGCATGGTCCACGGGCGAAACCGGCATCCCCTTCATCGATGCCTGCATGCGGTCGCTCATCGCCACGGGCTGGCTGAATTTCCGCATGCGCGCCATGCTTGTCTCATTTGCCAGCTACCACCTCTGGCTCGACTGGCGCGCCACCGGCCCGATCCTCGCGCGCCGCTTCACGGACTTTGAGCCCGGCATCCATTGGCCGCAAATGCAGATGCAATCTGGCACCACAGGCATGAACACGCCGCGCATTTACAACCCCGTCAAGCAAGGCCATGACCAAGATCCGGCAGGCGCCTTTACCCGCCGCTGGTGCCCTGAACTCGCAGACCTGCCAGACGCCCATATCCATAGCCCTTGGACCGCGCCAAATGCCGCGCGCATCCTCGGCAAAACCTACCCTGAACCCATCGTCGATATCGCGGCCGCCGCCCGCCATGCCCGCGATACGATCTGGGCCGTGCGCACAGGCCACGGCTTCCAGCAAGAGGCAGCAATGCTGATCACCCGCCATGCGAGCCGCAAATCGCGCCACTTCGTCGATGATCGCGCCCCAAGAAAACGCCGCCCCCCCGCTGTCCCTCAAGGACAGTTGCGCTTCGATCTCTAGGCCTTCTTCGTTTCAAAAATATCCCGGGGGAGGCGCGCGCCTGCGCGCGGCGGGGGCAGAGCCCCCACTGGCCGTCACGCCGATCGCCCCTAGATGCGCTCACATGGCTCGCATGCGCAAGAAATCCGATCTCCCTCACAAGACCTGCGTCACCTGCGGGCGCCCTTTTGCTTGGCGCAAGAAGTGGGAGAAATGCTGGGACGATGTCCGCTATTGCTCAGATCGCTGCCGCAATACCTCGGGCAAGCCGGGCAAGACCCCGTTATCGCAGGGCCGCGAGGGCCTTCAGCGGCCGCGCGGTCAAAAAATCTGACCACCCCCTGTTGCCGATCGGAAACTTTTTCCGTAATCCGCTGCGCAAGCGCCCGGTATGCATCGGAATACAGGGCGGTCATCAGACAAAAGGGACATCGCAATGGCAAGCAGTGTGAAACGCGCCAGACTGCACGTGGCAACGCAATTGGCAGACTTCATCGAGACACGCGCCCTTCCCGGCACCGGCATCGATCCTTCCCTGTTCTGGGAGGGATTTTCCGCCCTGCTCCATGACCTCGACCCCCGCAACGCGGCGCTCCTCGAAAAGCGCGAGATGCTTCAAGGCAAGATCGACGCGTGGCACATCGCACATCGCGGCCAACCCCATGATGGTGAGGCCTATCAATCCTTTCTGCGCGAGATTGGCTACCTCCTGCCCGAGGGCGAAGCATTCTCGATCGACACCAGCAAGATCGACCCCGAGATCGCGACCGTGGCCGGCCCCCAGCTGGTCGTGCCGATCACCAATGCACGTTTTGCGCTGAACGCCGCCAATGCCCGCTGGGGCAGCCTTTACGATGCCTTCTACGGCACCGATGCGATGGGCAATTTGCCCAAACCAGGCCCTTATGATCGCGGTCGCGGTGCGCGCGTCGTGGCGCGCGCGCGCGTCTTTCTTGATCAAGCCTTTCCGATCGAGGGGCATAGCCATGCCGATGCACAGCGCTATTACGTCGACAAGGGCCAATTGCTGATCGACGACAAGCCGCTGGAAACGCCTGCGAAATTCGCAGGCTTTTCCGGTCACCCCAAGGCACCGAGCCGCGTTCTTCTGGTCAATAACGGCTTGCATGTGGAGCTGGTCTTTGACCGCACCCATCCGATCGGGTCGCGCGATCAGGCGGGCCTTGCCGATATCCGCATGGAATCTGCTGTCAGCGCGATCATGGATTGCGAGGATTCGGTCGCTTGCGTCGATGCCGAGGACAAGGTCTTGGCCTACGGCAACTGGCTGGGGTTGATGCAGGGCGATCTGTCGGAAACCTTCGAAAAGGGCGGGCAGATGATGACACGCGCGCTTGCGCCTGATCTCGATTATCTCTCCCCGGACGGAAAGCCGATGCAGGTGAAGGGCCGCGCGCTGATGCTGGTGCGCAATGTCGGCCACCTAATGACCAACCCCGCGATCCATCTCGACGATGGGTCCGAAGCCTATGAAGGGTTGATGGACGCGATGATCACCGTGTTGATCGCCATGCATGACCTGCAAAAGGATGTTGGTCTGCGCAATAGCCATGCGGGATCGGTTTATGTCGTGAAGCCCAAGATGCACGGGCCTGAAGAAGTCGCCTTTGCCGACGAGACCTTTACCCGCGTCGAGGAGGTGTTGGGCCTACCGCGCTACACGGTCAAGCTGGGCGTGATGGACGAGGAACGCCGCACATCTGTCAACCTCAAGGAATGTATCCGCGCGGCCAAGCATCGCGTGGCCTTCATCAACACCGGGTTCCTCGATCGCACTGGCGACGAGATCCACACCTCGATGGAGGCAGGACCCTTTAGCCGCAAGGATTTCATCAAGCGCAAGAGCTGGATCGCGGCCTATGAGAACCAGAATGTCGATATCGGTCTGGAATGCGGCCTGCGCGGGCGCGCGCAGATCGGCAAGGGCATGTGGGCCAAGCCCGACGCCATGGCCGAGATGCTCGAGATCAAGATCGAACATCCCCGCGCGGGTGCAAATTGCGCCTGGGTCCCCTCGCCAACAGCCGCCACACTGCATGCGCTGCATTATCACCAGGTGAACGTCGCGGCCGTACAAGAAAAGCTCTTGGCCGGTGGCCGGCGTGCCTATGTCACCGCACTCCTCGATATCCCCATGGCCAGCTACCAGCGCTGGTCCGAGGCGCAGATCACCCGAGAGGTGGAAAACAATGCCCAAGGGATCCTGGGCTATGTCGTGCGCTGGATCGATGCGGGTGTGGGTTGTTCCAAGGTGCCGGACATCAACGATGTGGCCCTGATGGAGGATCGCGCGACCTGCCGTATCTCGGCCCAGCATATCGCCAACTGGCTGCATCACGGTGTCGTCAGCGAGGTGCAGGTGATGGAAATCATGCGCCGTATGGCCGCCGTGGTTGACCGCCAAAATGCGGGTGACCCAACCTATGTCCCGATGGCCCCCGGCTTTAACGGCATCGCTTTTGCCGCCGCTTGCGATTTGGTTTTCAAGGGCCGTGAACAGCCCTCGGGCTATACCGAGCCGGTGCTGCATGCCCGGCGCTTGGAACTCAAGGCCGCGTAAAGGGCGCGCCAAGCGCGCAAAAACCCACGGCATTGGGCGAAAATCAGCCATTGGCGATTTTCGCCCAAACCCCTGAAACCTTGCAACTTTCGCGATTGCAGCCGGGTGTGGCAACGCCGATGGCATGCGCAGATCACCGAAAATGGCGGGATTTCCTACGCATCGCGCTATACCCTTTTCCAAACAGGTCAGCCGCACGCCGCATCATGCGTGCCGCGCAGGGAGGAAAAAGGATGCTTGCACGGATCTTGGTCCCCGTAGGGGGCGATGCCATGGGCCAATCAGCCTTGGCCCATGCCGCCGCATTGGCCCATCGCCACAAGGCGCATATCGTCGTCGCCCACTGCCGCGCTCGCCCCGAGGATATGGTGCCACATGGCATTCCGCTGCCAAGCTTCGCACGCGACACGATCCTCGCCCAAGCGGCGCAGCTTGCCGATCAGCAAGAAACCGCCCTGCGCGATGCGCTGCATGTCTTGGCACAAAAGTTGGATTTGCACGAAACCGATCAACCCGATGGCAGCCGTGCCAGCGTCGCTTTCGTCGAAGAATTCGGTCGCACCCCCGATATCGTCAAGCATAACGGGCGTTTGGCCGATCTTGTCGTGGTTGAAAAACCCCAGCGAGACCGAAACCTTGGCAATAGCGCCCTCAAGGCTGCACTTTTTCAGACCGGCCGCCCGGTCTTGATGTGCCCGGCCGACATGACCGAGGCCGCTGATTTTGGCGCGCGGATCACCATCGGCTGGAATGGCTCGCTCGAAGCGGCGCGCGCGGTGGCACTGACGCTTGATCTTGCGACACGCGCCGATCAGGTCACGATCCTTGCCGTCGGTCGCGGCGAGGCGCATGGCGCCTCGGCCGAAGAGTTGCAAGATTACTATCGGCTGCGTGGGATCGCGGCACAGATCCTCCATTTCGAGGCGCGCAATCCCGGCCTCGCCTTGCTTGAGAAAACCGAAGAATTGGGGGCCGGATTACTGATCATGGGGGCCTACGGCCAGAGTCATGAGCGCGAAACACTGTTTGGCGGCAACACCCAGTCTGTTGTTGATAAAGCAAAATTACCCATCGTGATGGCGCATTGAAATTTAATTTCAACGCGAAATAAAATTTTTCTTGAAGTGTGATCTTTGTAATTTAGTTCTCTCTCCATCGACGCGCCGCCTGACCCTTGGTCGGTGCCGCAATTCCGAACAAGGAGGATGTTTGATGTCGATTACAAAGCGCGCACTTCTGCAACTGTCCTGCGCTGGACTGCTTGCAATCACACCGATGGCAGCCATGGCCCAAGAATGGGAACCGCGCCGCCCCATCGATTTCGTCATCATGGCTGGCCCCGGCGGCGGCGCTGACCAGATCGCGCGGTTCATCCAATCGGTGGCCGAGCAGCATGACATGACCTCGCGGCCCTTGGTGCCGAACAACAAGGGTGGCGGCTCGGGTGCAGAGGCACTGCTGCATGTCAACGCAGCCTCGGACCCTGACCACACGCTCTTGGTGACACTCAACTCTTTCTTCACCACGCCGCTGCGCCAAGCCAATCTGGGCATCGATATCCAAACATTCACGCCGATTGCGATGATGGGCGTCGATCCTTTCGTGCTGTGGATGCATGTCGATAGCGGCATCACAGATTTCGAAGGTTTCTTGGCACAAGCCCGCGCCATGAACGGTGAATTCGTCATGGGCGGCACCGGGACGGGTCAAGAAGACTCGATCGTGATCGCCTTCATGTCGGGCGCCTATGGCCTGGATATCAAGTATATCCCCTATGATGGCGGCGGTGCTGTCGCGCGTGATCTGGCCGGTCAACAAATCATGGCGACCGTCAACAACCCCGCAGAAGCCAAGGGTTTTTACGAGGCAGGCAATTTCGTGCCGCTTCTCGCCTTCTCGGACGAGCGTTTGCCGGCCTATCCCGATGTGCCGACCATCCGTGAGCTGGGCCATGAATTCTCGTATTACAACCAGCGGGCCGTTGTCGGCGCGCCAGGCATGTCCGATGAAGCCGCCGCTTATTACCGCGACCTCTTCACCAAGGTCTATGAAAGCGAGGAATGGCAGGGCTATCTCCAATCCGAAAGCCTTGCGCCCTTGTGGATGGATGCCGATGGGCAGCGCGCCTACTGGAATACACAGGTCGAAAGCCATCGTGTCTTGCTGTCGCGGCTTGACGGCTAAGCACGCGGGCAACCGCACCTCGAAGAACGAGACGAAAACATGCGCTACGGCGAAATCCTGACAGCCGGGGTGTTGGCGCTCTTTTCCATCTATCTGATGGTCAAGAGCGCCGAATTGCCCATCGGCTTCATTCGCGGCCAAGGGCCAGGCGGCGGTGCCTGGCCCTTTTGGCTCTCGGGCATCATGCTGATTTGCTGCGCGATGATCGCGCTCAACTGGTGGCGGCAGACAAGCCCGCCCTCGCGTTCGGATGAGCCGTTTCTTGACGGGCATGGCTGGCGGACCATGGTTTTCGTCGGGGGTGGCCTGATCGGGTTCATCGCACTGATCGAGATCATCTCTATGTATGGCGCGGTTGCTGTGTTCTTGTTCTATTATTTGTGGTTTCTCGGCCGCCATTCGCTAGCGCTGAGCTTGACGCTTTCACTCGCCACGCCCTTGCTTTTCTTCTTTTTCTTCGAAGGCATGATGCGGATCACCATGCCCACGGGCATGTCGTTCACCGACCCGGTGTTCGATTTCCTTTATGACATCATCTACTAGGCGCATCGCATCATGGAAATTCTAGCCCTTCTCGGGGATGGCATGCTGATCGCGCTGCAACCCCTCAACCTTCTGTTGATCATCGCGGGCGTGACCGTCGGTCTTTTCATCGGGGCCATGCCCGGCTTGGGGTCGGTCAATGGCGTGGCGATCTTGCTGCCGATCACCTTCCTCGTGCCGCCAAGCGGCGCGATTATTTTCCTCGCCGCAATCTATTATGGCGCGATGTATGGCGGCGCGATCTCATCGGTGACGCTGGGCATACCCGGCGCATCGACGGCGGTGGCGACCACCTTTGACGGGCGGCCCATGGCGCTGAAAGGGCAAGCAAGCCTTGCCCTGGTAACAGCCGCCATCGCCTCCTTCATCGGCGGGTCGGTGGCTAATATCATCTTCACAGGCTTTGCGCCTGTGCTGGCCAGCGTGGCGCTGTCCTTTGGCCCACCTGAGATTTTTGCCCTGATGCTCTTGGCCTTCGCCACTTTCGTGGGCTTGGGCGGCGAGGACATTCCGAAAACGATCCTGTCGATCTGCCTTGGTCTTGTTCTGGGCGCGATTGGGTTCGATCAGATTTCGGGCGCGCCGCGTTTGGTGCTGTTCGACATCAACGCCTTTCTGCAAGGGATCGGCTTTCTGGTGCTGGCCATAGGCGTCTATGGCATCGGCGAGATGCTCTGGACGATCGAGCAAACCCGTGGCGAGGTTGAGAATAACACCCCCAAAATGACCGCGCGCGGCATGGCATCGGATGCACGCACAGCCCTGCGCGAGGGCTGGAAGGGGACAGCCATCGGTTCGTTCCTTGGGTTCTTTGTCGGCATCTTGCCCGCCGCAGGCGCCACACCCGCCTCGCTCATGTCTTATGGCGTGGCCAAGATGACATCGCGCAACCCAGAGAAGTTCGGGCGTGGCAGCGTTGACGGCGTCGCCGCGCCAGAGGCGGCCAATAACTCGGCCTCGACGGGGTCAATGCTGCCGATGTTGACATTGGGGATCCCCGGCTCACCAACCACGGCGATCTTGCTGGGTGGCATGGTGATCTGGGGGCTGGTCCCCGGACCGCGGCTTTTCGTGGATGAGACGGAGTTCGTCTGGGGCCTGATCGGGTCGTTCTACATCTCGAACATGGCGGCCTTGTTCATCAACCTTGCCTTTATCCCGGTGTTCATCTGGATGCTGCGAATGCCCTTTACCATTCTGGCACCGATGATTTTCGTGCTGTCGATCGTGGGCGGCTATGCTGCGACGCGCGACATGTTCGATATCTGGCTGATCCTGATTTTCGGCTTCGGGGCGTTGGTCCTGCGGCGATTGGATTACCCGCTTGCACCGGCCGTGCTGGCCATCGTGCTCGGCCCCATTGCGGAACCCACATTGCGCCAATCCCTGCTTTTGTCCTCGGGCGATCCGATGATCTTTTTCACTCGGCCCGTGGCGGGACCAATCACAGTGATCGCGATCATCTTGATCTTGCTGCCCGCGCTCAAGCTTTTTCGACGCAAGAAAGCGACACCGGCCATCGGGGAATAGTGCGCTGGTGGCTGGTCGCCGGACAACCGGCTACCAGCCCCACCGCTCACGCGGCCCTGAGCCCGAGGATCCTGCGCGCCTGAGCCGCCGTAGCGACAGGGCGCTCATAGCGCTCACAAAGAGCCACCACCCGCCGCACTAGCGCGGCATTCGACGGGGCCAGCGTCTCGCGGTCGATGCGGACATTGTCTTCAAGCCCAGTGCGGCAATGCCCGCCCGATGCCACGCACCATTCATTCACCTCGATCTGATGACGCCCAATACCCGCCGCGCACCACTGTGCATCGGGAGCGAGCCGACCGAGGGTCTCGACAAAAAAGTCGAAACTGCGCTTGTCGGCGGGCATGGCGTTTTTCACACCCATCACGAATTGCACGTAAAGCGGCCCCTTGAGGCGGCCATCGGCCTGCATCTTGGCTGCTTGAAAAATATGACTGAGATCAAAGGCTTCTATCTCGGGTTTCACGTTGTACTTGCGCATTTCAGAGGCCAGCCAATCCACCAGATCGGGGCTGTTCTCATAGACCCGCGTGGGGAAATTGTTCGACCCCACCGTGAGCGAGGCCATATCCGGCCCCAAGGACAACATGCCCCCCCGTTCGCGCCCCGCCCCAGAACGCCCCCCGGTCGAGAATTGCACGATCATATCCGGGCAATGCTTGGCCAGTTCCTCTTTGAGCCGTGCAAACCGTGCCGGGTCCGCGGTGGGTGTCTGATCCTCCATCCGCACATGGGCATGCACGATCGAGGCCCCCGCCTCATAGGCTTCATGGGTGCTTTCGACCTGTTCGGCGATGCTGATCGGCACGGCCGGATTGTCTTCCTTGCGCGGCACCGACCCGGTGATCGCAACACAGATGATACAGGGGTTTGTCATGATTTGGCCTCCCTCCTCGGCTGGGCAAGCTGTCGCGTGAACATGCGCCAAGGTCAAGATCAGGGCATGAAGCTTAGGCGAAGCGGCGCACCAGCGCCGCCACATCGACCCGCGCGCCAAGCCGTGTCGCCAAAAGGTAAAGCCCCCCGATCTTGCGCTGCAAAAACAAGGTTTCGGGCGGCGGAAGGTGCCATAACTCCCGCTCGCCACCGATCTCCATGCCCCGCGCGCGCAAGCGGTCGGCGAGATCATTGTCACGAAAATCGAACGGCTTAGGCCCGCGCAGCACGGCGAACCCCATCTCGGCCATGTCAAGGATCACAGCATGGTGGCGGGCATTCAGATCGGGCTTGATGAAGCCGATCCGCGCCAAAGCAGCCAAGATTGCGGCCCGGTCATTGGCCAACCCTGCGCGCAACAGCGCGCGATAAGCCACCGACATTTCGAGAGAAATCTCGCGCGTTGCACCAAAATCGAGCAGCAGGATTTGCCCCGTTTCGGGGTTCCAGCGGTAGTTGGCGAAATTGGGGTCGGTCTGCATGACGCGAAAGGTGAACAGTTCCTTGAGGCACAGTTCGATCAAGGCGGCAACGGCCGCATCGCGGATAGCGGGGGGCGCATCGGCCAGCCGCTCGATCGGTTCGGATGCAACAAAGCCCATCGCAAGCGCGTTGGGCCGGCTGCGATGCGCGTCATGGGCGGGAACGACAAAACGCGGGTCATCCGCCAACAGCGTGCCGAAACGCACCAGCGCTGCCCCCTCGCGGTCATAATCGGCTTCTTCGTGCAATTGCGCCCGCGCCTCGGCCAACAGCGGGGCGAGGTCAAGCTCGCGCGGCCATAGCCCCGACCAGCGGATCAGCGCAGCCACATTGTCGAGATCGCTATCGATGGCGGCGCGCACACCGGGATATTGCAGCTTGACGGCCAAGGGCTGCCCGTCCGGCGTCAAGGCACGATGCACCTGCCCGATCGAGGCGGCGGCCAGTGGCCGTGTATCGAAGCTTCGAAACAGGGTACGGAAATCAGTGCCATAGCTATCGGCAAGCACCGTTTTCAACTGCGCAGGCGGCATGACATGGGCGCCTGCACGCAAACGGGCAAGGACCGCCTCTAGCTCAGGCGACAGCAGTTCACCCGCCTCCATCGACAAAAGCTGGCCAAGCTTCATTGCAGCGCCGCGCATCTCCGAAAGCCGTGCGGTCAGCCGCGCAACATTGCGCGGTGTCATCACCAAATCAGACAGGCGCGGCCGCTGCCCCTTGAGCAAGGCTGCCGCACCTGACATCGCGATGCCGCCTACAAGCCCTGTGGCCAGTCCGCCAATATGCTGGGCGCGTGCAAAGCGGCCTGACGGCACGGCGCGGACGGGGAAATCGGGTTGGTCTGTCATCGGCCTGCCTTGGATGGGTACGGCCCGACAAGACGTAGCGCGCGGCCGGTCCGCCTCAATCGGGGCGCGGCACCCTGTCATCCTGGCGGCGTCGAAACCCGCCCTGTGGAGGGTCATTGGCCCGCCGCCCACGCATCATCGGCACCGCAGAGCATTCCACAACCGTGGTGCCGCCATGCAAGGCGTAGCGCCCCCGCCCAGCGCGCTTAGCGGCATAAAGCGCCGCATCGGCATCAGCTATTAGCCCCTCAAGATCAGGGCGTTGCGTCGAATGTGCAACGGTGGCAATCCCGATCGATGCAGAGATCCGGCACAATTGACCACGATAGCTGATCGGCACCTCGCAGGCGGCGATCAGCCGTGTGGCGATCCGCCCAAGTTCCGTGTCATCCGAGCAATCGTAGATCAACACGAGAAACTCGTCGCCACCCACTCGGGCGGCCATGTCACCCAAGCGCAGATGTTGGCGCAGCACTTGGGCGACCCGCTCAAGCACGGCGTCACCTGCCGCATGGCCAAGGCTGTCATTGACCCGCTTAAACAGGTCAAGATCGATCTGCAACAGGGCGAAATCATGGGCATGATCGGCCAAGGCGCGGCTGATCTCGGCATCCATCGCGCGGCGATTGGCCAAGCCCGTAAGGGGGTCGGTCATGGCCTGCGTCTGCGCCTCGAGACGGGCATGTTGCAACCGCGCGGTCAAATGCTGTGACAGAGTGGTTGTCGCGCTGTTGGCCTCGTGCAGATACAAGAGCTCGATCGTTTGGTCGCAAGGCGAGAAATCACGCAGCGTCAGCCCAAAGGCCGCAACCGCCCGTGCAAACGACAGGCCCAGCGACAAATCAAGTATAACCCCCGCCGCATCGGGCAAGGCGACGGCCACCGCGCGCAAGGGCATGTCCGGGGAATCCGTCAGAACCAGCCCAAGGCGCTGTCCCGACAAGGCGCAAAGCGCTGCGACACCGGCAACCGGGGCGGGGTGGCGGATCGTGATCAGCCCAAAGGCCGGCTGCCCCCGAAGATCGCCCCGCCCTACCATCTTCGCCAAAGTGGGGCCTGCGCGGACGACCTTCGCATCCACGCCAATCCACAGATGCATCGGCAATAAACGATCCAGCGCGTCACCACACTGCAAAAGCGTCTTCGAGACATTCATGCGCGCACCTGCCCAAGCTCAAAGCGTCGGCCCTTGGTAAAGGCCGCATCGAACAGCTGAACTTCCAACCGCTCGCTTGCGTCATCGGCCGCGCGCCCAAGCCCGACAAAGGCCAATGTGCCGTAATCATCGGCCATCGCGCGTAGACACCCCATCAAGATCGCGCCTGCCCCCGGCACCGGCCACACCGCGTCGATCACAAAGCGCCCTTCATCCCCCTGCGCCACAGTGATGCGCGGCAAATCAAGGTTGGGCAAGACCAGCCGCCCGCGTTCGGCGAGATCCTCGAGCGCGTGTAGAAAATCGTGGAAACGCGCCCCCGAGAATCGCAACAGCCGCCGCACAGGTTCAAGATGATGATCGGTCACAAGCCAGATGCCGAAATCCTCCAACACCGTGGCATGATCTTTGCCCAAGACATGGGCAGCGGCCCCGAAACAGGCTGTCGTCATCGCATCGGGATAGCTGAGCATCGCTTCGAAGTCATCGAAGGGAAGCCCCGCTTGGCGGCGCACCTCGGCCCAGACTGCGTCGCCATAGGTCGTCGTCAAAAAGCCCTGAAGGGCGCGGTTGACCATGCCATGCATCGTCCAAGCCTCGCAATTTGCCCAAGCGCAGACTGCGCCATGGGCCGCAGGCTTATGCGGCAAGCGTAAACGCAACCTTGACCAATCAGGGCAAAAATGGGGCCATTCGCCCCGTTTCGCGCCGAAGGCTTAGAAATCGGTCGGCGCGCCGCCCTCGGCTTTGCGCCGGGCGACGAAAGCGGTCAGCTCTTCGCGGATGGCAGGATCCATTGGTGGGGCTTCGAATTCGTCCAAGATGCGCTTGTAAACACCATGGGCGCGTTCGGCACTCCAAAGGCTACCCGCGTTCTGCCACGCCTCGAAATTGCGCCAATCCGACAAGAAGGGGCTATAAAATGCCTCCTGATAGCGGTCTTGGGTGTGTTGGCAGCCGAAGTAATGCCCGCCGGGGCCAACCTCGGCAATGGCGGCAATGGCAAGATCGGCCTCGGCGGTGCCAAGGATCTGCGGCTCCATATAGCGTTGGAATTGCTGCAAGACTTCGCAATCCATCACGAATTTCTCGGGGCTGGCGATCAGACCGCCCTCGAGCCAGCCGGCCGCGTGATAGACCATGTTGGTGCCTGACTGGACCGCGGCCCACAGCGAATTCATCGTCTCCCACATCGATTGGCCGTCCGGGACATTGGCCGCGCATACCCCCGATGAACGCAGCGGCAGGCCATAAAACCGCGCCATCTGGCCGGTCATCTGGGTGGCGCGGATATATTCCGGCGTGCCGAAAGCAGGCGCGCCCGATTTCATGTCAACATTCGAGGTGAAGGTACCGATCGCCACCGGGCAGCCCGGCGCGATCCATTGGAGCAGCGCAATCGCGGCCAAGGCCTCGACGATCGAGAGCATCACGGCCCCTGACAGCGTCACCGGCGCCATGGCACCTGCCAAGGTGAAGGGTGTCACCACCACAGGCTGGCCCCGCTTGGCGTGCCGCATGGCACCGTCGAGCATCGGCCAGTCATGCTTGAGCGGGCTGACCGAATTGATGTTGGTGTACATGCGCGGGGTGGCGTCGAACTCGGCATGGGACAGCCCGCCCGCGATGCGTACCATCTCCATCACATCCTCGACCCGCTCGGGGCCAAGCGAATAGGCATGCACCACCTTGTCGGTCAGCGTCAGCTTGTCGAACAGGCAATCGAGATGCCGCACGCCCGCATGAACATCGACGGGTTCCACCGGGTAGCCACCCGCGAAATGGATACAGTTGAAATACTGCGTCAGCTTGATGAATTCGCGATAGGTTTCCAGATCGCCGGGCCGCTTGCCGCGTGCCAGATCCCAGGCATTGGGCGGCGACGAGACATTGCCGAACACGATATGACCATCCCCGATGATGATGCGTTTTTCCGGGTTGCGCGGCGTCAGCGTGAAGGAGGGCGGCGCCTTGGCCACCATCTCTTCAACGAAATGGCGGTCGAAGCGGACGGTCTGCCCCTCGATCTTGCAGCCAGCACGCTTGAGATGGGCGAGCGCATCCTCATTGAGGAACTCGACCCCGATATCGGACAGTACCCGCATCGCACCATCATGGATCGCCAGCACGCCCTCATGGGGCATGGGCTCGGTCGGGCGGTCGATGTTGCGCGGCACGCGCCATGGCGTCTGCTCGATCGCGTGCGCGCTGCTGCGGGCGGTGTTGGCCGCGCGGCCCCCCGAACGGCGGCGACGGGTCGTGGTATCATCGGTCATGCGAACTATCTTTCCGGGGCGTTTTGTGTCGGATTGGGGCTCAAATGACCGCATCGGAGGAGTAACAGATTGCCCATCTCCGACATGGGCGGTCGCATTTTCACAATCCGCACACTGGGCCGCGCCTAGCCCAAGCTGGCGAGCCAGCCGGGCAATTGGCCAATATCGCGCAACACGACATCGGCATGGGGGGCGAGATCGGCTGCGGTCGCCACACCCGTCAACACAGCCACAACCCGCATGCCAGCAGCGCGCCCTGCCTCAAGGTCATGGAGGCTGTCGCCCACCATCACGCAATGCGCCGGATCCAGGTCGCAGGCAGAAGCAAAGCCAAGACACATGCCGGGAAGCGGCTTGGCACCAAAGCCCGAATCATACCCTGCGATAAAGTGAAAAAGGTCGGTGATCTCGGCCAGTTCCAATTGACGGCGGGCGGCGGCCTCGGCGTCATTTGTAGCAATGCCCAAGGAAAAACCCTCTTGCAGGAATGCGTTCAGCAAAGGCTTGAGCGGCACAGCGGGGACCATCGCGGCGCTGCGCGCGGCCTCGGCCAACCAGACCTCGAGCGCGTCAAGATCACGGCCGGGCAGATGCGGCGCCAAAGCCTCGGCCTGATCGCGGGCCGTCCCGGCGATTACCAAGCTATGGGGAAAAAACACGCGATTTGGCGCATCATAGCCCAAGACATCGGTCAGGCGGGCGAAACGTGCATCATCATCCGCTGCCAGGGTCATGATCAGATCATGCGCCCAGCCACCCCAGCTTTGCTGGAAATCGAACAGCGTGCCGTCCTTGTCGAAGAGAAGACCCTTGATCATTGCACATCCTGCCCCAGTGATCGTTGTCGTTTCGGTTATCGCTCTACGTCAGTGGCTGCCCATGAAAGCAAAAAGAGGTGACAGCGCATCTGTGAGCGCTTATAGCGCGGGATCACGATGGACGGTACACGACAAAAGTTCGGCCTTCATGACAGTGTCGGCCACCATATCTCCCGCACGGCGCGCATCGTCGAACGCCGGGTCGAGGGGAATTTGCGCCGCTTCGGGATAACCCGTGTTGAGTGGTGCGTGATTGTCGCCGTCGCCGAGGAAGGCAAGAAGAACCCCTCAGACATCGCCAATTTCGTTGGCATCGATCGCACGGCAACGTCGCGCGCCTTGCGGGCGCTGGAAAGCAATGGCCTGATCGCGCGCAAGATGGGCCGCGACGACCGGCGCACGACCGAGGTGGAGCTGACCGAAAAGGGTCTCGCACAGTTCAACGCAGCCCTGCCGATGTGCCGTGCGGCCGCACAGCATTTCCACGCTAAACTGAGCATTGACGAGCTTGATGTGCTGCGCGCGCTTTTGGCCAAGCTCGCCGCAGACGAGCTACCCTAAGCCGGCCACTTCAGGTCCAGGCGGGCAAATCACCACCCGGAAGTGCCATGCGGATCGCCATGATCTCTTGCGGGGGCCAGCCTTGATCGGCGGCGCAAGCGATCACCCAAGCGTCGTCCATCATCACGAAATCCACCACCGAGGCGAGGAACTCCACCTCGCCCGCGCGGGCGCGCACGTCACCCTCGCTGACCCCGGTCGCGCCTAAGAACACGGGGAAAAGGTCGTCTTGCGCGGCCAGCCAGGCCAACATTCCCATCGCGCGGATTTCAGCAATTTCTTGTTTCATCCCCAATTTCCATCATGTGGTTAAAGAGTTTGTTAACCATTCCAGCCCAAAACATGCCTATACTGTGATCGGTCCCACATTTGGCGGCGATCAGGGCATCGATGTTGAGTATCTGGTGAGAGGCGCGCATGACAGGGCGAATTCTAGTCGTTGACGATGTGGCCACGAACCGCATCGTGATGAAGGTCAAGCTGGCCTCAGCCTGCTATGCCGTTGATCAGGCCGATTGCGGGGCCAAAGCCCTGATTGCCGCGCGTGAGACACAGCCAGATCTCATCTTGCTCGATGTGGTCATGCCCGACATGTCGGGCCTTGATGTTTGCAGGCAGCTGAAAACCGACCCCGAGACCGCCGATATCCCGATCATCTTGATCACTGCGATCGCCGATCGCGACAACAAGATGGCGGGGCTCGAGGCGGGGGCAGATGATTTCCTGACCAAGCCCGTTGATGAGATGACGCTCTTGGCGCGGGTTCGTTCGCTTTTGCGCGCCCGCGACACGGCGCGTGAATTGCGCAAGCGCGGCGCGTCGGCGCTTGGTTTCGCCGAGGCTGTGGCCCATTTCACCGCCCCCCAAAAGGCCGGGCGCATCGCTTTGATCGCGCCGGGGCCAAAGGGCGCGGTCTTGTGGAAGACCGCCCTTGATGACCGTTTGGGCGGCGAGGTGTCGGTGCTGCCGCGTGACGCAGCCTTGACCGGTTTCGGCCATGACGAGGGTGACGCGCCCGATGTTTTCGTGATCGCCGCCGATCTGACCCATCGCAATGAGGGGTTGCGGCTCCTCTCCGATCTGCGATCGCGGCCCGGCACGCGCAATGCGGCCAGCGTGATGATCTTGCCGGAAGGTGACAGCGAACGCGCGGCCATTGCGCTTGATTTGGGCGCGCATGACATTCTTTATGACAGCTTCGATGCACAGGAATTGGCACTGCGCATCCGCACCCAGCTTGACCGCAAACGCCAAGCCGACCGGCTGCGCGCTTCGGTTGAAGCAGGTCTTGAAATGGCGGTGACCGATAGCCTTACGGGCCTGTATAACCGCCGCTACGCGATATTCCAGCTTGAGCGGATGATCGCACAGACCGGGCGCGGCGTTGCGGTGATGTTGCTCGACATCGACTATTTCAAGCAAATCAACGACCGTTTCGGCCATCCGGTAGGTGACCGAGTGCTCAACCTTGTCGCGCGACGGCTCCGCGCGCAGCTGCGTAGCTCGGACCTGATCGCGCGCATCGGGGGCGAGGAGTTTCTCGTGGCTCTGCCCGAGGGTGACAGCTCCATGGCGCTTGATTGCGCCGAACGGCTGCGCGCGACCATCGGCGAAACCGCGTTCATCTTGCGTGGCGACACACCGCCGCTGTCGGTGACGATCAGCATCGGGCTTGCGCTCTCTACGCCCGCAGGGGGGGACACTGCACAAAGCTTGATCGCCCATGCGGATGCTGCACTTTACGGCGCGAAATCCCGTGGCCGTGACAAGGTTACGTTGGCCCCGCTCAGCGCAGCCTGACACCTTACCGCGCGTCGCGATGCCCACCCATGCGGCGCAAAGCCCGCCCAAGGCGGTCGGCCAAGACTGCGCGCTCGGCTGGGGGCATTTGCGCGATCTGATCAAGCAAGGCCGTGTGACTGACACCTTGCAGCGTGGCGGTTGCTGCCCGCATGCGCGCCAAGGCGGCCTCGGCGGCGGTGCGGTCAAAGGGATCTGCGCGCAACGCCTCGCCCAATTGACGCAAGCCCACCCCCAAGCTGCGCCGCTCTGCGCCGAGGCTTTCGCGGTCAATCCGCGCGGCAAAGCCTGCCCGATCCTCGCGCGAGAGCGCGATGGCAAAGGGGCCAAGGCCCAAGGCACGCAACCGTGGATCATCGCGATCGGCCCGCGGGCCAAAGCCGATCATCGCACCCAAGACCAAGCCCGCGACGGCGAGGTTCAGCGCCAGCGACATGGCCAGTGCGATCTTCAAGCCGCGCCCGGATTTCACCTGTTCAGACATCGCTCGCCTCCTCCCATAACAGCCCGATTTCGGGCAGCGACCCAAGATCGCCTGTCCAAATCCCGATCTGGCCACCTGACAGGCCGTCCACCAGATCAGGTGCCACAATCCCCAACGCCAAACCGGCAAACGCGGCCAAAGTGACGCCTGACAGGCCCGGCCAACCACCTAAGGCCACGCGCATCTCGCTCCACCATCCAAAGCGGCGTGGCGCTCGGGTTGGGGCCTGCGCATGGGCAGCAGCGTCGGCTTGCACCCTCGCGGCATCGGCCAGCACCCGCGCCGCGAGCATCGTGGTGACAGGCGTCGCATCACGGGCATTGTGCAAAAGCTGGTCAATCGCGTCGTCGTATTGCTCAGGTTTCATAGCCCAAAGCCTCCTTTTTGGTGGCAAGCGCAGCAGCGAGCGCGCGCTTGCCGCGGGCGGTCAGGCTTTCGACGGCCTCAACGCCCAGATCCAGTATCATCGCAATCTCAGGGTTCGACAGCCCCTCGATATGGCGCAGGACAACCGCTTGGCGCTGCCGCTCGGGCAGACATGCCAAGGCGGCATCCAAGGCCGCCATACGGTCGCCCGCGATCATCTGCACTTCGACGCTCGGGCGCGTATCGCGATAGCGGTCAGCCTCGTCTGTTAGCGTGCTTTGTCCTGCCTTGCGCAGACGGTCGGTGCAAAGATTGGCGACCACGCGGTAAAGCCATGTCGCCGGTGTGGCCGGGCCGTCTTGCCGCCACTCAGCGGCCGCACGCCACAGCCGCAACATCGCCTCTTGGGCGATATCTTCGGCTTCGGCACGGTCGCCCAAGACACGTGCGGCATGGCCAAGCGCGCGCGGCAAAAGCCGCGCAGTCAAGACCCGCGCGGCCCCGGGATCGCCATTGGCGAAGAGAACCATCAACGCCCCATCGCTGAGCGTGTCATATGTGGGCGGATCGCCGGACATAGGTTAACCTAGCGCCACACGGCGCCAAGGGGAATGCGCGGCCCATGACCTTGGCCGCGCAATCGCCCTGTCCGCTTAGCCACGCCAAAAGCCATGGCCACCACGGCGTTCGCCTTGCGCGCCACTACCACGGCGTTCCATGCGCGCCCTTGCCTGTTCCAGCTCCTCAGCGCTCAAGCTGCCATTGCCGTCGGCATCGAGACGGTCAAACATCCGCGCCATGCGTGTCTCGCGCCGCCCATCTTGCATGGCAGCGATTTCCTCGGCGCTGAGCAGGCCATCCCCATTGCCATCGGCGCGTTCCAGCATCCGATCCACGTTCTGGGCCATCCGGGCAGTAGAGGCGGCGATCAATTCTTCACGGCTGAGCGCGCCATCGCCGTCTGTATCGGCACCGGCAAGGATTGCCGCAGGTCCGGCTTGCATCTCGTCGCGCGTGATCGCGCCGTCGCCGTTTTGGTCCATCTGTGAAAAACCCATCGCGCCGCGCATCGGCTGATCGGCCATGGCGGGCAAGGCCAGCGCCAGCGGGATCAAAAGCGCCAATGTACCTGTCTTAAGCGTCAGCATGTGCAAATCTCCTGTGTGCAGCGTGTCTATGAAGCTTTCACGCGCGGCCTCAGGTTTTCCGTCGCAAGTTTTTTCTCCCCCGCGACATGGATGCACTGGACCTATCGAGCCGCGCGCCGCATCTAAGGAACATGCAAAAGACCGATCCCACCCTGCGCCCCGCATTTCTGCCCGGCCCGCCTGACCGCCCCTTCCTACCTGCCATCGCCAAGGGGATGCGCGGGCGTTGCCCATCCTGTGGTGAGGGGGCGTTGTTCCAAGGTTACCTCAAGCTTGTGGCGCGCTGCGCACAATGCGGCGAGGACCTCAGCCATGCGCGTGCCGATGATGGGCCTGCTTACCTGTCGATCCTGCTCACCGCCAAGGTGATGGGGACCCTGCAACTGTTTGCCTATGACCTATGGCGGCCAGATCCTTGGGTATTGGCGGTGAGCTTTTCGCTCGGCGTGGTTGCGATGGCGCTGTTCTTGCTACCGCGGTTCAAAGGGCTGATCGTGGGAGTGCAATGGGCCAAGCGGATGCACGGGTTTTGACCGACAAAAGCGCCATTCGCGATGCGGCCACCGTGATCGTGCTCCGTGATGGTGCCACCCGGCCACGCGTCTTGATGGGCCAGCGCGGCAAGGACGCGGCCTTTTTGCCGTCGAAATTCGTCTTTCCGGGCGGCGCGGTGGATGCGGTTGACCATGCAATTCCCCTTGCCACCCCGCCGCGCCCTGCATGCGCGGCCGCATTGGCACAAGACAGCGATCTCTCCCCGGCGGCATTGATCGCGGCGGCCACGCGCGAATTATGGGAAGAAACCGGGCTTTTGGTCGGCGCAGCCGACCCCCGCGCCCAGGCGATGGAGGCCCCCAAGGGATGGCGCGGCTATATCGCGACGGGGCATTTGCCCGATGGCGCAGCCGCGCGGTTCCTGTTTCGCGCGATCACGCCGCCCGGCCGCCCGCGCCGCTTCGATGCGCGCTTCTTCGTTGTCGCGGCCGAAAACCTGCGCTGCGACCCCGATGATCTGAGCCGGGCCGAGGATGAGCTGGGCCATCTGCAATGGGTGCCGCTCGACATGGTACGCGGGCTCGATATGCCCTTCATTACCGAGGTGGTGTTAGCCGAACTGGCCGCCCATCTTGAAGGGCGGGCGGCAACAGGTGTGCCATTTTTCGACAACCGCACCGAGATCAGCCGCTTCTGGCGGTTGTGAAAGGCCTTTTCGACCCGCCTTTGGCGGGCCGACCTGTGGGGGAACGGCCCCTCGCCTCCCCCAGCGTATTTGTAGAAAAATGAAGGGAGGACCGTAGCCTAAAGCCCGAAAACATAGGCCCCAAACGACAACCACAATGGCATGACCGCAAAGGCCAAAAGGGTTTGGACCGTGATCATCGCAGCCATAAGCGGCGCATCGCCGCCAAGCTGTCGCGCAAGCGTATAGGCCGCTACCCCCGTGGGCAATGCGCCGTAGATCAAGGCCACCTGTGCCGTCAGTGGCGGCAGATCAAGCGCCAAGGCCAACCCAAGAATCACGGCGGGAAACAGAGCAAGCTTGCCAAACGCCGCCAGCGCCATCGGGGCCAATTCGGCCTGTAACCCGCGCAGCTTCAAGCTGGCGCCGACGCAGAGCAGCATGATCGGCAGCGCCGCTTGGCCCAAAACCGCGAGCGTCTCTTGCAGCACAGGGATAGGTGCCACGCCCAGCTTATTGACCGCACCAGCAGTCAAGATCGCGAGGATCAGGGGATTTGTCGCAAGGCTGCGCAGAGCCCCCAGCACGACCGACCCACCCGGACGCGGCAGCAGCACCGCAAATAGCCCCACTACGGTCAAATTGACCACCGGCACCAAGACCGCCGCGCCCAGCACCGCCAATTGCAGCGCGGGATGACCGTAGAGCGCCTCGGCCACGGCAAGCGCGATAAAGGTATTGAACCGCCCCGCCCCTTGCAGGATGGAGGTCGCCTGTGGGCCGGGATAGCGCAGCATGACCGCCGCCACCGTGCCAGCAGCCACAGCCGCGAAAAACCCACCATATAGCGTCGTGGCAAAGGGGATCAGGTCGGGATCGGAAAGATCAGCCTCGGAAATGCGGACGAAAAACAGGGCGGGCATCAAGACGAAATAGACCAAGCGGTCATTGAGAAGCCAAAACTCCTCGGAAGGGATACCGCCCCGGCGCAAGGCGTAGCCCGTAACAATCAGTAGGAAAATCGGTGCGATCGCGAGCGCGATGGCGATCATGCGACCTCTCCCAAGAAAATCAACAAGAGTGAGGCGACCAATAGGACAAGCCCCGCGATCTCTTTGCCGCTCGAGCGTTCACGCAGCCAGAACACTGAGAAAAGGAAGGTAAATACCAGCTCCACCTGACCCAGCGCCTTAACATAGGCCGCCGTTTGCAGCGCAAAGGCGGTGAACCAGCCAAGACTGCCCAGCATAGAGGTGAAGCCGACCAGAGCCGAGACGCGCCATGCGGTCATAACACGTGCCATCTGGCCTGCCTCGCGCCATGCCAGCCACAACCCCAGCGACAGTGTCTGCACACAGGTCGCGGTCAAGAGCGCGGTCGCCGCGCGCAGCACCTCATCCCCACCGATCAGGCTCAGCGTCGCGCCCCGGTAGCACACAGCCGAGACGCCGAACAACAGCCCCGACATCAACCCAAAGCCTGAGGCCGCATTGAAAATCCGCGCCCGCACAGGCAAGGCGACATCAGATTTGGGCGGATCGGACAACAAGATCACGGCGACAAATCCAATCGCGATCGCCAATACCGCGTTGCGCGACACAGCCTCGCCCAGCACGACAAGACCGATCAGCGCGGTCAGGATCACCTCGGTCTTGCACAAGGTGACACCGACTGCGAAGTTCCGCCGTCCAAATAAGGCAACGACACAGGCGGTCGCCAACATCTGCGCGATCGCGCCCGTGACGGCATAGCCCCAAAAGTCAGGCGTCGTCTGGGGCAAAGCCTGCCCCGTCACCATGACCCAGATCACGAGCGCGAGTGCCACGAAGGGCATGGCAAAAGCAAACCGCGCCCAAGTCGCGCCCATCGTCGAGAGTGTCGTCACGCGCAAATGCCGTTGCAGCAAGAACCGCAGGTTCTGCATGAAAGCGGCAAAAACGGTGGCGACAATCCAAAGGGGCATGGGCGCTCACATGCGCCCTAAGCAGTGCGGCTGCAAATCATTTTTGCATCGTGGCAGGGCCAGGGTAGTGCGGATGTGGCACCGGCTCCTTGGCGGTCCAGAGATGGCGACGTGCGACCTCGGCATAGTTCGTGTACGCATAGCCGCCATTGCGCCTGAGATAGCGGTCGCGATTGGCCCGGTAGTGTGCGGGTAGCCGATACCAAGGCAGGCGGGGATGCATGTGATGGACCACATGCAGGTTGTTGTTGAGGAAGAGAAAGGCCAAAAGGCCGCGATCCTCGACGATGGCGGTGCGCCCCGAGGCGCGATCATGGGCCTGATGTTCAAGATAAGTCCTGATCTTGAGCAGCCCCAACCCACCGTAACAGGCGGCAAGATAGGCCGTGAGCGACAAGGGCGAAACGAGCACCAGCGCCACCAAGGCGGCCGTTGGAGGTATATGCCATAACCACGCCCGAAGCACGGCCCTGTCGCCGCCCCGGATCGCGCGCCATTCGCTCGCCATGAAGGCAATCTGGCCAATCAACGGACCAAGAATAACGCGTCCTACAAGCGTGTTATTGGCGCCAAGCAAGGTTTTCTGCCAATGCGGCAACCGCACCCAAACCGCCGGATCGAGATAGGCGGACTCGGGATCGTCGTAGGGATCGGTCAGATTGGCGTCGTGATGATGGGCCAGATGCGTGTCGCGAAAGCGCATATAAGGCACGAAAAGATTGAACGAGGCAAAGACCAAGGTCGCATCAAGCCAAGGCCGCCCAAAAGGGTGGCCGTGCAAAACCTCGTGCTGAAGCGAGGATTGCAGGGCGATCACCAAGATCAACAGACCGACCGCCAAGACGAGACTGACCTTGGGAAGCCAAAACAGACCAATCAAAAGCGCAACATAGCTCGCGGCGATCAAAGCCAGCGTTGGCCATTCGACCCGTATGGGCATGGATCCCTCGATCCTTGGAACCGGATTGGCCCGGCAGATCATCTTTATGTGATCTTGAATTTAGCGCGCAGTCAGGGTTTTCTCTCCATAAATGCAACATCGTTGAGTATTTTAAACAATGCAGATTTTATCCGACAAACGTCGCGTAGCCGCGACCTTTCGCGACCGGCTCTCCGTCGCGCTGATGACATCGGGGATGAGCCGGGCGGGCCTTGCCCGCGCGGTCGGCGTTGATCGCTCGACTGTCACGCAGATGCTCGCCGCGGGCGACACCCGCATGCCCGGCGGTCATGTCGTGGCGGCCTGCGCGCAAGCGCTTGATGTGTCCGCCGATTGGCTCTTGGGGCTGACCAACCGCCCCGAGCAGGCAGGCGCGCTGCTCGACAGCTCTTTCTCGATCTCGGAGACGGGGCGGGCAACCGGCCTTGATGATCAGATCTTCGCCTGGCATCGCGAGGCCGAAGGGTACAAGATCCGCCATGTGCCAGCGACCCTGCCCGATATGTTGAAAACCAATGCGATGCTACGCTGGGAATACGCCCCCGTCACCCATCGCAGACCCGATGCCGCGATTGATGCCGCCGCCGAGCGGCTGGACTGGATGCGCCTTTCCGAAAGCGATTACGAGATCGCCATCGCGCTGCACGAGGTCGAAAGCTTTGCCCGCGCGGAAGGGTACTATGCGGGCCTCGACGCCGAGATCCGCCGCGCGCAGCTGGATTGGCTCTTGGAGATCTACGCGCAGTTCTACCCCAGCCTGCGCATTTTCCTCTTTGATGCGCGCCAGCTATGGTCGGCACCCGTGACCGTCTTTGGCCCCAAGATGGCAGTGATTTATCTGGGCCAGCATTTCCTCGCCTTTCGCGACCGAGACCGGGTGCGAACCTTGAGCCAACATTTCGATTGGCTGGTGCGCGAGGCTGCGATCTCAGCGCGTGCGGTGCCCGCGCATCTGCGCGCCTTGCGGGCGGCTTTGGACACATAGGCAAGGGCAAGGCTAGTGGTGCCGACCGGGGCCTCCGGCGGGAGTATTTGGAAAGCAAAGATGCGATAGCGCGCCCCTCACCTGGTTCCAGCGGGACTTGGCAAAGGGCGCACCATCTTCGCTTGCGGTCATCAGCTCTCCAGCCTGTACCGCACCGCGACCCTAACGGGAGAAAGGTTAAGAAAGGCTGAAGGGCCCTCTTTGCTTCACAAATACTCCGGGGGGAGTCGCGGCACGCGACGGGGGGCTGGCCCCCCATGCGCCCTTTGCCGTCAGCCCCGGATGCCCGCGAATTGCGCGGCCCATCCAGCGCGCGTGTCATCGTCGATCTTGGCAAACATCACCTCAGGCACGGTGAAGGCATGGCCCGGTGCGAGCATATGCATGGCATCCGCAGCACTCTCGGGCCAAACGACATCTACCCCCATCGCACCCGCCATCGTGGCCGCGGCATCCGGGATGAAGGGCGCCGACAGCCCGGCATAGAAGGGGATCAGGTTCAGCGCGAAACGCGTCATCGCGGCGGCGCGGTCAGGGTCTTCCTTATAGACGGTCCAAGGCCCCGCCGCTTGCAGATATTCATTGCCCGCCACCCAGATCGCGCGCAGCTCGGCCGCAGCCTTGCGGATTTCGATTGCATCCATATGCGCCTGATACCGCGCGAGGCGCGCCGCCAGATCCGCGATCAGCGCGGTCTCCTGCGGGCCATACGCACCGCCCGCGGGCACCGCCTCGCCGAATTTCGACCGGCAGAACTTGGTGATGCGGCTCACGAAATTGCCAAGCACATCGGCCAGGTCCTTGTTCACATCCTGCTGGAACGCCTCCCATGTGAACTCGCTGTCCGAGGTTTCGGGCGCATGGCTCAAGAGCCACCAGCGCCAGTAATCGGCGGGCAGAATGGACAGCGCTTGGTCCATGAAGACGCCGCGCCCTTGGGAGGTGCTGAACTGGCCGCCGTCGTAATTCAGGTAATTGAAGGACTTGATGTAATCGACGAGCTTCCACGGCTCGGTGCCGTCAAAATTAGCACCGAGGATCGTGGCGGGAAAGCTCAGCGTATGGAAAGGCACGTTGTCCTTGCCCATGAACTGAACATAGCGCACGTCTCCCGCGCCCTTGTCGGTGCGCCACCAGCGCTCCCAATCGGCACCCTTGCCCGCATCGACCCATTCGGCGGCGCAGGCGATGTATTCGATGGGCGCGTCGAACCAGACATAGAAGACCTTGCCCTCCATCCCCGGCCAAGGCTGATCGCCCTTTTTCACCGGAATGCCCCAATCGAGGTCGCGGGTGATGCCGCGATCTTGCAGGCCGTCGCCGTCATTGAGCCATTTCTTGGCGATCGAAGTGGTCAGAACCGGCCAATCGGTCTTGGCGTCAATCCACGCGCTGAGTTCATCACGCATGGCAGATTGGCGCAGGTAGAGATGCTTGGTCTCGCGCACCTCGAGATCCGTGCTGCCGGAAATGGCCGAGCGCGGGTTGATCAGGTCGGTCGGGTCAAGCTGCTTGGTGCAGTTCTCGCATTGGTCGCCGCGCGCCTTGTCGTAACCGCAATTGGGGCAGGTCCCCTCGATGTAGCGATCGGGCAGGAAACGGCCGTCGAAATTGGAATACATCTGTTTTTCAGACACTTCACGGATCAGCCCCGCTTCGGCCAAACGGCCCGCGAAATGCTGGGTGAGCCGGTGGTTCTGCGGGCTGGAGGAGCGCCCGAAATGGTCGAAAGAGAGCCGGAATCCCTCCGCCAATTCGGCCTGCACCGCCCACATCTCGGCGCAGTATTGATCGACGGGCTTGCCGGCCTTGGCAGCGGCCAGTTCCGCGGGGGTGCCATGTTCATCGGTGGCACACAGGAACAACACCTCGGCACCGCGCGCGCGCATGTAGCGGGCATGGAGATCGGCGGGAAGCTGGCTTCCCACGAGGTTTCCAAGGTGCTTGATCCCGTTGATATAAGGGATCGCCGAGGTGATCAGGATGCGCGCCATCATGGCCTCCGGTCTGGTGTCGGCCACCCTTTAGCGCCGCGCGCGCCCCGAGACCAGAGGGATAGGCGCTATTGCGCGCAGTAGCCGCCATCGACCAGATGGCATGATCCCGTCATGAAAGATGCCCGTTCCGACAAGAGGAAACAGACAAGCGCTGCCACCTCGGCTGGCTCGCCCATCCGGGCCAGCGCGTGTTTGGCCGCAATGCCTGCTTGTGCCGCCGCATCCAAGCCCTGATCGACCATGGGCGTATGGATGAAACCCGGCGCCACGGCATTGATGCGGATCCCATCGGTAGCATGATCAAGGGCTGCCGCTTTGGTCAGCCCCACAATTGCGTGCTTGGTCGCGGTATAGGCCGCCGCGCCTGCGAAGCCCACTTGACCAAGGATCGAGGCGATGTTGACGATCGTACCTCCGCCTGCGGCTTTGATCGCAGGGATGGCGTAGCGCATACCGTAGAAGACACCATTGAGATTGACGTCGATCACCTTCAGCCAATCGGCGATATCATACGCGCCCAAAGGTGCAATTGGCCCGCCGATCCCGGCATTATTGACCATCAGATGCAGCGCGCCACACTCGGCCTGTGCAAAGGCCACGAGGGCTGCCACCTGATCGGCTTTGGTCACATCCACCACGAAGGCGCGTGCGCCGTGGCCGATATCCTGTGCTGCGGCCTCGGTCTTGGAGGAGTCGAGATCGGCCAGCACGACGCGCGCGCCGCTTGCCGCCAGTTGCCGCGCGATGGCCAGCCCGATGCCGGATGCGGCGCCCGTCACGATTGCGCATTTGCCGTCAAAGCGGATGTCCATCCTCGCCCCCATGCTTATCAGCCAAGCCACAGCCTATCGCATGAGACGCCACGCGCCTTGTCGGTGATCAATCGCCCTTAGCGTGGGCGGCGAAAGATGCGCCCCACAAGAAAAGAGGTGCGCGGGATCCAAACATAAGGGTTGCGCTGCGTGGCCGTGGGACGGCGGCGCATGCGGAACATGCCGAAGACCAAGAGCCCGACATGGGCAGCGGCGATGAAGGTGAACAGCGCCGATGGCCCGTAAAGCGCGATCAGCCCCGATGTCACAAGCGGTGAGGCGATGGCACCCAGCGCGTAGGCGAACATCAGGGCGGCCGACAACTCGACCCGCTGCGCATCCTCGGCCCAGTCATGGGCATGGGCGGCGGCAATGGAATAGATCGGGAATGTCGCAGCCCCAAAAATCAGCGCCGCGATGAAAATGCCCCACAAGCCGAACCCCGACAGCGCCACGGTGATCACGCAACCTGCGATGGAAAAGAGCGAGAACCCCACCAGCACACGGCGCCGGTCATAGCGGTCGGCCAGCCAGCCCGCGGGCCATTGCGCAAAGGCCCCACCCAAGACATATGCGGCCAGAAACAGGCCGATCTGGTCGGCGCTCAGGCCCACTTGGGTGCCATAAAGCGGGCCGATCATGCGAAAGCTCGCTCCTGACACGCCTGAGACGATCACCCCCACCACTGCGAGGGGCGACAGCCCCCATGCCAGCCCAAGGCGCAAGCGCGGTGCCGCGCCCGTGTCGGGTTGCGGCACGCGTGTCAGCGTCAGGGGCAAAAGCGCTGCACAGCACAACAGCGCAAGCAGGTTGTAGGAAACGTACTCGGCCGGCGCGAGCACCCCGATCATCAACTGCGCGATGAGCGACCCGCCGGTATCGACCATCCGATAGGTGCCCATCGTCCGCCCGCGATTGGCATTGTCGGTCTTTGCCTGCAACCACGCCTCGATCACCGTGTAGCAGCCCGCCACGCAAAAGCCCGATGCGGCCCGCATCAAGGCCCAAGCATAGGGATCGACCCACATCATATGCGCCAAAAGCCCGATGGCCCCCATGGCGGTAAAGGCGGCAAAGGCGCGGGAATGGCCTACCTCGCCCATGACTCGCGGCGCCCACCAACAGCCGATGAAAAAGCCCGCGAAATGGGCCGACCCCAAGAGCCCGATCTGCCCGTTGGTGAAGCCAAGCTGCGCGCCCGACAAGACATCAAGCGGCCCCACGCCACCCGTCGAGAGCTGCAACAGCAGCACCGACAGGAACAGCGCGGCGAATGAGATGATCAGGCGCATGTGGGTTCGGTTCGTGCTTGGGTTGCAATCTTGCCTATGTGCTGCGTGACGCGGATGCAGGTGCGTTTCAACCCTTTCGATGTCGTATTCCTGCGCCTTGGCCCTTGGGATGGCCTTTCTTCAGGCCAGGATTGCTGCGCGCGTGGCGATCACGGGCTGGCCCGCGCGGGTATGCGCAATCGGCCATTCCCCCGGTGGGGCATCGCGCGCGCGCAATCGCGCAAGCCGCCAGCCAAGCGCCTCGGGGCGATGGTCGGGCTCAAGCTGCCAGCGGCTTTCTACCCCCGGCGCGCCGCCCGTCCCCGGCGTCAGCACCAGACCCAGCGGCACCACGCCGCCGGCCCCTGCCGCGGCGGCCAGATGCAGCCGCCGGATCGCGGTCAACCCCGGCGGTGCCAGCAGATCGCAAATCACAAGCGACACAGCGCCTGCGCGCAACGCCTCCTCCATCACCCAAAGCAAATCTTCGACGCGTTCGGCATCGATGCTGAGCAGGCGGCCAGGATCGATCCTGTCACGAATACCGGCCATATGCAGCCGATCGGGGTGCCATGCGGGCCTGATCCAGATCACTGGCCCCTGCGTTTCGGCGGCCAGCCACAGCGCAAGGCACCGCCGCGCCGCGCCACAGATCTCATGCGTCCGTCCCGCCGCCAGCCGAAATGCGCCCAAAAGCGGCACGCCGGGGCGGTCGCTGTGCAAGCCATGCGCGATGGGTTTTGCAATCTCCATGGCAAGCAAGATACATGTTCATGTTATGTTCTCAAGTCCCGATCTTGCACATCCTGCCTCGGCCCCTAGTGTCCCGCCCAACACAGATCACGAGGACCGAAGACCCATGCGCAATATCGCCCTTGGCATGACCGACACCCTGATCACCGATTACTGCCTTGGCACGATGACATGGGGCACCCACACGCCGGAGGACCAAGCCCATCGCCAGATGGACATGGCGCGCGATGCAGGCATCACCATCGTCGATACCGCCGAGATGTATCCGGTCAACCCGGTGACGCCGGAAACCGTGGGGCTGACCGAAACGGTGCTGGGCAACTGGAACGCCAAAAACCCCGGTCGGCGCGGCGAATATGTGCTCGCCACCAAGATTACCGGCAAGAACGCGGCCTTTGTGCGTCAAGGCCAAGACATCACGCCTGCGACATTCACCGCCGCGCTCGATGCTTCGCTGGCGCGCCTGCAAACTGATATGATCGATATCTATCAGCTGCATTGGCCCAATCGCGGCAGCTATCATTTCCGCCAGAACTGGCGCTATGACCCTTCGACCCAAGACCGCGCGGCGACGCGCGCCAACATGCAATCCGTGCTCGAGGCCGCCGATCGCGCCGTCAAGGCGGGCAAGATCCGCCATTTCGCCCTGTCCAACGAAAGCGCGTGGGGCACGGCGCAATGGCTCGAGATCGCCCGCGCCCATGGCCTGCCACGGGTGCAATCGATCCAGAACGAATACTCGCTGCTCTGTCGGCTCTACGACACCGATCTGGCCGAGTTGGCCGTCAATGAACAGATCACGCTCTTGGCTTATTCGCCGCTGGCTGCGGGGCTTTTGACCGGGAAATACCAGAACGGCGCGCTACCCGAAGGCAGCCGGATGGCGCTCAATGGCGATCTGGGCGGGCGCAAGACTGACCGCGTGTTCCCGGCGGTCGCGGCCTATCTCGACATGGCCCGGCGCCACGGGCTTGACCCGATCCACATGGCGCTGGCCTTCAGCGTCCAGCGCCCCTTCCCCGTCTCAACGATCTTCGGGGCCACGACCTGTGATCAGCTGGCCCATATCCTTGCAGGGCTGGATGTGACGCTGACAGCTGAGCAATTGGCCGAGATCGACCAGATCCACAAAGCACACCCCATGCCCTTCTAACGGGCAAGTCGGTCTTGGGTCACATGATCCACACAGGCCAAGCCGCACCTGCAAACGGCTCCAATGCGGCACCTGCCCTAACCGCGCAAGACCGCGCCAGGGTTCAAGATGCCCTTGGGGTCGAGTGCTGCCTTGATCGCGCGCATCGCGATCAGCTTGCCGGGGTCGCCATAGCGCTCAAGGTCATCGACCTTGAGCCGCCCCACCCCATGCTCGGCGGAGACCGAGCCGCCCAACGCATCCACCAGATCATGCACCGCGCGCTTGATGGCGGATCGCTGGTTGTCATGGTCGGCGCGGGATTTTCCGGGCATCGGAAACACGTTGTAGTGCAGGTTCCCATCACCCATATGGCCAAAGCAATTCAGCCGAAACTCTCCCACTGCGCCAATACGGGACGGTGCCTCGGCAATGAAGCGCGGCACCATCGCCACCGGCACCGAGATATCGTGTGACGAGACCGCGCCGATCCGGCGGTTCGCCTCGGGGATGTTCTCGCGCAGCGCCCAGAACTCGGCGCGCTGCCCCTCGGATTGCGCAATCACACCGTCACTGACCAGCCCGGCGTCGAAGGCTTCGGCGAACAGCGCCTCGAGCGCCGCTTCGGGATCGCCCCCCGCGCCCATCCCAAGGTCGATCAGGCACATCCAGTCGGGGCGCGGATCGAAAGGTTGGCGCGTCTCTGGCCCCATCGCGTCGAGAAAGAGCAAACCCTGCTGGCTCATCAACTCGAAGGCCGAAAGCGCATCGCCCACGCGGGCCTGCGTCATCTTCAAAAGCGCCAGCGCCGCCTCAGGCGAAGGCACCACCATCATCGCCGCCCCTCGCCGTGCAGGCTTGGGGAAAAGACGCAGCGAGGCCGCCGTGATCACCCCTAGCGTGCCTTCCGAGCCGATCAGCAGATGGCGCAGGTCATAGCCCATGTTGTTCTTGCGCAGGGGCGAGAGCGTATTGATCACCGTGCCATCGGCCAGCACCGCCTCGACCCCCAAGACCAGATCGCGCGCATTGCCATAGCGCAGCACGTTGACGCCGCCCGCATTGGTGGCCAGCAAACCGCCCAACCGCGCCGAGCCTTGGCTGGCCAGCGTCAGGGGGAAAATCCAGCCTGCGCCCTCGGCCTTGGTATGGATCTCTTGCAAGATCACGCCCGCCTCGACGGTCATCGTGCCTGCTTCGGTATCAAAGCTGCGCACAGCGCGCATGCGCTCAAGCGACAAGATCAACGGCGGCGCGCCGTCTTCGGCCAATTGCCCACCCACAAGGCCCGTGCCGCCACCATAGGGGATGACCGGCGTGCCGGTTTCGGAACACAGCCGCAGGATTGCCGCCACCTCGTCACGGTTGGCAGGCGCGACCACGCCCAGCGCCTTGCCCTGCCAGCGCCCGCGCGGTTCCTCCAGATAGGATGGCCCCGCTGCGCGGATCGCGGCGGGATCGATCAAGCTGGCAAGGCGGGTCAAGACATCGTTCATCGGCATTGTCCGTTATTTGTCTTTGCGGGCTTAACCGATCTCGGTCCGGCCCCGCCGATCATGGCGCAGATGGGCATATAGGACGTGATTGCGCCAACGCCCATTAATCTGGAGATAGCTTTGCGCCACACCTTCGTATTTGAAGCCCGACTTTTCCAAGACACCGCGCGAGGCGGCGTTTTCGGGCAGGCAAGCAGCCTCGACCCGGCTCAGGTCAAGCCCCCGATAGGCGTAGTGAACCACGACCTCGATCGCTTCGCGCATATAGCCTTGGCGGGCATGGATGGCCCCGATCCAATAGCCCAATGTCGCCGCCTGCGCCGGACCACGACGGATATTGTCAAGCGTGATCGCCCCCAACAGCGCATCATCCGCACGGCGAAAAATGAACAGCGGCACCGCGGTAACGTCGCTCAAGGCGCGCTGCGCCCAATAGACCCGGCCGGTAAAGCTTTTGCGGCTCAGATGGTCGGCGGCCCAGCTTGGTTCCCATGGCGTCAAGAAATCAGCCGAGCTTTCGCGCAATCCAACCCAAGAGCGAAAATCAGCATGCCGCGGCAGGCGAAGCGTCAACCGCTCGGTCTCCAGCTTCAGCTGACGCTTGCGCAACAGCATCAGGCGGCCAACCGTGCCATGACTGCGTCAAGCCGCGGCGCATCCGCAACCGGCCCATAAAGCGCCATCGCCCCTTGGCCCGATGTGACAAGCCCTTCCGCATGGTCGCGCAGGCCCGAAAGCGTCACCGCCTCGATTTGGGCCACGGTTTCCGCCAAGGGCGGCACACGGTTCCAGACCGCCACCAACCGCGCCAGCCGCTCGGCGCGCGCCGATGGGCTTTCCAGCCCCATCAGCAGCCCCGCCTTCATCTGCGCCCGCGCGCGCGCCAATTCCGCATCCGTCATATCCTCAGCCGAGCGCTTCACCTCATCGAGCGTCAGCCCGACCAGTTCCGGCAATTCCTCGCCCGAGGTTCCGGCATAAATCGTCAACATGCCGGTGTCATCATAGCTGCCGACCTGCGCATAAATCGTGTAGCACAGCCCCCGTTTTTCGCGGATTTCCTGAAACAGCCGCGAGGACATGCCGCCACCCAGCACCGAGGAATAGATCTGTGCTGTATGATAGGCGTCAGATTTGTAACCCGGTGCCTCGAGCGCAAAGGTGAAATGCGCCTGTTCCAACGCCTTGACCTCGTGGCGCTCACCGCCCGCAAAACGCGCGATCTCCGGCAGCACCATGGGCCGGGGTCGCAAATGCCCAAAGGCCGCCTCGGCCAGCCGCACGATCTGGTCGTGATCGACCGCACCCGCCGCTGACAAGATCAACTGGCCCGGCCCGTAATGGCTGGCCACAAAGCGGTCGAAATCGGCCCTCCCAAAGGCGCGCACCCGCTCGGCCGGGCCAAGGATGGTCCGCCCCAAGGCTTGGCCGGGGTAAGAGACTTCCTGCAACCAGTCAAAGATGATGTCGTCGGGCGTATCGGCGGCCTGTCCGATTTCTTGCAAGATGACGCCGCGCTCCACCTCGATCTCGCGCGGATCGAAGATCGGATTGAGCACGATATCGGCGATCAGGTCGAGCGCCAAGGGAACGTCATCCTTCAGCACCCGCGCGTAATAGGCCGTGACCTCGCGACTTGTGTAGGCGTTGATATAGCCGCCCACATCCTCGATCTCTTCGGCGATCTGAAGGGCCGTGCGCCGCGTCGTCCCCTTGAACGCCATATGCTCGAGGAAATGCGCGATGCCGTTTTGATCGACCGCCTCGTGCCGCCCGCCCGCCGAGACCCACAGGCCCAACGCCGCCGATTCAAGCCCCGGCATATGCTCGGTGACGATGCGCAGCCCGTTTGGCAGGGTATGAAGTTCGACGCTCACTTGGCCAATGCCTCGCGGATCAGGGTTTCAATCGCGGCAAGATCGTTCTCGACCCGCGTCATGCGCTCGGGCCGGTCGAACAGATCGGCCATCCGGTCGGGCAGCGCCGGGCGGATGCCCGTGGCCGCCGCGACCGCGTCGGGGAATTTGGCGGGGTGGGCAGTCGCCAGCGTCACCATCGGCGTGGCCCCAAGGAAATCCTGGGCCACATGCACGCCGACGGCGGAATGGGGGCAGAGGAGTTCCCCCATCTCGCCCCGTGCATGCTTGATCATCGCCGCCGTGTCGTCCTCGGATGCGCGGCCGGAGGCGAAATCCGCGCGCAGCACATCCAGCGCGCCTTGGCTGATATGGAACCCGCCCGCCTTCAACTCATCCATCAGCTGCGCCACGGCGGCCCCATCGCGCTTATAGGCATCAAAGAGCGCGCGCTCGAAATTGGAGCTGACCTGGATATCCATCGACGGGCTGATCGAGGGGGCAACCCCATGGGTGACATAATCTCCCGTCGAAAGCGCGCGGTGCAAGATGTCGTTCTGGTTGGTCGCCACCACCAGCCGTTCGATGGGAAGGCCCATCTTCTTGGCCAGATAGCCCGCGAAGATATCGCCGAAATTGCCCGTCGGCACAGTGAAGCTCACCGACCGATGCGGCGCACCAAGCGACACGGCGGCGGTGAAATAATAGACCACCTGCGCGAGCACCCGGGCGAAGTTGATCGAGTTCACACCCGCCAGCCGCACCTCGTCGCGGAAGGTGAAATCGTTGAACATGTCTTTCAGCCGCGCCTGTGCATCATCAAAGGTGCCGGTGATCGCTAGCGCATGGGCATTACTCTCAGACACGGTGGTCATCTGGCGGCGCTGCACATCCGACACCCGCCCATGCGGATAGAGGATGAAGACAGCGACATTCTCGAGCCCCCGAAACGCCTCCATCGCAGCCGAGCCTGTATCGCCACTCGTGGCCCCCACGATCGTTACGCGCTTGCCCGAGCGCATGAGGGCCGCTTGAAACATCTGCCCGATCAACTGCATCGCGAAATCTTTGAAGGCCAGCGTCGGCCCATGGAACAGCTCCAGCAGGAAATGATTATCCTGCAACTGCTTCAGCGGCGCGCGCGCCCCATGGCCAAAACCCGCATAGGCGCGCGCAATGATGTCGCCGAATTCCTGATCAGAAAAACAATCCCCGATGAAGGGGCGCATGACCCGGAATGCGACCTCCTCATACGACCGCCCCGCCATCGCGGCGATCTCACCGGCTTCAAAACGCGGCAGTTGCGCAGGCACATAAAGCCCGCCATCACGGGCAAGCCCGGTCAGCATCGCCTCTTCAAAGCCCAGTTCAGGGGCGCGCCCCCGCGTCGAGATATACCGCATCGGTCAAGCCGTCCCCTCTGCTGATGGCGCTCGTGTACGCCAGAGCAAGAACAGTGTCATCCCCATCCAGACAAGGGCGAGTGAAAACCATGTCACGGCGTAGCTCAGATGATCATTGGGAATATTGTCAATGCCGACCGGCAGCGGCGTGATCGGCGGCTCTGGCGGGGTGATGTCACGCGCGATCACCAAAACCGGCTCAGCACCAAGATGGACCGCCAAATCGGCCACATCGCGGGCAAACCAGATATTCTCGCCAAGGTCATTCTCAGGGGTAAAGCCGTCACGCTCATCGGGCCAATGGAGATTGCCAATGACCGTGACAGGACGATCTGGAGATGGCACCGGCATTTCCACCGCGACCGCGATCACACCACGATCGACCAACACTCGCCGCCCCGTCTCGGTCTCGAACGCGGCGACAAGGCGATAGCCCGCGCCCATCCCCTTCTGGCTCACCAAGACGCGCACAAAAGGTGCATCGAACCTGCCCGCAAGCGTGACCGGCAGGTAACGATCGGCCTCAGGATCAGGAGCGAGCGGCAGAGCCACGGGATCAGCTGCAATCCGTGCCGCGATCTCGGCCAGGACCCCTTCCTTCCACGCAAGGCGCTGCACCTGCCAGATACCGAGCGACAGCAAGATGGCCACGCCACCAAGCCCCAGCGCCCAAATCCCGATCAGACGACCCATCCCCGCTCTCCCAAAGAAAAGGCCCACCCCGATGGCAGGCCCTTCAGATCTTGTTAAGGTTAACGCGCGCCCCGCTTCTTCGTTTCAAAAATATCCCGGGGGGAGGCACCCGTGAAACGGGTGACGGGGGGCAGCGCCCCCCATGCCTTGCCCGTCATCCTCAGCCCAGAATGACGGCCTGTCCCCAGATATAGACGGCAAAGAAGAGGAACAGCCAAACCACATCGACGAAGTGCCAATACCATGCGGCGGCCTCGAAGCCGATATGGCGCTCGGCGGTGAAATGCCCCTTCAGCACCCGCAGCCAGCACACGAACAGAAAGATCGTCCCGATCACGACATGCAGACCGTGAAAGCCCGTCGCAAGAAAGAAGGTGGCAAAAAACTTGTCGCCGCCAAAGCTCCAGCCGTAATGCGCGATCAGCTCGTAATATTCAAAGGCCTGCAAGCCGGTGAAGATCACCCCCAGCACCACGCCGATGATCAAACCATTGGCCACATCCTTGCGCGGGCCGCCATGCACGAGCGCATGATGCGACCATGTCACCGCACAGCCGGACAAAAGCAGCACGAGCGTGTTGATCAGCGGCAGGTGGAAGGGATCGACCGCATAGATTTCCGGCGGGATATAGGCCGAGGCCTCATAGGTGTTCATCGGGTAGATGGCGTGCTTGAAGAACGCCCAGAACCATGCCGCGAAGAACATGATCTCGGACATGATGAACATGATGAAGCCGTAACGCAGCCCAATGCGCACAACCGGCGTATGGTCGCCCGCATTGCTTTCGGCCACCACATCGGCCCACCAGCCAAACATGACGTAAAGCGTGGCGACAAAGCCCATCAGGAACAGCCAGGGTGCGCCGTCATGCATCCAGTTGACCGCGCCAAACAGCATGGCGAAGGCTGCCGCGGCGGCCATCAGCGGCCAGATCGAGGGGTTGATGATATGGTAGTCGTGGTTCTTGGTATGGGCCATGGGTGTCGTCCTCGGTCCGGGGGTGTTCTCTAGTTGGCCACGCGGGCAGTCACGCCCAACGCGGCATAATCTTCGGGCATGTCGGTCACGTGAAAGGTGTAGGATAAGGTGATCGCAGGCGCGCCGCGCGCTTCTTCATCGTCCAGAAGCGCGGGATCGACGAAAAAGCTGACCGGCATCTCGACGCGCTCACCGGGTTGCAGGACCTGCAATTCAAAGCAGAAACAGGCGATCTTCATGAAATAACCGCCCGTCGCATAGGGCGTCACGTTGAAAGAGGCAGTTCCCGCCACGGGCTTGTCGGTCGGGTTATAGGCCTCGTAAAAGGCAAGCCCTGTTTCGCCGATGCGGATATCCATATGCGGCTGCACGGCGCGAAACTCCCACGGCATGTCATGGGCGAGGCTTGCGTCGAAACGCACACGGATTGTCTGGTCCAGCACGGTGTCGCTGCCTTGTTCGGCCACCTGCGTCGTGCCGCCGAACCCCGTGACACGACAAAACCAATCGTAAAACGGCACCGATGCCCAAGCCAGGCCGCCCATCACGACGATCACGCTCAAAAGCTTGGTGACCACCTTTTGGTTGGCGTTCATGGCTTGCTCTCCACCGGGGGCGTGATCGAGATGCGCGGCTGATGGTCGAAAGCTTCCATCGAGGCCCCTTCGCGGATCTTGGCGACCGTCAAGCCGAACACGATCGCAGCAAAGCCCACAAGGCTCAGCGCCACACCGACATTGCGGCCGAAACGGCGCTTGTGCAGCTCATGTGTTTGCGTGATCGGCATCAGGCCATTCCCCAGCTGCGCAAGCCCGCATCGGCCAGAAGCGCGCCGAAATGCAGGAACAGATAATAAAGCGAGAAGCGGAAGAACCGCTTTTCGGTGGCATAGCCATCGGCCTCGGCAACCGCCTCATTCCGGCGCCAGATGTCCCATGCCCCCTTGAGGAAGAAGGCGTTCAGCACGATAGCGGCGGCCAGATAGACAGGACCCGCCACGGCGGTGAACCCCAGGCCCAGCGCAACCGGCACCAGCAAGACCGTGTAAATCAAGATTTGGCGGCGCGTCTCGGCCCGGCCATGGGTCACCGTCAGCATCGGCACGCGCGCTTCGTGGTAATCGGACTTCATGAACAGCGCGAGCGCCCAGAAATGCGGCGGCGTCCACATGAAGATCAGGCCAAACATCAAGATCGCCTCAAAGCTGACCGCGCCGGTTGCCGCGACCCAGCCCACCACAGGCGGAAACGCTCCTGCCGCACCGCCGATGACGATGTTCTGCGGCGTCGCGCGCTTAAGCCACATGGTGTAGATCACCGCGTAGAAAAAGATCGTAAAGGCCAAAAGTCCCGCCGCCATCCAGTTCGTCGCCAGCCCCAGCATCGCGACCGAGATCGCCGAAAGCCAAAGCCCCAGCGACAGCGCCTCGCCCGGCGCAACCTTGCCCGCAGGCACAGGACGCTTGGCCGTGCGGCGCATGACGCGGTCGATATCGGCGTCGTACCACATATTCAGCGCGCCCGAGGCTCCCGCCCCCAGCGCGATGAACAAGATCGCCGTAAATCCCACCATGGGAGAGACGGAAACCGGCGCGACAAACAGACCGACAAGCGCCGTGAACACCACCAGAGACATCACCCGCGGCTTGAGCAACTGCACGTAATCGCCGAAACGGGCTTCACCCTCGGCGGCTTGGATGGTGGTGTTGGTCGCTACGTCAGTCATTGCGCCTGCTTTGATCTTGGGTTGGCAACCGGGGTGTCCTTCCCGGCATTTCGGATGGCCGGGTCAAAGCCCGGCCCATCGCGTTATTCCACCGAGGCGAGTTCGATCACGCCTGGTGCGCGCATGTCACCGATCGATGAGAAGGCCTGCGCTTCACCATTGATCCAAGCGTCATATTCGGCCTGCGTCACGGCGAAAACGGTGATCGGCATATAGGCGTGGTTGACGCCGCACAATTCCGAGCACTGGCCGAAATAGACGCCTTCGCGGCCTTCCTCGACCTCGAACCACAGCTCGGCCAAACGGCCCGGAACGCCGTCTTGCTTCACGCCAAAGGCAGGCACGGTCCAGGAATGGATCACATCGGCCGCAGTGACCTGCACCACGACAACAGCGCCGGTCGGCACCACCATGGCGGTGTCGGTGGCCAATAGATACTCGTCGCGGGTATAGCCGAATTCCGCCAGCTCATCCTCGCGCAGCATGAAGCTGTCATAGACGATGCCATGCTCGGGGTATTCATAGCCCCAATACCATTGGTAGCCCGTGGCTTTCACGACCACATCAGCCTCGGGGATCGTCTGCTGCTTGAACAAGACAGGCAGCGAGAAGGCACCGATCACCACGAGGATGACCAACGGCACAACCGTCCATGTGATCTCGATCTTGGTGTTGTGGGTGAAGGTCGCGGGTGTCGGGTTGGCGCGGGCATTGTGTCGGAAGATCGACCAGATCAACAAGGCCGTCACGAACAAGACGATCGCGGTCATGATCACCAATAGGAAAGTATCGAGCGCGCGCACATCACGCGCCAATTCGGTCACGCCGGGCTGAAAGCCGATCGCGCCCGGTGTCGGCGCGCCGATGATCTCGAGACCATCACGCATGCCGGCGGTTTGGGCGGTCGCCATGCCCGCGATGATGGTTGCACCAATCGCGGCCCCGAGGCCGCTGAGGGTCTTGCGAAAGGTCATGCCGGTCTGTCCTGTCTATCCCGGGCGTACACAGCCAGACAATGTGCTGCGACGCGCCGTTGCGTTCTTTGTGGTGTGGACCATATAGCTGAGGACAAGCCAAGGCATTTGGTCGAAATGTCTCACCCCTGCTCGAAATTGACACAGGTCATTATCAACGCAGCCCTGCAACGCCGGAGGCGACATGTCCCAACACTCCCCCTTTCGCCCATTCGAGACCCTGATCGACCAAGCCGCGGCCCTTGCGGTCCTGCGCGCGGCCACAGCCGGGGCCGAGGACGGCGAATTATTCCTCGAACGTCGCCGATCCGAGGTTTTGGTCTTCGATGATGGGCGGGTTCGCACGGCAAGCTATGACGCAGCCGAGGGCTTCGGCTTGCGCGCAGTTAAGGGCGAGGTTGCAGGTTATGCCCATTCCACAGAGATTTCCGAAGCCTCCTTGCGCCGAGCAAGCGAGACGACCCGGCTTGCCGTGGGGTCAGGGGGCGGTGTCTTGGCCGATGCGCCGCTGGGGACAAACCGCCGCCTCTATACAGATGCCGACCCGATGGCAGGGGCAGAATTCGGCGTGAAACTTTCCATGCTGGCCGAGATCGATGCCTATGCCCGCGCGCTCGATACCCGTGTCGTTCAGGTCTCGGCCTCGCTGGCGGCAAGCCATCAAGAGGTCGAGATCTTGCGCCCCGAAGGCACCACCATGCGCGATGTGCGACCGATGGTCCGCCTCAATGTCTCGATCATCGTCGAGGAAAATGGCCGACGCGAAAGCGGCAGCGCCGGGGGCGGGGGGCGAATCGGTCTGGCTGGTTTGATGACCCGCGATCATTGGGAAGCCCTCGTGCGCGAAGCGTTGCGCATCGCAGTGGTCAATCTTGGCGCGGTCGCCGCACCTGCGGGTGTGATGGATGTCGTCCTCGGCCCCGGCTGGCCGGGCATCTTGCTGCACGAGGCGGTGGGCCACGGGCTTGAGGGGGATTTCAACCGCAAGAACCAATCGGCCTTTGCAGGCCTGATGGGCCAACGCATCGCCGCCCCCGGTGTCACGGTGCTCGATGATGGCACGATCCCCGACAGGCGCGGCTCGATCTCGGTCGATGACGAAGGCACGCCCTCGGCCCGGAACGTGCTGATCGATGACGGGATCTTGGTGGGCTACATGCAAGACCGCCAATCCGCCCGCCTGATGGGGGTGGCCCCCACCGGCAATGGGCGGCGCGAAAGCTATGCCCATGCGCCGATGGCGCGAATGACCAATACCTACATGCTGGGCGGCGATGCCGACCCCAGCGCGATCTTGGCCGATCTGAGGGACGGGATTTATGCCGTGGGCTTTGGCGGTGGTCAGGTCGATATCACCAACGGCAAATTCGTCTTTAGCTGCACCGAAGCTTATCGCGTCAAGAACGGTGTCATCGGCGCGCCGGTCAAGGGCGCGACGCTGATCGGGGATGGCGCGACCGCGCTGCAACAGATCCGCGCGATCGGCAATGACATGGCGCTTGATCCCGGCATGGGCAATTGCGGCAAGGCAGGCCAATGGGTGCCGGTCGGTGTGGGCCAGCCCACGCTGATGATCGGCGGGCTGACCGTGGGCGGATCAGCCGCGTGAGGACGCCGCGCCACTAGTAAGCATCCGTTAACCACTTCCCGCCATGCTGGGGCGATGTGGAGCTTACCCGATTCCCCCCCTGCCCCTGCCCATCGGTTTTCCGATGCGGATGAGGCGGCGTTTTTTCAAGAAGCGGCCAGCGCCTATCGCCCCCCGGCCACCGAAGACGCGGGCGAGCGGATCGCGCGGCTGCGCCTGATCCGGTCGCGCCGGGTCGGCACGGCGACCTATCTGCGGCTCATGGCCGAACATCGCAGCGCAGCGGACGCCTTGCGCGCCCTCCCCGAGATTGCACGCGCGGCGGGAGTCGAGAGTTACACAACCTGCCCCGAACCCGTGGCGCTGGCCGAGATCAAGGCCGCCAAGCGCGCAGGCGCACGGATGATCTGCCTCGGCGATGCCGATTATCCCACCTCCCTGGCCGAAAGCGGCGATGCGCCCCCGATCCTTTGGGCCAAGGGGCGGGCCGATCTCTTGGCGCGGCCCATGCTGGCGCTGGTCGGCACGCGCAATGCCTCGGCCATGGGCGCGCGCATGGCCCGGCGACTGGCGGCCGATCTGGGTGATGCGGGTCATGTCATCGTCTCGGGGCTGGCGCGCGGGATCGACGCGCTCGCCCACCAGGCCAGCCTCGAGACCGGCACCATCGCCGTGCTGGCGGGGGGGCTGGATTGCATCTACCCGGCCGAGAATACTGATCTGGCAGCTCAGATCGCCCAAAAGGGCCTGTTACTCAGCGAGATGCCCTTTGGCCTGCACCCGCAGGCGCGCCATTTCCCGCGCCGCAACCGCATCGTCGCGGGGCTTGCGCGCGCCGTGATCGTGGTGGAGGCCGCGACGCGGTCGGGCTCGCTGATCACTGCGCGGATCGCGCTGGATCAAGGGCGCGAGGTCATGGCCGTGCCAGGCCACCCGATGGATACGCGCGCAGGCGGTGGCAACCAGCTTATCCGCGATGGTGCCTTGCTGGTGCGCGACGCTGCGGATGTAATCGCCGCTTGTGGCCAAGATGATGCCGTACCGCGCCAATCCATGCGGCCAGTCGCGCGCGACAAGGCCGTCCCGCTCGCACCACCGCCACCCCATACCGATGGCGGGCTCGAGGGAGCGATCCTTGCCCTTCTTGGGACCGCGCCCCTGGCCGAGGATCAACTGATCCGCGACCTTGGCCAACCGCCGCGCGCCGTGGCCCAAGCCTTGGCAATCCTTGAATTGGCCGGGCGCATCCAGCGCGGCGGCGGCGGGCTTTTGACGCGCCTGTGACCGCCCATCACTATGGCTGCCACGCCTTGCCAAAAAAATCGCTCATTGAAAATGAGGGGCTTTTCACCGCCTCCTGACGCATTGACAAGCCGACCACAACGCCCACATGGTCCGCCGCCACAAGGCCATTTCTCGCTTACCGGCCGGAACAGGAAATCAGTGCATGCCCGTCGTCGTCGTCGAATCGCCCGCCAAGGCCAAGACCATCAACAGCTATCTTGGCAGCGATTACACCGTGTTGGCCTCTTACGGGCATGTGCGTGACCTGCCTTCCAAGGATGGCTCGGTCGACCCCGAACAGGGCTTTTCGATGGAGTGGGAGATCGCCACCGACTCGCGCAAACATGTCAAAGCCATCGCCGATGCGCTGAAAGATGACCCAGTCCTGATCCTCGCCACCGACCCAGACCGCGAGGGCGAGGCGATTTCGTGGCATCTGCAAGAGGCGCTGACCAGCCGCAAGGCGATCAAGCCCGGAACCCCCGTCAGCCGCGTGGTCTTCAACGCGATCACCAAATCCGCCGTGACCGAGGCAATGAAGAACCCACGGCAAGTCGATATGGAGCTGGTCGAGGCCTATCTGGCGCGCCGCGCGCTTGACTATCTCGTGGGGTTCAACCTCTCGCCTGTCTTATGGCGCAAGCTGCCCGGCGCAAAGTCGGCAGGGCGCGTGCAATCGGTGGCGCTGCGCATCATCACCGACCGCGAGATGGAGATCGAGGCCTTTCGCGGTCAGGAATACTGGTCGGTGCGCGGCATCTTCGAAACGCCGCGCGGCCAGCACTTCGAGGCGCGGCTGACCCATCTGCGCGGGCGCAAGCTCGATAAATTCGATCTGGCCACCGCCGCGCAGGCAAGCCTTGCGGTGCAGGCCGTCTCGTCGCGCGCGCTGTCGGTCACCGACGTCGAGGCCAAGCCCGCCAACCGCAACCCCGCCCCACCCTTCATGACCTCGACCCTGCAACAAGAAGCGAGCCGCAAATACGGCATGGGCGCGCGCCAGACGATGAGCGCCGCCCAGCGCCTCTACGAGGCGGGCCATATCACCTATATGCGAACCGACGGCATCGACATGGCCCCCGAGGCGGTCCATGCGGCGCGCGACGCGATCAAGGCGCGCTACGGGGCCGAATACGTCCCCGCAGACCCGCGCATGTACAAGAACAAGGCCAAGAACGCGCAAGAAGCGCATGAATGCATCCGCCCCACCGATATGGCCAAGGCACCAGGCGATTTGCGCCTGAGCGAGGATGACCAGCGCAAGCTTTACGAATTGATCTGGAAGCGCACCATCGCGAGCCAGATGGAAGCGGCACGGATGGAACGCACCACCGTCACCATCGCCAGCGCCGATGGTCAGGTCGAATTGCGCGCCACCGGTCAGGTCGTGCTCTTCGACGGCTTCCTCAAGGTGTACGAGGAAGGACGCGACGATGACGCCGACGAAGATGGCCGCCGCCTGCCGCAAATGGCGCGGGGCGATGCGCTCAAACCCGCCGCCACCGCATTGGCCGATGATTGGGCCAAGCTGACCGGCAAGGCCGCCCCCAAGGGCGCGATGGCCGAGGATGCGGCGGCGCTATTGTCGGGCGATGGTGCGGTCTTGGGCCAGCAGCATTTCACCCAACCCCCGCCGCGCTACACCGAGGCGACGCTGGTCAAGCGGATGGAGGAGCTCGGCATCGGGCGGCCCTCGACCTATGCCTCGATCCTCGACACGATCGTGGCGCGCGGCTATGTGCGCAAAGAGAAAAACCGCCTGATCCCCGAGGATAAGGGGCGGTTGGTGACCGCGTTCCTGGTCAATTATTTCGGCAAATATGTCGAGTTCGACTTTACCGCCGATCTGGAAAACCAACTCGACGAGGTGAGTGCAGGCGCGCGCGCTTACAAGGCGGTTCTCGAGGCGTTCTGGCGCGATTTCTCGGCCTCGCTGGCCGAGACGGCGGAACTGCGCATCACCGATGTGCTGGAAAAGATCAACGAGGTGTTGGAGCCGCACCTGTTCCCCGCGCGCACCGATGGCGCCGACCCGCGCGCTTGCCCCGCTTGCGGTGCGGGACGGCTGTCGATGCGCACCGCGCGCTCGGGCGGGGCGTTCATCGGCTGTTCGAACTATCCCGAATGCCGCTACACCCGCCCCTTTGGCCCGCCCAACCCCGAGGCCGAGGATGGCACAGCGCTCAGTGCCGATGGCAAGATGCTGGGGGTCGATCCCGATACCTCGTTGCCCGTAACGCTGCGCGACGGGCGCTTCGGCCCCTATGTACAGCTCGGCGAGGCGACCGAAGATGATCCCAAGCCTAAGCGCGCCTCGCTGCCCAAGGGCTGGGGCGCAGGCGAGATGGATCTCGAGCGGGCGCTGAAACTCTTGACACTGCCGCGTGTCGTGGGCGCCCATCCCGAGGATGGCCAGCCCGTCGAGACCGCCATCGGCCGCTACGGCCCCTATGTCGCATACAAGGCCAAGGATGCCGCCAAGCCGATATACGCCAACTTGCCCGAGGTGGACGAGGTTTGGACCATCGGCATGAACCGCGCGGTCGAGCTTTTGGCCGCCAAAGCCGCCGGTCGCGGCGGGCGTGGTGCGTCGGCGGCGGCCCCGCTCAAGGAATTGGGCGAACATCCCGAACATGGCGGACAGGTCGCGGTCATGGCGGGGCGCTACGGCCCTTATGTGAAATGGGACAAGATCAACGCCACCTTGCCCAAGGATGTGGCCCCCGAGGCGCTGACGCTCGCGGCGGCCGTGGCGCTGATCGCTGAAAAGGCCGCCAAGGGTGGTAAAGGCTCAAAAGCAGTCAAGGCTAAGACCGCCAAACCCAAAACGCCGGCCAAGCCCAAGACAGCCGTCGCCAAGCCCAAGGCAAAGGCAAAGGCAAAGGCAAAGACCGCGACCAAGAAAGGCTGATCGGCGGGTGCAAAAAGCACGGGTTTTTTGCGCGGGATAACCCCGGTTTTCCGTCCTGCCCCTTGAACGACCAAGCCTGCAACACGAGATCGGCCAAATGGACACGACGACACCCCTTGCATTTCTCTTGAACCGCCACTCGGTGCCTGTGCGCATGCTGGGCGCGCCCATTCCCGATGATGCAATGCTGCGCGCGCTTTTGACCGCCGCCGCGCGCGTGCCTGATCATGGCAAGATCGTGCCATTTCGCTTTCACATCCTGCGCAAACCCGCCATTGACCGCATGGCACGGCTGACGCGCGCGATCGGCACGGCACAAGGGCGCGACCCTGACAAGCTGGCCAAGCAGGCGGCGTCCTTTGACGATGCGCCGCTTACGGTTGCAGTGATCTTTACGCCAGACACCGACCGCCCGATCCCGCTCATCGAACAAGAACAGACCGCGGCGCTGGCCTGCCTCAGCCTTGTCAACGCGGCACAGGCCGCAGGCTTTGCCGGTCATTGGCTGACCGGCTGGATGGCGCGTGACCCCGATTTCCTGACCCAAGCCTTTGGCCTGAACGCGCCCCAGGCGGTGACAGGTTTCGTGCATCTTGGTACGCCGCGGCAAGAACCGCCCCCCCGCCCGCGCCCTGATCTTGAGACAATCTTGACTTGGGTCGAGACGTGATCGCATCCGCGGTGCTCAGCGCCATTGCGCAGCTGGGTGACCGGCGGTTCTGGGGCGTGCTGGCGATAGGGTTGGGGTTGACCATCGCCTTGCTCTTGGGGTTTTACGCGGGTTTTGTCGCCCTGCTCGGCCGGCTCCTGCCCCCGAGCTTCAGCCTCCCTTGGATCGGCGAGATAGACCTAACGGGCGCGGTTATCGGCTGGGTCGGCCTGCCGGTCTTCTTGCTGATGTCGGCGCTGTTGATGATCCCGGTCGCCACGGCCTTCATGGGCATCTTTCTCGACAAAGTCGCCGATGCAGTCGAGGATCGTCATTACCCCGGCCTGCCGCCCGCGCGCCGGATCGGACTGATCGAAGGCCTAAGCGATGCGGCGCGCTTTCTGGCCGTGGTCCTCGGGGTTAACCTGGTGGCGCTGATCGGCTATTTGCTCTTTGCGCCGGTTGCGCCGCTTTTGTTTTGGGGGGTAAACGGCTACCTGCTCGGGCGCGAATATGGCCAGTTGGTTGCGCTGCGCCGCCATGATGCGGCCGAAGCGGGCGCCTTTCGCCGCGCCAATAGGGGACGGCTGTTCATTGCAGGTGTGGTGATGGCGGTGCCGCTGACCATCCCGGTGATCAACCTGCTCGTGCCGATTGTCGGCGCGGCCAGTTTCACCCACCTCTACCACAAGATCAGCGCGGCGCGCCCAGACCAAACCATGTATAAAGATCGAAATCCGCGACCGTAACCGCGCCTGACAAGATCACGCCTGCGATCACCGCCCAGATCACCGCGGCCAGCCCTGAAGTGATCAGGAAACGGCGCTTGATCTGCGCGTTGACAGGCGCGGACCCATGCGTGCCGGTGACCCGCTCGCCCGCATCGGATTGGCTGGTCACACCCACCTGCAACACGATGAAGAGCGTCATGAACCAGATGATCGCATAAAGCACGAGGCCAGTGACGACGCCCATCAGACTTGCTCCAACTCGACAAGGGTGCCGGTGAAATCCTTGGGGTGCAAGAATAAGACCGGCTTACCATGCGCGCCGATCTTGGGCTCGCCGGTGCCGAGCACACGCGCGCCTGCGGCCAAGAGGCGATCGCGTGCGGCAAGGATATCTTCGACCTCGTAACAGATGTGATGAATGCCGCCCGCGGGGTTCTTTTCCAAGAACCCCTTGATGGGCGATGCATCGCCCAAGGGATAAAGCAATTCGATCTTGGTATTGGGCAAGGTGATGAAAATCACGGTCACGCCGTGATCGGGTTCGTCTTGCTTCGCGCCGACATCGGCACCCAAGGTGTCGCGATACTGGGCCGCGGCTGCGTCAAGATCAGGCACGGCGATGGCAACATGGTTGAGACGTCCGATCATGGCGATCCTCTGGATTTCGGTCGGGACAGATATGCCGCGTCCCGACACCACCTGCCAAGCGGTCAGACGCCGCAGGGCGTTAACGGGCAATCAACCTCGGGGGGCTTTACTGCATGTTATGGGCCGAGTCGTCGGCAAAATGGGGGTAATTCGCATGGATGACGCAGTGATCGCGATGGAAACGCGACCAAGACCGACGCCAGACCGGCCCTTGCTGGGGCTGACCGTGCTGTTGGTCGAAGATAGCCAATACACCTCGGAGGGGGTGCGGCTGATGTGTCTGCGCTCGGGCGCGCGGATCCGGCGGGCCGATTGCATCGCCTCGGCCGAACGTCACCTTCAGGTCTATCGGCCCAGCGTGGCCATTGTCGATCTGGGATTGCCTGATGGATCGGGACTGTCGCTTATCGCGCGGATGGACGCCATGCGCCCGCGTGTGCCGGTCTTGCTCGGCGCGTCAGGTGCCGAGCAAGACATCGCACGGGCCGATGTGATGGCAGCGGGCGCCGATGGGTTCCTGGCCAAACCCTTCACATCCTTGGCCGGGTTCCAAACTGCGATCTTGGCACATTTCCAAGATGTGCCAACCGGCCCGCTGCGCGAGATCGCGGGCAGCGGGGGGATCGAACCCGACCAGATCGCGCTGCGCGAGGATTTGACCCATGCCATCGCGCTTTTGGCGCTTGAGGAACCGCCGCTTGTCTATCTGCGGCGGTTTTTGCTGGGTGTTGCGCGCAGCGCGCGCGATCCCGCCTTGGAGGGGCAAGCCTGCGAGATTGGTGAACAGCTTGCCATACCGGAACGGCGCGCGCTGCACGCATTCCTTGCGCAGCGCGTGCAAGCCTTGCCAGTAGTGATGTAGCGCGCCTCAGTCGCGCGGGATGACGCGCAGGCCCAGTTCCATCAGCTGCTCGCTCATCGGCTCGGAGGGGGCGCCCATCATCACATCCTCGGCGCGCTGGTTCATCGGGAACAAGATCACCTCCCGGATATTCGATGTGCCGGCAAGGATCATCACCAGCCGGTCGATGCCCGCCGCACAGCCACCATGGGGCGGCGCGCCGTACTGGAACGCGTTGACCATGCCGCCGAAACGCTTGCGCACCTCGTCTGCGCCGTAACCGGCCAGTTCGAAGGCCTTGAACATGATCTCGGGCTTGTGGTTGCGAATGGCCCCAGAGATGACCTCGTAGCCATTGCAGGCAAGGTCATATTGGTAGCCCTTGACCGCCAAGGGATCGCCCGAGAGCGCCTCCATCCCGCCTTGCGGCATGGAGAAGGGGTTATGCGAAAAGTCGATCTTGCCGGTCGTCTCGTCGCGCTCATACATCGGAAAATCGACGATCCATGCAAAGGCAAAGCGGGACTGGTCAATCAGGCCCAACTCCTGTCCGATCTCGGTCCGCGCGCGGCCCGCGATGGCCTCGAATTCCGCCGGTTTGCCTGCAAGGAAAAACGCCGCATCGCCCGCCTTGAGACCAAGCTGCTGGCGGATGGCTTCCGTCCGCTCAGGGCCAATGTTCTTGGCAAGCGGGCCAGCGGCCTCAAGGCTGCCATCCTCTGCGTCACGCCAGAAGATATAGCCCATGCCGGGCAAGCCCTGCCCCTGCGCCCAGGCGTTCATCCGGTCGCAGAACTTGCGGCTCCCACCCGTGGGGGCGGGGATTGCGCGCACTTGCGTGCCGTCTTGCTCAAGGATGCGTGCAAAGATCGCGAAACCCGAGCCTGCGAAATGCTCGGACACCACCTGCATCTCGATGGGGTTGCGCAAATCGGGCTTGTCGGTGCCGTATTTCAGCGCGGCCTCGGCATAGGAGATGCGCGGCCATTGACCTGCCGGATCGACCCGGCGGTCGCCGCCGAATTCGGCAAAAACGCCCTCCAGCACCGGGCCGACGGTGGCAAAGACATCTTCTTGCTCGACAAAGGACATCTCGAGGTCGAGCTGGTAGAAATCGGTGGGCGAGCGGTCGGCGCGCGGATCTTCGTCGCGGAAACAAGGCGCGATCTGGAAATAGCGGTCAAAGCCCGAGACCATCAGCAATTGCTTGAACTGCTGGGGGGCTTGCGGCAGGGCGTAGAACTTGCCGGGATGCAGGCGGCTTGGCACCAGAAAATCGCGCGCGCCCTCGGGGGAGGAGGCGGTGATGATCGGCGTCTGGTATTCGCGGAAGCCCAAGTCCCACATCCGCCGCCGGATCGAGGCCACCACATCCGAGCGCAGCTTCATGTTTTCCTGCATCGCCTCGCGACGCAGGTCGAGATAGCGGTATTTTAGCCGCGTTTCCTCGGGGTATTCCTGATCACCGAAGACCTGAAGCGGCAGATCGCCGTTCACCGCACCCAAGATCGCGACATCGCGGATGAAAACCTCGATCTCGCCGGTGGCAAGCTTGGGGTTCACCAGCGACGGATCGCGCGCTTTGACCAGTCCATCGATGCGGATGCAATATTCCGCGCGCAGCTTTTCGACCTCGGCAAAGACCGGGCTATCGGGATCACAGAGCACCTGCGTGATGCCGTAATGGTCGCGCAGATCGATGAAGATCACCCCGCCATGGTCGCGCCTGCGGTGGACCCAGCCCGACAAGCGAACGGTCTGCCCCACATCGGCGGCGGTCAGGGCGGCGCAGGTATGGCTGCGGAATGCGTGCATCTTGGCGGTCCCCTTGGGGTGAATTGGGCTAACTCGGATGTCGCGCCGATACACCGCGCCGCGCCGGTGAAGTCAACCCCGGCAGGGCGCGAGCAGGCAAGCGTTGCATGTGTATTTTGGGAAAAGAGAGGGGGGCTGTGCGCCCCGCCCAAGGCTCAGATCTGTTTTTCAGGCATATGCACCACTAACCCATCAAGTGCATCCGACACCTTGAGTTGGCAGGTCAGGCGCGAGCGCGCGGGATCGGGCTGATAGGCGAATTCGAGCATATCCTCTTCCATCGGGTCGATGGCGGGAAGTTTCGCAACCCAAGCCGGATCAACATAGACATGGCAGGTCGAACACGCACAAGCGCCGCCGCAATCGGCCTCAATGCCAGGGATATTGTTGTCGCGCGCCCCTTCCATCACGGTCAGGCCATTGGGAACATCCACGACATGCTGGGTGCCATCATGCTCGATATAGGTAATCTTTGCCATCTTATGCCTTTCTTCTGCCTAAGGCCGCGCGCGTGACCTGATCGCGCCCTAGGTAGTATGCCCTTTGACCGCTTTCCAGCCCGAATTGGCAGGCTTGCGGATACGGTGAATTGTTCTATCTTTGTTCTCATGGAGCCACAGATCACCCCCCCTGCATGGCCACGGCCTCCCGTCTGCCTGCCCCATCACATGCTGCACCTGCCGCCCGAGGGGGCGCGGGTCGCGGTGGCAGGGCTTGTCTTGGTGCGCCAGCGCCCCGGCACGGCCAAGGGCGTGATTTTCCTGACGCTCGAGGATGAGTTCGGGGTCTGCAACGTGATCATCTGGCAAAAGATCTATCAGCGTTTTCGCCGGGCGGTGATCGCCGGGCGGCTTTTGCGGGTGACGGGACGGATGCAGCGGCAATCGGGCGTCACCCATGTGGTGGCCGAGATGGTCGAGGATATCTCGCCCATGCTTGACGATCTCGTGCGCCTGCACCCAGGCGCGCGCGCCGCCGATCAGCCCTAAGAAAGCCCAAGCTTTCACCATCGCCGCAAACAGGCTATCTTTGGTGCCAAGACAACACAGCGCAGCGAGCAGTCACCCCCATGCGCCTGACCATCCTATGCCCGGGGCTGCTGGCCCTTGCCGCTTGCATGCCCACGAGCGCGCAGGATGCCTTTGCCGATCCGCTTGTCGCGGGTGACGCGGCGGTGGCGGTCTTGCGCGGACAAGGCCCCCCCAATGCCGACCCGGCGGCCTGTTACGGGCGCACAACGACGCCTGCGGTGATCGAGACCGTGACAGAGCAAGTGATGGTTCAGCCGCCACAGATCAGCACCGATGGGCGCGTGCGGGAACCTGCCATTTTTGTGACCGAAACCCACCAGCGCATCGTGACCGAGCGGCGCGAGCTATGGTTCGAGGTTCCGTGCGCGCTCGCGGCGGGAGAGCGTGATTTCATCGCTTCGCTGCAACGTGCGCTGGCCGCGCGCGGGCTTTACGCCGGACCGATCACCGGCGAGATGAACCGCCGCACCCGCCAAGCGATCCGTGCTTATCAGGCGCCACAAGGCCTCGACAGCGACATCTTGTCGTTGGCCGCCGCACAACAACTTGGCTTGGCACTGTGGAACCCCACGATCGCAGCAAACGACACCACAGGCTGAGTGCGCCACGCGCCAAGGCCTGCCCATGCAAACCCCCCGGACCAAGGTCCGGGGGTGCAAGCCCGATATCAGGGCGTATCAGTTAGACAAGCTCAGCGCGACAAAGCGCGGATTGCCAGCGCGCCGGATCAGCAACAGTACCGATTTCTGGCCATTCTCGATCGCTGTCTCGACGCTTGCCTGAAAGCTTGCCACATCGGTAACGGGTTGCTGGGCCACCTCGGTGATGACATCGCCCACCGCCAAGCCCTTGGTCGCCGCATCCGAGGCGGGATCAACCGCCTCGATCAACAGCCCCGTCGCACCCGCTGCAAGACCAAGCTGGGCGCGCAGCTCATCGGTGAGCGGTGCCAGCGTTAGGCCCAAGACTTGTTTCGGTGCGGGCGGCACGACCTGTCCATCGGGGCTTGTCGCGGCCATGCCTTCAGCGGTTTCGCGCCGGCCAAGCGTGATCGCGAGGATCTCGGGCTTGCCTTCGCGCACCACCTCGACCGGGACGGTCTGGCCTTCGGCGCGTTCACCGACGATACGCACCAAGCCGCGCGTATCGGTGATCGCCTCGCCATCGAAGGTCAAGATCACGTCTCCTACTTCCATCCCGCCAAGGCGCGCCGGCCCCTCGGGGACATCGGTAACCAAGGCGCCGCGCGCCTCGGCAAGGCCAAGCCCATCGGCCAATTCGGGGGTGACATCCTGGATGCGCACACCCAGCCAACCGCGCCGCGTCTCGCCGAATTCGCGCAACTGATCAACGACCTTGGTCACCACGGCCGAGGACATAGCAAAGCCGATCCCGATCGAGCCGCCCGTGGGGGACAAGATCGCAGTATTCACACCGATTACCTCGCCTGCCATATTGAACAGCGGGCCGCCGGAATTGCCACGATTGATGGCGGCGTCGGTCTGAATATAGTCGTCATAGCTGCCCGAAAGCGCGCGACCCGCGGCCGACACGATCCCGACCGAAACGGAAAAGCCCTGCCCCAAAGGATTGCCCATGGCCATGACCCAGTCACCAACACGCATCGCGGTGCTGTCGCCGAAATCGACGAAGGGCAGCGGCGCATCAGCCGTGACCTTGAGGACCGCGATATCTGTGTTGGGATCGGTGCCGACCAGTTCCGCCTCAAGGGTAAAACCCGCGCGAAACTCGATCGTGATCTCATCGGCGCCTTCGATGACATGGTTATTGGTCACGATATAACCGTCCTCGGAAATGACGAAGCCCGAGCCCAGGGCTTGGCTACGGCGGGGGCCACGATCAGGGCCTTGGCGATCGAGGAAATCGTTGAAGAAATCCTCAAGCGGAGAACCTTCCGGCACCACGGGGCCAGGGCCTTGGCGGCTAGCCACAAGCGACGAGGTGGTGATGTTGACGACCGCGTCACCCACCTGATCGACCAGATCGGCGAATGTCGCAGGCGGCGCGGATTGGGCGCGCACGGGCGTGATCGTGACCAGCATCGTGATCACCAAGAGCGCACTGACGAGTGCTGCGAACGCAGCGCGCAAGCGCGCATCCTTGGATTGGGGTTGTGCGATAGCCACGCTGGCACGGCGCGGATCGACCTTATGGGCCTGTGCGATCGTCACCTTTTCCTCCTGTCAAAGCCATCAGGGCGCGCGATGGCACGCGCGCCGACCCTAGATATTTGCCCGGAATTGGCCGGGATCAATCCCATGCGCGCAGATAGCACGCCTGCCCCTGTCACAACATCGTGACAGGCCAACAACACAAGCCGGCCAAGAGGGGCAGCGCCCACCTTCAGAAACCTGTGCTGACAGCCCAAGATACCAACACAGCCCCCACCGTCACTGCCCCCAAACCGATCAGGCGCCGCGTCTCGATCGGGATCTGGTTCATCAAGCGCAACAGCTCGTCCAAACGCGAAGGGGCCAGTGCGAACACCAGCCCCTCGATCACCAGCACCATGCCGAGCCCAAGCACCAGCATCATGCTCATGGCAACACCCCGCCCTTAGCGGAATGGTGCAGGCACAGCCGCACCCGACCCCCCGAGGAATTCGAAGAATTCACTATCGGGCGAGATCACCATGGTCGAATTCTGCCCCATCAAGGCTCGCTCATAGGCGGTCATCGAGCGATAGAATTCGAAGAAGTCGGGATCTTGGCCAAAGGCGGCCGCAAAGATATTGTTCCGCTGTGCATCGGCTTCACCGCGGGCGATATCGGCGTCACGGCGAGCATCCGAGACAAGCTCGACCACGGTCCGGTCGGCTTGGGCGCGCACGCGCTGGGCCGCTTCCTCACCGCGGGCGATCTCGTCTGCGGCTTCGCGTTCACGCTCGGCGCGCATCCGCGCATAGGTCGCCTCGAGGTTTTGCACTGGCAAATTGGTCTGCTTCAGACGCACGTCGAGAATATCGATCCCCAAGGACAGCGCGCTGGTGCGTGCGCCGTCGCGGATGCGCTCGGCCAACATGGCACGGCCCGGCGACAAGATCGTGTCCGATGTCACCTGATCGGCACCGAGCGTCTCGCGGATCTGCGCGTTCAGGATCGATGACAGACGATCCTCGGCCGCGCGCAGGCCACCCACACCCACCGCTTGGCGGAAGCGCACCACATCGGCGATGCGGTAGCGGGCAAAGGCATCAACAACAAGGCGGCGATCATCAGAGGGCGTGACTTCGATCGTCTCGGTGTCGAGCGCCAAGATACGCGCATCGTAATAGACCACCTCTTGGATGAAGGGGATTTTGAAGTTCAGGCCCGGCTCCTCGACCACTTGGCGGATCTGGCCGAATTGCAAAACCAAGGCTTTCTCGCGCTCATCGACGACGAAAACCGCGCTCAGCGCCACCGAGAGGACCAAGACGATAGCGGGGATGAGATATGTCAAACGGCGCATCAGTTGCTCCCGGTGCTGGTGGTGCTGCGGCGCAGGTCATTGAGCGGCAGGTAAGGCACGACACCCTGTCCGCCCGCACCGCCCGGCGCATCGAGGATCACCAGATCCACGTCGCCCAAGACCCGTTCCATTGTTTCAAGGTAAAGGCGGCGGCGCGTCACATCGGGTGCGCCGCGATATTCGTCGAGAACAGCGAGAAAGCGGCTGGCTTCACCCTCGGCTTCGTTGACGACTTGCGCGCGATAGGCTTCGGCCTGTTCAAGGATCTGGGCCGCCTCACCGCGCGCGCCTGCCAAGACGCGGTTGGCATAGGCGTCGGCCTGACGCTCTAGCCGGTCGCGCTCTTGTTCGGCGGCTTGCACTTCGCGGAACGCATCGATCACCTCGGTGGGCGGATCGGCGCGGTCAAGGTTAACGCGCACGACCGTGATGCCCGCATCATATCCGTCAAGCGTCGATTGGATACCTTCGCGCGCGCCATCGGCGATCAAACCACGGTCGCGGTTCAGGATCGGCGCAAGCTCGGTGCGTGCGATGATCTCACGCATGGTGGATTCGGCCACAGCACGGACGGTTGCTGCGCCATCGCGCAAGTTGAACAAGAATTTCGCTGGATCATTGATATTCCAGACGACTTGGAAATCTATATCCACGATATTGGCGTCGGTCGTCAGCATCAAACCTGACGAGCCGCCCACACGGTTGGATACAATATCGCCGATATTCTCGGTCCGCTCAGAGGTGACGTTCACCACCTCGGCGGTCACCACCGGCCACGGGGCGAAGTTTAGACCGGGTGACCCGATGGACGAAAACTCACCCAAGAACAACTCAACGGATTGCTCTTCGGGCCGGACCGTATAGACCGAATTGTAAAGCCAAAGGCCAAGGACCGCGACAAGGCCCGCGGCCCAGATGGTGCGTGGGCTGACCGGCAAATCGCCCCCGCCCGTGCCACCGCCACCCGAGCGGCCGCCGCGCCCGCCCATGAGCACACGCAACTGTTCTTGTCCCTTACGCACAATCTCGTCGAGTTCGGGGATCTGCTGATCGCCGCCCCGTGGCGGCCGTCCATTGGACCCATTCCCGCCGCGATTGTCACCGCCACCAGAGCCACCACCGCCCCAGGGTCCGCCACTATTGCCAGCCATTGATTGTTGTTCCCCTCACAAATCTGGTCGTCGTCAAGCATGCATATGGGGGCGCGCGCCCCTGTTTACACGCCAAGCTGGGCGTTTTTGCCCCAATATCAAGCCATGCGCACCGGCGTTTTCATCGTGACCAGTTCTTCGGACATGGTCGGATGCACCGCCACGGTGCGGTCAAAGTCTTCTTTCGTTGCGCCCATCTTGATCGCGATACCCGCAAGCTGGATCATCTCACCGGCATTTGGCGCGACGATATGACAGCCCAAAACCTTGCGCGTGGCTTGGCTGACGACAAGTTTCATCATCACGCGATCGGCGCGACCGGCAAAGGCCGATTGCATCGGGCGGAAAGAGGTTGCGTAGATCTCGACGGGTTCTTGGGCGCGGGCCGCCTCTTCAGACAGACCGACAGTGCCGAATTCAGGCTGGGTAAATACCGCCGAAGGGATCAGCGCGTGATCGACCGGGGTCGGGTTGCCCTTGAACACCGTCTCGACAAAGGCCATCGCCTCGCGGATCGCGACAGGTGTCAGCGTGACGCGGTTTGTCACATCACCAATCGCGAAGACCGAAGGAACGTTGGTCTGCGAGAATTGATCGACCACGATCTCGCCGTGGCGGCCCAGTGCCACAGCAAGCGCCTCCAGCCCGAGATCGCGCGTATTTGGCGCGCGGCCCGTGGCGAACAGAACAGCGTCATAGCTGCGATCCGACCCATCCGAGCCCCTGACCGCGATCGCGCCATCGGCGGATGGGGCCATCGCCACCACATCGGTGCCAAGCCGCAGATCGACGCCCTTTTCGCGCATCTGCGTGGCGATCAGGTCGCGTGCCTCATCGTCGAAACCGCGCAGGATTTGCGCACCGCGGTAAAATTGCGTCACCTCCACGCCAAGGCCGTTCAGGATGCCCGCAAACTCGCAGGCGATATAGCCGCCGCCTACGATCAGCATCGCGCGGGGCAAGGTCTTCATCGCGAAGATGTCATCGGACACCATCCCAAGGTCGGCATTGGGCAGATCGGGGCGCACAGGCCGGCCGCCCGTCGCAATCAAGATATGCTTGGCCGTGATCGTGCGACCATCGGCAAGCGCGACCGTGTGCGGGTCGCGCAACCGCGCGCGCTGATCATGAACGACCACGCCCGATCCGTCCAACAAGCGGCGATAGACCCCTTCGAGGCGGTCCAACTCGGCATGGAGCTGGCCAGAAAACTGCGCCCAATCAAAGGCTCCTTCGGTCAGGTCCCAGCCGTAGGCCCGCGCATCGGCAAACCCTTCGCGATAGGCGCTTGCAAACACCATCAGCTTTTTCGGCACACAGCCCCGGATCACGCATGTTCCGCCCATGCGGCTGTCTTCGGCCAAGCCCACCCGCGCCCCTGTCGCAGCCGCCACCCGCGCGGCGCGCACCCCGCCCGAGCCGCCACCGATGACGAAAAGATCATAGTCAAAGTCGGTCATCTTGCCTTGCCACCTTTTGGGCGCGCCGCGCCGCATATTCCGTATGAAAATGGCCCTGCCGGCCGCCGCCTATGCGACCAGCCGCAAGCCCGCCGGTTCCGACTATTCCGCCTTGTCGACGAAAAGGTTCTCGGTGTCGGCAATATCGATACGCTCATGCGCGACGGTGCCGTTATTGATATCGCGTACCTCGACCGTGCCATCGGATTTGCCGATCACGATCACATCGCAAATATCGAGGAAAAGGCCATTTTCAACCACGCCGGGGATCTGGTTGAGCACAAGGCTCAGCTGTGTTGGATTGGCGATCCGGCGCAGGTTCAGATCAAGGATATAGTTCCCCTCATCTGTCCGAAACGGAGTGGCACCGTTCAACCGTAGGCTGGCTGCGCGTCCTGCAACTTCGACATTGGCCAGCATTTCTTCGATCAGCGCCTTGGTGGTCTGCCAACCAAACGGGATCACCTCGACCGGCAGCGGAAAGGCCCCAAGGCTATCGACCTGTTTGCTGGGGTCGGCGATCACGATCATCTGGTCCGAGGCGGTGGCCACGATCTTTTCTTGCAACAGCGCGCCGCCGCCACCTTTGATCAGGTTCAGATTGGCGTCGTATTCATCGGCTCCGTCGATGGTCAGATCAAGCCAGCGCACCTCGTCGAGGGTCTTGATCGGCACACCAACCTCGGCGGCAAGCTGGGCTGTGCGCGCCGAGGTGGCGACGCCGGTGATCTTCATCCCCTCCTCGCGCACCAATTCGCCCAAGCAGCGCACCATCCACGCCGCTGTCGAACCGGTGCCAAGGCCGACACGCATCCCGTCTTCCACAAATTCCACCGCGCGGCGCGCGGCCACATATTTGGCTTTATCGATGGGTGAAAGCTCGGCGGTCATGAGACTACTGCACTCCTGTGGGGCCTGGTTGCATCATGTTCATACCCAAGCCGCGCCCGTGGTGCGAGACCAAACTGACGCCGCGCGCAGAGCGGCGGCAACTGCCGCAAGATGATCACGCGGCAAGATCACCAGCATACCCGGCCCATCAAAACGCAGATCCACCATCGCCCCTGTCGTCACATTCGAGGTGCCGATCCTGCGGGCCGGGTGAAAAGCGATGTCGTCAATCGGCCAAGCCAAGCCTTGGCTCGTTCCCGTGACATCGGTCAGAGGAAACAGCGACAGGCGCGTTTGTTTAGGCAGATCAAGCATCAGGCGCGGTGGGGCATGCACCACGACATCATGCCCCCCCAAAATGATACAGCGCAGCGCGGACCGGGCGGCAAGCGCATGGTAAACGGCCAGTTCATGATCAACGCGGGCGCCGGTGAACCCGACCGCGATGACCAGCGGCGCATCGATATGGCGCAATGCCTTGTCGAAATCGGTGCTATCTTGCTCGGCCAAGGCATGGATGCGCGCAGGCGGAATGACCGCGCGCGCTTCGGCGCTGAGGCTGTCCATATCGCCATAGACCGCCAAGGGGATATGACCGGCTGCAACACCATGCGCCGCCCCACCATCGGCGGCGACCAGATCAGGGGCAAGCGCCAGTGCCAGATCCAGATCGGTGCGCGCCACGGCCCCGCCGCCCAACAGCGTCACCGCCCGGCCCGTCTGGAACAGCGGCGCATGGCTTGGCCCATTGTTGCCCATATTGGGGAAAATCTCCTTTGAAATGCCCAATTACTGTCGCCTTTGTGGGGAATCACTTTGTCAGATTGAATGCAATAATTAAAAGACTGGCATAGCCCGTCGAGCAGAGTACGAGAACGATGAGTGACGCAAACAAGATCTTGACGGTGTCCTATGGCACCTTTTCTTGCACCCTCGAAGGTTTTGACAATCCCTTTGAAGCGATGAAGGCGATTGCAGAGTATTTCCGCGACCTTGCCGCCGAAGACCGCTTTTTCGGGGCTGAACCGCCCACCCCCGACACCGAGATGTTGCACCGCATCACCGAAGCCGCGATCCAGCGCCGGGTCGAGGCGCGGATCATGGAAACGGGTCTTTTGCTGCGCGCCCGGCCCGAGGCACTCGATCCTGTCGTGCCAACCGCCACTGACAGCAAACCAGACCCCGAAACGCCCGTGCCGCAAACGCCTGTCGCGGTGGCAGAGGCCGATCCGTTCGCTGATGATGACAGCGTGTTTGAAGAGCCGACACTTGATTTGGCGGCAGCAGCCTTGGCGATCGCGCCCGCTGCGAGCATGACCGACGCCGCGCAAGCGGACGCACCCCAAGACATGCTTGATGTTCCTGCAACCCAAGACAGCGCACCCGACGCGACCGCTGAACCAGCAAGCCATGCGCAGGCAACACCCGACGCTGACAACGATACGCAAGCACATGACCTCGCCCAAGCGGCGCAAGTCGCAGGGGCGGTCACCGCCGAAGATAAGAGCGCCCTCTTGCCAGAGGCGCCAGATTGTAACGTCACAGAAGCCGCACCCGTGCTGGATGCGACAGACACCGCAACCGCTCCCGATATGGCAGAGGACGCCTCAGAGCATGTGGCCGCAAGCGCCCAGCCCCCCCATGATGGGAAGGATGATGCCGACACACTCGCCGCTGTCGCCGCAAGCATGGCCGCATCAATTGAAGCAGACACCGCGCCCGCTGAACCCCTCACGCCCTTCACGCCCTTCACGCCTGCCGACGACGTTGTGGATCTGCAAGCGCAAGAGGCGTTTTTTGCCAGTGTCGCGCAAGACGAGACGCCGCTCGATGTCGCTTCCCTGGTCGGCAATGTCCCCGCGATGGACGCAAGCGCGGTTGCCGATCGCTTAGCGCGCATCCGACGCGCCGCGCGCGATGCAGAGGCGGACGAAGTCGCCAATGACCATGACGATGCGTCGCAACTGCACCAAGCGGCGCCAGAACCGGCACCAAACACCCCGCCACATCAGGCCGACAAGAAACAAGACGACCAGCACGACAGCATCACGCTTGCCGCGCTGGCCAATGAACTTGCAACCGAAACCCGCGCCGCTCCTGCCCCCGCACAGGAACCCGCCCCGGCCGCAGGCGCCGTCGTCAAACTCGTCCATTTCGAGGCGGATTTCGATGATGACAATGCACCAACCGACGATGATGCTGCCATCACCGCCGCAATTACCGCCGCAACTGCGCGCGACATCGCCCCTACTGCGCAGCCCCACGACGCAATGCGCCACAACGCGCAAACCGCGGCCGAGGCGGGCCGCGAACCGGGCTTGCTCGAAGCCGCCGATCGCCTCTTTGCCACCACGGAGAACCATCTCAGCCATGCCGACACCAGCCGCCGCCGGGCCAATATCGCCCATCTCAAGGCTGCCGTCGCCGCGCGCAGCGCCGAGCTGGAACTCGCCCCCGCCACGGATACGACCGCTGACGATACTGCCGCCTATCGCGAGGATCTTGCCCAAGTCATGCATCCCCGCCGCATTCGCGTGGATGTCACCCGTCGGGCCGAGGCCGCGCGCCCATCGCCCCTGATCTTGGTTTCAGAGCAACGCATCGACACCGATACCTCCGTCGCCGGTGCGCTGGCTGAACCTGTCCGCCCGCGCCGCGTCATGGCCTCCGACTTTGCGCAAACCACAGCCGACACTGCACCGCGCGTGGTAGAAACGACAAGCGACACCGCGCAGGCACCGGGTACGATCACCAACTCCCTCGCGCAATTGGCCCAACGCGCCAGCGTCATCATGAGCTTGCGCCGGGCCGAGGATGCCACCGCATCACAGCCCGCGCCTACCGCGACAGCGGCACCGGCACCGGCTGCACAAACCCCGCCCGCACCGGCACCTGCGGTGATCACGCCCGACCATATCGAGCATTTCGCCAAGATCCTCGAAAAAAGCGATGCTGTCGAAATCGACGAGGTGATCGAATTGGCCGCCGGTTACGCGCAAGGCATTTTTAGCACAGGCACCTTTGACCGGGCCGAATTGTTTCGCATGATCGCAGAGGCGACCGATCAATCGATCAGCCGGGAGGACATGTTGCACAGCTTTGGCGAATTGATGCGTCAAGGCAGGATCGCGCGTGTCGCGCGCGGTGCTTTCCGCCTCGCGCATACACAATAACCAGGCCGACCCTCGAAAAAGGCCCCGCGCTGCATAGCGACGGGGCTTTTTTCCATCTCGACCTCGCTCAGGTTTCGTCGCGCGGCGCGTCTGGGTCGGCCTGACCGACGCCTTTGAAAATCGCCTTCAAGGGCAAAGCCCACAAGATGCCCAAGATGACATAAATGGCGAATTCCAGCCAAAGGCTTGGCCGCGCGAACAAGCTCATGATCCACCAAGCCAAGGCGATATAGGCAGGCATGCCCATCAGTAGGATCAAAAGCGACAAGCGCCGCCGGGTTTTATAGCTTAACGCCATGCATCTTCGTCCAAATCAATCTGCGAAGGGATCGGTCACAAGGATCGTGTCATCCCGCTCGGGTGAGGTGGACAGTAGCGCCACCGGGCATTCGATCAACTCTTCGATGCGGCGGACATATTTCACCGCCTCGGCGGGCAGATCGGCCCAGCTGCGCGCCCCTTCGGTCGAGGCTGACCAGCCGGGCATGTCCTCATAGATGGGCGTGCAGCGCGCCTGCTGATCGGCGGCCGTGGGCAGATAATCGAGCCGCCGCCCATCCAGATCATAGCCCACGCAGATCTTCAGCGTCGCAAAACCGTCCAGTACATCGAGCTTGGTCAGCGCGATCCCTTTGACCCCACTGGTTGCACAGGTCTGGCGCACAAGGCAGGCGTCGAACCAGCCGCAGCGCCGCTTGCGCCCCGTCACGGTGCCAAACTCGCGCCCCCGCTCGCCCAAGCGCTGGCCATCAGCATCCTTGAGTTCGGTCGGAAACGGCCCCTCGCCCACGCGGGTCGTGTAGGCCTTGACGATCCCCAGGACGTAATTGATCGCCGTTGGCCCCAAGCCAACACCTGTCGCCGCTTGCCCTGCGATCACATTCGAGGACGTCACGAAAGGATAGGTGCCGAAATCAATGTCGAGCAGCGCACCTTGGGCGCCTTCGAACAAGATACGCTTGCCTGCCTTGCGTTTCTCGTTCAGCACCTTCCAGACCGGCGCGGCATAAGACAGGATCTCAGGGGCGATGGCGCGCAACTTGGCCAAAAGCGCGTCACGATCCACTTCGGCAATACCCAAACCGCGGCGCAGCGGGTTGTGATGCTGAAGCGCACGATCAACGCGCGCCTGAAGCGTCGCATCATCGGCGAGGTCCGCCACCCGCACGGAACGCCGACCCACCTTATCCTCATAGGCGGGTCCAATGCCGCGCCCTGTCGTACCGATTTTCGTCCCGGCGCTGGCCGCTTCTTCCCGCGCGCGGTCCAACTCGCCATGAATCGGAAGGATCAGCGGCGTGTTCTCCGCAATCATCAACGTCTCGGGGGTGATATCGACCCCTTGCTGGCGGATCGCTGCAATTTCAGCCACGAGGTGCCACGGGTCCAGCACCACGCCATTGCCGATCACGCTCAGCTTGCCGCCGCGCACCACGCCCGAGGGCAGTGCATTCAGCTTATAGACCTTGCCGTCAATGACCAGCGTGTGGCCCGCATTGTGGCCGCCTTGAAAGCGCGCGATCACATCGGCGCGCTCCGACAGCCAATCGACGATCTTGCCTTTGCCTTCATCGCCCCACTGGGCCCCAACAACGACGACATTAGCCATGGCAGATCCTCCGATTGCGACCCGGGCGGGCTATAACGGCCCACCGCGCGGGTTGGAAGCGCAAGATGGCAAGAATCGGCTGAAATCCACATTGCGGCGCGACATGCCGCCACATGCCGCCGGATCGGCTGGCGTGAAACGGGGAATGGCATACATCGGTGTACTGCAACGCCAAGAAATGCATTGGAAATAAAAAAGTTTCAAATACAGGGGCGACTCGCGTTATGGTTGACTGACTTGGGCTTGCGGCGGCATGCCGCATCTCATAAGTAAGCCGAAATCCGCGCCAGGCCTCGCGAAGGACACCGCCAATGGAAAACATCATCCTCGTCGTGCATCTGATCCTTGCGGTCTGCTTGATTGGCGTTGTGCTTTTGCAGCGCTCCGAGGGTGGCGGCTTGGGTCTTGGTGGTGGCGGCGGCGTGATGAGCGGTCGCCAAGCGGCAACCGCTCTGGGCAAGCTGACATGGGCCTTTGCGATTGCCTTTCTCGCGACTTCGATCACCTTGACGATCATCGCGGCACAAAACTCGGCCGGCTCGTCGGTGCTGGACCGGATCGGCGCAGGCACGGCAACCGATGGTGGCGACGGGCTTGCGCTTCCGCCGGCGTCGGATTTGCTGCCGCCGGTGTCCGGCGACGCGCCGCTTTTGCCGCCACGCGCCGACTGATCGCCGGTTTTTCGTATATTTAGCGTTATCCGCACACATGACCCAAGATCATGTGTCGCGCGCCTTGCGGTGATGGCGCGAATCCAGTTAGGATCAAATCCCGTGATACAAGGATAAGGGCAGGCCGCAGCCAAAGCGGCGCGCTCCGGCACGGGAAGGTTTGCTGACATGGCGCGATTTATTTTCATCACCGGCGGTGTGGTCTCCTCGCTTGGCAAGGGTCTGGCATCGGCGGCGTTGGGCGCGCTGTTGCAAGCACGCGGCTTTACCGTGCGGCTGCGCAAGCTTGACCCCTATCTCAACGTCGATCCCGGCACGATGTCGCCCTTTGAGCATGGCGAGGTTTTCGTCACCGATGACGGGGCGGAAACCGACCTCGATCTTGGGCATTACGAACGCTTTACCGGCGTGGCTGCGCGTATGACGGATTCGGTGTCGTCGGGGCGCATTTACTCCAACGTGCTCGAGAAAGAGCGCCGCGGCGACTACTTGGGCAAAACAATCCAAGTGATCCCCCATGTCACCAACGAAATCAAAGACTTCATCCGCATCGGCGAAGAAGAAGTCGATTTCATGCTTTGCGAGATCGGCGGCACCGTCGGGGATATCGAGGGTCTGCCCTTTTTCGAGGCGATCCGCCAATTCAGTCAAGACAAGCCGCGCGGGCAGTGCATCTTCATGCATCTGACGCTGCTGCCCTATATCAAGGCCAGCGGCGAACTGAAGACCAAGCCGACCCAACATTCCGTCAAGGAATTGCGCTCGATCGGCATAGCGCCCGATATCCTCGTCTGCCGCTCCGAGGGGCCGATCCCCCTGAAAGAACGTGAGAAATTGGCGCTGTTTTGCAATGTTCGCCCCGAGGCGGTAATCGCGGCGCAAGACCTCTCCTCGATCTACGAGGCCCCCTTGGCCTATCACCGCGAGGGGATGGATCAGGCCGTTCTCGATGCCTTCCAGATCAGTCCCACACCCAAGCCCGACCTGTCGGCATGGGAAGATGTGGCCGACCGCATCGCCAACCCCGAGGGCGAGGTGCGCGTGGCGATCGTGGGCAAATACACCCAGTTGGAAGACGCCTATAAATCCATCGCCGAGGCGCTTACCCATGGTGGAATCGCCAACCGCGTCAAGGTGCGCGCGGAATGGATCGACGCCGAAATTTTCGAACGCGAGGATCCCGCCCCCTATCTCGAAGGCTTCGACGCGATCTTGGTCCCCGGCGGATTTGGCGAGCGCGGCACCGAAGGCAAAATCAAGGCCGCCGAGTTTGCCCGCACGCGGCTGGTGCCATATCTCGGCATCTGTCTGGGCATGCAGATGGCCGTGATCGAAGCAGCACGCAATCTGGCCGATCTGGCCGATGCAGGCTCCGAGGAATTTGATCATGAGGCGGGAAAAAAGCGTTTTACGCCGGTAGTTTACCACCTCAAGGAATGGGTGCAGGGCAATAAATCCGTCACACGCAAACTGACCGACGCAAAAGGCGGCACGATGCGGCTGGGCGCTTATGACGCGGTGTTGAAGGCAGGATCCAAAGTGGCCGAGGCCTATGGCGCGCTCGCTATCGAGGAACGCCACCGCCACCGCTATGAGGTAGATATCAAGTACCGCGAGGCGCTCGAGGCCAAGGGCTTGTGCTTTTCGGGCATGTCACCCGATGGCCGCCTGCCCGAGATCGTCGAGATCGCCGATCACCCGTGGTTTATCGGCGTACAATTCCACCCCGAATTGAAATCCAAGCCACTTGCCCCACATCCGCTGTTTCGCGATTTCGTGCGCGCAGCCAAGGAAAACTCTCGGTTGGTCTGAGAAAGGCAGTCCCCGTTTACTCCGCCGCCTGTACGGTCAGGCCCATCACCTCGTCACGGATGATCGACGCGATCAGGGCAACATCGGCCTCTGAAAATGTCAGCGGCAAGCGCATATCGATAAGCCCCGCCAAGATCGCATCGGTGCGCGGCAGGCTTTGCGCCGGCGCATAGCGCCAACTGTCATAGCGCGAGGTAAAAGCCACGGGTTCCGCCGCGCCGAACCATTTCAACTCCACCCCCCGCGCGGCGCAGGCCGCCAACAGCGCGCGAACCCGGTCGGCAGGCCATTCGGGCAAAAGGAACTGGAACGACGATCCAACGATGCTTTCTTGTGGTGGGCGTTCAACGATGCGCAGTCCCGCGATATTGCGCAGACCTGCCTCCATCATGCGGTAAAGCATGTTCCAACGCATGACCTGAACGGGCAGTTCGGCTAGCTGCGGGCGCAGGATCGCAGCGCGCAGATGGTCCATCCGCCCCGAGATATTGGGCGTGTCATACTTGACCTTTTCGAACATTTCCGGGGCTGGTGCCGCCGTGTGTTTGCCGTAAAGCATATAGGAACCCGACAACATCACCGCGCGGGCCATGATCTCGGGATCATCGGTGATCAAGAAACCGCCCTCGCCCGAGTTGATATGTTTATAGGTCTGGGTCGAGTAGCACCCAAGTACCCCGTGCCGCCCCGAAGGCACGCCCTTCCACGCCGCGCCCATTGTATGGGCGCAATCCTCGATCACCCTGAGACCATGGGCAGCGGCAATCGCCATCAACCGATCCATATCACAGATATGGCCGCGCATATGGCTCAGCAACAGCGTCTTGGCCCCGCTGGCCGCGGCCTTGGTTGCAAGATCGTCCAGATCAATGGTCAGGGCATCCGTCACTTCGACAAAAACCGGCGTGGCCCCAACGCTCGCGATCGCACCCGGCACGGGAGCGAGGGTGAACCCGTTTGACAAAACCTTGTCACCCGCGCCCACGCCCAGCGCCCGCAGCGCGCAGCCCATCGCATAGCCGCCCGAGGCCACCGCGAGCGCATAGCGCGCCCCGGTGAAGGCCGCGAACTCGCGTTCAAGCACCGCCACCTCCCCCTCTTCGCCCGGGGCAAGGTTGTAGCGGTGCAAGCGACCTGCGCGCATTACCGCCACCGCCGCCGCGATCGCAGCTTCGGGGATGGGTTCTTGCTGGGTGAATGATCCAGTGAAAACGGGTTTTTCCATGAGCGGCAGAATTGGCTTTGGCGCGCAGTGCGTCAATGCCCCGCGTTCCCCAAAAGCCGGTCGATGATCGGATCAAGCCCGTCATAGTGATCGATCAATGCCTCCGGCGCGAGATCGGCGACCGCCGCCCCCAAAGGGCCGAATGTCACCAAGGCGCAAGGCCGCCCCGCCGCGCGCGCCGTCTCGCGGTCGGTCACCGTATCACCGATCAGGCAAGACCGCGCGCGCGCCCCGCCCGAACGCGCCACAGCCTCCCAATAGGGGCTGGGGTCGGGCTTGCGCTGGGGCAGGGTATCGGCCCCGACAAGGCCCGCGAATTCGCCGCGCACCCCAAGCCGTGTCAGCAAGGTTTCGGCCAAGCCTTGGGGCTTGTTTGTGCAGATGCCCACCGCAATCCCGTGCGACCGCAGCCGTGCAACGGCATCCATCGCACCGGGGTAGAGCGTGGTATGATGATCAATCGCATCGCCGTAAGCTGCCAGCAAAAGCGGATAGCCCTCGGCAATCAACGGTTCCGGCTGGTCAAGCCCCATCCGCGCGGCAGCCAAGGACAGCATCGCCCTCCCCCCACGCAGCGCGGTCGCATCATCTTGCCCCATCACCAATTGCGGGGCATGGCCCATCGCGGCCAATGCCGCATTGGCCGCCGCGATCAGATCACCCGCCGTATCGGCCAAGGTTCCGTCCAAATCAAAGATCACGCAGCGCATATCGCCCCCTTTGCCGGGATTTGGGCAGGTTTTCGCCTGTCGATGTAACAGGGCGTAGGGCAAAGTGAAGCGCCAATGCTTGCGCCGGGCCGCAGCATCGATAAAACCAGCCCAAAATGATGGGGGCAGCGGCGTGAATAATCCCGAGACAGGCAATGCGACACCGATCGCTGTCGTGGTACTGGCGGCGGGCCAAGGCACGCGGATGAATTCCGACCTGCCCAAGCCGCTGCACAAGCTGGGCGGCGTGCCGCTGATCGCCCATGCGCTTGCCGCGGCAGGCAGCCTCACGCCTGCGCGCATCATTGTCGTCACCGGCCACGGCGCGGATGCTGTCGAAAAAACGGCCGCCGACCTTGCCCCTTGGGCTGAATGTGTCCGCCAGCACGAACAGCTCGGCACCGGGCATGCCGTATTGCAAGCCGCCCCCCTCTTGACCGATTTTTCCGGCGATCTGATCGTACTTTACGCCGATACGCCCTTCATCACCCCCGAAACGCTTGCCGCGATGCAAGCCGCCCGCGCGCGCCATGACATCGTCGTCTTGGGCTTCGAGGCTGCCGATCCCGGCCGCTACGGGCGGCTGATCCTCGATGGCGAGCGGCTTTTGCGCATCGTCGAGGCCAAGGATGCCTCCGCCGCCGAGCGCGCGGTCACCTTGTGCAATTCCGGCCTGATGGCGGGCGATGCGGCCACGATGCTGCGGCTCTTGGGGGCTGTCGGCAACCACAACGCGGCGGGCGAATACTACCTGACCGATCTGCCCGCCCTCGCGATGCGCGAAGGATTGACCGCGACCGCGATCCTCTGCCCCGAGGAAGAGACCTTGGGCATCAATTCCCGCGCGGAGCTGGCGCAGGCCGAGATCGCCTTTCAAACCGCTCGCCGCGCCGACATGCAGGCGTCAGGCGTCGCCATGCAGGCGCCCGAGACCGTGATCTTCGCCCAAGATACATGGGTCGGCCGCGATGCCGAGATCGAAGCGCATGTGGTTTTCGGCCCAGGCGTCACGGTGGAAAGCGGCGCGCGCATTCGCGCCTTTTCCCATCTCGAGGGCTGTCATGTCAGCGCGGGGGCCGTGATCGGCCCCTATGCCCGCCTGCGCCCCGGCGCGGAAATCGGCAATGACGCGCGCATCGGCAATTTCGTCGAGGTGAAAGAGGCGCAGATCGGCGAAGGGGCCAAGGTCAATCACCTCAGCTATATCGGCGATGCCGAAATCGGCGATGGCAGCAATATCGGCGCTGGCACCATCACCTGCAATTACGATGGCGTCATGAAACACCGCACCGTGATCGGGCGCGATGTCTTTGTCGGGTCGAACACCATGCTGGTGGCCCCCGTCAGCCTTGGCGATCAGTCCATGACCGCCTCTGGCTCGGTCATCACCGAGGATGTGGCGCCAGGCACACTGGCCTTGGCCCGCGCCAAGCAGGTCAACAAGCCCGGCCTCGCAATCCGCCTGATGGAGCGTTTGCGCGCGATCAAGGCGGGCAAGAAAGGTTAAACCATGTGTGGTATCGTCGGCGTTCTGGGCAGCCATGAGGTCGCCCCCCTGATCCTCGAGGCGCTCAAGCGGCTGGAATATCGCGGTTATGACAGCGCGGGCATCGCCACGCTGCAACAAGGCCGCCTTGACCGGCGCCGCGCTGTGGGCAAGCTGATCAACCTTTCCGACCGGTTGGTGCATAAGCCGCTGCCGGGCAAGGCAGGCATCGGCCATACCCGCTGGGCCACCCATGGCGCCCCGACCGAGGCCAACGCCCACCCTCACCAAAACGGCCCCGTGGCCGTGGTCCATAACGGCATCATCGAAAACTACCGCGAATTGCGGGCCGAGCTTGCAGGCGCGAATTTCGAAAGCGAGACCGACACCGAAACCGTCGCCCATCTCTGTGCGCGCTTCATGGCAGGCGGCATGGCCCCGCGTGAAGCCGTCAAGGCAACCATTGCACGGCTCGAGGGCGCCTTCGCGCTGTGTTTCCTGTTCGACGGGCATGATGATCTGCTAATCGCCGCGCGCCGCGGCTCGCCCTTGGCCATCGGTCATGGCGAGGGCGAGATGTTTGTGGGTTCCGACGCCATCGCGCTTGCCCCCATGACCGACCAGATCACCTATCTGGACGAGGGCGACATCGCGCTGATCACCCGCGCAGGCGCTGAGATTTTCGATGAAACCGGCACCCCCGCCAGCCGCCCCAAAACCCGGATCGAGATCGGCGCCGCCGTGATCGACAAGGCGGGCTACAAGCATTTCATGGCCAAGGAAATCCACGAACAGCCCCGCGTGCTGGCCGAGGCGCTGGCCCGCTACGCGCCGGGCGCGCTGCCGGTCTTTCCCGAAAGCCTCGATTTCACGCGCTTCGACCGGGTGGTGATGGTGGCCTGCGGCACGGGCTACTATTCCTGCCTGACCGCGAAATACTGGTTCGAACAGGTGGCGGGCATCCCTTGCGAGGTCGATGTCGCCTCCGAATTCCGCTACCGCGAGCCGCCCTTGGCCCCGCGCACACTGGCCCTTGTCGTCAGCCAATCAGGCGAAACCGCCGATACGCTGGCAGCACTTCGTTACCTGCGCGGACGGGCCGCGATGGTGGCAAGCCTTGTCAATGTCGGCACCTCGTCCATCGCGCGCGAAAGCGATGTGGCGCTGGCGATCTTGGCAGGTGTCGAGGTCTCGGTCGCCTCGACCAAGGCCTATACCAACCAGCTCGCCGTGCTGGCGCTTTTGGCGCTGCATGCGGCGGGCCAGCGCGGCGTGCTGACGCCTGCCCAGATCGGGCAAGAACTCAACACCCTGCGCCATGTCCCCGACCAGATGCGCCAAGCGCTCGCCAGCGAGCCCGAGATCGCCGCCATCGCAGCCGGTCTGGCCGAGGCGCGCTCGGCCCTGTTTCTTGGGCGCGGCGTGATGTATGCAACCGCCCTTGAAGCAGCACTAAAACTCAAGGAACTCAGCTATATACACGCCGAAGCTTATGCATCAGGTGAACTCAAGCATGGCCCCATCGCGCTGATCGACCGCACCCTGCCCGTGCTGGTCTTTGCCCCCCATGACGCGCTCTTCGACAAGACCGTCTCGAACATGCAAGAGGTGATGGCACGCGGCGGTCAGGTGACCTTGATCACCGATGCCGCCGGTGCCGCCATCGCCTCTGAAGGCACGCAAGCCACCCTGACCCTGCCCGCCGCAGGGCGCCTTGCCGCGCCCTTGATCTATGCCATCCCTGCCCAGCTTTTGGCCTATCACACCGCGATCGCGAAAGGCACCGATGTGGACCAACCCCGCAACCTCGCCAAATCGGTGACCGTGGAATGAGCCGCCTTGGCCCCCCGACCCTGACCCTGCGCGGCCGCCATGTCACCCTCGTGCCGCTCGACCGCGCCCATGCCGAAGCCCTGTCCGAGGCCAGCGCCGCGGGCGATCTGCACAAGCTGTGGTACACCTCCATCCCCGCGCCTTCGGGCATGCTGGCCGAAATCGACCGCCGCCTGCGCCTGCGCGATATTGGCGCGATGATCCCCTTCGCCCAGCTTGACGCGACCGGCACGCCCGTCGGCATGACGACCTACATGAACATCGATCACGCCACGCCGCGCGTCGAGATCGGCTCGACATGGATCGCGCCATCCGCCCAGCGCGGCCCACTCAATACCGAGGCCAAGCGCCTGCTCCTGGGTCATGCCTTCGAGGTCTGGTCCTGCCTCGCGGTCGAGTTTCGCACCCACCGCCTGAATAGCCAATCGCGCCGCGCCATCGAACGGCTGGGCGCGCAGCTCGACGGTATCTTGCGCGCCCATCAAACCATGCCCAACGGCACGGTGCGCGACACCGCCGTCTATTCCATTACCGCCGCCGAATGGCCCGTCATCCGCGCCCATCTCGATGGGCTGATCGCGCGCCCAAGATGACGCCGGACGCGGCGTTGGCCGCCCTGCGCAGCCATGCCAACCCGGCCCGCGCCGCCGAGATGGCCGCCTATCACAAACAAAGCCGCGAGGTGCTGGGCCTGTCCAACGCGCTGACAGGCGCGCTGGCCGACGACTGGCGCAAAGCCTTGGATCAACCTGGCCTCGTCACGCTTGCCCAAGGGCTTTGGGCCAGCGACATTTTCGAGGCACGGATCGCGGCAGGCAAATTGTTCATCCAGGCCCGGATGCGCCCTGATGATGCCGCCGCATGGGATTGCATCACCAACCTGGTCCCAGATTTCGACAGCTGGGCCATCGCCGATGCGGTGGCCCAAGGCGGCGCCAAGCGGCTGGCACAAGACCCACGGCGCCTTGACGAACTCGACACATGGATCAGCTCCGACCACATGTGGACCCGCCGCGCGGCACTGGTCTTTTCCCTGCCCTTCACCAAAGCCCGCCACCCGAACCCGACCGAGGCCGCGGCCCGCGTGCGCATCCTTCGCTGGTGCGAAACCTTGGCCCCCGACCGCGACTGGTTCATCCAGAAGGCCATCGCATGGTGGCTGCGCGACCTGTCCAGGCGCGACCCCGATGCCGTCACCGCGTGGCTGGCAACCCATGGCGCCACCCTCAAACCCTTCGCCCGCAAGGAAGCCGGCCGCCAGCTTGGCCGTTAGCACTTCGTCAAGGTTAACGCACCCCCCTCTCTGCTTCACAAATACGCATGCCGCCGCATCCTCCCGCGCGGTGCGCTTGCAACAGCCTGACCATGGTGACGCCGACCGGCTTGCACTTGCCCCCTGACTTGCGCCACCTATGCGCATGCGCCGCTATCTCGCCTTTGCCTTGCTGATCTGCCTTGCCGGAACTGCCGCCCCGGCGCAGGAATTCATCACCACGCAGGGGACGATCTCGGACGAGGATTTCTACCGCCTCGTCGCCTGCGCCGCCCCGCCCGGCGGGGCTTGCGCAAAGCCGTTCATCCGCTGGCCCGAGCCGCGGCGACAAGAATTGCGTGTCGGCATTGCCGATGTGGCCCCCAGCTTTCCTGGCTACAAGCTCGACCTGATCGACCGCGCCATCGACACCGCCATCACCGAGATCAATGCCACTGGTGCCGCGCTGCGCCTGACGCGGGTCTATGAAGGCACGGTCGATATCCCTCTCTATCTTGTCGCAACACCCCAAGGCGCGCGCATCACAGGCACCAGCATTGCCGCGCTTGATGGCAGTGAAATGGCCATCGCACGGGTAGCGCTGCGCTCGCGCGGCAGCATGATCACCGCGGCCGCGATTGCCATCAGCCAAGACATTCGCCGCCGCGAAATCGCCTCTGTCGTTTTGGAGGAATTGGTGCAAGCCTTGGGCCTGCCCACCGATATCGACAGCGCCGCCTATACCCGCTCGATCTTTTCCGAGGCCGACAATGCGACCGTCCGGTTGCGCGGGCAAGATGCCGCCGCACTTCGCCGCCACTACCCAAACCGCTGAGCTGCCGCTCGAAGGACACCAGATGCCCAACCAGAAAACCATCCAAGACTACATCCGCACCATCCCCGACTTTCCCCATGCCGGGATCATGTTCCGCGATGTGACAACGCTGTTCCAAGACCCGCGCGGCTTTCGGCTGGCCGTTGATCAGCTTTTGGCCCCCTTCGTGGGGGAACGCATCGACATGGTGGCAGGGCTGGAGGCGCGCGGTTTTATCTTGGGTGGCGCGGTTGCCCATCAACTGTCCAAGGGCTTTGTGCCGATCCGCAAGAAGGGCAAGCTGCCCGGCGCAACCATCGCGCAGGATTACACGCTCGAATATGGCCAAGCGACGGTCGAGATCCATGATGACGCGCTCGCACCCGGTCAAAAGGTGCTGCTCGTCGATGATCTCTTGGCCACAGGTGGCACCGCTGAGGCTGGTATCCGGCTCGTCGAACGGCTCGGTGCCGAGGTGGTGGGCTGCGCCTTTGTCATCGACCTGCCCGATCTGGGCGGGCGCGCCCGGCTCGCGGCGATGGGCGTGCCTGTCCACGCGTTGTGTGCCTTTGGCGGGCATTGACCAAAAGACAGCAAACAAGATCGCGCCCAGACGATTGCCATTCCCCGCCCAAGCCGCTAGCCAAGCGGTGTTGCGGGCGTGATGGAATGGTAGACATATCGGACTTAAAATCCGTGGGCCTTCGTGCCGTGGGGGTTCAAGTCCCCCCGCCCGCACCAAGATCACACCGCCCATCCACAACGAAAAACGCGCCCGCAATGGGGCGCGTTCTTGGGGTCAGGACAGCCCATTTCGGGCTGCCTGCGATCAGGCCGCTTCGGCCTCTGCCTCGGCTTGGCTGCGACGCTCGCTTTCCTCGCGGCTGAGTGCCACCGAGGTGCGCACACCGCGCGAAACAAAGCACATCAAGCCCTGAACAACGCGCTCGTTGGGGTCGATGCCCGCACAGCTTAGCACCTCGCGGCCGTCGCGCGAGCGCGCCCAGCGGGCGATCTGCTCGGGGCCGTTGCCATATTTCTTGTCATCCGCAATGGCGTCATCCAAAGCGGCAAGCACCACGGCGGCGAAAAGCTTGCGCGCGCGTTGGCCTTGTTCGAAGTTGAAGGCAGTGCCATCAACGAAATCTCGCATTTCGTCGTTCCTTGTTATTGCTCTTGCATTTCCGGCGTGAGGCCCCTTCTGCCTGAAAACGATGCGATTCTGTGATGCTTAAATCGCATATGTGGTATTCCCTCAGCGCATGGCTAAATGAGAAACACACAATTTCCAGTAATATGGCCCCTGTCCCTGTGCTGCATATAGGCGGCGTTAAAGAACTATCAAGATTTTGCCATCATTCTGACACAGTTCGCCGTGCGCCGCGGCTCCACGACCTTAGCCTTTGGGCGTGGTGTTCCATGGTGAAAACAGACGCTTGCGCGCATTGCTGCGCGGAATGCGTGTTGCCCCGACATTCGCAATCGGCGCAGCTGCACGCGGTGATGATCTGACCCTTTGCACACGGGGCAGCGACAGTGGACCACGCGGCGCGATCACATAGTCGGCGGCTGCATGCGGCGGCTCACCATGCCATTTTTGCCAAAAGCTGATCCCGCCCCGCCGAAGCCATACGGGCAGCGCCAAGACCACACCGGCGACAAAGCCGCCCGCATGCGCCCAATAGGCGACCCCGCCACCGGCAACATCCATGGCCATGCCGTTGAACAGTTGCAGCGCAAACCATAGCCCCAGCATGATCCATGCGGGGATCGTGAAGATCTTGATCAGCACCACGATGATGACCAGCACGTCGATCCGCGCACGCGGAAAAAACAGCAAATACGCCCCCATCACACCTGCGATCGCCCCCGATGCGCCAACCATCGGCACAAGTGAGGCAGGCGCGGCAAGGATTTGCCCCACCGCCGCTGCAATGCCAGCCGCAAGGTAAAAGCCCAAGAACCGCAAATGCCCGAACTGGTCTTCCATATTGTCGCCGAAAATCCACAAAAACAGCATGTTGCCGATGAGATGCATCCAGCCGCCATGCAAGAACATCGACGTTACAAGCGTATGCCCATCGCTGCCGGACACCACTTCGCGCGGGACCAACGCCCAATCGTCGAAAAAGGCCATCAACAGCCGCTCTGACCCCGAGAGCGTGGGGTAATAGGATAAAAAGACCACGATATTGATCGCGATCAGCGCCCAAGTGACGAATGGCGTGCGGTTCGACGGGTTATGATCGCGGATCGGGAACATCGGCCTTAGCTTGGGGGTGCGATTGCGCCGGTCAAGGGGGCGCGCCGGGCCATGCGCTAATTCAACTCATCAAGCGTCAATGCAAGCCTGACTTCGCGGCGGACCATCTTGCGCACGCTGCGGGTGATGCGCATCCCCAATTCGCTTTGGAGCTCTTGGCGGACGACCTCGGAAATGATCTCGCGCAGCGTCTCTTCGTCGAGGATGCCATCCTCTGTATCGGGAAAGGTAAAGGGCGTCGGTTGCGCGCCAAAATCCTCGACCTCTGTGTCGTCTTCGAAAGATATCCCCTCAACCTCGGCCGCGGCCTGACCCGGCTCTGCGCGCGGGTCAGGCGCAGCTTGCGCCGCCGCAGGTGCGTCAGGGATCGGGGCATCGCCCGTTTCGCCCACCGCCACAGGATCGGCATCCTGTGGCGCAAGCGCGTCACTCGCCACGATGGGATCGCATGGCGGTGATGCGGTCCCTTTGGTGTTTTCCACCGCTTTGTCGTCATTTTGCGGGCTTTGCACCCTCACGCGGGCCAATTCACGCAAGGTTTGGTCGGCACTGGGATCGGGCCAATCGGCATCGCCTGCCTCGGCCTCAAAAGTGCCGGTTGCTGTGGCACTGTGCAGATGTGCAAGCGTGGCGCGGAACGGCGGGCGCTCACTCTCGGCCCAGACCTTCTCTGCTGCCTGTCCCTCGGCGATGGCATCATTCACGGCCTCTTGGGCGCTCTCGGCAATCTCGCCCCAATCGGCAAGCCGATCTGCCAAACCCCAAGCCGCATTGTCGCCATCCTCGCGCAGGTCGTCACCATATCCCTCCGCGTCTTGAGCAGGGTTGGCACCCATCGTCCCCGTTTGGGCGTGATCATCTGGCATGGACCCTGCCACGGGCATCCAGGGATCATCTGGGTCACGCACCCGCAAAGCAGGGGTTAGCACCAGCTTTTGCGAGTTCTCGAGATTTTGTGGTGCTAAGGCAGCGGCAGGTTTTCCGGCTGGACCCGCGACGAGACGACGAATGGAGGCCAGAACATCTTCGATCTCGTCAGCGGATTTTGCTGTATCCGTCATCACCACTTACTCCTCAACACACGGGGCATGTTCACTGATTGCGCGCCCATGCGCGCCCGCGAGCGACCGACCCTTTGACCCCCTCATGCGGGGGGCTTGCCGTGTAGCATAGCCGCAAGTGCCGCTTCACACAATGGAAAGGGCGGATTGTAACGATCTCGCGCCGACATGCGGCGGCCAGATCACTCCCGCCCGATCGCCTTGAGCAGCGTGTCGAGCCGCTCACCTTGAGGCGAGTTGAGCCGTAGCTGTCCGCCCGCAAATGCTGCGCCGTAAGCGGCGACATCATATTCCGGAACAGGAAGATCGAGCTTTTCGACACCCAAAAGCCCAGCTGCCCCCAAGATCGCATAGGCCGCACCGTAAAGTCCTGCCTGTGCCTCGATCCGGCTAATGCGCGCTTCAAGCAGGGTTTGTTCAGCGTCGAGCACATCGAGCGTGGTCCGCGCGCCGAGGGCCGCTTCCTCGCGGATACCGTCAAAGGCAAGCTGTGCCGCCGCGATCCGTTGCTCCGAGGCTTGCAGCTGCGCCGTGGCGATCCTCAGCCGGGCATAGGCATTGCCCAACAGCTGGAGATTGACCTGCACTTGGCGGTTCAAGCCCGCCCGGACCGACTCGGCTTGGGCCAAGGCCTGCCGCTCGAGCGAGCCAAGTTGGCCACCGCGATAAATCGGCTGGCTGAGCGTGAGGCTAAGGCTTGCGCCATTGCCTTCGAAAGCGGGATTTGGCGCGACGAATGTCTCACTGCGCGACAGCTCCATCGACAGGCTCGGCAACATCGCGCCACGTGCCTGTACGACAGCAAATTCGGCGGCGGCAACTTCATGCTGCAAGGCGCGGATGGCCGGGTGTTCTTGCCGGGCAAGGCGCGCAGCCTCTTCCTCCGAGGTGGGCAGAACCGGCATTGCACCCGGCCCCGACAAGGTACCGGGATAGCGGCCAACCGCAAGGTTGAACAATTCTCGGGCGATGTCGTACGTCCCTTGGGCAGCGGCCAAATTCGAGCGCGCGCTTGCCAGCTGCGCCTCGGCTTGGGCGACATCGGTGCGCGTCGCCTCGCCCACTTCGAACCGATCCCGCGCGGCGCGCAGCTGTTCGGTGACGACACGCACATTGGCCTCGCGCACAGCGACGACTTGCGCCGACTGCCACACCTCCAGATAGGCGGTGACCGCGTCGCCAAGCACTTGCGCCTCGAGCGTGACAAGCTGGGCGCGCGCGGCGTTCAGCGTCTCCTCTGCCCCGCGCACGGCATTCCGCCGCGACCCACCGGCATAAAGCGTGGCTTCGGCCACAAGCCGCGCTGTCGTGGTCGTGGTATCAGCCACCAGATCGCGCGACGTGCTCGCGACAAAGCCGAGCGTCGGTAAAAGCGCGGCGATCGCTTGGTTCACACCCTCATCGCGCAGACGCAGCAAATAACGGTTCTGTTCCAGCAAGGCGGAGTTGCGATAGGCATCGGCCATGGCTGCGCGCAGCGTATCGGCGCTTGCGGGCAGCGCGGCCAGCACCGCCATGCCCAGCGCGACACTCAAACCTCGCGTCAATCGAACAGTCCAGACCGCCATCGTCATCACCCTTTGCTTGCCGAACCGCGCTCGGCCAAAGGCCACTGAATTGGGCCTTAGAATACGAAACCCAGCACCCGCGCAAACCCCGGCAAGACCGGCGCGGTTGCATTAAACTCTGCCCGCCACGACATAGCGCCGTCGATCTTGCGGCCAAGCCGCACCTCGCCCAGCGCGCCTTGCATGAAAACGGCCATGATCCGACCGCCCTCTTTGAGTTGGTCGATCAAGACTTGCGGCATCACTTCGACACCGGCAAAGGCCACGATCACATCATATGGGCCGTTCTTGGCACTCCCCGCGGTCAGCGGCGCGCTCAGCACGGCGGCGTTGTCGATTTCCTGGGCCGAAAGCGCGGCCTCGGCATCCGCGGCCAGACCCGCATCTTCCTCGACTGCGACAACGGCATCGGCCAAGCGGGCCAAAAGCGCCGTCCCATAGCCCAAGCCCGGCGCTATCTCGAGCACGAGCTCACCCGGCTGCACATTTAGCGCTTGCAACATCTTGGCGATGCTGCGCGGCTCCATCAATTGCCGCCCGCCACCAAGATCAACCGGCGCGCCCGCATAGGCCAGATCGCGCTTGGCGTCCGGCACAAAGGCCTCGCGCGGGATCGATAACATCGCATCAAGAATGGGAAAGCTGGTGACATCGGATGGCCGCACTTGGGTATCGACCATCGTGCGGCGGCGTTCGGCGTAGTCTGCCATGGGAACTGAACCAATCCGTCTAGTTTATCCATCCCTGTCTTGGCACAGCCCGCAAGCTGGCGCAACGACAGCTTCGCATCCTGCGACGTTTGTCCCCGCAGGCTTGCGCACCGCTGGCGGATCGGCTACCTCACCTTCCACCACCCCGGCGGCGAGTTGGCGGAGAGGTTACGCAGCGGATTGCAAATCCGTGTAGACCGGTTCGATTCCGGTACTCGCCTCCACAAACACATCAAATCCGTTATTGCCTTGTATTGTTGACCCTCAAAGGTAGCAGTGTCAGTATGTTTGACAGTACGACAGGCAGTACGGACGGGATATGGACTGGCACCCAGCAAGTTTGTTTCAACGCGGAAAGAAGGGCAACTGGTACGCGGAAATGACCGTGCCGGCGGAAGCGCGCGCGGCTTTCGGCAACAAACAGGTGAGGCTCTCGACTGGTACTTCCGACCGTCGCCTTGCGGAACGGAAGCTGCATGACCTCGAAGCCAAGATGCGCGAGAAGGTTCTAGCATCTCATCAGCAGTCGAGAATTTGGCAACCGGACAGCCCATATCGAAAAGCTGTTGAGCTTTTGGGAATTGAACAACAGCCCTATTCCTCTGAGTACCAACCAGAAATTGACGATGTTGAACCAATCCCACTCTCTACTCCCCCCCAGACTGATGGAGAACGGCAGGACGCTTTCGAAAAAATCAGTGCTTTTGCCTTCAACCTGCTTGCTAAGCGCGCAAGGCATGAATTGGATCCAGAGGTTGCGGGCGTGGCTTTGCGGAACGGTGGCTTCCCGCCGAGTGAAGACGATGTCCATGGATTGTTGGCAGATGTTGCCAAAATCCTCCGCATCGATGGACAAAGCTCTTCCGAATGCCTGTCACAACTCTTAGGGCGTTTCAAAGCTCATCTCGCCCAGCGCGTCGAGGCTGGAAACCTGAAGCTACGCACATCGAAAGACTGGCCCAAGTATGTCATTCAATTTCTCGACTATGTGGGAGACCTTCCAATCAACGCTATAGAAGCGAAGCATGGATACTCCTTTGCGCAGGAACTCGCTGACCAAGGTTATAATAACAGCACCATCAAGAGCAGGATCACAGCAGTCAGCGGCATGCTCCATTTTGCCGAAACAAAAGGGTTGATTGGTACGAATCCACTACATGGACTGAAGCTTTCGACTTACGGGGTCCGTAAAGAAAACTACCGCCCTTTGTCAGACAGACAACTAACGGCACTTTTTGCGATTCCCAATCTTCCTCAAGAACTGAAATACCTTTGGGCAATACTGATCGCGACAGGTATGCGCCTCGAGGAAGCAGCACTTCTCCATACAGATCAAGTCAACCTTGAGGACGTTCCTTATTTCGACCTTCGCAGCGCAAAGGTTAAGAACAAGGGTTCAGCACGTCGTGTGCCAATACCGGAAGTAATCCTACCGCTTGCCATTCACTTGAAAAACAATCCAAGATCGAACGATGGTCGCGTTTTTTCATTTTCAATGAAAACAGACGGGAAAAGCCGCGCCTCAGAGCTTTCAAGCCATTGGCGGAAAAAAGTTAAACTTGAAGTAATGGCTCCAAGAGGACCTGGCCGTTTCACTTTGCACTCAATGCGAGGTTCTCTGAAAGATAAACTACGCGACGCCGAAGTTTCCGATGGGCTAAATGATGCAATTTTAGGTCATGGACAGCATACGGTTTCAGCATCATACGGCGACGGCCCATCACTGAAACGCATGCAAGAGGCTCTGAACAAAGTTTCGCATCCATATTTAGAATGGATCAAGGAGATGACATTGTAAAAATCACATACGCGGATCTATAATAAACGGTTCGTAAACACTAGAAGCAGCCCAAATAGAGATGGAATTTTACCGTCAGTAACTGGTGCTATCTGAGGCGGAGAAGACCCGGCTGATGGGACTGTTAACAGAGGCGCAAAGGCGCAGAAGTCTCTGGAAGTTCCTCTTAGGGCAAGACAGTAGTTGACGGTATTGGCCTGTAAAGTCCCCAAACAGCATTAGGTCATGGGTGTTGACGTTTTTCTGTGTGGAGGGGGAGGGGCGACGCAGAACATGGTCAGGACGTTCTCCCAATTCGCTATATAGGGGCGATTTAGGTGAGGCCTCGCGCAACGCAGTCTTAATTGCAGTCGGTGTAGTCCGATGTCATACAGCGAGTGGCCCGCCGTTGAGCTTCCGCAAGCTGCTCTAAGGTCATAAGTTCGGCAATTTGGTCCCTTAAGTCAGCCGCCCCATTGACGTTTTGCGCCGCCGCAATATTCGACCAGAAATGTGCTTCATAATAGTCCTGCGGGACACCCTCACCATTTTTATACCGATTTGCTAGCCAGAACTGAGCGGATGCTTTCCCCTGAATCGCAGCCTGCATGTACCAATAAACAGCCTCCGTGTAGCTCTGCGTGACGCCCAGACCAAATGCATACCTAGAGCCGAGAAACGTTTGTGCATCCGCATCGCCTTGCTCCGCGGCTAACCTAAACCAGAAAATTGCTTCGGTCATGTCATGTGGGACACCATGACCCATTAGGTAAGCCGTCCCCATACTTATCTGCGCGATAACGTGGCCTTGCTCCGCAGCCAACCGCTCCCAACGAATAGACTCAGTCTGGCTCTGTAGGACGCCTTCACCCTCGTCGTACATCCACCCCAAGTGGAACTGTGCGTCGGCATGGCCTTGCTCTGCGGCCAACCGAAACCAACGAACCGCTACAAGTTTATCCTCAGGGACACCTGCTCCATTGCGATACATTTGCCCAAGGTAGAACTGTGCATCAGCATTACCTTGCTCTGCTAAGGGTCGCAATTCGGACAAGGCCGTAAAGTAATCGCCGGCAACATATGCCGCCGTCCCGGTATCTAAACCCTGTGCCGCTAAGGCTACCGGAAACACAAAGAAACCGGCTGCTATTGCCGTGATTATCCGCATCGCATTTTCTCCCAGCCAAAGCCACGTCCTGCTTGTGACTGACGGAGATGCTAGCGCAGCCAAAGGTTCGTTGCAGCACAAAATCCCCCACTAGAGCGGCGACAGGCCCGGTGTGGGGCCTGCCTCCTGTTTCATGCGTCTAGCAGGTCATGCTTATGCAGACGGCGGTAAAGCGTCGTCAGAGGCAGTCCCAGACGTTGCGCCAATTTGTGACGGTTCGGGCAAGTTTCCATCGCCTCGCAAATCAGCGTTCTTTCGAACACATCGATCTGTTGGCGGAGCGTCAATGTTGGCTGGTTCATGCAGCGGTTCCTTTGCGAGTTCGGACAAGGGGCGGAAGAGGTTGAGGGGCAGGATAAAGGCTTTCTTTCCGTTGGGCAGACGGCGGCGGTAGAGTTCCGTGTTGCTGAGGTCGTCGAACTTCACCCAAAGCCATTCGCCAAAGCCGTCGACGTCAGCAACTTCCGGCGTATGGATGATGAAGAAGACGTCGAAGAATTGGGCGGCGACCTTCATTCGGTACATCTCCGCTTCATCCAGAAAAACGAACAGCCAGCCCTTCGACTTTTCGGGGTAGACCTTTTTCAGCTTCACCTGTGCCAGAGACGCGAAGCCGCGAGGCTGGCCGGGAAGGGTGAAAAGGATGTCGGGGCTGACGGAGTAATGGAAGCCTTCCTCCGCGATGGAGGATGGCCTGCAGAAGCGAGGAGTGGGATCGCTGTGTCCCGGCACTGTCCCCAATGATTGTGCAGCGCCACCCATACAGGCGATCTGCATCATGAAGAGGCGTTCGGATTGCTGGCCCTTTGCCTTGCGGTCGTGAAATGGCTGCTGCCAGATAGGTTCGATTGTCATGGTGTTACCTTTTGCTGAGATCGCTTCGCCCTCCAATCGAAGCAGGATAATGATTTGAGTTAATCTCTACCCACGCACCGGCACCCGATACTTGTCGGGTGCTTTCTGCAATAGTGGCACGGTCGAGGCCGTGACTGTCGCTGCCCATTAGTCCCGCTGTCCATGTTGTTACGGCAGCGGACCAGTAGCCTGCCTCATGCGGGGTTATCGCAGCATCAGCTGCAGCAGCCGGGTGCCGGGGCTGCGGGGGACGATCAGAGATCACATAAGGGAGGGTCGCGCTAAACGCGCTGCAGAAGGTCGGCAGGAGATGCGGCTTCTGTAGATGCCCGGCAGCGGGCCAGTTCATTGGGTGGCGCTGCGGGGAATTTAGGCCGGGAACACATCGCCGGTCGTTCTTAATTGTACCACAACAGGACATAAACAACAATCCAAAAGTGGGTACAAACGAAGAACAATGTTGCGGATTTGCAACACCCACTTTACGCGTCCCATTCCCTAATCTCAGGGAAGGGCTGAACACGCTAACGGGAGGGGGGTAGGTGGCACTCGCACGGCCCCTTCCTTTGCCTGCGGCCTTTTTTAACCTTCGAAGGGATCAATCGGATTGGGTCGCTGTGGGTGGGTGTTGCCCCATGCTTCACAAAATAGATGGAAAACTGCATACTCGCGGTTCACGGTAAGAATGAAGGTCCCGCGATGAAGAAACTGTCACTTTTTATTTTCCCCGCGATGCTTGTGCTTAGTGGATGTGATGCAGACGGGAATTTGGGAATGGAAGGTAGTCCAGCATGGTTCAACAGGACTACACCTCAACAGCAGGCTGAGTACTTTTCCAGTGTGTGCCAAGGTTATGGGATCAGACGAGGCACAAGGCAGATGACAGAATGCATCGCTACAGAAAGTCGATTGGCGCGAGCGCAAGGTGAAGCGAACCTTTCTAACGCTATTGCTTCATCTGGTAATCAAATCGCAAACAGTGTTCGCGAGGCATCTGCTTACACACCACCTACGACCTACCGAAGGGTCGGAAACAGCGTGTATGGATCAGACGGTACTATCTGCAGGCAGCTGGGAAGTAACGTTACCTGTTACTAGAGGGCTATTGGGGATAGCAGGCCTCCCGACAGAACCCAGCATCACTTATGGCTTTTGGTTGAACTGCCGCAAGCCACGAACGCTATTCCCTTTTGCTTCCAAATGATGTTACGTTACTTCAAATCACCTAATGAAGGATCGTAACATTGGCTACCGGGGCGGTCATCTCATACCTGCGGGTGTCTACAGCACGACAAGGGAAGTCAGGTCTAGGGCTGGAGGCACAGCGCAAAGCCGTTGCTGATTACCTCAACGGAGGCAACTGGCAGCTTCTGGCTGAAATGATCGAGGTGGAGTCGGGGAAGAAGAGCGACCGACCTGTGCTGCAGGAAGCAATCGACCTTTCCAGAGCAACAGGCGCTACGCTGGTGGTCGCAAAGATCGACCGACTGACGCGAGATGCCGCCTTTCTTCTTTCTCTGCGTGATGCAGGGATAGATTTCGTGGCGGCTGATATGCCTGATGCCAACAGGCTCACAGTGGGCATCATGGCTCTGGTCGCAGAGCAAGAGCGTGAGGCAATCAGTCGAAGGACCAAAGACGCCCTAGCAGCCGCAAAGGCCAGAGGCGTCCAGTTGGGCGCATACAGAGATGGGCAATTCGTGGGACGGGTTGGCACGGCAGAGGATGCACAAAAGGCATCCGTTGCCCGCGCTGCGAAGTATGAGGCTGCAGCACGAACGAAACTTCCCCTACTGCAGCGTGTAGACCCCCTGGGCAGCCTGTCACTTCGACAAATCGCAGAACGGTTCAACGCTATGGGGGTTCCGACTGTCTCAGGGAAAGGGTCATGGTCTGCGAACAGCGTGAAGCGTCTGAAGGCGATATCACCATAAGGCACTGACAGTACGATAGACAGTACGCACGTGCCGAAGCATTACGATTTTGTTTTGTTTTCAGTAATTTAGTCGAATAAAGATCGGACGGAGTTCACTCCGGTACTCGCCTCCACAACCCTCTTTCCTTCCCCGTCACGCGGTGCGCAAGCAAAAGGGCGACCTTTCGGCCGCCCCTTGGGTCATCGGACATGTGCCGCCTCAGGCATTCGCGCCGCGTACCGCTTCGACCACGGCATCCGTCACCTCTTGCGTCGTTGCCGTGCCGCCCACATCCGGCGTCATGATCCCTGCGGCACAGACCTGTTCGACCGCCGCCATGAGGCGCGCAGCGGCCATGGGCTCGCCCAAATGCTCTAGCATTTGCGCGGCTGTCCAGAAGCTTGCGACCGGGTTGGCGATGCCTTTGCCTGTGATATCGAAGGCCGAACCGTGGATGGGCTCGAACATCGAGGGGTAGCGCCCTTCGGGATCGATATTGGCCGTGGGCGCCACGCCGAGCGACCCGGCCAAGGCCCCGGCCAGATCCGACAGGATGTCGGCATGCAGGTTAGTGGCCACGATGGTATCGAGCGATTGCGGCTTTAGCACCATCCGCACGGTCATCGCATCGACCAGCATCTTGTCCCATGTCACATCGGGGAATTCGCGGGCGACCTCGGCCGCGATCTCGTCCCACATGACCATGCCAAAGCGTTGGGCATTGGATTTCGTCACCACCGTCAACAGCTTGCGAGGCCGCTTTTGGGCGAGCGCGAAAGCATAGCGCATGATCCGCGTGACACCGACACGGGTAAAGATCGACACCTCGGTCGCAACCTCTTCCGGCAGGCCCTTGTGCGCCCGACCGCCATGGCCGGAATACTCCCCTTCCGAGTTCTCGCGCACGATCACCCAATCCAGATCGCCGGGGCCGATACCGGCCAAGGGCGCCTTGATGCCCGGCAGGATACGCGTTGGGCGCACATTGGCGTATTGGTCAAACCCCTGACAAATCGGCAGGCGCAAGCCCCACAGTGTGATGTGATCAGGGACATCAGGCGCACCCACCGCGCCGAAATAGATCGCGTCATGGGCTTTGAGCTGCTCTGGCCCATCGGCAGGCATCATCGCGCCATGGCGCTTGTAATAATCGCTGCCCCAATCGAATTCGGTCACGTCGAGCGTGAAACCACCATCACGGGCAGCGACGGCATCCAGCACGGCAAGGCCCGCGCGGATCACCTCGGGGCCGATCCCATCGGCGGGAATGGCGGCGATTTTATAGCTGTTCATGGCGCATCCTGTATTGTGGCGATACCGGGCCTTATGCGCCGGTATGACGCCATCTCAAGCTTTCTTGTATTATATATTATTGCAATATAATCAGGCGACATGGACCTCATCGATTTGCGCTGTTTCCTCATGGTGGCCGAAGAGCTGCATTTCGGCCGTGCCGCGCGGAGGCTCGAGATGCTGCCAGCCAGTCTCGGGCGCCGCATCGCCGCGCTTGAGGATCGCTTAGGCACCGTCTTGATCCACCGCACGACGCGCGCCGTCACGCTGTCGCAAGCCGGCCATTCGCTTGTGGCCGAGGCCCGCGACCTGATCTGCGCCGCCGATGCCTTTGTCAGCCGCGCGCGCAGCCTGGGGCGCGATGCCGCCCCAAAGCTAAGAATTGGTGCGATCGATAGCGCGGCAGCGGGTCTATTGCCGCAAATCCTGCCGCTGTTTCGCAACCAAGCCCCCGACATTCAGATCACGCTCGATGAACGCAAGACGATCCAACTCGTGCCACGGCTCTTGTCGGGGCGGATCGATCTGGCGCTGATCCGCCCGCCCGAACGCCGCGACCCGCGCCTCAAGCTGCGCGCGCTATTGTCGGAAAGCACGGTCGTGGCCTTGCCCTTGGGCCACCCCCTTGCGCGCATGGTGCATCTCACGGTCGATGACCTCGCCGATGCTCCTCTGATCGTGCCTGACCGCCAATCGCGGCCGCATAGCCACGACCTGACCATCAAACTCATGCATGAGGCGGGACATGCCGCACGCATCGCGCAAGTGGCCGAGGAAAAACACACCATCGTCAGCCTTGTCGCGGCGGGGCTGGGGCTGGCCATCGTGCCACGCTGGTCGGCGCTCGGCACGCCCAAGGGGGTGGTATTCCGCCCACTCCTGACGCCCGAGGGCCAACCGATCCGCCGCCTGCATCTGGCCGCCGCATGGTGCGCCGATGTGCGCGACGGGGCGCGCGACGCGCTCCTCGATTGCCTGGAGGGCAATCTCGTCGCCTTGGCGGCCAGCGCCTAGCCCTTGCCATCCGCGCCCAGCGCTGCCGACAGATCGGCGGCAGCACGCAGCACCGCATCGGCCAAGCGCGGCGTCTGTTGCAATGACACCCGGCTGACCGGCCCCGAGACCGACAGCCCTGCTACCGCCTCGCCCTGCCAATCGAAAACAGGGGCCGCGATGCAGCGCATCCCTTCGGTCTTTTCCTCATCGTCGATCGCATAGCCGCGCGCCCGCGTTTCTTGCAGATCGGCGCGAAGATCACCGGGGTCGGTCAAGGTGCGCGCGGTGAACCGATCCAGGGGCGCCGTCGCGATATGACGTGACAGCCGGTCGTCGGTCATCTGCGCCAAAAGCGCCTTGCCGATCCCTGAGGCATGCATGGGCGACAGCGTGCCGGGTGGAAAGAACGCCCGGATCGAGGCATGGCTTTCCACTTGGCTGACGAACAGCACATGGGTATCGCGCGCGATGCCTAGATTTGCCGTCTCGCCCGTCGCCTCCATCAGGCGGCGCAGGATCGGACGCGCGCGATCCATCACCGAAGTGCGCCGCAAATAGCGCGCCCCGATCAGGAAGGCGCGTGGCCCGATATGCCAAAGCTGTGCGGCCTGATCAAACTCCACCAGCCCCCGCGCCTCGAGCGTGGTGAGGATACGATAGGTCGTCGCCGCCGCTTGATCTGTATCGGCGGCCAACTCCGACAGCGTCGCGCCCGTTGTGGTGGACAAATGCTCGAACACCGCCATCGCCCGATCGAGCGACTTGATCGTATTCTGATCGCTTTTGTCATCCCAAGCTTTGGGCCGCCCCCGCGCGCGGCGAGGGGATTCGGGGGTGGTCGGTTCGCGCATTTGACCCTCGCTGCGGTGCAGTGAAAAACGATTTCATCTTGTGAAAAATACCAAGATATTGAAATCATTCAATATGCCATCACTATATCATTTATGAAAAACGTTTTCAAAAAAATTGTGCTGCATCGCCACTGCAACTTACCTTGCCTGCAAGAGATGAGGAGACGGCATCAGATGAGCTTGCAGAACCCAGTTTTCATTCCCGGCCCCACCAACATGCCCGAAAGCGTGCGCCGCGCCTGCGACATGCCCACGCTCGACCACCGCTCGAGCCTGTTCAAGGATATATTGCACCCTGCTCGCGATGGCGTCCGGCAAGTGCTGAAGTCGCAAAGCGCAGAGGTGTTCATCTTCCCCTCGACCGGCACTGGCGGCTGGGAAGCGGCGATCACCAACACCTTGTCGCCCGGTGATACGGTGCTGGCCGCGCGCAACGGCATGTTCTCGCTCAAATGGATCGACATGTGCCAACGCCATGGCCTGCTGGTCGAGATCGTGGAAACCGCTTGGGGCGAGGGTATCCCCGCCGACCGCTTCGAAGAGATCCTGACCGCCGATACCGCCCACCGGATCAAGGCTGTGCTGGCCACGCACAATGAAACCGCGACCGGCGTGACCTCCGACATCGCGGCCGTGCGCCGCGCGATGGATGGCGCCGCGCATCCTGCGCTTCTCTTTGTCGATGGCGTCAGCTCCATCGGGTCCATGCCCTTTGAATTTGACGGCTGGAAGATCGACGTCGCCGTGACCGGTAGCCAAAAGGGCTTCATGATGCCCGCGGGCCTTGGCATCGCGGCCTTCTCGCCCAAGGCGATGGCAGCGGTCGAAACCGGCGGCCTTCCGCGCACCTATTTCGATATCCGCGACATGGCCAAGGGCTATGCCGCGAATGGCTATCCCTACACGCCCTCCGTCGGCCTGCTCAACGGGCTCAAGCTGGCCTCCTCCATGCTTCTTGACGAGGGGTTAGAGAATGTCTTTGCCCGCCATACCCGGATTGCCACCGGCGTGCGCGCCGCAGTGGCCGCTTGGGGGATGGAGCTTTGTGCTGCGCGCCCCGCGCTCTTCTCCGACACGGTCAGCGCCATCCGCACCCCCGAAGGCTTTGACGCAGGCCGCATCGTCAGCCATGCCAGCACCCGCTACGGCGTGGCCTTCGGCGCGGGCTTGGGCCAGGTCGCGGGCAAGGTGTTCCGCATCGGGCATCTGGGCAGCCTGACCGATGTCATGATGCTCTCGGGCCTCGCCACCGCCGAGATGGTGATGGCCGATCTGGGTCTGCCCATCCGCCTGGGTTCGGGCGTTGCCGCCGCGCAAGAAATCTACCGCAATAGCGCCACGCCGATGGCGTTGGCCGCCGAATAAGGGGTGCATGATGAAAGACGCGATCGAAACCCATATCCCCAGCTATGACGACGTGCTGGCCGCCCATGAGCGGATCAAACCCTATATTCACCGCACGCCCGTCCTGACCTCGCACTTCATGAACGAACTGACCGGGGCGGATCTGTTCTTCAAATGCGAGAATTTCCAGAAAGCGGGTGCCTTCAAGGTGCGCGGGGCCACCAATGCGGTCTTCGGCCTATCCGATGAGATGGCGGCCAAGGGCGTGGCGACCCACAGCTCGGGCAACCACGCCTTGTCCTTGTCCTACGCTGCCGGTCGTCGCGGCATCCCCTGCCACGTGGTCATGCCCCGCACCGCCCCCGAGGCGAAAAAAGCCGCCGTGCGCGGCTATGGCGGCACGATCACCGAATGCGAACCCTCGACCACCTCGCGCGAAGCTGTCTTTGCCGATGTGCATGCACGCACAGGCGCCGATTTCGTCCACCCCTACAATGACCCCCGCGTCATCGCGGGACAGGCCACTTGTTCGCGGGAATTGATGGAACAGGTCGAGGGGCTGGACAGCGTCATCGCCCCCATCGGCGGCGGCGGCATGATCTCGGGCTGCTGCCTGACGCTTTCCAACATCGCGCCGCAGGTCAAGATCTACGCCGCAGAACCCGAACAGGCCGATGATGCCTATCGCAGCTTCAAGGCGGGCCATATCATCGCCGATGACGCGCCCAACACCATCGCTGACGGGCTGAAAGTGCCACTGAAAGAGAACACATGGCATTTCGTCTCCAACCATGTGACCGATATCCTGACCGCGACCGAGCAGGAGATCATCGACGCCATGCGCCTGACATGGGAGCGGATGAAGATCGTGATGGAACCCTCCTGCGCTGTGCCACTGGCGACAATCCTCAAGAACCCCGACATCTTCCGCGGCAAGCGCGTCGGCGTGATCATCACCGGCGGCAATGTCGACATGGGCAAATTGCCCTGGATGTAACGCGGTGGCGGGTGGGTTGCACCCACCCTACGCCACCAATCACCCGTAAGGTGGGTGAAACCCACCAATCCCCACACCAATTGTCCGACCAATCCTCGCACCACAAGGGAACCGCGCCATGAAAGACCATATCGATATCGAAACCCTCGAAGTCGGCTACGACATCCCCGCCCTGCCCGGCATGGATGAGGCGGAAATCCAGACCCCTTGCCTGATCCTCGACCTCGACGCTTTGGAGCGCAACATCAAGAAGATGGGCGATTACGCCAAGGCGCATGGCATGCGCCACCGGGTGCATGGCAAGATGCACAAATCCGTCGATGTGGCGAAGCTTCAGGTGGAACTGGGCGGTGCCTGCGGCGTCTGCTGCCAGAAAGTGTCCGAGGCCGAGGTTTTCGCCCGTGGCGGCATAAAGGATGTGCTCGTCTCCAACCAAGTGCGCGAACCCGCCAAGATCGACCGCCTCGCCCGCATGCCGAAACTCGGCGCGCGCACCATCTGCTGCGTCGATGATATCGCCAATGTGGCCGATCTGTCGGCCGCCGCCCAGCGCCATGGCACCCAGATCGAATGTCTGGTCGAGATCGACTGCGGTGCGGGCCGCTGCGGCGTGACCACCACACCCGCCGTCGTCGAAATCGCCAAAGCCATCGAAGCCGCCCCCGGCCTGAAATTCGCAGGCCTCCAAGCCTATCAGGGCGCGATGCAGCACATGGACAGCTACGAGGATCGCAAGGCCAAGATCGCGGTTGCGGTGGCACAGGTCAAAGATGCCGTTGACACGCTCAAGGCCGAGGGGATCGAGTGCGACATCGTCGGCGGCGGCGGCACGGGGAGCTATTATTTCGAGAGCACCTCGGGCGTTTACAACGAACTTCAGTGCGGCTCCTACGCCTTCATGGATGCCGATTACGGCCGCATCCTCGACAAGGACGGCAAGCGCATCGACCAGGGCGAATGGGAAAACGCGCTCTTCATCCTGACAAGCGTCATGTCCCACGCCAAGGCCGACAAGGCGATCGTCGATGCGGGGTTGAAGGCGCAATCGGTCGACTCGGGCCTGCCGGTGATCTTCGGGCGCGACGATGTCAAATACGTCAAGTGCTCGGACGAACACGGCGTCGTTGCCGACCCCGAGGGCGTGCTGAAAGTGAACGACAAGCTGCGCCTCGTGCCGGGCCATTGCGACCCGACCTGCAACGTCCACGACTGGTATGTGGGCGTGCGCGGCGGCAAGGTCGAAGTCGTCTGGCCGGTGTCCGCACGCGGCAAGGCCTACTGATGATGGACGGCGGAAAGACCCCCGCCCATGAGTTGGTGATCGTCCCCGAGGGGATGATCGCCGACCTGCTGACCCGCAAAGCCGCCTTCGACGCGGTGGAAAAGGTCTTTGCCGCCATGGCTTCGGGTGACGCGGTGAATTTCCCCGTGGTGCGCGAGGCCTTGGGCCATGAAGATGCGCTTTACGGCTTCAAGGGCGGCTTTGATGCCGTGGGCGGTGTACTGGGGCTGAAGGCCGGGGGCTATTGGCCCCATAACCTTGAACGGCGGGGGCTGATCAACCACCAATCGACGGTCTTCCTCTTCGATCCCGACAGCGGTCGGGTCAAGGCGATGGTGGGTGGCAATCTCCTGACCGCGCTCCGGACGGCTGCCGCTTCCTCCGTCTCGATCAAGCATCTGGCGCGCAAGGATGCGCGGGTTCTGGGCATGGTCGGCGCGGGCCATCAGGCCAAGTTCCAGCTCCGCGCGGCCCTTGAAACCCATGCCTTCGAGCGCGTCATCGGCTGGAACTACCACCCCGAGATGCTGCCGGGCCTGGCCGCCGTGGCCGACGAGATGGGTCTGCCTTTCGAGGCGGTCGATCTTCCGGGGCTGAAAGCGGCGGATGTGATCATCACCATCACCTCGAGCTTTGCCCCCTCGCTTGTGGCCGCGCATGTGTCACCCGGCACGCATCTGGCCTGCATGGGAACCGACACCAAAGGCAAGCAAGAGGTCGAGGCAGCCCTTCTGGCCCGCGCGACCGTGTTCTGCGACGAGGTTGCCCAATCCGTGACGATCGGCGAAGCGCAACATGCTGTCGGTGCAGGTCTGATCGCAGCAGATGACGTGACCCCCATCGGTGCCGTGATCAACGCCACCCATGCCGGGCGGCAAAGCGCCGATGCGATCACGCTTTTCGACGGCACCGGCGTCGGCCTGCAAGATCTGGCCGTGGCCGATGCCATCGTCGATGCCGCTTTGGCCCAAGGTCTGGCAACCCGCGTCGCCCTTTGAGCGTTATGGGCGCCGCCGCGCGCGCGGCGACACCCGACTCGCCCCTTCGCAGCGCGAAGGTTGGAAAGGTCAGTAGCCTCCGGCGGGAGTATTTGTGAAGCAAAGATGATGCGGGCGGGCTTTAATCTGCGCGCACATCATAGGGGGTGTCGAACCAGTATTCCTCAAGGTTCGCCCCCTCGCCGATCCGGTCGATCACGGCGAACAGCCCCGGCGCATGGAGCGGTGTCAGCACCCCGTGCCATGTATTGCGCGCGATGTTGATCCCTTGGCCCGGCATCGTGCGAAAGGCCAAGGGCCGCCCCGGCGTGCCGCCCTGATCGGGGGCGACGATGACGAGGAAGGGATCATGCGACATTGGGATAAATGCCTGAGATCCCAGCGGGTGACGCTCTACCATCTCGAGCCTGTAGGGCAGGCTGCGACTTTGGGATTGAAACAGGCTGATCCCCGCCTTGCCATCCATGAAATCAAGCCGGGCGCGATCGTGCCAGCGCCCGCAAAGCCCCTGATTGATGATCCGGTCGGGATCGCCCGTAACCTCCAGCACATCACCGAATGGGGCGAAGGCCGCGGCGCTCAGCGGTTGGATGACGATCGCGCCACTCATCCCAGCTTCTCCTTCAGGCGCAATTCCGCGATGCGCTCGACCTGTCGGCAGGCCTCGGCAAACTCGGTGTCGCGGTCTTGTTCGATGCGGCGGCGGAAGGCCGCGAGGATCGTGGCCTTGGTATTGTCGCGCACGGCGATGATGAAGGGAAAGCCGAATTTCGCCGTGTAGGCGGCATTGAGCGCGGTGAATTCGGCGCGCTCGGCGTCGGTCAGCGCATCAAGCCCGGCACTGGCCTGTTCCGCCGTGCTTTCGGCCGTCAGCCGCTTGGCGGCGGCCAGCTTGCCGGCCAGATCGGGATGGGCGATGAGCACGCCGAGACGTTCTTCGGGGCTGGCGGCGCGGAAGATCCGCGCCAGCGCTGCATGCACGCCCACAGCCGTGTCATGGGTCGGCCCCAGCTCCAACCCATGGGCGCGTTCCGCGATCCAAGGGGAATGTTCGAAAATACCGCCGAATTCCGTGACAAACGTCGCGCGGTCCATCTCGGAGGGGCGATTGCGCGCCACCGGCGGATGGACCCGCGCCCAATGTTCTGCGATCTGGAGCCGCGTGGCAAACCATACGCCTGCATGCCCCGCCATATAATCGATGGCGCGCCGGAGCGCCTGCGCCCGACCCGGACGTCCCGCAAGGCGACAATGCAGCCCGATCGACATCATCTTGGGCGCACCCGCAACCCCTTCGGCATACAGACAGTCGAAACTGTCGCGGAGATAGGTTTCGAACTGCGCGCCTTCGGTAAAGCCCGCAGAAATCGCAAAGCGCATGTCGTTGACGTCAAGCGTATAGGGGATCATCAGCTGATCGCGATCCCCGAACCGCCGCCAATAAGGCAGATCGTCGGCGTAATCATCTGAGATATAGTCGAAAATCTTGGTCTCAGCCGCAAGCGCCACCGTATTCATCGAACTGCGCCCGGTGTACCAGCCGCGCGGTGGGGCGCCGGTGATCTGTTCATGCAAAGCGATGGCCTCATGCATCAGGGCGCGTTCCTGACCCTCGGGCATGTCTTTATGCTCGATCCATTTCAGCCCATGGCTGGCAATCTCCCAACCCGCCTGTTTCATCGCGGCGACCTGCTCAGGGGCGCGCGCCAAGGCGCTGGTCACGCCATAAACCGTGACAGGCATATGGCCCAGCATGCGATAAAGACGCCAAAATCCCGCCCGCGCGCCGTATTCATAGATCTGCTCCATGTTCCAATGCCGCATCCCCTGCCAAGGCTGCGCGCCGGTGATCTCGGACAGGAAAGCTTCCGAGGCCGCATCACCATGGAGCAGGTTGTTCTCGCCCCCTTCCTCGTAATTCAGCACGATCTGCACCGCGATCTTTGCCCCACCCGGCCATTGCGGATCGGGGGGCGTGGCCCCATAGCCAGTCATGTCGCGAGGATATCTGTTCATGGCGCGGCCCTCTCTTCGTACTCTAACAAGGCTTGTCGAAGCGCGCGGGGGGTTGCAAGGGGGGGATGGCTGGGAAATGGTCGGCCCATCTTTGACGGAGACACGACATGCCCGGTTTTCTGACCACCCATGTGCTGGATACGGCGCGCGGATGCCCGGCCGCAGGCCTCAAGATCACGCTCTACCGCATCACGGGTGCTGACCGCGTGAAGATCGCGGAAAAGATCACCAATGCCGATGGCCGCACCGATGGGCCGATCCTGCCCGAAGCGGATTTTGCCACCGGGACCTATGAGCTGAGCTTTGCCGCGGGCGATTATCTGCGCGCCACGGGCCAAGATGGGCCGCACCCCCTATTTCTCGACGAGGTGCCGATCCGCTTCGGCATGTCGGCCGATGATCACTACCATGTGCCGCTTTTGCTGTCGCCCTACGGCTATGGCACCTATCGTGGAAGCTGACGCCGCCCAAGGCAAGATGACGCAACGTCTTCACGCTTTTTCTTTCCAACTGCAAAAAAGTTGCGTTAGCGTCGCGCGATAGTGACGTGACGTGAGGGGGAGGCTCATGGAGCATCAAAACCGGCCTTGGACGGCCTTTTACCGTGCGGGCGCGCGGGCCGAGATCACGACCCCCGCCTATCGCAATCTTGCCGATATGATCGTTGCCGTGGCCGCCACCTATGGGCGCGCACCGGCCTTTACCTGTTGCCTGCCCAACGGCATGAACGGCACGCTTAGTTTCGCCCAAGCCGATGCCATGTCCGATGCGCTGGCCGCTTACCTGCGCGAGGTGGCGGGCCTGGCCCCGGGCGACCGCGTCGCGGTGCAAATGCCCAATTGCCTGTCTTTTCCCATCGCAGCCTTCGGCGTGCTCAAGGCGGGTTGTGTGCTCGTCAACGTCAATCCGCTCTACACCGCCGAGGAGATGGCCCGCCAGTTCGAAGATTCGCGCCCGCACGCGCTGATCATCATGGATATGTTTGCCGACAAGCTGCCACGCGCCACGGCGGCCCATCCGATCCCCAATATCATCGTCACCCGCGTGGCCGAGTTCCTGCCCGTCCTGCCGCGTGGGATCGTGGGCTTGGTGCAGACATATTGGGACAAATCGGTCAAGCGCATCGACACCCCCCATATCCGCCTGCCCGCAGCTCTTGCCGCGGGGCGCGCGCGCATCGCGCAGGGCGCCGATGTGGGGCGTTACCATCAAGATGTCGCCGGCGATGATATCGCCGTGCTGCAATATACGGGCGGGACCACAGGCATCTCCAAGGGCGCGATGCTGACGCACGCCAACCTGATCTTGAACATGGAACAGACCATGGAGTTGATCGAAGGGGTCGAAAACGGCGTGGTCAAGGGCGGCGAGGTGGCGCTGACCGCCCTGCCGCTTTACCACATCTTCGCCTTTACGGTGAATTTGCTGGGCTTTTACTGGCTGGGCGCGCGCAACATCCTGATCCCCAATCCCCGCCCCCTGTCCAACCTCAAACGCGCGTTTGAAAACTACAAGATCACCTGGATGAGCGGCGTGAACACGCTCTTCAACGGGCTGACGAACGAGCTCTGGTTCCGCGACAGCCCGCCCCGGCACCTGAAATTCGCCTCCGCAGGCGGCATGGCGCTGCAATCCTCGGTCGCCGAAACATGGGAGCGCATCACCGGCGCCCCCGTGATCCAAGGCTACGGGCTGACCGAAACCTCGCCCGTCCTGACCTTCGAACCGCTTGGCAAGGCGCGCGCCGGTTCCATCGGCGTGCCTGTCCCATCGACCGAGATCATCTGCCTTGACGAGGCGGGCAATCCTGTCGCCATCGGCGAGCCGGGCGAAATCGCGGCGCGCGGCCCGCAGATCATGAAGGGCTATTGGGAAAAACCCGAGGAAACCGCAAAAACCATGCGCGGCAACTGGTTCCTGACCGGCGATATCGGCGTGATGGATGCCGACGGTTATATCCGCATCGTGGATCGCAAAAAGGACATGATCCTTGTCTCGGGCTTCAACGTCTATCCCAACGAGGTCGAGGATGTTCTGGCCGCCCATCCCGGCGTGCTCGAGGCCGCCGTCATCGGCATTCCCGACAGTGAGGGAGGCGAGGCGGTCAAAGCCTATATCGTGGCCGCCGATCGCGACCTGAATGGCCAGGATTTGCGCGCCTACTGCAAAGAGCACCTGACCGCCTACAAGGTGCCGAAAATCTACGAATTCCGCGATGATCTGCCGAAATCCAATGTCGGCAAGATCTTGCGGAAAGACCTGCGCGCCGAGGCGCTGGCAGAACTGGCGGCGGAGTAAGCAGATATGGTCGATGAATTCACACAGACGCTTTTGGGCATCATGGTCGCCATCATCATGCTGGGCATGGGGGCCTCGCTCACGCCGCGCGACTTCTATCTGGCACTCAAGCGGCCCTATGGCTTGGGCATCGGCGTGATCAGCCAATACGGGATCATGCCGCTGTTGGGTTTTGTCATGGCGCTGTTCTTGGTCGTGCCTGAACCCATCGCCATCGGCATCTTGATCATGGCCTGCATGCCGGGCGGCACGACATCGAACATCTTCACCTATTTCTCCAAGGGCAATCTGGCGCTGTCGGTCCTGATGACGGTGACATCGACCGTGACGGGGGTGATCTTGATCCCGATCATCTTGCTGCTTTATGCCTCGGCACTCGATCTCGACATCCCGCGCGAAGATATCGTGCGCGTCCTGATCGTGCTTCTGGTGCCTGTGGCCATCGGCATGGGGCTGCGCAAGCTCAACGCCAATGTCGGTGCCGTGATCGAGTTTTGCGGCGCGCTGCTGGCGCTGTTCTTCATCGCCTTCATCATGGTCACCTGGGTGCCGCAGAACTGGCAATTCCTGCTCAACACCACCGGGGCCACCTATGTGGCCGCGATCGGTCTGGGGCTGGTGGGGATCATGCTGGGCTACATGTTTGCCACCGCCCTCAAGCTGCACCCACGCAATGCGCGCACCGTGGCGCTTGAGACGGGCATCCAGAACGGCCCTTTGGCGATTGCCATCATCGTCTTCACCTTTCCGCCTGACCAGCAACAGGCGATCATGGCGGTACCGGCACTTTATTCGCTCTTCATCGTGATCGTCTCGACCTTGGTCACGCTGTTTTTCCGCCGCGCCAATACGGCGGCAGAACAGAAAATGCCCGACAGCCTGCTGTAAGGTCTGGGGAGCGAAAAACGCGCGTTTTTCGCCTGGGAAATCTCGAGATTTCCCGGGCGTTTTCCTCGAGGAAAACGCCCGCCCTCCCCCCAACCGCGCAAAATTAATTGACACGGGTAACAAAGTCACCGACAGACCCAGCCCAGATGGCCTAGCCACGCTCCCATCAAGGAGATCTAAGCCATGTCACATTCCCAAACCCGCACAGCCGATAACTGGTCGCCGCTCTATTTCCTCGCCTCTGTGGGCTCAGGCGGGATTTCCGTCACCTTTTTCATGTACCTGATGCATTGGGTGCCGCATCCCGGCCGCACCGTGCCGGTCTTCGAGGATATCGTTGCCGCCCTTGGCCGTGGCGATACGGCCCTGACGACCGCGATCATCGTGGCGCTGTTGGGCATCGCCGTTTTCGGCGCGCTGAACCTGTCGCTTCTGATCTGGAACCTGCGCAAGATGCAGGGCTTCTGGGCCTCGGAAAAAGGGCGCGCGCTCGCCAATTCCAACGCCCAGACCCAGATGATGGCACTGCCGCTTGCACTCGCCATGTCGATCAATGGCGGCTTCATCCTCGGCCTCGTCTTCGTGCCGGGGCTGTGGTCGGTGATCGAATACCTGTTTCCCTTGGCGATGGTGGCCTTCCTCGCCGTGGGCTGGCTCGCCTTCAAACAGCTGGGCCAATTCATCGCCCGCGTCACCGCCTCGGGCGGGTTCGACTGTACCAAGAACAACTCCTTTGCCCAAATGCTGCCTGCCTTCGCGCTGGCCATGACCGGCGTGGGCTTGGCCGCACCGGCCGCCCTCAGCACCAATGCCACCATCGCAGGCATCGCGTTGATCATCTCCAGCTTTTTCCTGATCGCCGCCGCTTTCATCGTGCTGGTGGGGCTTGTGCTTGGCCTGCGGTCGATCATGGAAAACGGCGTCGCCGCCGAACAGGCGCCCACGCTGATGATGATCGTTCCGATCACGACGATCCTCGGCATCTTGATGCTGCGTCAGGCCCATGGGCTTGAGGTCAGCTTCGGCGTCCACATGGAAGGTGCCGAAAAGATGATGCTTCTGACCCGGCTTTTGTCGGTAGAGGTGCTCTTTGCGCTCTTCGGCCTGACGGTTCTGGCCGCCACCGGCTATGTCCGCCGCTTTCTGACGGGTGACGCGATCAGCCCCGGCAACTACGCGCTGGTCTGCCCGCCCGTGGCGATGTCGGTCCTGATGCAGTTCTGGATCAACACGGGCCTTGTCGGCGCGGGGTTGATCGAGAAATTCGGCACCGCCTATTGGGCGCTCACCGCGATCGCCATCGCGCTGCAAGTCACCGCCGTGGCGCTTGTCGTCTTCCTCCACCAGCGCCACTTCCGCGCCCCACGCGGCACGGCGATGCGCACCGCCTGAGGTGACCGCTCAACAGTCTCGCCCCCATCCGCGGGGGCGAGCATTGTCATGCCGAAACAGGCGGCATGCCCTTGCGCACCATGAGGCGGGCTGCCCCACCATTGGCCGAGGCCGTCAATTCGCGGAAATCGCCAAGCGCCTCGAGGGTCGGTCGCGATTGGTTCACCCGGCGGCGGCGGACATCCAGAATGATCGCGCCCTTTGCCTTGACACCATCCCGAAAATAATTGGCGTAGGTTTCGACCGGATAATGGAAGCCGCAGGAAATGAAGCTGACCGCAAGATCGACCTTGGTCTTGGGCATCGACTGCTTATCGGGGTTAACCAAGGTGATGTCGCCCTTCTTCACACCATTGGCGACAAGAAAAGCCTTGGCCTTGTCGAGGTTGGTATAGGCGGCCCCCGTCTCCTTGTAGCCGAAGTGACGCGATGGCGTGGTTTCAATATCGACAAGCACGATGCGGCCGGGAAAATCGCGCCAATGAAACAGGTCATAGAGCGCATAACCGCAACCGATATCGGCAAGGCTGTTCGGTGCAAGCGCGTCAAGCTCTGGTTTGATCTCATCGTATTCGGCGCGGATCATGCCAGCGGCGCGGCGCATCAGCTCATCGCCGCGCGCCTGCACAAGCGCGCGCACAGGGGCCTCATTGCCCTCGGCCCATTGCTTGATGATTGCGTTGGGCTCGGCCGCATCGAAAATGATCTCTGATCGCTGTGCGATCAGGTTGACGATATCGGTCTCATCGAAAACGCTGAAATCGATGGCACGAATATCCTTGGACTGCGCCGCCTCCAACATTTGTTCCAAGGTAATCATCGACGCACCACCTATTAATCACTCGCACAAACACGACGCACATTGTGCCTAACGCAAGCCGCGCCGTGCGCGCAAGCCGTGATTGCGCCGCAGCTTCCCTGTGGCCCCGTCGAATGCTTTGCGATATAGCTGCCCGCAGTAGATGAAGGCCCTGTTATGGCGCGTGTTTTGCCAGCATATTCCAAGTTACGTCACCGTTCGAAACACGGCACCGTCATGGCCGTGTCGATGATGAAGGACGAGGCGCCGTTCCTTTTGGAATGGTTCGCCCATCACCTTGCCATCGGCTTCACCGATATCCTCGTCTATACCAACGACTGCTCGGACGGCACCGATGCCATGCTGATCCGGCTCGAAGAGTTGGGCCTTGGCTATCACCGGCCCAATGTCATCCCCGAAGGGATCAAGCCCCAGCCTTCGGCGCTCAATCACGCGCAACACGAACCCTTGGTGGCCGCCGCCGATTGGGTGCTGGTCTTTGACGCTGACGAGTTTCTGAGCGTCAACCACCCCGCGCGCCATCTCGAGGGGATGCTCGACGACACGGTCGCGCGCGGCGCCAATGGCGTGGTCATCACATGGCGCATCTTTGGCTCAGGCGGCGTGGTCGATTGGTCGCGCGCACCTGTAACCGAGCAATATACCCGCGCGGCCCCCCCACTTTGGAACAAGGGCTGGGGGGTCAAGACGCTTTTCAAATTCGATCCCGAATACTGGAAACTCGGCATCCACCGCCCCACGATCAAGAACAAGCATCTCGAAGACGGTTTTCCCGACACGGTGAAATGGCTCAACGGTGCAGGCCAGCCGATGGAGGATTATTTCCGCTTTCGCGGCTGGCGCTCGATCCGGCGCACCATCGGCTATGACTGGGCGCAGATGAACCATTACGCGGTGAAATCCGTGGATAGCTATGCCGTGCGCAAGTTTCGCGGCAATGTGAACAACAAGAAAGACAAGTACAACGCCGATTACTGGTCACTTCAGGACCGCAACGAGGTCGAGGATCGCGCCATCTTGCGCCACGCGCCCGACCGCGCCCGCATCATGGCGGAACTGCTCAAGGACCCGGTCCTGAACAAGCTGCACTTTGCAGCCCTCGAACGGGTCGAGGCGCGGCTGGCCGAATACCGCAGGACGCCCGCCTATGAAGAGCTGCGCGCCGGCCTGATCGCAGCCTCCAAGGTGCCGATCACCGATGTTGAGGCCAAACCGCCCAAGGCCCGCGATCCCGCCAAGATCGCGGCCCTGATGAGTGCCGTGGAAAAGAAATCCAGCGCGCGCCCCAAGGAGGAACGCCGCACCGACACCGTCGCGGGCTGGGCGGTCGAAGGGGGCGATCCCTATCTGCCCGCGCCGCTTGACCTGTCGGGCGATGTGCCGGTCGATTGGGTATCCAATCACGACGTCCCCCTGCCCGCCGATGCCCGCATCTTTCGCCCCGAGGCGCTCGATAGCGTCGTGGCGGGCCGCTTCGAACGCCGCCATGCCCGCAATATCGCAAGCTATCTCGCGGGTTGCCCGCGCTTGCTCGATATCGGCTGCGGCCTGGGCTTCGTGGCGATCCGCGCCGCGACGCAGGTCTCAGACCTCGTCATCATGGCCCAAGAGGGCCGCACAGACCTGATCACGCTTGGCCAAGACATCGCGCGCCGCGCGGACATGGACAATAGCGCGCGGTTGAAATGGTCCAACGGCCCGCTCAGCCTTGCCAGCGATGAGGGTGCCGCCGCGACCGGGCTTGCGGCCTTTCTGCATGATTTTCGCCCCACCGCCTTGCGATTGAGCCGACCGGGCGATGTTGCCCCCGCAACGCTGGCCTCCCTCGACCTGCGCCCGCTTGCCCGTGTCATCTTGCCCTTCGCTTCGGACGGGCAAGCCGACAGTCTGCGCGCCGCCTACGGCCCGGTTCTCTGCGCACAGGGCTTTGCCGAAACAGCCGAACGCGCCAGCGCGGGCAGCCTGCAATTCGACCGCGCCCAAGCCTGACACAGCCCCATCATTCGCCGGAGACCGACCTTGCCCAAATCCCCCAAAGTGACGGATCAACCCACCGCAGGGCATGGCGTTGTGGTGCGCGCGGCCAATGGCGATGTGATCCGCTACGATCCAACGGGCCTTGTGATGCGGCTATCGGACAAGGTCATCGCCGATATCGCGCTCCGCTTAGGGCATTTCGGAGCGCAGGCCGATCCGACGAGCGGGGCGTCCAACCCAAAGACACAGCCGACACCCGACAGCACATCTGCGGCGCCGGGCGAGGACCTGCTTTCCGGGATCGACGCTTGGGGGGTGACCCACAAGGGCGATTGGCTGCACTTCACCGCGCGGCTCGCAGGCGCGCAAGGCGTGCGCGGCTTTCGCCGCCACATCACCGGCGGCGCGATCTTGGGTGATGGGCCAGGCGCGCTTGTCGGCATCCTGGGCCTTGGCGGGCCGCGCGCGGCACTGGCCAATCCCGGCGCGCCCGCGTTCCCCCACCATATCGTGAGCACCGCCGACGATATCGGCGCGGTCGGCATGGCGGGGATCGAAGCCGCACCCATGACCGACCGGCTCGAACCCTTGCGCGAAGCCACGCATGAGGTGCTCGTGGCCGAAACCATCCTGCATTGGCAGATCGAGAAATTCGCCCCCCTGCCCCTGATCTTTGCCCGCGCCGAAACCGACGCCTCGGCCAGCGCCGCCGCGTTGGCAGAAGGTCGTGCCGTCGAAAACCTGCTGGTCGCGGCCCAAAACCTCAAGGCAGCCGCCACAACCATGGGTAAAAAGGCCAAGATCGCGGCCATCTGCCTTGACTATGCGCTGGAACATCTCGGCGATGATCCCCGCGCCTATCGTGACGGCATGCTGGCGGTGATGACCCGCCTGTCAGACGGGCTCGGGGTGCTTGGCTTTGACAAGCCCCTTTTCGTTGCCCGCTTCGAGGGGGGGCTTGCCCCCAACATGGACAGCGCCGCCGCCGTGATCGCAGGCCAGTGGGAATTGGCGTGGAACCATGGCGACCACAAGCTGATCTATGCCGCCCCAAACCACGCCTTTCCACATGACGCATTTCACCGCCCCACCGCCGAGGGCCGCCGTCAAATGGCCGAGATGACGGCGCACGCCATCGCGGCAGGCGAAAGCTGGCGCTGCCCCGTGCTGCATCTGGCCGAATGGGAACCGGGACAGTCCCCCGTGATCCGCGTCACGCTTCAAGCCGAAGGGCCATTAATCCTGACGGACGCAAGCCCCGCGGGCTTTGTGCTCCATGATGCGCCGGGGATCACGATTACTGATGTCGCCATTGCCGCCGATGACCCCAAGGCGGTGCTTGTGCATCTGTCGGGGCGCGCGCCGGGCATACGATTAAGCTACGGGATGGGCCAACCCGGCGCGATCACGGATAACTGGGCCATGCCAAGCCGCACCGGCGGGACGCTTTCTCGCCATGCCTTGCCCGCGATCATGCCTGTGACAGGGGGGCCGCAGAATGGTTGATCTCGACCTCCCCCTTCCCCATGGCGCGCTTTGCAATGCCGAGGCCGCCTGTACTGCCGATCTGGTACGGACAGGTGTAATCACTTGGGCCGGACAGGCGCTTGCCACCGATGCCAGGGGCAGCGTGACGGGCTGGCCTGCCTCGGGCAATGGTCCGACCGCGATCCCCACCGACCCCAATACCGGCCATGGCCAGATCGGCGCGGCGGGTGATCTGGGCGGCCTTCAATGTCGCGACGGGGTACATTGCGGCCTTGTTGCGATGGATGCGGTCAACGATGCAGGCCACCTCAGCCTTGCCTTGCGCTACCTGCCGCCTTGGCTGGGCGAGGCAAAGACCCTGATCACCCTCAATACCGGGGGCGGCGCCAAGAAAAGCGCGGGTCAGAACTACCTCTACCTTGCCGAGGCCGAGGGGATCTTGACCCTCAAGGATGACTTGGGGCTGATCGCGCTTGATCTTGCGGCCCCTGCCATGGATGGGCCGCGCCTTGTGATCTTTTCCGTGACGGGGCCGGCGCTTTCGCTCGCGCTGTTGGGTCCGGGCGGCAAGCTGACATGCACGCGAGGCATGGCCGCGTCCCCGATCCTGACAGGGACGGGGCATCTTTTCATCGGATGCCGCAACCAGCGTCCCGGCCTGACCAAGACGCTGGGGGCAGCCCTCATCGCCGATATCTGGCTTTGGCCGGGGGCATCGCTGTTGGGTGGCAATACATCTCGCGATCACGCAGCGCTATTGGCAATGCGCCGTTTCTGGCTGTGGTCGGAGGCATCAGATGGGCTTTGATCGCCACACCATCGCAGGCGGCCATATCTGCATCATCTGGGTCGATGATCTGATCGACGTCTTCACATGGCGCGACGCCTTCGGCATCCGCATCCAAACGCCCAATCTCGACCGTTTCATGGCACGCGCCGCGCGGTTCACCAATGCTTACGCCACCGTACCGCTTTGCGCGCCGTGCCGGGCCGAGGTGGCGACGGGCATCTCGCCCTTCCGCTCGGGCCTTGTCGATCTCAACCGCTTTTGGCGCGACATCTATCGCCCCGAGAAAGCTTGGGCCTATGACCTGCGCCGCGCGGGATTTCACACCTTCACCACCGGCAAGGTCGATAGCAACTATCAACCCATGCCTGAGGATTACCGCCGCATGCTGTTCCACCACGAACCGGCGGCCGACGATAACGGAAGGCGGTCCCGCGTCAAAACCTATCTCGACCGCGGCCCCGGCATCAAAGGCGTCAACCACCCCAATGATGACGGCAGCCAAGACGACCGCTTCTACGACTACCACGTGGCGCAGAACGCCATCGACCATGTCACCCGCGCCGACCCCGCCCGCCGCCACCTGATCCAGCTTGGCTTCAAGCACCCCCATTACAACCTGATCACGCCTGACCGCTTCTACGCCCAATACGACCCGGCCCGGATCCGCTGGCCCTCCATCGCGCATGAGGCCGACTACCACGGCCCCCAACCCGGTTTCGCGGTTTACGAGGCCGCCTATATCGCCAACGGCCAATGGACCCCGGAAAAGGCAGGCGACGCGGCATGGCGCCAAGTCGTGCGCGCCTATTTCGCCGCGATCTCCCATATGGATCATGAACTGGGCCGCTTCCTCACCGCGCTGGAAAATTCCGCCATCGGCCCCAACACCACCACGATCTTCTTCTCCGACAACGGCTTCAACCTCGGCACCCATGACAGCTTTCACAAGATGTCCCAGTGGGATAGCGCCGCCCACATCCCCCTTGGCATCCACCACCCCGCAATGACGCAGGGGCAAGAGATCGACCTCCCCGTCAGCCTCCACAACATCCCCAAGACGGTGATGGACCTCGCAGGCCTTCCCCCCCGCCCCGACTGGACCTCCGGCCAATCGCTCCTGCCGCTCATCGACGCAAGCTTCGGCCACTACGACCGCCAATGGTCGCCCATCACCTGCGTCTTCGGCACGCTCTCCGTCCGCCCCTCGACCGAAGGCCTCACCCACTACCGCTACTTCCGCTACCCCAATGGGGAGGAGCACGTCTACGACCTCGCCAACGACCCCGGTGAGACGACGAACATCGCCACCACCGCCCCCCTGTCAGACCTCCGCGCCGAACTGGTCAAGGGCGCGCTCAACCTCGGCCTCGACCTGCGCGGGCTGCAAAACCCCGCCACGGGCGTCAACGCGATGATGGCGGTCGATGGCTCGGTCATCTTGGCCGGCGGGCGTGCCAACAACGACTACTGGGCCTATGGCGCCGACGCCGAAAAGATCGTGGAGGAGAAGGACGGCGGCACCGACACGCTGTGGTACATGGCCGGCCCCGACGACTACATCCTCCACTGCCCCCCCAACGTCGAAAAGATCCGCATCGCCACCGTGATCAGTAGGTCCGAGGCTGACGGCCAAACCGGCAAAACCATCCGCATCGTCGCCCACCCCGATAGCCCGATCGAGTTCGAAACCTCCGAACGGGTCGAGATCGACCTGAGGGGCTCCAACGGCGACGACATCATGATCGGCCCCAAACATGGCGGCGCAACCTTTCGCGGCGGGGCGGGCAACGACCTGATGATCGCGAAAGCCAAGCAAGCCAACCGCCGCCATGAATTCTATGGTGAGGCCGGGAATGACACGCTCCACGGCGGGCCGGGCCGCGACCTGCTCGATGGCGGCACGGGCGATGACGTCATTTATGGCTATGCGGGCCGCAACCAGATCTTCGGCGGCCACGGCAATGACTGGATCGAAGATGGGATCGGCTCATCCACCATCGACCCCGGCCCGGGCCGCAACACCGTGATCTTGGCCGAAGGCGCGCATGAGGTCATCGTCGGCACCGGCATCACCCACATCACCGCCGCCCCGGGCGCCAAACGCTTCCGCATCGCATGGGGCGGGGTCTGCGTGATCACGGGCTGGGACGCGGATCAGAGCTACGACCTCTCCACATGGCCCGCCAAACCGGCGGTCGAGGCGCTGGGCGGCGGGGTCTGGCGGTTCCGGCTGGGTCTGGGGATCGTCGAGGTGCGGGGCGTGGCCGAGGGGGTGGATTTGGGGGGGCAGGTGATGTGAGGGAGGGGCTGGGCATTCAACGCAAAGAAACCTTGAAAGTTTGTGCTCCATCAGAAAAACGTTGCCTGCGGTGAATGATCCACACGGATCACTCCAGAAAGAAGCCATTTATTGAATTTTGTTACCCGATGCGTTCCCATTGCAAAAGCAATGCCGCGCTTAGGTATTTCATTTCCCCATCTTTGATGCATCATTTGCAGAGTTTCTCTCTCACCGTACTTTTCGCGCCATTTGAAGAAAGTCTGCTCTGTCTCCCAATCTATACAAGTATGCGTTAAGGTCTTGCCTTCGTGTACAAACCGATAGTGAAACGAATATGGGGCAACATCAGGTGTCAAGACTGTACTGTCGCCTGTGAATATATCCAACTGACGCAAGATTGCATCGCGTCGCCTTTGGTTTTTCGACTTGGCATCGTCATTAAGTGGGCGAATAATAAACTCTGGATTTTCTGGACGAATTAAAGCAAAAGAGCGTCCCTTTGTCTTTTCTTCATATAGACTATTTACAATGGCGCGCCGCGCAAACTCATGACGCTCCGACTTCTTCACTTCGCCCACTTTCACAAGCGATAAGTGATCTATTCTTTTACTTTCAAGCCGCATGTCTTTTGGAGCAGCGCTCTTCCAAGTGGCGCGAATAATGTCCCAACGGCTGAACCGCTGTTCCGGCCTTAGGTGCTTGAACGGCATGGGGTAAAGGCGATGCCAATTCCCATAACGGTCAATACCTGCAACGCATACGGTCTCACCATGCGTCTGCCCGGTCTCGGGAGCGGCCTTAACGATCACACAAACTTCAACAGGCTCTTGCCAGATACTCACATTCAATTCACTGCGATATGCTCAACCGGTGCACCGATTAACGCGGAGAGGCGCTCGGCAACAATCTTACGATGGCAGCCTTCGTGATGGCGTTCGAAGCAAGTCAAGCAAATTCTCTTGCCACGGACAATGTCTGCAAGTTCTGCAAGAGCATTTTGGCCTTCTTCACTTTCGATATGCTTGGTAAATATCGCAACAAAGAGGTCATGGTTTCCAGAGCGTGCAGCTTCCCTACCAGGCTTCGGATCACCAAGCGCCCGCACATGAAGATAGTCTATGCCTGCCTCAGTTACCGCAGCATCAAGCCCTTTTTTTGAAAAGCCCCTCTTACGTGACAAAGGAAGCTCACGGACGTCGATCAGCATCTCTATCTCGGCATCGGTTAAACGGCTTACAAAATCGTCGATCGACGACTTCTCGTACCCAATTGTGAAGATTTGCTCTACATACTTCATGTCTGTCTCCGCTCTGCGCCTGCCTCTTTGACGGATACTTGAGTTTGAAGACCGATCCTGTCCACAATTAAAAAGATCATTGGTTAACAAAATGTTACAGTGAGACGGATTTGCAATGTGCCACCTATGCGCACCTTGGGGTGGACGATGAGTATTCCTTGCTAAGAACAACACGTAAACTCCCGCACCCTTAACCACCTTCCCCGCCCCTACCGTGCGCAAACCGCGGATGTACGGGGTGTGTACGCCCTGTGTACCCCATCCCGACAGCCCGTCCGCCCGCCCCGTGGCCCCTGCCCGCCCCGCACGGCCCGAGGGTTAACGCCGGCATCGCTGCAACACCGGCGCGCGCGGGGTGCGAAAACCTTTGCCAAATTCTAGAAATTAAGGGAAAAACAGTCAACGAAAGATGCGGGATCACCCGCGCCAAGCGCAAAGGGCAGTGAAGTGGAGTTGAACCGTCGTCCCGTGGCCTCCCTCTGGATTGGGGAAAAGCTACAGTATCTCAACCAGTTATGCCTCGCCTCGCATCTGCGCCACGGCCATCCCGTGACGCTGTATTGCACCCACGCCGTGCAGAACGCGCCCGAAGGTGTCACCGTCCGCCCCGCCTCCGAGATCATGGATATCCCCATGGATATCGTCGAGGAGACCTCGGCCTCCTTCCTGTCAAATGTGTTTCGTTACAAGATGATACGTGCCACGGGTGCTGTCTGGATCGACTGCGACGCCTTTTGCCACAAGCCCTTTCCCGATGAATGGGAGTGGATTTTTGCAGGCCACGGCATGCGCGGCGCGCTCAACTGCGGGGTCGTCGCCCTGCCCCGCGACTGCGCGCTGATGGATCAGCTGCTCGACTATTACGAGAACCTCCCCGACTGCCCGCCATGGTGGAACAAGCAGCAGCGCAAAAAGATGGAAAAACAAAAGGATGCACCTCATGCGGTCAAGATCTACCGCACCGAGCGCACGGCCTTCGGCCCGCAAGCCTTCACCCATTTCGCCCAAGCGACCGGCGATTTCGACCGCGCGATGACGCCTGATGTCCTCTACCCTGTGCCGTTTCAGCTGAACGATATCTTCTTCGACCCGCACGGCCGCGTTGAGGGTTGGTTTACCAACGCGACCGTTTCCGTCCACCTCTACACCAACGGCACCAAACCCTGGTGGCGCCGCAACGCGCCGCTGGAAAACTCCTATATTTCCAGAATGTGCCAAGAGGTCGGCATCGACCCCACCGGCGCCCTGGAAGCGTGAGCACACAAGGCCGGCAGACGATGGGAACCCCGCAGGCAATCCACGATTTTGACCATGATCGTCCGATGAACTGGCACCCCGTGACCCATCGTGACGTCGTCATGATCCCTTGGGGCGAAAATGTGCCGGGCGGCGCGCGCCGGGCGGCGGGATTGTTCAATGAAAACAGTGATTTCATGCCCGAAGGGCATTGCTGGCGATCAAGTTCCGCCCCCATTACCGTCGCGCCGATCCCGCCCGACATCACCAGCCCGGTCGAGCGGCTGACCGGTCGGTGGATGTTCGGCGGCTTGTTTTATGCGCATTTCGGCCATTTTCTTGTCGAGACGACCGCGCGCCTTTGGGCCGTCCCGCAGATCGATACCCTCGAAGGGATCGTGTTCTACCCCAAGCAGAAAATGACCCATGAGTGGCGCTATATCCGCGAAATGATGCCGTTTTTTGCCCAATGCGGGCTTGGCCATCTCAAGATCCGCGCGCCGCAACAACCCGTGGTGATCGACGAGCTGCTCACGCCGCCACAAGGCTTTGGCATGAGTGAAATGATGGCAGGGCGCCCCGAGTATCGTGCTTGGGTACGCGATACGATTGGTCGTGATGTGGCCCCCGCAGGTGCCGACAAGGTCTATGCCTCGCGCGCCCATCTGCCCTTGAAACGTGGCACCATCTTGCGCGAGACGTGGCTTGAAGCCTTGATGGAGAAGGCGGGCTATACGATCATTCACCCTCAAGAAATGTCATTTGCAGCGCAGATCGCGCAATGGAAGGCTGCAAAGCAGATCGTGGGCCTTGACGGCTCGGCACTGCATCTGGCCGCGATGCTTGCCCGGCCTGACGCACAGGTCGCGGTGATCAATCGTGGCCCGTCCCAAAATATCGCGGATTACATTCTCCAGTTCCGCCACTTCGCCGGGGTTGAAGCCACGCGGATCGACGCGATCGCGGGATGTTGGACGCCCGAGGGGCAACGCTTCGTCAAGCGCGAAGTGCAGGCGCGACTCGATTTCGCCGCCGCAGGCAAGGCCTTGGTCACGGCGGGTTTTCTTGCCGATAGCGAAGACTGGATCGACCCACCCGAGGCCGAAATCATGGCCGAGATCGACGCGCTGTCGGCCAGCCTTGGTGCGCCGCTTACCTATCGAAAGCTGAACTGATGCTCGCAGGCCAGCCCGCCTTGATCGTAACAGCGATGAAGAACGAGGGGCCTTACATCCTTGAATGGGTGGCCCATCACATGGCGCTCGGCTTCGATAATTTCATCGTGATGACCAATGATTGCGACGATGGAACCGACCGCATCCTCGACCGGCTGCAACAGCTGATCCCCTTGCAGCATGTGCCGAACCCGAAATCGCTTTTCGGGGATCGATCGAATTGGCAGGTGATGGCGCATCGCTACGCCTCGCTCTTCAATCTCTATAAGGATGCAGGCTGGATATATTTCACTGATGTGGATGAGTTCCTGCAAATCTGGGTCGGGGACGGAACGCTGGACTGCTTTCATCAGGCTGCGGGTGGTTTTGACGTTGTATCATTCACCTCCATGCCCTTTGGGTCGAACGGTGTGATCACACTCGATGATCTGCCCGTGGTAACCCAATTCACCGTGCAGTCAAAACACTACGGCGCGGACAAGGCCGAAGGGCGACGTCCGAACAATGCGATCAAGACGATGTTTCACAACCGCATCCATTTTTCGGTGCGGCGCAATCATCGCCCGCGGCGGTCCGATTTCTCGCAGCTTGGCATGCGCTGGATCGATGGGTCGGGGCAGGCCTTTTCCGACGCATGGGTGGATGGAAAAGCCAAGGATATCGCGCCCGAGGGCAGCATCGATCTGGCCCAGTTCAACCATTATGCCATTCGCTCGGCCGAGGCATATTTGGTCAAGATCGACCGTGGTGATGTCGCGGGTGTGCCGCGCCTCGATGCCGAACGCAGTATTGGTTATTGGCGCATTTATGATGAAAAGGGCGATATCGATACCCGCGCAGCCCTGCCCCGCCCTGGCGCGGTCAAGCTGCGCGATCAGTTCTTGACTGACCCGATCTTGGGCGAATTGCACGCAGCAGCGCTGGCCCACCATCGCAAAAGGGCCGCAGCGCTGCGCGCACGAGAAGACTACGCGTCCGTATTGGCGGCGATGGGGCTTGCCGCGGGCGTAACATGAGCGTGTCCTTGACCGTCGCAACGATCGCACGCGAGCCAGTGCCGGTCTTGCGTCGCTTTCTTGCATGGCATCTGGCACAGGGCGCTACGCGGATCGTTGTGTTTCTCGATGATCCCCAAGACCCCGCGCAACACGTCTTGGCCGGCGATCCAAGGGTCGAATTTCGCCCCTGCAACGCCGCGTTTTGGGCAGGGCTGGGCGTGGCGGTTGACGCGCGCTTTACCAAGCGGCAACGCGCTGCCATGACTGCGGCCTATCGCGAGGTCGCTGACGGTTGGGTGATGATCCTCGACGCCGACGAGTTGATGTGGTTTGCGGGCCGCGATCTACCCACTGGCTTGGCCAATCTCCCGCCGGAAACGATCAGCTTGCGGGTGAGTAGCGCCGAGGCGGTCACGCTGCCCTCTGGTGGATGCGCCTTTCGCCTGCCGATCCCGCGTGCGGCGGTCGATCCGATCTATGGCGCAGATGCTGCGCTATTTCGGCCACGCTTCGGGCTGGTTGGCCATCCGGAGGGGAAATCAATCCACCGCGCAGGCCTGCCCGGTATCCGGCTCAAGCTGCATTGGGCGGTGGATCACGCAGGCGCGATGGTGACTGGCCCAGTCTGGGGTGCCGCTGATCGCGCCTTTCTTTTGCATTACTTTGCGCCGGGCTATGCGCGCTGGCGGGCCAAACTGGATTGGCGAGCAGGCGCGCATGGCTTTGCCGACCCGTTGAAAGCCAAGCTCGCCGAGATCAGACATCACCCCGACCCCGAGGTCGCTTATCGCGGGCTCTACGCGCGCTTGCATAGCCTGCAACCACATGAGGTTGCAGCTCTCGACGCCATTGGCGGACTTTTGCATGACCAGCCAGACTTGCACATGGTGACATGACGATGGCCCGTTTTTGCATCGTGACCATGATGAAGGATGAGGGGCCGCGCATTTTGGAATGGCTTGCCTATCATCGCCTGATCGGGGCCGATGATATTCGGATCTATAGCAACGATTGTCGCGATGGCAGCGACGCGGTTCTGGATCGCCTGGCTGTCATGGGGCTGTGCCGTCATATCCGCAACGCGGTGCCACCCGGGAAAAAGCCACAACCCCATGCGCTGAGCATGGCCACGGAGGACCTATGCTTGCAGGCGCCGGAATGGTTGATCGTGATGGATGCCGATGAGTTTCTTCACATCAAGACTGGAAATGGCACCTTCGCGGCCCTTCTCGCGGCATGCCCGCCAACCGTCGAAGGGATCGCGATCAACTGGCGAATGATGGGATCGAATAATCGGCTCAGCTGGTCAGACGCGCCCGTGATCCCGCAATTCACCCGCGGCGCGCCGGATGATTTTCGCCGTGGCTGGGGGGTGAAAACGCTGTTTCGTCCCTTTGCTAACATGAAACTTGGCATTCACCGGCCAAGCCTGCGGGGCGCCAGACCTGAACAGGCAGACGAGAACCCATTGTTGCGCCGCGTTTGGGTGAACGGATCAGGGGCAAGGATGCCACCCTCATTTATGCGCAGCGGTTGGCGCGGATCTGCGGCGACCGTCGGTTACGGCTTGGCAGAAATCGCTCATTTCGCAGTCCAAAGCCGCGAGGCCTATCTATTGCGCGGCGCGCGTGGCAATGTGAACCTCAAGCCCAACAAGTATGACGCCACCTATTTCGCGATCTTCGACCGCAATGAAAAACCACATCTAGGGCTGCTGCGATGGTCAGGTTGGGTCGAGGCGACAATCGCAGACTGGCTTGAGGATAGCACATTGCGGCGGCTCGTGGCTGCCTCGGTGAATTGGCACCGCGCGCATTTGGCTGGACTGCGCGAAACAGCGGGCTACAGGTCCGCCATGGAGCAATTGGCCCGCGCAGCCTTGGTGCCGCTCCAATCGCTTGATACCCTCTTGTTCATCCAACCGCTGTCACCCGAAGGAAAGCACCAAGTGGCCGCATTGCAGGCGCAAGGTGTGCCGGATGCTCAAATCGCTCAGATCGTCGCGCAATCGGTGGCCAAGCTCGAGGCAGCGCGCGACGCATGTGAGGCGGCCGAGATGCACGCGCTTGCGCAGGATATGAACAAGGCGTGTTAGTTGGCCTTGTCGGGTGCCACAAAAGGCAAGGGCATGATCGCGATACCGTCCTCAAGCAGGGCGCGCGCCTCGTCCGGGGCGGCCTCGCCATGGATCAAGCGCGCCTCAGTCTCTTGCAAATGCATCGCCCGCGCCTCTGCCGCGAAACGCCCACCGACATAGGTGGAATGACGGTCAAGATAATCGCGCATGGCGCGCAACATCTCTTCGGTCTTATTGGCGGGTTGTGACAACGCTCCGGGGCCTGCGCCCTCGGGGGCGGGTGGCGCGGGCGGATGACCTGCCGCCTCGGCCGTGGTGACACGCGGCGCCATCAGCGCCTTTTTCACCGCGCCGCTTCCGCATTGCGCGCAAGACAAAAGCCCCCGTGCCGCCAGACCGTCAAAGGCATCTGCCGACTGAAACCAGCTGTCGAACTGATGCCCTTGGGCGCATAAGAGGGAGTAGCGGATCATGATCCTGTTAAAATAAGCGACCGTGCAGCGGGTTCAAGCACAAGCGTCACATGAACCGCTCTGGGTCAAAGCCCATGATGATCTGCTTCAACTCAGGCTCATCGACGCGTTGCGCGGCCTTTTTTCGGGTCATCCACTTGGTTTTGCGCAAACCAGCCTCGGGAAAAGCGGTATCTTCATGCGACACCTCGAGTGCGAAGACGATCACGATGCAAGGGATCGCCATATCCTCATCGATCCACTTCGAATAGGAGTAAAGCCCAAGCACATCGTCATAGAAGCGCCCGCGCAGTCCCGCCTCTTCCCAAGCTTCTTGAGCCGCGGCTTCGGCGGGTCGCATGCCGTCCATCGGCCAGCCCTTGGGAATGATCCAGCGCCCGGTATCGCGCGATGAAATCAACAGAACCTCAACCCCGCCCTTTTTCATACGAAAGGGAAGTGCCGCAAATTGCGTGCGGGTTTCCCGCTTGACGGCGGCGGCGATGCGCAAAGGGGCCTGTAACGTGGTGTTTTTCCGGGTCATGATGGGCGAGTATCGCATGCGGCTTAAGGCTTTGCCAAGACAGCCTTGACCCCGGTGGCCTGCGCGATACCTCAGGTGTGTCCGCAACGCAGGGATCGAGATGCAGCGCCGCGCAATCATCACCGCCTTTGCCGCCCTCCCGCTGATGCTGGTTGGCTATCGCGCGCGATCAGGCGAAGATTTTCGCTTCGACTCGATCGATGGGGGGAGTTACGCACTCTCGGAATGGCGCGGTAATCCGGTCTTGGTCGTCAACACGGCCTCGATGTGCGGCTATACGGATCAATATGATGATCTACAGGCCCTGCACGAAGAATATGGCCCACGCGGGTTGATCGTCTTGGCTGTGCCTTCAGATGATTTCAACCAAGAATTGGCCAGCGACGCTGCTGTCGCCGAATTCTGCGAATTGAATTTCAACCTAACGCTGCCGATGACCACGATCACCTCGGTGCGCGGCGCGGGGGCGCATCCGTTCTTTCAATGGCTGCGCGCGACCTATGGCTTTGAGCCGGGCTGGAATTTCAACAAGGTGCTTCTCGATGGCGAGGGGCGTATGGTGCAAAGCTTCGGCTCGAACACGCGCCCAACAGGCGCACGGATGCGGCGCGAGATCGAGGCGCTATTGCGCGCGTGACCGCCCCCCTTTTCTTCGGATCCGAGATTTATCGCGGCTCTAGCTATGGGCCGTGGCATCCGTTGCGTGTGCCACGCGTCTCGACCGTGATGGATCTTGCCCGCGCCATGGGCTGGCTGGGGTCTGAACAGTACCGCACCAGCCCCCGCGCCAAGCCACAAGCGCTGACGATCTGGCATACCCCGGAATACGCCGCAGCCCTTGAAAGGGCCGAAGCCGAGCAAGCCGTCAGCGCAGCGGTGCGCGACCGTCATGGCCTCGGCACGGTCGCCAATCCCATCTACCCCGAGATGTTTCGCCGCCCAGCGACAGCGGCGGGTGCCTCGCTTTTGGCGGGCGAACTACTGGCGGGCGGCGGCGTGGTCTATCACCCCGGCGGCGGCACACATCACGGCTTTCCTGACCGGGCGGGTGGCTTTTGCTATCTCAATGATCCGGTGCTGGCGATCTTGTCACTGCGACGGGCAGGCGCGGCGCGGATCGCCTATGTCGATATCGACGCGCATCATTGCGACGGTGTCCAGCACGGGCTTGCCGGAGACCCGCAAACGCTGCTCATCTCGGTGCATGAGGAAAAGCGCTGGCCATTTACTGGCGCGCTGGTCGATGATGGCGGCGGCAACTGCCTGAACCTGCCGGTGCCACGCGGCTTGAACGACACGGAAATGGCGGCAATCCGGGACAGGCTGATCTTGCCCGCAGTTGCAGAATTCGCGCCGGACGCCATTGTCCTGCAATGCGGGGCCGATGCCGTGACCGAAGATCCGCTGTCGCGGCTGACACTGTCGAACAACGCCCATTGGGCGATTGTCGCGGCCCTGATGGCGCTTGGCTGCCCGCGCCTTTTCGTGCTGGGGGGCGGTGGATATAATCCATGGTCGGTCGGGCGGCTTTGGACCGGGGTTTGGGCGACGCTGAACGGCCATGTAATCCCCGAGCGCCTGCCCGAAGCGGCCGAGGCGGTGTTACGCGGGCTTGTTTGGGACAAGCCGCCACAAGCATGGCGCACCACACCGTCACATTGGTTTACCACCCTGCGCGACCCCCCTCGCCCTGGCTCGATCCGCCCCGAGATCGCGGAGCGCATCGCGGCGCTGGCCGTGCGCCCTGCGGCACGTGGGAAATTTTCCGACTGATATAGTCAGGATTGACTTTTCCGATTCTTTCTGTCAGATATAAGGCATGCCGCATATCCGCTCGGAGAACCGCCATGAGCTACCATGACCAGATCACAGCCGCGCCCCAAGGCGCGCAGGTCACCCTTCCCCGCCCGATGGGCGCGGTTCATGATGCCCGCCGCTTGGTCGACGGCGATGGCACCGCTTTGATCGTTCTCGACGATAAGACCTATCAGCTCCGCATCACACGGGCGGGCAAGCTGATCTTGACCAAGTAATGCGGCCACGGCCAAGGCGCAGCGTCGCATTTCAAGCGACATAAGGCTGAATTTGGCATAGTGTTATGGTCGCCGCCCTGATGCCGTGCTTTTTCAGCGCGACCAGCCCGGCACAGGAGCCACGATATTTCTGACCTCATCCAACTCATCTATTCATCTCGGCCCTTCGGCTATGACGAGGCAACCTTGTCGGGCATCTTGTTACAGGCGCGGCAAGCCAACAAACGTGACGGGATCACAGGGGCGCTGATCTGTCGGCGTGACATTTACCTCCAGCTTCTCGAGGGTCCGGAAAAGGCGGTGCGCGCAGCATATGCGCGGATCCGCCAAGACGATCGCCATCTCGAACTTCGCCTGCATGTGACCGAACCTGTGGCGCAGCGTTTGTTCGGGAATTGGGCGATGCTGCATGACCCGGCAAAAAGCCTGATCTGGTCACCCGAGGAATTGACCGATACGCGGCGCGCGGCGCTCTTTCCGGCCGAGCTTCGCCGTGTCTTCGACCGGCTGGCGGCCGTAGCGCATGGGGCGCGGTAGCAGCACCTCCACATTTCGGTAACGAAAAAGGCCCCCGGATGCGGGGGCCTTTTTTGCATGTTTCACCAAGATCAGGCGATCTTGGGCAGCAATTCATCAAGGCTTTTCTTCGCATCACCGTAGAACATGCGCGTGTTGTCCTTGAAGAACAGCGGGTTCTCGATGCCCGAATAGCCCGTGCCTTGGCCGCGCTTGGACACGAAGACCTGCTTGGCCTTCCAGACTTCCAGAACCGGCATGCCTGCAATGGGGCTATTGGGGTCGTCTTGGGCCGCCGGGTTCACGATGTCGTTCGAGCCGATGACGATCACGACATCCGTATTCGGGAAATCCTCGTTGATCTCGTCCATCTCGAGCACGATGTCGTAAGGCACCTTGGCCTCGGCCAGAAGCACGTTCATGTGACCGGGCAAGCGCCCCGCGACGGGATGGATGGCAAAGCGCACGGTCTTTCCAGCGGTGCGCAGCTTGCGGGTCAACTCGCTGACCGCTTGCTGGGCTTGGGCCACCGCCATGCCGTAGCCCGGCACGATGATGACGCTATCAGCCTCGTTGAGCGCAGCGGCGACACCGTCGCTATCGATGGCGATCTGCTCGCCTTCGATCGCCTGCTGCTCACCCTTGGCACCGCCAAAGCCGCCCAAGATCACGCTGACAAAGCTGCGGTTCATCGCCTTGCACATGATGTAGGACAGGATCGCCCCCGAGGAGCCGACCAGCGCGCCCACCACGATGAGCAGGTCATTGCCGAGCGAAAAGCCGATCGCCGCCGCCGCCCAGCCCGAGTAGCTGTTGAGCATCGACACCACCACGGGCATGTCGGCGCCGCCGATCCCCATGATCAGGTGATAGCCGATGAAGAGCGCCAGAAGCGTGAGCAAGATCAGCGTCCAGCCGCCCGCACCGCCCAGATACATCGCTGCCAGAAGAACCGAGGCACCAGCCGCACCCGCGTTGAGCATATGGCCGCCGGGAAGCTGCTTGGCCGCGCTGTTCACCCGCCCCGCAAGTTTGCCATAGGCGATGACCGAGCCTGTGAAGGTCACCGCACCGATCCAGATGCCAAGCACCAGTTCGACGCGCAGGATGCCGACCTCGACCGCCGTTTTCTTGGCCAGAAGGGCCGCGAAATTCGACAAGGTGCCGATCAACTCATAGACCGGGGGGGCCATCGGCCCCTCGGGCTGGGGGAAACTCAGCCCGGCAGCACCCAGAACTTCGGCGACATTGACCAGTTCGATATGGGCGTTGAAGCCCACGAAGACAGCCGCCAGACCAACCAGCGAATGCATGATCGCCACAAGCTCGGGCATCTGGGTCATCTGCACCTTGGTGGCAAGTTGATAGCCCACACCCGCGCCCGCCGCGATCAGGATCAGAGACATCAGCCAAAGGCCCGCACCTGGCCCGATCAAGGTGGCGACCACCGCGATGGCCATGCCCGCGATACCATACCAGACCGCGCGCTTGGCGCTTTCCTGACCGGAAAGCCCGCCGAGCGAGAGGATGAAAAGAACGCCCGCGACCGCGTAAGCCGCAATGGTGAAACCGAAATCCATGTTTTCTACCCCTGCCCGCTTACGATTTCTGGAACATGGCGAGCATGCGCCGTGTCACGAGGAAACCGCCGAAGATGTTCACGGCGGCCATGAAGATGCCGAGTGCCGCCAAGAGCGTGATCAAGACCGAGCTCGACCCGATCTGCATCAAGGCCCCCAGAATGACGATCGATGAAATCGCGTTCGTCACCGCCATCAAGGGGGTGTGCAGGCTATGGGCCACGTTCCAGATCACCTGGAAGCCGATAAAGACCGACAGCACGAAGACGATGAAATGCTGCATGAAGCTGGCGGGCGCGATCAGCCCCACACCCAGCACCAAGGCACCACCCACGGCCAGAAGCGTGACCTGGTTCTTGGTCTGCGCCTTGAAGGCGGCCACTTCGGCGGCGCGCTTTTCCTCGGGCGTCAGCTCCTTGGGCTTTTCGCGCTTTTGCGCCGCGATTGCTGCGACCTTTGGCGGCGGCGGCGGATAGGTGATCTCGCCACCGAAGACGGCGGTCGCACCCCGGATCACGTCATCCTCCATGTTGTGGTTGACCGAGCCGTCCTTGCCGGGCGTGAGATCGGCCATCATGTGGCGGATATTGGTGGAATAAAGCGTCGAGGCCTGCGCGGCCATGCGGCTTGGGAAATCCGTATAGCCGATAATCACCACGCCATTGTCGCTGACCACGCGCTCATCTGCCTTGGTCAATTCACAGTTACCGCCACGCTCGGCAGCCAGATCGATGATGACCGAACCGGGCTTCATCGCCGCGACCATGTCCTTGGTCCACAAGAGCGGCGCAGGGCGGCCGGGGATCAAGGCGGTGGTGATCACGATGTCCATCTCGGGCGCGATCTCGCGGAATTTGGCAAGCTGCTTGGCCTGGAACTCCGGGCTTTGCGGCGGCGCATAGCCGCCCGTTGCCGCGCCATCGGGCAATTCATCGGCCGAGAACTCGAGGAACACGAATTCCGCGCCCATCGACTCGATCTGTTCGGCCACTTCGGGGCGCACATCGAAGGCATAGGTGATCGCACCCAGGGAGGTCGCCGTGCCGATCGCGGCCAGACCTGCCACGCCTGCACCCACGACCAGCACCTTGGCCGGCGGTACTTTGCCCGCTGCGGTTACCTGGCCGGTGAAAAAGCGGCCGAAATTGTTGCCAGCCTCGATCACAGCGCGGTAGCCCGCGATATTGGCCATGGAGGATAGCGCGTCCATTTTCTGGGCGCGGCTGATGCGCGGCACCATATCCATCGCGATCACGTTGGTGCCTGCGGCCTTGGCCGTTTCCATCAGCTTTTCGTTCTGGCCAGGCCAGAAGAACGAGATCAAAAGCTGTCCTTCGCGGAAGCGCTTGGCCTCGGTCGCATTGGGCGGGCGCACTTTGGCGACGATATCGGCGGCCTTCCACAAGGCGGCCGCGGTCTTGACGACCTCGACACCGGCGGCTTGATACGCGGCATCGGTAAAGCCGGCGGCCGCACCTGCCCCGGTCTCGATCACGCATTCATAGCCAAGCTTCTGAAGCTGGAGCGCGCTGTCGGGGGTCATCGCCACCCGTGCTTCGCCCGGCTCAATTTCCTTCGGAGCGCCTATCTTCACTGTCATCCCCTCTTTGACATGGCCGTGTCTGGCAGCCCCATAGCAACACATCACGCGCTCCACAACCGGGCTGCGCGCGACATTTTATTGCGCATACAATGGCATACAGTTTGCGATGCTTTCCAACAGTGGCCGCAACCGATGCAAGGCTGCCACAGCAGAAAAGCGTCAAGCCCATGCAGCCCGTGGGTTTTTTCCTGCGCCTCCGGGGGTTTGGGCGGCTTCGTATGCGACCGTATCCAGACAAACCCCGAATTTCGTTGTATTTTCTGAGTTTACACCAGCGCTGCAAAGCGTATCTCAACCTTATCGCCATGACGGAACCACGCTGATGCCGCTTGAAGATCACCCGCTGCGCTACCGGCTTGCAAATGAGTTGCATGCCCGCCCCTTCCCCGAGATCGCGGCACCCGCACAGGCGATCTTTGTCGCGATCAAGCAGCCTAAGGACGCCGCAAAGCGTGATCGCGGGCTTGACCGCGCGCATCTCCTGGCGTTGCTCGACCGCTTCGGGGCCGATCACCCTGCACCCGACGCCACGCATTTTTTCGGCGATCTGGGTAAGTTCCAGCTGAAATGGGAGCAGCATACGGAATTCGTGACCTATACCGCTTTTCTCCCCGCAAGCGAGGCCCGCTCCTTCGACCCGGCCGCATGGGAGGTTTTCCCGGAGGATTGGCTAGCCCGCGCGCCGGGTGTGCGCATCACATCGGCCCATATCCGCGTCGATGTCGCGCCAAATGATCAAGCCGAGATCGCTGCCGCGCTCAATGCATGGATGGTGCCTGAAAGCCTTGCGGTCAGCCATGTCTTGGACGGCACAGCCGTGATCGCGGGTGATTTTCGCATCGATAGCCAAGGCCATATGCGCTTTGCGGTTTTCTGCCAGACCGACACCGGCAGCCGCAGGATCGGGCGGATCGTGCAGCGGATCTGCGAGATCGAGACCTACAAGGCGATGTCGATGCTCGGCCTGCCACCCTCGCGGGAGATCGCAAATCGTATGGCCGAGATGGATGAAAGCCTTGTTCAGATCGTGGCCGATATGACGGGCGATCTGGCCAAGCCTGACGAGACGCTGGGCCAGCTCTTGGCCTTGGCCGCCGAATTGGAGCGGCTGCAAACCGAGAGCGCCTTTCGGTTCGGGGCGACAGGAGCTTACGAGGCGCTGGTCAACCAACGGATCGAGGTGTTGCGCGAAGAGCGCTTCATGGGGCGTCAGACCTTTGGCGAATTCATGATGCGCCGCTATGACCCTGCGATGCGCACCATCAAGGCGACCGAACGGCGGCTTTTGTCGATGACGGAACGCGCGATCCGCGCAGGTGACCTGCTGCGCACGCGGGTCGATGTGGACCGCTCGGCACAGAACCAGGCGCTTTTGGAAAGCATGGACAAGCGCGCCGATCTTCAGTTGCGGCTGCAAAAGACGGTCGAGGGGCTGTCGGTTGTGGCGATCAGCTATTACGCGGTCAACCTGGTTGTCTATCTGCTTGCGCCAATGGCCGAGCCCTTGGCGGTTCCCAAGACATGGCTGACGGCCATGGCGGTGATCCCTGTCGTGTTGGCCGTCTGGTGGACGATCGGAGCGATCCGGCGGTCTATGGAGAAGTAAGGATGTCGCCTGCGATGCAGGCGACCGAAGCGAGGGGGGCTGTCTGCCCCCCTCGCGCTCCCCCCGAGGATATTTTCGAAACGAAGAAGATGGCCGCTGTGTGCGCGTTTAGGCGCGCAAGGCGCGACGCATGATCTTGCCGGTTGCGGTCATCGGCAGGGTGGTCGCCTGCACGAAGCGGCGCGGCACGCAATGGGCCGAGACCTTGTCGCGGACAAGCGCCTGGAGTGTCGGGGCAAGCGTATCAACGTCGATCCCGTCACGCAGCACGAGGTGGGCCGTGACGATCTCGGTACGGATCGGATCGGGCTGCCCGACAACGGCGGCCATGACGACATCGGGATGGCTCAGGAGTGCCTGTTCAATCTCGACCGGGCCGATACGGTAGCCCGCCGATGTGATGATGTCGTCATCGCGGGCGTGAAAGGTGATCTGGCCGTTTGCGTCGCGGTAGGCCAGATCGCCGGTATGCAGCCAGCCATCCCTGACCTTTGCCGCGGTCGCGTCTGGCTTGTTCCAGTAGCGCAGGAACATGACCGGGTCGGGGGCGCGCACACAGATTTCGCCGATTTCACCAGTGCCGACCGGGCCGGTTGCATCGCGCAGGTCAATCTCATGGCCCGGCACAGGCAAGCCCATCGCGCCGGGTCTGCGTGGCATGAGGCCGTCGCAGGCGGCGATGACGAGATTGGCCTCGGTCTGGCCGTAGAACTCGTTGATTGCGCAGCCCAAGGTCTCGCGCCCCCAAGCGAGAAGATCACCGCCCAGCGCCTCGCCTCCCGAGCCGATGGCGCGTAAGGAAAGGCCCTTGGGTGATGGGGCGGCGCGCATCAGGCGCAGCGCGGTCGGCGGAACAAAGGCATTTGTGACGCGCTCTTCGGCCATCAGGGCAAAGGCCGCTTCGGGGTCGAACTTGGCCGCGCGATGGGCGATGAGCGGCACACCATAGTAGAGGCAGGGCAAGGCCATATCCATCAGCCCGCCAATCCAGGCCCAATCCGCGGGCGTCCAGCCGATATCGCCGGGGCGCGGGAAGAAGCCTTGGCTCAACTCCATGCAGGGCAGATGGCCAAGCAGGAAGCGGTGCGCATGGAGCACCCCCTTGGGGTCGCCGGTGGTGCCGGAGGTATAGATCATCATGGCCGGATCATCGGCATGGGTGGCCAACGCCACATGGCGCGCAGGCCGCGCGATGATGGCATCAAAGGACAGCACAGGGGCGCGCGCCGGGCCAGTGGTGATGATTGTCGTGAGCTCTGGCAGATCGGGGGCAAGCGCCATGATGCGGTCAAGCCCTTCGGCATCGGTGACGATGGCCTTGGCCCCGGAGTCGCGCAGCCGATATGCCAGGGCATCGCTTCCGAACAAGGTAAAGAGCGGCAGGGAGATCGCCGCGCGCTTCATCACTGCGACATGGGTGATGATGGCAGCGGGGTGTTGCGGCAACAAGACAGCCACCCGATCACCGCGCCCGATTCTTTGGGCGGCCAATCCTGCTGCCAGCGCATCAGAGGCCTGCTTGAGTTGCCCATAGCGCCATAATGTGCGCCCACCCAGCGCATCGCGATGGATGATGGCGAGTTTGTCAGGGGCAACAGCCGCCCAGCGATCGCAGCAGAGTTCGGCAATGTTGAGCGTTTCGGGGATTTGCCAATGAAAATCGCGGTACAGCCCATCCCAATCGTCGCGCTGCCGAAACAGGCGTCGATCCAAGGGATCAGGCATCGCCGATCACGGTCATGGTGACACGTGCTGTCGCGGGTAGGCCAAGGGCAGTAAAGCCTTCCAGCGAGAGCCGCGAGCCGGAGCCGCGCGCGCCGCCAGTTGGACGCAGCTCGACCGCAATCGTCAGGCCGCTTTCGGCAATGATGCGCCCGGATGTGGGCGCGTTGACCAAGGGGGTTTCAAGCCACAGGCCCGGCACGCTTTCATCGCCGAGGCTAGTGACGCTGAAGCCGAGAAAGCGCCCCTCGGATTGCGGGGTGGCGGTGGCCAGATCGTCAATGATAGGGGCGTCGGCCGCGGCCACGGGGCTTGGCCCACCTGCGGGCTGGGTTGCGATCACCATGGGTGGGGGTGCCTCGGGTCGGCCGGGCATGCAGGCAGACAGGCTGAGGGTGATCAAGATGGCGGTGTTGTGTTTCATGCGCGCTGATTACGGGCTTTCCGGCCGCGCTTCAACTGATGTTGCACATGCTCTTGCCCTGTGCGCGCGGCGCGCGTAGCTTGCCGCCATGAACGCCGAATTGCCCCATATCCCCAAGCTGATCGATCCTTTCGCGCGGCCGATTAGCTACCTGCGCGTGTCAGTCACCGATCGCTGCGATTTCCGCTGCGTCTATTGCATGTCGGAGACCATGACCTTCCTGCCCAAGAAGGAGCTTTTGACGCTCGAGGAATTGGAGCGGATGTGTACGGCTTTCGTGCGGCTGGGGGTGGAAAAGCTGCGCATCACCGGGGGCGAGCCGCTCGTGCGCCGCGATATCATGACCTTTTTTCGCGCCATGACCCCGCATCTCGAATCGGGTGCGTTGAAAGAGCTAACGCTCACCACCAATGGCAGCCAGTTGGCACGTTTTGCCGATGATCTTTACGCGGCGGGTGTGCGGCGGGTGAATGTTTCGCTCGATACGCTGGACGACAAGAAATTTGCCGAAGTCACGCGATGGGGGCGGCTGCCACAGGTCTTGGCCGGGATCGATGCCGCGCAAAAGGCGGGGCTTAAGGTCAAGATCAATGCCGTGGCGCTCAAGGGCTTCAACGAGAATGAGCTGTTCACGCTCCAAGGCTGGTGCGCTGAGCGTGGGATGGACCTGACATTTATCGAAGTCATGCCGATGGGCGATCTCGGCAATGAGGACCGGCTGGATCAGTATTGGTCGCTCAAGGATCTGCGTGCGCGGCTGGGCGAACGCTTCACGCTGACGGACCTTGCAGAGCGCACGGGCGGCCCTGCGCGTTATGTGCGGCTGGAGGAGACCGGGCAAAAGATTGGCTTCATCACCCCACTCACGCATAATTTCTGCGAAAGCTGCAACCGGGTGCGTCTGACCTGCACGGGCGAGCTTTACATGTGCCTTGGCCAGGAGGATATGGCCGATCTGCGCGCGCCGTTGCGCGCGAGCACCGATGACGCGGTGCTGGAGGCTGCGATCCGCGCGGCCATTGCGCGCAAGCCCAAGGGCCATGATTTCGATTATTCGCGCCAAGCGGTCAGCGGCCAGATGACCCGCCACATGAGCCATACGGGCGGGTGACCTGGGGGCTGTGCCGGAGGGGCAGATGACGGGCGGCGCCATCACTTTCGACGCCCGCATCTTGCGCAAAGACCCCGCCTTGCCCCGCTACATCGTCGTCGCGCCCGAGCATGTCGCAGGCCACAGCACTGCATTCACGGCGGATGTGATGTTGAACGACGCCGGTCCGTTTCGGCGCAATATCCGACCTTGGGGCAAGGGGTCGGATGTGTTCTTTTTCAACCTGACCGGCCCGCAATGTGCGAAAGCAGGGCTCAAGTCGCATGATCGCTGCAAGGTGACACTGATCCCGCTTGGCTAGCCTTGCATGGCTATAGCACGGGCTGGGCAAGCAACACCGGGGTATCGCCGGCGTGGAGCACCAGATCACCCGCATCGGTCAGATCGAAGCGTGTCACACGGGCGAGCATTGCGAAAAGGCGGGCCTCCTGATCGAGGATCGGGGGCGGACAGGCCATGCGGGTGGCACCGATCGGGCCGATCGACAGCCCCTCGCCGCTCAGCCCATATTCCGTGAACCAGCTGTTGCAGCCAGCATGCCCGGCCATTCTGCCTTGCGTGTCGAAGCGCAGATCGAGGGACCGCCCCGCTACGATAGGCGCGCCTGCGACCTCGGTAATCTGCCACGGGGTCGCTGCCAACAGATCGGCTGGCGCGCCACCGCAGCCGGTGAACCAATCCTTGCCCAGCGCCAGCGTGACGGTCTCGGGATGGGGCATGCCGCTCATGCTGTCGCGGCACAGCGCGGGGTGGCGGGTCAGGACCGCATCGCGCGCCTGCGCCGGGTCGGCGGCGGTGATACGCAGCCCTTTCCCATCGTCGGCTTCCGCCACGATAGCGAGGATCACATCGGGCAGGCCAAGCCGGGTGATCCGCATCTGGCCCGCCACAAGCGTCACCGACCAAAAGGGCTCGTTTCCGCCACCCTGCCACGCCAAGCCCGCCTGCGGCAGCGACAGGGCGAGAAGCAAGGCAAAATAGCAACGCATCACGAACACCTCGGGCGACAGGGCAGGTCAAGCCCTGCCGAGCCTGCCCCTCCCCTTAGCAGACAAGCCTTGCCTTGGCCTCAGGCCGCAGGCAAACGCCGTTCCACGATCTCGGCCCACCACGAACAGCCTGCCGGGATTGCCTCGTCGTTGAAGTTGTATTTGGGATGGTGGACATTGGCAGTGTCGCCGTTGCCGACAAGGATGTAGGCGCCGGGACGCGCATTCGACATAAAGGCGAAATCCTCGCCCCCCATGACCAAGGGCGCCTCGGCGCAATCGCCCGACACCGCGCGCGCGACATCGGCGGCGAATTCCGTCTGCGCATCGGCATTGATCATCACCGGATAGCCGCGCCGGTAATCGACGCGCGCTGTGCCGCCGAATGTGGCGGCAGTGCCTTCGGCAATCGCCTTCAGCCGTTCCTCGGCCATGTCCTGAATACCCGGATCAAGCGTGCGCACCGTGCCTTTCAGATGCACGGTTTCGGGAATGACGTTATAGGCGTTCGATCCCGTTTCGAAGCTGGTCACCGAGACCACCACCTGTTTCACCGGGTCGGCATTGCGGCTGGCAATCGTCTGGAGCGCCAGCACGATATGGGACGCGATCACCGTGGTATCGAGCGTGTCATGGGGTTTCGCCGCATGGCCGCCACGCCCCGTCACATAGATGTCGAACTGGTCGGCCGCGGCAAAGAACGGACCCGAACGGATCGCGAATTGCCCAGTCGGCACGCCCGGCCAATTGTGCATGCCGTACACCTCTTCGATGTTCCACCGCTCCATCATGCCGTCATCGACCATCTCGCGGCCACCGCCGCCGCCCTCTTCGGCTGGCTGGAAGATCACCGCGACCTTGCCGTCGAAATTGCGCGTCTCGGCCAGATACTTGGCGGCACCCAACAGCATCGCCGTATGCCCGTCATGCCCGCAGGCATGCATCGCGCCGGGGGTCTTGGAGGCATAATCCAGCCCCGTCTCCTCGTGGATTGGTAACGCATCCATATCGGCGCGCAGGCCGATGGTGCGGCCGGATTTATTGGATTTGCCCTTTATAATACCTACAACGCCCGTACGCCCCAGCCCCGTGACCACCTCGTCACAGCCGAATTCCCGCAGCTTGTCGGCCACAACCGCGCTGGTGCGATGGGTCTCGAACAGGATCTCGGGGTTTTCGTGCAGATCGCGCCGCCATGCGGTGATCTCGGGCAGGAGTTCGGCGAAACGGTTCTTGACGGGCATCTTTGGCTCTCCTTCTTGCGGTCAGGCGGTCGGCAATCGTCGTTCGACCAATTCGGCGAAGAAGCTGCACCCATAGGGGATCGCTTCGTCATCGAAGGTATATTTCGGGTGGTGGCACATGGGCGTATCGCCATTGCCAAGAAACACATATGCACCGGGAACGCGTTCAAGCATATAGCTGAAATCCTCCGATGGCATGATCGGGTCGGCATCGTCGATCACGCCGCGCCCGACAGCGCGGGCAGCATCGGCGGCGCGCGCGGCCCCGTCTGGATCATTGACGGTGACGGGATAGCCGGGGTGCCAGATGACCTCGGCCACCGCGCCAAAGGCGGCGGCGGTGTTCTCGGCCACTTGCCGAATCCGCGCCTCGGCGATCGCGCGGTATTCCGGATCAAGAGTGCGTACCGTTCCCTCCATCCGCGCCTCGTCGGGGATGATGTTCGACGCAGCGCTATCGGTCGCGAATGTGCCGACTGTCAGCACCACACGCTTGAGCGGATCGACATTGCGCGACACGATGGAATGAAGCGCGATCAGGATATGGGCGGCCACCAGCGTCGTGTCGATGGCGCGGTGCGGCTCGGCGGCATGCCCGCCCTTGCCGCGCACGATGACGTCGAATTCGTCGGAACTGGCTTGCAGCGGGCCGGGGCGGGTGACGAATGTGCCGACCGGCACGCCCGGCGCATTATGGATGCCATAGACCTCATCGACCGGGAAACGGGTGAATAAGCCATCGTCAATCATCGCCTTGGCTCCTGCGCCCCCTTCCTCGGCGGGTTGGAAGATCAAGACCACGGTGCCGTCGAAATTACGGGTCTCGGCGAGATACTTGGCTGCCCCGAGCAGCATCGCGGTATGCCCATCATGGCCGCAAGCATGCATCTTGCCGGGGATTTTCGAGGCAAAGGGAAGCCCCGTCGCCTCGGCAATGGGGAGCGCGTCCATATCGGCGCGCAAGCCGATGGCGCGCCCTGACACCCCCCGCCCTCGGATGATGCCGACAACGCCGGTCTGGCCCACCCCCTCGACCACCTCATCGACGCCAAACTCACGCAAGCGTGCCGAGACGAAGGCGGCGGTCTCATGCACCGCGTAAAGCAGTTCCGGGTTCTCGTGCAGATGGTGCCGCCAGCCCGTGATCTCGGGTAGCAATTCGGCAAAGCGGTTCTTGATCGGCATGGGTTTTCCTTAGCCCGCAGGCATGCGTTGCTCGACAAGCTCGGCAAAGAAGCTGCACCCATAAGGGATGGCGGCATCATTGAAATCATATTCGGGGTGATGCACCTTTTTCGTGTCACCATTGCCGATATGGACAAATGCACCGGGGCGGGCCTGTAGCATGTAGCTGAAATCCTCTGCCCCCATGCGCGGCGGACGGCCCCAGCGCACGCGGCCTTGGCCGGCCACGGCTTCGCAGACTTCGGCGGCAAGGCGGGCGTTTTCTTCATGGTTCACGGTCACAGGGTAGCCCCGATGATAGGTGATCTCGGCGGTGCAGCCATAGCCCTCGGCGGTGGCGGCGACGATCGCCTTGATCCGCGCCTCGGCCAGATCGCGCACCTTTTCATCCAGCGTCCGCACAGTTCCGGCCAAGGTCACGGTGTCGTCGATGACATTGGTCGCGGCCGATTCCGTCTGCATCACGCAGATCGACACCACGACCGACTGGATCGGGTCAACGCTGCGGCTGGCGACCGTTTGCAGCGCCATGACCGTGGCGCAGGCCGCAGGCACCGGGTCGATCACGTTGTGAGGCTGGGCTGCATGGCCGCCGCGGCCCCGGATCACCACCCGCAATTCATCGGCCGCCGCCATGATCGGCCCCGGTGCCACGCCAAATTCGCCGACAGGCAGGCCCGGCTCATTATGCATGCCATAGACCTCGCGGACGCCGAAGCGCTCCATCAGCGCGTCCTCGATCATGGCAAGCGCGCCTGCGCCGCCCTCCTCCGCCGGTTGGAAGATCAAGACCACTCGACCGTCGAAATTGCGCGTCTCGGCCAGATACTTGGCCGCCCCCAAAAGCATCGCGGTATGGCCGTCATGGCCGCAGGCATGCATCTTGCCCGGTGTCTTGCTGGCATGGGGTAGCCCGGTTTTCTCGGACATCGGCAGCGCGTCCATATCGGCGCGCAGGCCGATGGCGGCCCCGCGCGTGTCGCTGCGCCCCCGGATCACGCCGACCACACCCGACCGCCCGATGCCGGTCACCACCTCGTCGCAGCCGAAATCGCGCAAGCGGTCTGCCACCAGCGCGCTGGTGCGCGGCAGATCGTACAGGATTTCCGGGTTCTCATGCAGATCGCGCCGCCATGCGGTGATCTCGTCATGAAGTTCGGCCAAACGGTTCTTGATCGGCATTGGCTTATCCCTCAGCAAGCATGCCGAGCAGACGCGACATGAAGCCCTGCCCCTTGGTCAGCTGTTCGACATACATGTATTCATTGGGTTGGTGAGCCTGCGCGATATTGCCCGGCCCGCAGATGATCGCGGAATAGCCCGCAGCTTGAAACTGGCCCGCCTCGGTGCCGTAGCTGACGACCGCGCTGCCGTTTTCGCCGGTCAGGCGACGCACCAGTGCCTCGGCAATGCCGTCATGCTCGGCGCGCAGTCCCGGCACATCCCAGCGCGGCGTGGCGGTGATCCCTGCCTCAGGGCGAACCGCCTTCATGCCGGCGGCGATCTTGTCGATCTCGGCCATCATGCGGTCGTACCATTCGGCATTGGGTTCTTGCGGGATGCAGCGGGCGGTCAGCACGAAGGTGCAATCCTTGGCGGTGATGTTATGTGCCGTGCCGCCTTGGATCATGCCGACATGCAACGTGGTATAGGGCGGGTCGTAGTCACAGGCGGGGTCCGCCTTGGCGGCGTTTTCCGCGTTCACGCGGTTGGCCCAGTCGATGAGCTTGGCGGCCTCCATGATGGCCGAGACGCCGGTATAGGCGATCGAGGAATGCACCTCGAACCCGTGGAAATGCAGATCGATGCCGACACCACCCTTGTGGCCATTGACGATGCCCCATTCGGTCGGCTCGCCGATGATGGCAAGGGCAGCTTTGGGCATATGGGCCTGCATGGCCTCGATCATCGGCGGCGCGCCGGTGCAGCCGATTTCCTCATCGCGGGAAAGGCAAAGCTGAAGCGGCCGCTTCACGCCGCGCCGCTGCGCCTCGACGGTGGCCCAGATCGCAAGCGCGTCGAACCCCTTCATGTCGCAAGTGCCGCGCCCGAAAAGCTTGCTGTCCTTTTCCACGACCGTGAACGGGTCAGTCACCCATGCTTGCCCATCGACAGGCACCACATCGGTATGACCCGACAAGATCACACCACCCGTGATGTCAGGTCCGGCATGGGCGTAAAGGCTGGCTTTCTGCCCTGTCGCGTCAAAATCGCGATAGCTGGTAATGCCGTGGCTGGCGAGATAATCGGCCACCCAATCGACCAGCGCGAGGTTGCTATCGCGGCTGACCGTTGGAAAGGACACGAGCTTGTCCAACAGAGCCCGCGGGCTCATGACATCAGACATGGGAAACGCTCCGATTTTGATGTGGGCGAGCCTGTGCCAGCACCGGCGCGGCGTCAAGCCCGCCTGGCGAAATTCGCTCAAAGGATAGGCAATCGCACTCGATCGGTGCATGACTTGGCAGATTGCGGCTTGTGACACGAAAATTTCATGTTAGCGTCACCGGTATTGCAGCCGCTCAAGCATCGACAAGAGGCGGCGCACCAACAGGGTAAGGAGCATCTTACGATGCCCGATGGCGCGACGCCATTTGTCCTTGATGTCAAGGACTTGAAGACCGTATTTCGCACCCGTGGTGGCGAAGTGCATGCCGTTAATAATGTGAGCTTTACCCTCAAAGCCGGTGAGCTTTTGGGCGTGGTGGGCGAAAGCGGCTCGGGCAAATCGGTAACGATGATGTCGCTCATCCGGCTGTTGCCGATGCCCCCCGCCGAGATCCGGGGCGGCAGCGTGATGTTCGAAGGCCAAGACCTCGCGCGGGTTCCCGAAGACACGATGCGCGATATCCGTGGGGCGCGGATCGGGATGGTATTCCAAGACCCGATGACCAGCCTCAACCCCGTTTTTACCGTTGGCTACCAGATCATGGAGCCTTTGCGCACCCATATGGGCCTGAGCAAGTCACAGGCCGCGACCCGTGCCGCCGAGCTGCTCGATCTGGTGGGTATTCCCGATGCGCGCCGCCGCTTGTCGGATTACCCGCACCAGTTTTCGGGCGGCATGCGTCAGCGCGTGATGATCGCCATCGCGCTTGCCTGCGACCCCAAAGTACTGATTGCCGATGAGCCGACCACCGCGCTTGATGTGACGATCCAGGCGCAAATCCTCGAGTTGATCAAGGAATTGCGCCAGAAGCTTGGCATGGCGATTGTCTGGATCACCCATGATCTGGGCGTGATTGCTGGGATCGCCGACCGTGTGATGGTGATGTATGGCGGCCAAGTGGTCGAACATGCCCCGGTGCGCGAATTGTTCGCCAATCCCCAGCATCCCTATACACGCATGTTGCTTGAAACGGTGCCGAGCATCCGCGGCGAGCGCGCCGAAAAACTGCGGGTGATCCAAGGCCAACCGCCGATCCTGTCACGCGCGCCCGAGAGCTGCCCCTTCCGCGCGCGCTGTCCGCAGGCCATGGATCGCTGCGCGCGCGAGAACCCTGCCCGCTACGATGTAGGCCCTGGCCATGACGCGGCCTGTTTTTGGGATTTCAGGACGGGGGCCGCGCGCGATGTTTGACACCACCGGCGCCAAGAAACTGGTCGAGATCCGCGACCTCAAGATGCATTTCCCGATCCGCTCTGGGCTACTGAGGCGAGTGACCGGGGCGGTCAAGGCCGTGGATGGCGTTAGCTTCGACATCTACGAGGGCGAGACGCTGGGCTTGGTGGGCGAGTCGGGCTGCGGCAAGTCCACCTGTGGGCGGGCCATCTTGCGGCTTTATGACCCTACCGCCGGATCGATCCGGCTCGAGGGCGAGGAGATTGCGACCGCCCCTTTTGACAAGCTGCGCCGCTTGCGCCCCAAGATGCAGATGGTGTTCCAAGACCCGCAAGCGAGCCTCAACCCGCGCATGACGGTCGCGGGGATTATCGGCGAGCCCCTGATGGAGCACACAAGACTCAGCGGCGCCGACCGGTTGGCGCGGATCTATGAATTGATGGATGCGGTGGGCCTGAACCGCGATTTCGCCAACCGCTATCCGCACGAGTTTTCGGGCGGGCAGCGCCAGCGGATCGGCATCGCCCGCGCGCTGGCCTTGAACCCCAAATTCATCGTCTGCGACGAACCCATCGCGGCGCTTGATGTGTCGATCCAGGCGCAGGTGGTCAATCTTTTAGAAGAACTGCAAGACCGGCTTGGCCTGACCTATCTGTTCATCAGCCATGACCTGTCGATGGTGCGCCATATCGCCGACCGGGTGGCGGTGATGTATCTGGGCCGCGTGGTCGAACTGGCCCCGCGCGACGCGCTTTTTGCCGATCCCAAGCACCCCTACACCACGGCCCTGTTGTCGGCGGTGCCAGAACCCGACCCGGCCAGCCATGACGATGCCGAACGCATCATCTTGCAAGGCGATGTGCCAAGCCCCGCCAACCCGCCCAAAGGCTGCAATTTCTGCACCCGCTGCCCGCAAGTGATGGCGATCTGCCGCCAGATCGACCCCGAGATCCGCGAGATCGCGCCAGGCCGTTTCGTGGCCTGCCACCTGCATGACCAAGATACCCAGAAGACCGCAGCACATGCGGCTGAACCCACCGAGGTCTGAGCGACCAACAAGGAGAGAGACAGAAACATGAAACGTTATTCACTTCTGCTCGGTGCGACGGCACTGGCGCTTGCGCCAGCCGCGGCGATGGCCGAGCGCGGCTCTTCGGGGCATCTCAACATCATCTATTGGCAAGCGCCCTCGACGCTGAACCCGTATCTGTCGGGCGGCACGAAAGAGGTCGAAAGCTCTTCGCTGATCCTCGAGTCGATGGCACGTTTCGATGAAACGGGCGCGATGGTGCCTTGGCTGGCCGAAAGCATTCCCACCGTCGAAAATGGTGGAGTGTCGGCCGATCTGACCTCGATCACATGGACCATCGCCGATGGGATCACATGGTCGGACGGCAGCGCGCTGACCGCTTCCGACTTCGTCTTCACATGGCAGTATTGCACCCATCCCGAAGGCGGCTGCGCGCAAGCGGCCAACTATGACGGCGTGACCGCCGTGGAAGCGGTGGATGACAAGACGGTGCGCATCACCTTCAATGCGCCCACCCCCTTCCCCTACACCGCCTTTGTCGGCTCCGAGAGCCCGGTGATCCAAGCCGCGCAATTCGCCGAATGCCTTGGCGCACGCGCGCCCGAATGCACTGATGCGAATTTCGGCCCCATCGGCACCGGCCCCTTCAAGGTCGATGAATTCCGCCCCAATGACGTGATCGAGTTGTCGGCCAACCCGAATTTCCGTTTCCCCGACCGGCCCTATTTCGGGACCGTGACCTTCAAGGGCGGCGGCGATGCGACTTCGGCGGCGCGCTCGGTCTGTGAAACAGGCGAGTTCGATTATGCATGGAACCTGCAAATGGATCCGACCATCCTTGCGGGCATGGCCGCGCAGGGCCGTTGCGCAATCGAGGTCGCGTTCGGTACCTCGGTCGAGCGGATCCACCTCAACCAGACCAACCCTGACCCGGCGCTGGGCGATGCCCGCTCGACCGTCGAGGGTGGGCCGCATCCGTTCTTGACCAACCCCATCATCGGTCAGGCCATGTCGATGGCGATCGACCGCGCGCTGATCGTGGAAATCGGCTATGGTGCCGGTGGCAAGCCCACCTGTAACGTGCTGCCCGCGCCCGATCTTTATGCATCGACGGCAAATGACGGCTGTCTTGTGCAGGATATCCCCGGCGCAATCGCATTGCTTGATGGGGCCGGAATCGTCGACACCAATGGCGATGGTATCCGCGAATACAATGGCGTGCCGCTGCGTGTGCTCTACCAGACATCGACCAACGCCGTACGTCAGGACACCCAAGCGCTGATCAAGCAGTGGTGGGCGGAAATCGGTATCGACACCGAGCTGCGCAACATCGACGCTTCGGTCTTCTTCGGCGGCGATCCGGCATCCCCGGATACCTTCCAGAAGTTCTATGCCGATATCGAGATGTACACCAACAACTTCGCCGGTGTGGACCCGCAAGCCTATATGGCAAGCTGGCTGTGCGGTGACATGCCCCGGCCCCAAAGCCAGTGGCAGGGTTCCAACATCCAGCGCTTCTGTGATCCGGCCTATGACGCGCTTGTCGCTGAAATGGCCCGCACGGCAGATCTGAACGAGCGTGGCCGCCTGGCGCGCGAGATGAACGACATGCTCGTGCGCTACTCGATCATCCCGCTTGTTCACCGTGGCGGCGTGTCGGCCCGTGCCGCCACCCTTGAAGGCCACCGCATGTCCGATTGGGACAGCGAGTTGTGGAACATCATGGATTGGCGCCGCACCCAGTAATGGCGTGACATGACACCGGCCCGCGCCGCCCCTTGTGGCGCGGGCCATGTTTTCCCGAAACTTCTGACCCGAGGCGTTGGCCGATATGCTGACCTACACGATCCGGCGATTGATCCTTGCGATCCCGACGCTTCTGTTCATCAGTTTCGTGATCTTCCTGATCGTCAAGCTATCCCCCTCTGACCCGACGGCGGGCCTGCCACTGACCATCCCGCCCGAAGTGCGCGAGCAGATCCGCGAAAGCCTTGGCGTCAACGACCCAGTCGTGGTGCAGTATTTCAAATGGCTCAAGCTTATGGTCTGGGACGAACCTTTGCACTTCATCGAAGGTGCAACGGGTTGGCAGGTGGCGCCCGATGGACCGCGCATCATTTCCTATCAGACCCGCAGCCCGGTGATGGACTTGATCGTCCAGCGCATGCCGCAAACGCTATGGGTGGTCGGTACGTCCTATATCGTAGGTATCTTGATCGCGCTGCCCTTGGGCATCATCTCGGCCTACAAGCAATATTCCGTGTTCGATCAAGTCGGCACCTTCATATCGATGGTCGGGTTTTCCGTCCCGACGTTCTTTACCGGTGTCTTGTTCATCGTGATCTTCGCGGTGACGCTTGGGTGGTTCCCTTCGGTCTACGACACCACCCATGAAGTAACGGATTGGGACAGTTTCGTCGTGCAACTCAAGCAGATCATCATGCCGGTCATGGTGCTGGGGCTGTATAACGCCAGCCAGATCAGCCGCTACCTGCGCGCCTCGATGCTCGACAATCTCAATCAGGATTATGTGCGCACCGCGCGCGCCAAGGGCTTGGGCGAAAAGACCGTGGTATTGGTGCATGTGCTGAAGAATTCGATGATCCCGGTGGTCACCGTCATCGCCTTGAACGTGCCGGCGGTCTTTGGCGGCGCGATCATCACCGAGCAGGTCTTCAAGGTGAACGGCATCGGCCAGCTTTTGATCATCGCGATCCAGAGCGGCGATGTGCCGGTTGTGCAGACCGTCAGCTTCATCTTCGCCGTGCTGATCGTCTTGTTCAGCCTGATCGCCGATATCCTTTACGGCGTGCTCGATCCGAGGATCCGCTATGACTGACACTGCCGATCGCACCGCGAAAGCCGCACCTTCCTTGGAGGCTTACCGCCCACCCCGCAACCAGTGGTGGGATGTCTGGGACCAGTTCAAGACCCACAAGGGCGCGCTCTTCGGCCTTGGCTTCTTCGTCTTCACGCTGCTTTTCGTCTTTATCGGTCCGCTGATCTGGACAATCGAACCGCAATATATCGACATCCGCGCGCGCAATGCGGGGCCAAGCCTTGCCCATCCGATGGGCACCGACCAGCTTGGCCGCGATACGATGGCGCGGATGATGGCGGGTGGCCAGACATCGATCGCCGTGGGGTTGACGGCGATGGCGCTGGCCTTGGTCCTTGGCACGCTGGTGGGGGTTTTGGCGGGCTATTTCAAACGGCTCGACGGGCTGTTGATGCGCACCACCGACCTGTTCCTTGCCATGCCGCTTTTGCCGCTGCTTTTGGTTACGATCATGCTGTTCCGCGATCCCTTGCGGGCCAATTTCGGTCCCGAAGGCGGGATCTTCATCCTGATCGTGGTGATGATCGGCGTGACATCCTGGATGCAGACAGCCCGTGTCGTCCGCGCGGAGGTACTGGCACTGAAGGAGCGGGAATTCGTGCTGGCCGCGCGGTCGATCGGCACACCAAGCCATCGGATGATCACCCGCCATTTGCTGCCCAATGTGATGTCGCCCATCATGGTCTCGGCCACGCTGGGCATCGCCAATGCGATCATCACGGAAAGTGCGCTATCCTTCCTCGGACTTGGATTCCCTTCGGATTTCCCGACATGGGGGCGGCTGTTGTTCGATGCGACCGATTGGCTGATGCAAAACCCCGAGCGGGTGATCTGGCCGGGCATGGCAATCTCGCTGACCGTGTTGTCGGTGAATTATATCGGCGACGGCCTGCGCGACGCGCTCGACCCGCGCATCCGGGGACGCTAGGAGAAAGGAAATCTCGAGATTTCCCGTGCGAAAAACCCGGGTTTTTCGTGCGCAGAACATGCGTTTTCTCAGCCCCCGCGGAAAGGTCAGAAAGGCCCAAGCCCATGCCATGGCTTTATCTCATCATCGCCATCACCGGCGAGATCGTCGGCACTACCGCGCTCAAGGCCTCCGACGGGTTCACGCGCCTTGCGCCAAGCCTGTTTGCCATCACCGGATATGCGGTGGGGTTCTACTTCCTCGCGCTCGTGCTGCGCGCCATCCCCTTGGGCATCACCTATGCGATCTGGTCGGGCGTGGGCGTGGGCGCCATCGCCATGATCGGCTGGCTGGTGCATGGCCAGCGCCTTGACCTGCCCGCTATGCTGGGCATGGCGCTGATCGTTGCGGGGGTCTTGGTGCTGACGATCTGGTCAGGATCCGTCCAGTGACGCAACGTCGTCACGTAGCCATGGCTTGATGCCCGCCGCGATCCGACTAGGCTATTGGCCAAGGTCATGATCGAGGGTGGGCGGATGGTACGACAAGTCACGGTGAACGGCTCGCGCCATGAGATCGACCTGCCCGATGATGTGCCGCTCTTGTGGGTCTTGCGCGATGCGCTGGGGCTGACAGGCACGAAATACGGCTGTGGGGTCGCGGCTTGCGGGGCCTGCACCGTGCATATCGACGGCCAGGCCGTGCGGTCGTGCCAAGTGGCGCTGGCCGATGTCTGGGGGCCGGTCACCACGATCGAGGGGTTGGGCCAGCCCGGTGCGCTGCACGCGTTGCAACAGGCCTGGATCGATCACCAGGTCGCGCAATGTGGCTATTGCCAGTCGGGCCAGATCATGCAGGCCGCCGACCTTCTGGCGGTGAACCCTGTGCCAAGCGATGCCGAGATCGACGCCGCCATGGCGGGCAATCTGTGCCGTTGCGGCACCTATCCGCGTATCCGCGCGGCGGTCCACGCCGCCGCCCGCGCCGTGCAGGAGGGTTGAGCCATGCCACATTGGGGCAAGATCGCAAGGCGGAGCTTCCTGATCGGCGCGACCGCCGTCGCGGGTGGGGTGGCCTTTGGCGTCTGGCAATACCGTCGCGACCTGCCCAATCCGCTGGAACCAGGCGAGGACGAGGTTGCGCTCAACCCTTGGGTCATCATCGACCAGAAAGGCGTGACCCTGATCGCCGCCCGCGCCGAGATGGGCCAAGGCGTCTATACCACCCTGCCTGCCCTGCTGGCCGAGGAGTTGGACGTCGCATGGGACCAGATCCGGGTGATCCATGGCCCTGCGGCACAGGCCTATTACAACGCCGGGCTGATGAGCCATGCGCTGCCCACCACCGATTATGACCGCACCGCCTGGCAGGAGATGATGGTCGAGGCGATGTCCATCCTGCCCAAGATGATCGGGTTGCAGGTCACGGGCGGCTCGACCTCGACGCTCGATGCCTATGACAAGCTGCGTCAAGCGGGCGCCACCGCGCGCGAGGTGCTGAAACAGGCCGCAGCCCAGCGCTTGGGCGTGGCAGCGGGCGCACTCGAGACGCGCGACGGCCGTGTGATCGCGCCGGGTGGTGTTGAACTCAGCTATCAGGATTTGGCCGAGGATGCGGCACGCATCACGCCGCCCCGCAATCTTGAGCTGCGCCCTGCCGCGCAGTGGAAGTATCTGGGGCGCGCGATGCCGCGCCTCGACATGCTGGACAAGGTCACGGGGGCCGCGCAGTTCGGGATCGATGTGCGCCTGCCCGGCATGATGTTCGCCACCGTGCGGATGAACCCGCATCTGGGCGGCGCGATGAATGGCTTTGACGCCAGCGCGGCGCTGGCCATGCCGGGGGTCGAGCGGGTGATCGATCTGGGCAATGGCATCGCCGTGGTGGCCACAAACACTTGGCTTGCCATGCGCGCGGCCGAGGCGGTGGAGATCGACTGGGGCGCCGCCCCCTACCCCGCAACATCGGCCGCAATGCTGGATGTAATCCGCGCAGCCCTCGACGATCCGCCCAATTCCACCTTGCGCGATGATGGCGATATAGCGTCTGCCACCAGCCCGGACGATACGGTGATCGAGGCCCAGTACAGCGTGCCGTGGCTTGCCCATGCCACGATGGAACCGATGAGTGCGGCAGCGCATCATACCGGCGAGAGGCTGGAGATCTGGACGGGTTCCCAAGCCCCTGGTTTCGCAGAAGAGGCCGCCGCCAAGGCCGTGGGCCTCGACCCTGAACAGGTCAGGTGCCATGTCACCTATCTCGGCGGTGGTTTCGGTCGGCGCGGCGAAAGCGATTTCGTCGTCCTCGCGGCCCGCATCGCCGCCGCGCTGCAAGGCACACCCGTGCAGGTGACATGGTCGCGCGAGGAAGATATGCGCCATGACTTCTATCGCCCCGCCGCCGTGGCGCGGATGAAGGGCATCTTGCGCGACGGACGCGCCGTGGGGCTGGACGGTCAGGTGGCCGCCCCTTCGGTCACGCGGCAATCGATGGCGCGCATGACGGGCAACCCGCCCCCCGGCCCCGACAAAGGCCATGTCGAGGGGATGTTCAACCAACCTTACGCCATCCCCAATTACCGGGTGCGCGGGCATCTGGCCGATCTGGATGTGCCGATCGGCTTTTGGCGCTCGGTCGGCAATTCCTTCAACGGCTTTTTCATGGAAAGCTTCATCGACGAAATGGCCATTGCGGCCGGGCGCGACCCGCTCGCCTTCCGGCTGGAACTGGCCGAGGCCGAACACGCGCCCAGCGCCGGCGTCTTGCGCGCGGTGGCCGAGATGTCAGGCTGGGACGCGCCCCGCGCCCCCGGCACCGCGATGGGCGTGGCGATGACCCATTCCTTTCATACGCCCACCGCCGTGGTGATCGAGGTGGCCCTTCGCGATGGCGCGATCGCGCTCACCCGCGCATGGATGGCCTGCGATGTCGGCACGGCCCTAGATCCCGCGATCATCGAGGCGCAGATGGTCGGCGGCCTCGTCTATGGACTGTCGGCGGCGATGATGGAAGAGATAAGCTTTGAGAATGGCGCTGTCGTGCAGGGCAATTTCACCGATTACGACGCGCTGCGCCAGCACCAGATGCCCACGGTCGCGGTGCGTATTCTTGAGACATCGGGCCATATCGGGGGGGTGGGTGAACCCGGCACCCCGCCCGCGGCACCCGCCCTTGCCAATGCGGTCTTTGCGATGACAGGCCAGCGTATCCGCGATCTGCCGCTCAACACGCATCTGCGTTTTGTGGGCTAGGCCAAGCTAACGCAGGCTCTCTGCGCAATATCCGGCGGCGGCCACAACACGGTCGGTCATTAAGAAATGATCGGGGTTTTGTGGCCGGCTGTCGGCCTGAAGGCGTGCTGCATAGGTGGCAAGTTTTTGGGCCACCTCTGCGCGGATTGCGGAATCAGTTGCAGTCGCACATGTCGAGAAATCCGCCATCGCCGCCTGATAATGGACGACAGTGGGATCAGCGGGGGCCGCGCGCCATGGGTTCGAGAACCCGAAATACGCGCAGCCCGACAGCAGGATTGGGGCCAACGTGGCCAACACAACAGGACGCAACACAACAGAAATTCCCTACATACGGCTCAGTTTCGACTGAAGCTCGGCCAGTTGGCGTTTGATTTCGTCCAGTTCATCGCCCGCCGAGGATGCTGCGCTGTCTTCATCCGCCGGAGCTGACCAATTCGCGCCAAGCCCACCTGTCATTGCCTTCATGAAGGCCTCTTGTTGGGCGCGCATCGCCTCGAAGCCGGGCATTTTGGCCATCGGATTCATCGCTGACATGTTTTCCATCATCTTCGATTGCCCCTGCTTGAGCATCTCGAAACTCATCGACAGGAAATCAGGCACCACAGTCGAGGCTTGTGTGGTGTAGCTGCGTACTAGATCGTTCAGCACCGCGATGGGTAGAATGGTTTCGCCGCGGCTTTCATGCTCGGCGATGATTTGCAGCAAGTATTGCCGGGTCAAATCGTCACCCGATTTCAGATCGACGATCTTGACCTCGCGGCCTGCGCGGATGAAGCCCGCGATATCCTCGAGCGTGACGTAATCGGATGTCTCGGTGTTATAGAGCCGTCGGCTCGCATATCGCTTGATGAGAAGCGGGGCGCTTGTATCAGCCATTGGCCTTGTCTCCCTTCCTGCATTGCAGCGGTCTGACCCTACGCCGCTTTGCGGGAAATGCAAATTTATTGTGCAGTGGCAGAAACGGCGAAGGGCAGACCACATGGGTCTGCCCTTCTCATGTTCATGCCGGCGGGGAGGACGCCTGCACGAATATTGGCACCGTCAGGCGCAGCTCACTTTGCAGCGGCTGCGGCGGCTTTCTTGGCAGCAGTCGTCACTTCGGCGGTTGCCTTCTTGACGGCGGCGGTTGCTTCTTCGGTTGCTTCCTTGCCGGCCGCCATCATCAGCTCGACGGTTTCCATCTGCACTTTCTTGGCGACTTCTGCGAAGGCAGCCATGGTTTCAGCGGCCATTTCGGCCTGAGCGGATGCAAAATCAGTCATCGACTTGGAGTAATCGGTCGGCTCGGCCTTGACGGCGGAGACATCGGCCAGCTTGGCAATGGTGTCTTTGGTCCACTTGGACGAAATGTCGGTCGACTTCTCAGCGGCGTCGAGGATGACCTTCGACATTTTCTCGCCCATCGCGGCCGAGGTTTTGAACGCGTCGCTCATTGCAGAGAGGTCCATCGGGTAGGCGGACATCATGTCGGACATCATCTTGGTAAAATCGGTGGTCTTGGGGGCCATGGGTCTTCTCCGGGATTTTGCCCCGAGGCGACGGGGCCGTATGCTGCGTATGCGAGGTTTATGCATGCTGCGGTGCAGCAAGTCAAGGTTTTTTCTGCAACGCAGCATTTCACTGGAGATTTTGACGGTGGATCAGCCGTTTATATTTTCCGTCACATAGGTGCCGGGTGCGGGGTTGGTGGCAGGGTATGATTCGCTCCCCAAGGTACGCGCTGGCATTTTCTTGCCCGAACGCTTGGCCAGCCATTCATCCCAATGGGGCCACCATGACCCTTCGTGATATTTGGATGACTCTTTCCAAGCATCGGGTGTGCCGATCGGCTCTGGCCCACGCCAATGGCCATATTTCTTCTTGGCGGGTGGATTGACGATACCCGCGATATGACCCGATTCAGACAAGATGAAGGTTTTGTCCTTCGATCCCATCTGCACGATCCCGCGAAAGCTATCTTTCCAGGCGGCGATATGGTCAGTCTCGCAGGCAATCGCGCAAATGGGCAGGCGCACATCCGAGACATGCAACCGCTCGCCCATCAGGGCGAAGCCATCCTTGGCAAAGCCATTGTCCTGACACAGGCCGCGCAGGTATTGCACCGTCATCTTGCCGGGAAGGTTCGTGCTGTCGCCGTTCCAGAACAAGAGATCAAAGGCCGGTGGCGGTTCGCCCATCATGTAGCTGCGGACAGCTGGACCATAAACCAGATCCTTGGCGCGCAGATATGAAAAGGTCTTGGACATGTAATAGCTGTCAAGATAGCCCTCGGCGGCGACCTGACGCTCGATCGCATCGACGAAATCACTATCAAGGAAGGGTGTGAATTCGCCTTGATCGCTGAAATCGGTCAACGTGGTGAAGAAGGTGGCGGATTTCACGCGGCTCTGCCCGCGCTTGGCCTTGAGCGCGAGCGTCAGCGCAAGTGTCGTGCCAGCCACGCAATAGCCGACGGCATTGACCTGATCTTGGCCGGTCACGGCACAGGCGACATCGATCGCCTTGAGGTAGCCATCTTCGATATACCCCTCGAAACCCGTTTCAGCATAGCTGGCATCGGGATTTTTCCAGCTGACTACGAAGAGCGTATAGCCTTGGTCGACGATCCATTGGATCAGCGAATTCTGCGGCTTGAGGTCGAGGATGTAGTACTTGTTGATCCAAGGCGGAAAAATCACCAAGGGCGTCTCGCGCACCTTTTCGGTGGTGGCTGCATATTGGATCAATTCGAACATATGGTTGCGATAGACAACCGCGCCCTTGGCGGTCGCCAAGTTCTCGCCCACCTGAAAGGCGGTCGGATCGGCCAGAACCGGCAAGATCTCGCCATGGCGCGCTTCGAGATCGCGCACGAGGTTCTCAAGCCCTTTCACAAGGCTCTCGCCATCGGTCGCGACGGCCTTTTCCAAGGCGTCGGGGTTGGTGGCGAGGTAATTGGTCGGCGCGAAAAGATCGATGATCTGGCCTGCGAAGAATTCCACCTTCCTCTTGTCGCGCGCGCTCAGCCCTTCAAGTTCGGCGACAGCACTCCGCATCGCCTCGGCCGAAATTTGGTATTGCGCCTTGATGGTGTGAAAGAAGGGGTGGGTTTGCCATAGCGGGTTGGAGAAGCGCTTGTCCTCTGGCTGCGTGTCACTGGCAGGCAAGGCAAAATGGCCCTGCGCCAGCTCTTTTTGCAATTCCATGTACTGCGTCAGGGTTTGCGACCAATAGCTGACTTGGCGCTCCATCAATTTGGCGGGATTGGTCAGCGCCTCTTGCCAAATGGCCATGCCCGCCTTGAGCATCAGCTCTTGGCCCGGCCCTTCAAGGCCCACATCGCCGGGCTTGCGCGCACTGAGCGCTGCGACCAGTCGCTTGGACAGTTCCTCCATCCGTGCAAGGTTCTCATTGAGGCGCGCGAGGCTTTCGCCTGTGTCGCGGTCTGGAGTTTCGTCGCGTGCCACCTTGATTTCGCCTTCCTTTTGGTTCACTGAAATATAGCGATGCCGGGGTGAGGTGGCAAAGCGACGATTTGATCCGGGGCCGTGCATCGCCTCTGGATCGCGAGGCAGGAGACGGCGATGCGCTATATGCTCACCTACGATATCATGGAATCAATGCGTGTAACCAACCAATGGATGGGGTCAACCGCACGCGCGATGTGCTCGTATCCCCAGCTTGGTCTTGTCGCCAATCCATGGATCAAGATGACCGCTGCCTGGGGCGAGGTGACCGAGCGCAGTTTTGCGCGCATGGCGGTCAAACCCGATTGGGGTATTCATTCGATCCCCGCCGAGGATGGGCGCGATCACATCGTGACAGTCGAGCGGGTGCGCGAACGCCCCTTTGGCGATCTCATCCGCTTCAACGTTGCGGGCCGCGCGCCTACGGGGCGCAAGGTGCTGCTGGTCGCGCCGATGTCGGGCCACTATGCCACACTGTTGCGCTCGACCGTGCTCAGCTTGCTGCCCGATTGCGATGTCCATGTCACCGACTGGCACAATGCGCGCGATATCCCGGTGAGCGCGGGCAAGTTCGATATCGAGGATTACACGCTCTATTTGGTCGATTTCTTGCGCGTCATGGGGCCTGATACCCATGTGATCGCTGTTTGCCAGCCTGCGCCCCTGGCCTTGGCGGCGACCGCTTATCTCGCCGAGGAAGACCCCGATGCGCAGCCGCGATCGTTGACCTTGATCGGTGGGCCGATCAATCCCGATGCCGCCGCGACCGATGTCACCGATTTCGGCCGCCGCGTGACGATGGGCCAGTTGGAGCGCAGTGTGATCCAGCGTGTGGGCTTCAAATATGCCGGCGCCGGGCGCTTGGTCTATCCGGGGCTGCAACAGCTCACATCTTTCATGGCGATGAACGCGGAAAAGCACGCGACCGCTTTCGCCGAACAGATCCTGCGCGTCGCCAAGGGCGAGGCGAGCGATCATGACAAGCACAACAAGTTTTACGACGAATATCTCGCCGTCATGGACATGACGGCCGAGTTCTACCTCTCGACGGTCGAGCGCATCTTCAAGGGCCTCGAGATTGCGCAAAACCGCTTTACCGTTGCGGGCAAGCGCGTCGATATCGGCAAGATCACAACCGTCGCGGTCAAGACGGTCGAGGGAGGCAAGGATGATATCTCGGCGCCGGGCCAATGCGTGGCGGCGCTTGATCTTTGCACTGGCCTGCCCAGCCATCTCAAGGCGTCCTATCTTGAACCCGATGCGGGGCATTACGGGATCTTTGCAGGCAAGAGTTGGCGCACTCGGATCCGGCCCTTGGTGTTGGATTTCATCGATAGCAATGGCGCAGGGGCAAAACCCACCATGCGCGCGGTCAAATAGGCCCATTGCACCTGGCCTATGGGACAGGATCAAAAGCGCCACGTCAGCGCGAGCCGCAAAGACCGGCTGTCGATCCTGAAATTTCCGCGATGATCGAGTTGCACAAATGCGCGGCTTGAACCCGACATGGTCGCTGCCGTGATCGCAACCGCGCTGTCGGTCGTGACATGCACACGCTCAAACAAAAGCGACAGTCCCCATGTTACGCGCGCCGAGAGCGCTTGATTGATCCCCACCACGATATGCCCGCCGCGTGCCAGATCATCGACCATGAAGGGTGAGCTGGCCCGCAGTAGCGCGGCAGCATTGTCGTTGGCGCTGGCCACTTCGACCAAGGCGCGCGTCCCCTTGACCTCTGCCGCCGACAGCCCCAGACCCACCGAGACTGCAACGCCGGGCGCAATCGCATGCGCCATTTGTGCGCGTAAACGATAGACCGGCCCGAGCGTACCGATCAGGTTGGTGCGCGCACAGAGGGCGCCCAAACGGCACGACCCGCCCGAGGCCATCGGCCGCGCGCCCGGTTCCATCTCGATCTCCGCGGCAAAGCGCAACGGTCCAGAAAGGCGCGCATAGCCTAGCGCGAGGAACCCCGCGTCTCGCGACCACCCCCCTTGACGTTGGGCCATACCATTGGCGAAGCCTTGAGCGTGTGACAGCGACAACCGATGGTGGCTTAGGCCAAGCCCGATCGCCATGTAGGGGCCCGCCCACGGGCTCTCGGCAGCAACGGGTGCCGCAAGCAAGACGCAAGCGAAAGCAATCGCAATGCATCGGCCAATGCCCCTTCGCCACCATATCTTGGCCATGTTGACCCCACACATCGCGCAGACCCCGAACTTTACCAAGACAGGCTAGGCGCATTGGCAGCGATTGGCATTGACCGGCCGCAATGAGCGAAAGCGTCATGGCTCGGCGGTATCGCGGCCCATGGGGATGGTATGAATGACCCAAACCATCGTCCTTTTGCCGTCGCATTTGGATCACCCGCATCCCGATGCCCCACATTGATCCGCCAAACCGGGCCAAGTGTTCGCGATGACGCGCCGTTTTGCCGGCGCATCGGTCATCTGCCCCATCCGGGCCAGACATTCGCGACCGCGCATCGGCAGGTCTGCTTGCACAGGATGCTCTTATCGGTCGCTCAGGCCGATGTGTTCATCCAAGGAGATCCAAGCATGAAACGTTTCGTTTTGACCCTGATCGCATCCACAGCCCTTGCCGCAGGGGCCGCGAGTGCCGATGGCAACTGGTCGCTGGTCGAGCAGTATGGCATCGGCAATGCGCAAGGCACGATGCAGAATGGTGACTATAACGGCTCCTATACCGGGCAGTTTGGCGGCCAGATTGGCGGCCATGGTGTGCCGGGTGGCTTCAACGGCTCGCTGACCATGCAGACGGGTGTGGGCAATTTCTCGGCCACCAACCAAGTGGGCGGCGGAAACTTGTCGATCACCGACCAGTTCGGTGCGTTCAATGACGCCGCCACGATGCAGTTTGGCAGCGGGCATCAGTCCGAAGCCGTCCAGCATGGCATCGGCAACATGTCGCTGACCGTTCAGTCCAACTGATCGCGCAAGGGGTCGCCCAGCATTGCGACCATCGCAGGCTGGGTGACCCCGCCGACTACATCACCATCTGCCATGCAGGAGGGCACAGCTTTGCCGCATCCATTATGCTATCATCGGTCCCTGCGCCTTTTTCTTGCAGGCGCAATCACCCTCGCGGCAGGGGCCGCCACGGCGCAAAACCTGTCCGAGATCATCCAACACGGGATCGCCAATAGCGTCACGACCACCCAAGACGGGCGCAACTTCTCGTTCGTTTTGCAAAACGGCAACGAGAACGCGGCCGAGGTCACCCAAGAGGGGCGCTATAACCTGTCAGGACTGACACAGACAGGCGACGGCGATCAGGCCATCGTCGAACAAAGCGGTGACGCGGGGGTGAGTTCGCTGACCCAAGGCGACACCAGGCTCAGCCCCGTCATCCGCAGCCATAGCGGCCATGCCGGGGGCCTTGGCACACGTTTCGATGTGACCATCGACTGATCCGGCCATGGGCCGGGTAACACCGATCATGCCATTTGACCAAAGGATCATGCGAATGGAGAGACGTTCCCGCCATGGATCACGGCCAAGGGCATGGTTGGCGGGCGGCAGGGAGATGGCGATGCGCCTCGTCATGGCCACCTCCCTGCTGCTTCCCCATATGGCAGCTGCAACGGATATGGCTGAGCGGCCGGGGTGTTTCATCCGCCTCAGTCGCGCGGGGCAAGTTATGCATCTGTCTGCCTTTGTCGAAAGCGCCTATCCTCTGATGGGCAGCTACCAGTTCCGGGTTGGCAAGCAAGGCACTTCCGGCCACTCATACAATACGCAACGCGGCGCATTTCAGGCCAGCGCCCCCGATGGCTCTGCGGTGCTGCTTGGCAGGGCCTCGGTCCGGCTGGTCGGCGATGATAACTTGAGGGCCGATCTGACGGTCTTTGCAGGCCGCGATATCATCTGCCGCGCGGTGCTGTGACAGGGAACGCCGACCGCCGAGACAAAGGTTTGCGGATCATCAATGCCCAAACGCGCGATTCGCGCGACCAAGGCCAAGCGGTCGCCATGACCGCCGCGGCGGCATTCCGTCAGGCCAGTTGCACACCAAGCTCGCCTTTATCACAGGCGCTCTTTGCAGCGCCCCTTTGGGGGCGGCCTATCGACCTTGACCGCCAAGCCAGCGAAATGGATCGCTTGTGTCGAGGGGATAGCATGCCAGACGGTGCCTTGGGGGAAACTCTGCATGTGACATGTGAAGAGATCGGCGCACTGTATGAAGCCGCGCTTGCGGGGCGCTTTCACGACTTGGCCCTTGATCTCGTCGCGGCCCATTTCCCCGAAGCCGCCATTTTATACTTTCGGCAAGATCCCGCGCAGCCGGGTGGCTGCGGTCTGCTGCATCGCGGCCTGGGCGACGGCGCGATGCCTGCGATGCCATTGCCCCTCGTACGGGCAAACCCCCTTTTGCGCGCCCATCGACAAAAGCCCGTAGGCGTGGTGTTTCACGATGACGCGCTGATGGCGCGGAAAGATTTCCGAACAACGCCTTTCTTTCGCGATTGGCTTGGTCAGGCGGGTGATTTCGATGCGGCGACCGGCGTCGTGATCACCCGTGATGGCCCGGTGCAGACGTCGCTTGAAATCCGCTACCCCGCCCATGCTGCCCGCCAGATCGCAGCTATTGCGGCGGGTTTTCTGGCCGAGGTCGCGCCGCATCTTCAGCATGCAACCCGCATCGCCGCACTTGCACAAGACGCGGACCAATCCCGCCGCACGGCACAAACCCTCTTGGAACTCAGCAGTTTTCCAACATTCGTGGTGGGCCAAGATGGCCTCGTTGAGATGATGAACGCGCATGCCGAGCGCCTTTTGCGCAATGGGGGCGACTTGAACTTGGGCATGGATCGCCGTTTGCACAGCAATGACCCCGCAGATACGGCCAGCCTTTTGGAGGCGATTGCAGCCCTTGGACAGTCATCGCGCGCGCGCAGCATGATGATCGGGCTACGCGCGGCCAAACATGGCCGGCCAAGGCTTGCCAGCCTGACCCCGCTCACGGCTTTAGGACAAGTGGATGGCCCCCTTGGCGATGGTCGCACAGGCGGTCGTGTGGCGATCATGGTGATCGACAGCACAGCGCCGCTTCAACTTGAGCGCGATGCCTTGGGCGAGGTTTTTGCCTTGACGACACGCGAGGTTGACTTGGCGCAAGCTCTGCTCGAGGGGCGCAGCTTGCCCGAAGTGGCGCGCGCACAGGCCGTCTCGAAACAGACGCTCCGCAACCAATTATCGTCGATCATGCGCAAAACCCGCACACGTCGCCAAAGCGAGTTGGTGGCGCTGTTGCTGCACATGGCCCGCGCCTTGCCCTTGTGACAGCCGATTGATGGCGGGCAATGCACCCTTGGCCGCGACGTCCGAGAATATCCGACGAAACAAGAGCCAGCAGTGGGAGGCGCGCGCGATGACGGACCGGATCTTGGTGGCAACGGATGGATCTCCCACGGGTGAACGCGCCGTGGCATGTGCCGCACTTTTGTCAGCCAAGCTCCAGCGTGGGCTGAGCATCATCCATGTACAGCTCCACACCCGTCCCTCGGCCGAACTGACACGATTGGCGGAAACAGAGCACCTTCTCGATCATCTACGCCACCAAGAGACGTTCAGCGCCCGTGCGCAGGCTGAAAGCCTTGGTGCCTTTTATGCCGCGACGCAAAGCGAGATCGAACGTGTGCTGGTCATCGCGGCAATTGGCGACGAGATTCTTGCCCGCGCCCGCAGCAGCGCCGAAGCCGCAGGCGCACAAGATATTCGCAGCCATAATGCCGCCGGCGATTATGCCGATGAAATTCTCGAACTGGCCGAAGCCGAAGCGGCTGGCATGATCGTTTTAGGGCGGCGTGGGCTGGGGCGGCTGCGCGAGATGGTGCTGGGCAGTGTCACCCAAAAGGTCTTGCACGCCACCGAGCGCACGGTCGTCGTCGTCCATTAAGACAAGGCAGCACTGATCATGACCGAGCAACCACGCACTCCCCCTACCCCTGCGCTCGACCATCTTGGCCCTTGGCCGGAAGCCACCGTTGCCATGTTCGCCGATCTGGGACTTGGCGAAGACGAAATCGCGCGCCATTTGCAGATCGACCGCACGATGGTGCGCCGCTTGCTGGCCCGCGCCGGTGACGCACACCGCTTATCGGTCACAACGCGAACCGCCCCGCAGCGTGGCGCAATCCCCCCGCTTCAAGGCAAGCGCGCGTGGTGTCCATATCAATGGATGCGGTTTCTTTTTCAGCGATTATGGCGGCGATAAGCTCATGGGCTGGGTCTTTCGTGATCGCCGCGACGCTGCCCAACGCCTTGTCGCACCGATCAAGGCGGCCTTGGGCGCGCGTGAGGCGCCCATCATTCTTGCCTTACCACGCGGTGGTGTGCCGCTCGGAGCCGTGATCGCGCAAGCGCTGCATGCCCCGCTTGATGTGGTCTTGGTGCGCAAGCTTGGTCTGCCGGGGCAGCCGGAACTTGCGGTCGCCGCCGTGACCGATGGAGCGCAGCACCGCATCGCGATCAATCAAGATATCGCGCAGGCCGCCGGGTTGTCGGGTGCCGATATCGATGCATTGGCCGAACCCGCCTTGGCCGAGATCGCGCGCCGCCGTGCGCTTTGGCAAGACGGGCGCGCAGCCATAGGGCTTGGCGGCAGAACCATCGTGCTGGTGGATGACGGGATCGCTACCGGGGCAAGCCTACGGGCCGCACTGGGGTGGCTACAGGCGCAAGGCCCCGCGCGCGTGATCGTCGCAATCCCGGTTGCTCCGCGCACAGCGCTTGATGCGATCCGGCCTTTGGTTGATCAGGTGATCTGCCTCGAAAACCCCCTGCCCTTTCATGCGGTCGGCGCCCACTATGCTGATTTTCCGCAAATTAGTGATGCCGAGGTCAGCGCAGCGCTTGATGCGCAACTGCAAACGCCTAGCCACCGCCCCCCATAACCATGCGCGCCATATCGAGGAAACTGCGCGCACGGGGAGCCCATTTTGCCGGGGTGCGTGGGCTCGGGTCGCGCAGGTGATCGATGGCAAGGCGGGCCTGCGTCAAGCAGCGCGCCATCAGATACACGGTGCGCAGCATGGGGGGGCGGTGGCGTGAAACCCGCCATGGCGAGTTGCTCCGACAGAAGCGGCCCGATCCATTCGGCACCAAGCTGCGCTGCTTCAAGCCCAAGTCCCGCAATCTCGTCATGTGGGTCAATCAGCCGGAAGTCATGATTGAACTCGACCCTGTCAAAGGCAACGGGGGGACGGATCAAACAAACATGCTCGGCACGCAGATCGCCATGCCCCTCGAATACGAGCCCCGCTTTACCACGCGTTTCGATTGCCGCGCGCATCTGCGCCAACATGATCGGCGCATCTTGAAAGAGCGTATCGGACCAACTTGCGCCAAGATGGACGCGCATCTCCGAGAGATGGCGCAGATCGGTCGCCATTTCGCGGGTCAAGCGATCCATGTAACGCCCAGCGGCCCCTGGAGGCGCGTGTTGATGACGATAAAACGTGATCATGACCCGGCCGAAATCTGCAATCTCGTCGTGGCTTGGCGGTGGACCGACCAGCAAGCGTTGGTCGAGCATCTGCGCCGCCGGCAAGCGGACCATTTCGACCAGCCAATCAATCACACGGCCGGGGCCGCCCAGACCCAAGGACCCGTCCGGGCGGCGCACCAGCGCGATGAGGCCAAGATAGACATCACGCGCCAACGCGCGGTTCAAGCGCAACTCCTCAACGCAAAGGGCCTCGCGCGCGGCCAGGCTGCGCATATCGGCATGCGGGAGTTGCACAGGCTTTTTGAGCTTATATGCCCGGTCATTGGTCAGAAAGATCAAAGAGGCGTGGGTTTCGATCATCTGCGGCAGCGGGCGTTGTGGCCATGCCCGATGCATCATGAAATCGCATTTCTCGCCCAATCCATTGCCACGCGCATGCGGCAAGGCGACCCCAGAGTGGGTCAGCGTCATCACGCACCGACCGTGGGCATGGGGCGGCACGGCTCTGATCGCGTCTGGGCGATCACCCCCGTGCGCAAATGCTGGAGCAGCAGCGCCATCACCGCCGCCACAGCGCGCTCGGCGGCGTCGCGTTGTTTTGTATCCAGGTCTAGGACGGGCGCGGATGGGGCGCTTGGGAAGGTCGGGTTCCACCCCTCGAAGAACACGCCGCGCACCAAGATCGGGAGTTGGGCGCCAAACGCGGCCGCTTCATCCACGCCCATCATATCGCGCAACCCATGCAGCGTTTCACGCAAAAGCAGATAGGCCCTGCGCTGGTCCGACCACCCGAGATCATCACAGATCACGTCGAGCCAATGGCGCAAGACATCGGGGGCATGATCAAGCGAAGCGATACCAGTATCCGACATGGAAAATCCTTTCGCGGGTTTTGTCATGTCAGGCTGTCTGCACGCCGGGGGCTCTGCATTGATTGTCCGCAATGCGGCCTGCACATGACCCGGCATGATCGACCTCATGTTGTTTTTCGCACTCAAAGGGATCGAGGATTTGGGCCAGCGCATCGCCGCAGTGGGCGGCTGGGGCGTTGCACCGCATGAGGAACGCGATTTCGAGATGGGCGAGCACAAGGCCCGCCCCTTGACCGATCCACGTGGCCATGATGTCTTTATCCTTGCCGCCTTGCAGGGGGGGCAGGATGCCTCGTGCAATGACCGGCTCATGCGGGCGATGTTCTTTTGCGCCGCGTGCCGCGATCTTGGTGCCGCGCGGATTAGCCTGATCGCCCCCTACCTGCCCTATATGCGCAAGGATCGCCGCACCAAGGCGCATGATCCGATTTCGGCGCGTTATATCGCGCAAGCGATCGAGGCGATGGGCTGCGACCAGATCGTGACGGTGGATGTCCACAACCTTGCCGCATTCGAGAACGCTTTTCGCATCCCGACGCTGCATCTGACCACCGAGGCGCTGTTTGCAGCCCTGATCGCGGCGGATGATCACGGCGGGCCTTGCGTGGTGATGGCGCCTGATCCGGGCGGCATCAAACGTGCGCAATTGCTGCATGCGGCTGTACAGAGCATCGGCTTGGAGGATGCAGGCTTTGCCTTCATGGACAAACGCCGCAGCGCGGGTGTTGTCGCGGGGTCGCTTTTTGCCGGCGATGTTGCGGGCGCACAGGTCTATATTCTCGATGACATGATCTGTGGCGGCGGCACGATCTTGCGTGCAGCCCAAGCCGCGCGCACGCATGGCGCAGCGCGCGTTCACGCAATGGCAAGCCATGGGCTATTTTCGGCGCAAGCGATCACACGGCTTAGGCAAGGTGACGGGGTGGATCGGCTGACGGTCACCGATAGTGTCGGCCCCTTCGTACAGGATGATCCAAAGCTCAGGGTGCTCGGCCTTGCCCCGATGCTCGCGGCGGCGATTGCGCGGTTGCATGGTGGCCCGATCTGGCCGCCCGCCCCGGTACCGCCAACACCGCCACGCCCCGCCGCCTTGCCCTTTGCGCCCGGTCAATGACCAAGTCAGCCTGGCGGCGCATGGTGACCCGAGACATGCCAAAGCACGGAGACAGCCATGGACATCGCCAATGCAATGCACCCTAAAGCCACTTGGGCCAGCGCCGATACCAGCGTCGCAGAGATCGCCAAGATGATGGAGAAGGACGATATCGGCGCTGTTCCCATCGGCAAGGATGACCGTCTGATCGGCATGGTCACCGATCGCGACATCGCCTTGCGCGTGGTGGCCAAGGGGCGCGATCCGGCCAAGACCACGGCCGAAAAAATCATGACCAAGGGCATCGTCTGGTGCAGGTCATCCTCAACTGTCGAGGATGCGATCCATCTAATGGAACAAAAGAAAATCCGTCGCTTGGCGGTGATCGACGACAATAAGCGCCTTGTTGGCATGCTCAGCCTTGGCGACATCGCCCATGCGGTCAGCCGCAGCCTTTCGGGCGAGGTGCTGCAAGCGGTCGCGGCCCATCACGACGGAAAGGCAACGGAGGCACGGGCATGAGCGCGCGCATGACGATTGCTGGGCTGATGCTAGGGCTGGGAACGACCTTGGTGGCGGGCTGTGAAAACCTGACCAGCGAACAACGCACCTTGGTCGGCATGACGGCGGGTGCTGCTACGGGCCTCTTGACGGCCGAGGCGTTCGATGCCGATGGCAATTGGCGGCTGATCGCGGCCTTGGCGGGGGCGGCGGCCGGTACCTTGGTCGCACAAAACAGTGCCACGGGGCGCTGCGCATATGCCCGTGGCGACGGCACCTATTTTGAAGCGGCTTGCCCCTGAGGGGCAGGCCAGTGGTGTTCAAACCTTGCTATAGCCGCCGTAGCGATCCGATGCGGTGGCTTGGCAGGTCTTCGGTCAATATCGCCTCACCCATTTCGGGCTCACCCGCCTCGTCGGCGAGATCTTCGATACTGCGCAAAACGACCAGATCAGGGCGAATGATGTCAATCATCCCATCATCGGCCAACGCGTGAAAGGCACGGCTGATCGATTCTGCCCGCGCCCCCAACAGATGCGCCAGATCGGCCCGGCTGATCGGAATGCTGACCGTCAACATGCCGTTCATCGAGCCCAGCATCCCTTCGATATTGCGAAACCGGGTGCAAAGCATCATCAAGAACCCGGCCAAGCGGCCACGCACCTTGGGATTGGACAAGATCACCATCCAATCACGGGTGCGATCGATTTCAGTCAAAAAATGCAATAGCATCAGCCGGTCAAGCGCAGGCGAGGCTGAAAGCAACGCTTCGAAAGCATGCCGGGGAAAGACGAATACCTTGGCCTCTGTTGCAGCCTCGATCGAGAACTGCATCGCACCATCGAAGACGCGGCCATAGACATCACCTGGCACCAGCAAGCCAACGACATGTTGGCGGCCATCAGGCAAGGTTTTTTGCATGCGCAATATTCCTTCAGCCACAAAGCCGACCAGATCATGGGGCTCGCCGGGATGGGCAATCACCTGACCTTGGCGCAGATGGCGCAGCTGACAGATCTTGTTCAAGGCTTCGCGCAGATCATGCGGCAATTCTGCCAGATCCGCGATCATGCTGAAGGCGCACAAGCGATTAGTCGCATCGAGAAACGTCATTACCCCTCCCTGCCCGCAGATGACGCGCATCCATCGGGACCAATCAATTGGACTGACGCAAAGAGCACCACAGAATGGCAAAGCACACGCTACTCGCTCTTTGGTTGAACTAAATACTATTTTAATATCAAAAAAATCTACCTTTTGTTTCACTATGTCAATCATACGAACGAATAGGTGGCTCTTCATTGCGCTAGATCAATGTCCGATCGGTCCTTTTGTGACGAAATGCAAATATTGCATCGGTAATGAATTGGGGGCGCAATGGCTGTTCGGACGTGGGCACTGGTGATCGACCCGAAGCGAGCGAGGGTGCTGCGCGGGTTCAATGGCCTTGACGGCGAAGAGCCGATCGAATTCATCAGCCATGCATCCGGCGCGCATCTTCGTGCGATTGTCGCGCCAGAGGACAAGCCTGGGGTCGCGCAACATAGCACGGCTGCACAAGGGTCCAATGGGGCAGCAGCGACAGCTGCGATCGCTGCGGCCCTGCGCCGCGACATGGTAGATTTCGTGGAGGACATCTTGTCGTTCCTCGAGCTACGTCATCATGCCCATCACTTTGATCGACTGGTCATTTTGGCCGATCCATCAATCCTACCAACCTTGCAAACGCACCTTTCGGCGGTTTTGCGTGACGGGCTCATCACGCAGTCCGCGCGCCAACTCATGACGCTACCCGAAGGCGCACTGCGCCAACGGGTCCGCGCGATCATCGCACAATCACAAGTGACCGAAGGTTGAAAACCTATCAAAAAGGGAGGCATTGACAGATGGCGACAGCGCAAAACGGCCAAGCGGCCCAAGATGCATGTGGATCGTGTACACTACGCACCCGCACAGTCTGCAAGGCGGTCGCGGCCGCGTCGGTCGGGCGGGCCGGCATTAGGGTACGCAAGCTCCCCTCGGGGTGGGTTTTACAAGATGAAGGCGAAAGCCCGAAGTTGACCGGCATCTTGCGCCGCGGCTACCTGCGGACGGAGCGCATTCTCGAAGACGGGCGGCGCAGCATCGTGGGGCTGACATTGCCTGCCGATCCTGTGGGCGCGTGGCTTGAGCCAGAGGGCAAATGCAGCATCAGTGCGGCAACCGATGTCGAGATTTGCAGCTTTGACCCCCAAGTTTTACGTCGTCTTTTCGAACGAGAGCCTGCGCTGCGGATGCAGGTCTTGCGCGCCGCCGCGGAGCAACATGCCCGCCAGCTTGAATTCTTGTGGCGGCGCGGTGCTCTGAGCAGCCGTGAGCGGATCATCGCCTTTCTTGTCATGGCCGCCGAGATCATGCCGACCGAAGATTTGCCCGATGGCGGGATGATCGTTACGGTGCCGATCTCACGGCGCGATTGGGCCGATATGACGAATACAACCGTCGAAACGATCTGTCGCACGCTGGGTCAATTGGCTGAGCAGGGTGTGATCGAAAGCCGCACACAGGGGCGGTTTCGGATCAACAATCTGGCCGATCTGGCCGATATGGCTGGGATCGACCCCGTGGACGATGTGTTGGCCAATTGCCGGCCCGAGGTGCCAGTTCATGAAGATGGCCGCCTGAACAAGGACCATGGTTACCAGCATGCGGCCCCAGCACCCTTTCTCGCAGCGCGGCATGCGGCGACGACATTGGCACAGACCGATAAGATGCAGCGGCATTTGCCGCTGTGACCGACGATCGGCTGGCGATGTTTGCGGCCGGTCAATGTGGTGCGGGCCGGATCAGGCAGCATTGCCAGAGGGCAGGTCGAAGCACGCGGCGCTACCCCCACCAAAAGGAGTGATGATGATGACCAAACACGCCGAACCAACACAGACGCAATCGCCCAGCCACGGCGCATTATGGACGCCCCTCAGCACCCTGCGCGAGGAGGTTGACCGGCTTTTTGATGACTTCGGAGTGGGCCTGTGGCGCACACCTCGCCCGCAAGCCGTTACGCCCGGCGGGGCGTTGGCCACAGGCGCGTTGCTATCGCCCGCGCTCGAGCTGATCGATTGTGACGGGCAGTACGAGATCAAGGCCGAATTGCCCGGCCTGTTGCCCGCGGATATCGATCTTGATGTTGAAGACGGCCTGTTGACCTTGCGTGGTGAGATCGCCGAGGAAAAACGCGACACGAGGGGCGACTATTTGATGAGCGAACGCCGCTATGGTGCGTTCCAGCGTCGATTGCGCCTGCCAAGTGCTGCGGATGCGGACAAGATCACAGCGACCCTGTCGCAAGGGATCTTGACGATCACCATCCCGAAAACGGCACAGGCCCGTGAAACGGCGCGCAAGATCGCGATCAAGTCTAGCTAGCGGGCATGCTGGGCGCGCGCTTTGTGATAGAGCGCGCGCCCCGGCGGTCGTATGCGCAACCGCAGCCTAATCTTGGATCGACTCGAGGTAATGGGCGATCGACAAGATGCGGCCGCGCACGATGACCTCGGCCCGGAAATGACCACCCTCGGCCAGGGCCTGCGGCATGAACCGCGCGCCCCAGACCGGCATGATCGTGCCATGCGGACCCACCCCATGACGCCCATCGATGATCTGCACCACCCGGTAGAGCGGAAATTCGCCATCATTCTCGCGTGAAAGCGTCGTCAGGCCGGGTGTGTCGACATTCAGATAACGCGCGACCGGCCCATCGCCGCGCGCGCTTTCGCCGTGGCAGGCCGAACAGCTATACATGTATTCGAGCCGCCCGGTATCATCATCATCGTCATCAGCCATGGCAGGCCAAGCAGCGAGCATCGCGGCGGCAAAGCCAAAGGCGAGCCGTTTTTGGGTAGCGGGATTGCAGTGAGGCATGTCGATCTCCTGTCAACGGGGGGAACGCGCGCAGCTCAGTCTGGGCTGATGATGGCTTGCCGACATTGATGGGGCGCAAGTCGGCTATGGGCGCAGGGCTTGCGCCTTATCAATGCCGCAGGCGAAGCGGCAATTAGGATCGTGATCTGCACACTGACCCACCCCAAGGAGGAAGATCATGAACGACAAGGAATTGCGGCTGGATATTCTGGAAGAGCTTGACCTCGAACCCAGCGTCGATGCCGCCGATATCGGCGTGGCCGTCGATGGGCAGGTGGTCACGCTGACCGGCCATGTGCGCGCTTTCAGCGACAAGGTCACGATCCGCGAGATCGTCGAAGGGATCCGTGGGGTGCGCGCCATCGCCGACGAGATCGAAGTGCGCCCGATTGGCGCCCATATCACCGCCGATGACGAGATCGCCAAGCGTATCGTCAATACGCTGAAATGGAACAGCTCGGTGCCGGACGAAAAGATCAAGATCACGGTAACCAAGGGTTGGGTGACGTTGGAGGGTCAGGTGGAATGGCATTATCAATCCACCGCCGCCGAACAGGCGGTGCGCCGCTTGGTCGGGGTGACGGGTGTCAATAACCGGCTGCGCATCACCCCGGCGGTGAAACCCGCCGATGTGAGCCAACGTATCCAAAAGGCGCTCCAGCGCGATGCCGAGCTTGATGCCAGCGCGATCAAGGTCAATGTCGATGGCGGCAAGGTCACGCTTGAGGGCCGCGTGCGTTACCTGGGCGAGCGGCGCAGCGCTGAGCGTGCGGCATGGTCAGCCCCAGGCGTGACCGAAGTGGTCGATCATCTGACGGTCAGTTGACCAATTTGCCGAAAGCATTGGTGCGCGCTCCAGCCAAACGACCATTGCCCCCCGCGCTGTCACCCGGCGCGGGGGGCATTGCGTCATGCTGGGCGTAATGCTGCGCGCAGGGTTCTTCTTGGCCGCGAATGACGCGCAACCCTTTCAAAGGGCCGAGCGTCTCGGTGACGATGGTCGCGCGTCCCTCTGGGCCGCTGTCACGGCGGAAATAGAGTACGACCCAATCTCGTGTGCGCCCCAATTCATGTGCATTGGCGGTGTTTGAAAACAACGCGGTAAAGTCCCACCCATCGGCGTGGTGATGCATGATCGGCAGCCATGCGGCACCCTCGGGGTTGAACCGGCGCGGGGCGATCAGGCGCAGCACACCGGCCGCAGCCTTGGCCCGGTAGCGCGCATCGATGGCAAGTAAAAGTGCGACAGGCGGAATAGGTGCCTGTGCGGGTTTGGCACGGCGCGGCCCTATCGGCATGCGGTTCAAGCGCTGCGCAAGGCCCGCCAAGATCGCCGCACGCCGCCGCGCACCGATCCCTTGCACCTCGGCATCGCCAAGACGCAACGCCGCCTCGAGATCGGCGAGGCTTTCGACCCCCAAATCCGCAACCAGCCGATCGGCCAGAACTGGACCGATCCCGGGTATCGTCGCAAAGAGTCGCGCAGGCGTCAGGCTTTGCGCGCGCGCTTCAAGCTGTCGCCAGCGACCCGTTTGCAGCATCTCGACAATCGCCGCCGCAATCCCGCGGCCGATCCCGCGCAACGCGATCAGCGCATCGATGCCGCCTGCCGCGAAAATCGCAGATAAGGGTCGATCAAGGGCCGTAATCTCCTCGACTGCGGCGCGATAAGCGCGGAGGCGAAAGCGATCACCCCCTTCGGCTGCCAACAGATCGGCATAGTGGGCAAGGTGATCGGCGATCTGCACATTGGTTTCAATCGGGGCATTGGGAGATTGCATAGGTGACGGCATCAGAGCGGCTCCGGCTTTGGTCACGGTCAGGGCTGCCACGGCACAGGCCACGCGCCCGCCACTCAGGCTGCGCAATGACCAAGATGGCGGCATTGACGGGCATCAAACGGAGGCTTGCGGGCGGGATGTGGCCCGAAACCGGGGGCAACACGGGAGAACTGGGGACATCTCAACCGCGTCGCCCCCGTGGTCCGGGGCAGGACCGGACCCGCCGCGAGCCGGTTGGGTGATCTCAGGTTTTCGCCTGATACACCGTCCCCGAAACGCGACGGATCAGCCCGATGAGGTTCATCGTGGGTCAGGTCATCCTGGCGACCACCTTTGCGCCTTGCGTTGCTAGGGTTGCAACCATGTCCTTTCCTGTTCCCCTCATCGAGAACTTTATCCTGCCAGCGTCGGACGACTCGCACATTGACGGCGCGCAACATGGGGCCTGGGCGCCCCTTTGCAGGGCGGGTTCAACTTTGGTGTGATTGCCGCCCGATCCTGCCACGCCCATAGTGCGGGCTGGCGACAAGCATCCCTTGGGGTTGCATCGAAATGGGGACGCAATGGCAAAGACGAAGGACCAGTGGCGCGAGATCCTGAAGGTCACGGTCGCGCTGGAAGTCGCCAAAACCGAGCGCGATGCCTATTTCACGCGCCTTGAGGAGATGCGCGCACAGCTTGCCGCGGTTACCGCGCGCGCCGAACGCGCCGAGGAACGTCTGGCCGAGACAACCCGCATGTTGTTCGATCTGGGGCGCGATGCGGTGACCCAGAGACCGCAATCCACCGCGACCGAGGTCATGGTCGAAGGGCGCAGCGTGCTGCGTCTTAGCCGGCCTGTCGGCATGGACACAGCGCGCAACCTGCATTGGTCGCAAGGCTAGGGCAGACGGCTTGCATCAAGCTGCCGCTTTGCCTAAGCGAGGTGATGATGTCGTCACAGCCAAAGGAGCGTCCGGGCATGACGCCTTACCGCGACCCGCGGCAGATTGATGTCATCGCGCCGAATTTCAAGCGCCGCCTGTCAGGGGTCACATCGACCATCGTGCGGTTGGTGCCGATCCAAGCGCAAGGTATCGCCATTGCCGCTGTTGGCCCCATCTTGCCGCCGCAGGTGCCGCAAATCCGCCTCGTCGATCTGATCACAATGCCCCGGCGCGGCCCACATGGCGCACGCGTCTGGCATGCCAGGCGCAACAGCGAGATGCTTGGTGGCTTGGCGCTGAAATATCTTTTGGGCAAGAAGCTTTGGCTAGTATTTACCTCTGCCTCGCAGCGCCGCCACACATGGCTGACCAAGGCGCTGATTGCGCGCATGGATGCGGTGATTGCGACCTCGGCGCGCACAGCCGCCTATCTGGCGCGGCCCGCCACTGTCATCTTGCATGGGATCGATGCCGACAGCTTTCACCCCGCCGCGAATCGTGCCGTGGTTCGCCGCAAGCTCGGCCTGCCAGAGGACGGGGTCTTGATAGGCTGTTTCGGCCGTATCCGTGCGCAAAAAGGCACCGATGTCTTTGTCGATGCAATGATCACGGCCTTGCACAACCGCCCCGATGCGCGCGCGCTGGTTATGGGGCGTGCCTTGGACAAATACGCCGATTTCGCGCGCGATCTGGAACGGCGCGTGGCACAAGCGGGTCTGTCTGAGCGGATCTTGTTCCGCCCCGAAGTGCCGGTTTGGGATATGCCGCAATGGTATCAAGCGCTTGATCTTTTCGTCGCGCCACAACGCTGGGAGGGGTTTGGCCTTACCCCGCTTGAGGCGATGGCCTGCGGCGTGCCTGTCGTGGCGACGACCGTTGGCGCCTTCGAGGAATTGGTCGTGGATGGTGAAACGGGTGTCCTTGTCGCGCCGGGCGCTCCTGATGCGATCGCTGCGGCCATCGGACAGCTTTTGGACGACCCCGCGCTGATCGCGCGACAAGCCGCCAATGCCCGCGCCCTCATCGAGAAAAGCTTTCGCATCGAAAACGAGGCCGCCGCGATTATCGCGATTTACCGTGGCCTATTGGAAGGGTAGCACACGACATGTGTCGCCGAAGGTGAAGGCATATTGGGGCGATGAATGAAGCGCGGCATGCCTGTGAACGCCGCCGCATTGGAGAGGATCAGGCGTGGCACGAGCGAGCGCGACAACGTTAGAGTCGGAATGCACCGAAGGAGAGCGCGGGTTGCTGCGGCATGTGCTGACCCATCATGATCTGCGCGACCGCCATCTTGAAATCGGTACTGCGGCGGGTGGGACGCTCAAGGAACTGATCGGACTTTATGCAAGCCGCGCAGCGGTGCCGCAATTTTGTGTCATCGATCCCCTCACCTACTACCCAAACCAACGCGATATCATCGACCGAAACCTGCGTGGCGCGGGTATCGACCCGAACAGCGTGACCTTTTGGAAGGGGGTGACGGGCGATTTCCTCGAAGCCGAAAGGCGGACCGGCGGGCGCTTCGATTTCGTATTCATCGATGGCGATCACCGCGCCTATCCCGTGATGGTCGATCTGCAATGGGCTGATCTGGTCAATCCAGGCGGCTTCATCTGTCTCCATGACAGCAGCCCGAAATTTCCGGGCGTCACATGGGCGATTGGACATTTCCTGCGCCGTTGCCCGGAATTCGAGATGGTCGGGCAAGAAGGCACCTTGGTGGCCTTGCGCAAGCGCTCTGAGCGCGTCGGGCGATGCGTGCGCCAAAGCGATCTGATCGCGGCATGGTGGTGGCAGCTGCGCTACAAATGGGCAAGAAGCCTGCGCAAGCGCCTAGGATAGAGCGTCGTCGCGTGTGTCTTGCCGTGCGCCCGCGCGCATCGCGCCACCCCAAGCGATGGCCACCAAGAGCATCGCGGCTTGCCCATGTTCGACGATCATGGTGGTGTTCCCCAGACCAGCCACGGCGAGATACAGGATCATCAGCAAGCCGAGCATGGCAACCGCTTGGCGGTCTGGATCATCAGCCAAGTCACGATAAAGCCGCGCAAATGTGAAAAGGCCAAGGGCAAGATAGGCGGTCACAGCAAGCACGCCGACAATCCCCCGCTCGACGAGAAGCGTGGTCCATAAGTTGTGGCCGTGACCGGGTGAGAAGTAAAAGCGCGATGCCTCAGCCTCGAAATCGCGGCCTTCCGTCGCAAGCTCGGCGCGTAGTACGGCCTCGTCCGTTGCCAGATTGAATGTCCGCACACCGGTGCCGAAGATCGGGTTTCGATCGTAAACCTCCAAGGCGGTGAACAAGATGTTCTCGCGATAGGACAAAAGGCTTTCGGCCTCAAAGCGGCTGAGCAACTCGGCACGAAAATCGGCGGCGGGCGGAGTCGCAAGCATGCCGACAAATGCGACCGCCACCGCTACAACACTGCCCAAAATGGCCGCGCGCGATAGGAATTGGCGCAAGATCATCGACAGGCCAACAGCACTCACCACCAGCCCCGCACCCATGGCAACCATGCTGCGCGAGGGGATAAAGTAGGCAAAGCTCGCCGCAATCCCCGCGATGCCGAGCGCCCACATCCAACGCTGGCTGTCACGCAGACAGGCAAAGGCAGCAGCCAAGATGCCGACCATGTAAAGCGCAGAATGGTTCACATGGCCCACGGATCGAAACTCTGGATACTCCTTGCCATTCATGGACCAAATCCTGAAGCTTTCACCCAAGGCCGCGATCCCGCCGATGATGGCGGCCACCAGCAACACACGCACTTGCCCCGCAGTATAGCCAAGCCGCCCGGCCACGATCGCGGTCAACCCCAGCAAAAGCCAATGCTGCGCCGTGTCGAACACACCGATCTGCCCGGCATATTCAGAGGTGATCGGTGCGATCAAGGTGACGGCCAGCAAGACCCAGATCGCCCAGTCAAAAGGTGCTGGTCGCCCAAAGGCGCGCAACATCAGTCCCCTGCTCAAGAAGACAAGAAGGAGCAAGCCGCTGAAGATATTCTTCGGCGCCTCGAACAAGGGCAGCGAAAACAACAAGAGCGCCAAGATAGCCACTTCCGCCAAGGAGGCAGCGCGCATGACACGGCGACCTGCGCCGGATCGTGCCATTTGCCAGTGCATCTGCATCTTAGCCCCGTATCGCCCTATGGTCTGCCCAAGGGCCTAATCCATCGATCACCTCTCGTCTAGGCGCCTCCAGCGCGCGGACCAACCCGGCCGGAAGGTGAAAGCAACACTTGAGCACGGCCGGAATCCCGCAAGACCATGCAAATTTCCGCCACTACATGGATTTGCTGTGGTCAAGGCAAGTCACCACCACTACGGTCACCTGTGGGCCACCATGGCCAAACGCCGCCCATCTGGGGAGATGTGCGGCGAGGAGACAGAGCTGCCGCTGCATGATGATGAACACGCGTTTGATGCAACCGCCGCGCCGGCGGTCCTTGACCATATCGGGAAGTGTGACGGCCATGGTGGTGGCGGCCGCCTTTGTGCTTTCAGCCGCATTCTCGACGGGCTTTGCACAAGTTGCCGGCGATTTTTCGGGCACCTTCCTCGTTTCGGACGAGATATATTTTGACCGTGCGAACGACACGATCGAGGCACATGGCAATGTCGAGGTGTTTTTCGAGGGCATGAAGCTGACTGCCCCGTCGGTCGTCTATGATGGCATTTCCGAGCGGGTTTCCGTGGCGGGGCCAATTGTTCTGTACGACGCGGCAAGTGGCTCGACCACGTTTGGTGACTTTGCCGACCTATCGGCAGATATGCAGAATTTTGTCGTGGCCGCCGCACGCCACATCCTCTCCGATGAGCTGCAAGTTGCGGCGGGGCAAATGGAACGGCGTGAGGGGCGCTACACCGACTGGACGCCGGTCGTTGCATCTTATTGCAAAGTCTGTGAAACTCGTCCCACCCCCCTTTGGGAAATCCGCGCGCAACGCGCAACGCATGACCAGATTGCGCGGATGATTTACTTCCGCCATGCACAATTTCGCGTGGCAGGCGTACCCCTCGCCTATGCCCCATATCTCAGCATGCCCGATCCGACTGTCGAGCGCGCGACGGGCTTTGTCAGGGCCTCGATCCGATCCAGCACGGCCACAGGCACGACATTGCGCCTGCCCTATTTCATTGTCACAGGCGACCATTCCGACCTGACGCTAACGCCAAGCATTACCATGGCTGGCAACGTCAATCCGATCAACACGCTTGAAGCCCGCTACCGTCAATCCTTTGCCTATGGCGATCTTGAGATCAACAGCGCGATCAGCCGCGATAACCTGACCCGCCTGCGCGATCGCGGCTATGTTTTTGCCAATGGCGGATTTGCCTACCCCTCTGGATGGAACCTGTCGTTCCAACTCCAGATGGCAAGCGACCGCCAGTACTTGCAAAATTACAACTTTTTTAATGGAAGGACCGAGACATTTCGCGGAGATGTTTTGAATTATGCGACATCAACGCTGAATTCGAACATCAACGTCAACCGCATCCGAACCGATGAAATCATCCAGTTCAATGCGACGTTCCTTGACACGCTGCAAGCGCCAACAACGACGACCGACCACCCCAGCCGCGTCATGGCCGGCGAATATGCCCGCTGGTTCACCATCCGCGGCATCCCCGGTGATTTTCTTTTCAACACCGTGGCACAGTCTGACTATAATGAATTCGGGCCGAGCAACGCACGGCAACGCGACATCGCGCGCAGCTTCACTGGCCTTCGCTGGAGCGAGACTTGGAAGCTTGGCGGTGGCCTCCTGCTCGACACTGAGGCAGCCGCCTTCAGCGACAATTACAGGTTCCGCGACGACCCAACGTTGCCCAATGGCCAATCCTCTGCCAACGGCCTCGGGGTTGTCACGTTACGCTGGCCGATAGAGGTGACCCAGGCTTCGGGCATACGCCATAGCTTCGAGCCCTATATCCGACAATTGGCCTTGGAAGGCGATGCGATGCGCATTCCCGATGTCGATGGCACCATCGACGTCTTCGACCCGAATGGGCGTTTCGCATTGAGCCGGTTCCGCCGGTTTGATCCCAATCTTGACCTCACGCTCACCGAAATCGGTGCCGCTTACATGGCCCATTTCACGAATGGATGGTCACTTGGTGGCCGCATCGAGCAAGATTACTTCTGGCACACCAAGCCGGGGCAATACACCGGTGGCAGGCTTTATACGGGCGAGTTGGGATATCGTTCGAGCCGCCTGTCATTCAACGCCAGCCGATCATTCAACGACGATTTTCTTGCAATCGCCGACAGGGCATCAATCGGTTACGCTTGGCAACATGCGAGCTTCGACGCCGCTTATACACGGATTGGCATCGACCCCGTTCTCAGCACGACGTCTAAGACCAACCTTTTGTCAGCAAACGCGCGGATCGATGCCAATGACGCCTTCACGCTCCGCGCGAACATCGCGCGCGACACCGAGGCGACAGATGCGAGCTTTGCATCTGCAGGGATTGATTTTGACAATGGCATGGCGTGGCGTTCAAGCCTTGGGGCCAATTACAGCATCGATGACGGTGAGTTTGATCGCCAAGACCTGTCGATTGGTCATGAGATGCCTTGGGGCGGCGATATGGAATTCTTTTACAACTTCGACCGCGAAGAACGCCGCATTGTGGGGCTCAACCTTGACTATATCAGCGAGTGCATCCTCGTTGAGAGCCAAATCCTCCGCCGCCGCTCGGTCATCGACGATGCCGCAAGCGCGATTGAGCTATCGGTATCCGTGGAGTTTGGCAGCTTCGAAGGACGTGGGAGGGGAGCCTGTCGGTGAGTCGTCGCTTCTGGACATTTGAAAGTTCAAAAATTTTCCTCAAAGACGCAGCCACGCGCGTGGAACGCCAATAGTTAATTGAAATCAATAATTTACGGCAGGAAATGCCGGGAGCTAGGCCAAGAATTTCATGCGTACGCAGTTGCGGAACCGGTGCTAATTCAAGGGCTAGCCGATTGCGCTGACGGCGGGAACCAACTTTTCCGGTGATCCCTAACGCCCCAGAAATCGTGATGTGCTCAATAAGCTCCGTCAGTTTTCCCGAAGTTCATGGCAAACTAGCTCCCTTCGTAAATCTACCGCAGCGGCAATCCGGCGCCATGCGCGAGCCGCGCACGAAAACCGGCTAGGGCAGGAAACACAGGCTCGTCACAGCCTCGAATAGACGTCCTCGTACCGAATGATGTCATCCTCTCCCAGGTAGCTGCCCGTCTGAACCTCGATCAGGACGAGCTCGACCTTGCCGGGGTTCTCCATGCGGTGGATGGCGCCGACGGGTATGTAGACAGACTGGTTCTCGCTGACGAGGCGCACGTCACCGTCAATCGTCACGCGGGCAGTTCCCGCCACCACGATCCAGTGCTCGGATCGGTGGTGGTGCGACTGAAGTGACAGAGCTGCACCGGGCTTTACGACGATGCGCTTCACTTGGAAGCGCCCTCCCCTCGCAAGGCTCTCGAAGTATCCCCATGGCCTGTGGTCAATGGGGAACGCATCCGCTTGCGGCGCTCCGATCTCCCGCAACGCCACGACGGCCTCCTTTGCACGCTGAGACTGGGACTTGCGCGTGACAAGGACCGCATCTGGCATGGCAATTGCGACGATGTCGTCGAGGCCGATGCCGACGATGCGCTGGCCGGACGTCTCGGAGCGCAACAGCGTGTCGCGGCAATCGATCGCCAGAGCGCCCGGGCCAGTCGCGGTTCCGTCGGCATCCGGCGTGCTAGTCTGCCAGACGGCTTCCCACCCACCAAGGTCTGACCAAGGGCCCAAATAGGGCATGACGACGAGGTTTCGCGCTTTCTCCATGATCGCGTAGTCAATTGAAAGGTCCGATAGTGCTGCCCACGCAACAGGATCAAGCCGTGTGAAGCCCAGATCAGTCTTTGCAGTGCCAAGCGCCGCACGGACGGCTGTCAGCGTTTCGGGCGCATGCGCCTCGTAGGCTGAGATCAGCGTCTTCGCAGACGCAAGAAAAATTCCAGCGTTCCAGAGGTAATTCCCCTCCGCGATCATCGCCGCTGCGCGGGAGGCGTCGGGTTTTTCCACAAACCGTGCAAGAGGCTGAGGAACGGCGGCCATTGGATCAGCCCCCGCGGCTAGCTCCAGGTAGCCGTAGCCCGTCTCGGGGCGGGTCGGCGAGATGCCAAAGGTCACGATCTCGCCCGCCTCTGCGCGGTGGGCCGCAGCCGTCACAGCAGCGCGAAATCCCTCCCTGTCCGGCATGACGTGGTCAGACGGGGCGATCAGGAGCAGCGCTTCGGGGTCTTTTGTCGACAGCAGCAGCGCGGCCACTGCGGCCGCGGGCGCGGTATTGCGTGCGTCGGGCTCGATGAGCACCGCGCCTGGCGAGATTTCAAGCGCCGCGAGTTGTTCCGTCACAATAAAGCGGAAAGGATCGCCAGTCACGATGATTGGAACGCCGAACCCTTCGCCCGACAAGCGCCGAGCCGACCCTTGAAACAGGCTTTCCTTGCCAATGAGCCTCGTGAACTGCTTTGGGTAGGACTTGCGCGACAGCGGCCAGAGCCGAGTGCCTGAACCACCTGCCAGGAGGACTGGTGTGATATCCATAACGTATGCCTCGTCCTTCTTCATACCAAAGCAATCTCATCCACTCTTCGCGCGTCTCTGGAGGAACATCACGGCAGAAGCAAATTCCTTGATCAGCGATAGAAAATTTTTTGGCTCGATACTCTGACTTACTGCAAAAGCGAGAGGAGGTACTTGCCGTATTCGTTCTTGCGAAAAAGGGATGCCCGAGCCTCGAGCTCTTCTGCCGTGATCCAGCCCTGGCGAAAGGCAATTTCATCGGGACTGCCGATTTGCATCCCTTGGCGTACTTCCAGAGTGCGCACAAAATTCCCAGCATCCAACAAACTTGCATGGGTGCCGGTGTCGAGCCAGGCGAAACCGCGCCCCATCTTACTGACGCAAAGCGTGCTGTCGCTCAGGTAGCTTTCCAGAAGGGTCGTGATTTCCAGCTCTCCGCGCGCCGAAGGCTGCACATGCAAAGCGCGGTCGGGGGCGGTGCCATCGAGGAAATAAAGCCCCGTAATCGCGAAATGAGACGGCGGCTCAGCTGGTTTCTCGATGATCGCCCGCACAGATCCATCGGGGGCAAAATCTACCACGCCGTAGCGCTCAGGGTCGGCCACGCGATAGCAGAAGACCGTGCCGCCAAAGGGCTGTGCATCGGCATTCGCCAGTAGTGTCTGCATACCATGACCAAAGAAGATGTTGTCGCCCAGCACCATGGCCGAGGGTGCGCCGTTCAGGAAATCGCGTGTAAGGATAAAAGCCTGCGCGAGGCCATCGGGGCTAGGTTGGGTGATATACGTCAGCGACAGGCCCCATTGGCTACCATCGCCTAGCGTGCTGCGGAATTGGCCCTGATCCTGGGCCGTGGTGATGATTGCGATCTCGCGGATGCCGCCCAGCATAAGGACGCTTAGCGGGTAGTAGACCATCGGTTTGTCGTAGATCGGCAACAGCTGCTTCGACAGACCCATGGTGATGGGGTAAAGCCGCGTTCCAGAGCCCCCGGCCAGGATGATCCCCTTGCGTTCCATCTATGCAGTGCCTTTGCGCTGGGTCTGAGTAAGTGTCATAACAATTTTGCTTACAGCGGCTTGCTAATCGCGCCAATCGATGCTTGAGGCCGCTCTGGTCGCTTTGCAGTCGAGGCAGGACTTTGCGGGGCATTTCGCGGGCGTCGGATAGGCGGTGGTCATGATATGCAAGGTCCGGCAGGGGCAATGCGCCGTTGGCATGATCGCGCAGACGAATTTAGCCCAAGATGTGTTGGGCGAGCTTGCGAAATGGTAGGTCCCGTCATTATCCGAAGTTTCGGCCAGTTGATAGACGATGGAAAGGCAGAAGGCGGTAAAGACGCAAGAGCCTATCTCTACTCGGGGCTGACGTGACTGGATCACAGTGGCGCAGGCTGTGGGAATGGCAAGTTCGGCAACATTACGGCCCAAGGCTGCGACGGGGGCCAACGAGCGGTGTCCCGTGGCGACTTGGCCCGTCGTGCCTAATTCGAGGAGGGTCATCAACCCGCCTTCCCCAACCTTTGCCCGACCCCGTCGCGCACCTGAAGCGCACACCACCAAGCTTCGTTGGACAGGTACCAATCGACGGTGTGCGCCAGCCCCTCCTCGATCGTCACGGATGGCTGCCAGCCCAGTTCCTCGCGGATGCGACTGGCGTCGATCGCATAGCGCAGGTCATGGCCGGGGCGGTCGGCGACAAAGCTGATGAGCCGGTCATGCGGCTTACCCTCGGGACGACGGTCATCGAGCAGCGCACAGATCATGCGGACAAGATCGATGTTGCGGCATTCGCTGTTGCCGCCGATGTTGTAGCTGCGCCCCACGGCCCCGGTCTCGCAGACCAGCAAAAGCGCTTCGGCGTGATCTTCGACGTAAAGCCAGTCGCGCACGTTCAGCCCCTGCCCGTAGACCGGGATGGGCCGCCCGGCCAGCGCGTTCAGGATCACGACCGGGATCAGTTTCTCGGGGAAGTGGTAGGGCCCATAATTGTTGGAGCAATTCGTCATCACGACCGGCAGGCCATAGGTCTCGTGCCAGGCGCGGACCAAATGGTCGGAGGCGGCCTTTGACGCGGAATAGGGGCTGTTCGGGGCATAGGGGCTGTCTTCGGTAAAAAGGCCCGTATCGCCGAGTGTGCCGTAAACCTCGTCGGTCGAGATGTGGTGGAAGCGGAAGCCCTCGGGCTTACCCAGACGGGTCCAATGGCTGCGCGCGGCCTCGAGCAAAGTGTAGGTGCCGGTGATGTTCGTGTCGATGAAGCTGCCCGGCCCGTCGATGGAGCGGTCCACATGGCTTTCAGCCGCCAGATGCAGGATGGCATCGGGGCGATGATCGGCGAGGATCCTGTCCATCGCGGCGCGGTCGCAGATATCGGCCTGTTCGAAACTATAGAGGTTTGAGGCCGCCACGGTGGCCACGTTGTCGAGACAGGCGGCATAGGTCAGCTTGTCGACATTCACCACCGCATGCCCGCGCGCCACGGCAAGCCGCACCACGGCCGAACCGATGAACCCCGCGCCGCCCGTCACCATCAGCTTCATGATGCCGCCTCGTCATAGGTGAAGGGGCTGTCGAAGGACGCGAAAGCCCTCGCCGCCGCATCCTTGGCCGACAGGATCGGCGCGGTGTCGCCAAGGCCCCAATCGATGCCGATGTCCGGATCGTTCCAGGCCAGCGCCCCCTCCGTCTCGGGGGCGTAGCTGTCGGAACATTTGTAGATGATCTCGGTCTCGGGCGTGCGGGTGACGAAGCCATGGGCAAAGCCCGCGGGGATGAACAATTGTTTGCCGCTCTCGAAGCTCAGTTCGACCCCGAACCACTGGCCATAGCTGGGAGAGCCGCGGCGGATATCGACGGCCACGTCGAAAAGCACCCCCCGCCCGCAGCGCACCAGCTTGGCCTGCGCGCGCGGCGGGCGCTGGAAATGCAACCCGTGCACCGTGCCCACCTGCGCAGACAGGGAATGGTTGTCCTGCACGAAATCGAACGTCACGCCATGTACGGCCAGCCAGTCACGACTGTAGGTTTCGCCGAAAAAATCTCGATGATCGCCAAAACGCTCGGGCGTAATTATAACAAGCCCCTTAATATGAGTGGTATCAATCACCATATAGCAAAGTATCCGAATCGCGCCAAGTTTGCCAGAGGCCGATGTTCGTTAGTTATACGGCCATGGGTTCAGTTTCCAGTGCTGCGCAGAAGTTGGCCTCGGCTTCTGTAGGTAGTGAGGTCGCGTGCTCATAGCGCGTTCTGCGCCGGCACCGGGAACTGACAGTTCACCTTGTCCAACAGACATTGCGCCTTCCTGAGGAACTGGTGGGCTTGGCGCAGCTCTTGGTTTTCGCATTCCAGCACAGCATTGGCTCTGAGCCCCGCGTAATGGTTTCTGCATTTCTTAATGTTCTGATCTCGTCGTTTTTGAAGACCAATAGAGGTCAGATCGTACCTGTCACCTCCCGTGAGGTAGTATGGCTGTTTCCTGACCAGCTCAGGTCTGAGATTGTGACAGTCTTTCATCGTCTGCAATGGTGTCCTTGAGGCCAATGCTGTCTGCGGGACCTGCCAATTTCGATAATTTCAGCATAATCTGGCTGTGATATCAACGACATCACGCCACTTCGGAAGGACACGCCCTATCTGCACAATCTTGAACGGAGCACGAAGCCCATGAAGCCGCCCACGTCCGTTGCGAAAACGGTAATACATCAGGAGCCTTTTCGCCAAACGGTCCGGTTGACGTAGTCGGTATAGCTCAGCACGATGCGCAGGATCTTTTTGGAAACAGCCTTTCCCTCATAGTCTTCTACCGGAGCCATCACTCGAATATTGCGATCATGCTGTGCGATAACGACGCGCACAGCATCAAGCACACCTTCCTTTTTTAGCCCCGCCATGATTAGCGTGCCGACATCCATACCCTCTGGGCGTTCGTGCGCATTACGTATGGTTACTGCTGGCAGATTGAGCAGGGAGCCTTCTTCGGTGATGGTACCGCTATCCGACACCACGCACAGCGCTTCCATTTGCAGCTTGATGTAATCACAAAAACCGAAAGGCTTGAGAAATTGAATCCGACTGTCCAGTCTGTCCAGTTTAAGCGCGTCCAGACGCTTTTGGGTGCGGGGATGGGTCGACACAATGACTGGGAACTGAAAATGTGCTGCCAGGGCATTGAGCGTTTCAACCATGTCCGTCAGATTTTCAGGCGTATCAACATTTTCTTCACGGTGAGCGCTCACGATGAAATAACGGTCCCGCTCAAGTCCCATACGTGCTAGCACGTCCGATGCTTGGATCTTATGCATGTAGTGGTCGAGCACTTCGCGCATGTGCGAGCCGGTCTTGATAATGCTCTCCGGGCGAACGCCTTCTGCAATCAGGTAGCGACGCGCGTGCTCTGTGAGAACTAGGTTGATGTCACTAAGGTGGTCGAGGACTTTGCGATTCAGTTCTTCCGGCACGCGCTGATCGAAGCATCGGTTGCCAGCCTCCATGTGGAATACCGGGATCTTGCGCCGCTTAGCTGCGATCACTGCCATACAAGAGTTTGTGTCACCGTAAAGAAGGACCGCATCAGGCTCTTCCTTTTTGATAACTTCATCGGATTTCTCAATGACACGTGCGATAGTCTGGGCAGCGTTATTTCCAACTGCCTCTAAAAAATAATCAGGTTTACGAATAGACAAATCTTCAAAAAAAAGTTGATTGAGCTCGTAGTCGTAATTTTGTCCAGTATGCACCAAGATATGCTGGGTATGCTCATCAAATTCAGAAATAACCCTGCTCATTTTGATGAGCTCAGGGCGCGTTCCAACTATTGTCATCACTTTAAGCATTTAATTCTTTCCTAATGAAATCAAGACCCAATAACAACTGCTTGACCTGATCAATGTTGAGGCGCAGTGTATTATGCGATGTGTAGTCATCCATCGAAGAGATATCGTGATCCCCGTCGCTGAAATACTTCTCGTAATTGAGGTTGCGCTTATCGGAGGTGATACGAAAGTAATTTTCCATTTCCTTTGCATGGGCCATCTCCTCGCGGGAAATGAGCGATTCGAAAAGCTTCTCACCATGACGGGTACCAATAATTTTGATCGGAGTGTCGCTTTCAAAAATCTCTTTCAGGGCCCACGCTAAATCAGCGACAGTCGACGCTGGCGCCTTTTGGACAAAGATGTCACCTTGAAGACCATGTTTAAATGCATACAATACGAGCTCTACCGAATCCTCCAACGACATAAGAAAACGCGTCATATTTGGATCAGTCACAGTGATTGGTTTACCAGACTTGATCTGCGAAACAAACAGAGGGATTACAGACCCTCGCGAGGCCATAACATTACCATATCTGGTGGCGCACAACACCGTTTCGTCAGGCCTTTGGGCACGTGCGGAGGCCACCATAACTTTTTCCGCCATAGCCTTGGAAATACCCATGGCGTTGATTGGATAGACGGCTTTGTCGGTACTAAGCACCACAACCCTTTGCACCCCACACTCCGTGGCGGACTTCAGTACATTTTCCGTTCCAATCACATTGGTCTTCACCGCCTCCATTGGATAAAACTCACACGACGGTACCTGCTTCAGAGCAGCCGCATGAAACACATAGTCAACACCCTTCATAGCAGCACGAAGACTGTCTGGATCCCTCACGTCACCGATGTAGAACTTCAGCCTTTCGTCGCTAAGTGCGAGACGTATGTCTTCCTGCTTTTTCTCATCCCGGCTAAACACTCGGATCTCGCGAACCCCAGTCGTCAGAAATCGGTTAAGAGCGGTCTGACCAAAAGAACCGGTTCCTCCAGTAATCAGCAAAACACGATCATCAAACATTTGACTACCCTCTAGAGACATGGTCTTGGTACATCGCTTCAATTAGTTCAGGCCAAGCTGGTGCTCGATATCCAGTCGCCGCCAGAAATTTATCAGAGTTTAGGCTTCGATCAATCTTAAACGTTTCATCTACATCAATATCTATATCCTTCCGGTAAACGTCCGCTATCAACCGTAAAAGGCTAAGCTTGTCAATTTTTTCAGCCCCCACGTGATATAAGCCTCTTAACGATGGGTTGGGAATGACTACATCCCGCACCACGCGTGCAAATTCCACTGTGGGTAGCCCAGAAAAAATTGCATGTCGGAACCCCTTGCATTGCTCTTGAGCAAGGAACCATTCCAACAGACCAAAGCGAGTGCCCAGTTCGTGTCCGATGGTGGAGGTGCGCAACGTGATCGCATTACCTATAGCAACCTCCCCGAGTGCCTTGGTCTTTCCATAGACATCAGTTGCGTCGGTAGCAGCTCGTTCATTGTAATTACCAACGCTTCCAGAAAACACGCAATCCGTGCTTACATGGATAAATCTTGCGCTAACGATCTCGCATAGTTGCGCAAGCCTGTGCGGCAACAATGCATTTATTGCAAGTGCTGGAATGGGACTGTTACCCTCAGGATGGTGCTTAGTTAAACCAGCACAGTTAATCACGACTTCTGGATGCGTCTGAGCAAACATGGACTCCAAATGGTCTTGATTAGTAAGATCAATACCCGCCAAAACACAGCCGGGTGCCGTGCCCTTGAACGCCATTTCGCGCACAGATCCAATCACTTGCCAGTCTGGGCGTTGAGCAAGGATGTAAAACATCGTGCGGCCAATCATGCCGCTAGATCCGAGCACCAATATTTTCATTGCTTTGCCTTCATAACTTTGGTCAAATGGCCAATCAACTCATCCACCAATTGGTCGTGATCGAAATGTTGCCGATAGTAACGTCGGCCATTTTCTCCAAGACGGTCGCGATCCATGGCTGGCATCGAATGCAACTTCAGTATGGCATCAGCCAACGCCTTGCCATCCTCAGCAGGCACAGAAATTCCAGCTTCAGCTTCCAGCACGAGCCTCGCGCCTTCACCATTCATCGAAGCAATAATCGGCCGACCAACGGCCATATAAGCTTGGATCTTGTTAGGCACGGTAATTGCAAAAATTGACTGATCTGCAAGAGTAGCAAGCAGTACATCCGCGCGCGAAAGAAGATGAGGCATAGCCTCGACCGGGAATCTCCCAACTAAGAAAAGATTGCTCAGTCCGAGTTCAGCAATCCGGGCATGCATCCATTCAAGTTCACTCCCCGTTCCGAGCACCACCAAGCGGATATCATCATGATCCCGCAGCCGCTCTGCGGCTTCGGAAATGACATGGACCGCCTGTGCCGCGCCAACATTGCCAGCAAAGACAACGCAAAATCCCTTATCCAGAGCAGGAACCTCAGGTTTGAGTTCGCCATCCGGATTACAGAATGAAGGATCTACAGAGTTAGGATAATAAATTATTTCAGCAGATGGAGAAAACCTCTCTATCGGGCTCAGAAACGGCCGCGACGAAACCAATATCAGCGCTGATCGGCGATAAATTAATTTCACCAGCGTCTCGACCATGCGAAGGGCGAGACGATTGCGGACGTATCCCGTCGCCGCGAGGCTTTCCGGCCACAAGTCCTGAACGTACACTACAACGGGGATGCGTTTGATCCGCCCGAGGCAAAGAGCCGGAAGGGCCTGCAACAGTGGTGACGGCGCATATACAAATATGATGTCGCTCTTGATTTTTCGAAGTTGCCAAGCACCGAGGATCGTGCCCGAAAGTATGAACGACATGTAGTTAAGGATCAGACGGATACCACTCTTAACTCCACGGGGAAACAGAGGCACCCGGAAAACACTGACCCCATGCCACTTTTCGCGCATGCAGAAAGCCGCCTGGTATCCTGGAAAAATTTTGCCTTCTGGGTAATTGGGCTTTCCGGTCAACACGTCCACCACGATCCCACGCTCGACGAGGGAACGCGCGACCTCGTTGATGCGGAAGGACTCGGGCCAGAAGTATTGGGAAACTATCAATAAGCGCATGAAAGAGTGAAAAAGATTGGACTATTCGATTGGACCAGACAGGCGCACCCTCACGACTGCGCCAATAATTCGTTCAAAAAATCCGCCGCCGGAACAGCGGGGTAACGCGGCTCACTCTGGCCAAGATAGCGCCGGACAGCGCGCGCGATCGATACAGCTGAGCCCGGGTCGAAACTTTCGACTGGATCTAAAATGTCGCGCACATAGTCGCGCTCAGGAGCGAGAACATCGACCCCAGCTTGGCGAGCCTCTAACAGTGGAATGCCAAAAGCCTCTAGTGTAGATGGGTAAAGTAAGGCGCACGCTTGTCGATACAGTGCTATCGCATCTTCATGAGCGACGGCGCCAATGTTAACAATCTTGAGATCATGGGTGGCCACAGCCTGGTTAATCGACAAAGCCAGCGAAGTGTATTTTCGGGTATCAATCGTAAGCATTAAAGATGGGTGTATGCCGCAGTCAGCAAGAAGGCACCAAGCTTCCAGCAATACCAAGTGGTTCTTATGAGGTTCTCCATTTGCGACGTACAAGAAATCTACCACTGGGGTACTTGGTATGTCTGCCCCTTCGATAAGGTGCTTAGGGACATCAGCTCCATGCATGAAAGCGAGGATGCGCGGCGCGGGCGCATCTGGGAAGCGTTGCGTAAATATCCGTGCCATAGTCGCTGTCTGAACCACCACTTCATCACAATGAGCAAGGCACCGCGCCAACCACTTACGCTCGAGAGCTAAGCGCAATCGCACCAAGAGAGAGTAGCCACTCAAATCGCTGTCTTCGATGAGAAGGCGGTTCTGAACGAACAGTGTGACATGTGCGGCCAATGGAAATAATGGCGGCAGATTTCCGAAGCATAGGATGCGATCACCCGGCATAGTCTCCTGCACCATTTGTCTTTCTGCTGAAAAACGCGCCGACAAGTTAGGTTCCACGCGTCGTACCACGACCCGTTCATCAAGTGCATCAAGTGACATTCGACTGTCTGCAAATAGCAAAACCGGCCAAGAGTGCGGCAAGCCCTGTAACAAGGACGAGAGTAGTACCTTACCACCTCCTTGATGAATGTTGCTGGCCTGTATGATCAGTTTGGGTTTGCGAGGCTGGGTCATAAAACTCGAAGACGTTGGAGGGCGATTAGAGCGAGCCTAAACAAACTTACTGATATGCATTCAACCTACCAGCTGGACTACACCCTTGTTGAATATGCGCCGCATTAATTTTTTCACTAGCTCACTTGCCAAGTTCGGGTTCAACTTGGAAGCCTGAAAAAGGCAAGTAAGGGCGAGACTAGGACGTTTCGCACGCAAGCCCATCAGTGCGATGCGTATAGCAGCATCGTGCTGTATGATCCGGTGTACCGATGGATACTTAGTCTTACACACGTGCATCAAACGCATAATTAATTCAATTGAATGTTCAATCCGCTCTTGATGCAGATAGCCTTGCGTATATAGGCAGCGAACAACATCACGTTCAACTTCTTCACCAAGTAGGAAAGCGATGCGCCGTGAAGCTACACCAGTGGCCACTGCGATATTTCTGTCCAACCACACCTCAGTCATGTTTTCTTTGTGCTTGCGCAGCAACAACAGGGGATCAGGAAGATTGGCAAACTTCACTTTGCGCGAAAGACGCTCCCATAAGTCGTAGTCTTCTGCATAGGCCGCAGCGTCACTATAGCCACCACAGGCTATCAAAAGTTCTCGCCGCGCAACCACTGTGGGGTGAGCGAGTGGACATACGAAAGACATCGCCCAACTAATTTCTTCATGCGTTACGGGTGGGCGATAGCGCGGTCCAAGTTTACCCTCGCCATTGATTAATTGATATCCCGTACCGACCACGCCAACAGAATGATTGACTTCCAGAAATGCAAGCTGCTGGGCAAATCGATCTGGCATTGCGATGTCGTCATGATCCATACGTGCGATAAACCTACCGCGAGATAAATGCAGACCTTCATTCAGAGACGCTACAAGTCCAAGGTTCTCCTCGTGGCGAACGATGTTGACCCGCGGATCTGTCATTCTGGCCAATATCCGGGGGGTATCATCAGACGAGGCGTCATCGATCAGAATTAATTCAAAATCTTTTTCGCTTTGCGTCAGAACACTTTTTACAGCATCAGCAATGAATGACTGCGCATTATAGATCGGTAGTATAACACTAATTTTAGGCATAGCACACGAACTCATATGACCATGGACTAGATGCGCTCCCAAGAGGAGGGACAAATATTATGATGCGCAAGCTCCGGTGCCGCATACCAACGCCTAGGCGTGATTACTACCTTCGTCAATGAAGGGTTGAGCCAAGCCCCCCACCAACTGAAAGAGCTGTTTGCAATGATGTGGTGGTCGCAGGATGCCATCGTTAGCAAATCCTCATATGGAGTTGCCGCCGAGCCACGAACAAAGCTCAACGGTTGCTGAAAACAAAGGTTTTGGCGCGCCCATTCGATGTCATCCGAAAAAACCACGATGCGAAAACGTTCACCGATCCGTCTAACCATTAGTTCGACGGCTTCCTGGTAGTAGTTCAAGCCCAAAACACCATGGACTGAGTTAGCTATAGGATTATCAAGATAATCTCCGCGACGAATGTGCAGCGATACCAATAACGAGCCGTCAGCTATGGTATTGGTGTAAGTTGTATTGCCGGGACAGCGAGGTCGAAAATCAGCTCGGATTAGGTCAGCGAAGTCGGCAAAGTAGCGCTCATCCTGCCAATACCCTTCCAAATAAACTTTTTTATGCTGTGCGAGTATCCGGCTCTGGAACTCAAAATCCTGATTCTCCAAGATGTACTCAAATCCCTGCACCTTCATCTGCCACGGTTTTGCTAAACCAAGGTGGCGCAGGCTGGCTTGAAGCACAGAACTAGTCTGCAGGCGGCGAGGGGCGGTTTTTGCAGAAATCCGATAGCCGTCGAGCCCATAGCTATGCAACTTATAGCGCTCAAACGCGGAAAGATCGAGTAGCAACCGCCCACCACAGCGCGCTGCCGCAGCGCGGCCGCACGCGTACTGGAACATCTGATTGCCCAGCCCTCCCACAACATGTACTACTATCACGTTTTCCACAGAATTACTCACATATTTGTCGCCTGAAGTAATCGATGGTGCGAGCCAAACCATCCTCTAGAGATACTTGGGGCTCCCAGCCTAGGCTGGACTTCGCCTTGGAAATGTCGGGCTGACGTTGCTTAGGGTCGTCTTTAGGCAGAGGTTTAAATACCAGTTTTGATCTGCCACCGACAAGAGAAAGAACCGTTTCGGCCAGTTGGATAATGCTCAATTCACGTGGATTACCCATATTGATGGGGCCCACCAAGTCGGCATCAGAGTCCATCATTTTTAGCATGCCGTCGATCAGGTCATCAACGTAGCAGAAACTGCGGGTTTGTTCGCCACGGCCATAGATAGTAATGTCTTGGTTTTGCAGTGCTTGCACGATGAAGTTGCTGACTACGCGTCCATCATTGGGATGCATGCGGGGGCCATAGGTATTGAAGATGCGGATGACCTTGATGGCTACATTGTGTTGACGGTAGTAGTCAAAAAACAAGGTCTCCGCGCAGCGCTTGCCTTCGTCATAGCAGGCGCGTACTCCGATAGGATTGACCCGACCCCAGTATTCCTCAGGCTGCGGATGCACCTCGGGATCTCCGTAGACCTCAGAGGTCGATGCCTGGAGGATCTTTGCTCGAACCCGCTTAGCAAGGCCCAGCATATTGATGGCCCCATGCACACTGGTCTTTGTGGTTTGCACCGGATCGAACTGGTAGTGAATAGGGCTAGCCGGGCAAGCCAGGTTGAAAATACGGTCCACTTCCACGAATAACGGACAAGTAATGTCGTGTCGCATGATTTCAAAATTGGGGTGGCCGAGTAGACTAGCAACATTGGCACGACGGCCGGTAAAAAAATTGTCCACGCAAAGCACTTCGTCTCCAGCGGCAACCAAACGCTCGCATAAATGGGACCCGATAAATCCGGCCCCCCCCGTCACTAGTACTCGATCATCTGTCTTCATTACTGTTTTTCCTGATGCTTTAATAATTGTTGCGCAATGGTTGTCACGAAAGTCGATATTGAAAATTCGATCGCCTGTTCACTCTCGAGATATCGCTCAATAGAAGCGACGATCGCTTGGCAGTGTGCGTCGTCGAGGGAAACCAGCAATTCATGAATTTGCAGAGGTTCAGACAACTTGGACGCGTCAATGTAGCAGGTGTCAGGGATATGATTTCCAATGTTGCCCGGCCCCCAGTAGACAGGAACGCAGCCGGCGAACATGGCATCAAAAATTTTTTCTGTAATCCATCCGTCAGGTGAGCTGAAGTTCTCGTAGCAGAAGCTGAAGCGGTAGCCTGCGAGTGTTTCTAGCTTCTGACCTATGGTGCCGCGATAAACTTTCAGCTTCGGAGCCAGCAGAGACCGCAAGAATGGCAATCGGCGCGCAACGCGCTTGGGCAGGCTAGACGGCGCAGATGTCTCCCAGCCTGTACCGAATAGGTCGAAAAGCTCTGGATGATGTTCGTTATACCAACGAATTACGTCAAGACGCCTCGAGTAAAGCTCATCCGGATGCGAAGACGCCTTATTGCCCGACACCATACAAGCGAACTTGCGACCAGCCCAAGGGCGGATCAGCGGTGGACGCAAGTGCTGAGCAAAACGAATCGGCAAGAATTTGGCACCGTCGATGATGTCATCTCGCGGGGTAAAAATGCTCGAGCTGCGCGCAATGAGAACGGGGTCTGCGTTGTGGATATGGATATATTCGCTTTCTAGGGCGATCACATGTACAGGGATGCTGCGCCGGGCAGCCGTTTGCCACATCGCGTCACCAGCCTTGGGCATGTTCAGACACAGAACCGCGTCTGCCTCACCTACCGGCAATTCATCAGCAGTGGCTAGGGTCACACCCTGTTGTGCCAGTGAGTGACGAAGTTCGATGAAGGGCCGCAGGCAGTCATCCCGGTTGGCTACTGGGTCGCTTTCGGCGAAAATACGCCCCTCCGAGAAAAAGGGCGGGACAACAAAGGCGACTTTCATTGCCTTTCTTCGGCAGACCCGACCTGGTAAATCCATCGCTCGGTATCGATCCTCTTGAGGTAATCGATCAGGGTGCCATAGGTCGATAGATCAATGCCGATGTCGTTACCACAGAAGACCTTGGCAAACAGGGCGTAGCGGTCTAACGCGTATTGGCGATAGCTATCTGGGATGCGTGCGGCCTTGTTACGATAGATATTCACTCCCGAGCCAACCGCCGAGAAATGGATGACCTTGCTGCCGAAATCGATCTTGAACGGCGTATCGAAGTCATTGACTGCAGCGAAAGCATTCTGGCGGCTTCCGTCCAAGTTGCAGCCTCCAACTTCATCATGGTTCAGAAAGGAGATGCGGCCCCGGTTGCCCAGAATCTCGAACATGACCGGGTCGAAGAAGTCGATCACCGGATGCCCCCTCGGGTTGTAGCTTCCCTGACACATGCGCACCAGTTCCCTGAATCCGTGCTTGTCTATCTTCGTTCGCTCAAAACCAAAGCAGCAGGTCTGGGTAACGTCCGCGAGGTGACGGACGTCGTCACGCTTGTTGGGGTTGTTACGGTAGGCTCGAACCGGACCAACCAGGCTGGCATGCCCCAGACGGTCGACGACATCCTGAACAGCGGACCCAAGAAAGATAACGTCGCTATCGAAATGGACCATGTGGCGCTCGGAACGAGTCTGGATCAGATAGGCCCACAAACGCGCCGTTCCCAAGTGGCCTCGGAGGAATCCCTTTCGCAGGGATTCCTCAGTCATGTTCGGCTCACCAACGCCCAACCGACTCCAAGCTAGGTGGCGCAGGTGCGCCAGACGACCAGACGGGAAGGTCAGCTTCCGGATCATCGGGTGATCCGGAAGCTCCGCCAGGTCATCGGCAAAACCGTAGACATGAACCGGCAAATTATTATGGTGCGCCAGATAGGAGTCCAGTGCCACCCTGCCAATCTCGCCGCAATTGAAGACCTCGGTCCAAATGAATACTTCAGAACTCACTTGATAATCCCCCAGTCATCTTGATCGCGGTTCGCAGTGACGTCATCCCAGCCGGGATTGTCTAGTGAATTGTAGTGAGCCTTCATGTCCCACCATATTCTCATGTTCGTCCGATGCTGAATCATGCGCAGGCGCGGATGCCAGAGATGAATGGATGCCGTTTGCGGGTCCGGGTCGTATACCAGCTCATTGACTTTGCCGATGCGACAGTTGAACAGGTCATCCTCCGGACCGTAGCCAATCATGTTCTCGTCGTACCCTCGCAAGCGCAGAAAGCTCTCAAGGTGAATCACGCCGTTGCCGTGCGCATAATCTCCGCCATTGTTAGGCAGCTTAAGCAAAGCCTCATAGTCGCTCGACTCGCCCGGGGAACTTGTGAGTGCGAAGCGCCGTAGAGCCCGCACATTCATCCATGCAGGACAATAGACAGGCGACAAATTGTAGTTATAGGTAACCAGCCGCACGGGCCGGTCAGTACGCTCAATGATGGCGCCCAACTTTCCGGCCAGCGTTGCAATGTGCTGCGGGCGATAAACCAAATCGACATCCGAGACGATGAAATAAGGTGTACGCACCAAAGAACGTACACCAAAATTGATGGCGTGCGCCCGACTGAATGGCCCGTTATACGGCTGGTGCACATAGCAGACGTCGGGACAAAGCTCTCGTACCACCGACTCTATGCACTGCGCCGAGTTGTTCGAAACGCAGATCCGCACCCCTTGGCGGCAGATGCTCTCCAAGGAATGGCGAAACCGCGACAGCGCTCCCGCCATGTGTTTGGGTTCGAAGTTAAAGATGTACAAAAGGTCGAAGGCTTGCGGGATCGTCACGTTAATGCTCCCTGCCTGCCGCATGGCGAAGCACCCGCTCAAGCCCGCTTTGTATCGATATACTCGGCCCCCAATCTGCCTCTCGTTTGAGCTTCTCGTAACTCAACACATTAGCCGTCACATCGAACGGCCGTGCCGGCAGTGCCTCGACCTCGGGACACGGCAACCCCATATGCCCTGCAATCTGGCCAAGCATGGACAGGATTTCGATATTGTTATGACCACGTCCCGTACCTAGATTGTATTCCTCGCCGAAACGGCCCTTTTCGAGCAGTGCCAGCAGGCCCGTAGCCACGTCGTCCACATGAATATAGTCGCGGATTGTTCCCGGCGCGCCATATACAGGAACCCGATGACCGGCAAGAAGATTCCGGACCGCCGCGCCAATGAAACCCTGCCCGCTGCTCCCGTCCTGCGCCTCACCATAGGCATTAGCCGGGCGGGCAATCACCACGGGTAACCCGAGGCTACGATGGTATAACATACCGTAGCATTCCAGGGCATGCTTGGTTATGCCATAGGGAGAGAGCGGCCGCTGGGGATGCTGCTCGGTGATCGGTAGCACGTCGGGTTCTCCGTAGACCGTACCACCCGAGGAGACCAGCACAAAGCTGCGCAAGTCGAGTTCTGCAGCCGCCACCATCAGCGCCACCGAAGGCGGCAGATTACCAAGCACATCGGCAACCGGGTCGTCGCAAGAAGTCTTCGGTACGAAGGCATAGGCCAGGTCGACCAACTCGCGAACGCCGCGCAGCGCGGCGAGCACTTCTGAGGTGTCAGTGATGTCAAGCGCGCGGTAGCTCGCTCCCGCCGGCATTACCGGCGACGCCGATCGACGCCCAAGCACCAGGACACGACGGCCCGTCGCCACCAGCAGCGGCACAAGACTGCGACCAATGAAGCCACTACCGCCAATAACGCAAGTATCGTAACTCATGCTACCTTCACAAACGGGCGATTTTCCAAGCGGCGCGCGCCAACCAGCGCCCCCATTCCGTCCGGCAGCGGCCGACTGACCATGCGCGTGCCAGTGAGAAACGTAGGCGCGCGCAACGCCGGTTGGCATCCTCGTCGAGCCCTCCCCCTGCACGAGCAATCCCCTCGCAGGCCGCGTCGAACAGAGACCTTACTGCCGCCAGGCTGACGGAATGGTCATGTGGCACATTCCCCGCGTGGATCAGGCGTGCGGCAAACAGAGCCACTTTCTCAGCCTCTGCATCCGCCGCCCCGGACCAATAGAGCAAATTCTCGGCGCTGATACGGATCACCCGTTCAAAGAAATCCGTCTTCATGGTGCGCGACATACTGCTGGCTACTTCACGATACAGCAGCAGCGGCTCGGGAATGTTCGAGGCCAAATGCGTGCGCAGCAGGCGCGACCACAATTCGTAATCCTCGGGCGGCTGGCGCGTACGGTCGGTCGTATACCCGCCCGTTGCGAGCAAAGCATCACGCCGCATAGTGACCGAACTGTGCACAAAGGCGGAATCAAACAAGGTTTCGACGCGCAGCGCCGCGTTCCCTACAGGGTGACGGTGCTTTCGCCCGTCCGGCTGCCCCTCCGCATTAACGACGGTTGCCCAGGTCCCCAGCACCGCTACCTCCGGATGGCGTTCAAGGTACTCCACCTGCCTGGCGACACGTGTGGGCAGCGATACGTCATCCTGGTCCTGGCGAACGATAAACTCCCCCTTTGCCAACGACACCCCCTTGTTGAGGGTAGCCGCCAACCCCATATTCCGATGCTCGATGTAGCGGATGCGGCTGTCCACGTAGGACTGCGCGATTGCGCCAGAGGCATCCGACGAACCGTCATTGAGCACCAACAGCTCAAAGTCAGTAAACGACTGCGCCAAGATGCTGTCGATGCTCTCGCGCAGATAAAGGGTGCCGTTGTAGACGGGAAGCACCACACTGACTTTAGGCGTCATTTACCGGACCGCCTCGCCGACAGCTCGTCGCGGGAAATCTCAGTAATCGCCCCCCCTTCGACACGGAACAACCGGTCACAATCGGCGACCGTCTCCACGCGGTGGGCGATGACAATCATAGTGACGCGCCCTTTGAGCTCCCGGATCTCTTCAATGATTTCGCGCTCGGTTTCATAGTCCAGCGCACTGGTAGCTTCGTCCATGACGATGACCGACCGATCATGATACAGCGCCCGCGCCAGTGCGATACGCTGCCGCTGCCCGCCGGACAGGCGCCCACCGCTTTCACCGCACGGTGCATCAATGCCGAGCTCCAGGCCGGCCAGGTAGCCGTCAAGTTGTGCCGCGGATGCAGCCGCCTTGATTCGGAACCTTACCTCGTCCCCTCCTGCAGGATCCTGCAGTGAAATGTTGTCCCCAATCGAGGCATCGAGCAGGAAAAGCTGTTGCGGAATATAGGCAAAATGACCCTGCAGCGCGGAATTGGAATACTCCGCTCGTGGGCGGCCGTTGATGCATATCTCTCCTTCGGTCGGTTGCCAGAATCCGAGGATCATTTCCGCCAACGTCGTCTTGCCGCCACCGGAAGGGCCAACCAACCCGATCGAGTCGCCCTTCTTGATACAAAGATTGACATGGCGCAAAACCGGCGATGCCTGACCATGGTAGCCAAAACTCACGTCCGCCAGCTCAATTGTCTCAATGACAGGAAGAGGCTCCACCGCAGGCGCGTCCCCACCACTCGGCGTCTTTGCGGTTACACTGCCAAATTCTTCAATAAGGCGGTCAATAACAAAGCTGTTGAAGCGCATTTGCGACAGACCGTTCAGCACATAGTTGGCAACCGGTGCCAGGCGGACCACCGCCACACCGAAGACTGCCATCAGCGCGAACATTTTTTCCCTTGGGATATCGGCATAGTACATCGCCAATACCAGCACGCAGACCGATGCCATCAGACAGAATTCGATCAGATACTTCGGGATAGCGGATATCCACTGATAATGAGCAGTGATCCGCGAAAACGTTGCCGCCGCGTGTTTGGCACGCCCCAGCAGCCGAGCCTCTATTCCATAGACACGGATTTCACGCAAGCCGGCGACGACCTGCTGCACAGCCTGGATGAGAACCTCGCCTGAGTGGGCCGCATCCCGACCATACCCCTGTATCCGCTTTCTGAAAATCCGATCGTAGACCAGAACCACCAAAGAAACGAGCACCAACAACAATCCCAACCCCATCGGATTGAGGTAGAACAAATAGCAGAGGATCACGGTACCAATGAATATCTCTGTGGCCATGCGCAGCTGCGCCCCGACCAGACCATAAGCGAATTGCGCCGTAAAACCATGCACTGCCTGTACAAAACCCGATGACTTGGTTCCAGAGACTCGAGAAAGGTCCATCGCGAAAAGATTATTCAGCAGCTCCTCCCGCAGACGCCTGTCCAACCGGGTACAGAATCCGAAAATCTCCGCCAGTACCGCCGACGATACAATAAATTTGAGCGCAAAAGCGGCAACCAGAACCGTAGCTGTAACAACCACCGGATCCACCGTCTGGAGTCCAAGGGCGCCCGATAGCTGTTGGTACCATGGATTGTCCGCTACCATCGAAGGCGACAGCAGGCTGGCAACGAACGGCCCAACGAGGCCGATCCCGAGAACATCAACGAAACTGAGCGCCAGCGATGCCGCCAACACGCGCGGCAACTCACGGCGCTGCGGCCCGATCAGGCGCCAGTACTTGGCAACGGTACTCTGCGTATTAGCCATTTGCAGTCTTCACTGATGACATATGACGCACCGCAGCACGCACCTTGAAGATAGACAGCAGCATTTTAACGGGTGCCAACAACAAACAGATCAATGCAGTCAAGCCGGGATCCGCACGCAGGTAGTCACTGTTTCCACGGAACGACAGATTCATTCCAATCATGAAGTACAACCCCTTCACTTTATCACACCAACCGCGCTGCGAAACAGTGCGCGGCCTCCCACCCGACGCAGCCCCCTCATGCAGACGTTTGTAAAGAAAGGAATCATCAACGCCCGCCAGCCGATATTGCGACATCATGCACCAAAGCATCACGCAATCTCCGTATCCATAACCCCCTCGGAGAAGTACCGGGGAATACTTTTCTATTGCTTCTCTAGGGAACAACCCATATACGGCATTCGCTTTCCCGAGCGCCTCAGGCTCCATAAAAAACTTTAGTCTTCGTGCAAGCGAAGAATTCGATGAATAGTCGAACGAACGATCACTGGCGATGTGGGGTACTTGCCTCCCAGGTTCATCGATATGAAGAACCCTACCGAAAGCGCAAACGTCCCTCTTCCCATTTATCCGGCCAACCAATCTCTCAATCCATGTCGGCGACCAGACATCATCATGGGCCGCCCACATAAAATATCTTCCCCTTGCATGCCGGAACACGAACTCGAAGTTCGCTTGCCCGCCAAAATTCTCAGACTGACGAAAATAGCGTACACGCGCATCGGATGCTGCAAATTTTTCGCATATTTTCTGAGTCCTATCAGCCGAGCCATTATCAGATATTATGAGTTCCAATTGACGATATGACTGATTCAGCAGCGACTGCACTGCTTCGGCAATGTAGGCTTCACCATTAAAAACTGGCAACCCGACACTAACTATCGGCTCATAACACTCCACATCTCCAACGCCCGTGATTACCTCGGTCATTTTTGACACTACTTCACCCGCCGAAGAAATCCATCCGGGGCAACAGTAATTTGTATCTTGTGTTGGACACTCTGATCAATCTCAAATTCTTTATGGTCCTTAACATATTCCCAAACGGCCGTTTTGGGGTTATTACCACGCCCCCAAGGACGGCCCAAGAACATATCCTCTGGCATATCCTCAATTGCGGTATCGAAGACAACGCAATAGCTTCCTACCGATGTCAGAGGGGCATAGGCTTCAAGCTCTGCCAATACATGCTCGTGAGTGTGATTGGAGTCCAGACAAACCAATACATTGGAGTAACTCGCCGCAATATTTTTGACGCGACTTACGACATCCGGAGCAATACTTGACCCTTGTATCATTTCAATTCGTGAGGCAAACGGATGTTGTTCTATTGCAGCGCGATTATGCGGCCGAATATCAATATCGACCCCAAGCACCTTACGTCGGAGTAAAGCAGGATTAAGCATCTCCCCCACATCCGTAGCCTCCGCCAAGTCAATCAAGGCCAGCATGGACGCACTGAACACCAGCGACCCTCCATGAGCTATCCCTGTCTCAATGATAAGGTCTGGTTTTACAGACCATATCAACTCCTGCATAGCCACGACATCCTGCGGAAACTGGATAATAGGACGCCCAAGCCAAGTGAAGTTGTAGGTATATTTGTTATTTGCAGAGCGCAGCATAAAGTCGCGACCAATATCCGCGAGAGCCGTGTCCTTTCCTAGCGCCGCAATGTTAGCCTCAACCTCTTTTTGAAACTGAGCGATCTGATTCATTGAATAGCCTCCTCCAAATAGTGAAATCCGACAAGGACCCCCTAGACTGCCCCATATATACAAAACTCACGAATTACACACAAAAACCAAAATAACACTCTTCCAGTGCGTGCAAGACCTATATTTCTTGTACAAATGCCTTAAATGGCTAATACCAGAAACTCATCGCTCTATCGCCGCAGCCGCATCTTTCCAGCTCACCATTTCAGACCGTAGAACGCGCCCGCAATCGCGACCCAAATGAGCAATTGCGTCCAGGCATGTCACATACGGAGTGAATGGCCCGTGACGCTGGGGGTATTCAGATATGTGATAATTCATATAGCGAACCTCGATCCCTTGTTTTTCGAAGAGTTCGTGGTCCAAGTAGTTTAATGCCCCATGCCCTGTTAGATAGATGGAGCCACCTACGTGACTGGTGATATCCAAAAGTCGCTGAGAACTAGCGCCCCCTATGCCCATTGTCGACGACTCCAGAAACTGCGTATCCGCCCCCACCCCAAAATAGTCTGCACAAGCACGAATAGTAGCTCGCCCAAGCTGCCCAAGCGTCTCTTTACGCTCCACAAACACGGAGTCAAATACTTGAAGCGCGTCCTTCAGGAAGGGCGCTCTAGCGTAGCTAGTTAAAAGTATTCCCCGATGTTTTTCGATCCAGTTCTCTGAATAAGAAATCAATGAGTCGTCAATGCGACGCCCCTGATGACGGTCTTGCAGCGGCACCGTCAACCACTTGATGCCATTGGGTGTCTTCGCCTGTACCCGACTATAGAACCCACGTGACAACTGCACATCGTCATAGTGAACAAATACATCCGCGTTCTTAACCTGATCCAATAGCCCACACCAAGGAAAATACATGGACTGCGAAATGACGACCACCTTCTCCATAGGACCCCGGACCTATTTCCAGTCAAGAATATCAAGCTTACGGTCGGCGACTGCGTAACCAATGCCTCCACGACCAACACCATTACCGCAATAAAACATACAGGTCCGCCCCCCAATATTGATAATGGCTGGATAACAAACCATTTCCGAGTCCCAACCTGTCATTGATGTGCCGATTGCCGCAATTTTATCCATGCGCCTCCATGTAGTGCCATCACCGCTTACAGCCACGCCTATAAGGTAATTCTTCTCTGATGGCGTTCGGCTTCCTCTCGTGGAATACCACATTTGCCAACCATCCAACGTTTTGACAATCCAAGGAGCTGATATTACTTCGCCGTCAAAATTGTATGGTATAACAGGGTCGCTGGGCGATTGCTTCCAAGAAAAGCCGTCTGGAGAGGTTGCGCGAAAAACCGTATAGAGCATTTCTGGACCGTGCTCCATTTGGCGCCATTCGGTCCCCGAGCAATACCACATCACATACTCTTCCGCATCGCGAACCACAAATGGTGCTGCTACCAAAATCGGGTGCACTGGGTCCTGGGCAAGGATCGGTCCCTCATACACTCGCTGCAAAGTTCCCTTTTCATGGTCGACGTAAGCCACGCCTATCGAGGTTTCAATCGTCACGTTATAACGCCTACGTTTCCATCCAACGTAGTACATTAAGCTACGCCCCGGCTCATCCAATATCGACACAGGCGTTACGCCGGAATCATCAAACGTACCTGTTCGCCCTAAATTCAATAACGGCTTTTCATTGACAAACAGAACATTCCCGGGTTCGTTCGGATCCACGTCGATATAAGTCGGATACGGCATGTCATCGCTGCCTCGCGATGAAAAATACAGCCGGAGACGGTCGTCACCCAATAACACAGGAACAGGTCGGGTTGCATGCGATTTAAAAAATTCGCGACTCTCACACGAATAGATTAACCCTTGTTTCTTCCATTGCGGCATATGCATGCCGTACGCATTAGATGATGTCACGTTGAATAATCCGTGGTGGCGTGGCTTGGGGAGCAAAAACACTACGCGGTTCGCAGGAATCGGCCACTATCGATCCCGCACCTAGAACGGATTTCGGACCGATTGTCACGCCATCATGCATACAGCAATTCACACCAATAAAGCAGCTTTCACCGATCCGGCAGTTCCCAGAAATTACCGCATGTGAAGCAACAAAACAATGGTCTTCAATGGCCGAATGGTGGCCAATATGATTTCCAGACCATAACGTGACGTTATTGCCAATTCTTGTAAATGGCTGGAGGACGTTGTTTTCCAGTATGAAACAATTCGAGCCGATAGATTCAGAAAAATTCGTCGCCTTTGAGCTGATATAACTCGCGCAGGTGTAACCCGCTGCCAGCACCTGCTCATAACGCAAACGTCTTATAGAATTTGTTTTCCGATAACCAATGGCCACAAACAAATCAACATCACTGGGTGAAAATGTTTCTGCTACTGACTCCCAGCCATATACAGGCTTACCAGAAACAGCCGCCCCTGGCGTCATAAACTCCTGCATCTCCACGAATCCAACCACTTCATAATCGGAATCGTTGGTAAAGTAATAATTCGCCACCTCACCAAGAGTGCCCGAGCCAAAGATCAAGAGTTGTCTTTTGTTTTTCATGCTCACGCTCCTTCCGGCCCAGGTCGATAAAGGTAAATCGTATACTCGTACCATAGATCGTACGCACAATCGATTCGCGCACGTGGTGTCAATTCAGACATACACCAGGCAAGCATCTCAGCAGGATTACGGTAATACAGGTTATCTCGCTGAAAATTGACATGCGTTGTCATCATGTTAAACGCCACACCAACACGACACACGGAGTACATCTTACGAATCAGCCGCTGAGCATATCGATTCATTTCCAGCGTCGAGGCATTCAATTTCTGCGTCAGAATACCATTACAGACAACATAGTCGTGCGTATCGACTTCTAGCTCAAGCACGTCACCCTGAGTAAAGGTACAATCTGGATAACGGCGGCGTCCTTCTTCAATCATCTCTCCAACAACATCCATACCATGGTACATTAACGGAACTTTTTTTCCGGAGATAACTCCCGCCAGATCGCCGTAACCACAACCAACGTCCAAAATACTCCCGCTCTCGGTGCCCGCTCTTACAACGCCAAGCATCATTTCCTGCCGCAATCGTGCATTGCGCTCATTCTCTCCCCAGTCCACGCCGCGGCTATTTGCACCATGCTTTAAAAACGTATCCCGATAATGGCGCTCCATCATGTTAGTTATAAGTTCTTCAGCCATGCTTTTTACCTGCGACTCGTCGAATTACATTACAAATCCTATCCAATTCACTCTCAGTGATATCGTGATAACTCGGCAGATTGATTGCGCTCACAGGAATCGACCAAGAGTGAACATTTTCATGCACTGGCTCAAACATAGACAAACCCGACAACGGCCAGAAAAAAACACGAGCGTCGGCATTTTCCTTGGCAAATGCCGCTTGCAAAATTTCCCAAGTAATTCCAGTTTCAGGCTCAAATACTATCGTGGGCATCCAGGCACCATTTATGGTGCCTTCCGGTTCGGGATTCATTCTGATCCCGGGGATACTAGAAATTTGCTGCCGGTACGTTTCAAATATTTGACGTTTTCTTGCGATCAAATCATGGATGCGCTCCATTTGCGCACAGCCGATGGCTGCCTGGATATTCGACATCTTGTATTTGAACCCAACCATGTCCGGCCAGAACTGCTTGGTCTGACCACGCATGCGACCATGATTGCTCAGAGCAAGCACATGTTCGTACAGCTCTGAATCGCTGGTCACGAACATACCACCTTCTCCCGTGGTTAAAGTCTTGGTGCCATGGAATGAGAAGGCGCCAAAACGGCCCATCGAACCCGCCAGCTTGCCGTGATATTCCGACCCGATCGCTTCAGCAGCATCCTCGATAATGGGTATTCCGTGGCGCTCGCCAATTGCAAGCAACGCATCCATATCACACAGATTGCCGTACAGATGTACCGCCACGATGGCCTTGGTCCTGGGCGTAATGGCGGCCTCGGCCTTGGTCGGGTCGATGCACCAGGAGTCCGGCAGGATATCCACGAACACTGGCTTCGCTCCGAGATTGACTATTGGCGACGCGGTAGCGATCCAGTTGGTATCGGCCATGATGACCTCGTCTCCCGGTCCGATGCCCAGTGCAGCCATTCCCATATGCAATGCGCCGGTGCAACTGGAGGTCGCGATAGCATGCTTCACGTCGAGATGTTTCTCGAATGCCTTTTCGAAGCGTTGGATATACTGGTAGCACTGATCACCCCAGCCGTTGGCCGCCGCATCCGTCGCATAACGAACTTCCAGTTCGGTAATAGAAGGCTTGGTGTAATAAATTCTGGACATGGAAGGTCACATCAATTCAGATCGGTTAGCGCTGGTACTGCCACCAGGAATGTCCCGCCCCAATCGCGAACGTAGCCGTGCTGGCGAACCACCTCGTCGGCGATATTCCATGGCAGGATTAGCACATAATCCGGCCGCTGCTCCTTCAGTGCAGCCGGCGGTATGATTGGTAGGTGACTACCAGGCATATATTTACCCTGCTTGGATACGGCCGCATCACAAACATACGGCAACAGGTCGGACCTTACCCCGCCGTAGTTGAGCAGGGTATTGCCCTTAGCCGCAGCCCCATAGGCGACGACCCGCCTGCCGGCGCGCTTCTGCTCGATCAGGAATTCCACCAAATCGTCCTTGATCCGGTCTGCACGGTTCTGGAACTGCTTGTAGATAGCCAGTTCTCTCATCCCCCGCCGTTCCTCCTCTGCAAGCAAACGAGAGACTGAACCAGTCACTTCCCTAGGATCGTCAGCATGGCAACCAAAGACCCGCAGACTACCGCCGTGCGTCGACAGTTCTTCGACGTCGAATACCCGCAGGCCGTTCTCAGAAAAAATTCGCGAAACCGTGTACAAAGAAAGATAAGAGAAGTGTTCGTGATAGACTGTATCGAACTGGGCATGCTCGAGCAGACGCATCAGGTGAGGAAATTCCAGTGTGATCGTGCCGCCGGACTTCAAGGCCGCCTTGAGTCCAAGCGTGAAGTCGTTAATATCTGGAACGTGGGCATAAACATTGTTGCCGGCGATGAGGTCGGCCTGCCTGCCTTCGGCGGTCAATCGCCTGCCGAGCGCTTCACCAAAAAACTCGCGAATTACCGGTACACCGAGCGCCTCCGCGGCTATCGCGGTGCATGCCGTCGGCTCGATGCCAAGGCAAGGGATGTCAGCGGCAACGAAGTTTTTCAGCAAATATCCGTCATTCGAAGCTACCTCGATGACCAGGCTTTCCCGTCCCAGTCCCAACCGTCCGGCAATTTCCTTTGCATAACGCGCGGCATGTTCCAGCCAGGTCGTCGAAGTGGACGAGAAATAGGCATAGTCGGCACGGAACAGTTCGTCCGCACGCGCATAGTCCTCGGTCTGGACCAGCCAGCACTGGTCGCAGACGTAGAGTTTCAGAGGATAGGTGATTTCAGGCCTTTGCAGGTCATCCGACGTGAGGTACGCATTCGACGGCGGCGCGAACCCGAGGTCGAGGAATACGTGCTCCAGCAGAAAGTGACAGTGGCGACAGTTCATAGGTGGATACCGCTAAATCCGGAACCGATTTCAGGATGGCCGGCGTCTCTTTGCGAGACCTCAGTGACCGCCAACGGCCATTCTATACCGAGCAGAGAGTCATCGTAGCGGACTCCTCCCTCGGCCTCGGGCGTATAGAATGCTGTGTGCAAATAGAGCAGCTCGGTGTCCGGCGCAACAGCCTGGAAACCGTGTGCGCACCCTTCAGGAATAACGAGCATGCGGGCATTTTCCGGCGTGAGTTCCGCGCCGTACCATTGCAGGAAGGTAGGCGACCCCGCGCGCAGATCGACCGCCACGTCCCATACCCGGCCTTTCAGGCAGCGCACGAGCTTCATCTCTGCGTACGGCGGATGTTGGAAATGCATGCCGCGAATGGCTCCTACAGCCGCCGTACGGGAATGATTGACCTGCACGATGCGGCGACCGCCGATGACCCCACCAAGCTCAAGCTCGCAGTAGAAGCGTGCGAACGAACCGCGATCGTCCGCATAGGGGGTGGTCTCCACAATCGCCACTCCCTCAATATCTGTGAGGTTGATCTTCATCCGCCTACCGCCCAGCCATGACCACCCTTCCGGGCTGTCTCAAGGTACGCCAGCAATTGCTTCCGGCTGCTCACCTCGCCATTCTCGCTCCACGCACGGTACCACTCCGCGGTGCGGGCAAGCGCCTCCTCGATACCCCAGACTGGCCGCCATTTCAGGTGACTTCTGGCTTTGGCGCAGTCCAGCTGCAGGAGAGATGCTTCATGCAACTGAGGCGTCTCGGCAAGTTGCCAGCGCAGTGCCGGCCAATGCCTAGCAAGAATGGCGAGCACATCTGCGACCGTGCGGTTTCCTTCGCCGTCAGGGCCGAAATTCCAGGCCGTCGAAAAACCCGAGTTTTCCTGCAGCAACCTCTGCCCCAAGAGAAGATACCCGCTCAGGGATTCCAACACGTGCTGCCACGGGCGAGTGGCGTTGGGCGAACGAATCTCTAACGGACGCACCTCTTCCACCGCGCGCACCAGATCAGGGATCAACCGGTCTTCCGACCAGTCTCCACCGCCAATGACGTTGCCGGCACGTGCTGTGGCCAGCCGGATCGCTTCGGGCGCGTTGAAAAAGGCGCTACGGTAACTGGCGGCGACCAATTCGGCGCCGGCTTTCGATGCACTATAGGGATCGTGACCGCCCAGGCGATCAATCTCACGGTAACCCCAGGGCCACTCCTGATTTTCGTAACATTTGTCCGTGGTGACAGCAATGACGGCCCGAACGCCACCGGCAAGCCGGCACGCTTCAAGCAGATTCGCGGTCCCCATGACGTTCGTGGACCAGGTATCGAGCGGGGTCCGGTAGGAGCGACGCACCAGTGACTGCGCGGCTAGGTGAAAGACGATCTCCGGTTGCGTTTCCCTTACCACATCGGCGAGCGTACCGGCATCGCGGATATCGATGCAGCGGTCGTCGATATCGAGCCCGAGCAAATCCCAATGATTCGGTGCGCCCTCGGGCGAAAGGCTCACGCCCGTGACGGTGGCGCCAAGCTCCTTGAGCCAGAGAACAAGCCAACTGCCTTTAAAGCCGGTGTGGCCAGTGACCAATACCCTCTTGCCGCGGTAGAAATCAGCAAATGGATTCATTGCCATATCGTCCAAGGCGCACTGCCCGACTCCCAGAGCTGCTCCAGATAGGTCTTATCACGCAAGGTGTCCATCGGCTGCCAGAACCCCCGGTGCTCGAACGCCGCGAGTTCACCCTGGCTTGCGATAAGCGCAAGTGGCCCGGCTTCCCAGGACACCTTGTCGCCATCGATGTAATCAAGAACCTCTGGACTCAGGACGAAGAACCCTCCGTTGATCCAGGCGCCGTCCCCAGGCGGCTTCTCACGAAAACCACTGACCAGATCGCCATCGCGAATCAGCGCTCCGTAACGACCAGGCGGCTGGACTGCGGTCACCGTGGCAAGCTTCCCGTGCGAGCGATGGAAAGCCAGCTGCTTACCGATGTCCACGTCGGCGACCCCATCGCCGTAGGTAAAGCAGAATGCATCGTCCGCACGCAGGTAGTCTGCCACCCGCTTGAGTCGCCCACCGGTAAGCGTCTCATCACCAGTGTCGACCAAGGTTACCCGCCAAGGCTCCGCTTTCTTCTGATGCACCTCCATCTGATTACTGGTCATGTCGAAGGTGACATCAGACATGTGCAGGAAGTAGTTGGCGAAGTACTCCTTGATTACATATCCTTTGTAACCGCAACAAATAATGAAGTCATTCACGCCGTGGGCGGAATATATTTTCATTATGTGCCAGAGAATCGGGCGACCGCCGATCTCGATCATGGGCTTCGGCTTGAGATGCGTCTCCTCGGATATACGTGTACCGAGACCGCCGGCAAGAATCACTGCCTTCATATCGGCTCCTATGATTTGTTGAAATTTATTTTCCACCAAGAGGAGACTGTGGCCCGCGGCAATCCCATTGCGATTCTGGACCTCCAGAAGATCGAGTAATCTGCTGCATATCTGGAAGCAGGTAGCCAACGCTTCGAGTAGGTAAATTGACGTTGTCGAGACGGATCAACCTCGACACTTGGCTCTACACCCTACTACAGACCCTGTCGGCCACCCTCTTCGAGAAAATGCCCTTGCAATAAGCCATCACGACAGCAGCATCCCTCGAAAATCAGACAAATTCAAACAACCAACTGTTTCTCTTCAACTTTTGACCGGACAACAGTTATCACTGTATCGTACATGGGCTAGCGGCAGCCAGCGCCAGCCAACACGGAATGAAGCAGATCGAACTCCTGCTTCAGTTCATAATGATGGTTGCCGATAAACAATCCTTGGCTATCGATCGTTCGCGCATTGGACAAGTCACCAGATGTTGTGTAATCAAACCACTTGATGACTTCGTTTTTTGTGAAATTGCCGGCTACTATCGGACGTACGTCGATCTGATTGGCAGTAAACTCGTCGGCCAACGCCGCACGCGACAATGGCGCATCATCAGCCAGCACCATGCTGAAGCCGAACCAACTGCTAGAACCGATCTCACGCTGAATACGCAACCACGGGAACTCATCCATCATCTCGACAAAACGCTCAGCATTTGTTCGCCGTGCAGCGACCATGGCCGGCAGCTTCTTTATCTGCTCGACGCCGATGGCCCCCGATATTTCCAGCGGACGCACGTTGTAGCCAGGCAAAATGAAGCGAAAAGATTCCTCGAATGCGTTGTCGCTCTTGGTGCCGCACACATGGTTCTGCTTAGGCAGGTTGCGCGTCCAGCCATGCGCGCGCAGAGACAAAAGGATATGGTACAGCTCCTCGTCATCCGTGACGATCATGCCGCCTTCCATCGTCGAGATATGATGGCTGAAGAAAGCGCTGTAGCTGCCCATGACACCGAATGTGCCCGCCTGGCGACCTTCGAATTCAGCGCCGAGGGATTCGCAATTGTCCTCGATCAACACGATGTTGCGGCTGCCGACGATCTGGCGAATACGTGCGAAATCATTCGGGTTGCCTAGCAGGTTGACGGCCATGATGACGCGTGTCTTGTCCGTGACCGCGGATGCGAGCTGATCCAAGTCGTAGTTGAGCGTACCGAGATCGATGTCAACGAACTTGATGCTGAGACCGTACTGATGCAGCGGGTAGTACGTGGTGCTCCACGATACGGCCGGCACGATCACTTCATCGCCAGGCTGAATCTGGAAAGCCGGATTCTTGCTGTAACGCAGGGCGGCCACCATGAGCAGGTTTGCGGACGAACCCGAATTGACCATGACGCAGTGCGTGCTGCCGGTGTATTCGGCGAAACGCTTCTCGAAGGCCTGTACCTCCGGTCCCATGGTGAACATGCCGGAAGCGATAACGCGCTGGATTGCGTCGTACTCGGCCTGGTCCCAGGTTGCTGTCGCCAATGGATACTTAGGGGTGCTCAAGATTTCGTTACCTCAAGATAGTACGCGTAGGTTTTCGCCAAGCCCTGCTCGAGCGACGTCTGCGCCTGCCAGCCCCAGGATGTCGCGCGCTCGACACTGACAAGTTTCTGGTCCATGCCGACCGGCTTACCGAGGTCGTGCTCAAAGCCGCCGCCATAACCGACAACGCAAGCGGCTGTTTCGTAGTATTCATTGACACTGAGGTCAAAGCCTAAGCCGACATTCATGGTATCGGGCACGCTGTCGAAGTTCCTGACCGCGGCCCACATGCAGTCGGCGAGATCGCCGGCGTACATGAACTCGCGCCGCGCCTTGCCGTCGCCCCAGATGTCAACCAGCGGCGCGCCGGCCAGCTTGGCCTGATGCAGCTTGTGCACGATGGCCGGCACCATGTGCGAGTGCTGCGGATCGAATTTGTCGTAGCGGCCGTAGATGTTGCAAGGGATCAGCGTCTTGTACTTGAGTTCGGGTGTCTCGCGGCCGATGTAATCGCACAAGCGTGCTACCGTCACCTTGGCCAGCGCATAGCCCTCATTGGTGGGCTCGAGCTCGCCTTGCAGCACCTTGTCTTCGCGCAGCGGATTGGCAGCATCGCGCGGATACATGCACGAGCTGCCGAGATTGAGGAGACGCTTGATGCCGAGGTTGCGCGAGGCCCAAACGATGTTGCGGCCCATATCGAGATTGTCGAGCAAGAAGCTCACCGGCTCGCGGATGTTTGCTTGAATGCCGCCCACCTTCCCGGCTGCGTGTACCACGATGTCGGGCTGGAAGCGCTCGAGCGCCGCATGGACGGCGCCATAATCGCGTAGGTCCAGCTCGACACTAGTCGGCGCGGCGATCTCAAAATCCTTCGCGGCGGTGTGCTCGAGGAAGTTGCGCCCAACCATGCCGCGCCCACCAGTGAGAAATATACGGCTTTGCTTCACGCAATCACCCCTGGTTGCGAAGCGCCTTGTGGCCGCTCTTCTGCACCTGCACTTCAAATTCGGCTTCGTGCAAATCGGCCTGCACCATCTCGGTGACAAGTTCGGCAAAGCTGATCTGCGGCACCCAGCCGAGTTTCTGCTTGGCCTTAGTGGCATCGCCAAGCAAAGTTTCAACCTCGGCGGGACGGAAGTAACGCGGGTCAACTTCGACCACACAGCGACCCAGTTCATCGTAGCCCTTTTCGTCCACGCCACTGCCCGACCATTTCAGCTTGATTCCCAATTCGTTAGCCGCGCGATCGACAAAATCACGCACGCTGTACTGCACGCCACTGGCAATGACGAAGTCCTCGGCCTGTTCCTGTTGCAGCATCAACCACTGCATCTGCACATAGTCCTTGGCGTGCCCCCAGTCGCGCTTGGCATCGAGATTGCCCAGATAAAGGCGTTCCTGCATGCCCAGCTTGATACGCGCCAAGGCGCGTGTGATCTTTCGCGTCACAAAGGTTTCGCCGCGGATCGGCGACTCGTGGTTGAAGAGAATACCATTGCAGGCGTAGATCCCATAAGCCTCGCGGTAGTTGACCGTGATCCAATAGGCGTAGAGCTTGGCCACCGCATACGGACTACGCGGATAGAAGGGTGTGGTTTCCTTTTGCGGTATCTCCTGCACCAGCCCATAAAGTTCGGAGGTACTCGCCTGATAGAAGCGTGTCTTCTTTTCAAGACCCAGGATGCGAATGCCTTCAAGAAGTCGTAAAGCGCCGAGCGCATCTGAATTTGCGGTGTATTCGGGCTCCTCAAAACTAACGGCCACATGGCTCTGGGCAGCCAAATTGTAAATCTCATCCGGAAGGACCGTCTGCATGATGTGGATGAGACTGGAAGAATCGGTCATATCACCATGATGCAGTACAAAGCGACCATCTGATACATGAGGATCAGAAAATAAATGATCAATTCGATCGGTGTTGAAGAGCGAAGTACGCCGCTTTATACCATGTACTTCATAGCCCTTGCTAAGCAAAAACTCCGCAAGGTACGCCCCATCCTGTCCTGTTATCCCTGTAATCAGCGCTTTCTTGAACATTCTTTGGCCCATAAATTTCTACGAGACTATCGGTCGCCGCTTTACCCAAGTAGCTTCTCGATTGCGGCTCGACAAGGTCCTGCGTGAAATAGGTTGACTAGTTTTCATCGAGCAACATTTGATGTCGCCGCGACTAATTTTGGTGTACCCGTTACCGCCTCGGGGGCTTAGCGCAAGAGTAGTGTTTCTGCAGGTTGAGACTACCATAACGTGATGCTAAATCATCTACCAAATTTGCTGCTGTAGTACCTGCCCAAGGCACGGTGCATTTTATGGTGCCGCATGAATTCTAACCGCGCTATTTTTCTAAATTGATTGGTTACTTGCTGAAAAAGGCTTTCCGGGCGAGGCAGCACAGAAACTGTTAAGGAAGCCAGCAGGCATTAGCTTGAATTGCTCGGAAATTTGTCAAAGAGTTGGGGTGTCGCTCAGCCAGAGCGGCGGCAGAGACTGACGGGGGGGGCCTTAGCTTTATTGGTCATGGCGTAACCCTTAACCGGTTTTTCTGTTGGAACCTCCACGAACTGTGACACATATCGTCCAAGGAGCGCTTCGCAGTCCAGTTCAATCGTTCGCTGGCCTTTGCTGGGTCAGCATAACATGCGGCCACATCACCAGCGCGGCGTGCAGCTATCTTGTAAGGCACTTTGCGACCGGTTGCTTTCTCACACGCTTTAATCACTTCCAGCACGCTGTAACCTTTCCCTGTTCCGAGGTTGATAGCATGCCACCCGGAAGTTTTATCAAGGAAATCCAATGCTGCCGCATGCCCATCTGCTAAATCCATTACATGGATATAGTCCCTAACACCCGTGCCATCAGTTGACGAGTAGTCGTTACCAAATACATTAAGGTAAGGTCGCTGCCCTGCGGCAACTTGAATAATATAGGGCATTAAATTGTTGGGCACACCATTGGGTCGTTCCCCAATAAGGCCACTTTCGTGCGCCCCCACTGGATTGAAATAGCGCAGACATGCAATGCGCCACGCAGCATCTGCTGAGACAACATCGCTCAACATTTGTTCGACGTAAAGCTTACTCCGGCCATATGGATTGGTGGCACGGATAGGATGCCTTTCATCTAACGGAAGATATTGCGGCTCGCCGTATACAGTGGCGCTGCTACTAAACACAAGTGTCTTTACCTGCACTGCCTGCATAGCCTGCAGCAAACTGATGGAACCCTGAACATTGTTTCCATAGTACTTAACTGGTTGTTCAACAGACTCGCCAACTGCCTTAAGGCCAGCAAAATGAATCACTGCATCAATGCCTTGGGCTGAAAGCGTAGATATGAGCAACTCGGTGTCGCGCACATCACCCTTCACAAAAGGTATTTGTCGCCCCACGATTAGGTTCAGGTTCTCTAGGACGCAACGACTGCTGTTGGACAGATTGTCGTAAAGGACAACGTCATGACCAATCTTACTTAGCACAACAGCAGCGTGGCTGCCGATATAACCAGTCCCTCCTGTGATTAATAGCCGCCCCACTAGTCGGCTCCGATAGGATCTTGCGTGAACACTTTAGATCCGACCTCTGCAAGCGCCGGCACATTGCAATAATTGACGATCTCATAGGCCTTTAGCTTGAACCAAACCAAGTCCTTTTCTGCGCAGGGTTTGTAGAAGCCTTCGTCCATTTGGACAAACTGATGGATATCAATTTCTACGCCCATATCCTTGATGTGCTTTAAGCTGCGCTGGCTACTGCATACAAAAAGATTATCTGAAACCAATTTAGGATCAACCCGACAGCTCATTATATCTTAGGAAATCAGAAGGATCATTTTGAGGTGCCCACACCGAAGTGCTCCATCAATTAGGTTAGACTTGCTTCGGTTTTCGAAAGATTCGATTTGGCTAGAAAACAAAAAACCGAAACACACGGTCAAGATGCGGCAGGTTGAAGTTCAGTACCTTTACAGCAGGAGCGTATATGAGACGGCATGCCGGATTATCGTCTCACTTACTCACCTCGCACCTTGCTTCCAGACTTATAACCAATAAACAATGGTGGCTGCCAAGAAGCAGGCCGAGAAGAACAAGATCGATCATCGGTCGTATTTTGTTACCATGCGCCACCAGTCCTTCAATCGGGCGAACATATTTTCGCTCTTGCGTCTCTGGCGGTAGAGGTCTGCATCGTGCGGGATCGCTTCCGTCCGACTTCAGCGGGATAGCATGACGGTCTTACCCGGTGTCGGTCAGGGGATTGCAGAACCAGTCAGTATCGCAATCCCGAACCCAGAGCAAGGCAGCGGGATCGAGGAGAGCAGAGCCCGTGTGCCGATACAGCCCGACGCCTGGCCTGCCGAAAGGAACATGCGGGTCAGGCGACCCTTCGCGTCCGCTAAGACGTCCAGTTTCGAGTTGAGACTGCGCTTGTGCGCCCGAGCAGTCGCCCCTGCCTCCCCCCTTCGAAGCGCCATGCTTGAGGCCGTCTGATGTGCCTTCGCGTAGGTCGCGTCGATCATCACGATCTCGGCATCCTGGAACTGGGCGGCAAGCTCAGTCATGATCGTGGCAAACACGCCCATCCGGCTCCAACGCTTCCAACGGTTGTGACGGTCTTTGGCAGACCATCAAGAGCAGGCGCATGTTTCTAAATTTACCCAATGCGTTATGTGAAAGTAATACCGCTCAGAATTTTCCTGTCATCGACCCAAGGCTTACTGCTGAACTTCGGGAATACGGGCGCAGCCGGTCAACCCGCGCTTCCAACAACCAAAAAATCGCCAACAAGCCCTCCCCAATCTTGGGATTTTTTATCACGTCGATAGTCGCCACCCAAGCCGATCCATGGGTCCTGACTTCAAGTGATAATCCGGCGTTAGGTAAACAGCACTTATTGCAGAAAGATGCCTTACGACGGACAGCGAAAGGCTATCTGACGGTCCTAGCTGGAACAATCCCGTGATATGCTTCTCGGATCAGGATGCTCAAAACTTCCACTGAACAATAGAATTGTTACTCCAATAAATCGCGTGTCAATGAGGCGCCATCGATGTCCGAAGCAAGAGCGTCAATTTCTTTCCGCAATAAGCGATACTCTTCTCGCTTTATTTCAAGAAATTTCTCAGTCAGGCGCAATTTCTCGACCACCCCCTCAGCCGTCAGCAAGTAAAGATACTGCGATTTATTTTTGCTGTTTGCAAAATTACTTATTTTCACCAAACCTTTATCCACAAAGGACTTCAAGACGTAGAAACTCTGACCGTTAGAAATGCCGATGTGCTCTGCAATTTGCCGAGTGGACGCTTCTGGGAACTCTGAAATATATCGGAGAACTTTCAGCCGCGCCTCTTCTCGCCTGACAGACTGTGTGCTAGCCATTTTGGGTTAATTCATAGCTACCGCAGTCAGCCTCGCTTTGAGGGAGCGTTGGCTGATGAATAACTTGCGTAACACGAGTTGCGGATCTCTGCTCACTCTTGAGCACGTAACACTGGTATCCATGGCTATCAAGCGGAAACGGCTGGCTTGTAATTTTATATGAGCTGCTCCCCGAAAATCGGACAGTGACGTAGGCTACGATCTGACGTCTGCCCTGAGCCCCAACGTTGGACCGCCCGAAGGCAGAGTTTTCCGGTTTAAATCACGGTGACAGGCTGGTGGTGCTCGACAAGCAGTTCCTCGAAGCGCCGTTTTACGGCGTCCAGCAGCTGACGTGGCACCTGCGGAACGAGGGGTCTGTCGTGAACTACAAGCGCATTCGTCGACTGATGCGGCTCATGGTGCAGGGGACCGTGGCGCCAGTGGCGCCGCGTAAGCCCCGAAACGATGCCGATCCGCTGCCCGGCAGCGTATTCCGCAGGAACGCGCGAGAGGGTACCAGAAGCCCGACACCAGCCGGCCAGCAAAGGAGCACAAGACCTACCCCTATCTGCTGGGTGGGCTGCGCGTGGAACGGCCCAATCAGGTCTGGTGCGCCGACATCACCTACATCCCGATGCGCCATGGCTTCCTCTATCTGGTCGCGATCATGGACTGGTTTACCCGGAAGGTGTTGGCCTGGCGCATGTCCAACACCATGGTAGCTGACTTCTGCGTCGAAGCGTTGAACGAGGCGATCCACAAGTTCGGCCCGCCCGAGATCATGAACACCGATCAGGGGTAGCAGTTCACATCATTCGCCTGGACGGACCGGCTGAAAATGGTCGGCACCCGGATCTCGATGGATGGCAATGGACGCTGCATCGAAAACATCTTCATTGAGCGTCTCTGGCGCCCCTTAAAGTACGAATGCGTCTATCTGCACGCTTGAGAAACCGGCTCGCAGGCGCGTGTCAGCATCGGGCACTGGATCACCTTCTACAACCACCAACGCCCTCACACGGCCCATGGCGGACAGCCGCCCGCCGTGGTCTAATTAAATGCAATCCAAACCGATCAGCAGGTGCAGGCAGTAGCTTAAAAAAAACCGGAAATCTGTCCAAGAGTTGGCGAGTGGCTCAAAGTCTCCCAGCTGGGCAAAAGGGACGGAGCTTGCGGAAGCCTTGAATGCCGAAGCTCACACGCACCGCAAGACTGACGCAGCCAACTGATCAACGCGCCATCTCCCAGACATTGTGTTCCGCGAACTCCAGGTACCTTGCCAAGGTCGCCACCGACTTCCAACCACCGGCACGCATAATGGCGACTGTGTCATGGCCAGCACAAAGGAGCTCCTGAGCAGCGCCTACTCGTAGTGAGTGCCCCCTGAACTCACCGCTAAACTCAAGACCTGCCCTCGCTGCCCCGTTTTGGATGGCTCGTCGAACAGTCACTGAATTCAGGTCGCGCCGCACCGCCTTACCCTGATAAATTGGACAAAAAAGGAACTCGAAGTCCGGTCCCCTCCAATCGATCCAAGACCGAACCACGCGCGCCGTTTCCTTGGATGTGAACACGTAGCGCCCCAGACCGGCCTGATCCGTCTTGCTTCGACGGATCGTAACGCGCAGCGTACCGTCCGGACGCCAGTCCAGGTCTTCGTTCCGCAAGGCCACCAACTCAGACCTCCTCGCCAGCATTTCGAACCCGAGAGCGAGGATTGCACTGTCACGAATGCCCCAAGGCGTATCGGGCTGCACGGCCAGAACTTCGCGCAGCTGCGCCCGTAACATCCCTCTCGCCTGTTGAGGCGGCTTTTTTCGAGAACGAATGGCTCGACGGAGCGCGAGACGGACGTCTTCGTCGCGCGTAGGGTCAGGCAGTCCCATCAGTCGGTGCAGTTTTCCAATAGCTACGAGACGCCGACGAACGGTCGTCGGCACGAGCCGTCTCCCCTGCTCATCCACAAAGCCGCAAACAGTGCTGACATTTGCTGGAAAGGGATGCAGCCCATTAGCAGCGCACCAATCGACAAAGCTTCTCACATCATCGTAGTATGCGCGGATGGTGGATGGGGCGTACGCACCTTCAAGCCGGAGCAACTGCTCTTCCCATCGCGGTCCGGGGCTTTTGGCTCTCAAGGTCATAATTGTCCAAATAGTGGACATTTTTGGGTGTGTCAATGTTGAGCGGCATTCAAATCAAGATGGCTAGATCTGCTTTGGATTGGTCGCTGAAGGACCTCGCTGATGCCTGCGGCCTTTCGGAAAAGACCATCCGCCGCCTCGAAAGCGAACGGATGATCCAGTCGACAACCGTCAAGACCTTAACCTTGGTCAAGAGCACACTCGAAGCAGCCGGCATCGAGTTCTTAGGAACACCAGATGACCGGCCGGGCATACGCATCGGACTGCCATCCCCTAAGTGCGAATAACGCCCGGTCAACCCCCGCAGCTCCCTGTACCGTCGGCACCCGAGCGAAGGGCGTTCACCACTCAAAAATAGGTCATTTTTACTGACTCATTTTGGCGACACTCTTCGTTGATCCAACCCAGTGCCGCGTCCAACAATTCGCAGTACTTTACTGAAAAAGCCGGGCCGCTTTCGACAGACAACCCTTATTTTATCGAAACGGCGGCACTTCCCAGCCAAATGTCCAGAAGCACCAGCTATCCACCCAATCCTCCCCCCCCACATCGACAAAACCGGCAACCCAAGACATACCTCCCTCCCCCCCTCCCCCGGACCCCCGCACATGATCTACCTCCACAAACTCCTTCCCGCGCTCGCCAGCCCGATCATGGCGCTCTTTGTGCTCACGCTTCTCTCCCTCCTCACACGATCCCGCGCCATCAAGCTCGTCACCCTCCTCCTCTTCCTCCTGACGACGAACCCCATCCTCGCCAACCGGGCGCTCGCCTATCTCGAACGCGACTTCCCGCCTGAGCCGCTCACGTCCGTCGAACAGCTCGATCATGTCGTCGTGCTAAGTGGCATGATCCGCGCAATCGTGACCGAGGACGGCTCCCTGATCTACGAATTCGGCGACACCGTGGACCGGATCGAGGCGGGGCTGACCCTCCTCTCCACAGGCCAGGCCAACACCCTCATCCTCATCCGGGGCCAGCTTCCCTGGTCCACCGGCCGCCCCGAGGGGGAGGTGCTGCGCGACATCGCCCTTGCCCGCGGCATCGCGCCCGATAACATCATTCTCACGACCCCGGCCCAGAACACGGCAGAGGAGGCGCAGGCCATCGCAGCCATGCTGCCCCCCGGCGCGCGGATCGGCCTTGTCACCTCCGCCTTCCACATGCCCCGCGCGCTGCAGGTCTTCCGCGACCAGGGCCTCGATCCCCGCCCGATCGCTGTGGATTACCGACAGGAATTTAATCGCGTCACGATCATCGACTTTATTCCCGATGCAGAGGCCCTCGACGACATCTCCCTCTTCGTTCGCGAAATGATCGGCCGCGCCTACTACGCAATCCGCTGAATTCCGGCCTCAGCCTTTGGCGAGCTTCTCTGCGCTCACCACGATGCGCGACTGGCGGCCCATGAAATCGATCAACAGATGAACCCGGTGCTGCGGGTCGACCGCCTCCACCTTGGCCAGGAAATCGACGAAAGGCCCCTCGCGCAAGATCACCGCCTCACCCACATCAAAGGGCGGCGGGGCCTCGCCCACGACGGCATAGCGCTTGGCCATTTCTTCGACCAAACCCTTGGGCAGAGGCGCGGGCCGCCCTCCGAAACTGACGATCCTTGCCACGCCATAGGTCGAATTGATCACCCGCCAGCCGCGATCCTCTGGGTCAAGCTCGACAAAGACATAACCAGGGAAAACCGGCGCATCGACGCTCACGAACTTGCCCGCCCGCCGCACCGACCGCCGCTCGCGGGGAACAAAGGGCACAAAACCCTGCCGCTCCAGGTTGGTCACTGCCCGCGTCAAGCCATTAGGCTTGAGCTGGACAATAAACCAAGCTGCCACATCGCTTTTTTGCCTTTCAATCAAGATTAAAACACCCCGGCTTGTGCAATGCCTTGCGCGGCAATCTAATGCCCCAGGCCCGAATAAGCAAAGCCTGTAGCTACGAGCCATTGCGGACGGCTTCAACCCTGCAACACCACCAGGCTTACCGCCGGGCCATGTGCTGTTGTGCCCGAATACGCCACTTGCGATGGCGAATATTTGGCACCGCGACATAGTAAGCCGTGCGCAGTCTTTGCCACATTATCGCTTGAGAGTGGACCAAAAAATCACTTGAAGCCCTAGTGTCACTCCCGCTGCAAAGCCCGACTTTCGGGCAGTCAGAAAAACGCAGTCGCGCCAAAGACGTAAGGTCCGTACGGTACAGTCGCTAGACATTTATTTCTCTCGGGCATAGTCGAAGCATCGGGGCAAGGCATTCTTCTGATATCTCCGTTCGCATAGGCACCAGGCATTAATGACAGCACCGTTCCAAAAGTTGTTCCAGCTACCGCGTGGGCCGAAGCGGGCGATACAGGTTGCTTTCGATGTGGGCGCGATGGCTTTGTGCTTTTGGCTCTCCATGATCCTGCGGCTTGACGGGATTGCCACCACGCTGCAACCGCAAAGCTGGGCCGTGTTGTTGATTGTGGTTCCTGTGACGGTTGTCACCTTTGTCGCGCTCGGGCTTTACCGGGCAGTCATTCGGTTCATGGCGGATCGCGCCTTGCGATCGGTGAGCATCGGCGTTGCGATCTCGGCTGCGACAATGTTCGCGGCAAGCCAGTATTTCGACCTTTTTGTCCCACGGTCCGTGCCAGGAATTTACTTTGCGCTTTTGCTGATCATTACGGGTGGGACGCGGCTGATCATGCGGACCATTTACCTTACATCGAAGGACCAAGGACGGGAGCCGATTTTAATCTATGGCGCGGGCGATGCCGGTCATCAGATTTTGCAGGCACTCGACCAAAGCAGGAACTATCGTCCTGCGATTTTCGTCGATGACAACAAAAAACTGCACGGCGCTGATATTGGCGGGGTGCGCGTGATCCGCCCGGCGCTTGCTGAACGAAGCGTCGCAAGTCTTGGCATCAAAACGGCACTTCTGGCCATCTCTGATGCAAATTCGGAAGGGCGTCGTCGTGCAGCGCGGATGCTGTCGGATCTTGGGCTGGAGGTCAAGATCATACCCGATGTCTCTGATCTCGTCTCCGGCAGGGTAAGGGTGTCCGAGCTCCGGCGCGTCACCGTGGAGGAGTTGTTAGGTCGCGATCCTGTTCCCCCAATTCCCGAACTGATGTCCAAGACAATTGCGGGCAAATCGGTATTGGTCACCGGCGCGGGTGGCTCGATCGGAGGCGAACTTTGTCGCCAAATCCTTGATCAAGGGCCAGCGCGGTTGGTTCTCTTCGATGTTTCGGAATATGCGCTCTACCGCATCCACGAGGAGTTGGCCGAACGTCTATCTTCTCGCAACGATCGCTGCATCTTGGTGCCGGTCCTCGGTTCAGTCGTGCAAAAAGATCTCATAGCGTGTACGATCAAGGATCACGCGATCGAGACCTTGTTCCACGCAGCCGCTTACAAACACGTGCCTTTGGTCGAGGCAAACGTGACAGAAGGCGTTCGTAACAATGTTTTCGGCACCGCAGCCGTCGCAGAGGCGGCCGGTGAATTCGGCGTAAAGACCGTCACGCTTATCTCGACTGATAAGGCCGTGAGGCCAACCAATGTCATGGGCGCCACGAAACGGCTTGCAGAACTGGTGATTCAGACCAAAGCAAAGGAATTTCCCGGCACAACATATTGCGCTGTACGGTTCGGCAATGTCTTGGGATCATCGGGTTCCGTTATCCCGAAATTCGAAACGCAGATCGCAGCTGGCGGACCGATTACCCTCACCCATCCTGATGTCACACGCTACTTCATGACTATCCCGGAGGCGGCGCAACTTGTGGTGCAGGCCAGCGCGATGGCCAAGCAAGGCGAGATTTATCTGCTCGACATGGGTGAACCGATCAAGATCTTGGACCTTGCAAAGACCATGGCGCAGTTGCACGGGCGCGACGCGTTCTGGGAGGGGGAGGGAACGGCCGCGGCCAACGCGATTGCGATCAAGGTCACGGGCTTGCGCCCGGGTGAGAAACTCTACGAAGAACTGCTCGTCAGCGGATCAGAAATTCCAACCGAGCATCCACGGGTGAAATGCGAACGCGCGGAGCTCTCGGCCGAGAATTCGATCAATGACTGGCTCAACATCATGGGGGCGCTCATTGCCCAGTCCGACGCCGTGGCGTTGACCCAGATGCTCGAGGGGTTGCCGCTGGGCTTCACGCGAGATGGATCGCGCGCATCGGGCAATTAGGCCTCACGCGAAAAGCGTAATGGCGACGCAAAGTTATGAAGCACGTTGATCAGATCGGAATTGCGGGCAAATCGCTCGAAAACTTCAGAAAGATCAGCGCACTTTCCAAACCCACCCCCTTGCGGCACAACGATCGCAACAGAACATCCTATCGGGGCACCATGCGTATCGTCATCTCAGGGGCGTCGGGCTTTGTCGGGCAAATGCTCGTGCCGAAACTTTCACAAAGTGGCGTAGCACTTGTCCTGCTCGGTCGGGATGCTGCGCAACTCTCAAGGCTGTTCCCAGATTGCACCACGGCCACCTATGCAGACTTGCCATATGTCGCCGAAGGCGCAGATCTCTTTGTTAACCTTGCTGTTCGTAACAACAACCAATCCGACAACGTCGCCGATATGACGCGGGTGAACGCAGATTTTGCCGCCGAACTTGCCACGGCCTCGCGACTTGCGGGCGTTACGCGCTTTGTCAATGTCAGCTCGATACATGCATTAGACAGCCATGACGCACGCCCCTATGCGGCCTCCAAACGTGCAGGCATCACTTTGGTGGATGCTGCAACCGATGGGCGAGCAACCCATCTTTACCTTCCGTCCGTTGTTGGTGAGCAATTCTCAGGCGCGCTTGCCCCACTCAATATATTGCCGCCTCCCCTAGCACACGCCCTACTTGGCCCCTTATCCGCGCTGAAGCCCGTCCTGCGTATCGATGAGATTGCAGATTGGATTATGGAAAAGGCGCTGACAGCGCCCAAACATGTTATTTTGACCAATGGGCAGAAGAACAATATCTTTTATGCGGTCACAAGCCGAACCCTTGATCTGGGCGCTGCAATCGGTGGCCTCGTTTGCCTGTCGCCATTGCTCCTGATGACGTGGTTCTTGATCCGCAAGCAAGGCGACGGTCCCGCCATCTTTGCGCAGGCCCGCATCGGCCGACATGGCCGTATCTTCACCTGCTACAAATTCCGAACGATGGTCGTTGGAACGGTTCAGGCAGGCACACATGAAGTATCTGGAAGCGCAGTTACACCCTTGGGTATGCGATTGCGTCGTTGGAAAATCGATGAACTCCCGCAGCTTTGGAATGTGCTGAAAGGCGAGATGAGCCTGATCGGCCCTCGCCCTTGTCTCCCGTCGCAAGAAGAGCTTGTTCATCGGCGGACCGAGGGGGGCGTGCTGGATGTACGCCCCGGCATTTCCGGCCTCGCTCAGGTCGCAGGCATCGACATGAGCGATCCTGCGCGGCTTGTCGAATGGGATAGGCGCTATATCGCCATCCGCGGCTTGATCCTTGACCTCAAGCTTATCTTGCAGACCGCCCGCGGGGGTGGGCGCGGTGACAGGGTCGCAAGTTAATCTAGTGATCCGACCTTGACGCTTGCACCCCCGGTAACCCGTCCCACAGATCATCGGCCGGGCGAACCGCGCGGCGATGGGCTTGGCCGAGGCGGGCCACGTGGCGTGCGCCCATGCGCAGTTGCGCGCCGATGCGGCGCAGGCGATAGCCAAGCCGCACCGCAACGGGCAAAGTTTCTGGCAAGCCTGGCTTGCCCACCGCGTCGATAAGCGAGGTGGTTTCGATCGGCGGCGCCAGCCCATAGGCCCGGCATTGATCAAGCTGGATCGACAGCGCCGGATCAGCCTGAAACGAGCGCATTGCGTAGGTTGCGCTGATCAGCGCATCCGATGGCGCACCGGCCCGTTCAGCCCGCGCCAATAGTGCCTTGGCACCGAGCGGGAAGACCACATAAGCGGCCGATCCCGTGCGGTCTTGCCAAAGCCGCCGGATGGGGGCGCTTGGATGCATGCCCCTTGCCACCAGTTTTTTGCGGCTGCGCGTCTCGATCGAGATGTGATCGACGCCCTCAATCCTTGCCAGTAGGTCGAGAAAACCCGGCAGGCGACGTGACAAAAGCGCGTCGTCCTCAAGCACGAGGCAGGGCGCGCCCAAGGCGATCACCCGCCGCCATGCCGCCATATGCGAGGCACACAGCGCCATTTCCGTGCTGCGCATCGGCCGCTGCCAGCGGTGCCAGACGGGGTCATCAGCAGGGGGGTGCAAGGTTTGGGGCGTGACGGCCTCGAGCCGTTCCCATTGAAGGCCGAGATCGGCCATCTGCGCGCGCATGAAGTCCATGCGGTCAGTCGCGCGGGCAAGGTTAATGATCAGCGTCTTCATCGCGAAACTTGCCGTTGAAGAGATCCATATAGGCGTCCACCACGCGGGGCGCGGTGAATTCTGCGGCCAAACGCGCGCGCCCTGCTGTCACAAGCCGCGCGGCCAAAGCGGGGTCGTCGCGCAACCGTGTGATCGCGGCGGCCATGCCATGTACATCATCGATCGCGCATAACAGCGCATCCTGACCGTCGCGGATGAACCATGACGGCCCTTCGGACCGGGTCGAAACAGCAGGTATGCCCGCCTCCCACGCCTCGAGGATGACATTGCCCAAAGGTTCGTGTCGCGATGGCATGACAAAAACCGACGCGGCGGCGACATAGTTCATCGGCTCATCCACCCAGCCGGTAAAGCGGGTGCGCGCGGCCATACCAAGGGCTGCCACCTGTGCCTCCATTGCGGCGCGCTCTTCGCCCTCGCCCATCAGCCATAGCCAAGCGTTCGGCACCGCCGCCGCGGCCGCGATGAGCGTGTCAAAGCCCTTGCGCCCCACGAAGCGGCCTGATCCGGCGATGACGAAAGCGTCTTCAGGCGTGTCCATCACCGCGCGTGTCACCGGCACGATCGTGACCTTGCGTGGAAAATTCGAGACAACCCTGACAGGCCGCGACCAGCCCAGATCGCGACAGGCCTGCGCAATGCCCGGCGTATTGGCCACGATCAGATCGTTGTTGCGGAAATTGCGCAGATGGCGCGGGTAATCGCCCAGACGCGTCAGCTTGACCGCGCCGGGATGATCCGGGATCAGCCGTGAGGAACGCGACATCCACGCCATGATCACATCGGGTTGCCACTGACGGACCAGACGGTTCATGCGCCAACGCAGGATCGGCGCAGCAGGCGACAGACGGCGGAAATTATTCTCCCAGATCGGCCCAAGATCGGCGATCTCCTCGCGCCATAGGCGTCCGGGACGGACGATGAAATGCTGCGCCATGCCGCGTTCGGCAAAGGCGCGCACCAGCGTGACAAAGAACCGTTCCGCGCCGCCTTCCTTGCCGAAATGCATATGCAAGATTCTCTGCGCGGTCACTGTTGCGCCCTTTGCAAACGGTCGAATGTGGCAAGATAGCTGTCGATAACGGCATCGCGGCTAAATCTCTGTGCCAGTGTTGCCCGCGCGCTTTGGGCAAGCCGCACCCGCAGATCGGGGCTTGCCATCAACCGGCCCAGCGCATCGGTGATGGCCTGTGCGTCATCGATTTGGACGAGCAGGCAGTCTTGGCCATCGGTCGCATACCAAATTGGCCCATCCGTGCGCGTGGCGACACTTGGCACCCCTGCGCCCCAGGCCTCTAGCAAGGCATTGCCCAATGGTTCATTGCGCGAAGGCAGGACAAAGGCATCGGCCGCGGCGATGATCTCGGTCGGATCAGCGCGCCAGCCCGCAAAACGAACCCGCCCCTCTAGGCCCAAAGTCGCGGTTTGGCGGCGCAGGGCATCACCCTCGGGGCCATCACCGATCAACCACAGCCAAGCGTCCGGCAGTCGCGCAACGGCGTCGATCAGAAGATCGAACCCTTTGCCACGGGTAAAGCGCCCTGCCCCGCAGATAACGAATGCGTCCTCGGGGGTGTCGAGCGCGTTGCGGCTGACGGCGGCGGCTGCGCTAGCGCGCACAAAATTGGAGATGACCGGCGTCTCGCCCGCCCAGCCCAGCCCCGCCACATGGCGAGCGATCGAGGGATTGTTGCAGACCACGGCATCAAGCCCCACGAAATGCCTTGCATGGCGGGGAAAATCGCCCAACCTGACGATCTTGGCCACGCCCCCGATGCGCGGGACAAGCCGGGCGGCGGGCGCGCGCCATGCCATGATCGCATCGGGACGCCATGCCCGGATCATCCGCTGCAAGCGCCAAAGCGACCACAGCCCGCCGGGTGTGCGGCGCAAGAATTGCCCCTCACTGACTGCTCCCAAAGGCGCAATCTCACCAGCCCAGCTGCGACCGGGGCGAATGGCGAAGCCTTGCGTGATCCCGCGTTCGGCAAAACCTTGGGCAAGCGTGATCATGAAGCGCTCGGTGCCCCCATCGGTGCCGGGTTGGATATGGAAGATCCGCTGAATGCTCACCGCCCGCGCCCCAAGAGGCGGCTCAGATGCAAGCCGATCTGATAGCCAAAGCTATAGCGCAACCCGCGCAGCGCGCGCGCGACGCCTGTCTCATGTCCGGCACGGGCGCTGGTTTTGCGCACATCGCCCACTGTTCCCTCGGCGGCATCTTGCAGCCCGACCCGCAAGGGTTGGGGCTGGACCAACGCGATGCGTAAATCCTTTTCCCAAAAGAACTTATGGTCTTCATCAATGGGGCGGAAGAACGGGGTCGTCGTCTGCAAAAGCTTGAGCGCCGCAGATCGGCGGATCGCATAACCGAGTGTCGTGCTTGGCACACGGTAGGGAAAACCGATCTTCAGCTCAGGGCTCAGTGCGCGCGCGCCCATCAGCCGCGCATCAGGGCGAAACGAAAAGAGCTTGGCGATATCCCAATCGCCCTGATCTTGCGCAAGGGCCGCAATCACCGCGGCAAGATCGCCGGTGAGGGAAAAATCATCCTCTAGCACCACGGCCATGGGCAGATCGGCATCGACGATCGCCTGCCATGCACGCAAGTGGCTGAGATAACAGCCAATCTCAGGTGCGACGAGCGGGTATTTGGCGCGGGCCGCATTTGCCTTGGGGTCATAGGCTGCGGCCAGCTCATCGGCTGACAGCGCCCGCCCATTGACCGCTGGCACACGTTCCCATGCGATGCCGGCTGCGTCGAGCATCGCACCGCAAGCGGCCAGCCGGGCCGTATCCTTGTCAAGATTGATGACGAAAACCTGCCGCATCTGTCTGGCGCTTTTGATCTTTCGGGCAAGCGGCGCGGTCCGCCAAGGCTCGCATCGTTTACAATGACATGGGCCAAGAGTATAGGCCCCAATGTCATGGCCCAAGTTCCTGTCTTCGTGATCAACCTTGCCCGGCGGCCCGATCGGCTGGCCCGGATCAGCGACCATCTGGCAGTGCGCGGCGTGACCTTTGTGGTCCAGCCCGCCTGTGATGCGCGCAGCATACCCGAAGAAAAGATTGCCCGCGCAGTCAAGAAAAACGGGCCTTTGGGCCTGCTGGGGTTGGGGGATCGCGCCTGCACGGTCAGCCATATGTGGGCATGGCGCAGTTTCTTGGACACGCCGGCAAGCTACGCCCTATTCTTGGAAGATGATGTTTACCTGGCCGAGGATGTTGCCACGCTCTTGAGCGACACGGGTTGGATCCCGCGTGGTCATGAGGCGATCAAACTGGAAAAATACGGTGATGGTGCTTCGCGGCTTTTGCTTGGGCAGCCGGTCGGCAAGACACCGTCAGGGCGCGCACTTCATCCCATGCTGTCGCGCCATGTCGGCGGTGCCGCCTATCTGCTCAGCCGCCGCGGTGCAGAGATTGCACTTGCCGCCGAGGGGCGCATCCGGGTGCCGGTCGATCACTTGCTCTTCAATGGCAATGTGTCGGCGGTCGCGCGGCGCCTACGGCCGGTCATCATCGTGCCTGCCATGGCAACACAGCGCGCTTACCCATATGAATCCGATATTTCTCAGATGGGTAAGGCAGCCCGTCCAAAGGGATGGCGGTTAATCTTGCGCCACCTCAAACGTGGCTTCTACGAACTCAGCCGCTCGCCTTGGCAAGTTCTAGCGCTTGCCTTGGGGCAAGGGCGGCTGATGGATGTGACTTGGCAAGAAACGCCCTCGATCGGGGGCTCGGAAACCAATACGAGTGCGTCACGCATTCAATAGGCCCCCTGCCCTTTCACGACCGCGCGAAAGGTGCGCAGCATCACGGCCAAATCCGTCATGACCGAAACCTGCCGCACATAGGCGAGGTCAAGATCGATCATCTGATCGAAACTCAGATCAGCACGGCCCGAGACCTGCCAAAACCCCGTAATGCCGGGCAAAACCCTATGGCGTGCATGGGCGCGGTCAGGATAGGCGGCAACTTCTTCGGGCAGGGCCGGGCGGGGGCCGACGAGGGACATATCGCCCAAGAGCACGTTGAAAAGCTGTGGTAACTCGTCCAGGGACCAGCGGCGCAGCACCCGCCCCACCGGCGTGACCCGCGGATCATTCTTCAACTTGAGGCAGATCCCTTCACGGTCACTGAGCGCAAGCATCGCACCGCGCCGCGCCTCGGCGTCGCGATACATCGAGCGGAACTTGATCATGCCAAAGCTCGCGCCACCAAGGCCGATACGCCGTTGCACAAAAAAGATTGGCCCCGGCGAAGTCAATCGCACAGCCAAGGCCACGCATAGCAGAATGGGCCAAAGAACAGCCAAGATGAGCAATGTCAGCACGATATCAAATAGCCGCTTGGGGTCGATGATGGGCCGAGACGGGCGCGACTGCACGGTATCAAGAGAGAGGAAGCTCATGGTGATTAACTTTCAATGTGAAGGGAAGGATCAGGGTCTTGCGACCAGCCAAGGGTCGCCCGGCAATGCGTTGCGCATCACCGCCACGCTGCCGTTTCGCGGCAATTCATCGAGACGGTCGATCTGCGACAAGATCGCCGCCTTGGGGTCGGATGGGTGACACAGCAAGACACCCACATCGGCGGCGGCGAGCAGAAATTGACAAGAAAGCCGGTGTTGCAGACTGCCCGCCGAGACAATGACCACGTCGAAATCGCCCAAGCACCAATTCAACGCCGTGCGCACCATCGGGCCAGAAACGGCACTGTCATCGATCACCCCGGCGCGCCCAGCTGTGATTTTCCACAAACCGTGCGTCGCTGGCGCAGTTTGCATCTCGGCCGCGCTGCCCGAGAGGATGTCAGCCCAACCTGTTTGCGTCTCCTCATGGCAGGCACATGCGAGATCGCCCTCGATCAGCAAGGTGCGCATCCGTGCGCGGGCATAGCTTTCAGCAAGGGCGCGCGCGGCAGCAGAGGTGTTGGCGCCTGCCCCAGCAGCGACGGCGATGACCGGTGCCTTGCCCACAAGGCGCGGCCTGCGCAGGGGCTTGAGTTGCAACTCGTTACGCAGCTGGTCGGCCGCATGCGCGTCGGCGTCGCCGGCGCGCGACACTTGCACGACCGGCACACGCTCTATGACGGGCTCGAACGTTTCGGCAAAGCGGATGCGCCGCTCGCGCAGACCAAGGGCAAGCATGATCAACATGGCCACGCTCGCACCGCCGACAAAACCAACCGCGGCGTTGGTTTTGCGGCTATCCTCTGCCGGCTCGGGCAGATTGCTTGGCGGCGACATCAAGACGGTGTAGCCCGGGAGCGCACGCCCGGATTCAAGCCGGATGACCTCAAGCGCGCGCCGCGTTTCTTCCAGCAGGGCCTTCGTTTCCTCGATATCGCGGTCGATGCGCTCAAGCGCGATCCGACGATGGTTGAGATCGCGCGCCTCTTGACGCGCTGTGGCCAATTGGCTTTCGATTTGGGCAAACAGGGTGCGCAATTCTTCGGCGGTGGCGTCCTCGTCCACGGCTGACGTGTCGGTCAATGCACCTGTCTGGCCAAGGATACGGATCTGTTCGCGGCGATCTGCCAGCGCGGCTTCGATCACGGCAATCGCTTCCACAAGCCCGCGTTCCGCATTTTCAAAGCGCAAGTTGCTTTGGCCGCCATAACCTGCGCGCAAGCTTGCCAGATCGCTCAGCAGTTTGGCGCGCTCGAATCCGAGGTCGGCCATTGTGCGGTCGAGCAAGGTCGCCCGCATGATGTCTTGGCTCGAGGTGTCGGCTGTGGCGTTGCCGGAATTGCTCTGGATTGCCGCAAGGGTCGCGGCCACATCTGCCATGCGCGAATTCAGCGTATCAATCTGCGAGATCTTCTCGACATGCGCTTGCGTAATGGCCGAAATGCCGTATTCACCCCCGATCTCGAGCTGCTCGTTCTGCAAGCTTTCGATGCGCGCCGCGATCTCGGCTTCGCGGGCAAAAAGTTCGGCCAGCCGCACGGCAGTGCGGGCTTCTTCGGTCTCAGCGGTCAAAGCCAGATAGGCGGCGATCACGGCTGCGAGCTTAGCGGCGGCAAGTCCCGGCTGCCGGTCAGCGGTGCTCAGTACGATCAAGCTGTCGTTGCGACGGATCCCGACCGCCGAGGTCAACCGGGACACCGACAGCTCTGCGGCGATCTCGGGGTGGTCTTGGGCCAAGATCGCAAGCGCGCGCGCCATCACGAGATGCGAAGCGACATAGCTGGTTTCGGCCTTCACGAAGCTGTCGAAGGTCTTCAACACCGAGTCATCGCCAGTGGCGTAAAGAATGTTCGATTCTTGCGGATAAACGCGCAAGATGGCCTGCGACTCGTAGGTTTCGGCGCCTGACAAAAAGCCACCGATCCCTGCCAGACCGCCCAAGAGGAGGGCCGCGCAACACGCTGTTGTCCACCGCCCCCGCATCGCCCGCGCCAAGATGGCGATTGGGTTGGGCTCAGATGCCAAAGGCTGTGCCGTCGTGCTCGGCACGGGCTCTTCTTCGGGCAGCAGGCTGGGGACGACCCTGACCATGGCTCAACCGATCCGTGACGCTGCACGGGGGGACGGGCAGCACCCCTCCCAGACGAAATCGCGGATCTCGTCGATCAGGGGGCTCAAGGTATCAGGTTGGCTTGGACTCTCGGTGCCGGTCACGACAAAGCCGCAGGCCAAGGCCTTATCGAGCGCGAGGTGAAGCGCCTCACCATCCTCGGCGACGGTGATATTTGACAGCCGGGACATCTCGCGCAGCGTATCTTGCTGATGGTCATTGCGATGCTCGCCAAACTTGGCGCGACGCGGCATCAAGATCAGCGGCTTGCCCAGCTCGGCGGCTGACAGGATCGTCCCCATACCAGCATGGCCCACGACAAGGCGCGCGGCGGCAAAATGATTATGAAATGCCGACTGGCTGAGATGGCTAACCGTTTCGATGTAGCGAAAACGATGCTTGGTCGCGCCGGTTTGGGCAATGATCGGAATACCAGGGTTTTTTGCAGCCCAGCCATCAAGGCCAATGAGCAGCCGATCAAAGGGCAATTGTGTGCCAACTGTAGCAAAGATCATCGTTACGCCCTGCATGCCGCGTCACGCATCAGGCGCGACAGGAAATTTACCTTGCTCTCGATACAGGAGGGGCGCGCGCGATGTTACGAAGCGAAACGGAAGGCCGAGGGCAATTAGGCACAGGGCTATCTATCCTTTTGGCTAGGACAGCGCGCATTGTGAAAAATGGTTAACGCCGACGGATAGGACGGCGCCCAAAACGCCGGTTCTGCTAGGTTCTTCGGCCAGCGCCACTGGGGGGCAACCGACACCAGACCTCGCAACGCCTACCGTGTCGTGATGCGATCTTGCCCAGCATGACAAGGGATACGCCGCCCCTTGGTGCTGGGGCGGCGCATCTTGGGTCTAGGCCCGTGGGAGTAACCCGTCCAAGGTCGAACTCCAGCGGGATATCGCGCCTTCGGCGGGTGCGGGCAGGCACGCGCTAGATGAAGTCGAAGGGCAAGTCCCCCGGATCAAGCGATGCCGCGGTCCATCGCACGATGGTCAGCTGGTCACTGTCGCCCCAGTTGATCACCAGATTGGCGCCACTTTGCTGGACAACCAGGTCTTCGGAGACCACACCCGAGAAAACCAGACGATCTTGGGCCGCGTTGAAGTGCTTGATGATGTCTTGACCGCTGCCAAAGGCGAAGTGGAAGACATCGGCACCGCCATTGGCGCCCAAAAGGTCGTTACCAGCCCCACCATCGATGACCCCGCCACCAAGACCGGCAGTGATACTATCTGCGCCTGCGCCGCCAAAAATGCTGTCTTGGCCAGCGCCGCCAAAGAGCTTGTCGTCACCATCGCCACCGTAGAGCATATCATGGCCGGCATCGCCCCAGATCAGGTCATTTCCATCGCCGCCAAAGATGAAATCGTCACCCAGCCCGCCGAACAACTCGTCGCGCCCGCCAAAGCCCTGGATGGTGTTGTTATTCTGGTTGCCGACGATCTTGTTGTCCAACGCGTTGCCATCGGCGGTAAGAGCGCTGGCGCCCCTCAGCCACAGCTCTTCGAAATGCGCGTCGAGACTAAACGAGATGGTCGAGATCACCTTGTCATGGCCGCTGTTCTCGGCCTCGATGATCACATCGCCCGCTTGGTCGATGTAATAGACATCATCGCCAAGACCGCCTTCCATGACATCGGCCCCGGCTTGACCGTCCAAGACATCGTCGCCATCCTCGCCACGAAGCGTATCATTGCCGGTACCGGCGCGGATGAAATCATTGCCCGCCCCGCCATAGATCACGTCATCGCCGATCCCTGCGGTCACCTTGTCGTTGCCACCACCGGCCAGGATGATGTCATGCGGACCATCGCGCCCATCGATCTGGTCGCCATGGATATCGCGATAGCCGACCCCCATATTGTCGTTGCCCTCGGTCCCGTTCACTGGCCCCGGAAGGGTGGCATCGGCCAAGATGGTCTCGATCTCGGCATAGTTGATGACCACTTGTTGTCCCGTTGTCGTCAACAAAATGGCCGTGCCGGTATAGCTGTCGGCATCGGCGTCGAGCGTATCGTTGCGCGACAGCATCACGGCGCCGGTGAGGTCGAGGACGTCTGCGTCCGCGCCACCATCGATGGTGATCACATCGCAATGGGCCATGTTGAGCGTATCGAGCACGAAGAGATCTTGACCGGCACCCCCATGGGCCGTGTCACCGCCGCCGATGTGAAGCGTGTCGGCACCCGATCCGCCATCCATGACGTCGCTGCCCGCGCCACCGCTGAGGTGGTCATCATCCGCTTCCCCGGACAGGATGTCATTGCCGTCATCGCCATAAAGGCTGTCGCTGCCTGCCCCGCCGTAAAGCGCATCATTCCCATCGCCGCCGCGCAGGGTATCGCTGCTAAGGTCGGGGTTCGCCGGATCGCCGCCATCGCCGTAAATGGTGTCGTCACCCGCACCGCCATCGATACTGTCATTACCCATATGCCCGGCGAGGGTATCGTCACCGCCTTCGCCAAAGATGATGTCATCGTCACTTACGCCACTGGAGAGTGACTCGCCTTCCCCAAGGCCGCCAAAAATAGCATCCGCGCCATCTCCGCCAAGGATGGTGTCATTGCCAGCACCGCCCAAGACGAAATCAGTGCCGCTTGTGCCGCTGATCTGGTCATGTCCAGAGGTTCCAATAAAGTTTGTCATCGTGTCGTTTCCTTTGTCGGGTTGTCTGCCAAGAGCAGCGTTATTGGCTATTGGTTTGGCCTGTGAGGGCCGCGCTTCGCGGCGACGGGCCGATATTCATGGAATGGGTGAAAGGTCCTAAGTCACAGCCTTGGGCGTCATTGCGCATGCCAATGCCGCGCGGGCTGCGCGGTGATCCGGCTGCATGGCAGGCGGCGGAAAAGCTGCGACAAGTGGCAAAAAGAGGGGCGCTCATGGTGCCACCACAGGCAGACTGCGCGTGGTCAGATCGCGTTCCCAATGCGTTTGTCTGCCCTTGGCTTCCAAGGCGAGGCTCAGCCGCACGGCAACCGAAATGGCAAGAAAAACGAAAAACTCCGCCAGCGCCCAAGGCCGCTTTGCATAGGCCATGAGCATGGCGCGCAACGCACCCGATCGCGGGGTGGAAAGGCCCATGGCGCCCAACTGCCGCGCACCGCGCAATGCTCGCTTCCGCGTGGCAAACAGGCTTGAAAGGCTGCGCGGGGATTGGGCGACAAAGCAACAATCCGCCACCAGCGCGACGTCTTCCGTCGGGATCGAGCGGCGCAAGAATTCGTCATCGCCGACGACATCGGGCAGCGGAAACAAGCGGTCTACCGCTTGGGGCGACAAGGCGAAAACACCGCCGAACTTGCCCGCAGCGAAATAGGGGTTGTGCGCCCAAGCGCGCTGATACGCCCGCACGACGGCTGAAGCACCGACAACATCGACCTCCATCCGGCCGATTGCGGCATCGGCGCCCGCCTCGATCGCCAAGGCCAAGGCCAAGATCGAGGCAGGGCTGACCAAAAGATCGGCGTCGATGCAGATCAGGGGCAGATCACGCTGTGCATGGGCAAGCCCCAAGTTCAGCGCATGCGTTTTTCCCGGGATAGCGGTCTCGAGGACCACGGCCTTTGGACATAGCCTGACCGCGATTTGCGCAGTGTCATCGCTGCATCCGTTTGCGACGACCACGAGCTTGACGGTTTCGGCGTGAACCAGCGCACGCAACGGGTGCAGCGTGCGGGCAATCACGGCCGCCTCGTTATGGGCTGGAATGATGATGGTCGCGCGACAGGATGCAGCACGGCATGCACCCCTCGTTTTCACAACAGGCCGCACGCGCACGGTTTGGGGCGATCGGATCATGGCAGTGTCCTTACGATCAAAGTGCAGCTCAGATCACGGCGCCGCGATATTCGGCGCCGGTCAGCGCAGCCACGCCGGGCCACTGCGACAGGACCCGGTCAGCCACCCCCAAGGCGAGACGCGCTGAGATCGAGAGGTCGCGGGCATTGGCAATAGAGTCGATGAACATGGAACGCGCACCGATCAGCCGCGCGAGGCGAATGGCCAGAAAGCCACCAGCCGCCCCGGTGGAGACGACCACATCAGGCCGCACACGCAGCACGATCCAGACCATGCACAAAACACAGGCCAGCAAGCGCAAGGGCGTATCCTTGTTGGCATCGGGATAGAGATGCACCTGACCATCCAAGGCCTGTGCGCTGGCCGTGGCATCGGTGGTCGCGTAATGCACCTCGGCCCCGGCAAAAGCAGGCGTCAATCGCTGCAACTGCACCCAATGGCCACCACCCGAGGACACGGCCAGAATAACGGGGCGCTTGGGTGAGGAGATCAACATTGGCTTTTTTCCTGTATCGAATATGCGTTTCATGCACTTTCGATACATCAGCCTGGTGATCGGATGTTACCGGGCGAAAAGCGAGCCTATCGGCTATTCGGCACAGGTCGTCCTATCCCTTTGAATAGGTGTTTGCGCATTATGGTCACCTGCAACCACATGGTAGAGCGCGACCATCCGATCCGCCTTGGCCGACCAAAGGCCCTCGGCCAAGACCTTGGCACGCGCCGCTTGGCCCATGCGCGCGCGCAAGGCAGCGTCGCCTGCCAAACGCCGCAGCGCTTGCGCGATATCGCGGGCATAGGTGTCGGGATCGGTCACCGCGAGGCGCACACCCGATGCATCATCGACAATCCAGCCCGGCCCACCCCGGTTCGCGGTCACAACGGGCAAGCCATGGCGCATCGCCTCGTAAAGGACTCCCCCCGCTGGTTCCCGAAACGAGGGAAAACAAAACAGATCGTGGGATTGATACAGCGCTTCGACCTCAGCACGGGGAATACGGCCCAAGAACTGCACACGCTGGCTGACACCAAGGCGTTGGGCCTCGGCCTTGCAGGGTTCAAGCTCTTCACCCGCACCGGCGCTGGTGAGGGTGATGCCAGGCAAATCGGTCAGGAGCGCCAAGGCACGGATCACATCGCGCAACCCCTTGGTGCGCACTGCGCGCCCCACATGCAAGACCCGCAAGCTGTCATGATCCGTCGGACGGGCCTTGTCGGGGGCTACATCGTCCACCCCCAATTCTAAGACCGTTTCAAACCGACGCAGCGGAATATCGGCCAAAACATCGCGCATATAGGGTGCCACACCCAAGATACAGGCCGCGCGCGCATAGCTTTGGCGCAGCCATGGATCATGACGGAACCGGATTTGGTCAAGCACGCGCAGCCGTGTGAAGAGCGGGGCGGCCGCAACTTCGGCCCGAAATGCGGGGGGGGTATTCAGCGCACCACCAAGCGGCCCGATGACATAGGGGACCGCAAAATGCCGCAACGGGCTGGGATAGCGCGCGGCCTGTGGCATCAGCTGATGCGCGATGTCAAAGCGTTCACCCCGCCCCAAGGCAGCACGCATCCAGCGGCGCACATGGGCGGCATAAATCGGCCAGGCGGGTTTGAGCATCGCGTTGAGCCGTTCATGTTTCATCGCCCAGCCCGGCTCGGGCCAGGTAATCACGCGCGCCTGCGGCAATTGCTGTGCCACCGCTGCACGACCCGGCCGTTGAAAGGTCAAGACCGTCAATTCCGTGCGCTGAGATAGCGCTTCGGCCCATTTGAAGGCCATCAATGCTTCGCCGACGTCAGTGCCGTCGATATTGGGTGCCAGCAAGACAAGCTTGATCACTGTGTAGCCCCCCGAGACGGCCTCGGCCATGCCTGCGGCAGATCGGCGACAACGGCTGCAAAATGGCGCGCACGCGCAGCGGCACCGGGACGCCGCAACACCGAGAGAACGCTCCACAACACCGCGCGCGAGGTATTATGGGCCGATAAAAGCGCAAAACACACAAGCCCTGCCAGCAACCCGCCATGTTTTCGATGCAGCCGCGTTGTACCTTGCGTCATCAAGACGTCGCGGCGATGGTTCAGCTTTCCTGCCGCACCATTGCCGAAATGCACGATCTCGGGGATCGGCGCAAAGACGATTTTCCAACCTGCCTTTTTGAACCGGCGACACCAGTCGGTTTCCTCTCCATAAAAGAAGAACGCCTCATCAAGCAGGCCGACGGCCGCCATCGCGCTGCGTCGCACGAACATCGCCGCCCCTGAAATCACATCGACCCGCCGCTCGGTCAAGCGATCCCAGCCCGTCATGCGATAGCGGTCGAGCGCCCCGAACCGGGTGAGGCCAAAGGTCTGCATCGCAAGAAAGAAGAGCGACGGAAAGGCGCTGCATGAGGGCTGTACGCTCCCGTCGCCGTTCAAAACGCGTGGCCCCATCACAGCCACATCGGGATGCAGATCAAGCCATGCGACCGCTTCGGGCAAGACATGCCCGCGCACCAGCGTATCGGTGTTCAGCAGCAGCACATGCCGCCCTTTGGCACGGCGCAGCGCAACATTGTTGCCAGCCGCAAAGCCAAGATTGTGTTCATTCTCGATCAGATGCACCTGTGGGAACAGTTGGCGCAGCATCGCGCAAGACCCATCGCTCGAGGCATTGTCCACCACGAGAACTTCAGCCTTGAGCGCGCCAAGCCCTTGAAAGACCGATCCAAGGCAATCGCGCAGCAAATCGCGGGTGTTCCAGTTGACGATGACTATGGACAGATCCATCCGGGGTCTCCTTGGTGGTGCCGGTCAAAACAGGCGATCGGGTTGCACAGCCCGTCTTTGCGATGCCAACGCCGATGGCGTGGGGCGGGCAAGGGTCGGCCGCGCGTCAAGCAGCCATGCCCCCGATCCGATGAGAAACAAGAACAGCACAAAGAGCGCGTTCCAAAGATGCACGGTCGCCGCGGCAACAGTGATGCCAAAAAGCGTGAAGGCCCAAGCATGGCGCGCACGCCGCCATTCGGGCGGCAAATCCTTGCGTTGTCCGACGGCCCAAACCAGCCCCAAGAGCAGCGCCATAAGCAAGAACAAGGCCGGAAGCCCATAGCGTACCGCTGTAACCAACCAGAAATTGTCCATGCTGTCGGACATCCATGATGGCCGCTCCCAGTCGCCAAGGCCGATCCCGAAAAACGGGTGGCGCGCGACCTCGGCCGAGCCGAACTCGAAAATCAAGATGCGGTTGTAGGCGGATTGCCGCGAAAAGGTGAAGTTATTGACGAAGACGTGAAAAGGCGTTTTGGCCGAGAAAAGATCGATCGCGATGTACATCATCGCAAACATCGTAAAGAGCGCGGCCCACCGGCCTTGGACCTCGCCCAAGACACGCTGCCAGGCTGCCACGAAACCTTGCATCATCAAGACGACATAAGGCCCACCCGAGGCCGACATGAAAGTTGCGAGCCCAACGCCCGTGACCTTGGCCATACCCTTGAAATTCAGCAATCGCCGCTCTGCCACGACGAAGTAGGCCAGCGAAAAGGCCGCAGCCGAGAAAACACCGTAAAGGATAGGATGATCAAAGGGGCCAAAGGTGCGCTCAAGCCCCATCCGCGGGTCGATATAGGGAGCCATCGGCCCGCCGAGCGCGCCGGAGATGCCATCATGCAGGAAATGGATCCCGGTCAGCGCCTCCGGAATGGTAAATACCAAGGTCGCAAGCACAAGCCCAACATAGGCCCGCGCCATGGCTGCGAAATCGTGAAAAGAACGGATATAGAGGCGCGCCAGCAGATATGCGCCGGCAAATTCCACGACATAGATGCCGCCTGACTCGATCCCACGGGCGAAGCCGCCCCATTTGATTAAGGCGAGCACCGCCCATGCGCAATGTGCAAAGACCAGCACATCGAACAGGTGTACCCGCCCTTTGCGCCCGGAGAAAAGCTGCACCAGCATCGGCAGGAACAACACGATCAGCACCACGCGGTAGGCCGACAAGCGCAAGCCGCCAAGGTTGACGGAAACCGCAGTCGGCAACATCATCGCAACGAGAAACACCGCGATGACAACCGGCACGCCGAATATCCTGCGCACCTGTGGGTGGGCGACGGCCTGCATCGACTAGACCCGCGCCCATCGGCGCGCAAGCGCCGGACGCTCGACTGCGTACCAACTGAACACCGCAAAGGGTACCGTCGCCGCAAGGCTCGTAGCCGCCAACGCCAAGGGGTCAAGCCCAGGATGGAGGTGGACAATCGTCTGCGCAACCGGCCAACCATAGATATACACCCCATAAGAGAGATCGGCAGACAGCGCGCGCTCTGGCGCGCAAAGGGCGACCGACAGGCAGGCATAGGCCAGAACCGCCACGGCAAGTCCCCAAGGCAGCACCACGATCAATGGCAAGGCCACGACGGCCATGACGGGGCGCAACACAAGCCGGTCGCGCCAGACATGCGCCGCCATGCCCATCGCAAAGGCCAAGAACAATGGTGCGAATGTGGCTGCACGGGCTGGCAAATACGCGGCCAAGCTTACAGACAACGCCGCCCCCGCGATCACGCCCAAGACCGCGCGCGGCCGGCGAGTGCCGCCCAAGGCCACGAAAAGGAAACACACGCCATAGGCGGCGACCTCGTGAAAGAGGCTCCAGAGCGGGCCATTGACGACCCCGGCATAAGGATTGGCCGCAAATGCGCCCGACAGGCGGTGTTCAATCGACACAAGCGTCAGCGCGCGGATGAACCATGTCAACGCCTCGGCCAAACCCGGCATGCTGCCACTGGCCAAGGCCAGCGTCAGTGTGACCAAAAGCGCCACGCCGAGGCCAGGGAAAATCCGCAGAATCCGCGCTTTCCAAAATTGGCCCGCACGTCTGCGTTCGGCACTGGCGGTGATCAAAAGTCCCGAGAGGAAAAAGAACAGCGCCACCGCCCAGCCGCCAAGCGCATGGCCCGTCAGACCCGCCAAGGGTTCAGGCGTTCCGGGACCGAGGGCCAAGGGCCACGCATGGCTGATCACGACCGACGCGGCGAGCATCAACCGCAACAGATCAAGATTGCCCGTGCGTCCCGCTGCAAGCGCCGCCCCCAGCGTCATCGTGCGATCCCCCGGATGGTCACGCGCCGCCACAGGCGTTCGCGCCATATCCGCTTCCATGTCCCGGCAACGGATTGCAGTTTTTCTTTCAACGGCAGACCGAGCCACAATCGCAAAAGCCCCTGCCCCCGGTCGCGCGGCGCACGCAGGCCAATCGTGCGCATCGCCATCCGCCGGCCCCATACCGCGCCATGTGTTGCCTTCAGGTTCGGCTGGGCCGCCGCGATCACATCGCGTGGCCGTGCCTCGGCAACGAGCACACCGGCCCTAATTGCAGCTACCACAAAGGCCCGACCGCGGGGCGTGCGCGCGATGATCAGCGACCGCCCTGCATCGGTCTCGCCATTTGGCGGTGCGTGCCACGGATCGCCGACCGAGATATCCGCGAAAGCGCCGCTATGGTCGGCACACACCCGGCACCGCCAGCGTCGCTCGGATTGCAAAATGCGCCCCCAGCCTTCGGCATAGGTGATGCCAGTGCTGTGATGCTGGGAGCCGTCGCGATCGACCCATTCCGCTTGCATCAACCCGGGCCAGCCCGCGCCACGGTAGCGCAGATCGACAAGGCGCGCGTCACGCGGTACGCCGAGACGGTCCAGCAAACGGTCGGTCGCAACAAGATTGGGCGCACCTGCACAGAAAATCGCGATGGTCAGCGGGATCTTGGCGGCAAGCGACAGATCCGTACGCATCGCCTTATGGACTGATGCAACATCGCAGGGCTTGCCGACAAAGGCCACCTTTTCGTTGCCTTGCGCAATCGCGCCAAGGCTTTCGGCGGGGCTTGCCTGCGCGTAGCGCGAGCCTGCGCCGCGCAATAGCCCGGCACGGTTGCGGCTGATCACAGCTTCATTCAGGCGCGGATCGTCGGCGCGCGCCGCGATATGGGCGACTCCATTGGCCGTGCCACTGGTCAAGGCGAAATGCGCCAGTGCGGTTACTGCACCACCTGATGATCCGCGATGGCGGATCTCGTCATCTTGAGCCCAGCCCTCCCATGCGGCAAGCACTGGTCCCCAGTCGCGATCGATTGCATCGGTCCGATTAAGATCGCGCCAGTCGCTGTCGCCCCCTGCGCACCAAGCAACGGCTTCCTTTTCCGCGCGGCGGCCCTGTGGGGTTTCTGCCGCGACAGGCCGGCGGCCGTTGACGGGATCATCAACCATTTTGATGTGGTTGGGGAATGCGCCAGCGCATGCACCGCAGCCGGTGCAAAGATTTCGCGCCACCATCTCCGTGATCGATGCACAACTCATGCAAGAACCTCCTTGTGCGCGGGGCGACCGAATGTCGGGACCAAAAGCTGCCACGCCCGCAGCGTCGCACCCGCCTCGCCCAGCGCAGCGGCGGCGGCGATCGCGGCGAGCGGTAGGCCCATCGCGGCCATCCCCGCAGCAGGCACAAGTGCAAACGCCCGCACGAGATTGGCGCGGGCCGGGTCGCCTGTTCGCCCCGTCGCAACAGCCAATTGCGAGAACGGGGTGCGCAAGACGCGAAAGCCAGCGGCCAGCCCGACGCATAGGCCAAGGACGATATCGGGCCGAAACGGCGCACCATAGGCAAGTGCAATGGCTCCGGGTGCCAAAAGGGCGAAACCTGCCGCCAAGCACAAGGCAAGGGCCAGATGCGCCGACAGGATCGGTCGCCAGACAGTCATTAACCTCCCTTGCGCAATCGCGATGCGCAGGCGCGGCAAAATGAGCGAAGCTGCCGCCCGCCCCACGATTTGCGCAGGTAAAAGGGCAAGCTGCAAAACGACGCCATAGAGCGCCAATGTCGCCCAGTCATAGGCCCAAGCCACGATCAGGCGGTCCGCATAAAAGGTGAAAAACAGCAACAGCGCATTGAGCAGGAGCGGCGCACCAAACTGCCAAATGCGGACGAGAGGGCCACGGGCAAAGCGAAGACGGTAGCGCCGCAAGGCCACCAGATGCGACAAGCCGACCAAGGCCACCGCATGGGCGATCAAGACCGCGACCATGGCTCGATGATCACCCAGCACAGCGACAGCGGGCGCGATACTTGCCGCCATGGCAAGGGTTGCACCCGCCTCGACCACCGCCATGGGGCGATAATGCTGTGTCCGTTCAGCGCGGCGAAAATCAAGATGCACAAAGCCGCGGATGAGCGGCACAATGGCCAGGACCGCGTAACCCAGCGTGGCAGGGCCATCTGCAAACAGCAGCGCGAGGATCGGGGCCGCTGCAAGCAAGACCAATGCGCCGACGATGCCGCGCAGAACAGCCGCCCCTTGCAGGTCGGCCTGAAGCCCGGCGGCGTTCCCATCCGAGGCTTGCAGCATCAGGCGATCGGCACCCAGATCGCTGGCCATTTCAACCAAACGCAGGGTCAAGGCCAGGATCATGGCCCGGCCAAGCTCATCGGGGCCAATGGCCCAAGCAAAGGCAACCGAACGGGCAAGTGCTGCCGCCTCGGCCAAGACTGGCACGGCCCAAGCAAGCGCGCGTCCTTTGATCCGAGCGTCGACCATCGCTTTCAGAGGCCCGCTTGCTGCGCAATCGCGTCCATTTCCCGGGCCGCACGGGCGCGCAAGCCCGCCACCCGATTGGCAAGATCGGCACGGATTGCAGGCCGCGCCGCAAGCGAGGCAACAGCCCGCGCGGCCAACATAGGTGCATCCAACCGCCGTAGATCGGCGACCTCGTCACCGATCCCGCATTCGGCAAAGACGCCATAGGCCTTGTCGGAATACCCCAAGCCCAGCGTCGGCACGCCCGATGAAAAGGCGCCGATCGTGGCATGCATGCGCGCGCCGGCGAACCAATCGAGTTGCGACAAAACCCATTTCAACTCCATGGCGGGCAAGCGCTCCTCGATGATTCGCACCCGCTCTGCGCCGATGTCGCCAAGGCGCGCGCGCAAGGCTTTGGCCGCTGTCAGATCGCTTTCGGGATCACCCTCGGGACGATGCACATGCGCGATCAGCAAGAGCCGCAGCTTAGGATCGGCCTGCAAGAGCGCGCTGGCCAATGCGGTGACCTGATCCAAATGCGATGCGGCAAGGCCAAAGGTCTGTTGCGCCCCGATCGGGTCGTTGCATAGCAAGCCCGACACATTCAGCCCCGCCAAAGGAAAGCTGCGATCCGAGGTGAGCCAACCCGTCAAGGCACGGTCCAAGGCAAGCGGTCGGCGCGCGGGCAAGGCAACGGCGACATCCACCCCAAGGCGGTGCCGCATTGGGTCGAAATCGGCCCCGAGCGCGTCTTGCAAGAAGGCATAGCTGTCGGCATCACGCACCCAGATGGCTTTTGCACGGCGCATGACATCCACCGCCTCGGCGCGATTGGCGGGGTCGTGGAATGGCCCAAGCTTTTGTGGCAGCAACACAAGCGGCACACCGGCAGCCAAGGCTAAACGCTTGCTCAGGATCATGGCGCGAAAACGCTTTGGCCCGTAAAGATCGGTGAAGCTATCACCACCCGAGATGTCGAGCACAGCGTGCGACCGCGCCACGACGCGCGCAGGCGGCGTGTGCGCCGCGCCAAGGCAAAGCGACGCATGCGCCCTGCGTAGGCTGTCGGCGCGCCAAAACCGCTTGGTATGTGTCAGTCCCACGAGATTGACTTTTGTCCCGTTCCAATCGGTATGGCGCAGTCCCACCCCGTGATCGGCCACAGTCATTGCTTTGGCCCCGCGCGCAGCAAGGCCCGCGACCATGGCATGGCACAGCGCGCTGACACCTTGGTTGCCCGTATCAGGGGCGGCATTGAGAAGCGTGATCATTGCGAACCTCTTGGAGTTTCGGCGAGGCATACGCCGTTACCGTTACCAGGTCTTGGACGCAGCAGGCGATGTGGGCGCCCTGTCGGAGGGTGCGCACTATACGAAAGGATAGTCAGGGCCGCGAAGTCACAGATCAAACAAGGTTGCGGTCGCGCGCGATCATGGCGGCATGGGTGCGGTTCTTGGCGCCAAGCTTGCGGCACAACGTCTTGGCATGCAGCTTCACGGTTGCTTCGTGCAGGTTATGCTCAAGCGCGATTTCCTTGTTCGACTGGCCACGGCAAATCCCTTGCAGCACGTCGATTTCGCGGCTGGACAACAGCTCGGACCCTATTTGGCTTTTTTGCTGCATGAAGTTGAAAGGCGCATACACTTCGCCTGCGGCCATGAACTGGGCGGCGGTCATCATCGATTTGGGTGTCAGTGTCTTTGGCACAAAGCCCGCCGCACCTGCGGCAATGGCCTCTTCGGCCAAGGCGCGCGTCGCAGTCCCAGACAGGATGGCAACGGGAAGGTCTGTCTTGACCTTGCGCATCCGTTCCAGCCCCTCAAGGCCATTCATGCCCGGCATGTTATAGTCGAGAAGCGCCAAATCGAACGCGCCATCGGCGGCGATGATATCCAACGCTTCACCCAGCGACCCGGCGGTGGCAACTTCGGCCTGTCCCTCGGCGATCAGAAAAGCGGCAATCGCCTCGCGAACCAAATCATGATCGTCAGCGATAAGAATTCGCATCAACACACTCCACTATAAACGTGACCACACCGGCGCATCACATGACGGGTACCTCTCGAAGGCAGTTATCGCGCGATTGCGCCCTTTTTTTGTCCTTCGCGCCACCGCTTCGCTACCATTGCCCAGAACTGTCGTCCAAGTCCCCGCTGTCCAGTTTGCGGGGCATAAGTGAGATGAAACTATCCGAAAGTATATCTTTCGATACGAATGATCATCTTTTGTGATATCGTAACCTATGGCACAGAAGGCACGCGTTATCCAGCGGGACATCATCACGAGGTTTGCCATGTCCATTCGACATTCCACCACCCTTTTGCTTGCCGCAGCGGCCATTGCCTTTGGTACCTCTACAACCGCCCTTGAACCCGCCCAAGGACCAATCGTGCTGACGGTGACAGGCGCGATCTCCCATACCAATGCCGATGATGCAGCCGCACTCGATCTCGCCTTGCTCGAAGCAATGGGCAGCGTCGTTGTGGAAACATCGACGATCTGGACCGATGGGGTGCAAACCTTTGAAGGGGTCGAACTTGCATCCTTGCTTGCCACTCTTGGTGCCGAAGGGACGGTTCTGCGTGCGATTGCCCATAACGACTATGCCGTTGATATCCCCGTGTCCGATGCCGTCGCCGGTGGCCCAGTCGTCGCCTATATGCGCAACGGCGCGCCAATGAGCATGCGTGACAAAGGCCCTTTGTGGATCATCTACCCGTTCGATAGCTCGCCCGAGTACCAATCCGAGCTGATCTATTCACGCAGCATTTGGCAACTCGACAGGATCGAGGTTCAGCCCTGAGCGAGTCAGCACAGACGCAGCCAAACCAATCACGCCGTGGGGACGATGGGCTTCCACGGCGTGTTGGCATTGCGGCGGGTGCGATTGCTTTTCTTCTGACGGTCTTCTTGGTCGTGCAAATGGGCCAAGAAGTGCGTCGCGAAATCGACGCACTGGCGACCGCCAAATCGGACAGCACGCAATGGTCACTCGCCCAAGCCGATGTCGAACTGCTGGCCTTGAAATGGGCGATCCTTGCGGCCGAGGTTGATCCAAACGCATCGGTGGCCGATGTCCGATCGCGGTTCAATATTCTCTACAGTCGGATCGGTACGATTACCAACAGCCCGATCTACGAAAACCTGCGGGCCGAAGCTTCGGTCCTGGCAGCACTGGCGCGTATTCGCGATTACCTTTCCACCAATGTGCCGTTCATCGATGCCGATGATGTCACGTTGCGCGCAAGGTTGAGCGCGCTTGCCCAGGACACCGAAGCGATCCGCGCCGATATCCGCCTGATCTCGCTTACAGGGGTTTCCGTGATCGCACGCGCGGCTGATGGTCAGCGCGAAGGCATCGCCGAGACGCTCGCCTGGGTGTCTGCCCTGACAACCGGGCTGTTTCTTGTCTTGATCATGCTGCTGCTTGTGTTGATCCACCTCGCGCGGCGCGAACGCGAACGGTCGCGCGCCCATAGCCTTGTGCGCGCGCGGATGGCCGCCATCGTGTCCACATCTCTTGATGCGATCATGGTGGTGGACCGCAAGGGCCGCGTGGTCGAGTTCAACGCCGCAGCCGAAGCACTCTTTGGCTATACCCAGTCCGAGGCCATCGGCGCACAGATGGAAGAGCTGATCATTCCCGACCGATTTAAACAAGCCCATCACGATGGAATGGCGCGCTATCTGACCACCGGTGAACGCAAAGTGATCGGCAAAGGGCGTGTCCAGCTTGAGGCACGCAGAAAATCAGGCGAGGTTTTTCCCGTTGAATTGTCGATTTCGACCGCAGATTCGGTTGATGGTGAATTGTTTGTCTCATTCGCACGGGACATCTCGCGGCGGGTCGCGGCGGAACAAGCGTTGATCAAAGCGCGCGATGACGCGGTTGCAGGTGAAAAGGCCAAGGCCGATCTCATCGCTGTCATGAGCCACGAGATGCGCACACCGCTGAATGGCATGCTCGGCACGCTTGAGCTGATGGATCGTGAGGGGCGCAGCGCCAAAGACACCGAATACCTTGGCATTATCCGGGCATCGGGGCGGCAATTATTGCATCATGTCGATAATGTTCTCGACATCTCGCGCGCCGAAGCTGGAAAGATGGTCCCCATGCGCGAGGTGTTCTCACTTCCCGCATTGGTGCGCGAACTGGTGGAAAGCCAACGCGGCGTTGCCGCCCATCGTGGCAATACGCTTGCACACGCGGTCAATACTGTTGGTTTGGATTATGTTTTAGGCGACCCGGTCCGCATCCGGCAGGTACTCCTCAACCTTGTGGGCAATGCCATCAAGTTCACCCGAAACGGCGCCATAACGGTCGAGGCCGAACGTTTGGCCCAATCCGATCTGGTCGAGTTTCGTGTGATCGATACCGGCATTGGGATCGATCACGCCGATCAAGACAGGGTCTTTGACGAATTCGTCACACTTGATCCATCGTTCTCACGCGCCGTTGGCGGCACGGGATTAGGGCTTGCCATCGTGCGGCGCGTCGCTGTCGCGCTTGGGGGATCGGTTGGGGTCGAAAGCGAAAAGGGCAGCGGGAGCCTTTTTTGGATACGCCTCCCCCTCCCTGTCGCGGACCGATCATCGACAAGCACGCGGCAGACCGGGCGTGGCGCGACATCGGTGGCCATGTCACCTTCAGGCCCGCTTCGGGTCTTGATCGTCGAGGACAACAGTATCAACCGGATCGTCTTGCGCGACCTGTTGGAACAAGACGGCCATCAAGTGGACGAGGCCCATGACGGGCAAGAAGGCGTTGAATGTGTCAAAAGAAAATCCTATGATCTTGTTTTCATGGATATTTCCATGCCAGTGATGGACGGAGTCGCCGCGACGCGCGCTATCCGGCAAGACGAGGGGCGCGGCACGCGGCTTCCCATGATCGCCCTGACCGCCCATGCCCGGCGCGAAGACGAAGAACGCTTCCGCGCCGCGGGATTGGACGACATTCTTATCAAACCCATCACGCGCGTTGCACTGCGCGAGATCATTGGCCGGGTCTATGGCCAGAGCAAGAATCACGACGCACAAGTTGGCCATAGCGACCCTGGCCAAGCCGTGCTTGATCTTGCGCATATCGATCAACTGGCCATCACGCTAGGAAAGGAAAGAACGCATCAGCTCGTTGCGGCCTTTTTGGCAGAAACGGACGCATCGATCGGGTCCATCACGCAGGCCATCGCGCAGAACGAGGAGAACGTATCGCTTGGCCAGCGCATCCACCATGCAGCGGGCTCCTGCGCGCTGATCGGTGCGTCACGTTTGCGTGAAACGTTGATCGGGTTAGAAGATCGGGTGACGCAGGGCGCATATTTGGAGGATAACGATATCGCCGCCCTGCATCAGATCTGGGATGAAACCAGCCAAGCATTGAACATGCACGCGAAGTTGATCCAAGATCCAACCCATGCGGCGTAAACCCTGCCAGTAACTTGGCCGGGCAAAGACGGCGGCAAATCGATAATCGCGACGACCTACACCGTGTGAAGCCGTTCAAACAGCTAGTTCAACAGGCCGGCGCTTTTTTTCAGGGCGCGTTGATGGGGACATTAAAATAGTCTTAAAACCCACATATTTATCTTTCGCGCAATTAAGTTATCTTACAATAATTATATCACTATAAATCGTCAATTCATGCAAATTCCCCCCGTTTGCCCAAGCATTGCCCTACCGGGGTAACGCGTTATTTTTTCTTATCGTTTTCACGGAAAATTTTGCTAGTTTAGGGTAAAGCAATGCATCTTCATTTTCGAAAGAGCGGTTGATCGGCCGGTCAATGGGAGCGGCGAGATAGAATGAAATTCGAAACCGTTGTATCCGACATCGGATCTTCTATGCAGAATGACGCGCGCCAGGCGGCTAGCCTCATCATTGGTGAGTCACCAAAGATGGTAGAGCTCAAACGTTTGGTCAAAATCGTCGGACCATCGCTTGCCCCGGTCATGCTGACCGGCGAAACCGGGGTTGGCAAAGATATCGTTGCACAGGAAATCCATCGCCAAAGCCTGCGCAGTGGCCCCTTTATTGCAATCAATTGCGCCGCCATCCCCGCCGAGCTGTTGGAGTCCGAGTTATTTGGCTATGAAAAAGGCGCCTTTACAGGTGCCGACCGCGCGCGGATGGGCCGCTTTGAAATGTCGAACGGAGGCACACTTTTCCTCGACGAGATTGGCGACATGCCCTTGGCGCTGCAATCAAAGCTGCTGCGCGTGCTTGAGAACCATTGCATCCAGCGGATTGGTGGCAACCGCGAGATGAAACTCGATCTGCGGCTGGTTTGCGCGACGCATCAAAAGGTCGAGAATATGGTCGAGGATGGTCGCTTCCGCGCCGACCTGTATTATCGCCTCGCGACGTTTCCGATCGAGGTGCCAACATTATTGGAGCGGTGCGACGATATCCCCACATTGCTCGACGCCATGACCCTAACCTATCTCGAACGACAGCCAGATGTCGCCGCTCCGCGGTTTAGTGATGGCGCGATCGAGGCGCTCAAAAGCCACCATTGGCCGGGCAATGTGCGTGAGCTGCGCAATGTGTTGGAGCGGGCTTTCGTGCTTTTCTCAGGCCGCGAAGTTACAGGGCGCAATGTTACAGAGAACCTCTTGCGCCTACGCCTTCCTGGCCCCGGCTCACCAGAAGAGCTGGACGCACTGTGGCAAGCCGCCACGTTTGATGAAGGTATCGCAGCGCTCTCCGATCCGCAGGGCCGCACGTTGCCACCGGCACCCGAAGATTTTCGCGACTGGTTCTTGCATCATAACGACATCGATCTGCGCGGCTTTATCCGCGATATCGAGGTGGTCTTGATTGAAGCGGCACTGTCGGCCAAGGGCGGGTTGGTCAGCCATGCCGCCGAAGCATTGAAATTGCGGCGCACCACCCTGATCGAGAAAATGAAGAAGCTGATGATCGAACGCCCCTATATCGGATAGCGTGCGCCGACTTTCATCGTATTCACCGCAACAAGCGAACATGTCAGATTGATCAAGCGCGACACGCAGTAAATGGCGGCCAGCTTACTCGCGCGCGTTATTCCACGCGTCCAACATCGAGGTCAGATAGTCGCCCGTGTTCTTGAGCTGGGTCACGATCGTTTCCATCGCGCCGAACTTGACCATGTAGCGATCGGTGATCTGTGTCTCGCTGACGGCAAGATCCGCCAGCAAATCCTCTTGTTCACGCGCATCTTGCTCGAACCGATTAGTGCGCAGCAAGATATCGCCACCAGCAGCCAAGCTTGCATCGGCAAAATTACGGATGCGGTCGATCAAACTTTGTCCGAAATAGACCGTGGCATTGAACGGTGCGGCCTCAGTGACCCGCAAAGTGACCCCTGCAAAATCACCGGTAAGCCGATAAAACTCATTCACGCCACTGACCTGTCGGGCAATCAACGCTTCCCCGTTCAAGGTCGCCGCGCCATCGCCCGTGTAGGAAAAGGCAAAGGCACCCGCCGGCGGCGATGCAAAGCTTGAGAGCGCCACAGTCACACCCTCGGCCGATGTCTGGTTAAAGGATTGGAACACCGCGCGATACTGGGTGGGATCTTGTGCAAAGGCAGCTTGGAAGACCTCTGAATCGAGCGAGAGAGAGCCGTCGCGCTCGGTGCGCACGCCAAGGTTGGACAGATAGACCGGCGTATCACCAAAGCCCTCAAGCGGTGTTGTGGTCAAGGCCGCGAAGTTTCGCTTGAGCGCTGCAACAGCCGGATCAGAGACTAACGGACCGCTGACTGCGCCGTTGATCCCGCGTTTCGACGCCTCGCGCAGAAGCGCGCCTGTCGCGTTAAGCGCATCGACAAAGGCGCGCAATTCGGCCTCGGCCAGATCAGCATCCTCGTTGGCAACGACCCGCACCGGGCCGGATGTTGTCGCCGTCAGCGTCAAGGCCAAACCCGGCAAAAGATCGTCAATCTGGTTCGTGCTGCGCGTCAGCGCAATCCCATCGACACTGAGCGCAGCATCGGCTGCGGCCACGATCTGGTTGGATCCGTCGGTCGTATCAAAATCAGCCAATCCAGATACGGCCCTGATGTGAAGCGCGCTTTTGGCCCCAGTATCGGTCATCACCGCCAAGGAAAAATTGCCATCACCCTTTGCCACAACCTGTGCCGTCACGCCGCTTATGGCCGAAAGTTTTGCGGCAAGGTCATCAAGACCCGTCTCCGCCCCCGACAGCGTGACAGTTACCGATGACCTGCCAGAACTTGTAAATGTTGGACCCGCCGCCCAGCTGCCGAAATCAATCGTCAAGCTTCCTGCACCAAGGTCGTGATCAGCGCTTGTGAAGCCCGCAAACTCCAACACTTGTCCCCGCGCAAGCGCTGAGACCTCGACCGTGGCGCTGCGATTTTGCAATGCGTTGACATCAGAAATCTCAACGGCGACGGACGCCGCAGAGGAGGACACATCAAAAGCCAACCCTGCACTGTCGGCCGATAAAGACCGGCGCAAGCCTTCCATGCCTGCCTGCAATTTGCCCATCTCCGAGATCGAGAGCGCAATCTCGTCCTTGCGGGCGGATATCTGGGCGCGCTTGGGCTCCACCTCGGCGGCGGTCAAGCTTTCGACCAGCTGGGTGATATTGAGCCCTGAGCCGTTGCTATTGAGCGCGCTGAGATAATCTACGGCCATTCGCCGCCGTCCTTTTCTTTGACTTTATTCATAACGACGCTGCGCTGATACTGTTTACCCTGCGCAGCGCCTTAATATTCAATCGAAATTTCGATCCGGCGATTGCGCTCGCGGCCCTCGGCGGTGTCATTGGTGTCGATGGGCTGTGTTTCACCATAGCTGACCGCTTGCATGCGCCCCGGCTGCACCAACCCCGTCGCCTCGATCGACTGCACGACACTGGCAGCGCGCGCAGCTGCAAGATCCCAATTGTCACGGAAAATGCCGCTGATCGGCACATTATCGGTGTGCCCTGCGACCACGATGGTGCTTTCATCGCTCATCGCGGCAAAGGCGATCCGGCTCATGATATCGCGCGCGGCAGCCGTCAAATCGGCAGAACCCGAGGGGAAGGCGCCACCTGCGCCGACCGTGACAAGCACCTTGTCCTCAACTTGCTCGACCGCGACCAACCCTTCGCCGAGTTCTTGGCGCAAGGCGACGGTCAAGAGATCCTTGGCGATCGAGGCGCGTTCGGCCCTTGCCTGCGCCTCGGCTTGTTGCTGTTCCAAGCGGTCCAGTTCGGCTTGACCAAGACTTGTCTCGGGTTGGCGTGCTGCGGCTGCAAGCTCGGCAAGTTGCTGTTCAAGGCCACCAAACAAGACCTCGCTTTCGGCTTTGCCACTGGCTTGCCGGGCCTCGGCAAGGGCCTGAAGAGTTTCCTCGATCAAGCTGGGCAAATCTTTTTGCGATGTGTCCTCGGAGGGGAAATTGATGACCACGTTCTCGCCGGCCATCTCGACAGAGACCTCGCCGGATTGGATCGCCTGATCGAGGGCGCGCGCCAGTTCCGCGGCATCCATCGTATCGGCAGAGGTGCTGGATTGCTCCGCGGGCGCGGTGTCTTGTTCACCTCCCGACCCTTCGGTATTCCCCTCTTGCCCGTCATCGCCACCTTCGGGCGCGGCATCTTCATCGGTCTTGATCTCAAGCTCGGGGCGCTCAAGCTCGGTCGTGTCTTGGGTCATCTCGTTGGTCACAGACGGGCTTGGCGAGGGGCTGAACTCCATCGAGATGACGGTCGTGCCTTTGGGCTGTTCAACCACAGGCACAACACGCTGTACACCGAAGGCATTTTGCAACGAGCCGGAAATCTGCTTGAATTTCGGGGTGTTGAATTCAGCAAAAGACAAGATGAGCACGAAGAACGCCATGAGTAGCGTGGCCATGTCGGCGAATGTCGCCATCCATGCCGGCGCGCCGGGGGGCGGACACTTTGGGCATTCTTCTTCTTCCGGTTCTTCAACCGCTTCGATGGCTTCGGCCATATGTCAAACCCCCGTGGGCTGCCGATCGACGGCTTATGCGGCTTCCAATGCCGCCTGCGCCTTGGGCGGCAAGTTGGCCGCCATCTGATCTTGGATATTGCGTGGGCTTTCGCTGCGGGCGATGCCGCGCAGCCCGGTGATCACCATTTCGCGGTAACGAATCTCATAGGCGGTAAAATTCTCGAGCTTGGTCAGCATCGGCATGAACAGCACGTTCGCGATAAATGCGCCGTAAAGCGTGGTCAGCAACGCCACAGCCATCGCCGGGCCAATCGCCTTGGGGTCAGCCATGTTCCCCAGCATGAGCACCAGACCGATCAATGTCCCGATCATCCCCATGGCAGGCGCGATATCGATCCATGCCTTAACACAGCCTTGGTTAGCCTCGTGTCGGGCCTTCATTGCCTTGATCTCTTGATTGAGCTGGCTGACGAGCTTGTTCTCGTCGGCCCCGTCCACAAGCATTTGCAGACCTTTTTCAAAGAATTTGTCGGGAACTTGCTGACCTTCAAGGGCCATCATGCCGTCCTTACGCGCAACAGCAGCAAGCTCCACCATACGGGTGATGAGCTGATCCATCTTCTTGATCGGCGGCAAAAACGCCTTGGCCATTGCGCCGAAGCTGCCGAGATAGGTGCCAAGGGGAGCAGTGTACATCGCCGCGAAAAAGGTACCACCGAACACGATCAGGATCGAGGGAACATCGATGAATGGCCCGATGCCTCCACCCGATAGCATGGCGCCAACGATCATGCCAATTGCGCCAATGAGGCCGATCAATGAACCAAGTTCCATTCCTGATACCCTTTTTAAAAGCTATGACGCCCTAACCTTTCAAGAATCGTACCATGTGACTGGAATAATCCTTGGCAGGCGCAGCTTGGTGAGAGATTTCGCGTTTTCTTCAGTTTAGTTGTCTATCGAAAGGTCAGATTGACCCTCATAGGTGGTTCTGAAAAACTCGGACGAACTGGTGAAAGACGATTCTATGGCAAGACGACTTATCGGCTTTCTTTCGGCAATGCCGTTGGCAATGATCATAGCATCAACGCCTCTGGCCGCGCAATATTACGAGCGTGATCATATTGTGACGGATCTCGCGCTTGGCATTGAATGGATGCGATGCAGCGTCGGCCAGCGATGGGATCCAGAGGCCGAAACCTGTTGGGGAGAGGCAGTGCGCCTCAATCACGAAGAGATCGCCCAAGTGATTGAACAGGCCAATGAACAGCTTGGTGACGGCTGGCGCTTGCCGCGGCGTGACGAGTTGGAAAGCCTCGTTTGCGTCGAATGTGAACCTCCAAAGATTGATCCATTGCTTTTTCCAAATACTATGGCAGAACCCTACTGGACTGGTGAAAAGAATTTCTGGTCACCGCGGAACTACTGGACTGTCAGTTTCATGACCGGCGATCGCTATGGACGCTTCTTTCCGGAGCAGCGAATGATGGTGCGCCTTGCCCGTGATCGGCCACCGATGGGGCAGCCCTGACAGTTGATATGATGACAAGGCATTAAAAAATGCCAAGAATAGTCGTTGTTGTCAGGGAGCAGGGATAACACGCCCCGAAACCGAATATGCAGGGTTGATCACCATGGCAGGAAGTACATCGACCGCATTGGTTCCCGTATCGCGCGGCGAAGTTGCGCTTGCCCGCAAGGACACAAAGATCACCGATCCGCTGCGGTTGGTCAGGGATGATATCCACCTTCACGACCGGGAAGAGGTGCGCAAATACCTGCCCGATATTTTGGGCCGCGCACTCGCGCGGATCTGGATCGATCAATCCTTCGCACAATCCTTTGCCACTGATCCCAAGAAGACCCTCGAACAGGCGGGTGTTTACCTGCCCGACAACATGTTCATCGAGTTCGAAAAAGGGTCAAGCGACCGACCAAAGATCATCGTTTTTGAAAGTCAGCCAAATTCAAAGTTCCGCATGCGGGTGCTTTACCTGCAACTCGTCATGATGGCGGGAAAATGATCATCCGCACGGCCGTGATATCAGCCTTGGCTTTGGCCGTGGCAATCGGTGCAAGCCTTGCCCAAGTTCTCGATGAAGACGCGCAGTTCAACGCCGCGACCCAAGCTGTGCGCGACCGCGACTTCCGCTTGGCGATTGCCCTCTTCCAGCCCTTGGCCGAGGCGGACATCCCAGATGCACAGTTCAACCTCGCGGTTTTGCTCCGCGAAGGTCGGGGGCTGCCGCAAAACCATGTCGAGGCGCTGTATTGGAGTGCGCTGTCACTGCTATCGGATGGCAGTTACGCGCAAGACATGGTGGGACAACTGATCGATAGCCTACCGCCCAATGCGCGCGAAGATGTTGTGGACCGTCTTCTCGCACGTTTGACAGCACAGGCCGAGGCTGGTCAGACCGATGCACCCCGCAAGCTTGCGCGCGTCTATACCGAGCTTATGGCCGAACCCGACATGCGCCTTGCTTATATCTGGTTTTCAATCTGTTACGCTCTGGGCGATAATCGCTGCCTTGAAGGTCGCGACGACACGGCAAGAGAGATTGAACCCGAAGATCTGATCACAGTGCAAATCGAAGCGGGCGAGACCTTTGTCGCGCTGCCATTTGCGAACGCGACCGCAATGGATGCGGGTCCGACCAGTGCGCAAAGCCCAGCGCTGCGGTGACGGGCCAATGCCCAAAAAAATGCGAATTGGCCGCACGAAGGCAGCCTGAAAAAACGTCAAATGATCGGTGCGAGATGCGCGTCGTTAAGGCGCGCTGCCTTTCCCATCGACCAGTGTTTTTAGATACTGCGAGAACCCAGAAAATACGCTCACACGCGTCTGCAACACACGTTCCAATTCGACAATCTGCGCTTGCAGCCGAACAATTTGGGCTTTTTCTTCTGCCCCGATTTTCAACTGCACAAGCTGCCGCAGTTCACCTTCGGTAAGCCTGGCGAGTTTGTTTAAGACCTCGCCAAATGCATCCGGATCGCCGATTGCTTGGCGCGCCTCCTGCAAAAGGCCCTCAAGCCCTTGAAGGGTTTCAAGCGCGTGTTGCCCGTCCTTGATCACGGCCGCATCTGTTGGCAGCTCATCCATGAGTATCGATAAAGCTTTCCATCAGCTTTTCCGCGATCTTGTCGAGGTCCACCGGATAGGCACCGCGCGAAATCGCTTCTTTGATCCGGCCCACCGCCTCGAGATCGATCGGGGGGGATTTCGCGAGTTCCGAAACAGTAGCCTTCGCGCCGATGACACTCACCTCGGCTTGGGGCGACGCAGGGACCGGCGCAGCCGCTTGGCTTGGCGCCTGGGGGGCCGAAGCGCCGCTCTGCGACCCTCCGACGGGGATTTTCGGCCGAGCCGAATTATTGATGAAGTCGATCATGACAGCCTCCTGACGAGAGGTATAACGACCCAGTTTCAATTCATGTTAGCGGCGACGACAATTTTTTTTCCCTCGCCTACGATCCCATGCACGGTTTTCTGCGAGCGTTGGTTGCGCACCTCAATGAAATCACCGACTTGCCCGTTTTCAAGGGCGATACCTGCCATGGAAATAATCATGCCGCCAGTGTTTGCCTCGATCACGATCGGGTCGCCTTCGCGCACGGACCAAGCCAGTTCCATGTGGCGCTCACGCACCGGCACACCGGCGCTGAGGGTTTGGACCATCCGACGCCCTATCAAAGGTGCGATCTCGGAATACGTCCCTGATGCACGGGCGCTGTCGATCGCAACCAATTCGAGTTTCTCGGCAGTAATCACCTCATCACGCCGCAGTGTATGGCGCGGCACCACGACATTTGTCATTTCGCCGGTTCGCTCGCCTTCGCCAAACCCGAATATGGCGGGAACCTCGACCGATGTCCGGACCACGATGGACCAAGGGATCGCACCCGCGCATGAGACATCGACTGCGTCCCAACGCCCGGCACGTCGCGGCGCGACGGAAAGCGCGGTTTCGCAAGGATAGTAGCGGCGTTGTTCGGCCAGCATGGGCGCACCGATTTGGCCGTTCTCGATCATGGCCTCGCGCACGACCACGGCGATGTCTGCACCTGTCAGAGGTGGGCGCAACTCAGCATGGGCACTGTTTGCAACAAGGAATACGGCGATGATTGCCAAGACAACCCTCATCATTGCGCCACCTCCATGAAACGAACCTGTGTTCCGGCCAAGCTGCGTGTCGAACGGTTGCGATCAATCGGACGCAAGACGGCTGAATGGTCGCTCAAGTTTGCGATTTCGAAAAGGATATAGGGGCGATCTTGTCCTTCGGAGTAGGCCAGATGATGGCGGGTCAGGCCGTCCTTGGCGCCAAATGGAAGGGTCAATTGATCATCGGAAAGTTGCAAGGTGCCAGCCAGCGGACGGCAGGCATAATCGTCGATCATGGTCGCAATATGGGCATCGATCCCGGCCAAGAGGTCTTGTACAAGACGTTGACGATCGCGTGATGCCAAGACATTGAGTGTGCGGCTTGGCGAACCAATATTGAGGCGCACGGCTGTTTCATGCTGGGCCTGCGCGCGGACAACCATCGCGGCGCTGTCGACAATACGGGATACCAAGACCATCGACAGCGTATGTCGTCCCTGCATCCGCAAGGTGATATCGCCATGAAATGAAAGCCGCCCCGAAGGCGCGCTTTGACGGGTCGCCCCGCTGGTCAGTGCGGTATAATCCATCTCGAGCCCGACTTGCGCACTGCGCCCCGGCATTGCCCCATGATCATTAGACCGCACGAGGGTGACGGAAGGGCGCTTTTGAATTGCCGCGTCGATACTGTCGCGCAGATCTGGGCCTAAGGTCTCTACCCAAGCTGGCACCATCGGATCGATCCTCAGCCGCAGGGGATGCGACACGACATCAAGATACGCGCGCCGGGCGCATTGGTCGCTGACCGGCACGGGCGGGTCGCCAACCACAGCCCGCAACGTCACACGGTAAAAGCCATTGGTCTCGCCCTCGGATAAGATCGTGTAATCAAGGATGCGTGATGCCGGCCTAAGGATCAGCCGATCAGATACCAAGATCCCGTTTGACGCAGCACTATAGCCATTGATGTCGGCGCCGCCCTTGATCGCCGCCTCGATCAGGGCAGCCTCGAGCGCTCTGAGCCGGGTCGTGTCACGCCCCAGCCCGCTTTCGGCGGCTTGGCCCGTCACCTCGACCGTCAAATTCTCGGCGTTGGCACGCAAAGCGCCTGCGGCCAGAAGGACCGCGACGCCCAAGAGGAGAGAAAGAAGCCCAGACCGCATCACCCCAGCCCTTATGCCCCGCGCCGCGCGACCCTGAGCATCTGGTCGATCATGTCGCGGTCGATTTCGAGCATGACCTCATAGGTATCGGATCCGCGCGGCTGGATATGGACGGTGCGCGCCCCGCGCATCATGCCGACCACGGTGCTGCGCAGCGTATCGTTTTGCAGCACCGCCTCAGCAATCGTGGTCGAGGCATCGATCCGCACGCCATGCACCTGTTCGGTCAGATTGCGCATCGCCTCCATGCGGGCAACCCGGATTGCGTTCAGGCGACGATGATTGAGGTTATTGCCCGGCTGCGCCGAGACCACCGCATAGCCCATGCCGCGGATCGTCGGGACGGTAACGCTGACCTGATCGGCCGCGTCGAGAACCTGTTCGACGCGAGCCAATTCTTGGGTCGTGGGTGCGGCGTTGGCCGGCGGGACTGGTGCGGTCGAGATCGCCCCCGGCCCTGGAACAGGCGCAGATTGCGCACGCTGTCCAAGCATGAAGCCGCTCATGTTGCACCCGGCCAGCGCGAAAGCTGAAACGAGCACGACCACATGCGGCATCAGCGTCCTAGAATGATCAGTCACGAACGGGGCCTCCTGTCGCGAAGATATGGGTCAAGTGCAGGGTATCGCATCCGGCACTATGTTGCTGAGGCGGATTTGCACAGATCGTGCCATCCCGCTCATGGACAGGCCGAAATCTGCTTGGCACGGCTTTTGCTTGGTCGGTGCATAAGCCGTGATTTCACGAGAGGCGCGACACCCATGTTGACCGAGCAAAAGCGGAACAAGGCAGGGAAAATAGCGATGTTGGGCTGTCATGTATGCGTCAAAGGTCAAGCATTTGACAGGCGGGTTGCGTCATGGATCTGACATCGACCGCACGTTTCGGCGCGAATGCGCGCGATGCGCTTGGTGGCGCAGTGCTGCCGGTCGGCATTCTGGTGCTGATCGCGATGATGGTTTTGCCATTGCCGGTCTTTTTGCTCGATGGGTTCTTCGTACTGAATATCCTCCTGTCTCTGCTGATCTTGATGGTCACGCTGCATACCTATCGGCCGCTTGATTTCTCGTCTTTTCCCAACCTTTTGCTGATTGCCACCGTGTTGCGGCTGGCGCTGAACGTCGCCTCGACCCGGATCGTGCTGGGCGAAGGTCATACGGGGCCGGACGCCGCTGGACAGGTGATCAAAACCTTTGGGGAATTCGTGGTCGCGGGGAACTACGTCGTCGGTATCTTCGTTTTCATCATCCTGACCATCATCAACCTTGTCGTGATCACCAAGGGCGCGGGCCGCGTCTCCGAGGTTGCCGCCCGCTTCACGCTTGACGCGATGCCGGGCAAACAAATGGCGATCGACGCCGATCTGAACGCAGGCGTGCTGACCGCAGAAGAAGCGACAGAGCGGCGCCGGGAGATCGCCGAAGAAGCTGATTTCTACGGCTCTATGGATGGTGCGTCGAAATTCGTCAAAGGCGACGCCATTGCCGGCATCTTGATCCTCGCGATCAATATCATCGGCGGCCTGACGATCGGTATCGTGCAGCATGATATGGCTGTTGGCGATGCGGCCCAGACCTACATCCTTTTGTCGATCGGTGATGGTCTGGTCGCACAGATCCCCTCGCTCCTGTTGTCCATCGCCACCGCGATCATCGTGACGCGCGTGTCCTCCAAGCACAACATGGCCCAGCACATCTCGCGGCAGGTTCACATCTCGCGGGCCTGGATCCCGACAGCCGCCGTGGTGGCGGTTTTGGGGCTGGTGCCGGGCATGCCGAACGAATTGTTCTTGTTCTTCGCCATCGGTGCGGCGGCGGCTGCCTATTTTGCCATTCGGTCGGAAAGCGCCGAAGCCGACGATATACAGGACGAGGATACCGAAAAGGCGCCCTTGTCAGGGGATGTCGTCACCTTGGAGGATGTAACGGATTACGCGGCGGTATCCTTGCAACTTGGATACGGGCTGATTGCTTTGGTCGATGACGACAAGGCCGGACCGCTTGTCTCACGCATCACGTCGATCCGGCGCGAAGTCTCAAAGGCCTTGGGCTTTGTTGTGCCTGCCGTGCGGATCCGCGATGACCTTGCCTTGCCGCCCAATCAATACCGCATCCGCATCGGACATACCATTGTGGGTGAAGACATCGTCTATCCCGATCGCAAGCTTGCCCTGCCCGGTGATAGCTCGACGGTCGATCTCGATGGGATCAAGGTGCGCGATCCGTCCTTTGGGGTTGAAGCAATCTGGATCCGCCCCGCGCAGCAAACACAGGCCGAGGCAAACGACTACGTTGTGATTGAACCCATCTCGGTCATCGCAACCCATATGAGCCAATTGCTCACCAAGCATGCCGCCGATCTGATCGGGCAAGATGATGTTCAAGCCATGCTCGACAATCTGGCCAAGCGCCACCCGCAACTGGTGCAATCGATCGTGCCAAAACTTCTGCCGCTGCATGTATTGACCGAGGTGCTGCGCCTTTTGCTGGTCGAGCGCATCCCGATCGCCGATCTGCGCAAAATCCTCGAGGGGCTGTCGGTCATCGCGCCCAATGTCAAAAGTCCCATCGCCATGTCCGAGGCGCTCCGCCCAAGTTTGGTACCGCTCTTGATCCAACAGCTATCCGCCCTTGGGCAAACGATGCCCGTCATCACTTTGACGCCTGATTTCGAACAGCTTTTATTGCGCACCCAACGCCAAAGCGGAGATGAAGGTCTGGTGCTCGATGGCGGGCTGGCTAAAAACTTGCTGCAATCGCTGAACGAGATCAGCGAACGGTTGGTCAATGAAAACCGGCCCTGCATCTTGGTGGTCGCCCCACAGATCCGCCGCCATCTGGCCGATTTCGTACGCAGCCATGTGCCACAGGTTGTGATCCTGGGCTTTACCGAATTGCCCGAGAACCGCACCGTCGAGGTGGTTGCCACCATCGGTGATTTCAATGGCCTTCCGTCAGGCCAAACCCTTGAAAAATCAGAGGTGAACTGACATGCCGACCGTAACAGTGCTTGCTCCTGACAGCGCCCTTGCGATGGATGAGGTGATCCGCCAACTCGGCGAGAACGCCTATATCGTGGCCACCAATGCACGCGATGGGCAGGTCGAGATCCTCGCCACGAACGAGCCGGCACAGCTGCAACCGCAACGCAAACGCGCCACCACGGTCAGCTTTGCCGATGCGATCTCGGAACGTTTGGCCCAAGCCACAGAAGCGGGTTTCCAAACCAAAGGCGATGATAGGGTTGCTCCGATCTTTACCACCAAACGTGCAGCCGATGGGATAGAAGACCTTGAAGTATCAGCACCTTTTGTAGATGACGCAGCGCATCCGGAAATCGATACTCTCCATGGTGAGGGCTTGAGCAGGGTGGTGCCGCTTATCGCTCATACCAGCACGGCGACGGAAGGCGACCAGCTGACCGAGCGGTCTGACGGCCAAATCCTGGCCCGCCGCCGGATTGCGCCAACGGCACAGAGCGCGCAGCACATGCACGAAGCGCCGATACCCCCTGTCGCAGGTCCCGCATCACAAGATGATGAGGATCTGCGCCCCCTCCTGCGCGACCTTTCCACACAGCTTGCCCGGCTTGAGGAACGCATGAGACCAGCGCCCCAAATGGCGCCGACCATGGCCCCCTTGGCCGACCCTTTGGCAACCGCGGGCTTTTCGGACAAGATCATCACGCGCCTCGCGCCTACCTTCGGCGCTTCTGACCGAGCACAGGCCTTTGCCGCCGCCTTGACCCAAAAGCTGGTCGCGCCCGATCCGCTTGCCAGCCTGTCCACGCGTCTCTTGGTGGTCATCGGCGCAAGCGGCGTGGGAAAATCCACGCTCGCAGGCAAGATCGCGGCGCTGACACGCGCGACCGAGCCGACGCGCGACATCGCACTAATCTCGCTCACGGAGACACCGGGCTTTGCCAGAATGCCATTAGCAGCCCATGCGCAGGCCCTTTCCGTGGGACATGGACATCTGCATGCAAATCAGTTGGAAGCCGCCCATTTCGTTACGCCGGACACGACCCATATCCTCGACAGTAATCTCGACCCCGAAACGCTTGTTCGAACGCTTGGGCCATTGCGCGATCAGATGGCACAAGGCGAACTGGTTGTAATCCTTGCCATTCCAGCCGGCGCCAGTCTGGCCCGGCTTGGCGGTGAACTTCAGAAATACCATAGCTTAGCGCCTGTTGTTGCGCTCACAAAGCTCGACGAATACGAATTATCTGCGCAAGAGGCATCACAGATTGCCGAGGCTGGCACGCAGATCGCATGGCTATCGGGGACGCGCGACCTGAATGAGACCTTGGCACCCGTGACAGAAGAGATGATAAACGAATTCCTCACGGGTCTGCTTGCGGGCCAGCCCTGAACAAAACATTGCGCAGCTTGTGCGCGAAAGGAACCAAATGGCGCAATCCATCGCAATCGCCAGCGGCAAGGGTGGGGTCGGCAAGACAAGTGTCGCCGTGAACCTCGCCCTTGTGCTGCGTCAGTTGGGTTCTCGGGTGACCTTGCTCGATGCAGATTTTGGTACCGCCAACGCACATATCTTGATGGGCGAGAACCTGCGCCCGACGGTCGAAAAATCTCTGCTGGCCGATGAACCCGTGCAAAAAGCACTCACGCAAACAGCACATGGCGTGACGCTTTTGTCAGGCGGCTCAACTGCGCTGGATTTGCTGGACTTGAAAAACCATGAGCGGCTTCAGCTGATCCGCAAAGTCGAAGCACTGGGTGACGAGACGGATTACCTGATCGTGGACACGCCCGCCGGTGCAAGTGATGCAACCCTTGCCTTTGTCGCCGCTGCGGATCGTATCTTGTTGGTGGTCGTTGGCGAGCCGACAAGTTTCATGGATGCTTATACGATCTTGAAGGCAGCCCATCTTGAGCATGGCGTGCGCAGTGTTTCGGTCGTCATCAACATGGCACGCGACGCCGCCGAGGCGCGACGCCATTTTGACCAGTTTCAAGCTATCGCACTGCGTTTCCTCGATGTTGAGCTGACGCTGGTCGGACATTTACCCATGTCGTTGCCCTTGCGCCGTTCGGTTGTTGCCCGCCGCCCTCTGATGTCCAATCCCGGCGCTGCTCAAAGCATCGAGGGGCAGGCGTTCATGACCATTGCGCAAAAACTTCTGCAAGCGCCCAAGAATGTACCGAGCGGCATCCGCTTCTTCTTGGACAATGAGAAGAAAGAGGGATGATGTTGCGCGCCCAGTACCCTGAACAGCGACCCTCGCCGCATGACTTGATCACCAGTCAGATGGAACAAGTGCGCAAGATCGCGCATTATTTTCATGGGCGGGTACGTGGCGCGGTCGAGGTCGAAGACCTGATCCAAGCGGGTTATGTGGGGCTGGTCGATGCCGCCCAAAAATATGAGCGCAAGGAGGGGGCCAGTTTTGCCGCCTATGCAGGGATCAAGATCAGGGGGGCGATTGCCGACCATCTGCGGCGCGCCTCAAACCTGTGCCGTACCACGATCCTGAACCGCCAAAGGGTCAACCGCGCCACGCTTGCCCTCGAACGCCGCCTGCAACGTTTGCCTAGCTCGATCGAAATTGCCGAAGAGCTTGGCATGAGCGTCAATGAATACGAGCAATGGCGCCAAGCGTTTCAAGCCAACACGCTGCAAACAATCGAAGAGGTGCATGACGAGTTTTCGGTCTGGTTTTTCAGCAGCGCGGGCAACCCCGAAGAAGAGATCAACAAGACCGAATTGCGCGCTGCATTGCGCAAAGCACTCGAAAGTCTTAGTCAACGCGAAGCGCTGGTGATCCAGCTCTACTATGTTGAAGAATGCAATATTTACGAGATCGCCGAAATTCTCGACGTCACAACCGGCCGTGTGTCGCAGATCAAGAAAGCCGCAATTAGCACTTTGCGTAACCGCTTGGTGGAACTCACGGGCGATACTCAGGATTAAGGAAACTCAATGATGGGGCTTGATCCAAGCGCGATGCGTGAACGGCTTTCATGCCTTCAGATGTTCCTGCAAAGCGCAGAACTGCGTCTGATCGGGGCCGAAGCCCGTGCCGAGATCGAGATGAATTGTGAGTTGACGAATATCGCGCGCAGCAATTGCCAGATCAGACTCGTTCCTGTCGATATTATGGGGCGGGCAACGATTGGACATATCGAGATACCGCTCAATCGCCCCATCATGCGTGCCGAAATCTCGGTTTCACGCGCCAGTTTCGAAATCTTCTTGAGTAATCTGCGGGCCGAACCGGCCCGCCCGATTGCACTTGTGGTCGCACTCGAGGATGAGATCGAAACCAATGGGCATGGCGATTTTCTCGTGCCTTACCCAACGCGGGTGGGGGTACTGGACCTGTCGTGGGTGTTTCCGCTTAAGTAAAGGCGGAGCGCAAAGAAAGGCACCCCGCCCGAGAACATGCCATGCACGCTCAGCGTGTCAGTTTCTCAAGCATATCGGCGTTAGCTTGCAGCATCTTTGCCGCGCCCGAGAATTGCTGCTGCGCGCGCAACATGATGGTAAGTTCGGTCGTCAAATCGACATTCGATGCCTCAAGTTTGCCAGAGTTTACAGAGCCAAAACCTTGAGTTGTTGCAATTCCCAAGATGGCCTCGCCGGAATCATTGGTTTGCTCAAAGCGGCTTTGGCTGACATTGCGCAAGCCCATCGCATTGGGAAAATTTGCGATGTTGATCTGGCCTATCGATTTCATCAAATCGCCGCCATATGTTCCAACGATCAAGCCATCGCGCCCGATGGATACGCCGGTCAGTTTTTGTCCTTCGACAGACGGTTCGATTTGCAGCGCACCAAGAGCTGACGGGGCGCTTGCAAGACCACCCTCACCCGGAACGCCAAGCAGGTATGATCCATCTGTGCTGCGGATAAACCCTTCTGCATCAAGGCTAAATTCACCCACACGGGTATAGGCAATACTTGGACCAACGCCACCGTTCGCGTCAGGGCGCGCGACAACGAACATCCCACCACCCGAAATGCCCAAGTTCAGAACACCCTCGCGCTCCACAAGATTGCCCTGCGCCTGGCTGCGTCGGGTCCCTTCAACCATGCTGCCCAAACCCGGGGAATTGCGCGAGGCTGACTCAGGGGTTCCCGAGCTGAACAGATCGGCGAATGTCGTATCGCTTTTCTGAAATGCCGTCGAACCCGTGTTCGCGATATTGTTCGAGATCACACCCAATGCGTGCATTGCAGTGGTCATGCCCGACAGAATTGTTCCATACATCTTGGTCACTCCGTTTCCGAAAAACGATCGCGGATGACACTGCATGGATCGTGCCAAGCCAAACATCGAGCCAAGCGATTACATCATTTTCCCTGATCTGCCTTTTTCGATGACCGGGTGCGGCGCTTTGGTGACGTCTCGGCGGCTTCCGTCACAAGCTCGGCTGAATTTGCCGCGATCAGCTTTTGCGCATCATCTTCATGCACTTGAATCGTCGTGCCAGCGAAAAAGCGCATGCCGTTGACCTCGGTTTCTTGCAAGATCCGCAGCTTGGTCCAGCTTTGCGCATCCGTTGCGGCGGTATTTGCAGCATTTTGCGCTTCGTCTTGCATGCCCGATGGGGCATCGGCGGGATCTGTCAGCTCGGCGGGAGCTGGGCTGTCATCGCGGAGGACGGCAACCGGCTGCCCATGAAGTGCCGTTTGCAACGCAGTCAATCTTTGCCGAATGATCCAGCTTTGCGCCGCGATATTGCCAAGACGAACGGCCTCGACCGCTTCACCTTTGAGTTTGTCACGCAAAACGGCCAGTGCCGCTTGCGGATCAAGATCCTTGACCACGCTCAGCCATTGCTTGCGTAATTTCGTGATCGGGGCCGACAAGCGCGGCAAAATCTGCGGCGAGGCATGTGTCGGGGAGCGCTGTGTCATTTTTTTTCTCCGAAAGTCCAACTTGGCATCGCACTTGCAAAATCCGGTCCAAGACGAGCGGTCCAAACGGATCGCATTTCACAAGGACTTACGGCCATGCAAGGGATCAGAGCACATCTTGGCGCCAGTGCAACGTCTTTGACGCTGCGCGCATCGCGCAATGATATTCTCGCCTCGAACATAGCGAATGCGGCAACCCCGAATTTCAAGGCACGCGATATCGACTTTAAGGCTGAATTCGAGCGGCTTGAAGGTGTCAAAGGCAATCTGAAAACGACCGACCCCCGCCACTTGCCCGCGATGCAGCCAACGGGTTTGTCGCGCCTTCAATACCGGGTGCCGCTCAACCCATCCATGGATGGCAATACCGTCGAGTTGCCGGTCGAGCAGATGCAGTTCTCGGAAAACGTTCTGCGCTACCAGACGTCGCTCAGCTTTATCAACCGCAGCATTTCCGGACTTACCTCCGCGATCAAGGGAGAATGACCGTGGCCGAAATCCGTAACGTCTTTGACATCGCCGCGCGCGCCATGGGGGCGCAGTTAACGCGCCTGAACACAGTTGCATCGAACATCGCCAATGCGCAATCCGTCGCCACGCGCGAGGAAGACGCTTATCGCGCAATCAAGCCGATTTTTGCAGCGCGATATGCCGCGAACTTCAGAAACTCGGGCCTATCGACCGTCGATGTCGAGGGCCTCTACGAGGTCGAAACGGCACCGCAGAAAATCTATCAGCCCGATCACCCCAAGGCGAATGAAGATGGCTTCATTTTTGCAGCGGCGGTGAACACGGAGGAAGAGCTGGTCGAAATGCTTGAAGCGTCTCGGCAGTATGAAAACAACCTCGAAGTGGTCTCGACCCTGCGCTCCTTGATGGCGCGCACGGCGAATATGGGCCGCTAAGGGACGACGAGGGGACATCGTGATCATGACCAACCGCATCGACACCAACGCACAGGCCCTTTTCGACAAGCTTGGCATCGCAACGCAAGCCGGCACGGCCGAGCGCGCGACCAAATCCGAGCTGGGCCAGCAGGATTTCCTCAAGCTGATGACTGCGCAGCTGCAAAATCAGGACCCTTTCTCGCCCATGGAAAACGGCGATTTCATTGCCCAGATGGCCCAATTCTCCACGGTGTCGGGGATTGAACAAATGAACCGTGGCCTGAGTGGGCTTGCCGATCAGATGCGGCAGATGCGTATTGCAACCGCCTCGAACCTGCTCGGCCATTCGGTGCTGGTGCCTGGCAATCTTGCACGGCCCGATGCCGATGGGCAGATCCACGGTGTGATCGACCTTCCGCAAGCTTCGTCATCGACGCGCATCAGCTTTACGGACGCCGAGACCGGCGAACTTTACCATGTCGAGAACCTTGGCGCGCAAGGCACAGGGCTGACGGGCTTTAGCTGGCGCGATCTGCCCCCGGCCGTGATCGAAGGCCGCCGTCAGGTCAAGATCGAAGCCACGGTCAACATGGGTGATGGCGAACAAACGCTTGGCCCCTCGGTCTATGCCAAGGTGTTGGCCGCAGCCGCCGGCAGCGAGAACAACGATAGCGTGATGCTTGATGTGCAAGATTACGGCGAGTTGGCCGTGACTGATAAAACCCGCTTCCGCTGATCATTTGCTCGGGTGCCACGGCACCGACCCGTTTGAAAGGAAAACGCCATGTCATTCTATACCGCACTCACCGGGTTGAACGGCGCACAGGCCGATATTTCGGCCACTTCGAACAACATCGCCAACGTCGGCACCACGGGTTTCAAACGCTCGCGCGCCGAATTCGGCGACATCTTTGCCACTTCACCCTTGCAAAACGCCTCCTCATCGATCGGCTCGGGCGCCATCCTTAAGGGGATCAAGCAGCAGTTCACACAAGGCAACATCGCCTCGTCCTTGAACGCGCTTGACCTCGCGATCTCGGGCCAGGGTTTCTTCTCGTTGAAACCTTCGCTGACCTCGTCGCAGACGGTGTTCACCCGCAACGGTTCCTTCAATGTGGATAACGACCGCTACGTGGTGGACAGCGCTGGCCAATACCTGATGACCTACCCGGTAAATGCCGACGGCTCGGTCACGGCGAAAGATCTCGACAGCGCGGTACCGCTGCAACTGCCAGTGACCTCGGGCGAACCCAACGCGACCTCGAACATCCAGCTTGGCGTGAACGTTCCGGCGGATGCAGCCGTAATCCCGAACCTGCCGGAATTCGCCGATGGCTACACCTTCAACCCCGACGATCCGGCAACCTACACGAACTCGACTTCGATCACGATCTTCGACGATCTGGGCAACCCCACAATCGCGACGATCTACTTCATCAAGACACAAAACGCCTCGGCCGAGGATCCGACCAACAAGTACGACACCCGGCTGGTCATCAATGGCACCGTGATCAACCCTGACCTCGTGAGCGCGGTCGATCAGACCGGCAAGCAAATTTTTGTGGACCGCTTCGGCAACCAGACCACGACCGTCCCTGACGACAACTACTTCCTCGAAGGCAAGGGCTCGCCGCTCTACAAGCTCGACGATCTGAAAACGCAGATTCCCTCGCAGCCGGCTTCGATCCGGGGAGAGCAAAGCAGCTTCGACTTTGGTGAAGAAGGCGACAAGCTGGTCGAGATTGTGACAGACCCCCTACTCTACCAAGCCACGCGAGACTCGGGAAAAACCGATAGCGACATCTTCTGGGGCCGTGATTTCTTGCTCGTGAACGTCGATGATGGCGACGCGCCCGTATCGATCGATCTGCGCCCCGGCAAGTACAATGCCACCCAACTTGCCGAAGAGGTCGAACGCGCGATCAACGCAGCCTATGGCGACGACAAAAAATTCCAGATCGTGCAAAATGTCGATGACGAATTGACCATCGACCTCTTCAAGGTTGGTGCCGACGGCACACCGGTTGGCCTTGGCGCAAACCGCATATCGATCGACCTGTTGCAAGAGACATCCGTCTCTCAGCTGTCGGGCATCGATATCAACGGTGCATCGCCTGATTTCACCAAGGATGAGTTCCTTGTGCACACACAAGAACGCATCAACGCCACACTCAACGACTATATCTACGATAGCACAGGCACCAACCTCGGCACCGGGGCCACGACCTTGGGGGTCGATGGGCGTATCTTCACCCGCGCGTCAGGTCAGGCGATCAACGATATCCACCAGCAATCCGCGGTGATCGAAGTTGATCATTATACTGGCAGCCAGGAAATCGGTGACGCTGCTACGTCGCGGTATCTGGCCTATTCCTACTTCAACGACCGCCCGAGCCTAACGGTTTTCGACAAGAGGGCCGCGCTCGCTGCGCCTACGGACAGCAACAAGCTGTCGTATGACGCAACACAGAACACGCTGTCGATCTATGTCAAGGCAAGTGACTATGTCGCAAACTCGGCGTCGATCCAGCTTCAAGGCAGCACGCTTGATAGCAATCTCAACGGCCGCTCGTTGCGGGTGCTTGATGCTGATGGCACAACGGTCACCGAAGGCAATGTCAATTATGTACTGTTGAAGGTCGATACGTCCGGCCTTGCCCTTTCGGATACCTCCTTCACCGACAACAGCGCGATTACCTTGCTTTTTAACCCATCCTCTGACGTGGAGGCCTTCTTTGAAGGTGCCGAAAGCGGCACAGAGGGTGTATTGACCACCTTCAACAGCAAGAAGATCATCTTCCGCGAGATCGGTTCCGCCGCAACACGCGAGACGACAGACACATCATTTAACAATGCATTCGTAATCGACAGTGTGAAGAACAGTGGGGTGAGCTCGGCGATCACGGCGCTGGGGCTGAATACCATGGTCCCTGATCCAACTTCGGTGTCGCTCAGTGTTGCAGGTGTTGTGACCGCAGGCGATGCCTACACGGTCACCCTCGCGGTCGGCCAAGCCACGCTCACTTTCACTTCGGCTGACATGGCCGCGCCGCTGACCGCCGAAGCTGCTTTGGCCGCCGTGAAAACTGCTTTCGACGCCGTTGCCGACAAAAAGGGCTTCACCATGTCGGAAGCCGGCGTGATCTCACGCGCCGATGGTCGCAACTTTTCGATCACAGGCGGCATTGGCAACGGTGACGTCTCGACGCTTCAGGTCAATCCCAACGGCACCCCCGTCAGTTTGAGCAACACCGCCATTTCGACGGCCAGCGCCGCGACGGGCGGCACTATGGTGGCCCAGACAACCAAGCTTGCAGAAGCGAACCGGGCCGGCTGGGTCGACGAAAAGAACCCGGCGATCAAGATCATCTATGATGATGTCAACCAGCGCTTGCAGTTCACGGTAGATCGGACCGTACTCGGCACCGGGACCGGGAGTAACTTTAACTCCTTCACCGTATCAGGCGCTGCGGGGGCCAGTGATACAAATGGCCTTGGCATCCCCGACGCGGGCAACACACGGCAAGTGCTGATCCGCGGTGGCGAAGTGTTCTCGGCCGAAAGCTTTGTTGCGGATGGCGAAGAAATCCAACTCAACGACAAACGCTTTGGTATCGAGGTAAAGTATAACAGCGATACTAAATCCTTTAGTGTCCTGAGCGGCACGACCGGCGAGCGGATCAATACCAACGGTGCCATCGGAGTTGAGCAAAACCAAAAGGCGTCGAATATCCAAATCGGCCGCCGCACCATCCTTTCGGGTGGCAACACTGACCCGAGCGAGGCGATCAACCTGAACGCACGCATCATCGGCAGCGGCGAAAATGCCTTGTTCGGGTTTGGCGCAACGCGCACCGATTATGTATTCGAAGCAGGGCGCGGCCTTGCCTCGGAACCCGCGATCGCCGTCGGACGTGCCGCGCAAAGCGACCTGACGGAAGTGTTCCGGCTTACCGCCAACAACAACGAGAACATCTTCAACGTCTCGGTTAACGGGATCGCGGGTGTGATCGAGATCCCGCCGGGCAACTATGTCGGCACAACCCTTGCCGCCGCCCTGGAAGAACGGGTGAACCAGATCGCCGATCCCGATACCGGCGTCAGCGTCGGCGGCGTGACAGTGCGTTATTCGGCGGCGTCCAACAGCTTCACCTTCACGACCGGCACCACCGGCGACACCTCGACGATCAAGGTCAAGGGCACGGCGCGGCTGGGGCTTGATGATGTGCCGCTGGGCGTGGGTTCGGTACCCAAGATCTTCAACCTCGTGCAGGCCACCAACGAAGACGGGCTTGCGCTCTTTGTCGATGCCGATGGTAATGTCGTGACCTCGCCGCCCGAGAACCTCGTGACCGGGTATTTCCCGCTCTACATCGACGAGGGCGAACTGACCTTCGACAAGACCGGTAAGCTCATCAGCCCCAAGAACAAGGTGCGCTTCGAACAGCAGGCCGATGGCTTCTCGATCTCGCTTGCGATCGATTTCTCGGCCTCGACCCAGTTCGCACAGCCCTTCTCGGTCTTGTCGGTGGAGCAAGACGGTTTCACCTCCGGTCGCCTCGACGGGATCGAGATCGACAGTTCGGGGACAATCCGGGCCAACTACACCAACGGCCAGAACAACCCCTTGGGCAAGATCGTCATCGCCACCTTCAACAACCAAAACGGTTTGAAGCAGATCGGCAACGCGACCTATGTCGAAACCGCCGTATCGGGCCGACCGCAGGTGGGCGAGGCAGGTTCGGAAGGGTTCGGCACGATCCAGTCGGGTTCACTTGAACGCTCGAATGTCGATATCACAGAAGAGTTGGTGAACCTGATCACCGCGCAGCGGAACTATCAGGCCTCGGCCAAGGCGATCGAAACGACGACAAGCCTGACCCAGACCATCATCAATATCCGTATGTAAGCGCATATCCCGGCACAGGAGCGACACATCCCATGGATCGCATGATTCACACCGCGTTAAACTCGATGCGCAACCTGGCCGAGTTGCAGAAAGTCAACGCGCAGAACTTGACGAACATGACTGTGCCGGGGTTTCGCAAAGACCTTTGGGGGCAATCCGGCACCGGCTATCTGCAAGCTGGCGATACACCCACCACACGCGCATTCGCACTGACGACCGGGGAAAGCGAGTTTTCCAACCAGCATGGCGTGATGGATCCGACCGGGATCGAAACAGATGTCGCTATTTTGGATGATGGCTGGTTCTTGGTGCAACCCCCCGATGGATCACCCCCGGCCCTCAGCCGCCGCGGTGACCTGTCGCTCAATGCTGATGGCATCTTGATCAATGGTTCGAATGAAACCGTTCTCAGCGATGGCCTTGCGCCGATCCAGATCCCGCCTTACCGCGAGATCCAGATCACCCAGCTTGGCGAAATCTTGATCAATCCACTCGCCGCGGAAGTCGGTCAATTCGTCTCTGTCGGGTTCATCGGTACAACCACCGCCGCTGGTGTCGAGTTGCGCAAGGGCGAGGATGCGCGCATCCGCGCAGTCGACGGCACGATCCCCGCGCCAGACCAATTGGCCCATCTCCAGCAAGGCATGCTCGAAGGCTCGAACGTCAATGCCGTCGAAGAATTGGTCTATACGATTGAGCTGCAACGCCGCTTCGAGATGAGCGTGAAGTTCATCGAGTCAGCCCGCCAAATCGATCAAGCAGCGGCACAGATCATGCGGATCGCACAAGAATAGCGGCAAGCTGGCACAGCTTTTGCAACATCATGGAGACGAACCTGACAAAAGGAAGCTCCAGATGTCCGCAAGCGCCATGCACGTCGCCAAGACGGGTCTTAACGCCCAGCAAACCAAGATGCAGATCATCGCTAATAACCTAGCGAATGTGAACACCAATGGTTTCAAGCGCGACCGGGCGAATTTCGAAAGCCTTTTGTACCAGGTCATGCGCTCGGGTGGGGCGCAAACTGCCGATGGGACGGCGCTGACCTCCTCGTCAACTGTCGGCACGGGTGTGCGCCTTGTATCGACACAAAAGCTTTATTCCCAAGGCAGCCTTGTCAGCACCGAGAATTCGCTCGACATCGCAATTGATGGGATGGGTTTTTTCCAAGTGCTCATGCCTGATGGGCGGATGGGTTATACGCGCAATGGCGCGTTCTCGCGCAACGCAGAGGGTACATTGACCACACCAAGCGGTTATGTGCTGCAACCCGAGATCCAGATCCCCGACAATGTGACCGAGATCACGATTGGCCAAAACGGTGTCATCTCGGTAATGGTCGCCGGTCAGAACCAGCCTGAAGAGGTTGGCCAGATCACGCTGGCAAGCTTTACAAACCCGCGCGGCTTGCAACCCATTGGCGAGACGTTCGTGATTGAAACCGCCGCAAGCGGCGCCCCCATCGAAGGCGTTCCCTACGAGGGGGGCTTTGGCAAGCTGCAACAGGGCTACCTTGAAAGCTCGAACGTCAATGTCGTTCAACAACTCGTCGATATGATCGAAACACAGCGCGCCTACGAAGTGAGCTCGAAGGCGATCAGCGCAAATGACGAGATGATGCGCTACATCTCGAACAACCTGTGATCGGGGCGGTGACATGATGCACAGCCGCACCCTTGTTCTTGCCCTCGTGATCGCGACAGCCCTTGGCGGGTGCTCGACCCAAGTCGAACACACCGCAAGCGCTGATTTCACTCCCATCTTCCCCCTCGCCGCCGAGACCGATTATGGCCGCCTGCCGACAGGGGCGATTTATTCGCCGCAAAATGGTGGCCTATTCGCGACCGATCGCAGGGCCAGCCGCGTGGGCGATATCTTGACGGTGTCTTTTGCCGAAAGCTTCCAGGCGACCAAGTCGCAAAATGCCGGCACGGCCAAGACCTCGTCTTTCGACATCACGCTACCCAATATCTCGCCCTTCGCTTCAGGCGGGGATCTATCGCATGGCACGACGCAGAATTTCTCGGGAAGCGGTACAGCGGCGCAGTCAAACTCGCTTACGGGTCAGGTGTCTGTCCATGTGGTACGGATCATGCCGGGCGGAAACCTCGAAATCCTTGGCCAGAAAAAGCTGACGCTGAATAATGGCGATGAATATGTGCGGGTGCGCGGGATCGTCAGGCCCGAGGATATCATGGCCAATAATGTCGTGATGTCTGACCGTATCGCGAATGCCGAGATCACCTATATCGGTGCAGGCGATTTGGCCGATGCCGGACGACGGGGCTGGCTATCGAGCTTCATGACGTCGATTTCCCCGAACTGACGGAGCCGTCGCAATGCGCAGCACATGGTCCAATTTCGTTCTTATCGCATCGGCCGCGATCAGCCTCTTGGGCTTTGCGGCAAGCCCGGCCAATGCCGAACGGATCAAGGACGTGGCCACGATTGCCGGTGTGCGATCCAACCAACTGGTGGGCTATGGGATCGTGGTGGGCCTTGCTGGAACCGGGGATGGCGGCACCGGGATCACACTGCAATCGATGCAGGCGATGGTATCGCGCTTTGGCCTTGTGACCGATGTCAGTGGGCTGGACGCAAGCAATGTCGCGGCTGTCATGGTCACCACCGACCTACCACCCTTCGTCAAGCCCGGCCAACGGCTTGATGTTACTGTCTCGACGATTGGTGGTGCCTCGTCCTTGCGGGGGGGGACGCTGTTGATGACGCCGCTTCTTGGCGCGGATGGCGAGACCTATGGCATTGCCCAAGGCAATCTTGTGGTGGGAGGCCTCGGCGTCGAGGGGCAAGACAACTCGTCCTTGATCGTGAATGTGCCAACCGTTGGCCGAATCCCTAACGGTGCCACTGCCGAGCGTATGGTTGAAACCACATTTCTGGAAACTGATCACCTGATCCTGAACCTTAACCGGGGCGATTTCACCGCCTCCGCCAATATGGCCGAGGCGATCAACAGCATTTTCGGACCCGATATCGCGGTGCCGCTTGATGCAAATTCGGTGCGGGTACGTGCGCCGCAAGATCCATCGCAGCGCGTGGCTTTTGTTTCCCTGCTTGAGAATATCGAGGTCGAGCCGGTCGAGCCTCCAGCGCAGGTGATCATCAATTCGCGGACGGGAACAGTCGTCATCGGCGGCAATGTCCGCGTGACCCCGGCCGCAGTGACCCATGGATCGCTGACGGTGCGGGTGAATGAACGCCTCAATGTCGCGCAAGGTGCCTCGATTGTAAGCAATGAAAACCAAACCATCGTGGCACCGGGCGATCCTGTCGTGACACCTGAAAGCACGCTTTCGGCCGATGCCGAACCTGCACGGGCCTTTGTTTTCGATGGTGGGGTGTCGCTGTCATCCTTGGTGGATTCGATCAACGCCGTGGGTGCCTCCGCTTCCGATCTTGTTGCTATCCTTGAGGCGCTGCGCGAAGCCGGTGCGCTGCGTGCCGAGCTGATCATCATCTGAGGCACGCCATGACCGACGCCCCCTCTGCCTTGCTCAACGCCACGATCAGCGACTTGTCGTTGGGTCGGGGTCCGCGCATGGGTGGCCCTGGTTGGGGCCGTCCCGACATTCGCACTGACAATGCCGGGCCTGCACAATTGCGCCAGGCGACCGAGGAATTCGAGGCCATTTTTCTCAACAGCTTCCTTCAACAAGCGCGGCAAAGCCAGTTGTCTGACGGGCTTTTGACCTCTTCGGCAGGCGACACGTTCCGGGGCATGCTTGATCAGGAATATGCGCGCGCGGCGACCGGTAGCATGTCGTTGGGCATCGCCGATGCACTCTACGCGCAATTTTCGCGGCATCTACCAAAGGCGGATGAGTAAAGATGCCCGGCCTCTTCGATATCGCCAGCAGCGGCATCCAAGCCTATCGCGAGGCTTTGGCCGTGACAGGCCAAAACATTGCCAATATCAACACCGAGGGCTATCGCAGGCGTGGTGTCGATCTGTCGGAGATCTCTGCCAGCCAGAACGATGTCACCACCATCGCCGATCAAACGGGGCTCGGCGTCCGTGTCGCTGGGATCAGCCGCGCGTTTGATAGCTTCATCTCGGGGCGCGCGCGCGATGCAGGCTCGGATTTCTCGCAAGCGGAAGCCTTCAAGGCAAGCCTCGATTCCCTTGAAAGTGCGCTGGCTCCCGGCGACTACGATATCGGCTATTTTCTAAACGGGTTCTTCGATGGGCTGAACGGCGTGGCACAGGCCCCAGCGGATCTTGCCGCGCGCACCGTCGCTTTGACCCAAGGCAATGCCCTGGCAAAAGGATTTGTGCAGCTGTCCCAGGATCTGGACGCCCTGCGCGAAACAATCTGGCAACAAGCGACCCATGTCACCCGCGATCTCAACGGCTTGCTGGTGACGCTGCGCAATACGCAAAATCAGTTAATCGCCTCAGGCAGTGCAAATGGCGCCTCGAACGCCATTCTCGATGCACGTGACCAAACGATCTCCGAGATCAGTGCGCTTGTCGGCGTTTCGGTCGCAGCGGCGCAAAGCGGGGCGGCAACGGTCACACTGGGGCGCAGCGGCAATGGGCCGGTTCTTGGTACGCCGACAGTTGCGGGAAGCTTGCAACTCCGTCGCGACGAAGACCGTCTTGTCTTTCTCGCGGGGCAAGCTCCCGGATTGACCGAAACACAGCAGGTATCATCGGGCCGTTTAGCAGGCCTGTCCGAGGCCTATCGATCGGTCACCCAAGCAATGGGCGCACTTGATGCGCTGGCCGCCCGGCTCGCGAACGAATTCAATAGCGTGCATGGCAAGGGTATCGACCTTGAGGGCAAGGTCGGCAAAGCCTTGTTCAGCGCAGATGGCGTGTCCATCAGCCAGTCGGCCACAAATCTCGGCCGCTTTACCGCAAGCGCAACCGCGCCCGATGTTCTGGCACAAATGGCTGGTGAGACCCGCTTTTCCTATTCGGCCAAAGATGCGGCATGGATCAGTTTCGATGGTGATGGGCGCGCGACCAAACACCCACCTGGCATGATTGCTATTGGTGCGGTGCGGATCAATGTGACCGGCACCCCGGCGGATGGCGATGAGTTCACTTTGCGCGCCGAGATCGGCGCAGCGGCGCAGATGCGTTTCTTGATCGACCGTCCCCAAGCTTTCGCTGCGGCAGGGCTTTTGACGAGTGAAGCCGATATCACCAATACCGGGCGTGCCACGATTGACACCGCGGCTATCGCCCCGCCGGCCATGACGGGGTTGAGCGATCTGACACAGCTGCTTCGCGATGATCTCTCGACGCTGTCGGCGACCGCGTTGCGCCAGAACGGCGTTCTGGGTGTCATTCCCCCTAATGTCAGCGCGGTCGATTTCGCCTCGATGGGGCGCCAAGACACTGTCCGCTTCGCACTCACCGACGCCCAAACCAATAACGTTGCGACGCTTTCCTTGATGCTCAAGACCGCGACACAACCCAACGGGGCGCTTTTTGACTTTGACCTGAGGCCGTTTCAAACCTTTGCCAATGATCAACCGGGGGCAGATGCGCAAGATCTCGCACGGTTGCTCAATGCAGGGACCTTGACCACACAAAACGGGACAAGGATGGCCGATCTTGGCCTTTTTGCGGCCGGATCGGCGGGCAATCTGACACTTGCCGCAGCCAGCAGCACGGGCGCCATCCTCAGCGGATCCATCAGTGGGCAAGGGCCAAGCATCAACGGCAATGTCAGTAACGGGCTATCCGAGGTCAGCAATTTGCAGATCTTCACCCGCGACGGACGCCAAATCGCTGGCACACCGCTCGATCAAACAGAGGTTGTTGGCTATCTGACGGAAGCCAACGGCTTCCTGCCCGAGGCCGAATACCGTGCTGACTTTCTCAATGGGAATGGCGGTATCGGGTATCGGGGGCTGGAGATTGTCCGGCGCACGACCACGGGCGCCGCGGTGCTGAGTTTTTCTGGTGTCGGTATCGCACCCAACCTGCAAGTGGGCGCGGCGGCGCTTGTACCGCGCAATCCGGCGGGAACCCTATCGCTTGCGATCGGCGACGAGACCGAAGCTATCGCCATTCCTGCCAAGTACTCGGCCGCCTTGATTGCCGAACGCATCAACGCCACCACTGCCGACACCGGGATACGTGCCGATGCCGCAACGCGGCTTGCCCTATCGGATTTCCATGATGGCACGGTGCAGTTCACGCTCGAAGCTCAGAACGAGACCCCTGTCGAGATATCTGCGAATATCACCGGCGGCTCGTTGGATAACCTGCTGAGCGCGATCAATGCGCGTAGCCAAGAGACGGGTGTCATGGCGAGCCTTGGTGTCGGTGACGACCGCCTTGTGCTGATCTCGGACAGGGGCGATGACATCGTGTTGTCGGCCATCACCTCAAGCGGCGGCACATTTCGCGCAACCGCCGTCACGGCCACCGCTGCACTGGCTGGAACCAGCGCCACACTTGCGGGTAACACCGATGTTACCACCTTGCGACTTGGGGGCGATGTCACCCTGCGCGGTAGTTCGCCTTTTGCCTTGTCTTGGCAGGGCGAGAACACGCAGAGCGCGGCAGATCCGTTTGCCGATGGGTTGATGAGCCGCAACCTTGACCCGGCAGGGCGCTGGCAAGACATCGCTTTTCACTTGACCGAGGGCCTTGATACGTCCGAGGCGGACCCGGCAGGCCTTGCTGCGACCGCCGCCGCAACCCGGCTTTCGTTGACATTGGCCGGGCTGAATGGAACGCCCGCCCTGAGCGCCGAAATTACCAGCGCTACGCTAAATGATATCCGCTCGGAACGCGTGGCAGAGGCAATGGCCGCAGCACTGCGCAGCCAAGGCATGGTCCCGGCGTTGTCGGGTCTGCCCCTTGGGGGCAATCGACCCGCCGATGGCACAACGGTGCAAATCCTACTGGGCGAGAAAAGCTACGGGCTGACGATGGCCGCTGGCGATATCGTGGTCAGCGGTCCCGAAGCAGGCCGGATCACCGCGTTTTTCGATGACAACAACACGCTGCGAGTTGCTGCGACAGGTGGGACACTGAGCGGTCAAATCTTGCGTCTGTCGCCCGACACACCGGCCGCGGATGCCGCAACATTCGGGTTGGGTGTTGCAGGCGCAACAGCCACGCTGGGCGGTCGGCCTGTCGCCATCCCAAGCAGCCCGGACATTTTCAGCTTGACCGCCGCGATCAATCAAACCGACACGGCGCTGGAGTTCGCGTGGGATGGCACCATTCCCACCCAGATCAACCACCCCACCATCACCGGCCTGCGGCTTGATATCAGGGCAGATGGCACTGGGATCAGCGCGCAAATCGTCATGACACATGAAAGCGGGATTTCAGATTTCCGCCTGCGTCCATCGGTCGATGCGGTGGCACTCGGACTGATCAGCGCAAATGCCGATGTCACCCTCGGCGCAATGGGGTTACGGATCACGGCCACTGGCAGCACTCCGCCTGCCCTGACAGCACAAGCCACGAGCCTTGTCGCAGAGCGCCTAAGCTTGCGGGGCTTGCCCGATGAAGAACTGATCGTGATCGCTACAGGCAGCGGCGCAAGGCGCATCGCGGCGAGCTTTGGCCAAGATCAGGTCAGCACCCGGCCAGCCGCGGCATTCGCGGTGCATGTCATCGACGCCCCAGCACGCAGGGTGGAGATCATTGACCGCGCCACGGGTCATTCATTGGCCACCCGCACCTTGGCCGAGGATGGCACCTTTAACGCCTATGGCATGCGCTTTGCGCTCGACGGCCCATTGGAAACGGGTGATCGATTCTATGTGCGGGAAAACCAAAATGGCACGGGCGATGCCCGCAACGCGCTTGCACTCTTTGCGCTTGGCGAACGCAATGCCCGCACAGGTTTGGGCGGTTTCGGTGCCGAATTCGCAACCCTTGTGACCAATACCGGGGCCGAGACACGCAGCGCCACCATCGCCCAAAGTGCAGCCGAAGCACGGCGCGATGCGGCGGTGGAATTGGAGGCTGAGTACTCAGGGGTTAACCTTGATGACGAAGCCGCACGCCTGCTTGAACAACAGCAAGCCTATCAAGCGCTGGCGCGCGTGTTGCGGACGGCTGGGGAACTCCTCGACACCTTGCTTAACGCAATCTCGTAATCGGAGGCTTCGATGCCGATCAGTACCAAAACGTTCAATGAACAGGCCATCCGCGGGATTGCACGGCTAACCGAGCAGGCAAACGCCTATCAAGAACAGATCGCAACTGGCAAAAAGGATCTCCGCCCCTCGCAAGATCCTGTTGCGGCCGCGCGCTTGGCATCGGTCAAGGATCTCGAAGCCGATGTCGGTCGTTTCACCGACAATATCGGTGCGGCCAAAACCCGGCTTGGCCTTGCCGATACGGTGCTCGAAAGCGTCCAAACGATCATGATACGCGCCAATGAACTGGCGATTCAGGCCGCCAATGGGACGAATTCCCAACTCGACCGCCAAGCGATCCGTGCTGAGATCGACCAATTACGCGAAAGCATGATCGGCCTTGCCAATACTGCCGATGACCGGGGCCAAGCCTTGTTCGGCGGCTTTGTGATGCGCGATACACCCTTCGTCAAGGATCGCACAGGCGCAGTTACCTATGCGGGTGATAGCGGCCAAAGCGCTGTACTGGCCGCGGATGGGCTGATGTTGGCGACCGGGATCAGTGGTGCCGATGCCTTCATGCGGGTCGAAACCCCGACTGGGCCAGTCTCGGTATTCGACATATTCGCAAGTCTTTCGGCAGCCCTCGACACGGCCGACGAGGCTGAGACGTCAATGAGCCTGTCGGGTGGGCGGGCGCGTCTCGAGGTTGCCACAGGCCGCGATCCGCAGTTGCATGCCTTTACTATCACCGGGCCGCTTGGTTCGGCGCGGATCTCGGCAGAGTTGGTCGCAGGTGCAACCGATGCCTTGGTCGATGCAATCAATGCAACGAGCCAAGCCACGGGGTTACAGGCCACAGCAGATACAAACACGCAGGCAGTAATCCTGACCGCCCAAGGTGGCGGCACGATCAGCTTTCGCGATTACCACATCGCAGGGATGCGTGTCGCGACCACGCCTATCACAACGGGCATGACCATCACGCCGCTTGATGGGCAGAACGTCGCGTCGGGGCCGGGCCGCATCTTGGCCGATGCCGATCATGAGATCGGCAAATCGATTGGCATGATCCAATCCGGGATCGAGCATCTGGCGCTACAGCGCGCACGTATCGGCGCAAACTACAATGCCGCCGATATCCAATCCGAGGCACTGGCGCGCAAAGCGCTCGTGGTCGCCGAGACCCGTGCCGGGATCGAAGACGCGGATATGGCAGAGGTGATCAGCAAGTTGCAGAGCCTGTTAGTCAATCGCGATGCAGCACAACAGGTCTTTGCAAAGCTTTCCCAACAAAGCTTGTTTGACTTTCTACGCTGACCCCGCCCCTTAGGGATCGGCTTTGAGCATCTCGCGGAATGCTTCGATCCGGGACCAGTTCTTGCGCAAGACAGGCGAGGCGCTGGTGGCGGCGAGATCGACCTGCGTTGGCAAAAAGCTGAGCGCCGCTCCATCACGCTCCGCCAAAAGCGCCAAAAGAGCCGCATAGGCATTCTCCGTCGCATCGTTTGGCGGCGCGCCCGCATCGGTTGTCACGATTGCACCATAGGGGACGGTGGCATCGCGCGACCCCATCAAGGCCTGGCCGAACAAGCCGCCCGCGCGCATCGCCTCGCCCCTGCTCAGGGTTGCAGCGCCAGAGGCCGACATCACATCGCCGCGCCGCGCCACATCAGGATCGATGGCCGCGCGCGCCGTTTCGAAAGCACGATGATAGCGCGCACCGCGATCAGGGTCGGGGGAGTGATAGTGCTTTACCGCCGCCTCCCAAGAGCCCTTGCTGACATAAAGTTCTTTCAAGAAGCGAATGGCGTAGCGGATATTGGTTTCTGGGTCGATCATCACCTCGACCGAGGGGAAATTGGCACCATGCCAATAATGATTGACCTGCATGCACCCCACATCGATGTTGCGCGGCCCTTCGGCAACCGTCTGGCGCAAATAAGCAAGGGCCTCGGCACGTGTCTCGAAATAAAGCCCCCGGCCCGCATGGTTCAAAGTCCACGGCCAAGCCCGCACTGTACGACCCACACGGCGTCCAGATTCTATCCGCGCGATCGCAGGCAAAAGCCCCTCTGGCAAACCCTCGGCCGCGCCGATACGGGCGGCCATGGCCTCGCAGTCGGGAACCACATCCGCCTCGGCTGCAAATGTGGTGACTGCCGCGCAAGCAAGCGCGACAACTGCCGCAACGAGCGTTCGGCGTAATGCTTCGGCCATTGTCAAATCGTCACCTCGGGTGTTCGTGCAATCCAACCTGCAAGAACCACGCCATGGCGACCTTGCGCCAATAGTTTGACGCTTGGTGACAATCGGCTCGGATTTTGAAAGGGCATCCCGTATTTCTTGGTCATTCAAGCGGGGTGGACCGTGCTAAGAAAAATTGGAACCGGGCTGTTATATGTTGGGCCGCCTGCTGTCATATTCGGCATTTTTGCAGCCGGTCACATGACGTTGGCCCCCCAAACCAATCGGCTTGAAACCTATCGCATCGAGAACGGGCTGATTGCCCCGCCCGAACCCTTAGCCGAGCCTGCCGACGATGCCGAACAAATGGCCGAAGATGACACCGCCGAGCGTGATGCAGAGGGGCGCATTATTCCCCCTGCTTACCGATATTTCAGTTTCACAATGCCATTCTCAGCCAATATCGGCACGACAAGACGGCTTTTCAGCATGGAGGTGTCCGTCTCGGTCTTCGGCTCTCCATTCGTGGGTGACGTGAATATCTTGCGGCTTCAAGAATTGGAGGTGCAATTGCGCCCGGTCGTCTTGGAACAGATGCAAGGCATGACCGAAGACGAAATCCGCGATCCCGCCGTGCGCGAACAACTTGCCTTGCGAATCCGCGATGCGTTGAACGCCACCTTCGTGTCGCTTGGCGAAAATATCGAACTTAACGCTGCGATGATCACATCGGTGGTCTTGACCTAACACGCCGCGATGGCACGGGATTTGCAGCCCTGTGGACGACATTGCCAAAGGGACGCCCAATGAACATGAACGCTCATCCGACCAAGCCGCGCGCGCCAAAAACAAAGAACCCCGAGCAATTCTCGATAGAGATCGGGCTATTCGACGACAACGACCACGAGGATATCCATCGGGTTGTCCCGCTTGCGCGCTATCTGAACGAGCTGCACGATCTGCCCCTTCCGCAGCGCTGAGCGCCTGCCCTCCTGTGCGCGGCGATCAGAAGAAAAACAGCTGAAATTCAAGGATGATCAGCAAGGCAATCAAAAAGGCGGATGATACAATCGTGAGTGTCGGTGACATGGCAGGCATAGCGAATATGGAGAATGCCCCGCAAGTATCCTCCGCGTGCTGCTGATCAAGCCCGTCGATTGCAAAACGCCGCCCCCACGACGCAATGTCGCAGCGAGGCGATTGGACCACGGCCAAAGCAATCAAGGCGGAGACCCTGACCACACGAAAAAGGCCCCCATGACGGGGGCCTTTCCTTTTTGCGTGAGGCCTTGGATCAGCCCTGGAGCAGCTGAAGCACACCCTGCTTGGAGGCGTTCGCCTGGGCGAGCATCGCGGTCGCCGCCTGCTGGAGGATTTGCGCCTTCGCGAGGTTGGTGCTTTCCGCCGCGAAGTCGGCGTCTTGGATACGAGCTTGCGAAGACGAAATATTCGTCGAGATATTCGTCAAGTTCGAGATCGTGTTATCAAGACGGTTGGAGATAGCACCAAGGTCAGCACGGGCGGAGTTAATCTTTTCAATGGCAGCATCAATTACGTCCAACGCATTGCCAGCGCCGGTTGCAGTAGAAATGTTGACTGTACCAACATTTGTGAGGCTAGAGTTACTGATTACCGTACCAGCGGTTCCAGCAGCACCAAAGAACTCACCATCTGCGAGAACTGTTTCAAGAGCGTCATCAGCTGGAGTATCAGTATCAAAGTCGACAGCATCATGGGTTGTTGCCAAGGTAAATGCTTCGTCCGAATTCATAGAAACCTGACCTGTGACAGTGAAGGCCACAGCGTTCGGATAGGTTGCGCCATCAGCGTGTGCGGCAAGATCTGCGAACTCTGCAATTAGATCCGTGCCGCCAGTGCTTTGTGCAACATTACCATTTTTATCTAATACGCTAAGGCGCATCAACGCGGTGCTCGTTGTAGCATACGATCCAAAGATGATATCGTCACCATCGGCATCTGTGAGTTCCAAAGCAGCATTAGAACCACCGCTCAACGATGCCGTCACACCAGTTGAACCCGCAATCGCGTTGATTGCATCTTTCAGATCGCGAAGGTCAGTCGCATCCGCGATTGCTACAGCCCCGATAGAAGTTCCGTTTATTGTGAACGAAACCGTGTCGGGAGCACTGAAGTTAGACAGCTTGGCTTTAGTTACAGCATTAGCCGTGACTCCTGTTGACGATGTATTCGAATTAACGGCAGCAGCAAATGCTTTTGCGGTTTTTCCAGTTGCCGAAACATCGATTGTCGCTGACCCCAGCTTCCCTGTAATTACGACATCACCGGTAGCGCTCATCCCATTGGCTGTACCCGAAGCTAGGTTAAGGTTGGAATCCACTTGATGAGAACCGATTGAAGAGGTTGAGACACTGTCCACATTTACCGCAACAGTCTGGCCGCGTTCAGCACCAATTTGCAGTGATTTAGAAGTGAACGAACCATCAAGAACCGCGACACCATTCCAAGTGGTTTGTGCGGAAATTCGGTCAATCTCTGCCAACAACTGAGTAACCTCAGCTTGCATGTTGGACCGGTCGCCTGCAACGTTCGTATCGTTTGCCGATTGAACAGCAAGTTCACGCATCCGCTGAAGAATGTTTGTAACCTCCTGGTGCGCACCTTCAGTTGTGTCAATCAGCGATTGACCATCGGCAGCGTTTCGAATTGCTTGATTCAAGCCACGAATCTGCGCATCCATACGCGACGCAATTGCCACACCCGCCGCGTCATCGGCAGCCGTATTAATCCGCAAACCCGTCGAAAGCCGCTCCATTGCAGTTTCCATCGACTTGTTGACTGACGAAGCAGCCGCAGCAGCGCCGAGGGCGCCGATGTTGGTGTTGATATTCAGAGCCATGTCGTCTCTCCTTGTTTATCCTGAGCCCGCCTGCGCCGTCTTCGCCAATCAGGGTCAAATCAGGTCGTCCTGAACTTTTCAGCACTGGCATTTTCAACCTGAGGCCTGTGTCGAGGCGCTCAGGGACCTAAACGACGCATTTCAAGATTGTTTAGTCTGGCCGGTAAGTTTGCGTGACAACGCATGGGGCCAGCATGGGCGTGACGTAATTCCGACGACATACGAACAGGCCGCGGGAAAGGCGCGAATTCACGCGCTTTGCCAAGGGGTTAAGCCGTCAAATTCCCGACCCTCAAGCGTCAAATAAACAGCCTTCCAATTCAAGAAAAATCGCGGAAAATCAAAGCTTAAGGACACAAGGGCCACCAAGATGCAGATGTTTCCCGCACAGCAGCTGCAACGCAAGCAATCGCTTGTCATCACGACCCAGTTGCAGCAAGCGATCCGCCTTTTGACGATGTCGAACATCGAGTTGCGCGGCTTTTTGGAACAACAATCCGAGGAGAATCCGTTTCTCGATGTCAGCACGCATGGCAGCGGCACGGACGACGATGTCCCATTAACGCCCGCCGCGCCTGAAGATCCAAGCGGGGGGGGCGCCCTCGATTTTGGTGACGGCACGATCCAAAGCGACGGCCCCATCCCCGAGGCCGCCTTGGATAACCAATTCGAAACCGGCCAGATCGAGCTTGGGCGGAGCGAACACCGCACAGCGGCAAGTGATGGTGAATTCGATGCGCTGTCGCTGATTGCCGCCGACGCGGAGCTGTCGCTCTACGGCCATGCCTGCGCCGAGGCCGAGCGACTATTTTCCGACCCCACCGACCGCATGATTGCCCTGGCACTCATTGATGCGTTGGAACCGTCAGGCTGGCTTGGCCAAGATGTCGCCGATATCGCAGCCTTCAGCATGGTCACGACAGAGCGGGTCGAAGCGGTCTTGACGTCACTACAACAGATCGAACCAGCGGGATTGTTTGCGCGCGACCTCAGCGATTGCTTGCGCCTCCAAGCGCGCGACCGCGACTTGCTCACGCCTGATTTCGCAATCCTTCTCGACAACCTCGCCCTGTTGGGCGCGGGCAATGTCAAAGGTCTTGCACGGCTGTGCAAGGCGACACCCGAACGGATGGCAGAAATGCTGCGCCTGTTGCGCAGCCTCGACCCCAAGCCCGGCGCGCGCTTTTCGGGCAAGGCCGAGCCGATTTTGCCGCCCGACCTGATCGTGCGCCGCCGCCCCGATGGCTGGACGGTCGAGTTGAACCGCTCGACCTTGCCCGCGATCAAGGTCTTGCACGGTGAGGCCAAGCAGATGATTGCCGGCAAGAAAGATGAAAACCTGCGCAGTTTCGTGGCCGAGCGCGTGTCAGAAGCGCGATGGTTGGACCGGGCGATTGCGCAACGCAATGACACCGCGCTCAAGGTTGGTGCCGAAATCCTACGCCAGCAAATCGGCTTTTTCGAACAAGGCCCGATCGCGCTCAAGCCGATGGTGCTGCGCGATATCGCCGAGGCGATTGGCATGCATGAAAGCACAATCAGCCGGGTGACCAACAGCTTGATGATGGCCACACCCCGCGGCACGTTCCGGCTGAAGATGTTTTTCAGCGCCAGCATCACAAATGATGCCAATAGCGATGGGGAAGCGGCCTCGGCGATCCGCTTCAAACTGCGCAAACTGGTCGAGGGCGAGGTCCCGGCGCAGCCGCTCAGCGATGACGCGATCGTGCAGATCATGGCCAAGGAGGGCATCCGCCTTGCGCGACGCACCGTCGCCAAATACCGCGAGATGGAGGGGATCGCCTCGTCATTCCAGCGCAAGCGCACTGCCGTCCTTGCCGGAAAAATCTAAAGGCGTCGCGTCACGCGGCGAGTTCGTGCAAGAGCTTGCGATGCGCGTCAGGGGTGCATGCAAGCGTGGCCAAGATCGTGCGTGTCTCAAGCACTCGAAGCAATGTCGGGCCTTGCGCAAGCCCAACCCCCTGCCACGCGCCAACCGACAGCAAGTCACGCAATCCCACGATGCACAGCGGACCTAGCACGGCCTTGATACTGTCGCCTGACGGGGCCACCACCACGATGCCGCCGCGTTCCACCAAATAAACGGCGTCAACAGCCTCACCCGGCATGAACACCACTTCACCATGTAAAAGTTGCACCCGTGCCTGCTGCACAAGACCGCCAAGCCGCGCGGGAAGCGACATCAGGCATGCTCCTTCATTGATGCGAGCGCTTCGATTGCGATGGCGCATGCAAGGTTCCAGGTCATTGCACCTTGCGCGGCGAGGCCATCACGCACAGCCGCGCGCGGCACAACGGCGATCTGACCCGGTGCGCGGCCGCGGAGCTGGCCGGAATACTGGCTAGACCCAAAGAACTCGATTGCCTTGACGACATCGCCGGGACCAAGCGCGCGCCCTTTGCCGACCTCAGCAAGCCGACCGTTGAGCACGATCAAAAGGCGGTCGGTCTTGGCACCATCATCCAAGACAAGGTCGCCCACGCCGAAATCCTGACGCGGGTAATGATCGACATTCAATCCGACAAAGACGTCTGCACGCATCCCATTCTCCGCTCTCATGTCATATAACGACAAGGTCGCGGCGAGGTTTAACCGATCGCGGGGTTTTTCCCCGATGCAGCCGCGACATTCTGCGGGCGCACGCGTAGGCGATTTGTGTCGCGCGATTTTTTCTTCGGCTTGGGGTTCGTGTCGAACTGGAATTTCAGATCGGGGATAAAGCGCTTGCAGGTCTCGCGCGCCTCGGCCTCGCCGGGTTCGGCAAGGACCATCCAAAAGAACTTGTCTTCGAACAGCTTGTATGAGCGCAGCAGGTCAATTTGCGTGCGCTTTGTATAGACCGAGACAAGAACATAGCTGATGACGAACAAGAACCAGTGGGCGACGAAGGTAATGCCATAGACGATGCAGACCGCCATCAGCGGGTAATAGAGCCGATGGTTCAGCATCCACAACGCAGGGGCAAGCGTGGCGATCTCTTCGTTGTCGGTCGAATGAAGGGCTGCGTTCTTGCGCACATCCCGGAAGACTTCGAAGTTTTGGTATGACTCAAGCGGTGCCATGACGAGCGCTTGCCAACCTTGCGTGATCGCAAGCGTTTCTTCCGCCCCTGTCGCCTCGAAACTTGCCTTGAGCCGGGTCTCGAAAATCACATGGAAAAAGTTGCCGTCACGCCAAAAGGTCAGCAGATGCGCACTCACCCCATCTTCGGCTGCATCGACTTCGGGGTTGTCCTCATTGCCCGTGGCTTGGCGCCCCATCCGCTTTGCCAACATCTCGGCATCGCCCGTGAAGGCCTCCCCATCGATGGCCACCAGCACATCGCCCGGCTTAAGCTTTTTGCTACGCGCCGCCAGCCCAAGGCCGCGGGTTTCTAGCTTGAGATAAGAGCGCAAATGCGCCTCAGCTTCGGCGGTATCGCCCTGTGTCGGGTTCTCATTCATCGCATTGTCCCATCATGGGAACTTGATCATGTCGTTGTCGCGCGGTGCCGCACGGGGTGTGGCCGGAGGCGCGGTACGCGCCGGTGCCGGGGGGGGCGCATTCGCGGCTGTGATCTTGGCCGAGATTTCGCGTTGCAACATCATCATGGTTTCAAGAGTTGCCTTGATCTCATCAAATGGCGATGGACCACTTTCTGCCTGCTCGATCCCCTCTTCGATCGGCTGGGTGCGCAGTGTTTCCATCGCAGCCATGAGTGCCATCTGCGTATCCGCCATCGCAGCGCTAACTTCCCGCACCACCGCCGAGGTCGATTGGCTGAGCAAGCCCGTAATCTCGGTGTTGACATTGGCCAATTCGGACAAGGTCGTTTCACCTTGTGCATCGAGCTGCGCCAGCAGTGCGGTCATGTGCTCTTGCAGCGCGTCGAACCCTGAAACAAGCTCATTGATCCTTTCGGCCTGCGCATTCGCCTCGCTCGTGGCGGCGGCAAGCCGATCAACATTCTCCGCAAAGATCACCAAGGCTTCGAGCGAGGTCGCGTTAGTCGTCTGCATCTCGCTGATGGTCCGAAAATAGATCAGACCCGCAACCGCAACCGTCAAGACGCTGGCCACCAAGGACGAGATAAAGACCGTCATCACTTGCTTGTTGATCGCTTTTACCTCGACCCGGGTCTTGAGGTAATCGGTCCGGATTTGATCGAACTCGCTACTCACGGTGATCGCAGCGTCAGCGGCGTCAAGCGCAGTCTTGATGCTGTCTTCGATGGTCGGGCTGGCGGTTTGCGTGCTCATGCGGAATTCCTGACGTTGCGTCGTGTCGTGGGGGCCGTGACAACGGGCTTTATCTCGTACCGAGCACAATCCGTGCCAGTTGAGGCGCGCACGACCAAATTAGGCAATTGTGCGGCGCGAAATCCGAAAGACCGACACCCCCAAGGCAAGGCGCGGTCATGGGTGACATAGAAATGACGGCATGCGCTGCACAATGGTCTGGCCTGGGCGGTCATCGCGCGCGCCCTTTGCGGATGTCTTCCCATGCGGCCGCGATGACGAAACGGAAACCGCCCAGAAAGCAACAAAACGCGGCACCGTACAGCCCGCCGACCTGCCAGGCGGGGGCTTGCTCCATCAAGCTCAGCGCTTCGAGCAACAGCCACCCTGACATCCCGAAAAAGGAGAATGTCGAAATCATCTCGCCCAAGGTGCGCGTCTTGCGCGATTTGCGGTTCGGGGCGCGTTTGGACATCAGGACACCTCGTCATTGATGGGACGGCCAAATTGGTCGAATTGCAGCTCTTGGGGAACCTCGACATCAGGGAAGTCGGGGATTTCGCCGCGATCAACGCGATAAATATAGGCCAAGACCGCCGCAACCGGCGTAAAGAGAAGGTCCGAAATCTCTTGGCCAATCTCGCCGGTAAAGAACAAGGCACGCGCCAAGAGCGGGCTTTGAAAGACGGTGATCTGGGCGTCGGTGCCGCGCTTGATGATTTCTTCTGCGATCCGACCACGGCCCATTGCAACGATCGTGGGCGCACCTTGCTCGCCCGGCACATAGCGCAGCGCGACGGCGAAATGGGTGGGGTTGGTGATGATCGCCGTTGCATTTGGCACATCGTCCAATGCGCGGCCCTGTTGAGCGGCACGGCGGCTTGCCTCATATTGCAGCCGCCGGATGCGCGCCTTGACCTCGGGCGAGCCGTCGGTTTGCTTGCTTTCTTCCTTGAGATCCTGACGGCTCATCCGCAGTTTCTTGAGATGCTCAAAGCTTGACCATGCATAATCGATGGCCCCGATCACGCCAAGGATTGCGACAGAAATCCCCATCAAGACCATCAGGGCGAAAAATGCGGTCTCCATCCCACGATCAAGGCTCATTGACGCTAAGCCCAGCATCGCAGGCAGATAGGCAAGGATGACGAAATAGGCCGCTGCACCGATAAAGCCGACCTTGAGGATGGACTTTGCAAGCTCGACCAAGCTGTGAAGCGAAAACATCCGCTTGAGGCCGTTCAGCGGATTGATCCTATTGCCCTTGAAAGCCATCGCGCTGGCGGCAAAGTTCAATCCTTGCCCCACAAGCGCCTGTGTTGCCAAAACGATGACCAAGATCGGCACCGCCACGATCAGCGACAATATCAAGAAATCCCAATAGGCCACTGACAAGCGTGCGGGCAAAAGATCGCTCAAGCCATCACCTGCATCAAAGCGGAAAAAGCCGCCCCAATGACCGATCCATTGCGTGACCACCACCGCAAGCGCCAAGATGATGATCGTGCCGGCAAATGTCGTCGCGAAGACGAACATTTCCTTGGAATTGAGAACCTGACCATCTTCGCGCGCTTTCTCAATGCGTCGCTGTGTCGGCTCTTCTGTCTTTTCTTGGGAGTCGTCTTCACTGGCCAATGGCAGCACCCCGCAAATGATCGCCAAGATCGCCTAAGGCGCTGGTGATGAGATCCTGAAACGCAAATCCAAGCGGTGCAGCGGACATGAACAACAGGACAAACACTGCAAGCAAGGTGATCGGAAAGCCGAAAGAAAACAGGTTCAGCGTGGGTGCCGAGCGGGTGATGATGCCGATAGTGACATTGACCAAGAACAGCACTGTCACGATGGGCAGCATCAAGCGGGCAGCGGTGGCAAACATCGTGGCCCCCGCGATTTCGCCCACTTGGAAAAGCGCGACATAATCCACCCCAGCCCCGATCGGCATGAAATTGTAGCTCTCCATCAAGATCGCGAAAGCCGCGAGATGCCCGTTTAGCGACAGGAATACGATCGTCAGGAACAAGGTGAAGATCTGGCTGATCAAGGGCATCTGCCCACCGCTGTTTGGATCGATCTGGAACGCAAAGGAAAGCCCCGCCGTCGCCGCGATCTTTTCACCCGCCAAGGCCACCGCCGCAAACAAGATCGTCAATAACAGCCCCGCCGATAGCCCAATAGCCAGTTCTTGCGCGATAATGGGCAAAACACTGAGCGTGGTCAGTGCCTCGATCGGTGGCACGGCGACACGGCTCACTAGGAAAGCGGAAAAAGCGGCGGAAAAAACGATCCGCACTGGAAGCGGGATCATCCGCGATCCGAAAAAGGGCGCGGAGAGCAAAAAGGCACCGATGCGCAGCGATACGATCATGAAGATCAACGCCTGATCCATAAGATCCTGGATCGCGAGCCCTGGCAGATCACCGTATCCCATCGCGGCCCTATCCCTATCGGATCGCGACGATCTCGCCAAAGACGAAGGCGAAATAATCGGTCATCTGGGTCAGCATGAACCCTGACATCAGCGCCATGGCCCCAAGAACAATGACCAGCTTAGGAACAAATGACAGCGTCATTTCGTTGATCGAGGTGGCTGCCTGAATGATCCCGATGATCAGACCAACCGCCAGAGCGACTCCAAGCACGGGTCCGGCGGTCAGGACGATGTGCCAAAAGGCAAGTCGCAGGTAGCCGACATTCGCATCGAAATCCATCTCAGCCTCCGGTTCCAAGGGCAAAAGTTGCGGCAAGCGAGCCGACCGTCATGGTCCAGCCATCCACCAACACGAAGAGCAACAGCTTGAAGGGAAGCGAGATCAGCATCGGTGACAGCATCATCATGCCCAAGGACATCAGGATCGAGGCAATCGCCATGTCGATCACAAGAAAGGGCAAAAAGATCAGAAAGCCGATCTGAAACGCGGTCTTGAGCTCGGACGTGATGAATGCGGGTAAGATCACCGATAGCGGCACATCGGCAACATCGGTAAAGCCGCCCGTATCAGCCATGTCCGAGAACATCAAAAGCGCATCTTCATGCGTATTGGCGACCATGAAATCCTTGATCAAGGTGCTGCCGCGCAACAAGGCTTCGTCGGCGGTGATCTCTTCCTCCAGGTAGGGGGTGAGCGCCGTATCATACATTTGCTCGAGAACCGGCGACATGATTGCAAATGTCAAGAATAGCGCAATGGCGATCAGCACTTGGTTGGGCGGTGTTTGCTGCGTGCCGAGCGCTTGGCGCAAAATCGACAAAACGATGATGATCCGCGTGAACGAGGTCATCCCCAGCACGATCGAGGGCAGAATGGTCAGCGCCGTCATCAGCGCAAGGATCTGCAACGACAGCGAATAGGTCGTCGTGCCGCTTTCGTCCTCGGCCACGCGCATGGCAGTCATCGAAAGGGGATCTTGTGCCAGCACCACCTGTGGCAGCAAAAGTGCAAGACCCACGAGGGCGATCGCCAGAGGAACGCGCGGGCTCATGGCTGGACCTTGGGCGTGTCGGCGGCTGTTTGGCCAAGCGGCAAGAACGCCCCTGCCCCATGCCGCCCCGTCAAGACCAAGATCCGTTGGCCATCGGCCTCGATCAGGCATAGCCGATCATTAGGTCCAAGCGGCGTCACTTCGATCAAACGTACCTCGCGCCCGCGCCCTAGCCGGTTGCCGATGCCTTGGGCATTTCTGCGCAACAGGATTTGCACCGCGATTAACATCGCGAGAAACCCCACGACCACGATCACCTGCGTGACGCCAACTTCTGCCATGCCGCTTCCTCATCTGCCGACAGACTGACAAGGCAAATGCCGTGCCAACCCGGAAGACAAAGAAAAGAGAGGCTTTAACGCTTTGCAAAACCTAAATTAAATTATGCACGCGCCATCGTCATGCGACACCGGCGTCAAGAAGCCGACAAACTTACAATCCCTGCACGCGTTTTTCGAGATCGACAATTTCACCGAAACGCACGCCGAAACGCTCCCCGACCATCACCACCTCGCCCTTGGCGATCATGGTGCCATTGATCAAGATATCGAGCGGGTCACCGGCCAGCCGATCAAGTTCAACGACCGAGCCTTCGTTCAGTCGCAAGAGATCGCGAATGGTGATTTCGGTGCGCCCCACCTCGACGGTCATGCGCACTTCGATGTTTTCAAGCACACGAAGGTTTTCGATACTGGCGCGTTCGCCACGCGCTTCGGCTTGCGGTGCCTTGCTGTCTTGATTGTCGGCCATGCTTCGTTTTCCTCGGGGTCAATCTTCGTTTTCTTGGATGCGGCGCGTCAGATGCAGCGCCGCTTGTGGCCCGACTTGGCCGATTTCGGCACTGAACATAGGCCGCCCTTCCACCAAGACCTGAATTCCGTCATGCAACTGCATCGGGAAGGTGTCGCCCGGCTGGAGGTGGATCAAGTTGTGAAGCGCGGTTGTCGGCTGCGCGAGGCGCCCCGTCACGGTCAAGGGGATGTTCAAAATCGCCCGCTCAAGTCGTTGACGCCACGACAGGTCATCATCGACATAATCAGACTGCACCCGAGAGCGCAGCTGCGAGGCGATGGGTTTGAGCGTTTGCAGCGGATAGATGATGTCAAAGGTGGCAGGCTCGGTTTTCGGCAATTGCACCACGAAAGAGCAAATGATCACCGTCTCGCCACCATCGACAAAGGAGGCGAACTGCATATTCTCCTCGCGGCCTTGAATGGAGAAAGTGACAGGCGTTAGATCGCGCCAGGCCATCTGCAACGCTTGGTTCAAACCCTCGGTGACAATCTCGATGACGCGCTGCTCGGTCGCGGTGAATTCGCCCTGCGCCTTTTTTAGCGGACGCACAACTGTGCCGCCGTAATAGGAGTTTGTCAGGAGCGAAATAAAGCTAGGCGGCACGACCAATAATTGGTTGCCACGCAACTCTTCCATCCGGCTGTTGGTCAAGCTGACGAAGGTCTCGGAGGCCGCGCTGTAATCGTCAAAGGTTTTGACCTCGGGCGGAAAAGACGAGATGCGCGGCTGCACCCGCAGCATGGGCAAGAAGACCGAACGGGCAAAGCGGCTAAAGCGCTCGTTGATCATTCTGAGCGCATAGTAATCGCCCAACAGGGACAGATCATCGGAGCCAAAAGTAAACGGCTTCACTCCGGACGCCTCGCCGTCCATGAAGATGCCATCTGAGGCGCCCGAAGAGCTGCTCAAACCCTCGATCAGAGCCTCAACTTCTTCGTTGCTGAGTTTGCGAGAGGATACCATGCCTTGGTCCCGATCGAATTACTGAAGAATGAATGATGTGAAATGAACACCTTCGATGCCGCCAAAGCCTTCGAGCTGCTCAAGCCTGACATTGATCGCATCGCGCATGCGTGCCGCGATCGCATCGCGCCCTTCCTTGCCTTGGACGTCTTCCTCGGTGAATTCGCTGATCACGCCAAGCACTTCTGAGCGCAAGGCGAGTTGATGGGTTTCGACATTGCGAATGACCGTTTCGTCATACTGGGTCGACACGCCGATCGCGACTTGCAAGAATTTGCGTGACCCGCGCAGGTTCGTCGTGAAATTGCCTGGGAATTCGTAATAGCTGGTGATGAAAGTCTCGGTCCCTTCCACCGGCTTTGCCATGCGCGTCGGACCTGCGTCTTCTTCGCCTTCTGCATCTTCGGGCGGAGGAAGTTGCCCTGCCTCTTGCAGCTTACGCTCGATGATCATGTCGATTTCTTCCGAGGGCGTGGTGTTTTGCCCAAACAAGAAGAAACCGGCGCCAAGGCCGATGCCGACAAGGACAAGGCCACCAACAACGAACAGCAGGATCTTGAGAATACCCCGCTTTGGTTTGGCATCAGGCGTGCTCTGATCGGACATGTCTTTGTTCCTCAATTAGGCAAGCATATTGATGCCGGAACCATGGTTCCGGCCTGCTTGATATATACTTGTAGCGACCGCTTCGGAAGTTTCCTCGCGCTGCGCGGCCTCAGCCAGTGGTCGATTGCGGCGTGGCGAGGAGTGTCCGTGTTGACCCTGCTGCCCACCTTGGGCGCCCGATCCATGTTCTTGCGCCGAGAAGCCCGACAGGCGGTAGCCCGATTGATCAAGTATCTGGGCGAGACGGTCTTCGCCACCATGCAGCAAACGCGCTGCGGCGGCTGTTTCGGTCATGATCTGCACCGTGGTCTGTTCGCCGCGCATCCCGATCAAGACTTGGATCTCGCCCAAGTTCTTGGGCCTGAGTGACAATTCGATGCGCTGCGACCCGGAGGCAACCATCCGCTCGATATGACCAACCAACTGTTTGCCCCAATCCGCCTGCCGCATATTGAGTGTCGCCGAAAACGGCAAGGCCGCCGGCAAGGGTGCAAGCGTCGGCGTGCTCACGACAGGGGCGCGCGCCCCAGCGCTGGCAGATGAGAAAACCTCGGCCCGCTCAGTCGCAGCTTGGATCATATCTGGCTGGACGCTCTCTGCGCGGCTTGCTGCCTCGGCCGCAAAAAGTGCGGCAGATTTTTCCGATATCGGCCCGTCTGGCCCGCCGGATTTACCCTGTTTTGCGGGCATACCCGCCAAGGCCGACACCACGCGTGTCGATGCAGTTGCAAGATCAAGGCAATCATCACCCGTGTCAGCGGGCCGCGACCCCTCTTGCTTGCCGGATCTAACCAGTGGCGCAAGCAAGGCGCTGTCTTGGATCAAGGTTGGCCCTATTGGCAAAAGGGGTTTTTGTGGCAGTGGTGAGCGGGCCTCCGGCGCTGTCGCCACATCCTCTCCCGGCTTATGGAGGGAGGACGCACCAAGATCGGGGCCGCGCTCTGCCCGTTTTGAGGCACCATCCATCCCCTGCGCGATGACCTCAGACTGCTGCGGCAGAGTTTTCAGATCAGCGGGCAGTGTATCCGCCGGCAGCACCGGGTCAATCTGCGGCGCTTGGGTTAGGCTGGCCTGTTGGCGGGCCTCGACAGAATGGATTGGCGATTTGGCCGTCAGATGCGCCGCAAGCGCAATGTCAGGCAAGAGCGCGTCCTGCCCCGTTTCGCCCGGTAGGAGGGCCGCCTGCCCTGTAAGGCCTGGCAGGTCGCGCGCTGCATCGGCCGTAATTTGTACCTCAAGCGGCGTTTCCGCGATGGGTTCCGACATGGCAACCCTGATGTTTTGCACCATGGCCGGATCAATCGAGACCGGGCCAAGCTTCGTCGGATCACCAGCATCGGTTGCCAAGATCTCGGGGCCGACCGGTGCCAACCATGGCATGAGCGCTGCATCAGTGCTGCCAGCGAACACAATCGGCACGACCTCGCCCGGAATTGGCTGTGGTTGCGGCTGATCGGCATCTGCGACCATCACATCCGGCACTTGCCCATCCAAAGGGCTCAGCCCCAATTGGCTGCGCCCCGCCTCGATGAGCGCGAGCACCGAGAAATCGGCGGCAATCCGATCCTCGGTCTGGATTTGCGTTCCATCCTCGCCTTGCGTGATCACCGCTTCGGGAAAATCCAAACCTGTCAGAGCAAAAAGCTGGTCAAAGCCGAACCCTGCAACGCCACGTTCGGCGCGCGGGGAAAGGCCCGGCTCAACAGGCTTTGCCTCGGTCGTGGCGGCAATGGCTTTCATGGTCAGGCTCAACCCCGTTCGTCATTTTGCGGCGCAGGCGCCCAAATCCGACAGAACATCTGCAAGAAAAGTGCCAAGCTGCATCTCGACTGGATCCTAGCGCTTGGGCTTTGGGCCGGATGGGGGCATTTGACGCTCGGCCAGCGCCTCGCGATCTTCGACCTCGGCTTGCTTGACCGCGACACGGCGCTGTTCGAGAATGTTTTCGCGGTTTTTGTGGCGCATCAGAACCTTGCGCGCTTGCACGATCTCCGCCTCAAGAAAACTGCTGCGGTTCTCCAGAAGGTCATGCTGTTCTTGCATCTGACGCCCATACCAAGCCCGCGATCGAAGCGCGAAAGGTGTCATGGGTTCGTCAAGCGGCGTGTTGGCCTTGATCAGACCGCGCAATTTATCCTGCATGGTCTTGGCGCGATCAATCTCGTTTGCCAATTCCCCAACGGCATGTGCCTGCCGCCGGGCGCGCATCGCCTCGCGTAGTTTTAACAGATCGATCAGGCGCTCGTTGCGCGACATAGGGGGCTCACTCCCCCATCAAGGCGATAAGCGCCTTTTGGCTCTCGTCAAAACTGGCCGGTTCATTGGGTGCCTGCTTGATGAAAGCTGTCAGCTTGGGCCAAAGCGCGACAGCATGGTCAAGCTCGGGGTCTTGACCAGCCTGATAACCGCCCATCAACATCAGGTCGCGATTTTCGAGATAAAGCGATACGAGGCGACGAAAGCGGATTGCGGCCGCTTGTTGCCGGTTGGGCGTGATATCCGACATCACCCGGCTGACAGATGCCGCGATATCGACCGCCGGATAGATGCCAAGCTGGGTCTGACGTCGCGAGAGCACGATATGACCATCGAGAATAGCGCGCGCCGTATCGACGACGGGATCATTGGTCGTGTCATCGCCATCGGCCAGAACCGTGTAGAACGAGGTGATCGACCCCTCGCCCTGCAAGCCCGTGCCAGAGCGTTCGACAAGTGCGGGGATCAAGGACACGACGGATGGCGGATAGCCCTTGGCCGTGGGTTGCTCACCAAGAGCAAGGCCGACCTCGCGGCGCGCATGGGCGACACGGGTCAAGCTATCCATGATCAGCAAAACCTCTTTGCCTTGGGCGCGAAAATACTCGGCAATCGCAGTCGCCCGATGCGCGCCCCTGATGCGCAGCAACGCCGAACGGTCGGCAGGCACGGCAACAACGACAACCTTGCGGCGCGCCTCGCCTTGCATCACCTGTTCCACCATCGCACCCACTTCGCGACCACGCTCACCGATCAGCGCCATGACGATGACATCCGCCTCGGAAAAGCGGGTCATCATCGACAAAAGCACAGATTTGCCGACACCCGAACCTGCAACGATCCCCAAGCGCTGGCCCCGCCCGACCGACAAGAGCGCGTTGACCACGCGTACCCCGACATCAAGGGGCTGGGCGACGGGGCGACGGGCAAGCGGGTTCAGCGGGCGGCCCATCAGTGGCCAGTTTTCATCCAACGCGATCGGCCCCAGCGCATCCAGCGGGTTGCCCTGTGCATCGATCACGCGCCCAAGGAGATTTGGGCCAACCTTGATACGGTTATCGCTCGCGATCGGCGTCACCCGTGCGCCGATTTCAACGCGGGCATCCAAATCGTAAAGGAACAAAAGGTTGCGCCCGTCCCGAAAGCCGATGACTTCGGCTTGGGCAAGGTCATGACCGGTGGTCTCGACTTGGCACACCGCACCGACGAGCACCGGAAATCCGTCACATTCGAGGATTTGCCCATCAAAACGGGTGACGCGGCCAGAGGTGACAAGAAAGCGCCGTTCCGACAACGCGGCCAGATCGGAACGCACGACCTGAAGGATGGCGTTCATGTTTTGCCTTCGGTCTTTTGCTGCGCCGCATTTGCACGTTTGCGGCGGGTCGGTTGACCCAACAGACGGTCGGACATCCGCAGACCATCAACGATCAGTTCGACATCGCCGCGTGAAAGCTCAGCCGAGGTCACAATACGCATCACGGCTAATGTGTCTGACCCTTCGATCACCTCGGCGATGGCTGCATGATCATCGGGGTTCAGGCGCAGTACGGCCTGTGTCGCCTGTCCATGGATCCGTTCGGCTAGTAATTCGATCCGCTCGACAAATGCGGTGGGCATAGTGTCGATCTCGAGACCGGCACGCTCGGCCGCGAGCTTAAGGACAGCTTCGGCAATATCAGCGCGCAGGGTCGCAACCGCGGAAATCGGCGGATGGCAAAGCGCATGCGCCGCTTTCTCGAGTGCCTCAACCGCTGAAGCCATGCGCGTTTCCATCTCTGCCGCGGCTGCGGCGCGTCCTGCGGCAAAACCTTCGGCATGGATTTGTTCGCGCGCTTGCGGATCAAGAGGATCATGCGCAGAGCCGGCGGCATGGCCAGAGGTTGACCCAGCGGAGAGAGGATCTTGCGTCACTGCCTGCCCCACATCCGGCGCAGGGGCATCTTTGGGTTCATCGCGTGGAGGCGGCGTCATTGCCTGCCCGTACGGACCTGCATCTTGCGGCATCTGCGATACCTGTGGTGCCGCAGCGCTTGTTTCAGCTTGGGGAAGGCTCGCATCACGCCGCGTATTGGCGTTAGCCTCGGGCGCGGGTTCACCGCTCGGTTGCCCCGCGGCGGCGTCATCCTGCCCGCGGGCTTGCATATCCGCATCCTTCGCTTGGGATGTATCATCGCCGCCTGTTGGATCTGACACTGTTGCGGCCGCTTCGGCATCGCGGCGCATGCGGGCGAGTTCCAGCAGGCTTTTGGGACGAAATACCTCGACCTTGGCGTTCGGAGCGGTTTGTGCGGGACGATAGCTTTCTGCCCGCGCCGCTGCGATCAAGCGGTTGATCTCGGACTCGTCGAGCGGTGCGTTTTCCGGGGCCTTGTCGTCCTGGCTGCTGGGGTTCAGGCGCATAGGTTACACCATCTCATCGCCGCCACGCCCGGCCAGAACGATTGACCCATCGTCCGACATCTTGCGTGCGATATCGATGATTTGCTTTTGCGCTTCTTGCACCTCGGTAAGGCGGATGGGGCCAAGCGCCTCCATCTCGTCCTTGATATTTGCGGCGGCACGGGTGGACATACACCCAAAGAGCTTTTCGCGCAGAACCTCGTCCGCGCCCTTGAGGGCCAGAACCAGCACATCGGTATCGATCGAACGCAGCAAGGTCTGAAGCGACCGATCATCCGACATCACGAGGTTGTCGAAGACGAACATATTGTCTTGGATCGCGGTCATCAGATCCTTATCGACCTTCTTGATGTCCTTCATGATCCGCTGTTCCATCGCGGTCTTCGTGAAATTCATGATCTTGGCCGCGGCCTTAACACCGCCAATCTGCGAGGCGCGCAGCGTCGTATTGGCCTTGAACTTGAGCTGCATTACGCGCTCAAGCTCGCGAACGGCGTCGGGCTGAACGGTTTCGAGGGTCGCAATACGGGCCACGACCTCGGGTTGCAGCTCGTGTGGCAAAAGCCCGAGCACATCGGCGGCGAGGCCGTAGTCGAGATACGAGATGATCAGCGCAACAATCTGGGGATGTTCGTCGATGATCAACTCGGCAATCGCGCGCGCATCCATCCAGTCGAGAATATCGATCGGCCGCTCGGAAGAGGCAGGCGTGATCCGACTTAGCACAGATTGGGCCTTGTCGCCGCCCAGCGCCTTGGTCAGCACGTTGCGAATATAGTTACCAGCCCCAAGCCCGATGCTGGTCTGCTGCTTGATGATGGCCAAGAATTCATCGAGCACGAAATTGACCGTGGCCTGATCGACGCCTTGGACCGAATACATCGCCGCCCCAAGGTGCTGCACCTCGCGCGGGGTCAGGTTCTTTAGGATCTCGGCGGCTTCGTCTTCGCCCAAGAGCATCATCAAGATAGCCGATTTTTGTGTCCCCGTGAGGGTGTCAAAAAGACGAACCTCTTCTTCGACGGTGGTCGTGGCGGCTTCGGGCATTGCGACAACTCCTCCGAGTTCAGCACGCCGGCGTCATTGCGCCGGCCTGCGCTGTCAGGCTTTCTGATCGAGTTCTTTTTTCATCATTTGCTTGAACACGTTGGACACACGGCCCGCCTCATCACTCACAATCATGCGGATAACAGCGACTTTGTCGTCATAGGTGTTCGCGGTATCAAGCATTTCCAAAGAGATGTTGGATTTCTTGGGCTTGAGCTTGGCCTTGATATCTTCCAACGTTTCGCCATCGGCCACTTCCACAGACTCCAGCGCTTCGGCTTCTTCCTCGGTCAAGCCACCATGGCCCATTCCCGATCCGCCCGAAGGCACGAGGACACGGTTCAGAAGCGGTCTGATCACGCCAAGGGTGATCACCCCCAACAACAGCACTGTCACGATCTGCTTGGCAAGTTCCTCGATCCAATCGGTTTGGAACCAGGCGACAGATACGCCTTCCAGGGTCGAGACAAACGGCTTGGCGGTCACGGTCAGCGTATCACCGCGCGCAGGGTTCAGGCCAATTGCGCTTGAGACCAGCCGCTCGATATCGGCGATCGCCTCGGGCGTCATGTCTTGCGGGCGCTCAAGCCCTGTCTCGGGGTCGATCACCATCTGGGTGCGCAACAGCAAAGCGGCATCAATCTTGATGATACGGTTCGAGGGCGCCATCGTGGTCGAGACCCGGCGGCTGACCTCGTAGTTGCGCAACTCGCTGCTTGAACGGTTCTCGGTCGCGGCGCCACCACCGGCGGTTGACGCCAAGTCGTTGGCGAGCTCGGCCTCTGTCGGGGCCGTGTTCGAGGTGGCGCCGGGGACACCGCGTGCTTCGGCATTGGCCGCAACGTCAAGTGTATTTTGCTCGCTGCGCAGCGCGGTTCCTTCTGGATCGACCCGCTCTTCGGTAATCTCACTGCGGGTAAAGTCGATCTCGATATTGACCTGCGCGTTGACATTGCCCGGCCCGACAATCGGGGTCACGAGGCTTTCGATCCGCGAGCGATAGATACCTTCCAGCCGCATCCGATGCTGCAACTGCGTATCCGACAAGATCGAGGCAGGATCGTCGAGGGATTTCGACAACAACCGCCCGGTTTGGTCGATGACGGTGACATTCTCGCGCGCCATTCCCGGCACAGAGGTCGAAACGAGATTGACGATCGCCTCGACCTGCCCCTCATCAAGCCGCCGCCCCGAGGCAAGTTGCAAGAACACCGACGCTGTTGGCGGCTCTTGGTGACGAACAAAGGCCGATCGCTCGGGCAAAGCCAAATGCACCCGCGCCGCTTGCACGGCGGAAATTTCGTTGATCGAACGGGCCAGCTCGATTTCTTGGGCTTGCTTGAGGCGGACCGTCTCAACCGAGCGCGAGGTGCCCATCGGGATATCGCCAAGCGCTGCGTAGCCCTCGGGTGCGGAACTGGGCAGCCCTTGTGCGGCAAGGCTCATCCGCGAGCGGTGATAATCACCCACCGGCACCAATACATCGCCGGTCGCAGGGTCCAAAGTGACCGCGATACCGGCATTTGTAAGGGCATCAACGACATTGGCCTTGTCGGCCTCGGAAAGCGACGCATAAAGCGTCGTGCGTGCGGGTTCACGCATGTAAAGATAAGCCGCCAGCCCCAGGACAACCGCCAGCACCGCGATGATCGTCGGCATCGCGCGCTGAAATCCCGGCTGCGCGGTGACATTGCGCAAACTCGCCAGCATGTTGCCACCCGAAGGGACAAGTGCTGACCCGCGCGAGGCCGCGCCTTGATTCATCTGCGTGCTTTGAGTGGTCTGTGCCATGCCTCAATACCGTTCTTTTCGCGTCAACCGTGTCACCGCCTGAGCCCAGATGGGTCACACAGGCATGTTCATGATGTCTTTGTAGGCGCTCAGCGCCTTGTTTCGGACGTTCAGTGTCAACTGGAACCCAAGCGAGGAGACCTGCTGGGCGACCATGACTTTTGCAAGGTTTTGCTCGGTGCCCGCCTCGAATGCAGTCCGCAATGCCGAAGCTTCGTTCTGCGCCGATGCGACCGACTTTAGCCCGTCAGCCAATCGTTCCGAGAATGCCGGACCACTTGGCTTTGCATCGAGCGTTTCTTGCGCGCGAGTGAGCGATTTCAGATGGGTCTGATCAACCTGATATTTGAGCCCGCCGATGGTTGTCATGCGACACGCTCCTTACCAGTGATCGGCGCGGCGTGGTGATCAAGCCACGCTGGACGCATTTGCAAGGAACGCCCTGTATCGAGCACGATATCGGCGGGTGTGATGCATCCGTCGATGTGCAACACCAAGGCACGCTGAATGACATTCTCAAGCTCGCGCACATTGCCCGGCCAATCGTGCCGCTCCAGCACTTCGACGGCTTCAGGTGTTATCCATGGCAGAGCCATCGGTGTATCGGCATGGCGATGAAGCAAACCAACAGCCAAGGGTAGGATATCGTGCGGCCGGTCGCGCAGTGGCAAGGTTTCCAACGGAAATACGTTCAATCGATAGAACAGATCCTCGCGGAAACTGTTGCGACGCACCTCCTCGGGCATGTCACGGTTGGTGGTCGCAATTACGCGCACATCGACAGGGATCTCGGTTTGAACACCGAGCGGCGTCACGCAGCGCTCTTGCAAGACCCGCAGCAACTTGGATTGCAGGCCAATAGGCATTTCCGAGATTTCGTCTAGCAAAAGCGTGCCACCGTCAGCGGCGCGAAAGAGCCCTTTGTTGGCAACCGATGCCCCGGTGAAGGCGCCCTTCTCATGACCGAACATCATGGCCTCAAGCATATTCTCGGGGATGGCGGCACAGTTGATCGCGACAAAGGGTTTATCGGCGCGCGCAGAGCGCGTGTGGATGAAACGCGCCAAGACCTCTTTACCGGTGCCTGTCGGCCCATTGATCAGCACCGTGACATCGGCGCGCGCGACACGATCGGCCACGCCCATCAAGCGCGCGCTCGCCGGATCAGCCGCAATCATCGAAGACAAGCCTGCACACACAGTTTCGACCGCGATTGCTCGCGCATAGCCGCCCTGCGCGTGTGCTGCGGGGACATCGAGGCGCAAAAGCTTGCCCTCCAACTCTTTGCGGATCGCAAACCTGTCGGCGGCTTCGTCAATCACAACGACGCGGGACGGTCGCAAACCGCGCGCGCGTTCGAGCATTTTCTGGCTGCCACCCAAGGCAGCCTCGGCTTTCGCACACATCACGAGGACGGGAGACTTCTCTGCGAGTTCGGACGGCCAGCCGTCAACCGTCTGCACCGCAAGGCCCCGCTTGCCGATCATGTCCGTCAGGTTCTCCGCAGTCGCGAAAACCGTCCGATCTATGAAAATTTTGCTCACCCCTGCCCCCTTGCGATCTTGCACAGACACGCACGCCATCAAGAAAGGCAAGAACCAGGCCAAGGCGGTGGCCCATCTCTCTCAATTCGTGAGGAAATCGTTCAAATTACTGTTTTTAAACACTATTTTTTCTAACGGCTGACGCTGCAAAGGCAGTGGGTATCCGCTGAAATACCCACTGTCGGAAAATTGGCGCCCGTCGTCGCGCAGCTTGACGTAAGCTTTGCCGTAAACTTGACAGGGCGTGGCGAGATTTGAGTACGCATCGCCGCAGTTTCGGCACGGCTCTTGCAAAACGTGTCGTCCCAGCCGCAGGAGAGCTCTATGAACCCATACTTGATCGGTGCCTTGCTTTTGGCGGTAATCCTGAGCGTGGCCGGCCTTACCATGGCATGGCTTGGGTTGTTCGATCGTGGTGGTCGCGATGGCCTGATCGATGTGCGCGTGACCTTAAGCAATTCATGCCCGGTGGAAGACACCTATTTCATCGCCTATGCGCCTGAAAGTGGACGCACAGCGCGCTTTAGCAATGGCGTTGCAAACATGCGGCTGAAGCGCGGCGAAATCCTGCGCCTTGCGATCGATCCGGCCTATCCGGCGATCCAATATGCAGGCTACGACGAGAAAGCATCCCGCGAGGTGGCGCTGGTCGCTGATTGCATGTCGAGCGAGCGTCAGAACATGATCACACGGACGCTGCGACAGCAGTTTGGCAACTAAACAAAAATGGCATTTCACCGTTTAAGATACTGAAGCCACAACAAACTACGGTGTCAAAAAATGAACCTCGTTCTCGCGCGCTCCATGTATATCCAAGACCAGAAGGTGCAGATGAACGATGTCTCTGATCCGCATACGACGATCTTGATCGTGATGCAGGAACTCAACAAGAACATGCGCAAGATCGCCGATCCAGCGAATACGGCGTCAAAGCTGCGCACCGCGTTTAGCAATGCATTCACGGCGATCTACATCCTGCAAAGCAGCCTCGATTTCACGCGCGGTGGGGAAATCGCCGAGAATCTGTACCGCCTTTATGAATACTGCCGCCAACAACTGCTGAAGGCATTCTCGCGCAAGACCGATCACAACCTTGCCACTTGCGTCGTCTTGCTTGACGAAATCATTCAAGCATGGGAGGGGATTGGAAACAAAGCGGGGGGGGCAGGCGCCTAACCCCGGTCTGACCAGGGAGATTAGATGTCAAAGTTCTGCCCAGAATGGCTTGTGTCTGCGACAGTGGCCCTTGTCGCACAACGATATTTGGCATCGCCCCTTGGGCTTGATCTTTTCGCGCGGAAATACGCGCAGATTTTGTCGGAACGCTATGCCGAGATTGGCTCGGATCTGATCGAACAGAGCGCAGAAGGATTTCTACGCGTCCTGTCCGAAGCCGAGGCCGATGATGCAGACTCCGTTTTGCGCTCGTATGCGTTTGGTCGTATCACCCGCCTTGAGAATGGTGAGCCGCGTCGCATCAAAGGGCTATTCTCCTCAGCCCTCGATGGAACGCGCTCAGAAGATTACCACGTCGAGCAATTGATCAAGAGCTTCCGGCCCTTTTTCTTCCTGTTGCGATCAAAGCCCAGCTTGGCCGCACCATCGACCTGGACGTGGAAGCAGATCGAAAATGGCGATTGGATCACCGATCTGCCTGATGTCGAAGTCAGCTTGCTTGACAGCTTGAACGATCTGACCTGATCGCGCTCATTGCACTAAGCCCAGAGATCGACCGTACGACCAAAACGCGGTAAGGCCGTGTTGGGCATCGTTGATACCCGCGCCATGCGCGTCGCCGCACTATCATGCACAAAGGTTGGCGACAAAAGCGCGCGAGCCATGATTGCATTCTCTGTATCAATTGCCGATGGGCCAAGCGCGGGATGGTAAATCGTCACTTCGGCGCGGTACGATTCATATCTTTTATTGCGCTCTAGTGCCAATGCGGGCGAAACGCCCTCAAGCGTTTGCCGCATGTCTGGCATGACTCTTGCAACCCCTGCATGCGCAAGGCTTTGCGCCGCCCCCGGAACTGGCGGGTTGGGACGAAGCGTCGGAAGTGGCAATGACAGGTTCGGATCGAGCAAGATCGCGGGCCTTGAGAGGGTATTGGATCTGCGCCGATGATAGCATCAGAGGTCCCAAGTCTCCAAGAGGCCAATTATAGATGACCGCTTGCCCCGCTTTTCCAACTTGAACGGCGCCCAAAACCGCAGGAAATAAGATCAAAGATACCAATCGAACTCGGATGATCCAAGCTGGATAGTCTTGAAAGACGATAAATTCACACGAAAGTCTATACAGGTCACATGTCAGAGGATGCGAAACACCTCATCAGGCTGAATGCGCAGATTCGCGAAACCGTTTCCGTTGGCGCAGTTGAAAGCATGATGCGTTTGATCGAGGAACGGCGTCGGTTTCTTGACGCAATCCCATCTGCCAAAGCGGGGCGCTCACCCGCGCTGATTGCCGCTTTGCACGAAGCCGCTAGCGATAATGCCGTCCTTGTCACCGAGCTTGAGAAAGTGATGCAAACTGCCCGGAAGCGCGGTAAGTTAACAGCACTTGCCCGCAGAAACTATAACAAGACACAAACAAATCCCTGAATGACGCGCCTTTCCCCATGATGTTTCGCCGCTCCGCCCGCACCAGATCAACTGCGCCTTGCCAAGCCTGTGCGCGCATGCGCGCGTTCTTGGCAGTTGCCGCTGTTTTGATCATTGCCATGCCATTGCTGGGTGAAAAGGCTGCACCGCTGGCCCAATTAACGCCGATGGATATCGCATTAGCGATTACGGGGCTGGGTCTTTTGGCCTTTATCATCAGGTTCATTGCCTGGCGTCGGGATGAAGCCCAAGAGCGGAAGAACAACATCGCTTCGGCGGAGAAAGAGTAAGGTCGCGTCATTGCGATGTGCCTCGGCCATTTGGCGCTCACCGCATTGAAAATTCACATGCTCGGTATGTGACCTTTCACGGGTTTAGCTTTTGCCGCACGCTTCTTCATCTCGTTGACCTCGTCATCAGACAGGTCAAAACGCTTTTGCAACTCTTCAAGAAACGCATCTTCTTCCTTCGTCACGATGCCATCTTGATATGCTTTTTCAACCTCTTGCTCGAAAATCTCTCGGCGTCTTGCCACCTGTCGAGAGAACGACGAAGCAATAATGCCTGTAAACATCGCCACTGTGGCAACGCCAAGCAAGGCGGTAAAAGCCGAGATAACCTTGCCGAGCGGGGTAACAGGCGAAATGTCCCCGTAACCCACGGTCGTCAATGTGATCAACGACCAGTAGAGCGCATGAGGAATAGAGGCCAGTTTTTCTGGCTGTGCCGTTCCCTCAGCATAGTACATCATCGCGGAGCTCAGGATCGTCACGATAAAAATGATGTAAAGCGTCGCAAAAAACGAATGTCGCTCTGATTTGACCGCAAGCAAGAGATCATCGAGCGCGGTATTGTAGCGCGAGATCTTGAGCAGCCGAAGCAATCGCAGAACGCGCAGGATCAGCAGGTCTAGACCGGGGAAAATGATCTGCAAGTAGAACGGCGCGATTGAAATCCAATCGATCATGCCGTGAAAGCTTGTAAGATAAGCAAGCCTTCCGCGTCGCGCACCACCGTCCTTGGCGTCAAATGCTGCGCCATGCGCCCAAAGCCGAATGATGAATTCGACGGTGAAGAAGGCAACGCTCAGACGCTCCGCAATTAAAAAAAGAGGTCGATTCGCCTCGAAAGTTGCATTGTGCGACTCGATAATGACAACCGCGACGCTCAAAGCGATCGCACCGATAATCACCGCATTGATCATTCTTGCGTAGGGCGGTGCCGTAAGGGGATCACCATCCAGAATTTGATGGATGTGACTGCGCAGCATCAACAAGGGTCTAGCCGTCTGCAATTCGTGCGTCTCACATATTTTGGATGACGCGACAGACTGAAATACCTCGCAGTCTATGTGTCAAGCATCGTTGATGACAGGGGTCATTCTGAAAGCGATGCTGGCCATACCCCAGCGTAAGGCGCCATTTGCGCAGCAACTGTATTCTCGCCTCGCATGAAGGGCATCAGGTACTAACAGGTTTAACCGCGCGCATGGTGGCTGCCCCCGCGCCGTTTCAACAAGATTGTTGCAAATGAGTGAGCTGTGTATTTCCAATCATGCTTTGCGAGCCTGCATTATAGTGCCTTATGCATCGGCGGACGCACCCAGATTCATAAATAGTTTGAATGATCAGCTGAGTTCTTTGGGCTTTCGACCATCTCGATAGGTCTTTCCAAGCTCTCCATTATACCCTAATGCTACACTTACATGGTCAAAGTTTTGTAGCATTAGCATCCATCTATTTACTCGATCCGATGTAAATGCGTCAGACCGTAACGCAACACGATATGAAAATGAACCTATCCTATCACTACAAATCCAGCGCCAAGCCTAAAACGGTCTTGTATATTCGTGCCTCGTCAACCGAGCAGCCAGTTGACGTGCAGTGCGCTTTTGCAAAAGACGCAGGCTTTGCGATTGATCAGATAGTGGAAAGTTCTGAGTTTGGGTCGCCCACATCGGCACTGGATGCGAATGATGCCGCGCGCCACCTGTTAGGTGTCCTACGCGACGGTGATGTTTTGGTAGTGCGTTGGCTGGATCGCCTCGGCCGAAATTACGACGAGATCGCGCAGCATTTACGCCTTTTGCTGCAACGCGGAGTAACGGTGAAGACCATCATCGGCAAAGTAACTTTTGAGGCACGATCGCAAGGTCAAGCCGAACTGACCGTACAAGAAGCGCTTCTTGCATTTATGTCGGCCATGGCCGAGGCGCAGGCATACACACTAAAAGAAGCACAAGCATCAGGTATTGCTCGCGCTAAGGCGCGCAATCCCGCAGCTTATAAGGGGCGGAAACCGTCTTATTCCTATCACAATGTTGAACAGATCCAACTGATGGCCGCAAATGGTGTTGGCATCAACGAGATTGCGCGACGCCTAGGGTTAAGCAAATTTCTGGTATCGCGCATCAATAAGAATATAGCCGCCGCATTCGATGCGCTTGAACGATGGGGCATGAATACGCAACCGCCTCGGATCGATGACAGGTCTGCTTAAGCAACTTTCCCGAGGACAGGTTTGGTCGGGATGTTGTCGAGTTTGCACGATGATGCTGGCCAGGCGACGAAGCCTTTCACTCGGTATTCAAAGGGGAATTCGGCGTCCAAAATGTCTATCGAACGCCGCGAGTGGCAGCGCACCGAAAACCGGGGTGATGTCGGGTTCGATGGTCGTTTCTATCGCTGATGACCCTGGCCCACCCCGCGGCAACACGAGCGAAACAAGGGAGCGAGCGTCTGCCATCACAAGGAGGGTGGTCAAAGTGGCGGAGGAGGTGGGATTCGAACCCACGGTACGCTTTCACGCACGCCGGTTTTCAAGACCGGTGCCTTAAACCGCTCGGCCACTCCTCCGCGTGGAATGTCCACTAGAGGGACCCGATTGATTCTAAAAGACACGCTGATCAGGCAAGCATCGGCGCAGAGGTGATGACTTGTCTTGCAAACGGGTTTTCAGGCGTGATCAAACACGCTATCTTTCGACACAAAGATGTCGGCCAGCTCATGCGCCAGATGGCGACCGATGACATAAGACACAGATAACCGAGGCACCAAACCGCGCCCGCCGCGTGCGGACAGAGCAGGATAATGACCAGTACACCCATGATTGCGTTGCGCGCCCGTTGGGCCATCGCCTTTTGTGCGCTTCTCTCGCTTGCGGCTTGCAACGGGACGTTCCAACCTTTCGCAGGCTTGAGAACAAGCGGTGCAAGCAGCGACGGAGCGGCATCGATCGGAGCGACGCGGCTGATCGAACGCGATGTCGAGGCCCCTGAAATCTTCGAACTCACCGAAGAGGGTCTTTGGGACGGACGTCCATCGCTTGGCGGCGTCTGGGTTGCACATCCAACCGCGACCGACCCCGAACGTGTGATCATCCGTAATGACGAAAACGGTCGTTTCGTGATTGGTGCGCTTTTCCGGCGCGAACGTGACAACCCAGGCCCGGAATTGATGGTCTCTTCGGATGCGGCGGCGGCGCTCAACATGTTGGCGGGCGACCCAACGCAACTTCAGGTCACGGCACTCCGCCGCGAGGAGGTTGCCGACCAGGCCATCCCATCTACCCCTGCCTTGCCACCGCAAGCCGATGCCGTGGTCTCGGCACCCGCCGTGACAGCAACACCGCTCAGTGATCCGATCACGGCGATTGCCGATGCCGCCATCGCCGAAAGCGAGACGAGCACCGCCAACGCCCCCCCGGCCACCACAAGCGTGGGATCACCCTTGCAGCGACCCTTTGTGCAGATCGGCATCTTTTCGGTCGAGGAGAATGCCAACAATACCGGCCAAGCACTGCGCAGGGTCGGGCTGATCCCAACCATCTACGATCAAACTTCCAACGGGCGCCGCTTCTGGCGGGTTGTTGTCGGTCCGGCCTCGACAGTGGCGGAGCGTGATGCCATTCTTACTTCTGTTCGTGGGCTTGGCTTTACGGATGCCTATTTCGTCACACGCTGACGCGCAGAAACGAGACGTCGCAATGGGGTTTGCCTTGTTCACCTGGACCCGGAACACCGCCATTTTGGTGACGCTTATCGGCTGGATTGCAAGCACTGCAGTTGCACAGGGCTATGACACCGAAGCCACTGCTGCCTATGTGATTGACCATGGCTCGGGCCAAGTTTTGCTTGCAAAAAACGCCGATGTGCCTCTGCCGCCCGCCTCGATGTCGAAGCTGATGACGCTATTGATGGCGTTCGAGGCGCTGCGCGATGGGCGACTAAACCTCGAGACGCGGGTAGGGGTCAGCGCACATGCGATGAGCTTTGGCGGCTCAACCATGTTTCTCAACACCACTGACCGCCCCACGGTCGAGGATTTGATCCGCGGTATCATCATCGTGTCAGGCAACGACGCCTCGGTGGCCTTAGCCGAAGCGCTTAGCCCCGACGGAACCGAGGCTGGATTTGCCCGCATCGCCACTGAACGGGCGCGCGCACTGGGCATGACCTCCACCACGATCTTGAACGCCTCTGGCTGGCCGATGCCGGGCCATGTGATGAGCATGCGCGATCTTGGCATTCTAGCCGAAGAGATCATCACCGCACATCCGCAGTACTACCGATACTTTGTTGAAACGGAATTCGATTACGAGAACCGCGCACCAGCCAACCGCTTCAACCGCAACCCGCTTTTGGGATTGGGGATTGGCGCTGACGGCCTCAAGACCGGCCATACGCAAGAGGCAGGTTTCGGCCTAGTCGGGTCCGCGGTGCAGGGGTCGCGCCGCGTGACCTTCGTGATCACCGGCCTGCCATCGGCCGAGGCCCGCGCAAGGGAAAGCGAACGCATCCTCAACTGGGCCTTTCGGCAATTCGTGGAACGCCAAGTGGTAGACCAAGGACGGGAAATGGCGCGCCTACCCGTCTTCATGGGGAGTGGTCCGGATGTCGCGATCGCCCCTGCGCATGATCTTTCCTTGCTCTTGCCCGTCTTGGGCGAGCCTCCCCTTAGCGCCGAGATCAGCTATGTCAGCCCTGTGATCGCCCCGATCGCCGTCGGCGACACGCTGGGCGAGATGGTCGTGCGTCTGGGCGAAGGGGATGATGTGATTGAACATCGCATCCCCCTTTTGGCAACGGGCGATGTGGCCGAGGGTGGCATCGCGGTCCGGCTGCGCACCGCATTGCGCGCAATCTTGGACGAGGTCCTTGGCCCAACACCCACGCCGATGGACGGCTGATGGTGCAGACAAAAGGCCATTTCATCAGCCTTGAGGGGATCGACGGCTCGGGGAAATCGACGCAAGCAAAGGCGCTCGCCGCTTGGTTGCGCACGCAAGGGCGCGACCCAGTCTTGACGCGCGAACCCGGCGGCGCGCCCGGCGCCGAAGAGATCCGCCGCCTGTTGGTCGAAGGTGACCCGGAACGCTGGTCACCCGAGACCGAGATCTTGCTCTTTACCGCAGCACGTCGCGATCATCTGGAACGGACAATCCGCCCGGCCCTCGCCGCGGGGCGGGATGTGATCACCGATCGTTTCGCGGATTCGACCCGTATCTACCAAGGGGCCACGCGTGGCGACCTGCGCGGAATGGTCGATGATATCCATGCCCGCGCCATCGCAATCGAGCCAGATCTAACATTGATCCTTGATATCGACCCCGAGATTGCCTTGGCCCGTGGACTTGCCCGCCGCTCGGGCGAGGATCGTTTCGAGGATTTCGGCCTCGCTTTCCAAAAAAAGCTCCATCAAGGATTTCGGGCCTTGGCCAGCGAAGCGCCGGGGCGTTGCGTGTTGATCGACGCAAGCCGCGCACCCGACGAGATCACCGCCGATATCATCGCCTCTGTGACCAACCGCTTGGGCTAGGCCAAAAATTACCAGTGCTTCCTCTTGGAAATCGTAAATTTTCCGATACGGAAAACGCGCGTTTTCCGCCCCCCCAACTCATGCTATGGCACAGCCATGAGCGATGACGTCTTGCCAGAACCAGACCGCCTTGACGGTGCGCCCCACCCGCGCGAGACGGTGCGCCTCTTCGGGCAGGCCGATGCCGAAACGCAATTCTTGGCAAGTTTCACGACAGGACGCATGCCGCATGGCTGGCTTTTGACCGGCCCCAAGGGTATCGGCAAGGCCAGCTTTGCATGGCGCGCCGCCCGGTTTTTGCTGGCCACCCCCATCGTCCAAGTTGACGGGCTTTTCGGCGCACCGCCCCCGCCACGCGATCTTGAGATTGATCACGATCATCCCGTCGTTTCGCGACTCAAAGCGCTTTCGGAACCGGGGCTATGCTTGATAAGGCGCGGCCCCCGTACCGATGGCAAGGCGTTATCCGATGTGATCCGCGTCGAAGATGTGCGTCGGCTCAAGAGCTTTTTCCAGATGACCGCCGATGGCAATGGGCGGCGTGTCGTGATCGTGGATTGCGCTGACGAAATGAACCCCAACGCCGCAAACGCACTCTTGAAAGAACTCGAGGAACCGCCGCCCGATGCCGTGTTGTTCTTGATCGCGCATCGCCCTTCGGGCCTATTGCCCACCATCCGCTCGCGCTGCCGAGTGTTGCGTTTTCAACCTCTAGCCCCCGAGGATCTCCGCCAGGCACTAGAGCAAGCCGGACTTGCACCACCAGCCGAAATGTCGGGCCTGACCGAATTGGCGGGCGGTTCGGTCGGCACGGCTATCGCGCTATTGGCGCAAGACGGGCTCAGCCTTTATGCCGAATTGTTGCGCCTGCTACAGGGCGTGCCACGGCTTGACCGCACGCTTGCGCTACACTTGGCCGATGCCTGCGCGGGCAAACAAGGGGAGGGGCGTTTTGACCTGACGCTGGCCTTGCTCGATACCGCCCTTGCCCGATTGGCACGACGCGGGGCATCGGGCGCGCCGCTGACGCCGATCCTACCCGAGGAGGACGCGCTTTTGGCGCGGCTGTCGCCAAGCCCTTTGGCGGCACGTGGCTGGGCCGATTTCGCCGCTTCGCTGACCCAACGGGCCAGACGGGGGCGCGCAGTTAACCTTGACCCGGCCGCGCTCACATTCGATATGTTTCTCGAACTCGACCGGCAGGCTGCAACGCTCCCCACTGCCTGACCTCCGACAAGATTGCCTCATGTCCGACACCCCGCCACAGATCGTCGATAGCCATTGCCATCTCGACTTTGACAGCCTTGCGGGGGAACTGCCCGAGGTCGTCGCGCGTGCAACCGCTGCGGGTGTCACGCGCATGGTCACGATCTGCACAAGGCTGCGCCACGCGCCCCATGTGCGCGCCATCGCCGAAACCCATGACCCCGTTTTCTGGGCCGCTGGCACCCATCCGATGAGCGCCGCCGAAGAACCGATGGCTACGCTGGCAGAGCTCGAGGCGCTCGCGCGGCATCCGAAATTCGTGGGCATCGGCGAAAGCGGGCTTGATTACCACTACACCGCCGAAAGCCGCATGGTGCAGCAAGACAGCCTGCGCATCCATATCGCAGCCGCACGCAAAACCGGCCTGCCCTTGATCATCCATGCCCGCGACGCCGATGACGACATGGCCCGCATCCTGACCGAGGAGTATCGCGCGGGTGCCTATTCTTGCGTCATGCATTGCTTCAGCTCCAGCGCGACCCTGGCACAGGCTGCGCTCGAACTTGGCTTCTACCTGTCGATGTCTGGTATCGCGGCCTTCCCCAAATCGCTCGAATTGCGCGAGATATTCGCCGCTGCGCCGGTCGATCGGATCTTGCTGGAAACCGATAGCCCCTATCTTGCGCCGCCGCCCTATCGCGGCAAGCGTAATGAACCCGCCTATACCGCGCTAACCGCCAAGGTCGGTGCAGAGGTCTTCGGTATGCGTTACGCCGATTTCGCGGCCCAGACCTCGGCCAATTTCGATCGGCTGTTCTGGAAAGCGGCCGCTTGGGCAAAGGCCGCGTGAGCAGATGGCAGAATTGATCTTCACGATCTTGGGCTGTGGATCATCGGGAGGCGTGCCGCGCCTTGGAGGCGAATGGGGCGATTGCGACCCGACAAATCCCAAAAACAACCGCCGCCGCTGTTCGCTTCTGATCCAGCGCCGCGATAACGGGGCAGAGACCGCCGTGCTGATCGACACATCGCCCGATCTGCGCGCGCAACTGCTTGATGCTGGGATTGGGCGGCTTGATGGGGTGGTCTATACCCATGCCCATGCCGATCATGTGCATGGGCTCGACGATCTGCGGATGATCGTGTTCAACATGCGAAAACGCTTGGGCGTCTGGGCCGATGGGGCAACGCAAAACGACCTGCTCAGCCGGTTTGGCTATGCCTTCGTGCAACCGCCGGGATCGGCCTATCCGCCGATCCTCGATCTGAATGCGATCGAGGGGGATGTCGTGATCGACGGGCCAGGCGGGCCGATCCGGCTGACACCCTTCGAGGTGACGCATGGCAATATCCATTCCTTGGGCTTTCGTATCGGCGATCTGGCCTATCTGCCCGATGTCTCGGATATCCCCGAGGCGGCATGGCCGCTTCTCGATCATCTCGATTGCTGGATCATCGACGCGCTGCGCCGCACGCCGCATCCAAGCCACGTCCATCTAGCGCGCACATTGGAATGGATCGCGCGCGTAAAACCGCGCAGGGCAGTGCTGACAAACATGCATATCGACCTTGACCATGCGACGGTCGCCGCCGAGACACCCGATCACATCATGCCTGCCCATGACGGCATGACCATCACTTACGAGGTCTGACAGATTGGGCGATATCCTGACCATCGTGATGCCCGTCTTCCTCGTGATCGCGGCGGGTTATGTCGCGGTGTGGCGCAAGGTCTTTTCGGATCCGGCCGTCGATGGGCTGATGGCCTTCACCCAGAAATTCGCCATACCGTGCTTGTTGTTTGCCGCAATCTCGACGCTCGACCTGGGGCGGGATTTCGATCTTGGCCTGATGCTGAGCTATTATAGTGGCTCGGTCATCTGTTTCTTCGCGGGGCTTTTCGGCGCAAGGCTGTTCTTTGGCCGTCCATGGCCTGACAGTGTCGCCATCGGCTTTTGCGCGCTCTTCGCCAATTCGGTGCTCTTGGGCCTCGCGGTGGGCGAGCGCGCCTATGGCATCGACAGCCTTGGGCCGAATTACGCGATCATCGCGCTGCATGCGCCGATCTGCTACATCCTCGGTATCGTCTCGATGGAGATCGTGCGCGCCGAGACCGGTGGCGTCGCGCTCATCCGCACCGTGACGCGGGCAATCTTTCGCAATGCGCTGATGATCGGGATCGGGCTTGGCTTTGCGGTCAATCTCAGCGGCCTGCCCGTACCCGCCATCATCGACGAGGCGGTGGCGCTATTGATGCGCGCAGCCTTGCCTGCCGCGCTCTTCGGCTTGGGTGGGGTCCTATACCGCTACAAGCCCGAGGGCGATGCAGGCGTGATCGCGATGATTTGTGGCATTTCGCTGATCTTGCACCCCACCATCGCGTGGAGCTTGGGCAAGACCATCGGTGGCTTGAACCAAGAGCAGTTGCGCGCCGCCGTCGTGACCGCCGCCATGGCGCCGGGCGTCAACACCTACATTTTCGCCGATATGTATGGGGCCGCACGCCGGGTTGTCGCTTCGTCGATCTTGATCGCAACGGTTCTGACCGTCCTTACCGGCTCGGTATGGATTTGGCTGGTGGGATAGGCGCAGGCGCGCAGCGTCGCTTGCCGCCACGGCCCGCTTGGCGTAAGGGTCACTTGTTGTTGCGACAAGACGCCTAACGCCGGAGCGGTCCGCCCTGCCCCATCCATCCGACATTGACACCGCACAGATCACGCGACCTGTCGCATCCGCCGGCCATCTGTTAGGACGGCTGTGGCGTGAGCATGTGGCCGTCTTTTGGCCGCGCCTGATCATCGCGGCCATCTTGATGACGATCGAGGGGGCGGCCCTCGGTGCGCTTGCCTATTTGATCCAACCGCTTTTCGACGATCTTTTCTCGGCCAGCAACATGGTGGGTGTGGGGTGGGTCGCCTTGGCGATTGCGGGTGTGTTCGGCTTGCGCGCCGTGGCGGGGTTTGGGCAACGGCTGATCGTCGTGTCCATCGGCCTCAAGGTCACCACATCGCTGCAATCGCGGCTCTTGCAGCATTTGTTGTCACTTGATCTGGCTTATTTTCGCAGCACGCCGCCGGGTGCGCTGATCGAGCGGGTGCGCGGCGACACATTGGCCTTGCAAGGGCTGGCCGCAACAACCGTCATGTCGCTTGGGCGGGATACGATCACCTTCGCCTCGCTTTTGACGGTCATGCTGATCAATGACTGGCGCTGGACATTGCTTGCCTTGATCGGCCTGCCCTTGCTGGTTTTGCCGATGTTGGGCTTGCAGCGCTATATCCGCGCCACCACCGCCGCCAGTCGCGAGGCGGCAGCGCGCCTCTCCACCCAGCTTGACGAGATCTTTCACGGCATCCAGTCAATCAAGCTCAATCGGCTTGAACGCCACGAGACAGGCCGCTTCGACGGCGAAGTGCGCCATTTCCTGCGCGAAGCCTTGCGCGCCCAGCGCGGGCTGGCCGCCAACCCTGCCTTGATTGACCTGATCGCGGCGGCGGGCTTCGTGGCCGTGCTCTACTATGGTGGCGCGCAAATCATCGCGGGCGAAAAGTCGGTGGGGCAATTCATGTCTTTTTTCACCGCGCTGGCCCTGATCTTTGACCCGCTGCGCCGCTTGTCGAATATCGCGGGACAGGTGCAGGCCGGCGTCGCCTCGCTTGCGCGCCTCTACGAGGTGCTCGAAGCCCGCGCCACCATCTTGCCGCCTACAACCCCGCAAAAGCTGCAAACAGGCGACATCCGCTTCGAAGATGTGCATTTCAGCTATGGCGATACGGCCGTGCTCAACGGTCTGAGCTTTACAGCCGCCCTTGGCAAGACCACTGCCATTGTCGGCCCATCGGGCGCAGGCAAGACAACAATCTTTGGCCTATTGACCCGCCTCGTCGATGCCGATCAGGGCCGCATCACCATCGGCGGTCAACCCGTCGATGGGCTAGAGCTTGATGGGCTGCGCGATGGGGTGGCCATGGTCGGGCAGGAAACGGCGCTGTTTGATGCCACGATCGCGGAGAATATCCGCTTGGGGCGGCTCGATGCGACACCCGATGCGGTGCGTGCGGCCGCAGATGCGGCCTCGGTCACGGAATTCGCGGATGCCATGCCCTTGGGCCTCGACACCCCGGTGGGACCGCGCGGCAGTGCGCTGTCGGGGGGGCAACGCCAGCGCGTAACCATCGCGCGCGCCATGCTCAAGGCGGCCCCGATCTTGCTCTTGGACGAGCCGACATCGGCGCTTGACGCGCGCTCCGAGCAGCTGGTGCAGGAAGCGCTGACGCGGCTGAGTGCGGGGCGCACGACGCTGGTAATCGCCCATCGGCTTTCGACGATCCGTGACGCCGACCTCATCGTGGTGATCGACCGGGGCCGCGTGATCGAACAAGGTACACATGCCGAGTTGATGGCGATGAACGGTGCCTATGCAAGGCTCGAGGCGCTGCAATCAGCGGGGCTTATGCCGCTTCTCTAGCGCCGCGCGCCATCAGACATCTTGCACAAGATTTGACTGCGCACCCAAGCCTGCGATCGACAGCGTCACCCGCTCGCCGCCTTTCAGGTAACGCGGCGGCTTCATGCCCATGCCGACGCCCGGCGGCGTGCCGGTGACGATCAGATCGCCCGGCTCGAGCAACACGAAACGGCTGAGATAGGCAACGATATGGGCAACACCAAAGACCATTGTCGCAGTCGAACCCTTTTGCATCACCGCACCATCGATGCTGAGTTCCATCTCAAGCGCTTGCGGATCGGGTATCGCGTCGCGGCTGACGAGGATAGGGCCACATGGGCAGAAAGACGGGTAGCTTTTCCCCTTGGACCACTGGCCGCCACGCTCAATCTGCCATTCCCGTTCCGAGATGTCATTGGCCGCGACATAGCCAAAGACATGGTCCATCGCCGCCTCTTGCGCGATGCCAAGGGCGGGCTTGCCGATGACCACCCCTAACTCCACCTCCCAATCCAACTTGTTGGCGTGCGCCGGGCGCAAGATCGGGTCATTGGGGCCGCACAGTGTGCTGCCGGGCTTGGTGAACAGGATTGGCTCGGCCGGCACGGGCATGCCTGCCTCGGCGGCATGGTCGGAATAATTCAGCCCTATGCACCAGATGTTGCGCGGCCGCGCGATGGGTGCGCCGATGCGCTGACCTGCCGTTTCGACGACCGGCAATGTAGCAAGATCGACGCCGTGCAGACGCGCCGCAAGATCAGCTAGGCTGTCCGGTCCAATGTCGCCCACAATACCCGAAAGGTCGCGCCAGCTTGCATCTTGTGCATGAACAACCGGGCGTTCCGCCCCGACCTCTCCGATCCGCATGAACCGCATGATATCCCCCTGCCTGAATTCTCCCGTGATGGTTAAACACCGTTGTGCTTCATGTCACGGGGCGAAATCTTTTGCACTGAGGGGGGTTTTGGGTCTTGCCTGCCGCGCGGCATGCTGGCCGCGACGGCAGAGAAGATTGGTGCGGTCGAGAAGACTCGAACTTCCACTCCGGTTAAGGAACAGCGACCTCAACGCTGCGCGTCTACCAATTCCGCCACGACCGCACATGACTGGTAGTCGGCGTCGTTTAGCCGAGCCATTCTGCCTTGAAAAGGGGGGGCATGATTTTTTTCATGCCAAAGACCAAAGCGGTGCATGAACCCGAGCGGGCCGTGACGTTTCCATGCTGCGCAGGTCGTGATACGGCAAATCAGGCACAAAGCGGGACAAGTCAGGCAAACCACATGGTCGAATGGATCACCAGCGACAGCCCTGTCGCCTATCAAGAGGCCCTCGACTGGATGCAAGCGCGCGCGGACGCCATCGCTTCGGGGGCTGCCGATGAGGCGATCTGGCTGTTAGAGCACCCGTCGCTTTATACCGCCGGCACATCGGCCAAGCCCGCGGATCTGAAAGACCCCGACCGTTTTCCGGTATTCGCGACACGCCGGGGCGGGCAATACACCTATCATGGGCCGGGCCAGCGCGTGGTTTACGTCATGCTCGACCTCAACCGGCGAGGGCGCGATGTGCGCGCCTTTGTCCAAGCGCTCGAGGCATGGGTGATCGCGGCCTTGGGCGAATTCAACATCAAGGGGGAAATCCGGCCGGGCCGCGTCGGCGTTTGGGTCGCGCGCCCCGAAAAGCCCCCCCTGCCCGACGGCACCCCCCGCGAGGACAAGATCGCGGCTATCGGGGTGCGACTCAGCAAATGGGTCAGTACCCATGGGATCGCCATCAATCATGACCCCGACCTGACGCATTTCGCAGGCATCGTGCCTTGCGGCATCACGGACCATGGGGTCACCAGCTTGGTCGATCTTGGGCTACCCATCACGATGGATGACCTCGATCTTGCGCTAGAACACAGTTTTCACAAGGTATTCGCGCAACAGACGCCTTGACCTGTCCATGGCCTAGAGCGGCAAGACACAATTCCCCGCCTGCCTTGATCTGAGACAATTTTCCTCACCCCCAAGCGCGACTGATTGACGCCAACAACATTGCAGCACTGACAGGACCGCCCTAGAAGGGCATCATGACCACGCGGAGATTGCGCGCCTTTCGGTGTGCGACCGCGGACGAGCGACAGACAGGAGTAGCACATGGCAGACGCCGCCATTTCGGGGCATGACCACGAACGCCCGGGTTTCTTTACCCGGTGGTTCATGTCCACCAACCACAAGGATATCGGGATTTTGTACCTGTTCACAGCAGGTATCGTGGGTCTCGTTTCCGTCATCTTTACCGTCTACATGCGCATGGAGCTGATGGAGCCCGGCGTGCAGTACATGTGCGCCGAAGGCGCGCGCCTGACCGCTGCTGCGGTCGAGGATTGTACACCTGACGGGCATCTGTGGAACGTGATGATCACGGGCCACGGTGTCTTGATGATGTTCTTCGTGGTGATTCCCGCGCTGTTCGGCGGTTTTGGCAACTTCTTCATGCCGCTGATGATCGGCGCGCCAGACATGGCGTTTCCGCGTTTGAACAACCTGTCCTACTGGCTTTACGTGGCGGGTACCTGCCTTGCCTTCTGTGCGGTGTTCATCGATGGCGGTGCTGGCCCCGGCTGGACTTTCTATCCGCCGCTGAGCTGGCAAGACGCGCCCACAAGCCGCGCGGTCGATTTCGCGATCTTCGCCGTGCACGTCTCGGGGGCATCCTCGATCCTCGGCTCGATCAACATCATCACGACCTTCCTCAACATGCGCGCGCCGGGCATGACGCTGCACAAGGTGCCGCTGTTTGCCTGGTCGATCTTTGTCACCGCATGGCTGCTGCTTCTGTCGCTGCCAGTGCTTGCGGGCGCGATCACCATGCTGCTGACCGACCGCAACTTCGGCACCACCTTTTTCGACGTGTCGGGCGGCGGTGACCCGGTTCTGTTCCAGCACATCTTCTGGTTCTTTGGCCACCCCGAGGTCTATATCGTGATCCTGCCCGCCTTTGGCGTGATCAGCCATGTGATCTCGACCTTCTCGCGCAAGCCGGTGTTCGGCTACCTGCCGATGGTCTATGCGCTGGTGGCGATCGGCGGCTTGGGCTTCGTCGTCTGGGCGCACCACATGTACACCGTGGGCATGACGCTGAACCAGCAGGCCTATTTCATGGTCGCCACGATGGTGATCGCGGTGCCGACCGGCATCAAGATCTTCTCGTGGATCGCCACCATGTGGCAGGGCTCGATCACTTTTGAGACCCCGATGCTGTTCGCCATCGGCTTCATCTTCCTGTTCACGCTGGGTGGTGTGACGGGGATCATCCTGAGCCAGGCGGCAGTGGACCGCGCCTATCACGACACCTACTACGTCGTGGCGCATTTCCACTACGTGATGAGCCTTGGCGCCGTCTTCGGGATCTTCGCGGGCATCTACTACTGGATCGGCAAGATGTCGGGCCGCCAATACCCCGAGTTCCTGGGCAAGGTGCATTTCTGGATGTTCTTCATCGGCACCAACATCACCTTCTTCCCCCAGCACTTCCTTGGCCGTCAGGGCATGCCGCGCCGCTACATCGACTATCCCGACGCCTTCGCGCTCTGGAACTATGTCAGCTCAATCGGTGCGTTCATCTCCTTCGCCTCGTTCCTGCTCTTCATCGGCATCGTGTTCTACACGATCCTCGCAGGCCGCAAGGTGACCGAGAATGCCTACTGGGGCGAGCATGCCGATACGCTGGAATGGACGCTTCCCAACCCGCCGCCGGAGCACACATTCGAAGAGCTTCCGACGCGCGAGATGTGGGACCGTCAGCCGCATCACTGACAGGGCTCATGCCGGTTCTGATCGAAAACCTGAGCGGGGCCCCGGAGACAACCGGGGCCTTTTTCCGTGAAGGGCATGGCATGCCCCGGCTGCGGCTGCGCCTGACGCCGCATAAGTCGCTTACGCCTGAGGGGTTCGTGTGGTTCATCGGCGCGACCGCCGCTCTGATCACTGTGCCGCTTTTCGCGATTCTCGGCACAGCGGTGTTCTGGGCGCTTTTGCCCTTCGTGCTGGCCGCGATCTGGGGTGTCTGGACAGCCCTCAAGCGGAGCTGGCGCGACCGCGACATCTACGAGGAAATCTTGCTCTGGGATGATTTGATCCGCCTGGAACGCCACGAGCCGCGCCGCGCACCGCGCGATTGGGAGGCCAACCCCTATTGGGTGCGCGTCGCATTGCACCAAACCGGCGGCCCGGTGCCACAATACCTGACTTTGCAAGGTGGTCCGCGCGAAGTCGAATTGGGTGCCTTTTTGACGCCGCCCGAACGGATCGGCCTGAAAGAGACGCTCGAGCGCGCGCTTTCAGATCACGACCGCTGAGGCAAAGGCCCTAGGCAAGGCGGGCTTTGACCATCGGCCCAACCGCGCCAAAATCCATCTGGCCCGTGTACTTGCTCTTGAGGGCCGCCATGACACGGCCCATGTCGCGCAGACCTGCGGCACCTGTTTCCGTGATGGCCGCATCGATTGCCGCGGCGACTTCACCATCATCCAGTTGGCGCGGCAGGTAATCCTCGATGATGGTGATTTCCGCGCGTTCCTTTTCGGCCAGCTCCAGACGCCCGCCTTCCTCGTAGGCGCGCGCGCTTTCATGGCGCTGCCTGACCATTTTGCCCAAGATCGCAAGCACAGCCGCATCATCAACACCATCGGACTGACCAGCACCGCGCGCGGCGATATCTTGATCCTTGATTGCCGCGTTGATCAGTCGGAGCGTGCTCAACCGCGTCGCGTCTTTTTCGCGCATCGCCTCTTTCAGGCCTGCACCGATCCGCCCCCTGAGATCCATTGGCATCGTCAATCCCCATACACAGTGTCAAGCCGCCTAGATATGCCAGACGGGCCGCGGCAACAACACCCCTGTCCACGGCTTGACCATACCACGCCCGCCCCGTATTCCGACGCCAATTTGCCGACCCGCAACACGGGAGCTGACCCATGCCTGCCAAACCGACTGCTTGCCTCGCCCTTGCCGATGGAACGCTTTTCTACGGAAAGGGTTTCGGCGCCACAGGCATGCGCGTTGCCGAGCTTTGCTTTAACACGGCCATGACGGGATATCAGGAAATCATGACCGACCCGTCTTATGCGGGGCAGATCGTGACCTTCACCTTTCCTCATATCGGCAATACGGGCATCACCCCCGAGGATGACGAAACAGCCGATCCCGTGGCCGAAGCGATGATCGTGAAGTGGGATCCGACCGTGCCGTCGAATTGGCGTTCCACGGGCGACCTGGTATCCTGGCTCGAAAAAACGGGCCGCATCGGCATGGGTGGCGTCGATACCCGCCGCTTGACCCGGGCCATCCGCCAACAAGGCGCACCTCATGTGGCGCTTGCTCATGCCCCGGATGGCGATTTCGATATCGAGGCGCTGGTCGCGGCTGCACGCGGATTTCCGGGGCTTGTCGGTCTCGATCTCGCCAAAGGGGTCAGCTGCGCCCAATCCTATCGCTGGGACGAAAAGCGCTGGGCTTGGCCCGAGGGCTATACCAAGCGCGAGGGCGTTGCCCCAAAGGTCGTGGCGATCGACTACGGCGCCAAGCGCAACATCCTGCGCTGCTTGGCAAGTGTGGGCTGCGATGTAACCGTCATGCCCGCCACCACCACCGCCGAAGAGGTGTTGGCGCAAAACCCCGATGGTGTGTTTCTGTCCAATGGCCCGGGCGACCCGGCGGCGACCGGCGCCTATGCGGTGCCGATGATCCAAGGCGTGCTGGCCGCCGACCTACCGGTCTTTGGTATCTGCCTTGGCCATCAGATGCTTGCGCTGGCGCTTGGCGCAAAAACCGTCAAGATGAACCACGGCCATCATGGCGCGAACCACCCGGTCAAAGACCTCGAAAGCGGCAGGGTCGAGATTACCTCGATGAATCACGGCTTTACTGTTGACAGCCAGACCTTGCCCAAGGGCGTGATCGAGACCCATGTCAGCCTCTTCGATGGCTCGAACTGTGGCATCCGCATGGCCGACCGCCCGGTCTTTTCGGTGCAATACCACCCCGAGGCAAGCCCCGGCCCGCAAGACAGCTTTTACCTCTTCGAGCGTTTCGCCCAAGCTGTGCAGACCCGCGCCGCCGGATAATTTCGCCGTCATGGTTAACCTGGCGTTAACCTCGCGTTAACCCGCATGGCGCAACCTGTCTGTATCGGCTGGCGAGGCGTTCGCGCAAATGCGTCGCCACCGGCTGATCGGGTGGGGGCGTCGTGCAAACCAGACTTGATGTCATCGACAATCCAGCGGCGCGGCCAACAGCCAGCGCCACCGTAACATCATCATTCGCACCAGGGCCAAGCGCGGCCGAGATGGTCGCCCGCAATGCCGATACAAAACTTGCCCGCACCGCCGCGATGCGCCCGGCCCAGCCAGCGCTGGATCGTCTGCTTTTGGCGCGTGGTGCCGCGCGGCTGGGCGATATTCTGGAAGCGCGCGAAGCGGCCGGGCTGACCGATAGCTGGCTTGGCCAAGTCCTCTTAGCCCGCGGTGCCGTGTCCGAGGCTGAAATGCTCCCGGCCTTGGCCGAATTTCACGGGCTTGGACTGAATGATCGTATACATGCCCCTCCCGATCCCGAGCTTGCGCACTACCTGCCCGCTGATGCGGCCTTGCCGCTTGAGGCCGCGCCACTGGGACGCATGGGGGCAACGGTAATCATTGCGACTGGCCGCCCGGATCGCTGTGATGACCTGCGTGCAGCACTGCGCCTGCCGACGGGTCTGCAAGCCGCTTTCGTGCTGGCCCCGCGCGCGCAGATCATCACAGCCCAGATTGCGCTTTACGGCGAACGGCTCGCCCGCATTGCCGAAGGGCAAGCGCCGCAGGGCGATAGTTGCCGCAACTGGCAAACCCAGATCGCAAGCCGGACTGCACTCTTGATCCTTGCAGCGATGACAACGCTGACAGCGCTTGCCCCGATGGCCATGGTCGTGGCGGCGTTTCTGGCTGCGCTTGCGGTATTCTTGGCGAATATGGTGCTCAAAATAATCACATTTGCCGCAATCTTGCGCCGTGATCGTCAGGACCGACGCGCGCCCTTGGCGCAAGACAAGGCCGTCACTGCGCCTTGCGTATTGCCGATCATCACGATCCTCGTGCCGCTCTATCAAGAGCGCGAGATTGCCACAACGTTGATACGCGCACTTGCGGATCTCGACTATCCGCCGGAACGGCTGGATGTGCTCTTGATCACCGAAGTGGAAGATGATCTGACCCGCACCGCGCTGTCACGCCTCACGCTTCCGGGATGGGCGCGGGTAATCACCGTTCCGAAGGGCGACCTACGTACCAAGCCGCGCGCTTTGAATTTCGGTCTGAACTTTGCTCGCGGCGAGATTATCGGTGTTTATGACGCCGAGGATCGACCGGAAAGTGATCAGCTTTTGCGCGTAGCGCAGCGATTTGCCAGTTTGGGGCCGGATACGGCCTGCCTGCAAGGGCAGCTCGATTACTTCAACGCAGGCTATAACCTCGTATCGCGGCTTTTTGCGATCGAATATGCGGTCTGGTTTCGCGTGCTTTTGCCCGGCGTTCAGCGTTTGGGCCTCGTCGTGCCTTTGGGGGGGACAACGCAGTTCATCCGCCGCGCCGCACTTACAGCCGTGGGCGGGTGGGATGCCCATAACGTCACCGAGGATGCAGAGTTGGGCATCCGGCTTGCGCGTCATGGCTACCGCGTCCAAATCATCGAGAGCGTCACCTTCGAGGAGGCGAATGCCGCCATCATGCCTTGGGTGCGCCAAAGAGCGCGCTGGCAAAAGGGCTACCTGCTGACATGGGCGGTCGCGATGCGCGCACCTTTGGCGCTTTTGCGCGCATTGGGGTTTTGGCGCTTTTTAGCGCTGCAAGTTCAGATATTGTGTGCCGTGGCCGGGTTCTTGGTCGCACCGCTGCTTTGGTCGCTGATGGTCAAACCCCTTGGTGTCCCCCATCCGCTGGATGCTGTGGTCAGCCCCTTTGGTTATGGCGTTTTGGCAACCATTTTCGTCGCCAGCGTGGTCTTGTCGCTGACCTTGGCCGTCTATGCGACCCGCGCACCGCATTTGCGGCAGTTACGACCCTACATCCTCCTCTCGGAGGTCTATTTTCTTCTCGGCACCGTGTCGGCATGGCGCGCAGTTCTGGACATTTTCTATCGGCCCTTCGATTGGGCCAAAACGCATCATGGGCAGTTCGGCGCCATACCAGCGACCATGCCACAGCAACCTAAACGGTCGTCTTCTGCGCCTCTTCCTTGAGGCGGACGACAAAGGCGATGGACAAATGATCGCGCAAGGCGCGCGCGGCACGTTCACCATCGCGCGCGGCGATCGCCTCCACGATCTCGGAATGTTCGGCCAAGGCCTTTTCGCCTCGCCCCTTGGCCGCAAGCGAGGTGCGCGCCATCAAGGCCATGGAGCGATAGACAAGGTCGAGCTGCTGGACGAGGTAGCGGTTATGACTGGCCAGATGGATCTGGTAGTGAAAGCGCCGATTGGCGCGTGCCAAGGCCTGCGGATCGGACAAGAGCGCCCTGTCCGCCTCGACCATCTCGCGTAGAACTTGGATTTCTTCCAGTGCCGCATGCTGGGCGGCAAGCCGTGCGGCCAGCGCCTCAAGCTCTTGGCGCACGGCATAAAGCTCGGCCATTTGCGCGTGATCAAGCGAGGCGACAATCAGCGACCGCCCATCGCGGGTCAACAGCCGTTGCGTCTCGAGTCGTTGAAGCGCCTCGCGGATCGGCGTACGGCTGACCCCGAAACGGTCAGCCAGCTCGGATTCCACCAACCGATCACCTGGCCGATAAATCCCCTGATCAATGGCGTCGAGGATCAGCGCATGGGCATCCTTATGCGGATCGGGGATTATCTTCGCGGCCATCGGCAGGGTGATCCTCTGAAAAGTCATGCCAAGCTAGGCGGCAGAAGCGCGCCTGTCCAGACTTGCGCAGCGCAGCGCGTGGCCCTAGGGCTTATGCCATGGTCAAGCACAGCTTCGCACATGTCGCAACTTGGGTCTTTGACCTCGACAATACGCTTTACCCGCCAGAGACAGCCCTTTTCGATCAGATCAACATCCGAATGACAGATTGGGTGATGCAGGTCGCAGGTGTCGAGCGTGCAGCCGCCGAGGCGCTGCGTCATCGGTATTGGCGCGAGCATGGCACGACCCTTGCCGGGCTGATGCGCCATCACGCCATCGACACCGCCGCCTATCTCGAAGATGTCCATGCGATCGATTTCTCGGTCATCGGTGAGGATCCGACACTTGCGGGGGCAATCGCGGCCCTGCCCGGTCGGCGTATTGTCTTTACCAACGGCACCAAACCTTATGCAGAGCGCGTGCTGGCCCATCGCGGCATGTCGGGTATCTTTGACGCGGTTTATGGCATCGAGGATGTCGATCTCGTTCCCAAGCCCAACCGCACGGCCTTTGAGACAGTTTTCGCCATCGATGGGCTGGTGCCTGCGCGGGCGGCCATGTTCGAAGATGATCCCCGCAACCTGCGCGTTCCATACGAGATGGGCATGCGTACCGTGCATGTCGCCCCCAAAGCGGAACCAGCCGATCACATCGCATATCACACCGACGATCTTGCCGGGTTTCTGGCGCAACTGGCGTGAGGATCCGAAAATTCGTACAAATTTTCGGATGTTGGATTTTTCTCGCGAGAAATCAGCCTCATCATTGGTTGGGACAGCCTGTCGCGTCGCCCCTGGCCTTGTCGCGCTCTAGCTTTCGCGCATGAACACCCTGATCCAAACAGATGTCTTCATTTCCGGCGGCGGCGTGGCGGGGTTGACCGCCGCCGCGGCCTTTGGCGCGGCGGGGTTTTCCGTGGTCTGCGCCGATCCCGCGCCGCCCATTACGGATGCTGCCCGCGCAGGTGCCGATCTGCGGACCACTGCCTTTTTGCAGCCTGCGCGCGATTTTCTTGAGCGTATCGGGCTTTGGGCGCCCCTCGCCCCCCATGCAACAGCGCTGCACATCATGCGCATCGTGGATGCGGGCGGGCCGCAGGCCGAGGCCAGGGTCGCGCATGATTTTAATGCAGCCGACATCTCGGACCTGCCCTTTGGCTGGAACCTGCCGAATTGGCTTTTACGGCGCGAAATCGTGGCGCATCTGGCCACGCTGCCGCATGTGGATTTTCGTCCCGGGATCGGCACGGCCCAACTTTTGACCCGCGCAACCGAGGCGCGCGTCACCTTGAGCGATGGCAGCCGCATCAGTGCCAAGCTGGTGATCGGTGCCGATGGCCGCGACAGCATCGTGCGCAAAGCCGCTGGCATCGGCGCACGCACTTTGCGCTATGGACAAAAGGCGCTCGCCTTTGCCGTGACCCACGATCAGCCGCATGGCAATGTCTCGACCGAGATCCACCGCTCAGGCGGACCCTTTACGCTCGTCCCTCTGCCTGATCGCGACGGCCGCCCCTGTTCGGCCATCGTCTGGATGGAACGTGGGCCGGAAGCGACCCGACTTGCCGCTCTGGGCGATGCGGAATTCGAAGCCGCGATGACTGAGCGCTCGGCCCACCTGTTCGGGCCGCTCAAACTCGCCTCACGCCGCACGCTTTGGCCGATCATCAGCCAGATCGCTGACCGGATGGTGGGCGAACGCGTGGCACTGGTGGCCGAAGCCGCCCATGTCGTGCCGCCCATCGGGGCGCAAGGGCTGAACATGAGCTTGGCCGATCTGCGCGTGCTGTTGGATCTGGCCACTGGGCAGCGCGCCGATCCCGGTGCGCCTGATCTTCTGGCGCGCTACCAGCGCGCCCGCCATGCCGAGATCTTGGCCCGCGTAACCGGGGTGGATGCACTCAACCGCGCCTCGATGGCCGAGGCGCAGGGTTTGCGCGACCTGCGGCTCAAAGCGCTGAACGCGATCTATAAGGTGGCACCCGTGCGCCGCGTCATGATGCGCGCGGGCCTCGGCGCAAAGGGGTAGCTGAAATGTCTGGGGGCGCGGCCCGTCGCCATTAGCAGGCGAACCAATGGCGTGCCAATGGCAACCCCCCGGGATATTTACGAAACGAAGACGCGACCGATGGCGCGTCAGGGAAAGACGCGGTCGATCCCGTCTTTCAGGCGGGCAAGGGCGGCGGAGACATCATAGAGCTTGTCCAGCCCGAACAGCCCGATGCGGAACGTCATGAAACTGTCAGGCTCATCCACGCGCAGGGGGACGCCTGCCGCGATCTGGATGCCCAACTCCATGAATCTCGCGCCCGATTTGATCGCCGGATCATTGGTATAGCTGACCACGACGCCCGGCGCACCGAAGCCCTCGGCTGCGACCGAGCGGATGCCCTTTCCGGCCAGCATCGCGCGCACGCCATTGCCTAGTTCCCATTGCGCGGCCTTTAACTTGTCGAAGCCATAGGCGCGTGTCTCGCGCATCGTGTCGCGAAAGGCGCGCAGCGCATCGGTGGGCATGGTCGCGTGATAGGCATGCCCACCTGCCTCGTATGTGGCCATGATATTGGCCCAAGCCTTGAGGTCAGCAGAGAAGCTTGAGGATTGGGTGTCGTCCATCCGCGCCTTGGCAAGATCCGACAGCATCACGAGGCCCGCGCAAGGCTGGGCTGACCAGCCCTTTTGCGGGGCTGAGATCAGCACATCGACGCCGGTTGCCTGCATATCGACCCAGATCGTGCCAGAGGCGATACAATCAAGCACCATAAGCGCGCCGACATCATGGGCGGCTTGTGCCATAGCGGTAATATAATCATCGGGCAGGATGATGCCCGCGGATGTCTCGACATGGGGGGCGAAGACGATGCCGGGCCGGGTGGCGCGGATCTGGGCGGTGACCGCGTCGATGGGCGGCGGCGCATAGGGCGATTGCGCGCTGTTGCCCGTGGGGCGTGCTTTGATCACCGTGACCGAGCGCGCGATCTTGGCGGCATCGAGGATTTGCGACCAGCGGAAGGAAAACCAACCGTTGCGCACGACCATTACATCTTGGTCACCCGCGAATTGGCGCGCGACAGCCTCCATCGCGAAGGTGCCGCCGCCGGGGACGACAGCGACATGCGAGGCGCCATAGACCTCCTTGAGCATGGCCGAGATATCGCGCATCACGCCTTGGAAGACGCCCGACATGTGGTTGAGCGAGCGGTCGGTGAAAACCACGGAATATTCCAAAAGCCCATCTGGATCGACGGTATCGAGCAAGGCGTTCATTTGCGCATCCTCTGATTGCAGATGTCGGTTAGCCCCTAGGCGGGGGCGAACCAAGCGCGAAATCGGCGCGAAACGGCTTTCACCGGGCGGCGAAGGTGCGGATCAGGGCGCGATGTTTCCGATATGCGTCAGCCAAGCGGGCCGGGGCGGCGTTCCTCGGACAAGAGCACATTGGCCTCGACCCCGCCGACGCCGGGCAGGGTCATGATCCGGCGGCGCAGCACCCGCTCGAAATCGGGCAGGTCGCGGGCGACGACGCGCAGGCGGTAATCGTAAAGCCCCAGCACATGTTCGACCGTCTGCACTTCGGGGATAGCGGTTACGGCGCGCTCGAAATCATCGAGGCTGACACGCCCCTTGAGGCCCAGTTTCACACCCAAGAACACGGTCACGCCAAAACCCAGCGCTTCGAGATCGAGGTCCAGTTTGCGCGCGCCGATGATGCCTGCATCAGCCAAACGCTTGATCCGCCGCCATGTCGCGGGCTGGCTCAGCCCCAAGCGGCGGCCCAGTGTACTGGCCTTGAGCGTGGCATCGGCCTGCAATGCGCGCAGGATCGCGCGGTCGGTGGCATCGAGATCAATCATAGCGGCACGGTCTGCTGGTTCTTGATCGTGGCCACATGCATCAGCGCCTCGATATCGGCGATATGCGGCAGGGCAAGGATCTTCTCGCGGTAGATACGCTGGTAATGGGCCATCGTCTTGGCAATCACGGCAAGGCGCAGATCGACACGCCCCAGAAATGTCTGGATCTCGGTCACCTCTGGCACCTCGCGGGCGGCGGCGAGAAATGCGTCGAAGGCGCGCGGATCGGTCTTGTCGAGCGTGATGCGCAAGCTGACCTCGACCGCATAGCCCAGTGCCGCCCAATCGATGGTCAGATGTTGTCCCCGCAACACACCTTGCGCCTGCATCCGATCAAGACGCTTATAACAGGTCGCCAGCGGCACGCCGGCCGCCTCGGCCAGATGGGCCATTGGCTGGGACGGGTCAGCCTGAAGGTGGCGCAAGATGCGTCGATCTGTGTCGTCGAGCATTGAAATATCCAGAAATACTTATTGGAAGAATGAATTTCTACCATAATGGGGAAGAAATGCAAATTTTCTTGCGGCAGCCGCGCCATGAGCAAGGCATGTTGCGCCAGAATCGATTCCTGCCATCCGAGGAGAGAGACAGATGCGCGTTTATTATGATCGCGATTGCGATGTGAACCTGATCAAGGACAAGAAGGTTGCGATCCTTGGCTATGGCAGCCAGGGCCACGCCCATGCGCTGAACCTGCGCGACAGCGGCGCCAAGAATGTCGTCGTCGCGCTGCGCGAAGGCTCGCCCAGCGCGAAAAAGGCCGAGGGCGAAGGCCTCAAGGTTATGGGGATCGCGGAAGCCGCTGCTTGGTGCGACCTGATCATGTTCACCATGCCTGACGAATTGCAGGCCGAGACCTACCGCAAGTATGTCCATGACAACCTGCGCGAGGGGGCGGCGATCGCTTTCGCCCACGGCCTGAACGTACATTTCGGCCTGATCGAGCCGAAAGCCGGCGTTGATGTCATCATGATGGCGCCCAAGGGGCCTGGCCATACGGTGCGCGGCGAATACACCAAGGGCGGCGGCGTGCCTTGCCTTGTGGCCGTTCACAATGACGCATCGGGCCGCGCGCTGGAAATCGGCCTGTCCTATTGCTCGGCCATCGGTGGCGGGCGCTCGGGCATCATCGAGACCAATTTCCGCGAAGAATGCGAAACCGATCTGTTTGGTGAACAGGCCGTGCTTTGCGGTGGCCTGGTGGAATTGATCCGCATGGGCTTTGAGACACTGGTCGAAGCGGGCTACGAGCCCGAGATGGCCTATTTCGAGTGCCTGCACGAAGTGAAGCTGATCGTTGACCTGATCTATGAAGGCGGCATCGCGAACATGAACTATTCGATCTCGAACACCGCCGAATACGGCGAATACGTCTCGGGTCCGCGCATCCTGCCTTACGACGAGACCAAGGCGCGGATGAAGGCTGTGCTGCGTGACATCCAGACCGGCAAGTTCGTGCGTGATTTCATGCAGGAAAACGCCGTCGGCCAGCCCATGTTCAAGGCGACGCGCCGCATCAACGACGAGCACCAGATCGAAGCGACCGGCGAAAAGCTGCGCGCGATGATGCCGTGGATCTCGGCAGGCAAGATGGTGGACCGCGCCAAGAACTGAGCGCTGCGCCGCGCGAGAAGAAATGGCCCCGGTGGCAACGCCGGGGCCTTTTTCATGGCGGCGTCAACAGGGTCGCGCCATGACCAAGACCCGCACCGTGCCGCTTTCGGCAAATCCGAACTGGGTGACCTGTGGGTTGAGGATATTGGCGCGGTGATCGGCGCTGGCCATCCATTGCGCGATGGTGGCACGGATATCGCTTGTGCCAGCGGCGACATTTTCTACAGCCGCACACGCGGCATAGCCTGCGCGGCGCAACCTATCATTAAGTAATGCCCCATCGCTGCCTTGATGGCCCAAAGCGCCGCTGCGGTTCAGATCATCGGCATGCAATTGGGCCGCGGCCTGCAAGGCGGGCGAATGGCTGAGTGGGCGAATGATACCGCCCTGTGCGCGCTGAAGCGACAATTGCGTGCCGGCCGAGGCGATATCGACACTCCCCCCAGCCGACAAACGCTCGGTTCCAGGGGCAGGCGTGCAGGCGCTAAGCGCCGCAATCGTTACAATACCAAGGATACGGATCATCATGATGGGCCTCAGGGGCTACGCGGTGGTCTTGCCATCAAGATGCGCATGGTAGGGCCAGACCGCAAGCCCGGCGCCCACGATCAGCCGCAGCATCGCGGCGCAATCTGTGGATAGATGAGGGGATATGTCGTAATTCGTAAACTAAATTGGGATATGAGATGATTTTTTTTGCAAAATATATTGAAAATAGGAAACACGTCTTTGGCGGCGATCCCTTGCCGAAATGGCGCGAATTGCACCCTGTGGCACAAGCTGGTGGCTGGATCAGGGAATTTCGCGCAAAATAGCCAAGGCGGCGGCGTGGATCACGGGGTTAGCAGCAGCCAAGGCGCGGCCGCCGTGATGCACCGGGCCGCCCTGCCAATCGGTGACGATACCCCCGGCCGCGGAAATCACGGCGATGGGTGCCGCGATATCGTAGCTGGCCAATCCCGCCTCGATCACCAGATCGACCTGTCCCGCAGCGACCAGCGCATAGGCGTAGCAATCCATCCCATAGCGGGTCAGCCTGACACGGTCGCGCACGGCTTCGAAGCCCGCACGTTCGGCTGATGTGCCAACCTCGGGGAATGTGGTAAACAGCGTGGCTTCGGCCAGATCGCCGGTCGCACGGGCCGCCAAGTTGGCCACACCCATCGGCCCGGTGACCAAGGCGCGGCCAAAGCCCCCCTCGAACCGCTCACCGATATAGGGCTGATCGATCAGCCCATAGAGTGGGCCTGCGGCATCGCATAATGCGATCAGCACACCCCAGCTGGCCGTACCAGAGATAAAGGCCCGCGTTCCATCGATGGGGTCAATCACCCAAGTCAGCCCGGTCGAGCCCGGTTGCGCGGCCTCTTCCTCGCCCAAGATCGCGTCATCGGGGCGGCGTTGGGCGAGCACTGCGCGCATCGCGGCCTCGGCGGCGCGGTCGGCTTCGGTCACGGGATCAAATCGGCCGATCCCTTTATCGTGGGTGCGTAGTGCCGCGCTCCGAAAATAAGGCAAGATCGCCGCGCGCGCTGCATCGGCCATGGCATGGGCTGTCGCGATCAAGGACGCTGCGTCATGCACCTCTCGTACGAAGGGCGCGGTCGCACCAAGTTGCCCTGTCAGGGGATCGGTCATTTTGGCCTCCGGCGGCTGCGGGTCTGGACGCGCGCCGGAAAGGACACGATCCCCTGCACGGGGTCAAGCCACAGTCGCCCTCAGGCGGCTGCGTCAGACAGAACGCGGGCCAGCTCGAACAGCCGCCGCCGCTGATTTTCAGGGATCGCATAATAGGAGCGGATCAACTCCAGCGCTTCCTTGTCTGCCAAGATATCGCCGGGAAGCCCCTCAGCCGGCGCATCGGTCATATGCGCGGCATCGGCCCCATCTACACCTTCGAAGAAATAGGCGACCGGCACAGCCAACGACTGCGCGATGTCATAAAGCCGCGAGGCGCTGACGCGGTTCATGCCGGTCTCGTATTTCTGGATCTGTTGGAATTTGATGCCGACTTTTTCGGCAAGTTGCTGCTGGGTCATACCAACCATCCAGCGGCGGTGTCGGACCCTCTTGCCGACATGGACATCAACCGGGTGTTTCACGCCCCACTCCTTTTTTTGCCAAACCATAACCCGCGGCACCGATCCAAAACTTCCGTTGCAACGGGCATCGTCGTGTCACGACGACATACCTGACCTAGGGCGACGTTGCGTCAGATCAATCCTTTGGAGAGTTGGCGCGCAACTATTCACCCTCAGGGAAAGAAGTTGACCTTGGCAATATTTTGGATGGGGGCTGTTTTCCTGGGCTGGCCGGACACAGAACAGGCCCTTAAACTGGGTCGAAACCACGATGAGAAAGACAGGTCATGCGCGCATTCGTGTTGGAGGATTACGCCACCCCGCCACGTTTGGCGCAGATCGCACAGCCGCAGCCGGGACCGGGCCAGATCTTGGTCAAGATCGCGGCGTGCGGCTTGAATTTTGCCGATCTGTTGATGTGCAAAGGCACGTATCAAGAGGCCCCTCCGCTTCCGTTTACCATGGGTATGGAACTGGCCGGAACCGTCATCGGGCATGGGCCGGGGGTGCGCAAGCCAGCACTTGGCACACGCGTCGCGATCTTTGCGGGCCAAGGTGGGCTTGCGGAATACGGTGTCTTTGATGCCGCCCGCGCGGTCGCGATCCCCGATGCCATGCCGTTTGAACAGGCGGCGGGATTCTTGGTCGCCTACGGCACCTCGCACCTGGCGCTCACACGCAGGGCGCAGTTGATACTGGGTGAAAAGCTGGTGGTCCTCGGGGCCGCCGGCGGCGTTGGGCTGAGCGCAGTGGCTTTGGGCGCAACAATGGGGGCCGAGGTTATTGCCGTGGCACGTGGCGCTGAACGGCTGGCAGTGGCAAAAGCGGCCGGGGCTCATCATCTGATCGACAGTGGCGACGGCGATCTGGCTGCGCGGCTCAAGGCCTTTGGCGGTGTCGATGTCGTCTATGACGCCGTCGGTGGTGCCGATTTCGACGCAGCCCTCCGCGCGACACGCCCCGAGGGGCGGATCTTGACCATAGGCTTTGCAAGCGGCGTAATCCCGCAGATCCCCGCCAACCTCCTTTTAGTCAAGAATATCAGCGTCATGGGTTTCTACTGGGGTGGCTACCTGCGCTTTAAACCCGAGGTGTTGGACCAAAGTTTCACCGATTTGATGGCGCTCTATGCCTCTGGTCGGATTACCCCTCATATCAGTGCGACATTTCCCTTGTTGCAAGCAGCCGAGGCGCTTGCTCTGCTGCAAAATCGAAAAAGCACCGGCAAGGTCGTGGTCATGATTGAACCGCGTTGAACTTGCTGGTCATCTGCGCATCCGCGGCATTGCTCGTGGCGGCAATCCATATGTTGGAATTTTGATAGGAAAAAACTATCGACACAGTGACCCTCACCGTTACAGCCCTTGCTTGAAATACGCCATCAACTCGCCAATATGTGACACTAAGGATTGGGCCTGCCTGCGCGCTGCGCAGTGGCCCTGCCGCTTGAGCATTTGAAGGAGGAATACATGGCTGACTATCAGACGATCCGGGCCGGCGTTTCCGCCACCCGCGCGGCCGAGATCGACACGGGCCTGCGCGCCCATATGAACAAGGTCTATGCCACCATGTCGGGTGGCATGTTGATTACCGCGGCCGCCGCTTGGGCGATCGCCGATCTGGCCGTGACCAACGACCCGACCGGCGCCACCATGGCGCTGCGCGATGGCCAATACCTGACCGGTTTGGGTGAGGCGCTTTATGCAACCCCACTGCGCTGGGTGGTGATGTTCGCGCCCTTGGCCTTCATCCTGTTCGGCTGGGGCGCGCTGATGCGCCGTGGTTCGGCCGCCGCCGTCAGCTTGGGCTTTTTCGCCTTCGCCGCGCTGATGGGCGTGTCGATGAGCTCGATCTTTCTTGTCTTCACGTCCTTCTCGATCGTGCAGACCTTCCTTGTGACGGCCATCGCCTTTGCCGGTCTCAGCCTTTGGGGTTACACCACCAAGCGCAACCTGACGGGCATGGGCAGCTTCCTGATCATGGGCGTGATCGGCCTTGTCGTGGCGATGATCATCAACATCTTCTTGCAGTCGCCTGCGATGATGTTCGCGATCTCGGCGCTCGGCGTCCTGATCTTTGCCGGGCTGACAGCCTTTTACACTCAGGAAATCAAGACGACTTACATCGCGCATGCCGTGCATGGCGATCAGGAATGGCTGGACAAGGCCGCCATCGATGGCGCGCTGAGCCTCTATATTTCCTTCCTGAACATGTTCCAGTTCTTGCTCATGTTCATGGGCCAGCAACAAGAATAACCGACACAGCGTCGTGAACACCAAAGGGCCTGGGGCAAACCCATGGCCCTTTTCATTTGTACCGAGCATTGCGCGAACACACCTTCCGGGAATTGGGGTGTTGACTCGGGCCTACGGCCAAGTAAAAGGCGCAGTCTCGAACACAATTTCCGCGCAGGTCCCCTGCGCCCCGTATTGACCGCAGGAGCCCGACCATGGCGAAGCCGACAACAATCAAGATCCGCCTGAACTCGTCCGCGGGGACCGGCCACTTCTACGTCACCAAGAAGAATGCGCGTACGATGACCGAGAAGATGACCGTGCGCAAATATGACCCGGTCGTGCGCAAGCATGTCGAATACAAGGAAGGCAAGATTAAGTAATCTGCCCTTTACGACGGACCAAAGGCCGCACAGGGCAACCTGCGCGGCCTTTTTCGTTGTACCGAAGCCTTTGTTGGGGGGCGGGAAAACCCGGGTTTTCCCGTGCGAAAAACCCGGGTTTTTCGCACGCGTTAAATCTCGATCGTGACACCCGGATCGGGATCGAGCACCCGCACACCCGGCAGCACAGCGTTCTTCAATGCATCGGCCGATTGTTCGAGCAGGGGGAATGTCTTGTAGTGATAGGGGATCACTGTCTTGAAGCTGAACAGCTTCGTCGCCGCATACCCCGCGCGCTTCATATCCATCGTGTAATGGCCACCGGCGCACAGGATGCCGACATCGGGGCTATGTAGATCGTCCCAGATCTTCATGTCGGCCATGACATCGGTATCGCCCGAGACATAAACCGCCCGCCCCTCGCCCGCGATGATGTAGCCCGCAGGCTCGCCGGCATAAATCGGCGGCCCGTCACGCCCCACCGACGAAGAATGCACTGCATGCACCATGGTGACCGCCACATCGCCCAAGCGCACCGTGCCGCCCTTATTGAACCCCGTGGTCGCAATCTCCGCCTCGTTGGCGGCGAGCCAGCTCATCAATTCGACCATGCCATAGACCGGCACGCCCAGTTCGCGCGCCAGATCGCCGAGCCCTGCAATATGATCAAAATGCCCATGGGTGATGAGGATCGCCGTCACACCTGCGAAAACGGCGGCGCGGCTTTCATGGGGAAACATCGGGTTCCCCGTCTCCCAAGGATCGACCAAAAGCACCTGATCACCGATCTCCAGCCGCAGGCTGGCATGGCCCAACCATGTGTATTTCATCGCATGCACTCCGTTCTGATCCCGTATGCGGACAAGGATAATCACCACCCATGACAGGGGAAAGACCAGATCGGCTTGCGGGACGCGCAGCACGGGGCTAAACCGCGCCTTGTTCCCGTCGAGGAGGCCCCGAACATGTCCATCGACCGCGCCACAGCCGCCAAGGTCGCCAAACTCGCCCGTATCCGCGTGGACGAGGCCGATCTTCCTGCGCTTGCCGATGAATTCAACGCTATTCTTGGCTTTATCGAACAGTTGCAAGAACTTGACGTGAGCGATGTCGAACCGATGGTCAGCGTGACGCCCATGCGCCTGCCCCGCCGCGCAGATATCGTCAATGACGGCAACCAACAGGCCCGCGTGTTGGCCAATGCGCCCGATGCGCGCGAGGGCTTTTTCGCCGTTCCCAAGGTGGTGGAGTAATCATGTCGGACCTGAACAAACTCACCATCAGCGAGGCCCGTGACGCGCTGCGCAAGGGTGAGGCAACATCCGCCGAACTGACGCAAGCTTGCCTTGCCGCGATCGATGCCGCTGATGCGCTGGGCGCCTTTGTCCACAAGACGCCCGAAATCGCGTTGGCGCGCGCCGCCGCCGCCGATCAGCGGATCAAGGCCGGTGATGCGCCCGCCATGTGCGGCATCCCCGTGGGAATCAAGGACCTGTTTTGCACCGAGGGCGTGGCGTCACAGGCCGCCTCAAAAATCCTCGAAGGCTTCCGCCCCGAATACGAATCGACCGTGTCCGCACAACTGCGCGATCAGGGCGCGGTAATGCTCGGCAAGCTGAACATGGACGAATTCGCCATGGGCTCGTCCAACGAAACAAGCGTCTATGGCAATGCGATCAACCCTTGGCGCGCGGGCAATGCGGATACCGCGCTGACGCCCGGCGGCTCCTCGGGCGGCTCTGCCGCCGCCGTCGCCGCCGATCTGTGCCTAGCCGCCACCGGCACCGATACCGGCGGCTCGATCCGCCAGCCTGCTGCCTTTACCGGCACGGTCGGGCTGAAGCCGACCTATGGGCGCTGCTCGCGTTGGGGGATCGTGGCCTTCGCCTCGTCGCTGGATCAGGCGGGGCCGATGACGAAAACCGTGCGTGATGCCGCGATCATGGGCGCGGCGATGATGGGCCATGACCCCAAGGATTCGACCAGCGCCGATCTGCCCGTTCCTGATTTCGAGGCGATGCTGACCGGCGACATCCGTGGCCGCGTCATCGGGATCCCTCGCGAATACCGCATGGAGGGCATGCCCGCCGAGATCGAGGCGCTTTGGGCGCAAGGCCGCGAGATGCTGGCCGATGCGGGCGCGGTCATCCGCGACATCAGCCTGCCGCATACGAAATACGCGCTGCCCACCTATTACGTCATCGCGCCAGCCGAGGCGTCGTCGAATCTTGCCCGCTATGACGGGGTACGCTTTGGTTATCGCGCCAAGATGTCGCCGGGTGACGGCATTACCGAGATGTATGAAAAAACCCGTGCCGAAGGCTTCGGGGCCGAGGTCCGCCGCCGTGTCATGGTCGGCACCTATGTGCTCTCAGCGGGCTATTACGACGCCTATTACAACCGCGCCCGCAAGGTGCGCACGCTGATCAAGCGCGACTTCGAAGAGGTCTTTGCCGCCGGTGTCGATGCGATCCTGACACCGGCCACCCCCTCGGCCGCCTTCGAACTTGGCAAGAAACACGCCGATCCGGTCGAGATGTATCTCAACGACGTCTTCACCGTGACTGTGAACCTTGCCGGCTTGCCCGGTCTGGCCGTTCCCGCAGGGCTTGACGCACAAGGGCTTCCTTTGGGGCTGCAACTGATCGGCAAGCCTTGGGAAGAGGGCGAATTGCTCAATATCGGCTATGCGCTGGAACAGGCCGCCGGTTTTGTGGCGAAACCCGCAAAATGGTGGTAATGTCGCGGAAACGATAAACTTCCGAGGCAGGCACATGACGAGTATCAGGCAGGGCGCGTTTGCCCTTTTTCTTGGCGTGGTCACGATGGCGGGCTGCACCACCACGGTTCCCAATGATGTCGCGCAAGGTGTCGGATTTCAGGATTATGCGGCGTGGCAGGCGCGCCGTGCAGCACTAAGGGGCCAAGCGATCATGTCATCCCCAACCATTCGTCCGCCCATTCCGCTTGCAACAGCCGCCGTGCCGCCGCTGCGTGGCGAACCGGTTGCCACAGCGACGCTTGCACCCACTGTCACCACCGCGCAAGCGTCGCCGCCGATCGGAGATGTGACCCAGATTGCCGCAGCCGCCATTGCCGCGGCCGAGGCAGCCGTGCCGACACCGCCCGCTGGCCCCGCGCCAATCGCCGCAGCGCATGCCGCGCCGGCCAATCCCGCCATCTCCGATGAGCAGGATTTTGACGCCGTGGCGGCGCGCGAAAGCATCGAAAGCGATGCCGAGCGTTTGGCCCGGATGCAGGCCGCCCGCGTGGTGATTGCGCCCACCGCGATCCCTGACCGCCCTGCCGATATCGGGCCAAACATCATCGATTATGCGCTGGCCACCACCCATAATGTCGGTGAGCGGCGTCATACCCGCCGCCCCATCACAGCAGCGCGTCACCAGCGCAGTTGCCTCGCCTTTCGGTCGGCCGATCTCGCGCAGGAGTGGTTCTTGCAAAATGGTGGGCCGGGGCGCGATCGCCAAGGGCTCGATCCAGACGGCGACGGATTTGCCTGCGATTGGAACCCGGCGGTTTATCGTTCAGCGGCAGCGGCGGCGCGGGATTGAGCCTTTCGCCCAATTTCGGCCCCCGCCGCGATGGGCAAAGGCCGGAATTGGTCGTGATCCACTACACCGCCATGGCCGATTGTGATGCTGCATTGCGCGCGCTGTGCGATCCGATACGCGAGGTATCGGCCCATTACCTGATCCGCCGCACCGGCGAGGTTGTCGCGCTGGTCGATGAGGATCAGCGCGCATGGCATGCGGGCGCGGGGGAATGGGCGGGCCGGGACGATGTGAATTCCCGCGCGATCGGGATCGAGCTCGACAATGACGGGGCTTCGCCATTTGCGGCGCCCTTGATGGATGCGCTCGAGGGGCTCTTGCCGGGCATCATGGCGCGCTGGAACATCGCGCCCCATGGCGTGATCGGGCATTCCTGCATGGCACCTGGGCGCAAGATCGATCCCGGCCCGCGCTTTGACTGGCACAGGCTGGCGCGCCAAGGGCTGGCGCTTTGGCCCGCTCTGCGGACCCCATCGGCGCTGGACCCTGACGGCTTTCGCCGCGATGCCTTGGCCTATGGTTTCCCCGATCTGCACGACGACCTGCTGCTCAAGGCAGTGCGCCTGCGCTTCCGCAACGGCGCAAAAGGGCCGCTTGACGGGCGCGATTGCGCGATCATGGCCGAGATGGCCACATCCGTCAGGGCTTGAACCCGGGGCCGTGCAAGCGTAGCTGAGAGGTGCGCGGAGGGCCGGATGGCCGCGGGCGGGCAACCGTTCGAGGAAAGTCCGGACTCCACAAAGCCACGGTGCCGGGTAACGCCCGGGCGGAGCGATCCGACGGAAAGCGCCACAGAAATGAAACCGCCGCGGCCTTAGGGGCGCGGTAAGGGTGAAACGGTGGGGTAAGAGCCCACCGCGCGACTGGCAACAGGAGCGGCACGGCAAGCCCCACCGGGAGCAATGCCGAATAGGGATGTCGCGGGGGCAACCCCGGGGCTTGGCTTCGGCCCCAGACATCCGGGTTGGCAGCTTGAGGCGCAGGGGCAACCCCGCGTCCAGAGGAATGGCCATCCAGAGGGGGCGACCCCTTGGACAGAATCCGGCTTACAGGCCCTCCGCGCATCCTGTTTCCCGGCCCTGTCACCGCTTGCGGCGCAGGGCCCATCGGCTAGGCTTGGCATGGCATGACAGGAGGACCGCCGATGCATGTTCTGATCACGGGGGCCAATCGCGGCATCGGCGCGGGGCTAGCGGCGGCCTATGCGGCGCAGGGCCATGCGGTGACGGCGACCGCACGCAATGTGCCGGGCATGACCCAGCTCGATGTCACCGATCCCGCATCGCTTGCCCAAGTCGCGGCAGGGCTCGAGGCACGTGCGCTGGACCTGCTGATCTGCAATGCCGGTGTTTTTCTCGATAAGGGGCAAGACCTCGAGAGCGGCTACCCGCCCACGCTTTGGGCCGAGAGTTTCACGGTGAACGTGACGGGCGTGTTTCTCAGCGTGCAAGCCTTCCTGCCGCATCTGGCGCGCGCGCAAGCGCCTAAGATCGCCATTATCGCGAGCCAGATGGGATCAAGCACCCGCGCGCCAGGGGGAAGCTATATCTATCGCGCCTCGAAGGCCGCGGCGATCAATCTGGGGCGCAACCTCGCCACAGACCTGAGCCCGCGCGGCATCGCGGTCGGCGTTTACCATCCAGGCTGGGTGCAGACGGATATGGGCGGGGCAGCGGCCGAGATCACGACCGATGAGGCGGTCAACGGATTGGTTGCGCGCTTTGCCGCCCTCGATCTTGCATCAAGCGGTTGTTTCGACACATGGGATGGGCGCACACACGCCTATTGACGGGTTTCGCGGCCTTGCGGCCACGATCCGCCGGGGGTTCCACCCCCGGACCCCCGGAGTATTTTCAAAGCAAAGATGCAGCGGGCAGCATGTGAGCAGCCCTTGCGGCGGCGCGCCCGGCACCTTAAGACGCGCGGCGTTAAGCAAGGGGACGGGCCATGCCCATTCTGGTGATGAAATTCGGTGGCACCTCGGTTGCCACGCTCGACCGCATCCGCCGTGCCGCCAAGCGCGTCGGTCGTGAAGTGGCAAATGGTTATGATGTGATCGTCATCGTCTCGGCCATGTCGGGGGAGACCAACAAGCTCGTGGGGTTCGTCGAGGAAACTTCGCCGCTTTATGATGCACGCGAATATGACGCCGTGGTCAGCTCGGGCGAGAATGTGACCGCGGGCCTGATGGCCTTGACCTTGCAGGAAATGGATATCCCAGCGCGCAGCTGGCAAGGCTGGCAGGTACCGCTGAAGACCACATCGGCCCATGCTGCGGCGCGGATCGAAGAAATTCCGCCCGAGAACATCATGCGCAAATTCGCCGAAGGCATGAAAGTCGCCGTGGTAGCGGGCTTTCAAGGGATCAGCCCCGAGGGGCGGATCACGACCTTGGGGCGTGGCGGGTCGGACACCACGGCCGTGGCCTTTGCCGCGGCCTTTGACGCAGTGCGCTGTGATATCTACACCGATGTGGACGGGGTCTATACGACGGACCCGCGGATCACCTCCAAGGCGCGCAAGCTTGATCGGATCGCCTTTGAGGAAATGCTGGAACTGGCCTCGCTTGGGGCCAAGGTCTTGCAGACGCGCTCGGTCGAATTGGCGATGCGCTACAATGTGAAGCTGCGCGTGCTCTCGAGCTTTGAAGAAATGTCGGATGATGCCGGCACGCTCGTCGTGCCTGAGGAGGATATCGTGGAAAGCAATGTCGTGGCTGGCGTGGCCTATTCACGCGATGAAGCGAAGCTGACCCTGACGCAAGTTGCCGATCGCCCTGGCATCGCCGCGGCGATCTTTGGCCCCTTGGCGGAGGCCAGCGTCAACGTTGATATGATCGTGCAGAATATCTCGGATGGCGGCACGACGGACATGACGTTTTCTTGCCCGGTGAACGAAGTCAAGCGCGCCGAGAAAGCCCTAAATGACGCAAAGGCAGCCGGGCTGATCGCCTTTACCGAACTCGTGGCCGATACCAATGTCTGCAAGGTCTCGATCGTCGGGATCGGCATGCGCAGCCATGCAGGCGTCGCCGCCAAGATGTTCCAGACCCTGCGCGACGAGGGGATCAACATCAAAGTCATCACCACCTCGGAAATCAAGGTGTCGGTGTTGGTTGACCGAAAATACCTCGAATTGGCGGTGCAGGCCTTGCACGACGCCTTCGGGCTGGAGCGCGTGGCCTGACCTGATTGCGACACCTGCACTGGGCGCGTTCTATTCATGCGCCGAGCGCAATGCCGCAATGCAGCATTGATTGTGGTTTTTGTCGTCCGAAATCGTATTTTGGATGGGACAGCGCAGTTGCGCGAAATGGAGTGTCCCATGACCACCCAAACAATCAGCAACCCGATTTTCGCACCCCGTCTCGCCGGGTCCGTCACGGCGTTCTTCGCCAATTTGGCCCATGCATGTGCGATGGCCAGCGGCGCGCAGGCCCGATTTGACGAGATCCAGCGCCTTCAGGCGCTCAGCGATGAGGCATTGGCCAAGCGCGGCCTGTCGCGCGACGATATCGCGCGCCATGTCTATGCGGATCTCTTCCGGCAGTAAGCCTGCTGACAACGCCGCAGCCCGTGCCATTGTCGTTGCGCCTTGCCCCCTGACCGGGCTATCCCTGATCCTCGGAATGGCGGGCAGCATGTTCCGCCGACCCGAGGGACAAGGGTGATGGCACAGCGTATCGAAACAGAGAGCCGCAAGCTCCTGAGCCGGCTGCAAAGCGTGATGGCTGACGCCTCCGCTGGACAAGAGCGGCTGGATCGCATCACGCATCTGATCGCGGATTCGATGCGAACCGAGGTCTGCTCGATCTATCTCCTGCGCGACAAGGATACGCTGGAACTTTGCGCCACCCAAGGCCTTGCCCCCGAATCCGTGCATGTCACGCGCATGCGTCTGGGCGAGGGGCTTGTGGGCCGTGTCGCGCGTTCGGCCCAACCGATCAACACCGCCAATGCACCGGCAGCGCGCGGCTTTCGCTACATGCCGGAAACCGGCGAGGAACGCTATTCAAGCTTTCTTGGCGTTCCGATCCAGCGCTTGGGCGAACGCTTGGGCGTGTTGGTCGTGCAATCGCGCGATGCGCGCGAGTTTTCGGATGACGCAGTCTATGGTCTTGAGGTCGTCGCCATGGTTCTGGCCGAGATGGCCGAGCTGGGTGCCTTTATCGGCGAAGGCGCCGCCTTGGCCGAACGCCATAAGCAGCAGGTCATGTTCCGCGGTGCCTGCGCACAGGAAGGGGCGGCGATGGGCCATGTCTGGCTGCATGAGCCGCGCGTCGTCGTCTCGCGCCCTGTCGCCGACGACCCCGAGGCGGAACTTGCGCGCTTACGGCATGCCGTTGAACAGCTGCGGATCGATATCGATGAATTGATGACACGCGCACCAATGGCCGATGGCGAACAGCGCGAGGTATTGGAAGCTTACCGCATGTTCGCCCATTCGCGGGGCTGGATGCGCCGAATCGAGGAGGATATCGGCCGTGGCCTCTCGGCCGAGGCGGCGGTCGAAAAGGAGCAATCCAACGCCCGCGCACGGATGGAGACGGTGCCGGATGCCTATCTGCGCGACCGGCTGCATGATCTGGATGATCTGTCCAACCGCTTGTTGCGTCGCCTGACAGGACAAGGCCGCGATACCGGCGCCGAGCTTCCACCCGACCCGGTCTTGGTGGCACGCAATATCGGACCGGCGGAATTGCTCGATTATGGTCGCCGCCTCAAGGGTGTGGTCCTCGAGGAAGGATCAGTGGGTAGCCACGCCACCATCGTCGCCCGCGCGCTGGCCATTCCGCTTGTCATCCATGCCCGGCCGATTACGACCGAGGCGCTCAATGGTGACCTGATCTTGGTCGATGGCGATCAAGGCGTCGTGCATCTGCGCCCTGAGGACAACGTCGCGTCGGCCTTTCGTGACAAGATGGCCATGCAGGCAGAGGCGCAACAACGCTATGCCTCGATCCGCGACAAACCCGCCGAGGCGCTTTGCGGCACGGTCATCTCTTTGCAGATGAATGCAGGGCTGATGGCCGATCTGCCATCCCTGCCGTCCTCAGGGGCCGAAGGGGTGGGCTTGTTCCGCACCGAGCTGCAATTCCTGACACGCAACAGCGTGCCGCGCCGGGGGGAACTTGCGGCACTTTACGCCCGTGTCATGGACGCGGCAGGCGGCAAACGGGTTGTGTTTCGCACGCTTGATATCGGCTCGGACAAAGTCTTGCCGTATATGAAAAAGACCGAGGAACCCAACCCCGCCCTTGGCTGGCGCGCGATCCGCGTGGGCCTTGACAAGCCGGGTGTGATGCGAATGCAGCTTCAAGCATTGATCCGCGCGGCGGCGGGTCGGCCCTTGGCGGTCATGTTCCCGTTCATCGCGCAGCTCGAAGAATACATGCAGGCGCGCGACCACTTGTTGCGCGAAATGGATCGCGAGGCCGCCTTGGGCCACGTGCTGCCTGAAAAGCTCGAAATCGGGGCCATGCTCGAGACACCGTCGCTGGCATTTGCGCCGCGCCGTTTCTTCGAGGAGTGCGATTTTATCTCGATCGGTGGAAATGACTTGAAACAGTTCTTCTTCGCAGCCGATCGCGAGAATGAATTGGTGCGCAAGCGCTATGACACGCTGAACGTGAGCTTCCTGACGTTCCTTGAACAGATTGTGCATCGCTGCCGCGACACCGATACTGCGCTCAGCTTTTGTGGCGAAGATGCGGGCCGCCCGGTCGAGGCGTTGTGCTTTGCCGCCATGGGCCTGCGTGCGCTGTCGATGCGGCCTGCCTCGATCGGGCCGGTCAAGTCGCTGTTGCGCCGTGTCGATCTCCGCGAGGCTCGCGCCGTGATCAACGAGGCCCGCGCGAGCGGCGATCAATCGGTACGTCCAGCCGTGATGGACTGGCTCAAAAGGCAGGGTTGAGGCCCCCCTTGCACCCGACTGCGCCGAGGTGCAGGGTGACGAGCGGCGCTGTGAGGCCTCGGGACGGCCCCGGTGACAGCGCCAAAAGACGTGCCATATGCTCACACCAAAGATCCTGACGACGCTGCCCCAGAGCACGCCCAAAAGCGTGCTTGCAGATTTCATGGCAGGGCTCACCGTGGCGATGGTGGCGCTGCCACTTAGCCTTGCTATCGCCATTGCCTCGGGTGCGGCGCCGGAAACGGGGCTGGTCACAGCGATTGTTGCGGGCTTCCTGATCTCGGCCCTTGGCGGCAGCCGGGTCCAGATCGGTGGGCCGACAGGTGCCTTTATCGTGGTTGTGCATGGTGTCATCGCCACCCATGGTTTCGACGGGCTGGTGCTGGCGACGCTGATGGCGGGGGTGATGCTTGTTGTGGCCGGGCTACTTCAGGCGGGCAGCCTGATGCGGTTGATACCCGAACCCGTCATCAACGGCTTCACCATCGGCATCGCTGCGATCATCGCCCTTAGCCAATTGCCCGACGCGCTGGGCATCACGCTGCCCGCTGGCATCCCCGCTGATGCGCGCGAACGCATCCCCGCGATCTGGGCAGCGCGAGGCAGCTTCGATTGGCCGAGTTTCACCATCGGCGTGGGTGCAATCCTTGGTATCGTGGCCCTGCGACGGCTTTTCCCGCGATTTCCGGGCCTGATCGTTGCGGTGGCCGCAGTCTCGGCTGTCGTCGCGCTGTGGCAGCTGCCTGTCGATACACTTGGCGCGCGCTTTGGCGCGCTGCCTGACCGCCTGCCTCTGCCCCACCTGCCCGAGGTCACGCTGGCGCGACTTGTCGCGCTTTTGCCTTCGGCGCTCATTATCGCCTTTCTGGCCGGGATCGAGTCGTTGCTCTCGGCGATGGTCGCCGACCGGATGGTGGCTGGAAATCACCGCCCCAACGCCGAGATCTTGGCACAAGGGGTCGCCAATCTGGGCGCGGCGCTGATGGGCGGGCTGCCCGCCACAGGGGCCATTGCGCGCACCGCGACCAATGTACGCGCAGGCGGGCGCACGCCCCTTGCAGGGGTTTTTCATGCGCTGATCATCCTTGCGGTCATGATGCTGGCCGCGCCCCTTGCTGGTTATCTGGCGATGCCGGCACTCGCCGGGCTATTGCTGGTGACCGCATGGAACATGTCTGAACCTCAGCATTGGCGCGCCTATCTGACCACCGGGCGTGTCGCAGACCGGCTGCTGTTGGTGCTCACCATGGTGTTGACCGTATTGACCGATCTGACGGTCGCCATCGCGGTTGGCGTGGCGCTTGGGCTTGCGCTGCGGCTCAGCCGCCGGGATGTACCACCTGCCGACTGGACGCCACCCGACCGCTAGCGTTAGACCGTTGCGGGGGCAGTGCGCCCAAGGGCGCATAGTGCAAGGGAGCAAGCATGCTGACGCAGGAATTTGGCGATTGGGATGTGGTCATCGTCGGTGCCGGATCGGCGGGCTGCGTGCTGGCCAACAGGCTGTCGGCCAATCCGAATCGTCGTGTGCTGCTGCTGGAGGCAGGCGGAAGTGATAATCGGCTTTGGGTGCATGTGCCGGTGGGCTATCTTTACGCGATGGGCGATCCTTCGCTCGATTGGTGCCTCAAGACCGAGGCGGAACCAGGGCTGAACGGGCGCGCGCTCAACTATCCGCGCGGGCGTGTCTTGGGCGGATGTTCCTCGATCAACGGCATGATCTATATGCGCGGGCAAGCGCGCGACTATGATCAATGGCGGCAGATGGGCAATACCGGCTGGGGCTGGGATGATGTGCTGCCCTACTTCAAACGCTCCGAGGGTTATCATGGCGGTGGGGATGACCTTCATGGTGCGGCGGGCGAGTTACGGGTCGAGCGCCAAAGGCTCAGTTGGCCGATCCTTGATGCCGTGGCCGAAGCGGCCGCGGAAATGGGCATTCCCCGCATTGATGACTTTAACCGCGGCGATAATGAGGGCGCGGGTTATTTCGAGGTGAACCAGCGCGGTGGTTGGCGCTGGAACGCGCGCAAAGCCTTTCTCGATCCGGCCCGCAAGCGCGCGAACCTGCGCATCGTGACCGGGGCCGAGGTTGCGCGCCTGACATTTGCGGGCAAGCGCGTAACCGGCGTGATCTTTCGCCAAGACGGCGCTGCATATCACGCACGGGCGAATGGCGAGGTGGTGCTTGCCGCAGGTGCCATCGGCACGCCAAAGATCCTTGAGCATTCCGGCATCGGACGGGCAGACATCCTGCGCCCCTTGGGGATTGCGATGGTTCATGAAAGCGCGGGCGTCGGCGAAAACCTTGCCGATCATTTGCAGATTCGCACGATCTTCAAAATCAAGGGCGCGCGGACGCTGAATGATTGGTATGCGAGCCCCTTGGGCAAGCTGAAGATCGGCTTGGACTACGCGTTCAAGCGTTCCGGCCCCTTGGCCATGGCCCCTTCGCAGTTGGGGATTTTCACGCGCTCTGGCCCGGAACATGACAGCGCCAATATCGAGTATCACGTCCAGCCCCTGTCACTCGATGCTTTTGGCCAGCCCCTGCATGATTTCCCGGCGCTGACCGTGTCGGTTTGCAACCTGCGCCCCGAAAGCCGTGGCAGCGTGCATGTCACGACCGCCGACCCGGGCGCCCCGCCTGCGATCCGGCCAAACTACCTGTCCGCAGCCGCCGATCAGCGGGTTGCGGTCGCCTCCATCCGGCATGCGCGCGCCTTGATGGCGACGCGGCGCATGGCCGAATTCACCCCCACCGAGATCAAGCCCGGCCCGCAGGTCGATGGCGAAGCGGCGCTTCTCGCGGCGGCGGGCGATATCGCGACGACGATCTTTCACCCGGTCTCGACCGCGCGGATGGGGGTCGATGATGGCGCGGTGGTCAGCCCGGATTTGACGGTAAAGGGCATCGGCGGGCTGTCGATCGCCGATGCTTCGGTCATGCCGACGATCACCTCGGGCAATACACATGCCCCTGTCACGATGATCGCCGAGAAAGCCGCCGAGATGATCACGGCGCGATTGCGCGGCTAAAGGAGCAAAACCCGAGGTTTCCCCGCCCTGACCTTAATGCGCCCAAGGCCTGACCTTGCCCGTGATCCCCGCCCAATCCCCGATCCCCAAGACGCGGGCGGGATTGGTGGGCGGCGGCATCTCGACTCCGTCGAGCCGGGTAAAACCGAAGCGGCGGTAGTAGGGTTCATCGCCCACCAGCAGGATCCGCGGCCAGCGATCCTCGGTCGCGCGGGCCACCCCCTCATGCATCAGTAGGCCGCCCAACCCCTCGCCCTGCCGCGTGGGGTGGACGGCGACAGGGCCGAGAAGCAGCGCCTCGGCCCGACCCACGCGGACCGGCCAAAAGCGGATCGCACCGGCAAGGACGTCATCAACGTCGCGCGCCACGAGGCAAAGCCGCGCCACGGGCGGCACACCATCGCGCAAGCGGTAAGACGACAACGCCGTGCGCCCAGGTGCAAAGCACAAGTCATAGAGCGCCTCGACCTCCCAGCGGTCATCGGGTGTCTCTTGGATCAGCCGGTACATGCGCGCGGATTCTGCCCCTTGCCTCTGGCATCGCACCTATCACGGCGCTAGGTCCCACACAAATAGACGGAAGGAACCACGCGATGTTTTATCGACCCGAGGATGGGCATGGATTGCCCCATAACCCGTTCAATGCCATTGTTACGCCCCGCCCCATCGGCTGGATTTCCACACGTGGCGCGGATGGGTCGGAGAACCTTGCGCCCTATTCCTTCTTCAACGCCGTCGCCTATGTGCCGCCGCAGGTGATGTTCGCCTCGACCAGCGCCAAGCCCGATCGCGGCGATACCAAGGATACAGTCGCCAATATCCGCGACACTGGCGTGTTCTGCGTCAATGTCGTGGAATACGCGATGCGTGACGCGATGAACCGCAGCTCTGGGGCTTGGCCGCGCGAGGTCGATGAATTCACCGATGCCGGCATTGATCGGTTGCCCTGTGAGACGATCGCCTGTTCGCGCGTGGCCGGGGCGCCCGCGAGCCTCGAATGTCGCGTGACCCAGATCGTCAAGCTCGAGGGAGGCGCGAATATCGCCGTCTTCGGCGAGGTTGTGGGCATTCATCTGCGTGACGATTGCATGGTGGATGGGATGTTTGATGTCGCGTCTGCGGGGCTTTTGGCGCGCATGGGCTATCGCGACTATGCCGTCATCCGGGAGACCTTTAGCCTGCGCCGACCCGATGAATGAATGCGCCCGGTCATCAACTCCGAGACAGGCGTATTTGAGGAAAGCTGAAGGCTGATCCCGCGCGCCCCTTGCAAGGTCAGCGGTGGGATGATTGGGTTTGGCCAAGATGATGCATCGATAGGGGCAAGAGCCATGGACAGGGTGATCGGGGTGATCGGCGGCTCGGGGCTTTACCAGATCGATGGGCTCGTCGATGCGCAATGGGTCACGGTCGCAAGCGATTTTGGCGCGCCCTCCGACCAAATCCTGACCGGGCGGCTTTCGGGCGTGGCGATGGCCTTTTTGCCCCGTCACGGGCGGGGGCATGTCCATAGCCCCACATCGGTGCCTTACCGGGCCAATATCGACGCGCTCAAGCGCTTGGGCGTGACCGATGTGATCAGTGTGTCGGCCTGCGGATCGTTCCGCGAGGATATGGCACCGGGTGATTTCGTGATCGTGGATCAGTTTATCGATCGGACCTTCGCGCGCGAGAAGTCATTCTTCGGCCCGGGTCTTGTCGCCCACGTCTCGGTCGCGCATCCGACCTGTGGCGCGCTGGGTGCTGTCTGTGCGGCGGCCGCGCACGCCCAAGGGGTGCGGGTGCATGAGGGTGGCACCTATCTCGCGATGGAGGGGCCGCAATTCTCAACCTTGGCCGAATCGCGGCTCTACCGCGAGGTTTGGGGCTGTGACGTGATCGGCATGACCAACATGCCCGAGGCGAAACTCGCCCGCGAAGCCGAGCTTTGCTATGCCAGCGTGGCGATGATCACCGATTACGACAGCTGGCACCCCGAGCATGGCAGCGTCGATATTTCTGACATCATCCGCACACTGGGTGGAAACGCCGACAAAGCGCGCGGCATGATCACGCGGCTGGCCGCCGATCTGGGCGCGGTGCATGCGCCCTGCGCGCATGGCTGCGACCGTGCGCTTGAGCATGCGATCATGACCGCACCCGATGCCCGCGATCCGAGGATGGTGGCCAAACTGGCCGCCGTGGCAGGCCGGGTTTTGGGATGATGACCGGCTCGCTGTGCCATGCAAAACGCGCCTAGGGCCATGGGCAGGAACCTGACCACCGAAAAGCTCAAGGCGCTCTTGCGATGGGTGAGCGATCCGCCGCTGCCCCAAGGCGCGGTCGTCGCCAGCCGCGCGCTCGGCCAGCATCGGTTGGACAACATCGCCTTGACGATCAAGGGCGTGACGATCCCCGGCATGTTCCTCGTCCCTGCGGGGGCAGGTCCTTTTCCGGCGGTGCTTTACTGCCATGCCCATGGCAACCGCTACACCATCGGCGCCGATGAGTTGATCGCGGGCCGCCCTGCCCTGCAAGGCCCCTATGGCCCAGCGCTGGCCGATCTGGGGATCGCCAGCCTTGCCATCGATCTCGCCCCTTTCGGCGCGCGCCAAGATGCAGGGGGCGAAGCGGCGCTCGCCAAGGCCGCGCTATGGCGCGGCCAGCCAATGATGGGCCAAATGCTTGGGGAATTGGCCGGGGCCTTTGGCTGGCTGGCCGCGCAGCCTGTGATCGACCCCGCGCGCATCGCCACCGTGGGCCTATCGATGGGCGGCACCCATGCCTATTGGCTGGCCGCGCTCGAACCCCGCATCGCCGCCTGCGCGCAGCTTTGCGTTCTGGCCGATATCGCCCCGCTCATCGCGACAGGCGCGCATGATCTGCATGGTCCCTACATGACCGTGCCGGGTTTGCTCGAGCATGGGGATATGGGCGATGTCGCGGCTCTTGTGGCGCCGCGCCTGCAATTCGTGGGGCTGGGTGCCGATGACCCGCTGACACCCGGCTGTGCGCGCGATCCGGCCTTGGCCCGTCTGATGGCGGCCTATCGCAACGCACCGAAGGCGCTGGAGGTGCAACTGGCCCAAGACAGCGGTCATGTGGAAACCCCCGCAATGCGCGCGGCAGTGCTGAATTTCCTGCAACGGCATCTTTGCCGCTAGCGCCGCGCGGCGAAGAAATCCTTGAGCAGCGCTGCGGCCTCCGCCTCCCCAAGACCGCCATAGATCTCGGGGCTGTGATGGGCTTGCGGATGGTCGAAAACGCGCGGGCCTTGCGCCACGCCGCCCGATTTCGGGTCGGCGGCGGCATAGTAAAGCCGCGCGATGCGCGCCGCGGCAATCGCGCCTGCGCAAGCAGGACATGGCTCGAGCGTCACCCACAAATCGCAGCCTGTCAGCCGCTCGCTGCCCAAGTTCTGACAGGCCGCGCGGATGGCCAGCATCTCGGCATGCGCCGTGGGGTCAGTCAATTCGCGCATGCGGTTGCGGGCCGCCGCAATGATGCGGCCTTCGCGCACGATCACGGCGCCCACCGGCACCTCGCCCGCAGCGGCGGCCGCGCGCGCCTGATCAAGTGCTGCCTCCATGAATGATGTGAAACCCGTCATGCCCCATGTGATCCTGCCTTTCGCTCGCGCTGTCAAACCGCTATGCGACACGCATGAGTGAGATGGAGCGCATCGCAAAACGCCTCAGCCGTGCCGGGATCGCCTCTCGCCGCGAGGCGGAGCGCATGATCGAGGCAAAGCGCGTCAGCGTGAACGGCAAGATCATCGACAGCCCCGCGCTGAATGTCGGTCCCGGCGACAAGATCACTGTCGATGGCAAAGCGCTAGCCGAGGCGGAACGCCCACGCCTGTGGCTTTATCACAAACCCGCAGGGCTGGTGACCACGGCCAAGGACGAAAAAGGCCGCGAGACGGTCTTTGACAAGCTGCCCGAGGATATGCCGCGGGTGATGAGCGTCGGCCGCCTCGACCTGACATCCGAGGGGCTATTGCTCCTGACCAATGATGGTGAGCTTAAGCGCAAGCTGGAGCTGCCAAGCACCGGCTGGCTGCGCAAATACCGTGTGCGGGTCAAGGGCAAGCCCGCCGACACCGACCTTGCCCCCTTGCGCAAGGGCATCGAGATCGAGGGTGAGCGTTTTCAGGCGATGGAGGTCACGCTCGACCGCCAGCAAGGCGCGAATGCCTGGCTAACCGTGGGTCTGCGCGAAGGCAAGAACCGCGAGATCCGCCGCGCCATGGCCGAGATCGGGCTCGAGGTGAACCGGCTGATCCGGGTGTCATATGGGCCGTTTCGCCTTGGCACGCTCAAGCCCGGCGAGGTGGAAGAAATCAAGCCGCGCGTGTTGCGCGACCAACTCGGGATCGAGGCCGCGGTCGAGGGGCATGCGGTCGCCAAGGACAAGCCCAAGCGCCCCTTGCGCAAAAAGCCTAGCGGTCCCCGCCCCGATGGTCAGGCGCGTCCGAGCGGTCCGCGCCGTCCGCGCTAAGGCTTTCCCGCTCCAAGAGCTTGGACTGCGCCATAAAGGCGAGAAACAGGAAGGCGGGCAGTACGAAGGTCTCGAAGGTCACCCAGAGTTCGGTCGATTGGGTGCGCCACACCACTTCGTTGGCGACCGCCATCACCGCGAAGACGGCCGCGATCCGGCGCGACAGGACCAACCAGCCGTGATCGGACATGGGCAGCATTTCGCCCATCAAGACCTTGAGCCAGCCCTGCCCGCGCAAAAGCCCGACGCCCAGCGTCACGGCGAAAAAACCGTAAACCAGCGTCGTCTTCATCTTGAAGAAACGCTCATCATTCAGCCAGATCGTCAGCCCGCCGAACACGACGACCATCACGGCGGTGAAGACCTGTATCCGGCTGATCCGGCCCGTGAGCTTCCACAAGATCGCGATCGTGGCCAAAAGCAGCGGCACGAAGCCGGCTGTGACAAGGATAAACCCGTCATAATCACGCCCGCCAATGGTCAGGCTGGTATCCTGAAACCGCATGTAGGCCACGAAGAACAAAAGCGGCGGGCCGAGTTCAAGAGCTTGGCGCAGCCATGGGTTGATCGGTTTATCTGGCATGCGCGCTCCTGCTATCCACCAAACTCAACTATCACCGCGCCCGCCGCGATCAACCCCATCAACGCCAATCGGCGCGGGCCGACGCGCTCGCCCAGGAACAGCCAGCCGATGAGTGCGGCGAAAACGGTCGATGTCTCGCGCAAGACGGCGGCCTCACCCACGCTGTCGAGGCGAGTGGCCAGCATGATCGACCCGAAACTGGCGAAAGCCACGAATGCGCCAAAAAGCCCGCGCGCCAGAAGTGGGCCAATGGGCGGCGGGTCGGGCATGCGGCGATAAAAGCGCAGCGCGATGAAGGGAAAAAGCAGCCCATCGATGAAAAAGAACCACGCCAGAAAGGTGAAGGGATCGGCCGTGGCCCGGATGCCATAGGCGTCATAGGTGGTGTAAAGCGCCACAAAAAGGCCCGTTAACACCGCGAAGGCCAGCGCAGGCACCAAGCGGTCGCGATCGACCGTCACATGGGCAAGGTTATAGGCCGCCAGCCCGTAAAGCCCCGCAAGCAGCACCGCGACCCCTATCCATTGCATCGGCGCAAAGGTCTCGCCGAACAACAGATAGGCCCCGATGATCGCGAAAAGCGGCCCGGTGCCGCGCATCACCGGATAGACGACCGTATAGGCCCCCCGGCGATAGGCCGCGAGTGTGGCCCATTTATACAGCACATGGATCACGAAAGCGCCGGCAAAGATCGGCCACATATGCGGCTCGGGCCATGGCACGACGAAAAGGGCAAAGGGCAAGGCGATCAGCGCATAAAAGGCGTCGATCGCGCCACGCGCCAAGAGCGGGTCATGCCGTCCCTTTTGCAAGGCACCAAAAACGGCGTGCAGAATGGCCGCGACCAAGGCGAGGATGAGCGCAAGGCGGGCGGCGGCCTCGGTGCCTTCGACTCCGGTGATCCAAGCGCTCATCGCGGTGCCTCAAGGGCGGCTGACAAGAGCGTCAACTTATACACACCCCATGTGAACGAATGTCGCTTTCATTCAATACCAACCAGCGCTTTGGCGAATTCTTCGGGGTCAAAAGGTTGTAAATCGTCAATCTGCTCGCCCACACCTATGGCATGGATCGGCAGGCCGAACTTGTCGGCCAAGGCAACGAGAACACCACCCTTGGCGGTGCCATCAAGCTTGGTCATCACCAGCCCCGAGACATCGGCGATCTTGGAGAAGATCTCGACTTGGCTAAGTGCGTTCTGACCCGTGGTCGCATCAAGCACCAACAGCGTGTTGTGCGGCGCGTCCGCGTCACGTTTGCGAATAACACGCACGATCTTGGCCAGTTCCTCCATCAGGTCGGCACGATTTTGCAATCGCCCAGCGGTGTCGATCATCAACAGATCGGCCCCGTCAGCCTCGGCGCGAACCATGGCATCAAAGGCAAGTGCCGCCGGATCGCCCCCCTCGGGCGCAGTCAAGACTGGCACACCTGCCCGGTCACCCCAGATTTGCAACTGTTCGACCGCCGCTGCGCGGAACGTGTCACCCGCCGCAATCACCACGGATTTTCCCGCAGCCTTGAACTGGCTGGCAAGCTTGCCAATCGTCGTCGTCTTGCCCGAGCCGTTGACACCCACGACCAGCACGACTTGCGGCTTCTTTGGATAGATCGGTAAGGGCCGGGCCACAGGTTCCATCACGCGGGTGATCTCGGCGGCGAGCAATGCCTTGATATCGCCCGATGACATCATCTTGCCCAAGCGCCCTTCGGCCATGTTAGCGGTCACGCGGAGTGCGGTGTCCACGCCCATATCGGCGGCGATCAACAGTTCCTCGAGGCTTTCCAGCATCTCGTCATCGAGCGCACGCCGTGGCGCGGCGCTGCGACCCATCAGACGGCCAATCAGGCCGGGCCTTGGCACGGCGAGGGCCTCCGGCGCGGGTGCGGGGGTCGGCAGGGCAGGCGGTTCGGGGGACGGCTCCAGCGTCGGCGTCGGCGCAGGCGCGTCCGACTGACGATATGCCTCGGGTGTTATGGCGGCGTCGGGGCTCCTGGGGCGATCTGCCCCTTCCTCGATGATCGCATCCAACCCCTCATCGAGTTTCGAGGCGGATTTGAACATCCGGTCCTTGAGCTTCTTGAAAAAGGACATGGGCGCTGGCGTCTTTCATCGTTTTTTGGTCATTCTTCACCTAATACGCCGCCGACGGGAAAGAAAGGCCATGGTTTCGCCTGGAATCTTGGGCAAATATCTTTGGCGGGTTTTGATCGTGATCGTGAATATCTGAGGGTTCCACCGTGCCAGTGATCGCATGTTACGCGCTTGTCACCTTGACCCCCGCCCTCTTGATCGCGCTCGGCGCGACCATCTGGGGGTTCGCGGGGGTGCTTTGCCTCTTTTGGCTCACGCTGGTCACAGCCGGGCTTGACCATCTGCTTGCCCCGCCCCGTCACGCCGATGCGGACCACGCCCCATGGTCGGAGCGGCTCGCGCTTGGGCTGGGGATCATGCATCTGGTGTTGATGGTTCTGGTGATCGATGCGCTGGGTGATGGGCGGCTTTCGACGACACATAGCTTCGTATTGATCCTCGCCTTGGCCAGTTTCATGGGGCAAGTCAGCCATCCCAACGCGCATGAGTTGATCCATCGCAAGGATCGGGTTGCATATGGGTTGGGTGCGCTGGTCTATGGGGTGACGGGGTTCGGGCATCACGTCTCGGCCCATCGGCTGGTCCATCACCGACATGTCGGCACCGTGGATGACCCCAATACGCCCCTTCCCGGCGAAAGCTTTTGGGCCTATTTGCCGCGGGCATGGCGTGGGTCTTTCCGCGCAGGTTTGGCGAGCGAATTTGCCCGCAACCAGCGGCAAGGGGGCAAGGCCCATCTGGTGGCCACCCCTTACGCGGCTTGGATCGGGCTTGCCGCGTTTGCGATGCTGTGCGCGATTTGGATCGGGGGGGCGCGGGGCGCGGCCGCACTGGCGTTCCTGTGGGGGCTGTTCGGCGCGCAGATCTTGATGTCGGACTATATCCAGCATTATGGGCTGACGCGCCGCCTTCTGCCCAATGGACGGCGCGAACCTGTCGCCCCCCACCATAGCTGGAACGCGCCAAGCGGCTTTTCAAGCTACTTGATGATGAACGCGCCTGCCCATTCCGAGCATCATATGCATCCCGACAGGCCCTATGACCGGCTCAACCCCCAGGCTGATGCGCCGACCTTGCCCCATCCTTTGCCGATCATGGCCGTGATTGCCACCATGCCGCGCCTGTGGCGGCGCATCATGGACCGCCGCGCGCAACGGGTGATGGAGTGGGCGCAAGCGCGCAGCGCGCCACCTTTACACTAGATTGCGACGCCCGACCGCCCTGCCAAATCGCAGAAAAACTGCCATGCTACCCGGCCCGAGCGTGAGCCGCGCGTGGCCTGCCATTCGATCGCCTCGGCAATCAGCCGCGCATCCGCAATCACCAGCCCATAGGCAGCGCAATAACCGCGGATCATGGCGAGGTATTCATCCTGCGTGCAGGCGTGAAAACCCAGCCACAGCCCGAAGCGGTCGGAGAGCGAGACCTTTTCCTCCACCGCCTCTGAGGGGTTGATCGCGCTCGAGCGCTCATTCTCGATCATGTCGCGGGGCATCAGGTGGCGCCGGTTCGACGTGGCGTAGAAAATCACATTGTCCGGGCGCCCTTCGACCCCGCCATCGAGTACCGCTTTCAGCGATTTGTAATGCTGATCGTCATGCGAGAATGAAAGGTCGTCGCAAAACAGGATAACGCGCACGGGGGCCGCGCGCAGCAGCGTGAGCAGACGGCCGATGGAAGGCAGGTCTTCGCGCTGCACCTCGACCAATTTCAGATCGGGGGCGTCCGTCAAACAGGCGGCATGCACCGCCTTAACGAGCGAGGATTTTCCCATCCCCCGCGCCCCCCACAACAGCGCATTATTGGCGGGCAGACCGGCGGCAAATTGCGCGGTATTGGCCAAAAGTGTGTCACGCGACCGATCGATGCCGCGCAGCAGGTCGAGCGCCACGCGGTTGACCCGCGGCACGGGGGCCAGATGATCGGGGTTCGCATGCCAGACAAAGGCGGTCGCAGCCTGCCAATCAGGCGTCGGTGCGGGCGGCGGCGCCATGCGTTCCAGCGCATCGGCGATGCGGGCAAGCGTTGCATCAGTCATGGGATCAAAGCTCTTCGTCTTCGTCGAGAAGACCCTCGGCGCGCATGCGACGGATGCGGCTGCGTTCGACCAAGCGCACCAAGAGGATCGAAATCTCGTAAAGCCCGTAAACGGCGGTGAACAGGATCAACTGGGTCACGACATCGGGGGGCGTGACAAGCGCGGCCAGCGTCAAGATGCCCACGACAGCCCATTTGCGCACCGCCCCAAGGCCCGCGGCCGTCACCAGACCGGCCTTGCCCATCAACGTCAAGAGAACGGGCAGCTGGAAGCATAGCCCAAAGGCAAAGATGAACTTGAGCGCCAGATCAAGGCTTTCGCGCACCGACCCAAGAAACACGGTCTGAATACCCGTATCGGGCGTCGCATTAGGGTTTTGGAAGGTACCATCGCCCGCGATCAAATTCGCGAGGGCCGGGATTGCATCAGAAAAGCCAATGAAGAAATTCATGGCGAGGGGCGTGACCACATAATGCGCAAAGGACGCACCGATCATGAACAACATGGGCGAGGCGATCAGGAAGGGCAGGATCGCACCTTGCTCGGATTTATAGAGCCCCGGCGCGACAAAGCGCCAAAGCTGATGGGCGATCACCGGAAAGCTGACCGCAAACCCCATCACGATCGAGATACGGATCAAGACAAAGAATTTTTCCTGCGGCGCCGTAAAGATGAGCCGCGCATCTTCTCCGCGGGCGCGCAACACTTCGGCCAAGGGTTGCGAGATGAATTCAAGGATCGGTTCCGCCACGGTGAACATTGCGACCATGCCGATGACGAAGGCCATGACGGATCGGATCAGCCGTGTGCGCAGCTCTGCCAGATGCTCGATCAGCGGCGCCGAGCTGTCTTCGATCTTGTCTTCTGCACTCATGATTTAGAGGTGTCCGTGGAAGCTGCATCAGCGGCGGGGCCGATATTGGCGGCAGGGGCCGCTGTTACCTCGGCGGCCGCATTGCTTGCTGCTTTCGCCTTGTTGCGCGCGTCGATTTCATCGCGCAGCTTCTTGGCATTGGCGAGTTTCTCTTCGGCGATGCGACGGGTCTCGCTCCCTTCGGCATATTTGCTTGGGTCGAGTTCAAAATCCTCGCCCAGCGAGTCCTTGAGTGCGCTCATGCCCGCTTTGGCGGGGTTGCGCGCATATTGGGTCGCCTTGCGCAGATCACGGTTGATGTCGCTGACCCCGGCCTCGTCGGCGGCGTCGTTCATGGCGCGCTGGAAATCACGCGCCATTGCCCGAAGCTTGCCGGTGAATTGACCGAACTTCCGGAACATCACCGGAAGATCCTTAGGCCCCACGACGATCAGCGCAACAACACCGATCACCAGAAGCTCCATCCAGCCGATATCAGGCATGCATGTCCCTGTTCAATAAAGGCCAAACCCCGCGCGGCACGCAACGGGGCGGCGCGATCAGGCTTTGTCTTTTTCGCCCTGCGGCGTCACATCGCGCGCCCGGGTGCCATCATCAGCCGCATTCTCGATCTCTGCGGTCGAGTCCTTCACGCCGCGCTTGAAGGCGGTGATGCCCTTGCCGACCTCACCCATAAGGCCCGCGATCTTGCCGCGCCCGAAAAGCACCAGCACCACGATGGCGATCAGCAAAAGGCCCGCCGGTCCGATATTGTTGAGCATGTCTTTCTCCCTAACCCCACCCGCGCAAACCACCCCGATGCGCGGTTCGCTTTCGGTTTTCAGAACCTATAGGTATGTGTTCCACGCGGCAGATCAAAGCCCCAAATCGCTTATCGGGGCATGATGATCAGCGCTTTTTCGCGAAGACAAAGCAGCGATCGCGCCGCACGGTCAGCCAAAGTGGCGTATCGGGCTTGGGCAAGAACACCGCCGGCACCGTCGCCTTGAGGATGCCACCGTCGAAATCCATGCGGAATTCCACAAGGCTTTCATGCCCCATGAAGCGGGCGCGCGCGACCACGCCACGGGCAGGAGTACCATCCTGCGGCGTGGGGTTTGGCCCCCGCCCGCCACGGTCAAAGTCGATCTTCACATGTTGGGGGCGAAAGACGATTTCGACCTCGGTGCCATCAGGGTGACCGGGTGCAAGGAATTGGCCAAAAGCGGTATCGACCAGCGCGCCTTGCACCGTTCCACGGATCACGTTGATATCACTGAAGAATGCGGCCGCGGCCTTGTCGGCAGGGGCGTTATATACATTGTAGGGCGCACCCTTTTGCACGATCACCCCGTCGCGCATCAGCGCGATCTGGTCGGCCATGCGCATCGCTTCTTCGGGTTCGTGCGTCACAAGCACAACGGCTGTCCCCTCCTCCTTCAAAAGCTGGAGCGTCTCGTCACGGATCCCATCGCGCAAGCGGTTGTCGAGCCCGGAGAAGGGTTCATCCATCAGCATGATGCGCGGGCGAGGCGCGAGAGCACGGGCCAAGGCCACGCGTTGCTGCTCGCCGCCTGACAGCATATGCGGCGCCTTGTCGCCGTAGCCCGCCAAATCGACCCGGCTGAGTAATTCATGAACACGGGCCGCAATCTCGGCCCTGTCGCCCTTGAGGCCAAAACCCACATTTTGCGCAACGCTGAGATGGGGAAACAGTGCGAAATCTTGAAAGATCAGCCCAACGCCACGCGCTTCGGGTGGCAGATGCACACGCTCATCGGACAAGATGCGCCCATTGGCACGCACTGCGCCAGCGATCTCACGCTCGATACCCGCAATCACCCGCAAGGTGGTGGATTTCCCGCAACCCGACGGGCCGAGCAGGCACATCACCTCGCCCGCACGGACGGTGAAACTCACATCGCGCACGACATCGCGACCGTCGAATCGACAGGTGAGGTGATCCACTTCAAGGCGGGGGGCGTCTGCCATAGGCGCTGAAAATCCGATTAATTCCCTCGGAAAAACGAGCTAGCAGCCAAGGCGCGGACTGGCAAGCAGACCCGCGCCCCGCTGAGTTCAGATCGTGGCGTTGGTGCCGCCGCCATCGAGCAAGATGTTTTGCGCCACGATGAATCCCGCATGCTGCGAGCACAGGAAGGCACAGGTCTGACCAAATTCCTCGGAGGTGCCGTAGCGGCGCGTCGGCAAGCTGGCTTTGCGCTGTTCGCGGGCCTGATCGATCGAAATATTCTGCTGACGCGCCACACCTGCATCCAATGCATCAGCGCGGTCAGTGGCATGGATGCCGGGCAGCATATTGTTAATGGTGACGCCATATTGCGCCACCTGCCGCGCGGTGCCTGCGACATACCCCGTCAAGCCGGTGCGCGCCGCATTCGACAGGCCCAGCGCGGGGATCGGGGCCTTGACCGATTGCGAGGTAATATTCACCACCCGACCCCAGCCGCGGTCGATCATCCCGGGCAATAGCGCCGTCATCAGCGCGATGGGCGTCAGCATGTTGGCATCGAGCGCGCGGATAAAGTCGTCGCGGCTCCAATCCGACCAGATACCGGGGGGCGGACCACCCGCATTCGTCACGAGGATATCGACCGAACCCGCCGCATCCAGCACCCGGGCGCGATCATCGGCATCGGTGATATCGGCGGCAATCGCCGTGACCTCGACACCGAAACGATCGCGGATCTCTTGTGCGGTCTTTTCTAGCGCCTCGGCTCCGCGCGCGTTTAGAACCAGATCGACGCCGGCCTCGGCCAAGGCTTCCGCGCAACCGCGGCCCAAGCCCTTGGACGATGCACAGACCAATGCGCGCTTTCCTGCTATCCCCAGATCCATGATCTTGCCTCCTGTTCGCAATTATCAGCGCTGGTCTAGCAGCGACCGCAGCCAACGGCCAGACTTGACCAAAACCACGCCACGCCCTACCGAAAGAGCAGAAAACTCACGAAAGATAATTGATGCGCGATTGCCCGCCACTTTACCGTTTTGCCACCTATCCGGCGACTGCGCTACGGGCGCAAAGCGGTGCGAATTCGGGCGATCCGATTGGCCTCGGGCCGGCGGCGGTTGCGGGCGATACGTATCGCCTGAGCAATGGCGCAAGAGCGGCACAACTATATATCGGCGAAAGTGACACGCAGCGGCAGATCGTGGCCGCCGGCTCGCAGGTTGGTCAGCCGGGCGATACGCTCAGCATTGTCGATTGCCACAGCTTCATGGCGCCCTCAGGCGAGACGATCGAGGTTTTGGTGCTGCGCCGCACCAATCAACGCGATGCGACGACGATCCACCTTTTGCCCTTGTCGCCCATCCGGCCCAAGGTTGAGTATGAACTGATCGGCTCCTCTGCTGCGCTTGCCCCACGCCGTTTCGCCGACATCGTTTCGGTCAGCTTTTTCGCCGGCACCCAGATTACCATGGCCGATGGCGCGCAAATGCCCGTCGATACGCTCAAGGTCGGGGATATGGTCCTGACACTCGATCATGGACCCCGCCCGATTCGCTGGATCGGGCATCAGACCCGCCGCGCAACGGGGGCGGCCGCACCGATCCGCATTGCAGCCGGGACATTGCATGCCGCGCGTGACCTGCTGCTGAGCCCGGAACACCGACTATTTATCTGGCAGCGCCGAGACAAGCTTGGCACCGGCCGCGCCGAGGTCTTGGTCAAGGCGGCCCTGTTGGTCAATGACATCGACGTCAAGCGCGATGAGGGCGGCCATATCGACAGCTATCAAATCCTGTTTGACCGTCGCGAAGTGATCTTTGCCGAAGGCATCGCGGTCGAAAGCATGTTGGTGACCTCTGAAATCGATGGCCCCTTGCCTGACGGGATATCACCGGATGATTTCGCAGCCGACCGCCGCGCTGTTGCCGCCCTCGAAGTGGATGCGCGTGTCTTGGGCGACCCGCGCGACGCGGCCCAACGCCTGACTCGGGCCAGCCGTGGGCATGACGACTGATCCAGCCCGATTGCCCAAGGCACACGGCATCGCTATATCGCGCCCATGTTGGACAACGCCCCCCAGAACCGCCCCGCCCTGCCGCCCGAGATCGCGCGCCGCCGGACATTCGCCATCATCTCGCACCCCGATGCGGGCAAAACGACCCTGACGGAGAAATTCCTTCTGTTCGGCGGAGCGATCCAGATGGCGGGCCAAGTACGCGCCAAGGGCGAGGCGCGGCGTACGCGCTCGGATTTCATGCAGATGGAAAAGGACCGGGGCATTTCGGTCTCGGCCTCGGCGATGTCCTTTGATTTCGGGCAATATCGTTTCAACCTCGTCGATACGCCCGGCCATAGCGACTTCTCGGAAGACACCTATCGTACGCTGACCGCCGTGGACGCGGCCATCATGGTGATCGACGGGGCCAAGGGTGTGGAAAGCCAGACCCAAAAGCTCTTCGAAGTGTGCCGCCTGCGCGATCTGCCGATCTTGACCTTCTGCAACAAGATGGACCGCGAAAGCCGGGACACCTTTGAGATCATCGACGAGATCCAGGAAAACCTCGCCATCGACGTGACGCCAGCAAGCTGGCCCATCGGGGTAGGGCGCGACTTCGTCGGCGCCTACGACATCTTGCGCGACCGGCTCGAAATCATGGACCGCGCCGACCGTAACAAGGTGGCAAACTCTATCAAGATCAGTGGCTTGGATGACCCGGCGCTGGCCAAACATGTACCCGCCGACCTGCTTGAAAAACTGCGCGAAGAACTGGAGATGGCGCGCGCGCTTCTGCCTGCCTTTGACCGCGACCGCTTTCTCGAAGGGTCGATGACGCCGATCTGGTTCGGCTCGGCGATCAACTCCTTCGGCGTCAAGGAATTGATGGAAGGCATCGGCAACTATGGCCCGCCTCCGCAGCCCCAACGCGCCGAACCCCGCCAGATCGCCCCCGAAGAGGGCAAGGTCGCGGGTTTCGTCTTCAAGGTACAGGCCAATATGGACCCCAAGCACCGCGACCGCGTGGCCTTTGTCCGGCTGGCCTCAGGGCATTTCGAACGGGGGATGAAGCTTCACCATGTGCGCGCGGGCAAGCCCATGGCAATTACCAACCCGGTGCTGTTTCTGGCCGCCGACCGGGAACTCGCTGAAGAGGCATGGGCCGGCGATATCATCGGCATCCCGAACCACGGGCAATTGCGGATCGGCGACACGCTGACCGAGGGTGAGGCGCTCAAGGTCACGGGCATCCCCTCCTTTGCGCCGGAACTGTTGCAAACGGCCCGTGCAGGCGACCCGATGAAGGCCAAGCACATGGAAAAGGCCCTAATGCAATTCGCCGAAGAAGGGGCCGCCAAGGTTTTCAAGCCCAGCTTTGGCTCGGGCTTTATCGTGGGCGTCGTGGGCGCCCTGCAATTCGAAGTGCTGGCCAGCCGGATCGAGTTGGAATACGGGCTTCCCGTCCGCTTCGAGGGGTCGCAATTCACCTCGGCGCGCTGGGTGCATGGCCCAAAAGATGCGGTCGAGGCTTTTGCCGATGCAAACAAGCAGCACATGGCGACCGATAATGACGGCGACCCGGTCTATCTGACCCGGCTGCAATGGGACATCGACCGCGTGGCGCGCGACTATCCGAAGGTGCGGCTGACGGCGACCAAGGAGCTGATGGTCTGAGTCGGACCGAAAGACCCGGGGGGGGCGGATGGAAAATACCCCCGACATCCACGGTTAACGCAGGATTAACCCGCGCATGGCACATCAAGCCATGCGCGCAGATGCGATCCTTGCCCTGACCCTCCTGATCTTGCCGCTCATGGCATGTGGCGGCGGTGCCTTGTCCAATGACCGCAGCGCGATCAGCGGCGTCTATTCCGCCCAAACAGCGATCTCGGATCATCCGCATCATGTGCTCATCGGCCATGTGATCATCGCAGATCATGGGGCAAGGCGTACCCATGCGCTGGTGATCGGCCAGCGACGCGATGGGGTGCATCGCCTCAGCTTCGATACCGCATGGCGCGATGGGGTCATGCTGTCCTTTCGCAAGGAACATGGCACAGGCTGCACCCATGGCCATTGCCGCGATGGCCCGGTGGGGTTGATCTTGCTGGACCGCGCCTTGTTCCTGCGCGCCCAGGACGAGGGCTTGATCGCCCGGCTGACCGGCCCCTCTGGTGCGATCGATATCTACGCGCCCCCCGCTCTTTTCATCGAGGCCGCCGAGCGCGCGCGCGGATTGTGACACAGCGCTTTCGCCTTGTTTGACGCGGTGCCGCTTTTCGCCTATGTGCAGCCAAGCCGCCGACGATCCGCGTCGGGGCATGATCCGCGGAGCGCGCCGGATACCATGCGCTCCAACTCACCCATGCCGGGGCAACCCCGGCCAGACTGGACGCATATGACAAGCTTTTCCGACCTCAACCTTAATCCCAAGGTTCTGAAAGCCGTAACCGAAGCAGGCTACGAAACCCCCACTCCGATCCAAGCCGGTGCCATCCCCCCCGCCCTCGAAGGGCGCGATGTCTTGGGCATCGCCCAGACCGGCACGGGCAAGACCGCCAGCTTCACGCTGCCGATGATCACCATTCTCGCCCGTGGCCGCGCACGCGCACGCATGCCGCGCAGCCTTGTGCTGTGTCCCACACGCGAACTGGCCGCCCAAGTGGCCGAGAATTTCGATACCTACGCCAAACATGTGAAACTGACCAAGGCGCTCTTGATCGGCGGCGTCAGCTTTAAAGAGCAAGATCAGTTGATCGACAAGGGCGTCGATGTGTTGATTGCGACCCCCGGCCGCCTGCTCGACCATTTCGAGCGCGGCAAGCTGATCTTGACCGATGTAAAGGTCATGGTGGTGGACGAGGCCGACCGCATGCTCGACATGGGCTTCATCCCCGATATCGAGCGTATCTTCGGCCTTGTCCCCTTTACCCGTCAGACACTCTTTTTCTCGGCCACCATGGCACCTGAGATCGAGCGCATCACCAACACCTTCTTGTCGAACCCCGCCCGGATCGAAGTAGCACGCCAAGCCAGCGCCTCGGAAACCATTACCCAGCGCCTCCTTGAATTCCGCCCATCGCGGCGTGACCGCGAAACAGCGGCAAAGGAAAAGCGCGCTATGTTGCGCGCCGCGATCGAGGCCGAGGGTGCGGCCTGCACCAATGCGATCATCTTCAGTAACCGCAAGGTCGATGTCGATATCGTTGCGAAATCGCTGAAGAAATACGGCTATGACGCCGAGCCGATCCACGGTGACCTGGATCAGTCGCACCGCACCCGTACGCTGGATGGGTTCCGCGAAGGCAAGTTGAGGTTCCTCGTTGCCTCGGATGTGGCCGCGCGCGGCCTTGATATCCCCAGCGTCAGCCATGTCTTCAACTACGACCTGCCCAGCCATGCCGAGGACTATGTCCACCGTATCGGGCGCACGGGGCGCGCCGGACGGTCGGGTGTCGCGATTTCAATCGCCGTGCCTGCAGATGACAAGTACCTGGCCGCGATCGAGAACCTCATCGCCAAACCGATCCCCCGCGGCGATCTGCCTTGGAGCCCCACAGGCGCGATCATGGCCGAGGCCGAGGGTGAGGCCAAACCCGATGCCGGCAATGAACGTGACCGCGAACGCCACCGCGGGCGGCGCGGGCGCGGCAAAGGCGGGCGGCACGAGGCCGATCAAGCCACCACGCCCGTGGCGATCCCAGCCGAAGCCCCAGACCAGCCGCAAGAGGCCGCCGAACAGCCCTCACGCGCTGAACGGATGGATCGCGGCGAGCGTCGGGGCCAAAAGCCGCGCGGTGATTATCGGTCAGATAATCATGGTAACCATCGGGGCGAAGGTGACCGGGGCGGGCGCGGTGGGGAGCGTACGATCGGCATGGGCGATCACCTGCCCGATTTCATCGCGCTCAGCTTTGACGAGCGTCGTGGCGGCCCACCGCGGGCAAGCCTGTCCGATGAGGCGACGGATGAGACCGTCGAGGATCAAACCGACATAGCCGGCGCCGAAGAAATGAAAGAACAAGCGGTTCCTACGCTTGAGGCAAAAGCCGAAGCCGAAGCGCCCAAGCCCAAGCGTCGCCGCCGCAAAAAGGCCGATATGGTCGATGATAGCGGGGAAAACGCCACCGTCACCGAAGTGGCCGCCGAAACGGAAGCCTAAGCAGCGGCCGGGGCGGCCTGATCAGGCCGCCATTAACCGCTGGATCAACACCGTCACCTCGGGCTTTTTGCCGATTTCGACAAGGCAAAGATTGCGCACGACCCGGCGCACGGCCTCTTCGAGGCGGTCATCATCATTGACCGTCTTGGCATCGAAGCGCGTCATGGCGCTTGCCAATTCCTCTTCGATCATGTCGGCCAGGTCATCGCCCTTGCCCGACAGTTCGGGCAGGCCGCGCAACGCGACCCAACTATCCTCGAGCAGCACGTCATCTTCGTCCACGATCACCGCGACGGCGACCAGCCCATTCAAGGCCAGCTTCATCCGGTCACGGATTACCCCGTCGAGCGCACCGACAAGCGTTGCGCCATCGAGATAGATCTTGGCGACATCGATATATTCCACGATGCGCGGGCTATTGCCCGATAGCTCGACCATTGCGCCATTTGGGGCGATGATCCCTTCCATCCCCTTGGCCAGCGCCAGCTGCGCATGTTCGCGCAAATGGCGGTATTCTCCGTGATTAGGGATCAGGATACGCGGGCGTACAAGGTCATGCATCGCTTCCAAATCGGGGCGGTTGGCGTGGCCCGAGACATGGTAAAAGCCGTGGCTGTCATCAATGACATCAACGCCCTTCTCGGCCAACGCGTTCTTGATCCGACCGACCGACACCTCGTTTCCGGGAATGGTCTTGGAGGAAAACAGGAACATGTCCCCCTCGGACAATTCATGCCCAAGATAGCTCCCACGGCTGAGCGCCGCCGAGGCTGCGCGCCGTTCACCTTGGCTACCGGTCACGATCAGCATCAGGTTCTCACGCGGTACATCTTGCGCCTCTTCCGGGGTCAGGGTGCGGGGAAAGCCCATCAAGACGCCCGCCTCTTCACCGGCGGTTACCATCCGCTTCATCGCACGGCCCATCAGGCAGATGGAGCGCCCATTGGCGACACCCGCATCCGCGAGCGTCTTGAGGCGCGCGAGGTTCGAGGCAAATGTGGTCGCCACCACCATGCCCTTGGCGTCCGCGATCAGCGCACCGATGGGATCGGGCAACTGGCTTTCCGATCGGCCGGGATGGCGCTGAAAGATATTGGTCGAATCGCAGATATAGGCCAGCACACCGTCTTGACCGATCTGGCGCCACAACTCTTCATCGAAAGGTTCGCCGACCATCGGCGCGCGGTCGATTTTGAAATCGCCCGAATGCACCACGCGGCCTGCGGGCGTATCGATCACCAAAGCCGATGCTTCGGGAATCGAATGGCTGACGGGGGCGAATTGCACATTGAAGGGGCCGACCTCGACCCGGGCGGGCCAGACAGGTGCGACATGAACATGCTCGGCGGAATGGCCCGCCTCCTCCATCTTGCGACGCGCATGGATAGCGGTGAAGGCACGGCAATGGATCGGCGCGCGCAACTGCCCCCAGAGATGACCGACGGCACCCACATGATCCTCATGGGCATGGGTGATGAAGATCGCATCGATCCGGTCGCGCCGCTCGGCCAGCCAACGGATATCGGGCAAAATCAGGTCGACACCGGGTTGGCCGTCCATGTCGGGAAAACCCACGCCCAGATCGACGACGATCAGCCGCTCTTGATCGACGGGGCCATAGCCATAGACATAAGCGTTCACCCCGATCTCGCCCGCGCCGCCGAGGGGGAGATAGATCAGCCGGTTGCGATCGGTCATATGCTGCCTTGTTCCTTATTATATTGATGGATGACAGTCAGACCATGCATGGTCAGATCATCCTCGATCCGGTCAAATAGCACATCACCTTGCGAGAACAACGAGGCAAGGCCACCCGTTCCGACGATGCGCATCGGGCGCTCATGCTCGCCGCGAATCCGTTCGCAGATACCCCGCACAAGGCCGACATACCCCCAGAACACACCCGACTGCATGCAGGCAACCGTATTCGTACCGATCACACGTTGCGGCTTGGTCACATCGACATGCGGCAGCGCCGCCGCCGCGCGATGCAGCGCCTCGAGGCTGAGGTTCACACCCGGCGCGATCACGCCCCCGATATAGGCCCCGTCATGGGCCACGACGTCAAAGGTGGTCGCGGTGCCGAAATCGACCACGATCAGATCGCCGCCATGGCGTTGATAGGCGCCGGCCGTGTTCACCAGGCGATCGGGGCCGACTTGCGTGCCGGCATCGACGCGGGGTGGGTTGGGCAACAGGCATTCAGGCTTTCCCACCACCAGCGGGCGGCACTCGAAGTAGCGATCGCACAACACGCGCAGGTTGAAGACCACGCGCGGCACGGTCGAGGACAGGATCACCGCGTCGATCGCGATCGCGATCTTGTGGTGCGCCATCAATGTCGAAAACCAGACGTAGTACTGATCGGCCGTGCGCTGGTGATCGGTCGCGGTGCGCAAGGTGCAGAGGAACCGTGTGCCGTCCCAGACGCTAAAGACAGTATTTGTATTGCCGCAATCGATGCAGAGAAGCATGCCCGCCCCCCAATCAGAAGAAAATATCGGCCGCCGCGATCAAGCGCCGCCCCTGCACCGTTTCCAACACGAGTTGCCCCTCCATGTCCATGTCATGCAAGCGTCCCGTGACCTCTTCGCGCGGCAGGCGCGCGGTGATCGTTTTGCCCAAGCGCGCGGCGTTTTGCAGCCATGCATTGCGGATGGGGGCAAAGCCATCGGTCATGAACCGATCCTCCCAGCGAGCATAGCCTTGTGCCAGGTGGATCAGGAAATCCTCAGGCGTGATGCGGATGCCGGTTTCGGCCACAAGGCTGACAGGGCTTAGCGCGCCCGGCTCGAGCAAGGCCGCATCCGGCGCAGCAGCCAAGTTGACGCCGACTCCGATGATCAAATGGTCGATGCGCCCACCCGCGCCCGTACTTTCAAGCAAGATCCCCGCGACCTTCCCGCCATGAAGCAGAACGTCATTCGGCCATTTCAGCGCCAACACCTCAGGCTGGGCGCCCACGGCGATCAGCGCATCGCGCAACGCAAGCGCCGCCACGAAGGAGCGCAGCGCGGCTTGGGCGGGTGGCCCATCGGGGCGCATCACCAACGAGGCTGCGAAATTTCCGGGCGGCATCGCCCAAGCGCGCCCGCGACGCCCACGCCCGGCCGTTTGCGTGAGCGCGCAAATCCAAGTTGGGCGGATCAAGCCAGCGGCACGGCGCACCGCTTCGGCCATTGTGCTATCGGTCGTGGGCAGGACCAGCCGGTCCACGCCCACGGGCCAAGCAGGCGCCTCAGCGGACAAGCGTCTCGGCCGCCTGCGCCGCCATGTTTTCAAGACCCAAGAGGTTGACACCCGGCAACCATGCCAGCGCGATCAGCGCAGCCATCGCCAACAGACCCACATATTGGACCGCGCCCATGCGGCCGTCCAAGCCATCGCGGTTCTCGCCAAAATACATCAGGTAAACGATACGTAGGTAGTAGTATGCCCCGATCACCGAGGCGATCACAGCGGCCACTGCAAGCCATGCCATCCCCGCATCGACCGCCGCCAAAAGCACCGCGTATTTGCCGAAGAAACCCACCATCGGCGGCACACCGGCCAAGCTGAACATCAAGACCAAAAGCGCCAAGGCCTTGGTCCCCTCGCGGTTGGCAAAGGAGGATAGCGCGCTGATCTCGGTCACGGGGCGGCCATCTTTCTGCATCGTCAAGATAAATGCGAAGGTGCCGATATTCATCGTCACATAAACCGCCATGTAGATGAGCATGGCACTGACACCCTGTTCGGTACCAGCGGCGAGCCCCATCAGCGCAAAACCCATATGGCTGATCGAAGAATAGGCCATCAGCCGCTTGATATCAGTCTGGCCGATCGCAGCGACGGCGCCCAGAAACATCGAGAAGACCGCCAAGAACGCCACGATCTGCTGCCAATCGCCGATTGCCCCGCCAAACGCGTCATAGACAACGCGCGCGAACAGGGCCATCGCCGCGACCTTGGGCGCGGTGGCGAAAAGGGCGGTGATGGGGGTGGGAGCGCCCTCGTAAACATCGGGTGTCCACATGTGGAAGGGGGCGGCCGATACCTTGAAGGCAAGACCCGCCATCACGAAGACCAGACCGAAAAGCAGCCCAAGGGGCATATCGCCCTCTGTCGCGGTCTCGATAATCCCCGAGAATAGGGTGGTTCCCGCATAGCCGTAGGTCAAGGACGCACCGTAAAGCAAAAGCCCCGACGACAGCGCGCCAAGGATGAAGTATTTCAACCCGGCCTCTGTCGAGCGCACGCTGTCACGGCGCAGGGAGGCGATAACGTAAAGCGCCAGTGATTGCAGCTCCAACCCCATATAAAGCGCGATCAGGTCACCCGCCGACACCATCATCATCATGCCCACGACCGCCAGCGTGACCAAGACCGGGTATTCGAAGCGCAGGATATCGGCTTTTTGCATGTATTCCCGTCCAATCAAGAGGACGGCTGCCGCAGACAGCAAAATCGTGATCTTGGCGAAGCGGGCAAAGGCGTCATCGACGAACATGCCGCCAAACGCCACCCGCGTGCCATCGGCGGTGACCGCAATATAAAGCGCGATCAAGACGAATATCGTGGCCGTCGCGGTTGTCAGCGTCGCGGCCATCCCATCCTTGGATGTATAGACAGCCACCATCAGGGCCGCCATCGCATAGAGCGACAAGACAATCTCGGGGATCAGAATGGCAAGATCTGCACCGGTCATCGGATCACCTCAGTTATTGGCGGCGACGATCGCATTGGCGGCGTGATCGGCCAGCGCGATGTCATAGGTGGAAACGAGCGCTGCAACCGAGGGGCCGATCATGTCGGTCACAAGGCTGGGATAGACGCCCAAGAGCAGGGTCATGACGATCAGCGGCGCAAAGATCGCACGCTCGCGCATATCCATGTCGGTTATGGATTTAAGGCTTTCCTTGATCAGGTCGCCGAAAACGACGCGGCGGTAAAGCCAGAGCGCATAACCCGCCGACAAGATCACGCCGGTCGCGGCTAGCACGCCCACCCAAGTATTGACCTGGAAGACCCCCATCAGCGTCAGGAACTCACCAACAAATCCGCTGGTGCCGGGTAGGCCCACATTGGCCATGGTAAACAGCATGAAAACAGCAGCATAGGCGGGCATGCGCACGACCAACCCGCCATAGGCGTCGATATCGCGCGTGTGCATCCGATCATAGATCACGCCGACACACAAAAACAGCGCGCCCGAGACGAAACCGTGGCTGATCATCTGGAAAATTGCGCCATCCACACCTTGCTGGTTGGCGGCAAAAATACCCATGGTGACAAAGCCCATATGCGCGACCGAGGAATAGGCGATCAGCTTCTTCATATCCTCCTGCACCATCGCGACGAGCGAGGTGTAGATGATCGCGATGACCGACAGCCAAAGGACCAGGGGCGCCATGATGTCCGAGGCGACGGGGAACATCGGCAGGCTGAAGCGCAGGAAGCCGTAGCCGCCCATCTTCAAGAGGATCGCGGCCAGCACGACCGACCCGGCGGTGGGGGCCTGCACGTGGGCATCGGGCAGCCAGGTGTGGACCGGCCACATCGGCATCTTGACCGCAAAGCTCGCGAAAAACGCTAGCCACAAAAGCGTCTGCATGCCGCCCGCGATCTGCCAACCCATCAGGGTAATGGGGCCTGCACTGAACTCATGCGCCAGGAGCGCCACGATATCGGTCGTGCCTGCATCGACATACATCGCGATCATCGCGACCAGCATCAGCACCGAGCCGAGGAAGGTGTAGAGGAAGAACTTGAAGGCCGCATAGATGCGATCCTTGCCGCCCCAGATGCCGATGATCAGGAACATCGGGATCAGACCCGCCTCGAAGAACAGGTAGAACAGCACCAGATCGAGCGCCACGAAAACGCCGATCATCAGCGTCTCGAGGATCAGCATCGCGATCATGTATTCCTTGACGCGGTGCGTGACACCCCAGCACGATGCGATGGTGATCGGCATGAGAAACGTGGTCAGCAGCACGAAAAGCACGCTGATCCCATCGACGCCCACCTTATAGGTCAGGCCGAACAGCCATTCGGTTTCCTCGACCAGTTGAAAGCCGGTGTCGCTAGGGTCGAATTCGACCAAGAGCGCAAGCGAAATCAGGAAGGTCGCGCTGGTGGCCGCAAGTGCCAGGCGCTTGGCATTAAGTTGTGCCGCCGCATCTTCGCCACGCAGGAACACGGCCAGAATGATCGCCGCGACAAGCGGCAGGAAGGTGACGATGGAAAGCAGGTTGTCCATAGGTCGTTCCTCAGCCTGCCGCGCGCAGCGTTACCCAGGTGACGAGGATCAAGATCCCCAACACCATGGCGAAGGCATAGGTGAAAATGTAACCAGATTGCGCCCGCCCAGCGAGGCGCGTGATGAAGGGAATGACGCCGAGCGCCAGCCCATTGATGCCGCCATCGATGACCGCGCCATCGCCGCGCTTCCACAGGAAACGGCCAAGCCACTGGGCCGGGCGCAGGAAGAGGAAGTCATAGACCTCGTCGAAGTACCATTTGTTCAACAGGAACAGGTAAAGATAGCGCTGATTTTCGGCCAAGCGGCACGGCAGCGACGGGTTGACAATGTAGAACCAATAAGCCGTCACCAGACCCAAGAGCATGGCGAAGAAGGGGCTCCACTTGACCCATTTCGGCACTTCATGGGCCTCGTTCAGAATATTGTTGTCGGGGGCGGCGTGGATCGCCCCCTCGCCCGGTGCGCCGACAAGGTTGTAATGGGCATAGGCCTTGCCCTCGGGCTTGGCCTCGTCCCCATGTGCCGCCTCGCTTGTTGCATGGGCGGCGTCCCCCTCGCCATGGCTGTCGGCGATCTCGTAAGGCACACCGAAGAAGCGGCCGACCTCGTCGGTTTTTCCGAAAAAGGAATTATACCACACCACGCCTGCGAAAACCGCACCCACCGCCAGCACGCCCAGCGGCACCAGCATGGTCCATGGGCTTTCATGGGCATGGTCATGGGTGTGCTTGTTCCCACGCGCCTCGCCGAAGAAGGTCAGGAACATCAGCCGCCAGCTGTAGAAGCTGGTGAACACCGCCGCCACGATCAGCGCCCAGAAGGCATATTGACCAAGCTGCCCGCCAAAGGCGTAGGCGCTCTCGACCACCGCATCCTTGGAGAAAAAGCCCGCGAAGCCGAAATAGGTGGTGGGAATGCCCACCCCTGTGATCGCCAAGGTGCCGATCATCATCGCAGCGAAGGTATAGGGGATCTTTTTCCGCAGACCGCCGTAATTGCGCATGTCCTGCTCGTGATGCATCGCATGGATCACGCTGCCCGCGCCTAAAAACAGCATCGCCTTGAAGAAGGCATGGGTGAACAGGTGGAACATCGCCACCGAATAGACGCCCACACCGGCCGCCACGAACATGTAGCCCAGCTGCGAACAGGTCGAATAAGCGATCACGCGCTTGATATCGTTCTGCACAAGGCCAACGGTCGCGGCGAAAAACGCGGTGGCCGCCCCGAGCACGATGATGAAGTTCGTGGCGAAAGGCGCGTATTCCATCAGAGGGGACATGCGGCAGACCAGGAACACGCCCGCGGTCACCATCGTCGCGGCATGGATCAGGGCCGACACCGGCGTCGGCCCTTCCATCGCGTCGGGCAGCCATGTGTGCAGGATCAATTGCGCCGATTTGCCCATCGCGCCGATAAACAACAGCATCGCGATGGTGTTTGCGGCGTTCAATTCCATCCCAAGGAAGGGGATGGTCATCTCGGCGAACGCTGCGCCCATCGGCAAAATCACATCAAACTGGATCGAGTCCGACATCCAGAACAGAGCGAAAATGCCCAACAGGAAGCCGAAATCACCAACCCTGTTGACGATGAACGCCTTCATCGCCGCAGCACCGGCCGATGGCTTGCGGTAGTAGAACCCGATCAAGAGATACGAGGCGACGCCGACCCCTTCCCAGCCGAAAAACAGCTGTAAAAGATTGTCGGCGGTCACCAACATCAGCATGGCGAAAGTGAAGAACGACAGATAGGCAAAGAAGCGCGGCCGGTAGCTTTCGCCATGCTTGAAATTGTCGTCATGGGCCATGTAGCCGAAGGAATAGAGATGCACGAGCGCAGACACGCTCGTGATCACAATCAGCATGATCGCCGTCAGCCGGTCGATGCGGATCGCCCAGTCGGTGAACAGCGTGCCGCTTTCGATCCATGTGAACAGGCTGTGGGTGTAGGTCGTTCCGTCGAAACTCAGAAATACCGCCCAAGACAGCAGGCACGACAGAAACAACATGCCCGTCGCCGTGACCTGTGCGGCGGTTTCGCCAATGAAGCGCCAGCCGAAGCCCGCGATCAAGGCACCAAGCAGCGGGGCGAAAAGGAGGATCGTTTCCATTTGCCTCAGCCCTTCATATTCGAGACTTCTTCGACCGCGATCGTGCCGCGGTTACGGAAGAAGCAGACGAGGATTGCAAGGCCGATCGCAGCCTCGGCAGCGGCGACAGTCAGCACGAACAGCGTGAAGACCTGCCCTGTCAGATCGCCCAAGAAGGCTGAGAAGGCGACGAGGTTGATATTGACGGACAACAGCACCAGTTCGATCGACATCAAGATGACGATTACGTTCTTGCGGTTGAGAAATATTCCAAAGATGCCGATTACGAAGAGTACGGCGGCAACCGTCAGATAATGTTCCAGTCCGATCGTCATCATATCCCTCCGCAAAGTGCCGGCGCACCTGCATCGTCGTATTTCTTGCACCGCACTGTGTCGCGGCCTTGTTCGAATTTTCGTACGAAAATTCGCATCATGCGATTATTCGTACGAATAATCGGATCAGCGGCTCATAGCCCCTGCCCCGGTTTCACGTCTTTCATCTCCAGCGCCTTGGCCGGGTCGCGCATCATTTGGGCCACCACGTTCTGGCGCTTCACATCGGCACGGTGGCGCAGCGTCAAAACAATCGCGCCCACCATGGCCACCAGCAAGATCAGCCCCGACAGCTGAAACAGCAGGATGTAGCGGTCATAAAGGATCAGCCCCAAGGCTTGCGTGTTATGCGCTTGATCAAGCGGCGGGATCGGGTTGCCCAGTCGCGCATCGACACCGTCCGAGAATTCCCACACGCCGAACGCCAAGCCCAGCTGCATCAGCAACACAACACCGATGAGCGCGCCAAGCGGCAGGTAACGTGCCATTTCCGCCTTGAGCGCGGCGAAATCGATATCGAGCATCATCACCACGAACAAGAACAGGACGGCGACTGCGCCGACATAGACGATGATCAAAAGCATCGCGACGAATTCCGCCCCGATCAGAACGAACAGCCCCGCCGCCGACAAAAAGGCCAAGATCAGCCACAGCACCGAATGGACGGGGTTGCGCGCCATGACCGTCAACAGCCCGCCGGTCAACAGCGAGACTGCGAATAGGTAAAAGGTGACATCGCCCATGCTCATCTCAACCAGTCTCCTTGGCGTCCAGAACCTCGGCGGCGAGTTCCATGGCCTTGTTCATCGCCGGCACACCACCAAAAAGTGCTGCAAGCCCGATGGTTTCAGCCACCTCCTGCTTGGTGGCCCCGGCCTCGACCGCGTGACGCACGGTCAGACGGATCTGCCCTTCGGCCAGCGCGCCTTGCACCGTCAGCCCCAAAAGTGTGAGCAAAAGCCGCGTCTTGGCGTCCAGCCCCGAAGGGTTGAACTGCTTGCCAAAAAACGCTTCGAGCATCTCGGCAGGCACGGTGGGCCAAAGCTTGTCCATCTGTGCGGGGTTGAAGCCGCCCATGCCGGCGCCAAGCGCCTTGGTCCAGACCTCGGTCATGTCCTGGGCTTGGCGCATCATCGCCTCGAAAGGGTTTTGGGGTGTGTCGCTCATCTGTAGGGCGCATCCAGTTCGAGATTGCGGGCAATCGCCGCTTCCCAACGCGCGCCATTATCCAGAAGCTTTTCTTTGTCGTAGTAAAGCTCTTCGCGCGTTTCGGTGGCGAATTCGAAATTCGGCCCCTCGACGATGGCATCGACCGGACAGGCCTCTTGGCAAAAGCCGCAATAGATACACTTGGTCATGTCGATGTCGTAGCGCGTGGTGCGGCGCGATCCGTCCTCGCGCGGCTCTGCATCGATGGTGATGGCCTGCGCGGGGCAGATCGCCTCGCACAATTTGCATGCGATGCAGCGTTCCTCGCCATTGGGGTAGCGGCGCAGCGCATGCTCGCCGCGGAAGCGGGGCGAGAGTGGCCCTTTTTCGTGCGGATAGTTCACGGTGACCTTGGGCGCGAAGAAATACTTCAATCCCAAACGCATGCCTGCCCAGATATCACCGAGCAGGAAGTATTTCGTCGCGCGGTTCCAGTCGATCTGGGTCATCTCAGCCCCCCACTGCCCAGCGGGCGTAGGCCCCGCCGAAAACCTCGAATTTTGCCATGAAGGCCACGAAGACGACCCAGCCCAAGCTGAAGGGCAAGAACACCTTCCAGCCCAGCCGCATCAGCTGGTCGTAGCGGTAGCGCGGCACGATCGCCTTCACCATCGCGAAGAGGAAGAAGAAGAACGCCATCTTGGCGATCATCCACAAAGGGCTGTCGGGGATAAAGGGGATGGGCGACAGCCAGCCGCCGAAGAACAACAGCGTCATCAGCGCGCACATAAGGAAGATGGCGATATATTCACCCGCCATGAACAGCAAGAAAGGCGTTGAGGAATACTCGACCTGATAGCCCGCCACCAATTCCGACTCCGCCTCCGGCAAGTCGAAGGGCGGGCGGTTGGTTTCGGCCAGCGCCGAGATGAAGAACAAGAACACCATCGGCAAATGCGGCAGCCAATACCAGCCAAACAGCCCGTAAGCGGTATCTTGCGCCGCGACGATCGCGCCGAAATTCAGCGATCCGGTCGAGATGATCACCCCGATGATGATCAATCCGATAGAGACTTCGTAGGAAATCATCTGCGCCGCAGAGCGCAAGCTGCCAAGGAACGGGTATTTCGAGTTCGACGCCCAGCCGCCCATGATCACGCCATACACCTCGAGCGAGGACATTGCGAAGACGTAAAGGATAGCGACGTTGATATCGGCCAGAACCCAATTTTCGTTGAACGGGATGACCGCCCAGGCCAGAATCGCCAGAACGAAGCTGGTCATCGGCGCCATCAGGAACACGGGGCGATCCGCACCGGCGGGGATCACCACCTCTTTCACGACGTATTTCAACGCATCGGCGACCGTCTGAAGCAGGCCGAAAACGCCCACCACATTCGGGCCGCGCCGCATCATCACGGCGGCCCAAATCTTGCGGTCGCCATAGACCAGAAACAACAGGCTGACCATGACAAAGCCGATCACAAGCAGGCTTTGCGCCGCCATGATCGCCATCAGGCCCAGAGTGGTCGAAAAGAAGCCGTCCATGGGTCGTCCCTTAAACCGTCGGTATCCCCTGTTCGGCGCACGCGGCCGCCACAACTTCGGCGTCGAGCGTCTGCAACCCCCGCGGGAGCGCCGGCGAGATGGTGTAAACCGCATCTGCGATCCAAACGCCACCCTGTTCGCGCATATTTGTGCGGACATGTCGCGCAAAGCCGAAGCCGCGGATAAGGGCGTATTGCGCAGCAGCGCAGCGGGCGTAAGCGTCCACATCGTCGCGGGTCGCATCGCCACCGATTTGCACTCGGAAATTTACCAGATCATCGTCAAGCAATCGTGTCTCCACACCTACATAATGCAGCGTCTTGGTCGTTGAGGGCGGCGTATCCGTAGGCTGGCAGGCGGCCATGATGATGGCCGCACATCCCAACAAGATCGCAGGGCGCGCCTTGGGCATGGCCCTTACTCCGCTGCGATTGCCGTCTTTTCACGCGCCTTGGCATTGGCAGAGAGTTCCGCCATCAAGGCCGAGGCCCGCGCGATCGGGTTGGTCAGGAAATGATCGGACACGGCATTCACAAAGCTCGCATCGCCGAGTTTGCCCAAGGGCAGAACATCGCCGTCGTTTTCCGGAATCTCGTCGATCATGGCCAGATGCGGCACCGCGCTGATCAGGGCTTGGCGCAATTGCCCAAGGCTGTTCCACGGCTGTGCAGCACCAATTTCGGCGGAAAGCGCGCGCAGGATCGCCCAGTTCTCCTTGGCCTCGCCTGGCGGAAAGCCTGCGCGCAACGCAAGCTGGGGGCGGCCTTCGGTATTGACGAAGAGGCCTTGCTCCTCGGTCCATGCGGCAGAAGGCAGGATCAGGTCGGCACGATGCGCACCACGGTCGCCGTGGCTGCCTTGGTAGATCACAAAGGCATTGCCCTTATCCGGCGCTATCGATCCGCTGCTTGGGCGTGCCCCGATATCAACCTCATCGGCACCGAGGTTGTAGATCACATCTGCACCTTCGACCGCGGCCGGCAAACCACCCTCGGTCACGGCCCCCACATCCATCGCGCCCACGCGTGCGGCGGCGGTGTGTAGAACGAGAAGCTTGGAACCCGACGCCGCGCACATCTTCTGGACATGGGCCAGAACGGCCGCGCCATCGGCTTCGCGCAGCGCGCCTTGGCCAAGGATGATGACAGGGTCTGCACCCGACTGGTCGGCCGCGCGTGACATAACCTGCTCGAGCGCCGCGCGGTCGGTGCCGATATGCTCGTAGTCATAGGTCAGATCCACCGCCGCGCCGATGAGGCCCACGGTGGCGCCCTTGGTCCACGCCTTGCGGATGCGCGCGTTCAGAACCGGCGCCTCGGCGCGGGGGTTGGTGCCGATCAAAAGGATCGCACGGGCGCTATCGATATCCTCGATCGTGGCAGTGCCGACATAAGCCGCGCGGTTGCCCGCGGGCAGCTTGGCACCATCAGTGCGGCATTCGACCGAACCGCCCTGCCCCTCGATCAGCTGCTTGAGCGCAAATGCCGCCTCGGTCGGGGCAAGATCGCCAACCAGACCCGCCAATTTCTTGGCACCCTTGATCTTGCGCGCCGCCAGACCCAGGGCCTCGGGCCATGTGGCCGGGCGCAGCTTGCCGTTGTCGCGGATATAGGGGCGATCAAGACGCTGACGGCGCAGCCCGTCCCAGACATAGCGGGACTTATCGCTCAGCCATTCTTCGTTCACGCCGTCATGGTTGCGCGGCAAGATGCGCATCACTTCGCGCCCCTTGGTGTCGATGCGGATGTTTGATCCCAGCGCATCCATCACATCGATCGACTCGGTCTTGGTCAGTTCCCAAGGCCGCGCCGTGAAAGCATAGGGTTTCGACGTCAGCGCCCCCACAGGGCAAAGATCGACGATATTGCCCTGCAACTCCGACACAAGCGAGGCACCAAGATAGCTGGTGATCTCGCTATCCTCGCCACGGCCGGTCTGGCCCATCTCGGGGATGCCGCCGACTTCGGTAATGAAGCGTACACAGCGCGTGCAGGAAATGCAGCGCGTCATCTCGGTCTTGACCAAGGGACCGAGGTCAAGGTTGTCGGCAGCGCGCTTGGGTTCGCGGTAGCGCGAGAAATCGACGCCGTAAGCCATCGCCTGATCTTGCAGGTCGCATTCGCCGCCTTGGTCGCAGATCGGGCAATCCAGCGGATGGTTGATAAGGAGAAACTCCATCACCCCCTCGCGGGCCTTCTTGACCATGGGGCTGTTGGTCTTGATGACCGGGGGCTGCCCCTCGGGGCCGGGGCGCAAATCGCGCACCTGCATCGCGCAAGAAGCGGCGGGTTTGGGCGGGCCGCCCACCACCTCGACGAGGCACATCCGGCAATTGCCCGCGATCGACAGGCGTTCATGGTAGCAAAAGCGCGGGATTTCGATCCCTGCCTGTTCGCAGGCTTGGATCAAAGTCATGGCTGGATCGACCTCGACCTCGTGGCCGTCGATGATGATCTTGCGCAGGTCGCTCATGGGGTGCGTTCCTTCCTCGGGCGCGGGCGATGACAAGGTTCGGTCCGACAAACCTTACCCGACGCGGTCGCGGTTGGACGCCTTTTAGCCCCCGCGAAGCAGTCTGCCAATGGGCGATCCCGCGGCGATTTCGTCGCGCCCCACGCGACAAGCCCCAACGATATCGTCCGACTGCATTACACCACGTGCGGCGAAATAATCGCGCGCCAGCGCGATGTAACGATCCTGCTCGACATCATCTTCGACATAGGCGGTAACCTCGTCCCGGCTATAGCCAAGCGACATCGCATGGGTTGCCAAACCAAGAAGGAAAACATTGGCCGCAAGATCGCGCCGCGAGAGCTCAGGGCATGTCCGCTCGATATGACGACCCACGGTGATCGCCAAGAGCCCCTCGTGCAGGCGGGGATCGTTGCGCAGGGTATCGAAGCGGTCGGCGCGCGCGCTGCCGACGACGGTTAACAGCCCTGTCGCCGCCATCAACAGCGATAGCGCCAAGATTTTCCCGTAGCTGCCCATCTTCCGCTCACCTTTCTGCATACACCCAATATCGCACAGATGGAGATTTTGGCAGATGTTATGCAATAACAGCGAGCAAAGTGCCTTCATGATCGGCAGTGTGCCGCTTATCAGGGCCTCACAGGCGCACACCCCAGAAGGTGACGATCAGCCATACCAGACCGACAATCAATACGACCGACAAGATCGCGTAAATCGCCGCCTCCATGCGTTCGGGGGTGTTGAGAACAACCGCGGCACCCGCCGCGACCATGGCGCCGACCACAATCCCCAGGATCAAACCACCGATGCCCCAATGATAGCCAAGGATCATGCCTGCGACACAGCACACCAGATAGATCGAGGCCAGCCCATACCAATACCAACGCACCATGAACAACCGCCCTCGCCCAGCACCGTCGAAACCCATAAATCAGGCCACTCGTGTTTCATCGCGAAGGTTACGAAAGTTCAACCTTGATCGCAACGCAATCGCCCGGCCCAGCCTATGGTCATGTGGCAGCTTTGCCGCGCTTGATGGGGCTTATGTCCTGTTCAGCGCGCGCTGCAACGACCAGTGACACTTGGCTCTTGGGCGGGGTTGCGTGTCACCAGCCAGTCGCCGGTGGTCGTGTCGATGACCCAATCAACCGATGAGCTGCCGGTACGCTCGATGCAGTGAAGGCTCGCCATGTAGCGTGCGCTTTCACGGGCATCGGCAAGCGAGGCCCCGGGCGCGCGGACCAAGATCGTGAAATCGCGCCATGTTTCGCCTTTGCTCAGACGCGCATCAAAGGGAAGACCCGCTCCGCGCGGCCCGCGGTCAAATTCACCGCCGCACCCGGCCAGCAGCGCCACAAGTCCGAAGCCCCAGATGACCGACGCCACCCCGCGCTTGCCGATGCGCCCCATATCTCCGGCGATTATGCGTGCCATGCGCCCTCGTCCCTTGTTGCGGTCACTCTGCCGCGATCCCCGCAAGCCCACCGCGCGTCACGCGGATACGGTCCTCGATCTCATGGCGGAAATGGCGGATCAACCCTTGGATCGGCCAAGCCGCCGCATCGCCCAGGGCGCAGATGGTGTGGCCTTCGACCTGCTTGGTGACATCGAGCAACATGTCGATCTCGGACAAGTCGGCCTCGCCCTTCACCAACCGCCCCATCACGCGCATCATCCAACCCGTGCCTTCGCGGCAAGGCGTGCATTGGCCACAGCTTTCGTGCTTGTAGAATTTCGATAACCGCCAGATGGCTTTGACCATATCGGTAGATTGATCCATCACGATCACCGCCGCCGTGCCAAGGCCCGAGCGCTGTTCACGCAGCCAGTCGAAATCCATGATCGCCCCCTCGCGCATCACCGCCGCAGGCAGCACCGGCACGGACGAGCCGCCGGGGATCACCGCCTTGAGGTTGTCCCAGCCGCCGCGAATGCCGCCGCAATGACGCTCGATCAACTCGTCAAAGGGGATGCTCATTTCCTCCTCGACGACGCAAGGTTTGTTCACATGGCCCGAAATGGCGAACAGCTTGGTGCCGGCATTGTTGGGGCGCCCGAAGCCCGCGAACCATTCCGCGCCACGACGCAGGATGGTGGGGGCCACCGCGATCGATTCGACGTTGTTGACGGTGGTAGGGCAGCCATAAAGCCCCGCACCTGCCGGAAAGGGCGGCTTCATCCGGGGCATGCCCTTGCGCCCCTCGAGGCTTTCCAAAAGGGCCGTTTCCTCGCCGCAGATATAGGCCCCCGCGCCGTGGTGGAGATAAAGATCGAAATCCCAACCCGACTTGGCGGCGTTCTTGCCCAACAGGCCCGCGTCATAGCATTCGTCGATCGCTGCCTGTAGTGCCTCGCGTTCGCGGATATATTCGCCACGGATGTAGATGTAGCAGGCATGCGCTTGCATCGCGAAGCTGGCGATCAGGCATCCCTCGATCAGGGTATGGGGATCATTGCGCATGATCTCGCGGTCTTTGCAGGTGCCGGGCTCGGACTCGTCAGCATTGACCACAAGGTAGCTGGGCCGCCCATCCGACTCCTTGGGCATAAAGGACCATTTGAGGCCGGTCGGGAACCCCGCCCCGCCACGCCCGCGCAGTCCGCTGGCCTTCATGATCTCGACGATCTTGTCGCGGCCAAGGGCGATGATGTCCTTGGTGCCATCCCAATGTCCGCGCGCCATCGCGCCCTTCAGGCTGCGATCATGCATGCCGTAGATATTGGTAAAGATCCGGTCCTTGTCATGCAGCATCTTGGCTCTCTCACGTTCTTGTCGGCCCGGGTCCATCGGGCCTTTGTCATCGTGTCAGCGATCCGCGCGGCGCGCCTTCCATACCCAATAAGTCACAATCAAGGCCCAGACCAGTGCGGCAATCGCCGCAAGGTCGAAGAGAAAAGCAAAACGCGCAGGCAGCCCCAGTTGCCCGCCCAGAAAACTAGCCGCCATCCACAGCACCATGGTGACCGCCATTACGATGGCTGCCAGACGGATCTGGCCACGTTCGCGGCGCGCATGCGCGCTATGTTCGGAAGATCTGGACATGTGCTCTCGGCGGTCAAAGCATACGCCATGCCCTAACGGATCATCCCGGCTTGGGGCAATCCCCCAACCACGATCAATTCTTTGCCAACCCACCGATACGGGCGCGTGCCTGGCCCACGAAATCATGGCGCAGACATTGGCGACGAAACCCGCGTTGATGGGTATTGATCCAATCGATCCCGGTATCATCCAAGGCGGCGATCTGGTCAAAATGATAGATGCCAAATTCATTCAGGCTTTGGGCCAAGCGCGGCCCAAGTCCCGCAATGATGGTCAGGTCATCGCCTAAACCGTCGCGTGGCCCATCCAGCAAATGGGGCGAAGGGCCGTCCATCTGGCCTAAATCGGGGGTTACGACCGCATTGGGCGCGCTCCCCGCACGGGCCATGGCGGCCCACATCCGGCTGGGCGCTTGCCAACCAAGCAGCAGACCTTGCACCAGCGCCGTACCAAGAAATGTCGCAGCATAGTGATTGATGAGAATGATATCACGCTGCGCGGCTTGTCCGCGCAGCCAAAGGGTATCGACAGTCTTCATGCCTGAATGACCTCCGGGGCTGATGTTACACATGCCTCCCCGCTGGTATTATGGCATAGTTTGACCGACACTGTCTGCGACATTCGCGTTAGCCGTGTTTGGCCAGTTCCTTGGCTTGCGCGACCCAGTCATCGCGCACAACACGGCCCTTGAACCCTTCGAGGTTTTGATCGACCCATAGGATCTCGTCATCGGTCCATGCTGCGATCTGATCGAAATGGTAAAAGCCCAAGTTGTTGCAGAGTTTCTCAAGCTTGGGACCGATCCCCTTGATCTGCTTGAGATCATCGGCTTGGTTATCGCGCGCAGCAGAGAGCGCGGCAGGCCGCTTGCCCGATCCTTGCGCCGGGGCGGGAGCTGGTTTTGTGGGCGCGGGCGATGCGGCCACCTGCGCGGGGGCCGGTGCCGGTGCAGGCACGGGTTTGGCATGACCGGTTTGCGTCGACGCGGCGCTACTGATGGACGCGCCTTTACCTGCGGTGCCTGGCACCTGTGGCCCTGGCAAGGGGTTCAGGAAAAGCACCGATAACACGATGCCAAGACCCAAGAAAACCACAGCCGCCGCAAAGAGCGCTTGCATCAAGCTCCACTCGCCCAACACCAGCAAACCAGCCATCGCAACGAAACCCGTTGCCGAGGCGATGCCCCACACGATCAACAGATTGATCAATCCGCCAGAGGTCGCACGCATATCATTTCCCCCGTTAAACCGAACGCTTTTGCATATGTCTAACGGGGGAAAAACGTTTTGTCTCGCTTTTCAGGACAGAGTGTCGCGCCCCTGTGCTTTGGCTGCACGTTCCGCGATCAGCGCGTCGAAATCAGTGGCAAATGCGATCTGTCCGAGCCACCCTGTGACCGCCACCGTGCCAAGCCCGGCAAAAGCACCAATCGCCACCCACAGGCCCAAGAAACCCACCGCGAAAAGCGCGACCGTCAACCCGAGGATCGCCGCTACCGTCCAGACAACCATGATGGCGACAATCCGATTACCCGTTGTGTTCGTTGTCATTTTTCTGCTCCCCCTTGCGTTATGAAAGGCGCAAACTAGGAAGCGGGGCGCGCCCGACCAGTGTCGGGTGCCGCGACATAATGGCAAGCGCGGCGGTCAGGCTTTGCCCGCGCGTGCCTTGGCTTGGCCGATCCAGTCGTCGCGGTCGATCCTGCCCTTGAATTTCAGGCGCGCATCAACCCAGGCAATCTCGGCTTGGGTCCATGCGGCGATCTGGTCGAAATGCCAAAAACCCATCTCGTTGAGCAAGGCCTCCAGCTTGGGGCCGATGCCGGTGATCTTTTTGAGGTCATCGGCGACGCCATCACGCGGGGCGGAAAGCCGGGTTGGGGCCGCCTCCGCGACCGCAGCGGGGGCCACGCTCTTGTCGGCCTGTTGGGCAGGAGCGGCAGGCTTGCGGGCCCGCGCAGGGGTGGGGCGGGCATTCGCGGGTGCAGGCGAAGGGGGTGCCACCACCGCGTCACCACCTGATTGGCGCCCCCAAGGTGCCAAGAGCGGCACTTCGGTCCCATCGATGCGCTTGAGCGTATCGCCGATATCGACCGCGCGCCGCGCAGAGGCATTGAGCGGATCACGCCCATCGACATGAGCCGTCAAACTCGTCGGGCCGCCGAGCGGTTCGGCGGCGTAGCGGCCATTTTGCGGACCGGGTGTCGGCACACGACCCGCGGCCATCTCGTCGATGAGCCAGGCGAGTTTCTCGGCCGTCAGATCCTCGTAGTAATCCTTGCCGATCTGGGCCATCGGCGCGTTGGCGCAGGCACCCAGACATTCGACCTCTTCCCAGCTGAACTTGCCGTCGGCGGAAAGCTGATGTGCCTTGGGCGCGATCTTTTCGCGGCAGACGGCGATCAGGTCCTCGGCGCCGCAGATCATGCACGAGAGCGTGCCGCAGATCTGGAGATGGGCGACGCTGCCCACCGGCTGAAGCTGGAACATGAAATAGAAGGTCGCGACCTCGAGCGCGCGGATATGGGCAAGCCCCAGCATATCCGCCACGTATTCGATCGCGGGACGGGTCAGCCAGCCCTCTTGTTCTTGGGCGCGCCACAAAAGCGGAATGATGGCGCTGGCCTGCCGACCTTCCGGGTATTTGGTGATCTGCGCCTGAGCCCAAGCGAGATTGTCGGGCGTAAAGGCGAAACTTGCAGGCTGTTCGGGGTGAAGGCGGCGAAGCATGTGGTGGTCTATCCTCGAATGATCGTCCGGTGGCGGGTCGGCAAGGGCGGGAGCCTCCGGCGGGGATATTTAAGAAACGAAGAAGCGATGGGCTGTGCCTAGCGATCGACCTCTCCGAAGACGATATCGAGCGATCCGAGAATGGCCGAGACATCGGCCAGCTGGTGGCCGCGGCACAGGTGATCCATCGCCTGCAAATGCGCGAAACCCGGCGCGCGGAGCTTGGCGCGGTAGGGTTTGTTGGTGCCGTCCGCGACAAGATAAACGCCGAACTCGCCCTTGGGGGCCTCGACCGCGGCGTAGATCTCACCTTCGGGGACGTGGAAACCCTCGGTGTAGAGTTTGAAGTGATGGATCAGTGCCTCCATCGAGGTCTTCATCTCGGCACGTTTGGGCGGGCTGATCTTGCCGCGCGTCATCACCGGGCCTTGGTTCTCGGGCAGGCGCAGCTTGGCGATGGCCTGCTTGATGATCTTGGTCGATTCGCGCATCTCGGCCATGCGGCACAAATAGCGGTCATAGCAATCGCCATTGGTGCCGACGGGGATCTGGAAATCGAACTCGTCGTAGCATTCATAGGGCTGTGCGCGGCGCAGATCCCATGCCAGCCCCGAGCCGCGCACCATGACGCCAGAAAAGCCCCACTCGAGGATGTCCTCCTCGGTCACCACGCCGATATCGACATTGCGCTGCTTGAAGATGCGGTTCTCGGTCAGGAGGGTGTCGATATCGGCCAGCGCCATGGGGAAGGCATCGGCCCAAGCATCGATATCGTCGATCAGCGCAGATGGCAGATCCTGATGCACCCCACCGGGGCGGAAATAGGCGGCATGCAGCCGCGCCCCACAGGCGCGCTCATAGAAAATCATCAGCTTTTCGCGTTCCTCGAACCCCCAAAGCGGCGGCGTCAGCGCGCCGACATCCAAGGCCTGTGTCGTCACATTCAGCAGGTGGTTAAGGATGCGCCCGATCTCGCAATAAAGCACGCGGATCAGCTGCGCGCGGCGCGGAACCGGCGTATTTGTCAGCTTTTCGATCGCCAAGACCCAAGCATGTTCCTGGTTCATCGTGCCGACATAGTCGAGCCGGTCGAAATAGGGCAGGTTTTGCAGATAGGTGCGGCTTTCCATGAGCTTTTCGGTGCCGCGGTGCAACAGACCGATATGTGGGTCGCAGCGTTCGCAGATCTCGCCGTCAAGCTCGAGCACGAGGCGCAACACGCCATGCGCCGCCGGGTGCTGGGGGCCGAAGTTGATGTTGAAGTTGCGGATCTTTTGCTCGCCCGTCTGGACGTCTTGGAATCCCTTGGCGCCGTCCATCATTTCGCCGCCTCCTTGGCCTTTTCATCGCCGGGCAGGATGTAATCGGCCCCTTCCCAAGGCGACATGAAGTCGAACTGGCGGTATTCTTGGACGAGTTTTACCGGTTCGTAGACGACACGCTTGGCGACTTCGTCATAGCGCACTTCGGTGTAGCCCGTGGTCGGGAAATCCTTGCGCAGCGGATGACCGCGAAAGCCGTAATCGGTCAGGATGCGGCGCAGATCGGCATGGCCGGTGAACATGATGCCAAACATGTCGAACACCTCGCGCTCATACCAGCCCGCGCCGGGATGCAGGCCGGTCAGCGAGGGCAGCATCTCGTCCTCGCGCAGCGCGCATTTCACGCGGATGCGCTGGTTTTGATACATGCTCAGGAAGTGCCAGACCACGTCGAAGCGGCGATCGCGCGTCGGCCAATCGACGGCGGTGATGTCGATCAGCGTCGAAAACCGGCATGTCGCGTCGATCTTGAGCCATTCAACAAAATCGACCACTGCGCCGGGCGTGATCTCAACCGTCAATTCACCATGCGCCGAGACAGCGGTCCCGACCACCGCATCATGCTGCTTTTCCGCGATGTAGCCGGCCAATTCGTGCAGAGCATCGAGGCTCATCTGTTTGTCTCCTTCGCGCGGGGGCTGCATCAACGCGTGATCGTACCCGTGCGGCGGATTTTCCGCTGCAACTGGAGGATCCCGTAGAGAAGCGCCTCGGCAGTGGGTGGGCAACCCGGCACGTAGATATCGACCGGCACGATCCGATCGCAGCCGCGCACGACCGAGTAGCTATAGTGGTAATAGCCCCCACCATTGGCACATGATCCCATCGAGATGACATAGCGCGGTTCCGGCATCTGGTCATAAACCTTGCGCAGCGCGGGCGCCATCTTGTTGGTCAGCGTACCGGCGACGATCATCACATCCGATTGCCGCGGAGAGGCGCGCGGTGCGATCCCGAACCGCTCCGCGTCATAGCGCGGCATGGAGGTGTGCATCATCTCGACCGCGCAGCAGGCAAGGCCGAAGGTCATCCAGTGCAAGGAGCCGGTGCGCGCCCAGTTGATGATGTCCTCGGTCGAGGTGACAAGGAAACCCTTGTCCTGCAGATCGCGGTTCAGCGCGGCGGTCGTAACCTCACGGTCGGGGCCGGCGGTGTTGATGCCCGTGCTCACTCCCATTCCAGCGCCCCTTTCTTCCACTCATAGGCAAAGCCGATCGTCAGCACGCCCAAGAAAACCATCATCGACCAAAAGGCCAGATCGCTCAAACCCGGAAAGGCCACCGCCCAAGGGAACAAAAACGCGATCTCGAGGTCGAAGATGATGAACAGGATCGAGACGAGGTAGAATCGCACATCGAATTTCATCCGCGCATCGTCGAAGGCGTTAAAGCCGCATTCATAGGCCGAGAGTTTTTCTGGGTCGGGGTTCTTCACCGCGACGACGAGCGCCGCCAGGATCAGAACAAGGCCCAGCCCAATGGCAAGGGCCAGGAAAATCAGGATCGGGGCGTAATCTGACATGAGCGCGGTCATGGGTATCCCTTGGCTCGTCCCTGGGGTGGTCTGTTGGGCGGGGTGTTGAACCACCCCGACCGGTCCGGTCGCTTCGCGGTTGATTTACGCCGCCCTCGGCAAGGGGTCAACGGGGCGAGGTGCGGCAAAACGGGGAGCGGGGCGGATCGTACGAAACCTTATTCTTCGCTGGTCATCTCTTCGGCATCACGTGCCATGCTCTCCACCGATACATCATCGGCTTCATGCTTGTCGGCCTTGATCTTTGGCGCACTTCTCTTCCACGTCGATAATCCCGATCCGACCTCGGCATAGAATTGGGGGACGAGCTGCTCCAGTTCACTGATGAAATTCACCTGCTGGGCAAAACGTCCGCCCAACGATCTGGAAAAGAAGACGAAAAAGCCCAGCACTTGCAGATGGTCTTTCTCCTGTTCTGCAAGCGCGATGTCTTCGCGCAGTTGCGCAAGACTGAATTGTGTGGGTTCGCTACGCCCCGGCCATTGTAGCCGAATGAAAAGATCAGCCACATTCTCGGTTCGAATTTGACGCAAGAGCCAGTTCAAGCGCGCCCTTGTCGTTTTCTTGTCTTCAGGAGCACGCAATGCCATCCCGACTTCGATCGACCGACGACGAATATCGGCACAAATCTCCAACGGCGCCGCAGCATCTGGAATATCCAACTCCACGCGAAGACATAGATGTTCTCGGAGATACACCAGTTCATCCTTGTGTCTTTGCGCCGGTTCTCCCTTGTGTTTCCGCGGTAGGCGCTCTTGGATCGGGGTCTCTGTCAGCCGACTAAGTATTAGCGATAGATCACGGGTTTCCTGATGCCATGCCCGAACCACTTCGGCTGCCTCGGTTGACTTCGCACTGATAGCACCCCCAGATGCCACCAGCTTGTTAAGACTGGTCCATTCAGGCGGCATCCGGTCAAAGCCACGGACACCAGCACTTTCATGAGTGAGAAAACGTCGTAACTCGTTGAGCAAGACGACCTGATCGCGATCCGCGACAGCAGCGTTATTGATCAAGAGATCGGCGGTGGTCAGGATGTGCATCCAAGACCAGTGAAACACGGGGATCTTCGACCTGCTCCGACGCACTTCGTCCAGTGGATGGCTCGCAGGCTCAGTTGCAAACTGGTTTGAAATTGTAATCACACAATCTACTGCATGCTCTTTTGCAAGAAGGCGGTAACGCTCGATCTGTTCGGCGTTCAATTCGTTCGTACCAACCTTTGCCTCGACGAGGGCGCGCCAAACCTTGGTGCCGTTTTGTATGACGATGAGACCGTCAGGACGTTCTTTTGTGGCGGCTTTATCGCCCTTGAACACGATTTCCGTGAAGGTTGAGACATCCGATCTCTTGCCGACACGCACACGAGCATCGCCCATCAAGGCCACCGCAAACTCGTCTACCTTGTCCAAACAGGCCAACAAAATAGATGTGGTGCGCCCTTCTTTCGACGTGGTTGAAAGGACTGGGAAAAGCCGTGCGCGCTCTCCCTGTACCAAACCTTCGGGAAGCAACTCGCCCATAACCAACCTCACACACCAACACCATGACAAGCATAGAACGGACTTGAATTCAGCAAGTCAATGGAACTGGCTTAAGTGACGCGGACGACGGTACTAACAGACTTTGTTGTTCGATTTCGGCGAGGTGCTCACAACCGCGCCCGCAACTCCCGCCTGAGGATCTTGCCGCTGGCCGATTTCGGCACGCTCTGGACGAAGACATAAGCGCTGGGGCGCTTGTAGCTGGCAAGGCAGCCCGCGACATGCGCGCCGAGCGCCGCTTCATCCACATCGGAGCCCTGCGCGCGCACGACAAAGGCGACAGGCACCTCGCCCGCCTCGGCGTCGGGGCGGCCGATCACGGCGGCATCGGCAATGCCGGGATGGGTGCAGAGTGCGGCCTCGACCTCGGCGGGGGCGACCTGGAAGCCCTTGACCTTGATCAATTCCTTCAGCCGGTCGCGGATGAACATGAAGCCGTCATCGTCGATGATCGCCAGATCGCCCGTGCGCAACCAGCCATCCGCGGTCAAGGTCTCGGCGGTGGCGGTCGGATTGTTGAGATAGCCCTGCATCACCTGCGGCCCGCGAATCCACAACTCGCCCTCCACGCCGGGGGGCAGGTCCTCCAGCGTGTCGGGGGCCACGATCCGGCATTCGGTCAGCGGCACGGCCTGCCCGCTCGCGCCGTGGCGCACATGATCGGCCACGGTCATATGCGAGATGGGGCTGAGTTCGGTCATCCCGTAGCCCTGCACCGCGCGCGCGCCGAAACGCGCTTCCATCGCCTTTTCCGTCTCGGCGCCCAAGGGCGCTGCCCCTGAAAAGATCTCGACCACGCTCGAGACATCATACTGATCGACCATCGGGTGCTTGGCCAAGGCCAAGGCGACCGGCGGCACGATGTAAAGCCGCGTCGCGCGATGGGTCGCGGTCAGGCGCAAAAACATCTCCAGATCAAAGCGCGGCATGGTCACAAGCCGTGCGCCTTGCTGCAAGAAAAGGTTCATCAAAACGGTCATGCCGTAGATATGGAAAAACGGCAAAAACGCGATGGCGACATCATCGGGCGTCAACCCCGACACTGCACCCGCTTGCGTCACATTGGCTACGAGGTTGCGATGGGTCAGCATCACCCCCTTGGGCCGCCCCGTAGTGCCCGAGGAATAGGGCAGCACCACGATATGGGTCGCGGGATCGATCGGGGCCTGCGCGCGCATCGGCTGGCCCATCACATCTGCGAGCGTCAGCCCCGCCTCCCCACCGATCACCACGATATCGCGCACGCCGGTCCCTTCGGCGGCTTGCCGCGCCACATCGGCGAAGGCCGGGACGGTGACCAGCATCACCGCAGCCGCATCCTGCAACTGATAGGCGATCTCGGGCGCGGTGTAGCTGGGATTGATGGTCGTGACCGTCCCCCCGCCCCAGGCCACGCCGTGAAAAACGACCGGGTAATCGGGCATGTTGGGTGCCAAGATCGCGACCGTGCCGCCAGGCAGCACCCCGCGCTCGGTCAGCCCACCCGCGAGCCGCTGGATCCGATCGACCATTTCGCCTGCGGTCATGGCCTGCCCGCTAGGCCCATCGATGATCGCCACCCCGTCAGGCCGCCCGACCAGACCTTCCATCAATTTCTCGGTGATCGAAATCGGCGCGATCTCGACCGCCGGATGACGGTTGCGATAACCTTGCATACTGTCCCTCCCCGATGTGCCTGGTGGCAATTGCAGCCTATTTCGCGCCTTCGGGGGCAAGGCTAGCACAGGCGCGGGGTCAGATGTCCAGCACAACCGTGCCGAGCTTGTCACCGGACGCAACCAGATCATGGGCCGCCGCGCAGTCGGCCAAGCTTCCCCCCGGCATTACCGCATGCGACAGCGCCCCTGCCTCTAGCCAAGCCGTCAACTGCGCCTCGCCTGCCCGCCGCAATGCGCCTGCGAGCTGGTAGACGATCAACATGTGCAGCCGCACATTCTTGAACATGAAGGGATAGAATTCCAGACGCGGCGCCATCTCGGCCGCACTCGCATAAGCGGCGATCGTGCCGCCGGGCTTGATCAAGGCAAGGTTTGCCGCTTGGTTGGCGCCGAAATCGACATCGACGATCCGATCTACCCCCGCACCCCCCGTCATCTCTAACACCGCGTGGGCCACATCCGCCTCGCGGTAATTCACCCATTCCTCCGCCGTGGAATGACGCGCCTTTGCCGCCGATGAAACGGTGGTAATCACCCGCGCGCCACCGAGCCGCGCCATCTGCACCGCGTAACGGCCAACCGTACCGGCCCCACCAGTGACCAAGATCGTCTGCCCGGCCACCGGCCCATCGCCCATCACTGCATACCACGCCGTCATCGCCGGAATACCGAAACAGGCCCCTTCCGAAAAAGAGGTCCCATCCGGTAGGCGCACCGCCTGCGCGGCGGGCAAGGTGACGTGGCTTGCCGCGGTGCCAAAAGCGCGCTGCCAGCCTGCGTTCCAGACCCAGACCCGCTCACCGATGCGCGAAGATGCAACACCTTCGCCAACCGCTTGGATCACGCCCGCACCATCGGAATGGGGAACAACGCGGGGGAAAACCATCTTGGCCCCCACCCGCGCACCGGCGCGCAATTTCACATCGGACGGGTTCACCCCCGATGCCTTGAGCGCGACCAACACTTCGCCCGGGCCAGGCTCCACCCCGCCCATCTCACCCAAAATCAGCACATCGCGCGCGGCGCCAAAGCCTTCATACCAAACCGCTTGCATCCCACCCTCCCGGCTTCTTCGTTTGATAAATATCCCGGGGGAAGCCCGAGACGGGCTGGGGGCAGCGCCCCCCGAATTTTCGTATGAAAATTCGCATCCCCCAAAACCTTCGTTTACGGCATCCACCGCGCCGGGCGTTTTTCGAAAAACGCCGCGATCCCTTCTGATGTCTCTTCGCTTTCCCAGCGCTGCACAAGCGCATCAATCGTCATCGCGATCTGCGCCTCATCGCGGGGTACTGCCAAATCTGCCACCAGCCGCTTTCCCGCCGCGACAGCACCCGGGGCGGCGCGCAAGTAAGGCGCAATCTCGGCGGCCACCGCCGCGTCCAAGTCGTCGTTGCCCACGACACGGGCCAAAAGCCCCAACCGCACCGCCTCTTCCGCGTCAAAGACGCGGCCCGAGAAAAAGACTTCGCGCGCGCGCGCCGCCCCCATCCGCGCCACGACATACGGCCCAATCGTGGCCGGGATCAGCCCCAAACGCACCTCGGTCAAGCCAAACTTGGCCTCGCGTGTCGCGATCGCCACGTCGCACACACTGATCAAGCCGATCCCGCCGCCAAAGGCCTGCCCCTGCACCCGTCCGATCAAGGGCTTGGGCATCTGATCAAGGGCTGCCAACATCTGCGCAAGGGCTGCGGCATTCTTGGCCCGCGTTGGCCCATCTGCTGTCATCTGCGCGCGCATCCACCCCAAATCGCCGCCTGCGCAAAACGAAGGGCCATGCCCGGTCAAGACCACAACCCGCACCGCCGGATCGCGCCCCAAGCGATCTGCTGCCGCGGTCAGCGCGGCGATCATGGCGGCATCCATCGCATTATGCACCGCTGGCCGGTTCAGCCGCAGCCACGCTACACCCGCGCCGTCAACCTCGAGATCAAGCGTTTCCATCGCGCAATCCTTTTGCCAAGGCGACGGCCCGATCGAGCGCCGCCATATCAAGCCCCGTCTCAAAGCCGCGCTGCGCAAGATGGCGCGCGACCGCTTCGGTGGCGACATTGCCCGGCGCACCCGGCGCATAAGGGCAGCCACCCAATCCTCCGACCGCTGCATCGAACACCCGCACCCCCTGATCAAGGGCCGCATCGATATTGGCAAGCGCCCAACCCCCGGTATCATGGAAATGGCCCGCCAAACGCGCCACCGGCACCGCCTGGGCAACCGCTGCCAGCATGCGCGCAACACTCTCGGGCCTGCCCGCGCCGATCGTATCGCCAAGCGATATCTCGTAGCAGCCCATCACATTCAAGGCTTCGGCCACGCGCACCACCGCCTCAGGCGCGATGTCACCTTCATAGGGGCAGGCGACAACACAGCTGACATAGCCCCTCACCGGCATCGCGATGGCCTGCGCAGCCGCGACTACGGGGGCGAAACGCGCAAGGCTTTCCGCGATGCTGGCATTGATATTGGCCTGTGAAAACGCCTCCGAGGCAGCAGCAAATATCGCCACCTCGTCAACACCTGCCGCAACCGCGGCATCAAACCCTTTGAGGTTGGGCGCCAATGCCGCATAGCGCACCGTGGGCCTGCGCGCGATCCCGGCCATGACCTCGGTTGCATCAGCCATTTGCGGCACCCATTTGGGGCTGACGAAGCTCGTCACCTCGATCCGGCGAAACCCCGCGCGCGACAGCGCATCGACAAGCGCGATCTTGCCCGCCGCCGGGATCAGCCGCTTTTCATTCTGCAACCCATCGCGTGGGCCGACCTCGAAAATCTCGACGCGCTCAGCCATCGACAGGCACCGGGTAAAAATCCTGCGCGTAGAATGTCTGTGGCCCTTCGATCGCTGCTGTCGTCTTGAAGCCCTCGCGCGCTTTTAGCCGCGCCCAATAAGCCAAAAGCTTCGGGTAAGGGTCCATCCTTACATAATAAGGTGCAGCAAAGAGGTTGAAGCCAAACATTGCATCGGCCGCCGAAAAGCCCGACGGCAAGAGGTAATCACCCACCATCATCCCTTCAAGCGCACGCAGCGTATCGGCCAGCCGCAGCGTATTGAGCTTGACCACCGTTGCCGAAGGCCGCGCAGGCGGGCGCAGGAACAGGTGGTTGAGGTTCAACTGTTCGATCAGGCTGGCTTGGGTCTCGGCAAAACTGACAAATTCAAGATAGCGCACACGCTCGGCATGCCCCGGCGGGCGACCAAACCCATGCTGAGGCCGCGTCTCGCACAGATATTGCAAGATCGCCCCGCTTTCGAAAATCGTGATTCCGTCAATCTCGAGCGCGGGGATGCGGCCCGCGGGCGACACGCCCATCAACCCCGCCCCGCGCATCTGAGGCGTGCCGATCTGGTAGCGGATGATTTCATCGGGGGTAATCCCCATCTCGGTCATCAGCCACAAAATGCGAAACGACCGCCCCCATGGGATGTGATGCAGCCGGATCATGCGTCGTGCTCCGCCAAAATGATCAAGGGCGCACCTGCCGCGACCTGGACGCCCACATCAACCAGAACCTCGGCCACGATACCATCACGCGGCGCGCGTAAGGCATGCTCCATTTTCATCGCTTCCATCACGGCCAGCCGGTCACCTGCTGTGACGTGATCGCCCTTGGCCACGAAAACCGCCTTGACCAGCCCCGGCATGGGTGCGCCAACCTGCCCCGCGCCGTCGCTCACTTGCCCAGCGACCGCGAGGGGATCGACGATCTCGAAGCTTTGTGCATCTGCCCAAAAGACATGCGCCGCCCCGCCCGTCACCACGACCTCTGCCAACACCTTTGCACCATCGATGCACCAACCGTTGCCGTCTCGGGCAACTGCATGCGCGGTCTGATCCAGCGCGACCTGCCATGGCCCGGCGGGGTCGCGCGTCACCACTGCGGTGATGACCTCCCCGGCATAGCGCAACACCACCTGCCGCTGGAGCGGCGCCCAAAGCGTGAAGCCCGCAAGCGGCCCTGCCGCTCCATCAAGCCCCAAAGCCGCCACAGCCGCCAGCGCATAGTGGTGGGAAGACGGCGCGTCAGCCTGCGCGAGCATCTCCTGATCGCGCGCGATCAGGCCGGTATCCATATCACCAGCCGCGAAGCGCGGATGCGCGGCCAGCCGCCGCAGAAAAGACAGGTTCGTTACCGACCCCGCAACCTGCGTCTGATCCAAGGCATCGGCAAGCTTGCGCAGCGCCACGGCGCGTGTCGGCCCATGGACGATGATCTTGGCAATCATCGGATCATACCACGGCGAGATCTCGTCGCCGGCCCGCACGCCTGTGTCGGCGCGCGCGTATTGGGGAAAGCGCAGATGCACAAGCCGCCCTGTCGCAGGCAGGAAACCCGCCGCGACATCCTCGGCATAAAGCCGTGCTTCAAAAGCATGGCCGGTGATGGCGAGGTCTTCTTGCGCACAGGGCAGGTCCTCGCCTGACGCCACGCGCAATTGCCATGCGACAAGGTCGATGCCGGTGATCGCCTCGGTGACGGGATGCTCGACCTGAAGGCGGGTATTCATCTCCATGAACCAAAACCCGTCCGGGCGCAGGCCGCGGCTAGCATCGACGATGAACTCAACCGTACCGGCACCGGCATAGCCGATCGCCTCGGCCGCGCGCACCGCCGCCTGCCCCATGGCGGCGCGCATCTCGTCCGTCATGCCGGGTGCAGGGGCCTCCTCGATCACCTTTTGATGGCGCCGCTGAAGCGAGCAGTCACGCTCGAACAGATGCACCGCTCGCCGACCATCGCCAAAAACCTGCACCTCGATATGGCGCGGCGTCTCGACATATTTTTCGATCAGAACAGCATCATTGCCGAATGCGCCCGCGGCCTCGGCCTTGGCGCTGTCGAGCGCTGTCGCGAATTCTGCCGGATCATCGACGCGCCGCATCCCTTTGCCGCCGCCACCCGCGACGGCCTTGATCAAGATCGGATAGCCGATCGCCGCGGCCGCTTGGGCCAGATGCGCCGGGTCTTGATCGGCCCCGTGATAGCCCGGCACGACCGGCACGCCTGCCTGCGCCATCAGCGCCTTGGCAGCATCCTTCAGCCCCATCGCCCGGATCGCCGCCGCCGATGGGCCGATAAAGACCAGCCCTGCTGCCTCCACGGCCTCAACGAAATCCGGATTTTCCGACAGGAACCCGTAGCCCGGATGAATCGCCTCTGCCCCTGTCGCCTGCGCCGCCGCGATGATCGCTGCGCCCCTGAGGTAACTGTCCACCGGGCGCGGCCCGCCGATATGCACCGCCTCATCTGCCATCGCGACATGGCGCGCAGAGACATCTGCATCAGAATAAACGGCGACCGTGCGCACCCCCATCGCACGTGCCGTCCCGATGACGCGACAGGCGATCTCACCCCGATTGGCGATCAGGATCTTATGAAACATCTCCGACATCTTCCCTTGCGCGCGCCTTCATCTCGGCCAGACCAACGATCTTCTCTGTTTTCCAAATATCCCGGGGGAGCGCGGAACGCGCGGGGGCAGAGCCCCCATCCCAAAGCCTCACATTCGGAAAACGCCAAAGCGCGTCTCCTCCACCGGCGGGTTCAGGGCGGCGGCAAGGCTTAGGGCCAGCACCTCACGGCTCTTGCGCGGGTCGAGCACCCCGTCATCCCAAAGCCGGGCTGAGGCATAGAGCGGATGCGACTGCCGCGCGAACATCTCGATCGTGGGGCGCTTGAAAGCTGCTTCATCCTCGGCCGACCATGTTTGCCCGGCCCGCTCCAACGCCTCGCGCTTGACGGTGGCAAGTACACCTGCTGCTTGCGCACCGCCCATCACCGAGATGCGGGAATTCGGCCAGGACCACAGGAACTGCGGGCTATAGGCGCGCCCCGCCATGCCATAATTGCCCGCCCCGAAAGAGCCGCCCACCAGCATGGTGATTTTCGGCACCGCGGTCGTGGCCACCGCCGTCACCATCTTGGCGCCGTGCCGCGCGATGCCTTCATTCTCGTATTTGCGGCCGACCATGAAGCCGGTGATATTCTGCAAGAACACCAGCGGGATCTTGCGCTGTGAACACAGCTGCACGAAATGCGCGGCCTTTTGCGCGCTTTCGGAAAACAATACGCCATTGTTGGCGACGATGCCCACATCCATGCCCATCACTTGCGCAAAGCCCGTCACGATGGTCTCGCCGAAGCGGGGTTTGAATTCGTCAAACCAGCTATCATCGACGATGCGCGCGATCACCTCACGGATGTCATAGGGCGTGGTCAGGGACGCGGGCACCACGCCCAGCAATTCGTCAGGATCATAAGCAGGCGGGCGGCCCTGTAGGGTGGGTGCAACCCACCGATCCCCGCCCAAGGACCTGACCGCGCGCCGCGCCAGGGCCAGTGCATGCGCATCATCCTCGGCCAAGTAATCGGCGACACCCGACAGGCGCGTATGCACATCGCCCCCGCCCAGATCCTCGGCGCTGACGACCTCGCCCGTTGCCGCGCGCACCAAGGGTGGACCGGCGAGAAAGATCGTGCCTTGATCCCTCACGATGATCGAGACATCCGACATGGCTGGCACATAAGCGCCCCCTGCCGTGCAAGACCCCATCACCACGGCAATCTGCGCGATGCCCGCCGCCGACATCTGTGCCTGATTGTAGAAGATCCGCCCGAAATGGTCGCGGTCGGGAAAGACTTCGTCCTGATTGGGCAGGTTCGCACCCCCGCTATCGACAAGGTAGATGCAAGGCAAGCGACATTGGGCCGCGATCTCCTGCGCGCGCAGGTGCTTTTTGACCGTGATCGGGAAATAGGTGCCGCCCTTCACCGTGGCGTCATTGCAGATCACCATGACCTGCCGCCCCTCAACCTGGCCGACACCTGCGATCACGCCCCCGCATGGGGCCGCGCCATCATATAATGCATGCCCTGCCAAGGCCCCCACCTCGAGAAAGGCTGCACCCGGATCGAGGAGGTTCGCCACCCGGTCGCGCGGCAGCATCTTGCCACGCGCGACGTGGCGCTCGCGCGTCTTGGCCCCGCCGCCATCGGCGGCAAGGGCTGCGGCCGTGGCAATCTCGTCCAAGGCGGTGAGATGGGCGGCGCGATTGTCGCGGGCGTCTTGAGCGGCGGCGTTGAATTGCGATGTCAGGCGCATGGCACCCCCCCTTTGCCACGCGGCAACTGCGCTTGGTGATGACCAGATGTCATGTGCGAGGCCCCAGATCGGGCAGCGTGACCACTCGCCCCAAAGCATCAACCGCCGCGACCCAATCATCGCGGCAGGTCACGATCAATCGCACACCCGCGATCGCTGCCGGGCGCGCCGCGCAATCGGTAGGCGCACCGCCGGTCTCAGCCACGTAGCGCGCGGCTTGGGCTTCGATGATCGCGGTTTCGGTCGGCGGCAGTGCGCGCATGCCTAGCCAAAGGCCAAGCACCCCGGCCCCGACCAGCCCCGCCACCAGTGGAAGGATCAGACCATGCATGCGGGCCACCTATGCCATTGAGGCCATCAATTCACGCCCCACCAGCATGCGACGGATTTCAGAGGTGCCTGCCCCGATCTCCATCAGCTTGGCATCGCGGAACATGCGCGCAACGGGTGCATCGGCCAGAAAGCCCGCCCCCCCCATCGCCTGCACCGCCTGATGGGCGACTTTCATCCCCTCTTCACTGGCATAAAGCACGCAAGCGGCGGCATCCTGCCGCGTGACTTCGCCGCGATCACAGGCGCGGGCCACTTCATAGGCATAGGCGCGGGCGGAATTCATCGCAGTGTACATATCCGCGATCTTGCCCTGCATCAGCTGGAAATTCCCGATGCTTTGGCCAAACTGACGGCGTTCGACCATGTAGGGCATCACCTCATCGAGACACCCCGCCATGATCCCGATATTGACGCCCGACAGCACGACGCGCTCGTAATCCAGCCCGCTCATCAGGACGCGGACCCCGCGTCCCTCCTCGCCCAGCACATTCTCGAACGGCACTTCGACATCTTCGAACACCAATTCGGCGGTGTTCGAGCCGCGCATGCCCAGCTTGTCGAAATGTGGGCTGGTCGAGAACCCCTTCATCGTCTTTTCCACGATGAAGGCGGTAATCCCCTTCGATCCCGCCGCCGGATCGGTCTTGGCATAGACGACCAACGTATCGGCATCGGGGCCATTGGTAATCCAGTATTTCGTGCCGTTCAGAACATAGCGGTCATTTCGCTTTTCGGCGCGCAGCTGCATCCCCACCACATCGGACCCCGCCCCGGCTTCGGACATGGCGAGCGCGCCGATATGTTCGCCCGACACCAGCTTGGGCAGATATTGGGCTTTTTGCGCTGCCGTGCCGTTGAGCTTGATCTGGTTCACGCACAGGTTGGAATGCGCCCCGTAACTCAGCCCGATCGCGGCCGAAGCGCGGCTAATCTCCTCAACCGCCACGGTATGGGCGAGATACCCCATGCCGGCGCCGCCGAATTCCTCCTCGACCGTGATGCCGAGCAGGCCCAGCGCGCCCATCTCGGGCCAAAGCGCATTGGGAAAGGCGTTGCTGCGGTCTGTCTCGGCAGCCAAAGGTTTGACCCGCTCCTGTGCGAAGCGATGCACCAGATCGCGCAGCGCATTCACATCTTCGCCAAGATCAAACCGCATCGAGGCCAGAAACATGCGTCAATCCCTCCGGTTAATTGAACGCTTGTTCAATTCATATCTGAAACATGCCTGCCTGTCAAAGGATTCCCCCCGTCACCCCTTGCCATGTCCGGCTTGCGATGATCCCATGCGGCGGGTCCATGACGCCGGGGGAACGATGCTCGATTTCCTGATCTATGATGTCTTTACTGACCGACACTTTGCCGGAAACCCGCTTGCCATCGTCGAAGGGGCCGATGGGTTGAGTGATGCGCAGATGCAGACCATCGCATGTCAGTTCAACCTGTCCGAGACGATCTTCATCATGGCTCCGGAGGATCCGGCCCATAGCGCCAAGGTCCGCATCTTCACCCCGGCCGCTGAAATCCCCTTTGCGGGCCACCCCACCATCGGTTGCGCCCTGCACCTGGCGGGCGAGAGCGCAGCACCGCTCATGCTCGAAGAGCGCGCGGGTCTGGTGCGCGTTACGATCACCCAAGGTGCAGGGCCAGCGCTGGCCGAGTTCACCGCTCCGCGCATCCCCGCACCCATCGGCATAGCACCCGACCGCGACGTGATCGCGGCGGCCATCGGCCTCTCGCCGCGACAGATCGGCCCGCACGCCCCCGGCGCCTTCGAAGCGGGCCCGGCCTTTTTGTTCGCGCAGGTCCGCGATCGCGCCGCCCTCGCCCAGGCCTGGCCGCAGGAACCCGGCTGGAGCGCGATGAAGGCCCGTGCCGCGATCGACGACACCGGGCGGTCGGCGGTCGGGCTTTACCTTTATACCCAAGGCGATGGCTGCGATATCCAGGCGCGCATGTTCGCCCCCGGCGACGGCATCCCCGAAGACCCTGCCACGGGATCGGCCACCGCGATCCTTGCCGCGCAGCTTCTGGCAAACGGTGCTTTGGGCGATGGCACAACCACTCTGCATCTGGCCCAAGGCATTGAGATGGGGCGCCCCTCGACGCTACGGCTGTCGGCCGATGTGAGGAACGGCATGCTTTGCGCCATCCGCGTGGCAGGTCAGGCCGTCCAGATCGCTCAAGGCAGGATCAGAACCCCGTGACAGGGTGCTTTTCACGCACCGTAACCCGGCCTATATGACGCGCCATGATTACGGATCTCCTACGCCGCCTGACGGCCCCCGCCCCTGCCCCGCTTGCCGCCGAGGATTCCCGCCTGGCGCTGGCAGCACTCCTCGTGCGCATCGCGCGCGCCGATGATGATTATGCCCAGATTGAACGCGACCAGATCGACCGAGTGTTGTCGCACCGCTATGGGTTGGACACGGCCCAAACCCGCGCCTTGCGGCAGGATGCCGAAATCCTCGAAAGCGGCGCACCAGACACCGTCCGTTTTACCCGCGCGATCAAGGATTGCGTCACTTACGAGGACCGCGTCCATGTGATCGAGGCGATGTGGTTCATCGCCCTTGCCGATGGCACGCGTGACACGCAGGAAGACGCGCTGTTGCGCATGGTGGCCCCGATGCTTGGCGTCAATGATCGCGATAGCAATCTTGCCCGCTTGCGCGTCATGCAGTCCCATTACAGCGCATAGACCCGTCACATGATTGCGGCCCTTCCCATGTATGATCGCCCCGAAATTCGTGGGGCGACCGATGCATTCTGGGGCCATATCCGCGATGCGCTCGACCAGGTGGGCCTTGCTGCGCCCAAGACCTTGACGCGCGATGGTGATCTTTGGGCGATCTGGCAAGATCCGCGGCTTGTCTTGGCCCAGACCTGTGGGCTGCCGTTTCGGCTGCGGCTCCATGACAAGGTGGCGTTGGTGGCCACGCCCGATTACGGCCTGCCCGGCTGCCCGCCGGGCTATTACAACTCGGTCATCATCGCCCGGCCCGGCCCTTTACCCGCACACCCATGCCTTGCGATCAACGACCCGCTCAGCCAGTCGGGGTGGTCTGCCCTGGTCAGCTGGCTGACCTCCCAAAAGATGGCATATGGCGCCGTGATGGTGACAGGGGCGCATGCCGCCTCGGCGCTCGCGGTGGCCGAAGGGCGCGCTGACCTCGCGGCCATCGATGCCCAAACATGGCGGCTCATGCTGCGGCACACCCCACTTGCCCCCACGCTTGAGATCGCACGCACACCGCCCACGCCGGGCCTACCGCTCATCACCGCGCTGGCACATGCACCCGACAGCATCGCCCAAGCGGTCGCTCAAGGCGCGGCTGCGCTTGCACCGGCGCATCGCGCAGCGCTTGACCTCAAGGGCATCGTGCAGATCGACAAAGCGGCCTATCTTGCCTTGCCACAGCCGCCCGATCCTTAGGCAATCGCCGCCAAAGCGCGCAAATCAAGCGCGTTGACCGCGGGTCAAGTGACACATGACTGTTGCAATCGCGCGGCGGTTAAGTGCAAATCCGTTGATCACTCTGGGGAAACGTCCGGCATGCAGGCAGCAAGCGCGGCCAAGTCACCTGTCATCGCGATTAGCGGCCTGCACAAAAGCTTCGGGTCGCTCGACGTGCTGCGCGGGGTCGATCTGACCGCCCATACGGGCGAGGTGATTGCATTGATCGGCTCATCCGGATCGGGCAAATCCACGCTTTTGCGCTGTGCCAACCTGCTCGAAGACAGCCAATCAGGCGACATCATCTTCGAAGGTGAACCGGTGCGATGGAAAGGCACAGGTGCCACCCGCCGCCCCGCCGATCCCGAACAGATCCGCCGCATCCGCACCAACCTGTCGATGGTCTTCCAGCAGTTCAACCTATGGTCACACATGACCATCCTTCAAAACGTGATGGAGGCCCCGCTCAGTGTCCTTGGCCAAGATCGCCGCGAGGTCGAAGCCCGCGCCCGCGCCTATCTCGACAAGGTCGGCATCGCCGACAAGGCCGATGCGTGGCCTGCGCAACTGTCCGGCGGCCAGCAGCAACGCGCCGCCATCGCGCGTGCGCTGTGCATGGAGCCGCGCGCGCTTTTATTCGATGAGCCGACCAGCGCCCTTGACCCCGAATTGGAACAAGAGGTGGTGCGCGTGATCCGCGCGCTGGCCGAAGAGGGGCGCACCATGATCCTTGTCACCCATGACATGCGCATGGCACGCGACCTGTCGAGCCGAACGATCTTTCTGCACCAAGGCAAGATCGAAGAAGAAGGCCCGCCTGACCAACTTTTCGGCGCGCCGAAATCCGCGCGCCTGCAACAGTTCCTCAGCCATTTCAAAGCGGCTTGAGGCAAGACCGACCCACACAAACCGGGAGACCCTGAAATGAAACACCTGATCCTGACCGCAAGCCTTTTTGCCCTTGCCGCCGGTGCGGCGAGTGCAGATGTCGTGCGCATGGGCACGGAGGGCGCCTACCCTCCCTACAACTTCATCAATGACCAAGGTGAGATCGCAGGCTTCGAGCGCGATCTGGGCGACGAGCTTTGCGCCCGCGCGCAGCTGACCTGCGAATGGGTCAAGAATGATTGGGACAGCATCATTCCCAACCTGACAAGCGGCAATTACGACACCATCATCGCGGGTATGTCGATCACCGAAGAGCGCGAAGCGATCGTCGATTTCACCCAAGCTTATTTCCCGCCTGCCTCTTCGCTGTTCATGGGGATGTCGGAGGATTTCACGCTTGAGGGATCGGTCGTCGCGGCCCAGACCAACACCATTCAAGCCGGCTACATCGCAGCCTCCGGCGCGACGTTGATCGAATTTGCCACCCCCGATGAAACCGTGGCGGCTGTTCGCAACGGCGAGGCCGACGCGGTCTTTGCCGATGGCGACTACCTCCTGCCGATCGCCAATGAAGATGCCGATTTGATGATCGTGGGCGAGCCCGTCCAGCTTGGCGGCGGTGTCGGCATGGCGCTGCGCGAAGGTGACCCGCGCCGTGAGGCATTTGATGCCGCCATCACCTCGATGAAGGCAGACGGCACGCTCAACGCGCTGATCTTGCAGTGGTTCGGCGCAGACGCGGCGACCTTCTGATCCAAGACAAGGGGGCAGGCCAGCCGCCTGCCCCCATTCCTCCCTTATCAAGCTTCTCCCGCTTCTTCGTTTCGAAAATATCCCGGGGAAGGCCGTAGGCCGGGGGGCAGAGCCCCCTTCGCCCGCCCAAAAGGCACCGATGTTCGCGTTTTGCACCGACCCTTCCACGCTCGACACGCTCCGCTGGTTCAGCTGCTACCTGACCAACGGCGCGCATATGCTGTTTTACCAATCTTTCTTGGTGGTCTTCGCCCTTCTGGCCGTGACGGCCCCGATTTCCCTTGCCTTCGGCTTTGCCGCCGCCAGCGCATCGCGCAGCCATCTCTTTCCCATCGCATCGCTGGGCAAGCTCTACACCGCGATGGTGCGTGGTGTGCCGGACATCGTTTTTTTTCTATTTTTCATCCTCGTCCTCGACCAAGGCATCGAGTATCTGCGCCACCAGATTGTCTGCCCCGACTGGACCGAAAATATCCGCCAAGGCGCCAATTTCCTTGTATGCCCCGAGGCGCGCACGCCATCCGGCAATGCCCCGCAATGGGTGCATGAGCTTTACGGCTTTGCTTTGGCCGTCTTTACCTATTCCATCGTCTTTGGCGCCTTTTGCGGCAATGTGCTTTACGGGGCGATGCGCGCGGTGCCTCATGCACAGCTCGAAACGGCGGCCGCCTATGGCATGTCGCGCCGCCAAGTCTTCTGGCGCATCTTGGTGCCACAAATGTGGATCTACGCATTGCCGGGGTTGAGCAATATCTGGCTGATCCTGATCAAGGCCACGCCGCTTTTGTTCCTGCTCGGCATCGAGGATATCGTGTACTGGGCGCGCGAGCTTGGTGGTTCGCGCAATTCGGCCTATCAATACCCCCATCCCGATTGGCGGTTTTGGTATTTCCTCGGGCTTTTGATCTTCTACCTCTGCCTGACGCGGATCTCCGAGATCGGTCTTGCGCGGTTGACGACACATCTCAGCCGCGGCCAAGCCACCGCCGCAGGTGAAGCGCTCAGAAAGGCCGCGACATGATTTGCGCAGAGGCGCTTCACGATTACGGCCTGCGCGCGCTCGGAATTGGCGAGCGGCTCTTGCCGCAAGCCGATATCACCTTATGCGAGCAGGTGGTGTTGATCGGCTCGGGCATGATCTGGAACGTCTATTTCGGCATCCTCGCGCTGTTTTTCGGGTTTTTCTTCGCGGTGGCGCTGGCCGTGGCCAAAGCCAGCCCGGCATGGGCGATCCGCAAACCGGCGGAATGGTTCATTTTCATCTTCCGCGGCTCGCCCTTGTTCATCCAGTTCTTCATGGCCTACGAGGCTTTCGTCATGCTGCCGCGCGTGGGCATCGAATTCACGCTTATGGGCGTCGAGATCGCGGCCGAAACGCGCTGGTTTGCGCGCGCATGGCTTGGGGCGCTGATCGTGCTGTTTCTCAACACCTCGGCCTATTCAGCCGAAATTTTCTACGGCGCGCTCAGGAATGTGCCAAGGGGCGATCTGGAGGCGGCCGATGCCTATGGGCTGTCGGGCTGGAAGCGCTTTCGCCGCATCACATTCCCCACCACCATGCGGCTGGCATGGCCCGCCTACACGAACGAGGCGATCTTTCTGTTCCATGCCACGGCGTTGGTCTTTTTCTCGTCCTTCCCGGCATTTCAACAGCGCGGCGATGCGCTTTATTACGCCAACTACTTCGCTGATCGCACGTTTAACCCTTTTGTCCCCTATCCGATCGTGGCACTTTACTTCGTGGCGCTGACGCTGGTCATCATCGCCGTCTTCGCGCTGATCAATGCACGCCTCAATCGCCACCTGCCCGGCGCACAGCGCATGCGGCTACGGATCCGGCCGCAACTGATCCGCTGAGCGCGCCCCCTTGCTCCGCCGCGCGGGCAGGCATAGCTTGGGTCCAGTTCATCAAAAGAGCCCCTCATGATCATTGGTATCTTGCAAACCGGCCATGTTCCCGAACAGGTCGCAGCCCGCGATGGCACCTATACTGAGCTTTTCGGTAAGCTTTTCGCCGCGCGCGGCTTTGGCTTGCGCACATTCTCCGTGGTGGACATGGATTTCCCCGCAGGCCCCCAAGATGCCGATGCATGGCTTGTCACGGGCTCGCGCCATGGCGCCTATGAGGATCATCCGTGGATCCCCCCGCTTGAGGATTTGATCCGCGCCATTCGCGACAGCCAAAAGCCGATGGTCGGCGTCTGCTTTGGTCACCAGATCATTGCCCAAGCCCTCGGCGGCCGTGTCGAGAAATTCAGCGGCGGCTGGTCTGCCGGTCATCGCAGCTACCGGATCGGCGGGCGCGATGTGGCATTATTCGCGTGGCACCAGGATCAGGTCGTGGCGCTTCCCGAAGGGGCGAGGGTGCTTGGGGCCAATGGTTTTACCCAAAATGCCGTCATCGCCCATGGTGAGCATATCTTGACGGTCCAGCCCCACCCCGAATTTCCGCCCAGCGTCATCGACGCGCTGATCGACAACCGCCCAACCACGGTGCCGGCCGAGATGTTGGCCCAAGCGCGCGCCGATCTGGAACGGCCCGTCGACAGCGCGATCATGGCCGATTGGCTGGCCGATGTGCTGCAAGGCGCACCTGCGACCCGTATCCCCTTTGCCCAGCAGGTTCATGTATGAGTTCGCAATCCGTCTCCGAGCTTTTGGAAAAGCTGCCCGATGTCGCCCGCAGCTACCTTGAGGGGCGCGCCATCGACGAGGTGGAGTGCATCGTGGCCGATCTTGCCGGCATCGCACGCGGCAAGGCCATGCCCGGCGGCAAGTTCGCCCGCCAGCCATTCTTTTACCTGCCCAATTCGATCTTTTTCCAGACGATCACCGGCGATTGGGCCGATGACGTCGCCGATGGGTTCACCGAACCCGATATGATCCTGACCCCTGATTTCTCGACCACGACGCCCGCGCCCTGGACGGCGGACACCACGCTCCAAGTGATCCACGACATCAAGGATCAGGCGGGTAACCCCGTGCCATACGCGCCGCGTAACGTGCTCAAACGAGTGGTGGCGCTGTATAACGAGATGGGCCTTGATCCGATCGTGGCCCCCGAGATGGAATTCTACCTCGTCGCACCCAATACCGACCCCGCGCGCGAGATCGAGCCGCCGATGGGCCGTTCGGGCCGACGTGCCGCCGCGCGGCAAGCCTATTCCATGTCGGCGGTCGATGAATACGGCAAGGTGATCGACGACATCTATGATTTCGCCGAAGTCATGGGCCTCGAGATCGACGGCATCTTGCAGGAGGGCGGCGCAGGCCAGATCGAGTTGAACCTGCGCCATGGCGACCCGGTCAAGCTTGCCGACGAGATGTTTTTCTTCAAACGCATGATCCGCGAGGCGGCCCTGCGCCATGATTGCTACGCAACCTTCATGGCCAAGCCGATCGAGGGTGAGCCGGGTTCGGCTATGCATATCCATCATTCGGTCGTGAACTTGGCGACAGGCGAGAATATCTTTTCCAACCCAGACGGGTCGGAAACGCCCGAATTCATGCATTTCATCGGCGGCATGCAGCGCAACATGCCCGCGGTGATCGCGCTTTTAGCGCCTTATGTGAACAGCTACCGCCGCTATGTCCCGGATTTCGCGGCACCCATTAACCTCGAATGGGGGCGCGACAACCGCACCACGGGCCTGCGCGTGCCGGTCAGTGAACCGGCCGCGCGCCGGGTGGAAAACCGCCTGCCGGGGATGGATTGCAATCCTTATCTAGGCATTGCCGCCTCGCTTGCCTGCGGGCTGGTGGGCCTGATCGAGAAAACTGGCCCCTCCGAGCCGTTCGTGGGCGATGCCTATCAGTTGCAAAGCGGCGTGCCGCGGGGCTTGGGCGATGCGCTGGGGCTGCTTGCGGCCAACAAGACCATACAGCGCACATTGGGCGAGGAGTTCTGCCGGGTCTATTCGGCGGTGAAAGAGCTTGAGCATAACGAGTTTCTGCAAGTCATCTCGCCTTGGGAGCGGCAGCATCTCCTTCTGAACGTATGAACCCGCTTTATCGCAACGATACGCGCGGCGCGCATGCGCCAAGCTGGTATGCGGCCTCTCTCCCGCCCGAGGCGGGGCGGGTGGAACTGCGCGGCGCGCAGACCGCTGATGTGGTCATCCTTGGTGGGGGCTATACCGGGCTTTGGGCGGCGCTGACATTGGCCCGCGCCGGCCGCCGTGTCATACTGCTCGAGGCGCATCGCGTAGGCTTTGGCGCGTCTGGGCGAAATGGTGGTCAGGTCCAATCGGGTTTCAACAAATCGCAAAGCTGGCTCGAGGACCGGCTGGGCCAAGGTACGGCCCGCGCGCTTTGGGACATGGCCGAGGCCGCAAAAACCCAACTTGGCCATTTTTGCAGGACTTACGCCCCCGAGGCCGATTTTCGCCAAGGTCTCGCCCATGGGGAATACAGCCGCGCCGATCTCGACCATGCAAGGGCCGAGGCCGATCACATGGCGCGCCATTACGGTCAAGACATCGCGATCATGGAGCGCGCCGCATTCAGGGCCTTGGTGAAATCGCCCCTTTATGTCGGCGGGAGCTTCGACCCCTCGGGCGGGCATCTGCACCCCTTGGCCTATGCCCGCGCGCTGGCCCGCGAAGCCGAGGCCGCGGGCGCCGTGATCCACGAGACGACCGAGGTTCTGTCGGTCACCCCCGGCCCCAAGATCGTGCTGACAACCCCCAAGGGTCAGGTGACGGCGGCCCATGCGATCATCGCGGGCAACGGCTATCTTCCCAATATCCTGCCTGCGGTGAATGCCCGCGTCATGCCCATCAACTCCTTCATCGCGGCGACCGAGGCCCTGCCCGATCGCTGGCAAGAGGTTCTCGCCCGCGACATCGCGGTGTCGGATGCCAAGTTCGTGGTGAATTACTACCGCTTCAGCGCCGATCGCCGCTTTCTGTTCGGTGGGCGTGAGAGCTATTCCATCGGCTTTCCCCACGATATCGCGACCGCGTTGATCGCGCGCATGACGCGGCTTTTCCCACAGCTTGCCGGCGTGGGCATCTCCCATGTCTGGGGCGGAACGCTGGGCATCACCATGTCGCGCCTGCCCCATGTGGCGCAAGTCGCCCCCAATATCCTGTCGGGTGCGGGATTTTCGGGGCATGGCGTGGCGCTCTCGGGGATGGCGGGGCGCGTGATGGCCGAAGCCGTGATGGGTCAGGAAGAAGGGCTGGCCACGCTTTCGGCCCTGCCCGTGGGGCGCTTTCCCGGCGGCACGGGGCTGCGCGCCCCGCTCTTGACGTTGGCCATGACATGGTTCGCGTTGCGCGACCGGCTTGGGATCTGAGAGCCTACAAGATCTGTGAAGCTTTCGTGACGACGCCACGACATGCTGGATTTTGACTTTGGGCCAAGATAAGATTTCCGAAAGAGTAGTTTTCAAAAAGGTGAAACCATGGCGCTGGCACCCAATGTTTACGACGCCGAGCCGATCCCCGAAGCCGCCCGTGCCGAGATCGACCGCCTCCTGCAATCGGGCGATTTGTTCCGTTACACCGCCCCTGCCGACGCGCCTGTCGCCCTGTTGGAGCGGGAATTCGCCGATCTGATGGGGTCGAAATACGCGCTGGCGGTCTCATCCTGTTCGGCGGCGATCTTTTTGTCGCTTGAGGCGCTGGCGCTGGCGCCCGGCGCGCGCGTCCTGATCCCCGCTTTCACATTTGCCGCCGTGCCATCGGCCGTGGTGCATGCACGGCTGCAACCCGTGCTGGTCGAGGTGGGCGAGAATTACCGCATCGACATGGGTGATTTCGAGGCCAAGATCGACGATGGCATCGAGGCCGTCATCATCAGCCATATGCGCGGCCACACAAGCGACATGGACGCGATCATGGCGCTCTGCGATGCGCGCGGCATCCCCGTGATCGAGGATGCGGCTCACTCGCTTGGCACGCTTTGGCATGGGCGCAAGATCGGCACGATCGGCAAGATCGGCTGCTTCTCGTTCCAGTCCTACAAGATGATCAATGCCGGCGAAGGCGGCATCCTGATCACCGATGACGCCGATCTGGCCGCGCGCTGCGTGATCATGTCCGGCGCCTATGAGCACAACTGGAAAAAGCACAAGACCCCGAATGGGCAAAACGATCCCGAGCTGGCGGTCGCATTTGCGCGCTGGCAAAACCGGCTGCCGCTGTACAATATGCGGCTACAAAACCTCTCGGCGGCGGTGATCCGCCCACAATTGCCGGAGCTTGCGCGCCGGGTGCGCGACGGGCTTGCCAATCACGACTATGTCGCGGGGCGGCTGAACACCTCGCCTTGGCTCGACGTGCCGCCGCCCTTGGCACCCGAGGATCGCGCGCCGGATTCGATCCAGTTCAACCTCGTGGGGTTTGACACCGACGCAAGCGCGCGCGCCTTTGCCGAGGCCGCCGAAGCGCGCGGCGTGAAGGTGCAGATCTTCGGCCTGTCGAGTGATAATGCCCGCGCCTTTTGGAACTGGCAGTTCATTCCGGGCGCGCAGCCCGAGCTGCCGCAGACGCGCGCGATGCTGATGCGGGCCTGCGATGTGCGCCTGCCCGTGCGGCTGACGCGCCCCGAGCTGGATTTCATCGCCGAGGCGCTGCTGGCCGCCGCCGAGGATGTACAAGGCAAGGCGCGCGCCTACGGCACCTGAACCCTTGGCGCGGGCGGACTGGAGGCGCTGCCCGTCGCCATTGTCACGCGGATCAATGGCGTGCCAATGGCTACCCCCCGGGATATTTGTGAAACAGAGAAGATCGGGGCGTTAAAATAGTTGGCCTTGATCGTGACCGGGCTTGGGAGGCGTCTGTTTCGGTGCCGATTTGGGTGTCGCGCCCAAGGGCGTGACGGCTAGCTTGCCATCCGCGAATTCGATCTCGAGCGCGCCTTGGCTGCGGGCCTCGCTTTCGGTCGTGATGACCGCCTTGCCCGCGCGGACCACGGCGTAGCCGCGCTTGAGCGTCTCGGTATAGCCCAATGTGCGATGCAACCTGTCAAGCGCGCCCAGCTTTTCGCGGCGCTGCACGCATGTTTGATCGGCCGCGCGCACAAGCCGGGCGGCGAGACCATCGAGACGCAAGCGCGCCTCATGCAGGCGGCGCTGGTCGCGCGCGGGATCGAGGCGCCCCACGAGCCGCACCAGATCGAGGCGGGCCTGCCGCGTCTGCTTGACCAGGATCGCCGGGCTGAGGCGGGCGGCACTTTGGCCCAGATGCAGGCGCTTCCTGGCAAGTGCGCGTTCGAGCGCCGGGCCAAGCCGGGCCGCGGCCGCTTCGGCGCGCGCGCGCGCAAGGCTGCCGCGATGGCGCAGCGCGGGTGCAAGCCCCGCGGCGGCCAGATCGAGGCGTTGGCGGGCCTGCTCGAGCAGCGTCTCGGGCCGCGGCAAAGCACGCGACAGATCGGCCAACCGCTGGCGCCGCGCGCCCAAGCCGCCGGTCATGGCGCGGGTCAGGATCCCGTCTTGCTGGCTGAGCCAGTTGAGCAGATCCATCCGCACCGGCACCGCGCGTTCGGCCGCTGCCGTTGGGGTCGGCGCGCGGTGGTCGCTGGCATGGTCGATGAGCGTCGTATCGGTCTCATGTCCAACGGCCGAGATCAGCGGGATCGCGCTTTCGGCGGCCGCACGCACCACGATTTCCTCGTTGAAGCCCCAGAGATCCTCTAGGCTGCCACCACCACGCGCCACGATGATCAGATCAGGGCGCGGGATCGCACCGCCCAGGGGCAGCGCGTTGAAGCCCCGGATGGCGCGCGCGACCTCGGGCGCGCAATTGGCCCCTTGTACGGCGACAGGCCAGATCAGCACATGGCGCGGGAAACGGTCGCGCAGGCGGTGCAGGATATCGCGGATCACCGCACCCGAGGGCGAGGTGACGACGCCGATCACCTGCGGCAGGAAGGGCAAAGGCTTTTTGCGGGATTGATCGAACAGCCCTTCGGCCGCCAGCATCGCGCGGCGCTTTTCCAGCATGGCCATCAGCGCACCAGCCCCTGCCGGGCGCAGATCCTCGATCACCATCTGGTATTTCGACTGGCCGGGGAAGGTTGTCAGCCGTCCCGTGACGATCACCTCCATCCCCTCTTCGGGCGGGTGGGTCAGGCGGGCGGCGGTGCCTTTCCAGATCACGGCGGCCAGAACGCTGCGATCATCCTTAAGATCGAGATAGACATGGCCAGAGCGCGGCAGCGAGAGGCGGCCCACCTCGCCGCGGACGCGGATATGGGAAAAGCCTGCCTCGATACTGCGTTTCACGGCACCCGAGATTTCCGAGACGGTGAACTCGGGGGCGTTGCCGGGGTTCGTGTCCGGGCCCGCATCCTCGATCAGATCATCCATGTCCCACCCGCGCCCCTGTGGTTGTGTCGCCCCGAAAGGCCCGCTATTGCACCCCCATTCTAGCAGGGGGAGTAGCGGAATTGAACATCCTCATCCTTGGCGGTGGCGGGCGCGAACATGCGTTGGCTTGGGCGGTCTTGCAGAACCCCAAATGCGACCGGCTGATCGTGGCACCGGGCAATGCGGGGATCGACATGATCGCGGAATGCGCCGATTTCGACATCGAAGACGGTGAAGCGGTTGTGGGGTTCGCAGTCGAGGAATCGGTTGATTTCGTGATCATCGGGCCGGAAGCGCCCTTGGCCGCCGGGGTCTCGGATGCGCTGGCGGCGGCGGGGATCCTGGTCTTCGGCCCTTCGGCGGCTGCGGCACGGCTCGAGGCTTCGAAAGCCTTTACCAAGGAGATTTGCGACGCTTGCGGCGCGCCGACCGCCGCCTGGGCCCGGTTTACCGATGCGGATGCCGCGCGCGCCTATGTCGAGGCGCAAGGCGCGCCAATCGTGATCAAGGCCGATGGGCTGGCCGCCGGCAAGGGCGTGGTCGTGGCCGAGACACTGGAACAGGCGCTGGCCGCCATTGACGACATCCTTGGCGGGGCCTTCGGTGCGGCCGGCGCCGAGGTGGTGATCGAGGAATTCATGGCGGGCGAAGAGGCGTCGTTCTTCGTGCTGTCGGACGGGGAAACGGTCTTGCCCATCGGCACGGCGCAGGATCACAAGCGCATCGGGGACGGCGACACCGGGCCCAACACAGGCGGCATGGGCGCCTATTCGCCTGCACCGATCCTGTCCGATGAAGTGGCCGAACGCGCACTTGCGCAGATCGTGAGGCCCACCATCGCCGAGATGGCAAGGCGCGGCACGCCTTATCGCGGGGTGCTGTACGCGGGGCTGATGATCGAGAACGGCGAGCCGCGGCTGGTCGAATACAACGCCCGCTTCGGCGACCCGGAATGCCAGGTGCTGATGATGCGGCTCGGGGGCCAAGCGCTCGACCTGATGCTGGCTTGCGCCGAGGGGCGGCTAGCCGAGATGGCGGTCAACTGGGCCGATGATCACGCGATGACCGTGGTGATGGCCGCCAAGGGCTATCCGGGCAGCTATGCCAAGGGCAGCGTCATCGGCGGGCTCGACAGGCTGCGGGAGGATTCGCATCACATGGTGTTCCATGCAGGCACCAAGGCGGTCGGCGGCACGATCCGCGCCAATGGGGGCCGTGTGCTGAACGTCACCGCGCGGGGCGCGACCCTGGCCGAGGCGCACGCCCGCGCCTATGGCATGATCGACCGGATCGACTGGCCCGAAGGCGTTTATCGCCGCGATATCGGCTGGCGGGCGCTATAGCGTTTTCCGCAAGGAAAACGCATAGGAAATCTCGAGATTTCCCGTGCGGAAAACCCGGGTTTTCCGCCAGCCCTAGAGCCAGCGGGCGTAATCCGACACCAGAAGATGGGTGGGCTGCTCATCCTCGTCGATGGCGGCGAAGCGACCGATCGGCTCGCGGAACCAATTGTCGGTTTCGTCGTCATTGACGGTCGAAACCTCGCCGATCAGCACATCACCCCCTTCGCCCCAAAAGGCGTGCCAGTCACAGGGCATCAGGGTGACACTTTCACCCGGTGCAAGCTTCAGCACCTCGCCCGGGGCGTAATCACGCGCGATCCCGTCGCACATCACACGACCACCGGCCTTTTCGTCGAAGGATCCGTCCGGGGCCGAGCCGTAAAGCTCCACCGCCAAGGTGGCGCCGCCGCGATTGATGATATCCTCGGCTTTGAGGTAGTGGCGATGCATGGGTGAAAGCTGATCTTGCTTAGAGATCAACAGCTTTTCAGCATAGCACATGCCGCCGCCACCTTGCAGATCGGCCAATCGCCCATTGCGCAGCGTGAACAGGAACAGCCCCATCTCGTGATAGCGCCCCTGCCCGTAATCGGTGATATCCCAGCCCATGCGTCCCGCGATCACGGCAGCCGCGATCTCGCGATTGGCGCGCATCTGGTCGGGGGTCCAATAGGCGAAAGGTGGCAAGACAAAACCGAATGAGCGGATGAAATCATCCGCTTCGGCCATGATCGCGTTGATTGTGGATCGTTTCATCCTTGGCCCCCGGTATCAGGCTGTTGCTTGCGCCGATGCCTAGCTGATCTCGGCAAGACCGCAAGCCCACAGATGCGCCCAAGGCAGGGGAAACACATGAAAAACCCCGCCGCAGACAAGACATGCGACGGGGTTTTGCGAGAATTGCAACAGGGCTTAGGCCGCGCGCGCGGTCAACACATCATCGACTTGCTTTTGCGCACCCGCCTCGTCCACGCCTTTCACGGCGGCCAATTCGCGTGTGAGCCGTTCCAACGCAGCCTCATACAGCTGACGCTCGGAATAGGATTGTTCCCGCTGATCATCGGCACGGTGCAGGTCGCGCACGACCTCGGCGATCGAGATCAGATCCCCGGAATTGATCTTTTGCTCGTATTCCTGCGCACGGCGCGACCACATTGCGCGTTTGACGCGCGCCTTGCCCTTGAGGGTATCCATTGCTTTGGACACAATGTCGGGCGAGCTAAGCGAGCGCATCCCGATTTCAACCGCCTTGGCCGTCGGCACGCGCAAGGTCATCTTGTCCTTCTCGAAGGAAATGACAAATAGCTCCAACCGCAGGCCTGCAATCTCCTGCTCTTCGATCGAGACGATCTTGCCGACCCCATGAGCGGGGTAGACGACATAATCGTTCGGGGTGAACTCTTGCGATTTCCGAGCCTTCGTCATTCTTGCTTTCCTTTCGCTCCCCCGACGCTCGCGCAACAAAAACCACCGAGGAAAACCGAGGTTTTCCACAAGCGGTTGAGATGCGCGAAAATGCCGGACAGGCTGGCAGACCTGCGATGGGTTACGGATAGTCGTTTCACAGGCTTGTCATATAACATGTTAATGCGCCGATTTCCAGCGATCCGCGCAAGCCATGCTACGATGCCCTGTAAATTCAGGGTCTTTTTTGATCGAATCACGCGCAAATCAGGCGTTTACGCTGCGAATCACCACCGATCAGCCACCTGCGCCGGGCGCTTCGGACAACAGCGCCATCTTGTCTTGCTTGCCGTCCATATCTTCGGCACCGGGCAGCGGATCCTTGCGGGTCACGATGACCGGCCACATCTCGGAGTACTTGCGGTTGAACTCCACCCACTTTTCCATGTCCGGTTCGGTATCGGGTCGAATGGCATCGGCAGGACATTCAGGTTCGCACACACCGCAATCGATGCATTCATCGGGATGGATGACGAGCATATTCTCGCCCTCGTAGAAACAGTCAACAGGGCAGACCTCCACGCAATCGGTGTATTTGCAGGCGATGCAATTTTCCGTCACGACATAGGTCATCGAAAACCCTCAGCTTCTAAACATAGCGTCTGCTACGCCAGCGCTCCGGCCTTTGCAAGGGCTGGGGCGGCGCACAGCTTTTGAGGGAGTGTAAACCTGAGTTTACACTTTTCAAGCGAATTCGTTGCGACGATTTCGCCTAAGTCTCGGGTCCTTGATCATCGTGAAAAGCATCGATGTTGCGCCTGTCGCGCTTGGTTGGGCGCGGCCCGACACGGGCCGCATCGCGGCTAAGCTCCGCCTCCGGGGGTGCCAGATCCACATAAAGGGTTTGGGCCTCGGTTGCGGAGCCGCGCCGGAGGCCCAGCGCAGTGATCTTGATCACCCTCACCCGTGCAGCCTGTGGAAATGTGAGCACATCGCCCGGCTTGATCATGGTTGCCGGTTTGACAACGCGCTGCGCGTTCACCCGCACCTGCCCATCGGCAACCAAGCGACTGGTCAAGCTGCGGGTTTTGAAGAACCGCGCCTGCCACAACCACTTGTCCAAACGTGCCGACGGCTGTTGTGCGCTCAGGATTTACCTTTCAGCCCTGCAAGGGCCTGTGCAAAGGGATTGTCGGGATCGATCCGATCGCGCTTTTCGGGGCGCGCACTGAAGGATTTCGGGCTTTCCTCGCGGGCAGGCTTCGGGCCTTTGCCGTGCGGGGGTTTGCCGCCCTTCCCACCGTTGCCACCGTTTCCGCGGGGCTTGTTTGCACCATCAAAGCGCGGCTTGCCGCCCTCTTCGCGGGACTTGCCGCCATCGCCGCGGCGTTGCTGACCACGCGGGGCGTTGCGCTGCCGGCGCGGCGCCCAAGTGAAGGTATAAAACACCTCAAGTTCGGGGGCGGCAGCCTGTGTTGCGGGCTGTTCATCGGGTGCTTCTTGCGGGGCGCTCGGCGGTGCCTCGTCCGGCTGCTCGACCGGCTGTTCGATCGGAGTCTCGATCGGTTTTTCGACAGGGGGGGCCACGGGTATCTCGGCCGGGGTGTCGCCGGGGATTTCCTGCGGCATGTCGGCGGGCGCGGGGGAATTGGGATCACCCGCAGCAATCGCAGCCACCACAGGGGCGGCCTTGACCTTGGGCCGTTCGCCCCGTTCGCCGCGATAGCCCAGCCCCGCCATCAGATCGGCGAATTGGTCAAGCGTCAGCCCGGTAATCGAGAGCATATCGGCGCTGGCCTCAAAGCCGCCGCGCGTATCCTTGTTGCGCAGCATATCGGCCAAGCGCTCAAGCATATCGATGCGAATCGCGCGCTGGCCTGCGGGACGATAGCCCGACATGGTGAAATAGCCCTGCGGTTGCTGGGCATCATGGGGGATGGTCACCAGACCGGGTGGCGGGCTTTCGGGGAAAAAATCCAACCCTTGCCATAGACCCCAAAGCACCAAACGCAACCGCGTCGGCGCGGGCTTGAGCAAAAGCGGCTGGAAAATCGTGAACTGGCCAAAGCGCACGCCATGCTTGCGCAACAAGCCGCGCGCCTCTTGATCGAGCGCCTTGATGTCATCGCCGATCTCGGCGCGCGCAATAATGCCGAAATTCTCAAGCAGGCGGAACGCGACGCCGCGCGCAAGCCCGGTGATCGCCTCGTCGCGCGCAAGTGCGAAGAGCGTCTCGAACTGCGCGGCGATCCGGCGGTCGATGAAATGCTGCAACCGGCGTTGGACCTTTTGGATCACCTCGGGGCCTGCGTCTTCGTCCACGAAGGCCTCGGCAACCGGCTTGAGGGCGTCTTCACCGCGCGTCAGCTTGCCAATCGCCTGATCACCCCACATCAGACCACCCTGTTCGGTCAGGTCGAACTCTGTATCAGGGGCATTGTAGAAACGATCGGCGCGCAGATGAAACTCGGGGCGCAGCGCGGCCAGCGCCGCCTGGCGCAGCGTCTTGGCCTCGTCCGGGCTTGTCGTCTGATCCTGGCGGAAGCGGAAACCTTCGATCCGGCCGAGGATCTGGCCCTCGACGCTTACTTCACCCTTGTCATTCACATCGGCCACCAGGCTCTCCTTCTGTTTCAACCGGCGAAGCAAAACGCTTGTCCGCCGGTCGACAAATCTTTGCGTCAGCGCGTCATGTAAGGCATCGGACAGGCGATCTTCTACGGCACGGGTCGCCTCGCGCCAATGGCTAAGATCATCAACCCATGCATCGCGTTGCGCGACATAAGTCCAGGTGCGGATAAACGCCAAGCGTTTCGACAATGTGTCGATATCGCCCTCGACACGATCGATGCGCTTGATCTGCCGGGCCAGCCAATCATCGGGGACACGGCCAAGCTCTTGCAAGAAGTCAAAGATGCGGCCCAAAAGTTCGGCATGCTCGGTATGGCTGATCCCGCGGAAATCGGGGATGCGGCAGACATCCCACAAGAGTTGCACATCGCGGGCAGAATTCAGCCGCGCGCGCATATCGTCGCGCTCAGCGATGGCCTTCAGCGCCATGAGATCGTCGGCTTCACGTGCGCGGCTCAGCCATTCATCATCGGTCGGTTCTTCCAGTGAAGCGATGAGCCGCCCGATTGATCCGAAATCCAAACGGGAATTGCGCCAGTAAAGCTTGCGCAGAGGGGCAAAACGATGCTCCTCTATGGCCTTGGCCAGTTCCTCGTCCAAGGGAGAGGCTTCGCCGGTCACACCAAAAGTACCGTCTTGCGTGTGGCGCCCGGCGCGGCCTGCGATCTGAGCCAACTCGTTGGGCATGAGGTCGCGCATGCGCCGCCCGTCGAATTTGCGCAAACCCGAAAAAGCCACATGCCGGATATCCAGGTTCAGCCCCATCCCGATGGCATCGGTCGCCACCAGAACATCCACATCACCATTTTGGTAAAGCTCAACCTGCGCGTTTCGCGTGCGCGGCGACAAAGCGCCCATCACCACCGCTGCCCCACCCTTTTGGCGGCGCAAAAGCTCGGCCATGGCATAGAGATTTTCGACCGAGAACCCCACGATGGCACTGCGCGGCGGCATCCGGCTGACCTTTTTCGAGCCGGTATAGAGAAGTTCGGAGAATCGTTCGCGGCTCAGAAACTCGGCACGCGGCACAAGGGCCGCGATCGCCCCACGCATTGTGGTCGCGCCCATGAACAGCGTCTCGTGCCGCCCGCGCGCATGCAACAGCCTGTCGGTAAAGACATGGCCGCGCTCGGGGTCAGCACAAAGCTGAATCTCGTCGATCGCCACGAAATCGGCTCCGATACCGATCGGCATCGCCTCGACCGTGCAGACCCAGTATTGCGTGCGCTCAGGCACGATGCGTTCTTCGCCGGTGACAAGCGCCACGACGGACGGGCCGCGCATCGCCACGATCCGATCATAAACCTCACGCGCCAAAAGCCTAAGTGGCAGGCCGATAATGCCCGTGCGATGCGCCAGCATCCGCTCGATGGCATAATGGGTCTTGCCGGTATTCGTGGGGCCGAGCACCGCGGCGATGCGGCCTTTGCCCAAGATGTTGCCGTCCATCTTTTCGCGGCCCCTGTCGCTGACCCGGCGGCAATGTTGTCACAGCGCCGCGCCATTCAGCGCACGGCTCACGCGCGCTACAGCCTCGTTTATTTCTTCGCGATGGGGATGTATAGCCTGAGCCGCTTGAAATGCGGCCAAGGCATGGTCCAGCTCGCCCATATCCTCGAGCATGAAGCCCAAGCCCATCAGCGCCCCAAAATGGCGTGGCTCGAGTGCCAAGGTGCGGCCGATATCGGCGATGGAGGGGCCGAAATGCTGCATCTCGAAAAACAGCGTTGCGCGCGCATTCCAGCCTTCGGCGAATTCAGGGGCGTGATCGGTCAGCGCGGTCAGATGGTTATAGGCCGCCGAAAAATCGCCATCGGCCAAGGCCGCGCGACCGCGTTCAAGCAAGTAGTCAGCCGTGGCCGAACCTGAGCGCGCCCACAGCATGACGATCTCATCCTCGACCACTTGCCAGTTTCGCAGATCGGGCTGTGCAAGCCGATCGAGTAGGTCATCGACACGGGAATGCGTTTGCCCTGCGGCCAAGACCGGCAAGAGGCAAAGAAATGCCGCAAGGGCAAGGTTGTGAAGACGCAAAATCATTCGCATGCTGGCAAAGGTAGCATGTTCGTGCGGGCAATCCATATCAAACCCGTGCGAGCAAAATCGGATATGTGGCAAAGGACGTAGCAATGGGCGTGATTGATGAGGCTGTCTCGGCACTGTCGGCCAAGCTGGCTGGTGGCTTCGACGGATCGGCGAAATTCGTGATCGAGGGCGAGGGTGCCGTGATCGTTGATGGTGGCGGTGTGCGGGCGGCCGATGATGGTGACGATGCCGATGTGACGATGACCGCCAGCGTCGAGACTTTTCAGGGCATCTTGTCGGGCAGTGTAAACCCCGCCATGGCCTTCATGTCGGGCAAGCTCAAGCTTGATGGCGACATGGGTACGGCGATGCGGCTGGGCTCGGCGCTGGGCTGATGCTGGGGGACGCGCCCTTTTTCCATGACGTGGCCGAAGGGCCAGACAGTGTAACCAGCCTATGGGTCCATGCCGCTGATGGCACAAGGCTGCGCATGGTTCATTGGGCGGGTGGGGCCAAGGCGACGGTGCTTATGTTTCCGGGACGCACCGAGTACTGCGAGAAATACGCGCGTCTGGCGGGCGACATGCTGGCCGCGGGCTATGGCATGGCCGCGATTGACTGGCGCGGTCAGGGCTTGGCCGACCGTCCCATGCACTGCCCCGGCATGGGCCACGTGGCAAGCTTTGACGAATACCGTGCCGATGTGGCGGCTTTCGTAGCGGCACTCGACGCCTTGGGCGCGCCTAAACCATGGTTCCTGATCGGCCATTCCATGGGCGGCGCGATCGGGCTGCGCGCCCTGCATGATGGGTTGCCTGTACAAGCGGCGGCCTTTTCGGCGCCGATGTGGGACATCGCGATGCGACCCGTGATCAAGGCACTGAGTGCGCCCTTGCTTGCCGTGGTCACCGCGATGGGAATGGGCAAATCCTTTGCCGCATCGACCGGGCCCTACACGGCGATGGCGTTCGAAGATAATCCGCTCACCACAGACCGGGCGCAGTTCGACTATATGGCGCACCAGCTTGCGACATACCCCGCGCTGCGCCTTGGCGGTCCGTCGAACAGGTGGGTGCGCGCAGCGTTGCAAGAAACCGCCACGCTCATGGCGCGCCCTGCCCCCGATATACCGACCCTGACCCTGACCGCGGGACGCGAAAAGATCGTGGTCAATCCGGTGATCGAAAAACGGATGGCTAGCTGGCCCAAGGGACGGCTGATGACCATCGAGGGCGCCGAGCACGAATTGCTCTTCGAGGCGCCCGCCCGCCGCGATCAGGCGCTTGGCGCGATCCTTGCGCATTTCGACGCGGCCTAGGCCGGAACAAGCACCCCGTTCTCAAGCCTGACGCGCCGATCCATCCGCGCAGCCAAGGCCGGGTTGTGGGTCGCGATCAGCGCGCCCAGCCCCGTGTCGCGCACCAGCCCCATCAGCGTGTCGAACACCGTTTCCGATGTGGCGGGGTCGAGGTTGCCGGTCGGCTCATCGGCCAGTAAAAGTTGGGGCTGATTGGCCAATGCCCGGCAAAAGGCCACGCGCTGCTGCTCGCCCCCCGACATTTCGGCCGGGCGGTGATCCATGCGCGCCGACAGGCCCACAGCCGCCAAGAGCGCCTCGGCCCGCGCGCGCGCTTGTGCCGCCGCCACCCCATTGGCCAGTTGCGGCAACACGATATTCTCGGCCGCGCTGAATTCGGGCAGGAGGTGATGGAACTGGTAAACAAAGCCCACAGCACCCCGCCGCGCCGCCGTGCGTGCGCTGTCGCTGGCGCGCGTCAGGTCTTGGCCGGCGATCACCACCCGCCCCGCATCGGGCGTATCAAGCAGACCGGCGATATGCAAAAGCGTCGATTTCCCCGCACCTGAGGGGGCGATAAGCCCCACCACCTCGCCCGGCGCGATGTCGATGCTGGCCCCGCGCAGCACGCGCACCTCGCCCGGGCGTCCAAGCTTGTAGCCCTTCTCGATACCCGCGAGTCGCAGCACCGCCTCATTCATAGCGCAAGGCCTCGACCGGGTTCATCCGCGCAGCACGGCGTGCGGGAAAGATAGTAACGACAAAGGACAGCCCCAGCGACAGCGCCACCGCCGATCCGACATCACCCCATTCCAACCGTGCAGGCAAGCTGGAGATCAGCCGCACTGACGGGTCCCACACGCCCCCGCCCGCAAGGAAATTGACGAAAGAAAAGATCGGGTCGATCCAGACCGCGAAGGCGCAGCCCAAGGCCACACCCATCAACGTGCCTGCCACCCCGATCGATGACCCACAGATGAAAAACACGCGCAAGATCGACCCCTCGGAGAGGCCCATGGTCCGCAAGATGCCGATGTCACGCGACTTGTTTTTCACCAGCATGATCAGCCCCGAAACAATGTTGAGCGTGGCGATCAAGACAAGGATCGAGAGGATGATGAACATGATATTGTCCTCCATCTGCAAGGCTTGCAGGAAGGCACCCGAACTATCGCGCCATGTCCAGATCGTGACATCGCCCGCCGCCATCATCACCGGCAGTACCATCTGATCGACCCGTTCAGGATCATCGAGGAACACCTCGATCTCGTCGGCCACACCGTCGCGGTTGAAATAGCCCTGCGCCAGATCAAAAGGCATATAGACGCGCACCCGGTCGATATCCCAGCGCCCGACTTGAAAGATATAGACCACCTCATAGGCCGAAACGCGGGGGCTGGTTCCAAAAGGCGTGCGCGCGCCATCAGGCGAGATCAGCCTAAGCCGATCACCCACTTGCAGCCCCAATTCGCGCGCCACCCCCATGCCGATCGCGATCCCCTCGCCCGCGCCAAAGGCCGCGAAATCGCCCAGCGCGCGTTCGGGGTTGGCTACAAGCGGCACATTGGCGAGATCATCGGCGGTTATACCGAAGACTTCGACGCCTGCATGACGTCCTGCATGGCTTGCCATGACCTGACCGCGAATGACCGCGGCAGCATGGGTCACACCCGGCAGCATCGCAATCGCTGAAGCGGCTTCTTCGTAATCTTCGAACCGCCGGTCAGCACGCCCTTCCGCATCGAAAACAGTGCGGTCATAGACGCTGATATGGGCATTGGCGCCAAGGATCGTGCCGACGAATTCATGCCGAAAGCCCGCGCGCACGGCGAGCGTTGCAATCAACGCCGCCACCGCCAGCATGATGCCCAGAAAGCTGATCACGGTCATGGTGCTGACACCCCCCTCGGCACGCCGCGCGCGCAGGTAACGCCACGCGATCAGGAACTCGAAGCGCGAGAACGGGGGGGGAATGCGGGACAATGGCCTCTCCTATCAACGTGGGGAAGGGTGGCCAGTTTGGCGGCGCTGTCAAGCATGCGCCGCCCCCCTTGACGCAACGGCCCGGCTTGACCCACGGGCATCGGCCCGCCCAACTGTGCCTGCCAAGGGAGGACCACCATGCAACCAGCCGCCATTACCGGATCGGGTGTCTTCACGCCCGCGCATGTCATCACCAATGATGCGCTTGTGGCGAGCTTCAACGCCTATGCCGATCAATGGAACGCCGAGCACGCCGAAGCGATCGCTTCGGGCAGCGTGGCGGCGATAGCCCACTCCTCGGCCGAATTCATCACTGCCGCCTCGGGAATCGAACGGCGCTTCGTGATGGATAAGTCAGGCATCCTCGATCCGGCGGTCATGCATCCCTGGTTGCCCGAACGTACCGATGAGGAACCGGGGATCATGGCTGAGATGGGCGTCGCCGCAAGCCGGGCGGCGCTTGCCATGGCAGGCGTTGATACAAGCGAGATCGATCTGGTGATCTGTGCGGCCTCCAACCACGAACGCGCCTATCCCGCCATTGCCATCGAAATCCAACAATTGCTAGGCGCGGGCGGTTTTGCCTTTGACATGAACGTGGCCTGCTCCTCGGCCACCTTCGGTATCCAGACCGCGACCGACATGATCCGCGCAGGCTCGATCCGCCGCGCATTGGTGGTCAACCCCGAGATCTGCTCGGCGCATCTGGAATGGCGCGACCGCGATTGCCATTTCATCTTCGGTGATGTGGCGACTGCATTGGTGATCGAACGCGCGGATCTGGCCAGTGGGCCGCATTTCGCCATCCGCTCGACCCGCTGCGCGACAGCGTTTTCCAACAATATCCGCAACAACAACGGGTTCCTGCGCCGCACGCGGGCGGGCCATATGCAAGACCGGCGCGACATGCAGTTCATGCAAAACGGGCGCAAGGTCTTCAAGGAGGTGCTGCCCATGGTCTCGGCCCATATCGCCGATCACATGGCAGCCGAGGGGGTCGGATCAGATGATCTGGCCCGCCTGTGGCTGCATCAGGCTAACAAGACGATGAACGACTATATCGGGCGCAAGGTCTTGGGCCGCGACCCCGAACAGGGTGAGCAGCCCAATATTCTGCAAGATTACGCAAATACCTCCTCGGCCGGGTCGATCATCGCCTTTGCCAAGCATTCCGCCGATCTCGCCCCGGGCGCGATGGGGCTGATCTGTTCCTTCGGGGCAGGCTATTCGGTGGGATCGGTCATCGTGGAGCGCCGCGGCTAAGCTTGCCGCGCCGCGCGGACTGGGGCAAAAGCAGGTCATGGCCAAGCTCTACTTCCACTACTCGACCATGAATGCAGGGAAATCGACCCTGCTTTTGCAGGCGTCCTACAACTACATCGAACGCGGCATGCAGACCTATCTGATGACCGCGAATTTCGACGACCGCGCGGGCAAGGGCCAGATCGGCAGCCGCATCGGGATTTCCGCCGAGGCCGACACCTACAGTCAGAACTGCAATCTTTTCGCCAAGATCAAGGCGCGCCTTGATCAGGGGCCTTGTGCCTGCGTCTTGATCGACGAGGCGCAATGGCTGACCCGCGACCAAGTCTGGCAATTAGCGTGCGCGGTCGATGATTTGGACGTGCCGGTGATGTGCTATGGCCTCCGCGTCGATTTCCGGGGCGAGCTTTTCCCCGGTTCGGCGGCCCTTCTGGCCCTGGCAGATGAAATGCGCGAGGTGCGCACGATCTGCCATTGTGGGCGCAAAGCCACAATGGTGATCCGTGTCGGGACAGATGGCCGCGCCCTGACCGAAGGTGCGCAGATCGAGGTCGGCGGCAATGACCGCTACATCAGCCTTTGCCGGCGGCATTTCAGGCAAGCAACAGGCGACGACACAGCACGCATCTTAGCCCGAGAATAAAGGGGGCGCTGCCCCCTCGGCCTACGGCCTCACCCCCGGGATATTTATGAAACAGAGAAGAATTGACCGACATCTTGTCGTTCTTCGTTTCAAAAATATCCCGGGGGGGTCGGCATCAGCCGACGGGGGCAGCGCCCCCCAAACAAAGGGCGTGCGCGGCACGCGCGCCTTTTGATTGCGGAAAGGCTAGACAGGGTTGGGCAGGGCGCACCCTTCAGCGTAGGCGATACAATTCGCAAGCGCCATGCGCCCCATATCCTCGCGCACATCGAGCGCGGCCGTGCCCAGATGCGGCAGGAGGGTGACGTTTTCCATCGCTATCAATTCGGGCGGCACGGCAGGTTCGAATTCATAGACATCGAGGCCAGCGCCAGCGATCTGGCCCGTTTGCAGCGCCGTGATCAAGGCTGCCTCATTGACGACATCACCGCGCGAAATATTGACGAAAATTGCATGGGTCTGCATGGCCGCAAATGCGGCTTCGCCCATCAGATGGTGGGTCTCGGCCCCGCCGGGGGTGGCAAGCACGACGATATCGGCGGCAGAGATCGCTTCAGGCAAATCCAGTTGCGCCGCTGGGAAATCTACGGCTTTGGGCGAACGGTTGGCATAGACAATCTTGCAGCCAAAGCCGAAGTGACAGCGCCGCGCGATGGCTTGACCAATGCGGCCCATGCCAATGATGCAGACTGTCCGGCCCGAGAGATGCATACCGAGCATCTGGGTCGGGTGCCAACCTTCCCATTTGCCTGCGCGGAGCATCCGCTCCCCCTCGCCCGCGCGGCGCGCGGTCATCAGGATCAGCGTCATCGCGATATCGGCGGTGGCATCGGTCACGGCACCGGGCGTGTTGGTCACGGCAAGCCCTGCCGCACGGGCGGCCGCTACATCGATATGGTTGTAGCCCACCCCGAAATTGGCAAGGAGCCTCGCGCGGGGTTTGCCCGCCTCGGCAAAGGCCGGGGCGCGGAAGGCATCGCCGAGCGTGGGCAGGATGATGTCGTAATCGCGCAAGGCAGCCACGCATGCGGCGTGGTCCATGGGTGTCGTAACAGGGCGGCAGGTGACGTCGAAGCGCGCAGCGGCCGCCGCCATCACGCTCTCGGGCAGGCGGCGGGAAATCAGCAGTTTCAGCACATCTTTTCTCCGTTCGGGACAGGCAGATCGGGGCCGATCAGAACGACCTTGCCGCCTGCATCATGCAAGCCCAGCACCAGCGCTTCGGACATGAAAGGGCCGATCTGGCGGGGCGGGAAATTCACTACGCCCAGAACCTGCCGCCCGATCAGGGCCTCGGGGGTGTAATGAGTGGTGATCTGGGCCGAGCTTTTCTTGACCCCGATCTCGGGGCCGTAATCGACCCAGAGCTTGACCGCGGGTTTCTTCGCTTCGGGGAAGGGTTCGGCATGGGTGACGGTGCCGACGCGGATATCGACGCGGGCGAAATCTTCGAAACCGATCTTATCGCTCATCCCTTGAGCTCCCGGCTGCGATGGGTGGCGGCAGCGACCGTGGCACGCATGAGCGGCATGAGGCCCGATGCCTCATCCATCAACACTTTGAGCCCTGCCTCGGTCGTGCCCTTGGGCGATGTCACATTGATGCGTAGCTGTTCGGGCGTCTCGGCGGCCTCTTCGGCCAAGATGCCCGCACCTGCGACGGTTGCCTTGGCAAGCTGCATGGCAAGGTCCTTGGGCAGCCCCTCGGCCTCGGCCGCGGCAGCAAGCGCATCGATCATGTAAAAGATATAGGCGGGGCCGGACCCCGAAACGCCGGTGACAGCATCGATCTGACCCTCGTCCGAGAGGCGCACGACCTGCCCGATGGCTGACAAGAGCCCCTCGGCCATATCGAGGTCAGCGGGGCGCGCGCCGGCATTGCCGATGATCGCTGTGATCCCCTTACCGACCGCAGCAGGCGTGTTGGGCATGGAACGGATCACGGGGGTGCCGGGGCCAAAAGCGGCCTCATAGGCGGCGATGGGGGTACCGGCGGCGATCGACAGGATCAGGGTCGCCCCACCGCCGAAACCTGCGACCTGTGGCAGGGCCGCTGCCATCATCTGAGGTTTGACCGCGATCATCAGCACGGCGGGGTCAGTGGGCAAACGGGCATTGATCGTCACATTTTGCGCGCGAAGCCAATCCGAGGGGTGCGGATCAATCACATGCACCGCGGCGGGCGCAAGCCCACGTTCCAGCCAACCCGCCAACATGGCCGAGCCCATTTTGCCGCAGCCCAGCATCACCAGCCCACGGCGTGAAATCTCGCTGAAATCCATCTTTGCCCCCGTTCTTCCGGGGCCAGAGGTTAGGCGCGGCCGTAGCTCTCTGCAATGGCGACCTGCAACGCATCCTTGGGGGTGCGATTGCCCCAGCAGGCGAGTTGGAAGGCCGGGTAGTAACGCTCGGCGGCCAGAACCGCGGTTTCCACCATACAGGCGATCTGGTCGGGGCTGGCCAATTGCTCACCAGCCAACACAAGGCCGTAGCGGTAGACCATCAGCTTTTGGCCGGGCCAATAGGTGAAGGCCCCGGCCCAGCAGCGATCATTGGCGAGGTTGAGTGTCTCGTAGAGCACGGGAAGGGTTTCGGCAGGTGGCTCCATCTCGAAGGTGCAGATCATCCGCAGCGTCTCGTCATAGGCTGACCACGCCAAGGTGACGGAATAGGTGCGCCATTGCCCCTCGATCGCCATGGCGATCTGGTCATCGGTGACGCGGTCGAAATCCCATTCATGATGGGATGCCAATGTTTCCACGATGTCGATGGGATGCAGGTCATCGATGTCGAGATACTGCTCGGAATGCGACATAGCCCAGGCCTCTTGTTATGGCAGCCGTGCGGACCTTGGGCCTCGGGACCAAGACGCCCGCTATTGGCTGGGTGTCTTCACAATTGAGTGCGGGCATGACGCCCCCACCTACCAAATATGGTGCTGTGCTTGGGGCGTTGTGTAAAGAGATATTTTTGTGACGGAAAGAGCGCGCCCCACAAGGCGCTGGGGTATCCACAAGATATTGGGGGTTGTGGGTAGATCGTCACGGCATTGTGTAGGGCGTGCCGTCAAGCCCACCGCACATGCGCATGGTGATGCGCCTTACGGCACATCGCAAAAGGGAGGGGGGAAAGTCTTCAGCCCTTGGCCTCAAGCGCCGCGATGCGCGCTTTCAGCGCCTCGTTTTCTTCGCGGGCTTTTTGCGCCATGGCGCGCACGGCATCGAATTCTTCGCGCGTGACAAAATCGCGATCGGCCAGCCAACGATCGAGCAGCGATTTCATCGCCGTCTCGGCCTCTTCCTTGGCGCCTTGCGCAACGCCCATCGCGTTGGTCATCAGCTGGCTGATATCTTCCATGAACTTGTTGCGGGTCTGCATGGCGCGCTCCTGTCTTGCTGTGTCGGATATGGCCCCCCACGCCTGCCGGATCAAGGTTGACTTCGCCGCAGGGCAAGACCACCCATGGCCTACCTTGCTTTGATCCATGAAAGCGCCCGATGTTGTTTGCGATTCCCTTTCCCGATCTTTCACCTGCGCTGTTTTCGATCACGATCGGCGATTTCACCTTTGCACTGCGTTGGTATGCCTTGGCCTATATCGTGGGCCTTTTGGCGGGCTGGTGGTTGATTGTGCGCGCATTGGCGCGGCCCGCGCTTTGGGCGGGTCATGTGGCCCCGATGCCGCCCGAAAAGGCCGAAGCACTGTTGACTGCCGTGGTGCTGGGTGTCGTTTTGGGTGGCCGGCTGGGATATGTGCTGTTTTACCAGCCAAGCTACTACCTCCAGCATCCAACCGAGGTTTTGGCCATCTGGCAAGGCGGCATGGCCTTTCACGGCGGGCTGATCGGGGTCGCGGTGGCAGGCTGGCTGTTTTGCCGGATCAACAAGGTCGCGCCGCTTGCCGTGGCTGATGCCATGTCGATGGTGGTGGCAATCGGGCTTGGGCTCGGGCGGCTGGCTAATTTCATCAATGCCGAATTATGGGGCCGCCCCAGCGATGCGCCATGGGCGGTGATCTTTCCGGGCGAGGCGGCACAGGCTTGCGCGGGGCCTGTGGGCCTCGTGATGACCGAGATCGGCATGCAGTGCGCCCGACACCCCTCCCAGCTTTATCAAGCCGCGCTCGAGGGGCTGGTGATGGGCGCGATCTTGCTGTGGCTGGCATGGGGGTGCGGCTGGCTGAAACGACCGGGCGCGCTTACGGGGATGTTTTTTACCCTTTATGGATTGGCCCGTTTTGTCGTGGAATTCTTTCGCCAGCCAGATGCACAATTCGTGACAGCGGGCAACCCGATCGGATTTGCCGTGGCATTCTCGTCAGATTGGGGACTGACCATGGGACAAATCCTGTCGCTGCCGATGATTGCTTTGGGCCTGTTCCTGATCATCTGGTCCAGCAAAAGGCAGGCGGCATGACAGGTTTGAAGGATCGGTTGATCGCGCGCATCGCGCGGCTTGGCCCGCTAAGCGTGGCTGACTATATGGCCGAATGCTTGCTGCATCCGACGGATGGCTACTACACCACCCGCGATCCGTTGGGCCGTGCCGGCGATTTCATCACCGCCCCAGAGATCAGCCAGATGTTCGGCGAATTGCTGGGCCTGTGGCTGGCGCAGGTCTGGATGGATCAAGGCACACCCACCCCTTTTTGCCTGGCCGAGCTTGGGCCGGGGCGCGGCACGCTGTTGGCCGATGCCTTGCGCGCTACGCTTGCGGTGCCTGGCTTTCATGCTGCGATGCGTCTGCACCTGGTCGAAGCCTCGCCTCCCTTGCGCGCCCTGCAAGCCAAAGCGCTTACTGCCTATCAGCCCCAGTTTTGCAATCAGCTGACCGATCTGCCCGAAGGGCCGCTGTTCCTGATCGCCAATGAATTCTTCGATGCGCTGCCGATCCGGCAATTCCAAAAGCAGGTGAACGGCGATTGGTCCGAACGCATGATCGGGGCTTTGGGTGACAGGTTGGTCTGGGGCCTTGCTCCGCCTGCCCCGATCGCGGCCTTGGCGGGTTTTGGCGATGTGCAACCCGGCCAAATCATCGAAACCTGCGCCCCGGCCACAGCCCTGGCAGGCGAGATCGGCCGCCGCATCGCAGCCCAAGGCGGGGCTGCGCTGATCATCGATTATGGCGACCGCGAGAGTTGTGGCGACACCTTTCAGGCACTCGCCGCCCATGCCCATGTCGATCCGCTGGCCGATCCCGGCCAAGCCGATCTGACCGCCCATGTCGCCTTTGACCCCATCGCCACAGCGGCAAGGCCCGCCCGCGCAAGCGCGCTTTGCCCGCAAGGTGTGTTTCTCGAACGGCTCGGGATCACACAACGTGCCGAGAGATTGGCGCTTTCGTTGCATGGCGACGCACGCCAATCGCATATCGCCGCGCACAGGCGGTTGACGCACCCCGATGAGATGGGCCACCTTTTCAAAGTGCTTGCCCTGACACCGATGGGCAGCCCGCTACCCCCTGCCCTCGACCCCGGCCCGCCATGACCGTGACCTTGACCCTCGACATCGTGACTTCGCCGCTGCTCGATGGCGTGGCGCATGGCTTTTTCGGGCGGCGCGGCGGCGCATCCTCAGGGATATTCGAAGGATTGAACTGCGGCGGCGGCTCATCCGACCAAGTCGAAATCGTCGCGATGAACCGTGACCGGGTCGCCGATGCCATGGGCGTGCCGCCCGAAGGTCTGGTGACGGTACATCAGGTTCATTCTGCCACCGCTGTGACCGTGCATGAACGGCCAGCTGATCGACCGCGCGCCGATGCGCTGGTGACAAATACACACGGACTTGCCCTTGCGATCCTCACCGCCGATTGCCAGCCGGTGCTCTTTGCCGACCGCGCCGCAGGGGTCATCGGGGCCGCACATGCCGGGTGGCGCGGCGCGCTGGACGGTGTGCTTGAGGCCACGATTGACCAGATGATCACCCTTGGGGCGCGGCGGGATCAAATCCATGCCGTGATCGGCCCGACGATCAGCCAACGCGCCTACGAGGTCGGTCAGGAATTTCTCGAACGCTTCCTCGACGAAGACCGCGACAGCGCTCGCTTTTTCATCAATGGCGCAGGCGACCGATATCTGTTCGACTTGCCCGGCTATGGGCTCATGCGTCTGCGGGCAGCAGGGATCGCCACCGCGGAATGGACCCGCCATTGCACTTACAGCGAAGAAGCGCGCTTTTTCTCGTATCGACGCGCCACCCATCGGGGCGAAGCCGATTATGGGCGGCTGATTTCGGTGATTCGTCTCTGATTCATGCGAAATTGGGCGTGGGCGCCCGAATTGTCTCTGCAAGCGGGAAAATCGGGCAGTTTTTGGCCACGCTTTGCCCCAACTTTGCCCTGATCAACCAACCCTTGACGCGGATCGCCCTGTGACCGTCAAGAAAAATTGGATGAAGTGTCAAATCCCGATGCCACAAAAACGCCCCGCAGATTTACCCTGCGTTGATGATTTTGCCGTAAGTCTGCCGGAAAGACCCTGCACATTACGTCTCAAGCCCGGAAGCGGGCAAGAGAACCCACAGGCAAAGGACAAGGCAGATGAAAACGCGTCGTTGGATGAAAACGGTTCTGGTCGAAGCGAAGAAGGACCAGGTTGAAATGCCTTGGTCGCGCACCAAGCGCGCCAAGCAACAGTCGGCAAAGCCGGTCTTGCTGAAGGCCGCCGGATAACGCGGACCGCATCAGCATCAGCAATGCATGTGCTTGCAAAAAGGGCGGCCAGAATGGCCGCCCTTTTTGCGTCACGGGGCCGCTTGCCTTAGCTGGTTTGCGCCACCCGATCCTCGACGATATCGAACGGCACCCCGGGTATGTCCTTGGACCCACGGATCACGAGGGAGGTGCGCACACTGGCCACGTTGGGCGCGGCTGTAAGCTGACCTGTCAGAAAGCTTTGAAACGTCGAGAGATCGGGAGCCACGCATTTCAGGATGAAATCAATCTCGCCGTTGAGCATATGGCACTCGCGCACAAGCTGCCAATTCCGGCAACGTTCCTCAAAAGCGACGAGATCGGCCTCGGCTTGGCTATGAAGGCCCACCATCGCGAAAACCTGCACCTCGAAACCCAGCATGCGCGGGTCAACATCGGCGTGGTAGCCGCGGATATAGCCGGCCTCCTCCAGCGTGCGAACCCGGCGCAGGCAAGGCGGGGCCGAGATGCCCACGCGCTTGGCCAGCTCCACATTGGTCATCCGCCCGTCATCTTGCAATTCTGACAAGATCTTACGATCGATCGGGTCGAGCTTTGTCTGAGCCATCTGCTGCATTTCCCCAAACGCGGATTGCTTTTCGAACCGCGTCACAAATATCTGCGCAATATTATTTCACACTTGCGCAATAAATGTATCATTCCCACCCCGCGCGCAACCCCATGCCGTAGGGCTTTTACCCGGAACCCGTCCCGATTATATGCCAAAGCCCAATGTGCCGCGATCAAGGCGGCAGGCGCAGCATCCAAGGAGCAAACCCATGAGCCAAACCGCCCGCCATACCCGCTTGTTGATCATCGGATCAGGCCCGGCCGGATATACCGCAGGGGTCTATGCCAGCCGCGCTATGCTCTCCCCGATTTTGGTGCAAGGGATCCAACCCGGTGGGCAATTGACCATCACCACCGATGTCGAGAACTGGCCAGGCGACGCGAGCGTCATGGGGCCTGACCTGATGGTGCGAATGGAGCATCACGCCAAAGAAATGGGCTGCGAGATCATTTCCGACCATATCCAGTCGCTTGACCTGTCAGCGCGGCCCTTTCGGGCCGAGGGCGACAGCGGCACGATCTATACCGCCGATGCGGTCATCCTTGCGACCGGCGCGCAGGCGAAATGGCTGGGCCTTCCGTCAGAGGAGCATTTCAAGGGCTTTGGGGTCTCGGCCTGCGCCACCTGCGACGGGTTCTTTTACCGCGGTCAGGAAATCGTCGTGGTCGGCGGCGGCAATACGGCTGTCGAAGAAGCGCTGTTTTTGACCAATTTCGCCTCCAAGGTCACGCTGATCCACCGCCGCGACAGCTTGCGCGCCGAAAAGATCATGCAAGAGCGCCTGTTCAATAACCCCAAGGTCGCCGTCTTGTGGAACCATGAAATTGACGAAGTCATCGGCGGCGACAACCCGCGCGGCGTCGAAGGGGTGCGCGCCAAGCATGTGGAAACCGGCGAGATCACGGAAATCCCCTGCAAGGGCTTTTTCGTGGCCATCGGCCACGCACCCGCCAGCGATTTGGTCAAGAACCAACTGGAATTGCACAGCGGCGGCTATGTCAAGGTCGAGCCGGGTACGACCAAAACCTCAATTCCCGGTGTCTTTGCGGCAGGCGATTTGACCGATCACGTCTATCGCCAAGCTGTGACCAGCGCCGGAATGGGCTGCATGGCGGCCCTTGATGCGGAAAAATGGTTGGCCGAACACGGGGCCGCCTGAACCTCTGTCCCTATTTTCAGCAAGCTTTGGGAAAGCCCGCCACAGCCATTGTGGCGGGCTTTTTTGTCTGAAAAAATACGTTCAGACATGAACAAAACTCTTTACTTTGCAACTTTCGAGAAATACGTTCAACTTTGAACAAGTAAGAGCTCGCCATGCCAGATACGCAAAACCTGCCTGATGAAGACCTGATGTTTCGGCTGCTCCGTCAGATCGACCTCGCACCAGACGCACCGCAGCGGGCCACGGCACAGGCGTTGGATATTAGCCTCGGGCGCCTGAACGCGGTCTTGCGCGCAGTGATGGAGGTAGGGCTTGTGCGCTCAACCAACCGTGACAGCAGCGACCGCCGCCAACGCACGGCTTATGCTTTGACCCCACAGGGTGCCGCCCTCAAGACCCGCCTCACCGACAACTTCTTGTTACGAAAGCTTGCCGAGTACGACGCTCTCCATGCCGAATTGACCGGCACGGCGAGCGGTGTTTCCCCCCTCAAGACCAGGACCCCGCATATGCAGACCCATCTCTCCCCGATCCAGGAACTCTATGTCTCGCCCGATAGCGCGCAGAAACTCAAGCGCGAGGCAGCCGACCTCGTGTCATGGGACCTGAGCGCGCGTCAGACCTGCGATCTGGAACTGTTGATGAATGGCGGCTTCTCGCCGCTCAAGGGCTTCTTGGGCCAAGCCGATTACGAAAGTGTGGTCGAGACCATGCGCCTTGCCGACGGCACGCTCTGGCCCATGCCCATCACGCTTGATGTGTCCGAAGACTTCGCGGCCAAGGTCGAACCCGGCCAAGATATCGCGCTGCGCGATGCCGAAGGGGTGATCCTTGCGATCTTGTCGATTTCAGACAAATACATCCCCAACAAGGCGCGCGAAGCGCAGATGGTGTTCGGCGCCGATGATCTGGCGCATCCGGCGGTCAACTACCTGCACCATGTCGCGGGGCCGATTTACCTCGGCGGCGCCATCACCGGTATCCAGCCGCCCGTGCATTACGATTTCCGCGCGCGGCGCGACACGCCCAACGAGTTGCGCGCCTATTTCCGCAAGCTCGGCTGGCGGCGCATCGTGGCGTTTCAGACCCGCAACCCGCTGCACCGCGCGCATCAGGAACTGACCTTCCGCGCCGCCAAGGAAGCGCAGGCGAACCTCTTGATCCACCCCGTCGTCGGCATGACCAAGCCCGGCGATGTCGACCATTTCACCCGCGTGCGCTGCTACGAGGCGGTCTTGGACAAGTATCCCTCGGCCACCACGACCATGAGCCTCTTGAACCTTGCCATGCGCATGGCGGGCCCGCGCGAGGCGGTCTGGCACGGGCTGATCCGCCGCAACCACGGCTGCACCCATTTCATCGTTGGCCGCGACCATGCGGGCCCCGGCAAGAACAGCCAGGGGCAGGATTTCTACGGCCCCTATGACGCGCAGGAACTGTTCAAAAAGCACGAGGCCGAGATCGGCATCGAGATGGTCGATTTCAAGCACATGGTCTATGTGCAGGAAAAGGCGCAGTATTACCCCGCCAACGAGGTGCCCGAGGGCGATACGATCCTCGATATCTCCGGCACCGAACTGCGCCGCCGCTTGCGCGAGGGCTTGGAAATTCCCGAATGGTTCTCCTTCCCCGAGGTCGTGCGCGAGTTGCGCCGCACCTCGCCGCCGCGCAGCCAGCAGGGGTTCACCGTGTTTTTCACGGGCCTGTCGGGGTCCGGCAAATCGACCATCGCCAACGCGCTGATGGTCAAGCTGATGGAGATGGGCGGGCGGCCCGTGACGCTTCTCGATGGCGACGTGGTGCGCAAGCACCTGTCATCGGAGCTTGGCTTTTCGAAAGAGCATCGCGACATCAACATCCGCCGCATCGGCTATGTGGCTAGTGAAATCACCAAGAATGGCGGCATCGCGATCTGCGCGCCCATCGCGCCCTATACCGCCACCCGCCGCGCCGTGCGCGAGATGATCGAGGCCTTCGGCGCCTTCATCGAGGTGCATGTGGCCACGCCCATCGAGGAATGCGAACGCCGCGACCGCAAGGGGCTCTACAAGCTGGCGCGCGAGGGCAAGATCAAGGAATTCACCGGAATTTCTGACCCCTACGAGGCGCCGACCACAGCCGAATTGGTCGTCGATACCGAAGGCATGGATGTGGATTACTGCGCCCACCAAGTGCTCTTGAAGCTGGAGAGCATGGGGCTCATCGCGGCTTGAGGTGTCAGCCTGCCCGCCTGCGGCCCGCAAGGATCGCAGGCGTATGGGCAGCGGCCCAATCGACCAGCGGCCGCAGGGCAGCGATCAGCGACAGGCCGCGCGCGGTCAGGCCGTAGGTCACTGCGGGCGGCGTCGTCGCCTCGACCGACCGCCAGATCAATCCATCCGCCTCCAGCGTCTTGAGCGTTCCCGACAGCATCCGCCGCGAGATGTCCGGCACCGCGCGGCCCAGCGCGTTGAACCGCTGCGGGCCGTCCTTGAGCGTCAGCAGCAGCAATAGCGACCAGCGGTCGCCGATCCGGTCAAGCACCTGCCGGATCGGGCAGGTCTGAAGGTCGCCGGACCACTCCGGGGGGCGGGCGGGCTGTGGCGTGGGCGTCATGGGTGGTTTCCCCGATGTAACCATGGGCGGTGAACGTGCCTTCTGGCGAAGGACGGTTGCAGTCTCTACCAGAGACCAGCATTTCAAACAAGACTGGAGATTCTCATGACTGACGACCGTACGTCCCCGATCCTTGTTACCGGCGCAAATGGCGCGCTTGGGCGTCTTGTGCTGGCGGAATTGATCGCGCGCGGCAGCGCCGACCTGCGTGCGGGCAGCCGCAGGCCCGAGGCGCTGGCGATCGCAGGGGCCACGCCTGTGCGGGTGGATTTCAACGATGAAGCCAGCCTTGATGCCGCTTTCGCCGGGGTCGAGCGCGTTCTCATCATCTCGACCGATGCGCTGGACGGCGCAGGCACACGGCAACGCCAGCATCTGGCCGCCGTGGCCGCCGCGACGCGTGCGGGCGTGGCCCATGTGGTCTATACCTCGATGCCGGCGCCCGCGCTGGACCACCCAATCTATTTCGCGCCCGACCATCTGGCCACCGAGGAGGCGATCAAGGCCAGCGGCATGGGCTACACGATCCTGCGCAATAACTGGTATTTCGAGAACCTCGCCCTCAGCGTGCCGGGGGCGCTGGCGCATGGCGCGCAGCTGACCGCCGCGGGCGAAGGCCGCATCGCCCACGGCGCGCGGGCCGATTTTGCCGCTGCCGCCGCCGGTGCGCTGCTCGGAGAGACACAGAGCGCCACCTATGACCTATCGGGTCCCGAGGCGCAGAGTGTGCAGGACCAGATCGCGGCGATCAACGCCGCGTTGGGCAGTGCCATCACAGTCGTGCCGATGGAGGATGCGGCGCTAGAGGCCACGCTGACGGGTGCGGGTGTGCCGGCACCATTGGCGGCACTGTTGGTCGGTGCTGACCGGGCCGCACGCGAGGGGCGGATGGATAAGGTCACCGGCCATGTGGAGCGTTTGTCGGGACGCAAGCCGCAGACGCTAGCGGACTGGCTGGGCGCGAACGCCCACCGCTTGCGCGGGTGAGGCGCGAAGGGACCGGGGCTCTGCCCCGGACCCCGGGATATTTCTGAAACGAAGAAGCCGATCGCTAGGGTTGTTGCACCGGGGCGCCTGGATTTGCCTCGGTCGTATCGGGATCGGCGGCGGGAGTTGGACCATCGACCGCCGCGCCCTCGGTTGGCAGACCGTTTTCCCATGTGCCGCGCAGCACCTCGCCAGTGGCATAGCGCATGGTGCCTTCGCCCTCGCGGCGTCCCTCGACAAAGCGGCCTTCGTAGATATCGCCGTTGGCATAGGTGGCGATGCCAAAGCCGTTGATCTCGCCATCGGCCCATTCGCCGACATAGGAAAAGGCATTTGGCGCAGGCATGGTCAGCCGGCCTTGGCCTGCACGCTCGCCTGCAACGAAGGTGCCATCATAGACTGAACCATCAAGATAGGTGGCCCGCCCTTGACCATGGCGCAGCCCATCTTGCCACTCCCCTTCGTAGCGGTAGCCATCGGGATGGGTCATGATGCCTTGGCCATGTTGGCGCGCATTGAGGAACTGTCCAACATAGGTGAGCCCATTGGCATAGATGGCAGTGCCGGTCCCTTGGATTACACCTTCGACCCAGTCGCCTGTATAGGATGCACCATCTGGATAGGTGATCGTGCCGGTACCATGGGCCAGATCATCGACAAAAGCGCCCTCATAAATCGATCCATCGGGATAGGTGATCTTGCCATTGCCACGGATACGGCCTTCGACCCAGTCGCCGGTATATCTGAACCCATCGGTAGCCGTCAGCGTCCCGATACCATGGCGCTGGTCATTGGCAAAATCGCCCTCGTAGATATCGCCATTGGCGTAGCGGACAGTGCCACGCCCCGCGCGTTGGCCTGCGACGAAGCCGCCGGAATAAACGTCACCATTGGATTGCGTCAGTACGCCCGTGCCATTGATTTGGCCATCGGCCCATTCACCCTCGTAACGCGCACCATCGGGCATATCGAGCCGCCCGTTGCCTGCACGCAATCCCGCAATGAAGCCGCCTTCATACGTTGCGCCATCGGGATAAGTGATGGCGCCTTGCCCCTCCATCACGCCGTTGACCCATGTCCCCGCGTAGCGATAGCCGCCTGGGCCGGTGATGATACCTTCGCCATGATGCAGACCATTTTGGAAAGCGCCGGTATAACTCAAACCGTTGGAGTAGATGGCTGTACCGCTACCTTGGATGCTGCCATCCACCCAATCGCCCTCATAGGTTGAACCATCGGCATAGGTAACCTTGCCCATGCCGTGTGGCCGACCGGCAAGGAATTCCCCCTCATAGATGGATCGGTCGGGAAAGATGGCGCGACCTTGGCCGCGCATTTCGCCATCAACCCAAGCGCCCGTATATTCGAACCCATTGGGAAGGCGATATATCCCTTGGCCGTGCTGAAGGCCGTTGCGAAACTCACCTTCGTAGATGCCACCATTATCATATTGTTGGATGCTGGTGGTGATCGTGTCAGCTTGCTGCGCGTCTGCGCCCGATGCCCAGATGATCGCGGCGCAAATTGCCAAGGCGGCGTGTGTCTTGGTCACGGTAAACGGCCCTCTTTGGGGAAAAAGCGTGGCATCTTTCAGCGTTGCAAAGTTAGGGGGTCAATCGCGCGGGCGCAACGCTTTTGCCAAATGACTGTGTCGCTTGCCCTTGGCCTCGGAGCGCATTCTGTTACATGGGGCAAGCGATGACCGCGAGCATGTGAAAGGGCGCATCATGGCCGAGCGTTTCCGCCTGAGCCTTGCACAATTGAACCCGACGGTGGGTGATCTGCGTGGGAATGCAGCGCAGGTGCGCGATGCATGGGCGATGGCCAAGGCAGCCGGGGCTGACATGGTCGCCTTTCCCGAGATGTTCTTGACGGGCTACCAGCTACAAGATTTGGTCGGCAAACCGGCATTCGCAGCAGATGTGCAACGGGTCTTGGCACAATTGGCGCAGGACTGCGCCGATGGTCCCGCGATTGGGATCGGCGCACCCCTGCCCGGCGGGGACAAGCCCTTCAACGCCTATTTCGTGCTGCAAGATGGCAAGATCGCGGCGCAGGTGTCGAAGCATCATTTGCCCACTTACAAAGTGTTCGACGAGCAGCGCTATTACCATGCGGGCGACCCCTCGGGGCCGGTTCGGGTCGGAGCTTTGCGCATCGGTGTGCCGGTCTGTGAGGATGCGTGGTTCGACGATGTAACCGAAACCTTGGCCGAGACCGGGGCCGAGATCCTGCTGGTGCCAAACGGCTCGCCCTACCACCGGGGCAAGATGGATACACGCCAAGCGATCATGGTCGCGCGTGTTATCGAAACCGGGCTGCCCTTGGCCTATCTCAACCTTGCCGGCGGACAGGATGACCAGATCTTTGACGGGGCCAGCTTTGTTCTGAACCCGCATGGGGTGTTGACCCACCAGATGCCCGCCTTCGCGACGGGGCTGTTCCATGTCGATTTCGTGCAAGGTCCCGATGGTTGGCGCGCGGTTGCAGGCGACAAGTCACATTTGCCCGACACATGGGAGGCCGATTATCACGCGATGGTCATGGCCTTGCGCGATTACGTCAGCAAGACGGGGTTTTCACGCGTGCTGTTGGGCCTCTCGGGCGGGATTGACAGCGCATTGGTCGCCGCCATCGCCGTCGATGCGCTGGGGGCAGACAAGGTGCGCTGCGTGATGCTGCCGTCGCGTTTCACCTCGCAAGCCTCGCTTGACGATGCAGCGGATGTAGCGCGGCGCTTGGGCGTTGCCCTTGACACCGCACCGATCGGGGCGGCGCATGCGGCAGTGATCAACACGCTTGCCCCCCTTTTCGCGGGCAAAAGCCCTGATCTGACCGAGGAAAACATCCAATCCCGCCTGCGCGGCGTGATGCTGATGGCGCTGTCGAACAAGTTCGGCGAGATGCTCTTGACCACCGGCAACAAATCCGAAGTCGCGGTGGGCTATGCCACGATTTATGGCGACATGGCGGGCGGTTATAACCCGATCAAGGATCTCTACAAGACCCGCGTGTTCGAGACCTGCCGCTGGCGCAACGCACATCACGCCGATTGGATGCACGGCCCAAGCGGCGAGGTCATCCCGCCCGCAGTCATCGACAAGCCACCAACGGCGGAGTTACGCGAAAACCAGAAGGACGAAGATAGCCTGCCACCTTACCCGGTCCTGGACGAGATCCTCGAGATGCTGATCGACAAGGAGGCATCGGTCGCAGACGTCGTTGCCATGGGCCACGACCGGGCGGTGGTGAAAAAGATCGAAAGCCTGATCTATATCAGCGAGTACAAACGGTTTCAGTCCGCGCCGGGTGCGCGGCTGACCGAACGCGCCTTTTGGCTCGACCGCCGTTATCCGATCGTGAACCGCTGGCGCGACGAAGGCTAGGCTATCGCGATCAATGGACGCTAACGGGGGTCAGATCGTTTTGGCGCGCCACCACGAAAGCCAGCTCGCGATCACGCACCAAGGCCAAGCGCTCGCCCGTTTCGCTGCCAATGGCATAAAGCGTCGTGACGCCATGGACCTGTTGGCGCAGGGCATCGGGCAGCTCGGCCACATCTATGGGCCGGATATAGACGACACGACCGCCCTGCGCCATTTGCGCATTGTTTTCACTGGCCATTCTTTACCCTCCCCGCATCTGACTTTGGGACTGAAATTTCGATCTTGCGCACAACGCTGTCGGGTAGGCTACGCTGCAAGGCGATATGCAAAAGCCCGTTTTGCAGGACTGCGCCTGCGACCTCGACCCCATCGGCCAAGACAAAGCTTCGCTGGAATTGACGCGCTGCGATCCCGCGATGCAGAAAGACGCGGCGCGCGCTGTCATCGACCTGTCGGCCACGGATCACCAACTGGCGATCTTCCTCGGTGATGGACAGCTCATCCTCGGAAAAGCCGGCCACAGCAAGCGTGATGCGATAGGCTGTTTCGCCAATCTGTTCGATATTATAGGGCGGATAACCCTCATTCCCGGTCTTGGCGGTGCGCTCAACTAGCCGCTCCAATTGGTCAAAACCCAACAAGAAGGGGTGCGCGCCAAAGCTTAATTTGGTCATTCAATGCACATCCTTGCGAAAAAGCGATCTGCGTTTCGGTGCGCCCCGGTAGCGGCGACGCAGCCTTGCCCACGATATGGGGGCGCAATGCCCATGTGCAAGACTTGGCGGCATCATCTCTGCGCGCTAGACTGCGGTGTCGAAACCTCGGACCATAGCAGCGATCGGATACGCAAGGCCATGAACGCCCCCTCCGGCCCCACCGAGATGAACCACGAAGATGTCTTGCGTGTGCGCCTTGAAGTTTTGCGCCGCGAGCATCGCGATCTCGACACGGCGATCGAGGCGCTGCACATGGCGGTCAACCCCGACCAGCTGATGTTGCGGCGCCTAAAAAAGCAAAAGCTGATGCTCAAAGACCAGATCGCTCGGATCGAGGATGAGTTGATCCCCGATATCCTCGCCTAGGCGCACAGGATCAAAGCTGCATTGCGCCGCGCCGCCGCGTGGCTATAGTGCGCCGCTCAATCGAGGGCGGCGAGGACGCGACAGATGGAAAACAAGATGGCTGTCGAGGTTGGCATCATCATGGGCAGCCAGTCTGACTGGCCAACCATGCGCGAAGCGGCAACCATTCTTGACGAACTTGGTATCAGCTATGAAGCGCGCATCGTCTCGGCCCACCGGACGCCGGATCGGCTGTGGGACTACGGGCGGGCCGCGGCGGACCGCGGCCTGAAGGTGATTATCGCGGGCGCAGGCGGTGCCGCCCATTTGCCGGGCATGATGGCGTCAAAGACACGTATCCCTGTGATCGGCGTTCCCGTGCAGACCAAGGCGCTGTCGGGGGTCGATTCGCTTTACTCCATTGTCCAGATGCCCAAGGGCTACCCGGTCGCGACCATGGCGATCGGGGCAGCAGGCGCGGCCAATGCCGGGCTGATGGCGGCCGCGATCCTCGGCCTTTCCGATCCGGCGCTGGCCGAACGCCTCGATGCGTGGCGCGCGGCGCTCTCGGCCTCTATCCCCGAGGTGCCGCAAGATGACTGAGCCCCTGCATCCGGGCGCGACCATCGGTATCCTCGGCGGTGGCCAGCTCGGCCGCATGTTGGCCATGGCGGCCGCACGTTTGGGCTATCGCAGCCATATCTACGAGCCAGGCAGCGCGCCCGCCGCCGACGTCGCATATGCATGGACGCAAGCCCCTTATGATGATCTCGATGCGCTTGGCCGGTTCGCGGCGAGTTGCGATCTGATCACCTTCGAATTCGAAAATATCCCGGCGCCGGCATTGGATGTATTGGCGCGCACCACGCCGCTTTTCCCCGATCGCCGCGCGCTGGAGACAAGCCAGGACCGGCTGATCGAGAAACGCTTTCTCGCTAATCTGGGGCTGGCGACCGCCCCGTTCGCGCCGATCGACGGGCCGGACGATCTTGACGCGGCGCTCGCCGCGACCGGCACACCCGCGATCTTGAAGACCCGGCGCTTTGGCTATGACGGCAAAGGCCAAGCCCGCGTGATGTCCCACGCCGAAGGGCCAGCGGCCCTCGCAACACTCAACGATGCACCCGCGATTGCCGAAGGATTCGTGCGTTTCTCCCGCGAGATCAGCGTCATCGCCGCCCGAGGGCGCGATGGCCGTGTCGCCGCCTATGATCCCGGTGAGAATGTGCATAACAATGGCATCCTGGCCACGACGACGGTTCCCGCAGCGCTTTCGCTCAAGGACCGCACCGATGCGGTCTTGATCGCCTCGCGCATCTTGACCGCACTCGACTATGTCGGCGTGATGGGGGTGGAGCTTTTCGTGACACCCCAAGGTCTTGTCGTGAACGAGATTGCGCCGCGCGTGCATAATTCCGGCCATTGGACGCAAGCGGGCTGCGCCGTGGACCAGTTCGAACAACATATCCGTGCGATTACCGGTTGGCCCTTGGGCAACGGGGGGCGTCATGCCAATGTTGTGATGGAGAACCTCATCGGTGCCGATGTGGACCGGGCCAGCACCTTGGCGGCCGACGCCGGCGTGCAGATCCATCTTTATGGCAAATCCGACACCCGCCCCGACCGCAAGATGGGCCATGTCAACCGCGTGACTGGCCCTGCTTAAGGCTTCGGCTTCGGCTTTGCGCATATGGGCATCGCAGGCGCTATTCTATGATCTGCTCGATTGCTCCGATATAGCTCAGATCGCGATCAAAACGCCCATCGCGCAAAAAGGCCGTGACCTGTGCGATGACAAGGGGGTTATTCATCATGAAGGTATGGGTCACCGGCAAGACGATATGATCAGCCATACCCGCCACGCGGGTGCTATCAACAGCGACCTTGCCATCATCATCGCCAGGGATCATCGCGGAATAGACGGGGTTCAGCGATTGGTTGCCGGCGATGACCCCCAATTCGAAATCGACCGGCGGCAAGCGGTTTGGCAAATCGGTCGCAGCGGTGCCAAGCTGCTTGCCCGCAGGGCCGTTCAACCATTCAAACGGCTCAAGCGGACCGAAGACATCGACCAGCTCAGATCCCGCATTGGGCGGGGCAAGCATCACCACCCGACCCAAATCGGCCGGCCGGTGATAGGCAAGCCAATAGCGCAGCAAAATGCCCCCCATCGAATGGGTAACGACATGCACCCGCTGACCTGCGCAGCGCACAAAGCCCGGCAACAGCGCCATGGGTGCCAATTCCGCGATGGCTGCGCGCCGAGAAGGGTAGCCACGATTGACGACACGGTAACCTTCGGCCTTCAAGACCTCTTCGATCAGGAAGAGCGAGTTCTCGCTGCGCGCCAAACCATGCAACAAGATCACGCAATCGGCCGCCCGAAGGGGGGCGGCGAAAAACAGGCAAAACAAGACAAGCAGCACACGGGTCCACATAGCTGATAAATAAGCATGCATTGGCCGCGCTGCGAGGGGGGATTGCGGCACGGCTCGTCACAGGCCAGATTGCATGCCATGACCACAGCCCGCCCCCGTCTCGCCGTTCGCGGCATCTTGCTGATCGATGATCGCCTACTCTTGGTGAATGCATGGGCCGGTGGCAAGAGCGACCTTCTGTGCGCACCCGGCGGTGGGGTGGAATTGCATAGCTCGCTCCACGACAACCTGATCCGCGAATTTCATGAGGAAACCGGTCTGACCGTGGCTGTCGGCGCGCCTTGCCTTGTGAACGAGTTTCATGCCCCGCACCATGATTTCCATCAGGTCGATGTTTACTTCCGTGTTACGCTTGTCGCAGGTGATCCCTTGGCCCCATGGACCGACCCCGAAGGCATCGTGACCGAGCGCCACCTGATTGCCCGCCACGACATGCACCGCTACCGCTACAAGCCCGACAGCCTGACCGATGCGGCATGGGGCGAGAGCCTGCTCTATGATCCGCTCGAACCCTTGGTACGCTGAGGCCACAACCCCCACCCGATCCCGCCCAAGACCACGGCACCTGCAAAGAGCATTGCGCGTGTCGGGGTCTCGGCCAGCAAGACCGTGCCACCCAAGCCCGCGATGACCGGCACCGAAAGCTGCATCAAGCCTGCGACCGATGCGCCGATCAGCGGCAAGACCCGGTACCACAGCGCATAGCCCAAGCCCGATGATACCGCCCCTGAGATCACGGCCAGCATCATCCCCTGCCATGCCGCATCATTGGCCATGCTGGCCTGCGTCTGCACCAGCACCGCGACAAAGACGACGACGGTCGCCCAAACAAAGGCCGCACCTGTATCGCCCAGCGGATCGGCCGATCCGCGCCCGATCAGCGAATAAATCCCCCAGCCAAAGGCCGCACTGCCCATCGCCGCGACCGCCCAGAGCGGTGCCATGGCCCCTGCCCCCGGCCAGACCAGCCAGACCAGACCGGCCAGCGCGAGCGCTGCGCCCCACCAGCGCCGTGCAGGGGGCCGCTCGCCCATGATTAACCCACCAACAAACATCGTGATTTGTACACCGCCAAACAGGATCAAGGCGCCAAGCCCCGCATCCATCGCGCGATAGGCAAGCGAAAAACCAATCAGGTAGGTAGCGAGCATCGCCCCACCCAAGACACGCCGCGGCACAAGCAAGGGCAACCACCCTCCCCGCAAACGGATCAACACGACAAGCACCGCGGCACCCGCCACTGCGCGCAACAGTGCGAAATCGAGCGCGGCGATCAACCCCGCACCCACCGCGGCACGGTTCAAGACCGAATTGGCCGCAAAGGCCACCATCACCAGTGTGCTCAGGGCGATGAGCTTCATGCCAGCATCCGCGCGGCCAGCGCACCCGACAAATATGAAACCCGCCCCCCCGCGATCGTGCCACCGATCCGGCCTTGGTCATCCACGATCACCAGATCTGCCCGCGCACCAGGCGCGATGCGCCCACGATCATGCCAACCCATGACGCGCGCAGGCCCAGCGGAAACCAGCCCCCACGCCGCGGCCCACCCCATCCGCGGCACGAGCTTCATGGCAGCGCGTGCAAGCGTCGGATAATGATAATCCGACACCAGCGCATCAACCAACCCATCCGCAATCAGCGCCTCGGCGGCGACCTTCCCGCTATGCGAGCCTCCGCGCACGACATTGGGCGCGCCCATGATCACTGGCTCGCCTGCCGCCTTGGCAGCGCGGGCGGCAGCCGCAGTTTCGGGGAATTCGCACAAATCAGCGCCAAGCGCGCGAAATTGCGCGCGTTGGGCGGCGGTATTGTCATCATGGCTGCCCATGCGGACGCCGAGCGAAGCCAGCTTGGCCGCGACCGGGGCCAGCGCGGCCGCAAGCCTTGGCCTATTGGCATGAAGCGCGGCAAGCAGCTTGGCATGATCATCAGGCGCGCGCCCCGCCTTGAGGGCCTGCCCCGTCAGACCGGGAGGGCGCTTGCCTGCGGCCAAATGCTTATGCGGCAGGTGATCGTTCCACACGACATAGGAAATGCCCGCGCGCTCGACCAGACCGAGCATGGCGTCCAGCGTGTCGATCATATGCGTTTCAACACGCAATTGCAGATGCATTGCGGTCAAACTGTCGGAATTTTGGAGAGTTTGGGCAAGGATTTGAGCGAATTCCGGGCTGCGCATGCCGCCCTCCCAGCTCCAGAATTGGGCGAGAACGGCTGTGGTGATCCCGCTTGCAGCACATTCAGCGTCGAGCCCCGCCAAACCCGCCACAGGGCTATCAACGGCCCCCCGGCGCGGGGCCATGTGGCGCTCGAACCCGTCACCATGCAGATCGATGATGCCGGGCAGGATGCGAAAGCCCGAGAGGTCGATTTCGCGTCCGCCCTCGGCAGTGATCAGCCCGCCTGCGAGGCTGATCGCCTCGCGGCGCAGGCCATCGGCGATCAAGATCTCGGCCCCGGTGAGGCGCAAAGGGCGCAGTTCAGACATCGGCATAGGCCATGGCAATCATCGCGGCGACATCGGCCTCGGCAAGACCAGCGTTAATCGCCGCCCCGATCAGCGCACCGGCTGCATCAAGCGTGGGTGTTGCGACACCTGCCTCGGCGGCGATGCGGCGGAAAACGGCATTGTCCTTGGCCGCACCACGTATGGGAAAGCCCACGCTCGCGTCGTGACCCAAGATGCGCGGCATCCGATCCGCGAGCACCGGCGCACCCGCAGGCCCGCCGGCAAGGATCGAAAGCGCCATCTCGAGCGACAGGCCCGCGTGACGCGCCACGCGCATCTGTTCGGCCAGTGCCGCGAAATAGCTTTGCATCATGGCATTGTTGACGGCCTTCATCACCAAGCCCGTGCCAAGCGGACCGACATGGAAAATCCGGCCCGAAAGCGGGGCAAGGGCGGCTTGCGCGCGGCGCGCCGCATTATGGCAACCGCCGAGAAAGACCCCACAGGTGCCATTGGCGACCATTTCCGGCCCACCCGAGATCGGCGCATCGGCCAGATACGCCCCTGCTGCCTCGATCCGGGCCGCATGGGCCAACACCGTTCCGGGAGTGATGGTGCTGGTATCGATGACGAGTTTCCCGGCAAGTGGGCAATCCACCAATGCGGCAAGGATCTCGCTGACGGCGGCATCGTCGAAAAGGCTGAGCACGAGAATATCGGCGCGTGCGACAAGCGACAGCAGGTCTGGGGCGCATGGCACATCGGCGCATGCCTGCCCGCTGCGCGTCCAACCGGTGACGATCACGCCGTGTGCGGCGAAACGCGTCGCGATGGCACTTCCCATCCGGCCCAAACCGATGACGCCGATCCGATCCATAATGACCCCCATTCTTGGCGCATGGACCATGCCATGCGGCCCGAGCAGGAACAACCAAAGGCACGCCAGAAAAAACAAAAGGGGCCGCAGGTTGCGGCCCCTTCCGATCAGAGTAATCGGGCTGCGATTACATCATGCCGCCCATGCCGCCCATGTCGGGCATGCCGCCACCGGCGGGCTCGTCCTTCTTGGGCTTGTCGGCAACCATCGCTTCGGTGGTGATCAACAGGCCCGCGACCGAGGCCGCATCCTGAAGCGCGGTGCGGACGACCTTTGCGGGGTCAATCACGCCGAACTTGAACATGTCGCCATATTCTTCGGTCTGCGCGTTGAAGCCGAACTTGACGTCCTTGGACTCGCGGATCTTGCCGGCAACGACGGAACCATCGACACCTGCGTTGTCGGCGATTTGGCGCAGCGGCGCTTCGAGCGCGCGGCGCACGATCGAGACACCGGCGTCCTGGTCGGGGTTGTCACCCTTGACGCCATCGAGCGACTTGGCACCCTGAACGAGCGCGACGCCACCGCCGACGACAATCCCTTCCTGCACGGCCGCACGGGTTGCGTTCAGCGCGTCATCGACGCGGTCCTTACGCTCCTTGACCTCGATTTCCGACATGCCGCCGACGCGGATGACCGCGACGCCGCCAGCCAACTTGGCCACACGCTCTTGCAGCTTCTCACGGTCGTAATCGCTGGTGGTTTCTTCGATCTGCTGACGGATCTGGGCGACGCGCGCTTCGATCTCGGCCTTGGCACCGGCACCATCGACGATGGTGGTGTCATCTTTCTTGATGACGACCTTCTTGGCACGGCCCAGCATGTCGAGCGTGACGCTCTCAAGCTTCATGCCCAGATCTTCCGAGATTACCTGACCGCCGGTCAGGATGGCGAGATCTTGCAGCATGGCCTTGCGGCGATCGCCAAAGCCGGGCGCCTTGACAGCCGCGATCTTGAGGCCGCCACGCAGCTTGTTGACCACGAGGGTTGCCAGCGCTTCGCCTTCGACATCTTCGGACACGATGACCAAGGGCTTGCCCGACTGGATGACCGCCTCCAAGAGCGGGACCATGGGCTGCAACGACGACAGCTTCTTCTCGTGCAGGAGGATCAGCGCATCTTCCAACTCGACCGTCATCTTGTCGGCGTTGGTGACGAAATAGGGCGAGAGGTAGCCGCGGTCGAACTGCATGCCTTCGACGACTTCGACTTCGGTATCGAGACCCTTGTTCTCTTCAACGGTGATCACACCGTCATTGCCAACCTTCTGCATCGCATCCGCGATCATCCGGCCGATCTGCGCTTCGCCATTGGCCGAGATCGTGCCGACCTGGGCGACTTCGTCGCTGTCGGCGACAGCGCGCGAGGAGGCTTTGATATGGTCGATGACCTTGGACACGGCCAGATCGATGCCGCGCTTGAGGTCCATCGGGTTCATGCCGGCCGCGACCGACTTCATGCCTTCGCGCACGATCGCCTGTGCCAGAACCGTCGCGGTGGTGGTGCCGTCGCCGGCCTCGTCATTGGTGCGCGAGGCAACTTCTTTCACCATCTGCGCGCCCATGTTCTCGAACTTGTCTTCCAGTTCGATTTCCTTGGCGACAGAGACACCGTCCTTGGTGATACGGGGCGCGCCGAAGGATTTTTCGATCACGACGTTGCGGCCCTTGGGGCCGAGCGTGACCTTCACGGCATCGGCCAGAATGTTGACGCCGCGCAGCATGCGGTTGCGGGCATCGGTCGAGAATTTGACGTCCTTAGCAGCCATTGTGGGCTCTCCTTGGAATATCGGTTGTGGTTGGGAATGGAAGCGGGCGCGGATGCGCCCTCATGCTCAGGCTGTGACGCCGAGGATGTCCGATTCCTTCATGATCAGCAGCTCTTCGCCATCGATGGTGACCTCGGTGCCCGACCATTTGCCGAACAAGATACGGTCACCGGCCTTGACGGCCATTTCGATCAGCTCGCCCGAATCCTTGCGTGCGCCGGGGCCACAAGCGATCACTTCGCCTTCGGAGGGCTTTTCCTTGGCGCTGTCGGGAATGATCAGACCACCCTTGGTCTTTTCATCGGACTGGATGCGGCGGACCAGCACACGGTCATGCAGCGGTTTGAATGCCATCTCTCGAACTCTCCTCTCGGGTTCGGTTAATTCATGCGTTAGCACTCGCCTATGGTGAGTGATAACGCCTGGCAGATAGGCAGGCACAGCAGGGGTGTCAACGGGCATCGTGTGGAATTTTGTTGGACATGGCGGCTATCCACCGCCGCGACCGACTGCCCCGTGACAAGCGGCAAAGCCAAAGATATGAGGACCGCAGTTATTCACTGCTTTGTTTCTAGAGGATGCCATGACAACGCTCGTATTCGGCCATAAATCGCCCGACACCGATTCCACCGGCTCGCCGATCATCTGGGCGTGGTATCTCAACGAGATCATCGGCGAGGCAGCCGAGGCGGTGCTGTTGGGTGAACCCAATACCGAAGCCGCCTTTTTGCTCAAGCGCTGGGATCTGCCCAAGCCGCGCATCATCGCCGGCGTGGATGCAGGCCAGAGAGTCGTGATCGTCGATACCAACAATCCCGCCGAATTGCCCGATGGGATCAACGCGGCCGACATCACCGCCATTATCGACCATCACAAGCTGGTCGGCGGCCTGGAGACCAAGGGGCCGATCGCGATCCGCATGGAGCCCTTGGCCTGCACCGCCACGATCATGCACAAGATGATCGGGGCGGACATGTCCCGCGCGCCCGATTGGATCAAGGCCACGATCCTGACCTGCATCCTGTCCGATACGCTGGAATTCCGCTCGCCCACCACCACGCCTGAGGATCGCGCCGTGGCCGAGGCGCTGGCCGCCGAGCTTGGCCTCGATATTCCACACTACGCCGCCGAGATGTTCGCGGCGAAATCCGATGTCTCGGCGTTTTCAGAGGCGGAGCTTTTGCGCATGGACAGCAAGGAATATGAGGTCGGCGGCAAGCAGTTGCGCGTGAGCGTGCTGGAAACCACCTCGCCCGCCACGGTTCTGTCGCGCAAGGATGCGCTGATGGCCGCAATGCCGGGTGTCGCCGCAGAAGACGGGGCCGATCAGGTCTTGTTGTTCGTGGTCGATATCCTGCGCGAGGAGGCGACGCTTCTGGTGCCGAATGATCTGGTCGCCCGGATCGCGGCCAAGAGCTTTGACGCCGATGCCAAGGGTCAAGATTTGGTCGTGCTGCCCGGCATCATGAGCCGCAAGAAGCAGATCATCCCCGCGCTGGCCCTCTGAGAGGGGCTGCGCATCAGGGAGACACCAAGGTGTCGCCCCTTTTCGCTGCGCGCATCTGGCCGTTGGCACCAGGGTGTCGTATGGGAGGGCATCCCAGCGACGGAGCCCCCGCATGACCCGCATCATCGACAGCCTTGCCGAGATTTCCGCCGATTACGACGCGCTGTTTTGTGATTTGTGGGGCTGTGTGCATGACGGGCTGCGCGCCTTTCCCGCGGCGGTAGCAGCACTGCAAACCTATCGTGCCAACGGCGGCACGGTGGTGCTGGTGACCAACTCACCCCGCCCGCGCGCGAGCGTGGAACGGCAACTCGCGCGGATCGGCGTGGCGCGCGACAGCTGGGATGTGATCGCCACATCAGGCGACAGCGCGCGCGCGGCGATGTTCGGGGGCGTCGTCGGCAACAAAGTCTGGCATATCGGCGAGCCGCAAGATGCGTCGTTCTTCGAGCCGCTCCAGATGTTGGACAACCCCGCACCGATCACGCGTGTGACGCTGGATGAGGCCGAAGGGATCGTCTGCACCGGCCCGTTCGATCCGCAGGCCGACCCCAGCGTGATGCGACCGCAATTCTTGTTGGCCAAGGCGCGGGGGCTGAAGCTTTTGTGCGCCAATCCTGATATCGTGGTCGATCGTGGCGAGACAAGGGAATGGTGCGCGGGCGCCCTGGCCGCGCTTTACACCGAGATGGGGGGCGAGAGCCTCTATTTCGGCAAGCCGCATCCACCGATCTATGATCTGGCCCGGCGGCGGCTCGCGCAGCTTGGCCGCGATGTGGGCGATGGGCGCATCCTGGCAGTGGGCGATGGGATCTTCACCGATGTGCAAGGCGCGATGGGCGAGAATATCGACGCGCTCTTTATCTCGGGTGGGCTTGCGCGGGCGGAAACGGGCACGCTGCACCAACCCGATCCGAGAAAGCTGGCGGAGTTCCTGACCACGGCCCAGCTGGAGCCGCGCTTCACAATCGGCATGCTGCGCTGACAAGCGGGGTTTCGCCGCGCTGCGCGCGCCGACCCGCGGGGGGACGCTGTCCCCCCGTACCCCCCTGGGATATTTGTGAAACAGAGAAGGGGTGCGTTTGTCGCGAAACATAATTGCGACAATCTGTAAGAAACGATTATTTTATGTCTTTCTGCATTGCAGAAAAGCCGGTCGCGGTATAACGTAGGCGCGTAATGCAGGAATCGGCACCATGCTCGACAACATCACCACCGGCACGATCGTTATCGAGGATCTCGAGATCGGGATGACGCGTTCGCTTCAAAAACTGATCACCGATCAGGATATCGCGCTCTTTGCGCAGATTTCGACCGATCATAACCCGGTGCATCTGGATGATGATTATGCGCGCGACACGATTTTCGAGGGGCGGATCGCGCATGGGATGCTGACCGCCGGCCTGATCTCGGCGGTGATCGGCGAGCAATTGCCCGGCCATGGCACGGTCTATTTGGGCCAGACGCTGAAATTCATGGCGCCGGTGCGACCCGGCGACATGGTCGTGGCCGAGGTCGAGGTGATCGAGATCGATCATGGCCGCAGGCGCGTGACGCTGGCCACACATTGCCGTGTCGGCAAGACCGTGGTGCTCAAGGGTGAAGCGGTGGTTTTGGCCCCCTCGCGGAAGTTCGACTGACGGGCGGTGCTTGCGCATCTACGCGGGTGCGGCTACGCCAGCTTCATGCATATTTTGCGAGACCCACACTATACTCGCCCGCAAGATCGCGGCGCATCGGCGGCCATCGGCAATTTCGATGGCGTGCATCGCGGGCATTGTCATGTGATCGATCTCGCGCGAAGGGATGGCATGCCGTTGGCCGTTGTCACCTTTGAACCGCATCCTCGCGAGTATTTCATGCCTGATCTTGCGCCGTTTCGGCTGATGAATGCCAGTGCGCGCGCCCATCGCTTGGAAAAGCTCGGTGTCGATCTCTTGGCGGAATTGCCGTTTGATGCGCATTTGGCCGGCCTATCGGCCGAGGCCTTTGCGCGCGATATCTTGTCCGAAGGGCTGGGGTTGCGGCATGTGGTCGTCGGGGCCGATTTTTGCTTTGGGCAGGGGCGGCGCGGGACGGCCACGATGCTGCGCACATTCGGGGCGCGCTTTGGGTTTGATGTCACCATTGCCGATCTTTTGACCGCCGAGACGGGGGCGGTGTCATCGACTGCCATCCGCGCGTCCTTGAGCGAAGGCCGCCCACGTGATGCGGCCCAGATGCTCGGGCATTGGCACCGGATCGAGGGGCCGGTGCTTCATGGCGACAAGCGGGGCCGCGTACTGGGCTATCCCACGGCGAACATGTCGCTTGAGGGGCTGCATGTGCCAAAGCTTGGTGTTTACGCGGTGCTTGTCGATGTGTTGGACGGGCCGCATCGCGGCACCTTTCGGGGGGTGGCCAATCTGGGCATCCGGCCAATGTTCGCGCGCAAGACACCGAACCTTGAGACCTTTCTCTTCGACTTCAAGGGCGACCTTTACGGGTGTCAGCTGTCGGTCGGGTTGGTGGAATATCTGCGCGGTGAAATGCGGTTCGACGGGCTTGATGCACTGATCGCACAGATGGACCAAGACAGCGCGGCGGCGCGCGCGGCCTTGGCGACATCATGAGGCCGCGCTTTTGGGAGCGTGTGGCGATGGACCGCATGACGCCCGAAGAATGGGAGGCGCTGTGCGATGGCTGCGGCAAGTGCTGTCTCAACAAACTCGAGGATGAGGAGACCGGCGAAGTCGCACTAACGCGCATCGCCTGTCGCCTGCTCGACGATGAGAGCTGCCGTTGCGGGCAATATGCGATCCGCAAGACGCTGGTGCCGGAATGTATTCGTCTCACACCGCAGACGATGGGCGATGTGGCCTATTTCATGCCGCAAACTTGCGCCTATCGGCTGCTTTACGAGGGAAAGCCACTTTACGACTGGCACCCGCTGGTGTCGGGTGATCCCGAAACCGTGCATCGCGCGGGCGTCAGCATGCGGGGCGTGACCGTGCCGGAATTCGAGGTGCCGGAAGAGGAATGGGAAGATTACATCATCGAGGAACCGGGAACATGATCTTTGCCAGCGACAATACTGGGCCAGTGCATCCCAAGATCATGGATGCGGTCATGTCGGCCAATGACGGCTACGCGATGCCCTATGGCAATGACGACATTACCGCCGCCGCGCGGCAGGCGGTACGTGGACTGTTCGAGGCCCCCGATGCGGTGGTGGAATTCGTGGCCACGGGAAGCGTTGCCAATGCGCTGGCCTTGGCCTGTCTGGCCAAGCCGTGGGATGGTGTCTTTTGCCATCGCATCGCCCATGTCGAGGAGGATGAGTGCGGCGCCCCCGATTTCTATTCCGGGGCAAAGACGATCCTGATCGACGGGGCGGACGCCAAGTTCACCCCGGCGGCGCTGGAGGCCGCGATCGTCCAGTGCAAGGCGCGCGGCGTGCATGGGGCGCAGCCGGGGCCGGTGACGATCACCAACATCACCGAGCGCGGTACGGTCTATTCCCTTGACGAGATTCGCACGATCACCGCGGTCGCCCGCGCCCATGGGCTTGCCACCCATCTTGATGGGGCGCGCTTCGCCAATGCCTGTGCGGCGCTTGGGTGCAGCCCGGCCGAAATGACATGGAAGGCGGGCATCGATGCGGTCAGCTTCGGCGGCACCAAGAATGGCTGCATGGGGGTCGAGGCGGTGGTGATGTTCGACCCTGCGCATGGGCGCGAATTGGCACTCCGCCGCAAGCGCGGGGGGCATCTGTTTTCCAAGCATCGCTACCTCTCGGCGCAAATGCTGCCCTATTGCAGCGATGGGTTGTGGCTGGAGATGGCACAGACCGCCAATGCGCGGTTGGCCCAACTGGTGCAGGGCTTGGCGCAGGTCGATGGCGCGCGGCTCGCCCATCCGGCGGCAGGCAATCTCGCCTTTATCGATCTGCCGCGCGCGGCCCATGCGCGGGCTTTCGCGGCCGGGGCGCAATATTATACCTTTGGCGGAACGGTCGAGGACGGGCCACCTGATGCGCCCCTGCGCTGCCGCATCGTCTGCGACTGGGCCAAGACATCCGACGATGTTGCGCGCTTGCTGGCGACTTGGGGAGGATAGCGTTTCGCCGCGACTTAACCCCAGAGCGTTGTGATCTCGGCTGCGACGTCGGTGGGGTGGGTCATCGGCGCCATATGGCCCGCGCCCGCGATGACCGAACGCTGTGCATTGGGGATGGCGGCGGCCAGGCTCGCCTGGATTTCCGTAATCACGGGCGGTGAGCGCTCACCTTCGATGAGAAGGGTTGGGCAAGTCAGTCCGCTCAACCGCGGCAGCAGTGCCGCAAGATCGTCTTCAAGCGCGGGGGCGCTGGCCTGCACGACCCAGATACGCGCGGCCATATAGGCGCGTTGGGCTTGCGACATGGACGCAAAAGGCACATCGCCACCCCATGCCGACAGAAATAGCGCTGTGGCAGCATCCAGATCCCCAGCCGCCAGTATAGGGTCAAGCTTTGACATGACTGCTTGATTGCTTTGCCATCCGGGATTGGCGCGGGCGGCAGCAAATAGCACCGGCTCGATGAGGGTCAGGCTTGCCACATTCCCAGGATGGTCGAGCGCAAGCCGCAGCGCGACAGTGGCCCCGAAGCTGTGGCCGATCAGATGGCATGGCCCATCCGGCAGATGCGCCAAGGCAACATCAGTGCAATGTTCGTGATAATCGCGCGCGGGGTCGCGGGCGGGGCCGCGGCCATGGCCGACAAGGTCGGGCGCAGTCAGGCGTAGCCGGTCCGACAGCGCACGCGCGACGCCGTCCCACGCCCCGGAATGCGCGAGCGAGCAATGGAGGAGGAGTGCCGCCTCACCCCCCTGCCCCCACGTCCGGGCAAAGCCGGTCACAATTTCCCGGCAAGGAACAGGTCCAGATCCTCGATCCGATCCTGTCCCCAGAACATCTCGGTGCCATCGACGATATAGAAGGGCGCGCCGAATACACCGGCGGCCACCGCATCTTCGGAGTTGCGCACATATTCCTCGGCCCCGGCCAGCATCGCCATGCCCGCAAGCGCGCGGTTAAAACCCGCCTCCTCGAGGCAATCTGCGATCACATCATCTTCGGCGATGTCACGCCGGTCGCGCCAAAGCGCACCGGTAATGGCATGCACCAGCTTGCCCAGATCGCCGACCCCCGCATGGGTGGCCGCGATGAAGGCATAGGCCGACGGGGCAGCATTGACCGCGCGAAAGGGCGGGTCGAGATGCATGGGCAACCCGTGCTTGGCGGACAAGCGGCGCAATTCCTGCGCGCGCAGCGCAAGCCTTGCTGGATGCCGCTCTTTCGGGGGGACACCACCCGTGCGCGGCAGAACGCTGCCCATTAGGTCAACCGGCTTGTAGCTGATCGTGGCACCATGGCGCGCGGCCACCGCCTCCATCCGCATCCCCGCAAGATAGGTAAAAGGGGACATGGTCGAGAAATAGTAGTCGATATGCGCCATTGGACAGCCCTTTCCTTTTCGGCTTTGCGCGACACTAGCCGGGTGCTAGGGGGTGTCAATAATGCGCGGTGGGGACCGCGGATGACGATGCTGCCAAAGGGGACCAAATCGCCATGCCTGCTCAAGATCCGAAACTGATTTCCGGCAACGCCAACCGCAGTCTGGCCGAGGCGATCTCGCGGCGGATGTCGATGCACCGCGGCATGCAGGTGGGCCTTGTCGATGCCCGCGTCGAGCGCTTCAACGATCAAGAAATCTTTGTCGAAGTCTATGAGAATGTCCGCGGCGAGGACATGTTCATCGTGCAAGGCACCTCCAAGCCCGCCAATGACAACCTGATGGAATTGCTGATCATTGCCGATGCCCTGCGCCGGTCTTCTGCGTCCCGGATCACGGCGGTGATTCCCTATTTCGGCTATGCCCGCCAAGACCGCCGCACCAAGGCGCGCACGCCCATCTCGGCCAAGCTGGTGGCCAACATGATGGTCGCCGCCGGGATCGAGCGGGTCTTGACCATGGATCTGCACGCCGCCCAGATTCAGGGTTTCTTCGATATTCCCGTGGATAACCTTTATGCCAGCCCGATCTTCGCGCTCGACATCTTGCACCAGTTCGGCGGCGACATGTCCGATGTGATGGTGGTGTCACCTGATGTGGGCGGCGTGGCGCGCGCACGCGAATTGGCAACCCGTATCGGCGCGCCCTTGGCCATCGTGGACAAGCGCCGTGAAAAGGCAGGCGAAGTGGCGGGCATGACCGTGATCGGCGATGTGACGGGCCACAAATGCATCATCGTTGACGATATCTGCGACACGGCCGGCACGCTCTGCAAAGCCGCCGATGTGCTGATGGAGGCAGGCGCGACCGAGGTGCATGCCTATACCACCCACGGCGTGCTGTCTGGCCCCGCGATCGAACGGCTCTCGGGCTCGGTGCTGAAATCGCTCGTCACCACCGACACGATCGAGGCGACCGCGGCGACCAAGGCCTGTTCGCGGGTGCGCGTGGTGCCGACCGCGCCGATGTTTGCCCAAGCCATTGTCAATATCTGGAACGGCACCAGCGTCTCATCGCTGTTTGATACCGCCAGCCTCGTACCGATCTACGAAGGGCTTTACCCCAAGGGAATGTGGGGGCGCTAAGCGCCCCTGCCGCGGTGCGCGTACCGCCACGCGAGGATCAAGATCGCGCCAACGATCACCCCGGCCAGCGCAAAGGGTGCGCCCGGCCAGTAGAGCGGCGCGTCTCCGTTCACGAAAGCCCCGAACACCGGCGTGAAGACCAAGGGCGCAAGGATCGCCGCGAGCGAGGCCAGTGCCGCGATCACCCCTTGCACCATGCCCTGCCGGTCTTCGTCCACGCTGTTGGCGGCAATGGCGGTCAAAGTTGGCGGCACCAGATCGGTCAGCGCCGAAAGCGGCAAGAAAATCGCGACCATCCACAGCGCTGTTGAAACGCTGAACCCGGCAAAGGCGATCACGGCCAGCATCAACCCCGTGATGAGCAAGCGCCGCTCGCCCAACAGGGCAATGGCCCGTGGCATCACGAAGATCTGCGTCAGGGCGGCCATGATGCCATAGGCCGAAAGCGACAGGCCGATGACCAGCGTTGACCAGCCGAACACCTCGCGCCCCCAAAAGCTCCAGAGCGTCACATAGACCATGTTGGCGAATTCGAAGAGCCCAAGACAGATCAGCGGCACCGCAAGCCCCGGCAGACGGAACGCTCGCCCGATCGTGGCGAAAGGGTTCAGATCGCGCAGTGCGAACGGGCGGCGATACGTGGGCGCCAGCGATTCGGGCAACACGAACAGCCCAAAGGCAAGATTGAGAGCCGCAAGCCCCGCGGCCAGCCAAAATGGTGCCGCGATATGCCAAGCTGCCGCCACGCCCCCCAAGGCTGGACCGAGAACAAAGCCGATGCCAAAGGCGGCACCGATCAGGCCAAACCGCGCCGCGCGTCCCTCGGGCGGGGTGATGTCCGAGACATAGGCCGTCGCGGTGATATAGGTCGCTCCCGCCAGCCCCGCGAGCGTGCGCCCCAAAAGCAGCAGCCAGAAACTATCGGCCAACGCCATGATGACGTAATCAAGCGCGAGAAAGCCCAAGGCGGCCAAAAGCACGGGCTTGCGCCCATAGGCATCCGAAATCGCGCCCACGATCGGCGCAAAGATGAACTGCGCCGCCGCATATGAGGCCAGCAAGACGCCCGCCCAGAACGCCCCCTCCCCTGCCCCTGTAGCACCGACACGATCCATCAACTCGGGCATGATCGGGAAAACGATCCCGATGCCGATCGCATCGATCATCAGGGTCGCGAGAATGAACAGGAAAGGGCCAGTCGGACGGGTCATGCGCCCCATATCTTCGGCACGGGTAACATTGGCAAGACAGCTCGCATGCTTGGACAGCTGACGCACATCAGCCAGGGTGCGCGACAGCGCTCACCGAATGTCCCAATCGTCCTCGGACAACACCTCGCCCAGCGCTATCCAATCGGCGCGGATACGGGCGACACGGCTATCGCCCCATGTGCGAAAGACAAGCTCGAAACCCGTGGGGCTGACGGCCTCGGCCCTGAGATCGGCACGCTGGTTGGTGCCGCCGTCCATATCCCACATGGCAATCCCGACATGCACGAGGGGCGGGCTTTGAAAGGCTTGCGCGAATGTGATCTTGCGGCGCCTTTCACGCGGGCCATCCCCTGCCCACATCGGGCCGTTATCGGCAAAATCGCTGAACAACAGCAGCGAGCCTTGGTCGGCACCGATCGCGTGATGGCGAAAACGTTTGATCATTGGCGTCTAAAATCCGCACGATCACATGCGCTAAATTGCGCATCGCACCCAACCACGCACACGCCAATCACCCCCGCATACCAGCAAACTGAAGGCCCCAACACATCTGTGCAGGGGCCTTTGTCAAGACATGCCGCGCGGGATCAACCGACCAGTTGCGCCTTTACCATCTCCAAGTCGGCAACCAGCTTGGCAGCAGCCGCCGCGGCGGGCTGGCCCGGCTCGGCGCTGTTGAGCTTGTCTTGCGCCGTGCGCGCATCGCTAATCAACCCGTCCATCAGCGTTGCGGTGACTTCGCTCACCGGCATGGCCTGCTCGGCCAATACAGTGACGCTAGGCCCTGCTACGTCGGCAAAACCGCCGGTGATGAAATAGGCCGCTTCCGCGCCCGCATCACCGCCATCGATCCGCAACACGCCGGGCCGCAGCGTCGTGATCAGCGGCGCATGATCGGCCATCGCGGTCAAATCTCCCTCCGCAGCGGGGATCTGCACGGCCTCCACCGCCATCGAGGCAAGGCGCCGCTCGGGCGAGACCAGGTCGAATTGCATCTTGGCAGCCATTCGCGGCTCTCCTTTGGGCAGATTGTGGGTTTCACCCACCCTACGAAAGCCTGCCCGTAGGGTGGGTGAAACCCACCGATGAATTACGCGGCCTCGGCCGCCATGCGTTCGGCTTTCGCGATCACTTCGTCGATGCCGCCAACCATGTAGAAGGCTGCCTCGGGCAGGTGATCGTATTCGCCAGCGACAACCGCCTTGAACGAGGAGATGGTCACATCAAGCGGCACCTGCACACCGTCAGAGCCGGTAAAGACCTTGGCCACGTCGAAGGGCTGGCTGAGGAAGCGCTGGATCTTGCGCGCACGGGCCACGGTCAGCTTGTCCTCTTCCGACAGTTCGTCCATCCCGAGGATGGCGATGATGTCCTGCAACGACTTGTAGCGCTGCAAGATGCCCTGCACGGCGCGCGCGACATTGTAATGCTCTTCGCCAAGGATCTTGGGGTCCATCAGGCGCGACGAGCTGTCGAGCGGGTCCACGGCCGGGTAAATGCCAAGCTCCGAGATCGCGCGCGACAAAACGGTCGTTGCGTCAAGGTGGGCAAAGGTCGTGGCCGGTGCCGGGTCGGTCAAGTCGTCTGCGGGAACATAGACGGCCTGGATCGAGGTGATCGAACCCGACTTGGTCGAGGTGATGCGCTCCTGCATCGCGCCCATGTCGGTGGCCAGCGTCGGCTGGTAGCCCACGGCCGAGGGGATACGACCCAGAAGCGCCGACACTTCGGAGCCGGCTTGGGTGAAGCGGAAGATGTTGTCCACGAAGAACAACACATCGGTGCCGGATGCATCGCGGAACTGTTCGGCCAAGGTCAGGCCGGTCAGCGCCACACGCGCGCGTGCGCCCGGCGGTTCGTTCATCTGGCCGTAAACAAGCGCCACCTGCGATTCCGTCAGGTTGTCGGGCTTGATCACGTTGGATTCGATCATCTCGTGATAAAGGTCGTTGCCTTCGCGGGTACGTTCACCCACGCCCGCGAACACCGAATAACCCGAATGCACCTTGGCGATGTTGTTGATCAGTTCCATGATCAGAACCGTCTTGCCCACGCCCGCGCCGCCAAACAGGCCGATCTTGCCGCCCTTGGAATAGGGGGCAAGGAGATCGACGACCTTGATGCCGGTCACAAGAATTTCCGACTCTGTCGCCTGCTCGCTGAATTCCGGTGCGGGCTGATGGATCGAGCGGAATTCCTCCGCATTGACCGGGCCGCCTTCGTCAACGGGCTCGCCAACGACGTTGAGGATGCGCCCAAGCGTGGCGGTGCCGACGGGAACCATGATCGGCCCGCCTGTATCGGTGACCTGCTGACCGCGCACAAGACCCTCGGTCGCGTCCATCGCGATAGTGCGCACAGTGCCTTCGCCCAAGTGCTGGGCCACTTCGAGCACAAGACGCTTGCCACCATTGTCGGTGGTCAGCGCGTTGAGGATCTCGGGCAGGTGATCGTCGAACTGCACGTCGACGACGGCGCCGATGACTTGGGTGATTTTTCCGACTGCATGTGCCATGTCGTGTCTCCGGTTCTTAGAGCGCTTCAGCGCCCGAGATGATTTCGATCAGCTCGTTGGTGATGACGGCCTGACGCGAACGGTTGAATTCGATCGTCAGCCGCTCGATCATGTCGCCCGCGTTGCGGGTCGCGTTGTCCATCGCGGACATCCGCGCACCTTGTTCGGATGCGGCATTTTCCAAGAGCGCGGTAAAGATTTGCGTGGCCACGCCGCGCGGCAGAAGGTCTTCGAGCACGGCCTCTTCCGAGGGTTCGTAATCGTACTGCGCGCCGCTTGCCTCGACCGGCGCGGCGGCGTCGAAACGCGCCGGGATGATCTGCGTAGCGGTCGGCACTTGGCTGATCACCGACTGGAAGCGGTTGAAGAAGATGGTGGCGACATCGAATTCGCCTGCATCAAACCGACCCAGCACATCGCTCGCGATGCGTGCTGCATCGCCATAACCCAAGCGCCTGACCTCGGACAGATCGACATGGCCGATCATCCGCGCGCTGTGATCACGCTTGAGTTGCTCACGGCCTTTCTTGCCGACAGTCAGGATCTTGACTGTCTTGCCTTGCGCCAAAAGCATTTCCGCATGCTGGCGCGCCTTGCGCACGATGGTCGAGTTGAAACCACCACACAGGCCACGCTCTGCGGTCATGACGACCAGAAGATGCACATCATCCTTGCCCGTTCCGGCCAACAGCCGGGGCGCGCTGGCCGATGCACCGACCGCTTGGGCCAAACCGCCCATGACGGCCTGCATCCGCTCGGCATAGGGGCGCGCAGCCTCCGCCGCGTCCTGCGCGCGGCGCAGCTTCGCGGCGGCGACCATCTGCATCGCCTTGGTGATCTTGCGGGTCGATTTGACCGACGCGATCCTGTTCTTGAGGTCCTTGAGATTGGGCATCTGTCAGACCCTTCAGGCGAAATCGGCGGCGAATTCGTCGATTGCAGCCTTCAGTTTCTCGGCATCTGCACCCTTGATCTTGGGATCGCTCTTGGTGATCCAATCCAGCACATCAGCCTTTTTCGTGCGCATGAAGGTCAGAAGCGCGGTCTCGAAACGACCCACATCCGAAACGGGAAGCTTGTCGAGATAGCCATTGGTGCCGGCAAAGATCATGGTAACGATCTCGGCATTGGTCAGCGGCGAATACTGCGGCTGCTTCATCATCTCGGTCAGACGCGCACCGCGGGCCAACAACTGCTGGGTCGAGGCGTCGAGGTCCGAGCCGAACTGCGCGAATGCCGCCATTTCGCGATACTGTGCCAGCGACAGCTTCACCGGGCCCGCGACCGATGACATCGCCTTGGTCTGCGCGCTCGAGCCCACGCGGCTCACAGACAGGCCGGTGTTCACGGCGGGGCGGATACCCTGGAAGAAGAGTTCCGTTTCGAGGAAGATCTGACCATCGGTGATCGAGATCACGTTGGTCGGGATAAAGGCCGACACGTCGCCGCCCTGGGTTTCGATGACGGGCAGTGCGGTCAGCGAGCCCGAGCCATTGTCCTCGTTCAGCTTGGCCGAACGCTCGAGCAGGCGGGAGTGCAGGTAGAACACGTCGCCGGGATAGGCTTCGCGGCCCGGCGGGCGGCGCAGCAAAAGCGACATCTGGCGATAAGCAACGGCCTGTTTCGACAAATCGTCATAGATGATCAGCGCATGGCGGCCATTGTCGCGGAAAAACTCAGCCATCGCGGTCGCGGCATAGGGTGCCAAGAACTGCATCGGCGCAGGGTCGGATGCGGTAGCCGCGACGACGATCGTATATTCCAGCGCGCCCGCCTCTTCGAGCTTCTTGACCAGCTGCGCCACGGTCGAGCGCTTCTGACCGACAGCGACATAGACGCAATAGAGCTTCTTGCTCTCATCGTCGCCGGCAGCATCGTTGTAGGATTTCTGGTTCAGGATCGTGTCGAGCGCCACGGCGGTCTTGCCGGTCTGGCGGTCGCCGATGATCAATTCGCGCTGGCCGCGACCGATCGGGATCATCGCGTCGATCGCCTTGAGGCCGGTGGCCATCGGCTCATGCACGGATTTGCGCGGGATGATGCCCGGCGCCTTCACGTCGGCCACGCGACGCTCGGATGCCGCGATCGGCCCCTTGCCGTCAAGCGGATTGCCAAGACCGTCGACCACGCGACCCAGCAGCGCGTTGCCCGCAGGCACATCCACGATCGCCTTGGTGCGCTTGACGGTGTCGCCTTCCTTGATGTCCCGGTCCGAACCGAAGATCACGACGCCGACATTGTCGGCTTCGAGGTTCAGCGCCATGCCCCGGATCCCGCCGGGGAATTCGACCATCTCACCGGCCTGCACATTGTCGAGACCATAGACGCGCGCGATACCGTCGCCGACCGACAGCACACGGCCCACTTCGGCCACTTCGGCATCCTGGCCGAAATTCTTGATCTGGTCCTTCAGGATCGCAGAGATTTCTGCAGCTTGGATCGCCATGTTAACCGACCTCTTTCATCGTGTTCTGGAGTGCATTGAGCTTTGCCTTGACCGAAGTGTCGATCATGGTCGAGCCCAGCTTGACGACAAGACCGCCGATGAGGCTTTCATCGACGCTCGCATTCAATTTGACATCGCGCCCGACCGACGCAGCCAAGACCTTTGCCAGTTTGTCGGCCTGGGTCTTGGTCAGCGCCTTGGCAGACACGACATCAGCGGTGATTTCGCCCTTGTGCGCGGCGATTTTCGCGCGCAGGGCGCGCAGCAGGGCAGGAAGAACGAACAGGCGGCGCTTTTGCGCCATCAAGCGCAGCGTGTTGCCCGTGATCGGGTTCAGCTTCATCGCAGCCGCCAGCTTGCCCATCGCGGCCTCGGTCATGTCGCGCCCATAAAGCGGCGATACGATCACGTCGCGCAGATCGGCGCTTGCATCCAAGGCAGCCTCGATGGCGGCGACATCGGACTCCAACGCCTTGAGCGCGCCTTCGCTAGCGGCAAGGTCAAACACCGCCGTCGCATAGCGCGCGGCAATGCCGGTCGAGATTGAAGCAGGTTCGCTCACGTCCACCCTTTCTCATATAGGTGACCCGGCAAGGGCGAAGCTCCACCCCCGGGCAAGTCGCGTATTGGCTGCAATATGCCGCCGGTGTCGTATAAATTGCGGATCATCTAACAGAGCACCCGCCATGCTGCAACCGCGATATGTCCTGCGCTCAGGATAGAAATCCGCAACAAAAAAGGGGGGAAATCCCCTTGCGGCGATCTGCGACGCTTTGACCGCAGGCGCGACCAGCCAATGGCGCAACGCGGGCAACGGAGATTCCCACTCCCTTTGGCCCGCCTGCACCCGGCAATCGACCTCCGTCATCCGCGCGCATGCAAGCGCAGGGCGACCGCGGGGTGCCTGTCAGCTAGTCCAGGTCGCACCTGTTCGAGGCTCCAGCAGGCATCGGCACCCCCTCCAGCACCTTGAGCGGTTGGCGCATCCGTTCGGCAAGGCCGGTACGATTGGGGGCAGGCACGCGTTTTGAGACCTCAAGCATGATCACCCCACCCGCGTAATGGCGCGACAGGCGGGCGCCCATCTTTTCGACCAATTCCGCCGAGCGCAGCCAAAAACGATGATGCGAAGGCGGCGCGAAAAGTGCGGCCGCATGACGTTCAGGGGTGAAATCATGGCGCCGCATCTGCATTTCGAGCTGGCCCAGTGAATAAGGTCGCCCAAAACCAAAAGGTGTCGCATCGCGCCGCGCCCAAAGACCCGAGCGGTTTGGCACGATAAACAACGCTTTGCCCCCCGGCCCCAACACGCGGGCGCATTCCTCAAGCACGGCGCTGGGATGCTCGGATGTCTCCAGCCCGTGCAGGCAAACGATCTTGTCGGCCACGCCGGTGGCCAAGGGCCACAACCCCTCGCGGCACAAAAGCGCGACATTCTCCATCCCTGCGGGCCACGGCATCACGCCTTGCTCCGCGGGCATGACCCCGATCACGCGGCGCGCCTGACCCAAATAGGGGCGCAACAGCGGCACAGCAAAACCAAAACCGACGACTGTCTGCCCCTGCGCCTCTGGCCAAAGGGCCAACATGCGGTCGCGCACCGCCTTTTGGGCGATGCGGCCCAGCCGGGTGCGATAATAGAATTGGCGTAAATCGGTGACGTCGAGATGCATTGCACTAGCTTATATCCTGCGCGAGGCTCTGCGCGCGCGCGCCCCGAGTGTGACCTAAGGATGTGACAATTTCCATGCCCGATACCCAAGTCAGCCCCGAAATCGTCACCGTCGCCTGCCTTGCCGACAATTACGCCTTCCTCGTCCATGACCATCTCAGCGGTGCCACGGCCGTTTTCGACGTGCCTGAGGCGGCGCCGATCATGGCCGCCCTTGCCGCGCGCGGCTGGCAGCTTTCCGATATCGTGATCACCCATCACCATGGCGATCACATCGACGGGGTGGCGGAACTGCGCGCGGCGACCGGGGCCAAGGTCTGGGGGGCGCGGGCCGATGCCCATCGCCTGCCGCCGCTCGATCACGCGCTGGCCGAGGGCGATCGCGTCGCCATCGGCCAGCTTGTGGTCCATGTGATCGATGTGCCGGGCCACACGGTCGGCCATGTCGCCTATCATCTGCCTGCCGCCAAAGCGGTCTTTACCGCCGATAGCCTGATGGCGCTTGGCTGTGGCCGCCTGTTCGAAGGCAGCGCCGCGCAGATGTGGGACAGCCTGCAAAAACTGGCCGCGCTCCCGCCCGACACGCTGGTCTGTTCGGGCCATGAATATACCGCGTCAAATGCGCGTTTCGCCCTGACCATTGAACCCGACAATCCGGCACTTATCTCTCGGTGCGAAGAGATTGCGTCGGCGCGGGCCGCGAACAGGCCCACGGTGCCGTCGATCTTGGCCACGGAATTGGCCACGAACCCTTTCTTGCGCGCCAACCAGAGCGGCATCGCGCAGCGACTTGGGCTCGATGGGCAAGAACCCGCCGTTGTTTTCGCACGAATCCGCAGCCTCAAGGATTCGTTTTGAAAACGCTGCAAAGCTGTGCATCGAAACGTTGCGCGCAGCAGTCAGGCAAAACCTAGAGGGCTATCAAAGCCCCGCACACGAAACCTTGTGCAGTTTCCCCTTGAAACGGACGCACAGAAAGCGAAGCTTAATACCATGAGGCCATCATCGGCGATGCCCCCACAGGCCCCGATGCACGCGTAAAGGAGCACGACCGTGCCATCTTTTTCGACCACACTCGAGCAGGCCATCCACGCTGCACTCGCCAACGCGAATGCGCGCCGCCACGAACTCGCCACGCTTGAACATCTGCTTTTGGCGCTCTTGGATGAGCCCGAGGCGCGCAAGGTCATGCTGGCCTGTTCGGTCGATATCGACGCGCTGCGCGAAACCCTCGTCGCCTTCATCGACGATGATTTGTCAACCTTGGAAACCGATGTCGAAGGGTCCGAGGCCGTGCCGACCGCCGCCTTTCAGCGGGTGATCCAGCGCGCGGCCATCCATGTGCAATCCTCCGGCCGGACCGAGGTGACAGGCGCCAATGTGCTGGTCGCCATCTTCGCCGAGCGCGAATCGAACGCCGCCTATTTCCTGCAAGAACAGGACATGACCCGCTATGACGCGGTGAATTTCATCGCCCATGGCGTGGCCAAGGATCCGTCCTATGGCGAAAGCCGCCCGGTCACGGGTGCCACCGATCTCGAAGATGAAACCGGCACGAGCAGCGCAGGCAGTGCCGAAAGCGGCGATGCCAAGGATTCGGCGCTGGCCAAGTATTGTGTCGATCTCAACGTGAAATCCCGCAAGGGCGATATCGACCCGCTGATCGGCCGCCACGAAGAGGTTGAGCGCTGCATCCAGGTGCTGTGCCGCCGCCGCAAGAACAACCCGCTCTTGGTGGGCGATCCCGGCGTCGGCAAAACCGCCATCGCCGAAGGTCTGGCCAAAAAGATCGTCGAAGGCGAAACGCCCGAGGTGCTGGCCAATTCCACCATATATTCCCTCGACATGGGCGCGCTTTTGGCCGGTACCCGCTATCGCGGCGATTTCGAGGAACGTCTCAAGGCCGTGGTGACCGAATTGGAAGAGCATCCCGATGCGATTCTCTTCATCGACGAGATCCACACTGTCATCGGTGCGGGTGCGACAAGCGGCGGGGCGATGGATGCGTCAAACCTGCTCAAGCCCGCGCTTCAGGGCGGCAAGCTGCGCTGCATGGGCTCGACCACCTACAAGGAGTTTCGCCAGCATTTCGAAAAGGATCGCGCACTCTCGCGCCGATTCCAGAAAATCGATGTGAACGAGCCGTCGGTCGAGGATACGATCAAGATCCTCAAGGGCCTCAAGCCCTATTTCGAAGAGCATCACGGCCTGAAATACACCGCCGATGCGATCAAGGCGGCGGTGGAACTGTCGGTGCGCTACATCAACGACCGCAAGCTGCCCGACAAGGCCATCGATGTGATCGACGAGGCGGGCGCCGCCCAGCACCTTGTCGCCGAAAGCAAGCGCCGCAAGACCCTTGGCGCCAAGGAGATCGAGGAGGTCGTGGCCAAGATCGCCCGCATCCCCCCCAAGAATGTCTCCAAGGATGACGCCAGCGTGCTCAAGGATCTCGAGGTGACGCTCAAGCGTGTCGTCTTTGGCCAAGACACCGCGATCGAGGCTTTGGCAAGCGCCATCAAGCTTGCCCGCGCGGGCCTGCGCGAGCCGGAAAAGCCCATCGGCAACTACCTGTTCGCCGGCCCCACCGGCGTCGGCAAGACCGAGGTGGCCAAACAGCTCGCCGATACGCTGGGCGTGCAGCTTTTGCGCTTCGACATGTCGGAATACATGGAAAAGCATGCCGTCAGCCGCCTGATCGGCGCACCGCCCGGCTATGTCGGCTTCGACCAGGGCGGGCTGTTGACCGACGGGATCGACCAGCACCCGCATTGTGTGCTTCTGCTCGACGAAATCGAAAAGGCCCATCCCGATGTCTTCAACATCTTGTTGCAGGTCATGGACCACGGCACGCTGACCGACCATAACGGGCGCAAGGTCGATTTTCGCAACGTGATCTTGATCATGACATCCAACGCAGGCGCGGCCGACATGCAAAAAGCCGCGATCGGTTTTGGCCGCGACAAGCGCGAAGGCGAAGATACTGCCGCCATCGAACGCACCTTTACGCCGGAGTTCCGTAACCGTCTGGATGCAGTGATCAGCTTTGCAGCACTCCCCAAAGAGGTGATCATGCAGGTGGTCGAGAAATTCGTCCTCCAGCTTGAGGCGCAGCTGATGGATCGCAACGTGACCATAGAGCTGACGCCCGAGGCCGCCGCATGGCTGGGTGACGCGGGCTATGACGACCGGATGGGCGCGCGCCCGCTTGGCCGCGTGATCCAGGAACACATCAAAAAGCCCTTGGCCGAGGAATTGCTCTTCGGCAAGCTTGCCAAGGGTGGCAATGTGCGGGTCACGGTCAAGGACGACAAGATCGACCTTCAGATCGAGGCGGCCGGAACGCCCCGCATCACGGCCAAGAAGCCGCCGCTTCTGACTGCCGATTGACTGTGTAGGGTAAGGGACAAAAGGTCCGGCCTCACTTGCGCCGGGCCTTTTTCTTTCGTGAGGATAGGGTAAGGTGTGGCGATGCGTGTGTTGCCGTTGGTGTTTTGTCTCTGCGCACTGCCGGTGTCAGCCCAAGACGGGCCGCCGCTTGTCTTCCCGGTCGATTGCACCTTGGGCGAAACCTGTTTCTTGCAGCAATTCGTCGATCACGACCCCGGACCGGGGGCGCGCGATTTCGCCTGTGGCCCGCAAAGCTATGATGGCCATACCGGCACCGATATCCGCACCGTCGATATGGCGGGGATGGTTGCGGGCATGGTCGTGGTTGCCGCCGCCGATGGGGTCGTGCGGGCCTTGCGCGACGGCGTGCCAGATGGCGGTACGACGACAATGGCCGATGGGCAGGGCTGCGGCAATGGTGTGGCGCTGACCCATGCCGATGGCTGGGAAACCCAATATTGCCACCTGATGCAGGGATCGATTTCCGTCACGCTAGGTCAAACAATGACCGCCGGAACACCGCTTGGCCTGATCGGCTATTCCGGCCGGACCGAATTTCCGCATCTGGAATTCATCCTGCGCCATGCCGGGCGCGTGATCGACCCTTTCGCGCCATCCGCCGCCGGCACGTGCGGCTCGGGCGAACCAACGCTGTGGCAAGATCCCCTGCCCCATGTGCCGGGCGAGATCCTGGCCGCAGGTTTTGCCCCCGAGATGCCCAGCTATGAAGCGATCAAGACCGGGGCCGCCGATCACGGCCAGATCGGCCCAACCGACCCGGCGCTTGTGCTTTGGGCCTATCTCCATAGCGCGCGCGGCGGCGATATCTTGCGGCTGAGCATTACCAATGCCGCCGGTGACATGGTGCATGCCCAAGATGTCACCTTGGAGCGCAACCAAGCCCAGCTTTTCCGCGCAACAGGGCGGCGCAGCCCACCGGCGGGTTGGCCACCCGGCCTTTACACCGGGGCGGTGAGCCTGATCCGCGATGGTGCAACCGTGATCGACAGCCTGACCACCCGCGTGGTGATCACCCCCTGACCCGCCAGGCGCTCAGCGCTCGGTCAGTTTCAATTCGATTCGCCGGTTCTGCGCCCGTCCCTGCGCGGTGTCATTGGTCGCGACCGGGTTATATTCGCCAAAGCCCGTCGCGGCCAAACGATCCGAGGGAAAGCCCAACTCTCCCGCCAGATATTGTACCACCGACAGCGCGCGGGCTTGGCTCAACTCCCAATTCGAGGCGAAATCCCCATCACCGCGCAACGGGCGGTCGTCGGTATGGCCATCCACGCGCAAGATCCAGTCGATCGTATCGGGGATCTCACCCGCCACCTCGTTCAATAAGCTTGCCACATTGGCGATCTGCTCAAGCCCGGCAGGGGCGAGATCGGCCGAACCCACTTCGAACAACACTTCGGACGAAAAGACAAAGCGGTCGCCTTCGATCTTCACACCTTCGCGCCCTTCAAGCAGCGTCCGCAGCCGCCCAAAGAATTCCGAGCGATAGCGCGCCAATTCCTGCGCCTCGGCGGCAAGGCGGGCGGCCTCTGCGGCCTCAAGCTCGGCCACGCGGGTTTGCTCGCGCGCAAGCTGCTGTTGCTCAGCCGCGACACGGGCAAGGGCGGCGTTCAACTGCGCGCCCAGATTGGCGATCTGCACCTCGGCCGCCGCATCGCGTTCGGCAGAGGCATCAAGCAAACCTTGCAGCGCCCCCAATTGCTGGCGCAGTGCCGCTACCTGTTCATTCAACAGCGCTACCTGCCGCTGGCTTTCGGCGCTTGCCGCCTCGGCGGTGGCAAGCTGGGCATTGGCAACAGCCAAGAGAGCCGCTTGCCGCTCGGCCTGCGACATGGCGGCGGCGCGGGCGGCGTCAGCCTCGGCCAAATCATCGGCGGCTGCTTGCGCCGCGGCCAGAAGCGTCAGTGTCTCTTCGGCACGGCGGCGCTGTTCCTCCAAGGCCAAGGTCATTGCCGTCAGCTCCGCATCGGCATCTTCCAGCCGCGCGCGCAGCGCCTCGGCTGCGGCGGCCTCGACCAGACGGGCAGCCTCGGCCTCGGACAGGCTGTCTTCCAGTGTGGCGATCCGTGTGTCTCGGCTTGTGGCGTCACGTTCCAGATCGGCGATCAAGGCTTCGAGTGCCGCGCGGCGAGCCGCGGCAAGGCGGGCCTCTTCTGCGGCGGCATCCAATTCACTGCGCGCTGTTGCCACAGCCAGTTCCAAAGCCTCAGCGGCGCTCAGGCTTTCGGCAAGCGCCGCATCAGCCGCATCGCGTTCGGCGGTAAGCGTTGTGTTGGCCGCGATCAGCGAGGCAACCTGTGCTTCGAAATCGGCAATCAGCGCGGCTTGGGCGGCCAATTCCCCCTGCGCCGTGGTCAAACTGCTCGCAAGCGTTGCGACCCGGCTCTCAAGGGTTGACGCGCGCGCCGTCTCAAGGCCCAAGGCTTGCGACAATGCGTTCAGCTGCGCGTTCAGACTGTTCAACTCGTCGTCTTGGTTGTTGATTTCTTCCGACAGGACGAATTGCACCACCATGAAGATAGTCAAGACGAAGATCATCACCATCAAAAGGGCGGTGATCGCATCCACAAAGCCCGGCCAGATGGCGCCCGAGACACGGTTACCGGCGCGGCGCTGGAAAGCCATCTTGGATCAGCCCCCGCTTGGCCCGCGCGGCTGGCGGGCAGGCGCGCGCGCGGCCGCGACGAGATCGCGCAAGGCTTGGGTCAAATCGGTGATATCGCGGCGCAACAGCAAGATCTCGGCATCGCGCGTCGTGCCAAGATCCTCGTAGATTTTGAGCAATTGCACATCGATCGAGCGCAGCCTCGCGCGGCTTTCTTCGTCGATCGCGGGCTTGCCCTGCATGGCGGCCAAAACCTCGATCAACTGTTCTTGCCCTGCGGCCAAGCGTTCGGTCGCGGCAAAGGGGGCCTGTCCGAACTGTCCCGCCAACCCCTCGATCGCGTTTGCCAAATGCAGCATGCGCGCTTCCGTCTCGGCACGGCGCGCCTCGGATTGGGCGAACAGCGATTGCAGCGTTTCGACCTGATCGACCATATGATCAAGCACGGTGGCAATCGCGCTGCGGTCAACGCTACCCTCACCCTCGCCGCCGCCAAGGCTGACCCGTGTAATCGAGGCCAGCCATTCCTCCAATTCGCGGTAAAAGCGGTTCTGCCCATGGCCTGCGTAAAGTTCCAGCAAACCCACCACAAGTGAACCCGCAAGCCCCAACAGCGACGAGGCAAAGGCCGTGCCCATGCCGCCGAGCTGATCCTCAAGCCCATTCATGAGCCGTCCGAAAACGGCCAAACCTTCCTCGCCTTCAGCAGGCTGCAAGGAGCGGATCGTATCCACAACCGCCGGAACCGTGGTCGCCAAGCCAAAGAAAGTGCCAAGAAGGCCCAAGAAAATCAGCAGATTCGCAAGGTAACGGGTGATGTCGCGGCTTTCTTCCATCCGCGAGCCGACAGAATCGAGGATCGAGCGCGCGGCCGGCCCTGTCACCTGAATCGTCCGTCCACGCACCCGCGCGATCCCGGTCATTGCCGCCAAAAGCCGCGGTGGCCGTTCGGTCGCATCTTGCGGCGCGTTCCTGGCAATCGCCTCGATCCACGTGATCGACGAGAACAGTTGGAAAACCTGCATGTAACAGGCCAATACACCGATGATAAAGACGATCCCGATGGTCCCGTTCAGCACGGGCGAGGCCAGAAAGACCGGCTGCACCGCAGGCCAGATCACAACGCCCCCCGCAATCACGGCGGCACAAATCAACAACATCAGCACGATTTGGCGTATGGGTCGCGTGATATGTGTCGCCGGCTTGTCTGTGCCGATGTCTTCTCTGCTCGCCATGGTCAGGCCCGGTTCTTTCAGTGTCACATCAATCTACAAGGATGGGCAGGATATGCCAATGCACGACACGCCTACCCTGCCTTGATCTGACGCACCCGTGCAACCAACCAATCCAGATCAGGATCGGGCAATCCCAAAAGATGCAGCTGTCGCGCGGTATTCTCGAGATATTCATCATTCGGCCCACGCCCGCCGACGGCATGGGCGATGATCCTGGCCTGCGTCTCAAGCGGCCATTCGCAATATTGGGCATGGCCGGGGTCAATGACGTAGGTCAGCACATCATCCAACATGCGCCCGCAATCCAACGTGACGCTCTGGCGTGTCTCAAGATAGGCAGACGAGACCAACTCACGTTCCCGCAGATAGGCCAAGCTTGCTCGCACATCGCCCGCGGCCACACGGAACGCGACCCCGTGACAAACGGCCCCCTCGGCCTGGTCAAGCGCCAAAACCAAGCCAGGCGCATCAGGGGTGCCGCGATGATGGATCGAGGTCATGCAAAAGCTGCGCCGCCAACCAAAAAGGCGTGCTTGCCGCGTTTCAGCCACGGCAAAACCGGGATTCCACAAAAGCGAGCCATAGCCGAAGACCCAAAGATCGTTCATCGCAGTGTTCTCCCGCATGGTCAGCCGCCACCCTGGCGGCTATACCCAATGCGAAATTGGGTTGGTAGGTCTTGCATGAAGCGCGCATTCGTCATTCTTTCGCTCATCGGTGCGCTTGGCGTGGCCGCTTGGTTCGGATGGGCCGCGTTCAGCAAACGCACGGTCGAAAGCTGGTTTGCCGCGCGCATGGCCGAGGGCTGGCAGGTTGGCGTCGATGACATTCTCGTCACCGGCTTCCCCTCCGCCTTCGAGACACGGCTTGTGGGCGTGACGCTGGCTGATCCCGCGACAGGGCTTGCATGGACCGCGCCTTATTTCACCTTGCGCCACCCGTCATGGGATCTGTCACAGATCACCGCGATTTGGCCCGAACGCCACATGATCGCCTCGCCGGTTGAGCGGCTGACGATCAGCGCAGATACGCTGTCCTCAACCCTCGATGTCAGGCCGGGCGCGCAAATGGCGCTCGAAGCATCGCAAACCCGGATGCAGGGGCTTGTCATTGCCAGCTCGCTTGGCTGGGAAAGCCAGCTTGCCCAAGGCCAGATCGTCATGATCCGCCAAGACGGCACAGATGCGCGCTACGAGATGCGTTTTTCGGCCACCGATCTGGTGCCTGCCGAACAGGTGACACGCCTGCTTGATCCGGCAGGGGTATTGCCAGCCGCTATCCCCGTGGTCAGCGCCGCGGGTGTGGTCGATTTCGACCGGCCATGGGATATCACCGCGATCGAGGATGCGCGTCCACAACCCACCCGCATCGCGCTCTCCGAGGCGCGCGCCGAATGGGGGGCCTTGATGCTGCGCTTGTCTGGCACGGTCGATATCGACGCCCAAGGGCAACCGACCGGAGAGATTGCCATCCGTGCGCAAAATTGGCCGGAAATGCTCGCGATGGCCGAGCGCGCAGGGCTGTTGCCCCCCGGCTTACGTCAAACGGCAGAGAGCGCGCTTGGTTTTCTCGCAGGGTTGTCGGGGCGGCGCGAAGATCTCGATGTCAGCTTGCGTCTTGATCAAGGCTTCGTCTTTCTCGGCCCCCTCCCCGTGGGCCAAGGCCCGCGCATCAGGCTACGCTAACGCCCGCACACCAGCCCCACGGGAAGGCCACGCGAAAAACGAAGGCCACCATGCCCTAACGACAAAAGGCACCGCTCCTATGGCGCGCCACGTCGAAATGAAAATGATCTCGGTGAAAGCGGTCGGAATCAGGCCCGAGCACCGTGCCAAACGGCCCGCAGGCGCCACGATGCAGTTCGCGCAAGATGCGCCCCTCGCGCCGCGTGCGCCAATCACTGAGCACCGTCAACTCGGTCCCATCCGCCAGCCCGATCCCCGCTATATCGATGGCATTGCCGCGCCCATGTTCGGAAATCCGCGCGCCGGGCTGGTTGTTGCGCGTCCGGCAGGCATAGGAGGCCACGACCCGCAAGGACCGCACGCCACCGCCGTAGCGGCCCACATCAGGCACAAGGCTTTGGCGCACCCATTGCTGTAGCGCGCGCGCCGTTTCGCAATTCAGCGTGGCAGGCGTGCTAAGCGCAATCCCCTCGACCTCGCGTAGGCGGACGGGTTCGGCGATGCCACAACCGTTGCGCGTCGCCCGGATCGGTGCAAGCCTGTCACCGACAAGCCCGCTCCGGCCGCATAGCCGCCCACCTTGCGCCCCTGACACCTGTGATGCAACGGTTTGGCGCGGTGCGGTGCCGCTATCGGGCCGCGAAAGGCCCGCAGGGCGCAAGCTGGGCCGCAAGGATTGCGCAACCGCCAGCGCGCTCGCATCCGTTGCGATTGCGACCAGCACCACCGCAGGCGGCTGTACATGGGTCGGGGGCTGGATCGGCCGCAACACCGGCCTTGCCGATCTCGCGGGTGCATGCACCCCGGCTTGCACGACGATAGCGGCCATCCGCGGCAAGGGGGCGATCATTTCAGGCGCCATGGGTCGCAATTCCGGGCGGAGCGACCGATCGGGGGCATTGGACATCGCCGGATGTACCCACAAGACCGCAAGCGCAAGCGCAAGCGCTGCGTTTCTTGCAACGCACCTCACCCTGCGGTCGGTTCGCGCTTCACCTTCACACGCCCGAAATCGGGGGCGTCCGTATCCTGACCAGCCTCGATGATGCCGCGACGTATAGCGCGAGTACGGGTAAAATACGCATGAAGGTGCTCACCATCCCCGCGCCTGATGGCGCGCTGGAGGGCGAAGAGTTCTTCGGTGAAACGACCCAGGATCTCGAGGGTCGCCTCCTTGTTGGTCAGGAACACATCCCGCCACATGGTCGGATCGCTGGCGGCGATCCGGGTAAAGTCGCGGAACCCCGCGGCTGAATACTTGATGACCTCGCTATCGGTCACGCGGCGCAGATCGTCGGCCACGCCCACCATCGTGTAGGCGATCAGATGCGGCGTGTGGCTGGTCACCGCGAGCACCAGATCATGGTGATCGGCGTCCATTTCCTCGACGCGCGCGCCGCAACCTTCCCAAAATGCACGCAGCTTGGCTGTGGCTGCGGGATCGGTATCTGCTTCGGGTGTCAAAAGCACATAGCGGTTATCGAACAACTCGGCAAAACCCGCGCGCGGCCCGGAATGCTCGGTCCCCGCCAAAGGGTGGGCTGGCACGAAATGCACACCTGCCGGAATATGCGGGCCGACTTGGCTGATCACGTCACGCTTGACCGATCCCACATCGCTGACGCACGCCCCTTGTGCCAGATGCGGCGCGATCTCGGCGGCGACCGCCCCCATCGCGCCCGGCGGCACGCACAGCACGACCAGATCGGCGCCCATGACCGCCTCAGCCGCCGTATCGACGATCCGATCGCACAGCCCGATCTCGGCGGCGATCTTGCGCGTCTCGGCCGAGCGCGCAGTCCCCACGATCTCACCCGCAAGCCCGCCACGCCGCATCGCATGGGCCATCGAGCCCGCGATCAGCCCCAACCCGATCAAAGCGACGCGCTGGTAAATCACGCTCATGCCGCCCCCCGCAATTGGGCGAGTGCGGCCAGTACCCGGTCGTTATCCTGCGCGCGCCCCACGGTGATGCGCAGAGCATGGGCAAAGCCGTAACTCTTGGGGTGACGCACGATGATACCTTGGTCTTTCAGATGGGCATCCGCGGCCAGCGCCGCGGCCTCGTCGGCGAAACGGGCCAGCACGAAATTTGCATGGCTTTCATCGCAAGCGATGCCCAACTGGCGCAAACCACCCACCAGCCGCGCGCGCTCATCTGCATTGACGCGCAAACAATCAGCGACCCAATCGCGATCGCCCACCGCAGCCTCGGCCCCTGCCAGTGCCACACCCGACAGGTTGAAGGGGCCACGGATACGATTGAGCACATCGATGATTTCGCGCGGCCCATAACCATAGCCCACCCGCAACCCGCCCAGACCGTAAGCCTTGGAGAATGTCCGCGTCATCACGACATTGGCGCGGCTGCCCGCCAGTCCCGCCCCGCCATCGTAGCCATCGACGAATTCCGCATAGGCCCCGTCGAGCACCAAGATACAGCTTTTCGGCAACCCATCGGCCAACCGCGTGATCTGATCCATGCCCAGAAAGGTCGCCGTCGGATTGGCGGGGTTGGCGATAAAGACCAGCGCCGTTGCCGGCCCGGCACGCTCAAGGATCGCATCCACATCGACGACACGCTCGCGCTCCGGCACCTCGACGGGCGTGGCCCCTGCCGCCAGCGCACTGATGCGATACATGGCAAAGCCGTGCGCGGTATGCATCACCTCTTGCCCCGGTCCGGCATAGGCTTGGCACAGGAAATGAATGATCTCGTCCGAGCCGACACCACAGATGATCCGATCCGCGTCCAACCCCTCGACCGCGGCAATCGCCGCGCGCAATGGGCCATGATCGGTCGATGGGTAGCGGTGACTGTCGCCTAGCGCCGCCGCCATGGCCGCCACCGCCTTTGGCGATGGGCCAAAGGGGTTTTCGTTTGAACTCAGCTTGAGCGGTTCGGCATGACCCGCCAATGCCGATTGTCCGCCCTGATAAAGCGCGATCTCGAGGATACCGGGCTGTGGGCGGATCAGGGCAGACATTGGCGACACCGGGCATGGGGTTGTTGCGCATTCTCTAGCGGGCTTCGCAGCCCATGAAAACCGCAATCAGTAAAAGCTTTGCGGGTCGATATCGACGGCTAGCCGCAACTTTGCGCTTTGCCGGATGGGCGCAATCCATTGCGCAATCGCCCCTTGCAGCGCTGCGCCCTTGGGTGCCTTGACCAAAAGCCGCACCCGGTGGCGGCCGCGCACCCGTGCGATGGGGGCCGGTGCCGGGCCATAAACCATCGCGCCAATCGCGCGCAGCGCGCCATCATTGCGCGCAAGCCTTGTGCCGAGATCAAAGGCCGCCGCCGCGTCGTCGCCCGAGATGATGATCCCCGCCAACCGCCCATAGGGGGGCATGCCCGTTGCCTCCCGCTCGGTAGCCTCGGCGCGCCAAAACCCCTCCTCATCACCGGCGAGAATGGCACGCACCACCGGGTGTTCCGGCTGAAAGGTCTGCAACAGCGCCACGCCCGGCGCCTCGGCCCGCCCTGCCCGGCCCGAGACCTGCCGCATCAACTGAAACGTCCGCTCCGCCGCGCGCAGATCGCTGCCTTGCAGCCCCAGATCGGCATCGATCACCCCCACCAGCGTGAGGCGCGGGAAATTATGTCCCTTGGCGACAAGCTGGGTGCCGATGATGATATCGGTCTGGCCATGCGCGATCTCTTCGATCTGCGCTTTCAGCGCCCGCGCCGAGCCGAACAGATCGGATGACAGGATCGCAAGCTTGGCCTCGGGAAACAGGCTTGCGGCCTCCTCGGCGATACGTTCGACCCCCGGCCCGATCGCAGCCATCTTGCCGGTGACGCCGCAAGCCGGGCAGGTTTCGGGCAGGGGCTTGGTCTCGCCGCATTGGTGGCAGACAAGCCGCTTTTGAAAGCGATGCTCGACCATACGCGCATCGCAGTGATCGCAGCCCACCTGCACCCCGCAGGCCCGGCAGAGCGTCACAGGCGCATAGCCGCGACGGTTGAGAAACAAGAGCGCCTGCTCGCCCCGCGCCAGCCGCCCGCGCACCTCCGCCTGTAGGGTGGGTGAAATCCACGCCTGCCCCGGCAAATCTTCGGCCCGCATGTCGATCGCGCGCATATCCGGCAGCACCGCCGCCCCGAACCGCGCGCGCAGATCAAGCCGACCATATTTGCCCGCCTGCGCATTGGCCCATGTCTCGAGCGAGGGCGTAGCAGACGCCAACACCACCTGTGCGCTGTTGAGCGAGGCACGCAGCACGGCCATGTCGCGTGCATTATAGAGCGCGCCCTCCTCCTGCTTGTAAGAGGTGTCGTGCTCCTCATCGACGACGATCAACCCCAGATCGCGAAAGGGCAGGAACAACGCCGAACGCGCACCGACGATCAATTGCGCCTCACCCTGCCCGATCATCCGCCATGCGCGGCGGCGTTCGGTCATCGTCACGCCCGAATGCCATTCGGCGGGCTTGGCACCAAAGCGCGCCTCGACCCGCGTCAGGAATTCCGACGTCAGCGCGATCTCGGGCAAAAGCACCAGCGCCTGCCGTCCCTTGCGCAAGCAATCGGCCACCGCCTCGAGATAGACCTCGGTCTTGCCCGACCCGGTGACGCCCTTCAGCAGCGTCGTGCCGTAGCGACCGCTTCGCACAGCGGCGCCCAGCGCATCGGCGGCGGCCTGTTGATCCTCGGTCAGCGCCTTGCCCGACCTATCGGGATCAAGCGGCAGAAAGGGCGTATCGCGCGGCGTGTCCACCTCGACCACCGCGCCTTGGGTGGCCAAACCCTTGACAACCGACGATGTGACACCCGCCAGGTCGGCCAGTTCTTTCAGCGTAAAGCCAAGCCCGCCATATTCGACCAGCGTGGCAATGACGCGGGCGCGCGCATCAGTCATGCGGTCCGGCTGTCCTTGGCCCAAGCGATAGATCTTGCGCATCGAGGGCGGATCGGACAGACCCGGCACCCGTGTGGCCAGCCGCAACATCTGCGACAGCGGCGTAAGCGTATAGGCCCCTGCTTTCTCTAGGAAAACCCGCAACTCTTCGCGCATGGGGGCGGCGTCAAGCACGCGGGCGATGGCACGGATCTTGGCCGCATCCCAATCACCGCGACCCGGCCCCCAGACCACGCCCAACACCTTCCGCGGCCCAAGCGGCACTTCGACAAATGCGCCCAAGAAACAGCCCCCCTCAGGCGCACGGTAATTCAACACCCGGTCGATGGGCTCAGGCGTCAGAACGCCGACAAGGGCGCCTTCCTCGAAATAGCTGTCGGTCATGCCTTCCCGCCCGGGGGTCGCTGCGCTAGAAGCCACTCAACACACCATGACCTCCGCCAGAAAGGAAGGGCCGCCATGAAATTCTTTGTGGATACCGCCGATGTCGATGCGATCCGTGAACTCAACGATCTGGGCATGGTCGATGGGGTCACCACCAACCCCTCGATCATCGCCAAGTCGGGCCGTGACATCAAGGACGTGACGGCCGAGATCTGCGCCATGATCCCCGGCAAGCCCGTTTCGGCCGAAACCGTGGCACTCGACGCCGAGGGCATGATCGCCGAAGGGCGGGAGCTGGCCAAGATCGCCGACAACATCGCGATCAAGGTGCCGCTGACATGGGAAGGGCTGAAAGCCTGCAAGGTGCTGACCGGCGAGGGGCGCATGGTCAATGTCACGCTGTGCTTTTCAGCCAATCAGGCGCTATTGGCGGCCAAGGCAGGCGCGACCTTTATCTCGCCCTTCGTCGGGCGCCTCGATGATATCAATATCGACGGCATGGAACTGATCGCCGAGATCCGCCAGATCTATGACAATTACGATTTCCCCACCGAGATCCTGACCGCTTCGATCCGCACCGTGAACCACATGAAAGAGGCCGCACTCTTGGGCGCGGATGTGGCAACTGCGCCACCCGCCGTGATCAAATCCATGGCAAATCACGTGCTGACCGATAAGGGGCTGGACGCATTCCTCAAGGATTGGGCAAAAACAGGGCAGAAAATCCTCTGACTTTGGTATATGGTCGGGGGCAACGATAACAAAACGATGAGGCCACCCCCCGTGAGCAGCGTTGAAGCCAACGATTTCTCGACCGATTCCAACGATGATTGGCGGGCCCGCGCGCTTGCGGACCCCGATCTGATCCTTGACGACCGCGACTTGATGCGGGCGCTCATCACCGCAAATGACCGGCAGATGGGCGGCAATATCGTCGATATGCGCGGCATCGCGATGGAGCGGCTGGAAAACCGCCTCGACCGGCTGGAGGATACCCACCGCTCGGTCATCGCGGCTGCCTATGAAAACTTGGCTGGCACAAACCAGATCCACCGGGCGATCTTGCGGCTCCTCGATCAGACCGATTTCGAAAGCTTCCTTAAGGCCCTCGGTACAGATGTGGCCAGCACGCTGCGCGTCGATCGTATCCGCCTTGTGCTGGAAAGCGCCGAGGCAACAGCAACCGCCGCACCCCATGTCCAAAAGCTCGAGGATGTATTGACCATCGTCGCGCCGGGCTTCGTGGATAGCTATATCACATTGGGCCGCGCGGTCCCGCACCGTCAGGTGACATTGCGCCAAGTGAGCGATGGCAGCACGTTAATCTTCGGCGCGGATGCCGCTTGGATCAAATCCGAGGCGCTGATGCTGCTTGATCTGGGCGCTGCCCGCTTGCCCGCCATGCTGGTCATGGGCTCCGAGGATCCGCATCAGTTCCGACCAAGTCAAGGCACTGATTTGCTGACATTTTTTGCCGGTGTCTTTGAACGCCAGATGCAGCGCTGGCTGGATTGATTGGCCATGACCCTCGCGCTCAGCCCCGCGGTGCGCGACCTTTTGGAAAACTGGCTGATCCATCTGGGCAGCTTGGAGAACCGCGCCGCAACGACCATCGACGCCTATGGGCGGGATCTGACGGATTTCCTCGATTTTCAGGCAAGCCATGCCGGTGACGTCCTCAGCCCCGCAATGCTGCGCGACCTGTCACTCAGCGAGATGCGCGCATGGATGGCGGCCCAGCGCGGGCGGGGTGTTGGGTCGCGCTCGCTCGCGCGGCGGCTGTCGGCGGTGAAATCCTTCTTGCGCTGGTGGTCCGAGCGCGATGGCTTTGATGCGACCGCGATCTTGTCGATGCGTAGCCCCAAGCATGGCCGCCGCCTGCCACGGCCTTTATCGGTCGATGGCGCCAAGGCGCTGATCGCCGCTGTGGGCGAACATGATGAGCGCGATTGGGTCGCCGCGCGCGATGTAGCGATCATGATGCTGCTTTACGGCGCGGGCCTTCGCCGGTCCGAGGCGCTTGGCCTTGACGCAGGGCTTTTGCCGCTGTCCGACAAGCTGCGTATTCGCGGCAAAGGCGGAAAAGAACGCGAGGTTCCAGTGCTGCCCGCGACCATCGCCGCTGTCACGCGCTACGCACGTCTTTGCCCCCATCCGCTTACCCCCGGCTCGCCGCTATTTCGCGGTATCCGCGGCGGGCCGCTCAACCCGCGGCTCGTGGCGGGGGTGATGGAACAGGTGCGGATGCAGCTTGGCCTACCGGCAACCGCCACACCGCATGCGCTGCGCCACAGCTTTGCCACCCATCTGCTTGATGCGGGGGGCGATCTGCGGGCAATCCAAGAATTGCTGGGCCATGCCTCGCTGTCCACGACACAGGCCTATACGGCCGTCGATACCGCGCGCCTGATGGCGGTCTATGCCGCCGCCCACCCAAAAGCCTAGCGTCATCAAACTGTCACATCTTCGGTTGCCAAGTCGCGCGGAACCCGTCATCTGACTTTTATGCAAAAACGGGCCTACAGCGTTCACCTTTTCACCGCGATCGGCGCATCGCTTGCCATGCTGGCCTTGCTGGCCGCGGGCAATCACGATTGGGCCATGATGACGATCTGGCTAACCGTGGCCTTGGTGGTCGATGGCATTGATGGCCCATTGGCGCGCCGCTACGCGGTGACCGAGAATGCACCGATCATCGATGGTGTGCTGTTGGACCTGATCGTCGATTTCCTGACCTATGTGATGATCCCGGCTTATGCGCTTTACGAATCGGGGCTGTTGCCGGGCTGGTCCGGTTGGATCGTGGTCTTGCTCATCCCCTTTGCCTCGGCGCTTTATTTCGCCGATACGCGGATGAAAACCGAAGACAAGAGCTTTCGGGGTTTTCCGGCCTGCTGGAACATGGTCGCCCTGGCGATGCTGGTGATCTTGCCCCCATGGGAGATCATCTTGGGGCTGGTCGTGGCGCTTTGCGTGGCGCAATTTCTGAACCTGAAATTCGTCCATCCCGTCCGCACTGCACGTTGGCGCTGGTTCACCTTGCCGGTGGCGCTGATCTGGACGGGGGCCATCGCCTTGGCGGCGGCAACGGAATTCGCCGCGAACCCGACACTCACCGTTGTGGTGACAGCAAGCTCTCTCTACCTACTGCTGGCCGGGATCGCCCAGCAATGGATCCCCGCCCGCGCTTAGGCGCGGTCGCGGATCACGGCGGCAAACTGGTCAAAGATCGGCTCGGACGCGGCGACAAGCTGACCGTCGCTTAACATGTCTTGGCCGTCACGGATCGGTTGCACCAAACCACCCGCCTCGCGCACCAGCAAGATACCGGCCGCGATATCCCACGCGTTCAACCCACGCTCCCAATAGCCATCATAGCGCCCTGCCGCGACATAGGCCAAATCGAGCGCCGCCGATCCCCAGCGCCGCACACCGGCGCAAGCTGGCATCAGGCGCGCCAAATCCTGCAACGTCGCAGGCAGGTATTTCGCCCCACCAAAAGGAACGCCCGTCGCAAAAACGCATTCGATCATCTTGTTGCGGCCCGAGACGCGCAACCGCTGGCTGTCGTTCAGCCAGCAACCGGCACCTTTCTCGGCATAAAACATTTCGTCCTTGGCGGGGTCATAGACCACGCCCGCCACGATCTCGCCCTTGTGCTCCAGCGCGATCGACACCGCCCAATGGGGCATGCCGTGCAGGAAATTCGTGGTCCCATCCAGCGGATCGACGATCCAGCGCCGGGTTGGGTCGGTGCCTTCGATCCGCGTGCCTTCCTCGCCCAGAAAGCCGTAATTGGGGCGCGCGGTCATCAGCTCGGTCTTGAGGATCTCTTCGGCGGCGCGATCCGCCCGGCTGACGAAATCGCCCGGCCCCTTGGACGAGACCTGAAGGTTCTCGACCTCGCGGAAATCCTTGACCAGGCTGCGCCCCGCCTTGCGGGCAGCCTTGAGCATGATGTTGAGATTGGCGCTGCCCTGCATGTCTTCGGTCTCCGAGCGATCAGGTGGCGCGTATAAGGGGCGCACCCGCGAATGCCAAGCGGCTTGATCCGGCCAGGCTCATCCCGGCCATTGCCCCCGCGCGGCCAGCACATCGCGCAACAGGCTGGGACGGTCGGTCATGATCGCCCCCACCCCCAGATCAAGAAGCCGGGTCATCTGATCGGCCTCATTGACCGTCCAGACCTGCACATCGACACCGTGCCGCTTGGCCGCCGTCATGAACCGCCGCGTGACAACGGGCATGCCGCGAAACACAGGCGGCACCTGCACCACGGCAAAATCGGGGCGCGGCAGGGGCAGGCCGAACCCCGCCACCCAAAGTGCCGCCACCCCCACATGCGCGGGCGACCAACAAAGCGCCGGACCCAACAGCCCCCGGATCGCCGCCGTGCGCGCGGCCGAAAACGACCCAACACAGACCCGACCCAAAGCACCCGCTTGGCCGATCACATCAGCCAAGGGGGCGGCCACACGGTCGCATTTCAACTCGAAGGTGATCTTGATTTCGGGGAATTCGGCCAAAAATTGATCCACCCGCGGGATCGCCGCCCCACCCTTGGTGCGCAGCCGGGCCAGTTCCGCCCAATCCAGATCGCCAATGGCGCGCGGATCGCCCGTCATCCGCGCCAGCGTCTCGTCATGATGGATCACCGCCACCCCGTCGCGGGTCGCATGCACATCGGTCTCGACATGGGTATATCCCAGCGCGACCGCATGGGCAAAAGCTGGCATCGTGTTTTCCTCGGCCTCCAGCGACCCGCCGCGATGCGCCACCGCCAAGGGGCGGGGATGGTCGAGAAACGGGTGCCGCGCGTTCATCGGCGTTGCAGCTTGGGCGGTTCGCTCCGGCTCAGCTTGAGCATCTGCGCCATGAAGGGCTTGGCCGTATCGGCCACCCGCGTCGCCCCGTAGAGCCGCCGCGTGATCCCCTTCTCGGTCAACCGCCGCGTCACCAGCGAGGGATGCTTGGCCGTGTCGCGCACCACCCAATCAGGCAAGACCGCCACCCCGCGCCCCGAGGCGACCAATAGCAAAATCACCGCCGAAAGCTCGACCTGACGAATCGATTTCGGCTCGATACCCGCGGGAAACAACAGCTGCGAAAACACATCGAGCCGCGCGCGTTCGACCGGATAGGTGATGAGCGCCTGATCGGCAAAATCGGCCGCCTCGATATAGGGTTTGGTTGCCAGGGGATGATCAGCGGCGCAGACGAACACCGGCTCATAATCAAAAAGCGGGGTGAAATCGACATCGGGCAGGTCTTCGGGATCTGAGGAAATCACCAGATCCAACTCTTCACGCAACAGCGCGGGCAGGGCCTCGAATTGCAGGCCGGGGCGAATATCGACATCAATATCGGGCCAACCCACCCGAAACGCGTCAAGGACCGGCAACAGCCAATCGAAACAGGCGTGACACTCGATGGCGATATGCAGCCGCCCCGATTTGCCCTTGCGCAGATTATCAAACTCGTCCTCGAGGGCCGCGATGCGCGGCAAGACCTCCTCGGCCAAGCGCAACAACTTCAACCCTGCGGGTGACAGCTTCATCGGCTTGGACCGGCGGACGAACAATTCCAGCCCCGCCTGATCCTCCAACCCCTTGATCTGATGGCTCAGCGCACTTTGCGTAATATGCAGCCGATCAGCAGCCCGTGCGAGCCCCCCTTCCTCGTGGATAGCCTTGATCGTGCGCAGGTGCCGAAACTCAAGATGCATGTGAGACTCATATTGATCTTGAAGATTATGAATTTGCCGCAAGCACCACTCTATGCGACATCACTGCCCAAGAGATCAAGCATTGGATGTATCATGACCCGCCCGCCCCGCGTTTCCTTCGAGTTCTTTCCGCCTAAATCCCTTGAGGCGTCCTTTCGGCTTTGGGAAACCTTGGGCGTTCTCGCCCCGCTTGGGCCAGAATTCGTCTCGGTCACCTATGGCGCGGGTGGCACGACACGCACGCTGACCCATGACGCGGTCAAAACGATCCACGCCAATTATGGTGTGCCAGTTGCCGCGCATCTGACCTGCGTCGATGCCACGCGGCAGGAAACCTTGGCCATCGCCGAAAGCTATGCGGCCGCCGGTGTCACCCAGATCGTGGCGCTGCGTGGCGACCCGCCGAAAGGCACAGGCCGCTTTACCCCACATCCAGATGGCTTTGCCGACTCGATTGGCTTGATCGCGGCGCTGGCCGAAACAGGCAAGTTCCAGCTGCGTGTCGGCGCCTATCCCGACCCGCACCCCGAGGCGGGATCGATGCAAGACTGCGTTGACTACCTCAAGCGCAAGATCGATGTCGGCGCGTCCTCGGCCATCACCCAGTTCTTCTTCGAGGCCGAGACCTTTTTCCGCTTCCGCGATGCCTGCGCCGCAGCGGGCATCCATGCGCCGATCATCCCCGGCATCTTGCCGATCAATAGCTGGTCGGGCGTGCGCAAATTCGCGCAAAGCTGCGGCACCTTGATCCCCGCATGGCTCGATGAAGCCTATGACAAGGCCATCCGCGATGGGCGCGAACAGCTCTTGTCCACGGCGCTGGCGACCGAGCTTTGCACCGATCTGATCACAGGCGGCGTGGAAGATCTGCATTTCTACACGCTGAACGCCCCCGAACTGACTCGCGATGTCTGTGCCGCGCTGGGTGTCATGCCCAAGGTCGCGCTGTCGGAAGTCGCATAACGAAAGAGGGGGCTCTGCCCCCGGCCTGCGGCCTCCCCCGGAGTATTTGGAAAGCAAAGATGGGCCATGCGGCAGTTCGCGTGGCCCCTTTCTTTTGCTGTCTTCAATTGACTCGCGCGCGCCCCTGCGCAATGCAGTATCTTTCAATCCAGACACGGAGATCGCGATGATTTCGCCCGTCTTGCCCAGCTACAACCGCGCCAAACTGTCCTTCGTCAAAGGCGAAGGCGCGTGGATGGTCGAGGCCGATGGACGACGCTTTGTCGATTTCGCGAGCGGAATCGCGGTGATGTCGCTGGGTCACGGGCATCCGGCGCTGGTCAAGGCCCTGACCGATCAGGCGCATGCGCTGTGGCATACCTCGAACCTTTATGTGGTGCCACAGCAAGAGGCGCTGGCCCAGCGTTTGGTGGAACACAGCTTCGCCGACACGGTGTTTTTCTGCAATTCAGGCACCGAGGCGACGGAACTTGCCGTCAAGATGGCGCGCAAATACTGGTATGAAAGCGACACGCCCGCGCGCACCACCATCCTGACCTTCGAGGGGGCGTTTCACGGCCGCTCGATCGCCGCGATCTCGGCGGCGGGCTCGGAAAAGCTGACCAAAGGGTTCGGCCCGCTCTTGCCGGGTTTCCGGCAACTGCCCTTTGGTGATCACGCGGCACTGCGCGAAGCGGCCGCCGCCGCCGATGTGGGCGCCATCATGGTCGAACCTGTGCAAGGCGAAAGCGGCATCCGCCCCCTGCCCGATCAATGCCTCAAGGGGCTGCGTGATCTGTGCGATGAATACGGGCTTTTGCTGATCTTCGACGAGATCCAGTGTGGCGTGGGCCGCACGGGACGGCTTTTCGCGCATGAATGGGCAGGCATCACGCCCGATATCATGATGGTGGCCAAGGGCATTGGCGGCGGCTACCCGATTGGCGCGCTTCTGGCCACGGAAAACGCCGCACGCGGTATGACGGCAGGGACGCATGGCTCGACCTATGGCGGCAACCCGCTGGGCTGCGCGGTCGGGGCCGCCGTGATGGACGAGATCACCAAGCCCGGATTTCTGGAAGATGTCCGCAAGAAGGCGGGTTTTCTGCGCCAAAGGCTCGAAGGGCTTGTCGCCGCCCATCCCGAGATCTTCGAAGGCGTCCGCGGCGCAGGTCTCATGCTCGGCCTCAAATGCCGCGCGACCAACACCGATGTCGTGGCCGCCGGTTATGATGCCGAGATCCTGACCGTGCCAGCGGGCGACAATGTCGTGCGCATCCTGCCCGCGCTCACCATCACCCAAGACGAGATTGCCGAGGGGGTGGATCGCCTCGATACCGCCGCCGCGGCCCTTGCGCGCGCCATGGCCGAGGCCTGATCGCTTCTTCGTTTCAAAAATATCCCGGGGGGTCCGGGGGGCTGGCCCCCCGGCGCCGCCCGTCAGCCGAAAGGCCCAGCCGATGCGTCATTTCCTCGATATCAACAAGACCGATCCCGCTGACCTGCGGACCATGATCGACCAGGCCGCCGTGATGAAAGCGGCGCGCGCAGACCGTCCCAAGGGGATGCCCGATGACGACCAGCCGCTCTCGGGCCGCGTGGTCGCGCTGATCTTTGAAAAACCTTCGACCCGCACCCGTGTCAGCTTTGATGTGGGCGTGCGCCAGATGGGCGGGCAGACAATGGTGCTGACCGGCTCCGAGATGCAGCTTGGCCATGGCGAAACCATCGCCGATACCGCCCGCGTGCTGTCGCGCTACGTCGATCTGATCATGCTGCGCACCTACGAGGAAGACGTGCTTTTGGAAATGGCCGATCACGCCAGCGTGCCGGTGATCAACGGGCTGACCAACCGTACCCATCCCTGCCAGATCATGGCTGATATCCTGACCTACGAGGAACATCGCGGCCCGATCGCGGGCAAAAAGGTCGTCTGGTGCGGCGACGGCAACAACGTCTTTGCAAGCTTTGCCCATGCAGCAGGGCAATTCGGCTTCGACCTGACCTTTTGCGGCCCCGAACCGCTCGACCCCGAGCGTGTCTTCCTCGAGGAGGCGCGCGCCAAGGGCGCAGCCGTCGAGATCATCCGCGACCCGGCCCGCGCCGTAGCGGGGGCTGATCTGGTCGTGACCGATACATGGGTCTCGATGCATGATAGCCAGACCACCCGTGAGCGCCGTCATAACCAGCTGCGCCCCTACCAGGTGAACGAGGCGCTGATGAAACACGCCAAGCCCGACGCACTCTTCATGCATTGCCTGCCTGCGCACCGCAACGAGGAAGTCACGGACGCCGTGATGGACGGACCCCAATCGGTCGTCTTCGACGAGGCAGAGAACCGGCTTCATGCGCAAAAAGCGGTCATGCGCTGGTGCTTGGGCCTGTGACGACAAAGGGCCGCAGCAATTGCCCGACACGCCACCGCTGACGCCGCAATCCCTTGTCCCGCCCGCGGCGCTGCCCACGGCGCAGGGCGTTCCCGCGCCGGGGCGCGCGGTGATCTTGATGATCTGCGCCACGGCGCTGCTTGCTGCGACCACGCTCCTGGCCAAGGCGCTTGGCACCCAGGCCCTTGGCGCAAGCCTGCACCCGTTGCAGGTCAGCTTCGGGCGATTCCTGTTTGCCTGGATCGTGATTACGTCCACGGTCGCGGTTTTGCGCCCAACCTTGCACCGTCCCGATGTCAAAACCCATGTGATCCGCACATTCTGTGGCTGGGCGGGCGTATCCTTGATGTTTGCCGCCGCCGCCGCAATTCCGCTTTCAGATGCCACGGCGATCAGCTTCTTGAACCCGGTGCTCGCCATGATCCTCGCCATACCGCTCTTGGGCGAGCGGGTGGGCAAATGGCGCTGGCTTGCCGCCGCAATTGCCCTGATCGGCGCGATGATCCTGATCCGGCCCGGCAGCGCGGCGATGCAAACAGGCGCGCTGTTGGCGCTCGCCGCCGCTTGTGCGCTGGGGTTGGAGTTGATCTTCATGAAGCGGTTATCCGGCCGCGAGCCCCCAGCACAGATCTTGTTGATGAACAATTCCATTGGCCTTGTGATCGCCACCTGCGCGGTCATCTGGGTCTGGCAACCGCCCACGCCCCTGCAATGGGCGGGGATGATGGCCATCGGCACCGTGATGGCGGCCGCGCAGCTTTTCTTCATCACCGCGCTGGCCCGCGCCGATGCCAGCTTCATCACGCCCTTTTCCTATCTGACGCTCGTCTTTGCCGCGCTATACGACGGTGTGATCTTTGGCGTTGTGCCATCGCCCGTCAGCCTGATCGGCGCACTGACCATCATCGGCGGTGCGGCACTTTTGGCATGGCGCGAAGCCACACATCGCCGCAAGGCATAAGCGGCAGCCTTGCGCCTTGCGGTGGCCGGGCTAGAATGGGGCTTTCAATTCGGCCAAGACACCTTCATATGAGGTGGCCTTGGGCCGCGCTGCTATCATTCGGCCCCCAGATCAGGAGACGGGCATGTCCTGGACCGACGAACGCGTCGAGCTTTTGAAAAAGATGTGGGGCGAGGGCCAGTCGGCCAGCCAGATCGCCAAGGAATTGGGCGGCGTCACCCGCAACGCGGTGATCGGCAAGGTGCATCGCCTTGGCCTGTCGAACCGCACGGGCGCGGCCTCCGGGCCTGCCGCCCCTGCACCCCAAGCCAAACCCGCCACTCCAGAGGTTGATGCGCGCACGCCCCAAAAACCGGCCCGCAGCGAAGAACCGAAAGCCGCACCCGCACCCCAACCCGAGCGCGCCGCGCCTACGGCCAGCGACGACCCGCCACCGCGCCCCAGCAACGTCACCCCCCTGCGCAAGCCCATCGTGCCTGCGGGCCAACCCCTGCCGCCCCAGCCCTCGGCCAATGAAATCAGCCCCGAGGCGCTGGCCAAGGTCCATGAGGTCGAGAAAACCGCCAAGCGCATCAGCTTGATGGAACTGACCGAACGCACCTGCAAATGGCCCATCGGCGATCCGGCGACGCAAGATTTCTATTTCTGCGGCCTGCCCGTGCAGCAAGGCAAACCCTATTGCGAGGCGCATGTGGGCGTGGCCTTCCAACCCATGTCGGCACGCCGCGACCGCCGCCGCTAGGCCAGCATGACGCACGGGGGCGGCCCTTTGGGCTGGCCCCGGCCACACCGCGCTAATCGCGCCGCCCGACCAAACCCGTCAGCACCGCTGCGGCAAGGGCGGTGACGATCCATCCCATCCCTTGGAAAAACCAACGGCTGTAAAAGGCCAGATCGCCCCAGCCGCCGCGCCCGGTGGTGGGCCGCCACGCCGCCTCTTGCCCCAGCGCATCAAGCGGCAAGAACAGGTCCAGACCGTAAAGCCACCGGTCGAATTGCTCGTAATCGGCGGCGGTCGGCCCCTCCAGCCAGATCAGCAGGGGCATGTCACCGCCCGCCGCATGCGCGGCAAGTGCTGCCTGCCACGCGGTCGAGGTCAAGATGACCGGCGAATTGGGCGCAAACTGCCCCGCATCATACGCCGCCCCCGCCAGCACCGCGGCCATGATCACCAACACAGCCGCGACAACCAACAACCGCGCAGGGCGATGCCCATAGCCTGCAACAAGGCCGAAAAGCCAACTGAACGGATATAACAGAGTCCCGAACAGCCAACGACGCATCCCAACGGGGCTGTTATTCTGCATCCATAGCCAGCGCCGCTCGGCCTGCCGCTGTCGCCACTCCCGATGAACCATGATCTCTGCGGCCCCATCGCGATTGCCTTGCGCGCGCAGCACATTGGCAAGTTGCAGATAGGGTTGTGGCTCAAACGCAGGGGCCAAGGCGGCATCTGTTTTTGCGGCGCGCGCAGTATCGGCCTTGCCCAACCACGCCAACCGCTGCGCGACCGTCATCGCGCCATCAAGCCGGTCATAGCGAAACCCATCAAGGATCAGGGTCTTGCACCCCGCCCAGCTTTGCCACTCATCGCGCAACGACCCCACATGCGCCTCGGTCAAATCAAGCCTTTCCCGCGCGCCTGTAACATTCTGCCAGAAAAACCCATGCCCGACGCGGGCGGCCTCCATATCAAGCCCTGCGTCAAGAATGGCGTCTTGCACTCGAAGGTTGCCCGCAATCTCAGCCCGCACAAAATTCAGCATTCCGGCTGCATGAAATCCGTCGCGCAAGAAAACAGACGCACCAATCCGCGCATTGTCGCAATCAAGCGCCATGGGCTTTCCCTTGAAACTTCCACCGTCGCAATCAAGTTCCCCACCGATCCGAGCGCCCGCCAGATCGACCATCCCTCCGGCGACAAAGCCATAGTTCAAATGCACACCGCGCCGGGTCTCGAGCCGGTGAAGATCCAAACCCTGCGGCGCGGCGCAGCCGGGCAAATACAGCGCCCCGATCCTTGCATCCTGAAGAACAGCCCGCTCAGATATCCGGCAGCGCCATAGCTTCAAATCAAGCTGGGTCTCGCATCCTTCCAGATCCAGCACCCCGGCGATCCAACCGCCAATGAGCCGAACCCCTTGGGGGCTGGGCAGCACGCCACCTTCCTCGTCGCTGCCGCCCAGCATCAGGTAGCGGATCAACCCGGCGCGTACCCGGCGGTCGGGATCGCTGTCGTCTTGGGGCAGATCATCGCGATTGGGCAAACACGCTGGCCAGCCATTGGGACAAGCAGCAAGCAGCGCCTGTTCCAGCGTGCTCCATTCCGTGTCACCCTTTACATCGGCAAGGCCGGGGCGGTTTACCGTTACAACTCTCATACCGCGATCATGCCTGCGGCGGCGGGCTTGGCAAGGGATTTGGGGCCACCCATCGCCCCCAGCACGCGACGCCCCGCCGTATGTACGCGGTGTGTACGCGCTGTGTACGGGATGTGACGGGCGACATCAGGGCCAAGCGCGCCCTAATTCCCCCGCCCCAAAAGCCGCAAGAGTTGCTGTTCGGCCTCATCGCGCAGGCGTTGTTCCAGTGCCTCGCGGGCATCCTGAACGGTGTCACCTTGCTGCAATTGGGTGCCAAGCGCCTCATTGGCGCGCGCGCGCGCTTCGGCCTCCAGACGGTCAACCTCGGCATCGATCCGCGCCTGCGCCTCAGCTTCCAGCCGGGCGCGTTCGACGGCAAGTTCTTGTTGCGCAAGGTATTCCAGATCAAGCCGAATTGACGGCCCCGACCACGGCCCACGGATCAGCACGGGTACCCGGATCGCGCCATTCTCACCGCCTTGGGCAATGGCTGGAATCATCCTGTAATCAAGGCTTTGGCCGCCCAAATCCACACGCCCCGCCCCGGTCGCGCCACCCCATCCGGCGGCAAGCGTCAGGTCGTCATTGGCCAAGATACCATCGGCGATGGTAAAGCTGGCCCTAGCGCTGTCATAGACCGTCCGCGCCCCTGCCCCTTGCAGGCTGGTATCGCGGTTGCGGATCATCGCCGCCAGATCGATCCCCCGCACCACACCAGCCCCAAGCGACAACGTAGCTGCGCCCGAAAGGCTGGACATGATACTATCTAAGTCATTGCCAACACCCAGAAATTGGAGGTTTCCATTGCCGCTTCCTTCGAGCCGCTCAAAGCCCGCCACATCGCGCAACATCGGCAAAAGTGCCAGATTGCTTGCGCGCAGATCGCCACCAACAGACAGCCCACCGCGCCCATTGATCACGAATTGCCCGCTCACCGCCCCGCCATAGGCCCCGATGCGCGCGATATCGAAGACCATTCGCCCCCGCGTCAGTGTCGCGGTCAGATCGACCGGGCCAAGCGCAATATCGCCAAGTGCCATTGCGCCGAATTGCATGCCGATCTCGGCATCGGCGGCGAAAAGCCCATCCACATCGATGGGTGCGCGCGACCAACCTTGGGTGGACGGCCCGCTGTCATTCCCGCCAGGCAGGCGCAGCATCTCGCCGGTTACCCTGCCACGGATCATTGGGCGCGCCTCGCCTTGGGTCAGGTCAAGCGCCAAGGACAGAGCGGTCTGATCCAAGCTCAAGCGCCCCTCCCGTAGATGCACGCTTCCCGCATCGGTAAGCGCCACCTGACCGACGAGCGCCACGCTATCGCGCCCAAAGCCAAGCGGAAGTTCTGGCATCGCAACGCCCAAAACACTGGCAAGCGGTGCAAGATCTGTCGCTGCGACCGACAGATCGCCGGTCAAGACCGGGGTCAACCCAAGCTGCCCGAAAAACTGTGCAGTGCCGCCCGGCCATCCGAGGTCAACCGCTCCACTGCTGAGCCGCCCGGCCAAAAGCGCGTCAATATCTGCAAGGTCAAGCGACAGGGAAAGCGGCACGCCCTGCGTCGTGGCGCGCCCCGAGACCCCAAGCGTGCCTGCGGTCGGCAGGGTCAAGCGAACGTCGATATCCGTGATCTCGACCCGTTGCCCCGCCTGTTCATCGATATAGCGCAAGCGGCCATCGGTAATCTCGGCCATTGCGATTGCGACGCTGCTTGCGGGGGCGCTTTGAGTACTGGCGGAAGGGGCAGCATGGGCTGCAAGGGTCCAACTGGTTCGGCCATCAGCAGCGCGCACAAGCGTCAGTTCCGGGGCAATCAGCGCGATCTCGTCGATCCGTGGGGTCCCGCCCAAGATCGCCGCCCAGGGCAGGCGGACAAACATGGCCGTGGCGCTAAGCATCGGCCCCTCATCCACCCAATCGGGGTTTGCCACGCGCACACCTTCGGCACGCACCGCGAGATGTGGCCAAAAGCTGGGCCGCACAGCGCCCGTGACCGTCACCTCGCGCCCAAGGCTTTGACCAAGCTGCGCGGCCGCCAAGCCCGCGATCCGTTCGGTCGGAACCATCAGAAGCGCGACTAAACCCAACACGGCCAATGTGACCGCAATTCCCAAAAATCGAAAAATCCAGCGCATACGCACACCCCTTACCTCTGCGATAAGCCTAACCCGTCACGCACGGCTTGTTGAGCGGTTTTCCACCATCCCCTTCCCCTTTGCCGTGCGCCACGCTATCTGCCCGCCCATGAGCCAGAACCCGCCCGACCTGCGCCCGGATCTTGCGCGCGCCCAAGTCCCCGACGCCGCCCGCCCCGGACAGCCCCGGATCGGGATGGTCAGCCTTGGCTGCCCCAAGGCGCTGGTCGATAGCGAACGGATCCTGACGCGGCTTCGGGCCGAGGGCTATGCTATCTCGCCTGACTATGCGGGTGCCGATGCGGTGATCGTGAACACCTGCGGGTTTCTCGACAGCGCCAAGGCCGAAAGCCTTGAGGCAATCGGCGAGGCATTGCAGGAAAACGGGCGCGTGATCGTGACGGGCTGCCTTGGGGCGGAACCCGATTACATCACCGGGGCGCATCCGAGCGTCTTGGCGGTCACCGGCCCGCATCAATACGAACAGGTCTTGGATGCCGTTCATGCCGCCGTGCCACCCGCGCCTGATCCGTTCATCGACCTGTTGCCGCCTGCGGGCATCAAGCTGACGCCGCGCCATTACAGCTACCTCAAGATTTCCGAGGGCTGCGATCACAAGTGCAAATTCTGTATCATCCCCGACATGCGCGGTCGCCTGCAATCGCGCCCCGCCAAGGCCGTGCTGCGCGAAGCCGAAAAGCTCGTCGCAGCCGGTGTGCGCGAGTTGCTGGTGATCAGTCAGGACACATCCGCCTATGGCACAGACTGGAAAGGGCGCGAGGTCAAGTTTCCGATTCTCGATCTATCCAGAGACTTGTCCACATTAGGCGCCTGGGTTCGCTTGCACTATGTCTACCCCTACCCCCATGTGCGCGAATTGATCCCGCTGATGGCCGATCCCGCGAACGGGCTGTTGCCTTATCTCGACATTCCGTTCCAGCATGCCCATCCCGAGACGCTCAAGCGCATGGCGCGGCCCGCCGCGGCCTCGCGCACGCTCGATGAGATCGCGGCATGGCGGCGCGATTGCCCAGAGATCACGCTGCGCTCGACCTTCATCGTGGGCTATCCCGGCGAGACCGAGGATGAGTTCCAGACGCTTCTTGATTGGTTGGATGAGGCGCAACTCGACCGGGTTGGCTGTTTCAAATATGAAAATGTCGCAGGCGCGCGTTCCAATGCGTTGCCGGGTCATGTCCCCGAAGAGGTCAAGCAAAACCGCTGGGACCGCTTCATGCAAAAGGCGCAAGCCATTTCCGAGGCCAAGCTGACCGCCAAGCTGGGCCAGACCATGACCGTGCTGGTCGATGCGGTGGACGAAGACGGCGCGACCTGCCGCACGATGGCCGACGCGCCCGAGATCGACGGGAACCTGTTCATCGACGAAGGCTTCGACGGGCTTGCCCCCGGCGATATGGTCACCGTCACGGTCGAGGAAGCGGGCGAATACGACCTTTGGGGGCGCGTGATCCGCTAGGGGCTATTCCGCAGCCAAGCGGTGCAAGATGTCGCCGTTGCGGCAATATCCCGGTGCCTCTGCGGCCTTGGCGGTGCGCGACAGCCAATGCGCACAGCCGGTCGGGTCGGAACAGCCCGTACAAGCCAAGAGCATCTCTTCGCGCATTTCAGGCGGCAAGTCGCCTTGCATCTCGGCATGGTCCAGATCAGCACCAAGCGTTGCGGCCATTTGGTGCATAAACGCGGCATGGCGCGCGCGGGTCTTGTCGCCTTGCATCTGTCGCTTCCCTGTATTCGGTCCCATCAGGGACGATCCATGATTGCGACAGGCTAGACAGTTGCGGCACAGCCACCTTGATTTGGATCAAATACCCGGCGCGCTATCTGCCAGCCACGGTCCGACGCACGGTGTCGATCCGCTGGGCGTTGGGCGGATGGGTGGCCAGAAAACTGCGCGCAGGATCGGGGATGCGCGTGAAGAACTCCGCCCCGCGTAACGGATCATAGCCCGCACGTTGGGCGATGATCGTACCGATGGCGTCGGCCTCCAGCTCGGCTTGGCGGCCATATTGGCGCGAAGCAACGACCGCGCCGACTTGGGCGACGCCGCCAAGGGCCGCCTCGTTAAGGCCGCTTGCCCGCGCGATCTGGGTCAAGATTTGCGCACCAATGTCGGCGCTGGCCTGTACCCGCGGCAAGTGACGCCCGATATGGTGGCCCGCCTCATGACCCATGACAAAAGCCAGCTCATCGGTATTGGCGGCCACCGCGATCAGGCCGATGGTAAAGATGATCGCAGGCTGGCCCTCGTCATCAATCGTGTGAAAGGCGTTCACCCCGCTTTGCGGGTCACGATCAACATAAATGGCAAAATCGCACAGCTGATCGGGGGTTTCCTCGCGGCAGACCTGCTCGGCCACAGGTTCGACCCGGTCGATTACCTCGCGGAAATTGAGCACCGCTTGTTCGGGGCTGATCGTCGGACTTTGCGCAGGCGGAGCAGCGGGCTGCGTTGCCGGCACACAAGCGCCGAGCGCCACCGCACAGGCCAAGATCACGACAAAGCTGCGCATCATTCTCCTCATCACTGCGGGCGCTAGGGTAAACACACCACGCGCGGGGTAAAGACCCGATCACGCCATTGTGGTCGGCGGTGGCGCTTGACCATGGCCTAGGCCGGCATAGCTCGCATACCATGGAACCGACCCGCATCCTTTACAATGAACGCTGTCCGATCTGCCGGGCCGAGATCTCGCATTACCGCAAGCGCGCCGAAGTGGCGGGCGCAGCGCTCGTGTTCGAGGATCTCAACACCGCCGATCTGGGCGGCTGGCGCCTGACGCCTGATCAGGCCAAGCGGCGCCTGCATGCGGCCCTTCCCGATGGACATATCATCAGCGGCATCCCTGCCTTTGCCGCGATCTGGGCGGCGCTGCCCGGCATGGGGTGGTTGGCGCGGTTAGTCATGCTTCCCGTGATCCGCCCCTTGGCCGGTCTGGCCTATAACCGCCTTGCCGCCCCTTGGCTTTACCGCCGGCAATTGCGGCGCGAGGCGCGGGGCCTTGCAGGCAACGATGCGCAGCCCTAGGCTGGCGCCATGTTTACCATCGAGCATGATTTCGACGCGACGCTCATCACCCTTGTGGACGAGGGCGAGGATGGTCAACCCCTGCTCGAGGATGTGGCGATCGCGGCCTTTGCCGAATGTGTGACGCTGACCCAATATGATGCGCGCAATGATCGCGAACAGGTGGTGACATTGTCTATGGCGCAACTGCGCGATCTGGCAGCGGCGTTGAACCTGCCCGAAGGCGTCTATCGACTGGAACGCTAAATCGCCATTGTGATGGACAGCCGCCCAAGTGCGCCGCAATATCGGCGCGAACCGGGGGGCCATCAACATGCGCACAGGCTTTTTCTTCAACGAACGCTGCTTTTGGCATTCAGGTGGCAATTACAGCTTTCTGGTGCCTGTGGGCGGCTTGATGCAGCCCGCAACCGGCAGCGGCCTGCCCGAAAACCCCGAGACCAAGCGCCGCTTTCGCAATCTGGTCGAGGTGACGGGCCTGATGGGTGAATTGGCCACACCCAGCGCCGCACCTGCCAGTGACGAGGATATCTTGCGCATTCATCCGCGCCACTACATCGACACATTCCGCCAGAAATGTGCCGAGGGCGGCGGCGAATTGGGCCTGCGCACCCCCTTTGGTCCCGATGGTTACGCGATCGCCGCACTATCCGCCGGGCTGACCAAGGCAGCGCTGTTCGATGTGCTGCAAGGCAGGCTTGATAATGCCTATGCACTCTCGCGCCCACCGGGCCATCACTGTTTACCCGATTTCCCCAACGGCTTTTGCCTTTTGAACAACATCGCCATCGCGCTCGAGGCGGCACGGGCGGCAGGGCTGGCCAATCGCATCGCGGTGATCGATTGGGATGTGCATCACGGCAACGGCACGGAAGCGATCTATTACGAGCGCGCTGACACGCTCACGATCTCGATCCATCAGGAACGCAACTACCCCCGCGATTCGGGCGATTTCGAGGATCGCGGCGCAGGCGCGGGCGATGGCTTCAACCTGAACATTCCCCTGCCACCCGGGGGCGGGCATGCGACATATCTCGAAGCCTTTGAACGGCTCATCATTCCCCAGCTATACGCCTTTCAACCCGATGCCATCGTGGTTGCCTGCGGTTTTGACGCCTCGGGGGTCGATCCCTTGGGGCGGATGATGGCGAGCGCCGATACTTTCCGCGCGCTGACCGCAATGACGATGGAGGCGGCAGCCGACCTATGCGCGGGGCGATTGATGTTGACCCATGAGGGCGGCTATTCCGAGGCGCATGTTCCCTTTTGCGGGCATGCTGTTCTGGAAACGCTCTCGGGCAGCGATATCCGTGCGCCTGACCCGCTGAAGGAGCGGATCGACAGCCAACAGCCCGGCCCCCGCTTCGAGGCCTATTGCGCCACCCTTCTCGCCGAGATGGAAGCGGCACTCGATCACTGAGCGCCGCGTTGACTTCGCCGCAATGCGGCGGCAGGGTGCGCGCAACTCGAAATTGGAGGATATCCGCCATGAAAAAGATCTACGGCTCGGCGCGCGAGGCGCTGGATGGGGTGCTGTTTGACGGCATGCTGATCGCGGCGGGGGGCTTTGGCTTGTGCGGCATTCCCGAGCTGTTGATCGATGGGATCGTCGCGGCGGGGACCAAGGATCTGACGGTCGCCTCGAACAATGCGGGCGTCGATGATTTCGGGCTGGGCAAGCTTTTGGCGACCCGCCAGATCAAGAAGATGATGTCGTCCTATGTCGGCGAGAACGCGGAATTCATGCGCCAATATCTCTCGGGCGAGCTGGAGCTGGAGTTCAACCCCCAAGGCACGCTGGCCGAGCGCATGCGGGCGGGCGGTGCGGGCATCCCCGGTTTCTACACCAAGACCGGCGTCGGCACCGTGATTGCCGAGGGCAAGGAGGTGAAAAACTTCGACGGGCAGGATTACATCCTCGAGCGCGGGATTTTCGCCGATCTGTCCATCGTCAAGGCGTGGAAAGCCGACGCGACCGGCAACGCCGTGTTCCGCAAGACCGCGCGCAACTTCAATCCGCCTGCGGCCATGTGCGGGCGCATCTGCATCATGGAGGTGGAGGAGATCGTGCCGACGGGTAGCCTCGACCCCGACATGATCCATTTGCCCGGCATCTATGTGCATCGCCTGATCCAAGGGACACACGAAAAGCGGATCGAGCAACGCACTGTTCGTCAGAGGGAGACAGCCTAATGCCTTGGGACCGCAACCAGATGGCCGCCCGCGCGGCAAAGGAACTGCGCGACGGGATGTATGTGAACCTTGGCATCGGCATTCCGACGCTCGTGTCGAACTACATCCCCGAGGGCATCACCGTGACGCTGCAATCGGAAAACGGGATGCTCGGCATGGGGCCTTTCCCCTACGAGGGTGAGGAAGACGCCGACCTGATCAATGCCGGCAAGCAGACGATCACGGAACTGCCCCACACCGCCTATTTCGACAGCGCGACGAGCTTTGGCATGATCCGGGGCGGCAAGATCGCGATGGCGATCCTCGGCGCGATGGAGGTGTCGGAAACCGGCGATCTGGCGAACTGGATGATCCCAGGCAAGCTGGTCAAGGGCATGGGCGGCGCGATGGACCTGGTGGCAGGCGTGGGCCGCGTGGTCGTTGTGATGGATCACGCCAACAAACACGGCGAATCGAAGGTGCTGAAATCCTGCACCCTGCCGCTGACCGGCACGGGTGTGGTTGATCTGATCATCACGAATATGGGCGTGCTGGAGGTGGTGCCGGGCGGCCTGAAGCTGTTGGAACTGGCCGATGGCGTGACCGAGGCAGAACTGCGCGCGGCAACGGAAGCCACGCTTGTCTGAACGCACACCCCAAGGCACGCTGACGCTTCAGACCGTGCCGATGCCCGCCGACACCAATTCCGGCGGCGATGTCTTTGGCGGCTGGGTCGTCAGCCAGATGGACATCGCCGCTGGCACCACCGCGATGGACCGCGCACAGGGGCGCTGTGCGACTGTGGCGATCGAGGCGCTTCGGTTTCATGCGCCCGTCCTCGTGGGGGATCTGTTTTCCGTCTATTCCCAGATCACCCGCACAGGCCGCACCTCCATTACCATGCATATCGAGGCTTGGGTGCGCCGCCAGCGCACCGGTGAGCGGATGCTGGTGACAGAGGGGGATTTCACCTTTGTGGCGATCTCCGCATCGGGGGTGACACGGCCCTTGCCCCCCGAGGCCTAGTTGACCGCCATGGGCTGAAAAACGCATCCATCCGAGATCAACTCGGGCGGGGTGCGGCAGAGCGCACGCGCGAGCATCCAAGTGGCCAACACCTTGGGAACGTAATCGCGGGTCTCGGGGAAATGCGGCACTCCGCCCGCGTTTCGCACCGCACCTTCGCCTGCATTATAGCCTGCAAGGGCCAAAAGCGGGTCGCCCCCGAAGGTATCGAGCAGCCAAGCAAGATAGGCCGCACCGCCGCCGATATTCTGGGCGGGGTCAAAAACATCTGTCACACCGAAGCGATCCGCCGTGGCCGGGATCAGCTGCATCAGGCCCTGTGCGCCTGCGGGGCTTTGCGCAGCCGCTTGGCCTGCCGACTCAACGGCCATGACAGCAAGGATCAGCGCCGGCGATACCTCGGTCGCAAGGCTGGCACGCAAGATATCGCTGCCGTGGCGAGATACGATCCCTTGCAGGGTGTCTAACCGCGGCAAGGCAAGTTCCGCCGCTTGCGGGCTTGCCGCCATCAGCGCCAGCGCCTTCCAGAACCGTCCGGGATCAGGCGGCAGGCTGGGCGAGATCGCATCCCAGAACCACGCTGCGGGACCATCGCTTGCCAATGGCTGATCCCTGTCGGGCAATGGGGCAAAGGGCAAGACAACAGGATCGGCAGGCGGGTTGCTGTTGCGCACATGTTCGTCTGGGGTGATCTGAATGGTGATCCTTGGTCCCACCACGCCCGCGCGGGGGGGCGTCACGGTTTTGATGCCGGGGCTTGTCAGCAACTCTTGCGCGGCAAGCGGCGCGCAGAGAGCCAAACAGATCAATACCGCGCCCAAAGGGGCAAACCGATTTACCAATACACACACCGTCAAAGCTTGGCCTGGTCACCATCGCGACCCGGCGCGCTATGTACGCATCTGGCCTAAGACCATGGTGTAGCCGCGCCGAGATCACCTTTCAACACAGCGACAAAAATCCTTGCTTAGGTCCAAATCCGGCCATGTTCAGAGGCGACAAACGCGTCATCCACACCGGGGATTGTCCCGGAGGGCCACCCTAAACTCGACTGGAGAAAAAAGATATGACTTCACTGATCAAGAATTTCGTAGCATCCGAATCCGGCGCCGTGACGGTTGACTGGGTCGTTTTGACCGCCGCCATGGTCGGCCTTGGCTTTGCCACCATCATGGTCATGTCAAACGGCGTCGAAAGCCTGGCCGGAAACATCGACAATACATTGGTCAATACCGCGCCAACCGCCAACCCGTTCGCTGGCAATAGCGCATTCAACGCAACCCGCGATTGATCCTACCCGCGTTTGCATCACCGATCAGGGAAGGGCCGCGTCAATGCGAACGCGGCCCTTCGCATGTCTTGCCACACGCGATGATCGTCCAAGGGCAAGGCATGTTTGCCACCACAGTTTCTTGGACACTCCCCCAAGCTTCCTGTTTTGGGCCGCATTGCGGCCATGTTCGGCGGTCACAACTGTCTTATCCAAGCTGGCGCCGCCCGAAACGGACCAACGCAAAAAACAAACCTGGAGAGCTTTAAAATGACCGCACTGATCAAGAACTTCGCATCCTCCGACTCCGGCGCCGTGACGGTTGACTGGGTTGTTTTGACTGCCGCTATGGTCGGCCTATGCATGGCGACCTTCATGCTGGTGTCGGTCGGTGTCGAGGGTGGTTCCAACAATGTCAGCGTTGCCTTGGGCAACACCAACGCGGCCAGCAACCCCTTTGCCAGCAATGCCGCGGCGACGGCCAACAACGACTGATCGGCACTCTGCCCGATGGCCCGAAAACGGCTTTGTCTTCCGGGGCGGGGCCGGTTCCCCGCTCTGCGTGCCGCACGGTGGCGACAACAGCGCAGAAAGATCACATGAAGAGCGATGTCATGCTTGGACAAGCAATCGCTCCTACTTCCGAGCCATGCAATACGCGAATTCCCCTGTCGCAGACGAGGGAACCGCTGAACCGACGCGAGAGGAGCAAAACAGATGAGACTGATTTTCGGATTGGTACTGTTCTTGGGGATCGGCCTTGCCGGTCTGGCTGTCCAAGCGGTGATGACACGCTTCAACCAATACCAAGCGGCTTTGGCGCAGCAAAGCGCCGCGATCATCCCCACGGTCGAGGTCTATGTGGCAAGCCGCGCGTTGCGCTATGGTGAGGTTCTTTCACCCGCGGATGTCAAGGCGATCCGCTGGCCCGAAGCCTATGTGCCAAGCGGTGCTTTCACCACGCTGGACGAGCTCTTCCCGCCCGGCGACGATTCACAACGCACCGTTCTGCGTTTAATCGAAACGCATGAGCCGCTTTCAGCCAGCAAGGTGACCCTGCCTGGCGAAGACGCCGGTGTGGCCGCAAGACTTGCCGATGGCACACGCGCCTTCACACTTCAGATCGACGTCGTGACCGGCGTGTCGGGCTTTTTGCGCACCGGCGACCGTGTCGATGTCTATTGGACAGGCACGGGCCGTAATGGCGAAAGCCTGACCCGGCTGATCCGTTCGGGCATCCAGATCATGGCACTAGACCAGACTGCCGACAGTGACCGCAACAATCCCATCATCGCGCGGACCATCACCTTTGCCGCCCTGCCCCGCGACATCGCGGCACTGACACAGGCACAGGCATCAGGTCGCCTGACACTTGCCTTGGTCGGGATCGATGATGACACTGAGATCGAGATGGTCGAGGTCTCGCGGGATGCGCTTTTGGGCATCAACCACGATGTCGCCGAGCCAGCAGCCGCGCCGCGCATCTGCACCGTGCGCCAGCGCAACGCAGGAGAGTTGGTCGTCGTGCAGGTGCCTTGCACGAACTGACCCCCGCAATGGCTTTCCCAGCCCATCGGCACGGCCCGGCAATTTGTCGTGGCCGTGCCTTTTGGTCTGCCACGGCACACTGGCAGCAACCAAAGACTGATTCTTGCTGCAAAATCTTTTTTCGTGCATAGTGAGCGAAAGTTTGGCGCAACAAGACGCCGTTGAGCAGTCATGAGTGAGGCAAATTTGCCATGAATAAGTTGGGTTTCTTGCGCACGGGCCTGTTTCTTTGCGCATTGGCGATCATGCCCCTCGGCATCGCATCGGCACAAACCGCGCAGCTGCGCATGGTCGAGGGCCAGACATCGGCCAGCCTGACGGTGCCGATGAACCGTGCCGTGGTGGTCGAAAGCGATCAGTTCTTTGCCGAGATCAGCATCGCCAACCCCGCCATTGCCGATATCGCCACCTTGTCCGAGCGCAGCATCTATATTCTCGGGCGTGCGCCGGGGCGCACAAGCATGACATTGCTTGGCGCCGATGGCAGCTTGATCGCCAATGTCGAGGTTCAAGTTGTCCCCGACGTCGCCGAATTGCGCGAGCGCCTGCGCGAAATCTTGCGCGGCGAAGCGATCGAAGTGCGCCCCGCTAATGACGGCATCGTCCTTTCGGGGACGGTCAGCTCGGGCCGGGTCGTGGACAGGGCGATGGAACTGGCCGAGCGTTACGCGCCAGGCCGTGTCTCGAACTTGATGCTGGTCGGCGGGAGCCAGCAGGTGATGCTGCAAGTCCGCTTTGCCGAGATGAGCCGCACCATCCGCCAAGAGCTTGGCATCAACATGAGCGGTGTAAACACCAGCGGCGGCGGTAATCGGGTCGCCGCGAATGTCGGCGATCTGGTAAATTTCCCGCTAACGGTCAACCCGCCCGCCGGCTTGCTGGCGTTCGGGCTGAACGGGGGCAATTTTCAGTTCAACATTCTTCTCGAAGCGCTCGAGACGAAGGGGCTGGTGCGGACATTGGCCGAACCCAACCTGTCGGCGCTGTCGGGTCAAACGGCATCTTTCCTTGCGGGTGGCGAATTTCCTGTGCCTGTGCGCGACGAAGAGACAGACAAGATCACCGTTGAATTCAAACCCTTCGGGATCGAGTTGGAATTCACCCCCACAGTTATTGGCGACGACATCATCAATCTGTCGCTCGCCACGACCGTCAGTTCAATCGACACCTCCATCCCTGGAACCGGCAGCGTGCCGGGCCTGCGCACGCGTGAGGCAGCGACCACCGTGGAAATGCGTGATGGTGAAAGCTTTGCCATCGCCGGTCTGCTACAAGATGATTTCCGCGACTCGATCGGTCAGGTGCCGTGGCTGGGCGATCTGCCGATCATCGGGGTTTTGTTCCGCTCGACCAGCTATCAGCGCGAACAATCCGAACTTGTGATCATCGTGACAGCCCATCTTGTTCAACCTGTGCGCGGTGAGGCTCTGGCGCTGCCGACCGACCGGATCACGATTCCCACGGACCGCGAATTGTTCCTGCGTGGTCGCCTGTCCGGCGCGCCGCGTGCAGGCACGGCCGCTGGTGATGTCGCCCGGCAAGATTTCACCGGCTCTTACGGTTACGTGTTGGATTGAGGCCATGATGATGCAAACATACGTTTTTGCCAGCATGACAGTGCCGCGCATCCGCTGGGTGATCGTGGCGGTTGCGACTTTGGCGATCGCGGGCTGCAACAACCGCGAGCTGGGGGCATCGCTTGATGAGGGGGCGTTCGGCAACCCCACGATGAACAATGTCCTCTACCATGCAGGGGAACGTGATTATGTCGCCGTCTTGGCCGATCGCTTCGCCGCCGAAGTTCCTGCAAGCGTCACCTTTGCTTTCAATTCCGCCCGGCTTGAGCCCGAGGCGGTCGCCATTCTGCGCCAACAGGCGGATTTCATCCGAAAATTCCCCGAAGCACGGTTTTCAGTTTACGGACACACCGATCTGGTGGGGTCGGGAAGCTACAACCAAGCGCTTGGCCTGCGCCGTGCGCGGGCAGTGGTAGATTTCCTTATCGCGCAAGGTGTCGCGCGCAGCAGGCTCGATGCCTTGGTGTCGCTGGGCGAAAGCCAGCCGCTGGTGGCGACCGAAGCCGAAGACCGTCGCAATCGTCGTACTGTGACCGAGGTGTCGGGCTTCGTGCGGGCAAACCCGCTTGTACTTGATGGACGCTATGCCCAGATCGTCTATCGTGGCTACGCCGCAGGCGGGCCCAGCGGCGAAGGTGGGGACAGCCAATAACAGTACGCACCAGGTGCGATGTTGGCGAAATGTAAACGAAATCCCCTGTTTTCGTCGTATTGTTGCCCCTTTTGACCATCACTTTCCTTGCATGAAGCCGTGCTTTCCCCATCGCGAAGGGGCAAGCGCGCGAAGCGAGGCGCATGTTGCGCCCCTGCAAGATGAAGATCCGGAGAATCTGGACAGTGAAGGACTTAGGGAATGAGTAGCGGACTTGCGTTGCAGGCAGATCCGGCACCGATTGTAGCTTGTACGGTGTCGCGAAATGTCCACCACTTCGATCTGTTGATCGAAGATATGGAGACCGAACTTGGCGAGGCATGGGGTGACCTCACATTTTCCGAGGCACAGCGTTTTCTCGACCTGCCGCAAGCCAAAGAGCTTGAATTCCTTGCATTAGCATTAACCCCCGAGGATGAGGCCGATCTTGGGATGTTGGGCGCGCTGATACAGGCCGCCAAGCTGCGCGGCATCAAAAGCATTCTCGTTGCCAATGAACTTAAACCCGCCAGCCTGCATGAATTGCTGCGCTTGGGGGCCGAAGATTTCGTGCCATACCCGTTGGGCAATGGCGCATTGCACGACGCAATCACGCGCTTGCGCCAAGCCGCATCGGCGCAGCGCGTACCGCATATCGTCCCCGTGATTGAAACGGCCCCTGTGCAAGTGGCCATCACCAACACCCAATCACCGGCGATGATCGCGCCGCGCATTGGCGGCAAGGCTGCCATCTTTGCCGTTCAGGGGCTTGCGGGCGGCACCGGTGCTTCGACGCTTGCGGTCAATCTTGCATGGGAACTGGCCACGATCGACAAACAAAAATCGCCATCCGTGTGCTTGATCGACCTTGATCTTCAGGCAAGCACGATCTCGGCCTATCTCGACCTGCCGCCGCGGGATCTCATTGTCGACGTCTTGCAAGATGCCCGTGCCATGGATGTGGACGCCTTCAAGCAATCCTTGCTGGGATATGGTGGCAAGCTTTCGATCCTGCCTGCGCCGCCCGAGGTCCTACCGCTGGACTTGATCGGCCCGGATGAGGTCGAGGCATTGTTGAACCTTGCCACGCAATGTTTCGACGTTGTGGTGGTGGACATGCCACACACCTTGGTGATGTGGACAGAAACAGTGCTGAACCGCGCGGATTTGTTTTTTGCCACCATGGAGCGCGATATGCGCTCGGCGCAGAATGCGATGCGGTTTCTCAAGGCGCTGCGCACCGAAAGCCTGCCGGTCGAAAAGCTCAACTTCGTGCTGAACCGCGCGCCAGGCTTCACCGATCCCAATGGTAAGGCGCGGGTCAAAAAGCTGGCCGAAAGCCTTGGTGTGAAGATCACGACCCTTCTGCCCGATGGCGGCAAGCAAGTGGGGCAAGCAGGCGACGAAGGCCAGCCGATTGGTGAGATTGCCCACAAAAACGCGCTCAGGCGCGAGATCGCCAAGCTGGCCGCCGGGCTGCACAAGGCGATGTTGCGCGATGTGATGGCACAGAAATAGGCATGGTGGGGGAACGGGATGTTTGGAAAATACAAAAAGCCTCATGCAGCTGCACATGTGCAACCAACTACTGCGCCGATCCTAAGCGCGGCTGCACCGGCAAATGGCACCGCACCCACACCTTTGCGCAAGCCACCGATCCTCGCCGTGCTGCCGGAAACTGCTGCGCAGGCCGCTGACGCCGAGAAAGACGTCAAGCGCCGCCAAAGGCTGGATGAAATCAAAACCGAGATGCATTCGCGGCTGCTTGAGAACCTGAACCTGGCTGCGCTCGAAACAGCGAAAGAGGCTGAACTCCGCGCCGAGATCACGGCAATCGTCTCGGAACAATTAACCGAACTTGGGATCGTTCTTAACCGCGAGGACCGTCAAACCCTGAATACCGAGCTGTTCGACGAGGTGACGGGCCTTGGCCCGCTTGAGCCGCTTCTCAAAGACCCCGATGTCAACGATATCTTGGTCAACGGCCCTAACCGCGTTTTCGTTGAACGTGCGGGCAAGCTGAGCTTGACCGATGTCCGCTTCAAGGATGAGCGGCACTTGCTGCGTATCATTGACAAGATCGTCTCGGCGGTTGGCCGCCGGGTGGACGAGTCGAACCCCTATGTCGATGCCCGGCTGAAAGACGGCTCGCGCTTCAACGCGATGGTTCCGCCTGTGGCGGTCGATGGTTCGCTTGTCTCGATCCGCAAGTTCAAGAAAGAAAAACTGGGCATCGATGATCTGGTCCGTTTCGGTGCCTTTTCCGAAGAAATGGCCGCCTATCTCCAGGCCGCCGTGGCCACGCGGCTCAATGTGATCGTGTCGGGCGGCACGGGCTCGGGCAAGACGACTACGCTCAATGCGCTCTCATCTTTCATCGACAACAAGGAGCGCGTGCTGACGATCGAAGACACCGCCGAATTGCAGCTGCAACAGATGCATGTGGGCCGGATGGAAAGCCGCCCCCCCAATGTCGAGGGCAAGGGCGCCGTCACCCAGCGCGATTGTCTGCGCAACGCGCTGCGGATGCGTCCTGACCGCATCATCGTGGGCGAAACCCGCGGCGAAGAGGTGATCGATATGCTGCAAGCCATGAACACCGGCCATGACGGGTCGATGACGACCATTCACGCCAACAATGCTCGCGATGCGGTTTCGCGGCTTGAGAACATGGTCGCCATGGCAGGAATTGAGATGCCGCTCAAGGCAGTGCGCGCGCAGATCACCAGCGCGGTGAACCTGATCGTGCAGGCCAGCCGCCTGCAAGATGGCTCGCGGCGCATGGTCTCGATAACCGAGATCACAGGGATGGAAGGCGATGTCGTCTCGATGCAGGAGGTGTTTCGTTTCCAGCGCACTGGCTTGAAGTCCGATGGTACGATTATTGGCCATTTCACGGCTTGCGGTGTGCGCTCGCATTTCGCCGAACGGTTCCGGCAGTGGGGCTATGATCTCCCCGCCGCGATCTATGAACCGGTGGCGGCGGAGTAAGACCATGGAACTTTCCATCGAACCTTTGATCTACTTGGGTATTTTCGCAGGTATCGTCTTGTTGATCGAGGGGATCTACCTTGCGATCTTTGGCAAGGCGATGAGCCTCAATGCCCGCGTCAATCGCCGCCTGAGCATGCTTGAAAAAGGTGCGAGCCGCGAAGATGTGCTGGCCAAGCTGCGCAAGGAGATGGATCAACACAAGGGTGCTACGCGCCTGCCGCTTTACGCGATGATCGCTGACAAGGCCCAGAAAGCCAATGTCGCCTTTGCCCCGTCGCAGCTGATCTTGCTCATGGGCGCACTCAGCATGGTGGCCTTCCTGGTATTGACCGTGATGACCAACACCGCACTGCCCATCCGCTTCGTGGCCAGCATCGGCATGGGTGTGGGCGGTATTTATTTCTGGATCAGCAACAAGGCAAAAAAACGGCTCGCCTTGATCGATGAACAACTTCCCGATGCGGTGGAACTGATGGTGCGCTCGCTACGGGTGGGCCATCCATTCGTATCGGCTATCACGACGGTGGCAAAGGAAATCCAAGATCCGCTTGCCTCGGAGCTGGGAGTGATCGCGGATGAAGCCGCCTATGGGCGCGATGCTGCCGATGCCATTCGCGCCATGGCCGAGCGTCTTGATAGCCAAGATCTACGCTTTCTGGCCGTGGCTGTAGGCATTCAGCAAAAATCCGGCGGGAACTTGGCCGAGATCCTTTCAGGCTTGGCACAGGTGATCCGCGCCCGCTTCAAGCTGTTTCGCAAGATCAGCGCCATCACAGGCGAAGCGAAATGGTCCGGCATGTTCTTGTCGGTTTTCCCGCTGATCGCGCTCGTCGGCATCAACATCATGCAGCCGGGCTATTATGACGAGGTGATGCAAACACCGATCTTTGTTCCGGCCTGCATCGCGGTGGGCATGATGCTGGTCATGAATATCATTTTCATGAGAGCGATGGTCAACATCAAGGTCTAAGGGACACAGTGATGGAACTCAACAATCTGATCGCGCCGGTCCAAGCCCAGATCACGGCCCATCTGGGAGAGTTTGGGCCGATCTTTCTGATCGGTATTTTGGGCGTCGCCTTGGTAGGTGTCGCGCTGCCTTATGTGATGCTCAAGCCCAAAGATCCGCTGGACCGCATCCGCAATCGACAACGCGAAGAGATGGCGCAAGAAACGCCCTTCCGTTTGCGCCGCAGCGGCAAGGATGAGCGCCTGAATCGCTTTGCTCAATATCTCGAACCGCAGGATCAACAGGAATACAGCGCCGCCCGGCTGCAACTGGTGCGCGCGGGTTACCTGTCGATGGGCGCGGTGCAACTGTACCATTTTGCGCAATTCGCGCTTGGCATCGCCGGGCTTGTGCTTGGTATAATTCTCGTCTTGTTCTCGGGTGCTGTAACGGCCCAAGACGCTGTCTTGATGGTGCTCATTCCCAGTGGTTTGGGCTATTATGGGCCCAAATATTGGGTGCAACGCCGCGTGCAAGCCCGCATGGCGGAGATTAGCAGCGGCTTTCCCGATGCGCTTGACCTCATGTTGGTCTGCGTCGAGGCGGGCCAATCGCTCGACCAGTCGATCATCCGTGTCGCGCGAGAAATGCGCGCAGGCTATCCCTCCCTTTCGGAAGAGTTCGATATCGTGGCTTTCGAGATGAAGGCTGGCAAAGACAAGGTGCGCGTTCTGCGCGATTTTTCGGAACGTGTCGGCATCCAAGATGTCAGCAGTTTTGTGACAACGTTGATCCAATCGGCCACCTTCGGCACATCGATCGCCGAGGCGTTGCGCGTCTATGCGGAAGAAATGCGCCACAAGCGCGTGATGCGCGCTGAAGAAAAGGCCAGCGCGCTGCCCACTAAGCTAACCCTTGGGACGATGGTCTTTTGCCTGCCTCCGCTTCTGGTCATCTTGATCGGCCCATCGGTCTATGGGGTAGTGATGGATTTGCAAAACGGCATGTAAGCGGGCCAAACTAACGTGATGTGGGGCGCGTAACGAGGGCATGATGAGGGGGCGCATCATCGGAGCAGTCTTGGCCGGGTCATCCGCGCTTGCGGCTTGTCTTCCTGTGACCGATGCGCGGCGCTTGGATCCGATTGTGCAAGACCTCGAGATTGCAGCGCCCCGTGGCACCGTTGTCTTGGAAGAGACGGTGGATCAAATGCTGGTCGGTGACCGTTTGATGGATGCGCGCCAACCGGAACTGGCCTTGCGCGCCTATTACCGCGCGGCAAGCATGCAGGGATTGACGCCCGACATCCTGACCGCCATCGGCGCTGCCAATCTCAAACTTGGGCGCATCGGTCAGGCCGAACGCCAATTCCGCCAAGCCCTCAGGCTTGATCCCGTCCATGTGCCGGCGCTCAACAATCTGGGGGTGGCGCTGATGGAACAAGGTGCGTTCGGCGAGGCACGGCGACAATTCGAAGCCGCCTTTGCGCACGATAGTGGCCAATCTGACGCGATCCGCGAGAACCTACGACGCGCTATCGCAAGAATGGAAAATGTCATCTATAGTGATGAAAATAATCAAAAGAGCACCAACCTCATTCGGCGCAGCGAGGGTGTGTATACACTTCTGGGTGAACCGTAACCGGGACGGTGCATGTAGTAAGAGCAGTAAGAGGTCGCCATGTCACTCCACCCCCGGATCTTGCTGGCGGTCGCTTTCGCATTGATCGGCTTGGCCGCGTGCGACACGACCAATGCACCCGCTGTGAACCGGGCGCTGGACCCGCTCAGCGTGATCGACGACGCCAATCTCAGCGAGATCATGTTGTCAGCTGCGACGCCCGAAGAAGCCGTCGCTTATTTCCAGCGCGCGGCACGCGAACAGCCCCAGCGCCTCGATTTTCGACGTGGGCTTGCCTCAAGTCTGGTCCGCGCGGGGCGTGCCGATGAAGCCATTCCGCTCTGGCGCGAGATCATCAGCCATGAGGATGTGCAAGAACAAGATCGCATCGACTTTGCCGGTGCCTTGATCCGCGCTGGCGACTGGGCCGAGGCCGAGCGCCAGCTTGATCTTGTGCCACCGACATTCGAAACCTACGAACGCTACCGCCTTGAAGCGATGGTCGCCGATAGCAACCAGGAATGGGCGCGGGCCGACCATTTCTACGAAACCGCCGCAGGCCTGACGACACGACCCGCCAATGTTCTGAATAATTGGGGATTTTCCCGCCTGTCACGCGGCGATTTCACTGGAGCCGAAACCTTGTTCGTCAAGGCGGTCAGCTATGACCCCAGCCTGTTCACAGCCAAGAATAACCTTGTCATGGCCCGCGCCGCGCAAGGCAATTACCAAATGCCCCTGATCCGCATGAGCGAGATCGAACGCGCCCAGCTTTTGCATACTGCGGGCCTTGCCGCTATTCGCCAAGGCCAAATCGACACCGGCCGCGGCCTCTTGGCCGATGCAATTGAAACCCATCCCCAGCATTTTGAGGCCGCCGTGCGCGCGCTCGAAACCCTCGAAACGGAGGTTCGCCGCTGATGTCGCTTGCCCTGTCACATGCCGAAGCGATCTGGTTCCTGCCCCTCGTGCTCCCGATCTGCATCTGGGTCGCGCTCAGCGATCTGCGCAGCATGCGTATTCCCAATATCGCCGTCTTGGCCTTGGCGGGGGGCTTTGCGGTGATTGGGCTGCTCATCTTGCCCTTTGAGGCCTATTTGTGGCGGCTAGCGGCCTTGGGCATCGTCTTGATCATGGGCTTTGTGATCAGCGCGCTCGGGCTCGTGGGGGCGGGCGATGCAAAATTTGCCGCCGCCATGGCGCCGTTCGTGGTGCCAGGTGATGGGCTATTTTTCCTGATGCTCTTCTCGTTGGCCTTGATCGGATCATGGGTCATGCATCGGCTGGCCGGGCGTATTCCCGCCTTGCGCCGTGCAACGCCCGATTGGGCCTCGTGGGAGCAGGGCAAGCTATTCCCGATGGGGATTGCGTTGGCAGGGGCGTTAGTCATCTACATGGTCATGGGGGTGACCACAGGGGCATAGGCCCCATCACTTTCCTAACTTCGCCGATAAAGCGCCGCATTTTCAGGTGATTGTACGCGACAACATGAAATCCCGTGGGGTCGCAAATGAATATCCAGACCGTGCCGACCGATGCCTTGGCACCCCCGCCCTTGCGCCAGCTCTCGGATACGGGGCTGACCCCTGTGATGATGCGCGACATTCTGCTCAAGACGGTATTTCGCCAGAATATCGAAAAGTCCTCTGACATCGCGCAGGCCATCGCGCTGCCCGTTCCACTCACCCAAACGCTGATCGACGCATTGCGTGATATGGGGCTGATGCAAGCCACCGGCACCTTACACGCAACATCCGGCAGCGAGCTGGGCTTTCAATTGACCGATCGTGGCAAGGCGCGCGCCCTCGATGCGCTTGGGCAATCGGAATATTATGGCCCGATGCCCGTACCCCTTGCCGCCTACAGAGAACAGGTCAAACGCCAGTCGATCCGCGACAAAAAGCTGACGCGCGCAATGTTGGAAAGGGCCATGGGCGATTTGATCTTGCCGCATGGTCTGCTTGACCAGCTTGGTCCCGCAGTTGGATCGGGGCGGTCGGTCTTGATGTATGGCCCACCGGGCAACGGCAAATCCTCGATCGCCGAGGGCATCCGCAAGGCCATGGGCGACAATATCTATATCCCGCATGCACTGGCTTATGCAGGTCAGGTAATCACCATGTTCGATCCCATCGTCCATACGCCGGTCAATCAGGCCGATGAGCATGCCGAGAACAGCCCGCTGCGCAAGAATGCCGCCCGCCATGATACGCGGTATCTTCTCTGCACGCGCCCCACGGTGATGACGGGGGGCGAATTGACGCTGTCGATGCTCGATCTGAACTACAACGCGGTCAGCCGGACCTATCAGGCCAGCCTCCAGTTGAAATCCACCGGTGGGGTTTTCATCGTCGACGACCTCGGCCGCCAGGAAGAGCCGCCGCAAGCTTTGATTAACCGCTGGATCGTTCCGATGGAAAACGCCTATGATATTGTCGCGCTGCAATCGGGCGAAAAGTTCGAGGTACCCTTCGACACGCTGGTGGTGTTCTCGACCAACTTCCACCCCAACGAGATCTTCGATCAAGCCGCCCTTCGCCGGATCTTTTTCAAGGTCAAGATCGACGGCCCGACGCAGGAACAATTCCTCAAGATCTTCGCACTGGTCGCCAAGAAAAAGGGCATCCCCCTCGATCAGGCCTCGCTCGTGCATCTGCTGAAGACCAAATACCCTACGATCGAGCACACCTATGCCAATTATCACCCGGTCTTTCTGTGCGACCAGATCAAGGCGATCTGCGATTTTGAGGGCATCCCCTACCAGATGCGTCCCGAATTCATCGACCGGGCGTGGGAGAACCTCTTCGTCAAGGACGAGAAGATCGTGCATTGAGGGGGCGAAAAACCCGATTTTTTCGCATGCGCTTTGTGCCAGCAAAATCACCCCCCATGGCCAAAGGCGCACAAGCGGTTATCTAAGGGGGCATGACGCGCGCCCTGCCCCCCCAGATCACCGGCTGGTTCGACAGCCGCGGCTGGTCGATCCACCCCCACCAGCAAGCGATGCTGGACCGGGCCGATCAGCCCTGCCAATTGCTGATCGCGCCCACAGGTGGAGGCAAGACGATGGCAGGCTTCCTGCCGACGCTCGCCGATCTGGCCGATGGATCTCACCAAGGGCTTCACACGCTTTACGTCTCGCCGCTTAAGGCGCTAGCCGCCGATATCAAGCGCAACCTGACAGGGCCGATCACCGAGATGGGCCTACCCATCCGGGTCGAGGATCGTACTGGCGATACATCGTCGCATACCAAGCGGCGTCAGCGCGCCGACCCGCCGCATATCCTGCTGACGACGCCCGAATCCCTTGCGCTCTTGGTCTCTTACTCGGATGCCGACCGCATATTTGCAGGGCTGAAGCGCATCATCGTCGATGAGATCCATGCGCTCGCCGAAAGCAAGCGCGGCGACCAGCTGATGCTCGCGCTCTCGCGACTTTCCACGCTGGCCCCCGGCCTGCGCCGCGTGGGATTGTCGGCCACCGTCGAAGACCCCGCCGCCATTGCCCGAATCCTTGCATGCCATCCCGACCCTTGCGACATCCTGCAAGCTGATCCCGGCCCCGACCCCGATATCGCCATGCTCACGATCGAGGCCCCGCCGCCATGGTCGGGTGGTGGCGGCAAATACGCCATTTCGGCGGTGCTGGCCGAGATCAAGAAACACCGCACGACGCTGATCTTTCACAACACCCGCGCGCAGGCGGAGTTATTCTTTCACCACCTATGGCTGGCTAATGACGACCAACTGCCCATCGGCATCCACCATGGCGCGCTCGCCCGCGAACAGCGCGAAAAGGTGGAACAGGCGATGGTCGAGGGCCGCTTGCGCGCGATTGTCTGCACCGGGTCGCTCGATCTGGGGATCGATTGGGGCGATGTGGATCTGGTGATCCAGATCGGCGCGCCGAAGAACGTGAAGCGCCTTGTGCAGCGCATCGGTCGGGCAAATCACCGCTACAATGCACCCTCCAAGGCGCTGATCGTACCCGCCAACCGCTTCGAGGTGATCGAATGCACCGCGGCACTCGATGCCGTGCGCGCCCATCAGCTTGACGGCGATACCGACCATACCGGCCCGCTCGATGTGCTGTGCCAGCATATCTTGATCCGCGCCTGCGCCGGACCGTTCCGCGCCGATGAACTCTTCGAAGAGGTGCGCCAAACGGGTGCCTATGCCGATCTGGCGCGCGAAACCTTCGACCGCTGCCTCGAGTTTGCGGCGACGGGGGGCTATGCGCTCAGGGCCTATGACCAGTGGCAAAGGCTGATCCAAGGGCCGGACGGCCAATGGCAGTTGCGCGACCCCCGCCGCGCCGCGCGCATCCGCATGAATATCGGCACCATCGTCGATGCCGACAAGATGCAGGTCCGCTATCAAAAAACGCGTGGCGGCGCCCCTTTGGGCGAGGTCGAAGAATATTTCGCTGCCGCGCTGCGCAAGGGTGATACCTTCCTGATCGGCGGCCAGATCGTCCGTTTCGAGGGCCTGCGCGAGATGGTGGTCGAGGTCAGCCGTACCCCCACCCAAAAACCCAAGATCGCGACCTTCATGGGAACGAAATTCGCGACCTCAACCCAGCTTTCCGACCGCATCTTGGAGATGTTTCGACAAAGCGACTGGCCCGGCCTGCCGCAACATACGCGCGATTGGCTGGCGCTTCAGCGCAAGATCAGCCGCCTGCCCGAACGCGACCGGCTGTTGGTGGAGACTTTCCCCCATGATGGGCGCGAACATCTTGTGGCATACGGCTTTGCAGGGCGCAATGCGCAGCAAACCTTAGGCCTCTTGATCACGCAACGCATGGAGGGGATGGGCCTGAACCCGATGGGGTTCGTCGCCACCGACTACGCCACGCTGATTTGGGGGCTGGACCGGCTTGATGACCCGCGCCCGCTTTTCTCGCGCGACAATCTGGTGGAAACCATGGAGGCCTGGCTCGCCGACAATGCCGTGATGAAGCGCACCTTCAAGGGCAGCGCGATCATCGCGGGGCTGATTGAACGCAACCAGCCCGGTGCTGCGCGCAAATCCGGGCGACAGGCGACGTTTTCGACCGATATTCTTTACGACACGCTCAGGAAATACGACCCCGGCCACATCATGCTCGCGATTACACGAACTGAGGCGATGCGCGGCTTGGTCGATTTCGGCCGGATCGAGGGGATGCTGGCGCGCATTGCGGGCCGGATCGACCATGTGCGCCTGCCCCGCGTCAGCCCCTTGGCGGCACCGCTCTTCCTTGAGCCGGGGCGCATCCCGATCGCTGGCATGGCCGATCAACGCCTGCTTGAAGCCGAGGCCGCGCGCCTGATGACGACGGCAGGCCTCGTACCCTGACGCCCCTTGCCCAAGCCATCCTTGCGTGCCTATCACCGCGATATGACCGCTCATACCTTCATTTTCCAAGGTGAAACCTTGCTCGCACTGCCGTCGGGCGGGCTGTTCTGGCCTGCACAACGGGTGATTTGTGTCTCTGACCTCCATCTTGGGAAATCTGACCGTATGGCGCGGCGCGGTGGACCGCTTTTGCCACCCTACGAGACGATAGCAACGCTTGACCGCTTGGCGCAGGATATCGCTGCGACGGACCCTGCGACGGTGATCTGCCTCGGCGATAGCTTCGATGATGTGACCGCAGCCGAAACATTGGCAGATGCGCCCAAGGATCGACTGTCCACCCTGATGGCTGGACGGCGTTGGGTCTGGATTTCGGGCAACCATGATCCCGGCCCTATCAATCTGGGCGGCACGCACTTGGCCGACTATCGCCACGGTCGCTTGGTGTTTCGCCACATCGCCGCGCCACCCGCCACAGGCGAAGTCTCAGGACATTACCACCCCAAGGCGCGCCTTGTGTTGCGCGGCCGTCGCCTTAGCCGCCCATGTTTCTTGTTTGACCGCGATCGCCTGATCTTGCCAGCCTATGGCGCCTATACCGGTGGGCTGTTTTGCGACCGCCCTGCGCTGGCGGAGTTGATGGCCAGCGGTGCCGAGGCGATCTTGCTCGGCACGCCGCCCATCCGCCTACCGATGCCCCGTTGATCGTACCGGCACATGGCCTGCAATTGCGCGAGATAGGATTGGCTCACAGGCAAACGCGCCCCATCGGCCAACACCACGAAGTGACGGCGCCCTTCAGCCACCAGATGCGACACGGCCCCGGCTGCCACCCAATGTGAACGATGAATGCGAAGCCCCTGCTCAGCTTCAAGATCCGGCAGCGCATCGCGAAACCGCATCATCACGCGGCCACGACCATGGGTCGTCTGGATCATGAGATAGTGATTATCGGCCGAGATGCGCATCACGGCACCGGGAAGATCAAGTCCTGCACGCGCAAGAAAAGCAGGGCGAGCGTCGCATTTCTGTTCTGCGATCGGGGATATGCGTGTTGCGCCCGTCGATGATGGAAACGGGTCGAGCAGAAAGGGTGCCTGCAATCGTCCACCGGGCAGGCCGCGCAAGACCGCCACGCAAAGCCAAAGCGCCAGCACCGCAAGCATGACCTTGCCCAGATCTGGAACAAGGGCCGGATCCGCCTGTGGCAAGCGACGGCAAAGCGCCCAAATGATCGGCCCAAGGATAAGCGCGCCCATCGTCCCTTGCGCCGCAAGCAAAATGAATGGGCGGGGCGGGAACAAGGCCCGGCCAGTGCGAACGGCAGCGTTGGCGATGGCGATACCGACCGCGATGGCCATGATCAGCACCGCACCCCAAAACAGCACCCGCCATGCCAAGGGCAAGGCAGCCCAAGTGCCGTATGGCCCCATCAACCCAAGGGCAAGGCTACCCAAGAACCACAAGAACAGGGTGGCAAGAAACGGGCTATGCCCCGCACCCGATAAACCAAGACGCAAAGAGACCATGAACCACGACTAACTCGGCATAAACTCGCCTCAGTAACCTAACCAAGCTGCCCCTTGGATCAAGTTTTTCACAAGCAGATCAAGACAGATCAGGCGGTCAGGCCCTCGGGCTCGGCCAAATCATGCGCGCGGCAACAGGCCGTCAGCGTATTGGCCAAAAGACAGGCGATGGTCATCGGCCCCACGCCGCCCGGCACAGGCGTGATGGCACCAGCAACAGCCGCGCAACTCTCGTAATGGCAATCGCCCACGAGCCGCGTCTTGGACGGGTCGTCGGGATGGGGAACCCGGTTGATGCCCACATCGATCACGGTCGCCCCGGGCTTGACCCAATCGCCCGGGATCATCTCCGGCCGCCCCACGGCCGCCACAAGGATATCGGCGCGGCGGCAAACCTCACCCAGATCGCGGGTGCGCGAATGGGCCACCGTCACGGTGCAGCTATCGCCCAGCAAGAGCTGCGCCATCGGCTTGCCCACAATGTTCGAGCGGCCCAATACCACCGCCTCCATCCCTGACAGATCGCCGTGATAATCCCGCAGCATCATCAGGCAGCCCAAGGGCGTGCAAGGCACCAAAGCCTTTTGCCCCGTGGCCAAGAGACCGACATTCGAGATATGGAACCCGTCCACATCCTTGGCCGGGTTGATGGCGTTGATCACCTTGGCCGCATCGACATGGGCAGGCAGCGGCAATTGCACCAAGATACCATGCACCGAAGGGTCGGCGTTGAGTTTCGCCACCAGCGCAAGGATGTCGGCCTCGGGTGTGCTGGCATCGAGCTTGTGCTCGAAACTCGCCATCCCCGCCTCGACGGTCTGTAGGCCCTTGTTCTTCACATAGACTTGGCTCGCCGGATCCTCGCCCACCAGCACCACGGCGAGCCCTGGCACGATCCCATGCCCGGCCTTCAACGCCGCGACATGGGTCGCCACCTGCGCCCGCACCTTTGCTGCAAAGGCTTTGCCGTCGATGATTTGCGCCACCATGCCTTGATCCTTCATCTTTCCAAAAATACGCATGCCGCCATGTACCGACCCGCTCCAGCCATGGGTCGGGGCGCCCGGGCCGCCAAGGGCGGCACGCGCGGCGGCGGGGGCTCGATGCCCCCGCCGCCGCGCCCCCTTCGCTTAGAACAGCCCTTCGATCAAGCCCGCCTCGTTGAGCCGGATCGTCTCGGACGCCGGCACCTTGGGCAGGCCCGGCATGGTCATGATTTCGCCGCAGATCGCCACGACGAACCCGGCCCCTGCCGAGAGCCGCACCTCGCGCACGGGGATGGTATGCCCCTCGGGCGCGCCACGCAGGTTCGGATCGGTCGAGAAGGAATACTGGGTCTTGGCCATGCAGACAGGCAGGTTGCCATAGCCCGCATCCTCCCAGGCTTTCAGCTGCGCGCGCACGCTTGCATCGGCGGTCACGCTGCCTGCACGATAGATCTTGGTCGCGATGGTCTCGATCTTGGTCATCAGCGACATCTCGTCGGGATAGAGCGTGTGGAAATCCGCGCTACCCCCTTCGGCCAGTTCCGCCACACGGCGTGCCAGATCCTCGATCCCCGCGCTGCCATGCGCCCAATGCTTGCACAAGATCGCCTCGGAGCCTTGGGCCGCGACGTATTCCTTAACGGCGGCAATCTCGGCCTCGGTATCGCCCGCGAAATGATTGATGCCGACAACGACAGGAACGCCGAAACCTTTGACATTTGCGATATGGCGACCCAGGTTGGCGCAGCCCGCCTTGACGGCCTCCACGTTCTCGGCGCCCAGATCGGCCTTGGCGACGCCACCATTCATCTTCATCGCGCGCACGGTCGCCACGATCACCACAGCATCAGGCGCAAGCCCGGCCTTGCGGCACTTGATGTTCATGAACTTCTCGGCACCCAGATCGGCTCCGAAACCGGCCTCGGTGACCACGAAATCGGCAAGCTTCAGTGCGGTCTTGGTGGCGATCACGCTGTTGCAGCCATGCGCGATATTGGCAAACGGCCCACCATGCACAAAGGCGGGGTTGTTTTCGAGCGTCTGCACGAGGTTGGGCTGCATCGCATCTTTTAACAGCACCGTCATCGCGCCATCGGCCTTGATATCGCGGCAATAGACGGGTGATTTGTCGCGGCGATAGGCCACGATCATGTCGCCCAGGCGCCGCTCGAGATCGGCCAGATCGCTGGCAAGGCACAGGATCGCCATGACTTCGGAGGCGACGGTGATGTCAAACCCCGTCTGGCGCGGAAACCCGTTCGAGACACCGCCCAAGGACACCACGATATCGCGCAGCGCGCGGTCGTTCATGTCCATCACGCGGCGCCAGACCACCCGGCGCTCGTCGATGCCCAACGCGTTGCCCCAGTAGATATGGTTGTCGATCATCGCTGACAGCAGGTTATGCGCCGCCGTGATTGCATGAAAATCGCCGGTGAAATGAAGATTCATCTCCTCCATCGGCACGACCTGAGCATAGCCGCCGCCGGCCGCCCCACCCTTCATGCCGAAATTCGGGCCAAGGCTGGCCTCGCGGATGCAGATCGCGGCCTTTTTGCCGATGCGGTTCAGGCCATCGCCAAGACCCACGGTGGTGGTGGTCTTGCCCTCGCCCGCGGGCGTGGGGTTTATCGCGGTGACCAAGATCAGCTTGCCATTGGGCCGATCGGCGAGCGAGGTGATGAAGTCTTGCCCGATCTTGGCCTTGTCATGGCCGTAGGGCAACAGCGCCTCGCTCGGGATGCCGAGCTTATCACCGATGGCTTGGATCGGCTTTTTCTTCGCTTCGCGTGCGATTTCGATATCTGTCTTGAAGGCCATGTCAGGCGGGCTCCCTTCCCACATGCGGGCGTGTTTTCTCCCCCTCGCCTATAGCGGGTGGCGTCGCATGTGGAAGGATCGTTTCCGACACATTGCCTTGCTCATTCGTCACGCGGTGTTTCCCATGGGAAACATGCGCTCTCAAGCGCGGCCCTGACGTGCCTTTGCAAGATGCGGCCAAACAGGCTGATCGGGGATATGCAGGCGCAGCGTCGCGCCCAAGGTGATTACCCCCTCGCGCTCGACCCAAGCGGTTACGCCACGACGGTTCACCGCCGCCCGCTTGAACGCGGCCCCTTTGCCCGGATGTCGCGCTTCGATCGGTTTGGCAGGGAGCATGCAGGGCCTGTTTTCCATGTCGATGGTCAGCGTCGCGCCGCTTGCCTGGTCTTGCAAGCGCGATGAGGGCGGCACATGGCTGAAATCGGGAAGGCCGCGAATGACCATCGAGGCCCCGACCAAGGCGGGGTCAAGCGACGCGATCCCCATCTCGGCGGCGATGGCGTCAAGCTCTTCGGCCGACAGGATCGCCACTTGCCGCGTATTCCGGATCGGGGTGCCGCGCTTGTACTGCGACAGTACCCGGCTGTCTGAGCGGCGTACCAACCCCGCGCGGCTTTCACCGGCATGGCCCGCGAAACTCAGCACCATCTCGGTCAGGGCTTGGGTCTCCAAGGCGGCATCGCGGTCGGGATTGACCCCCAGCCAGATGACAGTCGCAGTGAAATCGGTCGGCAAAAGCGCGGGCATTGCGGGAAACTCCTGACGGATACCTGACGATGTCATCCCAGCGCCGCAACCAGTGCAAGTCGGAACCTCGCAACACCAAAACGAAAAGGCCCCCAATGGGGCCTTTCCAAGAAACGGTTCATGCCATCACGCGCTTGGTTCAGGTTCCATGTCGCCTGCGGGCTTGGATTTCGGCTTGAGCTTAGGGATCGCCGTGATCGAGGGCGTACCACCCGAGCGGCTGCTGGTGTCGCTGCTATCGTCGCCCTTGTTCAGCGGCTCACCATTGATCACCTTCTGGATCTCGGAACCCGTCAGCGTTTCATATTCCAACAAGCCTTGGGCCAATCGCTCCAGATCGTCGCGCTTTTCGGTCAGGATACGCTTGGCGGTCTCGTAACCTTCGTCGATCAGCGCCTTGACCTTGTCATCGATGATCTTTTGCGTCGCCGCCGAATGGTTCGTGCCGCCGCCGTACGAGCCGAGGTAGCTTTGCTGCTCATTGGCGTAATCGACATAGCCGAGTTCTTCGGCATAGCCGAATTGCGTGACCATGGCGCGCGCGATCTTGGACACTTGTTGAATGTCGCTCGCCGCGCCCGATGTCACCATCTCCTTGCCGAAGACCAGCTCCTCGGCCACGCGGCCACCCATCGCCATGGCGATCTTGGAGGTATATTTCCGGTAGCTGACCGAAAGCTGGTCGCGCTCCGGCAAGGACAAGACCAGACCCAACGCACGGCCACGCGGAATGATCGTGGCCTTATGGATGGGGTCGTGATCAGGCACATTCATGCCGACGATCGCATGGCCCGCCTCGTGATAGGCGGTCAGCTTCTTTTCGTCTTCGGACATGACCATCGAGCGGCGCTCGGCGCCCATCATGACCTTGTCCTTGGCGTTTTCGAAATCTTCCATCGTCACGAAACGGCGGTTCACGCGCGCGGCCATCAGCGCCGCCTCGTTCACGAGGTTGGCAAGATCAGCCCCCGAAAAACCGGGCGTGCCGCGGGCGATGATGCGCAGATCGACATCGGGGCCAAGCGGCACCTTGCGGGCATGCACGCTCAGGATGCGCTCACGCCCCTTGATGTCGGGGTTCGGCACCTGCACCTGCCGGTCGAAGCGGCCGGGGCGCAAAAGCGCGGGGTCAAGCACATCGGGGCGGTTGGTCGCCGCGATGATGATGATGCCCTCGTTCGCCTCGAAGCCGTCCATCTCGACCAAAAGCTGGTTCAGCGTCTGCTCGCGCTCGTCATTGCCGCCGCCATACCCCACGCCGCGCGACCGGCCCACGGCGTCGATTTCGTCGATGAAGACGATGCAGGGCGCGTTCTTTTTCGCCTGTTCGAACATGTCGCGCACACGGGATGCACCCACACCCACGAACATTTCCACGAAGTCGGACCCCGAGATGGTGAAGAAAGGCACGCCTGCCTCGCCAGCGATGGCGCGCGCAAGCAGCGTCTTACCCGTGCCGGGCGGGCCGACAAGCAGCGCGCCTTTGGGAATCTTGCCGCCAAGGCGGCTGAATTTCTGCGGATTGCGGAGGAATTCGACGATTTCCTCGAGTTCTTCCTTGGCCTCGTCGATACCGGCGACATCGTCAAAGGTCACGCGGCCATGCTTCTCGGTCAGGAGCTTCGCCTTGGACTTGCCAAAGCCCATCGCCCCGCCGCGGCCGCCACCTTGCATGCGGTTCATGAAGAAGATCCAGATCCCGATCAGCACCAAGACCGGCAACCACAGTGACAACACGCTCAAGAAACCCGATTGTTCTTGCGGCCGCGCTTCGATCCGCACGCCTTGATCAAGCAGGGTTTGGGTGGTGTTCGCATCACCCGGCGCGACGGTACCAAAGGTACCATTCGCGGTGGTGAACTGAACATTCTCACCATCCAGCGTAGCCGACACGACCTGACCGGCCTCGACCTGCGCAATGAACTCGGAGTAGGCCACACCGCGCTGTGCCACCTGTGTCTGACCACCCGAGAACAGGTTGAACAAGGCCAGAATCAAGAGAAACAGGATGACCCAAAATGCGATGTTTCGCGCGTTGCCCAAGGGGATATCTCCTCACATGCCGACCCAAAGGATGCGGTCGATCTATCCTCTTGAAGATAAGGATGCCGCGCGCGAGTTCAATGCGATTCCAAGAATTGGGCGAAATGGCCGCGCAGCGGATGAAACACAATCTCACTGGTTGCCCCAACGCCCAGCAGGGGGCAAGCGACAAGCTGATCACCCCGAAACAAAGCAGGCCAAGCATACGCAGCCCGTGCAGGTGGGAAAATCTTATCTCGATCAGGGCGTTGCGCCCATCCATCTGGGCCAAGCGATCGGATGATCAGCCCCGGCTCAGGGGCATCAGCCACGCGCCACCGCCCGTCCCATCGCTGCCTTGCTTGTACCGGCTGGGCCGCATGGCGCAAGGCTGCATGCTCACGGGAGAGGCGGATCGCCGCAGTGCTTGTCATGGCATTCACCCCTTGCAAGGTGCCACTGCCCCCGGCCAACAGCCGGTCAAGCAACCCCTCCAACGCATGGGCGCGCGGCCTGTATCGGTCAGAGGACACCCATTGCAGCCCTGCTGCGATGATCCGCATCTGCGTGTCACGCTCGGTGCGGGCCAGCCCGTCGCGGTCGATCAACAGATCGCCTGTGTAAAGATCGCCCAGCCTTTCCTCGGTGACGATCACGCGCGCGATATCGGCCGAACGGGCGCGACAGGCAATGGCTGCACGCGCCATGCGCTCGCCGGTCTGGGCCAAGCCATCGACTGAAAGCCCCAAGGTCGCGATCGCTTGGCGCATGCGCACCCGATCATAGCGCGGATCGTCATTCGACGGATCATCGACAAAAGGCAGCTTCAGCGTCTCCGCGTAATTGCGCAGATCTGCGCGCCGCTCGGCCAAAAGGGGGCGCAATATCCACCATGAACCTGTTGCATCATGCACCGCGCGCGCAGGTGCCATACCGGCCAATCCCTCGACCCCGGAGCCGCGCATCAACCGCAGCAAGACCGTTTCGGCCTGATCGTCAGCCGTATGGGCAAACAGCACATGTGAAAGATCACCCCGCCACGCGCCGATCAGGTCGCGGCGCGCCTGCCGCGCGGCATCTTGCAGATTGCCTTGCCCGTCCCAATGCCAGTGCAAGATCCTATGCGGATGCCCCAAGGCTGCACATTCCGCTGCGACCATCGCTGCCTCGTCTGCGGCAGCAGCGCGCAAGCCGTGATCAATCGTCACGACGCGCAAGCCAACGCCCATGACCCTTGCCCAGCCATGGGCCAAAGCCAGCATCGCCATGCTATCGCCCCCGCCCGAGACGGCGAGGCCGATGGCGGGTGGAAAATCGGGGCCAAGCAACGCGCCCATTCTCGCGGCGAAACGCGCATCCAGCCCGTCGGCTGTCACGTGCAGTTCAGCCTGTTTTGCACGGCCAAGGCCTCGGACGCGGCAGGGCTTGCCGGAAACCGCGCACCAACCTCGCCCAAGGTCAGGCATGCCTCGTCGAGCTGACCCAACTCTCCCAAGGCTTGGCCAAGATTGAGCAGCGCATCACCGGCCCGCACACCCAAAGGATCAGCTGTGAAACTGTCGAGATAAGCACGCGCTGCGCGGCTCCAAGCGCTTTGCTGGGCCTCGGATTGGCCACGCAAGAAATGCGCCTCGGACGAGAGGGGGCCTCCGGGATAGGTCTGCGTGAACACTTCGAAAAGCTGGGCTGCTTGCGCATAATCAGCGTTCTCATAAGCCGCGCGCGCGCGGTCGAAATCGCTTTGCTCGGCCACGGCCAGATTGGCGCCGCTTGGCACCACCGGGGTGGCGGGCTGGGCGCCAGCGCTTGTGACCCCATCCAGCGCCCCGCCCAAGGGCGGTGTCACGGCCAGATCGCCGATCCGGCAATCGGGTGTCAATTCACAAAGCCGAAACTCCAGATCGCCGATGCGGTTGGTGCCATCGGCGACAACACGTTCCACCCTGATCTGCAACTGTTCGGTCTGATCGGTCAGGCGGCGCAACTCGGCCTCGATGGCATCGATACGCGCGAGCACTGTGCCGCCGCCACCCGCGCCCATCGCGCCGCCTGTGGTGTTCAACTCACCCCGCAAGCGCTGCATCTCGACGAAGAGCACCGACAGCTCTTGCCGGATATCGGCAAGCGACTGGGTGCGGTCCTGTGCCATCGCTATGGGCGGGCAAAGGCCGACGAACAGCGCAAGGATCAGGGCGCGGCGCATCGGTTCAGACCCCGGCACCCGCGCTCAGCACTGTGACCGCGCGACGGTTCTGGCTGTAGCAGCTTTCATCGGAGCAAATCTCGATCGGGCGCTCTTTGCCAAAGCTGATGGTGTTGATCCGATTGGCCGCGACGCCGCGCGACACGAGATAGTCACGCACGGCCGCAGCCCGGCGCGCGCCGAGAGCAAGGTTGTATTCGCGCGTGCCTTGTTCGTCGGCGTGACCTTCGACAAGGGCGGTGAATTCTGGATTGCTCATCAACCATTCGGCCTGACCGTCAAGAACCGACATCGAGGCGCCATCGAGGCTGGATTGATCGACGGCAAACAGCACGCGGTCACCCACAATCTGGTTGAAGTAGGCAATGCTGCGCGGGTCCGAGACGGAGCCGAACGCGCCCTGCGCGCTGTTGAGGTTGACGGCGTCATCGCCACCGCGCAGCCCGCCTTGCGCACAGGCAGACAGGGCCATAGCGGCAGTCAGGATCAACGCGGTTGCGCGGAATGAAATGGTCATGATGCTCGGTCCTTTTTGTTTTTCTCAATATAGCATGGGCGAATGGGCCGCGTCCATGCGTGGCTTGTGGTCAGGGTAGGCGCGGCGACCATGACGGGTCGGACGCCATGCCGGGGGTCGCGACACGTTGCAGATTGCGCCCTGAGATATCGACGGAATAGACCGCAGGCGCACCATCGGCCCCGGCGGTTTCGCGAGTAAACATCAAGACACGGCCATTGGGCGCCCATGTCGGCCCTTCATCAAGGAACGAGGCCGTCAACAGCCGCTCTTCCGTGCCGTTTGTACGCATTACCCCGATATGGAAGCGCCCGCGCTCTTGCTTGGTAAAGGCGATGTAATCGCCGCGCGGTGACCAGACAGGGGTGCCGTAGCGCCCGCTGCCCCGGCTGATCCGCTGCGCCTCACCGCCGCCTGCGGGCATGACATAGATCTGTTGGCCGCCCGTGCGGTCGCTCTCAAACACCATCTGCCGTCCGTCAGGCGAAAACGAGGGCGCAGTTTCGATCGAGGGGGCATTGGTCAACTGGCTGCGCGCGCCACCGCCCACCGGTACACGGTAGATATCGGTATTGCCGCCCTGTTCCATCGAGAAGACAACGCTGCCGCCATCGGCGGTGAAACGCGGCGAAAAGGTCATGTTGCCTGCCGAGACGGCCTCGAGTGGTCGGCGGGTAACGCTCGCCACATCCATCAGGTAAACGCGCGGCTGACCGCTTTCATAGCTGGTATAGATGATGCGGTCGCCGGTGGGGCTGAAGCGCGGCGCGAGAACTAGGCTTCTGCTATCGGTCAGGAATTGCACATTCGCGCCGTCGTAATCCATCAATGCCAACCGCTTAAGCCGGGCATTCTTCGGCCCTTCCTCATGCACAAAGACCACGCGGGTGTCGAAATACCCCGCCTCGCCGGTGATCCGCTCATAGACCTGATCGGCGACATTATGGGCCATGCGGCGCCACCCATCGCGGTTGCCCACGAATTGCAGGCCATCGCCCAAAGGCTGTTGGCTAAAGACGTCAAACAGGCGGAAACGCACGATCAAACGGCTACCCTGCTGCTCGACCTCGCCCACGATCAAGGCTTGGGCATTGATCGCCTGCCAATCGGGGTAAACGATCGGCGCGTCGAAGCTGGTCACGCGCGAGATATGCGCGCTGTCGGGGATCTGGCGAAACAGGCCCGTGCCGCGCAGATCGGCAGCGATCACGCGGGTGACATCGGCGGCAGCATCGGCGGCGGCGCCATTGCGCGCGATGAAGCTGGGAATGGCAAAGGGCAAGGGTTCGATCACACCTTCGGTGATCTCAAGCCGCAGGGGGCGGCCTTGCGCGCGCACCAGACCGGGCGCCAGCACTGGCAAAGTCGCTGCCGCCGCGAAGCCCGAGGCGGAACGGATCAAGGAACGACGGGTCAGCAACATGGATACACCTCTGGCCGCGCGGAATGGCTCCGCCAAGATAGGTTAACAGGGGTGCGCGAAAAAATCATCTCAGTCGCATCCCTTCGGGATTGAAGACAAGTTCCACCTGCCGCCAGTCATCATAGCTTTCGGCGGGCAGGTTATAGCCGCTGGCCCCGCAGCGCAGGATCGCGCGGCGCGCGGCCTCATAGGCTTGCTGAGCCGCCGCTTGCGATCCGCCATCATACGAGATCAGCCGCAGCGTTCCATCGACGGGCCGCGCATCGGGCGACATGTCAAAGCCCACCACCACCGTGGTGCGCTGCGCCTCGTTGCTAAGAGAGCCGACATTCCAACAGGTCGAGACAGCCACTCGGAACCCTTCGCGCGCACCGGCACTCAGCGGCGGGCCTGATGGTGCGGTGGGGGTCTGCACGGCTTCGGCGACAGCCGATGCAATGGCCGCGGCCAGCGGATCAGCCGGGGGGGCCGGCTGTGGTTCGGGTGCAGGCGCAGGTGCGAGTGCCGGTGTTGGTGCAGCGGCGGCCTCGACCGGGCGGGGCCGTTCGGGCCGTGTCGGCGGTCGGATCGAGGCTGTGGGGCCAAGCGGTCCACCCGATGGCGTTTCCGCCTCAGTCACGATCTCGGTCGTGGCTTCCTCGGGCGCGGTCTCGGGCTGTTCTTCGACGGGCGTTGCCGCGGGGGCGGGGGCCGTTGCCTGCGCGACCGCCTCTGGGGCGGTCTCGACATCGGGTTCAGGGGCGGGGGCGGGCAAGGGCGCGATCCGGTCAGCGGCGCGCGGCGTCGGGCGGCCATCCTCGGGCAGATCGGGGGTGCCGGACAGGGGTGCCGGCGGGGCAAGCGTATCGGTCACCTCGCCGGGGGGCGTGGGCTCGGGCTGTGGTTCGGGTTCCGGCGCGGGCGCAGGGTCAGGCTCAGCTTCGGGTTGCGGTTCGGGTTCCGGGGCGGGGCGCGGCGGCGGCGGGGTCACTGCAAGCGCAATAGGGGTTGGCGCATTGCTCAAGGCTTCGAATTCCGCGGTTGATAAGATCGTGACGCCGGTCACCTCGAACACCGGGTCGGGACTGTCCTTGAACAGCCCGTCGCCCAGCGCGACCCAAAGCAGGATCGCGGCATGGATCGCGGTCGAGGCATAAAGGGATCGGCGCATCCCCTCCCCCTTACTGTCCGCCACCGTCAAGCCGCGGGCCGCCTGAATCGGTCACAAGCCCGATCTCGCGGAAACCGCCGGCATTGAGCGCACCCATCACCCGCATCACATCCTCGTAGGGGATCGCACCATCGGCGCGCAGGAAAATGCGGCTCGAGGCACGCTCGGCGGCGATGGCTTGCAGCCGCGTGATCATCTCGTCCAGCGCGACGGGGGTGGTCTGGATCATCACCGTGCCATCCGGGGCAAGGGTGACGGTCAGCGGCTCTTCCTCCTCCGATGGCAGGGCCTCGGCGGCGGTGTCGGGCAAGTCGATCGGCACGCCCACCGTCATCAGGGGGGCGGCCACCATGAAGATGATCAAAAGGCACAAGATGACGTCAACAAATGGCGTGACGTTGATCTCGGACATCGGGCGTAGGCTAGCGCGCCGCCCCCTGCCCCGGCGGCGCGAGCCGCTATTGGTGGAAACCGAAACACCCATCAGTCAAGTTGCCGCGACAGGAGGGTCGAAAACTCATCGGCAAAGCCCTCAAGCCCACCAACGAGGCGATCAGCATCCTTGCTGAACATGTTATACAAGATCACCGCCGGAATGGCCGCCAAAAGGCCAAGGCCCGTGGCCAAAAGCGCTTCGGCGATGCCGGGGGCGACGGTGGCCAGCGACGTGTTGCCGGAAATCGCGATTTCCTGAAAGGACCGCATGATCCCCCAGACCGTGCCGAACAAGCCCACAAAAGGCGCCGCCGACCCGGTCGTTGCCAGAAACCCAAGACCATGGGTCCAACTCTCGCTTTCGCGCGCGATCGCGACGTCCATCGAACGATCGACCCGTTGCTGGACACCAGGTATCAGCGCTCCGTCATCGCGCAGAGACCGGCGCCATTCGGTCATACCCGCGACAAAGACCCGCTCATGGGCGCTTTGCGGTGCATCGGCGATGCGATCATAAAGCTCGTCCAAGGGCTCGCCCGACCAAAAAGCGGCGTCAAAGGCTGTGGCATCGGCGCGCGACTTGCGAAACATCGTGACCTTGGTAAATGTCACAGCCCAGACCCAGACCGAGGCGAGGATCAGGCCGATCATCACCAGCTGAACGGTGATCGATGCCCGGAAGAAAAGCGCAATAAGGGTGTAATCTGCGTGTGACGCAGCAGCGAGCGTTTCGGTTTCCATAGCCTGTAAAGTGTCCTCTGCCCCGGCCTCAAATCATCACGGGCGCTTTGCGCGCCTCATTACTTCGGGATGATATCAGCTTGTAAGGGGGATTGCGAACACTTCTCTGTTAGCGGCTGACATCTGCCGTGAACGCAGTCAGCCTTGCGCGGAGTTCCGCCGGAAGGCGCGCGGCGCGGCCCTCGGCATTCAGCACAGCAATGGTGACATCAGCGCGGAACAACAGCGTCTCGCCGCGCCAGACCTGTTGCGGCATCGCAAAGCTTGCACCCTTCACATCAGCGAGGCGAGTGCGCACCTCGATCTGGTCGTCATAACGGGCGGGCGCGAGGTAATCCGCCACGACCCGGCGCACGGCAAAGACCAGCCCTTGGGCCTTCATCGCAACCTGATCGACGCCTGCCTCACGCACCAGTTCCGAGCGCGCACGCTCGATAAACCGCAGATAATTGGCATAATAGACGATCCCCGCGAGGTCGGTATCCTCGTAATAGACGCGGATCGGCCAGATATGTTGGATTTCGGCGGTCATTGCGCCCTCGGCAATCTTGCGGCCAAGCGCAGGGCATAGGCGGGGTCGGTCGCATGGGCAGGCAAGACCGGGTCATAGGCCGCGCGGATCAGATCGCCGATCTGGGGTTTCAGGATCGCAGGGCCGCCCTTTTGCAAAATCGCAAGTGGGGATGATCCAAGAAACGCGGTATCGGACCACAAAAGGATCGTCTGCACGATCTGGGAAAGCGCGATGGTCTCGGCTGGGGCCTGCGACATCGCACCATCCATGCGGACAAAGACAAAGGCCGCCTTGATCGCGCCGGTCTGGTCGAAGCGGAAGGCGCGGTACTGGTTGGCATCTGCCCGCTCCAGTCGGGCGACCAGCGGGCCAAGATCGGGGATCAACCGGTCGAGATTGGGGGTGGCGGTCAACTCGTCCCAATCGCGGATGAAGAACACCATTAGGTTGGCACCCAGTTCGGGATCGGTTTCGGCCATCTTGTGACCGGCAAGCGCCACCACCGCCTCGATCGCGCCCTTGAGAGTCGCGACAGTGCCATCCTCGACCCCGAAGACCACAGGCACGATCGGCCGCCCACAACGCGCGAACAGGAATTGACCATCGGCGCGGGTGAAAAGCGCGCTGATTGCCTCCGGGGTCAAGGGGGCAAGGGATGTGTCGGTTATCATAGCAATATCTCTTGGGTCGGCCCCTCAGGTGCGGCCATCCCCAGGTGGGACCAGCCTTTTTGCGCCAGCATCCGGCCCCGTGGGGTGCGCGCGATCAACCCTTGTTGCAACAGATAAGGCTCGATCACCTCTTCCAGCGTGTCGCGGCTTTCAGACAGCGCGGCAGAGAGTGTTTCGACACCCACAGGTCCGCCGCTGTAGTTTTCCGCGATCAGCTGCAAATAGCGGCGGTCGGCACCGTCAAGACCCAGATGATCGACACCCAACCGTGTGAGCGCGCGATCGGCGATAGCTTGGGTCAGCCGCCCATCCCCCTCGACCAGCGCGAAATCGATCACCCGGCGCAAGAGCCGACCCGCAATGCGCGGCGTCCCGCGTGCGCGCCCTGCGATCTCGGCCACGCCATCGGCATCAGCATCGATCCCCGACAGCCGCGCACCGCGCGCCACGATCTGGGTTAGTTCCGCGGTCGTGTAGAAATTGAGCCGTGTGGGAATACCGAAGCGGTCGCGCAGCGGTGTGGTCAACAGGCCCATCCGCGTCGTGGCACCGACCAGCGTGAAGGGCTGCAATTCGATCCGCACTGTGCGCGCAGCTGGCCCCTCGCCGATCACCAGATCAAGCTCGAAATCCTCGAGCGCGGGATAGAGCACTTCCTCGACCGCCGGGTTCAGGCGGTGGATTTCGTCAATGAACAAGACATCGCGCGCCTCCAGATTGGTCAGGATCGCCGCCAGATCGCCCGCTCGCGCCAGAACCGGGCCGGAAGTCATGCGGAAATTCACGCCCAATTCGCGCGCCATGATCTGGGCCAGCGTCGTCTTGCCCAAACCGGGCGGGCCGTGGAACAGGACATGGTCCATAGCCTCGGCACGCCTGCGCGCGCTTTCGATGAAAACCGACAGGTTCGCCCGCGCCTCGGCCTGACCGATGAAATCGTCAAGTGTCTGGGGGCGAAGGGCGCGGTCGGCATCCTCGGGGAGAGGTGCGGGGCGGAGCGTCGGGTCTGGTTCGGTCATGTCGATCATCTATGGCTGAGGCCACGGCCCCGCGCCACCCCCTACTCCTTGGGTGCCAAAAGCCGCAACGCGGCGCGGATCAGCACAGGCGCTTCGGCCCCCGGCGTGTTGCCTGCGGCTTCGGCCACGGCGCGGGCCGCCTCAGAGGGCGCATAGCCCAGATTGGTCAGCGCCGACAGCGCATCAGCCTGGGCCGCGCCGTCGCTTTGCGCTGCGGGCTTGACCTTGGGCAAGGTTGCGGGCGCATCGTCCAAGATCAAAGGATCGGGAAGCGTGCCTACCGCCTGTCCGAGGGTGCCGCCAAGGGCCATGATCCCCGGCGCCTTGTCCTTGAGTTCGTTGACCACACGCTGCGCCAGTTTCGGCCCCACGCCGGGGGCCGCCTTGACCGAAGCCCAATCGCCGATGGCAATTGCGCGCGCCACGCCGTCGGGGCCAAGCGTGCCCAAGATCGCCATCGACGCCTTGGACCCAACCCCTTGGACCGAGATCAACAGCCTGTGCCATTCTCGCTCATAAGGTGTGAGGAACCCGAACAGCTGCAACAGATCCTCGCGCACCAACAACTCGGTATAAAGTGCGGCCACCTGCCCCGCGCCGGGCAGCGCGCCCAAGGTGCGATCCGAACAATGCACCGTGTAGCCCACGCCCCCCACATCGAGCAGGACATGATCGGCCGCCTTGTAATCTACCCGACCCGTCAATTTCCCGATCATGATGCCGCCCCGATGGCTTGGGCCAGTCGCCCAGCCGATTGTGCATGGAAGGCATGGCAAATGGCGATAGCCAGCGCATCGGCGGCATCTGGCCCCACCGGGTTGCAGCCGGGCAATTGCAATCGCACCATATGATCAACCTGTTGCTTTTGGGCATGACCCACGCCGACCACCGCTTTTTTCACCGCGTTCGGCGCATATTCGGCCACGGGCAGGCCAGCCAAGGCAGGCACCAACAGCGCAACCCCGCGCGCCTGACCAAGCTTCAACGTGCCGGCAGCATCTTTATTGACAAAGGTCTGTTCGACCGCAGCCGCCTGCGGTGCATGCGCTGAAACAACCACGCTCAACTTCTCGTAAAGCGCCACAAGCCGCACCGCGAGATCACCCGCGCCCGATAGAATCTGGCCATTAGCCACATGCCTGAGACGCGTGCCATCCACCTCGATCACACCCCATCCAAGGCATCTGAGCCCCGGGTCGATCCCGATTATCCGCATCTGCCCGCCATGCCCCGCATTTGACAGCCCTATTCGTGGCCTTTCTGCATCACTAGCACGAAAGGCGAACATTGCCTAGCGCTTGGTCCCTTTGCAGCGATGAAAAGTCGCTTTTGACCAATGTCGGAATCTCGCCGCCAAAATGCGCCATTCAACAGGCAAAAAACGACTCGCCCGATCACGCTTTTTCCTTAATTCATTGTCAAATTCGTCCATGAACAAGGCATGCGGAAATTGCATGTGACCCATGCAGAAACGCGCATTGCATGACGCTTATCGCACATCTAGATGCGGCTCTCGATCAAGCGGCCGCAGGCATTGTGTCATTGGCCGGGATGATGAACCCGAAAGGAAACGCCAGATGGCCATTATCACGAACCGCCCCTTCGGCGCCGGCTTCGGTGCCACCCGTCTTCTGGCCGAACTTTTCGGCCGGATCGCATCGTGGAATGACGCGCGTGTAACGCGCAAAAGCCTGATGGCCCTGACCGACCGCGAATTGGACGATCTGGGCCTTGTCCGTGGCGACATCGACGATATCGCGCGCGGCACCTATCAGCGCGGCTAAGCCTCGCAAATTGAACCAGCGACGCGCCCTCAAAGCGATTTGAGGGCGCTTTTTTCTGCGCTCAGCGCTGTAAGGTCAGTGTGGCCCATTCCCCGATCTCGCGCCGGGCAATAGGCGTAAAGCCGGCATCGACATAGGCTTGCGTCACGTCTTCGGCTTGCGGGATTAAAAGCCCCGACAAGATGACATGCCCGCCCGAGGCCACATGTGCCGCCATATCGGGGGCCAAACCGATCAGTGGCCCTTTCAAGATATTGGCAAAAACAAGATCATAAGGCACGCGCGCGCGCAGCATGGGGTGGTCGAACCCCGCCGCTTCGACACAGACAAGGCGTCCGGCCACATCATTTGCCGCCGCATTGGCCAAGGCGACATCAACCGCGACCGGGTCGATGTCCGAGGCGATGACCTGACCATCAAGTACCTTGGCCGCCGCAATGGCCAACACCGCCGTTCCGCAACCGATATCGGCGACATTACCAAAGCCCTGGCCAGCCGCCAACAGGGCGTCCATCGCCTCGAGACAGCCTTGCGTCGTACCATGATGACCCGTGCCAAAAGCCATTGCCGCCTCGATCAACAGGCCGATCCGCCCGCTGGGCAGCTTGTCGGCATCATGGCTGCCATAGACGAAAAAGCGCCCCGCCTCGACCGGGTGCAGTTCACGGCGGACATGGGCCACCCAATCGGTCTGCGGCACTTCCGACACCGCAAAAGGCCTCGCGCCATGGGCAGCGGCCAAAAGCATCAAGGCAATCTCATCGGGCTGTTCCGTGAAATAGGCGCCTACTTCCCAAAGGCCCGATCCATCCTCCAGCTCGAAAACCCCAACACCCGTAGGTTCCGGCGTCAAATCCTCAAGCGCATCGCCAAGCGCCTCAGCCTGCATCGCGTCGGGAAGGGTTGTCAGCGCGGTCCAAGTCGACATCGAAAGGCTCCAGATCAAGAAGTTTGGCGTGCCACGCCCCTAAGCGCTTGCACCGGGCTTGGCAACCGGCGCCGCATGCCGCGTGACCAGAACCGTCTCATGCCCCGGCACAGGATGGCGCGGCACAAGCCAGGACAGGCCGAAAGACACGGTTGCCATGCCCGCCGCCAACACGAAAACCGACACCGGAGAGGTCAACCACAAATACCCCAGCCCCGCGGGCAAGAACACCGCCGCGATATGGTTGATCGTGAAAGCCACCGCCGCGGTTGGCGCAATATCACCCGGATCGGCGATCTTCTGGAAATAGGTCTTCATCGCCAGGGCCAGTGCAAAAAACAGGTGATTGGCAACATAAAGCACCGAAGCGGCCAAAGGGCCCCAATCAAAGACATAAAGCCCCGCATAAAGCACGAAGATCGCGCCAAGCCCGCCATATTCCACCATCAACGCCAAGCGTTCCCCGAAACGCGCGACCACCGCCCCCAAGAGCGGTGCGGCAACCATGTTGGCCAGCAAAGTCACCATGAACAGTGCGGTGACCTCATGCACGGCAAAGCCATAGCGCTCGACCATCATGAAGGCGGCAAAGACGACAAATATCTGCCGCCGCGCGCCCGACATGAATTGCAGCGCGTAATAAAGCCAATAGCGCCGACGCAGCACCATCTTCTTGGTCTGTGGATGTGGGCTTTCGAATTGCGGAAAAGCAAAAAGACAGATCAATGCGATTGCTGCCGTCACCCCGCCCGCAACCCAGTACACCAGATCATAGCTTAAATCATAGGCGCGCCATGTCAGCACGATCAGCCCATAGGCCAGAAACGTGGCCCCCGACCCCACCGCCATCAACCAGCCCAAAACCTGCGGCGCGCGTTTCTTGTCGATCCATTGCAACTGAAGTGATTGATTGACAGTTTCATAATAGTGAAATCCGATCGAACTGATCAATGTGATGATCAGCAGCCCGCCAAGGCTCGGAAACTGCGCCGTCAGCGCCGTTGCCACCCCCAGCATCAACAGTGACACAAGTCCCAAGACCTGTTCGCGCACCAAGATGATCAACGCGATCACCCCAATCGCAAAAAACCCCGGGATCTCGCGCACGCTGTGCAGCCAGCCAATATCGGCCCCATCGAAGGCGGCCATTTCGATCACGAAATTATTCAGAAGCGCCGACCATGTTGCAAAGGCCACAGGCATGGCAAAGCCCATGAGCGCCAAGAGCGCGATGGGCCGCCGCCAAACCGGCAGCAACTGCGCCTGCGCAAGGGACACTGTGTTGAAACGATCGCCAATTGCCATGGCCTGCCCATACGCCCCTTTGTGGCCCGCGTCCATCAGCACAAAAGGGGCGATCACGCTCCGCTCTTTGCTTCACAAATACTCCGGGGGTACGGGGGCAGCGCCCCCGTGACCCGAGACCCGCCAAAGGCGGGGCGAGAATAAGGTTGCGCAGCCAAAGGCTGCACCGTTTCGCCAAGGCAGTGCGTCAGCTGGCCAGCACGTTGCGAAAGGCCCAAGGCTCCTCGGGATCGATATCCTCAGGGAACAACTCCCAGCGGTCCTGCAAGGGTGTCCAATCGGTATAGTGGGCCTCGACCGGCCCCAGATAGGGGCGCTGCACGGCAAGGCAGCGCGCATGATCCATCTCGTCCGCCTCGACGATGCCCGCATCGGGGTTTTCCAAAGCCCAGACCATCCCCGCCAAGACGGCCGATGTCACCTGAAGGCCGGTCGCATTCTGATAGGGTGCCAGATCGCGGGTCTCGGCATTCGACAGCCGCGAGCCGTACCATAGCGCGTTCTTCGCATGGCCATAGAGCAGCACGCCCAATTCATCGATCCCTTCGACGATCTCATCTTCGGCCAGAATGTGATGCTTCTCCTGCGCCCGCCCCGAGCCGAACATCTCGTGCAGTGACAAGACCGCATCATCACAAGGGTGATAGGCATAGTGACAGGTCGGCCGATAGGTGGGGTCAGCCCCGTCGCCCACGGTGTAGTAATCGGCAATCGAGATCGCCTCGTTATGGGTGACGAGAAAGCCAAATTGCGGTCCGGGTGTCGGACACCAGCTATGTACCCGCGTAATCGCGCCGGGACGGTCCAGCCAGATCGCGGCCTGACAGCCCGTCTCATGGCGATAGCCATTCTCGGGGAACCATGGTTCATGTGTACCCCAGCCTAGCTCGGCGGGCTGAAAGCCTTCGGCGATGAAGCCCTCGACCGACCACGTGTTGACGAATACCCCGCGCGGGCGCGGTAGGCGGCGCGCCTGCGTGTCGCGCTCGGCGATGTGAACGCCCTTGACACCCAGATCGCGCATCAGCGCAGCCCATCCGGCGCGGTCCTTGGGCGCATCGATCGCCCGGCCGGTGTCGCGCGCAAGCGTCAAGAGCGCTTCTTTGACAAACCACGACACCATACCGGGATTGGCCCCACAGCAGGAAATCGCGGTCGCACCGCCGGGATTGGCAGCTTTCTCATCGCGTACCGCTTGTCGCAGCGCGTAATTGGTGCGCGCAGCATTATCGGTCGTGCCGAAATAGTACCCCGCCCAGGGCTCTACCACGGTATCGATATATGGTACGCCCAATTCGCGACAATAGCGCATCAGGTCGAGCGACGATGTATCGACGCTCAGATTGACGCAAAACCCTTTGCCAGGCTCCAAAAGCCTCCCCAGCACGTCACGATAATTCCGCGGCGTGAGCGCCTCTTGCACATGGTTCAGACGATGTTGGCGCAGAAAATTCGCCTGTCCGGCGTCAGGTTCGATCACTACCAGCTTGTCGGCGTCATAGTCGAAATGTCGCTCGATCAAAGGCCATGTGCCTTTGCCGATCGATCCAAAGCCAATGATGACGATCGGGCCGTCAATACGCCCGTAAACGGGATGGGTCTGCGCCATGTGCGGGGCCTCCTATCGCCTGACCGAAATGAAAAGGGCCGCGCCAGTATGGCACGGCCCCCGAAAACTTGCGTGCAGCAGAACTTAGTTCTGTGCGTAATATTCGATAACCAGATTCGGTTCCATCACAACCGGGTAAGGTACATCGCCCAAGCCCGGCGTGCGCACGAAGGTGGCAATCATCTTGGAATGATCGACTTCGATGTAGTCGGGAACGTCACGCTCGGCCAATTGCACGGCTTCGAGCAGCACGGTCATTTGCTTGGACTTCTGGCGCACTTCGATCACATCACCTTCCTTCACGCGGTAGGAGGGGATGTTGACGCGCTTGCCGTTCACGGTCACATGGCCGTGATTCACGAATTGGCGGGCGGCAAAGATGGTCGCCACGAACTTGGCGCGGTAAACGACCGCATCGAGACGGCGTTCAAGCAGGCCAATCAGCAATTCGCCGGTATCACCGCGGCGGCGCTCGGCCTCGGCATAAATGCGGCGGAACTGCTTTTCGGTGAGATCGCCGTAGTAGCCCTTCAGCTTTTGCTTGGCGCGCAGCTGCAAGCCGAAATCCGACATCTTGCCCTTGCGGCGCTGACCATGCTGGCCGGGACCGTATTCGCGCTTGTTGAGCGGGGATTTGGGGCGACCCCAGATGTTTTCGCCCATCCGGCGGTCAATTTTATACTTGGCAGAGGTGCGTTTGGTCACCGTCTGATCTCCTCTTCATCAATCGAGAGGGCGTTGTCCTTTCCCCGGATTTTGCCGGGGCGACAGGCATTCCCTTGCGGGGGCCACCAACACCAATATGAAAAGCGGCCCGTTCAGACCGCTCTGTGAGCGCGCCGTGTAGGCCGAAGTGGCGGGGCTGTCAATGCCGCGCTGACACCGTCAGTGCGGGCATGCCATGCAACAAGATCGCGGCTTCGGCCCGGCTGACCATACGGCGGGCCGGTGGTCCATACAGGTCGGGGTTACCCGACAGTTCCGGGCGTAGATCGAACAACAGGTCGCGCTGCGCCCCATTGAGGTGATCAAGCCCCATGAAGCCAGGATGAAACGTCTCAACCTCGAGCCCATTGGCCCAGATCACCTCGTGGCGCTCCAACATCAGGTGAATATACCAAGTTTCGCGCAGCGAATGATCCACGGTAATGAAACGATCGCCCACCAGATCGGCGGCGCGCACCAAGACCTCGTCCTCGCCCCACAAATCGCGCGCGGCGCGGCCCTTGACCAAGACGCGATGTTCGGGGCTGACGATCAGGTCGCCATCTGGTCGGTCAAGCCCCAGCGCGCCACGGCGCAATCGGATGGGGCGCTGCTTGGGCATCGCGAAAAGGCGCGCGCCCGACATGCGACGATGGCCGCACCAGATGACCTCTTGGGGGCCACTGTCACGGGTCATGAGCCGCGATCCCGGTCCCAGCTCCTCGATTGCGACATCGCCGGTTTCGGTGCGCAAGCGGGTGCCGGGCGTGAAGCAGATTACCGATGGACGCTCGGCATAGGTGGGGCGCAACATGCGCTCGGCACAATGCACGATCGTCAGATCACGGTCGGGTGGTGGTATCTCACCGGCAAAGAGCAAGACCGGATCGCTCTCATCATCCAAGAGGATTGGCACAATCGTGAACAGCTTCTTGCCATCGGTGACGACGAAAGCCCCACGCAACAGCGGATCGGCCTCCTCTGCGGCGATTTCCGTCGGGCGGGGCGCGGGGCGCTGCAACATCCTGCGCACAACGCGCGCAGCACGGGCGCGCTGCTCGGTTTGCGCGCCTTTATCCTGCAAGACAATCGCGCCGCCATCACCCTCCAGCGCGACGGCCTGACCTCGCCAGCGCCATGTCATGCCCTCGATCAGTTGGACATGTCCTTCCCTATGCTGATCATCAACTGTGGTTTGCGTCCATGCGATCACGAACGCGCCCCGAAAGCCCGTGTTCATTGCTCTGCCTCATGTTTTTTGTATGGCCAGCCGTTGATCAGCCGTGCCTTGCCATGAGGTTATCAAAGGTGATTCGTTTTGTATAGCTTTCGATATATTTATGTACCAAAAGATCAAAAGCGCAGGTTCAGGCTGAGCGATCCAACCAGCTGGCCCTCGGGTTGCCCCACGAATTCCTCGGATAGATGGGTCACGCCATAAAAGAAATTACTGCTGCCGATGGCATAGTTCATCCCGGCGCGCAGCCTGTGCCTTGTGGAGACCGCTTGATAGCCACGGGCTTCCGGCAAGAAAACCGAGCTGTCCACATGGGCAATATCGCCACCAACCAAGAACGACCATCCGCCGCGCTCAGGATCGACAATCCCCGCGATGCGCTGGCCGGTGATCGGATCGCGGCTGCGCAACCCCGCCTGTCCCAGTGATCCGATGGTTAGGTCAAGCCCTGCGCGCGCCATGGTCTCCACCCCTGCCTGCACCTCGACAAAGGGGCGTAGCTCACCCCACGCGCGCGACACGGCTTTCGCCATCTCGACCGTGCCATGCACATAAACGCCGTTCTCGACCTGATGACGCGCCACATCCATGCGCGGCATCGAGAACCAACCATGGATTTGCGATTGAAGCCGCCGCAGGCCGGATTGCTCGCCCGTGACGACCAAGTCGGCGCCTGCCGTCACATCGAGGCCCCGCCACGCCAGATGCGTATGCGCGCCAAGCCACAAGCTTCCGGCATAAAGGCGGTCACCCGGTGCAGGGCGCGCCAGGTTGTCGGGGGCGATCACCTCACCACGCAGGCGGTACTCGATGATCGCGAAAGGCTGGCCGGGCAGCGCCCCATGCCACGCGCGCCCGCGAAAGGCACTGATGCCATAGCCGCCCGAACGCCAACGATCCTGCCTGTCGGCGATGGTATCATTGGTAAAAAGCCGCGCCATGCCAAGCTCGGCACGCCCGGCCTGACCATCGGCCCAGGCCGGGACAGCACAGACCGCTGTTATGACAAAGATCGCGCAAGACCGCGCAACACCAAGCAACATGGCACCAACCCAACCCGACAGGCGGCATCCCCACCCCTGTCTCACCAGCGACTTATCCGGCCAAATGCGGCGTTAGTGTGGCAAGGCGAAAAGACGCCTTAGCCACATTTCGAATAGCCACAGCTGTTGCAGGTCAGGCACCCCTCGGCCATGCGCATGTCATATTGGCCGCAAGAGGCACAGGCTGGGCCGGGTTTATGGCCTAGATTGACCACCTCGGCCTGCGGGTCCGATTTCAACCCCATCCCCTCGCCCGCGATAAAGCCGATCGCGATCATGTGCCGTTCGATCACCCCGCCGATGGCCGCCAGAATGGACGGTACGTATTTGCCGTTCATCCATGCACCGCCGCGCGGGTCGAAGACGGCCTTCAGCTCCTCGACCACGAAACTGACATCACCGCCGCGGCGGAACACCGCCGAGATCATACGTGTCAACGCCACGGTCCATGCGAAATGTTCCATATTCTTGGAGTTGATGAAGACCTCGAAGGGCCGCCGATGCCCGGACAGCACGATATCGTTGATCGTGATATAGAGCGCATGCTCGCTATCGGGCCATTTCACCTTATAGGTATGCCCCTCAAGTGCTGCGGGACGGTCGAGTGGCTCGGACATGTAGATGACCTCGCCGCTGGCGGCCTCCGCGGCCTCAGCGCCCTCGACTTTTTTGGCACTTTCTGACACCGACAGGACCGACCCCGTCACATCATTGGGACGATAGGTGGTGCAACCCTTGCAACCATCGGCATAGGCTTGCGCATAGACATCCTTGAAGCTTTCGAAATCGATATCTGCCGGCACGTTGATCGTTTTCGAGATCGAGCTGTCGATCCAAGGCTGGGCCGCGGCCTGCATGCGCACATGGTCAAGCGGGGCGAGCGTTTGGGCAGTGACGAAATGATCGGGCAGGGGCGTATCACCAGCATGATCCCGCCACGCTGCCACGGCGTAATCGACCACTTCTTCCTCGGTGCGGCTGCCATCGGGTTGCAGCACCTTTCTTTTATAGGAATTGGCGAAGATCGGCTCGATCCCCGAACTGACATTGCCCGCGAAAAGGCTGATCGTGCCGGTCGGCGCGATCGAGGTCAAAAGCGCGTTCCTAAGACCATGCTGTGCGATCAGCGCCTGCACATCCGCATCAAGGCGCGCGATCATCGGCGCCTTGGCATAGGCGGCCGCATCATAAAGCGGAAAGGCCCCCTTTTCCGCCGCCAGAAGGGCCGAGGCACGATAGCTGGCATTGGCAATCAGTCTTAGCCATTCGCCCGTCATCTCAGCCGCGGCCTCGCTGCCATAGCGCAGCCCCACCATCGCCAGCGCATCGGCAAGACCCGTCACACCCAGCCCGATCCTGCGCTTGGCCCGCGCTTCGGCCGCCTGCGCCGCGAGCGGAAAGCGCGAGGCATCGACGACATTGTCCATCATCCGCACGGCGAGCGCTACCAGATCGGCCAGCTTGTCAGGATCGATCCGCGCATCGCAGCCGAAGGGATCATCGACCAGTCGCGACAGGTTGATCGAGCCCAAAAGGCACGCCCCATAAGGCGGCAAGGGCTGCTCGCCACAGGGGTTGGTCGCCGCGATCGTCTCAACATAGTTCAGGTTGTTCTCGGCATTGATGCGGTCGATGAAGATCACGCCGGGTTCGGCGTAATCATAGGTCGCGCGCATGATCTTGTTCCACAGATCACGCGCCTGCACCGTGCGATAAACCCGCCCGCCAAAAACCAGCTCCCACGGACCATCAGCCGCAACCGCTTCCATGAAGGGATCGGTGACCAGGACCGAGACATTGAACATCCGCAGCCGCGCAGGATCGGATTTGGCGTCGATGAAGGCCTCGATGTCGGGGTGATCGCAGCGCAGCGTCGCCATCATCGCACCCCGGCGCGAACCCGCCGACATGATCGTGCGGCACATCGCATCCCAAACATCCATGAAGGACAAAGGCCCCGAGGCATCGGCGGCGACCCCGAGCACCTCGGCCCCCTTGGGGCGGATGGTCGAGAAATCATAGCCAATGCCGCCACCCTGCTGCATGGTCAGCGCGGCCTCTTTCAGATTGTCGAAAATGCCGCCCATGCTGTCTGGCACCGTGCCCATGACGAAGCAGTTGAACAGCGTCACCGACCGACCCGTACCAGCGCCCGCCACGATGCGCCCCGCAGGCAGGTATTTGAAATCCTCAAGCGCGGTATAGAACCGCTCTTCCCATCCGGCCTTGTCTTGTTCTACCTCGGCCAACGCGCGGGCGATGCGGCGCCAGGTATCCTCGACCGAGCCGTCGATGGGCGTGCCATCGCCTTGCTTGAGGCGATACTTCATATCCCAGATCTGTTCGGCGATGGGGGCGGCGAAACGGGTCATGCTCTCGGCTCCTTTGGGCAGGCAAGCAAGATAGCGCGCCGGGTTGCCACGATCAACAGATTGCAGCAGCGCGCGAACGCCCTACGATATACTGTGGGAATGCGAGATTCTGTGGAGCAGTCTGTGGGTAAGTCGGGGACAACACATCTGATCAAGCTTTGCGTCGGTGCGGAGCGGGTCGAAGACCTGACCGATTGGCAGGCGACGGCGCGCGCCAAGGGGCCGGATGGCCTGCCGCGCCATGTCACCCGCATGTGGCCCAAGCGCGAAGGCGAGGTACTGAATGGCGGCTCACTCTACTGGGTGTTCAAGGGGCTGGTGCTGTGCCGCCAACCGATCCTCAGGCTTGACGAGGTCGATCGCGGCGACGGCATCGCACGCTGCGGCATCGTGCTGGACCCGACCGTGATCCGTGTGGCCCCGACCGCCAAGCGCCCCTTCCAGGGCTGGCGCTACCTCTCCCCCGAGGATGCGCCGCGCGACCTCCCCCAAGGGCGCGAGACCGAAGAGGCGCTCCCGCAAAGCTTGCAAAACGCATTAGCAGAAATCGGGGTTCTGTAGCGTCCGCTTCATGCGGCGCCGATGAGGCGCACCAGATCGCGCAGCGCGGCCTTTTCCGCGGCCCCCCACGTCGCGCCGCGCGCGCGAAACAGGGTCGCCTCCGAGCGGTGAATCAACCCATCCTCGAGGATGCGCAGATGATTAGCGCGCAATGTCTCCCCGGTCGAGGTGATGTCGGCGATGGCTTCCGCCGTGCCATGCGCCACCGTGCCTTCGGTCGCACCTTGGCTATCGACAAGCTGGTAGTCGGCCACGCCCGCCTCGCGCAGGAACTCGCGCACGAGGCGGTGATATTTTGTGGCGATACGCAGGCGAAACCCATGCTTGCGCCGGAACGCGGCAGCGACCGCATCGAGATCGTCAAGCGTGGCGACATCGATCCAGCAGGCAGGCACCGCGATCACCAGATCAGCATGACCAAAGCCCATCGCGGCCACGATCTCCACCGCTTGATCCCAAGCGGGGATGCGTTCTTGCACAAGATCAGACCCGGTGACACCCAGATGGATGCGCCCTGCTGCCAGTTCACGCGGGATTTCCCCCGCCGACAGCAACATCAATTCTACGTCCAGCCCATCGACTGCGGCGGCATATTCGCGGTCCGAGCCCGTGCGCCGCATCTCGACCCCGCGCTCGGCGAACCAGCCGAAGGTCTTTTCCATCAGCCGCCCCTTGGATGGCACGCCCAGCCGGATCGTCATGACACCCCCCCCGCTGCAAGCCGCAAGACCAACTCGGGCCGGATCACCCCACCCACCGCCGGAATCGCGCGGCCATTGCCCAAGACCCGCGTCAAGGCATCATAGCGCCCACCTGATGCAACAGGCGGAAGGTCATGGTGACTGGCAGAAAGAAAGCCAAAGACGAAGCCGTCATAATATTCCATGGTCGTCCGCCCGTAATTCGCCTCGAAGGGCAACAGCCTCAAATCGATACCAGCGGCCGCGAGCGCCTCCATCCGCGCGGCCAATCGGTCAACCGCCGATTGCAGACCGGGCAGATCGACACAGATATCGCGCAACTGTTCGTGCGCATCGGGCAGCATCGCCTTCAGCGACAAGATCGCGCCAAGCACCTCGGCTTGCGCGGTAGGGATCGGGGGGGTGGCTGCATCGATGGCAAGCGCGTCAAGCCGGGTCGCGACCTCGGACATCGCGCGCATGCCGATCTCTGGACCGGCCTGCGCGATCAATGCATCCGAGCCGTGATCAGCCATGGCCGCCATCAGCGCCGCGCGTGCAGGTGGCATCGCCTGCTTTCCTGTAAACCGATCAAGGAGCGCACGAAAGCGCCGCGGGCGCCAGATATGACGCCGGAGTGCGGCCTTGCGAGCATCTGTCGTGGTCAAGCTATCGATCGCCGCTGCAACGATACCGATATCCCCGGTCACCGCCCGCAGACCCAAGGGCGCCAATGCGCGATGGAACAACGCGAAAACCTCGGCATCGGCGCGGGTCGGATCAGTGCGGTCGAACACCTCGTAGCCCACTTGCAGATATTCGCTGGGTCGGCCGGAGCCTGCGGGCTGCGTGCGGAACACCTCGCCCATGTAGCAATAACGCGCAGGTTCGGCCCCGCCTGCCATATGCATCTGCACAACCGGCACTGTGAAATCGGGGCGTAGCATCAACTCGCCGCGATCCGGGTCATGGGTGACATAGGCGCGCGCGCGAATATCCTCGCCGTAGAGGTCAAGAAGCGTTTCGGCAGGCAAGAGAAGATCAGCCTCAACGGGCATCGCGCCCGCCGCGGTGAATATGGCCTGAAGCCGTGCCGCCTCGGCCCGGAGGGCGGATTTGTCGCTCACCTGTGACGATCCAGAATGGCTTGGGTCTGGGCGACCAGATCGGACAGCGCCACCTCGACCTGCGCGGGCTGGGATTTCCATTCCTCCAGCGTTGCCTCCGCGGCCAGTTTCGCGCCGAGGATCAGATCCTTGATCTGCACCACGCCGCGCGCGGCCTCATCTGCGCCCTGGATGATCGCGACAGGGCTTGAGCGCTTGTCGGCATATTTGAGCTGATTGCCGAAATTCTTGGGATTACCCAGGTAAACCTCGGCCCGGATACCGGCAGCGCGAAGTGCGGCCGCCATGCGTTGGTAATCAGCCATGCGGTCGCGATCCATGACGGTGACGATCACTGGCCCTTGGTTCTCGCCCGACAGCCGCCCCTTGGCGCGCAGTGCAGCAAGCAATCGGTCCACGCCGATCGAAACACCCGTGGCCGGAACCTCTTGGCCCGTGAAGCGCTTGACCAAATCATCATAGCGCCCGCCACCTGCCACGGAGCCGAACTGGCGCGGACGGCCCTTTTCGTCGAGGATTTCAAAGGTGAGTTCGGCCTCGTAGACCGGGCCGGTATAGTAGCCCAAACCCCGCACGACGGAGGGGTCGATAATGATGCGGTCAGGGCCGTAGCCTTGGGCGGCGAGAAGACCCGCGATGGTCTCAAGCTCGGCCACGCCGTCTTGGCCGACCTGCGAGCCCGCGACCAATACCGAGAGCCGCGCCACGGTCTCGGCGGCGGTGTCGCGGCGGGCGGCCATGAAGCCCATGATCACATCGGCCTGCGCATCCCCGAGCCCGGCACCTTGGGTGAAATCGCCGCTTTCATCCTTGCGTCCCGCGCCCAAAAGCGCGCGCACGCCGCCCTCGCCCAGACGGTCGAGCTTGTCGATGGCGCGCAGCACGATGCCGCGCGCCTCTTCCTTGTCGTCGCCCGAAAGGCCCGCGACTTCGAGCACGCCGTTCAGCACCTTGCGGTTGTTGATCCGCACGATGTAGTCGCCCCGCTCGATCCCCACCGCCTCGAGCGCATCGGCCAGCATCGCGCAGATCTCGGCATCGGCCGCGACGCTTGCCGCACCCACCGTATCGGCATCGCATTGGTAGAATTGCCGGAACCGCCCCGGCCCCGGTTTCTCGTTGCGCCAGACAGGCCCCATCGCGTAGCGGCGATAGGGGCTGGGCAGATCGTTGCGGTATTGGGCGGCGACCCGCGCCAAGGGGGCGGTCATGTCGTAGCGCAAGGCGAGCCAATTGCCGCCCTCGCCCTCCTCCTCCTGCCAGGCGAAGACGCCGGCATTGGGCCGGTCCACATCGGGCAGGAACTTGCCCAGCGCCTCGACCGTTTCGACGGCCGAGGTTTCCAACGGATCGAAGCCATGGGCGTGATAGACGCGCGCGATCGCATCAAGCATTGCTTGACGTTCCAGCACCTCGGCACCGAAATAATCACGGAAGCCTTTGGGCGTTTCTGCCTTGGGGCGGGGCTGTTTGCGGTCTTTGGCCATGGGTGGCATATCCCTGCGCTCGGGGTCGGCCTCCCTCTAGCGGAGGGGGGCGCAATCGGCAAGGCACAGGCGGGCGATGCACGATAGCAAAGCCTGCAAAATTGGCTGACCGCACTGCGGGGCAAGGAGCAAGGATCATGAACGACACAACCGCGCAAGAAGAACGCATTGCCCATCTGGAGCGGATGGTGGAAGATCTGTCGGAAGTGGTCGCCCGCCAAGACGGTGAGATCGCGCGGCTGACACGCCAGGTCGAGATGCTGATGGCGCGTGAAGCGGAACGCGAGGTCGATGCAAGCGGCACGATCCCCCTGGCAGATCAGCGGCCACCGCATTGGTGACACCCAGCGACGGCGCTGCCCCAGAACCCTTTGTTTGTGGGGGGGCGCTGCCCCAGAGTCCTTCGTTTGTGGGGGGCGCTGCCCCAGAGTCCTTCGTTTGGGGGGGGCGCTGCCCCCCAACACGGCCCCTTGGGCCGCGTCCCCCCCGGGATATTTGGGAAACGAAGAAGGGGGCAGCGGGTCTTTCGTCAGGCAGGCAGGGCCTCTGGTCTGCGCGGGCGTGACCGGGCGATGATGAAGATCATGATCGCGACAGTGAGCGCGTTGAAGGCAATGCCGTTGATAAAGGCCCAATGATAGGCGCCGGTGAGGTCGTAGATCAGCCCCGAAAGCCAGCCGCCCAGCGCCATGCCGATGATCGTGGCCATGATCACGAAGCCCACCTTTGCGCCTGCCACGCGCGCGGGCAGGTATTCGCGCACGATGATCGCATACGCAGGCACGATGCCCCCTTGGCTCAGCCCGAAGATCAGGCTGACGAGATAGAGCGGGGTCAGGCCGGTCGTGGGCAGGTAGAGCATCAAGGCCAGCATTTGCAGCGTGGAGCCGACAAGCAGCGTCATGACCCCGCCCAACCGATCGGCCAAAAGCCCCGAGACCAGCCGCGAGGCGACCCCGCCCAAGAGCATCAGGCTGAGCATTTCCGCCCCCACGGCGGGGCCATAGCCCAGATCGGCGCAATAGGCGACGATATGGACCTGCGGCATGGACATTGCCACGCAGCAGCCGATGCCTGCGGCCGCCAAAAGCCACGTCAAGGCACGCGGCCCAAGCCCGCTGTCGCGCGCGCGCGCCGCGGCGGCGGTGTCTGACGCCTCCATCGCGCCGGCGGGCAGCGGGCGGCGCAGAAGCCATGTGGCGGGCAGCATGACGAAAAGGGCCGCGGCCGCAATCACCAGATAGGCGGTCCGCCAGCCGGGACCGGCAAGGATATCGGCCAAGATCAAGGGCCAGATGGCACCTGAAAGGTAATTGCCCGAGGCGATCATCGCGACCGCGATGCCGCGGCGCTTGAGAAACCATTGGCTGACATCGGCGATGAGCGGTCCGAAGCTTGTCGCCGTGCCGAAGCCGATCAGGAGTTGCAGCGCCGCGAGCGTCGCGATGTTAGGCGCCATGGCGGCAGCGGCAAAGCCAAATGCCATCAGCAGGGCCGAGGCCGCCAAGGCCCGCGCCACCCCCCAGCGATCGACCGCGCGCCCGATCAGGAAATTGCCTGCCGCAAAACCCAGCATCGTCAACGTGTAGGGGATGGCGGCATCTGCCCGGTCAACACCGAATTCGGCCTGCATCGCGGGCATGATCACGATGATCGACCACATGCCGACATTGCCGATCAGCGAAATCAAAAGCGATAGGCCAAGGCGCGTCCATGATGCGCGGCTATCGAAAATGAGTGCGGGGCCATCTGCATGCATGGCGCGAGGCTAGGCTGACCTTTGGGGATTGGAAAGGGGTCAAACCTCTTCGACGGTCACGATCCCGTCCATGGCGCGGAGCGCGCCCTTGATCTGGGGCGAGACGGGAAAATCATCGCCCAGAACCAATTCGACCTCACCCGGCAAATCAGGTGCCAAAAGGCACAGATGGATTGGCCCGCGCACGGCACGCGCCGCATCATTGGCCATGCGTGCGAGCAGCGATTGCACCGAAGCGATCCCCGTCTCACCATCGACAAAGACACGCAGGCCGGTTGTGGCACTTGCGACCGCAGCATCAAGCGGCTGCACGCCCCGGCAAAGCAGCTTGAGTTGATCGGCCTCAAAGGTCGCCTCGACCTGCAACAAGATGTTCATCCCCGTCTCGAGATGCGGGCGCGACGCGTCGAGCACATCAGAGAACATCGTCACCTCGTAGAGCCCCGTCGGATCGGAGAGCGCGACAAAGGCAAATCGGTTGCCCTTTTGCGATTTTCGCTCTTGGCGGGAGGAGACGGCCCCAGCCATGCGCGCGACAAAGGCGCCGCCCTGCACCTTTTGGGCGACCTCTTCGAGCGTGAGCACGCCCTTGCGCTTGAGCGCAGGCAGGTAATCGTCGAGCGGGTGGCCCGACAGGTAAAAGCCCACCGCCGCGTGTTCGGCACTCAGCCGCGCAGCGGGTAGCCAATCCTCGGGGTTGGGCAACCGGGGTTCAGGCAGATCCTCGCCCGCCGCGCCGAACAGGCTGACCTGGTTCGAGGCCGCCGCGTCATGGATCGCCGCCGAATAAGCCACCAGCGCATCGAGACACGCAAAGACCCGCGCGCGGTTGCGGTCAAGCGCGTCAAAGGCACCGGCGCGCGCCAGCATCTCGAGCGGGCGCTTGCCTACACGCTTGAGATCGACGCGGCGCGCGACATCGAAAAGCGAGCGGAAGGGTTTGTCGCCCTTTTCCGGGGCGCGCGGGTCCGCGCGACGCGCCTCATGGATCAGACGCATCGCATCGACGCCCACATTCTTGAGCGCGCCGAGCGCATAGAGGATCTTGCCCTCCTCGACGGTAAAGGTCGGGGCGGAGCGGTTGACGCAAGGCGGGATGACCTCGATGCCCATCCGCGCGACCTCCTGCCGGTAGATGCCGAGCTTGTCGGTCAGGTGGATGTCACAGTTCATGACGGCGGCCATGAATTCGACCGGGTGGTTCGCTTTCAGCCACGCGGTCTGGTAGCTGACGACCGCATAGGCGGCGGCGTGGGACTTGTTAAAGCCGTAATTGGCGAATTTTTCGAGCAGGTCGAAAACCTCGCCCGCCTTTTCCTTGGACACGCCATTGGCGGTCGCCCCTTCGATGAACTTCGGGCGCTCCTTGGCCATTTCCTCGGCGATCTTTTTGCCCATCGCGCGGCGCAAAAGGTCGGCGCCGCCGAGCGAATAGCCCGCCATGACTTGGGCGATTTCCATCACCTGTTCTTGATAGACGATGATGCCTTGGGTCTCTTGCAAGATGTGGTCGATCGAGGGGTGGATGGATTCGAGCGGCCGCAGCCCGTTCTTGACCTCGCAATAGGTCGGGATGTTCTCCATCGGCCCTGGGCGATAGAGCGCCACGAGCGCCACGATATCCTCGATGCAGGTGGGTTTCATGCGCCGCAGCGCATCCATCATGCCCGAACTTTCCACCTGGAACACCGCGACCGTCTTGGCGCTGGCGTAAAGCGCGTAGGTTTTCGCGTCATCCAGCGGGATGGCGTTGATCTGGTTTTCCGCCCCCGGCGCGGGGTCGTAAAGCCGCGTGCCATCGGGGGCTTCGTGCAACTGGCGACCGCTTGCATGGATCAGGTCGATGGCGTTTTGCACTACCGTCAGCGTCTTGAGGCCGAGGAAGTCGAATTTCACCAGACCGGCGGGTTCCACCCACTTCATGTTGAACTGGGTGGCGGGCATGTCGGAACGCGGATCGCGGTAGATCGGCACCAGCGCGTCGAGCGGGCGGTCCCCGATCACCACGCCCGCCGCATGGGTCGAGGCATTGCGCAGCAGCCCCTCGATCTTTTCGGCATAGTCGAACAGGCGCTTGACCGGGTTGGTGCGCCCCTCGCGGCGATCTTGCTCGGTCTCGCGCATTTCCTCGCGGATACGTTCCTCCTGCGCGACGGCCTGCGTGATGGAAACAGGCTTTACGCCCTCGACCGGGATCATCTTGGAAAGCCGGTCGACCTGACCAAAGGGCATCTGAAGCACGCGGCCCACGTCGCGCACCGCCGCCTTGGAGAGAAGCGCGCCGAAGGTGATGATCTGGCCCACACGATCGCGGCCATATTTCTCCTGAACGTAGCGGATCACCTCTTCGCGGCGGTCCATGCAGAAGTCGATATCGAAGTCGGGCATCGAGACGCGTTCGGGGTTCAGGAACCGCTCGAACAGCAGCGAGTAGCGCAACGGATCAAGGTCGGTGATCGTGAGCGCATAGGCGACAAGGCTGCCCGCCCCCGAACCTCGACCGGGGCCGACGGGGATATCTTGGTCCTTGGCCCATTTGATGAAATCGGCCACGATCAGGAAATAGCCGGGGAAGCCCATCCGTTCGATAATGCCCAACTCGAAATCGAGGCGTTTCTCGTACTCCGCGACCGGGGCGGCATGGGGGATGACGGCAAGACGCGCGGCAAGACCTTCGCGGGCCTGACGGCGCAATTCTTCGACTTCGTCCTCGGCAAAGCGCGGCAGGATCGGGGGGTGGGTGCGCGCGCGATAGGCGCAGCGGCGCGCGATCTCGACCGTGTTTTCCAGCGCCTCGGGCAGATCGGCGAAGAGCGCCGTCATCTCTTCGGGGGATTTGAAATAATGCTGCGGCGTCAGGCGGCGGCGCGGTTCGGATTGATCGACATAGGCACCTTGGGCGATACAAATCATCGCGTCATGGGCCTCGAACATATTGGCCTTGGGGAAATAGACATCATTTGTCGCCACCAGCGGCAGATCGCGAGCATAGGCCAATTCGATACTTGGACGCTCGGTCAACTGCTCGGCTGGCGTCGCACCGCCTTCGCCGGGATGGCGTTGCAATTCAACATAAAGACGGTCGGAATAGATCCCCTCCAGCCGGGTCAACAGCGCCTCGGCCTTGACCGAATTGCCCGTCTGCAAGAGCCGCCCAAGCGCACCGTCAGGCCCACCTGTCAGGCAGATCAGCCCGGCGCCATGCGCGGCCAACTCGTCGAGCGTGACATGGGGCAAGCTGCCGTCCCCGCGCAGATAAAGCGCGGAATTGAGCTTCATCAGGTTCTCGTAACCCACACGATCCTGCGCCAAGAGCACCAGCGCCGCGGGCGGCACGGGCCGCTCACCGGGGCGGACTGGGTCGTATTCAACATCGATCTGACAACCAAGGATAGGCTGCACCCCGGCCTTTGCGGCTGTCTCCGAAAACTCCAGGGCGCAAAACATGTTGTTGGTGTCGGTCACGGCGACGGCGGGCATCCCCGCCTCGGCCACCAATCCGGGCAATTTCTTGACCCGCATCGCGCCTTCAAGCAGCGAATATTCGGTGTGCAGACGCAGATGGATGAATTTCGGGTCAGACATGCGCGCAAGGCTATCGCAGCGCGGTGCAGGATGGAACCGCAACACGACGATTATGCACAGAAATGGCGCGCCGCCTGCGCAAGATCGGGTATGTTGCAACCCAAAGCTTGCAATATCGGACTAACCCCGCTTTTGTGGGTGTCGGTCAAACAAGACGGGGCCGCGCTCTACGCCGCATCGAGCGCCGGACGACCTCCCCGGTATCGGGTAACGCGGCAGGCTAAAGTCATGACAATCCGGTTTCTTCTCAACGGGGAACCTGTGCAAGTCGATGCGCCCCCCACTGCGACGCTCTTGGATTGGCTCCGCGAGGAACGGCGGCTCACCGGCACCAAGGAAGGTTGCAACGAGGGTGATTGCGGTGCCTGCACCGTGATGGTGACCGACCCTGATGGCAGCGCGCGGGCGTTGAATGCCTGCATCTTGTTTTTGCCGCAACTGGCCGGGCGCGCGGTCCGAACGGTCGAGGGGATCGCAAGCCCCGATGGCGCGCTTCACCCGGTACAACAGGCGATGATCGACCATCATGGATCGCAATGTGGCTTTTGCACGCCGGGCTTCGTGGTCTCGATGGCAGTAGCGCATCGCAATGGCCGCACCGACCATGACGACCAATTGGCAGGCAATCTGTGCCGTTGCACAGGCTACGCCCCGATCATCCGCGCGGCCAAGGCGGTGGAAACAGCACCCGTGCCGGGCTGGATGCGCGCCGATGCCGAAACGCTGAGGTCCGCCTCATTCTCTGTTTCACAAATATCATCGGGGGGTCGCCAACGGAGCGCCATTGGTCCGAGTGACAATGGCGACGGGGGCAGACAGCCCCCCACCTGCCCGACCTCCGCCGATGATCTTGCTGCATGGTATCTCGAGAACCCCAAGGCCACGCTGATCGCGGGCGCAACCGATGTGGGGCTTTGGGTCACCAAAGGATTGCGCGACCCTGCCCCTATCGCGTTCCTGAACCAATGCGCCGATCTGCGCGGCATTGTTGCGGATGACGAAACAATCCACATCGGCGCCATGACCACCATCGCCGAACTTGGCACCTTCATCGCCGACAGGCATCCCGCTTTCGCTGAACTCATCCGCCGCTACGGTTCGGCCCAAGTGCGCAACGCTGCAACCATTGGGGGCAACATCGCCAATGGCTCGCCCATCGGCGACAGCCCGCCCGCGCTGATCGCGCTCGGGGCGAGCCTGCATCTGCGCCGCGGCGATACGCGCCGGGTGATCGCGCTTGAGGATTTCTTTCTCGACTACGGCAAGCAGGACCGCGCAGAGGGCGAATTCGTCGCAGCCGTCAGCATCCCCGTCCAGCCTGACCGGCTGGCCTGTTACAAACTCTCCAAGCGCTTCGATCAGGACATCTCGGCGGTTTGCGGGGCCTTCAGCATCACGGTCGAGGACGAGAAAGTTACTGCCGTGCGCATTGCATTTGGCGGCATGGCAGGCACGCCCAAGCGCGCCCACGCGGTCGAGGCCGCACTGATCGGGCAGGATTGGACCGAGGCGAAAGTGCTTGCCGCTCAAGACGCCTTCGCGGCGGATTTCACACCGCTGTCGGACATGCGCGCCTCGGCACGCTACAGGCTGCGCGCGGCCAAGGCCATGCTGATGCGTTACTTCCATGAAAGCCGGGGGCAGCCTGTCGGTCTGCTGGAGGTGCAGCCATGAGCGCGCATGAGAGCCTGCCGCATGATGCGGCCCACCTGCATGTGACTGGACGCGCGCGCTATATCGACGACATCCCTACCCCGACCGATTGCCTGCATCTTGCCTTTGGCCTCTCGCCCATCGCAAAGGGGCGCATCCGGGCGATGGACCTGTCTGCCGTCCGGTCGGCACCGGGCGTGGTGGATGTGATCGCGGGCGCCGATCTCGACCCGATCCCCGATTGCGCGCCGGCGGCCCATGACGAGCCGCTGCTGTCTGATGGAACGATCCATTACGCGGGCCAGCCGCTCTTCCTGGTGATCGCCGACACCCATCTGGCTGCGCGCCGTGCCGCCCTTTTGGCCAAGCTCGATCTGGCCGAAGAAACCCCGATCCTGAGCATCGAAGACGCGCTCGCCGCCAATGCCCGCTTCGAGGATGGCCCGCGCATCTATGCCAAGGGCGATGTCGAGGCCGCACTCGCCCAAGCGCCCCATATCGTGGAAGGCCGGATCGCGATCGGCGGGCAGGAGCATTTCTACCTCGAAGGCCAGGCCGCCCTCGCGCTGCCGCAGGAAAACGGCGACATGGTCATCCATGCCTCGACCCAGCATCCGACCGAGATCCAGCACAAGGTCGCCGATGCGCTGGGCTTGCCCATGCATGGCGTCCGCGTCGAGGTGCGACGCATGGGCGGCGGGTTCGGCGGCAAGGAAAGCCAGGGCAATGCGCTGGCCATCGCCTGTGCGCTCGTCGCAGCCCGCACCGGGCGGCCCGCCAAGATGCGCTATGACCGCGACGATGATTTCATGATCACCGGCAAGCGGCATGACATCCGCATCGACTACCGCGCGGGCTTTGACGCCGATGGCCGCATTCTCGGTGTCGATTTCACCCATGTGCTGCGTTGCGGCTGGTCGATGGATCTGTCGCTGCCCGTGGCCGACCGCGCCATGCTGCATGCCGACAATGCCTATGAGTTGCCGGCGGCGCGCATCACCTCGCACCGCTTGCGGACCAATCACCAGAGCGCCACGGCCTTTCGCGGCTTCGGCGGGCCGCAAGGCATGGTCGGCATCGAGCGGGTGATGGACCATATCGCCCATCATCTGGGCCGCGATCCTTTGGATATTCGGCGCCTCAATTACTATCCCGAAGCGCAAACGGCACCGTCCGGGGCCTCCGGCGGGAGTATTTCTGAAGCAAAGATGGTGCATGAAGCCCCCCGGACCGGGACAACGCCTTATGGCATGGAGGTGCGCGATTTCATCTTGCATGGCCTGACCGAACGCTTGGCGCAGTCTTGCGATTATGCCGGGCGGCGCGTGGCGATCGCGCGCTGGAACGCCGCGAACCCGGTGCTTAAGCGCGGCATCGCGCTGACGCCGGTGAAATTCGGGATTTCCTTCACGCTGACCCATCTCAACCAGGCGGGCGCGCTGGTCCATGTCTATCAAGATGGATCGATCCAGATCAATCATGGTGGCACCGAGATGGGCCAAGGCCTGTTCCAGAAAGTGGCGCAGGTTGCCGCCAGCCGCTTTGGCGTCGGGATGGAGAAGATCAAGATTACCGCGACCGATACCGGCAAGGTGCCGAATTCTTCTGCCACGGCGGCCAGTTCCGGCACCGATCTGAACGGCATGGCCGTGCAGGCCGCTTGCGACACGATCCGCGATCGGATCGCGGCGCATCTGGCGGAGGTGTACGGCAAGGACGACATCAATTTCCGGGATGGCTGTGTCGATATCGGCCATGATCAAAGGCTCAGTTTTGCCCAAGCCGTGCAATCAGCCTATGCCGCGCGCGTCAGCCTGTCGGCCACCGGGTTCTACAAGACCCCCGACATCGCCTGGGACCGCATCGCGGGCAAAGGGCAGCCCTTCTTCTACTTCGCCTATAGCGCGGCCTGCACCGAGGTGGTGATCGACACGCTTACCGGCGAGAACCGCATCCTGCGCGCAGATATCTTGCATGATGCAGGCGCGAGCCTGAACCCCGCCCTTGATATCGGGCAGATCGAGGGCGGCTTCGTACAAGGTGCGGGCTGGCTGACCACCGAGGAGTTGGTCTGGGACGATCGCGGGCGGCTCAAAACTCACGCACCCTCGACCTACAAGATCCCCGCCTGTTCGGACCGCCCGCCCATCTTCAACGTGGCGCTCTGGGATCAGCCGAACCCGGCCCGGACGATCTATCGCTCCAAAGCGGTGGGTGAGCCGCCCTTTATGCTCGGGATCAGCGTCTTGATGGCCTTGTCGGAGGCCTGTAGCGCCTGCGGGCCGCATTATCCCGATCTGCAAGGCCCCGCCACGGCAGAGGCGGTATTGGCCGCGATCGACCGGGCGCGGAGCGCATGAGCGCGATCCGCGTCACCATCACCGCCGTTCAAGGCTCGGCCCCGCGCGAGGTGGGGGCGGCCATGCTGGTGACATCCGAGGATATAACCGGCACCATTGGCGGCGGCGCGCTGGAATGGGAGGCGATGCGCATCGCCCGCGCCATGCTGGCCGAGGGACGGGATCAGGCCGAGCATCGCCTGCCGCTTGGCCCCGCCTTGGGCCAATGCTGTGGCGGAGCGGTGGTCTTGCAGTTCGAGCAGGCCGAAAGCCTTGTGCAACATGCGGGCGCGCCCCTATGGATTTGGGGTGCTGGCCATGTCGGACGCGCGGTGGCTGCGGTCATGGCCCCTTTGCCTGAGGTCGCGATCACATGGGTCGATGACAGCGCGGCGCGCTTTCCGGAAAAGCCCCCGGAGGGCGTGGATATCGTGGTCGCCACCGACATGGCCCGCCTCATGGCCCATGCACCGCCTTTGGCGCATCACCTGATCCTCAGCTACAGCCACGAGATCGATCTTGGCTTGTGTCACGCCGCGCTGGGCCATGGCTTTGCGAGTTGTGGCTTGATCGGATCAGAAACGAAGTGGGCGCGGTTTCAGGCGCGTCTCAAGGCATTGGGACATCGAGATGCCGAAATTTCGCGCATTCTTTGTCCAATTGGCGAGCCGGAACTGGGCCGAAGCCCACAAGCCATTGCCGTGGGGGTCGCTCGGCGGCTACTGAAAGAGCATCTGCACAAGGAATCGGCAGACAAGCCGATCCACCGGGGGAAAGTGAACCAGACGTGACCGCGCTCTTGGAGATTTCGGGGCTTTGCAAAGCCTATCCGGGCGTTGTTGCCAATGATGACGTGTCTTTTGCGATCCAACCGGGCGAGGTGCATGCGCTTTTGGGCGAAAATGGCGCGGGCAAATCGACGCTGGTCAAGATGATCTATGGCTTGGTCAAACCCGACCATGGCACCATGCGCCTGAGGGGTGCGCCCTATGCTCCCGCCGAGCCGCGCGCAGCACGGGCCGCCGGTGTCGCCATGGTGTTCCAGCATTTCAGCCTGTTCGAAGCGCTGAGCGTGGCCGAAAATATCGCGCTTGGCATGGAAGACCCACCAAAGCCCCGCGATCTGGCGGCCAGGATCAGCGCGGTCTCGCAGGCCTATGGCCTGCCACTTGATCCGTTTCGGCTGGTCGGCGATCTGTCGGCAGGTGAACGTCAGCGGGTCGAGATCATCCGTTGCCTGTTGCAAGATCCCAAGCTCTTGATCATGGACGAGCCGACCAGCGTCTTGACCCCGCAAGAGGTCGAGATCCTGTTTCACACGTTGCGCAAGCTCGCGGCCGAGGGGACGGCGATCTTGTATATCAGTCACAAGCTCGAGGAAATTCGCACGCTGTGCGATGCGGCCACAATCTTGCGACTGGGGCGCAAGGTCGGGGAATGTACACCCGCCGCGGTCACGGCGGCCCATATGGCCGAGTTGATGGTCGGCAAATCGCTAGCGCAGCCGGCCCGCGCGGCACAAGCACCCGGCGCGGTCTTGCTTGCGATCAATGGGCTGAACCTGCCCGCAACGTCAAGCTTTGGAACAAGCTTGCGCGATGTGCGCTTTTCGGTCCGCGCAGGCGAGATCCTTGGCATTGGCGGTGTCGCAGGCAACGGGCAAGATGAGCTGTTAAGTGTCCTTTCGGGCGAGATCACCACAGCCCCAGACACGATCACACTCGCTGGCGCGCCGATTGGCGCTTTAGGGCCGCACGCGCGCCGTGAAAAAGGTGTGCTCTGCGCACCCGAAGAGCGGCTGGGCCATGCCGCTGCCCCGGATATGAGCTTGACCGAGAATGCGCTGCTGACCGCGCGCATCCGGCGCGGACTGGATCAGGGGGGCTTTGTCGATTGGGCGCGCACGCGCGAATTCGCGCAAGAGATCATCACCCGCTTCGATGTGCGCACCCCCGGAACGGAGGTCGTGGCACGCGCCTTGTCGGGCGGCAATTTGCAGAAATTCGTGATCGGACGCGAAATCCTGCAAGCGCCCAGCGTCTTGGTGGTCAACCAGCCCACTTGGGGCGTCGATGCCTCGGCCGCCGCCGCGATCCGGCAGGCGCTTTTGGATCTGGCCCAAGGCGGCGCTGCGGTGATCGTGATCAGCCAAGACCTTGATGAGTTGCTGGAGATTGCCGATCGTTTTTGTGCGTTGAACGAGGGGCGGATGTCGTCTGCCCGCGATGCACGCGCGCTCAGCATGGAAGAGATCGGCCTGATGCTAGGCGGGGCGCATGACATGGCCGAGGTGGTGGCATGATCGCGCTGGAAAAACGCCCGCAGCCCGCCCGTGGCTGGGTGATCGGCGCGCCGCTTTTGGCGGTGGTGCTCACAATGATCGCAGGCGGGATCATGTTCGCGGCTTTGGGCAAAGATCCGGTCGGCGCGATCCGCATCATCTTTTGGGATCCACTCTTTTCCGAACAGTTCTCGGGCTATTCGCGGCCGCAACTCTTGGTCAAGGCGGGGCCGCTGATCTTGATCGCCATCGGCCTCAGCCTTGGGTTCCGCGCAGGGATCTGGAACATCGGGGCCGAAGGGCAATATATCGTCGGCGCGCTTTGTGGCGCGGCTTTTGGCCTTGCGTTTTGGCCCTCGACCCATCCGCTGATCTTTCCCGGCATGGTACTTGCCGGCCTTTTGGGTGGCGTGCTCTGGGCGATGATCCCGGCCTTGCTGCGGGTTTATGCGCGCACCAATGAAATCCTCGTGTCGCTTTTGCTGGTCTATGTCGCCGAGGCGATGCTGGCTTCGGCCGCGACCGGATGGTTGCGCAACCCCGAAGGTGCAGGCTTTCCCGGCTCGCGCAACCTTGCGCGCCACGCAGGCACGGACAATCCCGAATTGATCGCGGGAACGGGGATGCATTGGGGTGTTTTGGCGGCCTTCGTCGCCGTGATCATGGCCTATGTGATCATGACGCGCCATGTGCTGGGTTACCAGATCCGGCTTGCGGGCCAAGCCCCGCGCGCGGCGCGCTTTGGGGGGGTCAATGCCGGGCGGCTGGTGATCTTGTGCATGGGTGTCTCGGGCGCGCTCGCGGGCATGGCGGGGCTGTTCGAGGTCGCGGGCCCCGCGGGCCGCATCTCGATCGATTTCAACGTCGGCTATGGCTTTACCGCGATCATCGTTGCCTTCCTTGGCCGGTTGAACCCGATCGGCATCTTGCTGGCCGGGCTTCTCTTGGCGCTGACCTTTATCGGTGGTGAGCTGGCGCAGCTGATGCTCGGTATCCCCGCCCCCGCGATCCAAGCCTTTCAAGGCATGCTGTTGTTCTTTCTCTTGGCGCTTGATGTGCTGGCCAATTACCGGGTCAAACTGAAACGGAGGGTCGCGGCATGATCGTTGATCCCGTCACACTGATGGTGGCCTTGATCACCGTTGCCACGCCCGTGCTTTTGGCCGCCATCGGCGAGTTGGTCGTGGAAAAGGCCGGTGTTCTGAACCTCGGGGTCGAGGGAATGATGATCATGGGCGCGGTCTGTGGCTTTGTCGTCGCCCATCACAGCGGATCGGCGGCTGTGGGCTTCGCCGCTGGTATGGCAGGTGGCGCAGCACTGGCGATGCTCTTTGCCGTTCTGACACAACTTCTGATGGCCAATCAGGTCGCCTCGGGCTTGGCGCTGACGCTCTTTGGCCTTGGGCTCGCGGCATTGATCGGGGTAGGCTATGGCGGGCGTGACCTTCCGGCGGTGTATCGCCCCTTTCCCGAAGTCTGGCATGATATCGCTGTCATTGGGCCGATCGTGTTTTCACATTCCGCGCTCGTCTATGTTGCGCTTTTGCTTGTGGTCGCCGTCTGGCTTGTGCTCACGCGCACGCGCATCGGGCTGGTGCTGCGGGCGGTGGGCGAAAATCACGATGCCGCCCATGCGCTTGGCTACAAGGTGGTGCGCATCCGCATCGCCGCGATCCTGTTCGGCGGGGCCTGCGCGGGGTTGGGCGGGGCGTTTTTGTCTGTGGTGCGCGTGCAAAACTGGCTTGAGGGCATGACCGCAGGCGCAGGCTGGATCGCGCTGGCACTGGTCGTCTTTGCAGCATGGAAGCCGTGGCGCGTACTTTTGGGCGCATGGCTTTTTGGCGGTATCGCGGCGTTGCAGCTGCGCCTACAGGCCGCCGAAGTCGGGGTTCCCGTGGCCCTCCTCGATGCCTCACCCTACCTCATCACGATCATCGTGCTTGTCATCATCTCGTCGGACCGTAGCCGCGCGGCGCTCAACGCACCCGCGATGCTGGGCCGTATCTTTCACACATCTGGCTGAGGGCGACGCGACATGCCAAAGACGCCTGACCCTAATCACCCCCGCACGCGCCAGCGCGCATCATCTTCACCCTATCCAAACTGGAGGATAACTGAATGAAACTGCTGCCAAAATTTCTGACCTCTGCGGCGCTTGCCGTGGGCCTTGCGATGCCCGCGTTTGCGCAAGACCCCTTCAAGGTCGGGTTTATCTATGTCGGCACACCCGGTGACTATGGGTGGACTTATGAACATGATCAGGCACGTTTGGCGGTCGAGGCCACCTATGGCGACGCCGTCGAAACTGTTTACCTTGAAAGCGTGCCGGAAGGTGCCGATGCCGAGCGGTCGATCACCCAAATGATCTTGGGCGGTGCGGACATGATCTTCACAACCTCTTTCGGCTATGGCGAGGCGACCAATGCCGTGGCAGCGCGCTTCCCCGATGTCTATTTCGAGCATGCCACGGGCTATATGCGCGAGCATGCCAACGTCTCGACCTATAATGCGCGCTTCTACGAAGGCCGCGCCGTGCTTGGTCATATCGCGGGCCAGATGACGGAAAGCAACATCATCGGTTACATCGGATCCTATCCAATCCCCGAAGTGATCCAAGGTATCAATTCGGCCTTCCTGCATGCACGCGCGGTCAATCCCGATGTCGAATTCCGCGTGGTTTGGGCCTATACATGGTTCGATCCCGCGATCGAAGCTGACGCAGCCCAAGCGCTTATCGATGCCGGTGCCGATGTGATCATGCAGCACACCGACTCGACCGCGCCCCAGACCGTGGCGCAGGAAGCGGGGATCATCTCCTTCGGTCAGGCATCGGACATGATCCAGTTTGCGCCGCGCCCGCGCGTGGCCTCGATCATCGACAACTGGGCGCCTTACTACATCCGCCGTGTGGGTGAAGCGATGAACGGGACGTGGACCCAGTCGGACATCTGGGAGGGGATGCCCGAAGGTATGGTCGTGATCGGTGAGTTGACCGAGGCGATTCCCGCCGAAGTCCGCGCCAGCGCGCAAGAGATGATCGATGCCCTTAAGGCAGGCACCTATCACCCCTTCACCGGCCCGATCAACAAGCAAGACGGCTCGCCTTGGCTGGCCGCAGGCGAAGTGGCCGATGACGGCACGCTGTTGGGGATGAACTTCTACGTCGAAGGCATCACCGGCGACATTCCGAACTAAGCCAAGACGCCGTCACGGATTGGCCCGCCCGCGTGGCGGGCCTTTTCGTTTCGTGGCGGGGGGATGCGAATTTTCGTACGAAAATTCGGGGGCTCTGCCCCCGCCCGTGCCGGGCTCCCCCGGAGTATTTTTCAAGCAAAGATAGGGTGCAGCTTGGCACGCCATGCCCTATCTTGCGGGCAAAAGGAGATGGCATCGATGACAAACCCGCTACTTGAGGCTTGGAACACGGAATTCGCACTGCCGCCCTTTGCGCAGATCACGGACGAAGATTTCAGACCTGCGCTCGAGGCGGCCTTGGCCGAAGGGCGGGCGGGCGTGGCGGCGATTGCCGAGAACCCAGAGCCGGCAAGCTTTGCCAATACCATCGCAGCGCTGGAAATGGCCGATGACCTGCTCGACCGTGTGGCGGGTGTTTTTTATAACCTTTCGGGTGCAGATGCGAACCCCGTGCGCGATGCGCTCCAGCGGGAATTCGCGCCGAAGCTTTCGGCCTATGCCTCGGAGATCACCAATAATGCGGTGCTGTTTTCACGGATCGATGATTTGTGGCAACGGCGCGATGAGCTGGACTTGACGGACGAGGAGATGCGGGTGCTGGCGCTGACGCATCGCGCCTTTCTGCGGGCGGGGGCTGCACTTGAAGGGGCGGCGCGGGATCGGCTGACAGAGGTGAAATCGCGTCTGGCGGTGTTGGGTACAGCATTCACCCAGAACCTTTTGGCCGATGAGCGCGACTGGTTCATGGGTTTGGCGGAGGCAGATCTGGAGGGCTTGCCCGATTTCCTTGTGGCCGCCGCGCGCGAAGCAGGCCGCGAAAAGGGTCAGGACGGGCCGGTCATTACCTTGTCGCGCTCGCTAATCGTGCCGTTTTTGCAATTCTCGCCCCGGCGTGATCTGCGCGAACGGGCCTACCGCGCATGGGCTGCGCGGGGGGCGAATGGCGGGGCGACGGATAACCGTGCCTTGAGCGCCGAGATCTTGGCCCTGCGCGCCGAGCGCGCGGCGCTTCTGGGCTATGAAAGTTTCGCAGCCTACAAGCTTGAGACAGAAATGGCCGGCCATCCGCAGGCAGTGCGCGATTTGTTGATGGCGGTATGGGAACCTGCGCGCGCACAGGCCGATGTCGATGCCGCGCGACTGACCCACATGCTACATGCAGATGGCATCAACGACGCGCTGGCACCTTGGGATTGGCGCTATTACGCTGAAAAGCGACGCTTGGCCGAACATGATCTGGATGATGCCGAGCTTAAGCCCTATTTCCAGCTCGACGCGATGATCGACGCGGCATTTGACAGCGCCAGCCGCTTGTTTGGCTTGGCGTTTCGGCCCCTTGATGTCGATCTCTACCACCCTGATGCCCGCGCATGGGCAGTAACGCGCGATGACCATCATGTGGCTGTCTTTATCGGCGATTATTTCGCGCGTGGATCGAAACGTTCAGGCGCGTGGTGTTCGGCGATCCGCAGCCAGCGCAAGCTGGGCGGCGATGTGCGACCGATCGTGGTCAATGTCTGCAATTTCGCCAAAGGCAATCCATGCCTTTTGTCCTATGATGATGCGCGCACGCTGTTTCACGAGTTCGGCCATGCGCTGCACCAGATGTTGTCGAATGTGACCTATGGGTCGATCAGCGGCACAAGCGTGGCGCGCGATTTCGTGGAATTGCCCAGCCAGCTTTATGAGCATTGGCTGGAGGTGCCGGAGGTGCTTGATCGTCATGCCCGCCATGCGGTCACGGGTGCGCCAATCCCGGCCGATCTGCGTGACCGGCTCTTGGCGGCGCGGACCTATGACATGGGGTTCCAGACGGTGGAATATGTTGCCTCGGCCCTTGTCGATCTGGATTTTCATGATGGGCCTGCGCCCGCCGACCCGATGGCGGCCGAGGCTGCGACCTTGGCGCGCATCGGCATGCCCGCGGCTATCGGCATGCGCCATGCAACGCCGCATTTTGCCCATGTCTTTTCGGGCGACGGGTATTCGGCAGGGTATTACAGTTACATGTGGTCAGAGGTTATGGATGCCGATGCTTTCGCGGCCTTCGAGGAGGTGGGCGATCCCTTTGACCCCAAGACAGCGGCGCGGCTTGAGCGGTTTATCTTGTCGGCAGGTGGCAGCAGGGAGGCCGATGAGCTTTACACCGCGTTTCGGGGCCGGATGCCGGGGGTGGAGGCGTTGTTGAAGGGCCGTGGCCTCGACCGGGTAGCCTAAGGTCGGCTGGCGCGCGCGGCGGCTAAAGGGAAGGCCGCCATGCACAGCGCCAAAGCCCCAAATGCAATGGCGAGGCTTGTCGCATCGGCGGCAAAGCCGATCAGGGCTGGGCCAAGCAAGATCCCTGCATAGCCGGTCGTCGTCACCGCCGCGACCGCCATGCCGGATGGCATGTCGCGGCTTGCCGCGGCAAGGCTGAAGATGACCGGCACCAGATTGGCACAGCCCAGACCGATCAGAGCAAACCCCAAAAGTGCCGACCACAGCATGCCCGGCAAAAGGGTCAGTGCGATACCGGCCATGGCGATCAGACCGCCAAGGATCATGACCCGTTTGCGCCCCAAAGCCGCGACAACGCGGTCACCTGTCAGACGTGCGATGGTCATGGCAAGCGAGAACAGCATATAGCCGATCCCCGCACCTGTCGGTTCCATCAGCCCTTGGGCCACGATCAAGAGCGCACCCCAATCCAGCACGGCGCCTTCGACCAGAAACGAGATCGCGGCAAGGATCGCCAATAAAAGCACCAAACCGCGGGGACGGACGAATTCAGGCTTTGCGCCGGCCGATTGCCGTAAAAGGCGCGGCGCTGCCAAGATCATGGCACTGCCGGCCAGACCGCTCCCCAACAGGGCTGCACCAAACGGTGACAGGCCGACAGACAAGAGCGCCGTCAGGCCACCCGCACCCAAGATGCCGCCCACGCTCCACATCGCGTGAAAGCCCGACATCATGGGCCGCGCAGCGCGGGTTTCGACCTCGGCGGCGTGAATGTTCATCGCCACATCGATGGTGCCGAGCGCCGCGCCAAACAGTGCCAAGGCCAGGCCCAGCGCCCAGACCGAAGGGGCCAGCACCAGCAGGGGCAAGATTGCAACAAGGCCGAAGCCGCCAAGCAAGACCATCGGCCGCGCCCCCGTGCGCGCGCTCAGATAGCCCGTGAGTGGCATGGCCACGATCGCACCAAGCCCAAGGCAAAGCAGCAAAAGGCCAAAAATGCCTTCATCCGCCCCCACCTGTGCCTTGGCAAAGGGGATCAAGGGCGCCCAACAGGCCATCACGAACCCCGCCGCCAAAAAGGATAGCCGCGTGGCCAACATCGCTGCGCGCAGCCGGAGTGCGGAAGTTGTCATGATCGGGTGCTTATCGATGCGCGGGTCATGGAAAGTCGTCAATCGATGTCTTCACCAGGATCGACACCCCAAAGCCCGGTGACCTCCACCCATCCGCGAAAACCACCCGCATCGATCTCGCACCAATTTGCGCGGCATTGGCGGAGTTCGGCGATGACGTCGCGCTCGGCCCTTGCGCGGATCGTGGCACTTGTGTCGGGGCGCGTATAGATCGGCAACATCTCGGCCGTGACGATGGCCGTGCGCGCGCCCGACAACAACGTGTGATGCACCCATCCGCCAGCACCATCTCGGTCGATGATACGACGCCAGTGGCCATGTTCGGCCACAACCATCACCGGCATGTTGCGCCGCTGGAACACCCAATCGATGCGGTGGCTGCGCGAGGGGCCACGCCGGGCATTTGCCTCGGATGCTTTGAGCGAGACAAAGCGGGGCAACGGAAAGCCGGTCACCGGGCCACGCTGTGGTCCCTCGGCGTGGTCGGTGGCAGACGCGGCGGACGTGGCTTGCTCTGATGGCAAGGTGTCTTGCACCGAAGGCGTTGGCGCCGTCGCAATCATCGTTGCTGGACGCGGCTGAGGCTGCACCGTCGCGGTATTTGTCTCGGCCAGCGCGACGGTTGAAAAACCAAAGCTCACGCTCAGAAAAACGACCCAAAGGCCGCGCTTAACCCATGCATATTGCATTCTGCTCGTCTCTGTCCTTGGTCCCGCTTGCCTATTGAAGCGGGATGGGTCTTTCCAGCGCGCGCCGCACGGCTTGCGTCGCCGGTTCGGATGCGAGAGTGTCAGAGCCAACGCCGGAATGCCAGTAAGGGGATGCGACAGATGCCAGCACAGCGCTTGAGTGTTGTCGTGACGCGACGCTTGCCCGAGGTCGTCGAGACCCGGATGAGTGAATTGTTCGACGTCAAGCTGCGCAGCGACGATGTGCCGATGTCCAAGGCCGAGCTTGTCGCGGCCATGGCAGGGGCCGATGTCATCGTACCTTGCATTACCGATCGGATCGATGGCGCGATGTTGGCGCAGGCCGGTGATCGGCTCAAGCTCATCGCCAATTATGGCGCAGGCGTGGACCATATCGATGTTGCAACCGCGCGTCAGCGTGGGATCTTGGTTTCCAACACGCCCGGCGTGATGACCGATGACACCGCCGATATGGCGATGGCGCTGATCTTGGCCGTGCTCCGCCGCCTGCCCGAGGGGATGGAGGTGATGCAGCAAAGCCGCTGGGAGGGGTGGGCGCCCACCGCCTTCATGGGTGGGCGCGTGGCGGGCAAACGCCTTGGCATCCTTGGCATGGGCCGGATCGGTCAGGCCGTAGCGCGGCGCGCGCGGGCTTTTGGCATGCAGGTGCATTACCACAACCGCCGCCGGCTTCATGCCGATATCGAAGCGGCGCTTGAGGCCACTTATTGGGATAATCTCGATCAGATGCTTCGGCGGATGGATGTGATCTCGATCAACTGCCCGCATACGCCCGCGACCTTCCACTTGCTCAACGCGCGGCGGCTGAAGCTGATGAAGCCAACGGCTGTGATCGTGAACACATCGCGCGGCGAGGTGATCGACGAGAACGCGCTGACCCGCATGCTGCGCGCAGGCGAGATCGCGGGGGCGGGCCTCGACGTGTTCGAACGCGGCCGCGAAGTGAACCCGCGGCTGCGCGAACTGCCCAATGTGGTGCTTCTGCCTCATATGGGCTCGGCCACCCGCGAAGGCCGGATCGAGATGGGCGAGAAGGTGATCATCAACATCAAGACCTTCGCCGATGGCCACAGGCCGCCAGATCTGGTGGTGCCGAGCATGTTGTGAGGGGGGGGCATACCCCCCAAGCAAGGGATGACGCCGATTAAGGGCGTGCATGCTGCTTGATTTTTTACGAGGATCGTCGTAAATGACGAAACGTATCGGGTTCACGGAGGCAAAACAGCGTTTGATCCGCGCGCTATCCGAAGGGCGGTTCCTACACGAGGGGCGCGACCAGATCGAGACGAAGAACCTGCTGCTAATGGGGCAGGTGACGACGGAGGAGCTTTTGGCAGTCGTCAGGCGTTGCGCGGGCCAACATCACAGCCGGTCACCGCATCATGCCGAACCCAGCGTCGATGTGCATATCCTTCGCCGCGATGGTTGGTATGTGAAGTTCTACTTTGTCGATCCCGACACGATTTTCATCAGTGTGCATAGGTAAGGCGATCATGATCGTTTACAAAGCAGGAGAGACATCAAAGGCGATTTGCGAGCGCTGCAAATCGCTTGTTACCACGACCTTTGCCTATCGCGATGTGCCTTTCGACGATGGCACTGGGTTGGTGAAAGACATCCTATGTGCTGTCTGCGATCGTTGCGACCATGTCGTGGCAGTGCCGCCGCAATCCACGCCCGCGATTAGGCGCGCACGCAATGCGGCAGATGTGCCGCTTGAGGTGATGCTGTTTGCCCCCGAGATGGAGCTTCTCGATCTGGCGATTTGGCGGATCGACCCCGATGCCGGACAAAGACTGCGCAAACCGCTATTGGCCAACTATATCCGCCGCTTCGTGGATGACCCCGCCACGATTGCGTCTTTGCAGGCCACAGCCGGGATGCAATCAGCGGGCCGCCTGCGTGCCGACAAAACACCCAAGCGGCGATTGTCGGTCAAGATCGCGCCGAAGACCGATCATGCGATCAATCAGTTGATGGCCGCCTCAGGATTGAAAAAAACTGATCTGATCCGTGCAATCATCCACCAAATCGATAAGGATCTGGTGCGGCCAGACAGGCCCGCAGGCCTAGAAAAACTCCGCGAAATCGCTTGGGTGGTGGCGGCCTGAGGGAGTGCGCAGGCCCATCCCCCTTGCCCCCACCCCTTCCCCCATGCCACCCATCGCCCCATGACCCATGACTTTCTCATCATCGGCGGTGGCATCGCGGGTGTCTCGGCCGGGGCGCGGCTTGCCGAACTGGGCCGGGTGCTGCTCATCGAGGCCGAACCCGCGCTTGCCTATCACGCCTCGGGCCGGTCGGCCGCGCTGTATGAAGCGCAATATGGCAAGCCTGCGACGGTCGCGCTCAACCTTGCCTCGCGTGCCGATCACGATAGCCTCGATGGGGGCGTTCTCAGCCCCCGTGGCCTGATGGTGCTGGCGGCCCCCGGCCAAGGCGCGGCCTTTGGCCATGACGTTGCCGATATGGGCCTGACCCAGATCCCGGTTGATGAAGCGGTGGCGCAGGTGCCGATCCTGCGGGCCGACGCGATCCACGCCGCCGCTATCCATGCCGAGGCATGGGATATCGACACCGACCGGCTGATCCAGCATTTCGCGAGGGCCATCCGCGCCCATGGCGGGCAGGTCATCACCGCCGCGCGCGTGACCGCGATCACCCGGCTGCCACAGGGCTGGCAGGTCGCGGTGGGCGACACGATCCACAATGCACGTATCTTGGTGAATGCAGCCGGTGCTTGGGCCGACCGGATCGCGGGCATGGCGGGGATCGCGCCCATCGGGATCACGCCCTTGCGCCGCTCGGTCGCGCGCATCCCCGCCCCCGGCGGCCACGATGTCGCGCGCTGGCCCATGCTGATGGGCGCGGGCGAGACATGGTATGCCAAGCCCGATGCTGGCCAACTCATTATCTCGCCCGCCGAAGAAGATCCGGTCGGCGCACCCCATGACGCTTGGGCCGACGACATGGTGCTGGCCGAGGGGATCGCGCGCTATCAGGCCTTTGTGACGCCCGAGGTGACGCGGCTGACCGCGACATGGGCTGGCCTGCGCAGCTTCGCGCCCGACCGGGTGCTGGTGCTAGGTCCCGATCCGCTTGATCCCAGTTTCATCTGGGTCGCCGGGCAGGGCGGCTACGGGTTCCAGACCGCGCCCGCCGCCTCGCGGTTGGTGGCCGATCTGGTCGCGGGGCGCAGCCCTGAGCTTGACGCCGATCTTGTCGCCACCCTCTCGCCCGCGCGGTTCAGGCCATGATCCGCAAGCTCGACCTGCCCGACGGCGCGGCGCCGTCCGATACCGCGCGGCTTTCGGCGCCGTCGGCGCTGAGGAACCGCGACGCGATCACGGCGGAATTGACACGCATCGCGCCCGCATCCGGCCGCGCCCTGGAAATCGCCTCCGGCACGGGCGAGCATGTGATCCGTTTCGCCGCCGCCATGCCGGGGCTGACCTGGCAGCCCAGCGATCCCGACCCCACGCGCCGCGGCTCCATCGCCGCATGGACGGCGGCGGCGGGATTGCCCAATATCCGCCCGCCCCTGGCGCTCGATGCCGCGCAACCCGGCTGGGCCGCCCGACATGGCCCGACCGATCTGATCGTCTTGGTGAACCTGCTGCACCTGATCTGCGATGCCGAAACGAAGATCGTGCTGACCGAGGTGGCGCTGGCCCTTGCCCCCGGCGGGCAATTCGCCCTTTACGGCCCCTTCCTGCGCGACGGCGCGGCGACAAGCGATGGCGATGCGGCATTTCACGCAAGTCTCAGGGCGCAAGACGCCGCCATCGGCTACAAGGACATGGCCGATGTCATCCTGTGGACCAAGGAAAAAGGGATGGCGCATCACCGCACCATCCCCATGCCTGCCAACAACCTCTTGCTGGTGTTTCGCCGCCCGGTCTAGGGCCTAGCCATCCACCCGGATCACCGCGTTCTGCGGGTCATAGGGGCTGTCCTCGGTCACCACCGCATCCCACAATTCGCGGAACATCCGCAGCTTCAGCTTGGTGCCGGGCTTGGCCAGATCGGGGCGCACATAACCCATGCCGATCTGCTTGCCAAAGGCCACGGAATATCCGCCCGAGGTCAAGCGCCCGATCTTTTGCCCCTCATGCAAAAGCGCCTCGCGCCCCCAAGGATCGGCATCCGTCGGGCCATCGATCAGCACCGTCACACAGGCCGCGCGCACACCCGTCTCCAGCATGCGGGCCTTGCCGGTGAAGTCCTTGTCAAGATCGACGAAACGATCGAGGCCCGCCTCCAAGGGCGTCGCATCACGGCCAAGCTCGGTGCCGAAGGCGCGATAGCTCTTCTCCTGCCGGAGCCAGTTCTGCGCCCGCGCGCCGACAAGGCTTAGCCCATGCTTTTCCCCCGCCGCCATCAGCTGATCCCAGAGATAGCGCTGCATCTCGATCGGGTGGTGGAGCTCCCAGCCCAATTCGCCGGTATAGGCCACGCGGATCGCGCGGACCGGGCACATGCCAAGCTCGATATTGCGCATCGACAGCCACGGGAAACGCTTGTTGCCCAAGACCGTCTCGGGATCGGCATCCTTGACGATCTCCTTGAGCACATCGCGCGATTTCGGGCCGGCGATGGCAAAGACGCCCCATTGCGTGGTCACGTCGTGGATATCGACATAGCCGCCGCCCGCGCCCATGAAATCCTCAGCCGCCTTGATCAGGTAATCGGCATCATAGGCTGTCCATGCGCCTGCCGAGACAAGGTAATATTCATTCTCGGCCAGCCGCACGATGGTGTATTCCGTGCGCACCGTGCCAGCCGGCGTCAGCGCATAGGTCAGGTTGATCCGCCCGACCTTGGGCAGCTTGTTGCAGGTGAAGCCGTCAAGAAACGCCGTCGCACCCGGCCCGCGCACCAGATGCTTGGTGAAGGCCGTTGCATCGATCAGCCCCGCGCCCTTGCGGATCGCTTCGGCCTCAGCACGGGCATACTCCCACCAGCCGCCCCGGCGGAAGCTCCGCGTATCGTGATCGAAACCTTCCGGCGCCTCCTTGGGGCCATAGTAATTGGGCCGTTCCCAACCATTGACCTGCCCGAACTGCGCGCCCAACGCCTTTTGCCGCTCATAGACAGGTGCCGTGCGCAAGGGCCGACAGGCTTCACGCTCTTCATCGGGATGATGCAAGATGAAGACATGGGCGTAGCATTCCTCGTTCTTACGTGCGGCATATTCGGTCGTCATCCAAGACCCGTAGCGCTTGGGATCAAGCGATGCCATGTCGATCTCGGCCTCGCCTTCGACCATCATCTGCGCAAGGTAGTAGCCCGTGCCGCCCGCCGCCGTGATGCCAAAGCTGAACCCCTCGGCCAGCCACATGTTGCGCAGGCCGGGGGCGGGGCCGACCAGCGGGTTGCCATCGGGTGTGTAGCAGATCGGGCCGTTGAAATCATCCTTCAGCCCCACCGTCTCGGACGAGGGGATGCGGTGGATCATGCTCATATATTCCTCTTCGATCCGCTCCAGATCGAGCGGGAAGAGATCGGCACGGAAACTGTCAGGCACGCTGTATTCGAACCGCGCAGGCGCACCTTCCTCGTAGGGACCAAGGATCCAACCGCCACGCTCCTCGCGCACATACCACTTGGCATCGGCATCGCGCAGCACCGGATGCTCACCATGCGTCTTGCGGTATTCCACCAGCGCGGGGTCGGGTTCGGTCACGATATATTGATGCTCGACCGGGATCGCCGGGATCTTGATCCCCAAAAGCTTCGCCGTGCGCTGCGCATGGTTGCCGGTCGCGGTGACGACATGCTCGGCGGTGATCACGGCGGTCTCGTCGGAAGGCACGAGATTGCCGCCCTTCTCGACCATCTTGGTCACGTTCACGCGCCATTCCGAGCCGGTCCATTGGTAACCATCGACCTGCCATTTCCGCTCGATCACGACACCGCGCTGCCGCGCACCCTTGGCCATCGCCATGGTCACATCGGCGGGGTTTATGTAGCCATCGGTCGGATGATAAATGGCACCCTTCAGATCATCGGTCCGCACCAAGGGCCAGCGCGCACGGATCGCGTCGGGTGTCAGCCACTCAAAGGGGATGCCGACCGTTTCGGCGGTGGCAGCATAAAGCATATACTCGTCCATCCGATCTTGGGTCTGCGCCATGCGCAAATTGCCCACGACCGAAAAGCCTGCGTTCAGCCCCGTCTCTGCCTCAAGCGTCTTGTAGAACTTGACCGAATAGTCATGGATGTGACTGGTCGCATAGCCCATATTGAACAAAGGCAACAAGCCGGCCGCATGCCAGGTCGAGCCGCTCGTCAATTCGTCACGCTCGAGAAGCATGACATCCGCCCACCCCGCGCGCGCAAGATGATAGGCAATCCCGGTGCCGACAGCACCCCCACCAATGACGAGGGCTTTGACATGAGACTTGAGGGCGGTGTTCATGGCCAGTCCATTCCTTAAGGCAAGCGCGCGATGCTCTCACTAACTGCCCGAGCCGGAAAGGTCGCGCCACGCCCACCCGACCGAAATCGACACGAAAGCGACACGCCAACGATCTGCCGCTTCTTCGTTTCATAAATATCCCGGGGGAGGCCGGAACGGCCGGGGGCAGAGCCCCCCAAACCCCGCACGCCCTTTGGCAAGCTGCGCGCCCTATTTCTCGCCACAAACCGGGCAATCCGGGTGCCGCGCAAGCTTGATCTCGCGGCTTTCCCCGAAAAGCGCGTCATGGATCATCATGCGCCCGGCCAAACCCGCGCCAGCCCCCGTGATCCGCTTGATCGCTTCCATCGCCATCATCGCGCCGATCACCCCGGGCAAGGCGCCCACAACCCCTGTCTCGGCACAGGTTGCCGCCATGCCCGGCGCTGGCGCATGGGGAAAGATGCAGGCCATACAGGGCGCACCGCGCGCAGGGTCATAGATGGTGACCTGCCCCTCCCATGCCGAGATGGCCCCCGCCACGACAGGCTTGCCCACAGCCACCGCCGCACGGTTGATCATCGCGCGGACCGCGAAACTATCGGTGCCGTCAAGGATGAGGTCATATTCGGCGAAGAGGGCTTGGGCGATCTCCTCGGTCAACATCCGATGATAGGGTCTGACATCGATATGGGGGTTGAGCGCGGCAATCGCGGCCTGTGCCGAGAACACCTTGGGCATGCCTTGGCGCGCATCGGTATGGATCACCTGCCGTTGCAGGTTCGATAGGCTGACCGCATCGGCATCGATCACCCCGATCCGCCCAACACCTGCCGCCGCCAAGTACAACAGAACAGGCGCCCCAAGCCCGCCTGCTCCGACGACCAGCACACGCGCCTGCTTCAGCGCGCGCTGGCCCGGCCCACCGATCTCGCGCAGGCTGATATGGCGTGCATAGCGCTCCAACTCTGCATCCGAAAACAGCCCCTTGGGCGGGGCGGCGGCCAGGGCATCCACTCGGCGCTCTGCCCGCGCGCGCAGCCATGCCAGCCCACCGCGATAGACCAGCACAAAACCCACCAATAGCCCCAGAAACAGCCATTCGCCCAGCGATCCGCCCGTCGCCTGCCGCAAGGGATGGGCCAAGGGCAGGATCAGCTGCACTGCCACCACCGCAAGGTAAAGCAGCGCCAACATCACAAAACGCGCCTTGTAGGGGGCTTTCATCAGATGCCCCAGCCCCCACAGCATGCCCGCAAGCGCAAGAACAAAGATCATCACGCCACCCCGGTCGAGCCGAAACCGCCCGCACCGCGCGCAGTCTCGTCCAAGTCATCCACTGCAAGAAACCGCGCCTGGATCACCGGCGCGATTACCGCTTGCGCAATCCGCGCACCATGCACCACCACGAAATCAGCCGTTCCGAAATTGACCAAGATCACCCCCAACGGCCCGCGATAATCGCTGTCGATGGTGCCGGGGCTGTTGAGCAAGCTTACCCCGTGGGTCAAGGCCAGCCCCGAGCGTGGCCGGATCTGCATCTCGTAGCCCGCCGGAAGCGCAACGCGCAGCCCCACAGGCACCAAGGCCCGCGCACCTGGCGCAAGCACCAACCCCGCCGCCCGATCTTCGGGCAAGAGATTGGCGCGCAGATCGGCCCCCGCCGCACCCGCCGTGGCATAGTCGGGCAAGTCCACCCCCGGATCGGCCCATGCCTCGCGCAAGACCGCGATCATCATGCCCATCGCGCCACCTTCATCTTTCCCCAAATCGGCATGCGACCGCCCGGCTCAGGCAAGGGCATCGGCGATGCGCAATCCCAACCGCCGCGCGACCTCACCCTTGGCCATGCGCGGCCAGCTTTCCGCCCCATCCCCGGTGATCAGCATCACCGCGTTTTCCCCGCCGCCCATGATCCCCGTCTCAGGTGAGACATCATTGGCCACGATCCAGTCACAGCCCTTGCGCGCGCGCTTGGCTGTCGCATGATCCGCGACAGTTTCGGTCTCGGCGGCGAAACCCACGACAAGACGCGGCCGACCCGCCCCCATCTGGGCCACCTGTGCCAAAATGTCGGGATTTTCGGCGAATTCCAGCGCAGGCGGCAGGCCTGAGCCATCCTTTTTCATCTTCTGCGTAGCGGCATTGACCACCCGCCAATCAGCCACGGCCGCGGCAAAGACGGCCGCATCGGCCGGAAGCGCCGCGAGAACCGCCGCCTGCATCTCGCGCGCCGTCTCGACCGCGACGACATCGACACCTGCGGGTGGCGGTACGGCGGCAGGCCCGGTGACAAAACTGACCCTTGCCCCCAAATCGCGCAACGCCGCCGCCATGGCGGCGCCCTGCGCCCCGGATGAGCGATTGGCAATGTAACGCACAGGATCGATCGGCTCATGTGTGGGGCCTGATGTCACGATCACATGCCGCCCCTTGAGCGGCCCATCCCCCAAAGCCGCACCGATCGCGGCCACGATCTCAGGCACCTCGGCCATGCGGCCCGCGCCGAATTCGCCGCAGGCCATCGTCCCCTCGCCCGGTCCCACGACCAAAACGCCGTCAGCCAAAAGCTGTGCGAGGTTGCGCCGCGTCGCGGGATGGTCCCACATCCGCACATTCATCGTCGGCGCGATCAGCACCCGCTTGTCGGTCGCCAACAAAAGCGTGCTGGCCAGATCCCCCGCAAGCCCCGCCGCCATCTTGGCCATCAGATCAGCGGTCGCAGGTGCCACCACGACCAGATCGGCGGCGCGGCTCAACTCGATATGGCCCATCTCGGCCTCATCCGTCAGGTCAAACAGATCCCGATATACCTTTTCCGCCGCCAAGGCCGATACAGAGAGCGGCGTGACGAATTCCTCGCCCGCGCGGGTCAAAACCGGGGTGACATGCGCGCCCTGCTCGCGCAGCCGCCGGATCAGGTCGAGCGCCTTATAGGCCGCGATCCCGCCACCGATGATCAATAAAATCCGCTTATCCGCCAGCATCTCGGGTCGCCCTGTTGCACGGTGGCAGAGGTTACGGGCGCACCCCAGCAAGGGCAAGGCCCCAGCGCGCGGTCACGCCTCAGCGCAAAAAGGCGATGATCTGTGTCGGGACCACGGCCTCATCAGCCCCGATCCCCGCATCCGGCGCGGCAACCGAAACTGACAGGGCAAACAGCCCTGCCAAAAGCACCAATGGTGCATGAAGGATCACGCGGCGAAGAATGACCGCACCTCCTTGGATTGTGCCTCAAGCGTCTTGCGCATCTTGGCAAATGCCGCCGCCTCAAGCTGGCGCACACGTTCCTTGGACAGGCCAAGTTCTTCGCCCAAGCTCTCCAAGGTGCGCGGCTCATCACGCAGCTTGCGTTCGCGCACGATGAAACGCTCGCGGTCGTTGAGGGCTTGCATCGCCATGATCAACCAATCGCGCAGCTGCGCGGTGTCGTGATTGGCCTCGACGATATCGGACGCCTGCGCGCTGTCATCTTCCAGAGCGTCGATCCACTCCCGCCCGTCATCATCGACCGATTGCGTTGCGTTGAGCGAGTAATCGGATCCCGCCAAACGCCCTTCCATCATCTCGACATCATGCAAAGGCACGCCCACTTCGGTGGCGATCATCTGGCGCAGCTGGTGCTTATCGAGGGATTGACCCGCGGCCTGCGCCTCGCGCTCGAGCCGTGCTTGCACGCGGCGCATGTTGAAGAACAACGATTTTTGCGACGAAGTGGACCCTGTGCGCACCATCGACCAGTTGCGCATCACGTAATCTTGGATCGAGGCCTTGATCCACCACACAGCATAGGTCGAAAAGCGCACGCCGCGATCAGGATCGAATTTATCGGCGGCCTTCATCAGGCCAAGACCCGCCTCTTGGATCAGGTCATTCATCGGCGCGCCATAACGCTTGAACTTGGCCGCCATCGAAATCGCGAGCCGCATATAGGCGGTCACAAGGCGGTGTAGCGCCTCTTCATCGCGTTGGTCACGCCACGCGTAGGCAAGGCGCAATTCCGTTTCTGCATCCAAAAGCTCGGCCCGCATCGCGCGGCGGCTGAGGTTCTGATCTCCACCCATGTCCAGTGCCATCTGGGACCCCCCGGTTCCTCTTGATCACGCATCGGCAAGTCACGTTCTGATAGGGTTTACGCAGCCAAGCGCTGTCCGGTTCACTTTTGGGATGGAAAAAAATCTGGCTTCGGTGAAATCGTGTCGCACCGGCCGGCCTCACAATAGCGAGGACCCAAGCAGACAAGGATTTTGCAATGGTATACACACTTTTGATCGGGGATCGTTCATACTCCAGCTGGTCGTTGCGCGGCTGGCTGCCCTTTGCGGCCTTCGACATCCCGGTCACGGTGCAATCGAATATCCTGTACCGCGCGGCATTCGTCGATGATCTGGCGGCCTTCGCCCCCGGGCTGCGCAGCGTGCCAGCACTCAAGACACCGCAAGGCGCAATCTTGAGCGACAGTATCGCCATCGCATGGCATCTGGCCGAGGCCTTTCCCGAGCGCGGGCTTTTGCCCGTGGACCCTGCCCAGCGCGCCATGGCGCAAAGCCTGATCGCCGAGATGCATTCAGGCTTTGGCGCGCTGCGCAGTGCTTGCCCGATGAACCTGCGCAACGCATGGGCGGGCTTCACCCCGTCCGAGGCCGTTTTGGCCGATCTTGCCCGAATCGAGGCGATTTGGGCCGTCGCCCTCAACCGCGCCGATGGGCCGTTCCTCTTTGGCAGCTACTCACTGGCCGATGTGTTTTATGCCCCCGTCGCGATGCGCATCGCGGGCTATGGCCTGCCCGTGTCGGACCGCGCACACGCCTATGTTGCGGCGCATCTGAACCACCTGCCGCTGCGCCAATGGCGTGCCTTGGGCCTGTCTGATGGCCCCGAGCAGCCAACCTATGAGATGGGCCTGCCGCGCCTGCCCTTCCCGATCGCGCCGCCGGAGAGCTGAGCGCAAATTTACACTTTGGTAACGCTTCGGCGCTAAGCGTTAACCATGTTTGACACACACCGCGCCGAAGCCATCGCCCGTATCCAAACCGTCGCGTTCGAAGGGCTCGATGCGCGCAGGGTCGAGGTGCAATGCGCCATCACCCCCGGTATTCCCGCCTTCACGGTCGTGGGCCTGCCGGACAAAGCCGTGTCCGAAGCGCGCGAGCGGGTGCGCACCGCGCTCTCGGCCATGGCGATCGCGCTGCCCTCCAAGCGGATCACCGTGAACTTGTCGCCCGCTGATCTGCCAAAGGAAGGATCGCATTTCGACCTGCCCATCGCGCTCGCGCTTTTGGCTGCCCTCGACATCATCCCACGCGAGCGCGTCGAAGAGGCGATGGCGCTGGGTGAATTGTCGCTTGACGGTGGCCTGATCGCCGTGATCGGCGCGCTGCCCACGGCCTTGGCCGCAGGCGAGGATGGGCGCGTGCTTTACTGCCCCCAAGGTTGCGGCGCCGAGGCGGCATGGGTCGGGGCGACAACCGTCTTTGCCGCCCCCGATCTTGCACGGCTGATCGCCCATCTGACCGAACGCGCCCCGCTTGAGCCCGCCCGCCCCGGCGAGGTCACGGCGACCGCGCATGCCAAATGCCTTTCCGAGGTGCGCGGCCAAGAACGCGCCAAGCGCGCCTTGGAAATCGCCGCCGCCGGTCGCCATCACATGTTGATGGTGGGTGCGCCCGGATCGGGCAAATCCATGCTGGCCGCACGCCTGCCCGGCATCTTGCCAGAGTTGTCGGCCCCCGAGGCGCTGGAAACCTCGATGATCCATTCACTGGCGGGGCTTTTGGATGATGGCGGCATCTCGCGCACGCGGCCCTATCGTGCGCCGCATCATACCGCTTCGATGGCGGCGATCGTTGGCGGTGGGCGTGGCGCCAAGCCGGGTGAGATCAGCTTGGCCCATAACGGTGTGCTGTTTCTCGACGAATTTCCCGAATATCCCCGCGCTGTGCTCGAAACCCTGCGCCAGCCGATCGAAACCGGCGATGTGGTCGTGGCGCGCGCCAATGCCCATGTCACCTATCCTTGCCGCTTCTTGCTGATTGCAGCGGCAAACCCTTGTCGCTGCGGGCATCTTTACGATGCGGCGCAGGCATGCGGGCGCGCGCCGCTGTGCGGGTCGGATTATATGGGGCGCATCTCGGGGCCGCTGATGGACCGCTTCGATCTGCGGCTCGAGGTGCCACCCGTGGCCTATGCCGATCTCGACTTGCCCGCGACAGGTGAAAGCAGCGCCACGATCGCCAAACGCGTCGCCCATGCGCGCGCCGTGCAAACGGCCCGCTTCGCTGCACTAGGCGCGTCGGCGCGGGTGAACGCCGATGCCGAAGGTGCGCTTTTGGACCAGATCGCGACACCTGATGCCGCGGGCAAGGCACTGTTGCTGCAAGCCGCAGACCGCTTCAAGCTGACCGCGCGCGGCTATCACCGCATCTTGCGTCTGGCCCGTACGATCGCTGATCTCGATGGCGATGCGACTGTGGCCCAACCCCATATCGCCGAAGCCGTCGGCTATCGCCTCATGGGCGGGGCAGGCTAGCACCCTAGCCAAGCCGTGCCGCGATCGCCTCCCAAATGCGGGCGGCGACATTGATGCCGTCGAAGCGTTCCAATTCCTGAATGCCCGTGGGTGAGGTCACGTTGATCTCGGTCAGGTAACCGCCGATCACATCGATCCCCACGAAAACCTGCCCCATTTCTTTCAGACGCGGGCCGATGGCGGCGCAAATCTCATGTTCGCGCGCGGTCAGGCCAATCTTCTCGGCGCGGCCACCAACATGCAGGTTCGACCGCGTCTCACCCGCGGCAGGCACCCGGTTGATCGCGCCCACGGGCTGGCCATCGACCAAGATGATCCGCTTGTCACCCTTGGCCACGTCGGGCAGGTATTTCTGCGCGATGAGCGGCTCGCGGTTCATGCCGGTGAACAGCTCATGCAACGAATTGAGGTTGCGATCGCTTTCAGGCAGCCGGAACACCCCCGCACCGCCATTGCCGTAGAGCGGCTTGAGGATGATGTCGCCATGGCGATCCTTGAATTCGCGCAAGACCGACAGGTCGCGCGCGATGGTCGTGGGCGGCGTCAGATCGGGAAAGTCGAGGACCAACAGCTTTTCAGGATTGTTGCGCACCCAGAACGGATCATTGACCACCAAGGTCTGGCCCTTGAGCCGATCGAGAAGGTGGGTGGTCGTGATATAACCCATGTCGAAAGGCGGATCTTGGCGAAGCCAGACCACATCGACATCGGCCAGATCCAGATCCATCATCGGCCCAAGATGCGCATGATCGCCCTTGACGCGCTGCACACGGAGCGCATGGGCGCGCGCCACGATGCGCCCCTCGCGATAGCTGAGATGGTCGGGCGTATAGACGAACAGCGCATGCCCGCGCGCTTGGGCCTCTTCAGCCAAACGAAAGCTGCTATCGGCATCGATATTGACCGACCCGATCGGGTCCATCTGAAAGGCGACCTTCATCCTGCGGGCTCCCGGCGGTGGTGTGTTTCGCCCCTGTTTGGCCCGCGCAAGGCCTGTGCGCAAGCCCGCCCGTCAGCAGGCCTGTATCGCATTGGGGATGACATCGATCCGACCGGCCCGATCGACCAATGCCACGTCGAATCGCATCGCGGTCAGCGACCCCGAACGGAAGAACCCCAAACCTGCCTCGGCACTGCGCAAAAGCCGCGTTATCTGGCGCTGCGTCAGATGGGCGATTGCGCTGGCAAAACGACGAGAGCACTTCACCTCAACGAAAATGATCTCACCGGATTTTTCCATTACCAGGTCAATCTCACCGCCGGCACCGCGCCACCTGCGACACACAAGGCGATGCCCCCTTGCGGTATAAGCCGCCAAAACCGCATCTTCGGCCGCCTTGCCCGCAAGATAGGATTTCAATCCGCTCATGTCGCATCCTCATCCTTGAGCGCCAAGGCGCGCTGATACACTTCCCGCTTGGGCAAGCCCAAGGCGTTGGCCACTTCTTCGGCCGCGTCTTTCACCCGCAAGCGGCCAAGCGCATCACGCAAGGCCGCATCGATATCGGCCGCATCGGCCACCACCGCCAAGGGCCGACCAACCACCAAGGCGATCTCGCCCTTCAATTGGGTATCGGCCAGCCCGTCACGCAAACCTGCCAAGGTGCCGCGCCGCACCTCTTCAAAGCGTTTGGTCAGTTCCCGGCAAATCGCCGCTTCCCGGTCTTCGCCCCATGTGTCGCACAATTCACCTAACAATCTGTAAATGCGTTTTGGGCTTTCATAGATCACCAGTGTCGCCGGCACGGTCCCGATTTCTGTCAGCCAGCGCGCTCTTGCACCGGCTTGTGCCGGGGGAAAGCCTGCGAACATGAACCGATCCGAAGGCAGACCCGAAATACTAAGCGCCATGATCGCGGCTGATGGTCCGGGTGCGGCGGTCACGGGCAGCCCTGCGGCAATCGCCGCGCGTGCCAACTGATAGCCCGGATCGGCCACAACCGGCGTGCCGGCATCCGATGTATAGGCCACGCTTTTGCCATCGGCCAACGCGCGCAGGATCCGTGGGCGCATCTCGGCACCGTTATGATCGTGATAGGCCCAAAGCGGCCTGCCGCCCAGCTTGACACCATGAATTTCCATTAAATGCCGCAAGGTGCGTGTATCTTCAGCAACCAAGACATCGGCGCTGGCCAGAATGTCGAGCGCACGCAAGGTGATATCGCGCGCCGCGCCGATGGGCGTAGCCACGAGGTAAAGCCCCTCGGCCAAGGGCTTTCGCGCGGCGGTCCCCGCAGCGCTGTCCTGTGCGTCATCATCCATGGGTGAAGTCCTGCCCGTCATGCAGGCTTTGCTGCCAGCATCGTTTACTTGTCACGGCGAACGCCTTAGCCTAGGTCCAAGACAATGGCAGCGTCCATCGGAGGTGCAGTGACGATGATTTCCGCTTTGCGACTTTTCCGCAAGCCCTTGCGGTTGACAGCGCTTCTGGCCGCCGTGACGCTGATGGCCGCCTGTCAGAGCGCAGGGCCGGTTGCAGGTGTCGGCGGCCGGGTCGAAACCGTTCAGGTCGCCATGCTCTTGCCGATGAGTTCGCAGCAAGGCGGTGACGCGGTGATCGCGCGCAGCCTTGAGAATGCCGCCCGTTTGGCGGTGGCCGATCTAGCGGGTGTTCCGATCGAGATCACCGTCTATGACACGGCGGGTCTTGCCGCGACGGCGGCCAATGTGGCGCGCGAAGCGGTGGCTGCCGGCGCCGATGTCATTGTCGGCCCCTTGCGATCGGATGCCGCAGCCGCCGTTGGCGTGGCTGTCGCCGGGACCGATATCGCGGTCTTGAGCTTTTCCAACAATACCGAGATCGCAGGCGGTAATGTCTTTGTCCTTGGCCATACCTTTGCCAATACTGCCGCGCGCGTCATCTCGTACGCGGCAGCGCAGGGGCGCAATCGCATCGTCGTGGCCCATGCCCAAAACCTTGCAGGCGAGGTCGCGCGCGACGCCGTCTTGCGCTCGGCCCAAGCGGCAAATGCCGATGTCGTCTCGGTCGTGCCTTACACCTTCTCGCAAAACGGCGTGATCGAGGCCGTGCCGCGCATCGTCGCGGCGGTCAATGACACCGGTGCCAACGCCCTGATGATGACCGCTGACAGCGCCGGTGCGCTGCCCTTCTTGGCGCAGCTCTTGCCTGAGAACGGCCTTGATATTGGCATGGTGCGGATGATGGGGCTGACCCGCTGGGATACGCCGCCGCAAACGCTGGAACTCTCCGGCCTTCAGGGCGGCTGGTTTGCCGTGCCTGATCCGCAAGCCACCGCCGATTTCAACGCGCGCTATACAGCGGCCTTTGCCGGCCCGCCGCATCTGTTGGGGGCCTTGGGATACGACGCGATCCGCGCCGTGGGCGAGACGGCCGCCAGCACCGGCCGCATCGGCGTGGCCGACCTGACCGCAAGCACTGGTTTTCAGGGTGCGAACGGGGTATTCCGGCTGCGCAGCGATGGCACGAACGAACGCGCCATGGCGATTGCGCAAGTGACCCAAAATCAGGTGGCCATGATTGACCCCGCCCCAAGACGCCTTGGCGGTCTCGGTTTCTGATCGAAACCCGACCCTTCCCCCGACCCCATCCGAGCCGGGCGCGCTGATCGCCCCGGCGGCGGATATTCTTGACGAAGCCGCCTTGCGCACCGCTCTCGATACCGCGATCGCAGGTCTGAGCGATCCAGCCGCATTGCGCGCGGCGGCCACGCAATGCCTTCAGGCTGCCCAAGAAAAAGGCCGCGCCGCGATTGCCGATGGCGTTGCGGCACAGCCGATGACCGCGCGGCGGATTACCCGCGCCTATACCCATCTCACAGATGGCCTTGTGCGCGCGGTGCTGCATGTGGCCAACACCCATCTCGCAGCAGGCGACGAGCCCGCGACAAACCACATGGCGGTGATGGCCGTCGGCGGTTATGGACGCGGCGAAATGGCCCCCCATTCCGATGTTGATCTGCTCTTCGTGACCAATCGCGAGATCACGCCGCTCATGGAAAAGGTGATCGAGTTTGCCCTTTACATGCTGTGGGATCTTCATCTCAAGGTTGGTCATGCCAGCCGGACGGTCAAGGAATGTCTCAAGCTCGGCAAACAAGATGTGACCATCCGCACCAGCCTGCTCGAGATGCGCCAGATCAGCGGCAATGCCCCGATCGCGGACGAACTGCAAAGGGCGCTGCGCGAAAAACTGTTTCGCGGCACGGTCGGCGAATTCATCGAGGCCAAGCTCGAGGAACGCGCCACCCGCCACCGCAAGCAGGGTGGCCAACGCTATGTGCTCGAGCCCAACGTCAAAGAAGGCAAGGGCGGCCTGCGCGACCTGCAAACGCTGTATTGGATCGCGAAATACGAACATGGCGTGGCGCGCGCGGGCGATCTGGTGGCACTTGACGTCTTCTTGCCCGAGGAATTCGCTGCCTTCGACGCAGCCGAGCGTTTCTTGTGGGCGGTGCGCTGCCACCTGCACCTGATCGCGGGGCGCGCCCAAGACCAGCTGACCTTCGACAACCAAGTCGCAGTCGCCGAACGCTTGGGCTACCGTGACCACTCCGGGCGACGCGCGGTCGAACATTTCATGCAAGATTACTTCCGCCACGCCACCCGCGTGGGTGAGTTGACACGGATCTTCCTGACGGAGCTGGAGGCCCGCCACATCAAACAAGAACCTGCCTTGCTGGGTTTCTTGCGCGGACGCACCCGGCGCAAAAAGCTCAAGCCCGGCTATGTGGTCAAACAAAACCGCATCAGCGTGGCTGACGAGGCGGCGTTTTTCGCCGACAAGCTCAATATCCTCCGCCTTTTCGAAGAGGCGCTGCGCACTGGCTATTTGTTGCATCCCGACGCTATGCGCGCGATTTCCGCCAATCTCACGCGGATCGACGACGAGATGCGCCGCAATCCCGAGGCGGTAGGGATCTTCCTTGATCTCCTGCTCAAGCATGGCAACCCCGAGCGCGCCTTGCGCCGGATGAACGAGTTGGGTGTTCTCGCTGCCTTCTTGCCCGAATTCGCCCCCATCGTCGCAATGATGCAGTTCAACATGTATCACAGCTACACGGTGGACGAGCATACGATCCAAGTCATCTCGACCTTGGCCCAGATCGAGCGCGGCGAATTGCACGAGGAATTGCCGGTCGCATCAAGCATCCTGAAAGGTCCGATCAACCGCAAGGTGCTCTATCTTGCGTGCCTCTTGCACGATATCGGCAAAGGTCGGCGCGAGGATCATTCCATCCTTGGGGCGCGTATCGCGCGCAATGTTGGGCCGCGCTTGGGCTTGAAACAGGCCGAGACCGAGACAGTCGAATGGTTGGTGCGCTATCACCTGTTGATGTCGGACATGGCGCAAAAGCGCGACATTTCGGACCCGCGCACGGTGCGCGATTTCGCCAAGGCGGTGAAAACCCGCGAAAGGCTCGACCTGCTGACGGTGCTGACGGTGTGCGACATTCGCGGTGTCGGCCCGCATACGTGGAACAATTGGAAAGCAACCCTGTTGCGCGGGCTGCACCGGGCGACCGCCATGGCGCTTGATACCGGGCTGGAAGACCTCAACCGCGACAAGCTCGAGGGCGAGGCAAAGCGCGCCCTGCGCGATGCGCTCGATGGCTGGTCGAAACCAGATCTCAAGGCCGAAATCGACCGCCATTATGGCCCCTATTGGCAAGGTCTTGATCTGGCAACGCAAATCACCTTTGCCGAAATGCTGCGCGATCTGGGCGATGACGAGATCCGCATCGATACCCGCGAAGACCTCGATCGTGACGCTACCCGCGTCTGCTTCGCGCTGAACGATCACCCCGGTATCTTCAGCCGCTTGGCTGGTGCCTTGTCGCTTGTCGGCGCCAATGTCGTGGACGCGCGCACCTATACCTCCAAGGATGGCTACGCCACGGCGGTGTTTTGGGTGCAGGACGCCGAAGGCAACCCCTACGAGGCGCGCCGCCTGCCGCGCCTGCGCGACATGATCGACAAGACGCTCAAGGGCGAGGTCGTGGCTTCGCGCGCCTTGGAAGGGCGCGAAAAGATCAAGAAACGCGAACGCCCCTTTGCGGTCGCAACCAACATCACCTTCGACAATGACGGCTCCGAGATCTACACCATCATCGAAGTCGATACGCGCGACCGCCCCGGCCTGCTTTATGATCTGACCAAGACCTTGGCCGCATCCAATATCTATATCTCATCGGCCGTGATCGCGACCTATGGCGCGCAGGTGGTCGATACCTTCTACGTCAAGGATATGTTCGGCCTGAAACTCCACGCCAAATCTCGCCAGGATGCCCTTGAGCGCAAGCTGCGCGATGCGATCGCACGCGTGGCCGAAAGGGCGGGGGCCTGAGATGGGATCGGTCCTGCGCCCCATCCGCCTGATCGCGGGCTTTATCACAGTCGGGTTCTGGACCCTGGCCAGCCGGATCTTGGGTTTTTTGCGCGATATCCTGATTGCGGCCTATATCGGCACTGGCCCCGTGGCCGAGGCGTTTTTCGTCGCCTTCTCGCTGCCCAACATGTTCCGCCGCTTTTTCGCCGAAGGGGCGTTCAACACGGCCTTCGTGCCGATGTTTTCCAAGAAACTCGAAGCCGATGACAACCCGTTGGGCTTTGCGCGCGATGCCTTTGCAGGCTTGGCCAGTGTGCTCATCGTTTTGACGCTTGTGGCACAACTGGCGATGCCGTGGCTCGTCTTGGCGATGGCAAGTGGCTTCGCGGGCGATGTTCGCTTGGAAATGGCCGTCGATATGGGGCGCGTGGCGTTCGCCTATATCTTGTTCATCTCGCTGGCCGCGCTCTTGTCGGGGCTGTTGAACGCGACCGGGCGCTTTGCGGCCGCCGCTGCGGCACCGATCTTGCTCAACCTGATCTTGATAGCGGCCTTGGTCTTGGCCGAAAGCGGCCTGATCGCCGGTGCGACATTCACTGTCACGACACCGATCACCGCAACACTGACCGGGCTTCATCACGGCACGCTTTTGGTGTGGGCGACCGTGATCGCCGGTGTTGCGCAATTGGCCCTTGTCTGGGCCGCCGCCGCGCGCATCGGCTTTCGCCTGCTTCCAAGCCGCCCCCGCCTGACACCCGACATGCGCAAACTTGCCATGATCATGCTGCCCGCGATGCTGGCCGCGGGCGTTGTGCAGGTCAATCTTCTCGTTGGACGCCAGGTCGGCAGCTTCTTTGACGGGGCCATCGCATGGATGTCGCTTGCCGATCGGCTGTATCAACTGCCCCTAGGGGTGGTGGCCATTGCTATCGGTGTCGTACTTTTGCCTGACCTGTCGCGGCGCTTGCAGGCAGGCGACACGGCCGGCGGGCGCGACGCGCTCAGCCGCGCAGGCGAGATCAGCCTTGCCCTGACCGTGCCGGCCGCCGTGGCACTTTGCGTGATCCCGACGCCACTCGTCTCGGTCCTGTTCGAGCGCGGCGCCTTCACCGCTGACGATACCGCCCAAACCGCCCTTGCACTGGCCGCCTATGGCTTGGGCCTTCCAGCTTTCGTGCTGCAAAAAGTGCTGCAACCGCTCTACTTCGCCCGCGCAGATACACGCAGCCCATTTCGCTACGCGCTGGTGGCCATGGTGGTGAATGCGGTCGTGGCCATCGGCCTGTCTTTCGCCATCGGCTTTGTCGGCGCTGCGATCGCCACGAGCGTGGCAGGCTGGACAATGGTCTGGCTCTTGTTGCGCGGCAAAGCCCATATGGGCGAAAGCGCCCGCTTTGACGACCGCTATCGCCTACGCCTTGGGCGCATCGTGCTGGCCGCCTTCATCATGGGCCTTGGGCTGGTGATGGGGGCAACCGCGCTCTCGCCGCTCCTTGGCACAGCCGGCTGGCGCTATCTTGCGCTGATGGTGCTGGTCATGGGCGGCATTGCGCTCTACGGCGCTGCGGGTCAGCTTTTGGGCGCGTTTCGCCTCTCGGAATTCGGCCGTGCGCTCAGGCGGCGTTAACGCTGTCTGAGCTTGGCCAAAAGCTGTGCCAAGCCCCCCGGCCGCAACAGGAACGACAACCCGAACCCCGTGGCAAAGCCTGCCAGATCGGCCACCACATTGGCAAACTGCCCCTCGAGCAGCCCAAAGAAGATCTGGATCGCCAAAAGCATGCCGATCAGCCCAAAGGCGCGGTACCGATTGCCGCCGCGCAGGCGTGCCTCGGTCCACATCAGATAGGTAAATGCCCCGATCAACCCATAGACACCGGGATAGCCCCCGATCAACGGATAGGGACTGTCGATCAACAGCACAAAGCCCAAAGCCCCCACCACGGCCGAGAGCCAAAAGAGCAACACAAAGGCCAAGGGCGAAAAGACCTCGGTCACCATCTTGCCGATGGCAAGGATGAAGACCACGACAAAAGCCGCATGCACAAAGCCCGTATGGATCAAAGGATAGCTCAACAGCCGCACCAATTCCCCCGGCAAGACCTCGCCACGCGCTTGCATATACGCCAAGATCTCGTCGAAGACGGCCCAATCGCGGATTGCATCAAGCCGCCAACCGACACCGGCAGCCCCCCCCAAGAACCCCATGCTCGCTGCTTGGAACATCACCTCCAAGCCAGCGATGACAACCGCCAAGGCCACCACAACCGGCGGCAACGCGTTAAAGGGCGAAATGCTGTTGTCTTGCATAGCTCATGTCCCATTGGTTGACGCGCTCTGCCCCCGTGGGTAAGCGATGGCGCGGCGCTTGGCCAGTGGGGCGGCGTCATCGACCAGCCAAGGAATGATCATGGCACAGACCGCTTTCACACCGCGCGTGTTCTCGGGCATCCAGCCGTCCGGCGGCCTGACACTGGGAAACTATCTCGGCGCGATGAAACGCTTCGTGACGATGCAGGATGCCGGCACCCATGAGACGATCTATTGCATGGTCGATCTGCATGCGATCACCGCAACCTTGCAAGAGCCCGACACGCTACGCCACAACACGCGTGAATTATGCGCGGGCTTCATCGCGGTCGGCATCGACCCGGAAAAATCCATCCTTTTCAACCAATCCCAAGTGCCTGAACACGCGCAGCTGGCCTGGATCTTCAACTGTATCGCGCGGATGGGCTGGATGGGCCGCATGACCCAGTGGAAGGACAAGGCGGGCAAGAATGCCGAAGCGGCCTCCCTCGGCCTGTTTGCCTATCCTGCCCTGATGGCCGCCGATATCTTGGTTTATCACGCGACACATGTGCCGGTGGGCGAGGATCAGAAACAGCATCTCGAGCTCACCCGCGACATCGCGGCCAAGTTCAACCATGATTACGGGGTGGAGTTCTTCCCCATCGCGGAACCTGTGATCGAGGGGGCGGCCACGCGGGTGATGAACCTGCAAGACGGGACCAAGAAGATGTCGAAATCCGACCCCTCGGATAAGACACGCATCAACCTGACCGACAGCGCCGATGAGATCGCGAAAAAGATCCGCAAGGCCAAGACCGACCCTGATCCGCTGCCCGAGGCGCTGGCGGGGCTTGATGGCCGCCCCGAGGCGCGCAATCTGGTCAATATCTACGCAGCCTTGGCTGATATCGCGCCGCAAGCGGTGCTCGATCAACATGCGGGCGCTCTGTTTGGCCATTTCAAGATGGCCTTGGCCGATCTGGCGGTGGACAGGCTTGCCCCTATCTCGACCGAGATGACACGGCTGATGGCCGACCCGGCGGAAATCGACCGCATCTTGGGGCGCGGGGCGGATCGCGCGCGCGCGATCACGGCACCTATCCTTGCGCAGACCTATGACATCGTGGGCATGTTGCGCAGCTGACGCATAACCCCGCCCTTGGGGGCGGGGTGAATTCGATTATTCGTACGAATAATCGCATATTGCGAATTTTCGTACGAAAATTCGGATTCAGAGCTGACGCTCAACCATCATCTTCTTGATCTCGGCAATCGCCTTGGCCGGGTTCAGACCCTTCGGACAGGTCTTGGCGCAGTTCATGATCGTATGGCAGCGGTAAAGCTTGAAGGGATCTTCCAGATCGTCCAAACGCTCACCCGTCGCCTCGTCGCGGCTGTCGATGATCCAGCGGTAGGCATGCAAAAGCGCCGCCGGACCAAGATAGCGGTCCCCGTTCCACCAATAGCTCGGGCAGGATGTCGAGCAGCAGGCGCACATCACGCATTCATAAAGCCCGTCCAGCTTGTCGCGATCGGCGATCGACTGGCGCCACTCATGCTCGGGCTTTGAGGTCTTGGTCTCGAGCCAAGGCATGATCGAGGCATGCTGGGCATAGAAATGCGTCAGATCCGGGATCAGATCCTTGATCACCGGCATATGCGGCAAGGGGTAGATTTTCACATCGCCCTTGATCTCATCCATGCCGTAGATGCAGGCCAGCGTGTTGATCCCGTCGATATTCATCGCGCAAGATCCACAAATCCCCTCGCGGCAGGACCGGCGGAAGGTCAGCGTGGGGTCGATCTCGTTTTTGATCTTGATCAGCGCGTCCAGAACCATCGGCCCGCAGCTGTCCATATCGACCCAATAGGTATCGACGCGCGGGTTTTCCCCGTCATCGGGGTTCCAGCGATAGACCTGGAACTTGCGCAGGTTGGTCGCGCCCGCGGGCTTGGGCCATGTTTTCCCTGTGCGGATGCGGGAATTCTTGGGAAGAGCCAGTTCAACCATGGATCATATCCTCCGGGTCCGGTCGGCGGTCACAGGATCAGGGGCCGTGTCGGCCCCGCACCGGTGAGTTGTCGAAAACAATTGTCATAAACGATCTGCGGATCACGCCCCGCGATGAAATCGCTACTGATGGTCACATTGCCCCGCGCGGCGGCGCCGCCGGTGCCGTATCCAATCCCGATCTCACCACGGGGTTGGACGGCCAGCCGCGCACGTTCGCTGCATTGCGCATAGGCGCTTTCCTCGCTCACCGGCCCACAGGCCGCAAGCAAGGGCAGCGCCAAGGCGACAAGGGGCAGCGCGCGGATCAATAGACCCGCGCCTTGGGCTTGATCCGCTCCAGATCGATGCCGCCCTCATTGTGGCCCATCAAGGGGTTCAGATGGACAGGGCGATAGGCCAGATCGACCTTGTCGCCATCGACCACGGCCAGCGAATGCTTACGCCATGACTTGTCGTCGCGATCGGGATAATCCTCATGCGCATGCGCGCCGCGGCTTTCCTTGCGCGCCTCGGCCGACACGATCGTTGCCATCGCGTTGGGCATGAGGTTGGTCAACTCGAGCGTTTCCATCAGGTCGGAATTCCAGATCATCGAGCGATCCGTGACCTTGATATCATCCATCTTGGAGGCCACGCCCTTCATTTTCTCGACGCCCTCGGCCAGCGTCTTGTCGGTGCGGAAGACGGCGGCGTCAGCCTGCATCGTCTTTTGCATCTCGAGGCGCAGTTCGGCTGTGCCGACATTGCCCGATGCATGGCGGATATCGTCAAACCGCGACAGCGCGAAATCGAGCGAGGCTTTCGGCACATCTGGCACCGCGCTGCTCGGATCAACCACTTCGCCTGCCTTGATCGCGGCGGCACGACCGAAAACGACCAGATCGATCAAGCTGTTCGAGCCAAGGCGGTTCGCACCATGCACGCTTGCACAGCCCGCTTCGCCCACGGCCATCAGGCCCGGCACGATCGCGTCGGGGTTTTTCGCCGTGGGGCGCAGCACTTCGCCCCAGTAGTTCGTGGGGATGCCGCCCATGTTGTAATGCACGGTCGGCAGAACCGGGATCGGCTCCTTGTTCACATCGACACCGGCGAAAATGCGCGCCGATTCCGAAATACCCGGCAGCCGCAGCGCCAGCGTTTCAGGCGGCAAATGGTTCAGGTGCAGATGGATATGATCGCCATCCTTGCCCACACCGCGCCCCTCGCGGATCTCCATGGTCATGCAGCGCGAAACAACGTCGCGCGACGCCAGATCCTTGTAGGTCGGCGCATAGCGTTCCATGAAACGCTCGCCTTCGGAGTTGGTCAGGTAGCCACCCTCGCCGCGCGCGCCTTCGGTGATCAGACAACCCGCGCCATAGATGCCGGTCGGATGGAACTGCACGAATTCCATATCCTGCAACGGCAAGCCCTGACGCGCGACCATGCCACCGCCATCGCCGGTGCAAGTATGCGCCGAGGTGGCCGAGAAATAGGCGCGCCCATAGCCGCCCGTCGCCAACACCACCATCTTGGCGCGGAAGACATGCATGGTGCCATCGTCAAGCTTCCACGCCACGACACCCACGCATTCGCCCTGATCGTTCATCAACAGGTCGGTCGCGAAATACTCGATGTAAAATTCGGCCTTTTGCTTCAGCGACTGGCCATAAAGCGTGTGCAGGATCGCATGCCCGGTGCGATCGGCTGCGGCACAGGTGCGCTGCACTGGCGGGCCTTCGCCAAACTCGGTGGTGTGGCCGCCAAAGGGGCGCTGGTAGATCTTGCCATCCTCGGTGCGCGAGAACGGCACACCGTAATGCTCAAGCTCGTAGACCGCCTTGGGCGCTTCGCGGGCGAGGTATTCCATCGCATCCGTATCGCCCAGCCAGTCCGACCCCTTGACGGTGTCGTACATGTGCCAGTGCCAATGGTCAGGCCCCATATTGCCAAGCGAGGCCGCGATGCCGCCTTGCGCCGCCACGGTATGCGAGCGGGTCGGGAACACCTTGGTGATGCAGGCCGTCTTGAGCCCTTGCTCGGCCATGCCCAAGGTCGCGCGCAGACCGGCGCCACCTGCACCGACCACGACCACATCGTAGCTATGCGTATTCAGATCATAAGCGGGAGAGAGCGTATCTTTCATCTGCATCCTCACAGTGCAATCTGCGCCAGCGCTACCAGCCCGCCCGCGGCAAGCCCATAGCACAGGATCGTCGTGGCAATCAGCCCGAGCTTGCGGCTCAGGCCGCGCGTGTAATCCTCGATCAATACCTGCATGCCCAAGCGCATGTGATGCATGCCGACGACCAGATAGGCCGCCACGATCAGCGCAGGCATGGGCCGCGACAGGCTGGCCACCACCGCCTCATGCGGCTGGCCCAAAAGCCCGCCGATGATCCCAAGGAAAAACGGCGTCAAAATCAACAGCGCGACCGAGGTCACGGTCATCGTCCAATGATGCGCTGTGCCAGATTTCGCGGAACCAAGCCCCGTCACGCGCTTGCGGTCGGTTACATAGGCCATGTCGCCCCCCCCCTCAGATCGCGACCAAGGTCAGCGCGGTCAGCACGACCGAACCGATGATCATCGCCCAGCCAAGCTGATCAGCGCTCTTCACATCAAGACCACGGCCCGTATCCCAGATCAGGTGCCGCACACCGCCCAGCGCATGATACCAAAGCGCCAGCACCGACAGCGCCATCACGATATCGCCCAAGACCGAGGTGATCAGCCCGTCGATCACGCTGTAATAGGCCCCGCCGCTGGCAGCGGCCATCAGCCACCAGACCACACCAATCGCGCCGACGATCAACCCGTTGCCGGTGATCCGCACAAAGATCGAGGTGATGGAGTTCAGTTGCGGACGATAGATCGTCAGATGGGGGGAAAGCGGTCGATTTCCCCGGTTCACATCGGCCATGGCTTGGGCCCTTCCGTTGTCGCTCAAAGGTCTGGCGGTTGTCACATGCATCAATAGCGCGTTTTACGTCACTGTCACCTGCAACGATCGGGCATTTCGCACACCCGATTGGGGCGTAACGCCGCAGATCGCGCGTATGTGATCACAGTTTTCAACCATGTGATCACATATCCTGAATGTAAGCGATCACAATGGAATCAACACCCAATAGTCAAGATCAAGCAAGACATGCGCGTGGTATTTCCCCGCCCCATCGCGCAGCGCACCTGCCTGTCCGGCCTCGTTCACCGCCACCAGCCGCAGCCGCATCGCCCCCACACCGGGGGCGGATATGGGGGCCATATCCAGCACCTCGGACCATGCCCTGACAGTGTCGCCCGCGAAACAGGGGTTGGCATGGGCGCCGCCATTGATCGCCACGATCATCTGCGCATTGGCCAGCCCGTTGAAGCTCAGCGCCCGCGCCAGCGACATGACATGCCCGCCATAGATCAACCGCCGCCCATCCTCGCGCAATGTCCCGTCGAAATGGGTCTTGGCGGTGTTCTGCCACAGCCGCGTGGCCATCATGTGCTCGGCATCCTCGACGGTGACACCATCAACATGGTCGATCACCTCGCCCACCGTATAATCGCCCATGCGGTGCGGCTCACCCGCTTGGGCGAAATCATAGCCCGTGAAATCCAGACCCGCCGGGATGACCAGCGCCGCCGGATCGACGACCTTTGCCAGGTCCGGCACCACCGGATCAGGCGCGGGGGCCGCCACATCGCGTTTGCGGACCATCACCCAGCGCACATACTCCAGCACCAAGGCCCCATGCTGGTTGCGCCCTTCGCTGCGGACATAAACCACCCCGGTCTTGCCGTTGGAATTCTCCTTCAGCCCGATCACGGTCGAGCGCGCGGTCAAGGTATCGCCGGGCCAGACCGGCGCATGAAACCGGCCCTCCGCATAGCCGAGATTGGCCACCGCGTTGAGCGAGATATCAGGCACCGTCTTGCCAAAGACCGTGTGGAAAGCGATCAGATCATCCATCGGACTGGCCGCCAGCCCACAAGCGCGCGCAAATTCATCCGAGGAATGCAGCGCCCCGCGCGCGGGGTAAAGCGCGTGATAAAGCGCGCGCTCGCCCCCCGACACCGTGCGCGGCACGGCATGCGCAATCACCTCGCCCAGCCGGTAATCCTCGAAGAAACGGCCCTTATTGGTCTTGGCCCCGGCCATGCTATTGCGCCCCCAGCTTCATCTCGGGGCTATAGGGGGTGTCGATCTCCTTGGTCACGGCCTGACCGCAGCGCATCACACCGCGCGCGGCATCAAACGACATCACCGGGTCGCCATGCAGCACCCAGCCCTTCGACAAGGCCTCCGACACCTTGTGGCAAAAGGCCGAGGTGTCATCTTCGGTCAGCAAACGATAGATCTTCATCCCAGCCTCACATCGGGAAAGGGTAATAGCCAAGCCATGTGTGGATATAGGCCACCACACCGTAAAGGCCGACCGCCACGACAAGGGCGATGGCATCCTTCGCCGGGCTTGTATTTTGCGGACGATCCCAAGCGCGATTGGCGCGGTTGATCAAGATCACCGACACAACCGCCCAAGCCAGCAGACCGCCGAACAAGATGATCGAAGCCAGATCGCCATTCACCAGCAAATGCGCAACCGCCCAAGCCTTGACGCCCGTCAACTGCTTATGACGCACCCGCGCGGCCATGGTGCCGTTGATAAAGCTGAGCGCGTAGAACCAAACGCCGATCAAGACCAACAGGTTGGCGATATGCGTCATGAAGGCCGGCGGCACCCAGACACTCGCGAAACCCGCGTTGCGGTAGCCGATGACCATCGCGACCACGCCCAAGACCATGATCAGCGACAAGATCCCCTTGCCCTTGTCGCCCCACGCCGCGCGGCGCGCAGGTGCCAGCCGCCGCACCCAATGCCCACCTGCAAACATCGTGATCCCGATGATCAGAAGAAGATAACCCATTACGCTGCACCCCCATGTGCTTGTTCGGCCACGGCGATTGCCGCGGCTTTGGCCAGTGTAGCACGCGCCGTTGCGACATGCAGGTTTTCCACGATCTTGCCATCGACGACCGCCACGCCTTGGCCTTCGGCCAGCGCCGCCTCATAGGCCGCGATCTGGCGTTCTGCCAGTTCGACCTCTGCGGCCGAGGGTGCGAAGGCCACATTGGCAATTGCTACCTGCGCCGGATGGATCAGCGTCTTGCCGTCAAAGCCGAAATCCCGCCCCTCGGCACACTCGGCGGCCAGGCCCTCCTCGTCCTTGAATGCATTATAGACCCCATCGACACAGATGATCCCCGCCGCGCGCGCCGCCAATAGGCAATGCTGCAAGGCCATTGTCATCGCACCCCGCGTGCGCGACCCCAGATCCTTGGCCAGATCATTGGTTCCCATCACGAACCCCGCCATCCGCGGCGCGCGCGCAATCTCAGCAGCGTTCAGGACGCCGATGGGCGTTTCCATCATCGCCCAAAGCTGTGTGTCCTTGGCCGCCGGGATCGTGTCCAGCATGGCCGCCACCGCCGCCACATCTGCCGCCGCCCCCACCTTGGGCAAAAGGATCGCTTCAGGCCCGATCGCCGCGATCGCGGCCAGATCATCCGCGCCCCAAGGTGTATCCAATCCGTTGATCCGCACGATCTGCGCCCTTGCGCCATAGCCGCCTTGGGTCAGCGTCGCAGCCAAAAGGTCGCGCGCATTGGCCTTTTCCTCGATGCTGACCGCATCCTCGAGGTCAAAGATGATCGCATCGACGGCCAAGCCCCGCGCCTTATCAAGCGCGCGATCACGCGATCCGGGGATATACAGGACAGAACGGTAAGGGCGGGCGCGCAGGTCCATCGGCCATCTCCTTGCGGCAGGGGAGCACTTCTCGGCCTGTCCGACCACAGCTTTCCCACGAAGGCAAGGCACAGCATGCCGCATCGCAGCAAAAATATGTCGCACGCAGAGTGCGAAACGAAATAAAACACCCCAACCCCGGCCTAAAGCAAGCCATCCCACAACAGCTTCAACCCCGTCAGCATCAACGCCGTATAGGCCACCATGAAAAACACGCGCTCAGGGATCAGCTTATGCGCTTTGACCCCGATCAGCGTACCGATCATCGCGAAGGGGATCAGCGCGGCACTCCACCCCAAAAGCTGCCATGAAAACAGGCCGAGCATCGTGTAAAGCGCGGCTTTCAGCGCATTGACGACCCAAAAGACGATGACCGATGTCGCATGGTAACGCGTCTTGTCGATGCCGCCTTGGCCCAGCATGAAGACCGCGAAGGGCGGCCCGCCTGCATGGGCGACAAAACTGGTGAACCCCACGCCCATGCCCGCGATCCAGCCCTTGCGCCGATCAAACCCCGTGGGCCGTGGCGCGATCAACCCGCGCGCCAGCGCGATGCGAAATAGCGGAAAGCCCACCGCCACCACCCCGATCAGCACCCGGATCGCGTCGGCCGAGACAAGCTTGAACAACACCGCCCCAAGGATCAGCCCCGGCACCGCCCCGGTCAGGATCGCGCCAGCCGATGGCCTGTCCCAGCGCCCCCAATAGGCGCGCACCGCCGCCACATCGATCGCCATCAGCACCGGCAGCATCAAGGCAAGCGCCACACCCGGCTCGACCACCACCGCCAGAATCGCTGACCCCGCGAATCCCAGAGATCCACCAAAGCCACCCTTCGATATGCCCGCCAGCATTGCGCCCAGCGCGGCAAGCCCGAACATCCACCCTTCCAGCACGGATCACCCTTTCCCAATTTTCTCAGGGGTTTGCCCTTGTTGCGTGGTCGTTTCTCGGTGACTGGGGCTTTCCGCCGCGTTGCAGCGGGCTTGCGCAAGTCACAGCACGGGGCTACGCCCTCTGCCGATATCAATGAGGGATTTGGAGATCAATCTCATGGCCAGACCCAAGATCGCGCTGATCGGCGCCGGTCAGATCGGTGGCACACTCGCCCACCTCGTCGCGCTCAAGGAATTGGGCGATGTCGTCTTGTTCGACATCGCCGAAGGCACCCCGCAGGGCAAGGCGCTCGACATCGCCGAAAGCGGCCCGTCCGAGCGCTTCGATGCCAAGCTCAAAGGCACCAACGACTATGCCGATATCGCAGGTGCCGATGTCTGCATCGTCACCGCCGGTGTGCCGCGCAAGCCGGGCATGAGCCGCGATGACCTTTTGGGCATCAACCTCAAGGTCATGAAATCCGTGGGTGAAGGCATCGCCAAATACGCCCCCAAGGCTTTCGTGATCTGCATCACCAACCCGCTCGACGCGATGGTCTGGGCCTTGCAGAAATTCTCAGGGCTTCCGCCGCACATGGTCTGTGGCATGGCGGGTGTGCTCGACAGCGCGCGCTTCCGTCACTTCCTGGCCGAGGAATTCGATGTCTCGATGAAGGATGTGACCGCCTTCGTTCTCGGCGGTCATGGCGACACGATGGTCCCTTCGGTGCGCTACTCCACCGTTGCGGGCATCCCGCTGCCCGATCTGATCGAGATGGGCTGGACCACCAAGGAAAAGATGGATGCCATCGTTCAGCGCACCCGCGACGGCGGCGCAGAAATCGTGGGCCTTCTGAAGACCGGCTCCGCCTTCTACGCGCCTGCCACATCGGCCATCGAAATGGCTGAAGCCTTCCTCAAGGATCAAAAGCGCGTCTTGCCTTGCGCGGCCCATTGTGATGGCGAGTTTGGCCTGAAAAAGATGTATGTCGGCGTGCCTGTCGTGATCGGCAAAGGCGGCATCGAGCGTATCGTCGAGATCAAACTGACCAAAGACGAACAGGCGATGTTCGACAATTCGGTGAATGCGGTCAAAGGCCTGGTCGATGCCTGCAAGGCGATCGACGAAACGCTGAAGTAATGCCTTTCGCGGCGGCCCGACCAGAGTTGGGCCGCCGCATTCCCGGCTGCGCGCGATGAGGCGCCCCACCTCCCCCTATGTTGTCCCCGGCTTCTACGACCGTGCCTTGGCCGAGGGCCGCCACCGCGACGTCGTCGGCGGCCGCTGGGAGGAAATAGGCCGCCTGCAACTGGCGCTTTTGCAAGCGCACGGGATGCAGCCCCACCACCAGCTTCTCGATATCGGCGCGGGGTCGTTGCGGCTTGGCTGCAAGGCCGTGTCGTATCTCGATCCCGGCCATTACTGGGCCACCGACGCAAGCCGCCCCCTGATGCTGAGGGGCCGCGCCGTCGAACTACCCGACCCCGACCGCCTGCCTGCTGATCATCTGGTCGAAGATGCGGATTTCGCCTTTCCGGACCTACCCGATCACATGGATTACCTGATCGCCTTTGGCGTCTTCACGCACCTGCCGCCTGAACAGACCGCCCATGCGCTGGCGCAAATCGCCCGCCGCTGGCCCGCGCCGCGCGTCTTCTTGTTCACCGTCTTCCTCGCCCCCGAGGGACAGGCGGGCCAAAGCCTGCGCCAACCCGATGGTGTCGTCACCCATCCCGACCGCCCGCCCTATCACATGCGCGAGGCCGCCCTTTTGGCGATGGCGCAAGACGCGGGGCTGTGCCTCACCCGACAGCCCGACCGCCTGCCGCGCGGCCAAGTGCTCTGGCAGGGGTAAGGTGTGCGTTTTCCTTACGGAAAACGCACAGGAAATCTCGAGATTTCCCGCGCGGAAAACTGGAGTTTTCCGCCCCCCGTTGACAAGCAGCCGCGCGCGCGTCCTCATCGCCCTGTCCGACAGGAGAAAGCCCATGCGCGATTTCGACAGTGAACTGGAAGAACGGCTTGTCCGCTACGCCGCTATCGACAGCCAATCAGACATGGACAGCCCCGCCCAGCCCTCGACCGCGATCCAGCACGCGATGCTCGACCTGATGGTGGCTGAACTGACCGAGATCGGCGCGGCGGATGTCACCAAAACCCCCTACGGCACCGTCATCGCCACCATTCCCGGCAACCGCCCCGGCCCCACCATCGGTTTTCTCGCCCATGTCGATACCGCCCCGCAGTTCAACGCCTCGGGCGTCAAACCCCGCGTGATCCGTGGCTATAACGGCGGCGCGATCAGCTTTCCTGACGCACCCGAGCTGACGCTGACACCTGATGATTTCCCCTATCTCGCCACCAAGATCGGCGAAGATATCGTCACCGCCTCCGGCACCACGCTCTTGGGCGCCGATGACAAGGCGGGCATCGCCATCATCATGACCGCCGCGCGCCATCTGCTAGCCAACCCCGACCTGCCGCGCCCCGATATCCGCATCGCCTTCACCCCCGACGAAGAGATCGGGCGCGGTGTCGATCCCAAGCTTCCCGTCTATCTGGGCGTCGATTTCGCCTATACTTTCGACGGTGGCGATGCAGGCGAGATTGTCTATGAAACCTTCTCTGCCGATTTCGCCGTGATCACGGTCACCGGCGTGTCGATCCATCCCGGCGAGGCGACAGGCAAGCTCGTGAACGCCATCCACCTCGCTGCGCGGATCGTCGAAACGCTCCCACAGGCGACCATGACACCTGAAACCACCGCAGGTCGCCAAGGTTTTATCCATGCCGTCGATATGAAAGGCAGCGCCGACCAGATGGTGCTGCGCCTGATCTTGCGCGATTTCGAACGTGACGGCTTGGCCGCAAAGGGCGATTTGGTCCGCCAAGTCTGTGCCGCCATCGCGGCGACCGAACCGCGCGCCCGGATCGATGTCGAGATCACGCCGCAATACCGCAACATGCGCTACTGGCTCGAGAACGAAATGACCCCCGTCGATCTCGCCCGCGAGGCGCTGCGTGATCTGGGCCAGACCCCGATCGAAGCGGTGATCCGTGGCGGCACCGATGGCTCGCGCCTCACCGAAATGGGGGTGCCTTGCCCCAACCTTTTCACCGGGATGCAGAATGTGCATGGCCCGCTGGAATATGTCTCGGTGCAGGATATGGCCCTTGCCACACGGCTGATGGTGCAGATCGCACAGCGCGCGACAGGCTGAGTCGTCGCCGCATACCATTGCATACCGTTTGCAAGCTCAACTTGTGATCACACTTTTTCTGGCTGTGATCACAAATGTCGGTTTTTTCGCGAAATGACCGCATTGCCGCGAAAAATGCGTTCACATGCGACCCTTGGTTGTGTTTATGCCCTGCCAAACACCACCAACGACGGGACAGTTTCATGAACATTCATGAATACCAGGCGAAAGCGCTTCTTCGGCAATACGGCGCACCGGTCAGCGATGGCCGCGTGGTTCTCAAGGCAGAAGATGCCAAAACCGCAGCGGGCGAGCTGGACGGCCCGCTTTGGGTCGTCAAGGCACAGATCCATGCCGGCGGCCGCGGCAAAGGCAAATTCAAGGAAGCCGATGCCGGCGAAAAGGGCGGCGTGCGCCTTGCCAAATCCGTCGAGGAAGCCGCCGAGGAAGCCAAGAAAATGCTCGGCCGCACGCTGGTGACCCACCAGACCGGCCCGGCCGGCAAGCAGGTCAACCGCATCTATATCGAAGATGGCTCGGGCATCGAGCGCGAGCTGTATCTCGCCCTCCTCGTCGATCGCCAGACAAGCCGCATCTCGTTTGTCTGCTCCACCGAGGGCGGCATGGACATCGAAGAGGTCGCGGCGCATAGCCCCGAAAAGATTCTCTCCTTCTCGGTCGATCCCGCCACCGGCTACCAGCCCTATCATGGCCGCCGCATCGCCTATTCCCTCGGGCTCGAGGGCAAGCAGGTCAAGGAATGCGTGGCGCTGATGGGCCTTCTCTATAAAGCCTTCGTCGAGAAGGACATGGAGATGCTGGAAATCAACCCGCTGATCGTCACCGACGAAGGCTCGCTCAAGGTGCTCGACGCCAAGCTCGGCTTCGACGGCAACGCGGTCTATCGCCATGCCGATATCGCCGCACTCCGCGACGAGACCGAGGAAGACCCCAAGGAGCTTGCCGCCTCCAAATACGACCTCAACTACATCGCCCTCGATGGTGAAATCGGATGCATGGTCAACGGCGCGGGCCTTGCGATGGCCACGATGGACATTATCAAGCTCTACGGCTCGGAGCCCGCCAACTTCCTCGATGTCGGCGGCTCGGCCACCCGCGAAAAGGTGACCGAGGCCTTTAAGATCATCACCTCCGATCAGAACGTGAAGGGCATCTTGGTCAACATCTTCGGCGGCATCATGCGCTGCGACATCATCGCCGAAGGCGTGGTCGCCGCCGTCAAGGAAGTGGGCCTCAAGGTGCCGCTTGTTGTCCGTCTCGAAGGGACGAATGTCGAAAAGGGCAAAGAGATCATTAATACCTCCGGCCTGAACGTCATCGCCGCCGACAACCTTTCGGATGCGGCCGAAAAGATCGTGAAAGCGGTCAAGGGCTGAACGGGGACACGCCGCGCATGCGCCTGAACCAGATTGCCGTCAGCTTGCCCGAAGCGCGCGCCGTGGCGCACCAGCATGTGCTGGTCCGTCATCGGCCGAGCGTCGGCAAACGGCGCGCCATCTGGTCGGCGCTGCATCTTTTGGGTGCGGGGCTTTTCCTGCTCGCGATGTTCACCCACCTCGCCCAAGCCGAACCCACCGCCGCCCCGGACCTGATCACCATGGGCGGCGTGACCTTCACAATCTCGGAGCGGCCCTGGCCCTTCGACCCGCATATGCATTGAGGAGAAAGACGATGGCAGTCCTCGTCAACGAAAACACCCGCGTCATTTGCCAAGGCTTCACCGGCAGCCAAGGCACCTTCCATTCCGAACAGGCCATCGCCTATGGCACCAAGATGGTCGGCGGCGTGACGCCCGGCAAAGGCGGCACCACCCACCTGAACCTGCCCGTGTTCAACTCGGTCCATGAGGCCAAGCACGCGACGCAGGCCAACGCCACCGCGATCTATGTGCCGCCTCCCTTCGCCGCCGACAGTATCCTCGAGGCGATCGACGCCGAGATGGAGCTGATCGTCTGCATCACCGAAGGTATCCCGGTGCTCGACATGATGAAGGTCAAGCGCGCGCTGGAAGGGTCCAAATCCCGGCTCATCGGCCCCAACTGCCCCGGCGTGATGACGCCCGACGCCTGCAAGATCGGCATCATGCCCGGCTCGATCTTCCGCCGCGGCTCGGTCGGCGTGGTCTCGCGCTCCGGCACGCTGACCTATGAGGCGGTGAAACAGACCTCCGACGTCGGCCTTGGCCAATCCTCGGCCGTGGGTATCGGCGGCGATCCGATCAAGGGCACCGAACATATCGACGTGCTCGAGATGTTCCTCGCCGACCCCGAGACGCACTCGATCATCATGATCGGGGAAATCGGCGGCTCCGCCGAAGAAGAAGCCGCCCAGTTCCTCGCCGATGAGAAAAAGCGCGGCCGCTGGAAGCCCACCGCCGGTTTCATAGCCGGCCGCACCGCCCCTCCGGGCCGCCGCATGGGCCATGCCGGCGCCATCGTCGCGGGCGGCAAGGGTGACGCGGAAAGCAAGATCGAAGCGATGAAATCCGCAGGCATCATCGTGGCCGACAGCCCCGCGGGCCTCGGCGAAGCCGTGCTCAAGGCGATCGGCTAAAGACAAAGCGACCCGGGCGGGGCCAGACCTGCCCGGGGTTCAACCCATGTCAGGTGCAGCCATGACCGACCAAAGCCCCAACGACCAGTTCCACGCCTCTTCCTTCATGCAAGGGCATAACGCGGCGTATCTTGAACAGCTCTACGCGCAATACGCCCAGGATCCGGGCGCGGTCGACGCGGCATGGGCAACTTTCTTCGCCTCGCTGGGCGACACACCCGCCGATGCCAAGGCCGAGGCGCAAGGCCCAAGCTGGGCGCGCCGCGACTGGCCGCCCCAGCCAGCCGATGACCTGACCGCAGCCCTCACCGGCGAATGGCCGCAAGCCGCCGAGGCCAAGGGCGCCGCCGACAAGATCAAGGCCAAGGCACAGGAAAAAAGCGTCAAAGTGACCGATGCCCAGATTCAGCGCGCCGTGCTCGATAGTATCCGCGCACTGATGATCATCCGCGCCTACCGCATCCGTGGCCATCTGGTCGCCGATCTCGACCCGCTGGGCATGCGCGAGACCACCCCCCACCCCGAGCTTGACCCCAAATCCTACGGCTTCACCGAGGCCGACATGGATCGCCCGATCTTCATCGACAATGTGCTGGGCCTGCAAATGGCCTCGATGCGCCAGATCCTCGAGATCGTGAAGCGCACCTATTGCGGCACCTTCGCGCTGCAATACATGCATATTTCCGACCCCGAACAATCCGCGTGGCTGAAAGAGCGGATCGAGGGCTACGGCAAGGAAATCGCCTTTACCCGCGAAGGGCGCAAGGCGATCCTCAACAAGCTGGTCGAGGCCGAAGGCTTCGAGAAATTCCTCCATGTCAAATACATGGGGACCAAGCGCTTCGGCCTTGATGGCGGCGAGGCGCTGATCCCCGCGATGGAACAGATCATCAAGCGCGGCGGTGCCTTGGGCCTGAAAGAGATCGTCATCGGCATGCCCCATCGCGGCCGCCTGTCGGTTCTGGCCAATGTGATGGGCAAGCCCTACCGCGCGATCTTCAACGAATTCCAAGGCGGCAGCTTCAAGCCCGAAGATGTCGATGGCTCGGGGGATGTGAAATATCACCTTGGGGCAAGCTCGGACCGTGAGTTTGACGGTAACACCGTCCACTTGTCCTTGACCGCCAACCCCTCGCATCTCGAGGCGGTAAACCCCGTGGTCTTGGGCAAGGTACGCGCCAAGCAAGACCAGCTTGGCGACACCGAGCGCCGTCAGGTCATGGCCGTGCTGCTCCATGGCGACGCGGCCTTTGCGGGCCAGGGCATCGTGGCCGAGGGCTTCCAGCTTTCGGGCATCCGTGGCCACCGCACCGGCGGCACGATGCATATCGTGGTCAATAACCAGATCGGCTTCACCACCGCGCCGCATTTCTCGCGCTCCTCGCCCTATCCGACCGATATCGCCCTGATGGTCGAAGCGCCCATTTTCCATGTGAATGGCGACGACCCCGAGGCCGTGGTCCATGCCGCCCGCGTCGCCACCGAGTTCCGCCAGAAATTCGGGCGCGACGTCGTGCTCGACATCTTCTGCTACCGCCGCTTCGGCCATAACGAAGGCGATGAGCCGATGTTCACCAACCCGGTGATGTATCAGCGCATCAAGACCCACAAAACCACCCTCCAGCTTTACACCGAGCGTCTGGTCAAGGATGGCCTGATCCCCGAAGGCGAGATCGAGGATGCCAAGGCCGCCTTCCAAGCCCGCCTGAACACCGAGTTCGAGGCCGGCAAGGAATACAAGCCCAACAAGGCCGACTGGCTCGATGGCCGCTGGTCGCATCTCAACCGCGAAGGCGCCGACTACCAGCGCGGCGAAACCGCGATCAAGCCTGAAACACTGGCTGAAGTGGGCCATGCGATCAGCACCCCGCCCGAGGGCGTGACGCTGCACAAGACCGTCACGCGCCTGCTCGAAGCCAAGCAAGAAATGCTCGCCACCGGTAAGGGCTTTGACTGGGCCACCGCCGAGGCGCTGGCCTTTGGCTCGCTCCTGACCGAAGGGTTCCCCGTCCGCCTTGCCGGCCAAGATAGCACCCGCGGCACCTTCTCGCAGCGCCATTCCGGCCTGATCGACCAAACCACCGAAGATCGCTTCTACCCGCTCAACCATATCCGCGAGGGGCAAGCGAAATTCGAGGTGATCGACAGCGCGCTGTCGGAATACGCGGTCTTGGGCTTCGAATATGGCTACAGCCTCGCCGAACCCAACGCGCTCACCATGTGGGAGGCGCAGTTTGGCGATTTTGCCAATGGCGCACAGATCATGTTCGACCAGTTCATCAGCTCCGGCGAACGCAAATGGCTGCGCATGTCCGGCCTTGTCATGCTACTCCCCCACGGCTTCGAAGGCCAAGGCCCCGAGCATTCCTCGGCCCGACTCGAACGGTTCTTGCAGATGTGCGCCGAGGATAACTGGATCGTCGCCAACTGCACCACGCCCGCCAACTACTTCCACATCCTGCGCCGCCAGATCCACCGCAGCTTCCGCAAGCCGCTTGTGCTGATGACGCCCAAATCGCTGTTGCGCCACAGGCTCGCCATCTCGGATGCGGCCGATTTCACGACCGGCTCCAGCTTCCACCGCGTGCTCTGGGATGACGCCGAAAAGGGTCATTCCGACACCGTGCTCGCCAAGGATAGCAAGGTCCGCCGCGTCGTGATTTGCTCGGGCAAGGTCTATTACGATCTTCTCGAAGAACGCGATGCGCGCGGCATCACCGATATCTACCTGCTGCGTCTCGAACAGTTCTATCCCTTCCCTGCACATTCGCTGATGAAGGAACTCGAACGCTTCAAGGGCGCCGAGATCATCTGGTGCCAGGAAGAACCCAAGAACCAAGGCGCTTGGTCCTTTGTCGAGCCCAACATCGAATGGGTGCTGACCCGCATCGGCGCCAAGCACACCCGCCCGCGCTATGTGGGCCGCGCGGCCTCGGCCTCGCCCGCAACGGGCTTGGCCAGCCAGCACAAATCCCAACAGACCGCGCTCGTAAACGAAGCGCTGACCATCGAAGGGTAATCCGATGTCCATAGAAGTCCGCGTCCCCACCTTGGGCGAAAGCGTCACCGAGGCCACCGTGGCCACCTGGTTCAAAAAGCCCGGAGATACCGTCACGGTCGACGAAATGCTGTGCGAGCTGGAAACCGACAAGGTCACGGTCGAGGTGCCAAGCCCCGCTTCCGGCACTCTTGGCAGCATCATCGCCGCCGAAGGCGAGACCGTGGGCGTCAACGCGCTCCTCGCCACGCTCAGCGAAGGCGCGGGTGCCGCCCCGGCCAAACCCGCAGCCGCAGCCACCACAGCCGCCCCCGCCAATGCAGGCGGCAAAGCCGTTGACGTCATGGTCCCCACCTTGGGCGAAAGCGTGACCGAAGCGACGGTCGCCACATGGTTCAAGAAGGTCGGCGACACCGTCGCGCAAGACGAGATGCTGTGCGAACTGGAAACCGACAAAGTATCGGTCGAGGTACCAAGCCCCGCGGCAGGTGTGCTCAGTGAAATCCTCGCCGCCGAAGGCAGCACCGTGCAGGCCGCGGGCAAGCTCGCCGTGATCGGCGGCGCCTCTGGTGCCGTCGCCGCCCCGGCACCCGCAGCCGCCCCCGCAGCCGCACCTGCCGCGACGGGCAACAAAGATGTCGAAAACGCCCCTTCGGCTCAGAAGTTGATGGCCGAAAAGGGCCTCTCCCCCGCTCAGATCACAGGCACCGGCCGCGACGGTCGGATCATGAAGGAAGATGTGATGAAGGCCGCCTCTGCCCCGCAAGCCGCAGCACCCGCACCGATGGCCAGCGCCCCCCGCGCCCCCTCCCCGGCCGAGGATGCTGCCCGCGAGGAACGGGTCAAGATGACCCGCCTGCGCCAGACCATCGCGCGCCGCCTGAAAGATGCGCAGAACACCGCTGCGATGCTGACCACCTATAACGAGGTGGACATGACCGGCGTCAGCGAGCTGCGCAACGAATACAAGGATCTCTTCGAGAAAAAGCACGGCGTCCGTCTCGGCTTCATGTCCTTCTTCACCAAGGCCTGCGTCCACGCGCTGCGCGAGGTGCCTGAGGTCAACGCCGAGATCGACGGCACCGACATCGTCTATAAGAACTTCGTCCATATGGGCATCGCGGCCGGCACGCCGCAGGGCCTCGTCGTGCCGGTGATCCGCGACGCCGACCAGAAATCCTTCGCCGAGCTGGAAAAGGAAATCGCCGAAAAAGGCCGTCGCGCGCGTGACGGCAAGCTCTCGATGGCCGAAATGCAGGGCGGTACCTTCACCATCTCGAATGGCGGCGTCTATGGCTCGCTCATGTCCTCACCGATCCTGAACCCGCCGCAATCGGGCATCTTGGGCATGCACAAGATCCAGGACCGCCCGATGGCGATCAACGGCCAGGTTGTGATCCGCCCGATGATGTATCTCGCACTCAGCTATGACCACCGCATCGTGGACGGCAAAGGCGCGGTGACCTTCCTCGTCCGGGTGAAAGAAGCCCTCGAAGATCCGCGCCGGTTGCTGATGGATCTGTAATGGCGGGCCGGGCTGAAGCCCGGCCTACCGCCCCTCATGCACCGTAGGCCGGGCTTCAGCCCGGCAAACCGGAGAGCATCCCATGACCACCGAGCTTTACATCCTCGCCCTCGCGGCCCTTCTGCAATATGTCCAGATCGGCCTCTACTCCGTCGCCGGCAACGCACAGGCAGGCACCAAGGCCGCCATGGGGCCGCGCGACCAAAAGGTGGACCTGACCGGCACAGCCGGTCGCCTCCAGCGCGCGATGAACAATCATTTCGAGGGGCTGATCCTGTTCGGGATCGCGGTGGTGGTCGTCACGCTTTCGGATCGCTCCTCCGCCCTGACCCAAGCCTGTGCGCATGCCTATCTGATCTCGCGCATCCTCTACATTCCCGCCTATGCTCAAGGCCTTGTCCCGTGGCGCAGCCTGATCTGGGCCGTGGGATTTCTCGCCACCCTCATCATGCTGCTGGCCGCGCTCTTCGGCGGGACAGCGTAACCGCGATATGTACAGCCTGTGTACAGGGTGTGTACGCCCTGTGACGGCAGAACTCGACAGGAGGACACCATGTCCAGCTATGACGTCATCATCATCGGTTCCGGCCCCGGCGGCTATGTCTGCGCCATCCGCTGCGCACAGCTGGGCCTGAAAACCGCCGTGGTCGAGGGGCGCGAGACCTTGGGCGGCACCTGCCTCAACATCGGCTGCATCCCCTCCAAGGCGCTGTTGCATGCCTCCCACCAACTCCATGAAGCGGAACATAATTTTGCCAAAATGGGGCTGGTCGGCAAAGCGCCCTCCGTCGATTGGAAACAGATGCTCGCCTACAAGGACGACGTGATCGGCCAGAACACCAAGGGCATCGAATTTCTGTTCAAAAAGAACAAGATCGACTGGCTCAAGGGCTGGGGATCGATCCCGGAACCCGGCAAGGTCCGCGTGGGCGACACGACCTTTGAGGCGAAAAACATAATCATCGCAACAGGTTCCACGCCCTCCGCGCTGCCCGGTATCAGCATCGACGAAAAGATCGTGGTGACATCTGAGGGCGCGCTGTCACTGCCCAAGATCCCCAAGAAACTGGTCGTGATCGGCGCAGGTGTCATCGGGCTGGAACTGGGTTCGGTCTATGCCCGCTTAGGGGTTGAGGTGCAGGTGATCGAGTATCTCGACCACATCACCCCCGGCATGGACGCCGAAGTGTCGAAGAACTTCCAACGTATCTTGGCAAAACAAGGGCTTGGCTTCACACTTGGCGCCGCTGTGCAGGCCGTGGAAACGGCCAAGGGCCGCGCCACCGTCACCTACAAGCTGCGCAAGGATGACAGCACCCACAGCATCGACGCCGACACCGTCCTCGTCGCAACGGGCCGCAAACCCTATACCGACGGCCTCGGCCTCGACGCGCTTGGCGTTACCATGACCGACCGCGGCCAGATCGCCACCGACAGCCATTATGCCACCAATATCAAGGGCATCTACGCCATCGGCGACGCCATCACCGGCCCCATGCTCGCCCACAAGGCCGAGGATGAAGGCATGGCCGTGGCCGAGGTGGTCGCAGGCCGCCATGGCCATGTGAACTACGGCATCATCCCCGGCGTCATCTACACCCACCCCGAAGTCGCAAATGTCGGCGCGACCGAGGAATCGCTCAAGGCCGAGGGCCGCGCCTACAAGGTCGGCAAGTTCTCCTTCATGGGCAATGGCCGGGCCAAGGCGAATTTCGCGGGCGACGGCTTCGTGAAAATCCTCGCCGACAAGAACACCGACCGCATCCTGGGCGCCCATATCATCGGCCCGATGGCGGGCGATCTGATCCACGAGGTCTGCGTGGCAATGGAATTCGGCGCATCCGCCCAAGACCTCGCCATGACCTGCCACGCGCACCCGACATATTCCGAAGCGGTGCGCGAGGCAGCACTCGCCTGCGGCGATGGCCCGATCCATTCCTGAACGGGGCTAACCCCCTTCTCTGTTTCAAAAATATCCTCCGGGGGTCCGGGGGTGGAAAACCCCCGGCAAGGCCCTTTCCAAAGGGCCTTACCCCGCCAAAAGCCGCAAACCTTGCGTCACATCGGCCCGCACGGCCAGCCGCAACCCCGGTTCATCTCCCGCCTTGAGGGCGGCCACGATCAAGCGGTGATGCTGCGGCAGTTCCGTGCGATTGAGCCGCCCGTAAAGCGCCCGCATGGTCGGGCCGAGTTGCAGCCACACGGTTTCGGTCAAGGCCAGCATCGCGGGTGCCTGCGCGCGCAGGTAAAGCGTGCGATGAAATTCGAGATTGCGCCGGATATAGGCCACCGCATCGCGCCGCGCGATCGCTTGGCCGATCGTGGCGTTGATCGCCTCCATCCGCTCGATTAGCGCGGGGTGCGCACGCGGCAAGGCGCGTGTGGCCAGTTCCGGCTCCAACAGCGCGCGCAGCGCGGCCAGTTCCTCGATCCGCTCATTGGACAATTCCGGCGTCGAGACGCGGCCCGAGCTGGACAGAAACAGCGCGCCCTCGCTGACCAACCGCCGAACCGCCTCGCGCGCAGGGGTCATCGAGACGCCGAATTCGGCCCCCAGACCGCGCAGCGTCATCGCCTGCCCCGGCCCCACCTCGCCATGCATGATCCGCGCGCGCAGGGCGCGATAGACACGGTCATGGGCCACGGCAGCCCCTGTCTCTGTTGGGCGGGGGTTCATTTGCATGATGGCGGCTCCTGCATGGTATCGAAGCGCCAAGCCAGCAATGTTGCGCCATGCCGTTTCAACCATGCGCGATGGATCTCGTAATCTGGCCTGAGATGCTGGCAAACCTGCCAAAAAGCAGCGGAATGGTTCATCTCGGCCAGATGGGCGACCTCGTGGGCGGCGACGTAATCCAGCACCGCCGAGGGCGCCATGATCAACCGCCAAGAAAACATCAGATCGCCTTTGGATGTGCAACTGCCCCATCTGCTGCGCGGGTCGCGCAAGGTGATGCGCCCGATGTCGCGACCAAGCTTTGCGGCATGTAGCTGCGCGGCTTGGGTCAGCCGCTCACGCGCCAAGGCCGCCAGAAGCGCACGGATGCGCGGGCCTGCACGCGGCCCATCAGGCACTTCGATCCGACCATCGCGAAAACGGGTGGCGCGGCTTTGGCCAGCGACCACCTCACGCGGAGTGCCACATATCGGCACCCAAGCCCCGATCTGCGCGCTTTGCACAGCTAAGGCATGAGCCAGATGCCCCCGTAGCCATGCCTCGCGGGCGCGCAGAAAGGCCAAGGCTTCGGTCTCGGGCGCCCAAACCGGCAAGGACAGGCTCACACGCCCATCGGCGCGCGAGACACGCAAGCTGAACCGAGTCGCACGGTGCGAGCGTTTGAGCGCAATCTCAACCGGCGGGTCGCCGGGAAGAATATGGGTCGAAAGGCGTTTTTTCGTCACCAGATCGATCGTCCTGAGCAAGCGGCAGTCGTCGCCAAGCATACGGGGTTTACAGCATCACGCTACTATGGCAGAGGACCGCATCCAGCGATACCGAAGACTTCTTTGAAGGGGGTTTCATGCCCAAAGAGGAATGGGGCGTCAAACGCGTCTGTCCCACGACCGGCAAACGGTTCTACGATCTGAACCGCAAGCCCATCATCAGCCCCTATACCGGCGAGGTTGTCGATATCGACGCCGCCAAGCCGGGCCGTGGCCTTGTCGCCAGCAAAGCCGACAAGAAGGTCGCGAAAGAGGCGATCATGGATGATGATGATCTCGTCCTTGATGATGATATCGAACTCGATGATGACGCTGATGTCGAGCTTGATGATGATGTGCTCGACGATGACGATGATGGCGATACAGTCGCGCTTGACGACCTCGCCGATGTCGCAGGCCCCGGCGACGAAGACTGATTACCTGCGGCGCGCCGCAATGATCTGACAACCATCGAGGGCGGTGAATTGGGCCGGGAAACACACGATTTTTCCCTTGCACAGGCTACCGCCCTCGCTTACACCGCCGACCACTCGCAAGGGAGACATACCCTTGATCTCGGGGCCTTAGCTCAGCTGGGAGAGCGCTTGCATGGCATGCAAGAGGTCAGGGGTTCGATCCCCCTAGGCTCCACCAAACACCTTCTACACGCGCCGACTGTCTTTCAAACTCGCAAGACAGTCTTGCCCTCTTTCCCTTGGCGTGCAGCATAATGGCTGAGGATGGAGGTGATGCATGGAACAAGACCGCTTGATCTTGCTTGGCACCAAGGGCGGACCGGCGGTGCGCCCCGGCGGGCCGATGCCGACGTCTAGCCTGCTATGGCTTCGGGGGCGGCCGATGATCGTGGACTGTGGGCTTGGGGTGACGCGCGCGGCAGTGAATGCCGGGCTTGATCTGCGGCAACTCTCGCTGATCTTCATCACCCACTTGCATTCCGATCATGTGCTGGAATTGGGCGGGCTGGTGCATACGGCGTGGACCACGGGCCTCAAACAGCCATTGCGTATCTTCGGGCCTATTGGCACGCGCGCGCTGTGGGAGGGGTTCATGGCCTCAATGGCCTTTGACTGCGATATCCGGGTCCGCGACGAGGGACGCATCCCGCTCTCGGATCTGGTCACAGTCATCGAATATGGCCCCGGTCTTGTCCTTGACGAAGGCGGTATGCGTGTCGGCGCATGCCGGGTCGAACACCCGCCCGTGACCGATTGCTTCGCGCTGCGTTTCGATGCATCGGCTTCGATCGCCTTCTCGGCCGATACGCGATTCTTTCCGCCCTTGGCCGATTTCGTCCAAGGTGCCGATGTGCTGGTGCATGAAGCGCTTTTGCCTGACGGCGTCGATGCGCTGGTGACCCGCAGCAATGGCGGAGAAAAGCTGCGCCAGCATATCATGGCAAGCCATTCTACAGCAGCACAAGCGGGTCAGATCGCGACACAAGCTCAAGTGGGGCGTTTAGTGTTGCACCACTTGGTACCGGCCGATGACCCGGCCTTTGGCCCGGCGGATTGGCACGAAGCCGTGCGCCAAACATGGCAGGGTGCGCTCGATATCGGCCATGACGGCATGGTCATCCCCTTGCCGTCACGATGACCGCCCTCACGACAAAGGCCCCGGCAAATGCCGGAGCTTTCGCCGCTGGAGCGTTCGCCGGACTTAGCCGATGATCGCGTTCATCGTGGCCGATGGGCGCATGATCGCGGCCGTTTTCACCGGATCATTGTGGTAGTAGCCGCCTGTATCGACCGCCTGTCCGCGCGCGGCGTGCAATTCGGCGAGGATCTTGGACTCATTCTCAGCCAGCGCTTTGGCAATCGGAGCAAAGTGGGCGGCCAGTTGGGCATCATCGTTTTGTGCCGCCAGCGCCTCGGCCCAATAGCGGGCAAACCAGTAGTGGCTATCGCGATTGTCCGGCTCGCCTGCCTTGCGACCCGGCGAGCGGTCATGATCCAGGACTCCTTGGGTCGCCGCATCGATCGCATTGCCAAGTACGCGTGCCTTTTCATTGGCCTTGGCATCGGCCAAGAACTTGAAACTTTCACCAAGCGCACAGAATTCGCCCAAGCTATCCCAGCGCAGATGGTTCTCACCCTGAAGCTGCTGCACATGCTTGGGCGCGGATCCGCCCGCGCCTGTCTCGAACAGACCACCGCCCTGCATCAGCTTGACGATCGACAGCATCTTGGCCGAGGTCGCAAGCTCAAGGATCGGGAAGAGGTCAGTCAGGTAGTCGCGCAGCACATTGCCGGTGATCGCGATACAATTCTTGCCTTCGGTGATCGTCTCGAGGCTGGCACGGGTTGCCGCGCGCGGGTCCATGATCTCGAACAGGTGGGCAACACCCTTGGCCGCAAGGATCGGTTTCACATAGGCGATCAATTCAGCGTCATGGGCGCGCGTCTCATCAAGCCAGAAGATCGCCCGGCACCCCTCAGCGCGCTGGCGGTCGATGGCGAGGTTCACCCAATCCTCGATCGGGGCCTTGCGGGTCGACGCCGACCGCCAGATATCACCGGCCTGGACCGCATGTTCGTGCAGCACCGTGCCGTCATCGAGGATCATCTGCACCACACCCGCTTGCGCAATCTCGAAGGTGGTGGGATGGCTGCCATATTCCTCGGCTTTTTGCGCCATCAGCCCGATATTCTGTACCGTCCCTGCGGTGGCGGGGTTCAGCTTACCGTTGGCTTTGAAGAACTTGATCGTTTCATCATAGACAGGCGCGTAAGAATCATCGGGGATGACACAGACCGCGTCATGTTCGCGGCCGTCCGGCCCCCAGCCCTTGCCACCGGCGCGGATCAGCGCGGGCATCGAGGCGTCGATGATAACGTCCGAGGGAACGTGCAAATTGGTGATGCCGCGATCGCTATCGACCATGTAAAGCGGCGGGCGGGTGGCCATGCAGGCGTCGATCGCCGCCATGATCTGCGCATCACCCTTGACCCGCTCAAGCAGGTCGCCAAGACCCGAATTCGGGTTTACACCCAGTGCTTTCATCTTGTCGCCGAACTCGACAAAGACGGGGGCAAGATAGGCACGCACGCCATGGCCAAAAATGATCGGGTCCGAGACCTTCATCATCGTGGCTTTCAGATGCAGCGAGAACAGTATCCCCTCGGCTTTGGTGCGATCGATCTCGGCTGCCAGAAAATCTTGCAGCGCCTTTGCGCTCATGAAGGTCGCATCAACCACGGTGCCAGCGGGATAGGTGATGTTTTCCTTCAGGACATGCGTGCCGCCATCGGCGGCCTTCAACACGATCTTGGCCGCCGCCGCCTTGGGCAGTGTGGCCGACGCCTCGTTTGAGCGGAAATCACCGCCCGACATTGCGGCAACGCGCGTTTTGCTATCGGTTGTCCAATCGCCCATGCGGTGCGGGTTGGCTTGGGCATAGGATTTAACTGCCTTGGCCGCGCGGCGGTCAGAATTGCCTTCGCGCAGCACCGGGTTCACAGCCGAGCCCTTGATCGCGTCATACTTTGCGCGCACCGCTTTCTCTGCCTCATTGCTTGGCGCTTCTGGATAATCAGGCACGCCATAGCCTTGGCCCTGCAATTCCTTGATCGCGGCAACAAGCTGCGGCACCGAGGCCGAGATATTGGGCAGCTTGACGACATTCGCCGCAGGCGTCTTGACCAGATCGCCAAGGATCGCCAGATCATCCGCGACACGCTGATCGGCGCTCAGATGCTCGGGAAAGGCCGCTAGAATACGGCCCGCAAGCGAGATGTCGCCAATGCCGATGCTGACATCGGCTGCGGCTGCAAAGCTGCGAACAATCGGCAAAAGCGAGGCCGAGGCAAGCTCGGGCGCTTCGTCGACCTTGGTGATGATGATATCGGCGTCGAACTGGTCGGTCATGGCAATCCCCAGGGGCTCAAAGTTTGGTATGCAATAGTACACAAACAGCAGGACGTCCACAGCCGCGACAGCCCGCCAAGCGAGACGAGTTGCCGCGCACCCTGCGATTACACCAATCGCGAGACTGGCCATTACGGCGACAACCGCGTAAGCGGGACGGGCAAGGCTGCGAGCATCACGGAAACGGGGCGTAATTCGGTAAAGATGGTGCAAAAGAACAAGCTGCGACAGCTTTGGCGCCAATACCTGCGCCCAAAACGCCCTGAGGATATCTCGACCGCCAAGGGGCGGCGCCGCGTGTTGCATTTCATGCGCTGGCATGATCACGGCATTTTGCGGTCTGTCTGGCACAACCAGCACCAGATCGCACCGGGTGTTTGGCGATCGAACTATCCCGATGCTGCCCGGATTGCCAAGCTGTCGGAAATGGGCCTTGCCCATATCATCACTTTGCGCGGCGACACCACGACCCCATGGCTCTTGCTTGAACAAGAAGCCTGCGCGCGTCATGCAATCGGCCTTCACGCCATCCCCATGCGCTCGGCCGCGGCACCGCAACGCGAGACATTGGAAACATTGATTGATCTGTTCCGTAAGCTCGACCGCCCGATCTTGATCCATTGCAAATCGGGGGCTGACCGCACCGGGCTTGCCAGTGCGATCTACCTCATGGTGATTGAAGATCAGCCCTTGGCGGTTGCGCGCCGCATGTTATCGCTTCGCTACCTACATGCGCATTTTCTGAAAGCTGGCGTGCTTGACATGCTGCTGGACGATTTCGCGGCCTCGGGACAGCACGATTTCGCCCATTGGGTCACGCATCATTACGATGCTGCCGATCTTCAGGCGCGCTTTGACGGCATGGCGGGCCGCTAAACTTGCGCCGTATTCAAGGTGCGTGATTCCAGCCTCGGCGTCGTTGGTTTCATTTGCAAAAATCTCAGCACATTTGCATGCGCCGCATTTTTCATCGGCGATGCTGCAACTGCACAATATTCATGCAGCCCAGCGTGTCGCGTGACGACAGCGGCGCGGATTAAGCCGGTGGGGGTTGTAGAATGATCCTGCGGGCCGACAGCCTGAGCGCGCCGGGACTGCCCCGGCATGAACACCGCCCGGCTGCACCATTCCTGCAAGAAAGAAACAGCCGGGCAGTCACAACATGATCTGCTGCCCGCCGGACATGGGGTGGAACGCTTGCAAAAGCAAGCCTTTCGCGCCGCTGACGCGCAGCACCACCTAGGGAAACTGCGTAAAATGGCCTTCAAACCCCTCCTCGCATCGGCCACGGCATTGGCTTTGCTCTCCTCCCCCGCCTTGGCGGACTGCCCCATCAAGATCGGCGTTCTGCATTCGCTCTCAGGTAGCATGGCGATCTCGGAAACCACGCTGCGCGATGTGATGCTGATGCTTGTCGAACAACAAAACGCCGCTGGTGGCCTTTTGGGCTGCCAGATCGAGCCGGTCGTCGTCGATCCGGCCTCGGATTGGCCGCTGTTCGCCGAGCGCGCGCGTGAGCTGCTGACCGTGTCCGAAGTCGATGTGATTTTCGGCGCCTGGACATCGGTGAGCCGGAAATCGGTTCTTCCCGTTTTAGAAGAACTCAACGGGCTGATGTTCTACCCAGTCCAATACGAAGGCCAGGAAAGCTCGCGCAATGTGTTCTACACAGGTGCCGCCCCGAACCAGCAGGCGATCCCGGCGGTCGATTACTACCTTGAAGAGCTTGGCGTCACGAGCTTTGCGCTCTTAGGCACCGATTACGTCTATCCCCGCACGACCAACGCGATTCTCGAGGCATATCTACTCAGCAAGGGCATCGCGCCCGAGAACATCTTCGTGAACTACACGCCCTTTGGGCATAGCGACTGGTCCACGATTGTATCGGATGTGGTAGCGCTGGGTGCGGGCGGCGAACAGGTCGGCGTGATCTCGACCATCAATGGCGACGCCAATATCGGTTTCTACACCGAATTGGCCGCCCAAGGTGTCAGCGCCGATGATATCCCCGTTGTCGCCTTCTCGGTCGGCGAAGAGGAACTCTCAGGCCTCGATACCTCGCGGCTGGTGGGGCATCTGGCGGCGTGGAACTACTTCATGTCGGCTGACACGCCGGAGAACGAGGCTTTCATCGCAGCATGGCACGCCTTTATCGGCGACACGGCACGGCCCACCAATGACCCGATGGAAGCCCATTACATCGGCTTCAACATGTGGGTGAACGCTGTGACAGAGGCAGGCACAACCGATGTGGATGCGGTGCGCGCGGCGATGTGGGGACAGGAGTTTCCGAACCTGACCGGCGGCACGGCCGTTATGCTACCCAACCACCATCTGTCCAAGCCCGTCCTGATCGGTGAAATCCGCGCCGATGGGCAGTTCGACATCATCAGCCAGACGACCGAAGTGCCGGGCGCGGCATGGACGCCTTTCCTACCGGAAAGCGCGACGCTGACCTCGGATTGGGAAACGCTGGGCTGCGGCATGTATGACACCGCGACATCGACCTGCGTTCAGCTGACATCGAACTACTGAGCGATCTGGGGATGCGCGGGCACGGCGCGCGCATCCCCTACCCGACCGATGACCAAAGGCCCCAAGATCATGCCCTTTCTCGCCCGCCTTTTGGCGCTCATCCTGTGTTTGGGGATCGCCGCCCCCCTTGCCGCGCAGACCCCGTTGCAAGATGTGCTACAAGCCAACAGGGAGGATGTCGCCAACCCTTCGCGCGGGACGGTGGGTGAGGTGATCACGGCGCTGCTGGCGGCCGATGCACCCGGGACCGATGCATTCCTACGCCAATGGCAAGAGCGCGCTTTGGTCGAAGACCCCGCTACAGGGCTATTTTTCTATGCAACCGAGGTGGAGGGCCGCCAACTGGCCCTGATCGATGTTGATACCGGTGTCGAGGCCGCCCGCGTTGCCAGCCGCGATGTGACCGCCATCCGCCCCAATGCTGGTGTGCGCCGCGAGATCGGGGCGGCCCTTGTACGTTTCGAATTGTCCGCCCCTGACCCCGCCCGCAGGCTTGCCGCACTAGAGGCGATTGGGCGCAGCCCCGATGCTGAACAAATTCCACTGCTTCAGGCCGCGATCCCCGATGAAGCTGACGCCGATATTCGCGCGCGCAAGGAACGGCTGTTGGCCCTTCTAAATGCACGCTTCGCCCCCGATCCCGACACCCGGATTGCCGCCATCCGCGCACTCGGCGGCGATGTCTCGACCGAGGCAAGGCGGATGCTGAACCAGATCCTTGCGACCGAGCAAGGTTTTGCTCCCACCCTGCCGCAAGATCGCAATATCGCGCGGGTTTTGATCCCTGGCCAAGACCTGAGGCCCGAGGAGGCCTATGATCGGCTCGTCGCTGATGGCCTTGTGCCTGGGCGCGCCGACCGCAACAGCATCCGCGATGCGCTGTTGGCGCATGTGGCCGACGGCATGGTGGGCGGCCTGCCCACGCACCGCATGGCGGACCCTGAATTGCGCGCCACGGCCCATGACGCGCTCGTGGCGCAAGGGTTGGTCCCTCCGCTGGTGGGCGAGGCCGAGATCGCCGCGACACTTGCAGACTTTGTGTTCTTCGACGCCTATCTTGAACCCGACCCGGCAGTGACCGATGCCGCCCGCGCGGCACTTGACCAGACCGATACGCGGCTGACCTTGTTTCAATGGCTCGCCATCTCGCTTGACGCGCTGTCGCTCGCCTCGATCTTTTTCCTCGCGGCCATCGGGCTTGCCATCACCTTCGGCGTGATGCGGGTGATCAACATGGCGCATGGTGAGTTCATCATGATCGGCGCCTATACGGGCTACGTCGTTCAGACAATCATCCCCGATTACACCGTCAGCCTGATCGTGGCGCTGCCACTTGCCTTTGCTGTCGCATTTGCCGCCGGGGTGGCGATGGAGCGGCTGGTGATCCGGCATCTTTATACAAGGCCGCTCGAGACGCTGCTTGCGACCTTCGGCATTTCCATCGCGCTCCAGCAATTGGCCAAGAACATCTTTGGCACGCAGGCCCGGCCGCTCACCGCGCCCGATTGGCTGGCAGGTGCGATCAGCCTTAACGATGTCGTCTCGATCAGCACGATCCGGGTGGCGATCTTTGTATTGGCGTTGATCTTTCTGGCGGCCTTACTGCTCATGCTCAAGCGCACACGGCTGGGGCTCGAGGTGCGGGCCGTGACGCAAAACCCCGGTATGGCAGCCAGCATGGGCATCAACCCCGACCGCATCAACATGCTGACCTTCGGCCTTGGTTCGGGGATCGCAGGGGTCGCGGGCGTGGCCATCGGGCTTTACGCGCAGGTCACATCGGAAATGGGGGCCAATTACATCGTGCAAAGCTTTATGACCGTGGTCGTGGGCGGTGTCGGCAATGTCTGGGGGACACTGGCAGGCGCGGGGCTGATCGGCTTCCTGCAAAAGGGGATCGAGTGGTTCAACCCGTCCAACACACTGGCGGCCCAGACCTACATGGTGCTGTTCATCATCTTGTTCATCCAGTTCCGGCCGCGCGGTATCATCGCGCTCAAGGGCCGCGCGGCGGGGGAATGACGCCATGACGCTGATCAACCGCCCCCCCGTCGCCGCCACCCCCCCGATCCTTGCCCAAGGGGCCGAGGCGTCACCGCCGCCCCGGCGCAGTTTCCTGCGCGAGAACCCCTCGATCCCGTGGTTCCTGGGGCTTTTGACGATCTTCACCGTGATCGTCAGCGTCCTGTCCGAGGGCTTGGGCATCGGCGCGCTTTCGACCTCGATGGTCAAGATCCTTGGGATGACATTATGCCTGTGCCTGATCGCCATCGCGATGGACGTGGTCTGGGGCTATTGCGGGATCCTGTCCTTGGGCCATTTCGCCTTTTTTGGGCTGGGCGGCTACGCCATCGGCATGTGGCTGATGTATGCGCGCACGGAAATCGTGATCCGCGACAGCATGGCGGGTGCCGTGCTGCCGCCGACCGACGCGGAGCTGTCCGAGGCGGTCGCGGCCCAGATTTTCGGGGTCGTTGGCAGTTCGGAATTGCCGCTGATCTGGAGCTTCGCCCATTCGCTGCCCGCGCAACTGGCGCTGGTGGTGGCGGTGCCAGGGCTACTCGCGCTGGTCTTTGGCTGGCTCGCCTTTCGCAGCCGGGTAACGGGGGTTTACCTGTCGATCCTGACGCAGGCCATGACGCTCGCCTTGGCGCTTTACCTGTTTCAGAACGATACGGGGCTTCGCGGCAATAACGGGCTGTCGGGGTTGCAGAACATCCCCGGTCTGCTTGATGTGCCGCAAGCGGTGCTGGCGGTGTGGTTCCTCTGGGCCTCGGCCACGGCGCTCGGCTTAGGGTATCTGCTGTTTGCTTGGGTCGTATCGGGCAAGTTCGGCTCGGTCATCCGCGCCATTCGCGACAACGAGGCGCGGGTGCGCTTCCTTGGCTACAATGTCGAAGGCTACAAGCTCTTCGTCTTCACGCTCACGGCCATCGTCTCCGGCATCGCAGGGGCGCTATATTACCCGCAAGCAGGCATCATCAACCCCGCCGAGCTTGCCCCCATCGCCTCGATCTATCTGGCCGTTTGGGTCGCCATCGGCGGGCGCGGGCGGCTTTACGGCGCGGTGATCGGGGCTGCGACCGTGTCGCTTCTGTCAAGCTGGCTGACGGGCGGCGGCGCGCCCAATATCGAGATCGGGGCCTTTCGCTTGATGTGGGCCGATTGGTGGCTGGTGCTCTTGGGCCTTGGCTTTGTCGCGGTCACGCTGTTCTTTCCCAAGGGGATCGGCGGGCTTTTCGACAAGATCGTGAGGAAAGCGCCATGATGACCTTACTCGAAGTGCGCGATGTCTCGGTCAGCTTCGACGGGTTTCGCGCGATCAACAACTTGTCGCTCTCGATCGGCGAGCCGGAACTGCGTGCGGTGATCGGCCCGAATGGTGCGGGCAAGACCACCTTCATGGATATCGTCACCGGCAAGACGCGCCCCGACAGCGGCGAGGTCTTGTGGGGCGAGCGGCAGATCGACCTGTTGCGCCTGTCCGAAAGCCAGATCGCGCGCGAGGGGATCGGGCGGAAATTCCAAAAACCCACCGTCTTCGAGGATCAAAGCGTGCGCGCCAACCTGTCGATGGCGGTGCGCAACAAGCGCGGCCCCTTCGCCGTGCTAATCTGGCGGGCGACCGTGCAGGATCACCAGCGCATCGCCGAACTGGCCGAAGAGATCGGCCTGACCGAACGCCTCGACGACCGGGCGGGCGATCTGAGCCACGGGCAAAAGCAATGGCTCGAGATCGGGATGCTTCTTGCACAAGATCCGCGGCTGTTGCTTGTCGATGAACCCGCCGCCGGGATGACGCCATCCGAGCGGGAACATACCACCGACCTGCTCAAGCGCGCGGCGCAGACGCGGGCGGTGATGGTGATCGAACATGACATGGACTTCATCCGCCGCCTCGATTGCCGGGTGACCGTGCTGCACGAGGGGTCGGTCCTGGCCGAAGGCTCGCTTGATCATGTCACCAAGAACCAACAGGTGATCGATGTCTATCTGGGGCGTTAAAGCATGCTCGATGTGACCGACCTTTCGCTGCATTACAGCGGCTCGCAGATCCTGCACGGGGTGTCGTTGACGGCGCGGCCCGGATCGGTGACAGCCGTGATGGGCACGAATGGCGTGGGCAAGACCAGCCTGTTGCGCGCCATCGCGGGGCGTCACCCTCATTCGGGCGGTACCATCGCGATGGATGGCAGGCCCATGGGCCAAGCGACAGCGGTGCAGGCCGCGCGCGCAGGCATCGCCTATGTGCCGCAGGGGCGGGAGATCTTTCCGCTTCTGACGGTGACCGAGAATCTGGAAACGGGCTTTGCCTGCCTTCCGCGCGGCGAACGGCGCATTCCCGAACGAATCTACGAACTGTTCCCCGTCCTCAAGCAGATGGAGAACCGCCGAGGCGGCGATCTGTCGGGCGGCCAGCAACAACAGCTTGCCATCGCGCGCGCGCTGATCGCCAAGCCGCGCGTGCTCTTGCTCGATGAACCGACCGAAGGCATCCAGCCCAACATCATCAAGCAGATCGGCAAGGTGATCGAACTTCTCCGCGAAGAGGGCGAGATTGCGATTGTGCTGGTCGAGCAGTATTTCGACTTTGCCTATGGGCTGGCCGACCGCTTTTGCGTGCTGAACCGCGGGCGGGTGGTGCTATCGGCAAAGGCCGCCGATGTGACCCGGCAAGATATCTTTGCCCAAGTCGCGATCTAGGCTGTGTAGCGATGCCTTGGGGCGTGCTCTGGCGCTTGTCGCGCCAAGCCGTCAGCCGGGCGAAGGGATGATGGTCGCCTGCAATTCAGTTGGATCGATCTGGGCCATGGCGGCGAGTGTCGGCAGATCATGGATAACTACATCGAGTTGCCCACGATAAGTCAGCACCCCCGCGCGCGCCATGGCGCGAATGGTGCGATTGACATGCACCGAGGACAAGCCGACGAATTCGCCCAACACCTGTTGGGTCACGGGCAAATGAAACGGAGTATGCGTGACAAGGCCGAAAGGGTTGGCGCGCAGGAAAAGCTCGCAAATCGCATAAGCGATCCGGGTCTCGCCGCTGCTTTTGCCCAAGCGCAGCATACGCTCGGCCATCCGCGCATATCGCGCAGCGCTCTGGCGGGCAAAGAGCCCTGCTGCCGATGGATGCGCGACCAAGTAGCGCTGCCATCCTTCGCGCGGGATCATCGCCAATCGGCCACGCCCAAGCGTCACGACATCGGCCGCCGCATAGGCCATGCTGGCCGAGGCAGGATCAAGCACATCGCCTGGCAAGGCGAAATCCACGATCTGACGCGCACCATCAGGATCGACCTTGGCGGTCATTAACCATCCTTCGACCGGCAAAAAGACATAGGCCGATGGATCGCCTGCCAGTTGAAGTACACAGCGCCCCCGCGTCTCGCGTAGCAATTGCTTGATCAGATGGGCAAAGGCGGCATTTGCCTCGGCACAGCCTAAATTCCAGTAGGCGGCAAACGGATGCCCCTTTTGCGACCAAGGCGCATGTTCCATCGCGTGATCACCCCTATCCGATTTTCGGTAACATCCTCGCTTTGAAAAAATGGCAGCGCGCGCGCCCATGCATTGACGACACGCAAACAGGGCGGGCGATCTGCACCCGAACCTCTGGCCGGTTCTCGCCCATAAACCGCGACCAATAACCCAAGTTAACGCGTCTGTGACGAAACCGTCCCAGAAAGGCGCTACCCAGTTTAACAAGAAAGCAAGCGCCATGCCCAAGAAAGACCTGACCCCGCGCGTCACTGACATGATGAAACAGATGCAAGGGATGATGGCATTCAACCCCACATGGGCGCCGCAATGCGAACAATTCTGGCGCGCGCAGGCTGGCGTCCTCGATGAGGCCGAGGCCTTTAGCCGGGCGTGGTTCACGCGCCGCCACGAGGCCATACGCTCGGCGTTGCAGATTGTACGCGAGATGAATGGCAAGACCCCCGAACCCGCCACCGCGTTGCAGGCAATGTCGGAGTGGCAGCGTCATTCTTTCGAACGCATGGCCGAGGATCTGGAACACTGGATGAGCCTTTGCGCCCATTGCGCAGGGCGGATCGCAACCGCCGAAAGCGAAGCGGCCGAAGATATCTTGCAAGAAACCGAAAAGCGCACGAAAGCCATGACCAGCACGCGGCATGCAACACCGGTTTAGATCCCGCCGATGAATAGCCCGCAAACACATGGCATCCCCGCTCATGCAATGGCACCTGATGCCGTGGCCGCCGCGCTGGATGCTGATCTGGTGCAAGGGTTAAGCAATGACGACGTCATCGCACGCCAGCACCGCTATGGTCCTAACATGCTGCGCCGCAAACGGCCAAAGGGGGTCTGGGCGATCTTGCTGCACCAGATCGAGAGTGTGATCGTCTGGCTTTTGGCAGGAGCGGCGGTCTTGTCTTTCCTGCTCGGGGATCTCGTCGAAGGTGCAGCAATCCTGATCGTGCTTGCCATCAATAGCGCCATCGGCTTTTTCACCGAACTCAAGGGGTCGCGCTCCATGGAGGCGCTAATGCGGATTGCGGAGGTGCGCAGTCGGGTGCGCCGCGATGGGTCCGAGCGCATGATAAACGCGCGCGAGCTTGTGCCGGGTGATCTGGTGATCTTGGAACCGGGCGATGTTGTGACCGCCGATCTGCGGCTGACGGAGGGGACCAATCTTCAGATCGACGAAGCCATCATGACGGGCGAGTCGGTGCCGGTCAGCAAGACAGTCGCGATCTGCGCGGATGAGCCGACCAGCCCGGCCCATGCCAACATGGCCTACAAAGGCACCGCCGTCACACAAGGTGCAGGCAGGGGACTCGTCGTCACAACCGGGATGGAGACAGCACTTGGCCGGATCAGCGCATTGGTTCAAAGCGCCAAGGGCGAAGTTGCGCCACTGGAAAAACGGCTTGACCGTCTGGGCCATCGGCTGGTGTGGCTGACCCTTGGCCTCGCCCTTCTGACGATCGGGCTGGGTCTTTTGCGTGGCCATGCATTGACCGAGATGGTCCAAACCGGCGTGGCCTTGGCCGTCGCCGCCGTGCCAGAAGGGTTGCCGGTGGTGGCCACACTCAGCCTGGCGCGCGGGATGTGGCGGATGAGTGCGCATAATGCGCTGATCACGCGGCTGTCCTCGGTCGAGACACTGGGGGCGACAACCGTGATCTTGACCGACAAGACCGGCACCCTGACCGAGAACCGCATGACAGCGGTGGCGTACCTTTTCGCAGATCAACGGGTCGATTTATTGCCACAAGAGAGGGGCTTACGCTTTCACAATGGGGATCACGCGGTCGCACCAAGCGATGATCCGCGGCTTTTATGGGCGTTGCGGGTCGGGGCCTTGTGCAACACAGCCCATCTTGGCGACGGCTCGACCGAGGGGGGGCTTGGCGATCCGATGGAGCAGGCGCTTTTGCGGCCAATCGCGCAAGCAGGATTGCCCGAAGCCTTGATCGCAATCGACCTTCCCGAGGAGGGAACGCTTGGGTTTGATCCCGCGCGAAAGATGATGGCAACCATGCATCGCGACGCCGCCGGGATTTTGACCACCGTCAAGGGCGCGCCGGAGCGTGTGCTCGACATCTGTCGCGATGTGATGGCGCAAGATGGAACCGCCACCCCCCTGACAGCCATGGCGCGCAAGGATTGGGCCAAGAAAAGCGCCGATGCCGCAAAATCGGGGTTACGACTCCTGGCGCTTGCCAAGAAACAGGGCGGCAATGCGCGCGACGATCCTTATGCTGATCTGACCTTGATCGGGCTTGTATGCCTGCGTGACCCGATCCGGGCCGATGTGCCAAAGGCCATCGCCGATAGCCGCGCGGCCGGTGTGCGAGTGGTGATGCTGACCGGCGATCATGCCGATACTGCCCGTGCCATTGCCGAAGCAGCAGGTCTTGGCGATGGTGCGCTGAAAGTGATCGAGGGCAAGGCGCTTGCCGGTCTGACAGCCGACACGATCAGCGAGGATCAGCGTCAAGACATCCTCGCAGCTGATGTTTTCGCGCGTGTCACGCCGGAGACGAAGATGACGCTTGTGACCCTATATCAACAGGCGGGCCACGTGGTGGCGATGACCGGCGATGGCGTTAATGATGCGCCCGCCTTGAAAAAAGCCGATATTGGCATCGCCATGGGCCTACGTGGCACCGAGGTCGCCAAGGAGGCTGCGCATATGGTGCTGCGCGACGATGCCTTTGCGACGATCATCGTGGCGATGCGGCAAGGTCGCGTTATCTTTGGCAATATCCGCAATTTCGTCATCTACCTCATGTCGTGCAACGTGAGCGAAGTGCTGGTGGTGGGTCTTGCTGTGGCAAGTGGCTTGCCGACGCCGCTCTTGCCGCTCCAAATCCTCTATCTCAATCTGGTGACCGATATTTTCCCGGCTTTCGCGTTGGGGTTCGGGCGTGGCGATGCACATGTCATGACGCGCCCCCCCCGCGATCCGCGCGCGCCGATTGTGACCCGGCGGCATTGGATATTGCTAGCCGTCTTGGGTGGCGCGATCACCTTGGCAACGCTTGGGGCCTTTGGTTTGGCGCTGTTTTGGCTGGCAATGGACACATCGGCCGCGATCACGGTCGCCTTTGTAACCTTGGCCCTCGCGCAGATGTGGAATGTGTTCAACCTGCGCAACCCCGCGGCGGGGATGCTGCACAACGATGTCACTGCCAACCCATTTGTCTGGGGGGCCATCCTGCTCTGCCTGATCTTGATCGGCGCAGCCCTTTGGGTGCCGCTCTTGGCCGAGGTGTTGCGCTTGGCTTGGCCCGGTATGGCAGGGCTTGGGCTTGCGGCGGCGGCAAGCCTTGTGCCGTTGGGATTTGGGCAGATCTGGATCGCCTTGACACAGCGCCCGCCGCGCATAAAGGCTAGGCTTCGATCCCCATGATCACGGCTTCGATGCGCGGAACAGGAAGCCCTGTCAGGTCCTTGTCGATCACGGTGATCACCCGTGTGGCGACCCGGTCATCCCATGCGGCGCGCAAATGCCCCAACATCCGCGGCGCGGCAATGACGACAAGCCTTGCGAACCGCTGGGCATCTGCCCACTCGGCCAAGCGCCGTGCCAGATGCGCTGCGAAATCCATTTCGGCACGCATGTGCAAATCGGTTTGTTCCATGGCACTTTTGCCCCAAGCCGTGACCCCGCCGGGCATCGCGCGGCTTGCATCATTGCGCCGTCCGGGACGGTCCGAGGCCAAATCGCGCGCAGGTAGCTGGTGGCTTGTCTCTTGTGCCACCACCTCAAGTTGCAAGAAAGCGGCGTCACCGATATTGCGCATGGCGAGATATTTCGCGCCATCGGCCAGGATCACCCAAGTATCTTGTGAAATCTTCATCGCGCCCTTGCCCTGCCGCATCCTTTAGCCGGGCGAGCGATCCTGCCCATGCCCTACCGCAAACACGCTATCGCAACGGATGTGCGGCGCATTGAGACCCGTCAACCAGCCCTTGAAAAAGGACAATTGCGCAGGCACGGCGATTTGGAAAATCTGGTCGGAGTGAGAGGATTCGAACCTCCGACCCCTGCCTCCCGAAGACAGCCTTATCAGCATACTCCAAGAAAAACTCAACAATTTCAAAGCACGACGTTGATCACACTGTCGGAGTTAGATTGCATTCTATCAAAAATCAAGCGGTGTGTGCCAGCGGTGTGACAAGCTGATACCCCCTCTCTTTCTTTCTGACGGCACCCCTCCAGACCCCACCCGGGGGGGAAGGGGCGAAATGGCGTAACCTCCACAGGTTCACCTTACATGGCATTTCGCTCATCCGGTGACCGCCAGCCGCACCGGCAGCCCTCGCTCCATGTAAATGAACGCTGCCATATTGAACTGGTATGCGATGCTGTCGGCCTCTGTCAGGCTGATCCATGGGATGATGAAGGCCTGCCCATGTTGGAACATGCTGTCGCTGCGCAGGATCATCGCGCGCTCGAAATGCCACCTCTTCTCGCGGCACAGGTCCAAGAAGGCGTACTCGCGTCCCTGAGAGCCGCCCTTGAAGAGCAGAAACGCGCTGGCCTGATTGGCATGCAGCAAGTCCAGAACAGCTTCTGCGCAGGTATCCCATCGACCGATGATCAGGCTCCGAGGCTGGCCTTGCACGCTCACAGACAGCCGGACGCCCGCGAAGGGATCGAGTTGTGAGGTTAGGGACGCATCGCGCCCGATAGCGGCTGCAACGGCACTTGTAGGGGCTGTGGCGATGAGTTTCTCGATGGATGGGTGAAGATGTTCCATGACGCTCTCCTTTGAAGAGCTGACGTCACATGCGACCTTTGTTTGCCTTTTGGCCCCATCCCCTCGCGGGAGACCACCTCGCCGGTCGGGCAGGTTGGCGTGAGCAGCTGCTCAACTCTTGATGATGATCCATGGATGGCGGCAGCCGCGGGTGTGGTCAAGAGGAGATCGCACCCATATTTCTGCACTGGAAAAAATAAACCCTCCCAGCTTTTCAGCTGAGAGGGCCTTGCTGTTAGGCCTGAAGCCTGTCCCTCAAGATGTCTTCAACATCCTCAGGGAACAGACTGTACGGCATTTGCCCCCAGCATTCTTCAACTGGCTGCCAGAAATTATGCTCTGGCCAGTATTCGAACACTTGGAACATACCGTTCCGTACAGAAAGCTTCAGTTCCAAATTGCGTGCCTTTTTACGAAGGCTGCTTGTAGAAGTGGTCATTGAGCATCTCCTCTATTGACCAATGGGAACGCAGAGCGAAGCCAATTGATTTCTATCAGAGTGCCATGCCGAGCCTTACCGCGACCAGCAGGCGGGTGGCTAAGTCCGCCCTAAGGACCAGCGCTAGCGCTGGTTGATTAACCCCCGACTCTACAACCGGAGGCCCGTACCGCAATGTTGTATACGGTCTTTCGAATAGTCAAGAAATAAATTAATTTTTGTGGAGGTGCTAAATTTTTTGAGCTGTCAAAAATCACTGTGCAGAAATTAAAAACTTAAGGCCCTCGAATACTGCATCGACTGGTGCATCTGTACTTTGAGCTGGCGCATTGAACGGAGGACCACCATTCACAAATCCAAGTGTCACGCCATCAGTTATTGAAAAACCTATATCAATATTTGAGGTGTTTGGTGTGATTGAAATTGGTGAGTTAAGAATTTGACTTCCAAACAGAGCAAAATCATCGCCTGCGTTCGAAGACAATGTTCCAGCGCTCGTAATGGCATAGAGATCAGTGACAACAGACTCGCCCCGCATATTCACTGTGTAATTAAGCAAGGTATTTGAATAGCCCCCCCCACCCAATCCAATTACTTCCGTTGAAGCGGTCACTGCTGCAGGATCGTTTCCGCATGAGATAATTGAGTCTGAAGTGTTAATACTGCGCCCATCTGTATAGCAATAGTTCCCGGTTGAACCACGATCATCGGTGCGGGCATTGGAAAACTCAATGACCGTCTCCAGCGAGGTCACATTGCTGAGAACCACGAACGCATGCGTGTAAGTGCCTTCAGAAATCGAAACGCCCGCCGCAAGTGGAAGGCTAATCCCTGCGCTTAGTTCCAACGCTGTACCCGATGGGTTGGAAAAGAGAGTTGTACATTGCGCGCGAGTACTTGGGCTTGCCGCAGAAGTACACAAGCCGAACTCATACAGCCTTATGTTCATGGCTTGTGGCGTAAAAAAGCAGTACCCTGCGTTCCCGTTGGCTGCATTTCCAGCCGTGTGTGTATTGAACCAAGAGTTTGATGAGCAAGATGTGTCGGCAACGGCTACACTAGCTGTGGTCAATGTGAGTAAAGCACTAAAGGTTGCTATCAGTGCGATCTGATCGGTGATTTTCGCTTGATCGTTCTTCAACATATTAGAAGCCACTTGCAGTTATCCCAAGCGTTACAGATTTTTTCATTATTCGATTTTCGCGCTGAACCGGCTCGTAAAGCATCTCTCGAACCGGTTCTAGAGCGAAACGGAAAACGCCATCACGAGGCACACGTCGATCTGGTTCTGATCCAAGTGTGAAGCGATATGTAAGCGATCCAGAGAAACGATCAGCGCGCCCTCGGTCACTTGTTGACGCTAGTTCGAGCATCAGGTTGGGAGCAATTTCAGCAGTAAATCCGTACTCACGGCTGAACGTGCTGTAACCGCGACCATCATACCAGTTCGATGCAAGGAGATAGACATCTGACTGATAGAAATACGGCAGTTCGTATGTCAGTCGCAGATCATTTCCGCTCAGCGCCTCCTCGAAAATACCATCGACGAGCCGCTCACCTGTCGCTGAGACATAGTAGTTGGCCCGCATCTGTAGCAGTGATGTGAGTAGTTCAGCGCCAATGCCACTGCGGCGATGCTCTGATCCAAACTCAAAATCATAGAAGGCGTTCACCCCCACAATGACTGTCTCAGGATCGTTGATGTGTCGCGCACCGAGGCCGAAGTTTAGGGTGTTTCTGCCATCATAGTTGATCAACGATGTTTGGTTGAACAAAAACCAGTTCTGGTTTTCATAAAGCCCATAAACCGACATGCCCTCCAAAAAAAGCTCGTCCCGATCACGGCCAACGGACAGGCTGAGGTATTTCAGCTTATCACCCAGTAGGTTAGAAGATTGATTGTTCAATTCATTGTTAAGTGTTGAGAGGGCGAAACCCTCTACTGCCTGCTGGGTCACACCCACCGGGTTGCTCGAGTTCGTAGCCGTCACAAAGGTCGAAAGCAGCTGGGAGGACGTTCCGGTGCCTTCCGCTGCGACAGTGAGCGGGCAAACGCATAGCGTGAAAATAGTGATATTGCGTATCATTGTGAGACCTCAGCCTTTGGAGTGAGGTGTAGCGGTCTGCCGCGAGCCGTCAAGTCTCCAACAAGCGTGCAAAAACCATCACCAAAGCCACATCGCTCGCGTGATCATGATCGCCATTATAGATACCGATCTCATGGAAATGCGGTGGCGTGATCTGTCCGCGAGCGGCCGCAAGCGCAAGCGCTGAGCCGAAACCCATACCGTCATATACCGCTGGTCTCGTGCCACAGCAGAACAGCGCTCCCGGCGCTGCTATCCGCAGAAGTTCCGGCAGACACTCGGCCCCCACATGTCCGTGAGTGAAGGTGCCAGCAGAGACGAACCCATGGTAGGTACCATCCGCGACAGGCAAGGGGCCTGTCAGGTCTGCTACAATCCGGTTTCGATACAGCCCTTTTGCTTCCGCCTGCGCCAGCATCTCAGGTGAGAGGTCAATGCCATCGATCTCAATTCCCGGCAGCGCCTCTGCGACCAATCCAGTGCCTGCGCCGATATCAAGAACCGCCTGTGCCGCCTGACCGCCTTCCGCAAGAAACAGCGCTGCGATCCGCTGTGGTGCAACATACCCCAACCTACCGGCAAAGCTGGCATCGTATGTGGTTGCCCACCCGGCATACACGCGCTGTGCCTCAGCGGTCGAGGCGATGGAGTAGGCACCCTCAAGATCAGCCATTGGTCGAGCCTTTGTTTCTGTCGCCGCATGTTAAAGCTGCGTTATGGCAGCAAGCAAGTTTGTCGCCAAAGGAAAGCACTAGTCACGGCCTTGGTCAGCACGGTCGGCACTGTGTCTGCCGGAAGTATGTGTGGCCAATGGCTCGGCCATCTGGGTGCGCTGGAGGACTTGTGCCGCGGAGTTGAATGCTGCGTTTGCCAGAAGTGCATTTGCACTTTTCTGATTGTCTCCTGCCCAACACAGATCATGGTATGTGTCGTTCAAGTCAGAGAGGGTGTCATGGCATCATCAATTGCATCGCGGATCGAGGCAAGCTTTCGCAAGCAGGGGCTAATGGACACTCTTGGCGCGCGCATCACGCGGATTGAGCCGGGATGTGTTGAGATCACCGCACCTCTGACGCCTGCGACGCAGCAACAGCAGGGCTTCGCACATGCCGGGCTAACATTCGCAATTGGTGACAGCGCGGCCGGATATTCCGCACTGAGCGTGATGTCGGCGGAAACAGAGGTTCTGACCTCGGAGATGTCGATACACCTTCTTGCTCCGGGGGCGGGTGACGAATTGATCGCGCGTGGTCGTGTGATCCGTGCGGGGCGCCGTTTGGTGGTCGCGGGAGCTGATGTCTTCGTCAGGCACAAAGGTGAAGAAACCCTGATCGCCACCCTTATCGGTACAATGGTGCCAGTACCTGTGTAAGGCCTCAGATACTCGGGCTGTCTTGGGCGCATCAGCAGTCGGTGTACCCAACTCTTGACCATGCTTCGCCTAACACAGTCGGGTTTTGTGTCGTTGAGAAGGGTATGACAAATGAAGAGCGCCACATCATCACAGCGGTCTGGGGCGATACGCACTTGCGCGTAAAGCTTGAGGATAGTCCCTATGGTTTGACGTCAGATGAACTCAGATCGTTGCAGGTCAATGACGACCTGAACGACCTTCTACTGTCAGACGTTGGTGCTGATACAGGAGAATTGCCAGTCTTCTAACAGGGGCTTTTTTGTGGGTCTTGTTGGAACTGACTGTGCAATACTCCGAACGTGATCAGACGGATCAAGCCAGCGGGAGAGACTTCATGCAAGATTGGGCAGGTTATGGTGCTGTAGTGACGGGCGGTGCCTCTGGACTTGGGGCTGCAACGGCAGCTTTGCTGGCGCGGGCAGGCATGAAGGTGACGATCTTCGACCTGAGTGTCGAACAAGGACAGGCACATGCAGCCAGTATCGGTGGGAGGTTCGCGAAGGTTGATGTCAGCGATGTCGCTGAGGTTGCCGAAGGGTTCGCGATTGCATGTACGGCTCACGGCGCTCCGAGGGTCTTGGTTAATTGTGCCGGTATCGCGGCAGGCGCAAAGACAGTCTCACGTGGGACGGCACATGATCCGGCATTGTTCGAGCGCGTCATTCGCGTCAACTTGATCGGTAGCTTCAACTGTGCGAGCCAAGCGGCGGCACTCATGGTGGGTTGCGACCCTGTCGGCTCGGACGGTGCGAGAGGTGTGATCATATCAACAGCTTCGGTCGCGGCCTTCGACGGACAGGTGGGCCAACTTGCCTATGCTGCCTCTAAGGGCGCAATCGCTGCGATGACACTTCCGATGGCGCGTGATCTGGCTGATAAGGGCGTCCGCGTCTGCGCAATCGCGCCGGGGCTGTTCAGAACACCCCTGATGGCTGGGCTACCTGAGGAGGTGCAGGCCTCACTTGGTGCGCAGGTGCCGTTCCCAGCGCGCCTAGGTGACCCTGCCGAGTATGCAGAAATGGTTGGACACATCACCCGCAACCCGATGTTGAACGGTGAAGTGATCAGGCTTGATGGAGCGATCAGGATGGCGCCGCGGTAAGCGGCTGAAACGGCAGAATCGAAGTGCCGATCCTGTGCAATTGCGTCGAGCATCCATAGAACGTATGCGAACAACGAGCGCGGCTCAGGTTCCGCACCACAGGTACAAGGCTCAAGAAAAGTGCAAATGCACCTATCCAGCCAGAGGTTGGAGGGTGCCTTCGCCATGAAAGCATGTTAACAAAAATGCACAAAAGTGGCATATTTCGAATATAAATGTGCATGAGGTTGATATGCTGACCCGGAAACAGGAAATCTTCGCATGTGCTATCGCGGATGGAGCTGATCAAGCGGCCGCTTATCGCACTGCTTATAATGCTGATCGCATGTCGCCGCCTGCCATCTGGACGGAGGCCAGTCAGCTGGCTAAGCACCCTATGGTGGCCCAAAGGATTGGCGAGTTGAGGGCCGAGGCTGAGCAGGTGCGGCAGACCATGTTAGTGGGGCGTGAGGAGGCCATTCTTGCCCAGCTGGAGAAGGAAGCTCTCAGTGCCAGAACTGACAGCGCGAGAATTCGTGCAATTGAACTTTTGGGTAAGCATCTCGGGCTGTTTACCGACCGGGTCGAGACCAAGAATTTGACCGACCGCAGCGTGGATGAAATTGAGGCAGCTATTCGTGCCCGGCTGGCGCAGCATAGCAAGGGGTGCGCATAACCCTAACGGCCTACTGGTCCTTCCTCTGTGCGATGGGTTCAGCCAGCTGTTCGTCCAATTTGGCGCCTGCTGCGCCTTGAAAAATCTCGTGACGGGTTGTCGCCGGCATTGTTGATCATTTCAAGCGGCAAAGGTGCCACTGCGGGTGGCACAAGAGCATTAAGCATACCTGCGGGGATTGTCAGGTCAGGCTCTAATTTGGCCTATCTGTACTGACTTTCTCTCAATACATTTGCGCGCCCACAGCGCGCTGGACCACCCTATTGGACTTCGCGCATACATCGTAATTTAACGATAAAAAAATGCGACATCGAATATTACCTGTACTTCTTCAGAAGCGCTTTTAGAGTAACTACAATTTCAGGTTTCATACTTCCACCAACAGGGAGATTCTGCACTTTTTTATAGAGCAACCTCAAGTTTGAAGCATCTTCCACGCAGCGCTTTTTTTGCGCTGCGCAGTTGGCATCAAGTATACGGTTAAGCAACTGTTCTTTTTGATTTTCGGTTACTTCATAGAACATCTGCTGATCCTTGGTGATTGTTTGAGGGAACTTGGCTTCGCCAAACTAAAGACACAGTTAGCCCGCGAAGGGCTAACGACGTGTGATCCCCGGAGCCATGTCCTCGGTCACTCGGCTCGGTTAGCGTCACCTCACGTGAGGTAGGGGGCGGTTGCGCTGTCTCCCCTTTATGCGCTGCTTAACAACGCAGAAACACCAGAAGGCCAACCGAGCGACCCCATGGCTATCCGCAGGTTCTTCCCCTGCTCGTGCAGCTGGTGGTGTGTGTCAGCACCGGGGCTACTGCTTCCCCCAGCCGGGGTCTATGCCACTCCATTCGCGATTGCGAAATCTTGACTACCTTTACGGCCATTTATGTCGAACACAAAACTCCACACACAATTGCGCTTATTATTCATGAGTTCAGTCAGGTGGCAACAGAAAACCTTAGATTCAACTTGAATATTTATATTATAATTTATCACTTTCATGGTCATGAATAATAGAAATAATTCTATCAATATCCGCATGCGAGTAGCGTGCTAGTACAGCAAGATCACGATGCCCGCTTATTGCAGCGACTTCAGGAACAGAAAGACCTCGCTCGAAGAATCGGCTGATGGCCTCGTGCCTGAGGTCATGAAACCGTATTCGCCGGCCAGCCTTGACTTCCAAGACTTTCCGGAATGCGGATTTGATACCGTCAATACTTGCCTCAAAGACGCTGGCTTGGTTAATGTCTTGCCCAGAGAAGCACTTGGCCTCAAGCCTCCGTGAGATCGGCACTTTGCGCCAGCGGCCATTCTTGGTACTTGGCAAGACGATGATTTTCCGCTCAAGATCGACGTCTTCTACCGACATCCGCGCGATCTCCGAACGCCTCATTCCCGTCTCAATAGCCAAGGTTATCACTTCAGCAATGTAGTGATGCCCAGTAACGCTGGCGGCACTGAGCAAATCGTGTTCATCCTGCGCGGTGATACGCCTTATTACGGTCTCCTGCACGGCTGGGAGCTTAACACTGGTCACAAATTTTGTCGGCACTTGCCACGCCCATTCGCGCTGGGCGGTCAGGCAGGCCGTCCGCAGTATACCGATCTGCCGCTTAAGGGTGCTGGGCTTAACCGTCTTGAGGCGTTCGTCGCGGTAATGTGCTATATGCGCAGTGCGAACTTTGCATAGTGGCATTTGCGACCACGGCTCCTTGAGCATTGCCTCAAGAACATATCGCTCAGCCTTAGGATCAGCCTTTCTCGGAGTGCAGTCACGGATGTATCGGCGAAGCACTTCCGCGAGGTTGGCCGGTGTATAGCTTTGCGCTCCATACCCACCACTCAGAATGTCCTTCTCGGTTTCCTGCCCCCATGCGAAAGCTTGGGTCCGAGTGTCGAAAGTCCGTGACATAAACTGCCCGGCAATCCGCACTTGAACCTGAAATTTTCCGTTGCGCTTTCTGATCGTCGGCATCGAATGATCTCCACTGTGACAACAGTGTGACCAACCGAACGCACTTCTCCGTGAGAAAAGCCGCTAAGTGCTTGGAAAATCTGGTCGGAGTGAGAGGATTCGAACCTCCGGCCCCTGCCTCCCGAAGACAGTGCTCTACCAGGCTGAGCTACACTCCGACCGTGCGCGCGGCTTACCCAAGGGGCGGGGCCTTTGCAAGGGGTGCAATGCGGCTAGGCCTTGTCGGTGGTAGGAAGGGCGCGCAAGTCATGCGCTGCCTCGGCCTCGGTTGGCAAGGCGCTGACCGATGGCATGGCCGATGGGCCGGGGCGCGTGCGGTTGCGCAAGACGGGTGTGGTGGCCGAACGCCCCCCGCGATCCTCGCGGAAGACGATATAAATCCCCGAGGCGACAATCACCGCCGTGCCAAGCGCCGTACTCCATTCCAGCGCCTCATTGAAGAAGAGCGTGCCAAAGATCGTCGCCCAAATGATCTGGGAATATTGCATCGGTGCCACCTTGGCCGCCGGTGCCATGCGATAGGCAAGGATCAACAGCCATGTCGCAATCAAAGCAAAGGCCGCGATGATCGCGGCGGCCAATAGATCGACACCCGGCATGGGCTGATACACAAATGGCAGCGCGGCACCCATGACCACCACATTGGCAATCATCGGGTAAAGCAAGAGCACAACGGCGCGCTCTTCGCCGCCGATCTTGCGCATGATGACCGCGTTGAGCGCACTGCACACCGCTGCGACGAGTGCTGCCACATGCCCAAGGCTGAATGCAGTCACGCCCGGTTGCAGCACGATGATCACACCAAAAAGCCCGATGCAGACGGCTGCACCGCGCCGAAGCCCGACACGTTCTCCCAGCATCGGGATCGCCAAGAGCGTGATCAGCAAGGGTGCAGCAAACAAGATCGCATAGGTCTGTGCCAATGGCAGAACCGCGAACGCATAAAAGGCGGTGGCCGCGTTCAGAACGATGATCGCGGTGCGCAGCGCCATCCACATCGGATAGACCGGCCTAAGCGAGGCTCCCTTGGCATCGCGCAGCAGAAAGACCGCCATCATCGGAAAGCCGAACAAGACGCTGAAAAACACGATCTGAAAGGGCGAATAGATGCCACCGAGGTATTTGATCAACACATCATGGGTGGCATAGATCGCAAAGGATGCAAGGGCGATGGCAACACCGCGAAATTGGGTCGATTTATCGACGGCCATGACCTGATCCAAACCGCTGCTACTGGCTTAGCGATAGCAGCCCTGCGGTCCGCCGCAAAGGTGCTGGTGCGCGCGGTATCACGGCTTGCGCAGCGCGGGAAGACCAACACCCGTCGCCTCGAACCCGCCATCAACGGCGAGCGTCTGGCCGGTAATGTAGCTGGCCCTTTCCGAGCAGAGAAACGTAATCGCCTCGGCGATTTCGCGCTCCGTCCCGTAACGGTTCAGCGGGATGGCATCGTGATAGGCGTCGATGATGTCTTGGCTATGGACAGCCATGGCGAGTTTGGTGCGCACTGGCCCCGGACAGACGCAATTGGCACGAATACCATGCTCGCCCAATTCCACCGCCTGTTGCCGGGTCAGTTGGATCACCGCAGCCTTGGACGTCCCATAGGCCACCCTGAGCGTCGAAGCGCGTAGCCCCGAGATCGAGGCGATATTGACGATCGCGCCCCGCGCTTGACGCAAGGCGGGCGTCAAGGCTTGGGTCATCAGGAACACACCGTCGAGGTTGGTGTCCATCACCCGGCGCCAGCGATCAAAGCCTGTCTCCGCGATCGGTCCGAAATCAGCCACACCGGCATTGTTGACCAGCGCATCCAGCCCAGCCGCCAATCCGGCTTCAGCAGCGATGCGGGCCACATCTTCGGGGATCGCGACATCGGCGCAGATGGCTTGGGCCTGCACCTGACCTGCGGCGTCAGCCAGTGCGGGCGCGTCGCGATCCACCATGACCACGCGCCAGCCGTGTTCGACAAACAAGCGCGTGGTGGCCAGTCCGATGCCCCGCGCCGCTCCGGTGACGAGCGCGGTCTGCATCTCAGACGCTCGCGGCGAGCTTGGCGACGATGGCGTCGCCCATCGCAGCAGTCGAGACGGGTTGTCCGCCCTCTGGCCCCATCAGATCGGCAGTGCGCAAACCATCGGCCAGAACCGCGTTGACGGCATGCTCAAGCCGCTCGGCCTCGGCGCCCAGATCGAAGGAGTAGCGCAGCGCCATGGCAAAGCTCAGGATACAGGCGATGGGGTTGGCGCGGCCTTGACCGGCGATATCGGGTGCCGAGCCGTGGACGGGTTCGTAAAGCGCCTTGGGCCGACCATTTTCCATCGGTGCGCCAAGCGAGGCCGAAGGCAGCATGCCAAGCGAGCCGGTCAGCATCGCGGCGAGGTCGGACAACAGATCACCGAACAGGTTGTCGGTCACGATCACATCGAACTGTTTGGGCCACCGGGTCAGCTGCATCGCGCCGGCATCGGCATACATATGCGACAGCTCAACATCGGGGTATTCCGCATCGTGGATTTCCTGCACTACGTCGCGCCACAACACGCCCGATTCCATCACGTTGGCCTTTTCCATCGAACAGACCTTGTTGTTGCGCCGCCGCGCCATCTCAAAGGCCGAGCGCGCAACGCGCGCGATCTCAGACTCCGTATAGCGCTGGGTGTTGATGCCCACCCGCTCATTTCCTTCCTTGATGATCCCGCGCGGCTCACCGAAATAAACGCCGCTTGTCAGCTCGCGAATGATCATGATGTCGAGGCCCGCGACGACATCCTTTTTCAGCGACGAGAAATCTGCCAGTGCGTCAAAGCACTGAGCCGGGCGCAGATTGGCGTAAAGGTCCATCTCCTTGCGCAAGCGCAAAAGCCCACGCTCGGGTTTGACCGAGAAATCGAGCGTATCATATTTCGGGCCGCCCACGGCACCCAGCAACACGGCGTCAACCTCTTGCGCCTTCGCCATCGTGGCGTCGGTCAGGGGGGTACCATGCGCGTCATAGGCGCAACCTCCCACCAAATCCTCGGTCACGTCAAAGGCGATACCTTGCGTGCCAAACCAATCGATGACCTTGCGGACCTCGGCCATGACTTCGGGGCCGATCCCGTCACCGGGCAGGATGAGGAGTGAACGAGTGGTCATTTGCGCTGTCCCTTGGTTGAATCCACCGCCCTCGCGTAGCCTTGACGCGGCGGGGCGTCAAGGAAGGGTGGTTGTCAGATCGATCCAAACCAGCCGGTGATCCGACGCCGCTCTTACCACCGACAAAGGCGGTGTCCCGCGTGCGTCTATAGGCCAGATCACACCCGACGCGCGCACCGCCATATCGGCAGCGGGCAAGATGTAATCGACCCTGAGATCGCCCGGCACGGGTTCGGGCCAATCGGCTGTCTCAGGCCCGCCCCCGGGGCGCAGTGGAACCGGATCTTGCAACAGCGGATGATCGAGCAGATCGCGCAACACCGCGCGCCGCCCCTCGCCCTTGTCGGGGTCGAGGTTCAAAGTGCCGATAAGCGCGAAGCGTGTCGCGGCGAAGGGAAGGCCATCGGGCGACCAGCCATCGAGATAAAGCTGCCAAAAACGCAACTCATCCGCATTGCGGTGACCGTTGCGATCCTCGGGTCCATCAAAAACGGGCGGCCCTGCATGCAGGGCGAGGATATGGAAAGGACCATCTGGCAAGTCGATCACCACATCCCATGCCGCCACCGTGGCAAGGCGCAACACCGCCAAAGCATCGGGGCTAAGCACCAAGGGCGCCCTGCTGTCGGGCAGATCGGCCCATAGAAAGGTGCTGAAATCGCGTACCGCGCCGATCGGGTAGCGCGACAGCAGCGCCATGCCCCCTTGGCCGTTGAAGCGCCCATAGCCATGCGCGTCGCGCGCACGGTGGCTACGCCCGTCGCCATCGATATCAACCCCTGTGGGCCAACCCGTGTTGGGCCGAAGACTGAGCTGAAAGGGATAGGGCGCACCGCCTGCCGCCAAGGCATCGGCCAAAGCACCAAGCGCCGCCCCCTCAGCATCGAAGTCGATATCCTGCAACAGCAAGATATCGGCCTGTGCCGCCACGATCACCGCAACGCTGGCAGCGATCTGCGCATCATCGCCGCGTCGCAGATCACCCAGCAATAGCCCCGGACCTGACCGGCTAAGCTGCGTGTGAAAATTGGCCAATCGCACCGTCTCGGCCATAGCGGCATTGACGCAAAAGCAAAGCCATAAGGCAAGGGTCACGCTGGCTGTGGGCCATCCGAATTGATACTTGCGACCAGCCTTGCGCGTTGTTCGCGGATCATTGCCGCAATGCGGGCCAAGGCCAGCGCCCGCATGAACAAGCTTAACGGCAAGAACATCCACAGCGCCACCCCCCAGACCAACCCGTGTAACGAGGTAAAGACATGGATGTCGAAATGATCGGACATCATCAGCCCGACCGTTGGCAAAATGAATGTGATGACAAACCCTAAGATCGCGTTAACGCGCGCATCGCGGATCAACCTGTTGATGACATCCCCGCCTGCCGTTGGGTCGAATGTCGGCAGATTGATCCAGACATTGAACGCGTGTGCTGGATCGGGCCATCTTTTCATCCTTAACATCAAGGCAAAGATGCCAAGCACAACGCAAGCAATGAAAAAGGCAATCCCGGCCATCGCCTTGATCTGAAAGGCGCTCAAGACTTCGGTATGCATCGGCACGTATTGGACGATCGCGGCCAATGGTCCACCCGAATACGTGAGAACCTGGCCCACGAGCAGGCCGAGAACCGACAACAAAAGAACAAGGCTCGACCCGTCAGCGCCACTTGCCACGAGGCTCAGAGCAAAGACCATGAGACAAAGCGATATCAGCCGCAGCCGGTTAAATGGCGGTGCATCGCGAAATTCGATCATCGCGGGATAAAGTGAGCTATACTCGCTCGCCGTGAACCCGGCCAAAACGAGCGCCAGCAACATGGCAAGCTCGGCCCCCTCCGGCGTTGTTCCCGGAAGCATCAGGGATGGCGTCGCCACCACCAGCACCACGATGGCCGCACGCATGACTGCGCCCAGAAACATGGACAACACCTACTCTACCTCAAAATGACGGACTCTGACCCGCCTTTTTAGCCGCCAAGCGCTTGTTGGTGCGCATTGAAAGCATTCTTTTGACCGTAAAGTGCCGAAAGCTGGACCAGCTGACAAGAATCGTGACGCGAATTCGCCATATTTCCGCCCCATTCACGGGGCGGGTGTCGCTTGTTTGCATCACAGGACGGGCTTGCTGCGCTGATCAGACCCAAGGGCGCTCTTGCGCGGCCTTTGCCTCGAAACTTTCAATGGCCGCGGCTTTTTCCATGGTCAGGCCGATATCATCGAGACCGTTGAGCAAGCAATGCTTGCGGAAAGCATCCACCTCGAAGGTGACCTGTTGTCCGTCAGGGCGGGTGATGGTCTGGTTATCAAGATCGACGGTCAAAGTCGCATTTGCGCCATTCTTGGCATCGTCCATCAATTGGTCCACGATCTCTTGGGGCAAGACGATGGGCAAGATGCCGTTCTTGAAGCAGTTATTGTAGAAAATATCGGCGAATGCCGGTGCGATCACGCAGCGTATGCCGAAATCCAAGAGCGCCCAAGGCGCATGTTCGCGCGACGAGCCGCAGCCGAAATTGTCGCCTGCGACGATGATCTGGGCATTGCGATAGGCGGGTTTGTTGAGCACGAAATCGGCGATCTCGGCCCCGTCGGCGGTATAGCGCATTTCGTCGAACAGGTTCTTGCCAAGCCCCGAGCGCTGGATCGTCTTGAGGAACTGCTTGGGAATGATCATGTCGGTATCGACATTGATCAGGGGCAGCGGTGCAGCGATGCCGGTCAGGGTGGTGAACTTGTCCATCGGTCGTCTCCTCGCAGGGTCGGGGACGCTTTAGCCGCTTGGTCACGCGACAGCAAGACGCGCGGCTTAGTCTGGGACACCAAAGGTCAGGTTGGCCCACAGCGTGCGCCATTCAGCATCGCCCGCCTCGAGGGGCTCAAGCACAACGGCATCGAGCATGTAGCGCATCCCCGCCACGACAGGCAGGCGCACGATCCCGTCGCCATCGGTGCGGTGCAGACTGACCGCGACCGTCCCATCGGGGGCCTTGGCGAAAACCTCGACCTGCACATCGGCACGCGGCGCGTCGTCCAGCCATAACTGCGCGGCAAAACCTTGCGCCGGATCGTCGCGATAGGGGTTGGTCAGCGCCACGAATTCGGTGCGCAGGCCCATCCGCCCATCCGCACCTGCACCATCACCCATTGCGACCAGCGATTTGGCGTAGCGGATATAGACCTCGGTCACCCCCTCCTGGTCGAGGCCGCGCGCGGCCTGCATCGCGGTGACATCGCCCAGATCCTTGTGTTCGGCAAAGGCCAGGAAACGATCCCAGCCCGTCCACGTCAGCATTTGGCCCGTTGTCTGATGCACGATCACCGCAAGCCCCTCGGACAGCGCCACGTCCTGAAGCGCGGGGATATTGCCCAACCGCCCTGCCACGGGTTGCGCCACGCCACCTTGGACAATCTCGAAGCGGGTAAAGCTTTGGGTCAGATAGGGTTGCGGGCCACCGCGATACGCCTCGCCCACACGCAGATCGGCGGCGAGCATCGTATCTGGCGGCACGACAAAGGCCGTGGGATCAATCCAGAACTCATGGGCAAACGCACCCTTGCCAGTGATCGCCATGAGCGCGATTGTGCCGAGCAATGTCCGTATCTTCAAAAGGTGTCCCTTCTCATGTCGGTCATGAACCTGCTGCGCGCCTGCGCGATGTCAATAGCGCTGTTCGCAGCGGTGAGCACCGGCGCAGCCGCACATGAGATCCGGCCGACCATCGCCGATGTCGAAGTGGGGGACGACACCGTCACGATGACGCTGCGCATCACCTTGGAAACGCTTTTGGCCGGGATCGATCTGGCCAGCGTGCAAGATACCAATGATGCCCCCGAAGTGGCGATCTATGACAGCCTGCGCGCCCTGCCTGCCGATCAACTGGAGGCCCTGCTGCGCGCCGAATGGCAACGCATCGCGCAGGGTTTCCTGATCGATGTCGACGGCATGGCGCTGACACCCGAGATCGCCGAGGTGACGATCCCCGCCCCCGGCGATCTGGAACTGCCCCGCGACAGCACATTGACCATCACCGCCACCCTGCCGCCGGGCGATGCGGGTGTCAGCCTTGGGCTGGCACCGGGCTTTGGCAGCTTTGTGCCGCGCCAGATGGGGGGCGGCGCCGATGCCTATGAGGGGTTCCTGAACGGCGGCGAGATGACACCCCCCCTGCCGCGGTTGGGTATCCTGACCGAAAGCGGGATGTCGGTCTTCTTGCGCTACATCGTTGTGGGGTTCGAACATATCCTGCCCTTGGGGTTGGATCACATCCTGTTCGTGCTGGGACTTTATTTCTTCGCCACGCGGATGGGGCCGCTCTTGTGGCAGGTTTCGGCCTTTACGCTGGCCCACACGATCACGCTGGCCTTGGCGGCCACCGGTGTGGTCAAGATCCCCGCCAGCATCGTCGAGCCCTTGATCGCGGCCTCGATCGTCTATGTGGGCGTGGAAAACATCATCGGACGGCGCAACCTCAGGGGACGCACGGCGCTGGTCTTTGGCTTGGGGCTACTGCACGGCTTGGGCTTTGCCAGCGTGTTGGGCGATTACGGTATCGCTTCGGGCCGCTTCGTGCAGGCGCTGATCGGCTTCAACATCGGGGTCGAGCTAGGGCAGCTGACCGTCATCGCGATGGCCTTTGCCGCGACGGGCTGGTTCATCACGCGGCGCTGGTATCGCAGTGCGATCGCCATTCCATCTTCGCTGGTGATCGCGACGATCGGGGCGTATTGGGTGGTGGAACGCACCTTGCTGTGACCTGACCGAAATTGCTGCGCTTTCTGGCCGAGAACAAACGGTGGCTGGCGACGGGCGTCTTGCTCGCGCTTGGGGCATGTCTTGGGCATACATGGTTCATCGCACTTTTCGCAGGCGAGATCCGCGCCGAATATGGGCTGAGCGATGGACAATGGGGGCTGATCTACACGGCGGCAACGCTGAGTTCGGCGGCGCTTTTGTTCGGGCGGGGCGGTTGGGCCGATACCGTGCCCCTGTCGCGGCTTGCGCCGATCATCGCGGTGGCCTTTGCCGGGGCGGCCATGCTGATGGCCTTGGGGCAATCGGTCTGGCTGCTTGGCATCGCGGTGTTCTTGTTGCGGTTTTGCGGGCAAGGCATGTTCAGCCATATCCAGCAGACGGCGATGGCACGCTGGTTTGTCGCCACGCGTGGCCGTGCCATGGCAATCGCCAATCTGGGCTACACGACGGGCCAGATCCTCTTGCCGCTTCCGGCGGTCCTGCTGATGGGTTGGATCGGCTGGCGGGCAAGCTGGCTGGTGGTGGCCGCGATCCTGCTTTGCGTCATTCTGCCCTTGCTCATCTGGCTGCTCCGGCATGACCGCGCGCCCTCGGGCAGCGCGGGCGGCGTGGTCGGCGCCCCCGGCCTTGGCGGGCGGCATTGGCGGCGGTCCGACGCCCTGCGCCACTGGCTTTTCTGGGCCTTGGTCCCCTTGATGCTGACGCCGGGCTATGTCGGCACGGTCGCCTTTTTCCATCAGGTCCATGTCGCCGAGATCAAGGGCTGGTCGCTTGTCGCGATGGCCCCCGGCTACGCCGCATGGGCGCTGTCCGAAGTTGTTGCCGTCTTCGCCGCAGGCTGGTTTGCCGACCGCTTCGGCCCTGCGCGGCTTTTGCCCTTCGCGCTGCTACCGATGGGGGTGGGGATCGCGCTGATCGGCATGGGCGAGACGCCGCTTGCATGGGTCATCGGCGTGGGCCTGATCGGCGTGACCCAAGGGATGACCAACACGGTTTGGGGCACGCTGTTGCCCGCGACCTATGGGACCAACCACATCGGATCGGTCCGCGCGGTGGCAAGCGCCGTGCTGGTCATCTCGACCGCGCTCGGGCCGGGGATGGGGGGCGTGATCATCGACGCCGGCATCAGCGTGCCGCAACAGGCGGGCGTCATGGCGATCTGGTGTTTCGGGCTGTCGCTGGCCATGTGGCCGGTCATGCGCCGCATCCTGCGCGGCGGTTGATGCGAAACGGGCGCCCGAGGGGGCGCCCGCCTGCAAAGGGATTACATCAATTCGCGCACATCCGTAAGGCGCCCGGTGACGGCCGCCGCCGCCGCCATCGCGGGGCTCATCAGATGGGTGCGCCCGCCACGGCCCTGACGCCCCTCGAAATTGCGGTTCGAGGTCGCGGCGCAACGCTCGCCCGGCTGAAGCTGATCGGGGTTCATCGCAAGGCACATGGAACAACCCGCAAGGCGCCATTCAAAGCCCGCCTCGCGGAAGATGTCGGCGAGCCCCTCCTCCTCGGCCTGGAGGCGCACGAGGCCCGATCCAGGGACCACCATCGCACGTTTGACGGCGATCTTCTTGCCCTTGAGGATCTCGGCTGCGGCGCGCAAATCCTCGATGCGGCCATTGGTGCAAGAGCCGATGAAAACCGTGTCGATCTCCACATCCTGCAAGCGCGTACCGGGCTGAAGGCCCATGTAATCAAGCGACCGCTTGGCCGCATCGACCTTGCCACCCTTGAAGTCCTCGGGCGCGGGGACCGTGGCCGTGATCGGCAGCACATCCTCGGGCGAGGTGCCCCAGGTCACCACGGGCGCGATATCCTCGCCCCGGATGGTCACGACCTTGTCCCAATGCGCGTCATCGTCGGAATACAGCGTCTTCCACCACGCAAGTGCCGCTTCCCACTGGGCCGCTTTCGGCGCATGGGGGCGGCCCTGAACATAGGCGAAGGTCTTTTCATCCGGCGCGATCAGGCCCGCGCGCGCGCCACCCTCGATCGCCATGTTGCACACGGTCATGCGCCCTTCCATCGACAGATCGCGGATCGCCTGACCGCAATATTCGATCACATAGCCTGTGCCGCCCGCCGTGCCGGTCAGGCCGATGACGGACAGCGTGATGTCCTTGGCCGTGACACCGGGCGCAAGCTTGCCCGTGATCTCGACCTTCATGTTCTTCGATTTCTTCTGGATCAGCGTTTGCGTGGCCAGAACATGCTCGACCTCCGACGTGCCGATCCCATGCGCGAGCGCACCGAAGGCGCCATGGGTCGCGGTGTGGCTGTCACCGCAGACGACGGTCATGCCCGGCAGCGTCCAGCCCTGTTCAGGGCCGACAATATGCACGATGCCCTGACGGATATCGGTAACGGGATAGTAATGAATGCCGAAATCGCGCGCGTTCTTGTCGAGTGCCGCCACCTGAATGCGGCTTTCCTCGGGCATCTGGTCGGGGTTCTCGCGGCCTGCCGTCGTCGGCACGTTGTGATCCGGCACTGCAATGGTTTTCTCGGGCGCGCGGACCTTGCGGCCAGTCATGCGCAGCCCCTCGAACGCTTGCGGGCTGGTCACCTCGTGCACGAGGTGGCGGTCGATGTAGAGAAGGCTGGTGCCATCCTCGGCCTCATGGGCGAGATGGGCATCCCAGATCTTGTCGTAGAGTGTCTTGCCGGTCATCGTTTCAGCATCCTTGATGGCGGGACTATCGGAGGTCAAAGGGGGCGCAGGGCGTCAAAGCCCACCCAACCGCGACCGGCGCGCACCGTGAAAGCGCCAAGGCAGGCGCGCCCGATCCGATATGTTGAAAAACCCGGTCATGGGGCCTTGATCTACTGGGCCGCCCGCCGGCTTGCAAGGGTGTGATCCAAAGGCGCGCCGCTGGCGCATCGCTTTTGTTTAAGGGGGCTCTGCCCCCCCGCGCCTGTGGCGCGTCCCCCCGGAGTATTTGGAAAGCAAAGATGATCAGAGCGATCGCGTCGTAGAGAGCATCATGGGATCGAGGCACAGCTCGATCAGGTGCAGGCCGCCCTTGTCGGCGGCATCAAGCGCCGGGCTGAGCTGGTCGAGCGCCGTGACCCGATGCCCGGTGCCGCCATAGGCGGCGGCCAATTGCGAATAATCAGGATTGAACAGCTCTGTTCCCGAGACGCGGCCGGGATAGTGGTTTTCCTGATGCATCCGGATCGTGCCGTAGCGGCCGTTATTGGCGATGATCACGGTGATATCGGCCCCGAATTGGCGCGCGGTCGAAAGCTCCTGGATCGTCATCTGCAAGCAGCCATCGCCAGCGAAACAGATCACCGGGCGGTGGGGATTTTCCAGTTTCGCAGCAATTGCTGCGGGCAGGCCATAGCCCATCGAGCCAGACGTCGGCGCAAGCTGACTGCGATAGCCGTGATAGCGTGTGTAGCGATGCACGAAGGCCGCGTAATTGCCCGCGCCATTGGTCACGATCGCGCGGCCCGCGTAGCGGTCGGAGATCATGCGCACGACCTGTTCCATCTTGACCGCGCCGGGGGTTTCCTGCGGCACTTGCCAGGCTTCGTAATCGGTGCGCGCCGCGCGCGTCCATGCCGCGTCGCGGATCTGGCCGGTCGCGCCGCGCAGAGCGACAAGAAAGGCAGGCGCGGATGCAACCAAGCTATCGCTGGGCTGATAGACCGCGCCGATCTCGTCCGGGTCGGGATGGATGTGCAAGATCGTCTTGCCCGGTGCGGCCGGGTCGATCAGCGTGTAGCCATTGGTCGCCGTCTCGCCCATGCGCGCGCCCAGGATCAACAGCGCGTCAGCCGCGCGCAAGCGCTGGGCGAGCTTTGGGTTCATCCCCACGCCCAGATCGCCGATGTAATTCGGATGGGCGTTATCGATGTAATCCTGTCGCCGGAAGGTGACGGCGACAGGCAGGCCGGTGGTGGTGGCGAGCGCCTCCAGATCGGCTTGGGCCTCAGCACCCCAGCCTGGGCCGCCGGCCACGATCATTGGGCGGTCATGGGCGAGAAGCCGGTCGAGCAGCGCATGGGCGCGCGCGGGATCGACCCCCGCCGCGGCGGGTTTGACGGGGGCCAGATCGGGGACATCTACGACGGCGGAAAGGATATCTTCCGGCAGGGCCAGCACCACCGGGCCGGGGCGGCCAGATTGCGCGATATGAAAGGCGCGGCTGATATATTCCGGCAGGCGCGCGGTGGTTTCCACCTCGGCCACCCATTTCACCAAGGGGCTGAAGAAGCGGCGGTAATCCACTTCCTGGAACGCGCCGCGGTCGCGGTCGGCAAGGGCGACTTGGCCCACGAAAACCACCATGGGCGTGCTGTCTTGCATCGCAACATGCAGGCCGGAGGCGGCATTGGTGGCGCCGGGGCCGCGGGTCACGAACACGACACCGGGGCGGCCTGTCAACTTGCCATGTGCCTCGGCCATCATGGCGGCGCCACCCTCCTGGCGGCAGACGATGTTCTCGATCGCGTGGTCGTAGAGCCCATCAAGCGCCGCCAGAAAGCTTTCGCCCGGCACCGAGAAAACGCGGCGCACCCCGTTGATCGCCAGATGATCGGCGAGGATCTTGCCCCCGTGGCGCATGGACATCTGTCTTTCCCTCTCCCGGTGCCTTTGGAGGCGAGTTGATCGCCCGGCGCGCGGAATGTCCAGCGCGCCGGGCATGGGGACGCCGGGTTACTGCGCCTTTTTCCAAGCTTCGTAGCGGGCCTTGGTTTCCGCATTCATCGGGTAAAGACCCGGCAGGGGGACGCCGCGATCGACCTCGGTCATGATCCAGGCCTCCATCCGCTCTTGCTCGGGGGCTTCGGCCACAACCTCGTTAAGCAGCGCCTGCGGGATCAGCACGGCGCCATCATCATCGACCACGATCACATCATCGGGAAATACCGCGACACCGCCGCAGGCGATGGGTTCTTGCCAGCCGACGAATGTCAGCCCCGCGACGGACGGCGGTGCCGCGACACCGCGGCACCAGACCGGCAGGCCGGTGGACAAGACGCCGGCTGCATCGCGCACCACGCCGTCGGTGATCAGCGCGGCGACCTTGCGCTGAACCATGCGGTTGCACAAGATATCGCCAAAGATCCCGGCATCGGTCACGCCCATCGCATCGGCCACCGCGATGCAACCTTCGGGCATCGCCTCGATTGCGGCGCGGGTGGAAATCGGCGATGCCCAGCTTGCCGGTGTGGCCAGATCCTCGCGCGCGGGCACGAATCGCAAGGTGAAGGCGCGGCCCACGAGGCGCGGCTGCCCTTGCCTGATCGGCACCGACCCGCGCAGCCAGACATTGCGCAGCCCCTTTTTCAAAAGGATGGTGGTCAACGTCGCGGTCGAAACGCCCTTGAGCGTTGCGATGATCGTGGGGTCAAGTGTCATGTCGCCTCCTCTGCGGTGATGGCACGCAGCGAACCGGTGCAGCGCGCGCTACCAAAAGCATCATCGCTGCGGGACAGGCAAGGGCCAAGAATACGCGTGCTTGGCGGCGAAGTCGGGGAATTTCCAGCCCGCGACTTGGACATGGCGGGCGCGCGGATTAGGTGACGCGCAGCGAGGCGGTTTGAAAGGGTCTGGTCATGGCGGAGTTGCGGCTGGTGGGAATGTGCGGATCGCTGCGGGCGGCATCTTGGAACCGCAAGCTGATGCTTGAGGCGGCGCGCCTGTTTGGGCCTGCTGAATTCATCGATGCCAACCTGCGCCTGCCGCTATACGATGGCGATCTGGAGGATCGGGGCATACCGCCCGAGGTGCAGCTTTTGGCCGATCAGATCAAAGCGGCCGATGCGGTGGTGATCGCGGGGCCGGAATACAACAAGGCGCTGTCCGGTGTGCTGAAGAACGCGCTAGATTGGGTCAGCCGCACCAAGGGCGGTCCGTGGCGCGACAAGCCGGTGGCGATCATGTCGGCGGCAGCGGGGCGCGCGGGCGGCGAGCGCAGCCAGATGACGATGCGCCACGCGATGAACCCGTTCCGCGCGCATGTGCTGCCGGGGCCGGAGGTGATGATCGCGGCACCCGAGCGTGAATTCGACACCGATGGGCGGCTGAGTGGCGAAATGCCGATCAAGCTCTTGTCAGAATTGATGGGCGATTTGCGCGCCGCGGCCGAGGCGCGGGCGGCAGGCTAGAGGCTGGCGTCGACCCGAAAGCTTTCGGGGATCGCATCGCGCCCCTCGAGGATCAGATCGGCCATCAGCTGGGCGATCATCGGCGCCATGCCGAAGCCGATCTTGAAGCCGCCATTGGCGATGAAATCGCCTGCCCTTGTCGGATGTGCGCCCAACATCGGCGCGCGCGACCGGGCGCGGGGGCGCAGGCCCGCCCAGCGGGCGATCACCGGCGCGTTGGCAAGCATCGGGCAATGGCGGCGCGCGCTGTCGATCAGCGGATCGAGTTGCGCGTCGGTGCTGCTTGGATCGGCATAGTCGCGCTCGGAGGTAGAGCCGACGGCGACTGTCCCGTCAGCTTGCGGCACGATATGGAGCGCATCGGCGAAAAGCTGAGGCGCGTGGCGCAGATCGGTCGCGAAAAGGGCCGCCTGTCCCTTGACCCCACTGCCGATCGGGCGGCCCATCTCTTGCGAAAGCTCTGCCAGACCGGCCGCACCTGTCGCCCAAAGCGCGGGCATGGGACGTGCGCTGGCCTCGGGCATGATCCGGCCACCCTTGGCGCGGATGGCGGCGGCAAGGGCTGCGCAAGCGCTGCGCGGATGCAACCTTGCGCTCAGCGTATCGTGGATCAGCCACCCCGTCGGGCTGGCGAGCAAGCCGGGGAATTCCCCTTCCGGCACGACCTGCCAATGATAGCGGCCTTGCCACAGATCGCGGGCCGTTGCCGCCCGGGCGCGCGCCAAGGCCAGACCGCCTTCGTCTGCGATGGGCTGCAACCGACCGCTGCGCGCATAGCCGGGATCGGCGCCACCCGCCGTAGCGACACCAGCCCAAAAGCTTTCGGCCATTACGAGGCTGTCGAACTGCACCTGTTTCTTGGGGTTCCAGTTTTCCGGCACATGCGGGGCAAGCGCGCCGACGATCCCGCCCGAGGCACCGGCGCCGATGCCGAAAGGGTCGACCACCTCGACGCGGACGCCGCGGCGCGCGGCCTCCCACGCGATAGACAGGCCGAATATGCCCGCGCCGAAGACTCGTAGTTCGGCCATTGCCAATCCCTTGTCCTTGCCCCAGTGTCGCCGCGCGCATGCGGCCGATCGCGGCGCAGCATTAGACGAGCCGCAGGGCATGGGCCAGCCACGACATTCCGTAGATTGGCGCAACGGCAATGTGCCGGTATCGCGCCATTTTGACGATCCCTTCTATTCGCTCGAAAACGGGCTGGAGGAAACACGTCTTGTGTTCTTGACCGGCAATGACCTTCCCGCGCGCTTTCGCCCCGGCTTCCACATCGCCGAGCTTGGCTTCGGTACGGGGTTGAACCTGATCGCATCCGCCCTTGCTTGGGCGGCATCCGGCCAGCAAGGCACATTGCATTTCACCAGTTTCGAGGCCTTTCCGCTGTCGGGTGCTGATCTGTGCATGGCGCTTGCAGGCTTTGCCGAGGCCGCGCCGTTCATCGACGCCATCGCCACGGCAATTGAGGGTGATGGCAAGATCGACCTGCCCGGCCTTTCGGGGCGGATCGTTTTCGGCGATGCCCGCGCCACCCTGCCTGCATGGGAGGGGCGGGCCGATGCTTGGTTTCTCGACGGCTTCGCGCCGGCCCGCAACCCCGAGTTATGGGAGCCTGCGCTGCTGCGCGCGGTTGCGGATCATACCTTGCCGGGCGGCACTTGCGCGACCTATTCGGCAGCGGGTGCCGTGCGTGCGGCGCTTGGCGATGCGGGATTTGCCGTCACCCGCATCCCCGGCTATGGGCGCAAACGGCATATGACGATCGGACGGCTTTCATGAGCACACAGAACACGCGGCTTGGCATCTGGTTGATGGTCGCCACCACCTTTGTCTTTGCCATGCAAGACGGGATCAGCCGGCATCTGGCAGGCGAATACAACGTGCTGATGGTGGTGATGATCCGCTACTGGTTCTTCGCCGCCTTCGTGATGGCCGTTGCCGCGCGCAAGGCCGGCGGCCTGAGGGCTGCGGCGGCGACCAGCCAGCCCGGTGTGCAGATTTTCCGCGGTGTCCTGCTGGCCACCGAGATTTGCGTGATGGTTCTGGCCTTTGTGATGCTGGGGCTAGTCGAAAGCCATGCGATCTTTACCAGCTACCCGCTTTTGGTTGCGGCCCTTTCGGGGCCGATCTTGGGCGAAAAGGTCGGCTGGCGGCGTTGGACAGCGATCGGCGTGGGATTTGTCGGCGTCTTGATCATCTTGCAGCCCGGTTTCCGGGTCTTCCAGATCGAGGCGCTTGTGCCGCTGGCCTCGGCCTTCATGTTCGCGCTTTACGGGTTGATGACACGGTATGCCGCGCGCCGCGACAGTGCTGCGACCAGTTTCTTTTATACCGGCACTGTGGGGGCGGTGGTGATGACCGTGATCGGCATCTGGTTCTGGGAACCGATGCGCGGCCCTGATTGGGCCTGGATGGGGGTCTTGTGCGTCACGGGCGCGCTCGGTCACTGGCTGCTGATCAAGACCTATGACGTGGCCGAGGCAAGCGCCGTTCAGCCCTTCGCCTATCTGCAACTGGTCTTTGCCGCGACGCTGGGGATCACGGTGTTCGGCGAAAGCTTGGAGTGGAACGTGGCGCTGGGCGCGGCACTTGTCGTAGCGGCGGGTGTGTTCACGCTCTTGCGCACCCGTGCCAAGGAAAAAGCGGGCGACTAGCCCTTGGGGTGGTCGTCGTAATCGTCGCGCAAGATGCGATGGGCGTCCCCGTCGGGATCGTCGAACTGGCCCTTGCGCAGCATCCACCAGAACGCCGCGAGGCCCACAGCGCCCAGAAACAGGCTGACGGGGATCAAAAGGCCAAGCACATCCATCGCGGTCCTACCTCAGCCTGAGTGCGTTCAACCCAACGGTAATCGACGAGGTTGACATCGCCAAGGCGGCGATCAGGGGCGAACACAGCCCCGCCACCGCCAAGGGTACGGCCAAGACGTTATAGACCGTGGCGATGGTGAAATTCTCGCGGATACGCGCGCGCGCCGATACGGCGGTGCGCATTGCATCGGCGATGGGGGCGATGCTTTTGCCCATCAGCACAATGTCCGACGCACTGCGCGCCGCATCAAGCGCCGAGGCAGGCGAGATCGAGACATGGGCCGCGGCCAAAGCTGCTGTGTCGTTCAAGCCGTCGCCCACCATCAAGACCTTGGCCCCTTGGGCCGCCAGATCGGCCACCAGCGCCGATTTTTCCTGTGGCAGCGCCTCGCCGATGACTTCGGTGATGCCGATCGTTTGGGCAAAGCGGATAACCGCGCCCTTGGTGTCGCCCGAAATCAGGATCACCCGCTTGCCTTGCGCTTGCAGCGCCGCGACCAGATCGGCCGCGCCGTCGCGCAGGCGGTCGGCAAAGGTGATGGCGATGGCCGGGCCTTCGCCTAGCGACAGGAAACTGGCCGTTTGGGCCGGTGCGGCGGCGCCCAGCCATGCGGCACGGCCAAGCCGCACGACGCGACCCTGCCAGCGGCCCTCGACCCCGTGACCCGGAACCTCGACCAGATCGGTGACATGGGCAGGGCGGATGCCCAGATCGGCCAACCCCTTGGCAAGGCTGACCGACAGCGGATGCGCCGATCCTTGCGCCAATGCCAGCGCCACGCGCGCGGCATCGCCCGGTAGCGCATCGAGCCTGATGGGCAGAGGCGCGCCATCGGTCAGGGTGCCGGTCTTGTCGAACACGACCGTATCGACCTCGGCCAGACGTTCCAGCGCGGTGCCGTTCTTGATCAGCATCCCCTTGCGAAACAACCGCCCCGAAGCGGCAGTGGTGACCGCAGGCACGGCAAGGCCCAACGCGCAAGGGCAAGTGATGATCAGCACCGCCGCCGCGATGTTCAGCGCAATGCGCATATCTTGGGTATAAAGCCACCAGCCCACCGCCGCCACAACCGAGAGAATATGCACGAATGGTGCATAAAGCTTGGCCGCCTGATCGGCGAGGGAGTTGTAATTGGCGCGCCCCGCCTCGGCCGTGGCGACCAGATCGGCGATGCGGTGGAGCGTCGTGTCACGCCCAACGGCCGTCACCTCGACCGTGAGAGGGCCGGTCAGGTTCACCTCGCCCGCGCTGACACGGGTGCCGATCCCGGCAAAGACGGGCAGGCTTTCGCCGGTCATCAGGCTGCGATCGATCTCGGATTGGCCGATTTGCACCACGCCATCGACCGGGATGCGCCCGCCCGGCTTGACCCGCACGATATCGCCGGGGGCAAGGGCTGCAACGGCAACGGTTTCCTCGCGCCCATCTATGATGCGCAAGGCGCGCGGCACCTCCAGCGCGGCCAATTCCTGCGCTGCCGACCGGGCCGATGCGCGGGTGCGATGATCAAGGTAACGCCCCGCAAGCAGGAATGTGCAAAGCGAGATGGCGGCATCAAAATAGGCGTGATGACCCGAATGGATCGTCTCGTAAAGCGAGGTGCCGACCGCGAGCGCGATGGCGAGCGTGATCGGCACATCCATGTTCAGCCGCCGCCCCTTGAGCGCGCCCCAAGCCGAGACGTAAAAGGGTTGGCCTGCAAAGATCACCGCCGGAATGGCGATGGCTGCGCTGATCCAATGCATCATGTCGCGGGTGACGCCATCGGCCCCGGACCAGACGGCGACCGACAAAAGCATGACGTTCATCATGGCGAAGAACGCCACGGCCAAGCGCATCAACAGGTCGCGCCCCTGCCGGTCGGCGAAGGTGCTGGCCAGAACGCCTGCGTCCAGCTCATGCGCCTCGTATCCGGCGCGGGCCAGCGCATCGGTCAGCGCCGCGGGCGTGACATCGGGCGCGCCCTGCACGGCGGCGCGGCGCAGCGTCAGGTTCACCCGCGCCTCTGTCACGCCCGGCACGGCCAAAAGTGCGCGCTCCACCCCCGAGATGCAGCCTGCGCAGTGGATGCCCGGCAAGGACAGCATCAAGGCCGCCTGTTTCGGCAAGTCCGCCAGATGCGCGGCCGCGGGGGCGGCGTTGCAGGCCGGGCAAGCCGAAGGGCGGATATGCTCGAAGGTGGCGGTCACGGGGGCCTACTCGAAATAGCGGAAGGTGATGTTGTGGCGGTATTCGGTTCCGTCGCGCGCGACGCCCGTCAGGCGCAACCGCCATTGCCCGTCCGACAGATCGGCAGGTGCCACGAAGGCCCCGTTTTCGCGCCGCAACGCCAACAGCTGGTCATCGGTTCGGTTGGTCGGCCGGGTCAAGAGCGCGGTCAGCTCGGCCGGGGCCACCAGCGCGCCCTCGCGGTCCAACAGGTGCAAAACCAGCGTCCCATCGCCCGGAATGGCGACATGCGCACTCCAGCCCAAGGCCTCTTGCGCATCGCGGCGCACATCAAAGCTTTGGCTGTCGGCATAGCTGGACGACACCTCCATGCCGGGAAATGTCGAGATCGCGCGATACGCCATGAAGAAATTCACCGCGAAGATCAGGCCAAAGCCCGCGACGAAGATCGCCAGAACATGGCCCCCGGTCAGTGTGCGGGGCGCGGTGGCATCGGTTACTTGGCTCATTGCGGGACCCTTCCAAAAAACGTGGTGTCGCGAAAGGCGCGGTGGGTGGTGGCCTCGTCCTCGACCCACAGGCGAAAATCGGTGCGCTCGGCCGTAGCTGCCGCACTGCCTGCGGGGGCGGTGACATAGACGCGTTGCAGATGGGTGGAATTGAGCGGCACTGTAACGCTTTGGCCCGGCTGCCCCTCAAGCGTAACTTCAAGCGGTGCATCCGCGACAAGCGAAATCGCGAAGGCGCTGTCTTCATGCGACATGTTGCGGATGCGCACGTCATAGGTGTTGCGGATCGAGCCATCCGACAGCGTCACGAATTGCGGGTTGCGCACCGGGGCCACGGTCATGTCGATATCGGCGCGCACAAACAGCAAAAAGACCAGCCCAACACCGATGCCGGCCCACAAAGCCGTATAGATAATCGTGCGCAGCCGGAAGATATGCTTCCAGATCGAGATCTTGGGCTTGCCCGCGCGTTCATTGGCCTCGTCTGTCAGGGCCATGTAGTCGATCAGCCCGCGCGGCTTGCCCACCTTGGCCATGATGTCGTCGCAAGCATCGATGCACAGCGCGCAGGTGATGCATTCAAGCTGTTGGCCATCGCGAATGTCGATGCCCGTGGGGCAGACATTGACGCAAGCGTTGCAATCGATGCAATCGCCCAGCCCCTCGCGCTCTTTGCCGCGTCCGCGCGGTTCGCCCCGCCAATCGCGATAGGCGACCGTGATGGAATGCTCATCCATCATCGCGGCCTGGATGCGTGGCCAGGGACACATGTAGATACAGACCTGTTCGCGCATGAAGCCGCCAAAGACAAAGGTCGTCGCGGTCAGGATTGCAATGGTCGCATAGGCCACCAGCGCCGCCTGCCCGGAGAACAGATCGACGAAAAGCGTCGGCGCATCGGCGAAATAGAACACCCATGCCCCGCCCGTCGCGACCGAGATCACCAGCCAGACCGCCCATTTCGCCAGCCTGAGCCGCCATTTGCGGAAATCCCATTTGCCGTTCCACAGCCGCAGACGCGCGTTGCGGTCGCCTTCGATCCAGCGTTCGACGGTAAAGAACAGGTCGGTCCATACGGTTTGCGGGCAGGAATAGCCGCACCAGACGCGGCCAAGCGCCGAGGTGAACAAGAACAGCCCCAACCCCGCCATGATCAAAAGGCCGGCCACGAAGTAAAACTCATGCGGCCAAATCTCGATCCAGAAGAAAAAGAAGCGCCGGTTCGCCAGATCGAGCAGCACCGCCTGATCGGGCAGCGCCGGGCCGCGATCCCACCTGATCCAAGGGGTGATGTAGTAGATGCCCAGCGTGACGACCAGGATCGCACATTTCAGATTGCGGAAATGGCCATAGACCCGCTTTGGAAAGACAGGCTCGCGCGCGGCATATAGCTTTGGCGGCTCGCTTGTGGTGGTCATTGACGGATTTCCCCCGTGAAGATCGTGGTCCTGCGCATGGCGGTTCTAGGCTGGGCGGGGCGCGATCACTTTGACTTGGATCAAGTGGCAGTGCGTTGGTGAAAATTGATTGCGTCAATCATCTTTCATGGCCGCGCCCCGCCCATCGCGACGGATGGCCGGGGCGGGCAAAGATGTGGCACCGGTCCCGCAGGAAACGCGCGAACAGGACCGGGACCGGTGCCATTCCGCCAACCGGGAGGGATCGGCAGAAACTTGTGCTTGGACAGTTTACTCGCCGCCGCCCAAGGCATGGACATAGACCGCGACGGCGCGGATCTGATCTTCGGTCAGGCGCCCTGCGTCCGAGGCATCGGCCGACCAAGGCGGCATGATGCCAAAGCGGGCATAGCGCACGGTCTGCTCGATCGCCTCGGGCGTGCCGCCATAAAGCCAGATCGCATCCGTGAGGTTCGGCGCGCCAAGATAGCGGTCGCCCGTTCCGTCATCGAGGTGGCAGGCCGCGCAATTGTCGCGATAGACCCCCTCGCCCGCCGCGGCCAGCGCCGCATCGGCCGACTGCCCCGAGATATTGCGCACATATTGGACCACCGCCGCGATCTCATCATCTGACAGCATGCCGTCAAAGGCGGTCATCTCGGAATAGCGGGCATCGGGATCATCCTCGTTGCGGATGCCGTGGCTGATCGTGAAATGGATATCCTCGATCGTGCCGCCCCAAAGCCAGTCATCATCCAACAGGTTGGGATAGCCCGAGGCCTGCACCCCTGCCGCGCCCGAGCCGTGGCATTGCGAGCAGAAGGTGGCGAATGTCGCCGCCCCACCCTGGATCGCGTAATTATAAAGATCGGGGTGCTGGTCGGGGGTGATGGATGCCAGTTCCACCTGCGCGATGCGGGTGCGGATATCGGCGTTCATCGCGTCGAAGCGCGCGATATCCTCGGCCACATTGGCGCGGCTGGAGAAGCCCAACACGCCCGGCGTCGCCCCGTTGATCATGGGCCATGCCGGATACATCACGGTATAGGCGATGCCCCAGACGATGGTGGCATAGAACGTCCACAGCCACCAGCGTGGCAACGGGTTGTTGAATTCCTTGATCCCGTCCCAGCTATGGCCGGTGGTATCGGGATCGCCCGGCAAAAGCTTTTGCTCTTCGGGATGGGACGTGTGGTGGTCGCTCATTGCCGCGCCTCCTTGAACTCATGGGTCTGGGCCTGCGCCGCATCTTGGGGCGCAGGGCGGTCATCATGGCGAAACGGGATATCGGCGATGTCGCGGTGCAGCCCGCGGCTTCCGGGGCGCAGCGTGAATGCGATCACGCCGAGAAACACCGCGAACATGAAGAGCGCACCCCAGCTGCGGGCAATGATCTGCATGATCGTGTAGCTATCTTCCATCGATCCGCCCCCCTTACCGGCTTGCAAAGGCTTCGTCGGGCATGAAGGTCGAGAAATCGACCAGCGTGCCGAGCATCTGCATGTAGGCGATCAGCGCATCCATCTCGGTGACTTCGGGTCGACCGTCGAAATCGCGCTGCGGCGCGCCGGGGTAGCGTTCGACCACGCCGGGATCGCCGAAATCGGTGGCCTGCTGGATGAAGTCGCTGGCCGCGTTTTCCAGCATCTCGTCGGTGTAGGGAACACCGACCATGCGGTGTGTCTCCATCAGATCGACGATATAAGCCGGTTGAAGCACGGTATCGGCGAGATAGGCATAGGCCGGCATCACCGATTCAGGCACGACCGATTGCGGGTCGGTGAAATGGTCCATATGCCAACTATCGGAATAGCGCCCACCAACACGCGCCAGATCGGGGCCGGTACGTTTTGAGCCCCATTGGAACGGGTGGTCATACTGGCTTTCGGCGGCGAGGCTGTAATGGCCGTAGCGCTCGACCTCGTCCCGCATGGGGCGGATCATCTGGCTATGACAGACATAACAGCCCTCGCGGATGTAAATCTCGCGCCCCGCCAGTTCCAGCGGCGCATAGGGCCGCATGCCATCGACATCTTCGATGGTGTTCTCGAGATAAAAGAGCGGCGCGATTTCCACGATCCCCCCCACGGTGACGACCAGAAAGCTGAGCGTCAAAAGGAGGGTCGCGTTGGTTTCGATCTTCTTGTGACCTTCAAGTGCCATCTTGCGGTCCCTCCTTATTCGGCAGGCGTGGCAAAGGCTGCGTCACGGCGGACGGCGGCCTTGCGAACGGTCATGTACAGGTTCCACGCCATGATCAGCGCCCCGGCAAGGTAGAGAACCCCACCCAAACCGCGCACCACATACATCGGGAACTTGGCGGCGACGGTGTCGGCAAAGGAATTGACGAGGAACCCTTGGGCATCCACTTCACGCCACATCAGCCCTTCCATGATGCCGGTCACCCACATGGAGGCCGCGTAGAGAACGATCCCGATGGTGGCGAGCCAGTAGTGCCAGCTGACGGCGCGCAAGGAATAGAGCCGCTCCTTGTTCCACAGTTTCGGGAACAGGTAATAGAGCATCCCGAAGGTGATCATCCCGTTCCAGCCCAGCGCGCCGGAATGGACATGGCCGATGGTCCAGTCGGTGTAATGCGAGAGGCTGTTGACCGCGCGGATCGACATCATCGGCCCCTCGAAGGTGGACATGCCGTAAAAGGCGACCGAGGTGACCATCATCCGCAAGACGGGGTCAGTGCGCAGCTTGTCCCATGCGCCCGACAGCGTCATCAGCCCGTTGATCATGCCGCCCCAGGACGGCATCCACAGCACGATCGAGAACACCATCCCAAGGGTCGAGGCCCAATCAGGCAGCGCGGTGTAATGAAGGTGATGGGGACCGGCCCATATATAAAGAAAGATCAGCGCCCAGAAGTGGATGATCGACAGCTTGTAGCTATAGACCGGGCGCTCGGCCTGCTTGGGGATGAAGTAATACATCATGCCCAGGAAACCCGCGGTCAGGAAGAACCCCACCGCGTTATGGCCATACCACCATTGCGTCATGGCGTTCTGCACGCCCGACATCACGGTGACCGAGCGCGAGCCGAAGAACGACACCGGGATTTGCAGGTTGTTGACCACATGCAGCATCGCCACGGTGACGATGAAGGACAGAAGGAACCAGTTGGCGACGTAGATATGGGGTTCCTTCCGCTTGATCAGCGTACCCATGTAAACCGCCAAAAAGGCAACCCAAACGATCGTGAGCCACAGATCGGTCAGCCATTCGGGCTCGGCGTATTCCTGCCCTTGGGTCGATCCGAGCAGGTAGCCGGTGGCCGCCATCACGATGAACAGCTGATAGCCCCAGAACACGAACCATGCGGTGTTGCCCCCCCAAAGCCGCACAGCGCTGGTGCGCTGCACGATGTAGAAACTCGCCGCGATCAGCGCGTTGCCACCAAAGGCGAAAATCACCGCCGAGGTGTGCAAGGGCCGCAGCCGCCCAAAATTCAGATAGCCATCGGCCCAATGGAAATTCAGCGCCGGGTAGGCCAACTGAAAGGCGATAAAGGTTCCTGCAAGAAAGCCCACAACGCCCCAAAAGGCGGTGGCAATCGCGGCGGCCTTGACCGGCCCGTCCATGTATTCATTGGCCAAGACGGCTTGTTTCGCCTCGTCCGTCTGGCGCAGCACGATCACGAATGTGATCGCGGCCGCACCCATGATCAAAAGCGCGTGGACCAGATAGGCCACGTCGCGCGCGTAATTGGCCGCGATGGCGGCACAGACCGCCACAAGGCCGAGGATCAGCAGCTTTACATAATCAAGCATCGATCGTCCCTTCGTGATGCACCGGTTCCGACTCGGGTCAAGCCGCCCGGCGCTGTTCCATCTGCCCCTCACATCGTCCAAGGGGCGGCGGCTGGCCTTGATCCATGTCAAATCCGGCCGGCCATTTGCTTGACGCAGGTCAAGGTGCGACGCGCTGTCCCTGATTAGATGGGCGGCAGACCAGACCGAGGAGCGACCTATGGCCTACAAATCGATCCTGACCATCCTGACCGAACCCAATGACATCGCCGCCGTGCTGACGGATGCCATCACCTTTGCGGAGGGGAACGGCGCCCATCTCGAGGTGCTTTGCCTTGGCATCGATCGCACGCAAACGGGCTACTACTTTGCCGGGGCGACCGCCCTGGTCCATGAAGAAACGATCCTGCAAGCCCAATCCGAGGCCCATGCCATCGAACAAGAGGCGCGCAAGATCCTTGAACGCAGCGCGATTTCCTGGGGACTGGAAAGCATGGTTGCGCAATCGGCCTCGATCTCGGGGCTGGTCGCGCGCCGGTCGCGTTTTGCCGATCTGGTGATCTTGCCCAAACCCTATGGCAAGGACAAATATGCTGATGCGCCGGTCATCCCCGAGGCCGCGATGTTTCAGGGCAATGTGCCGGTGATGATCCTTGGCGGTCAGGATGCGCTCATGGCCAAACCGGATCGGGTCGTGGTCGCATGGAACGAGTCACCCGAGGCGATGATTGCGGTGCGCCATGCCTTGCCGCTGCTGCAAGCCGCCAAGGATGTGGATATCTGCATCATCGCGCCCGAGCGCCACAGCCCCGATGTCGCCGATCCCGGTGCAGAATTGTCGCGCATGCTGTCACGGCACGGGGTCAAGGTCTCGGTCTCGATCATCGCGCAGACCTTGCCACGCGTCTCGGAGGTGATCGCGCGCCACATCGCCGACACCGATGCCGATCTCTTGGTAATGGGGGCCTATGGCCATTCGCGTTTTCGCGAGGCGATCTTGGGTGGGGCCACGCGCAACATGTTGGAGCACGCGACCATACCCGTCTTCATGGCGCATTGAGCGCCCTGCACAGGGTGTGCCTTCGAGGGCATCTGACACAGCCCGCAACCGCGATGATGGAGTTAGCTCAGAACACCGCCATCGGCATCATCGCCGGTTTCATCCATCAGGGCTGCGAAATCAGGCACGATGATGCGGCGTTTGCCGTCAAGCTTGATCACCCCGTCATTCTTGAGGGCTGTCATCTGGCGACTGACAGTTTCCAGCGTCAGGCCAAGGTAATCGGCCATCGCCTCGCGGGTGAGTGGCAGGTCGAATGCAACGCCATGGCCCTTGGCGGGCTGGCTTTGCGCCGCATCGCGCCGCGCGATGATTGACAGGAAGCTTGCGATCTTTTCGCGCGCCGTCTTGCGGCCCAGAAGCAGCATCCATTCCCGCGCCGCGTCGAGTTCATCGAGCGTCATCTCAAGCAGACGTTGGCTGACATGGGGGGTCGAACCCAGCAACTCTTGAAACGGGAGGCGGCGGAAACAACACAGCTGCAAATCAGTCGTCGCGGTTACGTCATAGGCGACACGGTCGCGATTGGGGCGGCCGAGGAAATCGGAGGGCAGCAAAAGCCCCACCATCTGGCGGCGCCCATCTTCCATCGTTTGGCTGAGTGTCGCCACGCCATGCACAACCGAGGCGACGAAATCCATCTTGTCGCCAGCCCAGACGATCGTCTGGCCCGCCTCGTAGTTGCGATAATACTTGATCGCTTCAAGTTGTTCGAGTTCGTCGCTTTCGCAGCGGGCGCAAACGGCACGGTGCCGGATCGGGCAATCCGCACATTCACGCTGCGGAAATGTAATCTGCCTTTGGCTCATAAACTCACCCTCAATGCCGGTGGTCTGTCATCCGGCAGGCGCTCAGGGCTCGCTTGATCCAGATCAAGGTCAAACGGCGCGTCATGACCTTAGACGTACTGCAATGGAACATGTTAATCAACTTCGCCAACTTGGCCTGTTCGACGCGAAAGTCCCGCGTTACACGAGCTATCCGCCGGCCACGAAATTCTCCAATGACGTGACAGGGCAGTTATTTCTTGATTGGTTGCGCAAGATCGCGCCAGGCGCGCGGATCTCGCTTTATCTCCATGTGCCTTTCTGCCGCAGGTTGTGTTGGTTCTGCGCCTGTCGCACGCAAGGTGTGCGCTCTGACGAACCGGTGGCCGCATACCTTACCACTCTGAAGCAAGAGATTGCCTTGATTGCCGCGGCACTGCCTGCCGGTGTCACGGTCGCGCGGCTCCATTGGGGTGGCGGCACACCAACGCTTTTGTCAGCCGCGATGATGCGTGATCTGGCCGATATGTTGCAGGCAAGCTTCACCTTCACGCCTGATGCGGAATTCTCGGTCGAGATCGACCCCAACGAGATCGACGCACCGCGCATCGCGGCGCTGGCCGCGGCGGGGATGAACCGCGCCTCGATCGGGGTGCAGGATTTTGACCCCGATATCCAGCAGATCATCGGGCGCGTCCAATCCTACGCGGTGACGCGCGCGGCGGTCGAAGGGTTGCGCGCGGCTGGTATTCACTCGCTCAACGCCGATATCCTGTTCGGCCTGCCAGAGCAGACACAGGCGCGGCTGACAGATTCTGTGCAGATGCTTTTGTCGCTATCGCCTGACCGGGTGGCGCTTTACGGCTATGCCCATGTGCCATGGATGGCCAAGCGCCAAGCCCTGATCCCGACCGAGGCGCTGCCCTCGCCCGAGATGCGGCTGGCACTGTTCGACACGGCGCGCCGACTGTTCAAGTGGGATGGTTACGCCCAGATCGGCATCGACCATTTCGCCAAGCCCGGAGACAGCATGGCGCAAGCGGCGAAAACCGGGCATTTGCGGCGCAACTTCCAAGGCTATACCGACGACACCTGCGATGTGCTGATCGGGATGGGCGCCTCGGCGATTTCGCGGTTTCCGCAAGGTTTCGCGCAAAATGCCAGCTCGACCGCTGCCTATCAAAAGGCTGTGCGGGCAGGCGAGATGGCGACGGGCCGCGGCCATGTCTTCAGGGGCGAGGATTGCTTGCGCGCGCGGATGATCGAAATGCTGATGTGCGATTTCCGTATCGATGGCGCGGCGATCTTGCGCGATTTCGATGTCACGCCCACGGCACTTGACGCCATGTTCACTGACGCGGCCGCAAAATTCCCCGGCATGTTGCGCCTCGAAGGGCATGGGCTGACGATCAATCCCGAAGGTCGCGCGCTGACACGGATGATCGCGCGCGCCTTTGACGCCTATGAGCTGCGGGCCGAAGGGCATTCCTCGGCGATCTGATGGGTCAGGCCGCTCCGCTGTCGCCAAAGGCCGCGCGCATCAATTCGCGGGTGTAGGCGGTCTTGGGCGCCGCGAAGAGCGCGGCGGTCTCGCCTGCCTCGACCATGTCGCCATTCTTCATCACGATCACCTTATGGCTGAGCGCGCGCACCACCTTGAGGTCATGGCTGATGAACAGATAGGCGATGGCGTGGCGCTGTTGCAGGCGGCGCAACAGGTCGACGATCTGCACCTGCACTGTCATGTCGAGCGCGCTTGTCGGTTCGTCCAGCACCACGAGTTTGGGCCGCAGGATCATCGCGCGCGCGATGGCGATGCGCTGGCGCTGGCCGCCCGAGAACTCGTGCGGGTAGCGATCCATCATCGTGGGGTCGAGGCCAACCTCGGTCATGATCTCGGCTACGCGGGCGCGGCGGTCCCCTTGGGCGACACCATGCACAGCCAAGCCCTCGGCCACGATCTGTTCGACCGTCATCCGAGGGCTGAGGCTACCATAGGGGTCTTGGAACACGATCTGCATGTCACGGCGCAAGGGGCGCAGCGCGCGCGCCTGCAAGCCCTGTACATCACGCCCCATGAACAGGATCGGCCCTTGTGACGCGATTAGTCGCATGATGGCCAAGGCCAGCGTCGTCTTGCCCGACCCGCTTTCACCGACGACACCCAAGGTTTCGCCGGCGCGCAGTGTGAAGCTCGCGGCATTGACCGCCTTCACATGGCCCACCGTGCGCCGCAACAGCCCGCGTTGGATCGGGAACCAGATGCGCAAGGCGTCGGTCGCCACGATCTCGGGCGCATTGTCGGCCACGGGTTCGGGCGCGCCCTGCGGTTCGGCCGCCAAGAGTTTTCTTGTATAAGGATGCTGGGGGTTGGCGAAAATCGCGGCCGTTGGCCCCTGCTCGACGATCTCGCCGTTTTGCATGACACAGACGCGATCCGCAATGCGGCGCACGATGGCCAAGTCATGGGTGATGAACAACAGGCTCATCCCCATGTCGCGCTTGAGATCGGCCAAAAGCGCGAGGATCTGCGCCTGAATGGTCACATCCAAGGCCGTCGTCGGCTCATCGGCGATCAACAGCTTCGGGCCATTGGCCAGCGCCATCGCGATCATCACGCGCTGACGCTGCCCGCCCGATAGCTGGTGCGGATAGGCTGAAAGCCGTGTCTCGGGATCGCGGATGCCGACCTTGTGCAGCAACTCGACCACCCGCGCGCGGGCGGCATCGCCACGCAGGCCCTGATGCAGCGACAGGCTTTCGGTGATCTGCTTTTCCAGCGTGTGCAGCGGGTTGAGCGATGTCATCGGCTCTTGGAAGATAAAGCTGATGTCATTGCCCCGGATGCGGCGCAGCGTGGTGTCGTCGGCACCCACCATTTCCTGCCCGTCATATGTGACCGATCCGACGATCTCGGTCGCGCCCGGCACCAGCGCCACGGTTGACAGCGCCGTGACCGATTTGCCTGACCCGCTTTCACCCACAAGGGCCACCGTCTCGCCCGACCCCACGTCGAACGAGACGCCACGCACGGCATAGGTATCACCGAAACGGACCGATAGGTTTTCGACCTTGAGAACGCTCATCGAAATGTCTTTCTCGGGTCGAACGCGTCGCGCACCCCTTCGAAGATGAAGACCAACAGCGACAGCATCACCGCAAAGGCGAAAAACGCGGTAAAGGCAAGCCATGTCGCCTGAAGATTGTTCTTGGCCTGTAAGGTCATTTCGCCAAGGCTCGGCGCCGAGGACGGCAGGCCGAAACCAAGGAAATCGAGGCTTGCAAGACCGCCGATCGTGCCTGTCACGATAAAGGGCAGAAAGGTCAGTGTCGCGACCATCGCATTGAGCAGTACATGGCGGAACATGATGGTGCCATCGCTCACGCCTAGCGCACGCGCCGCACGGACATATTCGAAATTGCGCGCGCGCAGAAACTCGGCGCGCACCACGCCAACCAGGCCCGTCCAGCCGAACAGCACCATCAGGAAAACGAGAAGCCAGAAATCCATCACGAAAATCGCCGAGATGATGATGATGATGTAAAGACTGGGGGTCGAGTTCCAGATCTCGATCACGCGTTGAAAGATCAGGTCGAGCCAGCCGCCGTAGTAGCCCTGTGCCGCCCCCGCCGCGATGCCGATCACCGAGGTCAGGAAGGTCACGACAAGCGCGAAACTGACTGACAGGCGAAAGCCGTAAATGACCCGGGCCAACACGTCGCGTGCAGTATCGTCGGTGCCAAGCCAGTGGTTGCCATCGGGCGGCGAAGGTGCGGCGCGGCCGATATCGTTGACGGTGTTGTAGCTATAGGGAATGAGCGGCCACAAAAGCCAACCTTGCACCACGCGTTCGCCATTGAAGCTGCCGGTCGCTTGCACCGTTTCGATCACGCCCTCGGGGTCGTCCCAGCAATCCTGCAAGCCGCCCGAGATGATCAGGCATTGCACCTCGACATCGCGATAGACGGCTTCGGTGCGGAAATCGCCGCCGAATTCTGTCTCGGGATAGAAGTTGAAGATCGGTGTATAGTAGCTGCCCTGATAGCGCACGAGAATCGGGCGATCATTGGCGATGAACTCGGCAAACAGGCTAAGCCCGTAAAGCACCGCAAAGATCATCAAGGACCAATAGGCGCGCCTGTTGGCCCTGAAATTCTCCCAACGGCGGCGGTTCAGCGGCGACAGCCAGCCGCGCGGGGCCTCCGGCGGCGGGGCTGGCGCGTCATGGGCCGGGCTCTGGTCGGGCAAGGCCATCTTTCACCCCTCGCGCGTATCGAAGTCGATGCGGGGGTCGATCCAGACATACATCAGATCGGACAGGATATTGACCACCAGCCCGATCAGCCCGAACACGAAGAGCGTGCCGAAAATCACCGGGTAATCGCGGCTGACCGCGGCCTCGAAGGCCAGCCGCCCCAGCCCATCGAGCGAAAAGATCGTCTCGATGATCAGGCTGCCGCCGAAGAAGACGCCGACGAAAACGGCGGGAAAGCCCGCGATCACGATCAGCATCGCGTTGCGAAAGACATGGCCGTAAAGTACGCGCGCCTCTGCCAGACCCTTGGCGCGCGCGGTCATGACGTATTGCTTGCGGATCTCGTCGAGGAAGCTGTTCTTGGTCAAGAGCGTCAGCGTGGCAAATGCCGAGATGGTCGAGGCCAAAACCGGCAAGGTGATATGCCAGAAATAATCGCCGATCTGCTGGATAAGCGTCATGTCCTCCCACCCGTCCGAGGTCAGGCCACGCAGCGGGAAGATCTGGTAATACCGCCCCCCAGCGAACAGCACCAACAGCATGATCGCGAACAAGAAACCGGGGATTGCATAGGCCACGATGATCACACCGCTCGTCCAGGTGTCGAACCGTGTGCCATCGCGCGTGGCCTTGGCGATGCCCAAGGGGATCGACACGAGATAAGCGATGAGTGTGGACCACAGACCCAAGGTGATCGAAACAGGCATCTTTTCGAGCACCAGATCAATGACCGAGATCGAGCGGAAATAGCTCTCGCCGAAATCGAAGCGGACATAATCCCACATCATGAGGCCAAAGCGTTCCAGCCCCGGAATATCCTCGGCCATGCAGGCCGGATCGCGTAGGTTCGGCGTGCCGGAGAAGCCCGCCTCACAAACAATGCGGGCGAATTTGAACTGCACACGCAACTCATCAAGGAACTGCGGTGGCAAGCCCCGCGCGCCCTCGTAGCCGATGCCCTCAATCTCGCTTGCGCCCCCCGCCTCGGACCCGCTGCCCGAGATGCCGGCGAATACATCCCCCTCGCCTTCGAGCTGGGCGATGACCTGTTCGATCGGACCGCCCGGTACGAATTGCGTGAGCCCAAAATTGATCACCATGATCCCGAGCAGTGTCGGGATCATCAACAGCACGCGTCTGAGGATGTAGCTTCCCATCAGCCCTTACAGGACGCCTTGAGCGCGCAAGGCTTGCTCGGCAACGGGATCGACCCACCAGAAATCGAGAAAACCGATCCCGTAGGGCGGCAATTCTTCGGGGTAGCGGTAGTGGTTGTAATAGGCCACCCAGGCGTTCTGGTTGTACCATTGCGGCACACGGATGCGCAGGCTGCGCAAAACGCGGTCAAGCGCGCGGGTGGCTGTCTCCATCTCGGCACGGGTTTCGGCGCGGATCACGCTTTCGAGCAGTTCATCAACCGCCGGGTCGGCAAGGCCTGCCACATTGAACAGCGATTCTTGCGCACCCAGAGAGCCGAAATATTGCCGCAAACCGCTGCTTGGCTCATAGCCCATGGGGAAATTGCCGGTCAGCATGTCGAAATCGGCATCGCGCTGACGCTGGTTCATCTGCGCCCCATCGACCCGGGTTAGTCGCGCATCGACACCGATCGCGCGCAAGTTTTCGACATAGGGGTTGATGATCCTGTCAAACAGCGGGGAGGCGTTCAGGAACTCAACCTCGAGCGTCTGGCCTGCGGCATTGCGCAACAGCCCGTCCCCACCCGGTGTCCAGCCCGCCTCCTCAAGCAGGGCCGCCGCACGACGGGCCTGCGCCCGGTCAAATGTGCGGGCGACATCGGATGGCGGCGTCGCAAAGGGTTCGTCGGTGAAGACCTCGTCGGGCAACCGGCCACGGAACGGTTCCAGCACCGCCAATTCATCACCCGCCAAGATACCCGCGGCTTCGAGATGGGTATTTTCCCAAAAGCTGTCGATCGGCGCATAAAGCCCATAGAAAAGTGTCTGGTTCGTCCATTCGAAGTTGAACATCAGCGCGATCGCCTCGCGTACACGGGGATCTTGGAATTTCTCTCGACGCAGGTTGAAGATAAAGCTTTGACCGCTTGCGATCACCCCTTGAGGAATTTCTTCACGGATCACCACACCGTCGGTCAGGCGGGGGAAGTTGTAGTTATTGGCCCAATTCTGCGAGCTGTTTTCCTGCCGGAACAGGTAGTTCCCGGCTGTGAACCCCTCGAAAGCCGCAATTGCATCGGCGTAATACTCAACCCGGATGCTGTCGAAATTATGCCGACCTCGATTGATTGGCAGATCCCGGCCCCAGTAATCGGGGTTGCGCACAAAGACCGTAGAACGGCCAGGATCGACATCGCCCAAGACATACGGACCAGAGCCCGTCAGCGGTATCAGGCGGTTATCCGAAAAGGGCAGGCCGCTTGCCTCATGGCTGGCACGGCTGAACACGGGAAGACCGCCTGCCGACTCGATCCGGCCACGTAGCTGGCTTTCAGGGTTGAAATCGAAACGGATACGCCGGTCGTCCAGAACCTCGGCACCTGCAATGGTCAGGGGGATACTGGCACGAAACGACGGCAAGCCCTCATCGCGCAAAATCTCGTAGGAAAAGAGCACATCATCGGCGGTCATTGCCGTTCCATCGGAAAACCGCACCCCATCGCGCAAGGTGAAGATGACGAACGACCGATCCTCGGGGAAGGCAATGCTTTCACACAAGAGGCAATAGCTTTCGCCGATCGTGTCCGATGTCCCCTCAAGTATTGATTCGAAGAAGATCGACGACAGCACCGCCGGATTGCCTTGGTTGGTGTATGGATGCAGCGAGTCAAAGCTGCCACCGCCGCTTGACCAGCTCATCGACATCTCGCCGCCCTTGGGCGCGTCAGGGTTCACATACGAGAGATGCGTGAAATCTGCGGGATAGGTCAGGTCGGAAATTCCGAAGGTGGCCACCGCATGGGTCGTGATCAGACCGTCTTGTTGGGCATCAGCGCTGGGGCTGGCAAGCGCCAGCGCCAAGGCCGCCACAATGGGAACCGAGAGAGCGCGGCGAAACGAGAAATCGGCGGCAAAATATTCGGTCATCTGGATCTCCGGACAAATCGCAAGGCAGGTCTCGCGATATATTTGGGTCAGATCACGTTAAGGACCACCCCCACCAAGGTTCAAGTTGAGATTGCGTGATCACGGCGTTCTTGACGAAGGCGAAAACGAAAAGGCCGCCATGATCGGCGGCCCTTTGCTTTCCCGGAGGCGATGCGCTTATTGGAAGGTCGCGAGATAGGCGATCAGGTTGGCGCGATCCTCGACGTCACGCATGCCGCTATACGACATCGAGGTGCCGGGGGCGTAGCCACGCGGGTTTTCCAAGAAACCGGCCAGATTTTCAGGCGACCATTCGCCACCCATGCCGGCCAGCGTGGCAGAATAGTTGAAGCCCACAGCGGCGCCCTTTGGGCGACCCACGACACCGTGCAGATAGGGGCCGACACCATTAGCGCCGGGGTTCAGTTGGTGACATGCACCGCACTGGCGCCACAACCGCTCGCCTGCAGCCGCATCGGCGCTGGCATAGACATCGGCAAAGGCGACCTCGACCACCTCTTCGGCGACTTCTTCTTCGCCATGCTCTTCGGTAAGGATCGCATAGCCCGAGACGTGATCGTCACCGTGCTTTTCGATATTGTACAGGCTTTCAGCGGCCCAGCCGCCCAACAAAAGCACCAGCAATGCGCCGCATACAGAGGCGAAGGCCTTGGTGATGGTCATGGTATCAAACATGGTTTTCCCATCCGTCTCGCGATTTCCCGGGTATCTATGGGGTTTCACCAACACATGGCAAGGTGTAGGGAGCGCGACGAAACGCCCCCATCGAAAGGTTCGCCATGACCAACCGCATCGCATTTCAAGGAGAGCCGGGAGCCTATTCGCATCAGGCCATCCATGACGCGCGCCCCGGCATGGAAGCGTTGCCTTGTGCCACCTTCGAAGAGGCGATCACCGCCGTGCAATCGGGCGTGGCCGCGCAAGCGATGCTGCCGGTGGAAAACACGACCTATGGGCGTGTGGCCGACATTCACCGCCTCTTGCCGCAATCTGGCCTGCACATCGTGGACGAGGCCTTTGTGCGGGTGCATATCAACCTTTTGGCGGTGCCGGGGGCAACGCTGGCCGATATCCGCGAGGCGCACAGCCACCTTGTACTTTTGCCGCAATGCGCAAGCTTTTTGCGCGAGAACGCGATCACGGGCCGCGTGTCGTCGGACAATGCCCGCGCAGCACGCGATGTCGCGGCTTGGGGTGACAAGACCAAGGCGGCGCTTGCGTCGGAACTGGCGGGCGAGATTTATGGGCTGAACGTGTTGGCTCGCCATATCGAAGACAGCGACACCAACACCACACGGTTTTTGATCATGGCGCGCGAACCCGATTTGCGGCGGCGCGCCGATCACATGATGACAACCTTCGTCTTCCGCGTGCGCAACATACCCGCCGCGCTTTACAAGGCGATGGGCGGTTTCGCCACCAATGGCGTGAACATGACCAAGCTGGAAAGCTACATGGTCGACGGCTCGTTCACCGCGACGCAATTCTACGCCGATATCGAGGGCCACCCCGAGGATGACAACGTCAAGCGCGCGCTCGAGGAACTGGCCTATTTCACCAGCTTCCTGAAAGTCCTCGGCACTTACCCTGCGGCATCCGTCAGGGATTGATCACACCTTCAGCGATCAGCCGCGCCATTGCGGGGTGGGGGAAATCGCGGGTTGCGGTGATGGCGTAAAATCGCTCGACGATGCCGAGATCATCGGGCGCTTGCATGATCAGGCCGGCAGCGATCTCATCCTCCAGCACAACACGAGGAGCCAGGGCGACACCGACATTTTGCCGTGCCAGCAAGCGGACCATGGCCATGTCATCAACCTCGGCCACGATGGAAGGGGTGATCCCCATCCGCGCGCAGTAGGCGTCAAAGCCCGTGCGGATCGAGCTTTCAGTAGGCAAGATGACAGGCTGATGGCCCAAAAGCCACGCCGCGCTTCGGCCTGCAACCCTGTCTGCATGGCCCACCAGCGCGACGGGCTGGGCCGCAATATGATGCGCATTGAGCCCCGGATAGGCGGTGGCATCATGGGGTTCGGTCGATAGCACGACATCCAGCGCCAAACCGGCCAATCGCGGCAACAACACCCCTGCCGAGCCGGACACCAGCGCCAATGGCAATGGCTCGGACCCTGCGGCAAGCACAGGGCGCAAGAACTGCAATTGGAAATTGCGCGACAATGTCGAAAGCGCACCGACCCGCAGGGGGCGCGCCCGCCCTTCCCCATCGCCAAGAACGCCCAATAATTCTTCGCCCGCGCCAAAGATGCGCTCGGCGTGATCAAGGGCAATCCGACCCGCCTCGGTCAGGATCAACTGCCGCCCACGCCGCGCAAAAAGCGCATGACCCAGTCGATCTTCAAGCTGGCGGATCTGTGCCGACAGCGCCGATTGCGACAAGTTGAGCCGCGATGCCACGCGGGTCAGATGCCCCTCGCGCGCGACTTCGCGAAAATAGCGCAGATGGTGATAGTTCAGCCGATCCATAATTCGCTAAATTAGAACGATAGGTCAGAATTGACAGAAAAATAAGATCATATGCCAATCAACCATTCGGCAAGCGCGATCCACACCGGGATCGACAAGATCGCAACCGGCGTCCCGATGCCTGTCGAGGTGCCGACATAGGCGCTTGGGTTCGCCTCGGGCAACGCGCCCCGTAGCGTTGGCGGGCCGGAAATGTCCGAGCTTGACGCCGCCATCACTGCCAACAGCACCACGCCACCCGCGGAAAACCCGGTCAGGTGATGGGCGATGAGCCCGGCCCCAAAGCCAAGCGCGCCATGAACAAATGGGGCCGCGATCCCATAGGCGACATAGGCATGCGCCACTTTCCGCATCTCGCCCAGCCGCGCCCATGCCTCCATCCCCATGATCAGCATCAGGATCGACAAAAGCCCCCGGAACAACGGTTCGTAAAAGCTGGCATAGACCTGTTCGGGCCGACCAAGCAGGCCGATGGCAAGCCCCAACAACAAGGCAGAGATGGCAGGGCTTCTCAGCGTGTCGGTCAAGATCTCTTTCACGACCCCGTCACCGCCAGCGCCGCCACCCCCAACCGTCAGCATCGCGGTGCCGCCTCCGGCAAGCTGTGCATTGGCTGCACGCGCGGCACTCATCCGGGCCAGCAAGATTGCCGTAACCAGCGCCGCGATATCCATGAAGGGGTAGAGCGCGCCGATGAACCCCTCATAGGCGATGCCTTCGGCGTCGAGCATCACCATCCCCGCCGCAAGCGTCGAGGCCGAGACCGCGCCGAAAAGACCCGCTGTCGCCATGCCATCCATCCGCGACACACCTGGTGTGCGCGCCAATGTCTGCGCACCCAGCAGTACAATCGCAACACCGACCAAGGCGGCGGCCAGGGCAGGCACCGCCAACGCGATCAAATTGGCCTCGCGCACTGAGATGCCCGCGCCCAATCCCACCTTGAGCAGCAAGACCAGAACGATGAATTTATATACGGGGTCCGGCACGGATAGCTTGCTGCCCATTGCTGCCAGCATCATGCCGCCGATCAGAAAGGCCAGCGTCGGCTTTTGCAATTGGGCGACCAAGGTCGCAGTGATGTCGAACAGCATGTCCATGGCGCAACCCCCGAAACCATCCAAGTTTGCCGGGGATATGCCGCTCCGGGTTCTGAAAGAAAAATACAGCTTTTGTGTAATACGTTCTTAATTATCGAACGATCAGCCGAGCAGCCAACCAAGCCCCCACAAGGTGGCCATGCCGACCACAATCGCCCAGATCGCGCTTTTGCTCCATAGGCCGATGGCAAGCGCCAGCATCGCGGCGGCGATGCGGCCCGCCTCCATCTGCCCGCCGGTGGCTTGCGGCCAAAGCACCAAGGGCGTGACCATGGCAGGCAGGATGCCGACAGCGGTGTAGCGCAGATGCCTCAGCACCCACACCGGCAATGCACGGTCGCCCAAAATCCCCAGAAACGAGATACGGATGACAAAGGTTCCCGCACCCAAGGCCAGGATGACGATCCAGATCTCGGTCATGGAGTAATTCATGGCCGCGCCCCCATGCGGCGCTCAACCTCGGCCCCAACCATCATCGCGGCCAGCCCTGCGAACAAGAGCCATAGGTTCCATGGCAAGAAAGCCAGCAAGATCGCCATGACGATCGAGGTGAGGGCGGCAGCCACATGTGCCAATGTCCGAAGCGCAGGTGCGATCAATGCGATAAAGGTGATCGGCACTGCGAAATCGAGGGCCAACGCAGGCGGGATCGCCTCGCCCAGGACGATGCCCAGCGCCGAGGCACCGATCCAAATCGGAATGATGGGGGTCGAGGCACCAAAGAAAAAGGCGGCCTTGGCCGCGGTGCTTTGCTTGGGTGCCGCCTCGTAATCATTGATCGCGAGCGCGTAGGTCTGATCGACATTCATGTAGGCAATCAACGCCCGCTGCCATAGCGGTGCCGCCCCCAAATGCGGCGCGAAAGATGCCGAATACATCGCCATCCGCAGATTGATCGCCAAGGCCGAAGCAATCACGATCAGGGTCGGTGCATTGTCTTGCATCAGTTGCAGCGCGGTGAACTGTGAGGCCCCCGCGATAACCAGAACGGTAAACCCCATGATCTGGGCCACATCAAGCCCGGCCTCGGCGCCAACGACGCCGAACAGCATCCCGAAGGGGCCGACCACGATTGTGAAGGGTAACGCTGCGAAAAAGCCGCGCCAAAATGCGGATCTTGGGGTAGCCGGGGACATGAGATGGGTTAGCTTTCGATCAATCCGGCGACAGCCATAGGCGAGGCGTGGGGGGGATGCAATTCAGTGGGACTGATCTCGCGCTCTATTGCTGGTTCGGGAAGGGGGTAACGATGGTTATTGATACGTTTATCATGGTTGATTGGTCGGCCCGCTCTGCACCATCTCCGTTGAAACGTAGCAAAGATGCGATCTTTATCGCCGAGCGCACGGGGCGCGACGGACATGTCACCTATTGCCGGACGCGCGACGCGGCGACAGCCCATCTGATCACGCGGTTTGAAGCCGCACTTGCCGAAGGGCGGCGGATACTTGCGGGCTTCGATTTTCCTTTCGGCTATCCGGCGGGTTTTGCTGCCGCACTCACGGGAAGGGACGATCCCTTTGCCGTTTGGGCATGGATGGCCCAAACGGTCGCAGATGATGCGCGCAATGCGAATAACCGCCTCGATGTCGCCGATCAGATCAACGCCCGCTTTGACGCGCCAGGGCCGTTCTGGTCACACCCAACGGGCAAGACCCCGGTCCATGTGCCGTTTCGCAAACCACCCCATCGGGGTTTTCCCTTTGCCGAGCGGCGTCAGGTCGAGATGGTGGCGAAAGGGGCAAGCACTTGCTTTCAGCTTTTCGGCAATGGCGCGGTTGCCAGTCAAACGCTTTTGGGACTGCCACGATTGCACGCGCTAAAGCAGCATTTTGGCGACGCGGTCGCCGTACGACCCTTTGAGGATCGCCCTGCCCCGATCCTCTTGGCCGAGGTTTACCCATCCATCCTATCGGCCGCGATCAAGGCGCGCCAACGCCCCGGTGAAATTCCCGATGCCGCACAGGTGCGCGTCTTGGCCCAAGCCTTTGCCGCGCTGCCACCCGACAGGTTAGATACCATGCTGCGCGCCGGTGACCGCGTCGAAGGCTGGATTGCCGGCTTGGGCCATGCAGATGAATTGATTGACGGTCTGGGCTAGGGGACGAAAACCCGAGTTTTCCCATCGCCTTAGTCAAAAGTACCGGCCGCGCGGCCCAAAAGCATGAAGGCCCGCGCCGTACGGCTATTGGCCAAAGCCACGATATCGCCATCCGTGGCGTTACGCTCGAACGCCATGAAGGTCTTGTCGAATTGACGCAAAAAGTGATGCACCGCATCGCGAAAGACCGGGTCTTGCTTCATGCGCCCCGTCGCGATCGCCAAACACGAACGATCATGCACACCGCCCAAACCTGCAATGGCGCGGCCGCGTTCGCCATGCGCGAAGCGGCGCCATACCTCGGGCCGGGCAAGGTCGGGGGAGAGATCATCCATATAGATGCCATCTTGGCTGAGAAGCGTCAGCACATCTTGGCTGGCGCGCACCAAGCGCTCGCTTGCGCGATCTTCCAAGGCGCGGCGCAAGGTGCGAAAACCCTCCTTGTCGTGCTCGTCTTGGGGGAAATTGAGCGCCCTGATGAAATCGGCCACCGATATCGGTGGCCGCTCGATCGGTGTCGCCAAGGCAAGATCGCTTTGCGACGCAGCGGCGGGCTGCGCATGTGTAGCTGTGCGGTTTACAGGTTGTGGGCGCGTGCGCTGCGAGGCGAAAACAGCCTGATCGCCTTGGACTGCCACGATGCGGCTTTGCACCAACTCATCGAGTTTGGCGACCACGGCTGGCTTGATCTCGACACTGTCGTGCGGTGCTTGGGACATGTGATGCGCGCGGATCGCGTCAATCTCGGCTTGGAGCCGGGCAGCCTCAAGCCGAAGGGCATGCACAGATCTTGCCGTGCGCGCGGCCACCCAGATCAAGACAAGCGGCATTAGAAGCAAGGCAATCTCGACTAGCCCGGCGGGGGACCCATCGCTTACCGCGGTATGGCTGCGCCCGAAGGCCACCGCCAATGCAATCCAGATGACCGTTAAAAGCCCCGCGATGAATTCAATCGAGGTAATCCGCGGCATGGGTTCTTCCCGGGGGTTCAGTTCCCCATCCCAGAAAACTGGTTTTTCGTCATCACGCATTCGCCCAAACACACTCTACCAACACGGCCGCGCTTATACGTAGGCGACAGAAACGATCTCGTAATCCTTGTCACCGCCCGGCGTCTTGACCTCGACGCTATCGCCCTCATCCTTGCCGATCAAGGCGCGCGCCAACGGCGAGTTGATATTCAAAAGCCCTTTTTCGATGTTGGCCTCGAACTCACCCACGATCTGGAATGTCTTTTCGACATCATCCTCATCGACCAGCACGACGGTTGCGCCGAACTTGATCGCGCCCGACAGCGACTTGGGATCGATCACATTGGCCCGCCCGATCACCCCTTCCAGCTCTTTGATCCGGCCCTCGATGAAGGACTGTTTTTCCTTGGCCGAGTGATACTCGGCATTTTCGGACAGATCGCCATGCGCGCGGGCCTCTGCGATCGCCTGAATAATGGCCGGACGCTCGACGCTCTTGAGGTGCTTGAGCTCCTCGTTGACGGCCTTGTAGCCGCCGGGGGTCATTGGGATCTTGTCCATGAAAACGCCTTGATGTCTGGAGGCAAAGCAACTTTTGAAGCCCGAAAGTAGGACCGATCGCGCGACGGTTCAACGGGGAAGGTGGCAATCGTCAATTTCTGCTGGAAACGCCGGCGCTTGCCTCACCCGAAAGGGTGATGGCATTGGCGCCGCGAGGTTCGGGGCGCTCGGGGATGCCATCAGCCCCACAGGCGGCAAGCATGACCAAAAGCGCGGCGGATATCCAAAACGGGGCCTGTCTCATGCAAGGATCTCCTTCCAGCGGGCGATCTGGGCGCGCACCTGCGCGGGTGCCGTGCCGCCATAGGACATGCGCGAGGCGACCGAGTTATGAACGCCCAACACGCCAAAGACATCTTCCGTGATGCCCGCATGAACGCTTTGCATCTGTGAAAGCGTCAGATCGGGCAGATCGACACCCACGCCTTCGGCCATGGCGACAAGGCTGCCGGTGACGTGATGCGCCTCACGGAAGGGAAGGCCCAAGACCCGGACCAGCCAATCGGCCAGATCGGTGGCGGTGGAAAAGCCCGATCCGGCGGCGCGTTCCAGAGCCTCGCGATTGGCGGTCATGTCGCGCACCATCCCATCCATCGCTGCAAGCGCAAGCATCAGGTTGTCGGCAGCGTCAAAGACCTGTTCCTTATCCTCCTGCATATCCTTGGAATAGGTCAGAGGCAGCCCCTTCATCACCATCATCAACGCCACATTCGCCCCGAAGATCCGCCCGATCTTGGCGCGGATCAACTCGGCTGCGTCGGGGTTCTTTTTCTGCGGCATGATCGAAGAGCCGGTGGTGAAACGATCCGACAGCCGCACGAAACGGAACTGGGCCGAGGACCAGATCACCAATTCCTCGGCAAAGCGCGACAGGTGCATCGCGCAGATTGATGCGGCCGCCAAAAACTCCAACGCGAAATCGCGGTCCGATACCGCATCAAGCGAATTGGCCATGGGCCGGTCAAACCCCAAGGCGCTAGCCGTCATGTGCCGGTCGATCGGAAAGGATGTGCCGGCCAATGCCGCCGCCCCAAGCGGCGATTCGTTCATCCGCGCGCGCGCATCGGTGAACCGCCCCCGGTCGCGCGCCAGCATCTCGACATAGGCCATCATGTGATGGCCCCATGTCACGGGCTGGGCGGTTTGCAGGTGGGTAAAGCCCGGCATCACCCAATCGGCCCCTGCCTCGGCCTGTGCGAGAAGCGCGCGCATCAGCGCCTCGAGCCCCGCGATCGCGGCGTCGCATTGGTCACGCACCCAAAGGCGGAAATCGGTGGCCACCTGATCGTTGCGCGAGCGCGCGGTATGTAGCCGACCGGCCGGTTCACCGATGATCTCTTTCAGCCGCGCCTCGACATTCATGTGAATGTCTTCAAGCGCGGTGGAGAACTGAAACGCGCCCCCCTCGATCTCTGACAAGACCGTGAGCAGCCCTTTCCGGATCGCCTCCACATCGCTATCACGCAAGATACCCGTGGCCGCCAACATCGCCGCGTGGGCGCGGGAGCCGTCGATATCCTGCCGGGCCAGTCGCTTGTCAAAGCCGATCGAGGCGTTGATCGCCTCCATGATCGCGTCGGGGCCAGCGGCAAAGCGGCCGCCCCACATGGCGTTGGTCTTGGTCTCGGTCATGGCTGTCGGCCCTTGGAGGAATGCGTGATGAACCGCCTGATGCGATCAATGGTGCTCTACCTTGCCACGGGCTTGGGTGCAAATGCCGCGGCGGCGCAAGACCTTTCGCCCTATCTGACCGGCGAAATGCGCGGCCTTGCAGTCCATGAGGTGCCGATTGCGGCCTCTGCCCTGCCTTTTCTGCGTGCCGATGACAGCGAAGGGTCGCTTGCCGATTACGCGGGCCAATTCGTGGTGCTGAATTTCTGGGCCACATGGTGCGCCCCCTGCCGCGAGGAAATGCCCTCGCTGCAAAATCTGCAAACGGCTTTGGGCGGTGAGGACTTCACCGTCGTGACACTCGCCACCGGGCGCAACCCGCCACAGGCCATCCGCCGCTTTTTCGACGAAATCGGCGTGACCGACCTCCAGCAATATCGCGACATCAACCAGCAGATCGCGCGCGAGATGGGGGTGTTCGGCCTACCGATCACGGTGATCCTGAACCCCGAGGGCCAGGAGATCGCGCGACTGCGCGGCGATGCCCATTGGGACAGCCCCGAGGCGCTGGCCCTGATCCGCCATCTGGTCGACCAGCCCCAAGGCTGATCGACCAGATCAAGCGGCGCTTATTCCGCAGCTTCCAGATAGCTGTCGAGCGGCGGGCAGGTGCAGATCAGATGCCTGTCGCCATGGACATTGTCCACCCGGTTAACCGGCGGCCAATACTTGTCGACGCGAAAGGCACCGGGCGGAAAGCAGCCCTGCTCGCGGCTATAGGTGCGGTCCCAGTCGCGGATCAGATCCTCCATCGTGTGCGGCGCATGGCGCAGCGGGCTGGCCTCGATTGCCATGCGGCCTGCCTCGACCTCGGCGATTTCGGCGCGGATGGCCAGCATCGCCTCGCAAAAACGGTCGATCTCGGCTTGGGTTTCCGATTCGGTCGGCTCCACCATCAAGGTGCCAGCCACGGGCCAGCTCATCGTGGGCGCGTGAAAGCCGCAATCCATCAGGCGTTTGGCGATGTCATCGACCGTCACCCCCACCTCGGCAAAGGGGCGGGTGTCGAGGATGCATTCATGCGCGACGCGCCCCCCCTTGCCCTTGAACAGCACCGGAAACGCCCCCTCCAGCCGCTTGGCGATGTAATTGGCGTTCAAGATCGCCACCTTGGTCGCCCGGGTGATCCCCTCGCCGCCCATGAGCCGGACATAGGCATAGGAAATCGGCAGAATCGAGGCCGAGCCATAGGGCGCGCCAGAAACAGGCCCCGTCGCGCCGCCCGTCTCCGGGTGGCCGGGCAGGAAGGGCGCGAGATGCGCCTTGACCCCGATCGGCCCCATGCCCGGACCGCCACCGCCATGCGGGATACAAAAGGTCTTGTGCAGGTTCAGGTGGCTGACATCGGCGCCGACATCGCCCGGCCGCGCCAAGCCCACCATCGCGTTGAGGTTCGCCCCGTCGAGATAGACCTGCCCGCCATGCCGGTGCGTGATCGCGCAGACCTCGCGCACCGTTTCCTCGAACACGCCATGCGTCGAGGGGTAGGTGATCATGCAGGCCGCCAGATTGTCGCCCGCCGCTTCGGCCTTGGCGCGGAAATCTTCCAGATCCACATCGCCATTCTCGGCGGCTTTCACCACCACGACCTCCATCCCGCACATCTGCGCGCTGGCCGGGTTGGTGCCGTGCGCTGACACCGGGATCAGGCAGACGCGCCGATGCCCTTCACCGCGCGCCTTGTGATAGGCCGCGATGGTCAAAAGCCCCGCATATTCGCCCTGCGCGCCGGAATTGGGCTGCATCGACATGGCGTCATAACCCGTGATCTCGCAGAGCTTGGCCGATAGATCAGCCAGCATTTCGGCATAGCCCTGCGCCTGATCGGCGGGGGCAAAGGGGTGGATGGAATTGAATTCCGGCCATGTGACCGGCATCATCTCGACGGCGGCATTCAGCTTCATGGTGCATGACCCCAGCGGGATCATCGCGCGATCAAGCGCCAGATCGCGGTCGGACAGGCGGCGCATGTAGCGCATCATCTCGGACTCGGCCCGGTTCATGTGAAAGATCGGATGGGTCAGGTAAGGCGTCGTGCGCAGCATCGCATCGGGGATGGCGGGTGTGCTCTGGGGCGCCGCCAGCGCCACATCAAAAGCTGCGCAAACGGCGGCCAGATGCACCTCGGTCGTGGTTTCATCGACGGAGATTCCGATCCGGTCACGCCCCACATCGCGCAGGTTGATCCCACGCGCGACAGCCGCCGCCATGATCCGGCTTTGCCGGTCGCCCACAGGCACCGTCACCGTGTCGAAAAACGCCGCCGCTTCGGGAACGTATCCGCCCGCGCGCAGGCTTTCGGCCAAGCGCACGGCCTTCAGATGCACATCCTGCGCGATGGCGCGCAGCCCCTCGGGGCCGTGGAAGACGGCATAGAAACTCGCCATCACCGCCAAAAGCGCCTGCGCGGTGCAGACATTCGATGTGGCTTTCTCGCGACGGATATGCTGCTCGCGTGTCTGAAGCGACAGGCGATAGGCCTTGTGGCCATGGCTGTCGATCGACACCCCCACGATGCGCCCCGGCATCGCGCGCTTATGCGCATCGCGGCACGCCATGAAGGCCGCATGCGGCCCGCCATAGCCCAAGGGAACACCGAACCGCTGCGCGCTGCCCACCGCGATATCGGCCCCCATACTGCCCGCATCCTTGACCAGCGTCAGCGCCAAGAGGTCGCCGGCGATAATCCCGATCGCCTTGTTCTCATGCAGGGCCGCGATCTGGGCGCTCGGGTCAGACAGGCCGCCGATGCTTCCTGGCACTTGAAAGATCGCGCCGAATACTTCCGTCGGATCAAGCGCCTCGGGAGGGCCAACGATCACCGCGATCCCCAGGGGTTCGGCGCGCGTGCGCATCACCGCGATATTTTGCGGATGACAGTTCTCGTCGATGAAAAACGCCCGCGCCTTCGATTTGGCGACGCGCTCGGCCATCACCATCGCCTCGGCGCAGGCCGTCGCCTCGTCCAGCAGCGAGGCATTGGCAACCTCAAGCCCCGTCAGATCGGCGACCATCGTCTGGAAATTCAACAGGGCTTCCAATCGGCCTTGCGCGATCTCGGGCTGATAGGGCGTATAGGCAGTGTACCATGCCGGATTTTCCAGCACATTGCGCTGGATCGCAGGCGGCGTGTGGGTGTTGTAATAGCCCTGCCCGATCATCTGGACCATCGGCTTGTTGCGGCCCGCGATCACGCGCATATGGTCGAGAAGCGCCGCCTCAGACATCGGCGCCCAATCGAGGGCGGCGGCCTGCCGGATCGCAGCGGGCACCGTCTCATCAATCAGCGCATCGAGGCTATCGGCGCCCACCACCTTGAGCATCACGGCCATCTCGGCGGGCGAAGGGCCGATATGGCGGCGGTTGGCGAAATCGGTCGGATCATAGGCGGTCGGCGTCCAAGGCATGGGCATGGTCCTGTCACAAGGCGGAGGGGTCTGCGCCTCCGCTGCTTCTCTGTTTCAAAAATATCCCGGGGGAGTCGCGCCACAGGCGCGGCGGGGGCAGAGCCCCCACTATCGCTCATTCCCCGATATGATCCTTGTATTCGTCCTCATCCATGAATTCATCGAGTGCTGCGTCATCCTCGATCTTGATTTTGAAGAACCACGCCGCCCCGGTCGGGTCATCATTCACCAGCGCCGGGTTATCGACCAACGCCTCGTTGATCTCGACGATCTCGCCATCGAGCGGGGCCACAATATCGGACGCCGCCTTGACGCTTTCGATCACCACGATCTCGTCGCCGCGCGCGACCTGCGTCTCGATCTCGGGCAATTCGACGAACACGACATCGCCCAGCTGCGTCGCGGCGTATTCGGTGATGCCGACGGTGACGATGTCGCCATCGAGGCTCAGCCATTCATGATCTTCGGTGTATTTCATGTGATCCTCATCTGGAGGGGGGGGGTGGTCATCAGCGTTTGAAGCCGGGGGGAACGAAGGGCAGCGGCACCTGGCGCAAGGCCAGACGCTTGCCGCGCAGATCGCCAAAGAGGGTTGCGTCGGCGGGTGTCTCGGCGGCGATCAGGCCAATGGCGACGGGTCCTCCGACCGAGGGGCCGAAACCGCCCGAGGTGATATGGCCGATCTGCGCGTCCCCTTCCGGCGCGGCGAACAGGGCGACGCCTGCGCGCATCGGTGCGCGGCCCTCTGGCAAAAGACCCACGCGGCGGCGCGGCGCGCCTTGTGCCAGTTGATCGAGGATCACCTCGGCGCCGGGAAAGCCACCCGCCCGCGCCCCGCCTGCGCGGCGCGCACGGCCAATCGACCAGCCTTGACCTGCCTCGACGGGGGAAGTGGTCTCGTCCATCTCTTGACCGTAAAGCGGCAGCCCGGCTTCCAGCCGCAAGCTGTCACGCGCGCCAAGCCCGATGGGCGCTACGCGCGCATCCGAGAGCAGCGCACGGGCCAAACCCTCAGCATGGGTCACAGGCACCGAGATTTCAAAACCATCCTCGCCCGTATAGCCCGAACGCGATATCCAAAGATCCGCGCCTTGCCAGGGCAACACCGCCACATCCATGAAGCGCATCGCGGCCACGCCCGGCACAAGGGCGGCCAGCGCGGCCTCGGCCTCGGGGCCTTGGAGCGCCAGAAGCGCGCGATCCGTCACCGCTTCGACTCCCGCTATATGAGCGCGCAAATGCGCTAGATCATGGGCATGGCGCGCGGCATTGACGATCAAAAGGATGTCATCGGCGCGATGGGCCACCATCAGATCGTCCAAAACGCCACCAGCATCATTGGTAAAAACACCGTAGCGCTGCCGCCCCTCGGGTAGGCCCAGCAGATCGGCGGGGATCAACCCTTCAAGGGCTGCAAGCGCAGATTTGGGAAGGCGGACTTGCCCCATATGGCTCACATCAAACAGCCCGGCATGAGAGCGGGTCCACAGATGCTCGGCCATGACGCCTTGCGCATATTGCACTGGCATGGACCAACCAGCGAATGGCACGCATTTCGCCCCCAGTTCCACATGCAAGGCCGCCAGCGGCAAGGCGGTCAAGCTGGGCGCTATTGCGTCATCGGTCATCGTGTTTCGCCCCTTCCATGCGCGCAAGCGCCCGGCATCGTTTTTTGCGGCGAAAGGCCGCGTTTGCGACGCCCCCTCTGTCCTTTCGCCTGAGATCGTTATCCCTTCGGCGGATGCGGAGACCCACATCACTCTCCAGAGTTTTGGTGTCGGAACAGGTCCTTTTGCCTGAGAGTTTACCGGGGCGGTTGCTCCTTCGGCCCTGACCCTCGCGGATCAGCGTCTCCCTGCATCGACGAGTTCAAAATATCAGGCTGGGAAAAGCCCGCAAGGGGCCTTGTGCGGCTGCGGCGTTTTCGTCATCAAAACCGACATGACCTCAGGACATGATCCCTATTTCTTCGGCTATGGCAGCTTGGTGAACCGGGCGACGCATGGCTATCGCGACGCCGCGCCTGCCCGGGTGCGGGGCTGGGTGCGGGTCTGGCAGGCCACCGCCATCCGCCAAATCGCCTATTTGTCCGTACAGCCCGCGCCAGAGGTGGAAGAGATCGACGGGCTAATCGCCGCCGTGCCGGGGGGCGATTGGGCAGCGCTCGACGCACGCGAACACGCCTATGCGCGTCATGATCTGCGCGATGTCGCCCATGACCATCCGCGCGCGGGACAGATCATGATCTACCAGGTCGAGCCGCGCCATGTCGTGCCTACGGGCCGCCACCCAATCTTGCTGAGCTATCTCGATACGGTCGTACAGGGTTTCTTGCGGGAATTCGGCGAAGAAGGTGTCGCGCGTTTCTTTGCCACCACAAAAGGCTGGGAGGCGGGCTTGCACGATGACCGCGCCGCACCACGCTATCCGCGCGCCCAAACGCTCAGTGCGCGCGAGCGTGCCATCGTCGATGCCGGGCTGCAAGATATCGGCATGTAGAGTTGACAATCTGCCCAACGCGCCATCCGATTTTGGGCAAATGGCCCACCTTACAGCGTCGGCTTTTTCTGCAATAGCCGCATCACATCGGCCATTTCCGGGCCTTTCTCGCGACCTGTCACAGCCTTGCGCAGCGGCATGAACAGCCCCTTGCCCTTACGCCCCGTCGCGTCCTTGACGGCGTTGGTCCACTTGGACCAAGTCTCGGCGTCATAGGGCAGGTCGGGCAACATGGCGAAGGCTTGCGCGATAAAGTCACTGTCTTCCGCATCGACAACGGGCGTGGCGCCATCACGAAACAGCCGCCACCATCCCGCCAGATCGGCCTTGGTCGTGATATTTGCGCGCGCCACATCCCAGAAATCGGCGGCAAGCCTGTCAGGCACGCCCAAAGCCGCGATGTCACCCGCGACCGCTGAAAGCGGCAATTCCTGCAAGATGCGCGCGGTCAGCGGGTAAAGATCAGCCTCGTCGAACTTGGTGGGCGCCGCGCCGAATTGCGACAGGTCGAAACCTTCGGCCAATTCATCGAGCGATCCGGCCAGCACCACAGGCTGAGACGAGCCAAGCCGCGCCATCAGGCTCAGGAGCGCCATCCGCTCGACGCCCGCCGCGCGCAGGTCGCGCAAGGACAGCGTGCCAAGCCGCTTGGAGAGGGCTTCACCCTGCGCGCCGGTCAGAAGCGAGTGATGCGCGAAAGCCGGATGGCCCGCGCCCAGCGCCGCCATGATCTGGATTTGCGTCGCGGTGTTGGTGACGTGATCGGCGCCGCGCACGACATGGGTGATACCCATGTCGATGTCATCTACGACGGATGCAAAGGTATAAAGCACCTGGCCATCGGCGCGGATCAGCACCGGGTCTGACACCGAACCCGCATCGATCGAGAGCGGCCCGAGGATGCCGTCTTCCCATTCGATGCGCTCCTGATCGAGCAAGAAGCGCCACACGCCCTGCCCGCGTTCGGCGCGCATCCGCACCTGATCATCGGCCGACAGCTTGAGGGCTGCGCGGTCATAGACCGGCGGCTGGCCCATGTTGAGCTGCTTCTTGCGCTTGAGGTCCAGCTCGGTGGGCGTTTCCCACGCCTCGTAGAAGCGGCCCGCCGTGCGCAGGCGCTCGGCCTCTGCGGCGTAGCGGTCGAGGCGGTCGGATTGACGTTCGATCCGGTCCCATGTGATCCCCAGCCATTCAAGGTCTTCCTGAATGGCGTCGGCATATTCCTGTTTCGACCGTTCGGGGTCGGTGTCGTCGAGGCGCAAGATGAACCGGCCGCCGGATTTCCGAGCAATCAGGTAGTTGAACAGCGCGGTGCGCAGGTTGCCCACATGGATGTAGCCGGTGGGCGAGGGCGCGAAACGGGTGGTGATGGTCATGTTTGGGCCTTTTTCAACACGCAGTCGGTCTTTCAGATCAGGGCGGAATTGTCCATATCGAGGCCATGAAGCAAGACACGCCCCATTCCGATCTGATTGCCCCCGGCCTCGACAGTTTCGAGGCGCTGGCCGAGGCGGCCTTGGCGGCCCTGCCCGCGCCCTACGGCGCGGCAGCACGGCGCATCGTCATCCGCATCGAGGATTTCGCGCCCGCCCATGTTCTGGCCGAGATGGAGATGGCGGACCCCTTCGAGTTGACCGGGCTTTACGAAGGCATCCCGCTGACCGCGAAATCAGTGATGGATCAGCCCATCGGGCCAGACACGATCTGGCTGTTCCGCCGCCCGATCCTCGATGAATGGGCCGACCGGGGGAATGTGGCCTTGGGCCAGTTGGTGGCACATGTGTTGATCCATGAGCTGGCGCATCATTTTGGCTGGTCGGATGAGGATATCGCGCGCATCGATCCGTGGTGGGAATGACGGCACACACAAAGGCCGCGCGAGATGCACCCGCGCGGCCCCTATGACGCGATGCGACGCGATCAGGCGATTTTGGCAGCCATTGCGACAAGGCGCTTGGCCTGATGGGCGATGGCGGCCTCGGTTTCAGGCGTGATCTTGCCCGCAACGGCGACGGTGCCATAGGGGTTGCCACCGGCGGCAAACACGGCCTGATCGGTATAGCCCGGCGCAACGATGACCGCGCCCCAATGCATCAAAGTGGTGTAAAGACCAATCAGCGTCGTCTCCATCCCGCCATGCAGGTTTTGCGCCGAGGTCATGGCGCTGACCGCCTTGTTGGACAAAGCACCCGAGAACCACTGGCCGCCGAGCGTGTCGATGAAGGCGCGCAGCTGGCTTGCGACCGAGCCAAAGCGGGTGGGCGCGGAAAAGAGATAGGCATTGGCCCATTCCATATCGGCAGGGGATGCAACGGGGATCGCGGCCATCTTGTCGGCTTGCGCCTTCCATGCGTCTTGGCCAGCCACGACCTCTGCGGGCGCTGTTTCAGCGACACGCAGCAAGCGCACCTCGGCACCAGCGGCGCGGGCGGCCTCGGCGGCGATCTCGGCCATTTGGTGGTTGGTGCCGTAGGTCGAATAGAAAATCACGGCGAGCTTGACGTGAGACATGTGGGAAACTCCCTGTTCGCAGGTTGCGGTATGACAAGACACATGTCGCAGCGCGGCATCACCCTCAATTCTGCGCCGATGCAAAGGCCCTGTGCGCTGTTTCACACTTGCCTGCGCGCGCGCTTAGCGAAACGGCGCTCCGTGGCACCAAACAGTGAGGGAATGGCGTTGACCTGCGGTGACCGGCGTGACCCGGTGCAGCACGAAGGACGGAAATAGCGTTGCCGCGCCACGGCGGCGGTCAGCAGCGATGATATTTGCCCCCGGCATCACCTCCAGATCGCCGCCGGTATATGCGTCGGGCTCGGACAATTGCACGACGATGGTCAGCTTGCGGCGCTCGGCCAACCGCCCTTCGCCCACATCGGAATGCCAGCCGAAATGCCCCTCGCGCTCGGCACCGTAGCGGGCGACCTGTGCGCTTTCGGCGAAATCGGTGATGTCGAAATCAAAGACATCGCGGTTGGCGACACGGACGATGTCGATCAGCCGCTCCATGACCCAAGACGTGTCCGCGATATCGTCGAGCCAAACCAGATCGGCGCGGCGCAGATTGTGATCACGGGCTTGACGGACAAGCCCCGCGTCGCGGGCAGGGGCGGTTGCGATCATGTCGAGAAGGCGTGCGCAATCCGCACCCGAAAAGGCGTCGCTCACAGATTGAACGGCGATCATATCTTACTCTCCAGAAGAAAACACGCGCGGGCCGCAGATCAATTTCGGTCGCCGTGCCGATAGCGCAGATGGGCCGCATCTGGGCTTGCGTCAAGCGCCCTTAGACAGGTGCGCCGCGATCAATCCGCGCGAGGAAAGCATCGGCGCTGTCAAGCGTGGCCTGCCGCTTGTCATCGGACATGTTCATCCATGTGCGATACATCTGCGCCATGCGCGGGTTGCGGCCAAAGCGGTCGCGGTGACGATGCAGGAAGGCCCAGTAAAGATAATTGAAAGGACAGGCTTTCTCGCCCGTTTTTTCGCCGATCTCATAGCTACATCGCTGGCAATGATCTGACATCTTGTTAATGTAGTTGCCGCCCGAAACATAGGGCTTGGACCCCACGATGCCGCCATCGGCAAATTGGCTCATGCCGATGACATTGGGTGCCTCGACCCATTCATAGGCATCGACATAAACCGCCAAATACCATTCATGAACCTGATAGGGGTCGATCCCCGCAAGCAGCGCGAAATTGCCCGTCACCATCAGGCGCTGGATGTGGTGGGCATAGGCCTCGTCCCTTGTCTGTGCGATGGCGCGCGACATGCAGCGCATCTTGGTGTCGCCCGACCAGTAGAAACCCGGCAAGGCGCGGCTGTGGCCCAGCGTGTTCATCGCCGTGTAGCCGGGGCCTTGGCGGAAATAGATGCCCCGCATGAATTCGCGCCAGCCGATGATCTGGCGGATGAACCCCTCGACGGCGTTGAGCGGTGCGGCATTTGCCCGATAGGCCGCTTCAGCGGCCTCGCAAACCTCGCGCCAGCCCAAGAGGCCCGCGTTAAGATACATCGAGATGACGGAATGATAGAGGAAGCGATTTCCATCCAGCATCGCATCCTGAAAATCGCCAAAGCGCGGCAGGGCATGGGCGATGAAATGATCGAGTGCGGCGCGCGCACCCGCGCGGTCGGTGGCAAACCAAAAGGGGGCAAGCGTGCCGAAGTTTTCGGCAAAGCGGTCAGCCACGAGCGCCAGAACCTCTTCGGTCACCGCATCGGGGGCAAAGCGCAGCGGGCCGTCAAAGCCGATCTCGCCCGGCGCGGGTTTGCGGTTGTCGTGGTCGTAGTTCCACTTGCCGCCCACAGGTTTGTCGCCCGCCATCAACAAGCCCGTCTTGCGGCGCATCTCGCGGTAGAACCATTCCATCCGCAACTCTTTGCGCCCCTCGGCCCATGCGTCGAATTCGGCATGGCTGCACAGGAAACGGTCGTCGGGGAATTGGTGGATGGGGATGGGGCAATCTTCCAGTGCCGCGATCAAGCGGAACTCGCCGGGTTCGGTGGCGATGACCTCGACCGCACCGGTTTCGGCTGCGCGGCGGATCAATTCGCCGGGGATGGATTGCGTGTTTTCGGGATCATCGAGGCGCGTGTAGAGGACGCGCCAGCCCTGCCCCTCCAGACGCGCCGCAAATTTGCGCATCGCGGCAAAAAGAAAGGCGATCTTCTTGGGGTGGTGGGGGACGTAGGCCGCCTCGCCCATCACCTCGGCCATGACGATGGTATCGCGGGCCGGATCGCCCTCGCGCAGCGCCGAAAGATCGTCGGACAGCTGGTCGCCAAGGATCAGGATCAGGCGGGCTACCACGGCAATTCCTGCCCGGCATAATCGTAAAAACCGCCCGTCTGCGAAGGCGTTAGCCCCGCCATCACGTCGCAGAGCGCGCGGGCAGCCTCGGCCGGGGGCATCTTGCCGTGGCTGGGGTCGTAATTCTCGGTGAAGGGTGTGGCGACCGTGCCGGGGTGAAGGGCGGCAATCACCGCCGCGCGGTGGCTGCGCCCGATCTCGATTGCCGTGCCATGCACGATCTGGTTCAGCGCCGCCTTGGACGCGCGGTAGGAATACCAGCCGCCCAAGCGGTTGTCGCCGATCGAGCCCACCTTGGCCGTCAGCACACCCGTGACCGAGCGCTCCTTGCGCGGCAAAAGACGTGGCAGATGGGTAAGGATTTGCGCGACACCGATGGTGTTGACGGCAAAGACATGCGCCATGGCCACCGGGTCGATCTGGGCCAGTTGCTTTTCGGGCGCGCGGCCCTGCGGCGCAAGGATGCCCACGGCGACAAAAACCGCATCAAACGGCCCCGCAAGCGCGCCCATCACGCGCGCCACGCTGGCCGGATCGGTTACATCCAACCCGTCCGCGGCCCGCGAAAGCCCCGTCACTACAGCGCCCCGCGCCTGCCATTCCTCGGCCACCGCGCGGCCAATGCCGCCAGAGGCCCCGATCACCAATGCCTGTTCCATGGTGGGGCAGCTATGGCGCGCGCGGGATCGGTCAATGGCCCTGACCCGAAAGGGGGTTTTCAAAGCCGCAAGGATCGGTATTTTCGCATCCATGATCATGCAAGCCCATATCACGACCCTTGCCGCGCCCAGCGCGCAGTTGTCGCCTCTTGGCCTGCTGCTTCTTAGCCGCCTCTGAGCGTGCCATTCGGCGCGACCGCTCAGAGGAGGGACAGCGCCGAAACCCACCAAACCGGCAACCGCCCACAGGCTAAGGACATCTTCTCATGACCACCGAAAAAAACCGCGTCTTGATTTTCGACACCACGCTGCGCGATGGCGAACAATCGCCCGGCGCCACGATGAGCCATGATGAAAAGCTCGAAATCGCGGCGCTGCTCGACGAGATGGGGGTCGATATCATCGAAGCGGGCTTTCCCATCGCCTCGGAGGGGGATTTCGCCGCCGTGAGCGCGATTGCCAAGCAGACGCGCAATGCCACGATTTGCGGGTTGGCGCGGGCAAGCTTCAAGGATATCGACCGCTGCTGGGAGGCGGTGCGCCACGCCAAATCCCCCCGCATTCATACCTTTATCGGCACCTCGCCCCAGCATCGCGCCATCCCCAACCTGACCATGGACGAGATGGCCGAGCGCATCCATGAGACCGTCAGCCATGCGCGCAACCTGTGCGACAATATCCAATGGTCGCCCATGGATGCGACGCGGACCGAGTGGGATTATCTCAAGCGGGTGGTCGAAATCGCGATCAAAGCAGGGGCCAGCACGATCAACATCCCCGACACGGTCGGCTATACCGCGCCGGTGGAAAGCGCCGATCTGATCCGGCGACTGATCGCAGAGGTGCCGGGCGCGGATGACGTGATTTTTGCCACGCATTGCCACAACGATCTGGGCATGGCGACCGCTAATGCGCTGGCCGCTGTCGCAGGTGGCGCGCGCCAGATCGAATGTACGATCAATGGCTTGGGAGAGCGCGCGGGCAATACCGCGCTCGAGGAGGTGGTGATGGCACTGAAAGTGCGCCACGACATCATGCCCTACACCACCGGCATCGACACGACCAAGATCATGCATATCTCGCGCCGCGTCAGCATGGTGTCGGGTTTCGCGGTGCAGCCCAACAAGGCGATCGTGGGCAAGAATGCCTTCGCGCATGAAAGCGGGATCCATCAGGACGGAATGCTGAAATCGGCCGACACATTCGAAATCATGCGCCCCGCCGATGTGGGACTGTCTGGCACTTCGCTGCCGTTGGGCAAACATTCAGGCCGCGCGGCATTGCGCGCCAAGCTCAAGGAGTTGGGGTTCGACATGATCGACAACCAGCTCAACGATCTTTTTGTGCGCTTCAAGGCCTTGGCTGACCGCAAGAAAGAGGTCTTTGACGACGATCTGATCGCGTTGGTGACCGACGCAGCTGCCGCCGGGACCACCGATCATCTGGAGCTGAAATTCCTGCGCGTGATCTGTGGCACCGAAGCCCCGCAATCAGCCGATATCACCTTGCGGGTGGGCGACAAGGATGGGCAGGCGACCGCCCAAGGCGATGGGCCTGTCGATGCGGCATTCAATGCGGTCAAGGCGCTTTATCCCAACGAGGCGGTCTTGCAGCTATACCAAGTGAATGCAGTCACCGAAGGGATGGATGCCCAAGCCACAGTGACCGTACGCGTCGAAGAAGACGGGCGCATCGCAACCGGGCAGGCCGCCGATACCGACACAATCGTGGCGAGCGTCAAGGCTTATGTGAACGCGCTCAACCGCTTGATCGTGCGGCGCGAAAAGCTGGGCTCGGACCGCAGGGAAGTTTCCTACAAGGACGCGGGCTGAGGGCGAGGGGCGACAAACTGCAGTTTTTCGTATGGCAGACTGCAATTTCCCCAACCGAAAATCTCGAGATTTTCGGCATGGCCAGTGGCGGAAAGACGCTGACAGTGCTTGGCGCTAGGCCTTTACGCGGCTTGCCGCCACCGCCTATATACACGAACGGGGGCATGGCCGAGTCTCTTGGTGGGACGCGGACCATGCCCTTTTGAAATCGTGCAAGGGGCAAATGCAGATGGCAGGGTGGGGAAATCTCTTTTCGTCTGATATGGCGATCGACCTCGGCACGGCCAACACGCTGGTCTATGTCAAAGGGCGAGGCATCATCCTCAATGAGCCCTCGGTCGTGGCCTATCAGGTCAAGGACGGCGTGAAGAAAGCGCTCGCCTTTGGCGAGGATGCCAAGCTGATGCTGGGCCGCACGCCGGGCAGCATCCAGGCGATCCGGCCCATGCGCGACGGCGTGATCGCCGATTTCGACGTGGCCGAGGAAATGATCAAGCACTTCATCCGCAAGGTCCACAAGCGCACCACCTTCACCAAGCCAAAGATCATCGTCTGCGTGCCGCATGGGGCCACGCCGGTGGAAAAGCGCGCCATTCGCCAGTCGGTTCTTGGCGCGGGCGCGCGCAAGGCGGGGTTGATCGCCGAACCGATCGCGGCCGCCATCGGGGCGGGCATGCCCATCACCGACCCCACAGGGTCGATGGTCGTCGATATCGGCGGCGGCACGACCGAGGTGGCGGTGCTGTCCTTGGCCGACATCGTCTATGCACGCTCGGTGCGCGTGGGCGGTGACCGTATGGACGAAGCAATCATCAGCTACCTGCGCCGCCATCAGAACCTTTTGATCGGCGAAGCGACCGCTGAACGGATCAAGACTTCGATCGGCACGGCCCGGATGCCCGATGATGGGCGTGGAGCCTCGATGCGTATTCGTGGCCGCGACCTTTTGAACGGTGTGCCGAAGGAAACCGAGATCAGCCAAGCACAGGTGGCAGAGGCCTTGGCCGAACCTGTTCAGCAGATCGTCGAAGCGGTGATGAGCGCGCTCGAAGCGACGCCGCCCGATCTGGCCGCCGACATCGTCGATCGCGGCGTGATGCTGACGGGGGGCGGTGCCTTGCTCGGTGATCTCGATATTGCGCTGCGGGAGCAGACAGGCTTGGCGATCTCGGTCGCGGATGAGTGCCTGAATTGCGTCGCCGTCGGCACCGGCAAGGCGCTCGAATATGAAAAGCTTTTGCGCCACGCGATCGATTACGACAGTTAAGCCCGGCTGACGCCGCCTGACGCGCGCCGCATCGAAGGAGCGAGATGGCACGAGAGCCCCTTGATCAGGCCTATGCCCGCCCCGTCCGGCGTTTGCTGGTGACGGTGGTGATCCTTGCGCTTATCGCCTTGGTGCTGATCTGGCGCATCGACAATCCCCGCATCGAACGCCTGCGCGCAGCGGTCATCGACAGTGTGGTGCCAAACATGGAATGGGCCATGGCCCCGGTGACGGGGCTGGCGCGTATGGTGGACGGGTTCCAAAGCTATGCTCGCCTCTATGAGCAGAACGAAGAATTGCGGCGTGAATTGCAGCAAATGCGGGCATGGCGCGAAGCGGCGCTGCAATTGGAGCAGGAAAACGCAAGCTTACTCGATCTCAACCGGGTGCGGCTTGACCCGGAACTAACATTTGTCACAGGGATCGTGATGGCCGATGCCGGCAGCCCCTTTCGCCGATCGGTCCTGATCAATGTGGGTGCGCGTGATGGTATCCTCGATGGCTGGGCAACCATGGACGGCTTGGGTGTCGTCGGGCGCATCTCGGGGGTGGGCGAACGCACCAGCCGTGTCTTGCTCTTGACCGACAATAACAGCCGCATCCCTGTGACGATCCAACCCTCGGGGCAGCAAGCGCTTTTGATGGGCGACACCTCGTCGAGCCCAGTGCTTGATTTCATCGAAGACCCCGACGACATTGCGGCGGGTGATCGGATCGTCACATCAGGCGATGACGGGATTTTTCCGCCCGGCTTGCTGGTCGGGCAGGTTGTGCAAGCCAATGATCGCGTGATGCGCGCAAGGCTGGCGGCGGATTTGGCGCGGCTGCGCTTTTTGCGCGTCATGCGCAGCCATCCCGGTACAACCCTCACAGACCCCGGCGCGCTGATCGGCCCACCATGGCCCCCGCCCGAGGGGTTCGTTCTGCCGCCCGGCATGGCGCCGACATTTCGCCCCGGACAGCGCCCTGTTGTGCCGCTTGGCCTTTCGCGCGAAGGCGCGTTGGAGTGAGCATGCGTAACACTGCCCAACATATCTGGAGCTACAGGGCGCTTTTCCTCGCACTGTGTGCAAGCGTCATCAGCATCAAGATGTTGCCGCTTTCGGGGGATAACAGCGCTTTGCCTGGGCCCGACCTCCTTTTGGCGTTGACGCTGGCATGGCTGTTACGACAGCCAGCAGTCGTGCCATTGGGTGCGATTATCTTGGTCTTCTTGCTGGCCGATTTTCTGTTTCAACGCCCGCCGGGATTGTGGACGCTTTTGGTCGTCATCACATCGGAAGCCTTGCGGCGGAGGCGTCTTACGATGACAGAGTTCCCATTCCTCTTGGAATGGTCGGCCTTTACCGGCGCGGTACTGGCCATGACCTTGGCAGAACGGGTGTTGCTGTGGGTCTTGATGATCGACCCGGCGCCATTGGGGCTATCGCTGGCTCACGCCATTGTCACCGCCGCCATTTATCCGCTGATCGTGGGCATCTCGAAATTCCTATTCGGTTTGCGTAAGATCGGCGCGGCAGAGATCGAAGTATAATCAGATGAAGCGCACCACCAAGGACACTGAGGGCAGCCACCGTCAATTTGGACGGCGTAGCCTGTTCGTGGGTGGGCTTTTCTTGGCGACGGGTGCGGTGCTGAGCGCGCGCATGCGCTACCTACAGGTCGAGCGCGCAGATGATTTCCGCCTGCTGGCCGAGGAAAACCGCATCAACATCCGGCTTTTGCCACCTGCGCGCGGCCTGATCTTCGACCGGGGTGGTGTGCTCTTGGCCGCCAATGAGCAGAATTACCGCGTCACCTTGGTGCGCGAGGATGCAGGCGATGTCGATGCAGTTCTGGCCGAGCTTGGGCGGATCGTCACCCTGGATTTGGTCGCTCTCGAGCGCGCCCGCGCCGAGATCGCACGCCGCCCCCCCTTCGTGCCAGTTACCATCGCCGACAGGCTGAGTTGGGCCGAGATCAGCGCCATCGCTGTCAACGCCCCTGCCTTGCCCGGCATTACCCCCGAGGTGGGGCTGTCGCGCATCTATCCCATGGGGGCCGACCTCGCGCATGTGGTGGGCTATGTCGGCCCGGTCTCGGACTACTATCTCGAACAGACAGGTGACACCGACCCCGTTTTGCAGATCCCCGATTTTCAGGTAGGCCGCTACAATATCGAGGCCCGGATGGAGGGCGTGTTGCGCGGGCAGGCCGGCACCAAGAGGGTGGAGGTGAATGCAGGCGGGCGGGTCATGCGTGAATTGACACGCGACCCGCCGAATCCGGGTGATGATCTGCAACTGACAATCGATGCGGGGCTGCAAAACTATGTCGAGGCGCGGCTGTCAGGCGAAAGCGCCGGCGCTGTGGTGATGGATTGCGAAAACGGTGAGATCTTGGCCTTGGGATCGACCCCGACATTCGACCCCAATCTTTTCGTGCGTGGCATTTCCACCGCTGCATGGAACAGCCTCAATAATGATCGCTACCGCCCCTTGGCCAACAAGGCGACGCAAGGCACCTATCCGCCAGGCTCCACTTACAAGATGATCGTAGCACTTGCCGCGCTCGAGGCAGGCGTGATCACCCCCGAGGAGACGGTGTTTTGCCCCGGTCACATGGATGTCGGCGACCGCCGCTTTCACTGTTGGAGCCGCGGCGGCCATGGCCGGGTCAATCTTGTCGAAAGCATCAGCCAAAGCTGCGATGTCTATTTCTACGAATTGGCCCAGCGCGTGGGCATCGAGGCCATGTCGGCCATGGCCAAACGCCTGGGATGCGGTGTGCGCCATGATCTACCGCTTTCGGGCATAGCCGAAGGGCTCGCGCCCACCATGCAATGGAAAATGCAAAACCGCGGCGCGGGCTGGGTTGTGGGCGATTCGCTCAATGCCTCGATCGGGCAAGGTTTCGTGCTGACGTCGCCATTGCATCTGGCGGTGATGACTGCGCGGCTCGCCACTGGCCGCGAGATTGTGCCGACGATTATCCGCTCGATCAACGGGATCAACCAATTGCCCGATCCCGCCCCCGATCTGGGCCTTGCGCCTCAGCATCTTGATTTGGTCCAACGCGGCATGTGGCAGGTCAATAATGATCGGCGCGGCACCGCCTATAGCAGCCGGGTCGAAGTGGCCGACTACGCCATCGCGGGCAAGACCGGCACCAGCCAAGTGCGCAATATCACGGCCGCAGAACGCGCATCAGGTGTGATCGCGAATGCCGATCTGCCATGGGAACGGCGCGACCACGCGCTTTATGTTGGCTACGCACCCTATGACAAGCCACGCTACGCCTGTTCGGTGATCGTGGAACATGGCGGCGGCGGCGCGGCGGTCGCTGCGCCCATCGCGCGTGACATCTTGCTGCGCGCCCAGTTGGGCGAGGTGCCATCGCCCGCCCTCTACCCGGCCAATCAGCGCCGCGACATTGAACGCATGCATCGTGAATTACCGATCCTGCGCAGCCCGCCTGTGCCAACCGGCCGCACCGTGCGGAGCCAAGCATGAGCTTTCTCGAATATAACGTGAAGTTCACGCCCACGGGCTGGCGCAAAATCTTGTATCTCAACTGGCCCCTGATCGTGCTGTTGATCGCGGTGGCGGGTGTGGGGTTCTTGATGCTGACCTCCGTGGCGGGTGGGCGCATCGGACGTTGGGCCGAACCGCAGTTGGAGCGCTTTGCACTTGGCTTTGTCCTGATGCTGATCGTCGCCATGGTACCGATCTGGTTTTGGCGCAACGTTTCAGCCTTGGCCTTCGGTCTGTCGATCTTGTTGCTACTCTTCGTGGAGTTTTTCGGCACTGTCGGCATGGGCGCACAGCGCTGGATCGATCTGGGCTTCATGCGGCTGCAACCATCGGAACTGACCAAGATCACGCTGGTGATGGTGTTGGCCGCCTATTACGACTGGCTGGATGTCGGCAAGAAATCGCGCCTGCTCTATGTGTTGATCCCGCTCGTGGTGATCGCAATTCCCGTGGCACTGACGTTGCGCCAGCCCGATCTTGGCACGGCACTTCTGCTTTTGATCGGCGGGGGGGCAGTGATGTTTCTGGCCGGTGTCCATTGGGCCTATTTCGCGGGCGTCATCGCGGCGGGAGTGGGCGCGGTCTTTGCCGTGTTTACCTCGCGCGGGACGGATTGGCAGTTGTTGCAAGACTACCAGTACCGGCGGATCGACACCTTCCTGAACCCGTCCAACGACCCGCTTGGGGCAGGCTACCACATCACGCAAAGCCAGATCGCGCTGGGATCGGGTGGCTGGACAGGGCGCGGTTTCATGGAAGGCACACAAAGCCGTCTGAACTTTCTACCCGAGAAACATACCGATTTCATCTTCACCACCTTGGCCGAGGAATTCGGCTTTGTCGGTGCATCCTCTTTGCTGGTGCTCTACCTGTTGATCCTGGTGTTCTGCATCTCCATCGCGCTTTCCTTGCGCGATCGCTTCGCGGCGCTTTTGGTGATGGGGATCGCCGTTGCCTTTTTCCTTTATTTTGCGGTCAACATGGCGATGGTGATGGGATTGGCACCCGTAGTCGGTGTGCCTTTGCCGCTGGTCAGCTATGGCGGATCGGCGATGCTTGTGTTGATGGTGGCCTTTGGGCTTGTGCAATCGGCCCATGTCCATCGTCCGCGCTAACCACTGATCGGAGGTCCAATGCCCACCATCCTTTTCGCCGCCAAATCAGAGCGGTGGAGCACCTATGAGCCTCATTTGCGCGCCGCACTTGCCGAAAACGGTCTCGACCACGTCCATCTAACGGTCGAGGCCGCGCCGGGCGAGGTTGATTACATCATCTACGCCCCCAATTCTGGCCTGACCGATTTCACCCCCTACACGCGGTTGAAGGCCGTTTTGAACCTGTGGGCCGGGGTCGAAGATGTGGTGGGCAACGCCACGCTGCGCGTGCCATTGGCACGGATGGTCGATGACGGATTGACCGAAGGGATGGTGGAGTATGTCACCGGCCATGTGCTGCGCCATCACCTGGGGATGGACACCCATATCCATGGCCAAGACGGGCTCTGGCGCGATGACAGCACTCCACCATTGGCGCGTGATCGCGGCGTCGCGGTGTTGGGTTTGGGTGTTCTTGGCGCGGCCTGCGCACAAGCGCTGGCACGGTTGAACTTTCCGACCCATGGCTGGTCACGCAGCCCAAAATCCATCCCCGGCGTGATCTGCCATCACGGGGTCGATGGGCTGGAGAATGCCTTGCGCGCAGCGCAGATCGTGGTGTTGCTCTTGCCGAACACACCCGAAACCAACAGCACGCTGAATTCACGCACGTTGGGGTTTTTACCCAAAGGTGCCGTGATCGTGAACCCCGGCCGCGGCGCGCTGGTTGATGATAGCGCCCTTCTTGCGGCTTTGGATGCGGGTCACATCGGACATGCAACGCTCGACACCTTCCGGATCGAGCCTTTGCCCGCAGATCATCGCTATTGGTCACATCCGCATGTCACCGTCACGCCGCATATCGCCTCGGCCACGCGGGCTGCATCGGCAGCGCGGACGCTGGTGCGCAACATCAAGCGCGCTGAAATGGGCGCGCCGCTTTACCACTTGGTGGATCGCGGCTTGGGCTACTAGCGCGGTGTGGCAAGGGTCGCAGCGGAACGCGCCGTGACCTGCTGCCCTCGTGCCTATCGCAAACGTGGCGGCAGGTCGGGATCCATGCCGGGCGCGGCGGGTGGTGATGCCGCAACCTCGGCCGCGGCGGGCAAATCGAAGCGCAGGCCAACACGCGCCAGCCGGGCCGAGACTGGGTCGGCCGCCCGGAAAAACCCGACATCCAAACTTCCTGCTGCAACGCCTGAAAAAGTCAGCGCCGCCGCGGCTGCACGGGCAAGCGCGGGTTCAGCACCAGGAAGGGGATCGACAAAGGCCAAGAGATGCCCGCGCCGCCCACCGCGATAAGTCGCACCAACCAGGTACGCCATGCGCGCCAAGCCATTGGCAGCAGCCAACCGTGCATCCAGCGCATGAAGCAAGACATCAGGCAGGCCAAGTGGCGCGGTGATTTCCTCGGGATGCTCTTCGACCTCCTCGGGGGCCTCGGCCAAAGTCGCGGCTAGCCAATCCACCGATGCCGCCTCGATCAAGATCGACGAAGGTGCGACACCGAGATTGACCCCCAAACCGATCGCCTGCCCGGCCAGCATCTCGGCCAGCCGCCGCCCGGAAAGCGCAGCATAGGGCGCCTGGTGACCAACGAATTCGGTCAAGCGCTCTTCTCGGTCGAAGACAAGAACAAAATCCTGCGCCTCAACGGGAAAGACCTGTGGCCGGATGCGGTCGCCAATGGCCTCAGCTTCGAGCAGCAAGAACAGCTCTGAACCGGCAAGCCGGTCATAAAAGCGCAGCCGCGCCGCATCGTCGGACGGTGCATCGGCCATCGCCGCATGGGCCTGGTCCAAAGGTGTCATCGCGCAGGGACCTCCGTGTTCTTGACCGTGCAGACTTTGGCACGGACCCTGGACATATCGATTTCGCCGCATTGCCAAAAGCTGCGATTGACGGAAAATTGCACATATGTGGGGATATGGCGGGGCGGATTGGACATAATCCCGCCCCAAATGCCCGATATGGCTGCGATTGTGGACAATGACGGCAAGATCATTCCATGATTGGCAGCACGGCGACAGAGTAGCCAGTAGTGAGCGGCAAGCGTGTAAATGTTGGAATTCGCTGGGGTATCGAAGTCCTTTTGGACAGGTGAGCGGCGCAAGGTGATCCTTGATCGTGCATCCTTCCGCGTCGAGCTTGGCGCATCGCTCGGTATTCTTGCACCCAATGGCACAGGCAAGACCACGCTGATCAGCATGATGGCGGGTTTGGAAAAACCCGACGAAGGGCAGATCTATCGCGGTGCGCGCATTTCCTTTCCGCTGGGGTTCATGGGCGGCGTGATCAACCGCTTATCGGCATGCGAGAATGCCCGCTACATCGCTCAGCTTTACGGACTTGATCCCGATTATGTCGAAGCCTTCTGCCGATGGGTCTGCGACATCGAAGAGTATTTCGACATGCCGGTCGGCACCTATTCGGGTGGCATGCGGGCGCGCTTTAACTTTTCCCTGCTCTTGGCGCTCGAATTCGACATCTACCTGATCGACGAAGGCATGCCGATGACGACCGATGCGGAATTCAACCGCCGCGCGGGAAGTATCCTCGCTGATCGCTTGAAACATGCGACCGTGGTGATCGTGTCTCACCAGGCGCAAACGCTCGAGAAATTCGTGCGCCGGGCCGCGGTCCTGCGCGATGGGCAATTATACACGTTCGACACGCTCGAAGAGGCCAAACAGCTTTATGACTACCACACCCAAGGTGCGTAAATTCCGCATTCGCCGTAACGATGGCATGCTCGGCGAAACAGCCGACAGCGTGGCGCAAGCACCCGCTTCGGCGATGCCGCATCCTGACATCGATACGCCCAGCGCCGAAGCCTTGATGGCCGCGCCCACACAGATCGAAGATGGGTTTGGTGATCTGGCCATGCCCGGTTCCACGGCCGAAGCGCGGGCCAAGGCACAAGCCGGAGCGCCGACAACCGCAGAGGCGCCGCCGGATGATGCCGGCACACCAGCAGAGCAAGAGATTGCCGCGATCCGTGCCGAAGGGCTGACCGGCCGCCAATTGCGGATGGCGCGCCGAATCGCGCAGAAAAACGGTCTTCACCCAAGCTCGGATTTTGACGCGGTGCGGCTCTTGCGGGCGCGCGGACTTGATCCTTTCGCGTCCTCGAACATGCTCGACATGGTGGTAAGCACGGCGCGCGGAAGTGAAGGAGACACCGCCGATAACGCTGCGGCGCGCCTATTGCCTGCCACGACGCGCCCTGTTCAGCCGCCTGCCAAACCCGCCCCACCCCGCCCCTACGGCGTCGATGAGCGGGCCAGCGAGATCATGAAGATCCAGCGCGACATTGCCCGCCGCCGCCGCCGTCGACTGGTCTTGTTGGCAACGCGCTTGGCCTTGTTCGTTCTGCTGCCGACCCTGCTTGTGTCATATTACTTTTATCGCGTCGCAACGCCACTTTACGCGACAAATACGGAATTCGTGATCCAGAAAGCCGAGACTGGCGGCACAAGTTCGGGTGGCGGGCTTGGCGGGCTGTTGGGCGGCTCAAGCTTTGCGACCGTCCAAGAAAGTATCGTGGTGCAAAGCTACCTTGAGAGCCGCGAAGCGATGCTGCGGCTGGATGAAGAGTTGAATTTCCGCGAACATTTCTCGGCACCCAATATGGATCCGCTGATCCGGCTTGCACCCGATGCCGCGATCGAAACGGTCTATGCGACTTATCGTGATCAGCTCACCATCGGCTATGATCCGACCGAGGGCGTCATCAAGCTTGAAATGTTGGCGGCAGACCCCTTTACCAGCCAAGCCTTTTCCGAGGCGCTGATCCGCTACGCCGAAGAGCGTGTCGATCAGATGAGCCAACGCCTGCGCGAAGACCAGATGGCCGGCGCACGCGAAAGCTACGAAGATGCCGAACGCCGCGTGAGCGAAGCACAGGCCCGCGTGCTTGAGCTACAGGAACGGCGCGGCGTCTTGTCCGCTGATGCCGAAGTGTCGGCCGTGTTCTCCCAGATCTCGACCTTTGAGCTTGAGGCGCAACAAGAGCGCCTGCGGCTTGCCGAAATCCTATCGGCCCGAAGCCCGAACCCCACCCGTGTCGAAGTGGCACAAAACAACATCGCTCGGCTTGAGACCTTGATCGCGCAACTGCGCAGCAGCCTGACTGACACGCAAGCCGGTGGTGCCTCATTGGCGCGGATCCAATCCGAATTGGTCATCGCGCAAGCCGATCTGGAAACGCGCCAGATGATGCTGGCCCAATCCCTGCAACAGCTGGAAACAGCCCGGATCGAAGCCAATCGCCAATCGCTTTATCTGTCCATGGGCGTGTTTCCGGTGCCGCCCGATCGCGCCGCCTATCCGCGCGCTTTCGAGAATACCTTGCTTGCGTTCCTCGTATTTTCCGGCATTTACCTGATGGTGTCGATGACCGCATCGATCCTCAGAGAACAGGTCAGCTCGTGACCTGACACCGAAATCGCAGGGGAGAGACCATGCAGATCGTGGAAACAGGCCGCTTGGCGATCGCCAATGATCATCCGCTGACGATCATCGCCGGGCCATGCCAGTTGGAAAGCCGCGATCACGCGCTAATGATCGCGCGCGCCATGGCCGAGGCCTGTGACAAGGCAGGCGCGGGATTTGTCTTCAAGGGCAGCTATGACAAGGCCAACCGCACCAGCCTGTCGGGCAAGCGCGGCCTTGGCATGGACGAAGGGTTGCAAGTGCTGGCCGATGTGAAAGCCGAGCTTGGCTGCCCCGTGCTGACCGATGTGCATGGCCCCGACCATTGCGTGCCTGTCGCGGCGGTTTGCGATATCATCCAGATCCCTGCCTTTCTGTGTCGCCAGACCGACCTGTTGCTCGCCGCCGGTGAAACAGGGGCGGTCATCAATGTGAAAAAGGGCCAGTTTCTTGCTCCATGGGACATGAAGAATGTCGTGGCCAAGGTCGAATCGACCGGAAACCGGCGCATCTTGCTGACCGAGCGCGGAACGAGTTTCGGCTACAATACGCTTGTGGCGGATATGCGCGCCTTGCCCGAGATGATGAAAACCGGCTACCCAGTGATCATGGACGCCACCCATTCCGTGCAGCAACCCGGCGGCCAAGGTGGAAGTTCCGGCGGCCAGCGGGAGTTTGCCCCGGTGATGGCGCGCGCCGCCGTATCGCTTGGGATCGCGGGGGTTTTCATTGAAACCCATGAAGACCCGGACCGCGCCCCTTCGGACGGGCCGAACATGATTCCTCTCAGCCAGATGCCTGCTTTGGTCGCTGGATTGATGGCATTCGACCGTTTGGCAAAGGCCGATCCGATCCGCTTGTGAATGAAGGCCACAACTGGTTGCCGCCCCGTGCAGAATTGTGGAAACGGGGACTTGATCCCTCGTCGCTCCCAGCGTAACTAGCGCGGCACGGTTGGGGTGTAGCCAAGTGGTAAGGCAACGGTTTTTGGTACCGCGTACCGTAGGTTCGAATCCTACCACCCCAGCCAGTTTCCCATCGCATCCACGCACCAAGCAGCCCCTTTGATCGGTAGGCCATATGGCCGTGCCTTGCGGTCGGGTCCGCAAATTCGGGCCATGCGCCCCTCGAGGGCTTGACTTGATCCCTCACCTCCGCTCCATAGAATTATCTTTCGTGGAGATGTGATCTTTTGTCAAAGCTAGTAAAAGTCGTGCATAGTACGATGCTCGTCAAAAATGAGTTGCTGATCCACGGTCGCAAATCCGCTCTCAGCGATGAGTTGAGGGTTGAAGCGCAGGGCCGGATCATCGCTTTGACGCCAGTCGCCGAGGACGATCTTAGTTTTGATTACGTCCCTTTTCGGCGCATGTTCAGCTATCCGGAAGGGCCGCTGCAATTGGCGGACCGCATGCCCGACGGCACGCCGGCCAGTTTCGCTTCCGAAGCGCATGTCAACAAGCTTTCCGATTGGATGTTGGAGAACGGTCAAACGATCCAAACCCGCATCGACGGATTCGAAGAGCCGCATCTGATCGACATCGCGCATCCAATTGTCGTTCCCCATATTAACCAATCGCTGCATTTCGAGGCTTACATCGCCGGCCATCGCTGCCGGGCCAGCCTGGTCTTGCGGTTCGATCCGATCACGGGCGGCCCATCCGAACAGGCCGAAGTGAAACTTGATCCCCGCCACAATGGCGGCCCGTCGGTCAATGGCTACCAGAAAGTCACCATCCCTGTTCCGCGCAAACGCGGCGGGGTGCGCATCGGCATGCAAATCAAATACGATGGCTATCGGCCGGATGGGTCTGATAATTACCCCTATTTCTTCATCGCCAATGCCCAGGTTGCCAGCCCCAACTTTACCCCCAACAGCCTGCAACCCCTGCAAAAGGTGATTGGCAATGATGGTGGCACGGGTGATCAATGGTATCGCGGTCACGTTCCGCTGTTTCGCCATGTCGCCGACCCCGCGATCACGATCAGCCTAGGTCAGGAGCGCAAAGAGCTTTTTGCCCCGATCGATGCACAGATCAAATTGGTCGATGATTACGGCCATTCCTTGGTGCTTAAGGCCGATGTGCCAAGGCGCGTGATGTTCTTCGTCGATGGCGCCCCGGTGCTAGAAACCCATATTCGTGCCGATGACACGGTGGTGCGCCTGCCCATGCAATGCCTGCGCGGAGAGATCGTTGAAATTTCGATCCGCGATCTCTCGGGTTGCCAAGTTTTCCTGACCTTGCCCGTGCTCGCGCCGCGGCTTTTGACCCCGCATGATGTCATCGTGCGCGAGACGCGTGCGCCGTTTCCAACTGAACTGACCGTCAGGGCAAACCACCGCTACCGCGCCGCGCGGGCGCATCTGGCCAAACCGATTACAGGGATGGATCAAACATCGCTTGCCACCGCTTTCGCGACACTTGACCAAACCTATGAGACGCTCAAACTTGCCCCGATCCGCTTTCCCGCGGTCAAGAACCCGACCGTCAGCGTCATCATGCCCGCCCATAACAAGGTCGAGGTGACCTATTATGGGTTATGTGCTTTGTTGGCCGCGCATAATACGACCCCGTTCGAGGTGATCTTGGTCGATGATGCTTCGACCGATGAAACGGCCGAGATCGAAAAGATCGTCGCGGGCATCACGGTGATCCGCAACACCACGGCACAGCGGTTTATCCGCGCCTGCAATGCAGGCGTCGCCGCCGCCCGTGGCGAATTTGTCGTGCTCTTGAACAACGACACTGAACCGACCGTTGGCTGGCTGGATGCGCTTTGCGATGCCTTTGCGCGGTTCGACAATGTCGGCCTGGCGGGGTCCAAGCTGCTTTATCCCGATGGCAAGCTGCAAGAGGCAGGCGGCATCATCTGGGGGAGCGGCAATCCATGGAATTACGGCAACCGTGCCAACCCTTGGGAGCCGCGCTTTTGCTATGCGCGCCAAGCTGATTACCTGTCGGGTGCGGCGATGATGACCACCAAAGCGATCTGGGACCAGATCGGCGGTCTGTCCGACTACCTCGAGCCGATGTATTTCGAGGATACCGATTTCGCCTTCAAGGTGCGCGAAGCGGGCTACACCACGTGGTTCGTCCCCTCCTCCATCGTCTATCACTTCGAAGGGATGACAAGCGGCACCGATACCGCGACCGGCTTCAAAAGCTTCCAAGAGGTCAACCGCCCCAAGTTCAAACGCCGCTGGGCGCGCGACTATGCCCATTTCGGCCGCGAGGGGCAGGCCCCTGATCTTGAAAAGGATCGCGGTATCATCGGCCGGGTCCTGTTCATCGACTACACCACCCCGCGTGAAGATCGCGATGCCGGATCCTATGCTGCCCACCGCGAGATGGAACTGGTGCAATCGCTGGGCTACAAGGTCACCTTTCTGCCCCAGAACCTCGCCCATTTCGGCAGCCAGACGGATGATCTGCAAAACAAGGGGATCGAGGTCATCACTGCCCCCTTCTACCTGTCAGTGCCGGAATTCCTTGAACACCGCGCCGCCGAATTCGACGCGGTCTATATCACCCGTTACTATGTTGCGCAGGAAAGCATCCCCCATATCCGGCGCTTTGCCCCCAATGCGCGGATCTTGCTCAACAATGCCGATCTCCACTTCCTGCGCGAGTTGCGTGCAGCCCTCAGCGCGGATGACCCCTCCCGCATGGCCGCCATGCGCCGTGTCCGCGACGAAGAGCTTGAGATGATGCGCCACGCCGACCTGGTGCTGAGCTATAACGCCGTGGAACACGCCGTCATCGCCGCCCATACCGAAGGGGCGGTGCGCGTCATGACCTGCCCTTGGGTGGTCGATATTCCTGCCAAGATCCCGCCGCTGATCGGGCGCGCGGGCCTGTCATTCCTGGGCAGCTTCAACCATCACCCCAATGCCGAAGGGGTGTGCTGGTTTGCCGCCAATGTCATGCCACGGCTGAGCGATGCGCATCTGTCGATCTACGGCGCAGGCATGGGGGCCGAGATCAAGGCGCTGGCCTCGCACTGCATCGACCCGGTGGGCTATATCGATACGGTGGACGATGCCTATGACCGCCACCGCATCTTTGTGGCCCCGCTGCTGTCGGGGGCGGGGATCAAGGGCAAGGTGCTGGGCGCGCTGGCGCATGGCATCCCTTGCGTCCTCTCGCCTGTCGCGGCCGAGGGGATCGGCCTGCGCCATGGCCATGACTGCATGATCGCCGAAACGCCACAGGACTGGGCCGAGGCGATTGCCCGCCTCTCGCAAGACGACGCGCTCTGGTCCGCCATGTCAGGCGCCGCCCGCACCTACGCCGCCGACAGCTTCTCCTTCGCGGCAGGGCGCGCCAAGATGAAAGCCGCCTTCGAGGCGGTGGATCTGTTCGGGGCGGTGTGAGGCAACCCGCTTATTTCTGGATCTTGAGCAGAGATTGTTCAAGAATGTTTGAAAGATGTCCCTGATCGATCTTCCAAAGACCATGTTCGTTATTACTAGTTAAGTAGCCAACGCGTTTATTAGCGATGTCCTGTAACGAAACGTGAAGCATATTTCTTCGCCTAACTGTTTCAATAACAATCAAATCCTTGCCTACAAACGAAATGTTGTGGAGTGCTGACGAATCTTGACCGACTACTATCGATGATTGCTTGATGAGTTGAAGCAGTTCGCCAATTGGAATATTGACTGGGTCCACAACTCGTCCCCCACTGGAAAGGATTACCGCTTCTGCATCCAAAGCATTCGCCAAGGAACGGTTTTTATCCGACGTGAGTGGTGTGTGCCGCAGAAAAAGTGGCCCTGACCAGTCATCATGCCCCGTCGGCAACCATCGCGAGATATATTCGCTTCGCCGGCGAAACTGGTTTCCGAAGATCGACGCCGGAATGATGCCACCAGAGGATTGACTGGGAACTGTCGGAATAACAAGATTTTCACAATAATAGTTCTTCTCACGGCTCAATGGACGGATCAGATTAGCGTCTATTTCGAAGAAAGCAAAAAAAGATCGCATCCATTCAGAAACCGGAGACGGCACAAGAAAATGATCGAGATCATGGAAAACACCTAACCTCTTAAGAATCTCAACACGCCCCCAAATATCGACAATCCAGTGTCCAAATGTGAGCGCGCCCGGAAATGATAGGAGAGCAGAAAAGCCGCTCAGCGTGACTTTTGGTGCGTCATCGTGATGAAGGAGATAATCTCCCGTAGCTGTCTCAGACACATGGCCTTTGGAAATAAGATGTGCAAAGTGATCGGGCATCCAGCCAAAGCCGGGCGTTAGATTAAAGATACCATTTGTCGTTATGCTCCTTACAAGGCCCCAGTGGTCCGAGACAAAAACGTTCTCGAGAAAAAAAGCGCCATGCTTAAGACTTTCGTCCTCTTTAAACCTTACATAATCTCGAAAAATTCCAATGTTGAAATCATCGCGCAAAAGAAAAAGATCTTGGAACTCTTTTTTCTCAGGTACACCAATGTGCTTCTTAAAAGGAACCTCTTTAAAGGACGCCTCATTGCGTTCTAAATTTATCAATCTGAGGGCAGGTGACATTTAAACATAACCAAATCTTTGAAAGTCTTGGGCATAGAAACGCATGATCATATCCATAGCCTGCGGCCCTGGCTCGACCAGCTCGCCAGAACTGACCATCGCACGGCGCGGCATGTTGATCTCAGCAGAAATTATTCCGCGCTGCTTTAAGTCATTAATGCAGTTATCAATGCCATCCTCTAACTTAAAAATTTGCATACCCGGACCGACAAAGTGAAATTGCGGCCTTATATGATTGTCCAATGAAAAGTTATCATTGCTATAAGATTTTAAGGCGAAGTCAACCCACTCGTCAAATGACTTCTCAAGGCCAAAATGCTGGCGACGCCAGCGATATTCGCTTATTATTCTGGTCATCGGATGTCGGACGATGCAGAAAACAAATTTGAAATTCGCAAGTCGGAAAATGCTTTGCAGAGTTTCGAAATGCCAATGCTGAGGTGAACACTTTCTCACAGGGTTCAAAGTATTTTCCTCTTCGCCAGAGTCAAAAAGGCTCATGCTCCAACCGTTGGCCAAAAAAAACTGCTCAACCGTAGTGCCGCCAGCTTTGGGTACATGCACAAAAAGGATTCTTTTACCGTCCTTTTGAAATACCGGCATTCTCGTTCCTTTTTTAATTCTGATTTAGCTCAATCATTTAACAATATCACTCCAAACTGAATGACCTGGATGTAATGTCAATGTTTGAAAGCCAAATCGTTTGACTTTCTTAATGCGAGTTGTTGGATAATGAGATGAGACATATTCTTCAATCGCTGCCAATCGATCCGAATGAAACGAATAAGAACATAAGAGAAGCTTATTGCAAGTTACTGCGAGGGGGATGAAGTTGAAATCTCGTAACATGTACATTCGCGCTACTGCTTCTTGAACGCCTGGCCAATCCGGATTTGTATAATCATCAACTGCAATGAGGCCATGATTTGCAGTCACTGACATCGCAAACTCAATATCTTTTGCAGTATGCACGACTTCGTGACATCCATCGACGCTGAAGAAGTGGAACTGACCGATTTCGCGCACGAGGCGGTCGGCATCGCGATGGGTGAGCGCAAGAGAATCCGCTTGAACGAACTCTACCGCGTCCTCGGCTATGCCATGCACGCCAAGATTGCGCTTGACCACATCCATCTTGCCCACCCCGGCGCCATCGAGGTTAAATTGCTGCATATCGAACACATCGATCGCTGCCGCGCGATTTTTTTCGCTGGTCCCGAATGTCTTGCATAGGCCGATAAAAAACTTGCCCTCGAAGAGGCCGATCTCAGCAACAGGCCCGTCACCAATCTCACGATAAAGTGGCCAAAGAGTCTGCCACAAATGCGGAAGGCACCAGCCTTTGACGGTATGTATGCCCTCCGACAGGTAGGTGTTTACATCACTCAACCGCTGTTCGAGGTCCATCCCCTCACCCTCTTCCATATCCATCCTCATACCGCACGATATCGTCCCCCCGCCGAACCCCGCCCCGCGTGGCGCGGCGCGTATGTACGCATGCTGTACGGATGGACGACGGGGTGTGTACACCGGTTCCCGACAGGGATGGGCCGCTTATCACCCTCTCCCATATCCATCCTCATACCGCACGATATCGTCCTCGCCCAAATAGGCGCCCGTCTGCACTTCGATCAGCACCATTGGTAATTTCCCAGGGTTTTCAAGCCGATGGGTCGCCCCCAGCGGGATGTAGATCGCGTTATTCTCGGACATCAGCCGCGTCTCACCGTCCACCGTCACCCGCGCGGTGCCTTGCACCACCACCCAATGCTCCGCCCGGTGGTGGTGACTTTGCAAGCTAAGACTCGCACCCGGATTCACATGAATCCGTTTAACCTGAAACCGAGGACCAAGGGCGAGGCTTTCGAACCACCCCCAAGGGCGGTGATCCTTGGGGAAGGTCGTGGCCTGTGACGCGCCTTGCGTCTTGAGGTGGGCCACCGCGCGCCGCAAATCCTGTGCGCGGTCCATGGGGGCGACCAGCACCGCGTCGGGCATGGCGACGGCGATCATCTTGTCCAGCCCCAGCCCGATCAACACCTGCCCTTCCCCCTCGGCGCGGAGCAGCGTGTCGGTGCAATCGATCGCCGCCGCCGGGCCGCTGGTGGCCACGCCCGCCGCATCCGGCCCCATGGCGCGCCAGACCGTCTCCCAGCCGCCGAGATCGGACCAGCCGCCATCAAAGGGGATGACGGAAAGCTCGGCGCAGCGCTCCATCACGGCGAAATCGATCGAGATGTCGGGGGCCGTGGCCCAGGCGGTGGGATCAAGCCGCAGAAAGCCCAGATCGGTGCGCGCCTCAAGAACGGCGCGCGTGACCGGCGCGATCAGGTCCGGCGCATGGGTGCGATAGGCCGCGATCAGCCGATCCGCCCGCGCCAGAAACAGCCCCGCATTCCACAAGTAGCGCCCTTCGGACAGCATCGCGCGGGCAGTGTCGCGGTCAGGCTTTTCGACGAAACGCACCAAGGGGACAGCGCCCTCCCCGGCATGGTCGGCCAGTTCCAAGTAGCCATAGCCAGTTTCAGGCCGGTCCGGCCGGATGCCAAAGGTCACGATAGCCCCTTGATCCGCCGCCATGGCCGCCTTCGCGATGGCGCTGCGAAAACCCGCCACATCTGCGACTACATGATCGGACGGAGCGATAAGTACCAGCGCCCCGGGATCGCTGGCCGCGACATGGAGCAAGGCCGCCAAGATCGCAGGCCCGGTATTGCGCGGCACCGGCTCAAGCAGCACGGCGGCGGGCGGCACACCGATTTCGTCCATCTGCTGGGTGACGATGAAGCGGAAATCATTGCCGGTGACAATGACAGGCGGGTTGAACCCCGGCCCCGCCAACCGCAGAACCGAAGTCTGGAACAGGCTTTCTTGACCCAAGAGCGGTGAGAATTGTTTAGGATAGCTCTGACGAGACAAGGGCCAAAGCCGGGTGCCGGAGCCGCCGCATAGCAAGATGGGGGTCATCGGATGCGATGTCATCATGCCCCCCTTGTTCACGCGTTACCGACACGGCGCAGCGCGATAGCTCCGCCGCGCACGACAAAAACCTATAACGCGAAAGATGTAAACCCTTCGCTTTCGTGAAGTATATCGCGCTTTATATTGGAAAAGGGCCTTGGATCGCGCCGTAGGGATGAAGGTATCGGCGTAATGCCCACGCGGGGATCAATTGCGCTTGGCGGCGGCCAGGTCCCAATGCAGCAAGGTTATGCGCAACGGCACGGGTCAATAGCCCTGGCCCCGTTTTGAACCAGCAATGATCGCTTTCCCGCCCAAGGCAGGCCGTGATTGCCATCTCAAGCGCCGTGGCGATCACGGGATGCCCGGCAGGGGCCAGCATCACATCGGTTGTAACAGCCCCAACAGCGTCGCGCACGAACATCGCCGGTCCCGCACGCGATAACCAGCGGCCCATGTCACGCGATGGCCATTGCGGCGCCCCCAAGGCCAAACCGCCCTGATCAAGCAAAAGAGCATAGCGCAAGAGATCGGCCTTTTGCGCGGGCTGCGTGGCCAATGCATAGGCTTGCGCACCACGCCTACCGTGATGCGCGGCAAACCAAGTGGCGGCCTCCTCCCCCGTTGGCATGATGCGCGGCTGACCAAAGGCTTCGGCCCATGCCGCGATGACCTGTTGGTGATCAGGGTTCGATGGGTCCAACCCCTGCCATGCCAGATGGATCGGGGGTAGGGGATGGGCCGCGTGTGCCGTGGCCGGCGCCACGGGCATGTCGGGCAAACCTTCTGTCAAGTGTCTCAGCGCCTTGCGCGCCCCAAGGAAAGAGGCACTTTGCCAACCACCATAATCGGCCTCGCGGCGATCATCATTGGGCAATGCTGAAAGAATACGCGCCTCGTTCAGCAAAGAGCCAAGCCAAGTTGCGCGGGGGCGATGGATCAAGGCGTTTTCCAATGGGCCGTCCGACGCGCGTAGCCTTCGCACATACCCTTCGGCAGCGGACAGTTCACCGCAAAGCAGATGGGCCGTGATCAGTCCGGTCAAGGGTGGGTTGTCGGGCAACGCGGCACGGGTCAGATCGCACAGCTTCGCAAGCGCTTGCGCGTCGCCTGTTGCCATCGTGGCCGCAAGCCGGTGGGCCAACACCATTCCCGGATCATGCAACGCATCGACATGGTCCAAGATTTCGGTAATGCGCTCTGGGTGTCCGGCATGGTGCAGCGCGTTGCAGATCAATTGCAGCAGCGCCGCATCATCTGGCCAGCGTTTAAGGCAGAACCACAAATATCGCGCCGCCAATCCCGCATGACCCGCACCAAGCAGGACACGGCCCAGCCGTTCCGCGGACTCTGGGTCACGCAGGGGGACGGGGTCCTCGCGGACCCGCATCAGGGCGGTGCGCGGACCATGGCGCAACAACGCATATTCAATGGCAAAGGCGCGGTGATCGGCCCGTGACCAAGGCGCGGCAATCGCCCGGCCTGCAATCTGGTCGGCCAACGCCAAATCACCCCGATCAAGGGCCTGCACCACATCAGCCAAAAGGCGATACCATGGCAAATCCGCCTCATCCGGGATCACTGGGACCAGGTCCAGTGGCGGTAGATCATCGGACAAAGCTTGTGACACGGCCTGTTGCAGGGCGGCGAATTCTACCGCAAGGCTTGGCTCTGACACGGCCTCGCAAAGGGCGGCGGCCTGTGCGATCTCGCCAAGGCGCAGATGCGCTTGGCCGGTACGCAGCCTGATTTCCGCATGATCTGGGTGATAAACCAAAGCAGCGGAACCGGCGGCGCATGCGCCCGTGTCATCGCCTCGGGCAAAGCGTGCCTCGATGCGGGCAAGATGTGCCAAGGCATCATCAGGCCGCAATGCCAAGAGCGCATCGCAAAGGGGATCGACCCCGGTCACCTGCTGTGCCGCACGAAACAAACTGATCGCAAAAGACAACCCATCGGCATCTTGGGGTGGGTCACCCAGCGGATCGAGAAAAGCAATCGCGGCAACCGGCCCTTGCGCCTGTTCAATCGCTCCAGCGGTTTTTCGGCGGACAAGGTCAACCTGGGGATGGTGGCCAAGTGCAGCATGCCCCGCTGCAACAGCAGCCGCCGCATCACCACGCGCCAAGTAAAGGTCTATCAGCCCGATCCATGCCCATAGATGGGTGGGATTGGCAGATAAAAGATCACGGTATAGCCCTTCGGCCAAATCACGATGCTGGGTTTGCGCCAGACCGCCCGCAACACCAAACCGCAATGCGGCAAGCCAGCCTTCATCGCTCTTTGCCGTATTCAACCAAGCCGCTACATCGACAAGAGCGGTGACAATCTGTGTCGCGCCTGCCCGATCCTCGGCATCTTGCACCACGGCGCACCCCTTACCTTACCATGGCCATTCTTGCCAAAATGGTCGAGGTTGCAAAGCCCCCTGATCAACCGATCTTGTCCGGCGCGAGCCAAGCGGGGGGCGATACGCCCCAAGCGGGGATTTGCGCCCTCGCCTTGCCGACCGCGGCAAGGTCTAGGTCGATCAGCCCGATCGCCGGGGCCGTATCGCCCAAATCGGCGAGCACCTCACCCCATGGACCGACCGCCATCGCATGGCCGTAAGTCTCGCGGCCATCCGCGTGGTGGCCCGCTTGGGCAGCGGCCAGCACGAAGGCACCAGTCTCGATCGCGCGAGCGCGCAAAAGCACCTCCCAATGGGCCTGCCCGGTCGGCACGGTGAAGGCAGAAGGAATGAACATGATCACCGCCCCGGCCTGCGCATAAGCACGATAAAGATACGGAAAGCGCAAATCGTAACAGATCGACAGGCCGAACGGCCCCCATGGGGTCTGGGCCAGCGCCGCACGATTGCCGGGCGCGAAGCGTTTTGATTCACCGATCGGTGCCTGCCCCTCCAAGTTCACATCGAACAGGTGGATCTTATCATATTCCGCCAAGATCGCGCCCGTCGCATCGATCAGCGTGGCGTGGTTCAGATACCGCCCATCCGGCCCCAGCACCGGCGTCGAGCCTGTATGGATCCATAGGCCGTGCTTGGCGGCCAGATCGCGGCACGCGGTGATGAAGGGGTCGGCATCAGCTGCAACGACCTGCATCCGCGCGGTTTCGGGGTTGCGGTTCATCAGCCCCGCGACCTCGGGCAGGGCCAAAAGCTCTGCACCCCCTGCCGCTGCTTCGGCGGCGAGCTTTGTCACCGTCGCGATATTGGCGGCATGCGTGTCGGCCGAACACATCTGGCCCAACGCGACGCGCAAACTTTGGGGTGCTGCGGTCATGGGCGGCTCAAGGTGCGAGACACGGCATCTTGCCAGCCCGCGTAACGCGCGCTGCGGGTCGCATCATTCATCCGGGGGGCAAAGTTGCAATCCAGCGCCCAAGTCGCCGCGAAGCCCGCCTGATCAGGGTAGAGCCCGGCGCGCATCCCGGCCAGCCACGCCGCCCCTAGCGCAGTGGTTTCCAACACGCGAGGGCGATCAACCGGCGCGCCGAGAATGTCGGCCAAAAACTGCATTGTCCAATCCGATGCACTCATCCCGCCATCGACGCGCAGCGTGGCAGCATCGAGGGCCGCGCCCGTTTCCGCCTGCCAATCAGCGGCCATCGCCTCCCAAAGATCGCGGGTCTGGAAGCCCACGCTTTCAAGGGCGGCGCGGGCAAACTCGGCCGGGCCGGAATTGCGGGCAAGCCCATAGATCGCGCCGCGACAGTTGGGGTCCCAATATGGCGCACCAAGGCCGGTGAAGGCAGGCACAAGGTAAAGCTCTTGGGAGGGATCAGCTGCCTCGGCCAGCATTTGGGTTTGAGGGGCGCTTTCGATGATCCTCAGCCCGTCGCGCAGCCATTGCACCACAGCACCCGCGATGAAGATCGACCCCTCCAGCGCGTAAGTGGTCTTGCCATCAAGCCGATAGGCAATTGTGCCAAGCATCCGGTTTTGCGAGCGGACGAGCCGCTCGCCTGTATTCAGTAGTGCGAAACACCCCGTGCCATAGGTCGATTTCATCATGCCGGGCTGGAAACAGGCCTGACCGATGGTCGCGGCCTGCTGGTCGCCCGCGACGCCAAGGATCGGGATCGCGCCGCCCAAAAGCGCCGGATCGGTCAGGCCGAAATCGGCGGCGCAATCGCGGACCTCAGGCAAGAGGGCCATCGGAATATCCAAAAGCCCGCAAATCTCGGCATCCCAGCACCCTTCGCGGATATTATACAAGAGTGTGCGCGCGGCATTCGTTGCATCGGTGGCATGGACCGCGCCGCCCGTCAGCTTCCAGATCAGCCAGCTGTCGATGGTGCCGAAGGCCAATTCCCCTGCCATGGCCCGGGCGCGTGCGCCTTCGACATGATCGAGGAGCCAGGCAAGCTTCGTCCCCGAGAAATACGGATCAAGCAACAGTCCGGTTTTCTCTTGAACCATCCCCTCATGGCCTGCGGCTTTCAGCTTGGCGCAAAGTTCGGCGGTGCGGCGGTCTTGCCAGACAATGGCATTGTGCAGCGGCTTGCCCGTGGCGCGGTCCCACAACACCACGGTCTCGCGCTGGTTGGTGATGCCGATCGCCGCGATATCGCGCGCGGTCAGCCCGCCCTTGTCGATCGCAGCGCGGCAGGTTGTCATAACGCTGTCCCAAATCGCCTCGGGGTCATGTTCGACCCAACCCGAAGCGGGATAAATTTGCGCGAATTCCTGCTGCGCCGTGGCGCCGGGCGACAACGCTGGGTCGAACAGGATTGCCCGGCTTGATGTCGTGCCTTGGTCGATCGCCAGAATATGCGTCATCGCAGCCTTCCCCCCTTTTTCGCTGGCCACAGCCTATCGCGTGGCGCTGAAGCTGCAAGTCACCCCGCCGCCATATAGGCATCGATGGCCGCAATCTGATCGGCGGTCAGGCGCAGGCCCAGCTTGCTGCGCCGCCACACGACATCCTCAGCGGTGCGCGCATATTCATGGTGCATCAGCCAGCGCAGTTCCGCCGCGCAGAGTGTTGCACCGAAATCTTGCCCGAGATCGGTGGCACTTTGGGCGTTGCCCAAGATCAGTGCAGCCTCGGTGCCATAGGCGCGGATGAGGCGGCTGGCCCAAGCCGCCGTCAGAAACGGATAGCGCGCGCGCAGATCGGCGATCAAGCGACCCGCGCCATCGACCGGGAAATCCCCGCCCGGCAAGGCGACGCCTGCCGTCCAATGACCACCCGCTTGCGGAAAATGGGGGGCAAGCTTGTCCCATGCATCCTCGGCGAGTTTGCGATAGGTGGTGATCTTGCCCCCGAAAATCGAAAGCAGCACAGGCCCGCTTTCGTCCAGCGACAATACATAATCGCGCGTCGCCGCCGTGGCCGAAGCAGCCCCATCATCATAAAGCGGGCGCACGCCGGAATAGCTCCAAACGACATCATTTGCGGTTAATGGTGTCTTTATATATTGATTGACAAAATCAACGAGATAATCACGCTCTGCATCTGTGCAGATCGCCGCGCGCGGGTCGCCTTGATGATCGGCATCCGTTGTGCCGATCAAGGTGAAGTCGGTCTCATAAGGAATGGCAAAGATGATACGCCCATCCGCCCCTTGCAGGAAATACGCCTTGTCGTGATCGGCAATACGCGGCACGACGATATGGCTGCCCCGCACAAGGCGCACGGCTTCGCGGCTATTGTGGCGGATCACCCCTCGGACCACATCGGCGACCCACGGCCCTGCGGCATTGACCAGCGCGCGGGCGGTCACCTGTGCTGTGGCACCCTCTTGGTCGAGAATGATTTCCCAGTGGTCGCCCGTGCGCGTGGCGGCCACGACCTTGGTCCGCGTCAAGATGCGCGCACCGCGCGCTTCGGCATCGCGCGCGTTCAAGACGACAAGACGGGCATCCTCGACCCAACAATCGGAATACTCATAGGCCTTGGTGAAGCGATCCTTGAGTGCCGCCCCCTCAGGCGTGCCGCGCAGGTGCCGCGTCTTGGTGCCGGGCAGGATCTTGCGCCCACCCAGATGGTCATAGAGGAACAACCCCAGCCGGATCAGCCAGTCAGGCCGGCGCCCTCGCAGCCATGGCATGACCGCACCCAAGAGCTTTGATGTGGGTGTCGTGCTATCGAACCGCATCTCGGGTGAGAGCGGCAGGACAAAGCGCATGGGCCAACTGATATGCGGCATGGCGCACAGCAATACCTCGCGTTCGGCCAGCGCATGGCGCACGAGATTGAACTCGAAAAACTCCAGATAGCGTAAACCGCCATGGAACAGCTTGGTCGAAGCGGACGAAGTCGCGCCGCCCAGATCGCCCATCTCGGCCAGACAGACCGACAGGCCGCGCCCCGCTGCATCGCGCGCGATCCCGCAGCCATTGATGCCACCGCCGATGATAAAAAGATCATATTGCGCGGCCATGGCGATTCCCTTGCCGGCGAAGATGCGACACTGCGGCCAATTCTCACGCGATGTTCGCTTTGTCAATTTCCATGTTCGCTTTTGTTCGTTATGTGGAGAGGCATGCGTCTGAACCCTCGCCAGTCCGATATCCTCGATCTTGCCCGACACATAGGACGGGTCAGCGTCGATGATCTGGCCGGGCATTTCAACGTGACGGTGCAGACGATCCGCCGCGATCTGGGCGCGTTATGCGATGCAGGGCTGTTGGCCCGCACCCATGGCGGCGCGATGCTACCTTCAGGGATCGCCAATATCGCCTATGCCGAGCGCCGCCGCCTCTCGGCCAGTGCGAAAGAGGCGATCGGGCAGGCCACCGCTGCGCTCATCCCGCAAGGGGCCTCGCTGTTTCTGAATATCGGCACCACGACCGAGGCCGTGGCACGCGCGCTGGCCGACACGCCGGACCTGATGGTGGTGACGAACAATCTCAACGTGGCCGAGATCATGGCCGCGCACCCCACGGCCGAGGTGATCGTGACTGGTGGCCGCCTGCGGCGCGCCGATGGTGGACTGACGGGCGACATGGCGGTCGAGACCATTCGCCATTTCAAAGTCGATATCGCGGTGATCGGCGGCTCGGCGCTTGATCACGCAGGCGATATCCTCGATTTTGACCCCGATGAGGTGCGTGTCTCGCGTGCGATCCTGTCACAAGCGCGCGCCGCAATTCTGGTGGCCGATCACGGGAAACTCGCCCGCGCAGCCCCGGTCAGGATCGCCAATCTCGCCGATCTGGATCGTTGGGTCACCGACGCCGCCCCCCCTGCCGGCCTTCAATCATTGTGCAAGACGGCAGGCACGGCGGTCACGGTTGCACCGCCGCGATAAGCGCGGCGACACTTGGTCCAAGGGCATCGACGATCAAGGCAACGCCTTGGGCGTTGGGGTGGATGCCATCAGCCTGCATATAGCGCGCGAGCGCCGCTTGCGGGTCATTTGCCGCCGCATCAGTCAGGGGGCCAAGAAAGCTTTCGGCATAAAGTGTGGCGAATTCTGTCGCCAATTCGGGATAGATCGCATCGAAGGCGGCCTTGTAGTCCGGGCCGTAATTGCCCGGTGCCTGCATGCCCACCAGCAAGACCGGCACATCGGCGGCCTGTGCGGCTTGCAAGATCCCGGCAAGATTGGCGCGGCTCACCTCGGGTGGTAGGCCGCGTAGTAAGTCGTTACCGCCAAGCGCCACGATCAACGCATCAACTTCGGGGCCAAGCGTCCAGCCGATCCGAGCAAGCCCGCCCGCGGTCGTGTCGCCCGACACGCCCGCATTGATCAAGCTGACCTCGTGGCCCTGCGCAGTCAGCCATGCCTGTAGTTGCGGCACGAACCCCTCCTCCGGGAGCAGGCCATAGCCTTGGGTCAGGCTGTCGCCCATGGCGGCGATGGTCACTGCATCGGCATCGGCATCGGCATCGGCATCGGCAGGTGTGGCAAGCGACACCATCACGGCCAACGCCTTGCCCGTGCCGTGGAAGACACCATATGCCTTTGAGCGAAGTAAACCGAGGCGTTCAGTCATGTCCGATCCCGTCCTTTCCCTGAAAGATGCCCGGCTTTCGCTCGATGGCAATGCGGGACGTGTCGATATCTTGCACGGGGTCACGCTCGACATCCATGCCGGTGAGACCGTGGGGCTGACGGGGCCATCGGGGTCGGGCAAATCCTCGCTCCTCATGCTGATGGGCGGCCTGGAGCGCGCTACCGGCGGCAGGGTCACGGCACTTGGCCGCGACCTGACCGCGATGGACGAGGACCAGCTTGCCCGCTTTCGCCGTAACAATATGGGTGTGGTGTTCCAATCCTTCCACCTCATCCCGACGATGACGGCGCTGGAAAACGTGGCGATACCACTCGAATTAGCGGGTCACAGCGATGCCTTTGACCGGGCGGCGGCGGAACTGGAGGCCGTGGGACTGGCCCACCGCGCGCATCACTACCCCAGCCAGATGTCGGGCGGCGAACAGCAGCGCGTGGCGCTGGCCCGCGCCGCCGCCCCCCGCCCGCGTATCCTGCTTGCCGACGAGCCGACGGGAAACCTTGACGGTGTGAATGGCGCGGCGATCATCGATATGCTCTTCGGCTTGCGCGATAGGCATGGCGCAACCCTTGTGCTGGTGACCCATGCACAAGACCTCGCCGCGCGCTGCGATCGAGAGATCAGATTGCGCGATGGGCGCATCGCGGCCGCAGCACGCAAGGATACCGCCGAATGAGGATCGCGTGGCGCATCGCACGCCGGGAATTGCGCGGCGGGTTGACAGGGTTTCGCCTCTTTCTGGCCTGTCTCGCACTTGGCGTGGCAGCTATCGCCGCCGTTGGCTCGGTCCGCGCCGCCATCGAGGCGGGGCTCTCGCGTGAGGGTGCAACCATCCTTGGCGGCGATGCAGAGCTGAGCTTTACCTATCGCTTTGCCACGGACACAGAACGCGCCTTCATGGATCAAATCGCGCTCCGCGTTTCGGAAACAGTGGATTTCCGCTCCATGGTGGTCATCGACCGTGAAGCCGGGCCAGAGCGCGGGCTGACGCAAGTGCGCGGCATCGATAGCGCCTACCCCCTTTACGGCGCGGTTGTGCTGGACCCGCCCATACCGCTGACCGCAGCGCTGGCCGTGACCGACAGGCCGGGCGCGGTGATGGACCAGCTCTTGATAGACCGAATGGCCCTGCAATTAGGCGATATCTTCCGCCTCGGCACACAGGAATTCGAACTGCGCGCGGCGCTGGTGGTCGAGCCTGATGGCGCGTCGGGGGGCTTCGGCCTTGGGCCGCGCACCATCGTCACGCTGGACGGTTTGGCGGGATCGGGCCTCTTGGCCCCCGGCACGCTGTATGACAGCCATTATCGGCTGGCCCTGCCACCAGGGGCCGATCTGGCCGCAATGGAGGCCGAGGCCCGCGTACAGTTCGAAGATAGCGGGCTGCGCTGGCGTGACAGCCGCAATGGCGCACCGGGGGTGCAGGTTTTTGTTGATCGGATCGGCGCATTTCTGGTGCTCGTCGGTCTTGCGGGCTTGGCCGTTGGTGGCGTCGGTGTGGCATCGGCTGTGCGCGCCTATCTGACAGGCAAGGTGACAACCATCGCCACGCTCAGGACATTGGGGGCCGAGGGGCAGACGATCTTTGCCGCATATTTCATCCAGATCGCTCTCCTGGCATTGCTGGGCATCGGGCTGGGCCTGACGCTCGGCGCGGTATTGCCGCTGTTGTTTGCGCCGCTGATCGCAGGCAGCCTGCCTTTGCCCATCTCTTTCGCGGTCTATCCTGCGCCGCTGGCTGAAGCGGCCCTTTACGGCGCGCTTACCGCGCTGATCTTTACCCTGTGGCCTTTGGCGCGCACCGAGACACTGCGCGCGGCCGCACTCTATCGCGATGCCGCCACGACAGCGCGATCTTTGCCGCGCGCACGCTGGCTTGTTGCGACGACGCTGCTCGCCTTGGGATTGATCGGGGCGGCAGTGGCGCTATCGGGCATCCCGCGCCTTGCACTCGGCACAGCAGGCGGGATGCTTGGCGCAATAATAGGACTCGCGGGGGCGGCAAAGCTGATCGGGCTGTTGGCGCGCCACCTGTCACGCGCGCGGGCCTTGCGCGGACGCACGGCGCTGCGCATGGCGATGGGTGCGGTCGGCGGGCCTGGGGCAGAAACCACAAGCGTGGTCTTGTCGCTGGGTCTTGGGCTTACGGTGCTGGCCGCAGTGGGCCAGATCGACGCGAATTTGCGCGCCGCGATCCAGCGTGACCTGCCATCGGTTGCACCATCCTATTTCTTTGTCGATATCCAACCCGACCAGCTAAAGGGCTTTCTCGACCGCGTGACAAGCGACCCTGCGGTCAGCCGTGTGGACACTGCACCCATGCTGCGTGGCATCATCACCCGGATCAACGGCCAGCGCGCGCAGGATGTGGCCGGCGATCATTGGGTCATCCAGGGCGATCGCGGCCTGACCTATACCACCACCGCCCCGCCACCCGGCGAAATTGTTGCAGGCACATGGTGGCCCGATGACTATGCCGGGCCGCCGCTGGTCGCCTTTGCCGCCGAAGAGGCAGGCGAGATCGGCCTTGGCATCGGCGATACGATCACCGTCAATATCCTTGGGCGCGATATCACGGCCGAGATCGCGGCGCTGCGCGATGTCAGTTTCGAAAATGCAGGGATTGGCTTTGTCGTGACCATGTCGCAAAACGCGCTGGCCGGTGCGCCTCATACCCATATCGCCACCGTCTATGCCGCAGAAGTAGCCGAGGCCGCGATCCTGCGCGATGTGGCGGGTGCCGCGCCGAACATCACTGCGATCCGGGTGCGCGATGCGCTCGATCAAGTGGCAAACGCGCTGCGCAGCCTTGCAGCGGCCACGTCCTACGGCGCGGCGGCCACGCTTGTGACGGGCTTTATCGTCTTGATCGGCGCGGCGGCGTCGGGTGAGCGCGGGCGCATCTACGAGGCGGCGGTGATGAAAACACTTGGTGCATCGCGCTTGGGGATCTTGGCCTCTTTCGCGATCCGCGCCGCACTCATGGGCTTTGCGGCAGGAGGGGTGGCGATTATCGCGGGTGCGTTGGGCGGATGGGCTGTCATGACCCTAGTGATGGAGAGCAGCTATCGCTTTGAACCGATCTCGGCGATTGCGATCATCTGTGGCGGCGTCTTGGCGACAGTGCTTGCTGGTTTGGCCTATGCATGGCGACCATTGGCGGCGCGACCAGCACGGGTGTTGCGCGCGCGCGACTGATCGGGGCTTAGACATACAACGCGCTTGCCATTACTGGCGGGAATGGCCACCTGAGATCCATTATGATCACACAGCTTCGTACCATTTTTGGGCGCAAGGGAAGCCAAACCGCCCAAGCGCCGACCGCGCCCGACCTGCCGCGGCCGGACACACCGACCTATGTGGTCGGTGATATTCATGGGCGCGCGGACCTGTTGGAACTGATGCTGGAATTGATCGACGCCCATATCGGCGGCACAGGCGGGCAAAATCCCCATCTGGTTTTTGTCGGTGACTATATCGACCACGGCCCCGACAGCGCGACAGTTCTCGCGCGGCTGCAAGAGTTGTCGCAAGATTTCCCCGAGAACGTTGTCTGTTTGATGGGTAATCACGAGCGCATGTTGCTTGATGCGCTCAGCGACCCGGCCTTGCGCGGCCCACGCTGGCTGCGTGAGGGGGGGGCGGCGACGCTTGCCAGCTTCGGCATCGATCCTACCGCGCTAACCGAGGGGGCGACACCCGCGTTTTGGGCGCAAACCGCTGACGCCTTGGCGCAGGCTATCGGGCCAAAGACCCAAGAATGGCTGTCCGCCTGCCCGCTCAGCTGGCATTCAGGCAATCTTTGGGCGGTGCATGCCGGAGCCGATCCGGCCCGACCGATGCACGATCAAACCGGGCGCGTGCTGCTGTGGGGCCATCCCGAGTTCGACAGCATGCCACGCGGCGATGATGCATGGGTTGCGCATGGACATGTCGTGCGCGATGCGCCGATGGTGCGCGACGGTCGAATTAGCCTCGACACCGGGGCATGGACAACAGGCCAGCTCAGCGCCATCGCTGTGCAACCTGGCGGTCGGTACGCCTTCTTGCAGACCTAAGCCGCCGATCTGCCAAAGGGGCTATCGGCGCAGATTTTCCTTGGCACCCTCTTCGATATGGGTCTTCCAGAGCGGCACACCCACACGAAACGCCGCCCGCCCGATCATATGGGCGGCAACAGGTGCGGTGATCAGCAAGAACAAGATCGCCGCAACAGCACGTGTGATCGTCGCCAGATCGGCGAAATAGACGGCCACCGCCAGCAAGATCAACCCCGAGCCGAGCGTTCCCGCCTTGGTCGAGGCATGCATGCGCATCAGCACATCGGGCAAGCGCAACACGCCGAACCCAGCGACGAAACAGAAAAATCCGCCCAAGAGCACAAGGGCGGCCATGATCCAATCAGCCATTGTTCTCGCCCTTTGCCGATGATTGCACCGATTTTGTTTGGCCATTTGTCACAGGCCCGCGCCGTTCCACAAAGCGCGCCAATGCCACGGTTGCCAAGAACCCGACCAGCGCCAACACGATCGCAACATCGACAAAGGCGCTATCGCCCGAGACGATGGCATAAAGCCCACAAAACGACACGATCAGCACCGTCATCATGTCGAGCGCCACGACCCGATCAGGCAGGCTTGGCCCGATGATCAGCCGCACAAAGGCCAGAACGACCCCCAGCATGACCAGAACGAAAGCGATGTTCAGCGATATTGCAAGGATATCCATGGGCTACTCCGTTGCCTCGATCACCCAACGCTCCATCCCGTCGCGGATCTGTTGGCGGATGCCGTCGGGGTCATCGGCGAACATGGCGTGGATATAAAGCGTTTCGCGATCTGCCGTCACATCAAGGCTGAGTGTGCCGGGCGTCAGGCTGATCATGTTAGTCAGCAAGAAGATATCCATCTCGTCGCGCACGATCAGCGGGATCGAGATGATGCCGGGGCGCGATTTGTTCTGCGTCGTCATCACTTCGCGCGCGACCTGGATGGATGAAACGATCAACTCGTAGAGGAACAGCAAGACCAGCTTGGTCCATTTGACCGAACGGCTGAAATAACGCGCGCTGTCGGAATAGAGCGACCCTGTCAGGTAGATGAAGATCGATCCCAGTACGAAACCCACCCCGAGGCTTGGCAAGGTGAAGCTGCCCATCAGGGCCGCCCAAGTGATCGCTAGCGCGATATTGAGGATGAGAAGATTGATCATTTCACATCCTCCAGCATGGCAAGGGCTGCTGCACCTTGGCCTGCATCCGCATCTCCCAGCACCGCCGCGATATATGCGGTCGGATCCAAGAGCTGTGCCGCCGAACGCTCTGCGAATTGTACAAAGGGCTCGGGGAAAAAGCCGATGACACAGGTCAGCGCGGCAAGCGATGCGATCGGGATCAGAAGTGCCGCCCGGTCATGGCCAGACAGCCGCGACAGCCGTGGTTCAACGTCCCTCGGGTGTGGCTTCCAGAAGGCATAGCCCCAGATTTTCGTCATCGAATAGATGGTCAACAGGCCAACGGCCAGCGCCACGCCCGCGATCAGGTAGTTGCCGATGTCGAGCGAGGCTTTGACCAGCACGTATTTCGCCCAGAAGCCCGACAGCGGCGGAAAGCCCGCCAGCGAAAAGGCCGGGATCAGGAACAAGAGCCCAAGGAAGGGCGCGTAGCGGTAAAGCCCGCCGATGCGGTCCAGATCGGTGGAACCCGCGATGCGCTCGGCCACGCCTGCAACAAGAAACAGGTTCGCCTTCACGATGATATGGTGAACAAGGTAAAAGACCGCCCCCACGATCGCCAAGGGCGTGTAAAGCGCAAGGCCCAAGATCATGTAGCCGATCTGGCTGACGATGTGGAACGACAGGATGCGGCGCATGTCGTTCATCGCCGCTGCGCCCAAAACGCCCGTGACCATCGTAAAGCCCGCGATCCAGAGCAGGATCGTATGGGTATAGGCGACATCGGTGGTGAAGATCAGCGTGAAAGTGCGGATCAGCGCATAGACGCCGACCTTGGTCAGTAGCCCCGCAAAAATCGCCGACACCGAAAAGGCAGGTGTGTGGTAGCTGGCGGGCAGCCAGAAGAATAGCGGGAAGAGTGCGGCCTTGACCCCGAAGGCCACGATGAACATCACCGCGATCACCAAGAGCAGGCCTTGGTTCTCGACCGCGCGCACCGCGCTGTGCAGATCGGCCATGTTGAGCGTGCCGGTCAGACCGTAAAGCAGGCCGACCCCCGCCAAGAACAGAATGGTCGAGATCAGGTTGAGCGTGACATATTTGATGCCGCCATCGAGCTGTTCTTTCTTGCCACCCAAGACCAACAGGCCGAAGGACGAGATCAGCATCACCTCGAACCACACGTAAAGGTTAAAGATATCGCCGGTCAGGAACGCACCACAGACACCGGCCAGCAGCACTTGGAACAGCGCGTGATAGCCAAGCTGCTCTTTGCCTTGGTCGATATCGCCTAGCGCATAGACCGCGACGGCCAGACCCGTGATGCCGGTGATCACCACCATCACCGCCGACAACAGGTCAGCAACCAGCGTGATTCCGAAAGGTGCCGCCCATTGGCCCATCTGTGCCGCGATCACGCCTTGATCCAGCACCTCGACCATCAAGATGGCCGATGCCAAGAGCAGCGCTGCGGTCCCTGCCACCGACAGCCAGCGACCAAGCAGTGAGGCCCGGAACAAGAAGGCAAAAACGGCGGTGGCAAAGGGAATGATGATCGGGGCTGCGAGAATCCAGCTCATTTTCCGCCCTCCCCTTTTTCAGCGACAGGTTCGGCAATGCGCATCTCGTCGGAGTTCAACGTGCCAAGCCCCTGATAACTGCGATAGACCAGCGTGAGGGCAAAGGCGAAGAGGCCAAAGCCGATCACGATGGCCGTCAGCACCAGTGCTTGCGGAAGCGCATTGGCCACTTCACCAACCGGTGCATAGGCCCCATCAGGGATGAGCGGCGGCGCTTCGGGCGTCAGCCGCCCCGAGGCAAAGATGGTCAGGTTGGCGGCATTCGAGATCAGCACCATGCCGAACAGAAATCGCAGCACATTGCGCGCCAGCATCAGATAGACCGAGGCCGCAACCAATACGCCGACGATGATCGCGATAAAGATCTCCATCGCTCAGACCTCCTCTTCCAAGGCCAGAACAAGGGTCAGGATCGCGCCGAACACCACGAGATAGACGCCGACATCGAACATCAGCACCGTGCTGATCGGTAGGCCCTTATCCGTCTCGGTCGCACCGAAGAACAGCCATTGGCCGGTGAAAAACGCATCCCCGTCAAAGGCCGCAAAGACACCGGCGAACAGCGCCACGCCAAGGCCGATCATCGCGATATTCTGCGGATCATGGCGCAGCGCCTTGCGCGTCGCCTCGGCCCCCATGGCAATGGCATGCAAGACGAAGCCCGTGGCCCCGATCAGCCCACCGATAAACCCACCACCCGGCAGGTTATGGCCCCGCCACAGCATATAGACCGAAAAGAGCAACAACAGCGCCGTCAAAAGCCGCGTCGCAGCGTTGAGGATGATCGAGTTCATCATGTCCGGTCTTCCTCCTCGCCCAGGCCCTTATCGCGGTCTGCGCCATATCGCGCGCTGCGCAACAACCCGTAGGACGCGAGCGCCGCGATGACCACCACAGCAATCTCGCCGAATGTGTCGATGGCGCGGAAATCGACCAAGATGACGTTGACGATATTGGCCCCGAATGCCTCGGGCAGGCTTGTCACTTCGAAGTAATCGGTCAGGCGGCGGTCGATATCGCCCTGCACCACGCCGATCAAGACCAGCGTCACAAGCCCGCCGACCACAACCGACAGCGCAAGGTGGAAGGGGCGAAGCTGTTGCTCGCGACGCAGGCCCAGCTGCGGCAGTTTCAGCATCACGACGGCGACCAGAACGACCGAAAGCGTTTCGACCAAAAGCTGGGTGATCGCTACATCGGGGGCCGAGAACATGATGAATATCAGCGCCACCCCGATACCCACCACCCCGAGCGAGGCGATGGCCGTCATGCGGTTATTGGTGATTGCCGCCATGACGGCACCTGCAATGATGAACGCCAAGACCGCGAAATGCATGAAGGCCAGCCCATGCAGCGCCGCCGCCCAATCGATGCGGAAATTCACTGCATCTTTCAGCCATAGCGTCACCCCGATCCCGATGGCGAGGGTTGAAAAGACGGTGAAGATATAGCGCTGCATCACGCCGGATTGCAGAATGCCCGTCTGCCATGCGGCAAGCGCCTTCAGCCCATCGAGCACCCGGTCCCAGCCGGGATCGAACTTGATCGGGTTGGCGGCAAAAATGCGGCCCAGCCAATCGCGCAAGGGGCGATGGACCAGATAGACCGCCGCACCGGCCGCGAATGTGACCAAGGACAGGATGAAGGCGGCGTTCACCTCTTTGAACAGGTAGAGATCGACATGGTAGCCGTAATCGCCATAAACGGCCCAAGTGCCGGGCGCGACCAGCCAGGCCTCGATCGTGTCGGGGAACAGGCCGAAGCCCAGCGAGAAGAGGCCAAGCACAAGCGGACCGATCCACATCGCCCATGGCCCTTCATGTGCGGGGTGGGGCGTGTCAGCCAAGGGGCCGGTAAAGGGGCGCAAGACCGAAATCCCGGCCGCCACGAACATCAAGACCGAGGCCGCAAAGATCGTGCCGGTCACCCAAAGGCTGGCGACATCGAGATCGAGACCGGCCTTGTAGAGGAATTCCTTGCCGATGAAGCCCACGAAAGGCGGCAGGCCCGCCATCGAGATCGCCGCCAAGGCACCCCCAAGGAATGTCAGCGGCATCTTGCGACCCAGACCGCGCAGGATATTGGCATCGCGCGTGCCAGTCTCGTGATCAACGATCCCGATCATCAGGAAGAGCGCTGCCTTGTAAAGCGAATGCACCACAAGGAAGGTTATCGCCGCCTTGATCGCCGCCCCGCTTCCCGCGCCGATGAAGAGCGTCAGCGCGCCCAGCGCCATCAGCGTGGTATAGGCCAGCACCATCTTGATGTCGGTCTGGCGCACCGCAAGGATCGAGGCGAACACGGTGGTAAAGCCACCCGCGATGATCAGCGTCCAGAACCACAGATCGGTTTCGCCAAGCGCGGGGTTCATCCGCGCCATCAGATAGACGCCACCCTTCACCATCGTGGCCGAATGCAGATAGGCCGAGACAGGTGTCGGCGCTGCCATCGCGTTGGGCAGCCAGAAATGGAACGGGAACTGCGCCGATTTCGTAAAGGCACCAGCCAAGAACAAGATCACAATCGGCACATAAAGCGGATGCGCGCGGATCGCGTCGCCTTGCTGCAAGATCACCGACAACTCGAAGCTGCCGGCGACATTGCCCAGCATGATCATGCCCGCCAATAGCGCCAAGCCGCCGGTGCCGGTGACCAGCAAGGCCTGAAGCGCCGAGCGGCGCGATTTTGCCTCGTCAGACGAAAACCCGATGAGCAGATATGAGGAAATGGTGGTGATTTCCCAGAACACGAAAAGCGCAATCAGATTGTCGGCAAGCACAAGGCCAAGCATGCCGACCATGAACATCATCAAGAACAGCACAAAGCGCGGGTATTCGGGATGATTGCCCAGATATTTGGTGGAATAGAGCGTTACCAGCGCCCCGATCCCCGAGATCAACAGCGCGAAGGTCAGCGAAAGCCCGTCGATCGCGACCGAAAGGCGGATATCCATCGACGGCACCCAGTCAAGACCGAGCAAGACAGGTTGACCCGCAGCGATGGGTGCCACGAATTGCAACATGTAAACAAAGATCGTGGCTGGGATCGCCACTGAAATCCAACCCGCAGGGCCGCCATAGACCCGGGGCACCTCTGTGCCTGATTTCCCCACCCTTGCTCACCCCCTGCCCCGTGCGGCCGTATTGTCGGCACGCCGTGATCACTTTCGCCAAACCGCTTCCCCGTCATCGCGAGGATACCATTTGCGGTCCTTTAACAGGCCGGCCGACCCTCGTCAGCCCCAGCTGCCTTTGCCCATGCCCATCGCGCTGGTGCCAAGCCCATGATCTTTTGGGCCAGCGATGCACAAGACGCAAGTCGCAGCGTTGCCGCGCACAACCAAAGCCGCCAAGACGGGATTTACGCAGGCCAATTGCGACATTCAACGGTGCGCAGCCTCGTGCGCGGGTGCGCCCCGACAATTCATCGACAGACATCTTGATTTGCCCCGATGTTTGCGTTCGCGCCTTTCCGAACACCTGACCTGCCACATCCCCCCAAACAGCGCAGTATTGCAAGAAGCGTTGCTGCCAACATGGCGGGCGTTTCTTGCAAAGAAACCGGGGGCGGCGCAGCGATTGACGGCAAATGTCGCTGCGCCGCCCCCGGTAAGAGAATGTGGCCGATCCGTGAACACTGGAAGGGACAACCACCAGTTCGGACACATCCCCTGCGACATTGCGCGCGTGCCCGCGGTCTGCCGCCCCCAATTGCTTGGTGAGCGAGAGTTAGTGCGCAGAGGGGATAGGAGAAAGATAGAAATATGTTGATTATTGATTGGAAAATCCTATTCATCGTGCCATGGCAGCATCAGTCCTCCCCATCACGTTACGCCAAATGCGATATTTGATTGCTTTGGAAGAAACCGGACACTTCCGCGAGGCGGCGGAAAGCTGTGGTATTTCACAGCCCTCACTCTCGGTTCAGATCAAAACGATGGAAGACGCGCTAGGCCTGATCTTGGTTGAGCGCGGTCGCGGCCCTGTGCGCCTCACCTTGGCTGGGCGCGAAGTCGCGCGACGCGCGCGCGATATTTTGCATGCCGCGCAAGGGATCTTGGATCTCTCGGTGACGTTGAAATCGGGGCTGGGTGGCACGATCAAGTTGGGGACGTCGGCCACGCTAGGGCCATATCTCATGCCCCATGTGGTCAGCGATCTGCGCGTCAGCCACCCTGATCTGCGCCTTTATATCCGCGAGGCCGCGCCACGCGACCTACAGCGCGAATTGCATGACGGGGTGCATGACCTGATACTGACCCAATTGCCGGTCTCGGGTGCAACGCTTTCACAGGCGCGGCTTTTTCGCGAACCCTTGGCGGTCGCATTGCCTGCCGAACACCCCTTGGCTGCCCGCGAGACGCTTGAGTATAGTGATCTGAACGACAAGATCGTGCTGTCACTGTCCCCGGCCTATGCGCTCTATGATATGATCTCGGCGCTTTGCGTGGAAACGGGGGCGCATTTGTCGCGCGAATATGAAGGCACATCACTGGATGCGCTGCGCCAGATGGTTGCCATGAACATGGGCCTGACCTTTTTGCCCGCACTTTACGTGGAAAGCGAAATCCAAGGGCGCGCGCGGGATGTCGTTGTGCGTCCTTTTCGCGGGCGGCGATTTGCACGGTCGATCGGATTGGTGTGGCGCTCATCCTCCGGGGCTGGGCCAGCCTATGAGCGTCTCGCGGCCGCAATTCGCGACACAGCCCGCAGATTTCCCCAGCTTGTTATCGAAGCATGACGCTGTGGCATTGACGGGTGGCGGGACGGGGGCAAGACTAGGCCCATGACCGAGTTTCTCAGCCTCACCGATCTGCGCGCTCTTGCCCGCGACTGCCTGACAAGGGCAGGCGCGCCCGAGCATGTGGCGCGCGCCGTCGCGGCCGAGGTGACAGCAGCCGAGGCCGCCGGTGAACGCGCCAATGGGATCGAAGCGCTTTTGCGCGATATCCGCCTTATGCGCTATGGTCGCCTGATCGCGACGACCGAGGCGCAGATGATCCGTGCAAGGCCGGGTTTCGTGCGGCTTGACGCCGGACATGGCTTTGCCGCGGCGGCCCTGTCGGAGGCGATCTCGGATCTTGCCGGCTTGGCCCGCGCCCAAGGGATCACCGCTTTGCGGCTTGAACACAGCAGCGATCCGGGCGGCATGATCTGCGCAAGCGCCGCCTTGGCCGAACGCGGCTTGGCCGTGTTGGCCTTTGGCCCCGACGGGCCGGGGCGGTTTGGCCATCCAGACTTGTCCGGCCCCGCCCTCTTGCCGACGCCACCGCGTTCGGCCTTGAACTTGCTGTTCCCAGATATGGGTCACGGCCAGCCAGCCGATAGCCCGATCGGCGGGTTGGTCGGCCATATCGGTTGGCTGGTCGTGCTTGACGCCGCCTTGGCAGGCGATCACTTTGCCGCTGCCGCGATATGGGATAGCGCAGCACCGGCAAAGACAGCCGCCGCGATTGCCTGCTCAGCCGAGTTGCTCGAACAGATTGTGAGCGCGTGATGGGTGAGACGTTGCTCAAGGGCGTGACATTGCGTGGCCTCGAGGTTTTCGAGACGCTCGCCCACACCGGCTCGGTCGCCGTGACAGCCGAGCGTTTGGGCATGAGCGCGCCCGCCGTCTCGCAACAGATGCGCAATCTCAGCACGGCCTTGGGCGTCGAACTGGTCGATCATTCGCGGCGGCCGATGGTCCTGACCTCGGCGGGTCGGCTTTTTCTTGCGCGCGCTGAAACCGCGCTTCAAGCATTGCGCGCGGGCCAACGCGGTCTGAGCATGCTTGATTTCTCCGAATTGTCGGCCTTGTCTTTGGGCGTGATCGAAGACTTTGAAAACGAGGTGACACCTAATCTGGCGGCGGATTTGGCCGAGGCGATGATCCAATGCGCCTTTCGGCTAGTCACCGGTGCAAGCCATGCCTTGCAAGGCCAAATCGCCCGGCGCGAGCTTGACATCGCGATCTGCGCGGCCAGCACACCAGGGCCAAGCGGCGCGCTGACCCATCCGCTCATCGATGACCCTTATATCTTGGCGGTGCCGCGCGGCACCGATGTTTCCGGCGGGCTTGCGGGTTTGGCAGACCTGACTTTTCTGCGCCGCGACCCTGATCAGGTGATGGGCCGCCAGATCGAGCGCTATCTCGCTGGCGTGGGTTTGCGCCTGCCGCATCGGTTCGTGATGGATTCGAACCAATCGATCACCGCCTTGGTCGCAGGCGGTGGCAGTTGGACAATCACCACGCCGCTCAGTTTGCTGCGCGCGGGCCGGTTTGCCGCCAATATCGATGCCCATCCCCTGCCCGGCCCACCAATATCCCGGCGGATCGTGCTTTACGCGACCGGGGATTGGACAGGCCCAATCCCCGCGCGGATTGCCGAGCGGGCGCGCGAACTGATCGAAGAGCATTTCGCAGCTCCCGGTCGATCGAAGATGCCTTGGCTGAACGAAAGCTTCCGGCTCTTGCGGCCGCATGAGGCCATGCAATCAAAGATTGAATTGTAAATAATTTTACAATTTCTGCACTGCGCAGAACAATCTCTTTACACAATACCAGAGCCTTCCGAGACTGTTGTTCTCGAATGTGACGCGACCTGTCATCTTCTCGACATAATCTTGCGCACACGCAATGCGTGTGTCGCGAGGAACGCGCTTACTGGGTTCTCGCTGTTGATCGGAGGGAGGTCTTGATGACCCGATCACGGCAAGCGCTCGGAAAAAAGGCGCCGCTTGTGGGAGGCGAACCAGATTTTCCGGCCTTACGACAAGGCCGCATGGCGAGGCGGGCATCACCGTTGAACGCCGGCAAATTTCAACAAATTTGCGCACAGGTATGCCGATCGCACTGATGCTGCGAAGCGTTACGATACACGACCCGAAGGGAGACAAGATCTTGGCCACATCGACGAAACCCGGCCCAGCGCTGCTGCAAAACCCGCATGTCAATACTGCGGCTTATGACGCCATGTATGCAGCCTCCATCGCCGATCCCGAGGCGTTTTGGGGTGAGCATGGCAAGCGCATCGACTGGATCAAGCCCTATACCAAGGTCAAGGATGTCTCGTTCGCCAAGGACGATTTGCATATTCGCTGGTACGAAGACGGCACGCTGAACGTCGCGGCAAACTGCATTGACCGGCATTTGGCGACGCGTGGCGATCAAACCGCAATCATCTTCGAGCCCGATGAGCCGACCGATCCCGCCCAGCACATCACTTATCGCGCGCTTGCCGATCATGTCGGCCGTTTCGCGAATGTGTTGAAAGGGCTTGGTATCCAAAAGGGTGACCGCGTCGTCATCTACATGCCGATGATCCCCGAAGCCGCCTATGCGATGCTGGCTTGCGCCCGGATCGGCGCGATCCATTCGATCGTTTTCGCGGGCTTCTCGCCCGATGCCTTGTCGGCGCGGATCAATGGCTGCGACGCCAAGTTGGTGATCACCAGTGACGGCGCGCCGCGCGGTGGCCGAGTGACCGACCTCAAGGACAATGTGAACAAGGCGCTGCTGCATTGCCCCGACACGGTGCAGTGCCTCGTGGTCAAGCGCACCGGCCAACAGGTTGCTTGGGTCGAGAACCGCGATCATTGGTATGACGCGCTGGCGGCCAAAGCGTCAACCGACTGCCCCGCCGAGGAAATGAACGCCGAAGACCCGCTCTTCATCCTTTACACCTCCGGCTCGACGGGACAGCCCAAGGGCGTGGTGCATACCACCGGCGGCTATCTCGTCTATGCGTCGATGACGCACCAGATCACCTTTGACTACAAGGATGGCGACATCTTCTGGTGTACGGCGGATGTGGGCTGGGTCACGGGCCACAGCTATATCGTCTATGGCCCGCTGGCCAATGGCGCGACGACCCTGATGTTCGAGGGCGTGCCGACCTATCCCGATGCGGGCCGCTTCTGGGCTGTGTGCGACCGCCACAAGGTCAACCAGTTCTACACCGCGCCCACCGCGATCCGCGCGTTGATGGGCAAGGGGCCGGAATTCGTTGAGAAATACGACCTCTCCTCGCTCAAGCTGTTGGGATCGGTCGGGGAGCCGATCAACCCTGAGGCGTGGAACTGGTACAACGAGCATGTCGGCCGTGGCCGTTGCCCGATCGTCGATACATGGTGGCAGACGGAAACCGGCGGCCACATGATGACACCGCTTCCCGGCGCGCATGAGCTCAAGCCCGGCGCGGCGCAAAAGCCATTCTTCGGCGTGAAGCCCCTGGTGCTGGATGCGACAAGCGGCGCCATCATCGAAGGCAACGGCGTCGAGGGTGTGTTGGTTCTGGCCGATAGCTGGCCGGGCCAGATGCGCACTGTCTGGGGCGATCACGACCGCTTTTACAAGACCTATTTCAGCGACTACGCCGGCTACTACTTCACCGGCGATGGCTGCCGCCGGGACGCGGATGGCGATTACTGGATCACCGGCCGCGTCGATGACGTGATCAACGTCTCGGGCCACCGCATGGGCACCGCCGAGGTCGAAAGCGCGCTGGTCGCCCATGAGACCGTGTCCGAGGCTGCCGTGGTTGGCTACCCCCACCCGATCAAGGGACAGGGCATCTATTGCTACGTCACCCTGATGGCCGACGAGACCCCCAGCGACGCGCTGAAAAAGACGCTCAGCGATTGGGTCCGCAACGAGATCGGCCCAATTGCCAAGCCCGATGTCATACAATGGGCGCCGGGCCTTCCCAAGACGCGCTCGGGCAAGATCATGCGCCGCATCCTTCGCAAGATCGCCGAAAACGATTTCGGCAGCTTGGGCGACACCTCGACCTTGGCCGATCCGTCGGTCGTCGATGATCTGATCGCGAACCGCGCCAAGGAATGACCGGGAAAATGACCGATAGCATGACGAAAGCGCGCCCCGTGAACCTAATCCTGCTCGGCCCGCCCGGCGCAGGGAAAGGAACGCAGGCGCGCATGCTGCAAGACCGCTTCGGCCTTGTGCAGCTTTCGACCGGCGACTTGTTGCGCAGCGCGGTTGCCGCCGGGACAGAGGCCGGGCTTGCGGCGAAAGCCGTGATGGCGGCAGGTGGGCTGGTCTCTGATGCGATCGTTCTTGCCATTCTGAAAGAGCGGCTGGACCAACCCGATGTCGTGGCGGGGACCATCTTGGATGGCTTCCCACGCACTGCTGTTCAGGCACAGGCGCTTGATGAACTCTTGGCCGAACGCGGACAGCGCATCAATGTGGCCATCAGCCTTGCCGTCGATGACGCAGCCATGGTGGCGCGGGTGTCGGGACGCTATACCTGCGGCGGCTGCGGCGAGGGATATCACGACCAGTTCAAACAGCCCAAAACGGCCGGAAGTTGCGACAAATGCGGGTCAACCAACATGACCCGCCGTGCCGATGACAACGCCGAAACTGTGGGCGCGCGGCTGGCGGCCTATCACGCGCAGACCGCGCCCTTGATCGATTACTACCGTGCGCGCGGCGTGCTGACCGAAGTGCCTGCCATGGGCGAGATCGGCGAGATTGCAGGCGCGCTGGACGCGATCGTAAGCGCGCTTGCGGCGCAATAAGGAATTCGGCGTTGCCCTAAAGGAGTGGGGCGACGGCGGACGGACCGGCCGGGTCAAGAGAACCCGGACGGCACAACTCGAAGGGAGTAAGTAATGGCCGAAAACAATAATGCGTATTGGTCAGCGAACATCCGCCTCGTCACCATCTGTCTGGTGATCTGGGCGCTGTGTTCGTATGGCTTTGCAATTCTGCTTCGCCCGATGCTGTCAGGCATCGCGGTGGGCGGCACGGATCTGGGCTTCTGGTTTGCCCAGCAGGGATCAATCCTCGTCTTTCTTGCGCTGATCTTCTTCTACGCCTGGCGTATGAACAAGCTCGACAAAGAATTCGGCGTGGACGAGCAGTAAGGGACGGACGAAACAATGGATCAGTTTACCCTTAACCTGCTGGTGGTCGGCGCGTCGTTCGCCCTCTACATCGGCATCGCGATCTGGGCCCGCGCGGGCTCCACATCTGAATTCTATGCTGCTGGCCAGGGTGTGAACCCGGTCGTCAACGGCATGGCGACGGCGGCTGACTGGATGTCGGCGGCCTCTTTCATCTCGATGGCGGGTCTGATCGCCTTCGTGGGCTACTCGAACTCGACCTTCCTGATGGGTTGGACCGGCGGCTACGTTCTCATGGCCATGCTGCTCGCCCCCTATCTGCGCAAGTTCGGCAAGTACACGGTGCCGGAATTCGTCGGCGACCGCTACTATTCCACCTCGGCACGCGTCGTGGCGGTGATCTGTCTGCTGGTGATCTCGGTCACCTACGTTATCGGTCAGATGACCGGCGCAGGCGTGGCCTTCTCGCGCTTCCTCGAAGTGACCTCGACGCAGGGCCTTCTGATCGCGTCGGCCGTGGTGTTCGTCTATGCCGTTCTCGGCGGCATGAAGGGCATCACCTACACGCAGGTGGCACAGTACATCGTGCTGATCGTCGCCTACACCATCCCCGCGGTCTTCATCTCGTTGCAACTGACCGGCAACCCGATCCCGGGTCTGGGCCTGTTCTCGACGATGCCCTCGACCGGCGAACCGCTTCTGGTGACGCTGAACGGTCTTTTGACCGACCTCGGCTTCTCGGAATACACCACCGGGTCGAACCCGTGGCTGATGGCGCTGTTCACGCTCTCGCTGATGATCGGTACCGCCGGTCTGCCGCACGTGATCATCCGCTTCTTCACCGTTCCCAAGGTCGCCGACGCACGTTGGTCGGCCGGTTGGGCGCTGGTGTTCATCGCACTTCTGTACCTGACGGCACCCGCCGTGGGCGCAATGGCCCGTCTGAACATCACCACGACCATGTGGCCTAACGGTGTCGAGAATGACGCGGTCGCGATCGACGAGTTGCCGGATTGGTTCCAGACCTGGTCGGTCACCGGCCTGCTCAAGGTCGAAGACAAGAACGGCGATGGTCGCATCCAGTACTATAACGAAGGTGGCCCGGGCATGGCCGAACTGGCCGCAGAGCGCGGCTGGGCCGGCAACGAGCTTGTGACGTTCAACCGTGACATCCTCGTGCTTGCAAACCCGGAAATCGCACAGCTTCCGGGCTGGGTGGTCGCGTTGATCGCCGCTGGTGGTCTCGCGGCGGCACTCTCGACTGCGGCAGGTCTTCTGCTGGCTATTTCTTCGGCCATCAGCCACGACCTTGTGAAGTCTGTGTTCAACCCGGACATCTCGGAAAAGGGCGAGCTTTTGGTGGCACGTATCTCGATGGCTTTCGCCATCGCGCTGGCAACATGGCTCGGGATCAACCCGCCGGGCTTTGCGGCACAGGTGGTGGCGCTGGCCTTCGGTCTGGCGGCGGCAACGCTGTTCCCGACGCTGATGATGGGTATCTTCTCCAAGCGCATGAACGCGCCTGGCGCAACCTGGGGGATGGTTGCCGGTCTCGTCGTGACCTGCGCCTATCTCTTCGCCTATCTGGGTGTGTTCTTCGTTCCCGGCACCAACATGCTGCCGAACAACGCGGACAACTGGCTGTTCGGCATCCCGCCGACCCACTTCGGCCCGATCGGTGCGGCGATCAACTTCGCTGTTGCCTACGCAGTGTCGAGTGTCACGGCAGCACCGCCCAAGCACATCCAGGATCTGGTCGAGTCGGTCCGCATTCCGCGCGGCGCTGGTGCGGCTCTGGCCAAGTAATGGTCTGACCATAGGAGGGGCCTGCGACAAAGCGGGCCCTGTTCAAAACAGCGGCGCATCCCGACAGATCGGGGTGCGCCTTTTTTCGCCGGGAGGGCCATGTCATGACCACCGACATCGCACAGACGCTCGCCACCACGCATCCCTATGACATCCTGCCCGAGGAGGTGCGCACGGAATTGGCGCGCGAAATTGCCGTGATGGAGATCGCGACAGGTCAACAGGTCTATGCCAAAGGCGAAGTGCTGACCCATCTTTACCTCATCCTTTCAGGCCGGATCGACATCACCGATGAAGGTGGTGAAATCCTTTCGATCCTTGGGCCGCGCAATTCCTTTGGCGAGCGTGGCTTGATGAAGGATGGGCGCGGCGCCGTCACCGCGATCGCCGCCGAGGATACGCAGCTTTTGGCCATTCCGGCGGCCGTGTTTCACAAGCTGGTCAAGGACCATCCCCGTGTCTTGCGCTTTTTCGACCGCACAAGGCCCGCGGCGGCGCGTAAACAAGACATCACCACCCTGGCCTTGTCCGATCTGATGACACATGGGCCGCTGACTTGCGCGCCTGACACGCCGCTGATCGATGCGGCACGCAAGATGCGTGAGCTGGGCGTGTCGTGCATCATTGCGACCGAAGGCGAGGCCGTGCGCGGCATCCTGACAACCGGAGATATCACCGCGCGCGCCGTGGCCGAGGGATGCCCACCGCAAACGCCCGTCGCACAGGTGATGACGCCTGATCCCATGACGCTGCCGCCAACAGCGCTTGTGGCCGATGTTCTCCACGCGATGGTCGAGCGCAGGATCACCCATATGCCCGTGGTCGCGGCTGGACGGCTGGTCGGTATCTTGACCCAAACAGATCTGACCCGCTTTCAGGCGACGTCTTCGGCGGCGCTGATCCGGGAAATCACAGCCGCACCCGATCGCACCAAGCTCGCCCGCATCGTCGGACGTATTCCCGAATTGTTGGTCCAACTTGTCAGTGCGCAGAACGCCCACCAAACCGTCACGCGCCTGATCACCGATATCGGGGATGCGACCACAAGGCGGCTTTTGGCGCTGGCCGAGGCCAAGCTTGGCCCACCGCCGGTGCCTTATCTCTGGCTCGCCTGCGGTAGCCAAGGGCGGCAAGAACAAACCGGCGTCAGCGATCAAGACAACTGCATGATCCTCGATGATGCGGTGACACCGCCCGATGACGCCTATTTTGCCGCGCTAGCGCAATTCGTCAGCGACGGTCTGGACGAGGCGGGCTATTTCTATTGTCCCGGCGACATGATGGCGACCAATATCAAATGGCGCCAACCGCTCAGGGTCTGGCGCGACTATTTCCGCCGCTGGATCGCCGTACCGAACCCCGAGGCACAGATGCTCTCGTCGGTCATGTTCGACCTGCGCCCCATCGGGGGGCAAATGGCACTTTTCGACGATCTACAGGCCGAGACTTTGCAAGCCGCCGCCGAGAACTCGATCTTCATGGCGCATCTTGTGTCGAACTCGCTCAAGCATCAGCCGCCCTTAGGGCTGTTTCGCGGTTTCGCGACCGTACGCTCGGGCGAGCACAAGAATACCATCGACCTCAAGCATAACGGTGTGGTGCCGGTCGTCGATCTGGGCCGGATCTATGCACTGACCGGGCAATTGCCCGTCGCCAATACCCGCGCCCGCATCCTTGCCGCGATCGCGGCCGGGGCCGTGTCGGGCAGTGGCGGGCGCGACCTGCGCGACGCCTATGATATGATCGCCGATACGCGGCTTGCCCATCAGGCCGCCCAAATTCGCCGTGGCGAGAAACCGGATAATTTCATGGCACCCGCCGATCTGAGTGATTTCGAACGCAGCCACCTGCGTGATGCTTTCGTAGTGGTCAAGACAATGCAAAATGCCGCGGCCGCCGGGCGCGGCTATCTGAGCTGAAAGGTAAATCAAACGATGTTCTGGACCCTCGTGACCGTGTTTTTCGCAGGCTTCGCCGGTGCCGGCATCGGCCTTGTGCTGCGCCATTTGACACGCAACCGTCTGCCCAAAGGGGTCATCCCGGTCTGCGCCGGCATCACCATGATCCTTGCAACCATCGGGCAGGAATATGGCTGGTATAATGGTGTGCGCGGCACGATGGCCCCCGATCTGGTCACCATCACAACCCGCGAACAACAAAACTGGTACCAGCCTTGGACCTATATCCAACCTTGGGTGCGCGGCTTCATCGCCTTTTCACCCGCGGAAACGGTCGAGACCGCACCCGGTTCGGGCCTTTTTGCCGTGCAACTGCGCCTGCAAGAGCGCTGGCAGCCGCAAATGATCCGCCCCGCGCTTTTCGATTGTGCAGGCGAACGCTGGACCGATCTGAACGCCAACATGGTCTTTGATGCGACGGGCCATCCTATCGATGCGATCTGGCGCGACGCGACGGGCGAGGATGTGATCTTCGCCACCGTCTGCGCGCGCCATGGCAGCAGCGGCTAATCGACCAAGCCCGAAGGGGGGCCAAGAGATGTTACGCCGATTATCCTTACGCGTGCGGATCTTTCTGTTCTTTGCCCTTTTGGCTTTTGGTGGTGCGGCGCTGATCATCGCGGGGCTTGTCATCGGCTACACGCGATTGGGCGAAGGGGGTGCGCTGAGTGCCTTCATCATCGCAGGCGCCATCGCAATTTTCGCGCTCTTTGGCCTGACGACATGGGTCTGGGTCTTGTTCGATGAGCATGTCGCGCGGCCCGTCGAACGCTTGGCCGCCGATCTGCGCGCGCGCGCCCATGCCGATGTCGATCAAAGGATCGATCACGCGATTGGGCATTACTTGGGCGATCTGGCCCCCGCCGCTGATGCGGTCGCTGCTAACCTGACCGAGACCCGTAACGCGATGGCGATGGCCGTAGGCCGCGAAACCGCGCGCCTGAACGCCGAGAAGACCCGGCTCGAGGCGCTCTTGGCCGATATCCCGGACGGGGTCATCTTCTGCACCGCGCAGCACATGATCGCGCTCTATAATGGCCGCTGCCGCGAGATCTTGCCCAATGTCGAGGCTTTGGGGTTGGGGCGACCGGTTGCCGGGTTGCTACGCATGGGTCCGATCCACCAAGCCTATGGGCGCCTGATCCAACAGGCTGGCCCTGATGGTGCAGATATCTTGGTCACCACGCGCCAAGGCGCGCAATTGCTCGAGGCGCGGCTGCGGCTGGTCCAAATCGCTGGCCAAGACAGCGCGGCACCGGGATATGTGTTGATCCTGCGCGATGTCACCGCTGAACTCAAGGTTGCGGCCGAGCGCGCGCATCTGCTCAAACGGCTCCTCGATGGGGTGCAAACCTGCCTACCCAATCTGCCCGAGAGCCCCGCCAAGACCATGCTTTCCGCGCTGGTCCAAAATACTGCCGCGCGCAAATCGGCAACCGATACGGCGTGGTGGCCGATGGAGGCGCTTGGCGCCGCCGATTTGGGCGCGGCGCTGAAAGCCCGCCTCGAGCGCAAGGGGCTCGTACTGACACCTGATCTCGACATGACGGATCTACGCTGCGACGGTTTCGCCATCACCCGCATGCTTGAGCGCTTGGCGCTTGCGTGGTCGCAAGATGGGGCAGAGGAATTAAGACTGACATTTGCATCAATCGGCCCGCAACAGGCCGTTCTCAGCCTCGAGGCAATGGGCCAAGCCCCCGATCCTACCCGCCTTGCACAATGGCTGGATACACCATTGGCACCAGGCCTTTCTGGGTTCAGCGGCCATGATGTCCTTCTTAGCCACGGCACGACGCTTGGGATCGAACCTGCTGGCCCCGGTCGCCACGCGCTGCGGCTGTCGCTTGCGCGGGCCACACTGCGCCCCAGCGGGCCAAGCCGCATGGTGATGTATGATTTCGACCTTTTGCATGCGGCCCTGCCCGATGCCTTGGCCAAGGTTCCGCTCACGTCACTCAGCTATGTGATCTTCGACACCGAAACCACGGGGCTGAACCCACAAAGCGACGAGATCTGCCAGATTGCCGCGCTGCGGCTGGTCAATGGCAAGGTCGTGGCGGGCGAACGCTTCGACATGCTGGTCAATCCCGGCCGCCGCATCCCCGCCGCGGCAACCGCGGTCCATCGCATCACCGATGCAATGGTCGCCGACGCACCCGATGTGGCAACTGCGCTGGCCCGCTTTCATGCCTTCGCCAAGGATGCAGTCCTTGTCGCCCACAACGCCCCTTTCGACATGAGCTTTCTACGCCGCCGCGAACCCGAGATCGGTGTGCGCTTCGATCAACCCATCCTCGACACTGTGCTCTGCTCGGCGATCCTTTATGGCCAGTCGGCAGAACATACGCTCGATGCGCTATGCGCGCGGCTCCACATCACAATCCCAGAAGATGCCCGCCACACCGCCATCGGCGATGCCATCGCCACAGCCGAGGCGTTTCGCAAGATGATCCCGATGCTCCACGCGGCAGAGCTGCCCAATTTGGAGGCATTGATCAAAGCCTTCGATCGCCATAGCCGATTGATCGAACATCTGAATTGACCGCGACAGCCCCCCACAGCAACCTGCACAGACCCAACGGAGAGTGACGATCATGGCGCGTGTTCCGCTCTACAAGGCCACCGAAACCGAGATGATCCGCAAGATCACGGCGGGCGAATGGCCGGTTGGCCAGCGCCTTCCAAATGAATTTGGCCTGGCTGCGGAATTCGGCGTCAGCCAAGGAACCATGCGGCGCGCCCTTATCACCCTTGAGGGGTTAGGGCTTTTGGCCCGCAAACCGGGTCGCGGCACTGTTGTATGTGCCGTGATCCCGGCCCGAGACACGCCAAAGTCAAGCCCGTTGCAAATGTCGCTGCGCGATACCAGTGGCGCACCGCTGATCTTGGAGGTCTATCGCGCCCGTAGCGCCACACGCGGCGCCGATCCCGAAGAGATGGCGCTGCTTGGCACTGCGCGCCTTGCCACGCTTGAACGGGTCTTTCAGCGCAAGGGCCAGCGCTGTGGCCGCGATCTCGTCGCGCTGCCTGAGGCGCTTTTACCCGCCATCGACGAGGACGCCGACCCCGACCTCGCCTCCATGTTGCAAGACATCGGGATTGAGGCCGCGCATATCGACGAAAGCCTGACCGCCGGCATGACCACGATGAGCGCGTCAGTCGCCCTTGCCTGCGATCGCTATACGGCCCTCTTGGTACTGACACGCATCGCGCGCGATGCAAAAAACCGCCCCATCGCCCTGCAAAAGCTGGAGCTCATCGCCGAGGGGCTGCATTACGGCCCTTAAACTCGCATTAAGGTTAACGCGCGCGCCCTTCTTCGTTTCATAAATATCCCCGCCGGAGGCCTCCGCCGCATGCACCACGCGGCAGCGGTCCGATCAGCGCAGGGAAAAGGTGACACCATCTCGTCGATCAGGCTTCAGATCCCATCGATACAAACATATTTCGTGTCGAGATAATCCTCGAGCCCTTGGCTCCCGCCCTCTTTTCCAAGACCCGACTCCTTGATCCCGCCAAAGGGGGCCTCGACGGTTGTGATCAGGCCGGAATTGACCCCGATCATACCATAGGCGAGCCGCGCGTTCAGCCGAAAGGCGCGACCCAGATCGCGCGTATAGACGTAAGAGGCCAGACCGAATTCGGTGTCATTGGCCATGGCGATGACCTCCTCTTCGGTCTCGAAGCGAAAGACCGGGGCAAGGGGGCCGAAGATCTCTTCGCGCGCAAAGGCCATCTCTTGCGTCGCGCCGGTCAAGACCGTCGGCTGGAAGAAGGTGCCACCAAGCTGGTGGCGCGACCCGCCCAGCACGACCTCAGCCCCCTTGGCCTTGGCGTCGTCGAGCAATTCCTCGACCTTGGCGACCGCGCTCGCATCGATCAGCGGCCCTTGGGCCACGCCCGGCTCGCGGCCATCGCCCACTTTCAGCGCGCGGGTTTTCTCGACCAGCTTGGCGACAAAGGCATCATGCACGCCTGCCTGTACATAGATGCGGTTGGCGCAGACGCAGGTTTGCCCCGAATTGCGATATTTCGACACGATCGCACCCTCGACCGCCGCATCAAGATCGGCATCGTCGAACACGATGAAAGGCGCGTTGCCGCCCAACTCCATCGAGACCTTCTTGACCGTATCAGCCGAGGCGCGAATCAACTCTTTGCCGACCTCGGTCGAGCCGGTGAAGGTCACTTTGCGCAGCTCGGGCCGCTCCATCATCGCACCTGCAATGGCGCGCGCCGATCCCGTCACGATGTTCACCACACCCGCCGGATAACCCACCTCCTCGGCGAGGGCCGCCCATGCCAGTCCCGAATAGGGGGTGGCGGTCGCGGGCTTTGCCACGACCGTGCAGCCCACGGCCAAGGCGGGGGCTAGCTTGCGCGCGAGCATAGAGGAAGGGAAATTCCACGGCGTGATCATGCCCACAACACCCACCGGGTGCTTGGTCACAAGGATGCGGCGGCCATTCACACCGGCAGGGACGATCTCGCCCTTGGCGCGGCGTGCCTCTTCGGCGAACCAACGGACATATTGCGCGCCGATGGCGATCTCGCCCATCGCCTCGGCCAAGGGTTTGCCCATCTCGATGGTCAATAGCTCGGCCAAGGCGGCCTGATTGTCCATCAGCGCATCGTGGAGTTTCCACAAAAGCCCCACGCGGCTCATCAGATCCATCGCAGCAAAGGCCGGGAAGGCGGCGGCGGCGGCGTCAATCGCGCGATGGGTTTCCAGCGCGCCGCAGGCCGGAACGGTGCCGATCACCGCGCCTGTTGCAGGGTTCGTCACATCGACGGTCTTGCCGCTCTCGGCCCCGACCCATGCGCCGCCGACAAAATTTGCCTGCCGCTGCCATTTTTGCCAATCGCTCATCCCATCGCTCCCATCTTGCGGGCCAGATCGAGCATGCGGCACGAAAAGCCCCATTCATTGTCATACCAGCCAAAGACGCGCAGCATGCCGCCCTTGGCGCGCTTGATTTCCGGCCCCTGTACGATCACCGATTCAGGCCGCGCGCGCAGATCGGTCGAGACAAGGGTTTGATCGGTATAGCCGATGATCCGCCCGGCCTTGGCCTTGAAAAATTCTTGCGCCACATCGGCTTGCGGTTTTTCGCGGGTGATCACCGCGAGATCCACGCAAGAGACCGAGGCCACCGGCACCCGCACCGCCGATCCGGTAATCCGCCCTGCCAGATGCGGCAAAACCACATCGACCAAGGTGGCGGCGCTCGTCGTTGTCGGCACCATGCTGAGTGCAGCAGCACGTGAACGCGCGAAATCCTCGCCCATCGGCTGATCGACCGTAGGCTGGCTGCCCGTATAGCAATGCACCGTGGTCAAAAGCGCGCTTTCCAACCCCCATTCCGCATCGATCAACGCCGCCAATGGCGCCACCGCGTTGGTGGTGCATGACGCGTTCGACACGATCCGATGCTCAGGCAACAGCGCCGCGTCATTTGCCCCCAGAACCACTGTCACATCCGCCTCGGGGGAGGGGCCAGAAACCAGTACCCGCCGCGCCCCGGCGGTCAGTCCCGCCTCGGCAAAGCTGCGTGTGCGGGCCAGCCCGGTGCATTCCATCACCACATCGACACCCGACAGATCGAGCCGGGCAAGATCAGGCACTTGGGTAAAGGGGATCGCGCGCGCGCCAATCCGCAACAGGCCATCGCCTGCCGCGACCTCCTCGGGCCAAGGACCGAAGACGCTGTCATATTGGAACAGATAGGCGCAGGTTTTCAAAGGCGCGATGTCGTTCAGCGCCACGATCTCGATCTCGGGCCAGCCGCCCTTGAGCCATGCCCGCAAAACCGAGCGCCCGATGCGCCCAAAGCCGTTGATCGCAACCTTGATGGTCATAGCATCCCCCGCCTGCGCGCAAGTGATGCCGTCCCCCGCCGCCATGCGCAAGGGGGCCATTCCCCCCCCAATTTCAGCGCGCTAGGATGCGCCGATAGATCGGGGGATGGATCATGGATGGCAGCAACCGGCAAAGACGTGTGACCTCAAGCCATTGGGGCGCTTTCGAGGTCGAGACAGCGGGCGACAGGATCATCGCCACCTATCCCTTTGCCCCCGATCCTACGCCACCCGCGATCCCCGCGATCCTGCCCGCCGCTGTCCACCACGCCTCGCGCGTTGCGCGCCCCGCGATCCGGCGCGCATGGCTGGCAAGCCGCGACCGTGCGGGCCGGGGCGATGGCGATTACGTCACGCCCCCTTGGGACGAGGCGCTCGATGTCGCGGCCCAAGAACTCGACAGGGTGCGCAAGACCCATGGCAATGGCGCGATCTACGGCGGGTCCTACGGCTGGGCCTCGGCCGGGCGGTTCCACCATGCGCAGGGGCAGGTGCATCGCTTTCTCAATATGATCGGCGGCTATGTGGCGAGTTTCGGGAGTTATTCGACCGGCTGCGCGCAATCCATCATGCCGCATGTTTTTGGCGAGAATTTCCTGACACTGACCTACGAGGTCCAAGACAGCTACGCCACCATCGCCCAGCATACCGAAACCTTGGTCATGTTCGGCGGCATCAACCCCAAGAATTCCATGGTCTCGATGGGCGGCATCACTGAACACCAGACCGCCGGCTGGTTCGACCGTTTCGCGCAAAATGGCATCACGCGCATCAACATCGGCCCGCAGCGGACGGATGCGCCCGATGGCTGCGACTGGCTCCCCTGCCGCCCTGGCTCGGATACCGCGCTGATGCTGGCGCTCGCTCATGTGCTGGAGACCGAGGGGCTGACCGATCACGCTTTCCTCGACCGCTACACGACCGGTTGGGACCTTTTCCGCCCCTATTTGATGGGTGAGGCTGACGGCATTCCCAAATCGCCCGAATGGGCGGCACCCCTGACGGGCGTCAGCCCGGAACAGACGCGCGCCCTTGCCCGGCGCATGGCCACGACCCGGACGCTCATCACCGTCGCATGGTCGCTGCAACGCGCCGAACATGGCGAACAACCCTATTGGATGTCGGCCGTGCTGGCGGCGATGCTGGGCCAGATCGGCCTGCCGGGTGGAGGGGTCGGCTATGGCTACGGGGCCATCGGCGGCATCGGCAAGGATTTCAAACCCTTGGGCGGCATGACCCTGCCGCAGGGGGGAAACCCGGTCGGCGATGTCATCCCCGTCGCGCGCGTGGCCGACATGCTGCTCAATCCCGGCCAGCCTTATGACTTCAACGGCGAGCGGCGCGTCTATCCCGATATCCGGCTGGTCTATTGGGCGGGTGGCAATCCTTTCCACCATCACCAGGACCTTAACCGCCTGCACAAGGCGTGGCTGCAACCCGAAACGATCATCGTCAACGAACCGTGGTGGACGCCCACAGCCCAGCGCGCCGATATCGTCTTTCCCGCCACCACACCCTATGAGCGCGAGGATATCGGGCGCAGCCCGCTCGACGATTACCTTTTCCACATGCCACGACTGATCCCGCCCGTGGGCGATGCGCGCGACGATTACGCGATTTTCACGGGACTGGCCGAGCGGTTGGGCGTGGGCGAAGCCTTTACCGAGGGGCGCGATCCCGCCGGGTGGATCGCGCATCTTTACAAAGGGCTCATGGAACGGGGCCGCGCGCTGGGTGTGGATGTGCCGACGCTTGATGATTTGCGCGCGAAAAACTGGGTCAAGCTCGACCTTGCGGCAGATGAACAGCCAAAGCCCGTGCTGCGCCGTTTCCGCGCCGATCCGACGGGTGCGCCACTCAAGACGCCGTCTGGCAAGATCGAGATCTTTTCCGCGCGCATCGACAGCTTCGGCTATGCCGATTGCCCCGGCCACCCGGTCTGGCTGCCGCCCAAGGAATGGCCGGGCGCGGCCACCAAGGCCACGCCCCTCCACCTCGTCTCGCCCCAGCCGGGCGACAAGCTCCATTCCCAGCTCGAAGCGGCCCTGGCCGATGTCGAAGGCGCGCGGCCCGAGACCATTCTTCTCCATGAACAAGACGCCGCCCAGCGCGGCATCGCGACGGGCGATCTGGTCCGCGTCTTCAACGCGCGGGGCGCTGTGCGCGCACGGGCGCGCGTGACCGCCGACATCTTGCACGGTGTCGTAGCCCTGCCCACTGGCGTATGGGTCAGCGGACCGGGCCAGAACATGGATGCGAACGGCAACCCCAACGTGCTGACACGCGATGTGGGCACCTCGCGCCTTGGTCAAGGCACGAGCGCACATTCGGCGCTGGTCGAGGTGGAGCGTTTGTAGGGGGCGCAGGATTGCAGTTTTGCGCACGGGAAATCTCGAGATTTCCCTGTGGGAAAACCCGGGTTTTCCCACATGTTTTCCCATTGGAAAACGCTACCCTCGCGCCGCCACATATTCCGCGACCGCCTGCTTGTAGAGCGCCTGTATCCGCGCCGTCACAGGCCGCGACCCGTCGCCTACGGGCTTGCCGTCGATCGCAGCGACCGGCGTCTGCGCGCCGAAGGTTCCGGTCAGGAACGCCTCCTCGGCGCCATGCACCTCGTAGAGGGAATAGTTCTTCTCGAAAACCGGGATGCCGTTGGCCCGGCACAGATCGATCACCTTTTGGCGCGTCACCCCGTTCATGCAGTAATCGCCCGTCGAGGTCCAAACCTCGCCCCGGCGCACGATGAAGAAGTTGCACGCATTGGTCGTGTTCACGAAACCATGCGGATCGAGCATCAAGGCCTCATCCGCGCCCGCCTGTTCGGCCTGAAGGCAGGCCAGAACGCAGTTGAGCTTGGAGTGGGAGTTGTATTTCGCATCCTGGCTCATCGGCAGGCCGCGCACCTGCGGCACGGTCGCCAGCCTGATGCCTGCGCCCTGTAGCCGGTCCAAGGGCTTGGAATGTTCCATGATGATCACCAGCGTCGGCCCCGAGCGTGAGAGCGAGGGGTGCTGGAAGGGTCGCACCTTCACCCCCCGCGTCAGCATCAGGCGGCAATGCACATCCGTTTCCATCCCGTTGGCACGCCGCGTCATCTCGAGCGCATCAAAGATACCCTTGCGGTCCATCCCCACGTCGAGGCTGACGGCTTTGCAGCTGTCAAAGAAGCGGTCCATGTGTTCGTCGAAGAACGCCCAGACGCCATCGTAAAGGCGCATCCCTTCCCACATGCCATCGCCCAAAAGGAAGCCGCTATCATAGACCGATACAACTGCTTCGGCCCGTGGCTTGAGCATGCCGTTCACATAGATCAAGATGTCTGCGTTGCGCGGGTCTTCTAGCGCGTCATGTGTGGTGGCATGGTCGGTCTGCATAAGCGGCCCCTTGGGTCTGAGGCGTCTTTGGTGCCTGCGGGCAGCGCAAGCGTCAAGATGGCCGGGTGTGCATCACGGGCAGACAGGCGAAAGGCGGCCAGGCACAATGAGCGTGACATGAGGAACCCTATGGAAGAGGCAGGGACAGCTCCAGATCACGACCCCGCGAAGCCCACGCGGCTGGCGCGGGAGAATGGCCAATTCCTGATCCCGGCCGAGCTGATCGCCGCGCGCTTTGGGCTTGAACCTAGCATCTTGCCCGATCTGATGCGCAGCGGTCAGATCACCAGCACGACCGAAATCGGCAGTGATGCCGATGCTGGGCGTTGGCGGCTCACGCTTCATCATGGCGGCCAAACGCTCCGCCTGACGGTGGATGACGACGGACTGATCATCCATCAAACCCGGTTTGCCGCACCGCGAAGGGCGGGGTCGCAAAACTGATACGTCCAGCAGCCAGACAAGTCGCCACAGCCAATCGACAGGAGGCGAGGGCGAGATGACGAAAACGCCTGACCGCGCAGCAGCGGCAACGACACATGCAGCCGAGGTTTTCGCCGTCTTCCTGAAACTTGGGCTGACCTCTTTTGGCGGTCCCATTGCCCATCTTGGGTATTTTCGCACGGAATTCGTGGACCGGCGGCGTTGGCTTGATGATGCGGCCTATGCCGATCTGGTCGCGCTGTGCCAATTCCTGCCAGGCCCTGCGTCAAGCCAAGTGGGGTTCGCACTGGGGCTGATGCGCGCGGGGTGGATGGGCGCGCTTGCGGCCTTTATCGGCTTCACGCTGCCATCGGCACTTATGTTGTTGGCATTTGCGCAAATCGTGCCGCTTTTGTCGGGGCCGCTCGCCATGGGCGCGATCGATGGGCTGAAGATCGGAGCGGTGGCAATCGTGGCACATGCAGTGCTCGGCATGTCGCGCAATCTTTGCCCTGATCCGATCCGGGCTAGCATTGCGGTGGGCGCGGTGGCCCTCTTGGCCCTGTTTCCCGGTCTGTGGGGCATGCTGGGAGCGATCATCCTGGGCGCCGCGGCTGGCGCTTTCGTGATCAAGCATGACGTGGACCCGCCAGGTTCAGCATCGCTGCACCTGCCTGTCACAGCATCGCAGGGCCTTGCGGCCCTTGGCGGATTTGCATGTTTGGTTGCGCTATTGCCGTTTGTGGCTGACCTCGCCCCGCTTCTTGCAATGATCGATGGCTTCGTGCGCGCCGGTGCGCTGGTCTTTGGTGGTGGCCATGTCGTCCTGCCCTTGCTCGAGGCGGAAACCGTCGCGCAGGGCTGGATCACGACTGATCAATTCCTCGCTGGCTACGGCGCGACGCAAGCTGTGCCGGGGCCGCTTTTCACCTTCGCAAGCTATCTAGGTGCCGTGCAAGCACCAAGCCCCAATGGGGTGGCCGGTGCGTTGATTGCGACCTTCGCCATTTTCGCCCCCGGTTTTCTGATCTTGATTGCGGCTCTGCCTTATTGGCAACGGCTGCGCGGCTTGCCCTCTGCGCAAGCCTTGATGCGCGGCACCAATGCTGCGGTTGTGGGCATTTTGGGTGCGGCGCTTTATGATCCGGTCTTCACGGTGGCAATCGGCGGTATGGGCGATTTGGTCCTTGCTCTTGCCTGTTTCGTGATGCTCAGCGCGTGGCGCTTGCCGCCGTGGGCGGTTGTAATGATCGCAGCACTTTCCGGGGCTTGCATAAGTGTGATTGCAACGCCGATTTAGCGCGCGACGCAAACTATGACCGCTCGATCGCGCAGGCCGGGCGGTGCATGACGCAGAATTACCACAAAATGCACCCATACCGCCAAGAAGGGCCAATACAGGCTTTCTTTCGCACCCCGATGGCCATACGTTAACAAAAGATAAAAATTACTCGAAAGATACAAAATCAAACGAGTAACAAGTGAGGTTTCTACACCTTAAACGCGGGAAAAACCGTGACAGGTGTTGAGGTGCAGGTCGTGAGTTTACCAAGGGCATCGGGCAGTCGTGCATGATTGCTGGCGTTGCCTGAACCGCCTTGGCGGCGCGATGCGCGCATTGACCAACCTCGACTTGGCAAGGTTGAGGATGTGGGCGGTTTAATGCGTATCAAGGCCAAGATCACTTTCACCGAAACGACGTTGTCATGCGTGCCAGTCGCACCGGAACTATCGGCCTACCGCGAAGATTTGGCGCTCGCGGATGGCGCACTCGAGTTCCGGCTAAGGCTGTTTGCTGCCCGAGTAAAGGGCGATGCACCGGCGCCTTGCGTCGCTGTCGCAATCCCGCAGAGTTGCGTGTTGCGCGAGCTGTCAGGCCCGATGCCCTTTGGAAATATCCCGCCCGAGGATTTGCATATCATCACGACGGGGGATGGCCCAGATGCGCATCGCATCGCCGTCGAACGCCACGTCTGTGATGCCGCGGCGGCATTTCTGCGCGCCTATGGCATGGTTCCAGCCGTGATCATCCTGCCTCAAGACGCGCCTGATCCAGAGGTCATTATCCCCTTGGAGGGGCCGCGGCCGGGCCACGACGCAGCCGACGAAATCGGCGCGTCAATAGCTCCAGGCCCAAAGCCTAGGCCCAACCCTTCACCAAGTGCAATCGCCATGCCCCCTGCCCTCCAGCGGGAACTCAAAAAGCGCCAAGAGCGCTTGGTGCGCAAAACGGCGCGGGCAGAAAGGCGGCAGGCCCGTAGTACGGGTGTCGCCACCGCGCAAAACACCGTGCAAGATCCGATGTACTCCTTGTCGCCCTTTGCCCCGGTCCCCTTCTTGTTGGACAGGCCAGAGATGGACATCGGCCCCGCCATTCCCGCAGCCGACGCACCCGCATGCGCGATACAGACCGTCGCGCCAAAGCCCGTCGTGCCGCCACGGGCAGCGGCAAAGATCGCGGCCAACCAGACATCCAAACCGTTACGCCGCAAGTCGGCGATCATCATATTTGGCGCGCTATCTTCGCTGTGCTTGCTGCTCGCCGCAGCAACCCTATGGCCAACTACACGGCAAGCAGCCATGGCAGAGGCATCCTCCGTTATCGTGGTGAGTTCTACTTCGCAGGCCCCAGATCACACGACAGATACCGCGCGCGCGTTGGCGCCGACGGTGGAAGATCGCAGGTTGCAGCAGATCAGCTTGCCGCACACCGATCGCCTTGATCCGTCCACCGTGATGCCCAGTGCGGGCGCGGATCTTACCCAAGAAAGCGGCCCGCCGCGCAGGGCTGCGACCTTTCCCCCAGAGCCGGGACTGGCGCAGCTCATGCCGCCGCGTATTCCGGGCAGGGTCTTGAATGATCGGCGCAGCACTGGCGCTTTTGAGATCGCCCACCATTCTGGACCCGTTGCATCGTTGCAACCGATCACACGCATACGCCCAACGGCAACAGCGGCACCGCAGGTTGTACATGAATCACCGGCGCAAGCGACTGTGCAGCGCGGCTATTTGCTGCCCGTCTTGGCGCCTGACATGGATGGATCACCACCCGCGACCACCGCTGATCTCTCGGGGACAGCAGGCACTTTGCGGCCGATTGCACGCCCTATCTCGCTGTTATCCGCACGGCACAACGAGACGGCGCCGGCAGAGCTATCTGCGCCCCCACATCCCTGAGGGTCGCGCAATCGCGCCATCTCCGATGATCGTGGCCTTCAAACATCATCAGGCGGCCCTGCTATCACACCTTGCGCCACGAGTTGGTCAATATCCAGATCTTCGCCGACCAATAGCCCGGCCAGAACGGTGAATGTGTCACCCCCAAGCCGGGGCGCGGCAGTCGGTCGGATCGCCGGGGTCCGCGACAGCTTGAGCGGCGAGGCGACACCAGCCAGATGATGACCATCACGCGTCACAGGTGCCGTGCGCATACCACGCGCTTGCACATGCGGGTCGGCAAAGACGCGGCCGATATCATTGATGGGTCCGGCTGGCACCTTGGCGGCATTGAGTGCCGCGATCCAATCATCAAGGCTGCGCGCGGCGATCAAGCGCTCCAGTTCCGGGATCAGCGTGTCGCGGTGCCGGACACGGCTTGGGTTGGTGGCATATCGCGGATCACGGGCCAATTCCGGCGCGCCCGCCACCTCGCAGAAGCGGGCGAATTGCCCATCATTGCCGACCGCCAAGATGATATGGCCATCCGATGTTGCAAAGACCTGGTATGGCACAATGGTTGGATGCGCATTGCCCATCCGCACAGGGGGATTGCCCGTCGCAAGGAAATTGGTCGCCTGATTGGCAAGCGTGGCAACCTGTACATCCAGAAGCGACATGTCGATATGTTGCCCCTCGCCTGTGGCATCGCGGTGGCGCAGCGCCGATAAAATCCCGATGACCGCGTAAAGCCCCGTCAGAAGGTCAGTCAGTGCCACGCCGGTTTTCATGGGCTCAGCGCCCGGCGTGCCATCGGCCTGCCCAGTGACGCTCATCATGCCGCCCATGCCTTGGACAAGAAAATCATATCCCGCCTGATCGGCATAGGGGCCGGTCTGGCCGAACCCCGTGATCGAGCAATAGACCAGGTCGGGCTTGATCGCGCTGAGGCTTTGGTAGTCAAGACCATATTTGGCCAAGCCGCCGACTTTGAAATTCTCGACCACCACATCGGCCCCCGCAGCCAAGGCCCGCACAAGGCGCTGCCCATCGGGATGTGCGATATCGACTGCCACGGATTTCTTGCCGCGATTGGCGGCATGGAAGTAGGCGGCGCCATGATCACGCCCGGCATCGTCGATCATGTTGGGCGGACCCCAACTGCGCGTGTCGTCGCCTTCGCCAGGGCGTTCGATCTTGATCACCTCGGCCCCCATATCGGCCAAGACCTGTGTCGCCCAAGGCCCGGCGAGGATACGGGTTAGATCAAGTATGCGCAGACCGCTCAGGGCGTGGTGCTGTGCTGGTATCGGTGCCTCGGCCATGTCATCCCCTGCGCCAGCTTTTTCAACGGCGTGACGCTACCCAGAGCGGACAGCAAGGTAAAGCCAAGGCCGCACAGGCCATGCAACTTGGGCATCGCGGGGCTGATGGAAGAAAACCGAATTGCTCACGGCGGTTTCCAGTGGTGACCCTATCCGATAGTCGCCCCGCCCAAGAAAAAGGTCCCACACGCCGTCACGCCTCTAACCATGCCCTTTCGGCCGTGTCCCATGCTGCGAGAGCTTGCAGGTCTGGAACCCATGCCAAGCCGGTTTTACTGTCGGAGGAGATCGCCTCGGGCGAGGTGACGGCGTCGATCAGAACGGCATGACCTTGGGCAAGGGCTGCGAACGCTGCGTCCAATGCGGGGGCGATTGCGTCCTCGCCCTCGATCCGCCAGGCCTTTAGGCCAAAGCTGCGCGCCATCTGCGCGTAGTCTGCAAATTGTAATGCGGTGCCGACGACTTTTCCGAAGCGCTCCTTTTGATCGCGCACCTCGATCGCCCAAGCGCCATTGTTGCTGACCACGATCATCACCGGCACCCTGTGTCGCACCGCCGTGTCGATTTCCATCGCAGAGAAGCCAAAAGCACCGTCACCCGTCACCGCCACTACCTGTCGTCCAGGTGCGGCCATTGCAGCTGCGATGGCAAAGGGCGTGGCCAAGCCGATACACCCCAAGGGGCCGGGATCCAGATATGTGGCAGGGGACAACGCCAATCGGGCAAAGCTGAGGATATCACCGCCATCGGCAATAGCCACTGCGTTGGGGTCCAAACGTTTGCGGATCTCGCCCAAAAGGCGGTTGGGATGAATGCGGCCCTGTGCGTCCGATGGAGCGCTGGCCAGCGCTTCTGACAGGCTTGCTGAGCGCTGCACGTGCTTTTTTCGCAGGTCTCGCACCCATGAGCGGTCAGGGGCGTAACCTTGTAGGCGGTCCGACAACGCTTCGAGGCTGGTCTCCAACTCACCCAACAGCGCGACCTCGCTCAGCCGGTTGTCGGTCAGTTCTGCCGCGACATCCGACAGGCGGAGGAATTTTGCACCGCCGAACACCGCCGGCGTGCCGTAAGCCAATTGAAAGTCCAGTTTGCGGCCAACCGTGATCACCAAGTCTGATTGGGTCATCGCAGCACCACGCATGGCGCCGATATAGGCATCATGCGAGTCTGGTACGATCCCCTTGGTCTCGCCGGTATCGAGATATCCGGCCCCTGAAGCAGTAAGGAACCGCGCTAGGGCCTGACCTGCACGATTGGCGCCGCGCCCCGAGATCACAATAGGTTTTTCTGCCCCTCGGATGAGCGCCGCTGCCGCGTCGAGATCGGCGTCAAAGGCGCGGGTACGGGGGGGACGCTTTCCGGCGATTTGTTCGACCTTGAACAGCACTTCGGGCAGGGGGTCGCGCTGCACGTCAACCGGGAAGTCGAGAAATGACGGCCCTGGCTCGCCTCCATGGCCCAACGCTGCGGCAATCGCGGCATCCAACTCGTGCGGGAGGAGATGGGCGTGGCGGACAGTGCGTGCAACGCGCGTGATGGATGAGACCATCGCCGTGTGGCGCATGTCTTGCAAGGCACCTCGGTTTTCCTGTGGGCGTGGCGGCGTGCCAGACAGCACCAGAACCGGCATCCGCGACACATGCGCGTTCGCGATGCCAGTCATCGCGTTGGTAACACCCGGCCCCGCCGTGACCAGCGCCACGCCGAACCCACCCGCGACGGCGGCATGGGCATGCGCCATATACACGGCGGCGCGTTCGTCGCGCACATCGACGATTGCGATCCCTGCATCGTCGAGCGCCATCCAGATCGGCATGATATGACCACCGCACAAGGCAAAGACTCGCTCAACCCCTCGCGCCTTGAGCGTGGCCGCGATTAGGTCTGCGGCGGTATTTCGGGTCATCGCGGGTTCCTCTCAGGCGTCAGCGGTCACGGCAAAACGGTCGCGCAGCACCCGGTGCAGGACCTTGCCGGTCGCGGTGCGGGGCATTTCGGCCTCGCTGATGATGGAGATGGAGCGCGGGCGCTTGTAACCGGCGATCTTGTCTTTGCACCACGCAATCAGATCATCGCCCGTCACATCGGCCTCCGCATGCAGCACAATGACACCGTGCACTGCCTCACCCCAGACGTCATGTGGTACGCCGATCACGGCGACGTCCTGCACGGCTTCGTGCCGACCAAGAACCGCCTCGACCTCGGACGGGTAGATGTTCTCACCACCCGAGATGATCAGGTTCTTCTTGCGATCCACCAGCCTGATAAAGCCCTGCGCATCCCGGATCGCCATGTCTCCGACCGAGCACCATTCGCCGTTGAACGCCTCGGCGGTTTTCTCGGGCATGTTCAAATACCCCGAGAAAGTGTAGGGTGTACGCGAGTATAGCTCACCGGGCTGACCATCGGGTACCTCGTTGCCGTCCTCGTCCAACAGACGGATCGGCCCCGATCCCACACATTCGCGCCCCACTGTGCCGAGATGGCTGAATTGTTCGTCGGGATGAAGCATGGTGACCCAGCCCGCCTCTGACGACCCATAAAGTTCGAATAGGCCCGAATTCGGGAACATCTGCATGATTGCGCGCTTGGTCTCGGGGCGGGCAGGCGCGGACGAGATCATCAGCTTGGTCATAGTCTCGAGCCCTTCGACCCGCCGTTGATCTTCGGGGAGCGAAAGCATCATGATGTATTGCGTTGGCACCAGCGAAGTAAAACTGCACCGGTGGTCGCGCATGACCCTCAACACCTCGGCGGCGTCGAAACTGCGGCGCGAATGGACAGTGATCTGCGCCCCAGCATAGGCGAAGGCGCAAAAAAAGTTGAGCGAGTTGGCGTGACACATCGGCATGACCAACAAGGCATTGTCATCGGCCCGGATCGACAGCTCGACCTCGGTGACCAAGGCGATCATGGCCATGCCTCGGTGGTTGCGCATCACCCCTTTTGGCCGTCCGGTGGTACCTGAGGTGTACATCAAGGTCCAAGGATCCTCGGGGGTGACTGAGATGGGCGGCCTGTTATCAGGCGCGGCGGCGATCAGCGCCTCATATGCCGTCCAACCCGAGGGTGTTGGGCCACCGAAATGCAGGTAGCGGTCAGCCGCGAAAGGCAAATCAGCGCGCAAACCATCGATCATGGCGTGCAGGCCCTCTTGCGCGATCACTGCTGCTGCGTCGCAATCTCCCAATTGATAGCCAGCCTCTTCGGCGGTTAGGCGGAAATTAATCGGCACAACGACGATCCCGCATTTCGCCGCGGCGACGTAGATTTCGACCCATGCCAGACAGTTCCAAGCCAGCACGGCGACCCGATCACCGGGGACCAGCCCAAGCGCTATCAACCCCTGTGCAAGTTGGTTTGCCCGGCTGTTCCACTGGGCATAGGTCAGCTGCCGTTCAAGATCGCGCGCAGCAATGAAATCAGGGCGCAGCCGGGCAAAGGTCTCAATGATTTCGGCAAAGGTCAGGAGGCGGTCGAGCGGCATGGCAACCTTCGCAGGAGAAGGGGCGGAACATCTGATTTATTGAATTCTGAATTCAGAATGTCAAGACATAGGAATTCCCCTGCCTTTCACGAGATTTGCGAATGTCTGAAGGGAAGCTCAGTCACCGTGCGACCGGCGGGTCAGGCCCGATCGGCCAAGGATGCGAGCAACGCCTCTTTGGCACCTAGAATGTGCTGCGTCACCAGTTCGCACGCTTTGCGCCGCTTTCCTGCCACCAGCAGATCGAGGATCTCGCGGTGTTGCGACCACACAACCGGGCCGCGTTCGGCATGCAATAGCACAGCCACCATGACCCGGCGGAGAAAGTTCCAATGCATATCGGCTGCCGGGGCGATCAGCGGATTGCCAGACTGCTCGTAGAGAAAGGTATGAAACCGCACATCGTGGCTCACGGCCTCGGCGGCGCCGACGCTTCGCGCACGTTCACCCTCTTCGAGGATGATGTCGCCACGCCGCCGCAGTTCTTGCGCGAAATCAAGTGAACCAGCCGCACGCGCCGCCACCAGTTCGGCGGCCAGCTGATCGAAGGCCAATCGGATCTGGTAATGATGGCCGATCGCTTCGGGGTCGAGCGGCGCTACGTAAAGACCGCGCGCACCCTGTTCCACCACCAGCCCGTCATTTTTCAACAGCAGCATCGCCTGCTGGATCGGCTGGCGGGAAACACCCAGTGTCGCCGCGAGTTCCTCCTGCACCAAATGGGTGCCAGGCTCCAGCCGACAATCGCGGATGTTGTCGCGGATCATCCGATAGACAAGCTCGGCACGACTGACAGTACTGCCAAGGGGTTCCATATACTGTGTTCCGTGATGGTCAGGACGATGTATCACTTACCTCCATATGGACCGCTTCCTGCGCAGTTCTCAAGGCTCGTCACGGCGAAACTGCAAATCTTGCTGTTTCACCTTTGTGCGCGCAAGTGTCCCGCCTGAGGCAACAAGTGTGCTGATCGGGAATCTGCACCGTGACGACCACGAGATCGCGATGGCGGGCAACAGGGTGGATGAAACGCGCGCACTGGCCGCCACCGATGTCAGCACCGCGCAGTGCCGATGACCCTAGTCTCTTTGGTCATGCAGCTTGACCGAGAATAAGCGTGGCAGCGCATAAGGCACAGCATCGCGGTAGCGGTCGAATCGCGTTCCATAGCGACTGGCAAAGCGGCGTTCCTTAAGGCGGGGGGCCAGAAGGCAATAGGCGGTATAGGTCAGAGCAAGGATCAGTTGGTCCGGCGTCCAAACCGGCACCGTCCAAAGCGTGAGCGAGAATGCAACGTAGATTGGCTGTCGGATCAGGCGGAACAACCCTTGGGTTGGCATGTCGGGAAACACCGGCCGGATACGCGCCATGAGTGACATCCAGCCAAGCGCACCTGATTGTACCTCGGCCCCAGCGTCGAAACTGGCCTTGAGCAAGATCAGCCAGCTTGCCCCGTAAAGCGCCGTCATGGCCCAAAGCACCGCCCCCTCTGCCCGCCACCAGACGATCCCGGAGGGCGTCCAAAGCGCGAAGAGCGCAAGCAGTTGCAGCGACGCGATGATCGCATAAGTGGTCGTCGCCAAGGTCGGGCCATGCGGGCCAGGGACCAGCCGCGCGAGAACCCTCCCGCCTCGACCTGTGAGCAGGGCCGAATGGACAAGCGGAAACTGGACGATCAGCGCTGTGTTGGCCAGCGCAGCCCAAGGCCACCGCACAGACCCGAGGCTTTCGCTCAGGCCAAAGAACATTGCGACGATCATGGCCAATACACCGAGTGCGAAGGCCAGATGACAGATAAGGCCAAGGCTCAATGCCAGTGCAATTCGCCCGATGCCCGGGGGCGGTCGCAATGCCGCGCCGATCAGTCCCAGCAGTCGCGCGATACGGGGGTCGCCCAAAGTTCTGCGCAGCATCACATCAGGCCCGTCTTGTGCAGGATACGTGGGATTTGTTGTTTCACCTTGAAGAACCCAGCTGTCGCATGGGGCCAGATCGCACTATCCCAATCTCGGCGCCATTCGGCCAGCGTGATGCCGCGCGCATCAAGATAAGGCCGCGCCTCCTCCAGCCAATCAAAAAGCGGCCCACGCGTCACATAGGGGGTCACGATCTGGCTTGCGCCGGATCGCGCAGCCCAATCTGCAAGAAGGTCAGGATCATTGGCGCGCAGCGCTGCGACAGGCCGCCCGAGACGCGCGGCTGCATCGGCCAGCGCGTCCTGCTCGAAATGCGCCACCAAATCAGACACGGGCAAGGGCGAGCGGAGATGGCTAGCGGCCAATGTTGCCGCTCCCCTTAGGTCGCGCATCGAGGTGTCGAAATCCTCAACACGACAATCCTCGTCGGTGATCAGCAACACGCTCGGCTTCGCGGGATCGGGGGAAACGATGGTGCGCAACGGCAAAACCGCGGGTAGGCCCTCGGGTTCGGTCGCCTCCAACCCTTCCGTCACCTCTGCCAGATCAGAGGGACGCGGCCTAAAGCGGCCATTGGTGAATGTCGTGATGTTGTCGGCGCGCGCCGGATATGGCTTGCCGCGTGTGTGGAGCCCCGCGACCCAGCGCCAGCCCAGCGTGTTTGATGCAGCATCACCGTCAAGTAGGTGGCGATAGAAAAAGTCCGCCCCCAACCTCCAAGGAAGACCAAGCGTGAAAATCCAAATCGAACCAAACCACATTCGCGCGTGGTTGTGCAGATAGCCAGTCTCCACCAATTCTTTGGCCCAAGCGTCGAAACACGCGAGCCCGGTCTGCCCGTCCATCGCGCGCTCGACATCGCGGCGCAGGCGTCGGTCACGCTCGAGGACGGCCAGATCGCCGTGTAAACCCTGAACGTAACTGTCCCAGACCTGTGGTCGGCGTTCCAGCCATCCCTTGAAGTAACCCCGCCAGACGACCTCTTGCACGAATTTCTCTGCCTGTTCGAGGCCATGTGCATCAAGTGCTGCGGCCACCACCTCGGGTTCCAATACCAGCCGCCGCCGCACATAGGGCGAAAGGACGGATACCGCCTTGTGCGCGCCCGGCCCAAAGTCGGTATTACGCCCATTGGCATAACGCCGCCCCATGCGAGGGGCGAAATCTGCCAGCCGTTGCAGCCCCTCAGCACGGGTTGCGATCCAGTCAGTCATCATCGCTTTGCCTCCCTCCACGACGCCTAGACATGATGCGCGCGGTGGTCAGTTCAACATCGCAATCTGTCCAAACAGCCCAAGGCCATGGATCAAGTCTGTGACCGACACAGCCGCGATTGAAAATTCGTCACAAAGACCTGTGATCTTGCGCCCATGACAAGCTTTGCTGCCGCTCTGCGGTCATGGAGGGGTACGGCTATTGAAACGGGGGAAGCGCTCGTATCAAGATGGGCATCGCCAAACCATACCTTTCCGAAGCTTGCCGGATCAGACGCAAACCGACTTGGACCCCCAATTTGCCCCCGAACTGTCGGACACTTCACAAGATCATCCCAAGGCGCACGGTTGCGCCAGCAACAGATCAACGAGTTACTATCGAGGTGACAAAAGAGCTCGACCGCGTTGTTGCCGACGTGCCAGGCCATGTGGGGGGATTGCTGGTAGCGGAGGAGGGACTCGAACCCCCGACACGCGGATTATGATTTGAGGTGGCGTTATTTTTATATTTTATAACAATATTTTACGAAGTAAAAATCTTGGTGTGCTACATACTGTACTATCGTAGGTCGCTAACTGACGACAAACACTGTGTTGAGCACTGTGTTGGCAACATAGTCGACAACACAGTGTTTGACGAGGATCGTGGTAGCGCACTCTCTTTTCACTCATGAAAACCAAGGATTTTTTCCTTGATGAGAATTTTCAGGCCACTGAGAAGGTCTCGGATGGGCGCCATCAATAAAGAGTCCAGCATTTTTTCATCTGTTAACCACCTGTTAAGGTTTCCAGAGTAACCATGACAGCCTGTTCGGTAACCAGTGAGGCGGGTCCCTGTTGATGCTTCCCTTTGTATCTCGTGCTGCCAGTCGGCAGGGATCTGCCGATTTTCAACATTGACCAGTAAAAAGGTGCACTCATGCCTTGGAAAATAATGGAATTGTTCACTCGAGAACAAACAAGCAGTAATTTTTTGATCTGGGCGCAGGGATGGCGACGACCTCTATTCGCCGCATTCGACCACATTTACGACGAATTTTATGACCCAAATGAATACGTTAGCTTACCCACACCCACACATTGGATGAAGTGCCCCGACCCGCCTGACTGGGTCGAGTAACTGAGCATCAAGCCGCTCCCACGTGAACGTCGCTACCTCAGTGTAGCCACCCTCTGGCCCACTAGGCGACAGCATAAAACACGAGTACTCTGCCTCACATACTAGACGTCAGAAAAGGTATACACTTCATGGCACAGCGCTTCGATCGAAACCTGGAGCGATCGCAGGTGCTCTCTATGCTGGCAAGAGAAAAACCCTCTCGACGGCAAGCAATCATCGCAGAGTATGAACGGCGATCCGAAGCTGCTTTTGCACCAGAAACACTACGCAGCCTGAACCAAATAAAGAAATCATTCCGGGTTTGGTGTGAAGAGAGAGGTGCTTCGGCAGAGCCACCAATTTCCCCAGACGTCGTTGCGGACTATGTCGAGCACCTTGGCGGTAAACTCAGCACGAACACGATTGAGACCCGACTGTGGGCAATCAGTGAACTGCATCGCTCTCAGTTCCTACCATCGCCATGCCAGCACAGGTTAGTTGAACTTGCCCTGAAGGCGGTCAAACGAAAATATGGGACTTGGACCCGTCAAGCTCCGCCCTTGTGTAAGGCGGAGGTACTTTCTGTCGTTGCAGACCTAGGTGCTGACTTAATCGAACTCCGTGATCGCGCCATCCTCTGGACAGCTTCCGACACTTGGTGTCGTGTATCTGAACTGGTTGCGCTAAAAGTCCGAGACCTCCAACGCCAAGATGATGGCTCAAGCATCATTTTCATTGCAAGGTCCAAAACCGATCCATACGGAAACGGAGACTACGCATTCCTTTCAAAAAGCGCATCAATTGCGGTACTTGAGTGGATCGAGGCCGCCGGATTGAAAGCTGATGACCCGATGTTTACCAAGTCGCAGCCCGGCGGCCAGCGCACACCACTCGCTCCCGCAACTATCTCGCGGATGATGAAGCGTCGCTTTAAAAGAAAAGATGTCTCTCCGCATAGCATGCGCGTTGGAGGCGTACATGACGCGTTTCGGATCGGATGCAGCCTGTCATCGATTATGGTAGCTGGACGATGGCGCTCGCCCGAAATGCCTGCAAGGTATGGACGCAGAATTCTGGCTAGCCAATCAGCTGCCGCCGACGTCGCACAAGCGTTTGAAAATGAAGCGGAACAAGCGCTACAAAGAATATAGCAGCCAAGTCGACTGACTCACTTAATTCATGGAATCTAAATCCAAATTGGAGATGGATTTCAAAATATATAGTGGCATTCCTCCCGGTGGTTAAGGGGCGGGAAACGGAATTTTCTCGGGAAATGGGCGAAGAGATTCCGATGAAGAGGAGCCGTTTCTCACAGGCCAAAATCCTGGGCGTACTAAGTCAAGCCACGAGCGGGTTACTTGTGTTCGAGTTGTGGCGTGAGAATAGGATCAGCACTGCGATGTTCTGCAAATGACGGGCCAAGTATGGCTGCATTCATGCGTCGATGGTCAGCCAGATGAAGGCTTTGGAGGATAAGAGCCAGCGGATGAAGCGCATTTTTGCCGATCTCAACATGCAGGTCAATAAGGTTCGTAGCCTTACAAAGAGGATTGGAGATGACGGTGTCATTATTCTATAATACAAATACTTGTTTTTCTTAACTGCATGTGCGCCACAAAATATACGATCGCAGGTTGCTTACTAACTCAAAACTCTGGCGCGAACACAGTGTTCGAAACAGTTCTGGAGACCTTATGTTTGACCAGCCTGTGTCGAGGCGACCAGCAGGTCAATCCGATATCTGCAGCCTTGTTGGTTTGATCAATGGGTTAAGCTGGATAACATATTGCCAAAAGCACGAACTGAACGTAACATTGTTCAGCGCACTCCAGCATCCCCGCCAACTTGAGTTTATGGCTTGAAAGCATGGTAAAAAATGTAACGCTTGAACTGAAAAGCGAATGCCCCATTGAGATAGTTTACGGCTTATCTTCAGCAACACTTGAAGCAATTAGGGCCGAAAACCCTGATGCAGAGGGGTATGATTGGTGTAGTGTACTGGACAACAGAGCCGAGCAACGTGAGGAGTTTCTGTCCGGGATTGATGTGGATGACGCGCAACTAATTGTTTTTAAAGAAGATGGCGTCACATCTAAATATAAATTCGTGCCAGAAGCTTTCCATGAAGATGAGGAAGATCTAGGCGAAATAATTCTATATAATGACGCTTCCTTCACGCAAGCAGGCGTTAACCTACATAGAAAAGGTGTTGATTATATTGTTGTGGTACGTTTGGAACTGAAATTTAGAAGCTGGAAATTCACTGCAAAGATGGAGAGTGAATTTTCAAAGGATAAAATCTCAATTAAGATTAAGAACCGTGACTCTGATTTAGAAATAGCTTCAGAGATATATTCCTCGTGGGATTCAATTTATGAAAGTTCGATAACCGACATATACTATGATGGAGAACGAATCCCGTTTCATGTTGATTTCACAAGTCATGCGCCGGAATTTTTGTGTTTACGAAAAACTTCAAGGGGCTGGCTACAAGACAAAAATCTTGAGTATTTTTTCACAGGGACTGAGTGATCGAGCGAAACATGAAAGGTTTTTCGAGCCAATTATAGCTGCTCCACGGCGATGACGAATACGATACGAGTCGTGTCCGTTATTAAAGAAGTTTGCGCCACCCGTTATTTAAGTGCCGATCTCTTCTTTGATGGTTATCCTCAATTCTGAAAACTCTCGTTATTTCATTCTCGATCAGCTTCAAAATTAATAAGTGAGTGCATTCAACGCCATCAGTAAGCTAAACCCGCGTCCGAGCTTCATCCCAAGACAAGCCTTGATTAGACACCAGAAGCTCTACTTCCAACGTCATATCATAGGCTTCGTCAAGCAACCCCGAAGGCGCACCAAGGGGCTCGACGAGGTCGGAAACCGTTTGTTCGACTTCAGCGGCGTTCATTGTGTATTTATCGGGTCGATACAAGTTGGTTGATTGTTTTGATTTTAGCCGCTTCCAACGCCTTGGTAAAATCAGCAACGCCATAGCGCCACTGCGCCTCAGCCAAGCGAATATCGCTTTTAAGTGGCTCACTAGCTGCTTTCGGCACCTCGCCCATGTCAAAGCCAAAGCTATTGAGCTCATCGGGCGTGAGGGAAGTTCGCGAGAACACTTCCTGCTTGGTGCTTTGCCAATACAGGGTGGCAAAGTTTCGCAACCGATTTTGTCCCAGCACTTCAGCGGGAATGGCCAAACGCAGATCACCACCGTTGGTATCCGTGTGATGCACAAGCACATCATTCTTTCGCTCAAAGTGCCGGATGATGGTTTCAAAGAAGCCCAACACAGCGTAAGGTGCACTCTCAAGTCGTTGATAGAAATGTTCGCGTGCGATCTCAGTCATGCGAGCTTCTTTTGTTTTTGTAAGGCTAGGCAATTTCTGCTATGCCTGCCAGAGTTTAGGTCAACAGGCCGCACAACAACTGGGGCTCTGTGTAAGACGTGGATAAACCGGTCAAAAACACGCGTACAGTGCCAACCCGCGTGTACCGCTACATGGGCCTACGAACATCGACACCCACCCCATACAGGGCCCGGATAGCGTGTCTTAGACGCCACCCGCAGCTATGCATCCAACTCGAGTCATGAGCGTTCACGAGAGAAATGATCAAAGACAGCGCGAAAGAGAAGTGAGCGAGGCCCATCCACAATGGACCTTTGCGCTAAATCAAGCCAGCCGACAACATCTGAAAATTCCTCTTGAGCAATCACAGCTCGCTTCAAGATAGCCAAACGTTCTTCTCTGCTCACTTGCCAAGACCAGTGCAACCATTCCTCATCTATGGGATATGCAATAGGTAGTTGCGCGGAACTCTGTTCATCACGAACTTCATAACTTACCACCAAACTGGGAGCCGCCGATCCAAAAATATGTCGCCAGTAGCTATTGCTGAGTAGCAAAAGAGGTTCGAAGTGTACTCGAAAAGTGTCCATCTTTTCGTTCAGCGAATATAATTGCGTTGGTTGAACACCAAATCCCTTTATCACTTCTTCGGGCCACGATATTTTCCAGTTACCATTTTCGAGCTCAAAGCCGCATCCCAATTCCGTAGCTCGCGTGTGCGCAGAAGATATTAGAGCCAAAGCGGGAATCAAGACGCTAAACTCAGTGTCTTGGAGTGAGTTTTCGAAATTGTCCGCTTCGTCCATAAATTAGCATCCTTTGACTAGGGTACGTGTCTGAGTCACGCTGCAAGCGATAGCGGGCTGAGTATATTCGTAGGAGCGCACGCAACCAGTACTTTTTCTCTTTCGAAAATTACAAAAAACAGATACTTAACTAAGCTTATCGGGTTTGGGCTCATTGAAGGGACGTGGCTTTCTGCGTTGCTTTGGTCTGGGGCATGGCTTGGGTTTCGCCCGCTTTGGTATTCGCAAGAGCTTGGGCTTTAGGTAGCCCGCCCAGACAGCTTCGCCCACAACCTCATTCACCAGCATTGCCGTACCATATGTGGTTGGGGTGATGCAAAATCACCTGTCTGAATTGAAAAGTACTGGCCCCAAAGATTTTGCGCAGCGGATTTTTTGTCCTGTAGACCCAATTCGGCTAGGCTCCCATGCGATCTGGTTCTCGCCACACCGCTTCGGCTTGTTTGGCTATGGCTTGATCACAGAGATGCTTGAGGCGTTCGAAGCGGGCAACAAAAATTTGGTGCTCTGGCTTATCACTGTCACGCAGATGGTTAGCGTAATATCCGAGCTTGTTTGAGCATACTGCCAGCGTCTCAACGCTGGGTTCCAAGTGATGGAACTTCAGCGTTCGAATGTAACCTTCGCTGCGCCCCAGCCAACCGCGGCAAAACTCTGGCGTATTTTGTATCGCACCCGAGCGCTTTAGCTCGTCACGCATGTGTTCCAATAATTTTATGGTCATTTTGGTCTCCTTTTTGTCGCTCTGGAGTATTTATCCAAAAGGGAGATCGTTGGCGCGATGCTAGGGGCGGTTCACAGTGTTCAGAACAACAGGCTACCGCCACAGTGTTTGTCCCACAGTGCTACTTGTTGTTTTGCACCATAGTGGTCACTGGGTCATACAGTGTTTCGTGCCTGCTGTTTTTTCCAGCGCCGCCTTGAGGCAATCATGTCCCACAAATCATGGAGATTTGGCTCCACAGCGTGTTCGGGCATGTCATAGCTGGGAAAACGTCCTCGTGCAGCGTTTTCAGCTAATGCCACCCCCCTGCTCCACGCACGACTTGTCAGCACTGCCAAAACCGTGCGGTCATAATCTTGCTCCCCACGCCGCACACGAGCCTTTGCATCAAGCTCACGGCTATAGGTATCACTGACCCTCGCCCGCACACCCACCCGCCACAACGCCTGACGCGGCATGGCTGAGCGCACCCAAACAACAAACAAGTAGCGAAACAGCGTGTCCTTGCGCTGACGAGTACCCACCAGCGGATATTTGGCCTTTCGTTCCGGCAAGACGCGGTGCTCGTCTTCATAGCGAGCCAACAGCTTGCCCAGCTGTCGCGTGATCTGTGTTTTGGCCAAGCCCACAGGAATGCTGACCAGCATGGCGTTTGGCTGCCCTTGCTCGGTCCAGTCTGCCTCGATGAACTCTTGCACACGCTCTGCGGCTTTGCGTTGCCGATTGCTGCGTAGGGTGTCGATGCGCTGCACACGCGGCTTTGCACCTTCGTACCCAAACACCGCAAGCCCACGCTCGCTCCACCAATCCAAAAACGTGACCCGCTGCACGTCGCCCAAGTCGTCATACACGGCCAGCACGGTGTCAAAGTCCTCAGGGAGCTTTTCGCGCTCTGCATCTGTGAGCACTCCTGCCCTGTAACGCCGCGCCAACTCGTAGCTGGGGCTCACAGTCAGATACTCCATCCACAGCAGATAGAACCCCAGCTTGGTCGCCCACACGCCCTCCCCGCGAAAGTCAGCGGCACGAGGGCTGTCATGCTGTGTTCGGACTGATTTCATACGCTTTTCAGAACAACATTATCTCATAGTTGTCAATATAAGCAGGTAAATTCACAAACAGTTAATGTTGGATATCTTTGACCCATCGACACGGCAATCACGCCGGTCGCGGTCAACACAAGGAGTTATTCACATGACCAACACGACGACTCAGACCCAAACCGCCACCTTCGCGGACGCCATCGACGATATCGTTGAGAAGCGTATCCGTTGGGAACAAGGCACCTACGCTGCCGCAAATGCCGAGCTCTACAGCATCCTTGGCGACTGCCTCGACCTCTTCATCGCCCTCAAGCGCCGCATGGACGTCAGCAAAGAGGTGAATGCGCTGCTGGATTTGCGCGGCATCACCTACAACACCGCAACCAGCTTGGAGCTGAAACTGGTACGTCTGGTTTTCGCCTCAGCGAACACAGCATCCCGTATCGAGAACCGCTTGTTCAGCTATGCACGGGTGATCCGTGTTGCGGCAGATGCCAAGCAGACGGGCGCTACGCTGGCGCAGTTCATCGCCGAACGTCACGGCATCGATGAAATCCGGCGCGTTAACAAGGACGGCGTGACGTCAGCTGACAAGCAAAAGGCGCAGGTGGAACTGGCCCGCACCAAGCTGCTCACGCCCAGCGACAGCGAACTGTTCACCAACTTTGATCTGCCTGATCCTCTTCAACCCAAGGCAGGCGAACAGTTCAGCTTGGCCCTAGTGCGCAAGAACGCGGACGGCACAGGCAGCATCGTATTCGGCACCGACAATGTTGCGGCTGTGACTGCTGTGCTGGCTCTGGCTGGCAAGGCGCTACAGGAACATGCCGTCAAGACTGCCGAAGCCGAAACAGCCAAAGAAGTCGCAGCCGTCAAGCAGCGGAACATGGCTGAGCTAGAAGCTGTGATGGCGGAAACACTGGGCGCAAAACAGCCTCAGTTCGTGCCTCAGCTCACCATCTCGGCACCCGTCGCAGAGCCCGAGCTGGTCTAATCCACACAGAGCAGCAGACAGCGTGCGCCCCGCGCTGTCTGCGCCTCCCCCCTCAATCATGAAAGGACACATCATGTCATTTTTGACACGTCATAGCCCTCAGCGGATCGCCGACTTGGTGTTTCGCGATGCGACTGTTGCCAACATCATTGACGACTATGCTCAAGGTCTGCGTGACAATCACCTTTTGCTCTACGGCCCTGCTGGCTCCGGCAAAAGCATCGCAGCGCAGATCATTCTCAAAACGCAGACAGGCGATCTGTTTGGCAGTGCGGTGGCACAACCCATCAATCCACGTGATTATAGTTTTGACGACTTTAACCCGCTGTTGAACGATTGGGGCTTTCAGCGAACACATGGGGTCCCACGTGGCTATACTGTGATTGATGAAGTGGATTTCTTCTCAGATCGCATGCGTGAGAAACTCAGGGCCCTTATCGACAGCACGAAACTGGGCACGATTATCGCGACCACCAACAATCTGCACAAGCTTGATGAGCCCTTGAAAGACAGGTTTCGCAAGCTTCTGATTGAACGGCCCATAGCCGCAGATTGGACTGCGCGAGCACAGGCAATATTTGCAGCGGAAGGTGTCTCACTTTCCACGCAGCAAGTCAGCATTTTGCTCAATGGCTTCGATGGTAGTGCTCGCGAACTGATCGAATGGCTGGAAGACTACACGCTGGGATTCCAAAAGCAGCCCTTATCCGTGAAGGGCCCAAATGTGGTAGCTTCCACACCCTGCGGCATTGCTGTTTCCCCAGGTAAAACATTGATCAATGGACGAGCCCTTATCAACACACAGGGCAGTCGAAGATAAGCCGTATTTTCAGAAATCGGCTCAAAAGTCTCACAGCATTACCCAATAAATAAATCGCTGTAATGCAAAATTCTATCCAATACACACAATGAAAGGAACTGCAAATGCCACATAATGAAAACCGTCTTGTTGATTGGATCATCAACTACTTTCGTGAAGATCTGTCAACAATTAGAGAAACCGATGCATACCAAAACTGGAGTGCGTTTATGGAAACCCCTTATTCTTACAAACTTAGAATCGATGGAGAAGGTTCACACGAAGCTCACTTGGCAGAACTGCTTCGAGATGAATTACAGGATCTGTTGATGGAGTTCATCGATGGTGCACTTCAAGAAGAACTTTCAGAAGAAAAGACCTATGAAGTCATGGAGGAGATAATGGTGAATGATGACTAAAATATCTTTCTGGTATCAATTCACAAACTGATGCCATAAAGTGGCATGTGATTTTAAAATTCTAAGTCGCATCTGCTTCGCATCTACGAGTGCGCTGCTTTCGCATCGCCCAATTACTTCGTCTCTTGAAGCTGTAATGAGATTGCAAAGAGCAGTCAGATCAACGCCTACATAGGCGTTGATCCAACCGCGCAGTGCATTGCACGTCGCGTGTCAGGCTGTATCACCAAACCATTTCAGGAAGAGCGGGTTTTGCTATCGTCTCTATTACTGGCTCATCATACACACACACAGGACCCATACAGCGGAGCTACCCTGTGTGACGATGGGTCTCGTTACCGAGGTTGTCGTCCATCTCACTTGTGAAGTTACATGCAGCTTCTATTACCACTCACTATTACGACAAGCGAAGCTGATGGCTGGCTGAACATTTATGCCTTTACAGCTTTGAGCATCTCACCGACGAGGATGAGGTAGTCGCTTGAAGCAGATAACGAGCAATCCGTTTGCGTACCGTCTCACATCAGAACGGGTTTGCAGCACTATGACAGTCGGCGTGCCAGCCTTGATCTCGTTTATGGTGCCTTTTCTTGTGCCTACTAGTTTATTTATCAACTTTGAGAAGATTTTTGCCAAAAATGGTTTTTGCCAATAACCTGGCTATTTTCCGGTCGTCCAAGCGATTCTTTGACCATACGCTTGCTGTATAGGCGTATAACAAAGGAGCGCAGATACTATGACACATCTCGCAAAACTCACATTCAAGTCCGTTGCCAAAGCAGTTGCACATGACCCTATCGTGGCTCGTCGCAACAAACTTGTCTCAGCACTTGAGGAACAGCAATTGGTCTTAGCTGCGGCTTTGGAGGGAGATGATTACCTCAAACAGCGCAGCAAATGGATGAACAACGAGCATGGCGAGCGTGTTCTAGTCAAAACACAGCGGCGTGTTCGAGCGTGGTTCTTTGCTCAAGATGGGGGGTGGTACGTGCAGTGCCGTTATGGGGCTCGTGTGATCGCAGCTGATGGCAGGAACAATGCTGTGTTCGTACGCTCACTCAAGGACGTGGCTTTGGTTCTGGATGCGTTTATCGCAGCTGCCAAGGCGGGGGAGCTAGACCCAGTTATTGCCGCTGCGGCTCTGCGTGAACCACGTGCCAAACCCACATCTTTGCAGGCGGTAGCCAATGCTTGAATATCGCAGCGCACGCATCGCCGCGCTCAATGACCGCGCTCGACGAAATCTCTCGGAATGCAGGGTGGTGTTGAGCCGCGGGGTAGCAGAACTTGATTACTACGACCTTGATCTCAGCATGCACTCACCTGACCCCAGCGATCCTAGTGTAACGCTGCGAGTGCTTACAATAATGATGATGGAGGAATATTGAGCGCAACCCCAACAAAGGCTGCGCTCAAACTCTGATCAGTGGATTTCCAGGTCCGCCATGGACTTGCCGGCAGCCAATGCAGCCTCAACCCACTTGGGCTTACGACCACGACCGCTCCAGGTGATCGCAGCATTTTCCGGGTGAGCATATTTAGCGGCCACAGCTGCTTTTGCGCCCTTCGCAGGCTTGCCACCCAAGATTTCTGCGAGAGACATGCCCAGTTCTGCGGCCTTGGCTTCCAGCGCCTTTCTGGCTTCGGCCAAACGGCGTGCTTCAAAGCTGTTAATTGCTTTTTCAATGTCTTTTTTAAACTGTTTGAGTTGATCAAGATTCATCGCATTGATGTCAGTCAAGATTGTATCCTTTTCGTTTCGCCATAGGGCATCAACGACAATATGGGTCCTGACCAGATTTTCAAGTTAAATGCACGCAGCTGTATGTTCGACGGAAATCGTATGTTTTGGCGAATACTGTCAGACTGAAAGCAGCGCGCCCAGGTCGTATTGATCGCACCGCCCCAGCCGTTGAAACTGTGTGAGCTAAAAAATTAATCTCGACGGCGCACTACTTTGGAGTTGCGTTGACGCAAGGCCAAGATCATTTCTGCCTGAAGGTCTTTGGTAAAGGCGCTGCTGAATGCGCCAATTTGGCTTTGTGGCTCGATGTAGAAGCTTTGCTCAAACACATCCACATTGTGCTCGTCCACGATGACCCACAGCGCAACGCCACCATCCAAACCAGCACGGCGCTTTTCAATTTCTGGGACTTCGACAGCATGTGTGCCAGATTGTGGCGGCTGTGTGGTCACGGCGCAAAGGCGGAGTTCAGTTTGCCCGTTGCCAGTCCGAAGTGCCAGAATCACAGCGCACGGACGGGTTTTACGCCCCTCAGTCTCGCCACGACCAGCTTGACGAGCCCATAGATAAGGGTAGCGCAGCACATCGCCGGCTTTTGGCGCGTCAGTCATGCTTAAGGCTGTGCTCAAGCTGTGCGATCAGCTGTTCCGCTTCTGCCACATCCATGTCGTCTACATGAACAGCACGGCGTTGGTCTGCCTTGGCGCTCAAACGCTCAAACTGCTCAACACTCAACAGTACATAGCGAGCTTTGCCGTGTCGTTGAATGTTCACGGGTTCCTGTGCTGCGGCCGCCAGCACATCCCCTGTCTTGTTTGCCAGTTCTGTCGACGTGAAATTACGCATGATCAGCTCCTTATGCACAAAATACATATATTAGCTAAAATATCCAAAGTCAAGGTTGGCTGAAAGCTGCGGCATTGGCATTAACCGCGCAGATTACTCTTTGGCGCAGCACACAGCCCAAAATCTCATACAATCAGCATTGTATGAGATTTTCGCTTAAGTGTTTGAAAAATATAGGGATCATACTTGGCATGATTTCGGTCGACCCACCGAAACCTCAGACTTTACAGTCATTTGTAGCAAATGATTATGTTTTGAGGGAATCGCACCATGCGCCAAGCACAGACGCTCAACGAAGCCCAACTGCGCCGTGTTCTACACTACTGCCGCAGCCGTCGTCATCCAGTTCGTGACGAGACCATCATCCTGTTCAGCTTTTATGCAGGGCTGAGGGCCAAGGAACTAGCAGCCCTCAAGCGTGGCGATGTGTTTGATGAAGAAGGAAACGTGCGTGAGCAGTTCATCTTGTCAGCAGCACAGAGTAAGGGCGGCAGGACACGCACTGTGTACCTGAACCAGCGTCTGCGCCGCGCACTGGCAGAATATGCGGCTGGGTTGAACCTCAGCGATCCCAACCGAGCCCTGTTTGAGAGCCAAAAGGGCGGGCATTTCTCGGCAAACACCATGTGCCAGCTATTCTTGGACATCTACAAGGCTGTGGGGCTCAAGGACGCTTCAAGCCATTCGGGACGCAGGACCTACATCACGCGATTGGCGAACAAGGGCGTAGGCGTGCGCTTGCTCGCCGCGTTGGCGGGGCATTCTCATATATCAACCACTCAACGCTACATCGACGTGAACGCAGAGCAGCTCTCAGCAGCAGTGGAGCTGCTCTAACGATCGTCAGTGCTCCTGCTCTGAGCGATCCAGCTTATCCAACAACTCTAGTCCCCGCGCGGCGGAAACCGTTGCGGCCATGCGCCGATACCTGAGCTCAATGTCATTTTCCGTCAGAGCTTGGGCCGTGAGCTGTTCGAAAAGTTTGTTGAGGCTGATACCGCGTGCCTGCGCCATCGCCTTTAGGCGTTGATGCTGGTCTTCGGGTAGTCGCACTGTGACAACGCTCATCTCTTCCTCCATAGCTCCATGAATTCGGCGGCTGTCGCCAGTTTCAGCTGTGGGAACTGAAGCTCCATCTTGGCGAAGTCGCGCTCATTCTGAGTGACAATGTAGTCGGCGTTGCCCGCCACCGCCAAATCGACCACGTGATTATCAGCCTCATCGCGCAAGTTTGGCCGCCATGTGTAATAGATCGGCACCCACTGCGTCACACTCAAGAAGGCCGAAAATAGTTCTTGCCGTTCCGCATGTGTCAGCTTGCTTTTGCGAAACAAATCTGCGCGTGACAGCACATCTTCCATCTCAGCGAACAGAGCCACCCCGATTATGGGCTGAACCTCAGCTTGCAAGCACAGCCGCAACACAGCGCGAGCGGCACCGCCATCTCGCAACATCGCGCCCACAATGATATTGGTGTCCAGAACAACACGCATACCGATTGATAGCACATATGCTATCAGCCCTACAAGGCACTTAGGAACCCAACACCTGCGTCAATGCAGCTTCACTGAGCCGTCCTGCCTCAACTGCGTCCAGTGCACGATGCGCGAGGGCTTCCGTGGGCACATAGCCCGCGCGTGACACGCCTAACGCTGCTAGCAGCCCTGCCTCGCCCAGCTTGCCCGCGTCAAACAGGTCAAACGCACGCTCGGCGGCTGTCTTATCGGCTGGCGTGACAGTTTGCTGTGATGTTACCATCGTAGCTGGGCCAGACACAGAAACCTCAGCACTGCCGTCGCCCCCATCAGTGCCAATGTGGCTGTCGTCTTCTTCGGGGTCGTTGGGCAGCTGCTCTTCTATTTCGTCATCCGCGCTGACCGCTCGGTTCACATCACTAGCCGCAACGGCCATGCCCGTTATGCCCTGTGAACGCCGGTATTCCTCGGGCGATAAATCGAACCGCTTGCCTGTGAGCACTTCCTTTCGCAGCCGTGGCGTTAGGTGGCTATAGTGGCGTTCAATCATGCCAATGCTGGTGCCCATCTGTATGGCCAGCGTATGCACATCCATCCCATCGTTGAGCAGTGCAAATGTGGCGTAGGTGTGCCGCAAGCTGTACAAGGTGCGGTCCTGCCCAGTGCGTGGGCATTTCAGCAGGCCAGTGTCTTTCATCAACAGCTTGAAGGTCTGGCGCAGGTTCTTGCTCACAGTGCCATCTGGCAAACGAAACACAGGCACATCCAACTGCGCACGTATCAGCTGTTCAAAGCTCATGCCTGCAATATCGGGACAGCGGCTTTGAATGCGCTTCAGATGGCTGATGGTGCTGGCACGGCAGATCAAGTCACGCTGCCCAGTCTTGCCCGAAACGCTCATCTCCAAAAAGGTCAGCCCACCTTCCTCAAACAGATGTATGTGCTTCCACCTCAGGTTCTCCGCCTCTGTGCCGTGCCGTATGCCCGTATTGGCCAGAACCAGCACATAGTCGCGCAGCAGATAGCGCATGTCGCGGCTTTTGCCTTCGCGACCCGCATCAACCCATGACGGAAAGCTGCGGATCATGCGGCGGTATTCTTCACGACGAAAATCTGGCCTTCGCTGGCTGTCACGTCCCTTGTTGATCAGCACGGGCACATGGGTACGGTTCATGTAGCCCCGTGCCACAGCCTCATCGAACACACGGTTCAGCGCGGAATTGTGTGTGTTCAGCGTCGAAGCCTTGGGCGCATGCCCCATCTTATGTTCGCGCCATTGTGCGAACTGTTGCAGCTCCTCATAGGTGATGCTGGTGACAAAGCGGTCGCCGAAATAGGGGATGAAATATCGTTCCAGCACGATCTTGTAGTCACGCCAGCTGGCCTTGCCCACGCCCGCCGCCAGCTGCCTGTCCATCTCCGCAATCACCAGCCTTGCCACGTCCACAAAGCGTTTGCTGGCCACGGGCAGGCCGTTCTTCTGGCGCACCTGATATTCCACAAAGAGCTCGCGGGCACGGCGTTTGGCATCATCCAGCTGACGGCATTTGGTGCTCACCCGCACCCAGCGTCCATCGATTTTGAAAGCGGCTTGCCATGCCCTGCTGTTGCGGCGACGCAGCACACGCACATCGCCGTCCAGCACAGTCACTGTTTGGCTGCTGAGCTTGGGCATAAGCTGTCCTACGCCGCTGGTTTTGCGCACAGTATAGCGCAAGCCCGCTGAGAGCGAGAGGCAACCACTGTGGCGCAAGCACTGTGTTGCCAACCTCAGGGGGCACCCAATGTGTTCGAACCCACATACTCACGACGCAGTGGCTACGCGATCCCGCAGACTTCGTGTGAAATCAGCGTGGGCATCTGCGCCAAAGCTCAGATACGCACGGTTTTCGCGGCTAAATCCACTTCAAACTCAGTTTCAGCTGAACGCAGGCTGGAACACAGCGTTTCCAATACCGTTCGCGCTGACAAGGCATGGCGCAATTGCCATTCGAGATCAGCTTCAGCAATGCTCTGGTTCTTGATGGTCCAGATCAATCTGCGTCCTGTGTGCGCGGCTTCAAAGACGATCTCATAGCCGCCATGACGACCCTGCCTGAGCCGCAGAAAGTGTCTCCCGTCAGTGCTATGTCCCGCAATCAAGATCTCAAACGTCCACCAGAAGTGCGCAGAGAGGAAAGGCCATTCGCGGCAAAGAATTCAACGAGATTATATCCAGAGCGACTGCAAGGTTATGAGCAGAAAAGACTCAAAAAAGCAGAACATTCAAAAAGTTTGATTTCTTAACTGGCCTCAACCCATCTCAAAACCGTCGACTTACAGTCAGCCACGCCCGCTGATTTCGGTTATCAGTTTGGCTCGAAGATGTCGAGTTCCCGTCAGCAGACCAGGCTATTGCAAGGTCACCAGTCCACTGTTCATAAGAAAATCGCATGCCAACACCAAAGCCAGAGCGCACTTGTCTTAAACTTGGCAAGGCAAGTTGTTCAGGTTTAGCATTAACATTAATTTCACCATGATCGTAGAATGCATACGGCGTGTAATTTTCAAAAGTATAGCGCAATTCAAACTGAGTAAGCCAACCTTCATCGCCAAAGGCGTCACCCGAAGGATAAGCACGAACGGAAGCTGGACCTGAGATACCAAAACCTTCTGAAGAGTCCAGATTTTCATTAGTAGTTTGCCCTGACGCTCGTGCAAAAAGCGAAAGACCATTTGGAAGATTCTGTAGCCTTGCAATATCCCAGTTTAATTTACTGAAAGCTCCACGCCGTACTAGATCATCCTTGTCAAGGTCACCATATGTCAATGTAACGGAGCCATAGTTAATGGCACCACCAAGAAATGAATCCCTACGATCAAAGGTAACCGTGACAGGAGCAGTTCTCACACCATAGGTCTCAACGCTCAAACCATTGACAAGATTATTATAGAGTTCTTTGTCAGAGTATTGCAAAAGAACGGAAAGGTTAGAATTGCTACTTCTAATAATCGGGTAACTTACACCAAGAGAAAACTGCGTCGCCTCGCCGCTTGTTCCTTCAAACGCTTTGGTGAGGTCATACTGTGTGACAGAGTAATCAATCTGCGCCCTAAATCCATCACCGCCTATAGGAAAGCTATAGCCAAACTGCCCTTGCCACATGTCCTCGTTTGTATGCATGCCAGTAAGTGATAGTTTATCACCCAGAACGAAGAAGCTGTTGAGATCCAGGTTTGCACGCGCTTGCAGCTCACCGCTGAATCTACTTCCATGGTTGGATAAACTCACAGCGCCGGCTAGTGGCGTGGATCTGTCGAGTGTTGCAATGACATCCGCCGTACCGTAAGAATCGCCAGGTTCGACAACTATAGTAGCTGCTGCGCCGGGCAGATCGTTCATCAGCAATGCAGTGCGTTCCAGATCAGATTGTCGCACGATTGCATTAGGGACAATTCTTGCAGTCCATGCTCCAGCCGATGATTGCCAATCTGGCTCAGAGTTAAGTGTTTCAACCGTTCCATACCGCCCTTCGGTTACGATGATTTTTACCTTGGATTCCAGCAATTGCTGAGGTGGTATGTAAACCAAAACAAGCGGAAAGCCTTGCTCCCGATAGAATTCCTCGATTGCACTCACTGCATTTGAAAGCTCAGCAAAGTAGGCTTGTTTGACGGTTCCTTGAGGAGGCAAAGTATCTGCGCCAGTAAGCCCGAACAGTGAAAGTCTAGCGATTTGAGAAAGTACCTCAGAAGGAAACACAGTATTTCCTTCAAAAATGAAATCCGAGACGGGGATAATGGGTCCTCCGGGCTGGGCCGCAGCAGGAACAACTTGATCAATAGAAAATTCCGCAAAAGCTACGCCTGGAAGAGCGAGCAAAATCCCTAAGCCAAGAACGCCTTGCCGCATAACATTACTCTTCCTTTTTCTTGTTGTGAAACTCACGTGACAGAATCCCGCTGGCGCCGTAGCAGCACCATTCCACACCTTGATAAAACTGTGATGCTTTATTACGCTTTTCAGTTTCCCGCACGAGTCGACCAAGTTTATCATCCTTCAAAATACTGATGGTTAATTTTGCAACATTGATATCTGGTACGATGAAGCATCATCGCCGGAAGATTCCCCTAAAGACATTCACCACTGCGTTTCGGACAGAATTTTTTGCTGCTTCAGCTCTCTCCACGAATGTGGCGTTGGGTGGCACTTGACCTCTCGCAATCATTTGTCGGCGTTGAACCTGTACTACGCGCGCCCGTTCCTCTGCATTCATACTCGGACCAAACTGACCCAATGCTATGAGCCGTTTATTCTCTTCTCGAAGAGAATTGTAGAGTCTCTCCTCTGTCCACGTGGCTGGGCGGGGTAGATCGCCGCCGTTTAGCAGTGCCTGTCTGCGTTGCTCCCTAATTTCAGCAGCCTGTCTTTTTTCTTCTTCTGTGGCAAACCGCGGTTCAATGCCGATTGCGATTCCAGCGGCACGACTTGTGTCATTTGCCCGGAAAATTTCGATTGCGTTTGTTCGTGCTTGTGCAATTTCATCCGCTGTTGCATCTCGGGGCGCAACACCCCTTCTGATCATATCTTCGCGCGCCAGACGAATCCTTAATGCCGTAGCCGGGCTCATAACGAACGGATTACCTGCCGCAATTGCGCCGGGGCCGTTCGCAAAGGCTCCATCTGGGGCTGAATTAGCTGCTCGCGTTGGCGGAAACGAATACAGCGCGTCAAATTGGTCTAGGCCAGCGCGATATGCCAAACTGCCAGCGGTTACACTATATGTGCCTGTTGTTCTCGGTGCACCTGTGGGCCGGCTCAAATTCCACATTGGAACGTCTCCAAAAAGGGTCAACGTACCGGAGCCAGATTTAGTAAATGAATATTCCAAAGTTGAATCTCCACCCACCAATGGCGCGTGCAATTCACCATTACCACCCAAATCAAATGTCATGTTGCCATCACGGATCAGAATGGCGTTGTCATCCTTAGACGAAGTAGGATCTGCTGCGTTGATATTGAACGCACCCATAGTACGTATAAGTCCGTTGCCCTCGGTAAAGGCAACTCCATACCCGGCTCCATCGCCTGGGGGTCTGAAGCGATCGCTAGCTCGCCCAGTGATCGTTATCGCACCATCTTTTGCTATGATCGGCGAGCGTCCTTCTATCAAAACTCCCGCTTGGGCAAAGGTGCCACCGGTACTCCCAATGCCATCCAAGGAAATGGCGCCGGTTCCAGCAGTGGTGAGCGAGGCACCACCATAAAGCCAAACACCCGGACCGCTAATGTACGACTGTCCACGAATAGTAATGTCACCACCCGTGTTGGAGTTGCTTCCTTCAGAAACATAACTATGTGGCCCAAGCCACCAGCCTGAACTATTCAAGGATATTTGCGCACCGCCATCCGAACTCGCGTCAATCACACTGTTTCTGATGCGTACACCTGCAGCACCTGTATCGGTATTACTACCGCCATGATTATACGTCCTTGAGGCCTGGGCGACGGCATAGCTTGAGGCAGCAGCATCACCGCCCCCGATCGTTACATTGCCGCCAAATGTTCTTATGGTCGAGTTCACAATGCGAACTTCGCCCGTCAGATTAGTGTTAGTACCACGAGTGGCTCGAGCAGATAAGACGAGATTGAGGGGGTTCCCATTGCTTCCACTGATCGTGACAGAGTCGGGATTTGGGCCGGTCGAGATGTTGGTTATCGTGGAATCCCGTGGTTTGGAAATCTCAATATCCCTGAACGCCAGAATACTCAATGTGGTCGCAGGTGATCCACCGCTTGCGCGGGTAATGTTATCTTGAATGAAAATATCGCCGGCTGTTCCAGCTCCGCCGCCACAGACTACGTTTTGGCAGGCATCAGCCCCATTGGTAGCCGTACGCGTGTCAATCGTAACATCGGTTGTTGCTAGGGCTGCGCTGATTGTGGCGCCGGACACATTCCCACCACTAGACCTTACATAGAAATCAATCGGATCAATTAGCCATTGGCCAGATTGCCCATGCGGCGCCAAAGTCGTGATGGCGATATCATCCATTATCTGCACATTGGAGGCGCTGGTTTCAATGAACCCGCCGTCCCCACCATTAGGTGCGCTTGCGTCGAGAGTGCCGCTTACACGGATGCTATCTGCCTCCATCCCGCCCATAAGGAAGATTTCACCATTTGGGCCTGTGGAAACTGTCTGGGCGCGGGTAACGCCCGTGTGGTTGATAACAGTCTGGCCGAGTGCACTCGCGGATCTGGCGGTAAGATAGACAAGGCCACCGTCTGCGCGCACCGCGCCCCCTTGGTCAATGAGAGCCTGAAGTGCGCCCTCATCGACCCGTATGCGTACCGAACCTCCAAGATCGAGCGTGACCTTATTGCCCGCCCCCATAAGTACCTGACCACGGTCAGCAGTTATGCTGGCACCCGGATCATTGATAATTCTTGCTGCGATCAGCGCGATGTTACCACCATCCGAGGAGATGCTTCCCTGATTGACGATGGCATTCTGTGAATTGCCTTGGAACTCCAAATTCCCGTCGAGAAAGTTCTGATTGCTGATGTTAAGTGTTGATGCGATCAAGCCCCCAACATTCACCTGAGCGGTCGGTGTGAAGAGTATGCCATTTGGGTTGAGCAGAAACACCTGACCGTTTGCGCGAATACTGCCCTGAATGGTCGAAACATCAGCCCCGACCACTCGATTTAGAGCCGCGGCGCTGGTAGAAGGCTGGACAAACTCGACGGTGTTTCCAGCTCCCACACTGAAGCTTTGCCAGTCAGCCACCAAATTTGGAGTGGATTGATTGATCGTCATCGTGCCGCCGTGGACTGAGATGGCACCGATACCGCTAGTAATGACACCGCCACTCGGAAGTTCGGCGAAAGCACCGCCGGGCAAAGCGATCGCCAAACTCAAGCCCAAACCCGCTTGAATTTTCAGTCTCTTATTCTTTACCAAGGCCGTGCTCCTCACCAATAGAGGGATACCCGCACCAAAGGCGCGTGGTGTCGGTTTGCTCCTTCAAAGCAAGGCTCAGCAGACGTAACCGGTCGTCACTGTCTATAGATCTCAAATGGATACTTTTTCGCACAGGTAAGAGCCGTTGCATCGATGTTCACGTTGAACTTTAGGAGTACGACTAGGAGTAGGACACCCTTGATCGCTTAACTTTTGTAACCGCATGGATGGTGAAGACATCAAACGCTGGCGGTCCTTGAACCGCATCAAGCAGGAAGCTTTGGCTTCTATGCTGGGCGTTTCCCATGTTGCTGTCAGCAAGTGGGAGAATGGACACTCGCAGCCATCAAGGACCATGGCTCTGCGTCTCGCTGAAGTTATGAATGCGACGCATCAAGGACGTTTAGCCGCAGAAATCGCTTTCACGGCCCCCCTGCAGCAAATGAAGGTACTTACACGTGGTCGACACATGCAGTTACTGGGCATTTCATCCGGTTTCTTGCGGACATACCCAGAGTTTGAGGATTTTCGCGGGATGGAAATGCGTCCATTCATGATGAACGAATCCGAGCACTATTGTGAAGGTAGCGACCTACTCAAAGAAGCTTGTAGCGGAGACATCCTCATGCTGACCGGGGTCAGTAATCGCGTGGTGCGCGTTGGATCAGATGTGCCTGAAGATTTTCGACTGAGGTGGCACACAATAGTTCGCCACATCGACGGCGAGGTGATCCATGAAGTGATTTTCGAACCCTGCGCAGCTGGCACGGTGACAGGGTTTGAGTCCGTGCTGCGTAGGGACGACATCGTCCAGTTTTAAGCTCTGGACATGGAAGGGCCCGCCAGCCGCCATGGGGCAAAAGCACGGCGCGTGAGGAACCGACGCTGAGCTTTTTGGGGCAGAACACCGTGTCTCAACACAGATGTGGCAAACACAGTGTGCCGCCGACACTGTCCCGCCCACACTTTCCGAAACACAGTGTTCAACACAGCGATTCTGCCCAAATCACCACCCCACAGCAGCAGCAAAACTGTGCTACAGGTGTGCTACGCAGAAACTGCGTCGACCGAAATCACATGAATTTGATTTTGTTGGGAAATTTGGTAGCGGAGGAGGGACTCGAACCCCCGACACGCGGATTATGATTCCGCTGCTCTAACCAACTGAGCTACTCCGCCATAAGCGCGCTGGAGGTATGATAAGCATCCCGTCCCGTCAACACCAAAAACCCTTGCGCAGCATCGACGGTGCAAGTTCATCCTGAAACGCCCGCCGAGAACAGGACCATCCATGCGAAACAACACGCGTCCCAACCCGCCGCAAGACATGCGCCATGCCGCCGCGCGCGTACTTGTGATCTATTGCCACCCGCATCAGGACAGCTTTTGTGCCGCAATCCGCAACTCGGTGATGGCGCGCCTTGCCAAACACAACGTCGCCATACGACTGCGCGATCTTTACGCCGAAGGTTTCGACCCTTGCCTGCGCGCCCAAGGGTGGGCGGTCTATCGTGACACCACGACCAATCGCGCGGCGGTGGCCGATCATGTCACCGATCTGTTGTGGTGCGACAGGCTGATCGTGATCTATCCAACTTGGTGGTATGGGTTGCCAGCGATGTTAAAGGGTTGGATGGATCGCGTGCTATTGCCTGGCGTTGCCTTTCACGCACCGCCGGAAGGGGGCATGGCCGTCATGCCGGGCCTGCGCCATATCCGCGGCATTGGCGCCTTCAGCAGTTATGGGGCCTCGGCTTGGCAGATATGGCTGATGGGCGATGCTGGCCGGCGGATGCTTTTGCGCGGCTTGCGCATGCTTTGCGCCAAACGGTGCCGCGTGGTGCATGCTGGGCTTTACCGCATCGACAGTGCCACACCCGCGCGACGCGACAGCTATCTGACGCGCGTTAATGCATCGGTGGACAGGCTCTTGGCTCTCGCGTGATCGCCAAAGGCCAAACAGATCAAACAGCTACACCCTTGGATGCATCATCCCATGCTGCGACGATGCGGACTGCGTTGCGGGCCACAGCTTCGACAGTGTCGCCGGGGCGATAGAGCGCGCCACCCAAACCAAAACCATCTGCACCCGCAGCCAGCCATGCGCCGAACTGCGCCGGTGCGACACCGCCCACGGGATAAAGGGCGCAATCTCGCGGCAAAACCGTGCGCAACGCCGCTAGCCCGGCCGGACCGATCTGAAAGGCAGGAAACAGCTTGAGTGCATCGGCACCTGCCGTGTAGGCGGCAAAACATTCGCTTGGGGTCAGCACCCCCGGCATGCTGACCAGGCCAAGCTTGCGGGTTTCGGCCACAACCGCAGGATCGAAATTCGGCGCAACAATCAAGCGCCCGCCGATCTCGGCCACCGCGCGGACCTGTTCCGGGGCAAGCACGGTGCCTGCCCCGATCAAGGCACGGTCGCCCAAACCACGGGCAAGGATCGCGATGCTGTCCAGCGCGCCTGGGGTGTTCAAAGGCACCTCGATCCGGGTGATCCCGGCGTCAAAAAGCGCATCACCCACGGCGGCTGCCATGTCAGGTGTGATGCCCCGCAAGATTGCGACCAGATTGCGCGCGCCCTCTCTCATCCTAGATCGCCTTTCCGACAAGCTTGGCACGGATCTGGGCAAGCCCTGCAAGCGTCAGGGTGTCACCCGCGAAATATTGGGCCGTCATCCCTTGGCCAGCAAGTGCGCGGAGATAGAGTGCCGACAGCGCGTGGCCACCAATCACCGCCACCGCCTGACCCAGCCAATAAGAGCGAGTGGCAGCCAGTTCCGCGCCGATCAAGGCACCCGATAGCCGCCCCCGCCCCACGGGTGCGGCAACACCGTTCAACAGGGCATCAGCCCTGATCGCGAAAAGCCGCTGTGACAGACGCCGTGGGTCGGCAAGCAAATCGGCGACGCTGTCATCAAATGCGGCCAGATCGATCTCATCGGTAGTGACCCAAGATGACAAACAGCTTTGTGCGGCCAAAAGCGCGAACATCTCACCCGTCATGGCGGTTTGAAAACTGACGACTTCGGCCGCGCTGATCTGCACCCATTTGGTATGCGTCCCGGGCAGGCAGACAACCCCGTCGAAATCAGGCTGTTGCGAGAAGAACCCCAGCAGTTGGGTTTCCTCGCCCCGCATCACATCGGCAGGACTGCATTGGCAAAGCCCCGGCATGATCGACAGGGCCAGCCGCTGATCGCTTAAGCCCGTCACAGGCACAGGGCGCAGATCGGCGGGATTGGCAGGCACGCTGCGATAAGGCACCTCGAAAATGGCACCACGCCCGCCGATCATGCCACATGCCAGAACCGGGGTTTGCCCAATCCCGAGCCAATCACCGATCAATCCGCGCAAGGCCGCCTCCCATGCACCGGGCAGGATATCGCGCGAAGTGCTTGCGCGCTGCACCTCTGCGCGGATCTGGCCATCTTCACCAATGGCCCAGGCCCTTTGGCAGGAATTGCCCCAATCGACCGCGATCCAATCCGCAAAATAGCTCTGCGCGCTCATCCCCAAGCCCCTTGACCTCTTGCTGTGTTCAAGATCGTTACACGCTCATACCGGCAAGGCCGTCGTCTTGAAGACGGTCTTCAGCGCAAAGCTTGACTGCATTTGCGCAACCCCCGGCAGGCGGGCCAGATGTTGGCGATGAATACGCGCGAAATCCTCGCTGTCGCGGGCCACGACCTTGAGCAGATAATCCGCCGTTCCGGCCATCAAATGACATTCCAACACATCCGGCACGCGGGCGACCGCCTTCTCAAAGGCATCGAGAATTTCATCAGCCTGCCCTGAAAGCCTGATCTCGACAAAGACCGTGGTCACCCGTGATACGGCGCGCGGGTTCAATAGCGCGACGTAGTCGCGGATCACGCCCGCCTGCTCCAGCCGTTGTACGCGGCGATGACAAGCCGAGGGCGACAGGTTCACCTTGTCGCTCAACTCGGCATTGGTCATGCGACCACTGCGCTGCAAAGCCCGCAGAATCGCGAGATCCAATTCGTCAAGCACTTCATGCATGGATGATTCTTGTGTCATTTGGCAAATTTTTCGAATTTTATTGCGTCAATTCTACAATTCACGGGCAAAATATCAAAGCAATTTCATCTTGCCAGCGGCATCTTGGCCGCGAGGATGAAAGGAGCCCCCCATGCTGATCGGCTGCCCCAAGGAAATCAAACCGCAGGAATTTCGCGTCGGGATGACCCCCGCCGCCACGCGCGAGGTGGTGGCCCACGGCCATCAGGTCCTCATCGAAACCGGCGCTGGCCTTGGCGCAGGCTTCGATGATGCCGCCTACACCGCCGCAGGTGCGCAGATCGCCGCCAGTGCCGAAGATGTCTTTGCCCGCGCGGATATGATCGTGAAGGTCAAGGAACCCCAAGCGGTCGAGCGCGCGCGCCTGCGCAAAGGGCAAATCCTGTTTACCTATCTGCATCTTGCCCCCGATCCGGACCAGACCCGCGACCTTCTGGCCAGCGGCGTGACCGCCATCGCCTATGAGACCGTGACCGATGCCCTTGGCGGCCTGCCGCTTCTGGCACCGATGTCCGAGGTCGCTGGCCGCCTTGCCCCGCAGGTCGGCGCATGGGCGCTGCAAAAGGCCAATGGCGGGCGCGGCGTGCTGATGGGCGGTGTCCCCGGTGTCGGCCCGGCCGAGGTGGTGGTGATCGGCGGTGGCGTCGTTGGCACGCAAGCCGCGCGTGTCGCGGCTGGCATGGGGGCCGACGTGACTGTGCTGGATCGTTCGCTGCCCCGTCTGCGCTATCTCGACGATGTCTATCGCGGGGTGTTCAAGACACGATACGCCAGCACAGAGGCCACAGCCGATCTGATCATCCGGGCCGACTTGGTCATCGGCGCGGTGCTGATCCCCGGTGCAGCCGCGCCCAAGCTGGTGACCCGCGCGCAGCTCTCCACGATGAAGCCCGGTGCGGTGATCGTCGATGTCGCCATCGACCAAGGCGGCTGCTTCGAGACATCGCGCGCCACGACCCATCAAGACCCGATCTACACGGTCGATGGGATCGTGCATTACTGCGTGGCCAACATGCCCGGCGCAGTTGCCCGCAGTTCGACCATCGCGCTGGGAAATGCGACCATGCCCTTCATGTTGGCTTTGGCCGACAAGGGCTGGCGCAAGGCCTGCACCGACGATGTGCATCTTGCGGCGGGGTTGAACACGCATGCGGGGCAGTTGACCAACGCCGCCGTTGGCATGGCCCTGCATTTGCCGAGCGTGACGCCCGCCGCGATCATCGCAGGCTAGGCTGGCATGAAAAAGGCCCGCCCATGCGGGGCGGGCCAAACATCCAAAACCCCGCAATCAGCCCTTTTTCAATGCGTCGCGGATTTCCATCAGGATGTCCAGTTCGGTCGGGCCTGCGGGTGCTGCTTCGGGGGTGGCTTCGGCCTCTTTCTTGACGGCGGCTTCCTTGATCCGATTGACCATCTTGACGAGCATGAAGACAACAAAGGCGATGATCAGGAAGTTGATCACGGCCATCACGAATTTGCCAATCGCAAAGACCGGTGCGCCTGCCTCCGTCGCAGCTGTCAGCGAAGGGTAGCTTTCGCCGTTCAATGCATAAAACCAGCCAGAAAAGTCGATCCCCCCGGTGACAAGCGCGATGATCGGGTTGATCAGATCACCAACCAGCGACGACACGATCGCGGTGAAGGCTGCTCCGATGATGATACCCACGGCCATGTCCACAACATTGCCGCGCGCGATGAAATCTCTGAATTCGTTGATCATTTGATCTTCCCACCTGTTACATTCACATGCGCCGGGAAAGTGTTGGCACGCCCTGTCGCGCCGCTGCAAATGATCCGAAACTTGTTTCGACCGCAACAATTGATCGTTGCGGCGTATGTTTTTTGCACGAGTGTCACCATTGCACAGCGCGGTGTCGATAAGTGCAGGGACCCGTATTTTCGTACGAAAATACGGGTCATGCGATTATTCATGCGCATAATCACTAGCCGCGCAGTACCCCGCCCGAGGCCTTGGTCACCTTGTCCACGACCTTGGCCGCTACGGCGTCGATCTCTTCCTCGGTCAAGGTCCGATCGCGTGGTTGCATGCGCACGCTCAGCGCGATGGATTTGCGCCCTTCGCCCAATGATCCGCCGATAAACTCATCGAAGACACGCACATCGGTGATCAAGGCCTTGTCGGCACCGGCAGCGGCATTCACCAAGATGGCCGCCTCGACACCGCTTTCTACGACAAAAGCGAAATCACGCTCGACGGCCTGATACTCGGGCATCTCGACAGCCCCGCGGCTGGCACCGGCGGATTTGGGCATAGGGATGTCGCCGGGAAACAGTGTGAAGGCCATGACAGGCCCTTTTACATCCATTTCCCTAAGCACCTTGGGATGCAGTTCACCAAAGACGCCCAACCGCTTTTGCGGCCCCAGGCAGATCGTACCGTGCCGACCGGGATGCCACCAACCCGGCGCGCCGCGGAGGATCTGCACCTTTGCAGGCGCCCCCATCGCTGCAAGGATCGCTTCGGCATCGGCCTTGATGTCGAAGACATCAACGGCACGGCGCGCGCCATGCGGATCGCGCGGGCCGGTCTGGCCGATCAACACGCCCGCGACCTGAAGATGCTGTTCACCCGGTTCGCCACCGTGAAAGGCATGGCCCACCTCGAACAGTGCCAGATCCATCATGCCGCGCGCCTGATTGCGGGCCGCTGCGCGCAGCAGGCCGGGCAAAAGATCAGGGCGCATATGGCTGAGGTCGGCAGAGATCGGGTTTTCCAGCCGCACATCATCGCCGCCGCCGCCAAAAAGCTGGGCCGCCGCGCGGTCGATGAACGAATAGGTGACACATTCATTATAGCCCAAGGCCGCCGCGGTGCGCCGCCCCATCCGCTCGCGCGATTGGCTGGGCGTCAGCACGGGCTTTTGCACACCCGCCGTGGCGCGCGGAAGCGGCTTTGGCTCGAGCTTGGTGAGCGAGGAGATGCGCGCCACCTCTTCGACAAGATCGGCCTCGCCCTGCACATCGCGCCGCCAGGACGGCACCCAGACCTCGAGCGTGTCGCCATTGCCGGTCGCCGAGAAGCCAAGGCTGGTCAGGATGCGCACCTGTTCGGCCTTGGGAATATCCATCCCCACAAGCGAGATCACCCGCTTGGTATCAAGGCTGTAGCTGCGCGCGGTCTTGGGCGCAGCTCCTGCCTCGACCAGATCCGAGGCTTCGCCACCGCACAGATCAAGGATCATCCGCGTCGCGGCCTCTAGCCCCGGCAAGGTATAGTCCGGGTCAACGCCGCGCTCGAAGCGATAGCGCGCATCGGAATGGATTTTCAGATCGCGCCCGGTAAAGGCCGTATGGATCGGGTCCCAATAGGCGCTCTCCAAGAACACCGTCACCGTCTCTTCGGTGCAGCCGGTGTCTTCGCCGCCCATGATCCCGGCAAGACTTTCAGGGCCGCGATCATCGGAGATCAGCGTGTGGCCCGCCCGCATCGTGTAGGTCTTGCCGTCGAGCGCCAAAAGCGCCTCGCCGCCTTTTGCACGATGCACGCGCAGACCGCCCTGCATCTTGTCCACGTCGAAGACATGGAGCGGGCGGTTCATGTCATAGGTGAAGAAGTTGGTCACATCGACGAGCGCCGAGATGGGGCGCAACCCGATGGCGCGCAGCCGATCTTGCAGCCATGCCGGGCTGGGGCCGTTTTTCACACCCCGGATCACGCGGCCCGCGAAATGGGGGGCGACGTCCAGCGTATCGGCATCGATGGTGACAGACACGGGGCAAGGGAAGCTACCCTTGACCGGCTGGGGGTCGTGGGGTTTCAGCCTGCCAAGCCCGCGCGCGGCCAGATCGCGGGCGATGCCATGCACACCCAGCGCATCCTGACGGTTGGGGGTGATCGCGATCTCGATCACCGGATCGACCTTGGCCGGGTCGTTGGCGGCCAGCCAATCGGTGAATTTTTGCCCGACAGTGCCGGAGGGCAACTCGATGATCCCGCCATGCTCGTCAGAGAGTTCCAACTCGCGCTCCGAGGCCATCATCCCTTGGCTTTCCACGCCCCGGATCTTGCCCACGGCAAGCGTGGTGTCGATCCCCGGCACGTAATCGCCGGGCTTGGCCAGAACCACCGTGATCCCCGCCCGCGCATTGGGCGCGCCGCAGACGATCTGTTTTACACCTTCGTCGGTTTCGACCATGCAGACGCGCAGCCGATCCGCATCGGGGTGCTGCTCGGCCGATTGGATGCGAGCGATGGTAAAGGGCGCAAGCCGCGCGGCGCGATCCTCCACGCCTTCGACCTCGAGGCCCAGATCGGTCAACGCCTCGGTGATCGCGTCAAGCGTCGCCTCTGTTTCCAGATGCTCTTTCAGCCAGGAGAGGGTGAATTTCATCGCTTCATTCCTAATGTGTCGGCAGCATGGGGGCGGTCAGGGTCAAACGCCGGCATGCACGCTGGGCATCTGCAACGCGGCAAACCCGTAGTGCCTCAACCACCGTAAATCTGAATCGAAGAACGCCCGCAAATCGGGGATGCCGTATTTCAGCATCGCGATGCGGTCGATGCCCATGCCGAAGGCGAACCCCTGCCATTCGTTCGGGTCGATCCCGCCTGCTTGCAGCACTTTCGGGTGCACCATGCCCGAGCCCAGAACCTCGAGCCAGTCATTGCCCTCGCCCACCTTCACGGTGCCGCCTTCCCATGAGCACTGGATATCAACCTCGGCCGAGGGCTCGGTGAAGGGGAAATGCGAGGCGCGGAAACGGGTGCGCACATTGGTGCCGAAATAGGCGGAGAAAAACGACTCCAGCACCCATTTCAGATTGGCCATCGAGATATCGCGGTCGATCGCCAGCCCCTCGACCTGGTGGAACATGGGCGTGTGGGTCTGGTCGTAATCGGCGCGATATACACGGCCCGGCGCGATCACGCGGGTGGGGGCGCCATGCGCCTCCATATAGCGGATCTGCACGGGGCTGGTATGGGTGCGCAGCACATGGGGCGGGCGGTCATCGGCGGGCGCGCGGTGGGTGTAGAATGTATCCATTTCGGCCCGCGCAGGGTGGTGGCCGGGGATGTTGAGCGCATCGAAATTGTAAAAATCGGTCTCGATCTGTGGCCCTTCGGCCACGGCGAAACCCATGTCGGCGAAAATCGCTGTCACCTCTTCGGTCACTTGGGAAACAGGATGGATCGTGCCGATGCGGCGGTGGCGCGCGGGCAGGGTCACATCCAGCCATTCGGCGCGCAGCCGCTCGTCCAGTGCGGTATCGCCGAGCGCCGCTTTTTTCGCGGCCAGCGCGGTGGTCACTTCGTCTTTCAGCGCGTTTAGCGCAGGGCCAGCGACTTGGCGTTCCTCGGGCGACATCGCCCCCAATTCGCGCATGCGCAGGCTGATGTCACCCTTTTTGCCAAGGGCCGCCACGCGCAGATCTTCGAGCGTGGTCTCATCGCTGGCCGCAGCAATGCGCCCCAGCCAATCCGATTTCAGCTGATCCAACCCGTCCATGATCCGCGCCTTTCGCCCGTCAATTCCGCGCCCTCACCTATCACGGAAGGCCGCGATTGCAAGCCGCAGGGCCTAGGTTCCGTCCTTGCCCGCAAAGGCGGATTTGCGCCCCCGGATGTCGAGCGCGCGGCGCGAACGCGTGACCTTGCCGTTTTGGGCATAGATCGTTGTGGGCGGCATGGTCTTTGTGCGCTTTTCGGCCACCACAATACTGTCGTAGCAGCGGATGGAATGAAGTTCCTTGGCGATGGGATCAAAGGGAAACAGCGCGTCTTGGTCGGTGTACCAGCTGTGCATCCGGTCGATCATGCGCTTTGCATATTCGATAAAGCTTGCCTCGTTGCGGTAGCCGCCACCAAAACCCGGCCAGTAAGAGGTGTGGCAATCCTCGACCAGATAAAGCCCGCCCTCGGCCAGATGCGGCCAGAGGTTTTCATAACTGGCGATCTGATGGGCGCAGACATGGCTGCCATCATCGAGGATCACATCGAAAGGCCCGTGCTTTGCCGCCAGATCCGCCAGAAACGCTGGATCGGCCTGATTGCCGATCTCGACATGGGTGCCAGGGATTTCATGCGCTTTGCAGGCCGGGTCGATATCGACAAAGACCAACCGCGCCTGATCGCCGAAAAACGCCTTCCACATCGGGATGGAGCCGCCGCGAAACACCCCGATTTCCAGAAAGGTGATCGGGCGGCCGCGAAACCGCGTCAACTCGCGGGTATAGACGTCGAAATAATGCGCCCATTTGCTGAGCAGGCGCTCATCGGTTGTCTTGAGATAATCAGAAAAGAAATCGGCCATACGCACGCGCCTTACACAAAGAAAAACCCCCGCCAGACCATCGCCCGGCGGGGGTTTGAATTCAAGCTTGGCCGTGCCTCAAAGTGCGGCGCGGGCCTGTGCGACGATCGCGCCGAAAGCCTCGGGCTCGTGAATGGCGAGATCGGCCAAAACCTTGCGGTCAACTTCGATCCCGGCCTTGGCCAGACCGTTGATGAAACGCGAATAGGTCAACGTTTCGTCGTGGCTGCGTACGGCGGCATTGATGCGCTGGATCCACAGCGCGCGGAACTGCCGCTTGCGGACCTTACGGTCGCGGGTTGCATACTGGTTCGCCTTATCGACAGCCTGCGTCGCAGTTTTGAAACTGCGCGAGCGGGCGCCAAAATAGCCCTTGGCCGCGTCAAGAACCTTCTTGTGACGGCGATGGGTGACGGTTCCACCTTTGGTGCGTGACATTGTTCAGCCTCCTCAGCGGTCGTAGGGCATGTAGGTCTTGACGATCTTCGCGTCCTGTTCGGACAAGGTCGTCGTCCCACGCGCATTGCGGATGAACTTGGTCGTCCGCTTGATCATCCCGTGCCGCTTGCCGGCTTGTGCCGCGACAACCTTACCGGTGCCGGTCACCTTGAAGCGCTTTTTGGCGCTCGACTTGGTCTTCATCTTCGGCATTTTCGTCTCCTGTCTTTTCGAGAGCTTCGGGCGCGACTCGGCATGCCGTATTGGCCGGCCGCACCGTTGGAGCGCGTCGCATACAGCCAAAGCGCGGGGCTGTCCAGCGGCTCTTGGCTACATCATCGCCGGATCAGCAGGCCACGCGGTAAAGACACGAATATAATCACCCGGCGAGGACCCGGCCCAGAGCAGGAACAGACGATGAGGATCTTCCGCGTCGATCCAGACCTCGTCGCCCGTTTCAAGCCCGCGCAAGTGAGCGCTGACATAGCGCACTGCCGTACCGGCTAGATGATCGGAGGCCGCAAGTGTCGCTCCTTGCGTCGCCACACCCAAAATCGGCGCGTCGAAGGACACATAGGCAAACTGGCTGCTTTGGACGCTGTCAAAAAAGACGTAGTGGCTGGCCAGTTCGGCACCTACGGGCAACAAGCCATCACCCATTCCACCGATATCGACGGCCAAGGGCGCGACCAGCGTGATCTTCTGCGCCTCGTCAAAAGCATAGAGATTGTCATCGTCGAAATGATCATGACCAACGGCAAAGGGCTGGTTTGCATCGAGCAGCACGAAACGCCCCTGCCCGGATTGCTGCAAGATCGCGCCGTCGCGAATGGCTGCACTTGCCGGCACGGCACTCATGACCATGACGGCAAGGCTAAGGGTTGCACGCATCTTAGTTCAGCACCAGTGCCGCTACATGGATGAACGCCATCGGGACATCGTCAGGGGCAAGGCCGCCGGGCATGACCGCAATATGCAGATAGCCCAAGATCACCAGCCCCATGCTCAGCGCTACGAAGGCTGGCCATGACCAGCTTCGGTTCACCCAGCCTGCCACCAGCGAGGCCGTGGCAAGCAGCACGACGAGAACGGCAATGACAATCAGGATATTGGGATCGATACTCACTCAGGGTCCGCCGCAAAAATCAAACGCTCGGCACACGGTGCCACGCGCAAGATGTTCGTGGAACCCTGAACATTGAAAGGCACACCTGCGGTCACGATAATCTGATCATCCTCTGTGGCATGGCCACCCTCGCGCGCGATCCGCGCAGCCGAGACGACCGCCTCCTTGAAGCGGTTGACGGCACCCGTGACATAGCAGTGACATCCCCATGTCAGGCACATCCGCCGCGCCACATCGACCAAGGGCGTCAGCGCAAGGATCGGCACTTGCGGGCGTTCACGCGCGACCAGCGCCGCGGTATTGCCAGATTGGGTAAAGCAACAAATCGCCTTGATATCGACGGTTTCCGCGATCTCACGCGCGGCCAGAACGATGGCGTCGGCGGTGGTTACCCGTGCAACCGTGCGCGAAGCGGCCATGATCGAGGTGAAATTGCTGTCATTCTCGACCTCGAGCGCCACGTTGTTCATCGTCTGGACGGCCTCGACCGGATAGGCACCGGCCGCCGATTCCGCGCTCAGCATGACGGCATCGGCCCCCTCGTAAAGAGCGGTGGCCACGTCGGACACCTCGGCGCGGGTGGGCATCGGGCTTTCGATCATCGACTCCAACATCTGGGTCGCCACGATCACCGGCTTGGCGGCGGCACGGCATTTGCGCACCAGACGCTTTTGGATCGGCGGCACGTTCTGCACCGGCAACTCCACGCCCAGATCGCCACGCGCAACCATGATCCCGTCCGAGACTGCCAAGATCTCGTCAAAGGCGGTGACTGCGGCCGGTTTCTCGATCTTGGACAGGATTGCCGCCCGACCGCGGGCGAGTTCGCGCGCCTCATGCACATCGGCGGCACGCTGGACAAAGGACAAGGCCAACCAATCGACGCCCAGCGCGCAGACAAATTCCAGATCGGCGCGGTCCTTTTCCGACAGCGCCGCCAAGGGCAACACCACATCAGGCACATTCACGCCCTTGCGGTTGGAGATCGGGCCACCCGCGATGACCGTGCAATCGGCGAAATCCGCGCCGCAGGCATCGACACGCAGGCGCACCTTGCCATCATTGACCAATAGCCGCGCGCCCGGTTCGAGAGCGGCGAAAATCTCGGGATGGGGCAGGTTTACGCGGCTAACGCTGCCCGGCGTCTTGTCGAGGTCAAAGCGGAAGGATGCACCATTGCTCAGCACATGGCCTTCGTCATCGGCAAAGACACCGCAGCGTAGTTTGGGACCCTGCAAGTCGGCCAGAATGGCAATGGGGCGTCCTACCTCGGCCTCGACCTTGCGGATCGCGGCGTGGCGCGCGGCAATCTCTGCGTGACCGCCATGGGACATGTTAAGCCGAAAGACATCCGCCCCCGCATCATAGAGCTTGCGGATCATCTGCTCGCCATCCGATGCCGGACCAAGTGTTGCCACGATCTTGACGTTACGGTCGCGTTTCATCGGTCGGTCCTTCTCATTGGCTGCCTGCGCATCTTCTAGGACATGTCGCACCGAATTGTTAGCGCAAACATGCATCCCTCTTTTGCTCTATGGCGCAATTGCCGCAGGCCCACAACAGGCGGGCTGATCCGGCTCTGGCCTTGGCAGCAGGAAAGGCATATTTCCGCATCCAGACAATAACAGGGATGCAACAAGGACATGACGCCTGCCTATCAGATCGAGGGCGACACGCGCTTGGGGCGGTGGGTTGTGACTTGCGATCACGCCTCGAACCATGTGCCGCCCACCGTGGCAGGCGGCGATCTGGGACTACCGGCCCATGATATGGCGCGCCACATCGCCTATGATGTGGGCGCGGCGGGACTGTCGCGCGCACTGGGGGAAGTACTTGACAGCCCTGTGATCTTGTCAGGCTTCTCGCGGCTCGTGATCGATCCCAACCGCGGCGAGGACGACCCGACACTGTGCATGAAGATCTATGACGGCTCGATCATTCCGGCAAACCGCCATGCCGACGCGGCCGAGGTTGAACGGCGCTTGGCCCTGTTCCATCGACCCTATCACGATGCCTTGGCGGGGTTGTTGGCACGCCGCGCGGACCCTGTGATCCTGTCGATCCATTCCTTCACCCCGCAACTCAAGGGGCGGGCGCCGCGCCCTTGGCATGTGGGGGTGCTTTATGCCGCCGATACGCGGTTGGCCGCGCCGCTCTTGGCCCGGTTGCGGGCGGCAGGCGATATCTGTGTTGGCGACAACGAACCCTATTCCGGGCATCTGCCGGGAGATGCGCTCGACCGGCACGGGGTGCAGCCCGGCCGCCCGCATGTGCTGATCGAATTGCGCAACGATCTGATCGCGGCCGCGGCGGATCAACTGAAATGGGCCGCGCGTCTGGCGCCGATGCTTGACGCGGCGCTTAGCGATGCAAAGCTGTGATAGATTATCAGGGGGATAAACCATGGATGACGCCACCAAGACCGAGCTTGAAGCCGCCGCATTCCGCCGCCTGCTTGCGCATCTGAACGCGCGGGTGGATGTGCAGAATATCGACATGATGAACCTGACCGGGTTTTGCCGGAACTGCCTGAGCCGCTGGTATCAGGAAGCCGCCCAGGAACGCGGTATCGCCATCGACAAGGAGGCCGCGCGCGAAGTGGTTTACGGCATGCCTTATGACGACTGGAAAGCGCTGCACCAGACCGAGGCCAGCGCCGCGCAAGCAGCCGCCTTCGAACAATCGAAACCCGACCATTGACCGACAGCGCCGCCAACCCCAACCCGGCCTTTGACTACACGCCGCCTGATGACCCGCTCGACATCATCCATGTCGATGAGGCGATTATCGTACTCAACAAACCCGCGGGGCTGTTGTCGGTGCCGGGCAAGGCGGCGCATCTGGCCGATTGCCTGATGGCGCGGGTCGCGGCGGCCTTTCCCACGGCACTCTTGGTGCATCGGCTGGATATGGACACATCGGGGGTGATGGTCTTTGGGTTGACGCCCCATGCCCAGCGGCATCTGAACCTGCAATTCGAAAAACGGCAGATGAAGAAGACCTATATCGCCCGCGTCTGGGGCGAAGTGGATCAGGAAGAGGGCGAGATCGACCTGCCGCTTTGCGTTGATTGGCCGAACCGGCCCCGCCAGCATGTGAACTGGGAGATCGGCAAGCCCGCCCAGACATCATGGCGGCGCGTCAAGATCGAGGATGGCACAACCCGGATGCGGCTTTACCCCAAGACCGGGCGCTCACATCAGCTGCGCGTGCATATGCTGGAAATCGGTCATCCGATCCTTGGTGATCCGTTCTATGCCATAGGGGCGGCGCGGGAATTTCCGCGCCTTATGCTCCACGCCGAAAGCCTGAAGCTGCGGCACCCCGATAGCGGGATGGGGATGCTGTTTCGCGCAGCCGTACCGTTCTAAGCGTCGCGGCATGAGCCGCCAGCCACAGCGCGTCAAGATCGGCCAAGGCCGCCGCATCGAAGCGGTCCGCCTCCTGCCAGTAGCGGCCTGATGGCACCATGTAACCCAACGCCGCCTCGCGTGCCTTGGCGGCATGGACGGTAGCGGTATCCGGAACCACGGGCGACAACGCGGCCAATTCATCGAGATCCGCGCGGGGAAAGACCAAGCGGCTGTCCTGCATCGACAGGTTCACACAGGCACAGCCCCGCTCGGCCGCCAAAAGCTGAAGCCGCGCGGCCTTGGCCTCGAGGCTTTGGAGCGTGATATCAGCGCGCAGCGGATCGGCCGTGCCGGTGCCGTAAAAATGCGTCTTGCCCGTCGTTGCATAGACCATGTCGCAGCCGAAAAACGCCATGACGCGGGGCTTGAGCGCACCGAGCGCCCAGTATCCGGCGGTAAAGGCCATCGTGCCGCCCGCATAAACGAACCCGCCATAGGCATTCTGGATCGGGACATAATCATCGGCCACGATCCGCGACTGGCCTTGGATCATCGCAGGTGGGCGATGCTCTGGCGGAAAATCCTCGGGGTGGATCGACACATCCCAATCGGGGCGCAGGCGCCATGCATTGTTGATCGCCACGATCTGGTCGAAGGCCGACCTGTTCCAGCCACGCACGGCCACGGCCGCCGGGCCACTGCCGAGGATCAAGACCACCGGCCCGCTTATGTTCTGATTTTCTGTCATCTTTGCCTGACATAGGCGGCAAAGATGACGGGACCACGACAAATTCCCGCAGCACGGCGAAAACCGTGCCACGGGGGCTTACTGACGTGCGATCATTCCCAATCGCTGACGGTCTTGACCTCGAGGAATTCGTGGATACCCCAAACACCGCCCTCGCGGCCGCTGCCCGATTGCTTCATGCCCCCAAAAGGCGAACCCTTGCCGAACCCCTTGCCGTTGCATTCCACCATCCCCGAGCGGAGCCGCCGCGCCACACGGCGCAGACGGTCCTTGTCGGTGGTCTGGATGTAATTGGTCAGCCCGTATTCCGTGTCATTGGCCATGGCGATGGCCTCTTCCTCGGTGTCGAAAGGGGTGATCGACAAGACGGGGCCGAAAATCTCTTCGCGGTAAATGGTCATGTCGGGCGTCACATCGGCAAAAACCGTGGGGCGCACGAAATAGCCGCGGTTGAGGTGGCCGGGCCGCCCGGTCCCGCCCGCGACCAGCCGCGCGCCCTCGTCGATGCCGGTCTGGATCAATGCCTGGATCTTGTCATATTGCACGGCGGACACGACAGGGCCGATGCCGCGCCCTTCCTGATGACCGGGGATCACGGGGGTTTCCTCGGCGGCCTTGGCGGCAATCTCGACCGCTGCGGCATAGCGCTCGCGCTGCACCAGCATCCGGGTGGGCGCGTTGCAGGATTGGCCGGAATTGCCGAAGCAACGCGCCACACCGCGCTTGACCGCCTTGTCATCGGCATCGTTGAAAATGATGTTCGCGCCCTTGCCGCCAAGCTCGAGGCTGACGCGTTTGATCGTGTCGGCGGCCGCCTTGGAGATCAGCCGCCCGGCCCGCGTGGAACCGGTGAAGCTGACCATGTCAACATCCACATGCACCGAAAGCTGGCTGCCCACACCCGGCCCATCGCCATTGACAAGGTTGAACACGCCGGGCGGCAGGCCAGCCGCATCGACAATCTCGGCGAAAACCAGCCCCGACAGAGGCGCCACCTCGGAGGGTTTCAAGACCATGGTGCAACCCGCCAACAGCGCAGGCGCAACCTTGAGCGCGATCTGGTTCATCGGCCAGTTCCACGGCGTGATCAGCGCCACGACACCGATGGGCTCATGGAAAATCCGCTCGCCCGGTGCATGGGGGCCAAGGGGGCGTTCCCAGTCCATCTCGCGCGCGGCGGCAAGGAAGGCCTCGAAATGCCAATCGCCCGATGTCACCTGTTGCTGGCGTGACCAGTCGATCGGCGCGCCCATCTCGGCGGTGATGGCTTGGGCCATGTCCTCGGACCGCTTGAGATAGGCGGCAAGGATACGCTCAAGCGCGTCGATCCGTTCGGCCACTGGGGTCGCGGCCCAACCGTCAAAGGCCCGCCGCGCGGCGGCAACGGCGGCATCTGTATCGGCCTGATCACCCAGCGAGATTGTGGCGCAGACCTCCTCGGTCGAAGGGTCGATCACATCGAGCGCATGTGGGCAAGCCGGGGCAACCCAACGCCCGTCGATATAGAAATGGCGGCTGTGATCCATGGCTGATCCTCCCTGATACGCTGCGACCCTGTCACCGACCGGCATGCGCCGCAAGCCGAACCCCCGACACTGTAAGGCCCAAGAGCGACCAACCCTGCGTCAATCGCAACGCGATGGGATCAGCTTTGCGGATAGAGATGGGCGGTCACACCGGTTTGGACATTCTCATAAAGGTCGATCACATGGGCATTGACCATCCGCACACAGCCCGACGAGGCAGATGTGCCGATCGACCAAGGCTGCGGCGTGCCGTGGATACGCAGATAGGTGTCGCGCGACCCTTCATAAAGATAAAAGGCCCGCGCGCCGAGCGGGTTTTCCGGGCCGCCCGGCACACCACCTGCGAAGGGGCCATAAACCTCGGGCTCGCGCGCGATCATCGCTGCGGTGGGCGTCCAAGAGGGCCATTCCGCCTTGCGGCCAATGCGAAAGACGCCCGGGATATAAAGGCCCGGCCGCCCGATCGCCACGCCATAGCGCATCGCGGTGCCATCGGTGCCGATATGGTAAAGATAACGCGCGCGCGCATCGACATGGATATCACCCGCGCGCAGGCCTGCCTTATGTTCGACCCGGATCGGCATGAAACGCGGGTGCAATCCCCAAGGATTATTGGCATTCGGATCGGGATCGGGGCGCGTGACTTGCGCATCGAAACCGACCCCATCCTGTGCGGCAAGCGGGCGAGCGATGGCACCCGAGAACATCGCAGTACTGGTGATGATGAAATGCCGGCGGGTCAGCATGACCGCACCTCCTTCCGCACAGTCGCGAATCGTATTCAATTTGCGCCTGTTTTGGGGTCTGGCGCGCCTGTGGACAAGTCACTTGTGCGTCAGGCGCAAGCGGCGCTGCATGCACCGCACTTTGCGCATCCGGCAAAAGCTGTGGAAAACAAACAAGTTTCATCAAACCAAAAACAAACCGTTACATAAGGTTTCTACCGCGTCTGTGGCCATTGTCGCCGTATAGTCACAACCAAGGACGCATAAGCCATGAATGATCACGATATTCGCAGCCTCTCTGCCGATGAATGGGACGAGCTGAAATTCCCCCGCCCCGAAGTTCAGGATTTCGACCGCGTGGTCGAACGCGCCATTTCGCGCCGTGGTTTCCTCGGTGGCGTTTTGGCCTTCGGGTCGGGTGCCGCCGTGATGGGTGCCGGCCTTTTGAAAGGCACCACGGCGATGGCACAGCCTGCCTCGCGCTTTCCGTTCACGCCGATCGCGGCCCAGACGGATAACACGATCCATGTCCCGGAAGGTTATGAGTGGAAAACGCTCGTGCGTTGGGGCGATGCGCTGTTCTCGGATGCCAAGGGTGCCTTTGACCCGCAAAACGGCGTTCCGGTCGCGATGTCTGACCGCGTTTTCGGCGAGAACACCGACGGGATGGAACTGTTCAACGTCGATGGCCGCGAGATCATCGCGATCAACAGCGAATATGTGAACCCCGAAGTCAATCTGCCTCACACCGCCGATGGCATGCCCACCTCGGCCGACGATGTGCGGATGCTGCAAAACTTCCAAGGTGTCAGCGTCATCGAGATTGCCGAAGGTGCCGATGGTTGGGCCGTTGTCGTTGACAGCCCCTATAACCGCCGCATCCACCACAACACGCCGATGACCTTTTCCGGCCCTGCCGCCGGTCACGACCTGCTCAAGACCGACGCCGATCCGACCGGCATGGCATCGCTCGGGACGTTCAACAACTGTGGTTCAGGGCGCACGCCGTGGGGCACCTATCTGACCTGCGAGGAAAACTTCAACGGCTATTTCGGCGCCACCGCCGAGGTCACGGCGGGCCGCGCCGTGCTCGATGGTTTCCGCCGCTACGGCGTCAACACCGCCGTGGAACCGGGCCGCTACAACTATCACGGTTTCGATCCGCGCTTTGATATCGCCGCCAACCCCAACGAACCGCATCGCGCGGGCTATATCGTGGAAATCGACCCGGCCAAGCCCGACAGCACGCCGATCAAGCACACCGCCCTTGGCCGCTTCAAGCACGAGAACGCCGCCTATGCCATCGCCGCCGATGGCCGTGTCGCCGTCTACATGGGCGATGATGAGCGGGGCGAGTTCATGTATCGCTGGCTGAGCCGTGACGTCTACATCCCCGGCGGCGACACCTCGACCCTGCTGGTCGAGGGCGAATTGTCCGTCGCCGTGTTCGAGGACGACATGTCGGGCCGCTGGGTGCCGCTGACACCCGCCACCACCGGCATGGATGCGGCCCATATCGCGGTCTTCACCCGCATGGCGGGCAGCCGCGTGGGCGCGACCACGATGGACCGCCCGGAATGGATCGCGGTACATCCCAACGCGGCCGAGGCCTATTGCTGCCTGACCAACAACTCGCGCCGTGGCGTTCTGACCGATGCGGGCACCGTGCGCACCAATGCGGGCGGCGACCCGATGACGGTCAACGCGGTCAACCCGCGCGATACCAACCGCTACGGCCAGATCGTGCGCTGGCGCCCCATGGGCGGCGACCACGCGGCCGAGGGCTTCACCTGGGATCTCTACGTCATGGCGGGCAACCCCACCGTGGCCGATGGCGCACAGGCGGGGTCTGCCAACATCAACGCGGGCAACCTGTTCAACTCGCCCGACGGGATGGTGATCGACACCACCGGGTTGATCTGGATCCAGACCGACGGCGATGACAGCAACGAGGGTCACTTCGCCGGCATGGGCAACAACCAAATGCTCGCGGGCGACCCGGTCACGGGCCGGATCGAGCGCTTCCTCACGGGGCCGAACGGCTGCGAGGTCACGGGCCTGTGCTGGTCGTCCGACCGCCGCACGATGTTCGTGGGCATCCAGCACCCCGGCGACAACGGCGGCGACTGGCCCGACCACGGCGGCGCGCTGGCGCGGTCCTCGGTCATCGCGATCAAGCGGACGGATGGCGGGCTGGTCGGCTGAGGCCCCACGCCCGTACAAGGCAGACCGCCCCCGGAAGGATCCGGGGGCGGTTTTCTTTGGATGGTAAAAACGAGGCGCGGGATGGCTGCTTGGAGCCCAAAGCGGCCAAGTGTGGAATGCATCCGGCGAAATCACAGGTTCTTCAATTCCGTTGCAGCGCCCATCGCGAGTCACACGAGCGAGGAACGAACAAGTGGCGGCTGCGCTCCTTCAACCTGTCTCGATCTCCTCGAACCTACGCCGAATGCTAGCGAGCAATGGCGTCACCTCATCGAGCGTGATCAAAGGACGGCGCTTCCAATCGCTTTTTTTGAATTCCAACTCCATTACGTCGACCGCGATCCGCACGATGTCCCGCACCTGTGAACCCACTAAAGTCAACTGGACAGGGGGGTAATGCGCGTACGTTGATCGGAAGTCATGAAGAAAGAAGAGCGCCAAGTTTGTGGCATCGTTTTCCAAGCGAGCATCTTTGGGCTTTGGCAGGTCATAACCTAGGCGTCGCATCAAGGTAGGGAAGTTCGCCATGTTCTCCTTTGCAGCCAGCGCCGAGAACTCTTCGTTATCGTCAAAGGTATTCTTCCCATCTTCGGAGAAGTCAGCGACCTCCTCTTCAATATCGTCTCTCTTCGCGCCAAAGCCATCCGTGCGCGTGAGCTTGCAGATCGCGAGGCTTTGCAGGGTAGTATGAGCTGCGATGATGACCCATTTCCAGAGGACTGGTTTCTTGGACGTCGCCCAAATTAGCGCTTCCAGCGCCTGCAAGTTAGCGAGTAGGTCGTCGAACTCGTTCGTGCTAAGCCAGCGGGGATCATCGTTCCGCAGCAAGTCGAGAAAGAACTGAAGACCGCTATTCTGTTGTGAGTTACCATCTTCCAAGGCTACTTCCTGAATCTAAACCACTCGCAACTGATCCGAATTATGGACCAAAAGCTGAGGTATAAAACCCCATGCTGGTATGGCTCAAGATGTGCCGCACGATGTGGGGTGCGAACTTGCGCTGCGAATGACTGGTAAGTCCGCATAGCGGCCACCCTGCTCGACACGGCCGCACCCTCCACAGCGGAACAGGAAACGGCGGTCATCTCCCAGCTCAACACCCCGCCCCTGCCCGCACCTGAACCACTCGCCGCATCCCGTGCATTCCCCCCAACGCAAACAGGCGCGTCCGTTTCCGAACGCGCCCGCCTGTCATGTGGCAAGTCAGAACCCGCGGATCACTCCGCCGTTTCTTCCGCCTGCTTTTCCAGCTCTTTGCCGGTGGCCTGATCGACCATCTTCATGGCGAGGCGAACCTTGCCGCGATCGTCGAAGCCCAGAAGCTTGACCCAAACCTCTTGCCCTTCTTTCAGGACATCGGAGGGGTGGGTCAGGCGGCGGCTTTCGATCTGGGACACATGGACCAGACCGTCGCGCTTGCCGAAGAAGTTCACGAAGGCGCCGAAATCGACGATCTTCACGACCTTGCCCTTATAGACGCCGCCCACCTCCGGCTCGGCCACGATCGAATAGATCATGTCATAGGCCTTTTGGATCGACTCGGCATTGGGGCTCGCGATCTTGATCACGCCATCGTCGTTGATATCGACCTTGGCGCCCGAGAGCTCGACGATCTCGCGGATCACCTTGCCGCCCGAGCCGATCACTTCGCGGATCTTGTCGGTGGGGATCTGCATCGTCTCGATGCGCGGTGCGTGGATCGAGAACTCGCCCGGTGCCGTCATCGCCTTGGCCATTTCGCCCAAGATGTGCAGACGTCCCGCCTTGGCCTGTGCCAGTGCGGTTTTCATGATCTCGGGCGTGATGCCCGCGACCTTGATGTCCATCTGGAGCGAGGTGATGCCGTTCTCGGTCCCTGCGACCTTGAAATCCATGTCGCCCAAGTGATCCTCGTCGCCGAGAATGTCGGTCAGGATGCCGTAGGAGCCGTCATCTTCCAGCACGAGGCCCATCGCCACACCGGCCACGGGGGCTTTCAGCGGCACGCCCGCATCCATCATCGACAGCGACCCGCCACAGACAGACGCCATGGAGGAAGAGCCGTTCGATTCCGTGATCTCGGATACGACGCGGATCGTGTAGGGGAAATCGGTCGCTGCGGGCAATACCGCCTGAAGCGCGCGCCAAGCAAGCTTGCCATGGCCGATCTCGCGACGGCCGGGCGAACCCACGCGGCCAACCTCGCCCACCGAGTAGGGGGGGAAGTTGTAGTGCAACAGGAAGTTCGAGCGGAAATTGCCATGCAGCGCGTCGATGATCTGTTCATCATCGCCTGTGCCAAGGGTGGTCACGACCAGACCTTGGGTCTCACCACGGGTGAACAACGCCGAACCATGGGTCCGGGGCAGCACGCTGGTTTGGCAATCGATTGCCCGCACCGCATCGAGCGCGCGGCCGTCGATCCGGCGACCATGCTTGACGACATCCGACCGCATCACCATCGACTCGAGCCCCTTGAGTGCCGAGCCAAGGTTTTCATCGGCCAATTGCTCTTCGCTGAGCTTGGCCTTGATCGCCTCCTTGACGGCAGCAACAGCGGCAACGCGCTCTTGCTTGTCGGTGATGGCATAGGCCTTGCGCATCTCGGCCTCGCCTGCCGCTTTCACCGCCTCGGAGAGGGCTGAATAATCCGGCGGGGTGAAATCGAAGGGCTCCTTGGCGGCGTCTTCGGCCAGATCGACGATCAGGTCGATCACCGGCTGGATCTGCTCATGGGCGAAGGTGACCGCGCCCAGCATCTCGTCTTCGGTCAGTTCATAGGCTTCGGACTCGACCATCATGACCGCGTCCTTGGTGCCGGCCACAACCAGATCGAGGCGCTGCTCGGGGTTGTTGCGCAAATCCTGCATGTCATCGACAGTCGGGTTCAGCACGTATTCGCCATCGACAAAGCCCACACGGCACCCCGCGATCGGCCCCATGAAAGGCACGCCCGAAATGGTCAGCGCCGCCGAAGCCGCGATCATCGCGACGACATCGGGGTCGTTGACAAGGTCATGGCTCAGCACCGTGCACATCACGAGCACTTCGTTCTTGAAGCCCGGCACAAACAACGGCCGGATCGGACGGTCGATCAGGCGCGCGGTCAGCGTTTCCTTTTCGGTCGGACGCGCTTCGCGCTTGAAAAAGCCACCCGGCACCTTGCCCGCGGCATAGTATTTCTCTTGGTAATGCACCGTGAGCGGGAAGAAATCCTGACCCGGCTTGACCTGGCGTGCATAGGTCACATTGGCCATGACCGAGGTCTCGCCATATGTCGCGATGACCGAACCATCGGCTTGGCGTGCAACACGCCCCGTTTCCAGTGTAAGCGTCTCTTCGCCCCACTGAATGCTTTTCGTCGTGATATTGAACATATATCGTTTCCTATCGGGGAGCTCTCCCGGCCCCTGCCGGGTCTCCCATACCTATGGCGGCCCCATTGCCGCCGACCCCTTCATCATGCCATGCGCCGGGATCAAAGCGTCACGTCTCAGATGCGCGCGCCTTAGCGCGTTTTTCATGGTTTGGAAAGCGAATTAGGCCCGCTTGGCACGCGGCGGGCAAAAGCGCGCAACGCAAACAGCCCGCGCCATGGTTGTGCGCGGGCCGTCATGAAATTCGCTTTGCGTGTGCGCCTTAGCGGCGGATGCCCAAGCGACCGATCAAGGCCGTGTAGCGCGCCTCGTCCTTGGACTTCAGATAGTCCAAAAGCTTACGACGCTGGGCGACCATCATCAGAAGGCCACGACGCGAGTGGTTGTCCTTCTTGTGGGTCTTGAAGTGCTCGGTCAGCGTGGTGATACGGCTGGTCAGGATTGCAACCTGCACCTCGGGCGAGCCAGTGTCGCCGGGCTTGGTCGCGAATTCGGTCATCAAACGCTGCTTTTCTTCAACAGTAATCGACATCGGGGTCTCCTGTATAAAGGGTGATGGCACAAGCCGGGATGTCGTCCAGCAGAGCCCGTGGAGGGTATCCACACCGCAAGGGCGCGGATGGGGCGCTATAGGCCGGGCGCGCACGCTTGGAAAGGGGGTGATTGCGCCGAGTGGATCAAATGCAACTCAAACGCCACTTGGATAGGCCAAAAAAGCCACTAAACGGGGGGTTTTTTGGGGCAAATTAACCCATAACACGCAATCCGGGTTCACGATTTGGCGCGTTTGAGGCATAGTTTCTTCCGCAATTGCTGCGATTCGGCGCACCACCCTTTTGGCGTCATGGTACGAACGCGGCATGACGACCCTGTCAGAAGACAGCCCCGCGCAGCATGTGCGATTTATTCACGGTTTTCGCGTAACGAGGGATGACAGATGTTGGCGGCTGGTGGGTTATTGATCCTGATGGCGATGGGCTATGCGGTCGGCGGCATGGTCACAGATGGCACGCAACCCACCGATACACCGGCTGATGGAAACGCGTCAGGCCCCGACATCACGCCTCCAACCGATCAAGACAGCCCTGTTGCCTCGCTTTCGGCCCTGTTGCAGCTTGATGACGCGCCTGTCGCCCTGCAAGGCGGCGATGGTGCCGACAGCCTGACGGGGGGGGCGGGCGACGACACGCTTTCGGGCGGCCCCGGCGATGATACGCTTGATGGCTATGCGGGGGATGACCTGCTTGATGGTGGCACGGGCGACGATGTGCTGCGCGGCCGCGAGGGGATGGATAGCCTGCTCGGCGGTGGCGGCGATGACGCGATCACCGGCGGCCCGGGTGCCGATTTGATTGCGGGCGGGCAAGATGACGACGCGCTTTTCGGCAATGAGGGCGACGACACGCTCGACGGTCAAGGCGGCGCAGACGAGATTTATGGCGATGAAGGCGATGACAGCCTGACCGGCGGCGACGGGACCGATTTCCTCGTCGGGGGGGATGGCAATGATACGCTCTCCGGCGGGGCCGATGGCGACCTGCTCTTTGGTAGCGATGGCGACGATCACCTTAGCGGCGGGGATGGTGATGACTATCTTCAGGGTGGCTTTGGCGCTGACACGCTGCTTGGTGGGGCCGGCAATGACCGTCTCGATGGCACCTTCGCAGCCGGTGACAATATCTTTGGGCCGCATGACGAGGATCGGGGCGATGTGCTTGATGGCGGCGATGGCGATGACGTCCTCATCATCGGCGCACAAGACATCGCCACCGGCGGTGCTGGTCAGGATAGTTTTATCACTGGAAGCTTTATCGAAATGGCCGCGATGGCGGGGCATGTGACCGATTTCGATCCCGCGCAAGACGTGATCGAGGTGATGTTCGACCCCGAGGCCACACCCGACCCGATCATCGCCGTGACGGATTTCTCCGATGGCACGGGGGCCGAGATTTGGTTCAACGGTCAGGTGATCCTCAATGTTTCGGGCGCGCAGGGGCTATCGCCCGCGGCGATTATCCTGCGGCCCATCGATCTGGACACAAGCGCCGAACCGGCGTGATCGCTGCACTAGGCCAAGACATGCGGCAGCAGCTGGTCAAGCACCGCTTCGGGGGCCTCCTCCATGGCGAAATGCCCGCAACCTGGGATGCAAGCACCGCTCACCTGGTCGGCCCAAGCCCGCCAGATGCCCAAGGGATCGCCCGTGCGCGCCGGAAAGCCGCGCTCTGCCCAAATGAAGTGCAAAGGCGCAGCGATTTTGCGGCCGGCGGCGCGGTCGGCCGCGTCCAATATGCGGTCGATCCCCGCCCCGGCGCGATAATCCGCGCACATCGCTGAAATCCGCGCAGGATCGGCCGCTTGGGCGAGATAGCTGTCCAAGGCCTGGGGCGCGAAAGCCGATAGATCACCCGCGCGCGACCAACTGGCCAAGGTGCGCGCGATATAGCCCGGCCCATCGGCATTGATCAGCATCTCAGGCAAGGGCGCAGGCTGTGCCAAAAAGGTCCAGTGATAGGCGCGCAGGGCCAATTCCCGGTCCCATGCATCCCAAAAATCGCCTGTCGGGACGATCTCGATAATTCCGAGCCGCGCCACCCGCGCCGGGTGATCCAAGGCCAGTCTGTAAGCCACCCTTGCGCCGCGATCATGGCCCATGACATGCGCCCGTGCCACGCCGAGGGCATCCATCAACCCGATGATATCGCGGGCCATCTCGCGCTTGGAATAAGTGGTATGATCGGGATCGTCAGGCGGCGCATCGCTTTCGCCATATCCGCGCAGATCGGGAATGATCACATCGAAATGCTCCGCCAGCCGCGGCGCCACGCGGTGCCATGTCATATGCGTCTGCGGATAACCATGCAGCAAGATCAGCGCAGGCCCAGCACCGCCGCGATGTACCGCAAGGGTCACGCCATTGGTGGCGACCCGCATCTGACGAAAACCTTCAATCCCCGACAAGATCGCCCTCCCATGGTTGGGGCAGAACATGATAGCCGATGTAAAGCGGATGCTTGGGATGGCCATCGCGGCTCAACCCCAGATGCAAAAGATGCGCGCCCGCTCCACGTAGCATCCTGGCGACCTGCGCGCCGCGTTCCCGATACGCGCCATGCGTCCCCCAGGCACAGATGACGTCGTCGGCCCAAGGCAACGACGCAAGGATCGCGGCGTCATTTTCAGGGCCAACAGGATCGGCGGCGCGGCGCATATCGCGCGGGTCGGTAGCACGATAAGCAAAGATATTGAGCACCCGAAACGCCCCGTAGCCCAGCGCGCGTGCGCGCCGCTCGCAGCGTTCAACGGTCGGATCGTTCTGCACCTCGGTCGCGGTCGAGGGGTTGAGCATGACAAACAGCACCCGCCCCCCGGTTGGGTTCCAGACACGGGTCAGCGTGTAGCGATAGCTTTCGCAATCCGAATATTCGGCCGCGGATTGCGCGTCGCCCTTTTGATGGTGCCGGAGGATCATGCCCCGGTTATGCCGCGCAGAACGCCGACTGCAAACTGCAATCGCGCAAGGTCAAAGGTTGAAGACCCGTTCGGGATGCACCTCGGCCCCGCGCAGACGGCCAATCGCCAAGGGCCGGCCATTATGGGCGACCCAAACAAGCGCGCCATATTCACCCGGCCCGGGCAAGACCTGTCCGGGATTGCCGTTCTTCAGTCGCGCAGCCCCCGCCTCGGTGGCGATCACCATTGGCAAATCGCCCAAGGCCAGCGCCACAGGCTTCAGCAGCGCGTCGATCTGAGGCGTTTGTGACAAACTCTCGATTTGGTCGAGGGTCACCGCATCCTCGACATCGAAGGGGCCAACCCATGTCCGGCGGAGATGCAGCACATGGCCCAAACAGCCCAAATCCGCCCCCAAATCGCGCGCAATCGACCGTACATAGCCGCCTGATCCGCAAACGAAATGCAACGCGGCATGATCGGCATCGGGCATTGCCACAAGCGCAAGCGTCTCGACGTAAAGATCACGCGCGGCCAGCTCCATTGCCGCGCCGCCGCGCGCGATGTCGTAGGCTCGCGCGCCCTCGACCTTGACCGCCGAGAATTGCGGCGGCACTTGCCGGATATCGCCGATGTATTGCGGGAGGGCAGCGCGGATCGCGGCCTCAGTCGGGCGCAGATCGGATGTCGCGATCACCGTGCCTGCGGCATCGTCGGTGGTGGTTGCGGCCCCCCAGCGCGCGGTGAAATCATAGCCTTTGAGCGCCTCGGCCAAATAGGGGATGGTTTTTGTCGCCTCGCCCAGAGCCACTGGCAGCATGCCCGTCGCGTCAGGGTCAAGCGTGCCGGCATGGCCTGCCTTTTTGGCACCGAAGGCCCAGCGGATCTTGTTGACCACGCTGGTCGAGGTGATGCCCGCCGGCTTGTCAACCAAGACCCAGCCCGAAACATCACGGCCCTTGCGACTACGTCCCATCGTCAGACCCTTGCCTGTGGAAAATACGGCGGGCTAGCCGCCTGTCGGCGCGGCGTCAACCGCCGCATCCACGACCGTGCCGATGATCGGCCCGATCGGCAGGCCAATATCGGCCCGTCCGATACCCGGCGCATAAAGCCGCGATACCCGCCCATCGAGGTAAAGCGCCTGTGCCAACCCCAGATGATCGCGGAAAAATCGCGCGAAATGGTGAAAGTTAACAGGCGCATCCGAGATCACCAGATGTACGATCTTGCCGGTGGCATCGACGCCCACACCATTACGGACATTGCGGCTTTCGCTGTCGGGGATGAAACGCGGATGCAGGGTACCATTGATCACCAGCATCGGCCCTGACTGGGTCGCATCGCGGCAATCCGGCGGGGCAGCGGCATAGGCGCGGCTTTCCACGATCCGTGCCAAACCTGCGTTCAGACACAGCACACCATTCGGCAAAAGGCCGAAATTACCCGGCCCTTCGGTGGTGATCACGCGCATCTCCTCGATACCGCTCTCGATATAAAGGCCCACGGGGCTACGGTCTTCGTGGAACATGCCCGCATTCATCGCGATGCCAAGCCGTTTATCCGGGGCCAAGCGCGCGTCGATGCGGCTAAAGCTGCCATAAACAACACCGTCATCATCGCGCAAGAACAGGCGCAGATCGGATTGGCCCAGATCAATCCGGCAGGCGGTAAAGGGCGCACCGTCGAAATCAACCTGCGCGCATGCCGCGGCAAAGGCCGCAGGTGCCGATCCCAACACCATCACAAGTGCCAGCACCCGGATCATGCCTCTTCGTCCTCCGCGCCCCCTTCGAGATCGCGCCGGACATCGTCACGGGCGAAAAGCGCGCGGGTTTCATCCATTCGGTCAAAGGTCTCGTCGATGACGAACCGCAGATCCGGTGCGTATTTCAACGTCATATCACGCATCAGCATACGGCGTAACTCACCGCGATTGCGTTTGAGCGCTTGGATCGCATCCTCGCGCCCGGCCCCGCCAAGCGGCATGACATAGACAGTTGCGATCTTCAGATCGGGCGAGGTACGCACTTCGCCCACGGTGATCGACATCGCGTTCAACGCGGGGTCATGCACATCGCCACGCGCCAACACGGCCGACAAGGTGCGCCGGATCAATTCGCCAACGCGCAATTGCCGCTGCGAAGGGCCAGACCCCTCGGATTGCCGGTTCTTTACCATGCCATTACCCATCTTGTTCCACCTGCGACTTATGGGAAGGCGGCCCTTGTCGCAAGCGAGTGCTTTGCGCGGCCCTGCGCATCGGCTATCAGCACCCCCAACGAACGGAGGGACATGACATGGCCGACAAGATCGGGATCGCAGTGATGGGGGCCTCGGGGCGGATGGGGCGGATGCTGATCGACACGATCGTGGCATCGGATGGCGCCCAACTGATCGGTGCCACCGAACGGCCCGGCCATGACTGGATCGGCCAAGATCTTGGCACGGCGCTGGGGCGCGCGCCCCTTGGTGTCAGCGTGACCGACGACCCGCTGACGGTGATCGTCAAGGCGCAAGCCGTGATCGACTTCACCGCACCTGCTGCCACGCTGGCCCATGCGCAGCTGACCGCACAGGCGCGTTGTGTGCATGTGATCGGCACCACGGGTCTAAGCGACAGCGATATCCAAGCCCTCGATGCCGCCGCTCGCCATGCCGTGATCGTGCGCGCTGGAAACATGAGCCTTGGGGTCAACCTTTTGACGCGCCTGACCGAGCAGGTCGCGCGCGCCCTTGATGCGGATTTCGATATCGAAATCGTCGAGGCCCATCACCGCCACAAGGTCGATGCCCCCTCCGGCACCGCGCTGATGTTGGGCGAGGCGGCAGCCAAGGGACGCGGTATCAATTTGACCGATGTCTCCGATCGCGGGCGCGACGGAATCACCGGGGAACGCCAGCGCGGCGATATCGGCTTTAGCGCGATCCGAGGCGGCGACATCGTCGGCGAGCATGATGTGATCTTTGCCGCAGGCGGCGAGCGGATCATCTTGCGCCATGTTGCCACCGATCGCGCCATCTTTGCGCGCGGCGCGCTTAAGGCGGCGCTCTGGGGCCAAGGCATGGCGCCCGGCCATTACGACATGATGGATGTTTTGGGCTTGGCGTGACCCTGCCAACCGCTTGAATTCGGGTATTTCGTTTCTAGCTCGCTCACTATCTGGGGCGCATGCGAGAGCGTAACATGATCCGCCAATTCATCATCCTTGCGATTGCTGGCCTGGGCCTTGCCCTGTTTGCCACCCCACGCCCGGCGCAAGCCGAGGAGTTTCGCGTGGTCGAGAGCGATGCGCAGTTCGTTGCGCTGGTCGAAGGGCGCGAATTGCGCAGGTTGGGGATCCGGCTGACGGTTACCCCCACTGGCGAGATCCAAGGCCGTGCCTTTGGCGGACCTGTCACTGGCCAGTGGCGGTGGGAAAATGGCTATTTCTGCCGCGACTTGTTCTGGAATGACACCGATCTTGGGTATAATTGCCAGCTGGTGCAAGAAAACGGCACCGCCTTGCGCTTCACTTCGGATCAGGGCGCGGGGATGTTCGCCGATCTGACACTGGACTAGGCCAGACGAGGCCAGCACGTCAAAAGTCGATTGCGATGCCCTTTTTCTCCCAATCGCCGTAGCGCACAGGCTCGGGGCCGTCGCGGCCACCCAACTCGGGCGGGAGCGCGTCCTGTTTGGCGGCTTTGCGGCGCGCATCGGCCTCGGCCAAGGCACGTTGGGCGGCGGGTGGCAAATGTGCGATGTCGCGGGCAGGCTGGTCGTCGCTCATATCGGAAATCCCAAGGACATTCTTGTCGTCAGCTCGACGGTGATATACGCCCCTGAGCCTCTGGAACAAGGGAAAGACGCATGAGCCATGGGGCAAGACAGGCGGCGCTGCGCGCACTTGACGCGGTGCTGCGCGAGCGGCGGATGCTTGCGCAACTTCCAAGTGACAACCGGCTTGCCCCCGCCGATCAGGCGCGCGCGGCCCGCCTTGTTTCGCTGACTTTGCGCTATCTCGAACCGCTCGATGCCTGCCTTGCCGCCTATCTGGACCGCAAGCCGCAACCCGCAACCCTTGCCGTTTTGCGCCTTGCAGCGTGCGAATTGTTGGTCGTGGGCGAGGATGCCCATGGGGTTGTCGATAGCGCAGTGGCCATCGCCAAGCGCAACAAAGCGACCGCCCGCGGCGCAGGCATGATCAATGCGGTCTTGCGCAAGCTTGCCGTTGAGGGGGCGGAACGCTTGGCCCTGCAAACACCGCAACGTTTGCCGGGCTGGATCGGCGGGCCGGTCAAAAAGCGCTGGGGGGCCGAAGTCTTGCGCACGATCGAGGCGGCACATCTTCCGCTGCCGCCCATCGATCTGACCTGCAAGCCAGGGGTCACATTGGATATCCCCGATGCCCGCAAGCTTCCGACAGGCAGCTTGCGCCTGCCACCCGGCACGCAAGTCAGCGCCTTGCCGGGCTATGCGGCGGGCGATTTCTGGGTGCAAGATGCCGCCGCTGCCCTGCCCGTGCGGCTGTTGGGCGATGTGGCGGGGGCGCGCGTACTTGACACTTGCGCGGCCCCCGGCGGCAAAACCATGCAACTCGCCGCCGCCGGGGCGGATGTAACGGCGCTCGATATCTCGGAGCACCGCATGAAGCGGGTGGCCGAAAACCTTGCCCGGACCCAGATGAAGGCCACGCTCGTCGTGGGAGATGCGCTCACCCATGCCGCTGCACCTTATGATGTGATCTTGCTCGACGCACCCTGCACGGCAAGCGGCACGATCCGCCGCCACCCCGATCTGGCCCATGTCAAACGCTGGACCGAGGTCGAACCCCTGACCCGGCTGCAAATGCAGATGCTCGATCATGCCCTGACGCTCCTGGCGCCGGGCGGGCGTTTGGTCTTTTGTACCTGCTCACTATTGCCGGTCGAGGGCGAGCACCAGATCAACGCCGCCTTGAAACGGCATGATGGCCTGCGGGTGATCCCGGTGGATGGGGTAGCCTTGGGCGGGGACGCATCGTGGCAAAGCCCCGAAGGTGGATTGCGCTTGCGCCCTGATATCTGGCCTGACCTAGGCGGCATCGACGGGTTTTACGCCGCTGTCCTGACCCGCGCGTGACACTGGCCGCGACCGACCCTATCCTTGGATCACGACCGGCCCCACATAGCCATGAACCACGGCCAACAATACATGCCCGACAGACCAGACAACAGCGCTGACATGCAGCCCATGCAAGGACGTATCGGCCTGTCCGACCGGCTCGTGGTTTGGCGTGCGGATGTGACCGCGCCGCGTGTCACAGGCTTTGCTTGGCAGCCCTTGCCCGCGTTCACTGGCTCTGAAGAACAAGGCATGCGCATGGTTGCGGGCGATCTATCTTTGGCCGGTCACAAGGTCATGCTCGAGGGGCGCACACCGTGGCAGATCGCGGCGGCCCCCGCCCCCTTTCGCGATGCGCTGCATGGTTTTGCATGGCTTGATGATCTCGCGATTCTTCCCGATGGCGGTGGGCGCGCGACCGCGCAACTCTGGCTTTCGGATTGGCTGTTGCGCGATGGGCGTGGGCGCGGCCTTGGCTGGTCGCTTGCGCTCGTGGCGCAGCGCCAAATCGCGATGATCACCCATGCCCGCTTCTTGAGCCACGCCATTGCAGCCAAAGACAGACCGCGCTTGGCCGGCGCGTTGGGGCGGCAGTTCCGCGTGCTGCAATTGCGCGCGCCCCACGCCACGCCGGGAAGTGAACGTATCGCGGCCTTGTCGGCGCAGGTCGCCTCGGCGCTGACATTGGCGGGGCTGCAAGACAGGCTAAAGCCCGCCTTGAGCGCGCTGGCACAGGCCTGTGCCGATGACATCGATGCAGGCGGCGCAATCATGTCGCGCAACCCCGAAGAGCTTTTGACAGTCTTTGCACATCTGACGTTTCTCGCCCTGCTTCTGAGGGAGACGGGCAAGCCCGGCGATCCCGCAATCGACACGGCGATCGCGCGCATCGCCCCCACCTTGCGCAGCCTGCGTCATGCAGATGGCAGCTTGGTGCGGATGCATGGCGGCGGGCGCGGGGGGCCAGGTGTTCTCGACCGGGCGCTGGCGCGGTCGAACCTGCGCCCAAGCCGCAACGCAGGCCTTGCGATGGGGTATGCCCGCTTGGGTGGGCGACGCATCTCGCTGATCGTCGATGCCGCGGCTCCGCCATTGGGGCCGGGCAGTCACCGGGCGCATGCCGCGACACTCGCCTTCGAATTGGTCTCTGGGCGCGCGCCGGTCATCGTGTCGTCGGGACGGGGCCTTGGCTTTGGGCCGCAATGGCAGCGCACCGGGCGCGCCACGGCAAGCCACAGCACCCTGTCACTGACGGGCTATGCCAGCGCGCGCTTGGCACGTGGTGCCGATAGGGCCGATCCTGGGCAGCAGGATTTCGTGACCGGCCCGCGAACTGTCGATGTCCAACATTCCGAGATGAAGACCGCCCAAGCGATTGCGCTAAGCCATGATGGCTGGCGGCGCACACATGGGCTGGTGCATCTGCGCTCTCTACAACTGGCCCATGATGGAAGCTTGCTGCGCGGCGAGGATGGCTTGGCCGCGATGACCGCTGCTGATCGCCTCACGCTTGACCGTGTGTTGTCACAACTGCGCGATGGCAAGGGCCTGCGCTACACGGTGCAGTTTCACCTTCACCCCGACGCGGTGGCAAAGATCGACATGGGCGGCACGGCGGTGTCGATCCAATTACCCAACCGCGAGACATGGGTGTTTCGCCATACCGGCGATGCGGCCCTCAGCCTTGCCCCTGCGGTCTATCTCGACGAAGAGCGGCTGCGCCCGCGCGCGACAAAACAAATCGTTCTCTCTGCGGCGCTAAGCGGCTATGGCAGCGCGGTCAGCTGGACATTGGCCCGCCCTGTGGGGCTATTGCCTGCCCCCGACGACGGATTAGAAGACTGAAAAGGACTTTCCCTGCATGACCCATCTGCCGATACGCAGCGCGCTGATCTCTGTTTCCGACAAGACAGGGCTGATCGATTTCGCCACGGCGCTGGCGGCGCGTGGGGTAGCGTTGCTATCGACGGGTGGCACGGCCAAGGCGCTGCGCGAGGCAGGCCTCTCCGTGCGCGACGTGGCCGAGGTGACGGGCTTTCCCGAGATGATGGATGGCCGCGTCAAGACGTTGCACCCGATGGTACATGGCGGGCTTCTGGCGCTGCGCGACAACCACGACCATGTGGCCGCGATGGAAACCCACGGGATCGGTGCAATCGACCTGTTGGTGGTCAACCTTTATCCCTTCGAGGCGACCGTCGCCTCAGGGGCGGATTACGATGACTGCATCGAGAATATCGATATCGGCGGGCCAGCGATGATCCGGGCCGCTGCCAAGAACCACGCTTTTGTCACCGTGGTGGTCGATACCGAGGACTACGCCGATGTCTTGGCAGAGCTTGCCGCCCATGACGGCACCAGCCTTGGCTTTCGCCAGCGCATGGCGCGCACCGCCTATGCGCGCACCGCGGCCTATGATGCGGCGGTCTCGACCTGGATGGCAGCCGCGCATGGCGACGCCACTCCCCGCCGCCGCGCCTTTGCGGGCGTGTTGAAACAGACCATGCGTTATGGCGAGAACCCGCATCAAACGGCGGCCTTCTATGTCGATGGCAGCGCGCGGCCCGGTGTGGCGACGGCCCGACAGCATCAGGGCAAGGAACTCAGCTACAACAACATCAACGACACCGACGCGGCCTTTGAGCTGGTCGCGGAATTCGCGCCCGCCGATGGGCCTGCTTGCGCGATCATCAAGCATGCAAACCCCTCCGGCGTCGCGCGCGGCGCGACACTGGCCGAGGCCTATCAAAAAGCCTTTGATTGCGACCGCACCAGCGCCTTTGGCGGGATCGTGGCGCTGAACATGTCGCTCGATGGCGCGACCGCCGAGGAGATCGTGAAAATCTTCACCGAGGTTGTTATCGCGCCCGATGCCGATGCCGATGCACGCGCGATCTTCGCCGCGAAAAAGAACCTGCGGCTTTTGACCACCGGCGCGCTGCCCGATCCGCGCCAGCCGACCCTCGCCTACAAGCAGGTCGCAGGCGGGCTGTTGGTGCAGGACAAGGATACGGGGCATGTCCCGCAGGCCGATCTGCGTGTCGTGACCAAGCGCGCGCCAAGCGCCGCCGAAATGGCCGATCTTCGCTTTGCTTGGACCGTCGCCAAGCATGTGAAGTCGAACGCCATCGTTTACGTCAAGGATGGCGCGACCGTGGGCGTCGGCGCGGGTCAGATGAGCCGGGTGGACAGCTCCACCATCGCCGCGCTGAAGGCCGGGCGCATGGGGGCCGAGCTTGGGCTGCCCGACACACCGGCTAAGGGGTCTGTCGTGGCCTCAGACGCGTTTTTCCCCTTTGCCGACGGGCTTTTGGCCGCGGCCGAGGCGGGTGCGACCGCGATCATCCAGCCCGGCGGGTCGATGCGCGACGACGAGGTGATCGCCGCCGCCGATGCCGCGGGGCTCGCCATGGTCTTTACCGGCATGCGCCATTTCCGGCATTGATGTGATGGCGGGGGATGGTGCGCCCGAAGCGACACGGGCGATGCCCCCAAGGAGTGCGAGGATCGATGAAACTCTTGTGGATATCCGCCGCGATCTGGTTCGTGCTCGACCAACTCTCGAAATACATCATCGTGCATGCGATGGGCCTCCTTGAGCGCGGTGTGATCGAGGTTGCACCTCCCTTCTTGACCTTCAAGATGGGCTGGAACCGAGGTGTCAATTTCGGCCTGATGTCTGGCGGGCCAGAGATGATGCGCTGGGTTTTGATTGCCGTGGCGCTTGGCATTTGCACATGGCTGATCTGGTGGGCGCGCCATGGGCTAAGCCGCCCAATGGCGCTGATCTCGGCGGGTGCCGTGGTCGGCGGTGCATTGGGAAATACCATCGATAGGCTGGTCTATGGCGCGGTGGCCGATTTCCTCAACATGTCATGTTGCGGGATCGTGAACCCCTTTGTCTTCAATATCGCCGATATCGGCATCTTCGCGGGTGCCTTCGGCTTGCTGCTTTTCGGCAATGACCCCAAGATGGCCCGCGATCAAAAGATGGACGGTGACGGGGCCTGAGTTTTAGGCTAGACCCCGTCCCCAAGGACGACGAAGGACCCTTGCATGCCGCGCCTTTTTTCCAGCCTTACGCTTTGTGCCGCGCTTCTCGCGCTGGCTGCGTGCAGCGGTGGCGACCCGCGGCTGATGAATATTCGCAACACGGAAGCCGGGCCTGATGAATTTTCGATCCTGCCCGCCAACCCCATCGTCATTCCCGAGGATCTGAGCGCCTTGCCGACCCCCACACCGGGCGGCACGAACCGCACAGACCCCGACCCCGAGGGCGATGCGATCCGCGCCTTGGGCGGTGATCCATCGGGCGGGACAAAGGCAGCGGGCGATCTCGCGCAATATGCCGCGCGCTTCGGCGTCAGCCCCGATATCCGCACGGTGCTCGCCGCCGAAGATCTGGAATTCCGCAGCCGCAACACCGGGCTTTTCCTTGAGCGTTTGTTCAACACCAATGTCTATTTCAGCGCCTACAGGGAGATGTCGCTCGACCGCTATGCCGAGTTGGAGCGCTTGCGCCGCGCAGGCGTGCGGACACCGGCCGCACCGCCCGAAGGTCTGGTGATCGAATAATCCCGCTCACGGCTGCGTCAGCAGCGGTTGATGCAGCCCGCGATGGGTTTATCTGTCAGCCCAGCAATTCCGATCGGGAGACGTTTCATGCTGCACCGACTTGCGCTGGTCCTTGGGCTGACAGTTGCCCCGTACATGGCCCAAGCGGCCGGTGATGTGGTCGCGTTCTTTCTCGATAATGGTATGCAGGTTGTCGTGATCCCCGATGACCGCGCGCCTGCCGTGACCCATATGGTCTGGTATCGCGTCGGCGCGGGCGACGAGTTGCCGGGCCAATCGGGTATCGCGCATTTCGTCGAACACCTGATGTTCAAAGCCACAGATGACATGGCCTCAGGCGAATTCAGCACCGTGGTCGAGGCCAATGGCGGGTCGGACAATGCCTTCACCTCGTGGGATTACACGGCCTATTTCCAGCGGGTCGCCGCCGATCGCTTGGGTCTGATGATGCAGATGGAGGCGGATCGGATGCGCGACATCATCTTCGACCCGGTCGAAGTCGCGACCGAACGTTCCGTCATCCTCGAGGAACGCGCCCAGCGCACCGACAGCTCGGCCGGTGCTTTGTTCAACGAACAGATGCGCGCGACCCTGTTTCTCAATCACCCTTACGGCCGCCCCATCATTGGCTGGCGTCACGAGATGGAGGCGCTCTCGCTTGCTGACGCGCAAACATTTCATGACCTGTGGTATCACCCCAACAATGCGATCCTGATCGTTGCAGGTGATGTCACCCCGGATGCGGTGCGCGCCTTGGCCGAACAGCATTACGGGCCAATCCCCGCATCCCCCGACCTGCCTGTGCGGGCGCGACCCACCGAGCCGCCCCATATCGCCAACCGCCGGGTAGATTTCACCGATCAACGTGTGGCTAACCCATATGTCTCGGTGCAAATGCTTGCCCCGGTGCGCGAACCGGGCAATCAGGCCGAGGCAGCGGCCCTTGTGATCTTGGCCGAACTTTTGGGCGGCAGCGGACAAACTTCGCTATTGGCGCGCCGCCTGCAAGTGGACGAAGAACGCTCGCTTTATGCCGCGGCGTTCTACGACTCGACCAGCCTTGATCCCTCGGGGTTCAGCCTTGTGAATGTCCCGGTCCCCGGCCTGTCGCTCGATGAGGCCGAGGCCGATCTCTGGCGCATTATCGACGATTTCCTGTCGGATGGGATCGACATGGACCATTTCGAACGTATCAAGTTTCAGATCGCGGCGAACGATATCTACAGCGAGGACAGCACCCAAGGGCTGGCCCGGCGCTGGGGGATGGAACTGACAATAGGGCTTGGCGTGGCCGATATCGAAAGCTGGCCCGATGTGCTGGCCGCTGTCACGCCCGAGGATGTGATGGCGGCCGCCAGCCGCCTGTTCACCGACCCGGTCCATGTGACGGGGCATTTGATGCGGCCCCCGGCGGCCAATGCGGAGATAAGCCAATGATCAAGCGCCTCATCGTGGCAGCTTTCGCTGCTCTCTTCGCATTGCCAGCATCGGCGAATATCGAGATCGAAGAGGTCACTTCGCCCGGCGGCATCTCGGCCTGGTTGGTCGAGGATCATTCGATCCCCTTTGTGGCCTTGGAGTTTTGGTTCATCGGCGGCGCCGTGCTTGATGCCCCTGAAGCGCGCGGCGCGACCCACATGATGATGGGCCTATTGGAAGAGGGTGCCGGTGATCTGAACGCGCAAGACTATGCCACCGCTGTCGAAGGCTTGGCCGCCGACTTCTCGTTCCAAAGCTACCGTGACGCCGTGGTGGTCAGCGCAAGAATGTTGACCCAGAACCGCGACGCCGCCGCCGATCTGTTGCGCGCGGCCATGACGACCCCGCGTTTCGATCGAGATGCGATCGAACGCGTGCGCGCACAGGTCTTGGCCATCATCCAATCCGATGCGCGCGACCCGCAGGAAATCGCGGCGACCACCTTCAACCGGCTGGCCTTTGGCGACCATCCCTATGCCTTTGCTCAGGAAGGCAGCGCCGAAACCGTCACGGGCTTGACCCGCGATGACCTTGTTGCTGCCCATCGGGGAGCGCTGACACGCGAACGGGTCGTTGTCGGGGCGGCAGGCGATCTCACCGCCGCAGAGCTGGGCGCACTAATCGACCATATCTTGGGCGATTTGCCGCAAGCCGCACCGCCCCGCCCCGGCCCGGCCGATTTCGCACTCGAGGGCGGGGTAACGGTCGTGGATTTCCCCAGCCCGCAATCGGTGGCGTTTTTCGGCCATGCAGGCATTGAACGTGACGATCCCGACTTCTTCGCCGCTTTCGTGCTCAACCAGATCCTCGGCGGCGGTGGCTTTCGCTCGCGGCTGATGGGGGAGGTACGCGAAAAGCGCGGGCTGACCTATGGGATTAGCAGCTTCCTGTCGCTGGCCGATCTGTCGCCTGGCATGCTGGGGCAATTCTCATCCTCGAACGCACTGGTGGGCGAGGCGATCGAGGTCGTGCGCGCACAATGGGCCGATCTGGCCGAGAATGGCGTCACGCAAGATGAACGCGATGCCGCGATCCGCTACATGACCGGCGAATACCCGCTGCGCTTTGACGGCAATGGCACAATCGCGGGGATTTTGGCCGCGATGCAATCCGATGAGATCCCCGTCGACTACGTCACCAACCGTAACAGCTATATCGAGGCCGTGACGCTTGAAGACCTGCGCCGGGTCGCCGCGCGGCTGTTGCAGCCTGACGATCTGCATTTCGTCGTGGTCGGCCAGCCCGAAGGGTTATCCCCCGGAAACTGACCCTTCGGCCCTTGGCCCGACTCACGCGCACATGCTAGGTTTTGGGGTATGTCGCTTGATGACCCCAAAATAAGCCGCCCAGTCATCCGTCAATTGGATGAGACCGCGATCAATCGGATCGCGGCGGGCGAGGTCGTGGAGCGCCCCGCCTCGGCCGTCAAGGAACTGGTCGAGAACGCGCTTGATGCCGGCGCGACGCGTGTGTTGATCGAGGTCGCCCATGGCGGCAAGTCGCTCATCCGCGTCAGCGATGATGGCTGCGGCATGGGGCCGGATGACCTTCCGCTTGCGCTTTCGCGCCACGCGACATCCAAGATCGACGGCAGCGACCTGCTCAATATCCAAAGCTTCGGCTTCCGGGGCGAGGCGCTGCCCTCGCTCGGCGCGGTGGGGCGGCTGAAGATCACCAGCCGTGCTGCGGGTCTTGAGGCGCATGAGATCGCGGTCAATGGCGGGGTGGCGGACCCCATCCGCCCCGCTGCACTTTCGCGCGGGACCATCGTGGAATTGCGCGATCTTTTCTATGCCACGCCCGCGCGGCTGAAATTCCTGCGCAGCGACCGGGCCGAGATGCAGGCGATCACCGATGTCGTGCGGCGTCTGGCGATGGCCGAACCCGGCGTTGGCTTCACCCTCAAGGACATGACCGACGAAGGGCGCGTCGTGTTGCGCGCCGATCCTGAAACAGGCGACCTGTTCGATGCTTTAGCCGGTCGTTTGCGCGGGCTGTTGGGGCGCGACTTCATCGACAATTCGCTGAAGATCGAGGCCGCGCGCGACGGCGTGACCTTGCGCGGCTATGCGGGCCTGCCCACCGCCTCGCGCGGGGCCGCCGTGGCGCAGTTCTTCTTTGTCAACGGCCGCCCCGTGCGCGACAAGCAACTCTATGGCGCGCTCAGGGCGGGCTACATGGATGTGCTGGCGCGCGACCGGCACCCGGCTATTGCGCTGTTTCTCGACTGCCCGCCGGAACGGGTCGATGTGAATGTGCATCCCGCCAAGGCCGAGGTGCGCTTCCGCGACCCCGATCTGGTGCGCGGGCTGGTCGTCTCGGGCTTGCGCCACGCGCTGGCCGGGGCCGCACCGCAAAGCGCCACGACCTTGGGCGAGGGGATGCTCGGTGCCTTCCGGCCCGAAGCCGTGGCCGCCCCGCGCATCTACCAGATGGAGCGCCCAAGCCAAGCAAGCCTGATCCGCGCCCGTGACTGGCAAGCGCCCGCCTTGGCCGAGGCACAGGCCCCTTGGACCCCCTCCGCCCGGATTGAGGAGGATAGCCCGCCGGCCGAGGTAACCACCCGCCCCCTGGGGGCCGCTCGCGCCCAACTCCATGAAAACTATATCATCGCCCAAACCGAGACAGGCATGGTCATCGTCGATGCCCATGCCGCCCATGAGCGGCTGGTCTATGAGCGGCTCAAGCGCCAGATGGCGGAAAACGGCATCGAGCGGCAGGCACTCTTGATTCCCGAGATCATCACCCTTGGTGCCGACACCGAGCGCCTTTTGGCACATGCCGATGCGCTCGCAGACCTTGGCATGATCATCGAACCCTTCGGCCCTGGCACCATCGCCGTGCGCGAAACCCCGGCCCTTTTGGGTGCTGTCGCCGTGGAACCGTTGCTGCGCGACATCCTCGACCAGATCGACGATCTGGGCCGGTCCGAGGCCTTGCGCACACGGCTTGACGCGGTGCTTTCGCGCATCGCCTGTCACGGCTCGGTCCGCACCGGTCGCCGGATGAGCGCCGAGGAAATGAACGCCCTTCTGCGCGAGATGGAGGCGACGCCGAAATCGGGCCAATGCAACCATGGGCGGCCCACTTTCGTCACGCTGGCGCTATCCGATATCGAAAAACTCTTTGGGCGGAGCTGAGCCATGGAAAACGCGCCACTCTTCGCCTTTCTCGACGGGTTCGCCGCCGATCTGCGCGCCTCCTCGCCCTTCGGCGCGGGTGTCGATCCCCTACCCGCCTATTTGATCCTCGCCGTTTTGGCGCTGTTGGCGATGATCGCGGCCTTCATCCGGCGCGGCGCGCGGCTGAAACGGGCCGAAGCAGGCCTGGCCGAGATAGAGGGCCTGCGCCGTCAGATCGCCGTTGGCGAGGCCCGCGCCGAACGCCTGCCACAGCTCGAGTTACAACTGTCCGAGGCCCGCGAAGAACGCGACGGCCTTCTCGGCGCACTCAACCAGGCCGAAGCCAAGCTCGAAACCCTCGAACGCACCCATGCCGCCCGGCTCGAGGAATTGCGCGGCCTGAACGATGCGCTGCAAGGCAAGTTCAAGACGCTTGCCAACGAGGTGCTGGAGGGCAATTCCAAGGCATTTCTCGACCGCGTCACCGAACGCTTCGCCACCCATACCGAGACCGCGAAGGCCGAGCTTGAAGCGCGCCAAAAGGCGATCGACGGCATGGTCAAACCGCTCAGCGAACGCTTGGGTGCCTTCGACACCATCCTGCGCGAGATGGAAAAGCACCGCACCGACGCCTATGGCGCGATCCGCGAACAGGTGGAGCATCTGAAGCTTGGCCAAACCCAACTTTCGGGCGAAACCCGCAAGCTGGTGCAGGCCTTGCGCGCACCCAAAACACGCGGACGCTGGGGCGAGATGCAACTGCGGCAGGTGTTCGAACTCAGCGGCATGGCTGAACATGTCGATTTCGAAACCGAAGCGACCATGCGGACCGAGGATGGGCTGCAACGCCCCGATGCCATCGTGCGCATGCCCGGCGGGCGGTCACTGGTCATCGACGCCAAGACCTCGCTCGATGGCTATCTCGATGCTTTGGAGGCTGACACGCCCGAGGCGCGCGACATCGCCATCACGCGCCATGCGCGGCAGGTGGCCGATCATGTGCGGCTTTTGTCATCCAAGAAATACCACGACCTTTTGGCCGACACGCCTGATTTCGTGGTGATGTTCATCCCCGGCGATGTGTTCTTGTCGGCGGCCGTCGAAAGCGACCCCGCGCTTTTGGAACGCGCGATGCAGTCGCGCGTGGTCATCGCAACCCCTTCGACCCTGATCGCATTGCTCAGGACCATCGCCTTTGGCTGGCAGCAAGAGGCCGTGGCCCAGAACGCGGTAACAATCCACCGCGAAGCTAAGGAGCTCTACGACCGCCTCGCTGTCTTCGCCGCCAATCTGCACAAGGTGGGCCAATCGCTGAACCGCTCGGTTGAAAGCTACAACAAGGCCATCGGTTCGCTCGAGGCGCGGGTTCTGCCCTCGGCCCGCAAGCTCGAGGCGTTACAGGTGGTGCAAACCCCCGCACCCGAATTGCAAGAGGCGCCGCGCGTCGAAACGGTGCCGCGGCGGCTGACGGCGCCAGAATTGCTCAGCATGGACGACATCGACGAGTAAGTTGCAGCACCGGGGTTTTCTATACCCGCTCGATCGCGATGGCCGTCCCCTCGCCGCCCCCGATGCAGATCGCGGCGACCCCGCGCTTCAATCCGTGCCGTTCCAGCGCATTCAAGAGCGTCACCATGATCCGCGCGCCCGATGCCCCGATGGGATGGCCCAGCGCGCAGGCCCCGCCATGCACGTTCATCCGCTCACGCGGTACGCCCATCTCGCGCATGAAGGCCATGGGGACGACGGCAAAAGCCTCGTTCACCTCCCACAGGTCCACATCGGCAATCGACCAGCCCAATCGATCGAGCAGCTTGCGCGCGGCAGGAACGGGGGCGGTTGGAAACAGGTTCGGTTCCTGCGCGTGGCTGGCATGGCCCAGAACCCGCGCGCGGACCCGCAATCCCTGTGCCTCGGCCGCCGCCCTGTGCGCCATGACAAGCGCTGCCGCCCCATCCGAGATGGACGAGGAATTGGCCGCTGTCACCGTGCCATCCTTGCGAAAGGCGGGCTTCAGCGTCGGGATCTTCTCGGGCTTTGCATTGCCCGGCTGTTCATCGACCGAGACCACGACATCGCCCTTGCGCGAGGAAACCGTGATCGGAACCACCTCAGACGAGAAGGCCCCGCTTGCGATGGCCTTCAACGCATTCTCGAGCGAGCCCAGCGCATAGTCATCTTGCGCAGCGCGCGTGAACTGGAACGCTTGCGCGCAATCCTCGGCGAAGCTGCCCATCAGGCGGCCCTTGTCATAAGCATCTTCAAGTCCATCGAGGAACATATGATCTTGCGCCTGCGCATGGCCCATGCGCGCGCCGCCGCGCATGGCGGGCAAAAGGTAAGGGGCGTTCGACATCGACTCCATACCACCCGCCACGATGATGTCGGACCGGCCCAGCGCCAACGCATCCCATGCAAACATCGCCGCCTTCATGCCCGAGCCGCACATCTTGTTCAGCGTGGTGGCCGGCACCTCCTTGGGCAATCCTGCGGCAAAGCCCGCTTGGCGCGCCGGTGCCTGTCCTTGGCCCGCGGGCAGCACACACCCCATCAAAAGCTCATCAACCGAAGCAGGGGCAACACCGGCATCGGCAAGTGCCGCCGCGATGGCCGCGCCGCCAAGATCGGCGGCCGCAATGGTGGCCAAGGCACCTTGAAAGCCACCCATGGGCGTGCGCGCCGCGCCTGCGATGACGACCTCTTGCATTGTTCTCATCCCCTGCTGTCGAACTCACCGATTGGTAAGGATTTCGCCCTATCTTGAACCTCGCATTTGCGCGGAGGTTACGCCATGAACATGGATTTCGAAAGCCGCCCCATGATCGGCATCATGAAGGTCCGGGAAAACCGGATCGACTCGCGGGTCGCCATCGCTTTCAAGGATCGGTTTCGCGATCTTGTTTCAGGCAGTGGCGGGGACGTCATCCTTGATCTGTCGCGGGTCGATTTCATCGACTCAAGCGGGTTGGGTGCGATCATTGCCGTTCGCAAATTGCTGGGCAGTGAGCGCCAACTGGAATTGGCCGGGCTTCAGCCTGCGGTGAACAAGGTCATGACGCTGACGCGGATGCATACGGTTTTCGCAATCCATACCGATGCGGAGGCGGCGGCGGCCGCGCGCGGCGCGGCCATACAGGCCACCTCATGACCAGTGGCGGGGGTATCTTGGGGCCGCGCCTCTTGATCAGCCTGCATTTTCCCGCAGGCCCGGATGGGGTGCGCCATGCTTTGCTCACGGTCGATGCGACCCTGCACGCCGAAGGGATCAGCGATGACCTGCGTGACCGCACCCAAATCGCTTTGGCCGAAGCCTGCAACAATATCGTCGAACATGCCTATTGCGACCGGCAGGGCGACAATCCATCCATCACGCTGGATGTCGCAAGCGACCGTGGCGGTATCCAAATCACACTGCGCGACAAGGGCGGTCCGATGCCCAACGGGCAGTTGCCGGGGGCGGTCTTTCCACAGATCGCGGACGATGATCCGCTTCTTTGGCCCGAGGGCGGATTTGGATGGCCGATCCTGCGCAGCATGGCGCGCGCGCTCAGCATGTCGCGCTGCCATGGGCAAAACATTCTGCGCTTTCGCTTGCCCGGTGTCGATGATCCGCTGCAATCGCGCCAAAAAGCCATGTGAATGCCTGATTCTATCCGCATTGGCGCCGGGATGTGGTGCGATACGAACCATGTAGCTGCTCAGGCTTCCCTCGGCGTCGTGTATCATAGCCCCCACCCGGTGCGTGGCGTCGAGGACTTGAGCAATCCACCTTCGGCGCAGCCGCAATGAACGGCCCCTGCATAGGCAACGCCGCCCCTTGCCCTTGCCGTCGCCCCGGTTAGGTTGCACGCCATTCGCTGCACGAGGGAGGGACACATCATGCGCGACTTTCACCATCCCGGCCGGTCGGCCGCTTTCGCCGAAAACGGCATGTGCGCGACCTCGCACCCGATTGCGGCGCAAGCGGCTGTCGATATCCTGAAATCAGGCGGCAACGCGGTGGATGCCGCCATCGCAGGTGCGGTTTTGCTGGGGCTGTGTGAACCCGCCATGACAGGGATCGGCGGTGACTGCTTTGCCCTGATCAAACCCGCCGGCACCGAAGAGATCATCGCCATCAACGGATCCGGCCGCGCGCCCGCCGCGTTGTCGGCCGAGGCGCTGCGCGCCAAGGGCCACACCAAGATGCCCGTTTTCGGCGACCCCGCCGCCGTGACTATCCCCGGCGCGATCGACGCCTTTTGCCAGATGTCGCAAGATCACGGCAAGCTGGGGCTTGATGCGGTGCTGGCCCCCACCATCCGCTATGCCGAGGCAGGCGTTCCCGTCGCCCCGCGCGCAGGCTTTGACTGGGCGCATCATCACCAGAACATGAACCCAGCGGCGCGGCGCTATTACTTGATCGGCGACGCGCCCCCGCGCGTGGGCCAGCTGTTCCGCCACCCCCAGCAGGCCGAGGTATTGCGCCGTGTGGCGGCCCTTGGCCGCTCCGGCTTCTACGAGGGTGAAGTGGCCGAAGACATGGTCGCCTCGCTGCGCGCCTTGGGCGGTGTCCACACGCTCGAGGATTTCGCCAATACGCGCAGCAGTTATGGCACACCCGTCAGCGGCAATTACAAGGGCATCGAACTGGTCGAGCATCCGCCAAATGGCCAAGGTGCGACAGCGATCCTTTTGGCCAATATCTTGGCCGAATTTGATCTGGCATCGATGGAACCCTTCGGCACGATGCGCGCCCATATCGAGGCAGAGGCCACGAAACTCGCCTATGATGCGCGCGAGCGTTTCGTCGCCGACATGGATCACATGACGCGGCTGGCCCATATGCTCGACCCGGCCACGGCCAAGAAACTGGCGGCCCTGATCGACCCCACCCGCTGCATCGACAACCCTCGCACCCTTAGCGCCGAGGCGCATAAGGAAACCATCTATATCACCGTCGTTGATCGCGACCGCATGGCCGTGTCGCTGATCTATTCGGTGTTCAAGGATTTCGGCTCTGGCATCGCGTCCGACAAATTCGGCATCCTGTTCCAGAACCGTGGCGCGGGCTTCACGCTTGAGGCGGGCCACCCGAACGAGGCGGCGGGCGGCAAGCGCCCGATGCACACGATCATCCCTGCCATGCTCAAGCAAAATGGCCGCGTGATCATGCCATTCGGCGTGATGGGTGGCCAGTATCAGGCCACAGGCCACGCGCGGATGGTCACCAATATGGTCGATTACGGCCTTGGCCCACAGGAGATGATCGACGCGCCGCGCTGTTTCAGCGAGTTCGGCGATATGAAAGTTGAAAAGGGCTATAGCGACACCGTCCGGCAAGAACTCAGCGATCTCGGCCATGCCGTTTCCACCCCCGATGTCGGCATCGGCGGTGCGCAGGCGATCCGCATCCATCATGATCTCGGCACGCTCGAGGGTGGATCGGACCCGCGCAAAGACGGCATCGCGCTGGGCTATTGAGCGATGGCGATTACCCCCGTCAAAGACATGGTGATGGCCGCGAAAGCGGCTATCACCTCGCTCTCGACCGAGGCCGCCGCCGCCGAAGTGGCGAATGGCCAAGCGGTCTTCGTCGATATCCGCGACCCTCGCGAGCTTGAGCGCGAAGGCAAGCTGCCCGGTGCGATCCATGCGCCGCGCGGAATGCTGGAGTTTTGGGTGGACCCCGCCAGCCCCTACCACAAAGAGGCGCTGGCAACCGACAAGCGGCTAATCCTTGTCTGCGCAGGCGCGTGGCGATCTGCGCTCGCAACCAAGACGCTGCAAGAGATGGGGATGACCAATGTCGCTGAAATGGAGGGCGGCTTTTCCGCATGGAAAGCCGAGGGGCGCCCCATCGGCTAACTCTGCATGGCTCAGTTCAGCTGAAACTCGAGCGGATAGCGACCATTGCTGAACTCGCCGAACAGGTCAGGCAAATCGGGGTGATCGACCGGTTCGCCACTCTCGTCAGGCACAAGGTTCTGCTCCGAGACATAGGCGACATAGTAGGTCTGATCGTTCTCGGCCAAGAGGTGGTAAAAGGGCTGCTCTTTGGCTGGCCGGGCCTCTTCAGGGATGGCGGCATACCATTCATCGGTATTGGCAAATTGGGGATCAATATCGAAAATGACACCCCGAAACGGGTGTTTACGGTGGCGTACCACCTGACCGAGACCGAATTTTGCCGTGCTTCTCAGCATGAGGCTGAACCCCCTTGAACACGCGTTCTATCGCGCGCATGGGGGGATTGTCCATGGTTCGCGCATTTCGGGAAGGAAACAGATTGTGGAAATCGCCCTGACGGTGCTGGCAATCGTGGCCCCTGTTTTCCTCTTGGGGAGTGCCGGGTTTGTTTGGGCCAAGGCAGGTTACGACTACCCGACCGCCTTCGTCACCCGCATCTCGATGACCCTGGCGGTGCCAAGCCTGATCTTCACCGCGCTGATGCAGGCCGATATCGCCCTCTCGACATTGGGCGCACTGACCTTGGCAAGCCTTTTGGCCTATATCGCCGTCATCGCGCTGAGTTGGGGGCTTATCGCGGGCCTGCGCCTCGACCGCGCGGCCTATGTCGCGCCGCTGGCCTTTGGCAATACCGGCAATCTGGGGCTGCCCTTGGCGCTGTTTGCCTTTGGCGAGACAGGCTTGGGGCTGGCGGTGGTCGTTTTTGCCGTGATGGCGATCTTGACCTTCACCGTGGGGCTTTGGTTGGTGGCGGGCGGCACATCACCGGCGCGGATGCTGCGCGAGCCGATGCTGTGGGCGACACTATTGGGTGGTTTGTTCCTGACCTTGGGGTGGCAGACGCCGGAATGGCTGACGCGCTCATTGTCCTTGATGGGGCAGATGGCGATCCCCTTGATGCTGGTCACGCTGGGTGTCGCGGTGGCACGCCTCAAACCCGGTCGGATCGGACGCGCGCTGTGGATGTCAGCGGCAAAACTCGCCCTTGGTCTGGTGGCAGGCGTGATCGCCGGGCGCGCCTTTGGCCTCGACCCCGTGGCTTTTGGCGTCTTGGTCCTCCAGATGGCAACACCCGTGGCCGTCACATCCTACCTGCTTGCAGAGCGCTATGATGCCGACCCCGACGCAGTTGCAGGGCTCGTCATGGTATCGACCCTGATGTCGGTTGCCACACTCCCCATCACTTTGTCTTTCTTGCTCTAGAAGACCGCAAGCCCGCCATTCCATTCACCGGCAAATTGGTCTATACTAAACGTAATATCACCGTAAAAATTCGGGCTCGAGCAGGTATCATGGAACGACGCGTCTTTATCATGGGCGGGCTGACGTTATTGCTCGCTGGCTGTGGCGCTAGCGGGGCGCGTCACAGCGCACCACGCAACCTCGACAATGCCTGCATGTTGGCTGGCGAAAGGCCGCATTACATGCGCGCGATGCGCCGCACCGAAAGCCGCTGGGGCGTGCCGGTGCATGTGCAAATGGCGATCATTCACCAAGAAAGCAGCTTTGTCGGCAATGCCCGCCCGCCGCGCCGCTATGCGCTTGGCTTTATCCCAAGGGGGCGCGTCAGCTCGGCTTATGGCTATAGCCAAGCGCTTGACGGCACATGGGATGATTATCGCCGCGCCACCGGGCGGCGCAGCGCACGGCGCACCGATATCGACGATGCCGCCGATTTCATGGGCTGGTACATGAACCGCACCCGCGAACGCAATGGTGTGGCACTGACGGATGCACGCAACCAGTATCTCGCCTACCACGAGGGGCATGCAGGCTTCGCGCGCGGCAGCCACCAATCCAAACGATGGTTGCTGAACGTGGCTGACCGTGTTGCCGACCGCGCCGAGATGTATCGCCGCCAATTGGAAAGTTGCCGCGCCTAATCGCGGGCGCGCGTTGCAATCTCTAGGGTGATATTGAACAGCGAGGCAGGCAAACGCCCGACCGGTTCCATGCTGTCGATCACAAGGACCGTCTGCCCGCCGCCGTTATCGGTGATGATCCACTGGCGCAAGGCAACCGGGTTATCGGTAAAGAACATCTCGATCGTGCCAATTTCGGGACGGTCTGGGTCTTGCGCGGCCACCCGCGTGGCGACCCCGTCGAACCTATGGCCCACCACCATGCCCGATGCGGCCAAATCGACATTGCGCGCCAAGATCAGGTTGAGCGGCGTTTGCGCCAAAGGATATTGCTCGGGTGGGGTATTCGCGCGCCCATCGAAAATCGCGACTTGCTGACCGCCAGCAATCACGGTCAAATCCCCGCCTTCATAATCAAAGCGGATCCGGCCGGGGCGATGCAGATAGATATCGCCGGTTGCGACCGAGCCATCGGCGTTAATCTGGGTAAATCGCCCCTCAGCAGAGGATAAACCGTTAAGATAGGCAGACAGATCAGCCAGCGACACCAGATCGGCCCGCGCGGGAAGGGCCGACACCAGACCAAGGGCAAGGCAAAGCAACAATCGTTTCATGGAACCAAGATAGCCCTTTTCAGCGCCCCATAAAGGGGGTGGCGCCCGCGATCACGCAAGCGTCAATCCTGTTCCGGCACCAAGATCTCGCGCTTGCCGACATGGTTGGCGGTGCTGACCAGCCTCGCTTCCTCCATCTGCTCGACCAACCGCGCGGCCTTGTTGTAGCCCACGCCCAACTTGCGCTGGATATACGAGGTCGAACATTTCCGATCCTTGATCACGATCGCCACGGCTTGATCGTAGAGCGCATCCTCGCCATCGGTATTGCCGCCGGTGTTCAGGCCCAGAACCGCATCGATATCGCTTTCGCGGTCCTCATCCGGGCCATCGAGCACGCTCGAAGCATATTCAGGCGGTCCAAAGGATTTCAGGTGGCGCACGATCTCCTCGACCTCTTCGTCGCGCACGAAGGGGCCGTGGATACGGGTGATCTTGGCGCCGCCCGCCATGTAAAGCATGTCGCCCATGCCCAAAAGCTGCTCGGCGCCCTGTTCGCCAAGGATTGTGCGGCTGTCGATCTTGGACGTCACGTGGAAGGAAATCCGCGTCGGGAAGTTGGCCTTGATCGTGCCGGTGATCACATCGACCGAAGGGCGCTGGGTCGCCATGATCAGGTGGATACCGCTTGCGCGCGCCATCTGGGCCAAACGCTGGATACAGGCTTCGATCTCTTTGCCGGCCACCATCATCAGGTCGGCCATCTCGTCAACGATGACAACGATAAAGGGCATGGTCACGGGCTGGAATTCTTCGGTCTCGAAGACGGGATCGCCGGTTTCGTCGTCGAAACCCGTCTGATAAGTACGCTTGAACATCTCGCCCTTGGCCAGTGCCTCGCGGACGCGGCCATTATAGCCCTCGATATTGCGCACGCCCATCTTGGACATCTTGCGATAGCGCTCTTCCATCTCGCCCACGACCCATTTGAGCGCCACAACAGCCTTTTTCGGGTCGGTCACAACGGGCGACAGCAGATGTGGAATACCGTCATAGACCGACAGTTCCAGCATCTTGGGGTCGATCATGATCATCCGGCATTCTTCGGGGGAAAGCTTATAAAGCAAGCTCAGGATCATGGTGTTGATCGCGACCGATTTCCCCGAACCGGTGGTGCCAGCGATCAGCAGATGGGGCATCTTGGCAAGATTAGCGATGATCGGATCGCCGCCGATATCCTTGCCAAGCGCAAGCGGCAGGCGGTGATTGCCATCACCGAAACTGCGATGGCTCAACAACTCGCGCAACAGCACCTTTTCGCGGTGCTCGTTGGGCAATTCGATCCCGATGACCGAGCGGCCCGGCACGGTGGAAACACGCGCGGAAAGCGCCGACATCGAACGCGCGATATCATCGGCCAGACCGATCACACGGCTCGCCTTCAGGCCAGGCGCTGGTTCAAGCTCGTACATGGTGACGACGGGGCCGGGGCGAACGCTGACAATCTCGCCCTTGACGCCGTAGTCATCCAAGACCGACTCCAGCATGCGGGCGTTTTCCTCAAGCGCCTCGTCGCTCAGATGCGGGCGTTGGATCTGGATCGTATCGGGGTTCTCCAACAAGGCAAGCGACGGCGGCTCATAGGCCGTTTCCACCTTGGCCTGTAGCGGCAACGAGGGCTGCGCATCGGCGATCGCCTGTTTCGAAGGAGCAGGTTTGCGCGTCAAGGCGCGCTGCATCACCCGGCGCTGCAACTCGGTCTGGGGCAGCACCGGCGCGGGGCCACGGGGGGCCATATCTTGCATGCCCAGCGCGTCATGGTCGGTCGTCCCGAACTGATCGCCCTCGTCATCGATGAACATATTCTCGTCAAAGGTATCGATCGCCGCAGGCGCGGGTGTCGCAGCGACGCTGCGCGCGCTTAGCGGCGGCTCGGCTCTGTGTGCGGCGGTCAAGGGCGGCTCGGCCCGGATCACGGGTTGGGCGGCAGCAGACCCAGCCGCCGCTGACAAGATCCCCGCCCCAAGAGGGAGGCTTGGCATGCGGCGCTTTTCCTCTTGGGGCGCGAGCTGGGGCGCGCGGCGCACACGGTTGCGGATCACATCACTGATGCGCGCACGGATACGCTCTTCCTCGGCGCTGCCATGGATCGGTGCCTCGGGTGCGACGTCAAGCGTGGCGGCCTCGGCACCCTGGGCGCGCAGCATCGGCACGCGCCCCAACAATCCGCCGACGCGGCGTGGCGGGGTTTGAGCTTGCCCCTGTTCGCCACCAAGTGGCTGCACCGGGGTCGATAGGCGATCGGAAAATGCCGCAAGGCCGGACCCGGACAGACCTGCCTCGCGGCGTTCTTGGCGCAAGCGCGCCAACTCGGTGGCGGCACGTCCGGCGCCATGGCCTGCATTGCGTAAGCCCCCCGAGACCAAGCTGCCAAGCGCCACAAGACCAAGCAACAGATAGCGTAGGCCCAAGCGCAGCTCGCGACGATCCACGCCCATGACAAAACCCGACATCATCAAACAAAGCACAAAGGCCATTGCGGCGACCAGTTTCAACCCAAGCTGCGGGGCCATCGGCAACGCGTGCAAAAGCGCGCCAACCACCGTATCGCCAAACAGCCCGCCGAGACCAAAGCTATGCGCCCAGCCTTGCGGCGGTGTCAGACTGGCCGAATAGATCGCCGCCAGCGCAACCGCGATCGGCAGAAAGGCGACACGCCCCAAGGCGCGATCCTGACGGCTGTTGCGCAAGAACCTGGCACCCCAGACCCACGCGGCAAGCGGCAGCAAGACCGCCCCATAGCCCATGATCATCATCAAGATCGCGGAAACCGATGCGCCCAGATGCCCCAATAGGTTTTGCGGCACCGCATCGGTCGCCGCCATGAAATGCGGGTCATCCGGCGCATAAGACCACAGCATCGCGGCAAGCGCCACGCCAAGGCCCAAGAGGGCGAAACCAAGCGCCTGTTGGCCAAACCGCATGAGCAATTCATGTGTCCGGTCATCTAGCAGGGGATCACGCTGTCTGGTCTGATAGGCCATGCTCGTTCGTCCTCATTCGCCGTAAAGGCATGACCGCAACCGCGTCAGCCCATCGCGCATTTCATCTTCGGGTGCGACCATCGCCACGCGCAGCCTGTCGGCGCCGGGGATCATACCATCCACCGCGCGCGCGAGATAAGCTCCCGGTAACACCCGCACGCCTGTCTCGCGCCACAATTTCACCGCTGCCGCCTCGCCATCGGCGACGGGCAGCCACAAAAAGAACCCCGCCTGTGGAGGGGTGTACCCCGGCACATCGTGGAAAATCGCGTCGGCAATCGCGTATTTCGCACGGTAAAGCGCGCGGTTTTCCTCGACATGGGCCTCGTCGCTCCATGCGCGCGTCGCCACCGCCTGAAGCGGCAAGGGCAAGGGCGCGCCTGCGTAATTCCTCAGCTGTTTCATCCGCCCTATGCTCTCCGGCCCACCGGCAGCAAAGCCCGACCGCAGCCCCGGCATGTTCGAGCGTTTGGAGAGCGAGTGGAAAATCACCACCCGCTCGGGATGCGCGCCCATCTGGGCCGCGATCTCAAGCGCGCCCGGCGGGGGCGTGTCGCGATAAAGCTCGGAGTAACATTCATCGGCGAAAATCTGGAAATCATGCCGCTCGGCCAAGGCGATCAGGTCACGCCACCAGCCGGCATCGGCCACCGCCCCTTGGGGGTTGGCAGGCGAGCACAGGTAAGCAATCGCCACCCGGTCCAAGATCTCGGGCGGCAGGCGCGCATAGTCGGGCAGATCGCCCGTGGCCGCCGTGGCCGACACATAGACGGGTTCCGCCCCCACGGCCAAAGCCGCCACGGCATAGACCTGGTAGAACGGGTTGGGCATCAACACGATGGGTTGCTTCCCGCGCTTGGTCTCCGGGCAAAGCGCAAGGCAGGCGTTGAACAACCCCTCGCGCGTGCCGTTCAAGGGCAAGATCTGACGATCCGCGCTGACATTGACGCCATAGCGCCGCGCGATCCATGCCGCGATCGCGGTCTGCAATTCCGGCGTGCCGTCATTGGCGGGGTAGCGCCCGATCCCCTCAAGGCTGTCGGCGATCACATCCCCAACCCAAGCCGGAAAGGGATGGCGCGGCTCGCCAATGGTCATATGCACGACGGGACCACCCGGCGGATGCACGTCGAGCAACTTCCGCAAACGCGGAAACGCATATTCGGGCAGGTTCGAAAACCGCTCGGGAAACGCCATAGGACTGCCTCAATATCGGGGTCATGTCGCCCCGTTTGCATGCAAGCTACAGCGTCCCGGCCCGGCGGTCCAGAAAAAGCAGCGCGATATCACGGCGCTGTGGCCTTCAGGTCATTGCCGCCTCGGCCGCAGCCCCCAGACGCAACAGCTGTTCCTCGGCCATGGGTGCTGCCAACATCATCAAGCCGCAAGACGCAGTAGCGGTCGGCAAAGACAGGCCGCACAGCCCCATCAGGTTGCCGACGCGGGTGTTGCGCAGCGTCAACAGGTTCTCGGCGACATAGAAATCAGGATCTTTCATCAGCCGGTCCACATCAGGCGGCAGGTTCGGCACGCTTGGCAACAGCACCGCGTCATAACCGGCCGTCTCATGCGCCCAGAGCGCGCGCAATTCAAGCAGACGCCGCCACGCCGCAACATAATCGGGCGCACTGAAATCCTTGCCGCCGCGGAACCGCTCAAGGATGCGGGAATACATCTTGTCCGGGGCGGCCTCGATGACATCGCGCCACGTGCCATAGCCCTCGGTCGCAAACAGCGCGGGTGAAAGGCCCATCGCCTCCTCGATCCCCTTGACTGTGCCGCTTTCGATCCGCGCACCGCCATGGGCCAGCGCCTCGACCGCGGCAAAGAACGCCGCGCGCGGGGTGTCGCGCACATCGCTGGCATAGGGCTCCAGCACCAGAAACCGCGCGCCTTGCAGCGATGCACCCCGCAGATCGGCGGGCTTGCCACCCTCCATCACCGCCAAAAGCTGGGCGCAATCCTCGACCGTGCGGCACAGCGGGCCGACCGTGTCAAAGCTTTCGGCCAAAGGCACGACACCTTTCAGGCTCAGGCGGCCATGGGTGGTTTTCAACCCCACCAGATCGTTCCACGCCGCTGGCACCCGGACCGACCCGCCGGTATCAGACCCGATCCCCGCCGCCGCCAGCCCAAACGCGACCGAGGCCGCCGCCCCCGAGGATGAGCCACCCGGCGCAAGTGCCGGATCATTCACATTGGGCGGCGTGCCGGGCTTGGGGTCAGTATTGCCACCATAGGCCGGGTTCACGCCCAACCCGGCAAAGGCCAGTTCCGACATATGCGTTTTGCCCAGACACACGAGGCCCGCTTGCGTCGCGCGCTGCAAGACGGCGGCATCGCTCTCAGGCACCCGCCCCTTCAGCAGCATCGATCCTGCCTCGGTCACGACCCCGGCGGTATCGAACAAATCCTTCCAGCTGATCGGCACACCGTCGAGCAGGCTCCGCCGAAAGCCAGAATGCGCCCGCATCCGCGCACCCTCGGCTTCGGCCAAGGCACGGGCGCGCGTCAAGCGGACATAGATGCGCGGCCCGAATTCATGCGACTCGGCCGCCGCCAAATAGGTTTCGGTCAGCGCAACCGGATCGATCTTGCCCGCAGCAATCCCACGCCCCAGATCGCTGGCGCTTTGCCAAAGCCAATCAGACATGCCTCTGTCCCCTGATCATGTTGTCGCGGGCGAAGCTACAACCCGCGCAAGGCATGGACAATCCCGCAAGGTGACCCATAGTCGGGACCATGACCCATGACGCGGATATCTTGATCGTTGGTGGCGGACTGAACGGCTGCTCATTGGCACTTGCCTGCGCACAGGCAGGGCTGTCGAGCATCGTCATTGATGCTCTGCCGCGCCAAGATCGCACCGAGGCGGGATTTGACGGGCGCTCCTACGCGCTGGCTTTGGCCTCGGTGCGGATGCTGGACGCGCTTGGGCTTTGGGCGGATTTGGCCGAGCACGCCCAGCCGATCGTGCAGATCAAGGCCTCTGATGGACGGGCGGGCCAAGGGGCCGCGCCATTATTCCTGCATTTCGACAGCACCGAGCTGGAAGAAGGCCCGATGGGCCATATGCTCGAAGATCGCCACCTGCGCCGCGCCCTCCTCGACGCGGTCGAGGCGCATCCGCGGATCACCCATCGCGCGGCCACAACCGTCACGTCGCAACAGATCGACGATATGGCCGCGCATGTGACGCTGTCCGATAGCACGGTCTTAACGGGTCGGATCGTGGTCGGGGCCGATGGGCGCCGCTCGGCCACCGCGTCGCGCGCGGGGATCAGGCGCACGGGCTGGGACTATGGCCAGACCGCGCTTGTGGCCGCCATTGCCCATGAATTGCCCCATCACGGGATCGCGCATCAATTCTTCATGCCGCCGGGGCCATTGGCGATCCTGCCGTTGCCGGGCAATCGCTCCTCGATCGTCTGGTCAGAACGCGCGGCCGACGCCCAACGCCTGATGGCCGCCGATGATGCCGCGTTCCTCGACCATCTGCGCCCGCGCTTTGGCGATTTCCTTGGCGAGATCGCGCTGGCCGGTGCGCGTTACAGCTACCCCTTGAGCCTGAGCCTTGCCAATGCCTTCGTGGCCACGCGCTTGGCACTGGTGGGCGATGCCGCGCACGGGGTGCATCCGATCGCAGGGCAAGGTCTGAACCTAGGCCTGCGCGATGTCGCGGCCTTGGCCGAGGTCTTGGCCGATGCCGTGCGACGCGGCGAAGATATCGCGCAGCCCTTGGTCTTGGCGCGCTACCAGACATGGCGGCGTTTTGACACGACGACGCTTGCGGTAGCGACAGACGGCGTCAACAAATTGTTTTCAAACGATAACCCCGCCCTGCGTGCAATCCGCGATATCGGGATGGGTGCGATCAGCGCAATTCCTTCACTGCGGCGTGGTTTCATGCGGCAAGCCGCCGGGTTGAACGGCGACCTGCCAAGGTTGCTGCAAGGGCGCGCGCTTTAGGCGCGCCACCTGCCCGCCTAATCCAGCGGGCGCGCCTCGCTCTCGAGCATGATGGGAATACCGCCCCGGATCGGAAAGGCCAGATGCGCCGCTTTCGAGATCAATTCCTGCCGCGCAGCATCATAGCTCAACGGCGTTTGCGTGATCGGACAGACCAAAGCCTCGAGCATGCGCCGGTCGATGGTGACGCCATCCTCGCTCATTGCATGATCTCTTCCGTAGATCCGCCGCGCAGGGCGAATTCGATCAAAGTCACCAATGTCTCGCGCCGCGTGCTCAGTGATGGCGCCTCGAGCAGGGCTTGCTTTTCCTCGGGATCAAACGGGCAGAGCATCGAAAGCGAGTTGATCATCAGCTCATCCTCCGCCTCCTTCAGGCTGCTCCAATCGGTCGATAGTGACAGCGCCTCGAAATAGCGGCCAAGCAGGTCGAGAAAGCGCGGGCGGTCAAAACCACGGTCAACCTCGGTCGGGCCGAGATCGGCAGCAAACCCATCCCAAGAGACATCGCAGCGCCGATAGGGCGTGAAACCGCTGACCTCTTCGCGGATTCGAAAGCGCGACATGCCCGACAACGTGATCAGGTAACGCCCATCCTCGGTCTCCGAGAATTGCGTCACCCGCCCTGCGCAACCAATGCTGTGCAGCCGTTTTTGACCCGAACCCGGTACCTCGCGCGGTTGCACCATGCCGATCAGGCGATGGGGCGTTTTCAGCGCGTCATCCAACATGGCCAGATAGCGCGGCTCGAAAATATGCAGCGGCAACCTTGCGCGCGGTAGCAAAAGCGCACCGGGCAGCGGGAAAACCGCGATGGTATCGGGAAGATCGGCAACAGACATCATGGGCAAGAAGCTAGCCCCCCGCGCGGCTTAGGCAAAAATCAGCGACGACAATTTACGGCGACCATTCAGCGCGATGGGATCTTGTGGCTTGAGCGCTTCGAAAATGGTGAAAAGCTGCGCCTTGGCCGCCCCATCTTGCCATTCGCGATCACGGCGGAACAATTCAAGCAACTCATCCACCGCCTCTTGCACTTGGCCCGCCGCATAGAGCGCTGTGGCATAGTCAAAGCGCGTTTGGTGATTGCCGGGGTCGGCCGCAACGGCGGCTTGCAAATCAGCCAAGGGGCCAGCACCCGCGGCTTGGCGGGCAAGCGCAATCTGGGCGCGAACGGCCTCAAGCTCGGAGGATGTGGCGATCGCGTCAGGCGCGATGTTGAGCAGGTTCTCGGCCTGATCGATCTGGCCCATGGCCAGATGCGCGCGCGCCAGCCCACTGGTGGCTGCGACATTCTCTGGCTCTTCCTCAAGGATCGCGGCAAATGTCTGGGCGGCGTCATCGATCGCACCCTCGGTCAACATTTGCTCGGCGGCCTCGATTGCCTCGGCCAGCCCGCCATCGCCTGTCAGCGCCGTCAACCGCGCGATAAACTCCTTGATCTGCCCTTGCGGCACCGCCCCTTGGAACATATCGACCGGCCGGCCTTGGAAAAAGGCCACGACCGTGGGGATCGATTGCAGGGGCAAGCCCTGTTGGGCCAAAGCCGCCGCCAAGCGCTGTTCGCGGTCAACATCGATCTTGACCATCTTGACCTTGCCGCGAGCAGCGGTCACCGCCGCCTTGAGCATGGGGCCAAGCGTTTTGCACGGCCCGCACCATGTCGCCCAGAAATCCACGATCACCGGCACCTCGGCGCTACCGTCGATCACATCGGCCATAAAGGTGGCCTCGGTTCCGTCCTTGATCAGGTCGGCCGCTTTCGGGCCAGCATTTTGGGATTGTCCCAGCTCCAGCATCGCAAATCTCCGTCACATCAGCGTGCGTTCAGGCCTTATATGCGGTCACATGTGCCGCGCGCCAAGGCCTCAAAGGTCGAATGTCGCAAAGACTGGCACATGATCCGATGGCCGGTCCCAGCCGCGCGCATCGCGCAAGATCCGGCTGCCATGCGCGGCATTGGCGATATCGCCGCTTGCCCAGACATGATCGAGGCGGCGGCCACGATCGGCACTCTCCCAATCCTGCGCGCGATAGGACCACCAACTATAAAGCTGACCTTCCGGAATATCCGCGCGGGTGACATCGACCCAAGCCCCCGCCTCTTGGGCTTGGCCAAGATGCGCCACCTCGATCGGCGTGTGGCTGACGACCTTCAACAGCTGCTTATGGCTCCAGACGTCATCTTCACGCGGGGCGATGTTCAGATCACCCACCAAGATCGCCTTGTCGGGGCGGTCGGTGCCGAACCAATCGCGCATCTCGGTCAGGAAATCGAGCTTGTGGCCGAATTTCTCGTTGATGGTGCGGTCGGGTTCATCGCCACCCGCCGGGACATAGACGTTGTGAATGGTCACACCGTTCTCCAGCCGCGCGGCCACATGGCGGGCATCGCCCTTGGCACAGAAGTCACGATGGCCGGCATCGACAAGCGGCAGGCGCGACAAGATCGCCACGCCGTTATAGCCCTTTTGCCCACGCGCCACGATATGGGGGTAGCCAAGGGCCGCAAAGACATCGACCGGGATCTTGTCCACCGGCGATTTGCATTCCTGCAAGCACAGCACATCGGGCGCTTCCTCGGTCAACAGCTTGCTCACCAGATCGGCGCGAAGCCGAACCGAGTTGATGTTCCATGTCGCAAGAGTAAAGGCCATGTGTCGTGCAAGCTCCGCGGGGGTCAACAGCGATGCGCCGGGTCTAATGCGCCACGCCCCGGATGGCCAGACACCGTCAGACCGATCAAGAAAGAAAGGCCCGAACCGATGGTCCGGGCCAGTCCAACAGGGAGGTAATGATGTCAATCTGAGCAACAACCACAGGTTGTGCCTTGATCTGGATCAATCAAGCGACAAGCCGATAGCCGCCGCTTTCGGTCACCAACAGCCGCACATTCGCCGGATCGGGTTCGATCTTTTGGCGCAAACGGTAGATATGGGTTTCCAGCGTATGCGTGGTGACGCCTGCGTTATACCCCCAGACCTCGTGCAACAGCACCTCGCGCGCGACGACCCCCTCTTGGGCGCGATAAAGATACTTGAGGATATTCGTCTCTTTCTCGGTCAAGCGGATCTTCTTGGCGTCCTCCGTCTCCAAAAGCTTCATCGCGGGCTTGAAGGTATAGGGGCCAAGCTGGAACACCGCATCCTCGGATTGCTCATGCTGGCGCAGCTGGGCGCGGATGCGCGCCAACAGCACCGGAAAGCGAAAAGGCTTGGTGACATAATCATTGGCACCTGCATCAAGGCCAAGGATCGTGTCGGCGTCGCTGTCATGGCCCGTCAGCATCAGGATCGGGCATTTCACGCCTTGCTTGCGCATCAGGCGGCATAATTCGCGCCCATCCGTATCGGGCAAACCCACATCGAGGATGACAAGATCATAAAGCCCCTCGCGCGTGCGGGCCATGCCCTCAGCACCGCTGGCGGCCTCGAACACGTCGAAATCCTCGGTCATGACCAGCTGTTCGCTCAGCGCTTCGCGCAGATCGTCATCATCATCGACAAGCAGGATTCTCTTTACATTCGCCATTGCAAACCCCTTGCACATGTCCTGCGATCAAGCTTGGCAAGCTGGCCGGATTTGACAAGCGTTTGACATGCAATCTCACGCCCTCGTGTCGCGATGCGGGGAAATGTTTCAAATCCCCCGCAGGCAAAGTATGGATGCAACATGAGCCTTTTGCCAAGCCAAGCTGAAACCATTGCGCGCGCGCGCGCCGATCTTCGGGTCGGCTTGCCTGTCGTGATCGCGGATGGGGGACGCGGGCTATTGGTGTTGGCCGCCGAAACGCTGAGCGCGGCGCGGCTTGACGGCCTACGCAGCATGGGGGACGGCGTGACCGTGGCGATCACCCAGCGCCGCGCCGAGACACTGAAAATGGCCGCCTATGATGGTGATCTGGCGCGGTTGCGCCTGCCCGCCGATATGGGCGCGGCATGGGTGCGCGCCTTGGCCGATCCGGCGCGCGATCTCAGCCATCCGCTCAAGGGGCCGCTGATCGGCCTGCGCCAGGGGCAGGCCGATCTTCACAGGCTGGCCCTTGCCCTGACCAAATCGGCCCAACTTCTGCCCGCCATCGTGGCGCTCGACATTGCCAACCCAAGAGCCGAGGCACAGCAATTGGGGGCCGCCCTGCTGATTGCCGACCACCTCGCGCAGGACTTGGCCGAGCATCACCCGCTCTTGCCTGTCGCCGCAGCCCGCCTGCCCATGGAAGCGGCCGAGGCCGGGCGGCTGCATATCTTCCGCCCCGAGAATGGCGGCGTCGAACACTACGCCATCGAGATCGGCCGCCCCGACCGCGAACAGCCGGTCTTGGCGCGGCTGCATTCGGCCTGCTTCACCGGCGATGTGCTGGGCAGCCTGAAATGCGACTGCGGCCCGCAACTGCGCACGGCGCTGGCCGAAATGGGACGCTTGGGCGCAGGCGTGCTGCTCTACCTCAACCAAGAGGGGCGCGGCATCGGCCTTGCCAACAAGATGCGCGCCTATTCCCTGCAAGATCAGGGCTTCGACACGGTCGAGGCCAATCACCGCCTCGGCTTCGAGGATGACGAGCGCGATTTCCGCATCGGCGCCGACCTGCTCAAGCGGATGGGCTTTTCCGCGGTGCGGCTGATGACCAACAACCCGGCCAAGGTCGCGATGATGCAGGCCGAGGGGATCATGGTTGCCGAACGCGTGCCACTGGTCACCGAAACCGGGCGGCACAATGCCCATTACCTGAGCGTCAAACGCGACAAATCGGGGCATTTGCTGTGAAAGCGCGCGATATGGTGGTCACGCCCATGGGGCTGCGGTTCATGGGGCGGGTCTTTCCCTGCCGCTTGGGGCGGGGCGGCGTCACGCAGCAAAAGCACGAAGGCGATGGCGCAACACCGGCAGGCGTGCATGGCATCGTCGGCTGCCTTTACCGCCCCGATCGTCTGGAACGGCCCTGCGATTGGGCGGTGCCGATCCGGCCCGGTGATCTGTGGTGCGACGATCCCCGCCATGAGGATTACAACCTGATGGTGCGCGCGCCCTTCGCCGCCAGCCATGAGCGGCTTTGCCGCGCCGATCCGCTTTACGACATCGTCTTGATCACCGATTGGAACTGGCCGCGTGCCGAGCATGGCGCGGGTTCCGCGATTTTCGTGCATGCATGGCGCGGGCCGGGGCATCTCACGGCAGGATGTGTGGCACTTGACCCTGTCGATTTGCGCTGGATCGTGGCGCGCATCGGGTTTCAGACCCGGCTGGTGGTGCCAGAGGGTTTGGCCGCGCGCTGAACCTCAGCCATAGGCCCGTTCACCGAAAATCGCCGATCCCACGCGCACATGTGTCGCGCCCAGCGCAATCGCACTTTCGAAATCCGACGACATGCCCATCGACAACCCTGTCAGCCCGTTTCGCGCCGCGATCTCGGCCAAAAGCGCGAAATGCAAGCTTGGCTCCTCATCGACAGGCGGAATGCACATCAGCCCCACCAGCGGCAGGCCAAGCGCGCGCGCCTGCGCGACAAAGCCATCGGCATCGTCGGGCAGCACCCCGGCCTTTTGCGGCTCGGCGCCGGTATTGACCTGCACAAACAGATCAGGGCAGCTTCCCCGCTCATCGGCCAGACGGGCCAATGTCTCGGCCAACTTGGGCCGGTCAAGCGTGTGGATCACATCGAACATCTCGACCGCTTGGCGCGCCTTGTTGGTCTGGAGCGGCCCGATCAAATGCAGCTTGATCCCGTCAAAACGCGCCTGAAACGCGGGCCAACGGCCTGCCGCCTCTTGCACCCGGTTCTCGCCAAAGATGCGCTGCCCTGCCATCAGCACGGCCTCCACCCGTTCGGGCGGTTGCACTTTGGACACGGCAATCAGGGTCACATCCGCGGGCTTGCGCCCGGCGGCGGTGGCGGCTGTCGCGATGCGGCTTTGAATATCGGTCAGTCCCATGGCAACAGCTTAGGCCAAAAGAAAAGAGCGGGCGCAAGGCCCGCTCTTTCCCGAAACCCTGATCCAGTTGGATCAGAAGGAGAAGGTCACGCCCAAATCCCAGCTGTTGAGCTTCTGACCGTCAACACCGCCGTCAACATAACCTGCGCGCAGCGATGCGCCGCCGCCAAGGTTATAAGCAGCACCGATACCGGTGTAGGTCAGGTCGGTGCCAACGCGGACATCGACTTCACGGGTGAACGCAGTCAGCGACAATGCATCGTTCACAGCATAGGTTGCCGAGAACGCGATTTCGTCATCAATCGCCATGACATCGTTATTGTCGACCATGACAGCGGCAAGGGTGATTCCAGCGAACGAACCGCGCAGAGCGACCGAGGTCTGCTCGGAGGTGCCATCTTCTGCCATACCGGCTGCAATGGTGAAGCCGCTCATGGTGTAGCTTGCACCAAAGCCAACTTCGTTGTTTGCGCTTGCAGCATTGGGCTGACCAGCCGACAGGTAGACCGACAGACCTTCGATGGTGTAGCTGTACAGCAGGCCTTCGTCATCGCCGCCACCGATATGGCCGACTTCGTTACGATCGCTCAGGCCTGTGTAGCCAACGCCAGCAACGTTGCCGGTTGCGGCTTTGTGTGCCGAATCGACATCGCCCATCGTGAGCTTGCCGAATGCGCCCGAGATGAAAACGGAGCCTGCGGTGCCTGCGGCGCCACCAACGGCGTTGTCAGCGCGGATGCTACCACCAAAGCTCAGGCCGGTGTCGGTCTCGCCCGATGCCGAGAAGGCAACGCGGAAACGGCTCACGAACTGGACTTCATTGTCAGCAGCAACGGCGCGGTCGTCGTTGCGCACGCCCATGTAGCCGTTTGCCGAAACCGAAACATCAGCTGCCGCAACGCCCGCCGTGGCCACCAGAGCAGTAGTAGCGAAGATACTGCTTCTCAATTCCAGCCAATTAGGCGGTTTATACAGCAACATATCACTGTATTTATCAAACGTTTTACTGATTCATCTTTCGTTGTATTGAGCGTGCATGCTCGGGAATCAGCTGTCAGTGATGGCGCGAGAAGCCCCTCGTTTCGGTTCAGAGGCCAGTGCAAAGCGCGTGGCCTCTTTTTCCGCTCATTCTTGGGCGGAAGGTAAATGGACAGGTTTGGAATTGGCCAAAGCAAGATGAGGCATGACTGGGAAAAAGGGGCGCGCCATGGATATCTCTGAACCAGCGCATGATGGGGTGATTCGCGGTTTTGCCTTTTGTGAACCGGCACCAACGCTGAACGTATTTTTCGACGATCACTATTACCCCCATATCGCGGCCACGACGCGACGGCATCGCCACACATTGCTGACCTATGACAAGCATCTGCGCGACACGCTTGGGCCATTGGGCTGGCCTGATTTGACTCCGCTCTCGGTCAACGCATGGTTGCGTCATCAGGTGCAGACGGGGCTCAAGAACACCACGATCAACAAGCATATCTTCCTCGTGAACCGCCTTTTTCGCACCGTGCGCGACTGGGGCGCCTTGCCCGAGGGGGCCACCGCACCGCCTTACCTGCGCAAGCTGCCCACGGGCGATTACCGGCAACGCTTTCTTTCACAGGCTGAGATCGGGCGGCTGTTGCGGGAATGTGATCGGATCAATCACCCCTACCTTGCGCTCTTCATCCGCTTTCTGCTGCTCACCGGCGCCCGCAAGAGCGAGGCGCGCACGGCCAAATGGTGCGACATGGACCTCACAGCCGGGCATTGGCGGGTGCCGATTTCCAAGAACGGGCGCTCACGCCGGATTATGCTGAGTGCTGCCGCGATCGCAGTGCTGAATTTCACCAAGGAGCGCACGCGCGACCTTGGCCAACCCGTGGGGCCAGAGCATTACATCTTCATCAACCCGCGCACAGGCACCTGCTATAATGGGTTCCACATTGCCTATTTCAAAGCCCGAGATGCGGCGGGCCTGCCCGAGGTGCGCATCCACGATCTGCGACACACCTATGCCAGCCTGCTCATCAACAACGGCGTCAGCCTCTACGAGGTGCAGGAATTGCTCGGCCATTCCTCATCCGCGATGACCCAGCGCTACGCGCATCTGCAACCCAACCAACTGCGCAGCCGAACCGAGATCGTCAGCCAGATCGTAGATGCGGGGATGCGCTTCTAAGGGGTGGAAAATGGTGAGCCCGACAGGATTCGAACCTGTGACCAATTGATTAAAAGTCAACTGCTCTACCAACTGAGCTACGGGCCCACTCAGGGGCGCGTACCTACGCAGGGTCCGCGACATCGTCAAGCCAAAAACCGGGGCGGGGGATTTCCATGTTTGCCGACCGGGCGTATATGGCGCGGATGGTAGAGAAAACGCCCCCCTCCGGCCTGCCCTTTCTCAAGATGCATGGGCTTGGCAACGACTTCGTCGTGATCGACGCGCGCGATGTGGCCCATCACATCACAACGGCGCTGGTGCAGGCCTTGGCCGACCGGCATCGCGGGGTGGGCTTCGACCAGTTGGCGGTGATCGAGCACGATGCCGAAGCCGATCTGCGGCTGACCTTCTGGAATGCCGACGGCTCGCTGTCGGCGGCTTGCGGCAATGCCACGCGCTGCATCGCCCGCCACGAGATGGACAGGCGCGGTGTCGCGGCGCTGACACTGCGGACCGAACGCGGCATTTTGTGGGCGGTCGATGCAGGCGATGGGCTGACATCGGTCAATATGGGCCAGCCGCTGACCGATTGGGCCGATATCCCGCTCGCCCATGCGATGGATACGCTGCACCTGCCCATTGGGGGCGACCCGGTCGCCACCGGCATGGGCAACCCGCATTGCAGCTTTTTCGTGGAGGACGCCGAAGCCGTCGATCTGGCCAAAATGGGCGCCGAGATCGAACATCACCCGCTGTTTCCCCAGCGCACCAATGTGCAATTCGCCCATTTGATCGCGCCCGACCATTTGCGCATGCGGGTCTGGGAACGCGGGGCGGGGGTGACGCTGGCCTCTGGCTCATCCTCTTGCGCCGTGGCGGTGGCCGCAGCGCGGCGGGGGCTGACGGGGCGCAAGGTCAAGATCACGCTCGATGGCGGCGATATCTGGATCGATTGGCGCGATGACGGTGTCTGGATGACCGGCCCCACGGCCACGGTCTTTTCCGGCGTCCTGACGCCCGATTGGCTGGCGGCGGCACGATGACCGTCAAGCCGCTGGTGTTTCACACGCTGGGATGCCGCCTCAACGCCTACGAGACCGAGGCGATGCGCGAAATGACGGCAAGCGCGGGGCTATCTGACCTCGTGATCGTGAACACCTGCGCCGTGACGGCCGAGGCGGTGCGCAAGGCGCGGCAGGATATCCGCCGCCTGCGCCGTCAGAACCCGGATGCCACGCTGGTCGTCACCGGCTGCGCCGCCCAGACCGAGCCCGGCACCTTCGCCGCCATGCCCGAAGTTGACCGCGTCATCGGCAATACGGAAAAGATGCAGGCCGGAACATGGGCCAGCATGGCCGCGGATTTCGTGGGTGAGACCGAGCGCGTGCAGGTCGACGACATCATGTCGGTGACCGAGACAGCCGGCCATCTGATCGACGGCTTCGGCACCCGCGCGCGCGCCTATGTGCAGGTGCAAAATGGCTGCGATCACCGCTGCACCTTTTGCATCATCCCCTTCGGGCGCGGCAATTCGCGGTCCGTCCCGGCCGGTGTGGTGGTTGATCAGATCAAGCGGCTGGTCGGGCGCGGCTACAACGAGGTGGTGCTGACCGGCGTCGATCTGACAAGCTGGGGTGCCGACCTTCCCGGCACGCCGCGCTTGGGCGATCTGGTGATGCGCATCCTGCGGCTGGTGCCGGATCTGGCGCGGCTGCGGATTTCCTCCATCGACTCCATCGAGGCCGACGAGAACCTGATGCAGGCCATCGCGACCGAACCGCGCCTGATGCCGCATCTGCACCTGTCCTTGCAGCATGGCGATGACCTGATCCTCAAGAGGATGAAGCGCCGCCATCTGCGCGACGATGCGATCCGCTTTTGCGAGGAGGCGCGCCGCCTGCGCCCCGAGATCGTCTTTGGGGCCGACATCATCGCGGGTTTCCCGACCGAGACGGAGGCAGCATTCGAGAATTCGCTCAAGCTGGTCGAGGAATGCGGGCTGACATGGCTGCATGTCTTTCCCTACTCGCCGCGGCCCGGCACCCCAGCCGCGCGCATGCCGCAAGTGGCGGGGGCCGCGATCAAGGACCGCGCCGCGCGCCTGCGCGCCGCCGGTGACGCAGCGGTTGCCGCGCATCTGACCGCTCAACTGGGCCAGACCCATCGCATCTTGATGGAAAACCCCCGCATGGGCCGGACCGAGCAATTCACCGAGGTTGATTTCAGCGCTGACCAGCCCGAGGGTGCGATCGTGACGGCCCGCATAACCGGGCATGCAGGCGACCGCCTGACCGCCTGAGCGAGCCGCGCATTGTAAAGGAGCGATCATGCATCCCAACCCAGCCTTCCGGGGCGAGGCCGAGGCGCTGAACCTTGCCTTCGCCCGAACGCGCGGCTTTGGAACACTGTGCGTGAACGGCGATCAGGGGCCGATGCTGGCGCATGTGCCGTTCTGGCTCAATGATGACGCCACGATGGGCGAACTGCACCTTGTGCGCTCGAACCCAATCGCGCGCGCCGTCCTTGGGCCGACGCCCGCCGTGATCGCGGTGATGGGGCCGGATGGCTATATCTCGCCCGATTGGTACGGCGACCCGGCGCAAGTGCCGACATGGAACTATGTCGCTGTGCATCTGCGTGGGCAGCTGATGGCCGGTGATGCAGACGACATGCGCCGCCATCTCGACCGCGTTTCTGCCCATTTCGAGGATCGCTTGACCCCGAAAAAGCCCTGGACCGTGGACAAGATGCCCGACGACGCGCTCGCCCGGATGATGCGCGGCATCCTGCCCTTTCGCTTCGCGCTGGAAACGGTCGAGGGGACGTGGAAGCTCAACCAGAACAAGACCGATGCCGCGCGGCTTGGGGCGGCCCAAGCAGTGCGCCAATCCCAGATCGGACATGAGGTCGAAACGCTTGCGCGGCTCATGCGCGACGGGCCACCCGCGATGGACAGCGACACGCCCTTCCCCTATCTCTAGGGCAAATCCAGCCGCAAGGGAGGTCGCGACTTGGCCCTACCATTCGCCCCGATTGCCGGTGCCATCCTGCGCTATGGCGCGGTCGCGGCCTTGGCATATGCAGCCGCGCGCCGCGCCCGGCCAAGGCGGCTTGATCCCGCCACCGAAGACGCGCTTGACCAGATGCCCGAGGGCGCGGCCGTTGGTCATGCGCCGGGGCAGTTGAATGGCACCGCGCGTTGGCGCCGCAATATTCGCCTTGGGCCGCAAGGGCCGGGCATGGAGATCGACCTGACCGCACTGGCGCGGCTTCGCATAAGGAAAACAGCATGAGCATGGAACTTTTGGGATCGCCCGCCTCGCCCTTCGTGCGCAAGGTCTGCGTGATGATGGCCGAGGCCGGGATCACCGATGTCCCGCTGGTTCAGGTCGCGGCCTCGCCCTTGGGCGGCGAGGATCGACTGAACGCCGCCAACCCTTTGGGCAAGATCCCCGCGCTGACGCGGCCCGATGCACCGACGCTTTATGACAGCCGGGTGATCACCCGCTATCTGGATGCGACCTACGGGGCAGGCTTCTACCCCGAGGCACGGCTTTGGGATGTGTTGACGATCGAGGCGACCGCCGATGGCATCATGGATGCCGCAGTGAACCTCACCTACGAGGCGCGGTTCCGCCCCGCCGAGATCCAGTTCGCCCCTTGGATGGACGGGCAGTGGACCAAGATCACCCGCGCGCTCGACGGGTTGGAGGGGCAATGGCTGAGCCATCTGAACGGGCCGCGCGACATGGGCCAGATCGCGGTGGGCTGCGCGCTCGGTTACCTCGATTTCCGCCATGACGCGCGCGGCTGGCGCAATGGGCGCGACGGGCTTGCCGCGTGGTATGCTGATTTTTCTATGCGCCCGGCGATGCAGGCGACCCAGCCCGGATGAAGATCGCCAAGGCCGAGGATGACGCCGCCATTGCTGCCTGTTTCGCGGTGCGCCGCGCGGTCTTCATCGACGAACAGAATATCCCTAAGGCCGAGGAATGGGATGCGTTTGACGCAAGCTGCACCCATTTCCTTGCCGAGGACGACAGCGGCCCCTTGGGCTGCGCCCGGCTGATCGCGATGGGCGACACCGCCAAGATCGGCCGCGTTGCGGTGATGGAAGCGGCGCGCGGCACCGGGCTGGGCCGCGCGATCATGCTGCATGTGATCGGGGCGGCGCGCGCGGCGGGGTTCCGCCATGCCATGCTCGAAGCCCAACTCTACGTCATCCCCTTTTACGAGGGCTTGGGCTTTGTCGCCGAGGGGCCGGAATATGACGATGGATCAGGGATTCTGCACCGGGTGATGCGGTGCGCGCTTTAGCGCGTTGCACCCGGCCTGCGGGCTAAGGTCGCAACGGGATATCGCTGGGGTTGTGAAAGGCAGGCCAGTGCCGGGAAAATACTGGCAAAGCTGCGACATTTCGGCGTAGATGCGCGCGTTTGTCCGCTGGACGCCTATAACCTTAACCCATAGACAGCGTGCCAGCCGGGCGCGGGGAAGATTCCCCTCGTCCTTTCGGGGTTTGAAGGTCCGGCAACCCACGGACCGAAAGCAAGGGGAGACGCGAAACCGTGTCACACGCCGAAGACCAAAGCGGTGATCGCCGCGATTTTCTGTACTATGCAACGGCCGGTGTCGGTGCCGTCACCGTTGGTGCGGCCGTTTGGCCGCTGGTCAACCAGATGAACCCCTCCGCCGATGTGCAGGCTGCCAGCCAGATGCGCGTCGATGTGGGCGGTGTCGCCGAAGGCACGCAGCTGACCGTGCTGTTCCTCGGCAAGCCAGTGTTCATCCGCCGCCGCACCGCCGATGAAATCGCGGAGGCGCGCGCCGTCGCGATCAGCGATCTGGTCGATCAGGATGCGCGCAACCCCAACCTCGGCCCGATCGAGGCGAGCGACGAAAACCGCTCCATGCCCGATTATTCCGGCGAGAACACCGGCGAATGGCTGGTTCAGATCGGCGTCTGCACCCATCTTGGTTGCGTTCCGATCGGGGATGGCGCCGGTGATTTCGGCGGCTGGTTCTGCCCCTGCCACGGCTCGCATTACGATAGCGCAGGCCGCATTCGTCGCGGACCCGCACCCGAAAACCTTCCCATCCCCATGGCATCGTTCGTGGATGACACCACGATCCTGCTCGGCTGAACGAGGGAGACATAGACATGTCTGGAATTCCCCACGACCATTATGAGCCGAAGAGCAACGCTGAAAAGTGGTTGCACCGCCGGCTACCCATCGTGTCGTTGATGTATGACACGCTGATGATCCCGACGCCCAAGAACCTCAACTGGATGTGGATCTGGGGCATCGTGCTGGTGTTCTGCCTCGTGATGCAGATCATCACCGGCATCATCTTGGTGATGCACTACACCCCGCATGTCGACATGGCTTTTGCCAGCGTCGAGCATATCATGCGTAACGTGAACGGGGGATGGGCGATCCGCTACATCCATCAGAACGGCGCCTCGCTGTTCTTCATCGCCGTGTATCTGCACATCTTCCGCGGTCTCTACTACGGCTCTTACAAGGCCCCGCGCGAGATTACGTGGATCATCGGCATGCTGATCTACCTAATGATGATGGGCACGGCCTTCATGGGCTATGTTTTGCCTTGGGGTCAGATGTCGTTCTGGGGTGCCACCGTGATCACCGGCCTCTTCGGCGCGATCCCCTTTGTCGGTGACGCGATCCAGACTTGGCTTCTGGGTGGTCCGGCGGTCGATAACGCCACGTTGAACCGCTTCTTGTCGCTGCACTACTTGCTGCCATTCGTCATCTTGGGCCTTGTGATCGTGCATGTCTGGGCCTTCCACACCACGGGCAACAACAACCCCACGGGTGTCGAAGTGCGCCGCACCTCCCGCAAAGAGGCCGATGCCGACACCCTGCCCTTCTGGCCATATTTCGTGATCAAGGACCTGTTCGCGCTGGCCGTGATCTTGGTGGCCTTCTTCGCGATCGTGGGCTTCATGCCGAATTTCCTCGGCCACCCCGACAACTACATCGAGGCCAACCCGCTGGCGACCCCGGCGCACATCGTGCCGGAATGGTACTTCCTGCCCTTCTACGCGATCCTGCGCGCCTTCGACACCGAGGTGTGGCTGGTTATCCTGGTCGATTTCCTGACCGCGGGCATCGTTGACGCCAAGTTCTTCGGCGTACTGGCAATGTTTGGTGCGATCATCGTGATGGCATTGGCACCTTGGCTCGACACATCCTCGGTACGCTCGGGCCGCTATCGCCCGATGTTCAAATGGTGGTTCTGGATCTTCATCGTGAACTTCTTCGTTCTGATGTGGGCAGGTGCCATGCCCGCCGAAGGGATCTACCCCTATATCGCGCTGATCGGTTCGGCCTATTGGTTCGCCTATTTCCTCGTGATCCTGCCGCTTCTGGGCGTGATCGAAACGCCGCTGGCCCAGCCTGCGACCATCGAGGAAGACTTCAACGCGCACTACGGCAAAACCGGCGGGCAGGGCGGCGCGGCTTCCCCAACCCCGGCCGAGTGAGAGAGAGGACACTGAGTATGCTCAGGAAACTTATCGTCAACACGGCCTTGGCGGCAACGCTGGCCCTGTCGTCTGGCGTTGCCTTCGCAGCGGGTGGCGAACGCTATGTCGAAAACTATGCCTTTGCGCATGAGGGGCCGTTTGGCCGCTTTGACCAGACCCAGCTTCAGCGCGGTCTCCAAGTCTACACCCAAGTCTGCGCCGCCTGTCACGGGCTGCGCTATGTACCGCTTCGGACCCTCTCGGACGAGGGTGGCCCGGGTTTGAGCGAAGATGAAGTGCGCGCCTATATCGAGCAGAACTACATCGAAGTGTATGATGCAGAACTGCAAGACTGGCGTGCGGCGACGCCGAACGACCATTTCCCTGGCTCGGCGATGTCTAATGCCCCTGACCTTAGCCTGATGACCAAGGCACGGGCGGGCTTTACCGGGCCCTACGGCCTTGCGCTGAACCCGCTGTTCAAGGGCATGGGCGGGTCGGAGTATGTCGCCTCGCTTTTGACCCATTACACCGGGTCCGAAAAAGAAGAGTTTGGCGCAATCCTGTATGGCAACGAGACCTATGGTGGCTATTTCGCCATGTCCCCGCCGTTGTGGGATGGGGCCGTGGAATATGGCGATGGCACCGAGGCGACGGTCGAGCAGATGGCGCTTGATGTCGCGTCCTTCCTGACCTGGACGGCAGAGCCCAAGCTGATGGCGCGCAAGCAGATGGGCTTCACCGCCATTCTGATGCTGGGCCTGTTGGCGGTCATGCTCTACCTGACCAACAAGCGCATCTGGGCGCCGGTCAAATCCCGCGCCAAGGGCTACCCGGCGGAATAATCCCCGTCAAAGCGACAAAGGAAAACGCGCCCCTCAGGGCGCGTTTTTCGTTTCGGGCGTTGCAAAAGCGATCACAACCAAGGCTGTAAGACCGGGTCGGGCGCATCGCGCACCCCCACCATGGGGGCATCCAGCACCAGTTTGCCATCCTCCAAAAGCCAAAGCCGATCACAAAGCCGCTCGGCATCGCGCAGATCGTGGCAGGCCATAATCAGTGTCAACCCATGCCTGTCGGACAGGGATTTGAGCAGGGCCAGCATGTCCACCCGCAACCCTGGATCAAGCGCCGCGAAGGGCTCATCCAGCAGCGCCACGGGCCGGTCGCGCAGCAACATGCGCGCAAGCCCGACACGCGCCTGTTGACCACCCGACAAGGTCGCAGGCCGCCTGTCGCTGAAATCGGCCAGCCCGACATCGGCAAGGCTTTCTGTAACGCGCACGCGCTGCTTCTCCGATAGCCGCAGATCGGGGCGCAGCCCCAGCGCGACATTTTCAAAGACACTCAGATGCGGAAACAAGTTGCCATCTTGGAATAGAATCGAAATCGCGCGCGCCGCGACAGGGGCGGTCGTGATCTCTTCCCCTGCCCAAAGGATGCGACCCTGATCGGGCCATGTGAAGCCCGAGATGAGCGACAAAAGCGTGCTTTTACCGCTCCCCGATGGGCCAAGCACGGCCACCCTTTCACCCTCCGCGACCCGCGCCGACAGAGCCAGTGAAAAGCCGTCTTGCGTCAGCCGCAGATCATCGAGTTGCAGCATCAAACCGCCCCCCACGGTCAAAGGCCCAGAACAGCGCAAGCGTCAGCGCCATCAGCAACACCGCCGCCCCTTGGGCGTCATCGGTGCGATAAGCACCCATCAGACGATACATCTCGAGCGGCAGTGTACCCTGCCCTGGCATGGAGAAAAGCGCGATCACCCCCAGATCGCCCATCGAGAATGCCGCCGCCAGCCCTGCGCCAAAGCCCAAGGGCCGGATTACGCGCGGCAAAATCGCATGGCGCAGCCGCGCCCATCCGGCCATGCCCAGCGCATCGGCCAAGCGGCCTTGGGTTGCTTCGGCGGCCATTGCGGCGGGGACAAGCGCGCGCAAGATGAAGGGAAGGGCCACCAGTGCATTGACCAGCCCTGTGACGGGCAAGGCCAACGCTACAGGATTGGCAAAAGGTCGGATCAAGGTGAACAGCCCAGTGCCGATCACCAAGGGCGAGACCGCGATGGTGAGAAAGGCTAGCACCTCGACCAGCGCCGGTCGCGCCAGCCGCGCCGCCAAGAGCGCAATGGGCAAGGCCAGCGCTACCGCCAACACGGTCGAGGAGAGCGCTAGAAGGATCGATCTCAAGGCCGCCTCCCAGACCTGCGGCGGCAGGCTGGGCAAAGCGGGCATGCCGCGCAAGACCACGGCCAGCATCGGCAAGAGCAAGAACAGCGCGGCCGCCAAGATCGCCGCCGTATCGGCCAGCCGGGCAAGCAGGCGGTCACCCGGCCAAGCGAGCGCCGGCCGGTCAAGGCCTGTGCCGACCTCCTGCCGCCGGATCGCACCAAACGCAAACGCGCCTGCCATCACGCAGATCGCCACTTGGATCAGCCCCAAAAGCGCCGCGCGCCCAAGGTCGAAATCGAAGCGGAACGCCTGATAAATCGCAAGCTCGACCGTGGTCGCGCGCGGCCCACCGCCAAGGATAAGGGCCACCGCGAAACTTGTGGTGCAAATGAGAAAGATCAACAGCGCCGCACCGGGTAAAACCGCGCGCAAAAGCGGTCGCTCGAAATGGCGGCGCATGTCGCGATGAGAAAACCCCAGCGCTGTCGCCAGACGGATACGCTCTGCCGGGATCGCCTGCCAGCCTTGCAGGATCAGCCGCACCGCCAAGGGCAGGTTGAGAAAGACATGGGCCAGCACCACACCTTGCAGCCCGTAGATATCGATCCGGCCCAGCCCGATCCCCGCCAGCGCACCATTCAGCCACCCTGCGCGACCAAAAACCGCCAAGAGGCCGAGCACCGCGACGATGACCGGCAACAGGAACGGCGCACCCATCAAGGTGACAAGCGCGCCACGCCCCCGAAACGACCGCCGCGCAAGCGCGCGCGCCACGGGGATGGCCAAGACGACGCTGACCAAGGCCGAGAGGGCGGCTTGCACGAGAGTGAAGCGGATCGCGGCCAGATCGCCGGGGCCGAGCGAAGGTGGCCAATCGGCGCGCGCCATCACGGCGCCAAGCGGCGCCAGCACGCCAAGCGTGACGAGCGCGGCCATCGCCGCGCCCATCCCATGCAACACGCTCAACGGGCGAGCGCGCTTTGCCATATCGCCAAGGCTGCATCACGCATCCCGGCGGCCTCGTCCGGGGCGACCAGCAGGGAAGTATCAGGCTGGATCAGGGTGTCGAACCCCGCGGGCAGCAGCGCAGGGTCAAGCGCTGCGGGATACATCCAGTTGGTTGTCGGGATGACCTCTTGGAAAGCAGGCGAGAGCATGAAATCGAGGAAATCCCGTGCCAGTTCCGGCTGATCGCTTCCCGCGAGCATGCCGGCCACTTCGATCTGCATATAGTGGCCTTCGTCAAATGCGGCAGCGGCATAGCCTGCATCCTCTTCGGCGATCAGGTGATAGGCAGGCGACGTCGTATAGCTCAGCACCATGTCGGCCTCACCCTCGAGAAACAGGCCATAGGCCTCGGACCAGCCAGGGGTGACAGTGACGATGTTGTCGGAAAGTCCCTCCCACATCGTCGCGGCGTTGTCGCCATGGGCGGTCTGCACCCACATGAGCAGCCCAAGGCCAGGGGTCGAGGATCGTGGATCTTGGATCACGATCGACAGATCGGATGCCGCCAATGCGGCGAAGGATGTCGGCACATTGGCAAGATCGGCGCGATGGACAAAGGCGAAATAGCCCCAGTCAAAGGGCAGGAATTCCGCGTCATCCCATGCGATGGGCAAGGTCAGCCCGGCAGGCGCGATGCCATGGGGCGCGAAAAGCCCTGTCTCACGCGCGGCCGCTGTGAGGTTGGTATCAAGACCCAGCACGATATCGGCCTGCGTGGCGTCCCCCTCCAGCCGCAGCCGCGCCAAGAGGGCCGCGCCATCGCCTGCGCCCACGAATTGCAGGTCGCAGGCACATTGCGCCTCGAACGCCGCCTCGATCGCGGGGCCTGGCCCCCAGTCCGAGACAAAGCTGTCATAGGTATAGACAGTCAGCACGGGGGCTTGCGCGTACGCCGCCCCTGCGACAACGGTCAACCCCGCAGCGATGATGGTGTGTTTCATTCCTCACGCCTCCATTGCGACGGGCGAAGTGAGGGGCGGGGTTCCCGCCAACCTTCCCTCCGCCGGTCCTAACCGGTTCAGGTTCAACGGGTTCACGCAAACACTTGCGCATCTCAGGCCAAATCGGCCACCCCGAGGTAGCCACATACCTATCGGTGGCCATGAAAGGGTGCAAGCGACTTGGCATTTCGGTCGCTTGCCGCTACGCCCCTTGGCAGGGATACAAGGGATGATCGCGTCATGAGCCTGAATAGTTTCGGCCACCTGTTCCGTGTCACGACCTGGGGTGAAAGCCATGGACCGGCGCTTGGCGCAACGGTCGATGGCTGCCCACCCGGTGTCCCCATCGCGGCCGAGGCGATCCAGCATTGGCTGGACCGGCGCAAACCCGGTCAGAACAAATATACCACTCAGCGCCGGGAACCCGACGAGGTCGAGATCCTGTCGGGCGTTTTTGAGGGGCAATCGACCGGCACACCCATTCAACTGATGATCCGCAATACCGATCAGCGGTCCAAGGACTACAGCGACATCGCCGAGAAATTCCGTCCGGGTCATGCCGATATCACCTATTGGCAGAAATACGGTATCCGCGATCCGCGTGGCGGTGGGCGCTCCAGCGCACGCGAAACCGCGGCGCGTGTGGCCGCAGGCGGTGTCGCGCGTGCCGCGCTGGCGCAGATGGTCCCAGGCCTGAACATCACAGGCTACATGGTACAAATGGGGCCGCATGGCATTGACCGCGCGCGGTTCGACTGGGACCAGATCGAACACAACCCGTTCTGGACACCTGATGCGCAGGCCGCCGCCGATTGGGCCGACTATCTCGATGATTTGCGCAAATCCGGCGACAGCGTGGGGGCTGTGATCGAAGTGGTCGCGCGCGGTGTTCCCGCGGGGCTTGGCGCGCCGATCTATGGCAAGCTCGATAGCGATCTGGCCGCCGCGATGATGTCGATCAACGCGGTCAAGGGCGTGGAAATCGGCGATGGCATGGCCGCGGCTGCATTGACCGGCAGCGCCAATGCCGATGAGATCAGCATGGGTGCGGATGGCCCGGTCTATGGCTCGAACCACGCAGGCGGTATCCTTGGCGGCATCTCAACCGGGCAAGATGTGGTGGTGCGTTTCGCGGTCAAGCCGACCTCATCCATTCTGACGCCGCGCAAGACGATCACGAAATCGGGCGAGGCCGCCGAGATCGTCACCAAGGGCCGCCATGACCCTTGCGTAGGCATCCGCGCAGTTCCCGTGGGCGAAGCCATGATGGCTTGTGTGCTTCTGGACCACATGCTTCTGCATCGCGGGCAGGTCGGCGGGAATCGGGGAAGGATCGGCTGAAATCGGATCGAAAATCCGCGCGCTAACCTGGGCATTTGCCATCAATCCTGACCGCTAGCAGGGATTGTCCGCCCGTTTAAAACACTGCAACCAAAGCACCCAAGCAGCGCCCCTTTTTGGCCATATTTGGCCGTGATTGCGTCAGGACTGGGGAAGATGTTGGTGTTTGCTCATGGGGGTTTCTGTGCGCCCGCTCAATTCGCTGCGTATGATCAATCTTGACTGGATGCTGATCACGGTCGCGCTGATGGCGTTGGCGCTCTTGGCAGCAAGCCTGATCCGCAGCGCGCCATCATATCCTGTAGCGACATTCGGGGCCAAGATCGGCGGCTTGCGCGCCTTGGGCGCGGGCGAACGCTTGGTGCTGTTCGAGGATCTGAGCACAAGTGCCGACCCCGCATGGTCGCATGGGCAACGCGATGATAGCCATATCGGGCTAGGCGCGATCTGGTTGGCGCGCAACGGAGAGGCACCCATGACGCGGCGCATTGCCCTCCCAGCCGAGACCGCGCGCAGCATCGTGACCCTCGACCTGATCGCGATCGATGCATGGGCATTGCAATGGCTTGAAATCGCCATCAATGGCACGCCGGTTCTGCGCCAAAGTTTTTCGGCCCATCCCGATCTCATCGCGGATCAACAGACCGAGATCTTGACCGATGCCTTAGACCAGAATGGCATCATCTTGCGCAGCCATCTGGGCGCGCCACAGGAGTTGGGCTTTGCGACTGGTCCGGGCTTGGCCGAGACGCGCCTTTCGCTGGAAATGGCGATTGCGACCACCGCGCCAGAGCTGCGCTTGTCGATCACGGCATTGCCTGCGGTCGGTGGAACAGATGCGGCCGACGTACCACTTTGGGCGATCGACAATTTTGTCGTGATTGCCGCCAACCGCTGAAGCGGATGGTCAAACCGGGCGCACGCGCACTAGTTGCACAGCCAAGATTCCCGCCGCCACGATTGCGACACCCAGCGCGTCAATCCCGCTTAGACCCTCGGCCAAGAGCAGCGCCGCGATGGCGGCACCAAAGACCGGGTTAAGGAAGTGAAACGTCGCAGCCCGCGTCGCGCCGATACGGCGCACAAGCCAGAACCAGATTAACGTCGCAACCAGACCCGGCATCAAGGTCGTATAGCCGAAGGCCAGCACAAGGCGCAGCGACCAATCGACAATCCAGCTTTCTGTCAGCACCGCCACCGGCGCAAGTGCTGCGGAGCCGACGAGCATTTGGAGGCCCACAACCATCAGCAAATTTCCGTTGCCCCCCGTCGCACCCCGCATCGCCAAAGTCGCGACCGTCAGCGCGACCGCCCCGATCAGGCACAGCACGATACCCATCGGATCGGCCCCGCCACCCAAGCGCTGCGCCATGATTAGACCGACACCGCAAAATCCCGCCGCCAAACCGGCCACGCCTAAAAGCGGAAGCTTCTCGCGGAAAATCCCCCAATTGGCCGCCGCCACCAGCAATGGCATGGTCGAGGCGATGATCGCGGCGAGCGAGGCCTCGATCCATTGCATGGCGACAAAGTTCAGCCCAAGATAAAGTGCATTTTGGCAAATCCCGAAAATGATCACTGCGCGCCATTGACCCGGCCCAAGACGCAGGCTTTGGCCCATGGCCAAGGCGATCGCCATGCCGATCAACCCTGAAATAAGAAATCGGATCGATAGCGCGGTCACGGGTGGCATCGCTTCGACGATCATGCGTGCCGAAGTAAAGGCCGACGACCAGATCAAGGCAAAGACAAGCCCTGCCAGAAGCGCACGAAAATCCATGTGATCAGTTGGCCTCGGCCCGAAAAAGATGAAGGGCCGCAGCCCGGTTCGGGCGCGACCCTTTCACGAAAGCCCGATGAGGGCAATCAGCCGTTGACGCTGTCCTTGAGGGACTTGGCGACGGTGACCTTCACCTGCTTGTCCGCATCTTTCTTGATCGTCTCGCCGGTAGCGGGGTTGCGCACCATGCGCACAGGGCGCTCGCGGCAGTAGATCTTGCCGATACCAGGAAGGGTCACGGCGCCGCCGGCGGCGACTTCCTTGGTCACGATTGCGGAAACCGCATCGATCGCTGCTGCGGCGGTTTTCTTGTCTGCGCCCATCTCTTCGGCGAGTGCTGCGACGAGCTGGGTTTTGGTCATGGGTTTCTGTGCCATTGGTATTATTCTCCTGAATACTGCCCGAGCCCTAGGGCCGGTTGGCGCAAAGGTAACCGAATATTGTGGCCCCACACAACGCTTTGCGTACAGAAAATGCCCAAAAACATGGCCTCGATGTCGTTTTTTGTGTACTAAAGAAAGGCTGTTTCTTCGAAAGATCGCAATTTCCGGCTGTGCAGGCGTTCAAGTGGCATATCGCGCAGCGTTTCCATCGCACGAATGCCGATCAGCAAATGCCGCGCGACTTGGGTCTTATAGAAATCAGACGCCATGCCGGGCAGCTTCAACTCACCATGGAGCGGCTTGTCAGAGACACAGAGAAGCGTGCCGTAAGGCACTCGGAAACGAAAGCCATTGGCCGCGATGGTCGCGCTTTCCATGTCGAGCGCGATGGCGCGCGATTGGCTTAACCGCTGCACAGGCCCGGTGTGATCGCGCAATTCCCAGTTGCGGTTATCAAGGCTTGCAACCGTGCCGGTGCGCATGATGCGTTTAAGTTCATAGCCGGCAAGCTCGGTCACATGGGCGACCGCATTCTCAAGTGCCACCTGTATCTCGGCCAAGGCCGGGACCGGCACCCAGACGGGCAGATCGTCATCCAGCACCTTGTCCTCGCGCAGATAGGCATGGGCCAAGACGAAATCGCCAAGCCGCTGGGAATTGCGCAAGCCCGCGCAATGGCCGACCATGATCCAAGCATGCGGGCGCAAGACCGCGATATGATCTGTGGCGGTCTTGGCGTTGGATGGCCCCACCCCGATATTGACCAGGGTGATCCCGTTCCCATCGGCCCGCTTAAGGTGATAAGTCGGCATTTGCGGCATCTTGGGGGGATGGGCAATGGGTGCTGTCGGATCGGTGATCTCGACATTGCCGGTGGCCACAAAGCTCGTGTAGCCGTTTGCGGCATCTGCAAGCATCGCACGCGCATAACTTTCGAACTCATCGACGTAGAATTGGTAGTTGGTGAACAGAACATGGTTCTGGAAATGCACCGGGTCGGTCGCCGTATAATGGGCGATGCGCGCCAGCGAGTAATCCACCCTCTGCGCGGTAAAGGGCGCAAGCGGCAAGGCCCCATCCTCGTAGGTAAAGCCCAAGCCGTTGACGATATCGTCATGCGTGGTCGAGAGGTCCGGGACATCGAAAACATCGCGCAAGGTGAAATCGCCCGCCCCTTCCTGTGGGACGGTGATCGCCTTGTCGCTGGCCACCGCGAAATGCACAGGCATCGGTGTCATCGACGGGCCAACCTCGACTGACACGCCGTGGTTCTTGATCAGCAACCCGATTTGCTGGCGGAGGTAGTTTCCGAAAAGATCGGGCCGCGTGATGGTGGTGGCGTAGCTGCCCGGCTCGGCGACATGGCCAAAGCTCAAGCGGCTGTCGGTCAAGGCATAGCTTGTCGTCGTGATACGCAATTCAGGGTAAAAGGCACGAAATCGGGTATCGGCAGGTGCGCCATCACGCAGCGTCGCACTGAACTGATCACACAAGAACCCAACGGCCTGCGCATAAAGCGCCTGAAGATGCGCCACGGCGGCATCGGCGTTGTCAAAAAGCTTGCGCTGTTTTTCCTGATCGGGGCTGACGATGCGGGCGGATTTGTTTTTCATCTCATGATCTTCATCTACAGGGGCGCACAACGATAGAGCGCAGCGTTACGATACATTCGACACGCACCACATCATCACGGATTTTCCTCCACCACCAGATCGGTCAGGGCGAAGCGGGTGACATCGACAAGCCCAAGATCGGAAATGCGCAAGGCGGGGATGACGACCAGCGCCAAGAGCGAGTGTTGCATATAGGCGTTGTTGAGCGTGCAGCCGCACTCCGCCATCGCCGCGACCATGGCTTGAGCTTTGGCCGCGACCTCGGCCGCTGGGCTGTCAGACATCAGCCCGGCGATAGGCAGTTCGACCAGCGCCAGTTCCACGCCATCGCGCCAGACCGTGACGCCGCCACCCAGCTCGGCCAACCGATTGGCCGCTTGCGCCATCATCGCGCGACAGGTGCCAACGACGATCATATGATGGCTGTCATGGGCCACGGTTGCAGCCATCGCCATGTGACCGCGATAGCCGAAGCCCGAGACAAAGCCATTGACCACCTGCCCCGTGCCGCGATGGCGTTCGACCAGCGCGATATGGGCCACATCGCCTTGCGCTGCAATCACGTCATCGACGATCGGCAAGACTGCCTCAAGCGCCTCGGTCGGGGCTTGGTTCTCGACCACGCCGATCACGCGGACCTTGACCGATCTGGCACCCTCGGGTGCCTTGGCCGCGAAATCATCGGCGACCAGCATCCGGCCAAGATGCACCGTGTTGCGCGTGTCTGCGGGCCAATCAAGATGCGGGCAATCGACCAAACAGCGCCCATTTTCAGCCACCAGCCGACCACGCGCATAGACAGCTTCGACGGGCAGGCTGGAGAGATTCGATGTCACGATCATGTCGGCCCGCCGCCCCGGCGCGATCTGGCCGATCTCGCGTTCAAGCCCGAAATGGGTGGCGGTGTTGATCGTGGCCATTTGCAGCGCCACCAGCGGGTCGCAGCCACAGGCAATCGCATGGCGCACCGCGCGGTTCATATGCCCCTCATGCACCAGCGTGCCGGAATGACAATCATCGGTGCAGATGATCATGTTGCGCGGATCAAGCCCGCGCTCGGTGATCGCGGTGATCTGGGCCGCGATGTCGAACCAAGCCGAGCCGAGCCGGATCATCGACCGCATGCCTTGGCGCATGCGGGCGACCGCGTCGGCCTCACTCGTGCCTTCATGGTCATCCGCCGGTCCACCCGCCGCATAGGCATGGAAGGCCGGCCCCAGATCGGGCGAGGCATAATGCCCGCCCACCGTCTTGCCCGCCTTTTGGGTCGCCGCGATCTCGGCCAGCATCTGCTGGCTGCCCGCGACGACGCCGGGGAAATTCATCATCTCGCCCAAGCCGATGATGCCGGGCCAGCCCATCGCCTCGGCCACGTCATCGGGGCCAATCTCGTAGCCCGTGGTTTCCAGACCGGGGGCCGAGGGGGCGCAGCTTGGCATCTGCGTCCAGATATTGACGGGCTGCATCAAGGCCTCGTCATGCATCAGCAGCACACCGCGCAGGCCCAGCACATTGGCGATCTCATGGGGATCGGTGAACATGGAGGTCGTGCCATGCGGGATCACGGCACGGGCGAACTCGGCAGGTGTCAGCATGCCGCTTTCGATATGCATATGCCCGTCGCACAGGCCGGGGATCAGGTAGCGCCCGCCTAGATCGACCACCTCGGTCGCGGGGCCGATGCAATGGCTGGCATCGGGGCCAACATAGGCGAAACGGCCGTGGCGCACGGCCACTTGCCAGCCCACCATCACCTCGCGGGTTTGCACCAGAACGACGCGCCCACCGCGCAAAACCAGATCGGCTGGCGCGCGCCCTGCCGCCGTGGCGACAAGATCAGTGGCCACATCGGGCCAGCTTGGAAAGGGGATGGGCGTTTGCATGGCCCAATCTTGCCGATCACCGCCAAGCTGGCAAGTGACGCTTGGGTGACGGGCGCGCTAAAGCAGATCTTCCTCGGCATCGGTGATGTCGATGCCCATGATTTCGGCACCAGCCTCGAGATGATCGGGAAAATGCGGGCTGCCGATCAGGTAATCGGCGGTGGGCGTCGTTGCCTCGGCCAGCGCGGTGGCGACCGCTTCCTCCCAATCCGCGGCCTCGAAACTGCCGCGACCGATCCAGTAGAGCGCGACCAGTTCGGCGCGCTCATCCTCGGGCATGGCGTCGATGAAGCCGCGAAGCTCATGCTCGGCGCGGCCCAGCTCGTGGCCCATCAAGACGATCTGCGCCACCTGTTGGGGCGATAGTTCCATGGCGGTCCCTCCTGTCTTGGGCCATTGCGCCTGACAGCGGCGACCGCGTCCTTGATCTGGCGCAAAAAGCGCTAATCAGAAAAACAGGCGCCGATACAGCCCGTGGGGCAAAAACACGCTCAGCCGGAACACGAGGCTGAACAGCGTCGGGAAATGCCGCGCGAAACCGCCACGCTGCATATGGTCGAAGAAAATCTGCGCGGCGGGGTCTGGGTCCATGATGAAGGGCATGGTGAAATCATTCTTGTCGGTCAGCCGCGTGCGGATGAAGCCGGGGTTCACAAGCTGCACATCGACGCCCGTATCCTTGAGGTCGCCATCGAGCGATTCCGCCAGCGAATAAAGCCCCGCCTTGGAGGCCGCATAGCCGATCGCGCCGGGCAACCCGCGAAAGCCTGACAGGCTGCCGGTCAGCACGATATGGCCCTGGTCGCGGGCCACGAAATCAGGCACGACATGGGCCAGAACGCGCGCGGCACCGATCAGGTTGATATCGAACATCGCCTCGACCTCGGGGCCGTTCCACGCTTTTGCCGATTGGGGCCAATAGACACCGGCCAGAAACACCATTCCATCGATCTGGCCCACCGCGTCCCAAGCCTTCGCCACGCTGTCACGATCAGCGATATCCATCGCGACGACCTGCGCCGGGCCGGGAAGGTCGGCGGCGAGCGCGTCCAGCCGATCGGTCGAGCGCGCCGACAAGATCACCTCGGCCCCCGCTTGGCTGAGCTTGACGGCCAGCGCGCGGCCAAGCCCCTCGGAGGCGCCGACCAGCCAATAGCGTTTGTCCTTGAAATCCCGCATCAACGCACCCTTTTAGACCGCCTGTTTCGGCAGCTGCGTGGTCGCCAGAACCGCCATCGCACCCAGTTTCAGCACGCATGGCACCAGCGCATAAAGATAGGTCAAGAGGTCAAGCGCGCCTTGCGGGTTTTCGCCCCCCGATTGGAACCCCGTCGCATCGAGCGCTGGCAAAAGCACCACGGCGGCAAAGGCGAGCGTCAGTTTCGAGACAAAGGCCCACAGGCCAAAGCCCGCCGCCGCCTCGGGTGCGATCTGTTCCATCCGGCGGGCGAAAAGCGCGGGCAGAAGGGCAAAATCGGCCCCAAGCGCGGCACCCGAGACAAGGCAGACCAGCGCGAAGGCACCTGTGTCGCCCGGCCCCAGCGTCAGCACGACCGAGAAAGCGGCGATCGCCAAGCCCATTGCCGACAAGAGCATCGCGCGCGCGCCGTAGCCTTGCGCCAAGCGTGACCAAAGCGGCGCGCTGAACGCCGCCGCAAGGAAGAACAAAAGCAACAGCGGCCCCTCAAACCCCGGTGCTTGCAGTACGCTTTCGACATAGAACAGGAACAAGGTGGACGAGACCGCCACGGGTGCCGCATTCATCAGCGCGACAAGCAACAGCCGCCGCGCGACCGGGTCGGCCAGAACGGCGCGAAAGCCGCTCTCGGTCGGGACGGCACCGGCACCCCAATCGCGCCGCATCAGCCACAGCGCGGCGAGGCAGAGCAGTGCAAAGCCCAGCGCGAAATTGCCATAGGGATCGCCCGTCGCATCCAGAAGCGTCGGCGCCACCGAGGCGGCACAGACACCCAAAAGCGCGCCCGTCTCGCGCCATGCAGCCAGCCGCAGAAAGCCTTGCGCCCCAAGCTGCGGTGCGGCGACCACGCCTTGGGCATACATGCAGATCGTCAGGAACGAAAACGCCGAGAAAAGCCCCGTCATCATCAGCGCGAACCACCAAATCGGCGCGATGGGCGGCGTCACCGCGAACAGCCCCAGCATGGACCCCGCCAAGACCGCGACACCGAGCGCCACCGCCAATCCGCGCGTGGCTTGCAAACGCTCGGCAAGCCAGCCCAAGGCCGGGTCTTGCACCATATCGATCAGCCGCAGCGCGAACAAGACCCCAGCGAGGGCGGTCAGGCTAACACCGAACTCGTCCACATAGACCTTGGGCGCGTGGATATAGATAGGTAGGCCAGCGGCCGCCAACATCGCGGCAAAGGCCGCGTAGCCCATGCGCGAGGGTGCGGATGCCATCCTAGGAGACGTCTTGCTCTGGCGGGGCGGGGCGCATTCGGTAGGGCGCGCCCTTCCACCAAAGCTTGAGCGCCTGCCAATGGATCAGCGCCAGCACCCGGCGCGCACCCAAAGGCCGACGCAAGGCCGAGCGCAGGATCGCCCAGGTCGAAAGCGCCCGGCGCCTGCCCGTTAGCGTGGCCAGTAGCCCCTCACCATCGGTGCTGTAGTCGATCCAGATGCCGATCCGCTCGGCCCGGATGTCGAAGCGGAAGCTGTAGCCGCCTTCGATCGGCTGAAACGGCGAGACGTGAAAAATCTTCTGTGCGCGCAGCGTATCCTCGCGCGTGATGGGCCGCTGATCGGTATGGGCGCACAGATAGCTGTGCCTGTCGCCAAAGGTGTTCGAGACTTCGGCGATCACGGCACGAAGCGCGCCTGCATCATCATGGGCGAGCCAAAATGAGACAGGGTTGAACACATGTCCCAGCATGCGCGGCTGTGCCAAAAGCGCGAGGGTGCCGCCCGTCAAATCGGCCAGTCCGTGACTGTTCAAAACCGCTCGCGCCCAGGCCGCACCGCGCCCATGCTTCGGCGGACCGCCATGGTCGCTGTCATGCAGCGATGTCAGCCCGGCGCGGTTGCGCCCGAACAACCAAGGCGCGCGCGGCTGCGGATCCTCGGCATCCAGAAGCACATAGTCGATGGAGTAGGTAAAAGCGTTCTCCACCGCACCGCGACGCCCGTGAAAGGTCGAAGCGGCGATATGCTCCACAAGGCTCATGCAGCCAATCGCGCCTGATCGCGCGCGGCCATCGCCGCGACAACGTCGAGCGCGCTGGCATACCCGTCTTCGTGAAAGCCGTTCTTCATCCAAGCTCCGCAGAACCATGTGTTGTTCTGGCCGTTCATTGCCCGCACTGTGCCTTGGGCGGCCAATGCGGCCAGATCATAGACCGGATGCCGGAATTCCGCCGTGTCATAGATCAATGACTCGTCGATCGGCGCGCGGCTGTTCAGCGTCACGAAAAGAGGGTCGCTTTCGGGGATGGGTTGCAGGCAATTCATCCAATAGGTCAGGTCGATTGGCCCACCCTCATGGCCTTGCCGCTCGGTGTAGTTCCACGACGACCATGTGACCCGCCGCTTGGGCATGGCACGCGGATCGGCATGCAAGACCGCTGTATTTGGCTGGTAGCGCACGGCACCCAGCGCCGCGGTTTCGGTGGGTGTCGGATCGGCGAGCATGGCAAGGCTATCGTCGGAATGGGTGGCGAACACCACCTCGTCGAAGACATCCCAATGCCCTTCGCACAAGATTTCAGCCCCAAGGCCACTGCGCTTGACCGTCTTGATCGGGGTGGCCACGCGGATATCGACCCCCTTGACCAAAAGCGCCTGTTCGAGCCGGGTCACATATTCGATGGACCCACCCTGCACCGTCCACCATTGATGCTGGCCCGTCGTCTGCATCAGGTGATGGTTGCGGAAAAACCGCACCAAGGCCTGCGCCGGGAAATCCATGATTTCTTCTTTCGGGGTTGACCAGATCGCGCCTGAGATCGGCGTCAGGTAGTAATCACGAAACCAGCGGCCCATCTGCATCTGGTCCATCAGTTCACCCAAGGTGATTGTCGCATCGGTTGCGACCTTCTCGGCCTCCGCATTGAAGCGCAACAGGTCACGCACCATCCGCAGGAAAGCGGGATTGGCGAGATTACGCTTTTGCGCAAACAAGGCTGAAAGGCTGCGCAGCCCATACTCGATCCTGCCACCGCCGATCGAGGCCGCGAAACTCATGTCAGATTTCGTCACCGGCACATCGAGGGCGGCGAAGAGCTTGGTTAGGTTGGGGTAGTTCGCATAGTTGAAGACGATAAAGCCAGTATCGACCGGCTGATCGCCCCGCTTTCCCGCGACAACCGTGCGCGCATGGCCGCCCAAGCGCGGTTCGGCCTCGAACAAGGTGACACTATGCGAATCGGCAAGGTGATAAGCGGCCCCCATCCCCGAGATCCCACCGCCGATCACGGCGATCCGTTTCGGCGCGGCGGCCGGTTGTTCGAATGGCATCGGCGATGTCCCCTTAAAAGCCTAGCAAACTGCGTCATTCAGCATACGGGCAGCAAACTCAAGCAGATCAAAGAAAATAGTTTTGATCCAGACTAGGGATATTCCCGTAAACGCGCTATGCTGTCCTCGAACGACCACGCTGAACAGCCAGCTGACGCCCTGTGGGGGATGGTACCGGCCATCTCTTTTATGCGTCAGTCAGAAAGGCGTGACCCGACCGTGACGGTATTGGAAAAGACAGAGGCGCATTGGGTGGCCAACATGGCTTCTATTGCGCAGCACCACGATCAAAAGGCTTTTGCCGAAGTGTTTCGACACTTCGCCCCAAGGGTAAAGGCGTTCTTGATCAAGTCGGGGGCGGACCACGCCCTAGCGGAGGAGTGCATGCAAGACGTGATGGCCACGCTCTGGCATAAAGCGCATCTTTATGACCCGTCGCGGGCATCGGTCGCGACGTGGATCTTCACGATTGCGCGCAACCGCAAGATCGACCTGCTGCGCCGCTATGCCCGCCCGGAACCCGAAGATCTCCCTTGGGGGCCGGAGAATGCCCCCGATCAAGCCGATGCCATCGCCTTGCAGCAAGAGTCGACGAAACTGGCCGAGGCGGTACGCAAGCTTCCCAAAAAGCAGCGCGAGTTGATCGAACGGGCCTATTTCGGGGATCTTACCCATAGCGAAATCGCGGCCGAAACAGGATTGCCCCTTGGCACGATCAAGTCTCGCATTAGGTTGGCGCTGGAAAGGTTGCGCCACGCAATGAATTAAGGAGGTCGAATGCCCGCCATTCGCCATCATGTGCCAGATGATCTGTTGATGGGCTATGCCGCTGGCGTGCTGCCCCAAGCATTCGATCTGGTCGTCGCAACCCATGTCTCGCTGAATGATGATGCGCGTGTCCGCCTTGCGGGCTACGAGGAATTGGGCGGGGCCGTCCTGTCCGACCTGAACGAGGTGGAATTGGCCCCCGACAGTTTGGAACAAACACTTGCCAAGATCTCGCGCATGGGGCCGACAGAGCGTAGCGCGCCGATGGGTGGCGTCTTTCCTGCGCCATTGCGCAAGATCGTTGGCGGGGATGCGGGTGCTGTGAAATGGAAAAACATCGCGCGCGGTACCAAGCAAGCCGTGCTGTGTTCCGACAATAATGCCACGGCGCGTTTGTTGTACATTCCCGCAGGCCAAGCCATGCCCGAACACAGCCATCGCGGCACCGAGATGACGTTGGTGCTTCAGGGCGGCTACAGCTCGGAAGATGGGCATTACCAACGTGGCGACCTTGAGGTGGCAGGCCAGCAAACCCACCACACCCCCATCGCTGATGATGATGGTGAGGATTGTATCTGCCTTGTGGCGACAGATGGGCGGCTGCGCTTTGACGGGTTGTTGCCACGGATCGCGCAAGTCTTCTTGCGTATTTGACCCGGCGGCCTTGGGCCAATGGGAAATCCCAACAAATTCGGCCCCTCTCGGGGTGAGTTGAAGCTGAGGCTGGCGATTAGCCTTGGCGGGTTAGCGCTTTTGATCGGGGCCTATGCCACCAACGGGATCAGTGGCATCGCCTCACTTGAAATCGGGATCATCGGGACCGCTTTCTTCGGTGGATCGGCGATCTGGAGTGCGGTGCAGCTTTTGCGTAGCAAGGAAGATGGCCGATAGGCCGTGCAAGGCCCCTTGTCACGCGCGTTCGATCGCCCGCATCCCTGCACCGTTCACGCTGCGCTTTGCGATGCCGCCTCTGCGCGGCGCAAAAAGGCCGGCTTGCCGGGCGCACTTAGATCGGGGGCATAGGCATAACCGCCAAGATCGAAATCCAATATCCCCGCCGGATCGGTCAGCCGCCGCTCGATAATGAAGCGCGCCATCGCGCCGCGCGCCTTCTTTGCAAAAAAGCTCACAATCTTGGGGCCGCCCGGCTTATCCTCGAAGAATTGCGGCGTGATCACCTGCAACGACAGCGCCGCCGGATCAACCGCTGCGAAATACTCGACCGAGGCGCAATTGATCAGCGTGTCGGTCCCCATCTCGGTACCCTGCATATTCAGTGCGCGCGCGATCTTGTCGCCCCAATAGGCATAAAGATTGGCCCCTTTCGGATTGGCCAGCCTGCTGCCCATTTCCAACCGGTAGGGTCGGATGCCATCGAGGGGGCGCAACACACCATAAAGCCCCGACAAGATACAAAGCCGCTCTTGCGCAAACCTTAGATGATCAGGCTCAAGGCTTGCCGCCTCGAGCCCCTGATAGGTGTCGCCTGCAAAGGCGAGCACCGCCGGACGCAGATCATCACCGCCTGCGTCGAAGTCACGAAAACGCGCGGCATTGAGTTCGGCCAAGGCAGGCGAGATACCCATCAGATCGCCCAGTTCCACCGCACTTAAGCCCCGCGCCACGGCCGCGAGGGCCTGTGCGTCGCTATGAAACCGTGGTTGCGTCATCTCCACCGCACGGTTGGCCCAATCAAGGCGCTTGGCAGGGGAAATCACGATCAACATGGGCCTTGTCTCCGGTCAGCATTATCTCTGGTTTGTGGACCTAGCGCCAAGGGCGCTTTCGGACAACCCGAGGGGCGCGATAACATCGCTTGAGATTATGCGTGCGCCCCTTCAGTATGAGCTGACGAACGGACCATGCGACCTTGACCGAAACGCCGACCAAACCCACACGCCCGCCGACACAGGCGCAAAGCCGTAACCGGGTGCAAACCGCGGCGCTTGTGATCATCGCAGGCGCGATCATCTTGTTCTTGCTGGTCGAAGCGCGCTTTTTGCTGACTTCGCTTGCCGTGGCGATCATCGTCTTCAGCCTGACAAGCGACGCCATCGGCTATATCGCGCGGCTCAAGGTCGGACCGTTGGGCATTCCCAATTGGCTGGCAAGCCTCGTGGCGGTCGCGCTGATTTCCACGGGCTTGTTCATGCTCAGTTCGCTGATCTTGTCGCAGATCAACACGGTCTTAAGCACGACACTCACCTATACCGACCGCGCCCCTGCGGCGGCCGCCGACCTTTTTGCGTGGATGGGTCCCGAGGTCGAGGCGGCCATCGCATCTGCCATTCGCAGCATCGATGTGCAGGGATACTTGGGCGCCATGGCCGGTCAGGCAGGTGGGCTGATGCAAGGTACGGTGCTGGTGATCTTGTTCGTGGGCTTTCTGTTCGCCGAACGGCTGTGGTTCGATGTCAAACTGACCAGCCTGATGGGCGGCAACGCCAAGCGCGCAGCCCATGCCCAGCGCGTCATCGGCACGATCATGCGACGGGTGAATTACTACCTCCTGGTCAAGACCCTGGTCAGCGCGGTTACGGGGGTGATGGTCTATGCCGTTGCCCTGCTTTTTGACCTCGAATTGGCGGTCGCGATCGGGATTTTGACCTTTGTCCTGAACTACATCCCTAATGTAGGCTCGATCGTAGCCACTGTTTTGGCGACTTTCGTGGCCTATGTGCAGTTGGGCGAACCCGGGCCGACGCTGGCCTTTTTCCTTTCGCTCGGGGCGATCCAGTTCCTCAACGGCAACATCATCGACCCGTGGCTGATGGGCCGTGCGCTGCGGCTATCGACATTCGGCATCATCGTAACACTGGCCTTTTGGGGCTCGGTCTGGGGGATTGCGGGGATGTTCTTGTCGGTGCCGATCATGGTGGCCGCGATGATCGTGTGCAGCCATGTGCCGGGCTTGCGTCCCGTGGCGGTGCTTTTGTCGCGCGAGGGTTTGCCAGATCTCGACACGGATCCGGCGCAGGCGTTTGGCCTGACCCGCATGGCCGCTGCAAGCAATCCCGACAGCGTCAGCAAGGGGCGCAAACTGATGGGCTAACCTGCCGCGCGGAGCACCGCGAGGAAGGCATCACCGAACCGTTCCGCGCGTCTGTCGCCCAAAAGGCGAACAATCCCCGATAGATCAGCAGGGCGTGTGGCGGCCAGCTTGGCCAGTTGCGATGAGGAACAGGTCACGTGCTTGCCTGTCCCATCATCGCCACGCGCAAGATCGGCTTGCACCGCCAACAGCCGGTCATAAAGCGAGCCTGCATCGCGGCCCGCCAGCTTGCGCCGCGCAGGATGCAGATCATCTGGCCGCTCACCCGTGATCACAGCCAGAAATTGCGCGCCATATCTTTCCAGCTTCGCGGCGCCGACGCCGGTGATCCGGGCCATCTGATCAAGGTCCATGGGCCGGGTTTCGGCCATCTCGATCAGCGTGCGGTCGGTGAAGATGACATAAGCCGGCACGCGCGCGGCCTCGGCCAAGGCGCGGCGCTTGGCCTTGAGCGCCGACAAAAGCGGCGCATCCTCCTCGGAGACGAGCATCTTGACCTGCGGACGGCGGGGGGCGGCCTTGATCGTGTCTTGGCGCAGCGTGATCCCCGCCTCACCGCGCAGGATCGGGCGCGCGGCATCGGTCATGCGCAGCGCGCCATGCCGGGCCGGGTCGGGCCGCACGAGGTCATGGGCGGCCATTTGGCGAAACACCGCTTGCCAGCCACGCTTGTCGAATTCCGTGCCGACACCAAAGGTCGGCAAGGCGTCATGCCCGCGCTCGCGCACCTTGTCGGTGACATCCCCGGTCAGAATATCGATCAAATGGCCAGCACCAAAGCTTTCGCCGGTGCGCAGGATCGCCGACAGCGCCTTGCGCACCGGCGTTGTGGCATCAAAGGTTTCAGGCGGGGTTTGGCACAAGTCACAATTACCGCAAGGCGCCGCCGCCTCGCCGAAATAGCCCAAGAGCACCTGACGCCGACATCCCAACGCCTCGGCCAGACCCAAAAGCGCGTTCAATCGCGCGTGATCGGCGGCCTTGCGTTCGGGCGGGGCCAGCCCTTCGTCGATCTGGGCGCGGCGAAAGCGGATATCGTCAGGGCCAAACAGCGTCATCGTGTCGGCAGGCGCACCATCGCGGCCCGCCCGCCCGATTTCCTGGTAATAGCCTTCGATCGATTTGGGTAGATCGGCATGGGCTACCCAGCGGATATCGGGTTTGTCCACGCCCATCCCAAAGGCGATGGTGGCGACCACGATGAGCCCATCCTCGGTCGCGAAACGCCCCTCGACGATGCGCCGCTCCTCAGCCTCCATGCCGCCGTGGTAGTGACAGGCGCTATGGCCCGCCTCGCGCAGTGCCGTCGCCAAAGTCTCGGTCTTGGCGCGCGTGCCGCAATAGACGATGCCCGACTGCCCCTTGCGCGCGGCAGCATAGGACAGGATTTGCGCGCGCGGGTTTTGCTTGACCTCGAAAGCCAGCGCCAGATTGGGTCGATCAAAGCCGCGCAAAAAGGTTTCGGGCTGTTGCCCGTCAAATAGCCTTGCGACGATTTCTTCACGCGTTTCGGCATCGGCGGTGGCGGTAAAGGCCGCAAGCGGCACATCCAGCCCGCGCCGCAATTCCCCGATCCTCAGGTAATCGGGGCGGAAATCATGGCCCCATTGGCTGACACAATGCGCCTCGTCGACTGCGATCAGGCTAACGCCTGCACGCCGGAGCATCCGTTCGGTCCCAGAAGAGGCGAGGCGTTCCGGCGCGATATAGAGTAGTTTGAGCGACCCATCATCAAGCGCGGCCCAAACCGCATCGGTTTCTTCCGCCGTATTGCCGCTGGTCAGCGCCCCCGCGACCACCCCCGCCTCGTGCAGGCCGCGCACCTGATCGCGCATCAGCGCGATCAAGGGCGAGATAACGACCGTCACACCGGCGCGCATCAAGGCGGGCAATTGAAAACAAAGGGATTTCCCGCCGCCCGTCGGCATGATCGCGAGCACATTGCGGCCCGACGCCACGGCCTCCACGATCTCGGCCTGGCCGGGGCGAAAGGCGGAAAAGCCAAAGACCGAGGATAACAACGCCTGCGCGTCCTGCATGGGGAGCCTGTCGGTAACGCGAAAAATTTGCTCGATTTTTGTGGACTGTCCCATGTTGAGAAGCGGTTAACAAGGGCCGCAAACCATATCAGGGGGTGATGTCGCACCCTTCCACAGCATATTGAGGGCGCAAAGGCTTGCGGTTGGACACATAGTCTTTACATGCGCTGGCAATGTGCCAGAGGTGACCGCCGCCACCTTGGATCGAGAGGGATGCCACATGCGCTTTGCGAATAGATTGACCGCCGCTTTGCTTGGCCTGCTCCTTGCGCAAACGGCAACCGCCGAACAGGCCCAGCCCGAGGTAACGCTACGCTTTCAGCATTTCGTTTCACCGGCTAGCGCCAACCCGACGCATTTCATGCAGCCATGGGCCGACGCGATCGCAGACCAATCGAACGGGCGCATCAAGGTCGAGATTTACCCCTTTATGCAGCTAGGCGGCGCGGCACCCGACCAATACGACCTGATCCGCGACGGTGTCATCGATGGCGGCTGGGTGATCCCCGGCTACCAGCCCGGTCGCTTTCCCGAGGCCGAGGCGATGGAACTGCCCTTCATGACCACCAAATCGGCGGAAGAGGCCAGCCGCGCTGCGTGGCTTTTCACCCAACAGCATTTGATGGATGATTTCGCCGATGTGCATCTGATCGCCGTGCATATGCATGGGCGCGGGCTGATCCATCTGCGCGAAGACCCCATCGCAGAGGTCGCCGATTTCGCGGGCCTGCGCCTGCGCGGTCCCTCGCGGCCTGCCACACTTTTGCTGGAACGGCTTGGGGCGACGCCTGTTGGTATGCCCGTTCCCGCCTTCCCCGAGGCACTGTCGCGCGGTGTGGTCGATGGCGGCGTGATCACTTGGGAACAGGCCCCCTCGCTCGGGTTTGACGAGCTGATCGACAGCCATACCGATGTGGCGGGTGATCAATCGCTTTATAACCTCTATTTCCTTTGGGCGATGAACCGCGGCGTCTATGAGGCCTTGGCACCCGATCTGCGCGCGGTGATCGACGCCAATTCCGGGATGATGGCCTCGGCTTGGGCGGGGCGCGCGCATGATACCGGCGATGCCGAGGGGCGCATCGCGATGGAGGATGCAGGCAACATCATCGCAACCCTGAGCCCCGAAGTCACCGCCGAGATCGCAGCGCTTGGCGAGGCGGTGATCGACGATTGGATCATGGAGATGGATGCGCGCGGGCTTGATGGGGTCGGGCTGGTTGCCGCTGCACGCGCTGCGGTCACCCATGAGACCGGAAGCGCACCCGGCCCCTATACCGACTAAGCGACCAATGGTGCGCGCAACAGCGTGATGACCGTGCCGCCATAGCTGCGCTGGTCGATCAGATCGAAACCCGGCGGCGGCAATGGCGGCGCGGCCTCCTCCCAGACGATCAGCGCATCGGGGGCGATCCAGCCGCCCGCCTGCGCACTGACAAGCGCCCGTTCGCCCAAAGCCTTGCCATAAGGTGGGTCGAGAAAAATCAGGTCAAAAGGCGCGCCCGTCACCGGCCCCAGGTCGGTCGCATCGCGGCGAAAAACCTTGGTCGCGCCTTGGGCCGCGCATAGGCCGATATTCTCGCGCAGAAGCGCGCGCGCGGTCACCCCGTCATCGACGAATGTCACATGGCCTGCGCCCCGGCTGAGCGCCTCAAGCCCCAAGGCCCCCGTGCCAGCAAACAAGTCGAGTACACGCACCCCCGTGATCGGGTCGCCATGCTTGCCCGATGTGATGATGTTGAACAGGTTCTCGCGCACCCTGTCGGTTGTCGGGCGCAGATGCGCCGCCGCGTCGCCCACGCCGATCTCGGCCAGTTTCTTGCCGCGCAGGCGGCCCGCGATGATCCGCATCGGGCTAGCCCTGCAACAGGGGTTTGAGGTCTTGGGCCGGGTCGGCCACCAGCACCGGGTCGGGCGACACTCCCGCCGCGATCAGGCGCTTGCCGATCATGTAGCCGCGCGGATCGTTCATCGCATCAACCGCCACCAGCCTGCCTTGCGCGTAATACCAATGCGACCGCGCGCTGCCCGCATCGCGGATCACCACGCGATCATAGCCCGTGTTCAGCCCCGCGATCTGGAGTTTGACATCGTATTGGTCCGACCAGAACCACGGCTCGGGGCGATAGGGCTCATACGCGCCGAGGATATTTTTCGCCACCATCTCGGCCTGATCGATGGCGTTTTGCACCGATTCCAGCCGGATGCGCCCGCCCTGATAAGGGAAACTCGCGCAATCGCCCGCCGCCCAAATCGCGGGATCACTGGTGCGGCCCAGCGCGTCGGTGGCGATGCCGTTCTCGATCATCAGCCCGGCGGCCTCGGCCAAGGCGGTGGCGGGCGCGATGCCGATCCCTGCAATCACCATGTCGCACGCAATCTCGGCCCCATCCGACAGCACCGCTCCCGTCACATGGTCCGCGCCGACAAGCCGGGTCAGCCCCACCCCTTCACGGATATCGACAGCATGGGCGCGATGCAGCGCGCGGAAATAATCCGAGGTCTCGGGGGCCGCGACCCGTTGCAGGATGCGCGGCGCCATCTCGATCAAGGTCACATCCATGCCCCGCTTTCGCGCGACGGCTGCGGCCTCAAGCCCGATATAGCCGCCCCCCACGATCAGCGCGCGCCGCCCTGGCTGCATGCCCGGCGCCATGGCATCAACATCGCCAAGACCGCGCACCACATGCACACCTTCTAAATCGCCGCCAATCGCAGCAGGCAGGCGGCGCGGCACCGATCCCGTGGTCAGCACAAGTGCATCATAGGGGAAAACCGCATCGCCCAAGATCACCTGCCGCGCATCGGTATCGATACCCTGCACGGGCTGGCCCAGGCGCAGGTCGATCGCCGCCTCGGCATAGTAGCTTTCCGGCCTGAGAAAGAGCCGCTCAAGCGCCATCTCGCCCAAGAGATACGCCTTGGAAAGCGGCGGGCGCTGGTAGGGTGGCACGGGTTCCTCGCCGATCAGCGTGATCTGACCGGCAAAGCCCAGCGCGCGCAGCTTTGCCACGCAGGCCGCCCCCGCCTGCCCGGCACCGATCACCACGATCTTTTGCATGCCCTGCACCTTTCACATTGGCCGATTGTCGCGCAGACCCTATATGGCGGCAGACAGGATTAACAAGCGAGGGGACCGCACCCATGACCATTTCCATCGGCGATACACTGCCCGATGCCACGCTTCTGATCTTCGGTGCCAATGGCCCCGAAGCGGTGAAGATGGACAGCAAGACCAAAGGCCGCAAGGTCGTTATCTTCGGCCTGCCCGGTGCCTATACCCGCACCTGCACCGCCGCCCATGTGCCGAGCTTCATCCGCACCAAGGGCGATTTCGACGCCAAGGGCGTGGACGAGATCATCTGCGTCTCGGTCAATGATCCCTTCGTCATGGCCGCATGGGCCAAGGATACGGGCGCGGCCGAAGCTGGGCTGACCTTCTTGGGCGATGCAGGCGCGGAATTCACCAAGGCGATCGGCATGAACTGGACAGCGGAACCCGCCGGGTTCTACGACCGCTCGCGCCGCTACGCGCTTTACGCCGAAGATGGCGTGGTCAAGGCGCTGAACGTCGAGGAAGGGCCAGGCGTGTGCGAGCTTTCGGCGGGCGAAACGCTGCTCGGCCAGATCTGAGGGGGGGCAAAACGATCGTTTTGCCCAGCGAAAAACCCGGGTTTTTCGGGGCGGAAAACCCGGGTTTTCCGCCCCCTAGCCCGCGAAAAGATCCATCTTTTCGGCCAGTTTCACATCAAGATCGCTCAAGCCCCCCACGTCATGGGTGGCCAGCGTCACATCGACGGTTTTGTAGACATTGAACCATTCAGGGTGGTGGTTCATCTTTTCCGCCACAAGCGCCACCCGCGTCATCCATGCGAAGGCCGCCGTGAAATCAGCAAAGACGAAGCGTTTGCGCACCGCCTCGCGGCCATCGACAAGCGCCCAACCCTGTTCGGTCAGACGGGCCAAGGCCGCGTCGCGCGCCGCCCCTTCGAGTTTTGTTGCCGGCATCAATCCTGCTCCTCTATGTGCGTGCGCTTGAACGGGCCGTAGCCTGTCAGCACCTCGATTTCCTCGTCCACCGCCGCGCGTTCGACGCTGAGATAGTGGGCGATGGCATCGGCAAAGCCTTGATCGCGCACCCAATGCAGCGAATGGGTGGGCGTAGGCAGATAGCCGCGCGCCAGCTTGTGCTCGCCTTGCGCGCCCGCTTCGACCCGCGACAACCCCTGCGCGATGGCGAAATCGATGGCCTGATAATAGCACAATTCGAAATGCAGGCAGGGGTGATGCTCGGTGCAGCCCCAATAGCGCCCGTAAAGCACATCGCGCCCGATGAAGTTGAGCGCGCCTGCCACGGGCCGCCCCTCGCGCAGGGCCAAGACCATCAGCATGTCGTCGCGCAACGTCTCGTGCGCGCGGTCGAAAAAGGCCCGCGTGAGGTAGGGTTGCCCCCATTTGCGCGCGCCGGTGTCTTGGTAGAAGGTCCAGAATGCATCCCAATGCGCGGGGAGGATCGCGTCACCCGTCAACGCCACGATCTGCCCGCCGAAACCCTGCGCCTCGGCGCGTTCCTTGCGGATCGTCTTGCGCTTGCGGGAACTCAGCGCCGCAAGGAAGCCGTCAAAATCGGCATAGCCCGGATTTTCCCAGTGAAACTGCTGACTTGCCCGTGCCATCAGGCCCAGCGCCTTGCCTGCCTTGGCCTCTTCTTTCGTGCAAAAGGTGATGTGGAGCGAACTCAGCCCATGTTCCTCGGCAAGCCGCACGGCACCTTGCACAAGGGCGGCACGCCCGACCACTTCCCAGCCGGAGCGTGTCAGGAGGCGGCGGCCTGTCGCAGGTGTAAAGGGCACGGCGATTTGCAGCTTGGGGTAATAGCGCCCGCCCGCGCGCTCATAGGCATGCGCCCAATTATGATCGAAGATGTATTCGCCTTGGCTATGGCCCTTGGCGTAAAGTGGCGCGACGCCGATCACCTCTCCGCCCGCGCGCGCCACCAGATGGCGCGGCGCCCAGCCCGTGCCGGTCCCGACTGAGCGCGAAACCTCGAGCGCGGCGAGAAAACGATGGGTGGTGAAGGGGTCATGCGGCCGCCCACCATCGACGGACTCAGGGCAGGCGCAGGCATCCCAAGCCGCGGCGTCGATCTCGGTGATCGCGCCCAGAACCTCGATCTCGATGGGGTGGCTTCCGTCCAAGACCCGCCTCCTGCCGGAATGGTTTCCTGCCTGAGATGGGGCATCGCTTTGCCCCGTCAATCGCCGATCAGGCGGCGTAGCCCTCGAAGGTGATCTGATCGGCGATGCGCCGCGCTTGCCGTTCGGCCTCGGGTGATTTCACCGTCCAGCACAGGATCGGCACGGCACGCTCTTTCAACCGACCGACCGCCGGGTTTTCCAGATCATGCCAATCATGGCTGATGAAACTGGCCCCCACAGCATCGAAGCTGCCAATCTCGCGCAGCATAGCACAGGTATCGAGCGACAATGCGGGCCATTCCGAGGGGTCGAAACCGCAGGTCGTGATCCCGCGCGGCACATCGGGGGCAAGGCGCGCCATCGCCCCCATCATCAGGGGGTTGAAGGACATGACCGCAACATGGCCGGCATAACCCGCAAGCGTCTGGGCGACTGCCTGCTCCAGATCATGGGCTGCATCGCCCAAGCCGCCCGACTGATCCTTGAGTTCGATCAGAAGCGGCACTTGGCCCGCCACCTGCTCCAGAACGGCGGCAAGCGTTGGGATGCGGTCGCCGCCTTGCGACCTGGACAACGCGATCTCGCCAAGTTCCGCCGCATCGCGCGCACGCAGTAGGCCGGTTTCGCCCGTCAGACGGTCGAGCGTGTCGTCGTGGAACACCATGGCCACGCCATCGGCGCTCAGTTGCAAATCAAGCTCGATCCCGTAACCCGCCGCGATGGCGGCCGCAAAGGCGGCAGGGCTGTTCTCGATCACACCCGCGGCCCGATCATGCAGCCCACGATGGGCGATGGGACGGACCAAGAAGCTGGGCGGGAGGGTGGGCATTGGTGCGCCTCAGGCAGGTTGGATCTGGAAAATCCCCTCGACCTCGACCGCGCAGCCAAAGGGCAGGCCACCCGCGCTGACTGCCGAGCGGCTATGACGCCCTTTGTCGCCCAGCACTGCGACCAGCAGGTCCGAGGCGCCGTTCACCACCTTGGGTTGATCACCGAATTCCGGCGGTGCGTTGACGAAACCGGTCAGCTTGACCACGCGCACCAGCCGATCCAGATCGCCGCCACAGGCGGACTTGAGCTGTGCCAAAAGGTTGATCGCGCAAAGCCGCGCGGCCGCAGCCCCCGCCGCAATGTCAAGATCGACACCGACACGGCCCTTGATCAAGCTATCAAGACCGGCGGCTGTCATCGGGATCTGCCCAGAAACAAAGACCAGATCGCCTGCCACGACATAAGGCACGTAATTCGCAGCAGGCGCAGGCGGCGGGCCGGCCAGTTCGATGCCAAGCTCGGCAAGACGCGCTTCGATGATTCCAGCCATATCTCTTTCTCCCACCCGGATGTTCTGGGCGAAGCTATCCGCCGCGGTGCCAAAGGAAAAGAGGGCATGCGCGCGCCCACTCAGCTTTCGCGCATGGCGCGTTTGAAAAAGATGCTTATGGGTTCCAACAGGTAGGTCAGCGGGCTGCGTGCGCTGGTGCGAATGAAGGCATCGACCGGCATGCCGGGCAACAAAACGCGCGGGGCCAAACGGGCCAATTCACCCTCATCCAAGGTGATCTCGGCCCGGTAATGGGCGGCGCCGGTTCGGTCGTCGATGAAAGCATCGGCCGAAAGCTGTGTCACCTGCCCTGTCAAATCGGGGATATTGCGCAGATCGAGCGCGGGGAACATCAACGTCGCCGCTTGCCCGACGAAGACCTGATCGACATGGATGGCCGGCACCTCGGCGGTAATGATCAAGGGGCGATCTTCGGGCACGAGAAAGGCGATGGGATCACCCGCGCCGAGCACCGATTGCGGGCCGAACACCTGAAGCCCCATGATGCGCCCCGTGACCGGCGCGCGCAGGGCCAGCGCGTCCATCCGACGCTCGAAATCGGCCACGCGCTGGCGGAGTTCCTCCTCGGAGACGCGGATCTCGCGCAGTTCGGCAATGGCAGCTTCGCGCCGCGTTGTGGCCAGCTGCAATATCGCAAGCTCGGTTTCGATCACGCGCTCGCCCGCCTCGGCCTTGCGGGCTTCGACCTCGCCCAGCGATCCGCGCAATTGCGCGGCATCGCGTTGCAGGCGCACCACCGGGTCGGATTGGATCAGCCCGCGCGAAAGAAGACCCGATTGCCTGTCGAGATCTGCGGTGACGAGGGCCAATTGCTCGGCCAGTGCTGCCTCTTGCGCCGTAAGCGCGTCGATCTGGGCGGCGATCTGGGTGATCCGACCCTGAAGCTGCACAATCTCGCGGTTGAGCGTGTCGCGCCGGGCGGCAAACAACGTCTCTTGTCCGCGCATCAGATCGGCAAACTCGACATTATCGACAGCCGCTTGCACCAGCGTGGCGGGAAAGGCGATCTGCGTGGCATCATCGCGCTCGGCCTCGAGCCGGGCGCGGCGCACGCGCAACTCGAACAGACGTGCCGCCGCCACGGCGGTATCGCGGGCCAATTGGCCGGGTTCCAGCCGCAAGATGATATCGCCGGCGGCGACGCGCGTCCCTTCAACGACATTGATTTCGGCTACCACCCCACCTTCGGGGTGTTGAATGGCTTGACGGTTGCGCGCAACCTCGATCCGGCCAGAGGCGACGACAGCGCCCGCCAGCTCGGTAGTGACGGCCCAGCCGCCGAAGCCACCAAAAAGCAAAAGCATACCTAAAGCGCCGATCATCAGCGGACCGCGCACTGACCATGCGTGTTCGGGGGCGCGCGGTATTGTCATGTCACACCCCCGGCCGCCGCCTTGATATCCGCATAATTGACGAGCGTCTTTTGCAGCACCTCTTGGGTCGGGCCGAACATGACAGGCGCACCGCCTGACAGCACCAAGAGCTTGTCACATTCCCGGATGGCCGAGGGGCGATGGGCCATGATCAGTACGGCACGGCCATCGTCCTTGATTGCCTGCACCGCGCGGTTGAGCGCCAAGGAGCCGTCATTATCCAGCGCGGCATTTGGTTCATCCAAGACCACAAGCACGGGGGCGCCGTAAAGCGCACGCGCCAGACCTATACGCTGGATCTGACCGCCCGAAAGCCGCGCACCAAGGCCCGATACCCGCGTCTCATAGCCATCAGGTAGGGCCAAGATCATCTCGTGCGCGCCGGCCATGCGCGCGGCATCGACAACCATGTGGGTATCGGGCGCGGCAGACAAGCGCGCGATATTCTCGGCGATCGTCCCTGCAAATAGGGTCACCGATTGCGGCAAGTAGCCGATGTAATGGCCGAGCGCGTCGGGATCATATTGATCAAGCGTCGCCCCATCGAGGCGGATTTGCCCCACGGCTGGGGGCCAAACAGCGGTGATCGCACGCGCCAATGTCGATTTGCCCGCACCCGAGGCGCCGATGACGCCGACCGCCTCGCCTGGGGTGATGGCAAAGCTCACGCCGCGCAAGGTGGGAACTTGCGCGCCGGGGGGAATGACGGATAGCTGGCTGACCTCGATCTTTGCTGCGGGCTTTGGCAGCGGCATGCGGGGTGGTGCCGCGCCCTCATCACGCAAAAGCGCAGTTAAGCGTCGCCAAGACTGGCCTGCCTCCGCGAGGGCGCTCCACTGGCCGATCACCATGTCAATGGGGGCCAAGGCGCGGCCAAGCAAGATCGAGGCTGCGATCATCGCACCTGCTGTCATCTCGGCTTGCAAGACCAAATAGGCCCCTAGCCCGAGGATCGCGGATTGCAGGAACAGCCTCAGGCTGCGGGTGGTGGCCGAAAAGCCACCCACCAGATCGCTGGCGCGCATCCCTTCGGCCAAGGCAAGGCGGCGCTGTCTGTGCCAGCGGGCAAAGGCATTACCCTGCATGCCGAGCGCACGGATCAACTCGGCCTCGCCCTGCATTTCAGCGGCGATCCGGTCGGCACTTTGAGCGGCCATCGCCGCATCGGCAATCGGCTCATGGCTTCGCGCCCTGTTCAAGAGCGCGATCACGATCAAAAGGCCCATCCCCGCCAATGCAAGCCAGCCCAGCCAGGGATGGAACAAGAAGATCGCCGCTATGAAAAGCGGGGTCCATGGCAGATCGAATACCCCCATGAAGACCGGCGCGGCCGTCAAACGCTGGACGGCGGCCAAATCCTGAAGCGCGGTTTGGGCTTCGCCCGTCCGGCGCGCTCGGCTGAGGGCCGCATCGAAAATGGACGTGTCAAGCGCATCTTGGAAGCGCGCACCGTAACGCGCGGACACACGACCGCGCGCGAAATCAAGCACCGCCATGATGGAAAAAAGAAAGAAGACCAAAACGCTAAGCGCGATCAGCGTTTCGGCCGAGCGCGAACCAAGCACCCGGTCATACACCTGCAACATATAAAGCGGGCTGGTCAGCATCAGCGCGTTCACCGCCATGCTGAACAGGGCGACAGACCACAATAGCCACGCGTTGCGCCGGCGAAACTCAGTTAACGCGTCGGGACCAGCCCGGCTATTTCGCGACATCTCGGCCATATGATCCACGCAAAACCCCCGATGCCGGGGGCGACTCTTGACTCTGCCTTGTACTGCCACCTTAAAGCAAATAGTTGCCGCGATGGCTAGATGCCGTCCAAACCCTTTAAAATCGGTTTCGCTCGGCTAGGTTGCCCTAGCGAAGAATGATATGACCCGTGGATGCTGCCCGTGCCCAAAATGTTTCCATATCGTCGCCTAGTTGCGGGCCTTGGCGTGCTTGCGATGGTCACGCTGGTCGCGTGCGGGCCTGCAACGCTGCCGCAAGGCGATCGTATCACCGATGCGGACGAGGCGCAAAATCGGGCTGTGCATCGCTTCAACGTGGCGCTTGATCAGGCAGTCGTGGGACCGACGGCGCGGGGCTATGGAACGATCGTGCCAGAACCGATGCGGATCGGTGTTGACAACTTTGCCTCGAACCTGTCGCAGCCATCATATGTACTGAACAATCTTTTGCAGGCCCGGATCGGGCAAGCGACGCAGAATGTCGTGCGTTTCCTGGTCAATTCGACCATCGGTATCGGCGGTATCTTCGACCCCGCCACCGCCATCGGGGTGCCGGCCGCCAAAACGGATTTTGGCCAGACCTTGCATATTTGGGGCGTGCCAGAGGGCGATTTCGTGATGCTGCCGGGCTTCGGCCCATCTACCACACGCGATACGGTCGGGCTGATCGTCGATATGGCGACAAACCCAGTGCGTCAGGTGGTGGCGCCGGGTGAACGCCATTATGTCACCGGGGTCCAGTTGCTTGACTTGTTGGGCGATCGTTACGAGGTTGATGACGTATTTGACGACCTGATCTATGACAGCGCCGACAGCTATGCGCAGCTGCGCTCGCTCTACTTGCAAAGCCGCCGTTTTGCACTGGGCGGCGGGGCATCTGCCACCGCAGCGCTGGACGGGGACGACGCCGATATCTATGCCGATCCCTATATCGACCCGTATTGAGCCGCGAGGTTGTTTGCCATGTCCCCTCTTCATCACCCAACGCGACGTGCGGTCATCCTGACGGCGCTTGCCACCGCAGGCGCCACTGCAATGCTGCCGCAGGCGGCGGTGGCGTTAACCCCGGCACAGGCCAGCACCCTTGTCGAGCAAGTCGCAGGCGAGATCACGCGCATCATCAATTCCGGCCAATCCGAGACAGCTATGATCCGTGATTTCGAGCGTATGATGGTGCGTTACGGCGATATGCCGACAATCGCGCAATCGGTGCTTGGGCCACCTGCGCGCAGTGCAAGTGCCAGCCAGATTGCCGCGTTTAGTGAAGCATTCCAAGGCTATATGGCGCGCAAATATGGCCGCCGCTTCCGCGAATTCGTCGGTGGCACGGTCACTGTCACGGGTGCGCAGGATACGGGCCGCTTCGTCGAAGTTCTGTCCACCGTCACCATTCCGGGTCAAAGCCCGTTCGAAGTGCGCTTTCGTGTCTGGGATCGCTCGGGCAGGCCGCTTTTCATCGACCTGCTGATCGAAGGTGTTTCGCTGGTGATTTCGGAACGCTCCGAGATCGGATCGGTTCTTGACCGTAATGGCGGTTCGATCGACGCCGCGACCGCCGCGCTGCGCAACCTCGGGTAGGCATGGCGCGGTCAGGCGCATGGCCATGATGCGGTTCTCGGCCAATCTTGGCTTCTTATGGACCGAACTGGCCCTTGATCAGGCCATTCACGCGGCGGCAAGGGCAGGGTTCGCCGCGGTCGAATGCCACTGGCCCTATGGTATTGCCCCGGACAAGATCGCGGCGGCATTGGCGCAAACGGGCATGCCGATGCTGTCGCTGAATACCCGACCCGGCCGGATGGCAATAGGGGAATTCGGCCTTGCCGCCCTGCCTGGCCGGAGCGCGGATGCGCGCGCCGCGATCCAAGAGGCGATCACTTATGCCCGCGCCATCGATGCAAGCGCCATTCACGTGATGAGCGGCAAGGCAAAAGGCCAAGCCGCCCGCGCGACATTCACAGAAAACCTGCGCTTTGCTGTCGAACACGCGGGTGATCGCATGATCTTGATCGAACCGATCAACAGCCATGATGTGCCGGGCTATTTCCTCGACAATCTGCACGATGCCATCGCGCTGATCGCCGAGATCGGCGCACCCAATCTCCGACTGATGGCCGATTGCTATCATCTTGCGCAGATGGGCCATGACGTTGTGGCGACATTGCAAGCGGTCGCGCCGATGCTGGGTCATGTGCAGATCGCGGGTCATCCGGGACGCGGCGCACCCGATTGCGGCACGCTTGATTACGGCGCAATCTTCGGCGCACTCGCAAGCTTGGGATGGGACCAGCCCATCGGCGCGGAATACCGCCCCAATGGGCCAACCGAGTCCACGCTTGGCTGGTTGGAACAGTCCAAGCGCTAAGGCAAGCCTGCCTCAGAAATCGAGGTTTTCGACGCTCAGCGCGTTGGCTTGGATGAAATCGCGCCGCGGCTCGACCACATCGCCCATGAGCTTTGTAAAGATGTCGTCCGCCTCGGCCAGGTCATCAACCTTGACCTGCAACAGCGTGCGTGCTTCGGGGTCGAGCGTCGTTTCCCAAAGCTGGCTTGGGTTCATCTCGCCCAGACCCTTGTAGCGCTGGAGTTGCAAGCCTTTCTGCCCCTCGTCCAAGATCGCGCTCAGCAATTCGGTAGGGCCATGGATCAGCTGCTCGCGCTCTTTGCGGGACAACCTGGCGGGATCGCGATAAACCTCGCGGCTGTCGCGGCTGACCTCGGAGAGTTTACGCGCCTCACCCGAACGCAAGACCGCACCGTCAAGCGTACGAATTTCCTCGACGCCGCGCAGCACGCGGCTCAGGCGGATACCATGATCTTGGGTGATCCGCCCGCTCCAGCCGCGCTCATATTCGGCGGCAACCAGATCAAGGCGGGTCGAGACATCATCGGCCACACGCTGAAGATCGGCGTCGGCGCGGCCAGGATCGAAAGCTCCGGCAAGTGCGGCCTGTTCAAGGATGTGGCGTGGATAGTGCGTTGGGAAAGCGTCGAGAATACGCTTGAAGCTACGCGCGCCTTCGACCACGCGGGTCAGATCGGCACCGGCGATTTCCTCGCCCTTGGGCAAACGCAATACCGCCCCTTCGGTGCCTTGCTGGATCAAGTAATCCTCAAGCGCGCTCTGGTCCTTGATATAGACCTCGGATTTGCCGCGGCTGACCTTGTAAAGCGGCGGCTGCGCGATGAACAAATGCCCACCCTCGATCAACTGTGGCATCTGCCGGAAAAAGAAGGTCAGCAACAACGTGCGGATATGGGCGCCATCGACATCGGCATCGGTCATGATGACGATCTTGTGGTAGCGCAGTTTCTTGAGATCGAACTCGTCGCGGCCAATCCCGGTGCCAAGCGCGGTGATCAGCGTACCAATCTCTTGGCTCGACAGCATACGGTCAAAGCGCGCGCGTTCCACGTTCAAGATCTTGCCGCGCAAGGGCAGCACGGCTTGATTATGGCGCGACCGCCCCTGTTTGGCCGAGCCACCCGCACTATCGCCCTCGACCAAGAATAGCTCGGATTTCGCGGGGTCTTTCTCCTGGCAATCGGCCAGCTTGCCAGGAAGGCTGGCAACATCCATCGCCGTCTTGCGGCGCGTCAACTCGCGCGCCTTGCGCGCCGCCTCTCGCGCCAGTGCTGCTTCGATGATCTTGCCGACGATCTGGCGTGCCTCGGCGGGGTGTTCCTCGAACCATTCACCGAGTTTTTCGTTCATCAAGTTTTCGACCGCGGGCCGCACCTCGGATGAGACAAGCTTATCCTTGGTCTGGCTGCTGAACTTGGGATCCGGCACCTTGACCGACAAGACGCAGGTCAGCCCTTCGCGCGCATCATCGCCGGTAAAATTCACCTTCTCGCGCTTGGCGATGCCAGAAGATTGGGCGTATAGGTTGATCGACCGCGTCAGCGCGCCACGAAAGCCCGCCATGTGGGTGCCGCCATCGCGCTGAGGAATATTGTTGGTAAAGGGCAGCACCATCTCGTTGTAACTGTCGTTCCACCACATGGCGACTTCGACGCCGATGCCATCCTTTTCGCCCGAGACATAGATCGGTTCCGACATCACCGATGTTTTGGATCGATCAAGGTAGCGGACGAATTCGCGCACGCCGCCCTCGTAGATCATCTCGACCTTTTGCGGCTCGGCATGGCGAAGATCTTCCAGCACGATCTTGACGCCGGAATTGAGGAACGCCAGTTCCCGCAGCCGATTTTCCAGCGTCTTGAAGCTGTAATCGAGATTGGAAAAGGTCGTGGTTGACGCCAAAAAGCGCACCTCTGTGCCGGTCTCGCCGCCACTTTCGCCCACGACCTCAAGATGGTTGACCGTATCGCCACGCTCGAACCGGGCGCGGTGAACCTTGCCGTCGCGCCAGATGCGCAACTCCAGCCAATCGGAGAGCGCGTTCACCACCGATACGCCCACGCCATGCAAGCCGCCCGATACCTTGTAGGAATTCTGGTCGAATTTGCCGCCAGCATGCAGCTGGGTCATGATCACTTCGGCCGCTGAGACACCCTCTTCCTTGTGGATTTCCACAGGGATACCGCGGCCATTATCGCGCACCGAAACGCTATCATCGGGGTGCAAGGTGACATGCACATAATCGGCATAGCCGCCCAGCGCCTCGTCGATGCCGTTATCAACGACTTCATAGACCATGTGATGCAGGCCAGAGCCGTCATCGGTATCGCCGATATACATGCCGGGGCGTTTGCGCACCGCCTCCAACCCCTTGAGAACCTTGATGGAATCTGCGCCATATTCACTTGGCGCGGGGGCGTTGTCTGCCATGGGTATGTCTGCCTGTTCTGTTTGACGTTTTATAGCCAACAGGGCGGGGAATGTCACGCCACAGACACAAGATTTAGGTGCCAACGCCCGATTGCACGCCAAGCCATTTGGGCCGTTCAGACAAAGGGGATGGCAAGGCCCACTGCGATCAACAACAACCCCGATGTAATGTTCAGCCGCCGGATCGCACGCGGGCTTTGCAAAAGCCGCCGCGCCCGATCAAGGAACAGCGCCAAACCCAGATTGCCAAGCAAGGGTACCACCGCAGAAATCGCAAGGATTGCAGCGATATCAGGCATACTCACCTGAGACAGATCAAAGAAACCGGGCAAGAACCCCATGTAGAACAAGATCGCCTTGGGGTTGCCAATCACGGCGGCGACGCCGACAGAAAAGCCCGCCCACAGCCCCGGCCGCGTCATGCGGCTATCGGTTCCGGGGGTCTTGGCAGGTGCGCGAAACAACAAGAGACCCATGATGATAAAGACCAAAGCCGCGATCCAACGCATCACCGCCAGTGCGTCACCGTAAAGCGACAGCACCCAAGCCAGACCCAAGATCGCGCATAAGGGCCAGATCAGGTCGCCCAAGGCCACGCCCACCGCCAAGGGCCACGCCCCCGCCATGCCGCCCGAAAGTGCGCGCGCAGTCAGCGCCACCCAAACCGGGCCGGGGATCACCCAAAGACCCGCCATGGCGGCCGCGTAGAGCAAGAGTTGTTCGATAGTAACGGTCAATGATGGCCCGCAGGTTCGATAAGGGCCTCGCTGGCCCCGCCATTATCGGCAACCGCCACATACTGCGCCCGCGCGCCAAGTTCCACGAAAAGCTCGGGTCCGGTGCCGGTCATCCATGCTTGTGCGCCAAGGGCGCAAATCTCGTCAAAGAGCGCCGCCCGTCGCGCTGCATCGAGATGGGCGGCCACCTCATCGAGGAGCACTAGGGGGGCCGCCCCCATGTCGGCCTTGAGCGCGCGGGCATTGGCTAGGACGAGCGAGATCAAAAGCGCCTTTTGTTCGCCCGTCGAACATTGACCCGCAGGCATATCTTTCTCGGCATAGACCGCGCACAGATCGGTGCGGTGCGGCCCAATCAGCGTGCGACCCGCCGCCATGTCACGCCCCCGGCTCTCGGCCAGCGCCGATTGATGTTCCGCGGCACTGGCCGGATCATCCCCCTCAAGCCAGAGGCGCGCAGCGGGAAATGCGGTCGCCGCCCCCTCCTGCGCGGCGATGATGCGGGAAATGGCCGCTTGGCGATTGGCCGTGAGGGTCATCGCAGCTTCGGCCATCTGCATCTCGAGCGCGCCATACCAGCGCGCATCCGCCACCCCCTCGCGCAAGAGGCGGTTGCGTTCGCGCATGGCCTTCTCATGGGCAAGTGCTGCCTCGGCGTGGTCGGGAAAGAAACTCAATGCGATCCGGTCAAGAAACCGCCGGCGGCCATCAGCGCCTTCAATCCACAACCGATCTTGCGCAGGCACCAACCAAACGATCCGCAGCAGACGCCCAAGCGCAGTTTGCGGCGCGGTCTTGTCGTCGATCCGGGTCAGGCGCGGTTGGCCGGGTTCGGCGGAAAGGGCGATCTCATGACCATGCCCGCCGCCGGAAATCTCGGCCGTCACCTTCCAGCCGATACCTTCGGGGCGGCGGATGATCTCGTCGGCGGCGGCCCGGCGCAGGCCACGGCCCGGCGACAAGAGCGACACCGCCTCGATCAGGTTGGTTTTGCCAGCACCGTTGGGGCCAAAAACGGCCACGGGGCGCCCGTCAAATTCCAGCCGCGCGCGGCGATGACTGCGGAAATGCGACAGGGCAAGGCGCGCAACATAAGGGCTCAAAGTGTTTTTTTTCAGACCCTTACACCCGCATCGGCATCACGACATAGATCGCGCTGGTATCGTTGCCTTCGCGCATCAAGGTGGGCTCACCGGGGCCAGAGAACATGAAGACCGCATTTTCACGATCAACTTGGCTTGCAATCTCGAGCAGATACTTGGCGTTGAACCCGATCTCGAGCCGTTCATCGCCATAGGCCACGGCCAATTCCTCTTCGGCGTTGCCGGCATCGGGGGCATTCACCGACAAGACCAGCCGGTCTTCATCAAGCGCCATTTTCACCGCGCGGGAACGCTCGGACGACACGGTTGCCACGCGATCGACAGCCTTGGCAAAATCGGCGGCATCGACCTCCATCCGGCGGGTATTGTTGAGCGGAATAACCCGTGCGTAATCGGGGAAGGTGCCGTCAATCACCTTGGAGGTCAGCGTGATCTCAGGCGTGGCGAAGCGAATCTTGGTCTCGCTGACCGATACGGCGATCCTCGCCTCGTCATCATCGAGCAACTTGCGCAATTCGCCCACGGTCTTGCGCGGCACGATCACGCCCGGCATGCCCTGTGCGCCATTTGGCAAATCAGCATCGATCCGCGCGAGCCGATGGCCATCGGTCGCTACCGCACGCAGGACCGGGTCGCCCTCGCTTTCGGCGATGTGGAAGTAGACACCGTTGAGATAATAGCGGGTCTCTTCGGTCGAGATGGCGAATTTCGATTTATCGAAAAGCCGGCGCAGCACTGGCGCGGCGCAGGAGAAATTGGCCCCGTATTCGGTCGTGGACATCACCGGGAAATCTTCCTTGGGGAGCGTCGCGAGTTGAAAGGTCGAACGCCCAGCCTGCACCGTTAGCCGCCCATTGGTCGGATCATCGGCCAAAGTGACCAAGGCCCCATCGGCAAGCTTGCGCACGATCTCGTGCAGGGTCACGGCCGATACGGTCGTCGCGCCCGCGCGCTCGACCATCGCATTGGCGCGGTCCACCACCTCGATATCGAGATCGGTGGCGCGGAAGCTGACGGTATCGCCCTCGGCCTCGATCAAGACATTGGCGAGGATCGGAATGGTGTTACGGCGTTCGACAACAGACTGTGCCTGAGAGACTGCCCGCAACAAGGTGGCGCGCTCGATCGAGAATTTCATGGCCCTGGCTCCGACAAATGCGGGGGCTGCGTGCCTCGCCGCCTCCCCCGTCTGCACAAGCGTTTTTTTAAGGAGTGTCGCGCGCAGGCGCGGGCGTCAAGCCCCATAGGGGCATGATAGCATGATGTGGTGCGCTTACGCTTCGAGCATGCGGCGCAAAATCTCGGCATCCTCTGCGATTTGGCTGTCAACCGCCATCAACTCTTCGATCTTGCGCACACCATAAAGAACGGTGGTGTGGTCGCGACCGCCAAGCTTGCGGGCAATTTCGGGATAACTACGGGTGGTCAGCGATTTCGACAGGTACATTGCCATCTGACGCGGACGGGCAACCGCGCGGGCGCGGCTTGAGCCGGTGATGTCAGCTTGGCGGATATTGTAGTATTCGCAGGTTGTCTTGATGATCTGATCGAGCGTCACCTTGCGATCGGTCGAGCGCAGGATATCGGACAAGCAATCCTGCACCATCTCGATCGTGACTTCGCGACGCACGAGATCAGCGAAGGCGAAAAGCCGGGTCAACGCACCTTCGACCACGCGGATATTGGTCGAAATGCGCAGTGCCATGAACTCCAGCACGCCCTCGGCGAGCTTGATCTGCGGGTTGCGGGCCAAGGCCTGTTCGGCCTTGTGCTGCAACACGCCCAAGCGCAGCTCGTAATCCGTCGGATGCAGATCGACCACGAGCCCGCACTGGAGCCGCGAGGCGATACGTGTATCAAGCTCTTCCATATCGACCGGCGCGCGGTCGCCCGAGATGATGATCTGCTTGCCCTCTTCGACCAAGGCGTTGAAGGTGTGAAAGAATTCTTCTTGGGTCGAGGTCTTGCCCGCGATGAATTGCACATCATCGACCATCAGCACATCGACCGAGCGAAAGATCTGCTTGAAGGTCATCGTATCTTGCTCGCGCAGCGCACGCACGAAGCGGTACATGAATTGCTCAGCGGAGAGATAGAGGATGCGCGCCTCCGGAAAACGGGTGCGCAATTCCCATGCTATCGCATGCATCAAATGGGTTTTTCCCAGACCGACACCGCCATAAAGAAACAGCGGGTTGAAGGTCACATCGCGCCCTTCAGCCACCCGGCGGGCAGCGGCATGGGCCAACTCATTGGGCTTGCCAACGATGAAATTCGTAAAAGTGTAAGCTGGGTTGAGCGTCGCGCCAGGAAGGTCATCGGTCCCAGTCTTGAGCCCAGACGAGGCGGCGCGGAAACTTGGACGCGCGGCCACCTCGGTAGCTGCGGGGGCATTATTTGCGTTGTCCGCGCGCGCCGAAAGCGCAGGGCTAACAGAAAACTCGACACGATCCACGCCGATCCCTGCCGAATTGAGATGACGTAAGATCACTTCGCGGAAATTCTGCGAGACCCAGCTGCCAAAGAAATTGGTGGGCACATGGAAGCGCGCCGTCCGCTCCTCCAAACGGTCAAAGACAATAGGGTCAATCCAGGCGCTAAAATTGTTTTCGCCAACGGCTTTGCGCAGCTCAACACGGACCTGGCCCCATGTCTCATTCGTCATTTTCGTCCCATCCTCGTTTCTTGTTCTTAGACACCTTGCGGCATCCATCTCAGGCTTCGCACCCGCAAGAAGGTGCAAAAATATTCACGCGGTGAGGGGCTGCTTTGCCCAGACCCCCACATCCCACCCGACAGGCGATCAAACATAAACATGTCCGGTTCGAAAAAGGCGACGGACACCCAGCTTACAAATATGACACGAGTGACAGTCGCTTGGTGCATGACCGACGCAGAAAAATGGTTGTGGCGGATAAGGCATCCGCCTGTACAACCCCCACATGCGTGCATCATCGAACGCAAAACAGATGACGCCTGTCAGTTGGGCGCAGCCCAAGCCAACATTGCATGCAAGTTATTTCCCCGGTCGATCTGCCCCCCAGAGCAGCTGAATCGCTCAGACACGCTAGCGGATTGCGCAAGGCCGCTGCAACGACTCTTCGAACTTGACACCCGAGTCTTTGCGAACCGAATCTTCTTTGAGGCGATATCGGCTTCTGACTCCACGAAAATTTTCTCAGAAAAAAAGCGCCCCGCATCGCGGAGCGCTTTTTGAAGCACAACTTTCGCGTGAGGACGCGCCTGACCTTCAGGCTTTGAGGGCCTTTACGCGTGCCGAAAGGCGCGAGATTTTGCGCGACACGGTGTTCTTGTGCAAAACACCCTTCGTCACGCCGCGCATCAGTTCGGGCTGGGCGTCGCGCAGCGCGGTTTCAGCAACAGCATAATCGCCACCGGCGATTGCCTCTTCGACTTTGCGCAGGAAAGTACGGATGCGCGAACGGCGTGCTTTGTTCACGGCTGTGCGGCGCTCGGCTTGGCGGGCGCGCTTTTTGGACTGGGGCGTATTTGCCATGCTGTATCTCTTTCGTCTCGTCGGGTCTCAAAAATGCAAAAAGCGCGGGAGACCCCGAGCCCGGTCAATCGATCGGGCGACTCTGGCCTAGGCGGGCCTCACACGCATGTCTGCGGCCCCTATAGTGGGATTTCGCACCAATGCAAAGGCGAAAAAACCGCAAGGATCGATCCGGTTACTTGTCACGGAACTGCGGCTCGCGCTTTTCAAGAAAGGCGGCCATGCCCTCTTTCTGATCATCGGTGGCAAACAGACCGTGGAACAAGCGGCGCTCGAACAACAGCCCTTCGCGCAAACTGGTCTCGTAACTGCGATTGACCGCCTCTTTCACGGCCATGGTGGCCAGCATGGATTTCTCGGCAATCTTGGCCGCAGCGGCCATCGCCTCGTCCATCAGTTTCTTGGCAGGGACAACGCGGCTGACAAGGCCAGAGCGCTCGGCCTCCTCTGCCGTCATGAAACGGCCGGTCAGGTGCATATCCATTGATTTCGACTTGCCCACGAATCGCGTCAGACGCTGCGATCCGCCCATGCCCGCCATGACGCCGAGATTAATCTCGGGCTGGCCGAATTTCGCGGTGTCGGCGGCGATGATGAAATCGCACATCATCGCGAGCTCACAGCCGCCGCCCAGCGCATAACCCGCCACCGCCGCGATGATCGGCTTGCGCACGCGCAGCATCTCGTCGGGCTCACGACCGAACATGTCGCCTGCGAACACATCGACAAAGCTTTTCTCGCTCATCTCGCGAATGTCGGCACCGGCAGCAAAGGCTTTCTCGCTGCCGGTCAACACGATGCAGCGCACCTTGTCATTGGCATCGGCGGCACTCAGCGCTGCGGCCAGTTCCCCCATCAAGACGCTATTGAGCGCATTCAGCGCATCGGGGCGGTTCAACTTGATCAGGGCGATGTGGTCTTCGATCTCGACGATCAGGGTCTCATAGGCCATGGGTCGGGCTCTCTGGCTATGGGTGCCTCAAGGGCTTGCGGCGCGAGGGTTAGCACCATGGCCCGAGGTTTCAAGCTATCTTTGACAGGACGGGCAATGGAAACTCGACCGTCCGGATTGCACGGTGCGGCGGATCACCCCTTGGCAATCAGGTGTTGGGCAGGCTTCGCCCTCGCGGCCATAGACACGGAAATTATGCTGAAAATATCCCAGTTCACCATCGGCCTGACGGTAATCGCGCAGGGACGATCCGCCTGCATCGATCGCTTCCAACAGCACCTCACGGATAATCGGCACGAGGGCGGCGACGCGGGGGACTGCGATCTTGCCCGCCTGCCGCAAGGGTGAAATCCCGGCGCGATAAAGCACCTCGCAGACATAGATATTGCCCAAGCCCGCAACGATTCGCTGATCCAGAAGCGCGGTCTTGACCGGGCTGCGCTTGCCCTTGAAAGCCGCGATCAAGTGATCCGCGTGAAAGCCATTTCCCAAAGGTTCGGGGCCGATCCCCGCGATCAGCCAATGCTGCTCCACCGCTACCGTGGGACAAAGATCCATCGCGCCAAAGCGACGCGCATCGTTAAAGGTCACGCGCGCCCCCGCTTCGGTGTCGATCACCACGTGGTCGTGCTTTTCAGGTGCGGGGTGAAAATGGTGGAACTGCGCCAGCTTATCACGCGCCCCTGAGGGTGCAGAGATGATCATCCGCCCCGACATGCCAAGATGCACGATCAAGGTCTCGCCCGTGTCGAGATCGGCCAAGATATACTTCGATCGCCGTCTGAGTGCCGTCACCCGCGCCCCAGTCAGTCGCGCGGCCATATCCTCGGGAAAGGGCCAGCGCAGATCGGGGCGGTTGACCAAAGCTTGCGCGATACGCGCCCCCTCCAGCACAGGGGCAAGCCCGCGACGGACTGTCTCGACTTCTGGAAGTTCGGGCAAAGCGGGCTTTCCTATATCACCGGCGGCGTTGTAACGCGCTGACGTGCCTCTATAAGAAGAGGCAGACGAGAAAAAGGACAAGCCCCGATGGCCGAGGATAGCACAGGTCGCACGACCCATTTCGGCTTCAAGGATGTGGCCGAGGAAGACAAGGCCGGGATGGTCCACGGCGTCTTTACCAATGTCGCCTCGAAGTACGACATCATGAACGATGTGATGAGCATGGGCATCCACCGCGTCTGGAAAGATGCGCTGATGGATTGGCTGGTGCCGCGCGACGGGCAACACCTGCTGGATGTCGCGGGCGGCACGGGCGATGTGAGCTTTCGGTTTCTCAAGCGCGCGCCGGGCGCGCGGGCGACCGTGCTCGATATGACGGAATCGATGTTGATCGAGGGGCAAAAGCGCGCCGAAGCCGCGCAGATGGCCGAGAAACTCGATTGGATCGTCGGCGATGCGATGGCCCTGCCCTTCGCGGACAACAGCTTCGACCGCTACACGATCAGCTTTGGCATCCGCAACGTGACCCGCATCCCCGATGCGCTTTCCGAGGCGTTCCGCGTGCTCAGGCCAGGCGGGCGGCTCATGGTGCTGGAGTTCAGCCAATTGCCCAATGACGGGCTGCAAAAGCTCTACGATCTCTATTCCTTCAACGTGATCCCGCGGATGGGCCAGCTGATCGCGGGGGACCGTGACAGTTATCAATACCTCGTCGAATCGATCCGCCGCTTTCCCGATCAGGATACTTTCGCCCAGATGATCCGCGATGCAGGCTTCGAACAGGTCAGCTACCGTAACCTGTCGATGGGGATAGCGGCGCTGCATTCGGGCTGGAAGATCTGAGGTGAAGGGACCGCACAACATCTGGCGGCTGATCCGCACCGGCGCGACCTTCGAGCGCACAGGCGCGATGGGTGCCGTGCTGGAGGCGGTTGAGGCGCCCCGCGCGATCCGCATCGCCGCGCGAATCCTGGGGTGGCCCTTCAAATGGCTGGGGCTTCGCGGCGATCCAAGCGTGCCGCCCGTGCCGCGCGCGCTGACAGCCCTCGGCCCCGCCTATATCAAGTTCGGCCAGATCCTCTCGACCCGTCCCGATGTGGTGGGGGCGGAGATGGCGCTGCAATTGCAGGTTCTACAAGACAAGCTGCCCCCCTTCCCGCGCGAGGTTGCGGCCCGCGTCGTGGCGCAAGAGATGGAAAAGCCGCTCGACGCGCTCTTTTCCGAATTTTCGGAACCCGTCGCCGCGGCCTCCATCGCGCAGGTGCATCGCGCGCGGCTTGCCCATGATGGGCGCGACGTGGCGGTCAAGATCTTGCGCCCCGGTATCGAACGTGCCTTTCGCAAGGATATCGATGCGTTCTACCTGATCGCGTGGCTGGTCGAGACGCTTTCGCCCGCCTCGCGCCGCTTGCGCCCGCGCGATGTGATCGCCCATTTCGAAGGCGTGGTGCTGCAAGAGTTAGACCTGCGCATCGAAGCCTCGGCCTGTGGCGAGTTTCACGCCAACACCAAGGATGACGTCGGTTTCGTCGTGCCGCAGGTGGAATGGTTCATGTCCTCGCGCCGGATGATGACGCTGGGTTGGGTGACAGGCACGACGCTGTCAGATCTCGACGCGATTGATGCCAATGGCTTTGATCGCAAGGCGATCGGCGCACGCGTTTTGCAGATGTTCTTGCGCCATGCGCTGCGCGACGGGTTCTTTCATGCCGATATGCATCACGGGAACCTCAAGATCGCGCCCAATGGCGATCTGGTGGCGCTGGATTTCGGGATCATGGGGCGGCTCGATGCCTATACCCGCCGGGTTTATGCGGAAATCCTGATGGGCTTCATCCGCAAGGATTATCGCCGCGTGGCCGAAGTGCATTTCGAAGCGGGTTACGTGCCGGCCGATCGCGATATCGACGAGTTTGCCCAAGCGCTCCGTTCGGTGGGCGAGCCGATCTTCGGCATGGATGCCAGCCGTATCTCGATGGCGCGGCTTTTGGCCTATCTGTTCGAAGTGACCGAGCGGTTCGGGATGGAAACGCGCACCGAGCTGATCTTGCTGCAACGCACGATGGTGGTGGTCGAGGGCGTGGCCCGCTCGCTCGACCCAGAGATCAATATCTGGACGGTCGCGCGCCCCGTGGTCGAGGAATATATCCGCGACAATATCGGCCCCAAGGCTGCACTACGCGATCTGGTGGCGACCGCGCGTGTGCTGGCCCGTTTCGGTCCGCGCTTGCCCGCCATGGCGGAAAAGGCGCTGTTGGCGCAGGCAAATCCCCCGCGCATCGATCGGCGCAGCCCGTGGCCTGAGCGGATTGGCATCGCGGCGGCGGGGGTGATCCTTGGCGCGGGCGCGGGCGCGCTGATCGCTTATCTTGGCTAAGGGACAGGGCCACGCCCCAGACCCAAGACATCGCTGGCGGGAATAGCCACGCCATCCTCCATCGATAGCCAAACCTCTTGGCCGACCATCGCCACTTCTTGGACGGTGCCATAGACCATCGCGGCGCGTTCTTCGATCATCTCTTCGCCGGACCAGTTCTGCACCGAGAGGTGATAGATCCCCGGCACGAGAACGCCGCCATCCACCCCTTTGCCGGTCCAAGAAAAGGGATCGTCGCTGAGCGGGATGGGGAGCTTTTGCAAGATTTCGCCTGCCTCATCGCGCACGATCAATTCCATCCGATCAGCCAAGGCATGGCGCGCGCCCGACAGCGTCACGCTTTGGCCTCCAAAATTCACGGGCATCTCCGCGCGGGCCTGCATGCCGATCCAAGATCCGATCTGGCCCATGCCCAGCGTTTGCAACCCAGCTTGCAAGCCAATCAGCAACTCATTGCTACGCACCTGCTGTTCCACGGCCGAGAATTGCGCAAGCTGGCTCGCGAACTCGGTCGATTCCATCGGGTTGAGCGGGTCCTGATTTTGCATCTGCGTAGTCAACAGCTTCAAGAAGGTCTCGAAATCCGATGTAATGACACCTGCGGCATTGGCGGTGGTCCCGGCTTGGCTACGCGCGGCAGCGCTTGGGGCGGTTTGCGCAATCTCCATCTCGCCCTCCGGGTTAGAGCCGCAAATCAAGGCCCGATGGCGCGACCTGCGGCATGTGAGCAGCCGCCTGACCCTGGCCAGGGCTGATCGGGTGGTCTGGCGGTTTTCCTGCACCGGACATGTCATCGTCGCGGGTCTGTTGGCGCCCTTGCCCACCGCTGGAAATATCAACCGATGGTGCATCAAGCCCTTGGCGGGCAAACTCATCGGCCAAAAGCGAGAGGTGGCGGCGCATCAGATCGGCGGTTTCCGGGCGCTCTGCCATGATCGACACGCTGAGCGCGCCATTCACCTCGACAATGCTAAGACGGACACGCCCAAGTTCAGGTGGATCAAGCGCGATATCGACCGGCGCACCCGGTTCTGCTTGGAGCTGTGCCGCACCAAGGGCGATCTGTTGGGTGGCTGCCTGTGCAAGGAGGGGTAAATCCGGGGCGCGCGCGCCGAAGCGCAAATCTGTCGGCGTCGCGCTGCCGCTTGTCAGGCCCAAAGTGATATGGCCCAGATCGCTAGGTGACACCGCACTCTCACCCGGCGCACTGGCGCGTGATGCCGCGTTGGGTGTTTGCGCCAGTGACAATATCGGCGCGCGCCCGCCGCTTTCTGGGGTCATCAGCAATGGAATGGCCGAGGTCGCACGCGGGTCATTGGAAAGAATGACCGCCGCGCCACCCGATGTGTCCGGCATGGGCGGTATGGGCAGTACGGGTGGCATCATCGCACTATGGGCCGTGACGACGGGCAAGGCAGCGTTGGTCTGTCCGGCCGGAGGCATGGCCGATATGGCATGCAGATCTGCCGCGGCAGCGGTGAGTGGCGGTTGCCCAGCGCCCAACCCTGTCTTGGTGGGGGCTGACACGACAACCGCGGCGCCCTGCTTGTCGATCACCCCTTGAAGCGCGGGTGCAATTGCCCCCGATGCAGCCGTCGCGACAGGCACAGGCAAGGCTCGTGATGCCACATGCTTGCCCTCGCCATGCATGGCAGGATCAAGATGTGCCACAAACGGCAAGGCAGGCGGGATCGCTTTGGCCGAGGTTGGGGGCATACGGGGTGGGATCGCACCCGGTGCGGTTTTTTTCGGATCCAGTACGGCATTCTTACCGCTTTTGGCCGTGTCGTCACCGAATGGGACAATCGCATGCAGGGGGCGTTCACCCAAGTGCTGCGGCCCCCGATCTTGCCCGTGCGGCATGGCCAAATGGGGGGCCTTATCCAAGGGCAGAGCAGGGCGTGCCAGTCTTGTGTGTGCCTGTGAACCTTCGACGGCGACTTGCCCATGGGCGTACTGGCTGGGCTTTTGGGCAAGCGGCAGATCAGGCCGGGGGACTGGCGCGCTTGATACGACAGGGGGGCTCGAGCCGCGCGCCGGATGCTGTGACGGTGTCAGTTGCAACGGGGCCGTGATCGTTGCCACCGCGTCGGTACCGCGCGCCAAAGCTGTTTGTGTCATGGCGGCTGGGGAAAGAGCGCCGACACCGATGCGCACCGGGACGGGTGTTGGCAAGATGGGAAAAGGGGCCGCATCGTCCTGCGGCGCGCTGCTTGCAGGGCCAAACGTGGCCATGGTCGCGGCCGGGGTTGGCGGCGCGTCGGTCGGATGTTCGGTCAACGCCACCTGAAATGCGATGGGCGTAGAGGCATCTTGGGCGACCTCGATCCTTGTCTCTTGCAGCGGCGGCACCTCTGGGCCGCGATCCCTGTCCAGGTCGACGATCGGCAGGACAGGAAAACCCATCATCCCTGCGCGCGGCGACATGCTGTGCTGCATCGCGGCAATAACAACATCTGGATCAGCGGGGTCCGTCAGCAAAGCTTGCCCACCACGAAAATCCGCGATGCTAAAGGCCGAGAGAAACGCACCCTCCTGCCCGGTTTCTGGCAAATTCTGGCGCGGGCGGCTGATACGGTCCGTAAGGGCCGCAAACCCATTGAGCAGGTCATCCATTCTGGCTGTCCTTTGTGGCGATCTTGCCTGCTTATGAGCGCAAATCCCCTTACGAATTCTTTACGCCCTGCTGTCAGATTGCCGCGACATCGTTACAATCCGAGGTAATTGCATGACTGGCTCAATCACTGTGGCACCCAGCATCACGGCCAAACCGCAAGTGCAAAGCCCCGAGGCTAACGCCCCCCTGCGCGAGGTCGCGATGCAGCTTGAGGCAAGCTTTTTGGCCGAAATGCTCAAGCATGCGGGCTTTGGGCAATCGCGCGATCAATTCGGTGGCGGTGTGGGCGAGGCGCAATTCACCTCGCTGCTGCAAGCCGAACATGCGCGCGCTTTGGTCGAACGTGGCGGCATCGGATTGGCGCAATCGATTTATTCCGCCCTGCTTGCGCGCGGCGATCACGCAGCCGGAGACCGATCATGACCCGCCACGCCGATTCGGTCGCAACCTTGGCTGAGCTGCTCGACCAACAACGCGCGGCACTGTTGCTGGGGGATGTCATTGCCCTGTCCAGGCTTCCCGAACGGCTCGAGATGGCCATGCGCCGCTTGGCCGACGATCCGGGCGATCCAGCGTCCCTCGCCGGTTTGGCACAGCGTGCCGCGCACAACGCGCAACTGATGCAGGCAGCCCGTGATGGGCTAGCGCGCGCGACGCGCGACCGCGCCCCGGTCGCCGCGCTCACCACCTATGACGCGCGCGGCCGCAAAATGGGCGGCACGCCCTCCGGTCAGCTGATTGCACGGCGATAAAACCGATAAAATCCACCGCAAAATGCCCGGCGCATTAGGGGGCTGTTTAGACCTGATCGGCCAGTTTGCCCTTGCACCCGATTGGGTGGCGCATCCCCGAGCGACGGGGTGCAGGTGTCAAGATGACGCTTCGCCGGGGTCTTTAGCGGCTCTGAATTTCATGGCGCAAAAACGCGCCGCGATCGAACAGTGAAAGGGCACATCATGGCCACTTTCCACGCGCCGCCATGGTGGCCGCCACCGGCAATCACCTTCTTGCGCTTTACAATCAGCGGACGCGGCGTGTTCTCTGTGTCGGCCATGGCCTGCGCCATAGCATGCCAAGCCTGAACAGCCCCTTAACGTCTGCTCAGGCCACAACCCGGCGTAGCTGTCGCGCCAAGATCCCGCTGAGCGCCAGCATCACCGCCGCCACCCCCAAACAGGCGGGCAGCCCGCCCCATTGGTAGCTCAACCCCGACAATAGCGTGCCAATGAGGCGCCCCGCGGCATTGGCCATATAATAGAACCCCACATCCATCGTCACCCGCTCGGCCTTTGTGAAGGCAAGGATCAGGTAGGAATGCAGCGCCGAATTGATCGCAAACACTGCGCCGAAAGCCAGCAACCCCGCGATGAGCGTGCCGGTGAGCCACGGCGCAGGGGCGCCAGAAAACCACACGAGCGTGGCCAGTAGCGCGGGCAGGAGGGCAAGCCCCGAGGCCCAAGCCCATGCCTCGTTGATCAAGATCGCCTCACCCCGCGCCTCGGCCCGCAAGAGCCGCGGCGCGCTGGCCTGCACCGCCCCGTAAAGGATGATCCAGACCGCCATGAAGCCGCCGATGGTGAAAAAAGCCGCGCGATTGCCCGCGACCGTGCCATCCGACAAGACCGCGTAGAAGTAGATCGGGATGCCAACCACGAACCAGACATCGCGCGCGCCGAATAGGAACACCCGCGCCGCCGACAGCCAGTTCACATTGTGGGATTTGGAAAACACCTCGGTGAATTTCGCACCCTTACGGCCCGTGGGCAGGCCGCTTGGCATGCGCAGCGCGATGACCAGCAAGATCAGCGCCAGCACCCCCGCCATCGCCAGTACCGAACCGACGAAACCAACGAGGGCAAGCATCGCCGCCCCAAGGAGGAAGCCCAACCCCTTGACCGCGTTCTTCGACCCGGTCAACAGCGCCACCCATCGAAACAGCCCGCCCCCAGTTGTCGGCGCCAAGAGCTTGACCGCCGATTTCGACGACATCTTGGCTAGATCCTTGGCCACACCCGACAACCCCTGCACCACCATGACAAAGGCGACCGAGGCGGCGACCCCCCATGCCGGGTCCAACTGTGCCAGCGCAATCAACGCCACGATCTGCAAGCCAAGCCCTGCGTAAAGCGTGGCCGTCAGCCCGAAGCGCGCAGCGATCCAGCCCGCGCTCAGGTTGGTCACGATCCCCGCGATTTCATACAGGATGAACAGATAGGCGAGCTGCACCGGGGAAAACCCCAGCGTGTGGAAATGCAACAGCACCAGCATGCGCAGCGCGCCATCGCTCAGCATGAAGGCCCAATAGGCCGCCGTCACGGCGATATAGGCGGCAAGACCTTGCGGGCGGGCCGCGTCGCTCATGGGTTTTGGCCCACCATCAGCGCCACATCGACGAGGCGATGGGCATAGCCCATCTCGTTGTCATACCACGCATAGATCTTCACCTGCGTGCCGTTCACGACCATGGTGGAAGGCGCATCAACGATGCTCGAACGGGTATCATTGGTGTAATCGGCGCTGACCAGCGGCCGTTCCTCATAGCCCAGAATACCGGCCAGCGGGCCTTGGGCGGCAGCCGCGAACATGGCGTTCACCTCCTCGACCGTGGTCGCGCGCGCCACCTCGAACACGCAATCGGTCAGCGAGGCGTTCAAGAGCGGCACCCGCACGGCATGGCCGTTCAGCTTGCCCTTGAGCTCCGGGTAGATCAGCGTGATCGCCGTGGCGCTGCCCGTCGTGGTCGGAATCAGGCTATTGAGCGCCGACCGCGCGCGGCGTAGATCCTTGGCCGGGCGGTCCACGATCGTCTGGGTATTGGTGACATCATGGATCGTGGTGATCGACCCATGCTTAATGCCCAACCCCTCATGGATGACCTTGACCACCGGGGCGAGGCAATTGGTGGTGCAGCTTGCCGCCGTCACGATGCGGTGCTGGGCCGGGTCATAGATGTCGTGGTTCACCCCATAGACAATATTGGCCGCCCCCCCATCCTTGACCGGGGCGCTGACGACCACGCGCTTGACCCCTGCATCGAAATAGGGCGCGATCTTGGCCGCCGTCTTGAAGACGCCGGTGCAGTCGATCACCACATCGACACCATCCAAAGGCAGCTTTGCCGGGTCGCGTTCGTTCAAGACAGGCAGGCGCACCCCATCAATGGTGATGCTGTCGGCATCGCTGCTGATATCGGCGCGCCAGCGGCCATGCACCGTGTCGAATTCGAGCAGATGCGCATGCATCGCCGCATCGCCTACGGCATCGTTGATCCATGCGATCTTGGCGCCGCGTTCCAACAGGGGTTTCAGCGCCAGCTTGCCGATCCTGCCCAGACCGTTCAACGCGTAAGTGGTCATGTCGCGCTCTCCTGATTGCGGGCGATATCGTCGAGCGCGTGCTGAAGCGAAATACGGTCAAGCGCGTCCAAGGGAAGCGCTGCAAAGGCCGCGATGCGATTGCGCAGCATCCCATAGGCATGTTGAAAGGCCAGCATCCGCTCGGCTTCGGTTCCTGTCGCTTTCACCGGGTCGGGCGTGCTCCAATGCGCCGACATCGGCTGACCCGGCCATGGCGGGCAGGCCTCGTTGGCGGCGCGGTCGCAAACGGTGAACACGAAATCAAAGGCCGGCGCATCGGGGCCTTGAAACTCCGCCACATTCTTTGAACGCAGGCTGTCAATGTCATAGCCCTTGGATTGCAACATCTTCACGGCCAGCGGGTTCAACTCGGACTGCGGCTTGGTACCAGCCGAGAAAACATCGAACCTGTCAGTCGCAATCTTGCGCAAAATCGATTCGGCAAAGATCGAGCGGGCTGAATTCCCCGTGCAAATGAACAGCACGCGGTAACGGCGGGGGGCTGACATGGGACTGTCTCCAAGTTGATCCATGATAAGGGTTGGCGGACAAAGATCAGGCCGCCCAAGACAGCAATCGGTCCATAGCGCCCCGGTCATTGCGTTGATGCCCGCAAGATCGGCGCCATATCGCAAGAAGGTGCCGCTGCGCACGCGGGTGATCAGCCCGGTCCGCAGCAGATCAGCCAGATAAGCGCTGAGGGTCGCGGGCTTGAGCGCCAACACCTCGGCGATCTCGCCGGCGGGCAAAAGATCAGGGTAGCGCCGGATCAACAGGCGCAGCACATCCAGCCGCGCGGGGTGGCCGAGGGTGGCGAATCTCTCTGCAAGCGTTATTTCCATAATTTTCGAAATACAGAATCATTGCCACCGTGCAAGTGAAGCTTTTGTGACAGGCCCTCCCGGAATGGGCCTGTCGCCTTGCAATCCGGCAAAAGCCTGACAAAAGAGATCGGATTGCACATGGAATACGCCGACCAACACGCCCATGCCTGACACCCATCGCCCACACCGCTCTCGTCACTTGTCAGCGCTTGCTTGGCTAGTGGCTGCACTGTGCATCTTGCCGATGCTGGCCGTAGCTGTTGCGGCCTTTGGCGGGGGGGGCGACACGCTGCGGGCGCTGGCCGGATCGGTCTTGCCGCGCTACGCGGGAACCACCGCCCTTTTGGTGCTGGTGGTGGCGATCGGCACAGGCGTGATCGGCACGGCGACCGCGTGGTTGGTAACGGCTACCCGCTTTCCCGGACGGCGTCTTTTGGAAATCGCGCTGGCGCTGCCGCTGACCTATCCGGCCTATGTGCTGGCCTATGCCTATACCGATTTGCTGGATCATCCGGGCCTCGTGCAATCGACATTGCGCGATCTGACCGGTTGGGGACCGCGCGACTACTGGTTCCCCGAGATCCGCAGCACTGGGGGCGCGGCGGCGATGCTGACCTTCGTGCTTTACCCATATGTCTATCTCTTGGCGCGCGCGGCCTTCCTGCGCCAATCCGCGACCGCCTACATCGCGGCGCGGACGTTGGGTCTGGGTCCATGGGGGGCGTTTTTCCGCGTCTCTGTGCCGGTTGCCCGACCCGCCATCGCGGGGGGCGTGCTGCTTGCGATGATGGAGACCTTGGCCGATTACGGCACGGTCGCCTATTTCGGCGTGCAGACCTTCGCCACCGGCATCTATGTCAGCTGGTTTGGCCTGTTCGACCGGGCGGCAGCGGCGCAATTGGCGCTGTGCTTGTTGGTCGTGGCGCTGACCTTGGCCACGCTGGAACGGCGTCAAAGGCAGAACCAACGCCACCATGATGCAGGCCGACGGTTTGAGCGGATAGAGCCTGTCACCCTGCGCGGGCGCGCCGCTGTTGGTGCGATCATCGTCTGTAGCCTGCCGGTTTTCTTCGGCTTTCTGTTACCAAGCGCGATCTTGGTCACCCTTGCCGCCGATACCAGCCAAATTCTGTTCTCCCCGCGTTACCTCGGCTTTTTGCAGCACTCGCTGACGCTGGCGGGTATTGCCGCTCTCTTGACGGTCGGAGCTGCCATCGCGATGGGGTTCAATGCGCGTATCTTCCCCTCGCGCGCGGCACAGACCGGCCTACGCATCGCAGGGATCGGATATGCCGTGCCGGGGGGCGTGATCGCGGTGGGGCTGCTCTTTCCCTTCGCGGCCTTCGACAATGCGCTTGACCGCGTGATGGAGACCAATTTCGGCATCGACACCGGGCTTTTGATCACCGGCTCGATCTGGCTGATGATCGCGGCCTACATGGTGCGCTTCATGGCGGTGGCGCTGAATACCTATGAGGCTGGCTTGGCTACGGTGAACCCCAATATGGATGCGGTCGCGCGCACGCTGGGCCACGGCCCGACACCGATGCTGGCCCGCATTCATGTGCCGATCTTGCAGCCCGCGATCCTGACCGCGCTCTTGATCGTCTTTGTCGATGTGATGAAGGAGTTGCCCGCCACGCTGATCTTGCGGCCCTTCAACTATGACACGCTGGCGGTGCAGGCGCACAGGCTTGCCTCGGATGAGCGGTTGGCCGAGGCGGCCGTGCCAAGCCTTGTCATCGGTGCGGTCGGCCTGATCCCCGTGGCGCTCTTATGCTGGAGCATTGGACGCGAAACGCGGCGCCGCGGCTAAGGCGCAAAGAAAAACGGGCGCCACATGGCGCCCGTCTCCAAGATCAGCTTTTCAGGATCACTCCCACCCGGCCGCGTTCAGCACGGTGACCGCAGCCTCGACATTGACGGCGATGTCACTCAGGTCGATCGTATCTGGGCGGAAAATCCCCAAGGCCGCGACGGAAGGGGCAAGGCCCACACCCGGCACAGCAGGGTATTCATCGTTGCCGGCCGAGAAATACTGCTGCGCCTGTTCCGAGGTCAGGTATTCAAGGAACTTGATCGCATTCTCGCGGTTGGGCGCATTGGCCGCCACACCGCCACCCGAGACGTTCATGTGCGCGCCGATGTCGTTCTGGTTGGGAAAGACCCAGCCGATATTGGCAAGCTGTTCCGGCATGATCTGGCTGTCGCCTTCGCGGATGATGCGCGAATAGTAATAGGTGTTGGACATCGCGATGTTGCACTCGCCCGAGGCGATGCCGCGTAGCTGGTCAGTGTCGCCGCCTTGCGGTGCGCGGGCAAAGTTGCCGACAACGGCGGTGGCCCAATCCTGTACCGCGGCCTCGCCCAGATGGGCGATCAAGGCTGCAACGATGTTCTGGGTATAGACGTTGGTGGCCGAGCGGATGCAGACCTGACCAGCATATTCCGGCTTGGCGAGATCTTGATAGCTTTGCGGCGGGTTGGTCACTTCGGTCTTGTCATAGAACAAGATGCGCGCGCGCTGCGAGAAGGCGAACCAGTGGTTACCATCATCTTGCAGGTAGCCTGGCACGCGGGCCTCAAGGATCTCACTCTCGACCGGCTGCAAGAGGCCCATCGCAGCGGCACGCGCCAAGCGCACGGTGTCAACGGTCAGGAAGACATCGGCCGGGCTGTTGGCGCCCTCGGCCTGCATGCGGGCGATCAGCTCGTCGGCATTGCCTTCGATGCGGTTGACAGTAATGCCGGTGGCTGCGGTGAAATCGGAATAAAGCCGTTCATCCGTGTCGTAATGGCGCGAGGAATAGAGGTTCAGCTCTTGTGCCTGCGCGGCGGTCAGGGTCGAGAGGGTGATAACAGTGCCCAAAAGGGCGGCAAGGGTGCGGGTCATGATGCGCTCCGTTTCGCGGCTGTTTATACCTGACTGATTTACTCAGTTGGGTTGTCGTTCTTGAACACCTTTCCAAATGAGCTGTCAATAATTCCGACAAAAATAATAGGAATACCGCGCCCACTTGTCGCGGCAGGTCGCAGAAGGCAGGGTCGCGCCGCGAAGGGACATCGACCAAGGGAGAGGGCGCATCATGCGAGCCGGGATCGCGTTTCTGGTGATCGCCTACATGCTGAGCCAGTTCTACCGCGCCTTTTTGGCGGTGTTGTCGCCTGTCTTGATGGACGAGCTTGGGGCAAGCACCGCCGATCTAGCGCGCGCCTCGGGGCTGTGGTTTCTGTGTTTTGCCGCGATGCAACTGCCGGTGGGCTGGGCGCTTGATCGAATCGGACCACGGCGCACGGCGGCAAGCCTGTTCCTGATCGGGGCGGGTGGCGGAGCAACGATCTTTGCACTGGCCCAAACGCCGGATACGATCATTTGGGCGATGATGCTGATCGGCGTTGGCTGCGCGCCGATCTTGATGGCGACCTATTACATCTTTGCCCGTCAGTTCTCGGCCGCGATCTTTGGCACGTTGGCTGGGGTAACGGTGGGCTTGTCATCGCTGGGCAATATCGCGTCTGCAACACCGCTGGCTTGGCTGATCGCGATGTTTGGCTGGCGCGCGACAGTGGGTGGCTTTGCCGCGCTGACGGTCGTCATCGCGTTTGCCATCGCACTGATGGTGCGCGACCCGCAAAAACCCGTGGATGAAGCCAAGGGCAGTTTGATGGACCTGCTGCGCATGCCGCAGCTTTGGCCTGTGATGGTCATGATGTTCGTGTGCTACGCCCCGGCGGCCGGTTTGCGTGGGCTTTGGATCAGCCCCTATCTGGCCGACCGCTTCGACGCGGCCCTACCCCAGATTGGCACCGCGACGCTGATCATGGGTTTGGCGATGGTCTTGGGAAATTTCCTCTATGGCCCGGCCGATCGCCTTTTTGGCGGTCGCAAGCGGCCCATCCTCATCGGTAATGGCATCGTCGCGCTCTTGTGCCTGTGCTTTTGGATCAGTCCTCCACAGGGCTTCGGCATGGCCGTGGCGCTATTTGCACTGATCGGGCTTTGCGGCGCGTCCTACCCGCTGGTCATCAGCCATGGTCGCAGCTTTTGCCCCCCGCATCTGACCGGGCGGGGGGTGACGCTTTTGAACCTGTTTGGCATGGGGGGCGCGGGCGTGATGCAATTCGCGACCGGACCAACCTATGCCACCCTATCCCAAACAAGCGGCCCGCTCGAGGCGTATGGCGCGCTATTTGGCATCATCGGGGTGGTGATCATCGCCGGGCTGGCCCTCTATCTTTGGTCGAAGGACAGCACCGGCTAGGCAGTTACGCCGCGCGCGGACGGCGTGGGCGGCGGCCCTTGGACGGGGCATTACCAAAGGGACGATGCGCAGATTTCGCACCCGTCCCATGGCTTTGGCCTTGACCCGGCCCGCGCCCACGGCCACCGCCGCGCTGAGGCTTTTCCATCTTGACCGCCTTGGGGCGCGTCCCGCTGGCCACTGGGATTTCCACCTTCATCAGCTTTTCGATCTGGACCAACAGATCGACCTCCTCGGCACAGCAAAAGGCGATCGCCTCACCCTCGCGGCCCGCGCGCGCGGTGCGGCCGATACGGTGGACGTAGTTGTCGGGCGTATCGGGCAATTCGTAGTTGATCACATAGGCCACGCCCGGAATGTCGATGCCGCGCGCGGCGACATCGGTGGCGACCAGAATGTTGATCTTGCCATCGCGGAACCCGTTGATCGCGCGGTCGCGCTGGCCTTGGCTCTTGTTGCCGTGGATCGAGGCCGCGTTGAAGCCATCTGCCACCAACCCGGTCATCAGCTTTTCCGCGCCGTGCTTGGTGCGGGCGAAAACCAGCGTTAGCGCCTCGGGGTCGCGGGCCAAGATCTCGCGCAGGACCTTGGGCTTGTCGCCCTTTTCCATGTAGCGCACGGATTGGGTAACCTTGTCGGCAGCCTTGCCCGGCGGCGAGACCTGCACCCGGCGCGGATTGGTCAGATAGGCGCGTGACAGCTCCTCCATCTGCTTGGGCATGGTGGCCGAAAACAGCATGGTCTGGCGCGGGCTGCCAAGCGCAGGCGCGATCTTGCGCAGCGCATGGATAAAGCCGAGGTCGAGCATCTGGTCGGCCTCGTCCAGCACAAGGTGGCGGGCTTGGCGCAGATCAACCGCGCGGCGGTCCATCAGATCGATCAACCGGCCGGGGGTGGCCACGAGGATATCGACACCGCGCGCCAAGGTGCCGATCTGGCGGTTGATCGACTGGCCGCCCACGACCGTCGCTATCTTGATCGGCGTGTTGGTCGTGAAATGGCGCAGGCTGTCGGCGATCTGGTTCACCAGCTCGCGCGTCGGCGCAAGGATCAGCGCGCGCGCTGTCCTTGTCTGAGGGCGCGTATCCTCTTCCATCAGATGCGCGATGAGCGGCAAGCCAAAGGCCAGCGTCTTGCCGGTGCCGGTCTGGGCAAGACCGAGAATATCGTGACCTTCCATCGCCAGCGGGATCGCCTGGTTCTGGATCGGGGTCGGTTGGTCAAAGCCACCGGCCTTGAGTGCGTTGCGCAGAACCTTGTTCAGGCCCAGCATGTCGAAATCGAACAAATCATATCCTTTCGGGCGCCGCATCCTGCGCGCCACAGATGATGCCCCGCGCTGTGCGCGAAGCGAACGAGGGTGCGACCGCGCCCGATTGGGCCGCGATCGTCAGAACCCTGCGTGAATGGGAACTGGGGTTTTCTTCTGTCGCCGTCAGGTGCGCGGGGCTTGCCCCGCCGTCCGACTGCTCACGCGGCAGTGCAGCGACATGCCTGCCACATGCGGCGTGCCGGGCCACAAGTCAAGCCTTGCGGCCCTTTTCCTTTCGCGGTGCTTCCTTTATGGCGCACCCATCCATAAGCCCAAAGGATCAAGAAACATGGGATACCGAGTCGTCGTCGCGGGTGCCACGGGCAATGTAGGCCGCGAAATGCTGAACATCCTCGCCGAGCGGGAATTCCCCGTCGATGAGATCGTGGCGCTGGCCAGCCGCAAATCGCTGGGCTCCGAGTGCAGCTTTGGCGACAAGACCCTCAAGACCAGAGACCTTGATACCTTCGATTTCACCGGCTGGGATATCGCGCTTTTCGCCGTCGGCTCGGAGGCAACGGCGATCTATGCGCCGAAAGCGGCCAAGGCGGGCTGCATCGTGATCGATAACTCGTCGCTCTATCGCTATGACCCCGAGGTGCCGCTGGTCGTGCCAGAAGTGAACCCGGAAGCGGTCGAGGGCTACGCAAAGAAGAACATCATCGCCAACCCAAACTGCTCAACCGCGCAGATGGTCGTGGCGCTCAAGCCCTTGCATGACCGCGCGCGCATCAAGCGCGTCGTCGTCTCGACCTACCAATCGGTGTCCGGCGCGGGCAAGGCTGGCATTGACGAGCTGTGGGACCAGACCAAGAGCATCTACAACCCCACCGACAGCAAGCCGCCGGTGAAATTCACCAAGCAGATCGCCTTCAACGTCATCCCCCATATCGACAAGTTCATGGAGGATGGCTCGACCAAGGAAGAGTGGAAGATGGTCGTCGAGACCAAGAAGATCCTCGACCCCAAGATCAAGGTCACGGCCACCTGCGTGCGCGTGCCGGTCTTTGTCGGCCATTCCGAGGCGATCAATATCGAGTTCGAGGATTTCCTCGACGAGGAAGAGGCTCGCGATATCCTGCGCGAAGCGCCCGGCGTCATGGTCATCGATAAACGCGAGGATGGTGGCTATGTCACCCCCATCGAATGTGTGGGCGACTACGCGACCTTTGTCAGCCGCATCCGTCAGGACAGCACGCTCGATAACGGCCTGAACCTGTGGTGCGTATCCGACAACCTGCGCAAGGGTGCTGCGCTGAACGCCGTGCAGATCGCCGAGACGCTGGGCAACCGGGTGCTGAAAAAGGGCTGAACGGTCGATAGCGCCAAGATCGGGCCGATCCCCTTGGGGTCGGCCTTTTTTGTCGGCAGCGCTGTGTGGGCGTCGTTGCATCGGGATCGTAAGGGCAACAAGCAAGACCTTGCTGACCGACGCGCCATGGCAGAGATTTGAATTGTCTTGAACGCGGCTAGGGCGCAGGTCTGATAGCCGTTGATGTCACGATTACGGAGCGTCCGGCCATGCGTATCGCCTTGTCACTTGTGTTGTCCTTGATGGGCGCTGCCCCCGCCTTGGCCGATGATATCTTGCTCAATGCCGATATCACGGCGGCGACCATCTACCTATCGGGTGCCGAGGTCAGCCGAACGGCACAGGTGGCGCTTGCACCCGGCACGCATCAGGTCGTGATCGCCATGCCAGACGCGGCACAGGCCGAGCGCATTTTGCTTTCGGCACCCGCGGGCATGACCATCGGCCAGCCGCGCAAGATCAGCAGCTATCCCGTTGCCGAAGGTGCCTTGGACGACGCGGAACAGGCAGCCGCCCGTGCCGCGCGCGATGTCGCAGAGGCGGCGCTGATTGCAGCCCAAGACGCGCTGGCGCTGGTCGATGGCGATATTCAGGCCCTCGAGATGCAGCTGCGCTTTCTCGGCGCGCTTGCGGGCGAGGGCATAGGCGATGCCGACCCTGACCGCTTATCGCAGTTCATGACGACGCTGGGGGCGCAAGCCGCACAGCTTGAACGCAGCTTGCATCAGGCGCGCATCGCACGGCGGGAACCGGCCAAGATGGTCGCCGATCGCATGGCGGCGCTGGCTGCTGCGCAAGATGCACTCGATCGGCGCGCACCATTTGGGCGCTCGGTTGACGCGATCGCCTTCCCGCTCAGCGCACAAACCGCGGTGACGGGCCAGATCAGACTTGATTACTTCACCCACGCAGCAAGCTGGTCGCCCAGCTATGAGCTGCGTCTCGACAGCGCGACCGGCGCTTTGGATATAGCCCCCTTCATCTCTGTCGCGGTGCAGGGGGCGGGCCAATGGCGCGACGTTGCCATGCGCTTTGCCACCACCCAGCCCGACCGCCCACGCACGCCCAGCGCGCTGTGGCCAAATCCTGCGCGCATCGCAGAGCCGGTTGAGGTACAACCCTTTGCCCTGTCACGGCTTGGTGCCGCCCCGATGATGGAGGCGGCAACCGACGCCATCGCCACGCCGGAAATGACAGGGCTTTCCGTGACCCATGTCTATGCGCGACCGGTCACGCTCGACGCCACAGGCCAAGCGATCTTGCCGCTTGACCCTGTACAAATGCAGACCACGACCGAAATCCGCGCTGTGCCGCGGCTTGATCAGATCGCCTATCTGGTCGCTACGCTGCGTCACACCAGCGGCGCGCCGATCTTGCCCGGCCAGGCGCGCTATTTCCGCGACGGCGCGCTGATCGGCGAGGATTGGCTGCCCTTGATCCCCGTTGGGGCCGAGGCGGAACTGGGCTTTGGCCCGCTTGATCACCTGCGGCTGATCTGGATCGATCGCTCCTTGGCCGAGGGGGATCGCGGCCTCTTCACCAGTTCGACCACACAGGACCGCGCCATCGCTTTCGGGGTCGAGAACACTTCGGACACGGCGGAAACGGTGCGCGTGATCTATGCGACGCCATTTAGCGAGCAGGAGGATCTGGCCCTAGACCTGACCCTTGCCCCGGCCCCAGACGCCCGCGACCGCGATGATCGGCGGGGCGTCCATGCATGGAACCTGACGGTGCAACCAGGTCAAACCGCGCTGGTCGAGATGGGCGTATCCCTTGCCTGGCCCGAAGGTCAAATGCTGCTTTGGCAGCCCTGACGCCTTAGAACCGTTCCGCCCGAAGCACTTCGCAATCGGTCACGCTGACCACGCCGATATGACGTGCAACCACGGCAAAGGCCGCATCCAGCAGCGGATCCAACCGCTCGGGGCGGATGATGCAGACCACGCAGACCATGCCACCTGCGCGGCTGACCTGCCCCTCGCGACTCCATTGGCCGGATTTGCCGGAACCACCCAGCACGGGCAATACCGTGAAGCCGGTGACCCCCGCCTTTATCAGCGCCGTGGTCAGTCGCGTCTCCATCACCGACTCAATGGTGATCTCGACCCTCTTGGCCTTATGGGTCTGCATATGCCTCAGCCTCCGGTGACGGCGCTGGCGACCGCAAGGTAAAGCGGGATGCCAAGCGTCAGGTTAAACGGAAATGTCACGCCAAGCGATAACGTGAGATAGACAGACGGGTTCGCCTCGGGCAAGGCCACACGCATGGCAGCCGGCACGGCGATGTAAGAGGCCGAGGCACAGAGCGTCATGAACAAGACCGTGCCGCCTGTCGAAAGCCCCAGCAAAAGCCCGGCACCCAACCCCAGCACGGCACCGATGGGCGGCATGATCACACCGAACAGGAACAGCCCGCGCGTCAAGACCGCCCGCGCTTCGCGCAGGCCGCGCCCCGCCACCAGACCCATATCGAGCAAGAACAGGCACAAGACACCTTGGAAGGGCGCAACGATGAAAGGCGCGATCCGGTCCATGCCCGCATCACCCGTGATCCAGCCGATGAGGAAAGACCCCACCAACAGCACGATGGACCCGTTGAGCAGGATTTCCCGCATCAGCCCATCTTCCATCTCTTCGCTGGCCTTGCCGTATCGCGCGATGATCCACAGCGCCGACAAGATCGCAGGTGCCTCCATCGCGGCGGCAACCGCGACCATGTACCCCTCCGAGGTCAATCCCGCGGAAGCGATGACCGATGTGGCCGCCACGAAGGTCACGATCGAGATCGAGCCGTAATGCGCCGCCACCGCCGCCGCATCCGTGACATCAAGGCGTGACATCACACGAAGCAACGCAAATGCGATGAGCGGGATGGCAAAGGACAAGATCACACCCACCAAAAGCGACATCAACAAGGTCGCGTCGATCCCGTGATCCGCAACGCTTGCGCCACCTTTGAAACCGATGGCGAAGAGCAGATAGATGGACATCCCCTTGGCAATGGCTTCGGGAATGGACAGGTCGGATTTGGCAAAAGCCGCCAAAAGCCCAAGCGCAAAGAACAAGATAATCGGTGACAAGAGGTTATCCGCCGCAAGCGCCAATATCCCATCCATCCGCGAACTCCTGTCGATTGTTTTGCCTGTTCCCCTTAACGATCACTCAACCGTGGGTAAAGCTCAGCGCCGCACGAAATGGCGGACTTCGCCATCGAATGTTTCGAGATCCATCTCGGCCAGATCGGTCCAAAGCCCATGGAGCGTTACCAAGCCTTGATCGACGGCCTCGGCCACAAAGGGATAGCCCATCAGGTTCTCAAGGCTGACTTGGATCCCCTCTTTTTCCAAGGCTGTCTGGCGATGGATAGGGTCGGTGATATCGGCAATCCGCGCCACGCCGGGGCGCAGTTGATCGAGCCATCGACCGATAAAGCTTTCGCGCGCCTCAAACTCGGGTGCCTGACCGGCGCACATCTCAAGGCAGCCGCGCACACCGCCGCATTGGGAATGTCCCATCACGATGATATGGCGGACATGGAGGAATTTCACCGCGAACTCGACCGCTGCGGCCGTGCCGTGATGCTGACCATCCGGGGTAAAGGGCGGCACCAGATTTGCGATGTTGCGGTGAACGAAGACCTCGCCGACCTGTTGGGCAAAGACCGCCTCGATCGCCACGCGACTATCGCAGCACGCGATGACCATGGCACGCGGGTTTTGCCCTTCGATCGCAAGCTTGCGAAACAAGTCCCGGTTGGTGGGAAAATCATGCGCCTTCCAATGCTGGTAGCGGTCCAAAAGGTAGTCAGGCAGGGATTTTACACGATGCATCTGCGGTCGTTCCTCGTGGTTGTCCGACACTTCATTAGCTGAATGCATTGCAAATTGAAGGCGCTTTCTGGGGCAACCCTAAGGCTTTGTTCAGAACCGGGCCGCATCGTCCCGCCTGCCCGTGGTGGGGTAAGGTGTGGAGCGGAGAGATGAGGGCGGGAGTGACAATCCTACCGCTGGGGGAGCCGACGCGCTTCAACCCCGGCCAACTTGAAATTTTATGCGACCGCTTAGGCGAACATCGTGCCGAGACAGAGGTGGCCCATGCGCTTGACCGGATCGCAAAGGGCCTGACCCAACTTGGCACACCCACGCCCAACGGCGATTGGACTGCCGTCGCTGACCGCGTGGCAGCCCTTGTCGAGGATGCGCGGCTGATCGGCATGTCAACCTTGGCGCAGGCCGGGCGCCATGTGCTTGATTGCCTCGATCAAGGTGATCCCACGGCCTTGGCGGCGACATTGGCGCGGCTTGCCCGGGTGGGGGATCGCTCGATCAACGCGATCTGGGATTTAGATGATCTTTCCGGGTGACGGGCCTTGCGGCGACGGGGCATGACGCTACTGTGGCGACACACGAAAATCACCCTCAACCGCCCGAGTGTCATGCAAAAAGAGCTGTGCTTTGCCGCGCCTGATCCCAGCGCAATTCCCATTCGGCTGATCGCTGCCGAGGCTGCGTTGCATGATCTTTCTCAGGCACAGTGGAACTGGGCGCAGCATCACGGCTTTCGCGGTGCCTTGGGCCAGCTTTGCACCCTGCCCGGCGCGGATGGACGACCCGAGATGGTCCTGCTCGGGAGCGGCCAACCTGCCGATCGGGTCCGCCGCCGCTTTGCGCTTGGTCATGCCATCACCACCTTGCCGGGGGCGACATACCGGCTCACCAATCCGCCGCAAGGGCGAGAGGGCGCGGAACTCGCACTTGGCTATCTATTCTCGCTCTATCGTTTCGATCGCTATCGCGACCAAGATCGCCCCAAGGCGGGGCTGATCGCACCCGATGGTATTGACGCCGCACGGTTTGAGCGTATCGCCGCCGCCGAGGCACTGACGCGCGACCTGATCAACACCCCCGCCGAGGATATGGGGCCAGATGCGCTCGAAGTCGCGGCGCGCGATCTGGCCAGGGCATTCGGTGCCACGATTTCTGTGATCACCGGCGATGACCTGCTGGCTGCGAATTTTCCGCTAATCCACACGGTTGGCCGCGCCGCTGCCCGCGCGCCGCGCCTGATCGAAATACGCTGGGGCAAGGGTAGGCGCCGACTAAGCTTGATCGGCAAGGGCGTGTGTTTCGACACTGGCGGCCTCAACCTCAAAGCCAGCGCATCCATGGGGCTGATGAAAAAGGACATGGGCGGTGCCGCCACCGTGCTGGGGCTGGCGCGGATGATCATGGCCGAAGGGCTGGACATCAGCTTGCGCGTGCTAATCCCGGCGGTGGAAAACGCGGTGTCAGGTGCCGCCTTTCGACCCGGCGATATCCTGACCGCGCGCAATGGCAAAACGGTCGAGGTCAACAACACCGATGCCGAGGGGCGATTGGTGTTGGCCGACGCCTTGGCACTTGCCAATGAAGACCCCGCCGATCTGACCATTTCGATGGCGACGCTGACAGGGGCCGCGCGGGTAGCGGTCGGCCCGGATATCGCGCCGTTTTTCACCGATGATGATGGCTTGGCCAACGATCTGGCGCGGCACGGGGCAGATGTGGCAGATCCGGTCTGGCGGCTTCCCTTTCATCCGGCCTATGAGGCGTTGATCGAGCCGGGGATTGCCGATCTCGACAATGCGCCTTCGGGCGGCATGGCCGGTGCGATCACGGCGGCGCTGTTCTTGCGGCGCTTCGTGCCTGATGTCCCGCGCTATGCCCATTTCGACATCTATGCCTGGAGCCAATCGCACGCGCCGGGCCGACCAAAAGGGGGCTTGGGCCAAGGCGCGCGCGCGATCTTTGCGCTTTTGGGTGAACACGAGGACAGACCATGAGTGATCCACGCACCACAGCCAGCAATGGACGGGTGGCCCATATCTCGCTCGAAGGGCAGGTCGAGGCTGAACGCTTCGTCAATGGGCGCTGGATGATGGTCCAGCAACCCATGGTCAATATTACCGACGCACCCCGCGGCAATCGGGTCAGCCAGCTTGTTTTCGGTGAACGCTTCTTGTCGCTGGAAACCTCCGATGGCTTTGCCTTTGGCATGGCCGAGCGCGATGGTTACGTTGGCTATATCCTCTCAGGCGCCCTCACCGGGGCCGAGGATGCAACCCATTGGGTGACATCGCCCGCAACGCACCTTTACCCCAAGCCGGATTTCAAATCGCCCCCTGATGTGGCATTGTTTTTCGGCAGCCAAGTCAAGGTCGCAGGCGAACGCGACGGTTTCGTGCGTATCCAGACCGGGCACCATATTCCCACCCAGCATGTGACCCCGGTGCGCACGCGCTTTTCCGACCCGGTGGGCATTGCCGATCTCTTTCTTGGCACCCCCTATCTATGGGGTGGGACAAGCCGCTGGGGGATCGATTGCTCAGGGCTGGTGCAAACTGCGCTCTTGGCATGCGGCATCGCCTGTCCGCGTGACAGTGACCAGCAAGAGGCAGCCTTGGGCGAAGCGCTGTCCGATAGCGCAGAGCTGCGGCGCGGCGATTTGGTGTTCTGGCGCGGGCATGTCGGCATCATGGCCAATGATCATATGCTGTTGCATGCCAATGCCCATCACATGGCCGTGGCCTACGAGCCGCTGGCCGAGGCGGTGGACCGCATCGCCGCGCGGGAATTCGGGCAGATCACTTGCATCAAACGGTTGGCCTTGCCCAGCTAGGTGTCCACCGCCCGGATCAGCTTGCGCTCCAGCACACGCAGCACTGTCTTGAGGTCGTGGCCCCGCTTGAGAATACGGCCATCCATCCCGATCACGGCATATTGGCCTTGCCGCTCGCGCAGGCGGGGGCGCTTTTCGATGCGGTAAATGGGATGTTCGGCCGTGCGCCGAAAAATGGAAAAGACGGCGACCTCGCTCAAATGCGAAATACCGTAATCGCGCCATTCGCCCGCCGCGACCATGCGCCCATAGAGCGTGAGGATATGGCCCAGCTCGTGGCGGTCAAAGGCCACCTGTTCCGTGCGCGCGGCTGGCCCTTGGGGCTGGAAATGCATCACCATCCCGTAATGGTGAGCGCGGTGTAGGGGAAAATCAAGCTTGAATGAAAACGGCCCCGCCAATTGGTGGGGCCGTTCTTGATTCGTGATCGGCCTTGCTTCAGGCGCGCACGCGTGCCTCGTAGGCCTCGGACATGTGACGCGTCAGGCTGCCAACTTCGAACGTATAGTCGCCGATCTGACCCACCGGCGTGACCTCGGCGGCGGTGCCGGTCAGCCAGCATTGCTCAAAGCCTTCCAATTCCGCCGGCATGATGTGGCGCTCATGCACGGGGATGTTGCGCTCTTTGAGCATGCCGATGACCGTCTGGCGGGTGATCCCGTTGAGGAAGCAATCGGCCAAGGGCGTATGAACTTCACCATCCTTGACGAAAAAGATATTCGCGCCCGTCGCCTCGGCCACGTAACCGCGATAGTCAAACATCATTGCGTCCGAGCATCCCTTGGCCTCGGCGGCGTGCTTGGACATGGTGGCGATCATGTAAAGACCCGCCGCCTTGGCCTGATAGGGCGCGGTTTCGGGCGTGGGGCGGCGCCATTTCGCGATGTCGAGCTTGGCACCCTTGGTCTTGGCGTCGCCGTAGTAGTTGCCCCAGCTCCACGCCGCGACCGCCATGCGCACTGGGTTGCGCTTGGACGAGACACCCATATCGTCGCCCGCACCGCGCCATGCGAGTGCGCGTACATAGGCATCGGTCAGGCCGTTGGCCTCCATCACCGCGTATTTCGCGGCCTCGATCTCGTCGATGGTGTAGGGGATCGGCATGTCGATCATTTCGCCGGATTTCAGCAGGCGTTCAGAGTGACGGCGGCTCTCGAAAATCGTGCCGTTATAGGCGCGCTCACCCTCGAACACGGACGAGGCGTAGTGCATCGCATGGGTCAAAATATGGACATTAGCACCGCGCCAATCCACCAGCTTGCCATCCATCCAAATCTTGCCATCACGGTCGTCATAGGCTCCGGCCATCGGTCCGCTTCCTTGTTCGCTATACCAGCCATCAAAGCCGGTCGGGTTTTCGAATGTTGCGCAGATTACGTCCGAACCGGGCATATTATTGCGCAAAACGCCCCAATCGCTAACAATCGATTCTTGGAAAGTCAACAAGGCTGACATAAACTGCCAAAAATCATTGGTGGAATATCGGTGAAGGGACAGCGCATGGCGGATCGCAACGTGGCGAACCTGATGGGGCGTGGGGAAGGCCTGCTGTTTTTGACCGATGAGCAGCTTCGCCGCGGGATCGAGGCGATGTTCTTTGCCTATCGCGGGTTCACAGCCGACCCTGATCGCATCTTGCAAGATTACGGCTATGGTCGTGCGCATCACCGCGCGATCCACTTCATCAACCGCAGCCAAGGGACGACGGTCAACAACCTCTTGTCGATCCTCGGCGTGACCAAGCAATCGCTTAACCGCGTTTTGCGCACACTTGTCGATGACGGGCTGGTCGAAAGCCGCGTAGGGACGCGCGACAAGCGCGAGCGGCACCTGTTCTTGACGCCCAAAGGGGCAGCGTTAGAGCGCGCCTTGTCCGAGGCACAGCGCAACCGCATGCGCGATGCCTACCGCGCCGCCGGCCCCGAGGCGGTCGCCGGGTTTCGCACCGTGCTTGAGCAGATGATGAACCTCGAGATGCGGCGCCATTACCTCGATGGCGTGGACGGCACGAAATGACCGGCGAGATCGGCGCACATCTGCTGATCGTCGATGATGACGAGCGTATCCGCGGGCTGTTGCAGAAATTCTTGATGCGCAATGGCTACATGGCGACAGTAGCGCGTGACGCGGCGCAGGCGCGGCGACTACTCAAGGGGCTGGCCTTTGACTTGATCGTGCTCGATGTCATGATGCCCGGCGAAGACGGGCTTGACCTGTGCAGCGCGATCCGTGCCACGCAAGACACGCCGATCTTGCTTTTGACCGCCCGCGGTGAGACCGGCGACCGTATCAGCGGGCTCGAGGCCGGGGCGGATGACTACCTCGTCAAACCCTTTGAGCCAAAGGAATTGCTGCTCAGAATCAACGCGATCCTGCGGCGCATGCCCAAGCCAGTCGAAGACTCGGAATTGCCGCAGATCCTACATATGGGTCCGATCCGCTATGACCTCGAGCGTGGCGAGATGTGGCATGGTACGACGCAGGTGCGCCTGACCGCGACGGAAGCCGCCTTGATGCGCATTTTTACCAGCGAACCCAACCGGCCCATCAGCCGCACGCAACTGGTGACGCTTTTGAACCGCGACAAATCTGGTGCCGACCACGTGCAAGAACGCGCAGTTGATGTGCAGATCACCCGCCTGCGCCGCAAGATCGAGGTCACGTCGAAAGAACCGCGCTACCTGCAAACCGTGCGCGGCGCGGGCTATATGCTTGCCCCTGACTGAAGAAGGATATCATGGCAACGCTTCTGATCGAAAACCCCGCGGGGCTTGATCACTTGACCCCGCCCGGCCACCCCGAGCGGGTCGAGCGCCTGACCGAGATTAACGAGGCGCTCTCGGCACCCGAATTCGACGATCTCACCCGCATGATCGCCCCCATGGCCGATGAGGCGATGTTGCTCTTGGGTCATCCGCAATCCCATATCGATTGGGTACGCGGGCGCATGCCGGACAGCGGGCGCACGGCGCTCGATGCCGATACACATGCCAGCCCCGGCTCGTGGGAGGCAGCATTGCGCGGCGTCGGGGGCTGCATCGCCGCTGTTGACGCCGTCCTCGCAGGGCGCGCCAAGAACGCCTTCGTCGCCACACGGCCGCCGGGCCACCATGCCGAGAAAACCCGCGCGATGGGCTTTTGCCTGTTCTCGACAGTGGCGATCGCGGCGCGCTATGCCTTGGAACATCACGGGCTGTCGCGCGTGGCGGTGGTGGATTTCGACGTGCATCACGGCAATGGCACGCAAGATGTTCTCTGGGATGAGCCGCGCGCGCTGTTCATCTCGTCCCATCAGATGCCGCTTTACCCCGGCACGGGGGCGGCCAATGAACGCGGCGCATCGGGCAATGTGCTGAACCTGCCCCTGCCCCCCGGATCGGATGGGGCCGCGATGCGCCGCGCCTATGAAGGCCAAGGTTTCGCCCGCCTGCGCGACTGGGCGCCGGAATTGATCCTGATCTCGGCGGGATTCGACGCGCATGCCGATGACCCGCTCGCCAACCTGATGTGGGACGAGGAGGATTTCGCCTGGATCACGCGGTCCTTGTGCGACATCGCCGACGAGGTCTGCGACGGGCGCGTGGTCTCGACTCTCGAAGGCGGTTATGATCTGCCCGCATTGGCGGCCTCGGCCGCGGTGCATATCACGGAATTGAAGGAGCGCGGCGCATGAGCGAGGGCAAGCCAATCGCAGGGATGAGCTTCGAGGAAGCGATCCGGGAACTGGAACAGGTGGTCGGTGCGCTCGACCGGGGCGATGTCGCGCTGGAAGAATCAATCAAGCTTTACGAACGCGGCGCTGCACTCAAGGCGCATTGCGAGACCAAGCTGAAAGAGGCCGAGGAAAAGGTCGCGCAGATCACGCTGGACGCGAATGGCCAACCTACGGGCAGCACACCCGTCACAGGGCTTTGAGCAGTGTTCAAAGCGGCGCTTGCGGCGGCACAGCATGATATTGCGGCCTTCCTGACAGCCGAGCTTGTGCGCTTTGGCGATGACCGCGTGGCCCAAGGGATGCGCTATGCCACCGATGGCGGTAAACGCCTACGCGGTTTTCTGGTGCTGGAAAGCGCGGCCATGTTCGGTGTGGTGCGCGCACAGGCGCTTTTTGCGGCGGCGGCGGTGGAATGCCTCCATGCCTATAGCCTTGTCCATGACGATCTGCCCTGCATGGACGATGACGACCTGCGGCGCGGCCAGCCGACGGTGCATGTGAAATGGGACGAAGCGACCGCCGTTTTGGTGGGCGATGCACTGCAAAGCTTTGCCTTTGAACTCTTGTCCGATCCGCGCGCAGGCAATGCCGATCAACGTGTGGCCCTCGTGGCAAGCCTTGCCCGCGCTTCGGGCGCGCAAGGCATGGTCTTGGGCCAAGCGCAAGATATCGCGGCGGAAACCGCGGCCATGCCCCTGACGCTCGACCAGATCACCGAGTTGCAGGGCAATAAAACCGGGCGCCTGATCGAATGGCCCGCGCAGGCGGGCGCGATCTTGGGCGGGGCCGATCCCGCGCCGCTTTTGGCCTATGCAGGGGCCATTGGCCTCGCCTTTCAGATCGCAGATGACATTCTGGATGTGACGGGCGATGCCGCCACAGCCGGCAAGGCGCTGCAAAAGGATGCGGCGGCGGGCAAGGCGACCTTTGTCTCGCTCCTCGGGCTCGACGGCGCGAAAGCGCGCGCCGCCGACCTTGTCGCCACGGCCGAAGCCGCCCTTGCCCCCTATGGCGAAAAGGCGCATCACCTGACCGCGCTGGCGCGCTACATCATCGACCGAGACAAGTGACACCCCAAAGGAGGTGCGGCAATTGACCGACCGCCCCATCACACCGCTGCTTGACCGCGTGACCGCGCCTGCCGACCTGAAGCGGCTGACCGATGGGGAATTGCGCCGTCTGGCCGATGAGCTGCGCGCGGAAACCATCTGGTCGGTCAGCCAGACAGGCGGGCATTTCGGTGCGGGCCTCGGCGTGGTGGAATTGACGGTCGCGCTCCATGCGGTTTTCGACACGCCCCGCGACAAGCTGATCTGGGATGTCAGCCACCAGTGCTACCCCCACAAGATTCTGACGGGTCGCCGCGCGCAGATGGGCACAATCCGGCAAAAGGATGGCCTGTCGGGTTTCACCAAGCGATCCGAGTCGCCCTATGACCCCTTCGGCGCGGCGCATTCTTCGACCAGTATCTCGGCGGCGCTCGGCTTTGCCGTGGCCCGCGATCTGGGGGGCGATTGTGACACCGGGCATGGGGATGCGATTGCCGTGATCGGCGATGGCGCGCTTTCGGGCGGCATGGCCTACGAGGCGATGAACAACGCGGGCCACCTTGGCAAGCGGTTGATCGTGATCCTGAACGACAACGAGATGTCGATCGCGCCGCCCACAGGGGCCATGTCCTCCTACCTTTCCCGCCTCTACGCAGGCGCACCGTTTCAGGAACTGAAAGCCGCCGCTAAGGGTGCTGTCTCGCTCTTGCCCGAACCCTTTCAGGAGGGGGCGCGGCGGGCCAAGGAACTCCTCAAGGCCGCGACCGTCGGCGGCACGCTCTTCGAAGAGTTGGGCTTTTCCTATGTTGGCCCTATCGACGGGCATGACATGGAACAGCTTTTGGCCGTGCTGCGCACCGTGAAGGTGCGCGCCGATGGGCCAATCTTGATCCATGCGATCACGAAGAAGGGCAAGGGCTACGCCGAACACCGCCCCGACCGGGGGCATGCCACCGCGAAATTCGACATCCGCACGGGCGAACAGAAAAAGGCCCCGGCCAACGCGCCGAGCTACACAGCGGTTTTCGCCCAGACCCTGATCCGCGAGGCGCAGGATGACCCACAGATCGTGGCGGTGACCGCCGCCATGCCCGATGGAACCGGGCTTGACCTGTTCGGGCAGCGTTTCCCGGCCCGTACCTTTGATGTCGGCATCGCCGAACAGCACGCCGTGACCTTTTGCGCAGGCATGGCGGCAGGGGGCTTGAAACCGTTCTGCGCGATCTACTCGACTTTCCTACAGCGTGGATACGACCAAATCGTGCATGATGTGGCGATCCAGCGCCTGCCTGTCCGCTTTGCCATCGACCGCGCAGGTCTGGTGGGCGCCGATGGCGCCACCCATGCGGGCAGCTACGATGTTGCATTCCTTGCCAACCTGCCCGGTTTCGTCGTCATGGCCGCCGCTGACGAGGCGGAACTGCGCCATATGGTCGTGACCGCGCTTGCGATTGACGACCGCCCCTCGGCCTTCCGCTTTCCGCGCGGCGAGGGGGTGGGCGTGGACCTGCCCGAACGGGGCGAGGTGCTTGAGATCGGACGCGGCCGGATGATCACGCAAGGCAACCGGGTCGCGATCCTGAATTTCGGCGCGCGCCTGAAAGAGGTGCGCGAAGCCGCCGAGGCGTTGGCGCAAAAGGGCATCACACCCACCATCGCCGACGCCCGTTTCGCCAAACCGCTCGACCGCGACCTGATCTTGCAACTTGCCCGCCACCACGAGGCGCTGATCACGTTGGAGGAAGGGGCCGTGGGCGGCTTCGGCAGCCATGTGGCGCAGCTCTTGGCCGAGGAAGGCGTGTTCGACACCGGGCTGAAATTCCGCTCGATGGTCCTGCCCGACATCTTCATCGACCAGGCCAGCCCCGAGGATATGTATGCGGTGGCACGGATGAACGCGTCGGATATCGCGGCAAAGGTTTTGGATGTGCTGGGCGTTGCGCGGATGGAGAGGCGGGCGTGAAGGCCTTACGTGAACCAGTTGTCAATATTGCGTGCAGATAATCGGTAACCTATGTTGGACTCAGTGGTAAGGAGAGTGACCCATGTCGAAACGTTCTGTCCGGCACCTCAGCTTCACACCTAGAATTAACGGGTTCTGGGACGGTTTCGACCACGGATTGTCGGCATCAAATGATGTTTTTGATGTGCCTTTAGTTTCATATTCCATCCGGCGTGGCCAACCATCGCGCTTGGATGGCGAGGCGTTGAGTAACGATGTCGAACGCGCAAAAGCAAGATTTACTAGTGAATTCGGACGCCGCTCAAGGTTCGTCGAGACAAGCTGAACTGAACGCACAGCGTGCCGAAATCTTATATCCGGATGGGACCCGTGAAGAGGCTCAAATCCATCAGGAACGCATGTGGAGTGGCGTGCTCCCGCGTCCTGAAGATTTCGGAAAGTATGGCGAAATCGTTCCAGACGCCCCTGAGCGCATACTTCGCATGGCCGAACAAGAGCAACAGCACAGAATAAACCTTGAGTCCCAGATGGTGCCCGCCGATGTATTGGCGGGCAAACGTGGGCAATGGCTCGGTGCTGCCATTTCAGTACTGGCCTTATCACTGGCCGCGATTGTTTCAATCCTTGGTGGCCCTTGGCAAGTGAGCGTCGCCTTGGTAGGTGTGCCAGTGCTCAGCGTGGCTAGATCGCTCGTTTCGGCTTGGCGTTCAAAGGGTTAGGATTATCCCCCCAACCGCTCCTCGATCTTCCGCAACCGCTCCAGCACCTCATCCCGATACGCATCCGTCGCGGCGTTGCTTTCGACGGAATGGGCCTCTTGCATCGAGTTCACCACCAGACCCACGATCAGGTTCACCACGGCGAATGTCGTCACCATGATGAACGGCACGAAAAACGCCCAAGCATAAGGATAGACGTCCAGCACTGGGCGCACGATCCCCATCGACCAGCTTTCCAGCGTCATCACTTGGAACAGCGTGTAAAGCGACGCGCCGATCGAGCCGAACCATTCGGGAAAGCTTGCCCCGAACAGCTTGGTCGCCATCACTGCGCCAATGTAGAAGATAATCGACATCAGCAAGAATACCGACCCCATCCCCGGCAGCGCTGTCAGCAACCCCTCGACCACGCGGCGCAGCGACGGCACCGCCGACACGACGCGCAAAACCCGCAAGATGCGCAGCGCCCGCAATACCGAAAGCCCCTGTGCGCCGGGCACAAGCGCGATGCCGACGATCACGAAATCGAAGATATTCCAGCCAGACCGAAAGAACCGCAGCCCATACGCGACCAGCTTCAGGACCAACTCGGCCACGAAAACGGCAAGGCAAATTTGGTCGAGCGTCAAGATCAGCGGGCCAGCTGCGGCCATGATCGCGGGCGAGGTCTCCAGCCCAAGGATCACGGCATTGAAAATAATCACGCCGACGATGGCGTTACGCACGATGCTTTGATCAAGCCACGCCGCAAGGCGCGCGCGAAACCCTGTGTCGATTGAACTGATGTCACTCATGATAACTCCCTCATGCGGGGCTGAGATGGGGTCGGGTAAAGCTGGCTGCAAGTTCGACATGGGGCGACCAGCGAAATTGATCGACGGGTTGCACCCAATTCAGGCAATAGCCGCCTTGGATGAGCACGGCGGCATCACGCGCGAATGTCACGGGGTTGCACGAGACCATGGCGATGCGCGGAGTCTGGGCGGCCACGATTTGGGCCACCTGTGCTTCGGCACCGGCCCGCGGCGGGTCGATCACGACGCCATCAAACTGTGCCAGCTCCGCGGCCAATAGCGGACGGCGGAACAGGTCGCGGGTATCGGCGGTCACGGACTTGATCCCGTGGGCATGGCGCGCGGCCTGCAAAAGCGCAGCGGTCAGCGCCGGCTCGCCCTCGACCGCATGGACGGGAAAGCGGGTTGCAAGCGGCAGGGCAAAGGTGCCGCAGCCCGCGAAAAGATCGGCGATCTTGCTGGCACCCGACAACGCCTCGACCACGGCGGACAGAAGTGCTGCCTCCCCTTCGGCGGTGGCCTGCAAGAAGGCACCTGGGGGAGGGGCAAGCTGCACTGAGCCAAAGGACAGGCGCGGCGCAGCCTCGGTATAGACGGGTTCATCGCCCCATGTCAGCCGCGCGATGCGGTCGCGAAAACGGGGTAGGGTCGTGAGCAACCCCGCATCGAGCGGCTTACCGCCCGACACTGCGCAATCGATCCCCGTTTCCGTCAACGTCAAGGCAAAGGCCAATGTGCCTGCGCGCGAGCCGCCGATCTGCGTGATCTCGGCCAGCACGGGCAAGAGCGCGACAAAGGGCTGCGCCAGAACATGGCAATCGGCGATCGGCACGATCACATCGGACAGGCGGGCATGAAAGCCCACAAGCGCGCCCTTCTTGGTGCGTCGCCCGGCGAGCGTGGCCCGGCGCCTGGTGCGTGGCTGCGATATGGCGATGGGCCTCATTGGCGCGGTCAGATTATGGGCTGCCAATGCCGCCGCGATCACCCCCGATTTCCAGTCGGCGACGAAATCATCGGCTGCGTGCATCAAGCCACAGCCACCGCAGCTTTTGAAATGCGCGCAAGGTGGGCGCACCCTTTGGGCCGAGGGAGTGACGATCCGGGGCGCCTCCATCCGATCGCCTACGACCGCCCCCTCGACCACCTCGCCGGGCAGGGTCAGTGGCACAAAGACAGGGCCAGGCGCGACGCCATCGCCATGATGGCCAAGCCGGTGGATGGTCAGTTGGGTATCGGTCATGTGAGCGGCATGGCAGGCGAAAAGGCATAGCCTTCGGGGGACAGGATCGTGCCTTCGCGCAGGCCGTGTGGCTTGTCACTGGCAGCTTCCAGCACCACATGCCCAGCAGTGGCGGCCCGTGCAATGGCCGCATCGGGGTCGATGCCGAAAAGATAGATCTGCACGCCACCGCCACGTGGTGGATTTTCCGGGATAAGGCCGGGTAGCGGGTGGCGCGCGAAGGCTGCGTCGGAATGCAGCTGCATCAGCACGTCCCCATGACGCAGAATGGCGAAATCATCCGAGAGACGGTGCGCGCGCATCCCGAAGACATCGACCAAGAACCCGGCCAAGCCCCGCACATCGCGGCTGAGCAGGTTCACACCGATCCCCGCAAGGCTACGCCCAAAGCGATCGGCGGGGACGGTTTCCAGATCCATCCGCGCCCCCTATTCCGCCGCCTCGGACAAGCCGATGAATCCGCCCGACTGGCGGTTCCAGTAGCGCGCATAAAGCCCGCCTTGCGCCAAAAGGCTGTCATGGGTGCCATCTTCGACGATGCGCCCCTGATCGAGGACCACGATCCGATCCATCGCCGACAGCGTCGAGAGGCGGTGCGCGATCGCGATGACCGTCTTGCCCTCCATCACCTTGATAAGACTGTCCTGGATAGCGGCCTCGACCTCGCTATCAAGGGCTGATGTTGCCTCGTCCAGCACAAGGATCGGCGCATCCTTGAGAAAGGCGCGCGCCAGTGCGATCCGCTGGCGCTGCCCGCCCGACAGCTTGACGCCGCGCTCGCCCAAGAAGGCGTCATAGCCGCGCCGCCCCTTGTGGTCGACAAGGCCGGAAATAAATTCGTCGGCCTCGGCGCGGGCAGCGGCGGCCCTCACCGCCGCCTCGGTCGCGTCGGGGCGGCCATAGCGGATATTCTCAAGCGCTGAGCGGTTGAACATGGCGGTGTCTTGCGTGACCATCGCAATCTGGCGGCGAAGGCTGTCTTGCTTGACGCGGCGCACATCCTTGCCATCGACCAGAACGCGGCCCGCCTCGGGTTCATACAAGCGCAACAAGAGCGCCACCAACGTCGATTTCCCCGCGCCGGAGGCACCGACGATCCCCAGCTTCTCGCCCGGTGCGATGGTCAGGTCGATCCCGTCCACACCACCGGCCTGCCGCCCATAGGCAAAGCTGACGCCATCGAAGACGATCCGCCCCGTCGCCTTGGGCAATTCCACCGCATCGGCGGCATCGACCAGCGCATGGGGCGGTGTCAGGGTGCGCATCCCATCTTCGATCTCGCCGAGATTGGCGTAAATCGCCATCAAGGTGAAACTGACCCAGCCCGTCATCTGGGCAATCCGCATGGCGACGGCCCCAATCGCCGCAATCTCGCCCGCGCTGACCCGGCCATCTTGCCACAGCATCACGCTCACGAGCACAAGCGCGACCGGCAAGATGCCCGCCGCCGTCATCAAGACAAAGCGAAAAACGGTAGAAAACACCCCGAAATCCAGTGCCGCCGCACGATAGCCCTGCATGGCGGCGATCGCCGATTGATCTTCGTGATCGACATGACCGAACAGCTTGACCGTCTTGATATTGGTGATCGTATCCACGATCTGACCCGTTACATTGGCCCGCGCGGCGGCCCGCGTCTTGGACAAGGCGCGGATACGCGGCAGATACCAGCGGATCATGTAGAAATAGGCCGCCGACCATAAGGCCAAGATCAGCCCGATCCGCCAATCGATGGCGGCCAGCATCGCAACCGCGCCCACCAGCGTTGCAACCGCGAAAGCGCCCGCATTGATCGCCTCGGTCAACACATTGACGAGGGCAGCCGCCGTCTGCATCTGTTTTTGCGCGATGCGGCCTGCGAAATCATTGTCGAAAAAGCCGATCGCATGGCCCAGCGACCAGCGATGCAACCTGCTTTGCACCAAGGGCGCGACGTTGGGCGGAAGCACGATCCCGTTGAACGCCGCCGCCGCCCCGAACAGGAACGGCCGGATCAACAGGAAAAAGCCAACATAGACCGAGATAAGCAGCGCATTCTTGGCAAAGTAATCAACCGGCCCATGCGCCAGCGCGCTGTCGATCACTACCCCCAACAACCAAGCCGAGATCACCTCCATCGCGCCGGCCAAGGCCGAGAACAGCGTCGCCAGCCAGATCACCGGCCATGTGCCAGACAGGCACCAGCGGATGAAGGGCCACAGTGTGCGCGGCGGCGGCCCATCGGCGGGGACAAAGCCGTCGATCATCCCGGCCAGCCAATCGCGGATGCGGTGCATGACGACAGTCATTGCGCGGCCTCTGCCGCGGTGCCAAGGAACCCGCCCGATTGCCGCGCCCAGAACCCGGCATAGAGCCCGCCCTTGTCCAGCAATTCGGCATGGGTGCCTGCCTCGGCGATATGGCCATCGTCAAGCACCACGATGCGATCCATCTGTGCGATGGTGGAAAGCCGATGCGCGATAGCGATCACCGTCTTGCCCTCCATCACGCGGTAGAGCGTATCTTGGATCGCGGCCTCTACCTCGCTGTCGAGGGCCGATGTCGCCTCGTCCAGCACAAGGATCGGCGCATCCTTGAGGATCACGCGCGCCAGCGTCACGCGTTGGCGCTGCCCACCCGACAGCTTGACGCCGCGCTCGCCCACATGGGCGTCATAGCCGCGCCGACCTTGCGGGTCTTCGAGTGTCAGGATGAAGTCATGCGCCTCAGCCCGTTTGGCAGCGGCAATCAACTCGGCCTCGGTGGCATTGGGGCGACCATACAGGATGTTGTCGCGCACCGAACGGTGCAACAGCGCGCTGTCTTGCTGCACCATCCCGATCTGGGCGCGAAGGCTATCTTGGGTGACGCCGCGAATATCCTGCCCATCGATCAGGATCTGCCCCGCCTCGACATCATAGAAGCGTAGCAAAAGCTTTACGAGCGTCGATTTCCCCGCGCCCGAGCGCCCCACAAGGCCCAGCTTCTCGCCCGGCTGGATCGTCAGCCTCAACTGGTCAAGTCCACCCGCGCCGCGCCCATAGTGATGGCTGACACCGGAAAATGCGATCTCGCCGCGATCCATGACCAAGGGCTTGGCATCGTGGGCATCGGTCAGGGTGATGGGGTCGGTGATCGTTTCCATTCCTTCCGCCACCACGCCCAGCGAACGAAACAGCGTCGAGACCGCCCACATGATCCAGCCCGTCATCGCATTGAGCCGCAAGGTCAGCGCCGTTGCCGCGGCAACCGCCCCGACGCTCGCCGCATCGCCCGCCCATAGCCAGATCGCCCAGCCCACCACGGCCACGATCAGAAACCCGTTGAGCGCGGTCAGCACCACATCCATGATCGTGTAAAGCCGCATCTCGCGGGCAAAGGTCTGGCGCGTTTCCTCGATCGCCTCCCTCGCATAGGCGATCTCGCGGTCGTGATGGGCAAACAGCTTGACCGCATGGATATTGGTGTAGCTGTCCACCACCCGCCCCGTGGTCATCGACCGGGCATCCGCACTGGCCTTGGAGGCGGGGCCGACGCGCACCATCGTCCAGCGCAAGAGCAACAGGTAAAGCCCAAGCCACACCAAAAGCGGCAGGGCGAGGCGCGGGTCAGCCTCGGCCAGCAAGATGGCGGCGCCAATCAGATAGGCCAGCGAGAATGTGATCGCATCGAAGATCTGGAAAACGGCATCACCCGCGCTGGTCGGCGTTTGCATGATGCGGTTGGCGATCCGGCCTGCGAAATCGTTCTCGAACCAGCCCACCGATTGGCGCAAGACCTGCCGATGCGCGCGCCAGCGGATCAGGGCGCCGAATTGCGGCAAGATCCCGTTGTTGAGAAGCGCCACATCAAGCCCTTGGATCAAGGGGCGCAGCGTCAGGATAAAGATCGCGGCCAAGATGAACTCAAGGCCATGGCTTGCCAACACCGCGGCCGGGGTGCCGCGCGACAACAGGTCGATGATGCGGCCCATATACCAGATGAGGCCGATCTCAACGGCAGCCACCAGTATCGACATGAACGCGGTGACGGCAAAGAGCTTGCGAAACGGCTGGCCATAGGCCCACAGGAACGCCCCGACCTGGCGCGGCGGCGTGTCCGTCTCGGCATAGGTCGTGTAAGGATCGACCAGATTTTCGAAGAAGCGGAACATGCCGTGGCCTCGTGAAGCGTCACGGGTGATATAAGCCGCGCGTCACAGAAAGACCATGACCGCCGCACTGCCAAGCCCGATTGCCATGATCCGCGCAAAGATGCGCCATGCTGTCGGGGTCGTCAGCAACAAGGCCAAAAGGGCGCCTGCGAAACTCCAAAACAGGCATACAAACAGGTTCAACCCGGAAAATGCGATGGCAAGGCGCTGCGCCTCGCCCCATGGGCCAAGCCCCGCCGCATAGCCCGAAGCCGCCGCAAGCGCCACCGCCCAAAGCTTGGGATTAATCCCTTGGAACAAGATCGCCTCGATCATGGTAAAGGGGCGCGCGCGCTGATCATCGGCTGTCCGCGCCGAGGACCGCCACAGCGCAACCGCCATCCATCCAATCCACCCCGCCGCGGCGACCTTAAGCGTGACTTGCAGCGCCGGTTGCGCGGCCAGGATCGCGCCAATGCCCAGCCCGGTCAGACCCGCAACAAGCCCGACGCCCACCACCACGCCCGCGACATGGGGCAAGGTCGCGCGAAAGCCGAACCGCGCCCCCGAGGCTGTCAGCAAGATCACGTTCGGACCGGGGCTGAACAGGCCCAGCAGAACGAAAGGATAGAGCGGATCCAATACTCACTCCGATCCGGTATGGGGCGCCAAGAGGGCGGCGCGCCCAAGGGTGAAATCCGACGCGATCCAGCGCGCCTCAAGTGCATTGAGCGCCCGCCCCAACTCCGCACCCGACAAGCCCGGCATCAGATCGGCCGCCTTGACGGGGAAAACCGCGGCCGCGCCACGGGCGATCTGTGCGCGCGCGCTTGGGTCAACGGGTGTCTGAAACTGACTGGCGCGCAATACCACGATATCCCATGCCGTCGCGGCTCCGTACATATAGGCCAGGGCGCCGGGTGGGGCGGCGCTTTCCATCCCATCGCGCAACAGGTCCAGTTGCGCGCTCTCGGCCCGCGACAGGCGCAGTTCAGCGGCAATCCCGGCAGGCCCAAGGGCAGCAAGCCGCCGGATCGGGTTGGGCGGCGCAGCCTCGCAGGCGATCAAGACGGGTAGAACGGTCGCCGTGGCCCCGGGCAGGACGCGGGCCAGGATGCCTGCTTGCGCCATCGCGGCCACCGCTGGCGCGGGATCGGGGGCGGCAAGCAGCTTCTTGATCTCGGCCCCGACCCGTTCCCGCGACAACTGTTCCAATCCATGGGCCAGCGCGGCGCAAGCGGCCAATCCTTCGGCATCGATCCCAGCATTGGGATCGGCATACCATGCGTGGAACCGGAAAAAGCGCAGAATGCGGAGGTAATCCTCGGCGATGCGATCATCCGGGTTGCCGATGAACCGCAAACGCCTTGCTGCCAGATCGGTCAAGCCTTCGCCGGTGGGGTCGATCACGCGGCCATCGGCCTGCGCGTAAAGCGCGTTCATGGTGAAATCGCGCCGCGCGGCATCTTCGGCCAAGTCAGCCGTAAAGGCCACGGTCGCGCGCCGACCATCAGTTGCCAGATCGCGGCGCAGCGTTGTCACCTCGAACGGGCGGTGATCGACGACCAAGGTAACGGTGCCATGTTCAATGCCGGTCGGCACGGCCTTGATCCCTGCATCTTGTGCCAAGCGCATGACCGCATCGGGGTGAAGGTCGGTCGCGATGTCGATATCGGCCACCGATCGCCCCAACAGCGCGTTGCGCACGCAACCACCCACAAACCACGCGCCATGGCCACCGCGGCCCAGCAGATCCATGATCGCAACCGTGGCCGACGCATGCACCCAATCGGCCACAAGCCTCATTGCGGCACCCGATCCGCCAAGGATTTCAAGATCCGCGCAGTCGCGCCCCAGATGTAATAGGGACCATACGGCACCACGAAATAACGCCGCCTAACACCGCGCCAGCGGCGGGCTTCGATCCGGTAGTTGGCAGGATCGAGGAGATGGGCCATCGGCACGCGAAACACCTCGGCCACCTCGCCCGCTTCGGGGATGGCCTGAAACTCATGGGTGATATGGGCAAGGATCGGCGACACGCTGTAGCCCGTCACGGTTTCATGCGCAGGCAATGCTCCCAAGATCTTGACCGCACTTGGCACAAGCCCGATTTCCTCTTGCGCCTCGCGCAGGGCAGCGGCGGCGGCATCGGCATCGGAGGCATCCAACTTGCCGCCAGGCAGCGCGATTTGCCCAGGATGATGCTTGAGGTGCGAGGCGCGCTTGGTCAGCACGACCGCGTCGCCGACTACCCCGATCAGCACAGCGGCAGGTTTCAACACCCGCCCCTCGGGCAATAGGATCTCGGGGTTCAACTCGTAATCCGACGAGGGCCGCGGCGGGCAATCCGCCATGGCCGTGACAAGGGTCGCCAGATCAATCTTTCGGTTCATCGTCCTGCCCTGAAACGCCGCTTGCCTCGAACCCCAAGGTGCTGGGGTCGAATTCGTAATGCGCGCCGCAGAACTGGCAATCAGCGGTAACGCGACCGTCCTCGGTCGTCATGTGGCCGATATCGCGCGCCGAATAGATCGACAGACTATTGCGCACACGCTCGGCCGAACAGGTGCAGCCGAATGCGACGGGAAGCGCATCATAGACGCGCGGCCCCTCTTCGTGGAACAGGCGCAAGAGCAGATCGGTCGGTGCCACGCGCGGCCCGACCAGCTCCAACGGCTCGACCGTATCGAGCAAAATATTGGCGCGGTTCCAATTCTCGGCGGCGTCATCGTCAAGCAGATCGGCCGCGGCAAGCAACCCGTCCTCGCCCGAGCCGCCATCGGCCAGCAAAGGCGAGGCCTTGGGCATATGCTGCAACATCACACCGCCGCCACGCCACAGCGCAACCTCGCCCGGAGCGCTGCTTTGACCATAGCTAACGGCAAAGCGCGTGGGCAATTGTTCCGATTGGGCGAAGTAGGCCTCGGCACAGGCGGCAAGCGATCCACCCGCCAAAGGTGTGATCCCCTGATAGGGGGTCGTATCACGCCCTTGGTCGAGCAAAATGGCGAAGAAGCCCTGACCGATCTGACCAAACGGGTCTTGCCCTGCTACTAGCCTGCCTGCGTCAAAGCCAGCATAAGCCCGGATGCGGCCCGGCGCACCCTCCTCGGCGGGTGCGTAAAAATCCGTGGCGATCAGGCGGATTGGTCCATCGCCGCGCACCTGCAACGACAGCTTCCAGCGCAGCTTGATCGTTTGGCCGATCATCGCGGTCAAAAGCACGGCCTCGGCCACCATCGCCTCGACCTCGGGTGGGTAGTCATGCTGCGCCAGGACCCGCTCGAGCGTTTGGTCAAGGCGCGCGACACGGCCCCGAATGTCGGAACGGTCGAGCTGGAAGGGCAAGACGGTGTCGTCCCACGCGATCTTTGTCGTCAATGTCATGTTTGGCTGTCCTGATCTGCGGGCCGTGCGTTCCATATAGAGGGTTGCGCCGCAATCCCAAATCCGTTTTGGCCCAATTCCCTTTCGGCCCTCATGCCGCGATGGACACATCCACAACGCCTTGCCGCGGGCAAGGATTTCGGGTGTATGTCACCAAAGTGCATTGGCGTGATATTTCGATATGAACATCCTTTTCGTGCATCAGAACTTCCCGGCTCAGTACCGCGAGATATTTCGTTGGCTCGTGGCACAAGGCGGGCATAACATCGTGTTCTTGACGCAACGCAAGGATGTGGCAGCCGTCAATGGCGCGCAGATCATCAGCTATGCGCCTCATCACAAACCCGCCGACGATGCCTATGCCCCCACCAAATATTGGGAAGAATGTGTGGGAAACGGTCTGGGTGCGGCTTTTGCTGCGCAAAAGCTTGCAGCTGCCGGGTTTCGCCCTGACATCATCCTTGGTCATGTCGGCTGGGGCGAATTGACATTTCTTAAGCAGGTCTGGGCCGATGTGCCGATCATCGGCTTTTTCGAGTACAACTTCCTTTCCCAAGGAGGGTCCGTGGGTTTCGACCCGGAATTTCCCGCCTCGGATCACGCAGCCTTCATGATGCACGCCCGCAACGTGGTGAATTTCTCCAATATCCAAACCGTCGATCTGGGCCAGACGCCGACCTTTTTCCAACGCGACACCTATCCAGTCAATTTCCACGACAAGTTCTATGTCTGTCATGACGGTATCCGCACCGATCAATTGCTACCCAACCCCAAGGCTCAGGTATCGCTGTCGCGCTTGGGGCGCGCGGTTAGCCGCAAGGATGAGATTTTCACCTATATGGCGCGCAACATGGAACCTGTGCGCGGCTTTCATAAATTCATGCGCGCCCTGCCCCGCATCTTGGCCGAACGGCCCAAGGCGCGCGCGCTCATCATCGGTGGCAACGAGGTGTCATATGGCAAAGCCAGCAGCGCCATGGGCGGCTACCGCGCCGAGATGGAGCGCGAAATCGGCGACCGGGTCGATTGGGACCGTGTCCATTTTCTGGGCAAGGTGCCTTATCAGGCCTATCAAGAAATCATTCAGGTCAGCCGCGCGCATATCTACCTGACTGTGCCGTTCGTGTTATCATGGTCCAGCATGGAGGCCATGTCGATGGGTGCCACTATCATCGCCTCGGACACGCCCCCCGTGCGCGAAGTGATGACCCACGGAAAAAACGCGCTTCTGGTCGATTTCCACGATCACGATGCCCTCGCCGCGCAAGTGATCGAGGTCTTGGCGCGCCCCGATGACTTTGCCCATCTCGGGCCGGCGGCACGGGCGCATATGGTTGCCACATATGATTTCAGGACCCAGTGCCTTCCGACGCATATTGCGCGCATCAACAGCCTTGTGCCTACGGCACGCGCGATCCCGTTTCCCTAGATCGGCTTAATCAGTCAGGTTGCTTGACTGGTTCGCCAACCCGAAAACCGCGCCGACAAGGCCAAAGATGGTCTGCACCGATGTGATCGGGCTTTCGGTGACAAGCACAAGATCGCCTTGGGCCAGATGAAAGTTGCGAGCGCTGAACAAGCCATCGGCCGATGTCAGATCAAGCGTAAAGACCACCCGCGATTGCTGTGGTCCCGTCGCATCTTGGCGCAGCGCGCTTTGCGGATATTCACGCAAGATCAGAACGCCGCCGGGATTGCCGCGCCCGCTTTGCACCCCACCGATAACCGAGATCGCATCAAGCGCGCTGACCTCGTCTTGGGCAAAGGGATGCTGGCTTTGCTGGCCTGCCGCGCCAAGCGACAGGAAATAGCGGCGGTCCGCCTCGACGATGATGCGATCACCGCCACGCAGCAGCGTATCAAGGCGTGGATTGGCAAACAGCCTTGCGACCGATATGCCATAAATCTCGCCCGCGCGGATCAAGCGGACCTGTGGATTGTTCAGCGATGATTGCACACCACCGCCCAATGCCAACAGGTTCAACAGCGTGAAATTGCGGTCAGGCATCGGGTAAGATCCCGGTGTTGCAACACCGCCGATCAGATCAACAGAATTCGTCCGCCCCGCAACAATGCCAAGCTGCACCTGCGAGGATGGCACGATAGGATTGATCGCCTCTTGCAAGGATTGGCGCGCGACCTGAAGCGTCATGCCCGCGACCGCCGTGTCACCGACATAAGGCAAAAAGATCGTGCCATCGGGTGCGACCTCAAGCGCGCGGATCGGAACCGAGCGCTGCCCCGGCGTCGATAAAAGCGAACTATCGCTGCTGTCCCAAATCGTCAGCTCAAGCGTATCGCCGGGGGCGATGACCTGTGTCCGCGCACCACCGCTTGCCGGTATCCAACCCAGCTTATTGGGCTGTGCCGCTGGCCAATCCGCCAAAACGCCAAGAAAGTCGCGTGTCACCGCATGCACGACGAGATCCGTCGCTTCGCCCTCGGCAGCTTGCACGATCTCGCGCTGGACGGCGGCCCCTCGTGGCAGCACCTCGCAACCTGCGAGGGTCATGATTGCCATGGTCAAGACCACCGCGCCGCGCATCCGAGAATATGTCATCTGCATCCTGCCTTGCCCACCCTGCACTTTTCTTTAAGCAGCAGCTCGAAAAGATCAACTTTAGATGACAAATTAATCGAAAGTAGATGCAGAAATGCCCCTTGGCCCGTCTTGCCCCCCATGGTCAAAAGCGGCGCACCACCGAAAAGATGCGCATCTATGTCTTGAAACCTGGCGCCAAAGCATGTTTGCGTCCCGCACAACCAACGAGCATTTGGCAGCATGACATCGCGCATCCTCTTGACCGGCGGCGCCGGCTATATCGGGTCACATACCCATGTCGCGCTGGTTGCGGCCGGGCATGATGTCGTGATCTTGGACAATTTCGCGAATGCGCAGCGCACGGTGCCCGAGCGGTTGGAACAGATCACCGGCAAGCGTGTCACCTTGGTCGAGGGTGATGTCCGCGATGCCGATACGCTGGCCAAACTCTTTGCCAGACATGAGATTGACGCAGTCGTCCATTTCGCAGCGCTCAAGGCAGTGGGCGAAAGCATGGCCCGCCCGCTTGCGTATTTCGACGTCAATATCGGGGGTCTTTCGACGCTTTTGCGCGCGATGGACAATGCCGGATGCCGCCGCTTGGTGTTTTCGTCATCGGCGACGGTTTATGGGATCCCCGATGAGGCGCCAACGCCCGAGACAGCCCCGTTTCGCGCCATGAACCCCTATGGCCAGACCAAGATCACCGGCGAACAGATGCTTGGCTGGCTACAGGCAGCCAACCCCGAATGGGCGGTCGGGATCTTGCGCTATTTCAACCCAGCCGGTGCGCATGGATCGGCCCTGATTGGCGAAGACCCGCGCGATATTCCCAACAACCTGATGCCTTTCGTGGCCAAGGTCGCCCTGGGGGAGTTGCCGCGTGTCAGCGTCTTTGGCAACGATTACGACACGGCCGACGGCACCGGCGTGCGCGACTATATCCATGTCGAGGATTTGGCCCGCGGCCATGTCTTGTCGCTGGAAAAGCTCTTGTCCACGAGGCAAGGGCATATCGTGAACCTAGGCACTGGGCGGGGCTATTCGGTGCTCGAGGTTATCGCCGCTTATCAGCGTGCCACCAATCGCGATATCCCCTACCAGATCACCGATCGCCGCCCGGGAGATGTGCCGATCTACGTGGCACGCGCCGACCGCGCGGTCGAGGTTCTTGGATTTCGGACAGAAAAAGGGCTGGATGAGATGTGCGCAAGCTCGTGGAAATGGGTCTCGGGCTTGGCGGGGAAAGCATGATGCGCAAGGCATTTGTCACGGGATCATCCGGCTTTATTGGCTTTCACCTCTGCCGCCAGTTGTTGGCCGAAGGCTGGGATGTCATGGGCATCGACGCGATGACGGACTACTACGATGTCGCGCTGAAAGAGCGGCGTCAGGCGATCTTGTCGCAAAGTGGACAATTCCGCGTCATCAATGACCGGATCGAGTTGCCCGGCCTGCTACATGATCTGATGGCTGAATTCCGCCCCGATGCGGTGATCCATCTAGCCGCCCAAGCGGGCGTACGTCATTCGATCGACAACCCCGAAAGCTATGTCGAGGCCAATCTCATCGGCACCTTCCGCCTGCTCGAGGCGATCCGTGCCGTGCCGCCCAAGCACAGCCTTCTGGCCTCGACGTCGTCGGTCTATGGCGCCAATACCGACATGCCCTATGCCGAGACGCAGAAGGCCGATACCCAAATGTCCTTCTACGCCGCCACGAAAAAGGCGAACGAGGCGATGGCGCACAGCTATGCCCATCTCTACGACCTGCCAATCACCATGTTCCGTTTCTTTACCGTCTACGGGCCATGGGGGCGGCCCGACATGGCGCCGATTAAATTCACCAAGGCGATTTTGAACGGTGATCCCATCGACGTGTATAACCATGGCGATATGCGCCGTGATTTCACCTATATCGACGATCTGGTCGCCGGGATCATCGGCCTGATCGATGCAGTGCCCGCGCGCCCCACCAATACAGCCGACATCGCGGCGGGCGACAGCCTCAGCCCGGTGGCGCCCTATCGTCTCGTCAATATCGGCAATTCCGAAAGTGTGGCGCTGACCGATTTCATCGCCGCGATCGAGGCCGCGACAGGCAAGACCGCGATCCGCAACCTGATGCCGATGCAACCGGGCGACGTGCCAGCCACATGGGCCGATGCGACGCTGTTGCAGCACTTGACCGGCCACCGCCCCAAAACCCCGGTGACCGAGGGGGTGGCGCAATTCGTGGCTTGGTATCGCGACTATTTCCGGGTCTGACGGGCCTTAGGCCAACCCCGCCCTCAGGCAATCATGCAGGTGCAACAACCCCACGGGGGCGCCCGCCTGATCAACCACGAACAGGGCGGTGATGCGGTTTTGCGACATGATCGCCATCGCCTCGGCGGCCAGATCATCGGCGCCGATCACGCGGGGGCTGCGGGTGGCGACTTGGCCCGCGCTGCGGCTCATCAGATGGTCGATGTTGCGCCGCAGATCGCCGTCGGAAATCACCCCGACCAGGCGCCCGTTCTCGACGACACCGGCGATGCCGAAGCTTTTCTCGCTCATCACGATCAGGGTCTCGGGCATCGGGCGGTCGGCGGCGACAAGCGGCAGCGCCGCGCCCACATGCATCAGCTGCGCCACCTTGGACAGCTGCGCGCCCAGCTTGCCGCCGGGGTGGAAGGTGCGGAAATTCTCAGGGAGAAAGCCGCGCTGTTCCATCACGGCGACGGCCAGCGCGTCGCCCAAGGCCAGCGTCAGCGTGGTCGAGGTGGTAGGCGCCATGCCGATCACGCAAGCCTCGGGCGCGGGGGGCAATAAGAGCCGGTAATCGGCCGCGCGCATCAAGGTGCTGTCGGGATTGCCGGAAATCGCGATCATGGGAATTGAAAAGCGGGCGACATGAGCGACCATATCGCGCAACTCGGCGGTTTCGCCCGAATTCGAGATCAGGATGGTCAGATCGCCCGGCATCACCATGCCGAGATCGCCATGACTTGCCTCGGCCGGATGCACAAAGGCCGACGGTGTCCCGGTCGAGGCGAAGGTCGAGCTGATCTTGCGCGCGATATGGCCCGATTTGCCGATTCCGCACAAAATTACGCGGCCATGGGTCGCCAAGATCGCGCTGACCGCATCCGCAAAATCCGCAGGAAGCGCATCGGCCATGGCAGTCACCGCCGATCCTTCGGTCTTGAGGACGCGGGCGGCGGTTTCGCGGATGGCGATTTTCTGATCATCGGTCATGGCATTTCCTTAGACCAAGCCCCCGCTTTTGGCGAGAGGGGGGATTTCGCGCCCGGCCCGGCTCTGGCAGAAGGGACGCAAGAAATTGGAGCGCAAGATGAACAGACGTTTCGGCCAGTGGCCTGAGCCGGGCCGCGGCTACACACCCCGCCCCGGCGTCTATGCCGTGATCGATGCAGGCGACGGCATCCTTGCCACCTTTCAGGATCACCCGCGCCCCGAGTTGCAGCTGCCCGGTGGCGGCATCGACGCAGGCGAGCCGCCCCTGCGCGCACTCTACCGCGAAGTCATGGAGGAAACCGGCTATCGCATTCATGCGGCGCGGCGCTTGGGGATGTTCCACCGTTACGTCTATATGCCCGAATACGACATGCATGCCCAAAAGCTGTGCCATATCTATTATGCCCGGCTGGGGCCGCGCCGCGGCGATCCAACCGAGGCAGGCCATAGCGCGGTGTTCTTGCCGTGGGATGTGGCCGCCGAACGGTTGGCCGTATCGGGGGATCGGCATTTTCTGCGTCAGGTCTGGGCCATGCGCGGGCGCTAAGAACCGCCTTCATGAAACTCAACCAAAAGGGCCGAGGCATCATCGGGAAATACTTCAGATCCCGCATGCGCCCCCAGTCCTGCGGCAATCGCGGCGAGAAAGCGCGGCCCGCGCAAATGGGCCGCTTGCTTGACCAGCGCGATCAGCCCACCCTCATCCAACAGGCGCCCTTGGGGATCGGGGCATTCCAGCAAACCATCCGAGCAGATCAGCATCCGATCCCCCGGCGCAAGTGTCAGCCCGATGCTGTGGTAGCTGGCACCATCGATCAAGCCAATGGGCAAGCCACCCTCGCCGACCAAGGCCACATGTCCATCGGCCCGCAGAATGAGGGGATGGGGATGCCCTGCCTGCACTAATTGAAACTGGCCGGTCACGAGGTCCAGAAACCCCAAGGCAAGCGTGAAATATCGCTCGGAGCGGATTTCATTGAGGATCATGTCGTTCAAACGAGCGGCGGCCAGATGTGGTGCCAGCGCGCAAAGCTTCCCATCGCCACGCCGGGTCAAGGCGATGTTCTGGTCAGGGGTCGCCGCACTCAAGATACCGGCCACCCGTGTCGCGATCATCGCCGCGGCCACCCCATGGCCCGACACATCAAGGCCAAAGACCCCGACCGTGCGCTCATCGACCGGGAAACACCCCACCATATCGCCGCCGATATGCCCCGACGCCTTGAGCCAAAGCGACACATCAACCGCGCCAAAGCGCCGGAAGCGGTCTTGCATCTGCGCACTTTGCAGCCGCCGCGCCTCATCCAAATCATGGTCGAGCGCGCTATAGAGCGTGCGCAATTCATCCAATGCCCCCGACAAGAGCTGGTTTTTCTGCAAAAGATCGTGCTGCATGGCCACGATGCGGCCCCCGGCATTCAGGCGGGCGCGCAACTCGGGCGGGCGGACGGGCTTGGTCAGGAAATCATCGGCCCCTGCCGACAACCCCTCGGCCAGCGCGCCATCCTCGCTGCGCGAGGTCAGCAAGATGACGTAAACATAGCCGTCTCGCTTCAGCTGGCGCAGGCGGCGACAGAATTCCGGCCCGGTCAGCCCCGGCATAACCCAGTCGCTGATCACAAGGCCGATACTGGGATCGGCCATTGCGGCAAGCGCGGCGTCAGCGGTGGCACATTCCACCACCTCATGGCCCCAGCGTCGCAGATGAGCGACCAAGAGCATTCGCTGCGCGCGGCTATCGTCAAGCACCAGCACCTTATACGGCGCGGGTGGTTGGCCCGCCAAGGGCCAGCTGAGGCGTTTTGAATGATGGGTCATGCCAGCAGGTTTCGCTCGTGGATGCTTTACCTGCACCGACGCGCGTTAACGCAAGATGAAACCGACAATACGATCAAAGGCGGTCATGGTCGGCAACGCGGTGTTAATCCCGCTCGCCTATGCGTGCTGTGGTAAGTGTTTTGGATGCGACGATGATCGATTGGAACCGGCTGAATGAGCTACGCAATGATATCGGTGAGGCCGATTTTGCCGATGTTGCCCAACTTTTCTTGACCGAAATGCGCGAACGTCTGATGACCTTGGCTGCTGATCCGGCGCTTGCACATGCCGAAGATTTTCACTTCCTGCGTGGTAGCGCGGCTAATCTTGGCCTGTCCGACTTGGTCGCGGCCTGCAACGCGGGCGAGGCGGCATGCCGCGCGGGCCACCCCCCCGATCTAGCCGCCGTAGCCGATGCCTTTGCCGCCGCCATGATTGCCATAGCGACCGCAATCCCCGGTTTGGACAATTCCCTTTAGACTGCGCGTCTCAGATCAGGAAATCCGACAAGACCTCGTCTTGCGAGATATCGCGGAAGCCAAAGCCGCGCGCAGTGACGCGCGCGACCATCCGGTCGAAATTGGCCGGATCGTCGGTTTCGATCCCGATCAGGACCGATCCGAAATTGCGGCTGTTCTTCTTCAGGTATTCAAATCGTGCGATATCGTCGCCCGGCCCCAGCATATCGAGGAAATCGCGCAACGCACCGGGGCGCTGCGGTAGGCGCAGGATGAAGTATTTCTTCAAGCCCTGCCATTTTCGGGCGCGCTCCTTGACCTCGGGCAGGCGTTCGAAATCAAAATTCCCCCCTGATGTCACGCAAACCACCGTTTGGCCCGCGATCTTGTCGGCAATCTCGGGCAGCACATCGACCGAAAGCGCACCGGCGGGTTCCAGAACGATGCCTTCGATATTCAGCATCTCCTGAATGGTTACGCAGATGCGGTTCTCGGGGGCGATCAGCACATCTTGGGGTGCTATACGGCGCAGCACGTCAAAGGTAAGGTTACCGATCCGCGCCACCGCCGCGCCATCGACAAAGGTATCAGTGATCGGCACCGTCATGGGCGCGCCATGGGCCAAGGCGGCAGTCAGGCTGGCCCCGCCTTCAGGTTCCACAAGCGTCAGGGCGGTTTTTGCACCCACGGCCCCAAGATAAGACAGCATCCCCGCCGACAACCCACCGCCGCCCACCGGCAGGATCAGATGGTCGGGCGCGCGGCCCATGTCATCGACCATCTCGACCGCGACCGAGGCCTGCCCCTCGATCACATCGGCATCATCGAAAGGCGACAGGAAATGCGCGCCGGTCTTGGCGCATTCTTCCTTGGCGGCGGCCAGCGTTTCGTCGAAGAAATCGCCGGTCAGCACGATCTCGACCGTGCCGGCGCCGAATGTCCGGGTCTTCATGATCTTCTGCTCGGGCGTGGTCACCGGCATGAAGATGCGCCCGCGCACCCCGAAATGGGCGCAGACAAAGGCCACACCTTGCGCGTGATTACCCGCACTTGCGCAAATGAAGTCGCGCCTTGTCGGGTCATGGGCCAGCGCCTTGCGCATGGCGTTGAAGGCACCGCGCAGCTTGTAAGAGCGCACAGGCGACAAATCCTCGCGCTTGAGCCAGATATCGGCACCAAAGCGTTCCGAGAGATAGGCGTTGCGCTGGAGTGGCGTCGGCGGAAACAAATCGCGCAAAGCGCGTGTCGTGGCCCGGGCATGGTCTGCAAAATCATTCATCCCATTGGCCTGCCGCAACTCGGGCCTTGTGTCCAGCACCAGTTATTGCCGCTCACCTTGCCCCGCCGCGGAAAACCCGGTATCGCCGCGCCGTTATTCCCGCATTTGACGGAGCCTGCCCATGTTCGCACCCAAGAAGGTTGTTCTTGCCTATTCTGGCGGCCTCGATACCTCGATCATCCTGAAATGGCTGCAAACGGAATATGGTTGCGAGGTCGTGACCTTTACCGCCGATCTGGGCCAAGGCGAGGAGTTGGAACCCGCCCGCGCCAAAGCCGAGATGCTGGGCATCGCGCCTGAGAACATCTTCATCGAAGATCTGCGCGAAGAATTCGTGCGCGATTTCGTCTTCCCGATGTTCCGTGCCAATGCGCTTTACGAAGGGCTTTACCTGCTCGGCACCTCGATCGCGCGGCCCTTGATCTCCAAGCGGCTAATCGAGATTGCGGCGATGACGGGGGCCGATGCGGTCAGCCATGGCGCAACCGGCAAGGGCAACGACCAAGTGCGCTTCGAACTCAGCGCCTATGCGCTGAACCCCGAGATCAAGGTGATCGCGCCATGGCGGCTATGGGATCTGACCTCGCGCACCAAGCTGTTGGAGTTTGCCGAAGCCAACCAAATCCCCATCGCCAAGGACAAGCGCGGCGAGGCACCGTTCAGCGTCGATGCGAACCTTTTGCACACATCGTCAGAGGGCAAGGTGCTGGAAAACCCCGGTCAAGAGCCGCCCGATTACGTCTATCAGCGCACCACCAACCCCGAGGATGCGCCGGATACCCCCGAGATGGTCGAAATCACCTTTGAATGCGGCGATGCGGTGGCGATCGACGGTGTGGCCATGTCGCCCGCCACGATCCTGACCAAGCTCAACGAACTGGGCGGCAAGCATGGCGTTGGCCGCCTCGACCTTGTGGAAAACCGCTTTGTCGGCATGAAGTCGCGCGGCGTTTATGAAACCCCCGGTGGCACCATCCTTTTGGAGGCGCATCGCGGCATCGAGCAGATCACGCTCGACAGCGGGGCGGGCCATCTGAAGGATTCGATCATGCCGCGCTATGCGGAGCTGATCTATAACGGCTTTTGGTTCTCGCCCGAGCGCGAGATGCTGCAAGCGCTGATCGACAAGAGCCAAGAGCATGTCAGCGGCACCGTGCGCGTGAAGCTTTACAAGGGTCACGCCCGCACCGTCGCGCGCTGGTCGGACCACAGCCTTTACTCCGAGGCGCATGTGACCTTCGAGGAAGATGCAGGCGCCTATGATCAAAAGGATGCGCAGGGCTTTATCCAGCTCAACGCGCTGCGGCTGAAACTGATCGCGTCGCGCAACCGCCGGCTCAAGGGCTGAACGAAATCGCTGCGGCGGCCCTCAGGCTGCCGCAGCCTGCATCCGGTCCTTGAGCGGTGTTTCTTTAATCGGCAAATGCACAATGGCCGAGAGCGCGCCGACGGCCACGCCAATCCACCACACGGCGGTATAATCGCCGTATATGTCGTAAAGTGCGCCACCCAGCCAGACACCGATGAAGCTACCAAGCTGGTGGGAAAAAAACACCAGCCCGTAAAGCGTGCCCATGTAGCGCAGCCCGTAGATCTGGCCGACCAGACCACTGGTCAAAGGCACGGTTGCAAGCCACAGCGCGCCCATCACGATGGAAAAGGCGATGACGGTTTCCGGCGTGATCGGCAGGATGATGAACAACCCCGCCGCCAGCGTCCGGCCCGTATAGATCAGCGCAAGCAGATAGCGCTTGGGGAAATGGTTGCCCAGCCACCCCGCAGCGATGGTGCCGACGATATTGGCAAGCCCGATGAGCGAGATGGCGACCGCGCCGAGCGCCGATGTGGTGGTGATGCCAAGCCCATACAGCAGCGATCCGGGCGCGATCGGCCCGCACAACTCGGTCACGAAGGCGGGGAAATGCGCGGTGATGAAACCAAGCTGATAGCCGCAAGAGAAAAAGCCGATGAAGATCAGCGCGAATGACGGGTCGCGAATGGCGCGGCCCACGATCTGGCCCATGCTTTCCTCGATCTCGGCCTTGGCGGCGCGCACCGGCGCGCGCAGCATCGGCAGGGCGAAGAGTGTCGCCATGATCACGCCTGCAAAGATCAAGAACACGCTTTGCCATGGGAAAACCGACAAAAGCGCCTCGGCCACGGGGGCGCCAAAAACTTGGCCCGCCGACCCCGCCGCCGTGGCGATGCCCAAGGCGACCGAGCGGTTTTTGTCAGACGCCGCGCGTCCCACGATGGCCAGGATCACACCAAAGCCCGTTCCTGCGATGCCAAAGCCCACAAGGATTTCCAAAAGCTGATGCTGGCCCGGCGTGATCGCATAGGCCGAAAACACCAAACCTGCGGCGTAAAGGATCACGCCCAGAAAGATCGCCTTGCGGTCGCCAAAGCGTTCCGCGATGGCACCGAAAATCGGCTGACCGATGCCCCAAGCAAGATTCTGGATCGCGATGGCCAGCGAGAACTCGGCCCGCAGCCAGCCGAATTCCTCGGCGATGGGGATCTGGAACACGCCGAAACTCGCGCGGACGGCGAAGCAGATCATGATAATGATGCACGAGCCGATCAGCACCGGCGTGAACATGCTGTCTTGGCGGGTCATTGGCACGTTTCCCCTGATGTCGACGCGACCCAATCACGCCCCGCGCGCCCCTGCAAGACCCGCTTAACCCTGACGGCGAATGACTGTATCAGGCCGGCATGGGACAGCACTTGCAAGCGATCTATGACACCCGTGTAGCCGAAGGGCTGTTGCGCCCCGATCCGGCCCAGCGCGCGGCCCTTTTGCGGCTCGAGGCCCTGCGCGTGGCATTGGAAGCCAGCCCCAAGCCGCGCGCGGGTCTCTTGTCGCGTTTCTTCAAACAGCCGGAACCTACCGGTAAACAAGGTATCTACCTGTGGGGCGGGGTCGGGCGCGGCAAGTCAATGCTGATGGACCTCTTCTTTCAGCATGCCCCTACGACCCAAAAGCGCCGCGTCCATTTCCACGCCTTCATGCAGGAGGTGCAATCGGCGCTTCACGACGCGCGCAAAACCGGGGTGGATGACGCGATCAAACCCGTCGCGGCCGATATCGCCCGCGACCTGCGGCTGTTGTGTTTCGACGAGATGCAGATCACCGATATCGCGGATGCGATGATCGTCGGCCGCCTGTTCGAAAAGCTCTTCGCCGCTGGCGTGATCATCGTCACCACATCGAACCGCCACCCCAAGGATTTGTACAAGGACGGGCTGAACCGCCAGCTTTTCCTGCCCTTTATTAAGCTTATCGAGGATCGGCTGGAGGTCGATCAACTCGATGCCATGACCGATTACCGGCAGGATCGCTTGGCCGGAGCACAGGTCTATTTCACCCCCCTTGGCCCCGAGACAACGCGCAGCATCGACGCGCTTTGGCACGATCTGACCGGCGGCCAGCAAGACACCCTCTGCCTCGAGGTCAAGGGCCGCGAGGTGCGCCTGCCGCGCTATTGGGCGGGCATGGCGCGGGCCTCGTTCTGGGATTTGTGCGGCCAGCCTTTGGGGCCTGCCGATTACCTTGCGCTTGTGGGTGCCGTGAAGCTCTTGGTGCTCGAGGGCATCCCCCGCCTTGATGCGACCAAGTTCAACGAGGCCAAGCGCTTCGTCACCCTGATCGACGCACTATACGAAGGGCAAGTGCGCCTGATCGCCAGCGCCGAGGATACGCCAGAGCGGCTCTATCTCGAGGGTGCGGGCAGTTTCGAGTTCGAACGCACCGCCAGCCGCCTGCGCGAGATGCAGGGTGCCGCTTGGGGCGAAGGGCGCGACGCGCTCAGCTGATCGGCAAAAGCGGGTCGCAGTTCAGCCGTACATCCATGCCAAAGGCGGGCAGCGGCGTGAACGGATCGATGGAACTGTCCGAAATCCATGTATTGTCGATGCAGATATCCTGCGCCCAGTTGCCGCCATTGAAACCGAAACCGCCCTTGGCACCGCAATCATTCACCTCGCCATTCGCGTTCCATTCCTGATAGCTCTGCGCCTCGCGCGAACCGCCCATCGGAAAGGCCAAGCTGTCGGTATCGAAGCGCAGCGTCCAAGACGTCTCGGGCGTCAGCATGGACAGCGACCAGAACCCGACAGGCAAACCATCGCGATAGCCTTGGATGCGGAACGCGGTCACTTGTGCCTCGGTGATGATCCCCGTGCCGAGCAGGGTATCGGGAAAAGCGATCATCCCCTCCATCGTATAGCCATTTGCGCCGACCCAGCAAAATTGCAGCTTCGCGGCCTGCACGGGCAGGGCGGCAAGCATGGGCGCGAGGCAAAAGCTGATGACACGGGCAATCCACATGGGCGGGAGTGTGACCCCTTGGCGCCACAGGTCAAGGGTTGCGCGCGCCTAGCCGTTCTCTTTCAGGATCTCACCGGCCAGATAGAGTGAGCCACAGATCAAGATCCGCGCGGTCGGGTCTTGCGCCACGATCGCGCGCAAAGCCTCGGCAACGCTATCTGCCTGCACCGCATGCAGCCCCGCACGCGTTGCGGCATCGGCGGTTTCACGCGCCGACAGCGTCGCCGCTTGGCCGGGGATCGACACGGCATGCAGGCTTTGCGCGACACCGGCCAAGGGTACCATGTAGCCCGTCACATCCTTGGTGTTGAGCATCCCGCAGATCAGATGGGTGGGCCGCCTGGCCATGCCCGCCAAAAGCGCCGCAATCGCGCGCGCAGCATGGGGGTTATGCCCACCATCAAGCCAAAGCTCGGCTTGCGGCGCGATGTCGAACAGTGGGCCATGGCGCAGGCGTTGCATCCGCGCGGGCCAGACGGCATCGCGCATCGCCGCCTCACAGGCGGCCTCGCCCTTGCCAAGCACGCGCAGCGCGGCAATCGCCATGCCCGCATTCTCCACCTGATGCGCGCCCAACAGCGCGGGCATCGGCAGATCGAGCAGCCCGTTTTCATCTTGAAAGACCAGCCGCCCGGCTTCGGCCCAGACATGCCATTGCTGGCCGTAGGCATAGATCGGGGCAGACAGCCGCGCGGCCTGAGCCTCGATCACATCGAGGGCGGCCTCTTGCTGGCGCCCGATCACGACCGGCACGCGGCGCTTGATGATCCCCGCCTTTTCGCCCGCGATCTGGCCCAACGTGTCACCGAGATATTGTTCGTGATCCATATCGACAGGGGTAATGACGCACAAAACCGGGTCATCGATCACATTCGTGGCATCAAGCCGCCCACCAAGACCCACCTCCAAAAGGGTGTAATCGGCAGGTGTTTGTGCGAACGCCAAGAGTCCCGCGGCGGTCGTGATCTCGAAATAGGTGATCGCATCGCTGCCATTGGCGGCAAGGCAGCGGTCGAGCATCTCGGACAACACATCTTCGTCGATCAACTGACCGGCCAAGCGGATGCGCTCGTGAAAGCGGGCGAGATGCGGGCTGGTATAGGCATGTGTGACATGACCCACCCCTTCAAGGCCGGCGCGGATCATGGCTTGGGTCGATCCCTTGCCATTTGTGCCAGCGACATGGATCACCGGCGGCAAGCGCCGCTCAGGGTGGTCGAGCGCGGCCAAGATACGCCACATCCGATCGAGCGTCAGATCGATGATCTTGGGATGAAAGGACATCATCCGCTCAAGGAGGACGTCGGAACGCGGCGTGCTCACGATCAGCTCGCCGCCTCATCGATCGGGTCAGGGCCAGGCAGATCGGCAACAATCGCAGGTGGCAGACCTGTGAGCATGCGGGTGATCGCGATCAACTCGTCACGCAGCTTGGCGCGCGGCGTCACCCGGTCGAGCATGCCATGGTCAAGCAGGTATTCGGCGCGCTGAAACCCCTCGGGGAGCTTTTCGCGGATGGTTTGTTCGATCACACGAGGGCCTGCGAAACAGATCAGCGCGTTGGGTTCGGCAATCTGCACATCGCCCAGCATGGCATAGGATGCGGTCACGCCGCCCGTCGTGGGATGCGTCAGGACCACGATATAGGGCAGGCCCGCCTCCTTGAGCATCTGGATCGCGACGGTCGAGCGTGGCATCTGCATCAGCGACAAGATACCTTCCTGCATCCGCGCCCCGCCTGCCGCCGAGAACAGCACGAAGGGCCGCTTGAGTTTGACCGCACGCTCACAGCCCGCGACGATGGCGTTGCCAACATACATGCCCATGGACCCGCCCATGAAGCTGAAATCCTGCGCGGCGGCCACGATGGGGGTGCGCCCGATCTCGCCCTCGGCGACCAGCATCGCCTCGGCCTCGCCGGTGGATTTCTGCGCAGCTTTCAGCCGGTCGGGGTATTTCTTTTGATCGCGGAATTTCAGCGGGTCGTCGATGGGCTTGGGCACCGCGACCTCGGTGAAGATGCCGTTGTCGAACAACGCCGCAAAGCGCGCGCGGGGCGTGATCGCCATGTGATGCCCGCAATTGGTGCAGACATTCAAAGCTTCGGACAATTCACGGTGAAACAGCATCGTGCCGCATTCGTCACATTTCGACCACAGGTTCTCGGGCATCTCGCGGCGCGAGAAGATCGAGTTGATCCGGGGACGGACGTAATTTGTGATCCAGTTCATAAGCGCTGCACTCCGCGTCTCGTCTTGTGGGTTGTGAAATATGGGATGCAGGGCCAACATGCAATCGCAAGCCGATTTCCCGCATGACGCCCAACCGCGCGCATGCTAGGGCAATGCCCATGGGCCAGCTTCCGACCAAAGAACAGATCCTTGCATGGATTGCCGAGCATCCACAGGCAAGCTCGAAGCGCGATATCGCGCAAGCCTTTGGGTTGAAGGGCGCAAAGCGGATCGAGCTTAAGCGCATCTTGAAAGAACTGGCCGAGGCGGGGCAGCTGGAGAAGCGGCGCAAAAGTTATCAAGACGCTACGCGCCTGCCGCCGGTATCGGTGTTGCAGATCATGGCACCAGATGCGCAGGGCGATCTGTTTGCCCGGCCCATGGAATGGACAGGCGATGGCCCGATGCCGCGTATCCTTTATTCCGGGCGCGCGACCGACCCCGCCGTGGGCAGCGGCGACCGCATCCTTGCGCGCCTACAGGAGGTGCAAGGCGAAGATTACCACTACATTGCCCGCCTGATCCGCAAGATCGGCACCAACCCCGCCCGCGTGCTGGGCGTGTTCCGTGCCGGGGCCGAGGGAGGGCGCATCGTCCCCATCTCCAAGGGCGCCGATCACGAATGGGTGGTGCGCCCCGGCGAAACCCATGGCGCGCGCGACGGCGAACTGGTCGAGGCCGAACAGATCGGTCCCAAGGCCCGCATGGGCAGCCCCCGTGCGCGCATCGTCAACCGGCTGGGCGACCCCAGCGCGCCGCGTGCCGTCAGCCTGATCGCGATTGCCGAGCATGGCATCCCCGATGCCTTTCCCGATGCAGCCATAGCCGAGGCCGACGCGGCAAAGCCTGCGACCCTTAAGGGCCGCGAAGACCTCCGCGACCTGCCGCTTGTCACCATCGACCCGGCCGATGCCCGTGACCGCGACGACGCGGTGCTGGCGCATGCCGATAACGACCCCAAGAACCCCGGCGGGCATGTGATCTGGGTCGCCATCGCCGATGTCGCCCATTACGTCCGCCCCGGATCGTCGCTGGATCACGAGGCACGAAAGCGCGGCAATTCCACCTATTTTCCCGACCGTGTCGTGCCGATGCTGCCCGATACGCTGTCGGGTGACTTGTGTTCGCTGCATGCCGATGTGCCGCGCGCCTGTCTGGCGGTGCGCATGGTGATCGATGCCGAAGGCAACAAGATCGGCCATCGCTTCGTGCGGGGGCTAATGCGCTCGCGCGCCTCGCTTGCCTATGAAGAGGTGCAAGCCGCCCGCGATGGTCAGCCCAACGCCAAGACCGCGCCGCTGGTCGATGACATCATCGCGCCGATCTATGCCGCCTATGCCGCGCTCAAGACCGCGCGCGCGCATCGCCAACCGCTCGAGCTTGACCTGCCCGAACGCCGGATCGAACTGAGCGAGGCAGGCGAGGTCATCGCGGTCGGTTTCAAGGACCGCCTCGACGCCCACAAGCTGATCGAGGAATTCATGGTGCTGGCCAATGTCGCCGCCGCCGAAGAGCTGATCGCCCGCCGCCAGCCGCTTTTGTTCCGCGTCCATGAGGAACCCAGCCCCGAGAAGCTGGAGTCTTTGCGCGAAACCGCCGAGGCGAGCGGCTTTTCGCTGGCCAAAGGTCAGGTGTTGCAGACACGGCACCTCAACCGCCTTTTGGCGCAAGCCAAGGATGGCGATTTCGACGAGCTGATCAACATCACCACGCTGCGCGCGATGCAGCAGGCCTATTACTTCCCGCAGAATTTCGGGCATTTCGGTTTGGCCCTCAGGGCTTATGCGCATTTCACCTCGCCCATCCGGCGCTATGCCGATTTGATCGTGCATCGCGCGCTGATCGCGGCGCATGGCTGGGGCGATGATGGCTTGCGGCTCGAAGATGCCGAAACGCTGGAAGAAACCGCCAAACATATTTCCGACACCGAGCGCCGCTCGATGGCCGCAGAGCGCGACACGAATGACCGCTACCTTGCCGCCTATTTGTCCGATCGCGTCGGCAGCAGCTTTACCGGGCGCATCTCCGGCATTGCGCGCTTCGGCGCCTTCGTGAAACTCGATGAAACCGGGGCGGACGGGCTGTTGCCGATGCGCGCCTTGGGGCATGAATATTTCCACCATGACGCCGAAAGCCAAACCCTGATGGGTGCGGAATCGGGCCTGACCATCGGGATCGGCGACAAGGTCACCGTCAAGCTGGCCGAGGCCGTGCCGGTGACCGGCGGGCTGTTGCTGGAACTGGTCGAGATCGAAGGCCGCCAAAGCCCGGTGCGCCACAAGGGCGGTGGCAAGTTTCGGGGAACGCCGCGCCGTAAGGCAGGCCAAGTCGCCAAGAAACGCGGCAGCCTGCGCAAAAAGGCACCGTCACGCCACGGCTAACAGCGAGACCCCGCCATCGCCGCGCCCATGGGCAATGACGACGCGGAAATCCTGTTCATCGACCCTGCACAGAGAGGGGGCGATCGCCTATAGTGTTGCTCGGGCAGAAACAATCAAAGCAACGGGCCGCTTCATGGGCAAAGACCTCTTCGCCGTGTTCCTCGCGATCATATCGCTGGCTGCGCCGGCATTGGCCTTGCCGCCGCCCACCTCGCCGCGCCCGGAATTGCGCCCGCAGGCGCCGATGGCGCTTGTTACCGCCTCGAGTCAGGGATCGCCGCTTGCCGTCAACCGCTCGCTGCGCCCGTTGACACGCGGCGCACGCCCTGCACCCGTTGTCGATGTGGGTCTCGCAGCAGCACGCATAGGTTTTTCCGTTTGGAAACAGGAGTTTCGCGCCAAGGCGATCGACCAAGGAATTCGGCCCGAAACCCTTGAGCGGGCCTTTGCCGGGGTTGATGTCATCCATCGCGTCATCAATCGCGACAATACGCAGGCCGAGTTTACCCGCACTTTGGGTGATTACCTTGCCGGTGCGGTTTCAGATGCCCGGATCACCAATGGACGCGCCGCCTTGGCGCGTCATGGCGATCAACTGGCGCAAATCGAACGCCGCTATGGCGTGGACGCCGAAATCGTGCTGGCGATCTGGGGGCTCGAATCGGCCTATGGCGCCTTGCGTGGCAAGACCGAGATCTTTGCCGCCATGTCCACCCTGGCCTATGAGGGGCGGCGGCGCGATTATTTCGAGGCCGAACTGATCGCCGCCTTGCGCATTATCGAGGCGGGCGATGTCGCACCGCGCGAGATGACCGGCTCATGGGCGGGTGCGATGGGACACACGCAATTCATGCCAACCTCGTATCTGGCCTATGCGGTCGATTTCAACGGGGATGGGCGGCGTGACATCTGGTCGGACAACCCGATCGATGCGCTGGCCTCGACTGCGAATTATCTGCGCGAAAACGGCTGGGTGACAGGCCAGCCATGGGGGGTGGAGGTCGTCTTGCCGCCTGATTTCGACTATGGATTGGCAGGCCGGGACATCAAACGCAGCGCAGGATTTTGGCAGCGTCAAGGCGTACGTCTGGCCAATGGCTATGACTTGCCCGATCACGGGCAAGCCTCGATCCTTTTGGCGGCCGGGCATCGCGGTGTCGCACTGATGATCTTCGACAATTTCCATGTCATCGCGCGTTATAACGCCTCCAATTCCTATGTGATCGGGATTGGGCATTTGGCGGATCGAATCATGGGTGGCGCACCCTTCCAAGCTACATGGCCGCAAGATGAGCGCGGCCTCAGCCGCACGGAACGGCAAGAGTTGCAGGAGCGTCTGATCGCGCGAGGCCTGCTGAGCGGGACGGCCGACGGGATCATCGGACCGCAATCAACCGACGCGCTGCGCGCGTTTCAACGCGCGGTCGGCATGGTGCCTGATGGCTTTGCCTCGCTCGCAGTATTGGAGCGGATGCGCAGATGAGGGGCGGTGCGCCACGCAGGGCGCACCGCCGCCTTGATCAATCGCGCAAAAGCTCGTTGATCGAGGTTTTGGAGCGGGTCTTTTCATCCACCCGCTTCACGATCACCGCGCAGTAAAGGTTCACACCGTTCTTGGACGGCATCGAGCCTGCCACGACGACCGATCCGGCAGGCACCTCACCATACATGACCGCGCCTGTGTCGCGATCGACGATCTTGGTCGATTGGCCGATGAACACACCCATCCCCAGAACCGACCCTTCGCGCACGATCACGCCCTCGACCACCTCCGAGCGAGCGCCGATGAAGCAGTTATCCTCGATGATCGTAGGGCCGGCCTGCATCGGTTCCAACACGCCGCCGATGCCCACGCCACCCGACAAATGCACATTCTTGCCGATCTGCGCGCAAGAGCCGACCGTGGCCCAGGTGTCGACCATGGTGCCGCTATCGACATAAGCGCCGAGGTTCACGAAGGACGGCATCAGCACCACGCCCGGCGCGATATAGGCCGAGCGGCGCACGACACAGTTGGGAACGGCGCGGAAACCGGCCGCTTTCCATTCGCCCTCGCCCCAGCCCTTCCACTTGCTGTCAACCTTGTCCCACCAGCTACCGCCCTGCGGGCTGCCGGATTGCATTTCCATATCCTTGAGGCGGAAACCCAACAGCACCGCCTTTTTCGCCCATTGGTTCACATGCCAATGCCCATCGGCCTGACGTTCGGCCACGCGCAACGTCCCACTGTCGAGTGCAGAAAGCGTCGCCTCGATCGCATCGCGGGTCTCGCCCTTGGTGGCGGGGGTAATCTGGTCGCGCGCCTCCCAGGCGGCTTCGATAGCGGTTTCGAGCGCGGCGTTGGACATTGCAACATTCTCCTGCGTCAGAAAGGGTCCGGCGCGCTATAGCGGGCATGCCCCCTGCTGGCAATCGCGCCGCGCGCAGGCTAGGTCAAAAGCCAGTGCGCATGAGAGGACAGGATATGACAAAGCCACCCCGCAAAGGCCCGTTTCGCCATGCCGACCAAGATCTGGAGTCGGCCCGCCATGCGCCCGACACCGCACAGGCCAGATCGCCCGCCTATCGGCTTGCCTTTGCCGACCCCGATTTCCTCTTGCGCGACGAATTGCGCCCGGTGCGCCTGCAACTGGAACTGCTCAAACCCCAGCTCGAGCTTGACGCGCGCGGCATCCGCTCGACCGTGGTGCTGTTTGGCGGCGCGCGCATCCCCAGCCCCGAGGCGCAAGGCGATGGCGGCCATCCCATGGCCCGCTATTACGACGAAGCCCGCCGCTTTGCGCGGCTCATCACCGAACGCTCGGTTGCAAGCCGATGCACCGAGAATGTCATCGTCACCGGCGGCGGCCCCGGCGTGATGGAGGCCGGAAATCGCGGCGCGGCCGAGGCGGGCGGCTGTTCCATCGGCCTCAACATCGTGCTTCCCCATGAACAAGTGCCAAATGCCTATGTCACGCCTGAACTGTGCTTCAACTTCCACTATTTCGGCATCCGCAAGATGCATTTCCTGCTCCGCGCCAAGGCCATCGCGGTGTTTCCCGGTGGGTTCGGCACACTCGACGAATTGTTCGAAAGCATCACCCTGATCCAGACGGGGCGGATGGAACAGGTTCCCGTGATCCTCTTTGGAGAAAGTTTTTGGCGCACCGTGATCAATTGGGACGCGCTGCGCGAGGCAGGCACCATCGCCGCCGCCGATCTGGAGCTGTTCCGCTTCGTCGAAACCGCCGATGAGGCGCTGGCGGTCATCGATAGCTGGCCACTCTCAGGCCGCCGGGGCGAGATACCCGGCCGCTAAAGATCGCCCAACACTGCCGCGCATTGCCGGGGCAGATCGGCCAATGTCAGCGGCGGCGCAGGCGGGGGCGGCACATAATTCGGATCGGGCGGCGGCGGGTTCAGGATCAGTTCGGCCCGCGCGCGCGCTTCATCACAGCCATCACCGGCGGGAGGGTCATCTTGGGCCTCGCAATCGCGCGACCCCTCCGGGCAGTGCAGGCGCACATGGAAATGATAGTGATGCCCAACGGCGGGACGGATCTTCCGCAACCAATCCCTATCGCCAGTGGCATTGTCGCACATCCAGACCTTGGCCCCGGTAAAGACAAAGATCCGCGCCACGCGCGGATCGTTCGCGGCCAGCCGCATCACCTCCATATGCGTGGGTGTCCAGTTCTCGCCCACCCGCGCCCCACCCGCCGACCGGGTCGAGATCGAGGACAGGTTTTCGCGCTCGGCCGCCGAAAGGTCGAACCGTGTGGGCGGCAACATCCAGAAATCGGCATCCAACCCCGATTGGTGGCTGACATGCCCCGACAGCATCGGCCCGCCGCGCGGCTGGGTCAGGTCGCCGACATAAAGCCCCCGCCACGGCGTCTGTTCCGCCACCCGACCCGAGAAATCCTCCACGAAATCGACCAATTCGGGATGGCCCCAGTTGCGGTTGCGCGACAGCCGCATCGCGGCCCATGTCGGCCCCGTCTCGGGCAGGCGCGCGGCCCCCGCCAGACAGCCGCGCGCATAGCCGCCGATCACTTCGCTGGTGGCGGGATGCGGACCATCGGCAGCACCGAACAAAAGCCGCGCCTCTTGCCCTGATAGGGTCGAGTCAAGCGATGGCAGGCCTTGATGCCCCGGCCCTGCCGGGGTGCAAGCGATCACGGCTAGGCAACTGAGAACGGCCAGACCGCGCCGCAGCTTCATGGGCGCATCTCACCGTCGGCACGGACCCAGATGATCAAGATCAGCCCCAGGATGAACAGGCCAATCAAAGGCACCATGCCCAAGCGCGCACTTTCGGTCAGGTAGGTCGTCACCCCGATCAGCGCCGGCCCGAGAAAGGCCGTGGCCTTTCCCGACAGCGCGTATAGCCCGAAGGCCTCGGTCGGGCGGCCCGTCAGCGCATGGCGGCACATCATCGAGCGCGAGGCCGATTGTAGCACGCCGCCCGCCCCCCCGATCAGCGCGCCGCAGATGTAGAAAATGACATCAGGCATGGCCGAGCCTTCGGCCAATGCAACACCCCAGACGCTTTCGCGCGTCATGCCGACGACGACAAGGCAGACCGCGATCAGCACAAGGATGCTGCCGATGATCACGGGCTTCGGTCCCAGCCTCGTGTCCAGCTTGCCGCCGATCCATGTCGCCACCGCCGCGGTGACCGCGCCGACGATGCCGAACACCCCCACCTGTGTCACAGACCAGTTCAGCACCAAGACAGCATAAGTGCCGCCAAACCCGTAAAGCGCGTTCAGCGCATCGCGGTAGAACATCGACGATCCGAGATAGGCAAACAGGCTTGTGCGCTTGGGCAGGCTTTTAACCGTTCCCCAAAGCGCCCCCAGCGCCGCGCCAAAGCGCGCATGGGTGACCGGACGGCGGGCCTCGCGCATCCACAAGAAGAAAGGGATCATGAAAACGAGATACCAGATTGCTGTGAACGGTCCGACAAACCGCGTGCCTTCACGCATCTCGGGATCAAGTCCCAGCGCCGGTGAAAGCCCGACAAAGGTCTTGCCGCTTTCGCCCTCGGCGAAAAAGATCAGCATCATGAACAGCGCCAAGACACCGCCCAGATAACCCCATGCAAAGCCATTGCCCGACAGGCTGCCGATCGCCGTTTGATCGCCCAGCTCGGGCAACATGGAGTTGGTGAAAATCGTCGTGAACTCCGCCCCGATCAACCCGATCCCAAAGGCCACAAGCGCCAGTATCAAGTAGGATCCATCGGGCAGTAACACCCAAAGCCCAAGCGCGCCGATCAGATAAAACCCCGAGAACAGCACGATCCACGGCATCCGCCGCCCGGTATTATCGGCGAAGGCCCCAAGGATCGGCGCACAAAGCGCGATGATCACCCCCGACACCGTCTGGCCCAAAGACCACAGGCTTTGCGCCCTTGCATCGGCCACGGTCTCGGTCAGACCTTGCGCCATGTAGGCCTCAGTCGCGACAGCGGCAAAATAGGGACCAAAGATAAAGGTCAGGCACAAGGTGAAATAGGGCTGGCTTGCCCAGTCAAACGCCCACCAGCCCCACACACGGCGGCGGGCCATCAATCCTGCGGTGGTGGTCGGGTCGGACAAGGCGATACTCCTGCCCGCACCTTCCGCGATCACCAGCTGATTTGTCTATGGTCTTGTCGGGTCATCTTGCATCGGCGGCCAAGGGCGTGTGGCATCGGCATCGGCCCATGCTGCAACCCATTCAGGCAAGGCCGGGTCCAGCCCGTCATGCCCCATGGCGCGCGCGACATCTGCGACAGGCGCAAGCCGTCCTGCTTGCGTGATCCCGGTGCGCAACAGCGCGTGGTTGCAACAGGTCGCACCGCGCCACATGCCTTGCTCAATGTAGAAAAACCGCGCGTCCCAGCCCAACAGCCGCGTGTGCAGCACGAACCGCTGAAACCCCGTGATCCGCGACCGGTAGCGCACCGAGGCACCGGCCACCACCAGCCCCCAGCCCTCGCGCCGCAGTACATCCCAAAGCCCGATCCTGACCGAAAGCCCGAAACGCCCCAAATCATAAAGCGTCAAGATGCGCCCGTTGTTCATCTCCAAGAACCCGTCCAGATCATTGGGCAGGCACCGCATCGCCATGGCATGTGTGTCAAACAGCCCCAAACGCGGCTTGGCACGCTCGGACATCATCACGGAGGCAAGGCGCAGATAAGGATACATCCCCTCGCCAAAGCCCAGCACGCGCCAATCGTCAAGCCCGCCCTTGCGTCAGCACACCGCCCCTCGCTTCTTCGTTTCGAAAATATCCCGGGGGAGGCGCGCCCAAGGGGCGCGGCGGGGGCAGAGCCCCCTTCCTTTTTACGCCGCGCCTCTGGCGAGGGGGGCAGAGCCCCCTTCCTCTTTACGCCGCGCCTCTGGCGGCGGGGGCAGAGCCCCCTTCCTTTTTACGCCTCGCCTCTGGCGAGGGGGACACATGCTTGCACCACAGGCGCGGCCGGACTATCTGGCAAAGGTGCATCAGCCAAGGACACAGCGCCCATGACCTCGCTTTTCCAGATCATCATGCTTTTGATCGATGTCGCCTTCATGATTATCCTTGTGCATATCATCATGAGCTGGCTGATCAATTTCGGCGTCTTGAACTTGCGCCAGCCGATCGTGGCGCAGATCTGGGACGGGATGAACCGCTTGGTGGAACCGGTCTATGCCCCGATCCGCCGCCGCTTGCCCGCGATGGGCGGGCTCGACCTGGCGCCCCTGATCGTGATCTTGGGGCTTTACGTGCTCGAGATCATCTTGCGCAACAACGTGGGCTTCTTTCTGTAAAGACCAACAGGCGGAGCGCGGACTCGACTCCGCATCAGCGGTCGCTTATGTTGTGAACAAAACACGAACATTTTGGACCAACCGCATCATGGCGATGCCCCTGCACGCGAGCCGTACCAGCAATCGGCGGATCTTGTCGCTCTGGTTTCCGCGGCTGGCCGCCGAGGATGTTCTGCGCGCTGAACCTGGACTTGGCGACGCGCCGCTCGCCGTGGTGGGCGAGATCGGCAATCTGCGCCAGATCACCTCGCTCACCCATGTTGCCAGCGCGCGCGGCCTGTCGCGCGGCCAAGCGCTGGCCGAGGCGCTGGTGCTTTGCCCCGATCTCGTCACCCGCCCCGACGATCCTGACCGCGCCATACGGGTCTTGGCGGCGCTGCGCCGCTGGGCGGGCCGCTTCAGCCCTTGGGTCGCCGAGGAGGGGGCCGATGCGTTACTCATCGACCTGACCGGCTGCGCCCATCTCTTCGGCGGCGAGGCCGCGCTCTATGACCAGATTCACCATGATTGCGCCGATCTCGGGCTGAGTGTCTGCGCAGGCATCGCCGACACACCCGGCGCAGCTTGGGCCTTGTCGCGCTATGCGAGCGGCGGCGCCACGGCGGCCCTGCGCAGTGGCGATGCCATCGACCAAGAGGCGCGCGCTACCCGCTCACGCGCGCAACGGCGTCACTGGGTCAAGGGCGGCGCGGCGCCACAGGTGCAAGCTGGCACCCAAACCAGCGTCGCGCGTATCTCTCCCCCCGGCAGCTTGCGCCAATCGCTTGGCGCCTTGCCGATCGCGGCCTTGCGCATTTCCCCCACCACGGTCAACGGATTGGCCCGGCTAGGATTGCGCCATGTCGGCGATCTTTGGGGCATGCCGCGCGCGGGGCTGGCGCGGCGCTTTGGTCAAGACCTCGTGCGCCGCCTCGATCAGGCGCTGGGGGTGGAACCCGAACCGATCTCGCCCGCCGGTGCGCCCTTGCATTTCGCAGCAAGGCTCAGCCTGCCCGAACCCATCGGGCTTGAGGCCGATATCCTTGCCGGTCTCGACCGACTTTTGGCGGTTCTTTGCGACAAGCTCCGCGCCCGTGGGCGCGGCGCGCGGAGGCTCCGGCTCGAGATGGTCCGCGCCGAAGGTGGCGCTGAGCGCATCGAGATCGGGCTTGCCCGCCCCACCGACCGCCCTGACAGCCTGCGCGCGCTCTTCGCCCTGAAACTCGATGGGGTCGCGGCGGGTTTCGGCTTTGACGTGCTGCGGCTTGTCGCCCCGGTGACCGAACCCTTGCACAGCGCCGAACACAAGGGCGGCTGGGCCGTCGCCGCCGAGGCGCAGGCCGCCCGCCCCGCCGGTCACGCGCTTGACGATCTGATCGCGCGCATCGGCGCGCGTGTGGGGCTGGAACGGATCACCCGCGAACATCCCGGCGATAGCCATATCCCCGAGAAGACCTCCGTGACCCAAGCCGCCGCCTATAGCCAACCAGCGGCCGATTGGCCCGCCACGCGACGGCCGCGCCCCCTGACACTGTTTCGCCCCGAACCTGTCACCGCCGCCGACAGGCCCGAACCGCCGTTCCATTTCCGCTGGCGTGGCCGCAGCTTCGAGACCCGCGTGGCCCATGGCCCCGAACGGATCGCGCCGGAATGGTGGCTCGACGATCCGCAATGGCGCTCGGGCGTGCGCGACTATTGGCGCGTGACCACCGCGCAAGGGCCGCGCCTATGGCTGTTCTACGCCCATGGCGGGGCGATTTCGGGCGGATGGTTCGCACAGGGCGATTTCGGCTGACGCCAAGCCCCTCCCCGATTGTTCACCTTGCAAGAACAATCGGGATAAATGCAATAAATTGATGAAAATATAACAGGTTAAGCCCAACCTTTGCCACTATCGATACTGGTCAAAATATTGTTAACTTTCTTGACGATTCGCCCCACATCCGTGGCGCGATATCGTGGTGTCGGTCGATCATGTGTCACGCGTACGAAGGGTAAATGGTCATGCTGGGTTGGTTGTTTTTGCTCCTTGCCGGGGTATCGATCACAACGCTTCTCGATACGAATGATGATAAAGGCGATAGCGCCGACGACGACACGCGCACCCTGACCCCGAATGACGACCAGCTGATCCTGAGCACCAGCGATCTGAGCACGATCAACGCCTTGGCCGGTGACGACACGATTGTCGCGCTCGGGCAACAGGACCTGCTGATCCGGCTTGGCGATGGCGATGACGCCGGCGGTGTCCAGCATGGGCAAGCCACGATCTTTGGCGGCGAGGGCGATGATGAAGTTACCATGGAAAGCGGCACGCTCTCTGCCTATCTGGGCGCGGGCAACGACATGCTCTCAGTCGAGACCGCCCGCGCCACCGCCTATGGCGGCACAGGCGATGACACGATGGAGGGCGGCAGCGCCAATGACAATCTTTTTGGCGGCGTCGGTGCCGACCAGCTGACAGGTGGTGGCGGCAACGACAATCTCGATGGCGGCTTCGGCACCGACAGCCTTTTTGGCGGGGCCGGCAATGATACGCTGTCGGGCGGCGATCAAAACGATCTGCTCGGCGGCGGCGAAGGGGATGATCGCCTGCTTGGCGGCGATGGCGTCGATACGCTCACCGGCGGAAATGGCGCTGACACGCTGCGCGGCGGTGATGGCAATGACCAGCTCTTCGGCCAAGCGGGCGCCGACCAGCTGCGCGGCGACGATGGCAACGATCTGCTTGACGGCGGCGTTGGCGCCGATTTCCTTGACGGGGGCATGGGCAATGACACGCTCTTGGGCGGCGCCCAAGACGATCGGCTGCAAGGCGGCAATGGCAATGACACCCTCGATGGGGGCGATGGGGCCGATACGCTGACCGGCGGGATGGGTGACGACACCCTTTCCGGTGGCGATGGTGCCGATGTCTTGACCGACCTATCGGGCATTGACCGGCTGATTGGCGGGGCGGGCAATGATACGCTCGAAACCGATGGGGTCGGCGACATGCTGATGGGCTATGCAGGCGATGATGTCCTGATCGCAAGAACTGATCCCGCATCGGGGGAAAGCGCCGGCGCGATCCTTGATGGTGGTGTGGGAGATGACACGATTATGGCTGATCTGAATGCCACGATCACCGGCGGCGAAGGCGCTGACAGCATCACCATCGCCAGCGCCTACGGGTCAGCGGCATCGCCTGCCATCATCACCGATTTCGACCCGGCCATTGACCGGCTGACGATTGACACAACGATCGAGGGCCAGAGCCCGGCCATCCCCACCTTGACCTTGCAGACCGCTTCGAACGGCACAGATGTCGAGGTGGTGATTAACGGAACCGTCTTCGTGATCCTGCAAGGCAATGTGCTGTCGCCCGCGCTCTTGGCCAGCATCACCACCATTCCGAGCTAAAATGGCGGCGGGTTACACCGCCGCCTTGCGCATCTCATCGAGATAGATCTCGCGCAGCCGCGCGGTGACATTGCCCGGCTGCCCTGTACCGATGGGCTGGCCATCCATGACGACCACCGGCATGACAAAGGCCGAGGCAGAGGTAATGAACGCCTCGTCCGCCGCCTTGGCCTCATCGACGGTAAAGGGGCGCTCCTCGACCACCATCTGTGCCTCGCGCGCAAAGCGCAGCACAGCGGCACGGGTGATCCCGTGCAAGATCTCGTTGCCAAGATGCCGGGTGATAATGGCGTTGCCCTTGACGATATAGGCGTTGTTCGAGGTGCCTTCGGTCACATGGCCATCTTCGACCATCCACGCATCATCTGCGCCCGCCGCCTTGGCCATCATCTTGCCCATCGAGGGGTAGAGTAGTTGCACCGTCTTGATGTCGCGCCGACCCCAGCGCTGATCCTCAATCGAGATGACTTTCATCCCCGTCTTGGCCAAGGGGCTATCAGCAAGCCCCGGCTTGGCTTGCGTGAACAGCACGATGGTGGGCGTCGCATCCTTGGGATAGACAAAGTCGCGATCGGCGGCACCACGGGTGATCTGGAGATAGATCAACCCATCCTCGATCCCGTTCAACCGCACCAATTCGCGGTGGATCTCAAGTAACGCATCCTCGGTCACTGGATTGGCTATCTCAAGTTCGTTGAGCGAACGCTGCAAGCGTTTTGCATGCCCCGCGAAATCGATCAGCTTGCCGCCAAGCACGCTTGTCACCTCGTAAACGCCATCGGCGAACAGGAAACCGCGGTCAAAAATCGATACCTTGGCCTCGGCCTCAGGCAAATATTCTCCGTTCACATAGACGGTGCGGGTCATCGTGATATCATCCCCAAAGTTCTGGCCGCGGCGGATGAACTCCGGCGGCGTCGTAAGCCAAAGGCGTTGCTCGGTCTTCTGCCAGCAAAAGCGGCCCGTCAAGATCAACAATATCTGCACCCTGCGCCACCAGCACGGCGGGGGCCATGGCAAGCGAACTGCCGACCATGCAACCAACCATCACGCCAAAGCCCATCATCCGCGCCGCATCGCGAAGTGCCAGCGCCTCGGTTAGGCCGCCGGACTTGTCGAGCTTGATGTTGATCATGTCGTATTTGCCCTTGAGTGCGGAGAGGCTAGCACGGTCATGACAGCTTTCATCGGCGCAAACGGGCAAGGGCCGCGCGATCTCGGCCAGCATGTCATCGGAACCGGCGGGTAAGGGTTGCTCGACCAGTTCGACGCCCAAGCGCACAAGATGCGGGGCCAGATCGGCATAAATCTCGGGCGTCCACCCCTCGTTTGCATCGACGATGATCCGGGCCTTGGGCGCGCCTTGGCGCACCGCTTCGAGCCGTGGCATATCCGCGGGGGTGCCAAGCTTGATCTTCAACAAAGGACGATGGGCATGGCGGATGGCGGCCGCGCGCATGTCATCGGGTGGGGCCAGCGACAAGGTGAACGCGGTCAGCACAGGGCCGGGTTCAGGCAGGTCCGCCAATTCCCAGACCCGGCGGCCCGCTTGCTTTGCAGCCAAATCCCACAGGGCGCAATCGATGGCATTGCGCGCCGCACCGGGCGGCAGCACGACCTGAAGCTGGTCGCGCGCAACCCCCAGAGGCAGCGACGCGATCTGGGCGGAGACGCTCTCGTGGGTTTCACCGTAGCGCGCGTACGGCACCGCCTCACCACGGCCCACATGCCCCTGATCTGCGATCGCCGCGCAAAGCACCCGCGCTTCAAGGCGCGATCCACGCGCGATGGTAAACGCCTCGGCCAAGCGGAATGTCTCGGCGGTGACAGTGATCATGGTGACCAAACCCAGTCCAATTGCACCCTGACCACACAGGGGCGCGTCGGATAGACAACGGCTTACCCGCGATATGTCAAAAGCGCCACGGGTTGGTTCCCATACGTTTCGAAATCGACGGGGGCGGTCGTGGTCGCCGCCGTATTTCGTTTGAACTCATAGCGCATCACATCGCCCTGCTGCTCAGAAGCGACGATCAACGCCTGATAAATGTGACGAGCGCCATCATAGATGTCGATCAAGCCACGCAAACGCGGCGCATCGGACGCATCAACTGAAAACCCATTTTCGGTCATGTCGAGGATCGGAAAAGCTTCGTCGCCGATATGCACGACGCGGGTCGCGCGGCGGCGGCGCGCCGATTTTTGTGCTGCGGCCAGTTCATCACGCACCGATTGCGGTAGGAAGCTCGACATTTCTTTGTCCTTCCGGGATTGCACTTGTGGATAAGATGGTGTGCGCCGTAATTTAGTCAATGATTTGAATATGCTGCACCTGCAAACGTCACGCTTCAGCCACATCCCCCTCTGGACGCGGGCGCACCAAGGCCCCATGCTGGCGGCACAGCAGGCCATGTCCTACCCAAACACGCATAGGTGCCGCAATGACTGCGACCCATCTGGGTCATCCGATCCTGCATTTCCTCAACACGGTTTGCGATGACGGCAAGCAACGGCACAAAAACAGCTTTCGCGATGCCGGGGCGCTGCATCATGTGCTTGTCGGAGCAGGTTTGATCGAAGCGACACAGCCGGTGCCGGACCGTGGGCAGGTGCAATCCCTACTGCTCCTGCGCGAGGCGGCCTATGCGGTTTTGTCGGCTGTTGCGGCCGCGCAAACACCTGACCGCGAAGAAGCCTTGATGCTGGAAACCGCGATCAAGGCGGCGGTCCAAGATGCGCGGCTACAATTCACGGCAGGGCGGTTCGGGGTCAGCGCCGGCCCGCTTGGCGGTATCCATGATCAATTAGCCCTGTCACTGCTTGACCTTTTGCGCGCCGATGATTTGGGCCGCTTGCGCGAATGTCAGCGCTGCACACATCTGTTCATTGACAATGGGCGCGGTCCAGGGCGGCGCTGGTGCGCGATGTCGCGCTGCGGCAACCGCGCAAAAGCCGCGACTTTTCGCCAACGCCGGCGCGCGACCAGCCCCTAAACGCGCCCCATACTTGCAGCCCTAACGATCCCTGCTAGGGTACGCAATAGCGTGTTGTCAGCGAGAGGTATGTCGCAATGTGGCGGAATGTTTTGGTAGGCTGCTGTGTACTTGGCCTGTCAACAGGGAACGCCTTGGCCCAGCAATGTGGCGGCGATTTCGGCCAGTTCGTACAAGCCCTTCGGATCGAGGCGGCACAGCGCGGCTACGACCGCGATACGATCGACACCTTTTTTCGCCATGCCGATTTCGACCAGCGCACGCTCGATGCCGACCGACGGCAAGGTGTCTTTACCCTGCCCTTCACCGAGTTCTCGCGCCGTCTGATCAGCCAGAACCGCATCGACAATGGCCGCCGCAACGCCGAGCGACACAGCGCCATCTTTGACGAGGTCGAGCGCCGCTTTGGTGTCAGCCGCGGTATCTTGCTGGCCTTTTGGGCGTTCGAAACCGATTTCGGCGCCTTTCAAGGTGACTTTAACACCCTCGATAGCCTCGTGACCTTGGCCCATGATTGCCGCCGCCCCGACTTGTTCCGCCCCGAGGTGTTTGCCGCGCTTGAGCTGTTCACACGTGGTGATTTCGACCCGGTGACGACCCAGGGGGCGTGGGCGGGCGAGATCGGGATGGTCCAGATGTTGCCTGCCGATATCGTCAACCATGCCGTAGATGGTGATGGTGACGGGCATATCAGCCTCCAGACCTCGGCCGCCGATGCGCTGTTGTCGGGGGCCAATATCCTGTCCTCGCTTGGCTGGCGCCCAGACGAGCCGTGGCTGGTCGAGATCACGATCCCACATGACCTGGATTGGTTCGACACCGGCATCCACACCACCAAACCCGTTTCGACATGGGCGGGTTTGGGCGTGCGCGCTCGCGATGGCCAATTGCCCATGCAAAATGCCGCCGCTTCGGTCATCTTACCCGAGGGGCGTTTTGGCCCAGCGTTTCTGGCCTATCCGAATTTCAGTGTACTGTTCGAATGGAACCAAAGTTTCACCTATGTGCTGACTGCCGCCTATTTCGCGACACGGCTTGAAGGGGCGCCAGTCTTTGATGCGCGCACCCCGGAACCCGGCCTATCGCGCGAGGAGATGCAGGCATTACAGCGCAAGCTTGAGGCGCGCGGCCATGATGTGGGCGGCACGACAGGCATCCTCGGCGCGCGCACCCGCGCAGCCGTGCGGACCGAACAACAGCGCCTTGGCCTGCCCGCCGATGCATGGCCCACACGCGCGCTTTTGAACGCGCTTTAGGGTGGTGTGGGTTCAGCGCGGCGAAAATGCCGCGAGCATACTTGGGCCGGCGGTCGGGTTTTAGGCCACCAGCTGCTCGGCCTTTTTCAGATCGACCGAGACAAGCTGGCTGACCCCCTGTTCGACCATCGTGACGCCGAACAGCCGATCCATCCGCGCCATCGTCACGGCGTGGTGGGTGATGACGAGAAAGCGCGTCGCGGTCTGGCGCGTCATCTCGTCGAGAAGGTCACAAAAACGGGTGACGTTGGCGTCGTCAAGCGGCGCGTCCACTTCGTCGAGCACACAAATCGGCGCGGGGTTGGCAAGAAAGACCGCAAAGATCAGCGCCATCGCTGTCAAGGTCTGCTCTCCGCCCGACAAAAGCGAGAGCGTGGACAATTTCTTGCCCGGCGGCTGACACAAGATCTCGAGGCCGGCTTCGAGCGGATCGTCGCTTTCGACCAGCACCAAGCGCGCCTCACCACCGCCGAAAAGATGGGTGAAAAGCTTGGCGAAATTCGTGTTCACCTCGTCGAACGCTTTCAGCAAGCGCTCGCGCCCTTCACGGTTGAGGCTGGCAATCCCTGTGCGCAGCTTGGCGATGGCCTGTTCCAGATCGGTCTTTTCCGCAGCGAGCGCATCATGTTCGGCTTGCACTTCGCGCGCGTCTTCCTCGGCGCGCAGGTTGACCGCGCCCAGCGCTTCGCGTTGCCGGCGCAGGCGTTGCACCTCGGCTTCGATCTGATCGGAGGGCGGCAAGGGGTCGGGCAAATCGCCAAGACTTTCGCGCAGCGAGTCCGGGGTTGTTTCCATTTCCTCCGCGATACGCTGCGTGGCCGCGGCGACACCTTCCTGGGCGGCGTCGCGCCGCGCCTCGGCGGCGGCCCGCCCCTCGCGGGCCTCGGATGCGGCACGCTCGGCGTCGCGCTCGGCGGTGATCGCACTGCGCAACACGCCTTCTGCATGGGAAAGCGCATCACTGGCCGCCGCCTTGCGCGCTTCGGCCGTGGCAATCTTGGCGGCGAGGCCGGAACGGGCCGCGGCCAGCTCATCGGGTTTTCCACGCGCAAGCGACAGCTTGCTCTCGGCCTCGACTTTGCGGGCCTCTAGCTCGGCGAGGCGCCCGGCGGCGCTGTCCAAACGCTTGCGCCAGCCGCCGATTTCCTCGGCGATCTTGGCAATCCGCGCGGTGCGGCGCTCACCCTCGCGCTTGATCTCGTCATGGGCAGTGCGCCGCGCAAGCATAGTCATGCGCGCGGCTTCGACGGTGGTGCGGATATCATCGAGCCGAGCCTTGGCAGCGTCGAGATCTTCCAATTCGGCCTTTGCGCCCTCGGCGCGGGAAAGCTCGGTCTGGGCGGCGCGCGCTTCATCGGCATGACGCGCAGCCGCCGCTTGCAAGGTTTCAAGCTTGCCCTGCAAAACGCTGCGCTCGGCTTCGGCCTTACTCAGCAGACGCGAGGCATCAGCCAGCCTCGTGTCGGCATCGCGACGTGCGGCGCGCGCGGCGCGGTCAGCTTCGGTCAGTTCCGCAAGCCGTGTCGCCAACATCTCATGGGCAGAGCGCGTGCCTGCCGCCTTGGCGGCGGCGTCAACCGCTTCGGCGCGCAGCTCGGTGAGGCGGTTGACCTGCTCAAGCCTGCGGGCCGCCGATGATACGGCATCCGCCGCGGCAACGGCGAAACCGTCCCAACGCCACAGATCGCCTTCGCGGCTGACCAATCGTTGGCCGGGCTGCAACAACGGCTGCAAGCGTGGCCCATCGGCACGATCAATGAGGCCGATCTGCGACAGACGCCGTGCCAAAAGCGCCGGGGCTTGCACCATACCAGCAATCGGGCGCGCACCGTTGGGCAGGGGCGCAGGGGTGGCGTAGGGGGCAAGCGCACTCCAGCCAGAGGCGCCCGCGATCTTGGCTTCCCCGGTTTTCAGATCATCTGACAGCGCTGCGCCAAGCGCCGCCTCATAGCCTTTTTCAACCGTAATCGCATCAAGGATCTGATCACCCTGCCCCCGCTCACGGGCAAGCAGACGATTAAGCGCGGTGACTTCGGCCTCAAGGGTGCCGGCACGGCCTTCGGCATCGGCGCGGGCGGCGCGGGCCTCGGCCTCGGCGCTCTGGGCGTCGCTGCGAGCCATTTCGGTCTCGGTCAGGATTTCCTCGGCGCGCGCGGCAAGATCGCGTGCTGCCGCTAGCGCCTCATCGGCCGCGGTAACATCGCGTGCGACAGCCGATAGCCGCGTATCGGCCTCTTCGGCTTGGCGAGCGGCGGTTTCCGCCTCGGTAGCATGGCGCGCACGGGCCTTTTGTGCGTCATGGACGCGACGATCGGCCGATTGATGGCGGGCGGACAGGCGTGCGGCCTCTTCCGTGGCTTCGGCCAAATCCTGCTCGCGGGCGCGCAACACCGCTGCACCCTCTTCAGCGGCGGCGAACGCCATGGCCAAGCGGTCATCATGCCCTTCGCCCTCGGCCAACAGTGTGGCGCGCTCATCCTCGAGCCGGGCGATGGTCTCACCGGCATCGGCATTCAGCGCCCCTTCGCGGGCAATGTCGTGCGCAAGCTGTTCAATGCGCCCTTCAAGGGCGCTGACTGCTTCGATTGCGCGCGTAATCTCGCCGTCGAGGCCATCGCGCTCGAGTGTCAGCCGTTGCAGGATCGCACCGGCGATTGCCTCCTCTTCGCGCAGGGGGGGGAGTGCAGCCTCGGCCTTTTCGCGGGCGGCGGCAGCTTGCAGCGCGTTACCCTCGGCTTGGGCGGCGGTGGACAGCGCTGCGCGCAAGATCGCATCGGCCCGCAAAACGCCTTGCTGCGCATCGCCCCAACGCAGCCACAGCAAGAGCCCCTCGGCCTGCCGCAGATCGGCCCCGATCTCGCGGTAACGGCTTGCTTGGCGTGCCTGACGGGCAAGGGTGGCAAGCTGGGTGGCAAGCTGCTCGAGCACATCTTCGACACGGGCCAGATTGGCCTCGGCGCCTTTCAGCTTTAACTCCGCCTCGTGGCGGCGCTGGTACAGGCCAGAAATTCCGGCAGCTTCCTCGAGAATACGGCGGCGCGCCTTGGGGCGGGCATTGATCAGCTCGGCAATCTGCCCTTGCCGGACCAGCGCAGGTGAATGCGCCCCGGTCGAGGCATCGGCAAACAGCATTTGCACATCGCGCGCGCGCACATCTTTGCCGTTAAGCTTGTAGGCCGAACCCGCATCGCGGGTGATGCGGCGGGTAATGTCGATCGTATCCTCGTCATTGAACCCCGCAGGGGCCAATCGCGCGCTATTATCGAGTTGCAGGACCACTTCGGCGAAATTGCGCGCGCCACGGGTGGCGGCACCGTTGAAGATCACATCCTCCATCCCCTCGCCACGCATGGCGGTGGGGCGGTTCTCACCCATGACCCAACGCAAGGCTTCCAGAAGATTGGATTTGCCGCAGCCATTGGGGCCGACCACGCCTGTCAGACCGTCCTGAATGATCAGATCGGTCGGATCGACGAAGCTCTTGAAGCCATTGAGGCGTAGCCGGGTGAAACGCATGGCGCGCCCCCTTTCGGGAGAAGGACGATTCTGAACGAAAAGCTTCAGACCCAGCGCCGCCTGAGTCAAGCGCCCTACTACCCCATATGGCACCGCTGCGGGGTTTATCCCCAATATATACGCTGTGACGCAATCAATATGTGCCTTTCGTGGATGCGCAGCCATATCCGGCGCAATCGCGCATGCGCCGTTTCATCGACACCGGGTCATTGAGATTGGGCCGATCCCATGCTAGCTTCTCGGATACCCGGCGTCGGGAAGATCAGGCGCGCAAATAGGAGGATCGGGTCCTGACCGGACAGACCACCGCGGTGGCACAGGCCACCCCCCACCGGACCGCGGCAGCGGCCCATATCGACGCCCCGACCAGCGAAGAACTGCTGGCTAGCGTTCTTGCATCACTCGACGATGACAAAGCCGAAGACGTCGTGCAGATCGGACTGCGCGGTAAATCTTCGATTGCCGATTACATGGTCATCGCCTCGGGGCGCTCTTCGCGGCAGGTTGCGGCGATCTCGGACAATTTGGTCGAGCGGCTCAAGGAGAGCTATCGCCTCAACTGCAAGGTCGAGGGCAAGGGTGCCGGCGATTGGGTGTTGATCGATGCAGGCGATGTGATCGTTCATATCTTCCGCCCCGAGGTGCGCGAGTTCTACCAACTTGAAAAGATGTGGATGCCCGCGGGCGGCACAGCCTGACGCGACCCCATGTTGCGCGTGCATCTTTGCGCGGTCGGCCGTTTACGTGCTGGGCCGGAACTCACGCTGATCGACGATTACCTGACACGGTTCGACCGAACGGGTCGCATGCTTGGTCTATCATCGGGCGGCGTGACCGAGGTCGAAGATCGCAAGAACGGCGGGATGCAGGCCGAGGCTGATCTCTTGCGGCGCGCCATCCCGCGCGGTGCGCAGCTTTGGGTGATGGACGAGCGCGGGGCGCAGATGACCTCGCCCCAATTTGCCGACCAGCTTGCCGGGCTGCGCGATGCAGGCCTGAGCGATCTGGCGATATGTATCGGTGGTGCCGATGGTCTGGCCCCCGATTTCCGGGCCGAAGCCGCGCAGGCAATCTCGTTTGGCGCGATGGTTTGGCCACATATGCTTGTGCGGGTGATGATCGCCGAACAGCTATACCGCGCGGCCTCGATCCTTTCGGGCGGGCCGTATCACCGCGCCTAGCGGTTCAGGATGTCTTGGTAAAACCGCCGCAAAAGCATCAGCCCGAAAAACAACGAGACCAGCGACCATAACAGCACGACCGGGATCGAGATGTAGTCGGGCGCATAGGTTGGATAAATCCCGGTGCGCGCGATCCCGGTGAAATGGATCCACGGCGTATACCACAAGAAGTCTTGCACTAGGGGCGGCATATTCTCGTAAAGAAAGATCACCCCCGCGACCAAGAACAAGGGGCGGGTCATGATCCCCCAGATGCTTCCCCACGCCGGGAAGAGGCCGATCAAAAAGCAGTTCAGCGTTCCCAGCCCCAACCCCAGAAATGCCGCAAGCAGCACCGACAAGATGATCGGACCAAAGCTGAGCGTTGCGGTGGCTTGGGTGAATTGCAAGATGCCGACGAAAACGATGATGAAAATCACCACCCCGGTCAAAAAGTTCAACACGAACCGCGCAAGAATGGCGTCCAACCATGACACCGCAGGATACATCAGCAGAGGTTTGGAGAAACTGATCGCGCCCTGCACATGGCCCATGACCGTGGCCGAGATGATGAAGGGCAAATAGCCCGAGGCGTAGAACAGTATGAAGGAATTGCCCAAGGGCGGCGCGCGCAGCAGGATCGAGAACACCACCGCCATCACGACCAGCGCGCCCACGGGTTCCAGTATCGCCCAGATATAGCCGCCCGGCGTGCGCCCATAGCGCGTGGACATCTCGCGCAAGATCAAGGCCATGATCGCGCGCAGCGCCGGGAAAGATCGCATCCGTGTGGTCGTCCGGCTTCCCGGCAGTGCCGGGAGATATGGCTCAGGGCTATTCAGCTTGATCTCCAACAGGCTGGCTTTGACTTAAGAGAATATGTATGAGCGAAAGAGAGATTTCAAACGATTGATAAAAGGCTGCACCTTTGGCCGACATCGCAGGACCGCAGACGAAACCGGCCAAGCCAGCCGCAGGGCCGGCAGCTGGAAAGCCGCCCGCACAGGCAAAAGCCGAACAAAAGTTCAAGCCCGCCGCGCGGCCCGCACGGATGCGGCGGCGGCATTTCGGGCTGCTCTTGTCGTTCCTGATCATGGTTGCTGTCCCTTTTTTCGGGACATGCTATTACCTTTACACCTATGCGCAGGATCAATTCGCGGCCAATGTCGGCTTTACCGTCCGTAGCGACGAAGGCAGTGCAGCGACCGATATCTTGGGGGGGATTGCGCAGTTTGCCGGCGCAAACACCCAAGCCGACGGCGATATCCTGTTCGAGTTCATCACCAGCGCCGAGATGGTCGGCCGATTAGCAGAGCAGATCGACCTCGCGGCCCATTACGCAGCCCCCCATGACATCGACCCGATCTTTGCGCTTGCGCCCGATGCCGCCTTTGAAGATCTGGTCTCTCATTGGCAAGATGTGGTGCGTGTCTCTTACGGGCAAAGCAGCGGCTTGATCGACCTTCAGGTTTTGGCCTTCGACCCGGTCATGGCGCATCGAATCGCCACCGCGATCGTTGTCGAAAGCCAATCGATGATCAACGAATTGAACGCGCAGGCCCGCGCTGATGCCATGCGTTTCGCCGAAGAGGATCTTGCCGCCGCGATCACGCGCCTGCGCCTTGCGCGCGAGGCGCTGACACAATTTCGTACCGAGACCCAGATCGTCGATCCCGAAAGCGACCTTCAGGGGCGCACAGGCGTTCTCAATAATCTGCAACAGCAACTCGCCGAGGCGTTGATCGAGTTCGATCTCTTGTCCGAGAACACGACCAATCGCAACGATCCACGCCTGATCCAAGCCCAGCGCAGGATCGAGGTGATCCGCGCCCGCATCGATCAAGAACGACAGAGTTTTGCAACCGGTGATATTGGGCGTGAAGGCCAGGATTACCCCACCCTGATCGCCCGCTACGAAGGGTTGATCGTTGACCGTGAATTTGCCGAAAGCAGCTATCGCGCCGCGCTGACAGCACTTGACGCGGCCCGCACAAATGCCGCGCGTCAAAGCCGCTACCTAGCAGTGTTCATCCGCCCGACCGTCCCCGAAAGCGCGGAGTTCCCTCGCCGCGATGTGATCGCGGGCATGACGCTGTTGTTCTTGGTGCTGGGATGGGCGACCGCTGCGCTGATCTACTACAGTATCCGCGACCGGCAGTAGGGGGCGGCGCGATGATCCGCTTCGAGAACCTGACCAAGAGTTTCGAGGTCAATGGCCGCCGCAAGATCGTGATCGATAACCTCTCGCTCACTCTGGAAACCGGCCGGTCGCTGGCATTACTGGGGCGTAACGGCGCGGGCAAGTCCACGCTGATGTCGATCATCGCAGGCAATATGCGCCCCGATTACGGGCGGGTTGTCTGTGATGGCACCATGTCTTGGCCGATCGGACAGGCGGGTGCGATACATCCCCAGATGACCGGCGCACAAAATGTGCGATTCATTGCCCGCGTCTATGGGATCGAGACCGAGGAATTGATCGATTTCGTGCAGGATTTCGCCCAGATCGGCGAGCATTTCCATATGCCCGTGCGCACCTATTCGGTCGGCATGCGCAGCAGGCTGACCTTTGGTCTCTCGCTTGGAATCAAGTTCGACACCTACCTGATCGACGAGGTCACAGGCGCAGGCGACGCTGCCTTTCGGTTGCGCAGCATGGCGTTGTTTCACGAGCGGATGAAAACCTCCGACGCCATCATGGTTAATCACAACCTGTCCGAACTGAAGGAATTCTGCGACGCGGCCTTGATCTTGGAAAAGGGGAAACTGGCCTTTTTCGAAGATCTTGACGAGGCGATCGCGCTGCACGAGCGCAATCTGTCCTAATGCTTGCGCCCCGTGGTTGCAGACAGGGTTAGCATCATCGCGCAAATTCTGCCTGTTTTCCCCAGCTTGATCACATTCCATTCCATCTGACGCCCCTGCATAGGCCGAGCTTGCCCCCGTTCATCTTGCGGGGGGCGACCGATGCCGCGATTGATCGTGGGGGGTCAGGTTCAGACAGGCCAATCCATCCTTGATCACGGGATCACGGATCTGCTTGTGCATGTGACGCAAGCGGGCGCGATGCTTTATACAACATCGGGGCCAAGCGGTGGCATCGCGGGTTTTGCGGTGGGGGCGCAGGGCGCGCTTTCCTTGCATGATTTTACCCATTTCGACCCGGCCATCGCCTTGTCGGTGATGGATCAACTCACAGTGCTCGATACCACCAGCGGCCCAAGGTTGATTGTCGCCGGTGATCCCGATGCAGGCTTGACCGCGCTCGCGCTCGACGCAACCGGGGGGATTGGCGGGCCAAGTCAACTTGGCGGGCTTGTCGGGGTGAACACGATGGTTCTGGACCTCGACCAGATGGGCGCAAACACGCTTTATCTGGCCAAACCCGGCGCCCTCTCGATCCAAGCCTATCAGATCGACACGACCAGCCCCGACGGGGCGTTGGCGCAGCAATTCACCATCGCCGATACGGCGACAACCTATGGCGATTCCGTTTTCGCGCTCACGACGATGCGGGTCGCGGGTATTGACTACCTCGTCGGGGCAAGCGTGACCGAACAGGGCGTGTCGGCCTATCGGATCAGCGCGACCGGGCTGACTGCGACAGGCAGCCTTGGCATGGCCGAAGGGATCGGCATGATGACACCAACCGCGCTTGCAACTGCCTCGCTTGGGGGGCGCTGCTTTGCGCTTGTTGCGTCGGCACCGGGTGATGGCTTGGGTCAATCCGGCGCGATCACGGTCATGCAACTTCTCAGCGATGGAAGCCTTGCACCAACCGATCATGTCATCGACACCCATGCAACGCGCTTTGGGATGGTGCAAAGCCTTGATGTGATCACCGCAGGCGGATTTACCTATGTTTTGGCCGGAGGCGGAGATGACGGGATCACCCTCTTTGTGCTGCTTCCCAACGGCCGGCTGCACCTACTTGATGTGCTGGCCGACCAAGGCGGCATCGGGCTTGAGAATATCACGAGCGTCGCGGCGATGCAGATAGGCAACCGTGTCGAGGTCTTCGTTGCCTCCCAGATCGGTGCAGGCGTCACCAATCTGGCCTTCGACACCACGGGCAACGGGCAGATGCGCATGGCGACAGCATCCGGCGGCGATCTGGTCGGTAGCGCGTTGAACGATATCCTGATCGGCGGCGCGGGCAATGACCGGATCATGGGCGGCGATGGTGCCGATATCATCGAAGATGGCGCAGGCAGCGATACGCTGGCAGGTGGCGCGGGTGCCGATCGTTTCATTCTGCGCGCCGATGGCCTGCAAGACCGGATCACCGATTTCGAGACAGGCAGGGATCGGCTTGACCTATCCGGTTGGCCCTTTCTCTATGACCCTGCGCAATTGAGCATCCAATCCACCATCGATGGTGCCATCGTGACATGGCGCAACGAAGTGTTGATGATCCAAACAGCGCTCGGCATGCCCTTGAGCGCAGCGCAATTGATCGCGTCCATCATCACCGCCCCCGACCGCAGCCCTATCCAATTCACCCTTCCCATCGACCCCCGCACCCCGACCGAGGGCGCGGATTCCATCACCGGAACCGAAGGCAACGACACCTTGGCAGGCTTGGGGGGCAACGACACGCTCATCGGTGGTCTGGGTCATGACTATCTCTATGGGGGCGCGGACCGAGACCGGCTCTTTGGAGGCGCTGATCAAGACCAGCTCTTTGGCGGGGCGGATGACGATGTGCTCTTCGGTGGACCGGGCAATGACACGCTCGATGGCGGCACACAGAACGACACGCTGAACGGCGAAGGTGGCGATGACCACCTTGCAGGCGGCGAGGGCAATGACCGGCTCATCGGCCGGGAAGGCAACGACCGCTTGGCAGGCGATGCAGGCCATGACCATCTTTTCGGGGGAGCAGGCAACGACACGCTCTGGGGGGGCATGGGTCGCGATACGCTCGACGGCGAGGTCGGCCATGACAGCCTGAGCGGTGGGGCAGAGAATGACCTGCTGATCGGGCGGAACGGCAACGACACGCTCTTGGGCGAGGCGGACCGAGACCGGCTCTTTGGAGGCGCTGATCAAGACCAGCTCTTTGGCGGGGCGGATGACGATGTGCTCTTCGGTGGACCGGGCAATGACACGCTCGATGGCGGCACACAGAACGACATGCTGAACGGCGAAGGTGGCGATGACCACCTTGCAGGCGGCGAGGGCAATGACCGGCTCATCGGGGGGGCGGGGTCGGATGTGTTTGTCTTTGCCGATGGGCATGGCCAAGATACGGTGCAGGATTTTGCTGCCCTGGACCCATCGGAGAAGATCGACCTCTCTGCCATCACCGCCTTGGCCGCGGTTGCGGATTACGACGCGCTGGTGCTCTCAGGCGCGCTCAGCCCCACCGCGGACGGAGTCTTGATCGATACAGGCCACGGCAATTCCATCTTGCTCTTCGGTGTTACCCTCGCCCATCTCGATAATGGCGACTTCATTTTCTGAGGATCGCTTGCGCCTTGGGCGGTGGCTGCCTAGAACCACCGACAAGGAGGCCCCTGATGCCGGTTGATCGCCCATATAAACCCGTCGTACTGTGTATCCTTGATGGCTGGGGTATCGGCCCAAGCGCCGCGGGCAATGCCCCGCATTTGGCCAAGACACCGCATTTCGACCGGCTAATGGCCACATGCCCTCATGCAGAGCTGGTGACCCATGGACGTGCCGTGGGCCTACCCGAAGGGCAGATGGGTAATTCCGAAGTGGGCCATACGACCATCGGCGCAGGCCGCGTTGTGCCGATGGACCTCGTGCGGATCGATGACGCGATCGATACAGGCAGCCTTGGCCGAGAACCCGCGCTGACAGATTTCATCGCGGTGCTGCGCCAAAGCGGGGGCAAGGCCCATCTCTTTGGCCTTGCTTCGAATGGGGGGGTGCATTCCCAACATCGCCATTTGATGGCCGCTGCTGCCGTGATCGCCGCTGCCGGTGTGCCGGTGCTGATCCATGTCATTACGGATGGGCGTGATGTCGCCCCGCGCTCGGCGCTCGGCAGCCTTGCCCAGATGCGCGCCGCCCTGCCGCATGGCGCCACCTTCGCGACCGTCATCGGGCGCTATTTCGCCATGGATCGCGACAATCGCTGGGATCGTGTCGCACGCGCCTTTGCCGCCATGTCGGAAGCCAAGGGCGATTTCGCAGCCCAAAGCCCCGAACTGGCGGTCGAGATGGCCTATGCCCGCGGCGAGACAGACGAGTTCGTCCAGCCCACGATCATGCATGGTTACACGGGCATGCGCGATGGCGATGGGATCTTCTGCCTCAATTTCCGGGCTGACCGCGCGCGCGAGATTCTCTCAGCGTTGGCCGATCCTGATTTCCATGCCTTCGACACCGGCCCGCGCCCCGCATTAGCCGCGGCACTCGGCATGGTCGATTACTCGGCTGCCCATGATCGCTTCATGACCGCGGTCTATCCCAAGCAAGAGATCCGGAATACGCTGGCCGAATGGGTCGCGGCCCATGGCTTGCGCCAATTCCACATCGCCGAGACCGAGAAATACCCCCATGTCACGTTTTTCTTGAACGGCGGCAAGGAACAGCCGGTCAGTGGCGAAGATCGCTACATGGCGCAATCGCCGAAGGTCGCGACCTATGATCTGAAGCCCGAGATGTCGGCCGCCGAGGTGACCGATCACCTGGTCGCGGCGATTGCGGCGGATTATGACTTGATCGTGGTGAACTTTGCCAATCCCGACATGGTGGGCCATACCGGCGATCTGGCGGCCGCGATCCGTGCCTGCGAAACGGTGGATCAGGGCTTGGGCCGTGCGCTGGCCGCTGTGGAAGCGGCGGGCGGCGCTATGATCGTGGCAGCCGATCACGGCAATTGCGAAACCATGATCGACCCGGTGAGTGGCGGTCCGCATACAGCGCATACCACCAACCCCGTGCCTGTGGCCTTGTTCGGTGGCCCGAAGGGCGCGCGGCTAACACACGGAAGCTTGGCCGATCTTGCGCCCAGCATCCTGTCCTTGATGGGCCTGAACCAACCACCCGAGATGACGGGGCAATCATTGATCACATGATGTCGCGTTGCTTGGTTCTTGTGTATGTCATCTTGGCCTGTCTCGTCGGGGCCAACCCGGTCCGGGCCGAGGTCAGCGCCGATCAGACCGCTGCGCGCGCCGCGGAGATGTTGGAACAGGCAGGCTTTGCCCTGCTTGAAGCGCAAGGTGCGCGTGACCGTGTCGAGGCGCTGACCCAGACGGTGCGCGCCTATGAGGAAGGTCTCTTGGCGATGCGCGAAGGGATCCGGCAAGCCGCGTTGCGCGAAAGGACAATCCTGTTGGCCTTTGATGCGGAGCGTGACCGGCTTTCACGGCTGCTTGGCGTGCTGCAACGTATCGAGGGCGCCCCCGCGCCGATCTTGATGATGCATCCCGAAGGCCCGCTTGGGACCGCACGGGCCGGGATGATCGTGTCCGAGGTGACACCCGGTGTCGCGGCACAGGCGCGCGCGTTACGTACCCAACTGGAGGAATTGGCCGCACTGCGTGCGCTTCAAGATCGGGCGCTTCGGGAATTGAGCGATGCGCTCGAACGCGCGCAGGAGGCGCGCACCCAACTCAGCCAAGCCATCGCCGAACGCCGCATGCTGCCGGAGAATTTCCTCAGCGACGATATCGCGATGAACCAACTGATCGAGAGCGTCGATTCGCTCGATACCTTGTCGGGTTTGCTGGCCACATCCCCTGCCACATCCGCGCCTGCGCTACCCGATCTGCCCGCGTTTGGCATGGCGCGCGGTCGCTTGCCGATGCCGGTTCTGGGGGCGTTGCTGCGTGCCTATGGGGAGGTGGACGCCGCGGGCGTATCGCGCCCCGGTTTGGTCTATGCCACCCGCGCTGGGGCCTTGGTCACGGCACCATGGCCTGCATCGGTGCGCTATGCTGGCCCACTTCTTGATTACGGAAACGTCATTATTCTTGAACCAGAGGCAGGCTATTTACTTGTATTGGCCGGCCTCGATACCGTTTATGTCAGCACGGGTGCGATTATCCCGGCGGCTGGCCCCTTGGGGTTGATGCCCGCAGGTGCCGGGGCCGACACCGAAGAATTGATCGTGGCAGCCCTGCAAGGGAGTGGCGCTGCCCTCTCGGAAACGCTTTATATAGAGTTGCGCGACAACGGTGTGCCTGTCGATCCGGCGGAATGGTTCATCGGCGGCGGGCGCGACTGACACGAAGGATGGATGCCATGAACAAGCTGATCATCGCCGCGATATGTGGCATCACTGGCGGCGTTTTGCTCAGCACGCAAATCGCGGGGCCGCTGATCGCACAAGAAGACCGCGCCAATGCCTCGGTCTATGAGCAGCTTGACCTGTTTGGCGACATCTTTGAACGGATCCGCGCCAACTACGTCGAAGAGGTTGACGAGGCCGCGCTGATCGAGGCGGCGATCAACGGCATGCTGACATCGCTTGATCCACATTCGGGCTATCTGCCGCCCAATGACTTTAGCGACATGCAGGTGCAAACACGGGGCGAATTCGGTGGCCTTGGCATCGAGGTGACGCAAGAGGATGGTTTCGTGCGCGTCATCACGCCCATGGACGACACCCCCGCCATGGCCGCGGGCGTCGAGGCGGGCGATTTCATCACCCATGTCGATGGCGAGGCGCTCTTGGGTCTGACGCTGGAGCAGGCGGTCGATATGATGCGCGGCCCGGTCGGATCAGAAATCGTGATCACCGTGGTACGCGAAGGCCGCGATCAGCCCTTTGACATCACCATCGTGCGCGACCGCATCCGCCTCACCGCCGTGCGCGCGCGGCTAGAAGGCAATACCGCGATCTTGCGGGTTTCAACCTTCAACGATCAGACCTATCCCAACCTCGAAGACGGGCTGCGCGGCCTGATCGCCGAGATGGGCGGGCTTGATAACCTCAACGGCGTCGTTCTGGACCTGCGCAACAACCCCGGCGGTTTGCTCAGCCAGGCGATCCGTGTCTCGGATGCCTTCCTTGAGCAAGGCGAGATCGTCTCGACCCGTGGTCGCCGCGCCGAGGATGGGGAACGCTACAATTCCACCCCCGGCGACCTGATCGACGGGCTGCCGATGGTGGTGCTGATCAACGGCGGCTCTGCCTCGGCGTCGGAAATCGTTGCAGGCGCGTTGCAAGATCACCGCCGCGCCGTGGTCGTTGGCACCAACAGCTTCGGCAAAGGTTCGGTGCAATCGATCATGCCGCTGGCGGGCAACGGTGCCATGCGGCTGACCACCTCGCTTTACTACACGCCCTCGGGCCGCTCGATCCAAGCCTTGGGCATCGCGCCCGATATCTTGGTCGAACAGCGCCCTGCCGTGGAAACTCCCGAGGACGAGGAAGAGGCACAAACCCGCCGCAACGAAGCCAGCTTGCGCGGTGCGATCCAGAATTCCACCCTGTCCGAGGATGAATTGCGCCAGCTGGAAGCCGAACAAGCCATCGCCGAGGCGACAGCTCGCCTGCGCAATGAGGATTACCAGCTGGCCTATGCGATCGACATCCTGACCGGCCTCAACGCGCTTGGCCCGCGGGGAAACTGACCCCGTGACGCCGGACGAGATCGCGCGCCTGCCCTATCGCCCTTGCGTCGGCGTGGTGCTGACCCATGTCGATGGCCGCGTCTTTGCCGGCCAACGCGCCGATATGGACAGCCCCGCATGGCAGATGCCACAGGGCGGCATCGACACAGGCGAAACGCCGCTGGATGCCGCCTATCGCGAGTTGCGGGAAGAAACCGGCGTCGATGCGGGCGATGTTAGGCTGCTGGCCGAGACCGCCGATTGGCACCACTACGACCTGCCGCCCGAGGTTGTGCCGACCCGCTGGAAGGGTCGCTATCGCGGGCAGGCGCAGAAATGGGTACAGTTTGAGCTGACCGCCCCCGATCGCGTAATCAACCTGACGCACAAGGATGTGGAATTCTCGGACTGGCGCTGGATGACCGGGCCTGAACTGCTGTCGCTGATCGTGCCATTCAAACGACCGATCTATGCGGCAGTGCTGGCGGAGTTTGGGGTGAGGTGAGCGGGGCAAGATTGCCGATCACGCCACGCTTACCTTCGTGAGCGCAAGTGAAGCGCGCACGCAACGTAGCTTAAGCGATGATGGAGGCAATCGCACCGCGGAATACTGCAAAGGCGCGACAGAAAGGCAGGCCTGGAATAGTCACGCGCGCCCAAAACACTGTTACAAGAAGGTGGTAGCAGACCTTGGATTGGCAGCGTGGAAAAATGCACGCATTTGACCTTCAATTTACAGAAACTTGCGAAGTGCAAACTTATATAGTCGAAGATCTTGCTGATTTAAAATCTCGATACGGGCGATAGTTTCAGGGTATACATCTCCTAAATTGTAGCGACCAATATTGATGTCTCGATCAATATCAATCTTATGCCCAAGATACTCACCCAAGGCCCGGACGGAAATTGGAAAGAACTCTTGAAATCCAACAAAGTCAAATCGCGTATCCAGAATTTCAACCGCACGTCGGAAAATATTTACGTCTTCTGGTGGGGTACTATTTCCAACACCTGAAATAACTTTCATCATGAAATTCGAAAACTCCCAATGGCGATGATTGGCGAAAAAGTCATTGATATCGTTAGATTCTCGAATTCGATCTCCAATCGGACCGAAATCGACGTTTCTTAAATGGTAGTAATGAGAAATAGTTCGCATAATCGGATGCCGCATAAAGCATATGTAACGTGTATCTTCATGAAGGCCTATTCTTTGATGCAGACCGAAAATGGAGTGACCATAGATAAGATCGAATGTGTTGGGTGAAACATTCCGGAAGTTCTCGACATCGTCAGAGCCATATACAAAGTATGTCGATAAACCAGGTGTTTTCCCGATGGCTGATTTTAGTGTGCCACCGGCGGTCTTTGTTAGGTGCAAAAATATCCTCGGCGTTTTTCTATTTTCGCTTTGCAAATTATCAGACCTTATTCTGCTGCTATTCATTCGTCAGTTCACTTTCACAGTGCATGGCCCCCGCGCCTCATCCAGCCCCGCTTTCCAGCCACGGTGTTTCGCTGCGATGTTGGCAATGCGGCGGGGTTCTTCTTCGGGGGGGACGCGGTGGCGATAGGCCCAGCCGCGATAATCGATTTGTTCACGGTCGATCCTGACGGCGATCTCTTCTTCCGACCCGTCCCCTAGCGTGTAGCCGAAATATCTGAAGAAAAACGCAGCCTCCGTGCGGGCGCGTTTGAATGTCTCGTCGGGGTCGTAATCATGCGAATGATAAACACAGGCCGTGGGCGCGAATAACTTGGTCAGCCCAGCCGCGATGATGTCGCGCGCCCAAAGTTGATCTTCGCCATAATCCACCTCGGGATAGGGCAGCTCGGCCCAAACGCTGCGACGCATGGCCGAATTATTGTCGGAATAGAAATGCAGGAATTGCCGCCATCCCACATCGCCTGAAGCCCATTTGTCAGGATCGGTCTCGCGCGACAGGGCAAGGGGGTGGCCCATCATATTGGCGAAATGATCATCAATCTCGCGGCGGACCCCTGCCGGGTGATGCGGATAGGGTAGATGTCGGCCAAAAAGCCCCGCTGCTTGGGGCATATGGGTAAACATGGCGCAAATGTCTTGCGCCCATGTCCGGGTTGCAGGGATGGCATCTTGGGTGAGAAAGGCGATAAGCGGTGCAGCCCCCGCCGCGGCCGCTTGGTTGCGGGTGCGCCCATGCTGAAACGAGGCCTGGTCGATCTGGATCAAGGCAATATCGGCCTGTGATCGCAACCATTCCGCCGTGCCATCAGTGGATTGGGAGTCGATACAATGTATTTGGATATCCTCGGCCATACCTTGACCGCGCAAAGCGCCGATAACCGCGGGCAATTCGCCCATTCCGTTCCATGTCGGAATGACCACATCAAGCAAGACCTGCTTGGACTTGGCCACGCTTGGCGCCGCGATCTTGCGCGGCTTGCGTGCCAGCAATCGATCGCGGATCGCCGCCTCGACAATCCTCGCGCTGGCGTCCCATGAAAAGCCAGCCACCCAATCAGACGCCCGCTTGGCCTGGTCGTGGCGTAGCGTCGGGGTGTCAAGCAGCTTTGCCAACTTGGCGGCGATATCACGGGGGTCTGGCCCGGCGAGGGTGACCACACCCTTGGGAAAGATTGCCCGCGTGCTTTCGCCATCCAACTCGACCACGGGCAAGCCAGAGGCCATCATCTCTTGCGGGACGAGGGAATAATTCGTGCCTGAAAAACAAATACCGACGTCACACCTGCGATAGAGCGCTGCAAGCTGTGGTGCGGTCAAAACACCATGGTTCACGGCCGCATAGGGCGCTTCCATAAAGGAAAGTTCGGCTTGGCCGAAAAAATGCACCTCGAAATCATCGCGGTCCATGGCCAGCAGTTCGAGCGCCAGGAGCGACAGCGCGACACAGCGGCGGGCGGTATGGTCACGCGCATAGACGGCGATGCGCAACGGCCCGTCATCGCGCGGTGCTTCATCGGACCGGGGCGCATAAATCTCGGTATCATAAGCCAGATGAAAACTTCGCGCCCAAAGCCCGTAGCGGTCACGCATCAGGGCCTCCAGCCACGGGCTGGCACAGATGCAGGACAGGCCAAAGTGATAGGTTTGGCCCGCCAATAGCCGTTCGGCCCCGGTGGGGTAAAACTCCACCTCATGATCTTGCACGAAATAGAACTTTTCGTGAAAGCCGGTGGCCGCCCGCGCGAGATAGGCGGTTGACCATCCCGTCGCGATCACCACGTCGCCCGTGGCCTTGTACAGCCCGTTCCTTGCAAAATCGACCTCGGCCGCGACACATTGGAAATGCTTGACGATGTTGTCCCATGCCGCCTCGGGGGTGGTGTGAAACACCGGGTCTTCGATCCAGATCTTGCAGCGATGGCCAAAACCCTCGAGGAATTTGATCATCCGAAAGATCGTCATATGCCCACCCGATCCGGGCCGGAAATCCGGGATGATCCAGTGCATGCGCAACATGTCGGGATTGATCTTGGCCGGCGATAAAGATCGTTTTGACGGCTTTTCAGCGGCAGCCAGCACGACCCGCAAATGCGGCGGAACCGGCACTTGGCTACGTCCCTTTAAAAGGCGGTAAGTACCATCCCCGTTGGCCCGCCGTCCTTCGGCTTTGCCGATCTCGGTATAATGGAGCAAGGGATTTACGCCACGCGCAGCGAGCTGCGCATTGGTGTGCAGATAGTAGCGCGTGTCGAAATCAGCGGATGGGTTGCGCCCCTCGCGCCATCCAAACAGATGGTAGTGAAGGGCAAGGTCCGCGGCTGCGCCGTGCATGTCGGGGTATTGTGCGGCATAAAAATCGGCGTCGAACGCATCCAAGGTCCGTGCGACAGCGTCGCTGTCCGACAGGGCAGCAAGCGCATCTAACGTCGCCTTTGGCGGCGCGCCGAGGCTTTGCAGGTCTGGCGGCCAAGCAGCAATCTGGCGCCCCTCGCGTTGGCCGTAGAGTGCAAAATGCACGAAAGGGTTGATCCCGACATGGCGGACATCGGGATACGCTGCCAGATAGGCGCTGCTGGAAAATGTGGGATTGGGGGCCAGCCCAAGCGTCCAGCCAAGCACAAGGTAATGCGATAACAAGGTCGTGTCTGGAAGATGCGCCAGATCAGGACGTTGTCGGCGATAATGCGCAGCGTCGAAAAGGGGGGCCAGGGTCGCGATCAGATGCGCGGCAAGTTCTGGGCCATCATGCTGCCCCCAAAGGCTGAGATATGTGGCACGCCCCTCGGACTGGCCCCGCGCAAGGTAGTGGACAAACGGGTTCACCTTGGCCGCGGCGACATCGGAGTTACGGGCAAGATAGCGGCGAACGGAAAAATCCGGCCTTGGATCCAGCCCTTTATGCCAACCGGTGTCCATGAAGTGCCGAAGCAAGGCGTGATCGCTTAGCGCGGCCAGGTCAGGCTGTTGGAGCCGATAAAAATCCGCATCAAAGGCTGCGATGACATCGGGCGAGATGCGCGCCGATGTCGCCATGGCGATATTCTTGAGCAATCGCAGCACTGGTACCCCACATCTTACGCGGATCTGTCTTGCATACTTAAGTTAGAATTTGAACGCCTAAAGATGTTCTAAATGGTGGGGATTATGTGGCCTTGCTGCGCTTATCGGCATCAGGCTGTACGCTGATGCGCGTTGCGCGGCGTCAAGGATGCGTGGGGCTCGGCCCTGTAATCTGCAAGCAGATACCGAAAAGGGTTTGGTCCCGCCTGCCGATCGGAAAGGGCATCTCATGAAGATGATCGTCGCCTTGATGCTGTTTTTCGGCCTGATCACGCTGTCGGGATGCATTGGGGCCGCACCGCGCAGCTATCCGATTTCGTGTCACGCCTGTGCGCCCCATGACCCGGTGCATGATCTGCGGCCCGTGATACTGCCACCGATTTAGACGCGCCTTCAAACGGCCCCTCGCAACGAGAACAAAACGTGAATATAAGATATGGCCATGGGATTCGCGGAACTGTCCATCACCTCCAACTTCACCTTTCTGACGGGTGGTTCCCATCCCGAGGAATATGCGCGCCGTGCGGCGCTGCTGGGGTTGTCGGCCATCGCGATTGCCGATGTGAATTCCGTTTCGGGGATCGTGCGGGCATGGTCGGAACTCAAAAAGATCGCGCAGGAGATCGTGGATAACAAGGCCGCCCGCGCCGACCCCATCGGCCCGCCCAAGCCCGCGCATCTGCCCGATCCGCCGCGCGCGCCCATCGACCATCTGCCACGGCTTCTGCCCGCCGCCTGTCTTGTGCTGGACACAGGCATGATGCTGACCGCCCTGCCGCGCGACCGCACCGGCTGGGGCAATCTGTGCCGGATCATCTCCGCGGGGCGGCAGCGTGCGAAAAAGGGCGGCTGCCACCTGACATGCGACGATCTGCTGGCCTTTCCGCAAGGTCTGACACTGCTGCTGCACGCCCCGGACCGGCCCATGCCGGATTGGCAGCGCGACGCCGAACGGCTGGCGGCCCGGCTGCGGCCACAGATGCACCTGTTGCTGGCCCCCGCCTATGACGGGCAGGATCAGGCCCGCTTCGCCGCCGCCCGCGCGCTGGCCGACCGGCTTGGCTTGCCGCCCGTCGCCTCGGCCCGGCCGATCATGCATCACGGCAGCCGCCGCCGCCTGACCGATATCCTGACCTGCATCCGGCAGGGGCTGCGGGTCGAGGATCTTGGCACCGCCGCACAGGCCAATGCCGAACAACGCCTGCGCGGCGCGGACGAGATGCGCCGCATCTTTCGCGACCACCCCGATGCCGTGGATCGCGCCGCCGAGATCGCGGCGGGGCTGCAATTCGACATCGCCAGCTTGCGCTACGAATACCCCTCCGAGATTGCCGATGGCGAAACCGCCGCCGCGCGGCTCAAGCGTTTGGCGCAAGCAGGGTTGGCATGGCGATATCCCCAAGGCATCCCCGAACGCGCGCAAAGCCAACTGGAACACGAGCTGCGCCTGATCGGCAAGCTGGGCTACGAGCCCTATTTCCTGACCGTCCACGACATCGTCGATTTCGCCCGCTCGCGCGGCATCTTGTGCCAAGGGCGGGGGTCGGCGGCCAATTCCATCACCTGTTACGCGCTGGGGGTGACCAGCGTCTCGCCCGAGATCGGCACCATGGTCTTCGAGCGCTTCGTATCCGAGGCGCGCGGCGAGCCGCCCGATATCGATGTCGATTTCGAGCATGAGCGCCGCGAAGAGGTGATCCAGCACATCTATGACCGCTACGGCCGCCACCGCGCGGGGCTTTGCGCGACCGTGATCCATTATCGCGGCAAACGCGCCGTGCGCGAGGTGGGGCGCGCCATGGGCCTGTCCGAGGATGTGCTTTCGGCGCTGTCGTCGCAGATCTGGGGCTCATGGTCCAAGACCGGGCCGGAACTGGCCCGCCTGCGCGAGATCGGCCTCGACCCTGACAGCCCGCGTCTGCAACAGACCATTGCGCTGATCGAGGAGATCATCGGTTTCCCACGCCACCTGTCCCAGCATGTCGGCGGTTTCGTGATCACCGAAGGGCGGCTGGACGAGCTGGTGCCGATCGAGAACGCCAGCATGGAGGATCGCACCGTCATCGCATGGGACAAGGACGACATCGACGCGCTTGGCATCCTCAAGGTCGATATCCTCGCCCTTGGGATGCTTTCTTGTATAAGAAAAGCCTTCGGCCTTCTGCGCCAGCATCATCAGGCCGATTACACGCTGGCCACACTCCCCCCCGAAGACCCCGCCGTCTATGACATGCTGTGCAAATCCGACACGCTGGGGGTGTTTCAGGTCGAAAGCCGCGCGCAGATGAATTTCCTGCCGCGCATGCGCCCGCGCTGTTTCTACGATCTGGTGATCCAGGTCGCGATCATCCGACCGGGGCCGATCCAAGGTGACATGGTCCACCCGTTCATCAGGCGGCGAAACGGGGAAGAGCCGGTCAGCTTCCCCTCCGATGATCTGGGCCGTGTCTTGGGCAAGACGCTGGGCGTGCCGCTGTTCCAGGAACAGGCGATGCAGATCGCCATCACCGGCGCGGGCTTCACCCCCGAGGAGGCCGACGGGCTGCGCCGGGCGCTTGCCACCTTCAAGAAACACGGGAGCGTGACGGAGTTCCGCACAAGGTTTTTGCGCGGCATGCGGGCCAATGGCTATGATGATGATTTTGCCGAGCGCTGCTTTTCCCAGATCGAGGGTTTTGGCAGCTACGGTTTCCCCGAAAGCCATGCGGCCAGTTTCGCGCTTTTGGTCTATGCCTCAAGCTGGCTCAAGCGCCACCACCCCGGTATTTTCGCCTGCGCATTGCTGAATTCCCAGCCGATGGGCTTTTACGCCCCGGCCCAGATCGTGCGCGATGCGCGCGAACATGGGGTGGTGGTGCGGCCCGTCTGCATCAACCGCTCGCATTGGGACAATGTGATGGAACGGACCGAGCGTGGCGATCTGGCCCTCAGGCTCGGCTTTCGCCAGATCAAGGCCATGCGCGAGGATGAGGCCGATTGGCTGATGGCCGCGCGCGGCAATGGCTATCGCACGGTCGAGGATGTCTGGCGCCGTGCCGGGCTTGCGGCCAAGACGCTGACGATCCTGGCCGAAGCCGATGCCTTTGCCAGCCTCGGGATCAGCCGCCGCGACGCGCTCTGGGCCGCGCGTGCCTTGCAGCCCAAGGGGGAATTGCCGCTATTCTCCGGCGATCTGGATGGCGAGGGGATCGTGGAACCAGCAGCGCACCTGCCCCAGATGACCGAGGGCGAAGCCGTGGTCGAAGATTACGTCGCCATGCGCCTGACTTTACGCTCCCATCCCGTCGCGCTGATCCGTCATCGCCTGAGTCCGGGGATAGACGGGCGGTTGCTGGGAGGTCATGTCCCTTCGAAGGGACATGAAAGCGCCTTGCAAGGCGCTTGATCCACTGCGCACGCTGCGAATGTGGGTTTTGGAAAGCCTGCCTGCCTCACAACCCAAATTTCTCGCGCCGCGCACCCACCTCGCTCATCACCCGGACCAACTCTTGGCTGATGCCCGGCTCAGACAGGGCGTGACCCGCCGCGCGGATCATGTGCAACCGTCCCGAAGGCCACTCGCTCACCAATCGATGCGCTGAAAGCGGTGGGCAGATCATATCATAGCGGCCTTGCACGATCGTGCCGGGGATTTGCGCGATCCGATGCGCATCGCGCAAGATCTGGCCATCGACCTCCAGAAAACCTTTATTGACGAAATAGTGGTTCTCCAGCCGGGCAAAAGCACGGGCGTAATCGGCAGGCCCCTCGCCGCCGCCACCATCGCTTTCCATCGAGGCCAGCGCATTTTCCCATGCCGCCCAAGCCCGCGCATAACGCGTCTCGACCATCAGATCGCCGGAAAACAGCCGCCGATTGTAAGCTGCGATCAGATCGCCGCGCTCTTCCTCGGGAACCAAGGCGACGAAACGCGCCCATTGATCGGGCCAGAATTGCCCAGCGCCGCCGCCATAAAACCAATCCAGCTCGCGCTGCATCGACAAGAACACGCCCCTGAGCGCCAGATAGGCCACGCGATCAGGATGGGCTTGCGTATAGATCAGACCCAGCGTCGCCCCCCAGCTTCCGCCGAAAATCGCCCAACGATCGATGCCCAGCATGTTGCGGATGCGCTCGATATCGGCGACCAGATGCCATGTCGTATTCGCCCGGACGCTCGCATGGGGCCGCGAGCGCCCACAGCCACGCTGATCGAACAAGATGATCCGCCATTGCGCCGGGTCAAAATAGCGCCGCATCGCGGGGCTACAGCCGCCGCCCGGCCCACCATGCAGCACCACGACCGGCGCACCATCTGGGTTACCGCATTGCTCGACATAGATGTGATGGCCATCGCCCACATCCAACATCCGCTGATCGAAGGGATCGATCGGCGGATAAAGATGGGCAACTGCGCGCTTTTGGCCGGAGAATTTGTCCATGCCGCTCCTATATAGACCGAAAATAAAGGTCCGCCGCGATCAAATTGACAGAATGCGAGGAAAGATTCCATGGCACAGGTCAACCAAACCGTCGATGACGCCGAAATTGCCAAGTTCGAGGCGATGGCCAGCGAATGGTGGGATCCCAACGGCAAGTTCAAGCCCTTGCACATGCTCAACCCCACGCGACTTGACTATATCACCCGCCAGATCGCGGCAGAATTCGCCTGTGACCTGACCAAACCCCAGCCTTTCGCGGGGTTGCGCATTCTCGACATCGGCTGCGGTGGTGGTCTGCTGAGCGAACCCATGGCACGGCTCGGGGCGGCGGTGGTGGGCGCCGATGCCGCACCGCGCAACATTCCCGTGGCCCAGATCCATGCAAAGCAATCCGGCCTGACCATCGATTACCGCCACACGACCGCCGAGGCGCTGGCCCAAGCAGGCGAACAATTCGATGTCGTGCTGAACATGGAAGTGGTCGAGCATGTCGCCGACCCACTGGCCTATCTGACCGCTTGCCAGCAATTGCTCAAACCCGGCGGACTGATGATCTGTTCCACAATCAACCGTAATCCAAAAAGCTTTCTGATGGCGATTATCGGTGCCGAATACGTCATGCGCTGGCTGCCCAAAGGCACCCATGAATGGGCGAAATTCATCACACCTGATGAGCTGTTCGATTTGATCCGCAAGGCAGGTCTCGACCCGGTGGACCGCAAGGGCTTTGCTTTCAACAAGCTGTTGTGGAGCTGGTCCATCTCAACGCGCGATTTGTCGGTGAATTATGTCACCGCCTCGGTCAAACGGGCCTAGCTCTCCCCTTCCAGCCGCCGGCGCATCTCGCGGATGACGGGGATAGCCTGACGCACGCGGTCGGTGCCGATCTCGCTGACGGCATCCGACAGGATCGGGGCGATTGCGCTAAACGCCGCCTCGCGCGCACGGCGACCCGCTGGGCTGATCGACACAAGCTTGCGCCGGGCATCGTCCCAATCAGGGCGCACATGGATATAGCCCGCCCATTCCAGCCGGTTGAGCGTGTTGGTCATCGCGCCGCGCGTGACATGAAAAACCCGCGCGATCTGAGCAGGTGTCTTTTCTTCGCTGGCGGCGGCAAGATGGTTCAGCACCGAAAAATGGCTCAGCTCCATCCCCTTGGGCAAAGCACGGCTCAGCCTGTTCCGCGCCAACTGGTCGGCCATGAACATCTCGCTAAAGAGCGCGATGGAAAGGGGGTCGTCCGCGTATGCCATGGGGCGATCTAGCCATGTATCGCCCGGGCTTTGCAAGTGGGCGAAGGGTCGCAAGTGCCTCAATTATCGATCAAAAGTGCGTCCAGCTTACCGGCGCGATCAAGCGCCGCCATATCGTCGAATCCGCCGATATGGTGCGCATCAATGAAAATCTGCGGCACCGTGTGGCGGCCATTTGCGCGCTGCATCATTTCTTGCCGCTTTGCCGGATCGCGCGAGACGTCGTATTCCAAGAAACCGGCCCCCTTGGCGTCAAGCAAGCGTTTAGCCGCGTGGCAGTAGCCGCACAGCGGCGAAGTGTAGATCTCGATATTCGGCATCCGTTGATACCCCTTGATGGCGCAATGTCGCCAATGATCTAACCATCGCGGGCCACCCGCGCCAGTGCGATCACATCAACGGCATCGGCACCTGCGCGCAAACAGGCTTGCGTCGCAGCCGAGAATGTCGCCCCCGATGTCATGACATCATCGACCAAGAGCACCCGCCGTCCGGCCATGCGTGCCGCGTGGCGGGGATGCACCCGGATCGCCGCATCGAGATTGGCAAAACGCCCTTCACGGTCGCGCCCATCTTGGGTCGCAGTATGGCGTGGCCGGATCAAGGCATCGGGCAACCATTCACACCGTGTTGCGACCGCCATGGATTTTGCCAAGAGCGCCGCCTGGTTGAACCGCCGCACAGCCAGCCGCCGCCAATGCAGCGGGATCGGCACGATCAGCGGATCAGCGGCCAAAAGGTCGGCCCCCGCCCGTGCCATCCAAGGGCCAGCGGCGCGCGCCACCTCGGCCCGGTCGGCATGTTTCAGGCCCAAGACCAATTTGCGCCCATTCTCGGCGTAATGCATGACTGCGCGACCCCGCGCCCATGGCCGTGCGACACCATGGCAATCCTCGCAGATCAAGACCTCGTCACCGGCGCTTTGCCCCGGCAGGCCAACACCGCACAGGCCGCAAGCCGCCCCAAAGATGAAGGGCGTTTCGCGCCAACAACTCCCGCACAGAGCGAAATCCTCGTCCACCCGCGCGCCGCAGCACAGGCATTCGGGCGGAAACACCGCGTGGAGCAATGTTTGCAATCTCATCCTATTCCCCTAAGTAGCAGCGGGTCACGCGACAGGACCCGACGACCTTGGCCCAGACGACCCAGCAACCACAGCTTGTGGATCCCGCCCGCCTTGCGCGGTCACGGGCGCGCGCGCGGCTGGATGATGCGGGCTTTCTGCATGACGAGGCAAAGGCCGAGCTTCAGGAAAGACTCATCGACGTTAACAGAAGGTTTACGTCACCCGCCGTGGTGACGCCTTTCCCCGATTATTGGGCCGATCTTGTTCCTCGCGCGAAGCTGATCGCGCCTGATGCGGTGCTGGATCTCGCCCCCGACGCGCATGACCTGGTGGTCCACGCGATGGCGCTTCATTGGGCCGATGACCCGGTGGGCCAAATCGTGCAATGCCGCCGCGCGCTGCGACCTGATGGTCTGTTTCTTGCCGCGGCATTTGGAGGCGAAACGCTGGTCGAGTTGCGCACCGCCCTGGCCGAGGCCGAGGCCGAGGTGACAGGCGGCCTTTCGCCGCGCGTGGCCCCCATGGCCGAGATCCGCGATATGGGCGCAGCGCTCCAGCGTGCGGGCCTTGCGCTGCCGGTTGCCGACCGCCTGCCCAAGACGGTGACTTATGCTCACGCCTTTGCCCTGATGGCCGATCTGCGCGCGATGGGCGAGACGAACGCGCTTGCCGCGCGGCACCGCATGCCGCCGCCGCGCGCCCTATTCACCCGGATGGCTGCGATCTATGCAGAGCGCTTTCCCGCCCCCGATGATGAAAAACGCATCCGGGCGCGGTTCGAGATCGTATTCCTTTCCGGATGGGTGCCGCATGACACCCAACAAAAGCCGCTCCGCCCCGGTGCTGCCAAGGCGCGTCTTGCCGACGCGCTTGGCACATCGGAGTTTGACGAAACCGCCCGGCCGGTCCTACACCCGTCCGACGATTGAGGTCGCCTGAAGATGAACATGATGTCCGAGACGCAAGCCGATATGCCCGCCAACCACTTGCCCCATGCCGGCGCGGATCACCCCAAGGTGACATTCGGCAAGGTTGGTATCTTGCTCGCCAACCTCGGCACACCCGATCACTACAGCTATTGGCCGATGCGCCGCTACCTTAACGAATTCCTCTCGGATCGGCGCGTGATCGACTACAGCCCCTGGATCTGGCAACCGCTCTTGCAGCTGATCATCCTGACCAAGCGTCCCTTTTCCTCGGGTGCGAATTACAAATCCATCTGGAACGAAGAGCTGAACGAAAGCCCCTTGATGACCATCACCAAGGCGCAGACCGCACTGATGGCCGAAAAGATGGCAGAGCGGTACGGCGACCGGGTCGTGGTCGATTTCTGCATGCGCTATGGCAACCCCTCGACCAAGTCCAAGGTCGATGCGCTGGTCGCCCAAGGTTGCACCAAGATCCTGTTTTTCCCTCTATATCCGCAATATGCAGGCGCGACCTCGGCCACCGCCTGCGACCAGTTCTTTCGCAGCCTTGAAAATATCAAATGGCAGCCGATCGTGCGCACGGTCGAGCCCTATTATGAAAGCCCCGCCTATATCGAGGCGTTGGCCCTATCGGTCGAACGCGCTTATGCGGGTCTTGAAAACCGCCCCGATGTGCTGGTGTGCAGCTATCACGGCGTGCCGAAACGCTATCTGCTGGAGGGCGACCCCTACCATTGCCAGTGCCAGAAAACGACGCGCCTGCTGCGCGAGCGGCTGGGCTGGGACAAGACCGAGATCGTGACCACCTTCCAAAGCCGGTTCGGCCCCGAGGAGTGGCTAAAGCCCTATACAGTCGAGGAGGTCGCGCGGCTGGCCGAACAGGGCAAAAAGCGCATCGCGGTCGTCGCCCCCGCTTTCTCTGCCGATTGCATCGAGACGCTGGAAGAGATCAACGAAGAGATCAAGGAAAGCTTCGAACATGCCGGCGGTGAGGAATTCACCTATATCCCCTGCCTCAACGACGATGCCGCCCATATCGATGCGCTGGCGGGCGTTGTCGAAGCCAATCTCAGGGGTTGGCTAGACTAAGCACGCTCAGGCGGCAATCTCGGTATTTGCGGGGCGACCGGTGAAAAGCCGGTCGCCGATGCGCACGGTGACCATGCCATTCTCATGGCGTCTGACGAACACGCCCTGAATATAAACGCTGCTTCCCAATACGACCGTTACAAGCACAGCCAAATTCCCCAGATCACCGCATGCCGGGATCATAACCCCAAACGGGGCTATTTTCTCTGGAAATTCAACATCTTAGGTTTGTATTTTATGTATCTTTCGCGCGTCAATTCGCTTTTGCGCGATTATAACCAATCGCGCAGGATCGGGATCAGCGGGATATCGGCGGGTGGCATGGGATAGTTGCGCAAATCGCGCGCATGCGCCCAAGCAAGGCGCTGCCCTTCGCGCGGCTGAGGAATACCTTGCCATTTCCGACAGGCAAAAAGCGGCATCAACAGGTGAAAATCTGGGTAGCTATGGCTGGCAAATGTCAGCGGCGCAAGGCACGAGGCCCAGGTATCTATGCCCAGCTCCTCGTGCAACTCGCGGATCAAAGCCGCCTCCGGGGTTTCGCCCAGCTCGACCTTGCCACCGGGAAATTCCCACAGACCAGCCATGGATTTCCCTGCCGGGCGTTGGGCAAGCAGTACTCGCCCATCGCCATCGATGAGCGCGACAGCCGAGACGAGGATCGTTTTCACGAACGGTAATCCGCGTTGATGTCGATATAGGCATGGGTCAGGTCACAGGTCCAAACCGTAGCCTTGCCACGCCCCAGCCCTAGATCAACGGCGATCAAAAGCTCTTGCCCCATCATGTAAGCCGCCACCGTTTCCTCGACATAACTCTCAGAGCGCCAGCCTTTTTCAGCAACCAGATGCGGGCCGAAATGGATAGTCAACAGGTCACGATCTGCCGCCGCACCCGATTTGCCGACAGCCATGACAATGCGGCCCCAGTTGGGATCTTGCCCGGCGATAGCGGTCTTGACCAAGGGCGAATTAGCGATGGCGCGCGCGACCTTGTCGGCATCGCGGGCCGATTTCGCGCCTGTCACGCGCACTTCCACCAGCTTGGTCGCCCCTTCGCCATCACGCACGATCTGCAAGGCCAGATCGCGCATCACCGCGCTCAAAGCCTCGGCAAAGGCGCGGGCATCGCGGCCACGGGTGGTGGTAATGGGCAGATTGCCCGCCTTGCCGGTCGCAGCGACCAAAACGCAATCCGAGGTCGAGGTGTCGCTATCGACCGTCACCGCGTTAAAGCTTTGCTTGGTCGCCCCCGACACCATGGCTTGCAGTGACTCTTGCGCAATGGCGGCATCGGTAAAGATATAGCCCAGCATCGTCGCCATATCGGGCGCGATCATGCCAGAGCCCTTGGCGAAACCAGCGATCTTGACGGCCTTGCCGCCAATCACCGTTTCAGCCATCGCGCCCTTGGGAAAGGTGTCGGTTGTCATAATGGCGCACGCGGCAACAGCGGCCTTGGCCGCATCCAGACCATCGGCCAGCACTGGCAAAATTGCAGTAATCTTTTCGGCCGGAAGCGGTTCACCGATCACGCCGGTAGAGCAGGTAAAAACATGCGCCGCCGGGATCTTGAGCGCGCTACCCGCCGCATCAGCGATCACGGCCACGTCGCTTGCGCCGCGCTGGCCGGTGAATGTGTTGGCGTTGCCCGAATTCACCACAATACCAAACCCCTTTTTCGGCGCGGGGTCGAGGGCGGCAAGCTTGGCCTGACAATCTAGCACCGCCGCCGAACGCGTGGCCGAGCGGGTGAACACACCTGCCATCACAGCACCGGGGGCGATATGGGCCAGCATCACATCGGTGCGATTGGCGTAACGCACCCCAGCCTCTCCGGCGGCAAAGCGTACGCCGGCGATGACGGGCAGATCGGGAAAGGTAGCGGGTGCCAAGGGCGACACCTTGAGCGGGGCCTTTGTCGTGGGCTTTGCAGACTTGACCTTTTTGGCGGCCTTATCCTTGGATTTGCCTTTTTTCTTCTTGTCGTCCTTCGCCATCGTCTATGTCCCCTGATGACCGCCGTTATTCGGCAAGCAGATCCAAATCCCGGATAACGGCCGGGTCAATCTCTATCGCAGAGCGCGTGATTTCGGCGGCGGCGGTCAATTCTTGCATCGTCGCCTCAACCCGTGCGCGTCTCAGGCCATCTTCAAGCTCGGCGCGCACGTCTTCGATTGCGGGTGGGGCCTGATCGCGTGTTTCGTTCAGCAAGATCACATGCCAGCCAAACTGCGTCTCGACCGGGGCTGAAACCTCGCCAACGGACAGCGAAAAAACCGCCTGTTCGAATGTCGGCACCATCATGCCGGCCGTGAACCAGCCCAGCGCACCGCCATTGGGGCCAGAGGGACCGGTCGAGCGCTCGCGCGCCAGTTCTGCGAAATCTGCACCCTCGGCCAAGGCGGCGATGACCGCTTGGGCATCATCCTCGGTATCGAGCAAGATATGGCTTGCATTGTACTCCGTGATCGGCCCGACACTGCCGAATTGGGCGTCATAAGCCGCCTGCAAATCCGCCGCGGCGATGGGTGTGTTTCCGACCCGCTCGATCAAGGTCGCCGCAAGAAAGGCGCGGCGCTCGTTTTCAAGGCCCAGACGCTCGGTCAAGCCGATATCTTGTTCGGCAACAGCGGCCAACACCTCTTGCTGCACAAGCTGCTCCAACAACCCGTCAAACAACACGTTATCCGGCAAGCCCTGATACTCCGGCGGCAAGACGGTCAGCATCGCGATGACATGGCCCAAGGTGATCTCGGTCTCGCCGACCGTGGCCAGAACCGTGCCTGCATCGATGCTGTCTTGCGCGGCGGCAGGCAAGGCAAGGATCAACGACAGGGCGGTGCTTGCGATGTGTCTCTTCATGAAAAGGCTTCCTTGGCTATGGCGCGGCGGCGGTTGCCCGCGTTGACACCCATGTGGCGGCCCCTTATGTCGCTTGACGACTGTTGATGGGGCGCAATGCATTTGCGCTGTAGATAGACCGACGCGATGGGCCGAACAACCCAGATGCCCCACACGATCGTTTGAGTTTTACCGGCCCGCGCGCCATGGCGCGCATCGCGGCCACCACAAGAAGGCGTATCGCATGCTCGGATTGGGTTCGCTCGCGAAAAAGGTCTTTGGCTCGTCAAACGATCGCAAGGTCAAGTCCGTCCAGCCCCTTGTGGCCAAGATAAATGCGCTGGAAACCACCCACAAAGCGATGACTGATGACGACATCATCGCCAAGACCACTGCATTGCGTGAACGTGCGCAAGCGGGCGAGGATTTGAACGCGCTCTTGCCCGAAGCCTTTGCCAATTGCCGGGAGGCCGCGCGCCGCGCCCTTGGCCTGCGCGCCCATGACGTGCAGCTGATCGGCGGTATCTTCTTGCATCAGGGCAATATCGCCGAGATGAAAACCGGCGAAGGCAAGACGCTGGTCGCGACATTCCCTGCCTATCTCAACGCGCTGTCGGGCAAGGGCGTGCATATCGTGACCGTCAACGACTACCTTGCCAAGCGTGATGCGGAATGGATGGGCAAGGTCTATGCCGCCTTGGGGCTGACCACAGGCGTGATTTATCCGCGCCAGCCCGACGAGGAAAAGCGCGCGGCCTATGCCGCCGACATCACCTATGCGACGAACAATGAGCTTGGCTTCGACTATTTGCGCGACAACATGCGCGCCAGCCTGTCCGACATGGCCCAGCGCGGCCATAACTTCGCCATTGTGGACGAAGTGGACAGTATCTTGATCGACGAGGCGCGCACGCCCCTGATCATTTCCGGCCCGACCCAAGACCGCTCGGAGCTGTATATCACGATCGACAAGATCATCCCCGATGTACAGGATGATCACTTTACCATCGATGAAAAGGCCCGCAGCGCGACCTTTAGCGATGCAGGGAATGATTTCCTCGAAGATCGGCTGCACCGGACCGGCCTCCTGCCCGAGGGACAAAGCCTTTACGACCCTGAAAGCACGACAATCGTGCATCACCTGACCAATGCCCTGCGCGCGCACAAGCTGTTCCACAAGGACCAGCAATATATCGTCCGCTCAGGCGAGGTGGTCTTGGTCGATGAGTTCACTGGCCGGATGATGCCTGGCCGCCGCCTGTCAGACGGTCTGCACCAAGCCATCGAGGCCAAGGAGGGTTGTGCCATCCAGCCCGAGAACGTCACACTCGCCTCCGTGACCTTCCAGAATTACTTCCGCCTTTATGGCAAATTGGCCGGCATGACCGGGACCGCCGCCACCGAGGCCGAGGAATTCATGGCGATCTATGGCCTTGGCGTGGTTGAGATTCCCACCAATGTGCCGGTCGCCCGCCAAGATGATGACGACGCCGTCTATCGCACCGCGCGCGAGAAATACGAGGCTATCGTCGAGGCCATCCGCGAGGCGCATGAAAAGGGCCAGCCGGTGCTTGTCGGCACGACCTCCATCGAAAAATCGGAAATGCTGGGCAAGATGCTGGCCGCGGCCAAGCTGCCCCACAACATTCTCAATGCCCGCCAGCACGAACAAGAGGCCCAGATCGTCGCCGATGCGGGCAAGCTGGGTGCCATCACCATCGCCACCAACATGGCCGGTCGCGGCACCGACATCAAACTGGGCGGCAACATCGAGTTCAAGGTGATGCAGGCCATCGCCGCCGATCCGACAGGCGATCATCAAGCCATTCGCTCTCGGATCGAAGCCGAACACAAGGCCGACGAGGAAAAGGTCAAGGCCGCAGGCGGGCTTTACGTTCTGGCGACCGAACGCCACGAAAGCCGCCGCATCGACAACCAGCTGCGCGGCCGCTCGGGCCGTCAGGGGGATCCGGGGCGGTCGTCGTTCTTCCTATCGCTCGAAGATGATCTGATGCGCATCTTCGGGTCTGAAAAGCTCGACAAGATGCTCTCGACCTTGGGCATGAAGGAGGGTGAGGCGATCGTTCACCCTTGGGTCAACAAATCACTCGAACGCGCCCAAGCCAAGGTCGAGGGGCGCAATTTCGACATCCGCAAACAGCTGTTGAAGTTCGACGACGTGATGAACGATCAGCGCAAGGTGATCTTTGATCAGCGCCGCGAGGTCATGGCCGCCGATGATATCGCCGAGGTGACGTCCGACATGCGTCACCAAGTCATCGAGGATCTGGTCGATACCTACATGCCGCCGAAATCCTACGCAGATCAGTGGGAAGTCGAGGCAATGGCCACCGCCCTGCGCGAGACATTGGGCATCGATCCCCCGCTGGCCGAGTGGGCCGCCGAGGATGGTGTGGATCAAGAGGTGATCCGCGAACGTCTGGAACAGGCCGCCGATCAATTCATGGCCGCCAAAGCCGCCCAATTCGGCGCCGAGCAGATGCGTTCGATCGAGAAGCAGGTCTTGTTGCAGACGATCGACCAGAAATGGCGCGACCACCTGCTGACGCTGGAACATCTGCGCTCGGTCGTAGGTTTCCGTGGCTACGCCCAGCGCGACCCGCTGAACGAATACAAAACCGAGGGCTTCCAGCTCTTCGAGACGATGCTCGACAGCCTGCGCGCCGATGTGACCAGCAAACTAGCCCGCATCCAGCCGCTCAGCGCCGAGCAGCAAGAGCAGTTGATCCGCCAACTTCAAGCACAGCAAGAGGCCGCACAACGCGCCTTGCAAGCTGCAAGCGCAATTCCGGATAACACCGCCGCCCTCGGCCCCGCGCGTGCAGGCTTTGTGGAAAGCGATCCGGCCACTTGGGGCGATCCCGGCCGCAACGATCCCTGCCCCTGTGGGTCGGGGAAAAAGTTCAAGCATTGTCATGGGCGACTTGCCTAATCCCTGACCGTGCGCCGGTAGGATTGTTCACAAACTAAGATCAGTTTTTCCCTGCTTTCGCCACAATCTACCGCTAGCGCTGCGCGAAACACCTTGCACGGGGGAGGTGATGCGATGGCCAAGGGACGGTGGATTCTTCGCTGGGCTGGCCCTTCCTATCTCTTGCTCTTTTTCTTGATCTGCGCGGGCAGTGCTATTGGCGGTATATCCCCGGCCCAAGGCCAATCAGTCAGCAAATTTGGCCTGCCTTGCGGGATGTCGATCACGGCAACAGCCATGCCCGGTGCCATTGTGGCCCTTGACATCATGGACCCCTGCCGCCCCTTGGCCGCTCTGGACATTATGCATGCAGGCCTCAGCTTCGGGGCGCGCAGCGACGCGATGGGCCTTTTGACCCTTGATTTCCCGGCATTTGAAACACCGGCCTTTTTCACGGTCCGCGGCCCCGACGGCACCGAGGCCATGGCCATGGCCGGTTTATCCGATTTTCGGGACTTTGCCCGTGTCGCCATCGCATGGGAGGGTAATCTCGGTATGGCGCTGCACGCCTTAGAGGGGGGCGCTGGTTTCGGCGCGCCGGGGCATATCTGGCAAACGGCACCAGGCGACAGCGCCGATATGGCCAAGGGTGATGGCGGCGCTCTGTCCGTGCTCGGCGACCCGAAATTGACCCCCTCGTGGCAGGCCCAGATTTATACGACATCACGTGAACGGCTGAACGACATCCGCTTTGAGGTCGATATCCCGATCACGGCCGACACCTGTGCGCGCGCGGTGCGCGCAACAGCGATCCACCTGACCCCGGACGGGGCCATGGTAAGCCAGCCAATCCTCGTCACAATGCCGCCTTGCGACGGCATCGGTGATTTTCTCGTGTTGCAAAATCCCTTCGACACCACAACAGTCGCAAGCGATTGAGTGCGCTTGGGCGGCCTTATGTTTATTCGGTATGGGGTCGCCCTATGGCTGACCTTTTTGTGTGTTCCCGCAGCCAAGCCTGCCATCGCGCAGGATGTTGCCTTGCGTTCGCTCGATGGCGGCGTCGTGGTCGAGGGGACACTCACTGCCTTTGACGGCACCTATTACCAGATCGACAGCATCTATGGACCACTGACGGTTGCAGCCGAGGGCGTAGCCTGCGCCGGACCGGGATGCCCCGACCTGATGCGCTTTACCGCAGAGGCCCGCCTCGCCGGCGAGAGCATGGTGATCGAAACCCTTCTGCCTGCTCTGCTTGCGGGGTTTGCGCAAAGCCGGGCAATGGCGTTGCGCGGACCTGAACCGTCTGGTGCCGCGTTGGTCTATGAATTGACACGCCCCGACGCCAGCATCGCTGCAAGGTTCCTGATCAGCCCCGGCAATAGCGATACAGGCTTTCTGGCCTTGTTGAACGGCGAAACCGACATGGCGCTCACCTTGCGCTTACCGACGCAGGGCGAAGACCGCGCCGATCGGGCCAGCGCGCCCGATGATCCACCACTCAGCCGCCGCGTGCGTGTCATCGCCCTCGATGCGCTTGTACCGTTGGTTGCCGCTACCAATCCGATCGACACCATTTCGCTTGACGATCTGACGGCGGTATTTCGCGGCGAGATCGACAATTGGCAAGCGCTCGGTGGCCCCGATGCGCCCATCGCGCGGCATATGCTGAATGCGGACACGGGCATGTCGCAAGTCTTTGCAGCCCTCGCGCTTGGCGCCGCCGAGGGCGATCTGACACCGATGATCACCCATCACGATAACGCGCAAAGGCTTGCCGCCGCGGTGGCCCGCGATAGCTTTGCGCTTGGTGTCTCTGGGCGGGTGCCTGAGGGCGCGGTGCGCCACTTGCCGCTCTTGGGGGCATGCGGCCTCATCAAGACGGCCGATATCCACGCGATCAAGGCCGAAGATTACCCCCTGACCATGCCGGTCCATGTCTATCTGGCGCCGCGACGCTTGCCACAGCTGGTGCAGGATTTTCTCGATTGGACCGAAACCGCCGCAGCCGAGGTCATTGTCGCAGCGACAGGGTTTGTCGATCAAGGGCTGACCCTGACGCCGCTTGATCATCAAGGCATGCGGTTGGCCAATGCCATTGCCGCCGCAGGCGACGAGGTGCCGCTGGCGCAGTTGCAGAACTTGGTTGCCCGCCTTCGTGGGGCCGAACGGCTTTCGGCAACCATGCGCTTTTCGGATGGTTCAAGCGATCTTGATGCGTTGTCGCGCGCCGCCGTGGCCCGGCTTGCCGCAGCGATCGAAAGCGGTGCCTTCGATGGGCGGCGGCTGATCTTCGTGGGATTTTCCGACAGCGCGGGGGCCGCCGAGATCAACATGCGTGTCGCCCTGCGCCGGGCCGAGGCCGCCCGCGATGCTGTTCAAGCCGCCGCCAATGCAGCAACGCCTGGGCGCGTCACACTCGATGTCGCAGGTTTTGGCGAGGCGATGCCCATGGCCTGCGAAGACACAGAGCAAGGGCGGGCGGTCAACCGACGGGTCGAGGTCTGGCTGGATTGACCCGGCGCAATGACCAAGTCAGCGTCACGATCAGATCACAGATAGCCTTCGGCCCGAAAGCTCACCTCTTGGGCCTTGCCGATGATCAGATGGTCGTGGATCACAAGGCCAAGCACCTGCGCGGCATCGCGGATCGCATAGGTCATCTCGATATCCGCCTGGCTGGGAGAGGGATCACCCGAAGGGTGGTTATGCACCAAGATCAGGGCAGAGGCGTTCAATTCCAGCGCACGCTTGACCACTTCGCGCGGATAGACCGGCACATGATCGACCGTGCCACTGGCCTGTGCTTCATCCGCGATCAAGACATTCTTGCGATCCAAATAAAGCACGCGGAATTGCTCGAGATCGCGATGCGCCATCGCCGTCTGGCAATAGCTGAGCAGCGCGTCCCATGATGACAAGAGCGGCTTGCCGATGACTTGCGCACGGGCCATGCGGTGGCCCACCGCCTCCATCAGCTTCAGCTCGAAGATCACCCGCGCACCCACCCCCTCCACCTCCTTCAGGCGGGCGGGCGGAGCTGCCAGAACATGGTTGAGATCGCCGAATCGCTGGATCAACCGCTTGGCCAGCGGCTTGGTATCGCCGCGCGGCAAAGCGCGATAAAGCACCATCTCCAGTAATTCGTAATCCGGCACCGCATCAGCGCCACCTTGGGTAAAGCGGTCGCGCAGCCGGTCGCGATGCGCGTGGCGATGCGCCTCTGCCCCCTTGGAGGGGCCGCGGGAAGCAGCCCCCAATGCGTGGGCAACGGCTGCGACCCCCGCTGCGCGGGCAACGCCCTCCGGCACAAACCGGGGCGATGCTTCGTCAAAGGCAAAGGATGGCTGCTCGGACATGGCACCAGCCTGCGCCACAAAGGTTAAGAGTGGGTTAGCGTCGCCGCTGCTAGCCCCAGGTCGGGTGAAATTTCCCGGCAGGCGAAAGGGTGAATATCTCGCACCCCGTCGCCGTCACGCCGATGGAATGCTCAAACTGCGCCGACAGCGATTTGTCGCGCGTTACGGCCGTCCAATCATCGGCAAGAACCTTAGTCTCGGGGCGGCCAAGGTTGACCATCGGCTCGATGGTGAAAAACATGCCCTCTTCCAGAACGGGGCCAGTGCCGGGGCGGCCATAATGGAGCACATTGGGCGGCGCATGGAACACCTGCCCCAGCCCGTGACCGCAGAAATCACGCACGACCGACATGCGCTCTGCCTCGACATAACTTTGGATCGCATGGCCGATATCGCCGAACCGATTGCCGGGGCGCACCGCTGCGATCCCCTTGAACAGCGCGTCATGGGTGACCTGCACCAACCGCTCGGCCCGCCGGTTCAGGGTCCCTGCGACATACATCCGGCTGGTATCGCCGAACCAGCCATCGACGATCACGGTGACATCGATGTTGAGGATATCGCCATCCTTCAGCACCTTTGGCCCGGGAATACCATGACAGACGACATGGTTCACACTGATACAGCTGGCATGCTGGTAGCCGCGATAACCGATGGTGGCCGATGTGGCACCCGCGTCCTTGACCATGCGCTCGATCTCGGCATCGATAGCTTCGGTCGTTTGGCCGGGATAGACCAAGGGCGCCATGGCATCGAGAATGCCCGCCGCGACCTGACCGGCGCGGTACATGCCGGCGAAATCATCGGCGTCGTGAATGCGAATGCCATCCCGCGTCAGGCGGCCTTTGAAATCGTCCAAACCGCAGAGCCTCCAACTCATCTGATGTCAAACTAGGCGCAAATCACCCGGATTTCCAGTCAAGGCGATGTGGGATATCCATACCCAAGCCCTTCCCCGGATTGCGCTTTACCCGCACGATGGGTCAAGGCGCGATGACAGGTCTTGGAAACCGATATCGCAGGGGCCTATACCGAGGGCCAAGCAGAAAAGCGAGGCGCAGATGCAGACCCCCACGGCAGCAATGTTGGTAATCGGCGACGAGATCCTTTCGGGGCGCACCCGCGACAGCAATACCCATTTCCTCGCGCGGGCGCTGACCGATCACGGGATTCAGCTGCGCGAGGCGCGCGTCGTCAGCGATGCGCATGACACGATCAAGACCGCCGTCCAAAACCTTGCGGCCAGCTATACCCATGTCTTTACCTCCGGCGGGATCGGGCCGACCCATGATGACATCACCGCCGATGCGGTCGCCGATGCGATGGGGGCCAGGATCGACATCCGGGCCGATGCACGCGCCATCTTGCAGGCCCATTACGATGCCCGTGGGCAAGAGTTGAACGCCGCAAGGCTGCGCATGGCGCGTATCCCCGAGGGTGCGACACTGATCGACAACCCGATCTCGGCCGCGCCGGGTTTCAGTATCGGCAATGTGCATGTTATGGCCGGTGTGCCGATAATCTTCGAGGCGATGGTGGCCAGCCTCATGCCGCGGCTGACGGGCGGCCCGCCGATGCTGTCGCAATCCTTGCGTCTTTTCAAAGGCGAAGGCGATATCGCTGGGCCATTGGGCGCGCTTGCCGCCAACCACCCCGAGGTGTCGATCGGCTCATATCCTTTCCAGCTCAACGGGGTGCATGGCACCAACATCGTTGTGCGCAGCCAAGATGGCCCGGCCATCGACCGTGTGATGGCCGCCTTGGGCGATCTGTTCGGTCCCGGTGGCGCGGGCTAAGCGATGCGGCTGATCAATCTTGTCCCGACTATCGCGGCGACATGGCCCGCCGCAGCGCATCGCGACATCGGCCCTTTTCTCGTGCCGGATGGGGCAGGGGGCGGGCAACGCGTCAGCGCGGCACGCCTTGGCGATCCCATGGCAACCGACGCGACCGAGGCGCAGATCGATACGACCATCGACGCGCTTGCCGAGGGCGGCCAACCACCCCTGTTCATGCTGCTTGATCACCAAACCGGACTTGATGCGCGGCTGGCTGCGCGCGGTTTTGTCATGCGTGACCCCACCTGTGCGATGATCGCGCCTTGCCAAAGGATCGCCGCTGCGCCGCCGCCGATCACCTGCTTTGCGATCTGGCCACCCTTGGCTATCCAAACCGAGATCTGGGCCTCGGGCGGGGTTGGATCATCACGGCTAGCGGTCATGGCGCGCGCGACTGGACCCAAAACATCCTTTCTGGGTCGCACCCAAGACCGCCCCGCTGGCACCGCCTTTGCCGCGATCCATGGCGATATCGCGATGCTGCATGCGCTGGAAATTCTACCTGCCCATCGGCGGCGTGGCTTGGCCAGCGCCATGATGCGCGCTGCCGCCGATTGGGCGCTGGGCCATGGGGCCGCGACATTCAGCCTATTGGTGACACAGCAAAACGAGCCGGCCTTGGGGCTTTACGCTTCCCTCGGTTTCACGGCTGTGGGACAGTACCACTACCGTGCCAAAACCGTCTGACGCGCCCATGACATACCACTTCCGCATGATGCGGATTTGCGCCCTCGCCCTTTGCATTCTATGCGCCCCGCCCGCGGTCGCGTTGGATGTGCTTTGGCCTTCAGGTGCCACTCGGGTTTTGGCCCGCAGCCAGACAACGGCTGATTTCAACATCGCGACAGGCATGGCCCAGCGCGGCGCGGCGCCGCCCATGCGCAGCGTCTCGGGGGATTTGTCGGAAGAGATTTGGCACCTACAGGGCGCGGATGTCGATCCAGCCACCATCATATCGATGCTGCGCGCACAATTGACCGACCAAGGTTACGCGATCAGCTTTGCCTGCGCCGATCGCGCTTGCGGTGGCTTCGACTTCCGCTTTTCCCTGCCCATTGCCCAAGCGCCCGAAATGTTCGTCGATCTTGGTGATTTCCACTATCTTGCTGCAAGCCGCGAACTGTCCGGCATGCGCGAGGATGTGGCGCTGACCGTCTCGACCAGTGGCAATGTCGGATATGTGCATTTGGCCCTGATCGGTGATGGCGATCGCGCACCCATCGCGACGCTGCCGCGCATCAGCGCCCCGCAAAGCGCGGATGGGGGTGCCTTGATCGCGCAGCTGGTCGCGGCGGGCCATGTGGTGCTGGAGGATCTGACATTTGAAAGCGGGGCTTCCGCACTTTCGGGACACCGCTACGAAAGCCTTGCGGCCTTGGCGCAATGGCTCTCGGCCGGTGGCGAGCGGCGCATCGCACTGGTGGGCCATACCGATGCGACAGGGGCGCTTGACCGCAATATCGCATTGAGCCAGGCGCGTGCCGCCGCCGTGCGCCAAGCCATGATCGACGATTACGGCGCTACTGCCGATCAGATCAGCGCGGCAGGGGTTGGCTACCTGGCGCCGCGCGCGACCAACACCACCGTCGAAGGCCGCGAGGCGAACCGCCGGGTCGAGGTTGTCCTTTTGGCGCCATAGACGCGGCCAACCTACCAGTCGTTCGGCCCCTTATCCTTGAAAGCGTCAACAAGGAAATCGATGAAGGCGCGCACCTTGGGCTGGGTATAGCGGCCCGGCGGATAGATCGCGTAAACCCCTTGGATATCAACCGGCAAATCGGGAATGACATCTTCGACCTGCCCATCGCGCAAGGGCTGCGCATAAAGGAAACTGGGCAGAAAAGCGATGCCAAGCCCCCCGATGGCAGCATTGAGTAGCGATTGCCCGTCATTCACCGTCAGCCAACCACCACTGCGTACCTGACGCTGTTCGCCCGAGGGCGCAACAATCTTCCAGACGTTCGCACTCACATTGTTCGAGTAATGCAAGAGCTTGTGATCATTCAGATCGTCGATCCGCTCCGGTCGTCCGTATTTCTGGAAGTAACTCGGCGCCGCGATCATCCGGCGCTGTGTTTCACAAATTTTGCGCGCGCGCAGGCTGCTATCTTCCAGCTCACCCACGCGGATCGCCATGTCGAACCCTTCCGAGATCAGTTCGACATAACGATTGTTCAGCACCATGTTGACCGTGACATCGGGAAAGCCATGCAGGAACCGGCCCAAAATGGGCGAAATATGATTAACCCCAAAGTCGGTCGCGACCGAAACGCGCAGCGTGCCTGAGGGTGCCGACTGCATCGCGGTAACCAGCGCGTCAGCCTCGCCCGCATCGTTGAGCACGCGCCTTGCCCGATCGTAATAGGCAAGCCCGATCTCGGTCGGGCTGACGCGGCGGGTGGTGCGATTGAGCAAGCGCGCGCCAAGCCGCGCCTCAAGACTCGAGATATGTTTGGACACCGCCGATTTCGAGATCCCCATCTTGCGGGCAGCATCGGTGAAGCCGCCTTGATCTACGACCATGGCGAAAGCTTCCATTTCAGTCAGACGGTCCATTTAGCTGTCCTGCTCGGTTTTTTCTCCCCCCTCGTGTCACCCGCAAATGCGGCACGATTGCGGAGCAGCGCGGGCCAAAGACGGGTAATTGCGCGGATCGTTCGTGACCGCGGAACAATTTTTTACACGATTGCCCTGCTACAGCAGGACGAATTGCTTGTCGTCAGCTTTGGTTGCGGCGGGCCAGAACAATCAGCCGATACTCATGTTCGCGCGCGAACTTGGCCGCACGCCCCGTGTGACGGCCCAGCTTGTTCAAGGCGCGCCCAAGCATCTTTTCCAACAGCCATGATCGCCAAGGGTATTCCCGCTTCAGCTCGGCGCGGAAACGCTGAACAAAGGGGGCGACTTTCTCATTCTTGAGATATTCGTGGATCACAAAGGTCGGTGTGATCGCATCGGTCAGATCGTCGTCCGAAATGATCTCGAACAAGCCTTGCTGCGCAACTTCGGCGACAAAGCTGGCATGGGTGCCGCGTGTGCCATCGCCATGGGCAAAGCCGGGACGGCGGAAATAGTCAAAGATCACGACACCCTTGTCAGCCAACTGACCTGCCTTGGATAGCGCTGTGACCAGATCGATATAGTGAAAGCTTTCGGCGAAGAGACACAGATCGCGGCGCTCTGGGTGATCGAAATCCTCGAACATCGCATCGACGACAAGCGTACCCTGGGGCAGCTTTGCGCGCGCCATCTCGTTCATCTGGTGCGAGGGCGACACGCATGCCACATCATAGCCACGCGCAATCAACGCCCGCGCATTCGAGCCGGTCCCTGATCCCACATCAAGGATCGTGCGCACCCCACCCGGCACCGTCTCGATTGCTGCGACCAGCTTTTCGAAATAGGCCATCTGCGCCCGGCCCAAGGCCTCGGCGGTCAGCTCGGCCGGGGGGCCATCGGGGAAATAGCCATAATGCGCAAACCCATGTCCAAACATCACCTCGGACATCAGCGCGGCAGCTTCGAGTTCGACGAATTTAAGTTTCATATGCCCGCCATAACCGAGCTTACGCGGCGCGCCAAGCGCTCACCGATGCCACCTTGCATGCAAAGCCTTGGTTTCTCCCCATCTGAAAGGTTAGTCTTGCAAAAAAGAGCAGACCCTCGAGGCAAAATTGACCCGACGACCCGACAGCGACACCGGCGCCGACCCATCCGCGCCGCCACGGCGCAAGCGCAAGAAAACGCCAGATCGTCCGGTATCGCGCCTGCGACAGATGCGGTCGCGGCTGCGCCATTGGATTCTGCGCGCCACCGCTTTGGGGCTGTTTGCGCTTATGGGCTGGATCGTCGCCTATGGCTTTCTTCCCGTGCCAACCACCGCACATATGATCGGTGAAAGCCGCCGCTTGGGTGCGCTCAGCTATGACTGGGTCGCCATGACCGATATCTCGGTGCATCTGCAACGCGCCGCTGTTGCCGCGGAAGATGCGAATTTCTGCCTGCACTGGGGCTTTGACATGGCCGCGATCCGCGACGCCATCGCGGTTGGTGCCACACGCGGCGGCTCGACCATCAGCCAGCAAACCGTCAAAAACGCCTTTCTTTGGCACGGACGAAGCTGGCCACGCAAAGCGATGGAGGCTGCGATCACTCCGGCAGTCGAGGTGATCTGGCCCAAGCGCCGTGTGCTTGAGGTTTATCTCAACATTGCGGAATTCGGCCCGGGCATTTTCGGTGCCGAGGCCGCCGCGCGGCACCATTTCGGCGTCGCCGCCGCCGATCTGACACCACGTCAAGCGGCCCTTTTGGCGGCTGTTTTGCCCAACCCGCGTGAACGTGATGCGAGCGCGCCAAGCGATGCGGTCAACAGGCGCGCCGCAGCCATCGCCGACGGGGCGGCCACCATCGCCGCCGATGGCCGCGATGGCTGCTTTGCGAATTGAATTCCGCCTGGTTTTCACGCCATAGAGGGGCAACCCACCATCGGATCGAGCATTGCAATGGCGCGCCTTTACCACTTCGCCCTGTCTCCCTTCTGCAGAAAGGTGCGGCTGGTGCTGGCCGAAAAGCGCATCGAGGTCGAACTGATCGATGAGAAATACTGGGAACCCACGACCGAGTTCCTGCGCCGCAATCCGGCAGGCAAAGTGCCGGTGCTGAAAATCGACGGCATGATGCTGACCGAATCAAGCGCGATCTGCGAATACCTTGACGAAACCCGCCCCGAGCCGCCGCTGTTTCCCGCCGATCCCAAGGCCCGGGCCGAGGTCCGCCGTCTTGTGAGTTGGTTCGACGACAAGTTTCATCACGAAGTGACCGCCAACCTTGTCTATGAGCGGGTGAACAAAAAGATCATGCGCGCAGGATATCCCGATGGCCGCGCGGTCAAGACCGGGGCGCAGCAGATCAAGTATCATCTCGATTACATGGCGTGGCTTTTGGATCACCGCCGCTGGCTGGCCGGCGACGCGATGACCATGGCCGATTTTGCCGCCGCAGCGCATCTGTCCTGCCTCGACTATATCTCGGACGTGGATTGGAACCGCTCCGAGGTGGTCAAGGAATGGTATTCCAAGGTGAAATCGCGCCCCGCCTTCCGCTCGATCCTTGCCGATCAAATCCCCGGCTTCATCCAGCCGCCCCATTACGCGAATCTCGACTTTTGAGCGATCTCAAGCATGCCCTCTCGACCGAGGCCCGCGCGGCGGGGTTCGCCAAGATGGGCATTTGCCGCCCCGATGCGATCCCGCAGGCCGCTGGTCAATTGGCCGGCTTCGTGGCCCGAGGGCGGCACGGCCAGATGGCTTGGATGGCCGAGCGCATGGCATGGCGCGGCGATCCAACCGCACTTTGGCCCGCAGCGAAATCGGTCATCATGCTGGCCGAACCCTATACACCCGATACCGACCCGCTGGCAGCCCTCGACCTGCGTGACCGTGCCACGATCAGTGTATATGCCCGCAACCGTGACTATCATGATGTGGTCAAAAAACGGCTCAAGCGGGTGGGCCGTTGGCTGTTAGACCAAGCGCCGGGCGCAGAGATCAAGGTTTTCGTCGACACCGCCCCGGTGATGGAAAAACCCCTTGCCGCGGCCGCTGGCCTTGGCTGGCAGGGCAAGCATACCAACCTTTTGTCGCGCGATCTGGGCAACTGGTTCTTTCTCGGCGCAATCTTTACCACCCTCGAGCTGCCCCCCGACACACCCGAGGAGGCGCATTGCGGCAGCTGCACCGCCTGCCTCGATATTTGCCCGACAGGGGCATTTCCCGCGCCCTATCAACTCGATGCGCGGCTTTGCATCTCGTATCTGACCATCGAGCACAAAGGGCCGGTGGACCAGGAATTACGCGCCTTGATGGGCAACCGCATCTACGGCTGCGACGATTGTCTTGCCGTCTGCCCATGGAACAAATTCGCGCAAACTGCGACCGAGATGCGCTATGCCGCGCGGCCCGAACTGGTCGCCCCAAAGCTTGCCGAATTGGCCCAGCTTGACGATGCCGCGTTTCGCGCGATGTTTTCGGGAAGCCCCATCAAGCGTATCGGGCGCGACCGTTTCGTGCGCAACGTGCTCTATGCGATTGGCAATTCCAGCGACCCAAGCTTGGCGGCGGTGGCGCTAGACCATGTCGATGATCCGGATGAGGGCGTGGCAGACGCCGCGCGCTGGGCGGCAGAGAGGTTGAGGGTGCGATGAAGCTTTTGATCTTCGGGTACGGATATAGCGCGCGCTATCTGGTGGCCGCCCTCAACCCCGCACCCGACACCGTGCGCATCACCACGCGCAGCGTCGATAAAGCCGCGCAGGCGGCGGTGGCGGGGCTGATCCCCCGCATCTTTCCCGGCACCGACCTGACCGAGGATATCTCTTGGGCAACCCACATCTTGATCACCGCAGGCCCCGACAATGGCCACGATCCCGTCTTGGCCCAGTTGCGCGATGCCTTTGCGACCCATGCCAAGCGGCTCAATTGGGTGGGCTATCTCTCGACGACTGGCGTCTATGGCGATCATGGCGGTGGATGGGTCGATGAGACGACACCGCTGACCCCCACGACCGAACGTGGCCGCGCGCGCGTCTCGGCCGAGGGTGAATGGGTGGCGCTGTGGCGTGATCACGGCCTGCCGGTCCATATTTTCCGATTGGCAGGCATTTATGGGCCGGGACGCGGACCCTTTGAAAAAGTGCGCGATGGCACAGCGCGGCGCATCATCAAGCAAGGTCAGGTTTTCTCGCGCATCCATGTCGAGGATATCGCGCAAGCGCTGACCGCCTCGATGGACCGGCCCGCTCCGGGTGCAATCTATAATCTTTGCGATGACGATCCGGCACCGCCGCAAGATGTGGTCGCGCATGCTGCCACACTTCTGGGCCTGCCGCTACCGCACGAGATCCCCTTTGATCAGGCGCAACTCAGCCCAATGGCCGCCAGCTTCTATGCCGAATCGAAGCGTGTCGATAACAGCCGGGCGAAATCTGATCTTGGCCTGCGCCTGCGCTACCCGGATTACCGGGCCGGGCTTGCCGCGATATTGGCGCAAGAGTGTCAAAAATAGATACTCAACAGGCCCGCAATTCTCATCTAGAACATCACAAAATAATGCGAAGAGCAGGTTCATGGGCATCCTTCTGACACGGCGGTCAACGCTACTCCTTTTGCTGGGCTCAGGTGCAAGCGCCGGCTGCACCGTGCCGACATTCAGCAGCTTTTCCAGCCCCGAGGCGACCGCGGCCGAAGTCACACGGATCGAGGTGCATAAATCCAAGCGCCGGATGTATCTGCTCAGCCATGAACAGGTCGTGCGCAGCTATAAAATCGATCTGGGCTTTGCCCCCGATGGCCACAAAACCCAAGAGGGCGATGGCCGCACACCCGAGGGGCGCTATTACATCGACCGGCGCAACCCTAATAGCGCCTATTACCTGTCGATCGGCATCAGCTATCCAAACAGCGCCGACCGCGCCCAAGCCGCTGCGCGCGGGGTCAGCCCGGGGGGCGATATCTTTATCCATGGCACCCCGCGCGAGTTTCGTCGCAAGCGCGATTGGACAGCCGGTTGCATTGCGGTCACCGACCGTGAGATGCGCGAGATCTACACCATGGTGCCAATGCGCACGGTGATCGACATCTTTCCGTGATCGCCACACGCCCTAGCGTGCAGCCGCGACCCCAGCATCGCCGGTCATCAATGCCCACCAGATCTTGCCACTGGGTTCTTGGAAAAAGCCCAGCCCAAGATCGCGCGCCATAGGGTCCACGAGAACGGCGCGCGTATCTTGCCGCCCCATCCAAGCGGCGATGGTCTCAATCTCGGCCTCGTAGGTCTCGGAAATCGTCTCCCCCAAGACCCGCCCGCCATACCCCGCTGCCCGCGCCCGGTCGATGGGCGACGACCCGTCAGAACCGAAATGCCAAGGCCGGTTTTGCAACGCCATATCGCGCGCATGGGTGGCCGCGGCAGCGGTCAATTCCGCGCTCAACCCCAAAGCTGGCACAGCCGCCGCCCGACGCAGCGCATTCACACTGTCGAGCATGCGAAACTGGATATGGACGGTGTCGGCAGGATCGATGCGATAGATCACAGGCACCCCAACCGCCGCCGGGGCGGTGTGCGGCGGGGCAGCGACACATCCAGCCAAGGCCAGCGCGACCATCAGACAAACAAAACGAAAACTACGGATAAAGGTCATCATAACGCGCTTCATTATTGAAAAATTGTTGTGAATTCGTTGAGAACCGCCGCGTCGCGTGCCTTGCTGCGCAAGAACCACATCCCCTGCCAAATCGATGCAAAGCACCATTACATTTTGCTGATTCGTGTTATCTTTCGCGCAAGAGGCCGTATAGGCCCAATTGACATGAGGCAGAGATGAAGGATTTCGACCCAGCGCGCATCGGCCGCCGCGCTGTCTTGGGCGGATTGGGCAGCATCATGGCAACCCCGGCTTTCGCACAAGACACGCCCGGTTCAACCGAGTTCGAAGCGCCCATCGAACACGGCAGTCAGCGCAATATCTCAAGCTTTCGCGCGCTCGATTGGCGGCCCTTTTTTACGGATACGCAAAAAGGCGCGATCTTGGTCGATCTGACCTCGCGCGTGCTGCACTTCTGGAGCGACGATCGCAGCATCTATCGCCTTTATCCCACCTCTGTTCCGATGAGCGAAGACCTGACGCGACGGGGCAGAACCGAAATTACACGAAAAGTTGAAGGCCCATCTTGGAGCCCGACCCCCGCCATGCGCGCGCGCAACCCCGAATGGCCCAGCTTCGTGCCACCAGGGCCGGACAATCCGCTTGGCACCCATGCTTTGCACTTAAGTTGGGAATTCTATCGCATTCACGGCACACATGACACCCGAAAGATCGGGAGGCGATCATCGAACGGATGCGTCGGCCTCTACAATCAGCATATCGCCGAGCTTTACCACCTGACCGAAATTGGCACGCAGGTGTTGCTAATTTGACGACACCGCGTCAATCCAATGGCACCCAACATGGTGTGCGCATTGCAATCTTAAGCCTTTGCTGCTTATACAAATCGCACGAGGTACAGTCTTAGCTGCCCCAACCCTGTGCATGTCGCATAAAACGGGGCGTATCTTGGAGGATACAATGAAGAAACTCGCTCTCGCTGCTGCTCTTTCGATCGCCGCAACCGGCGCATTCGCGGGCGGCGTTGCTAACACCGCAGTCGCACCCGTCGTCATCGCAGAAGACACCTCTTCTTCGGCTGGCGGCATCCTGGTTCCGGTTCTGGCGCTCATCTTGATCGCCGCAGCCGTCGCTGCGAACGACTGATCCCGATCGTCATCAACGTTCAGGAAAGGGCGGTCCGGTATCGGGCCGCCTTTTTCTTTTCAGCCATCAAGTCCGGCTTCGGCAGCGATCTCGGCGCGGGATTTGCGCGCGCGCTCGGTCGCTGATTTCAGCTGACCACAGGCCGCCATGATATCCTCACCACGTGGCGTGCGGATTGGGCTTGCATAGCCTGCCTTGTACACGATGTCGGCAAAGCGCTCGATCCGCTCCCAGTCCGAGCGCTGATAGGGCGCGCCCGGCCATTCGTTGAAGGGGATCAGGTTGATCTTGGCGGGGATGCCCGCGATCAGCTTGACCAACCGGCGCGCATCCTCGTCGCTATCGTTCACACCTTTCAACATCACGTATTCAAAGGTGATTCGCTCGGAATTGCTGGCCTTGGGATAGGCGCGCAACGCCTCAAGCAGCGTGGCAATGTTCCAACGCTTGTTGATCGGCACCAGCTGGTCGCGCACTGCATCGGTCGTGGCGTGAAAGCTGACGGCCAGCATGCAGCCGATTTCATCGGCGGTGCGCGCAATCTCTGGGACAACGCCGGAGGTTGAGAGCGTGATCCGTCGACGGCTGAGCGCGATGCCTTCGCCATCCATGGCGATCTTCATCGCATCGCGCACATTTTCGAAATTATAAAGCGGCTCGCCCATGCCCATCAGCACGATGTTCGAGATCAGGCGCGGACGGTCACCCATACCTTCGCCTGGTGCTGGCCACTCGGCCAGATCGTCGCGAGCCATCATCACTTGGCCGATGATTTCGCCTGCGGTCAGGTTCCGCACGAGCTTTTGGGTGCCTGTGTGGCAAAAAGAACAGGTCAGGGTGCAGCCAACCTGGCTCGAGATGCACAAGGTACCGCGATCCACCTCGGGGATATAGACCACCTCGACCTCGTGGCCGCCGGCGATCCGCACAAGGTATTTGCGCGTTCCATCAGCCGAGATTTCGCGGCGCACCACCTCCGGCACGGCGATGACGAAGTGCTGGGCCAGTTGCGCGCGATAGGCTTTCGCAAGGTTCGTCATGACGTCGAAATCACGCGCGCCCCAGACATAGATCCATTGCCAGATCTGGCTGACCCGCATACGCGCCTGTTTTTCCGGCGTTCCGGCCGCGATCAACGCCGCACGCATGCCTTCACGGGTAAGCCCGACCAGATTGACCGGCCCGTCGGGCAACTTTCGCGGAATGGTCATGACATCCTGCGTGATGGGCGCAGAGGCGCACATAGGCAACTTCCTTTGTGGATCAGCGCCGAATACAAGGATTTTCGCCCCCTGCAAAGGGGTTTGCCACATCAAGTGCTGTCGCCCAGCGCGTCCTTAGCCAGAACAGCGGGTCTCGGCATCCTCGACGGCGGCGGTGAACCCGATCAGCGAGAATGTGTCCTGTGTCTGGGTGCCTCGGCTTGAGCGTGCGGTCAGAACCGCATCCGCGCCGCGCTTCATCGCAGTGATGATCCGCTGGTCATCCTGGGGCGAGGCCGCCCATGCCATCTCACCATCGGTGAACAACTCGAAGCTTGCATCGCCAATTCGCATCGACACCGTCGATCCATCGGCAAAGGGATAGCCGCCCGTGAAGGACACTTCGCCCAAGCGATCCTGCGCTGGCCAAAAGCTCACGAACATCAAGATCTCGCCCCGGTTCACCGAAACGACGCGCCCATCACGGGTATTGACCGTTTCGCGCGGCATCGACACCACCCAGCACTGCGTGGGGTTATCTTCGACAAAAACGGACCAATCCGTTTGCGCGCCCACGCGATTGGTGGATGTGTCCTGCGCCACAGACGCGCCACTCGCAATCGCCAGAACCGCTCCCGCCAAAATACCGACAAGCCAGTGTTTCATGTCTATCAGAGCCTCCGCCCCATCTGCCTCTGGTCTGCGCCCGTTTTTTGGTTCAGGTATGCTGGGGCGGCAAACATTATCTTGCGTGAACTTAGAGGAAACCGCGCCGTAGAAAAAGCCCCGGCAGCGGAAAATCGCCGGGAAGTGAAGCAATGAGAGACGTCAAAATGAACGCAGCGCGGTTAGTCGAGGTCTGGCGGGGTGATTTCTGCGAAAGCGTCCATCAAGGGCATGTCGCGGTCTGGCATGCCGATGCGGGCCTGATCTGGGGCTTGGGCGATGTGGCAGGGGCAATCTTGCCCCGTTCATCCTCCAAGATGGTGCAAGCTCTCCCGTTGATCGAAAGCGGCGCGGCCGATGCTTTTGGCTTGCGTGACGCGCATCTGGCGCTGGCCTGTGCCTCGCATCAAGGGGCAAAGGTTCATACCGATATGGTCACCCGCTGGCTGGCCGATCTGGAGCTGTCGGAAAGCGATCTGCGCTGCGGTGTGCAATGGCCCAATGACCTACCTGCGCGCGATGACCTGATTTGCACCCAGTGTGGCCCGGATCAACGTCACAACAATTGCTCGGGCAAACATTCGGGTTTCCTGACCCTGACCAAGCACCTCAAGGCCGGGCCGGAGTATATCGACCCTGACCACCCGATTCAGCGCGCGATCAAATCGGCGTGGGAGGATGTCACCGATCAGCCGACACCGGGCTATGGCATCGATGGCTGTTCAGCGCCGAATTTCGCGGCAAGCCTGTCGGGTTTTGCCCGCGCGCTGGCCATGTTCGCCGCAGCCCAAGACGGTGCCGATGCGCGCCAATCGGCGATGGTGCGCCTGCGCAATGCGATGATGGCCCATCCCCATCTTGTCGCGGGCGAGGGGCGCGCCTGCACCAAGCTCATGCGCGTAATGGGCAACCGCGCCGCGATCAAGACCGGGGCCGAAGCGGTCTTTGCGGCAATCATTCCAGAACACCGCATCGGCGTGGCCCTCAAGATCGCCGATGGCAGCACCCGTGCCTCCGAGGCGGTGATCACCCAAATCTTGGGCGCGCTTGGCGTGATCGACCCCGCCGACCCGGTCGCGCGGTCCTATACCCACGGCCCGATCAGCAATTGGCGCGGGGTCGAAACAGGCCACTACCGCCTGACCGAACCGCTTACAAGCTGGCGACCATAGGCGCTGCAACAGCGCCAGCCGACTGCGGCGCATAACGGCGGATCATGTCGTGGAGCAATGCCTTGTCCAAGGGCTTTGTCAGGCATTCATCGATCCCCGAAGCCAGAATACGGGCGCGATCGGCATCCATCGCATGGGCTGTCATGGCAATGATCGGCACGGGGGTAAGCCCCATCTGTGCCTCGTGCTGGCGAATGGCGCGGGCCAGCGCGATCCCATCCATCTCTGGCATCGAGATATCGGTAAAGATCAGGTCAGGCCGCGCACGATGGTAGCTTTGCAGGGCAAGCGCGCCATGATCGACCATCTCAAGCGTTAGGTCCGCCCCCTTGAGCATGGCGCGAAAGACCAGCTGGTTGGTCTTGTTGTCCTCGGCGGCCAAAACACAAAGGCGCGGATTTGGCACGAGCGGTAGGGCTATAGGCGGCGCAGGGGCGGCCAGCTCGGTCGGCGCAACACCCAAACACAGCGAAATGCCGAAAGATGACCCCTCGCCCAAGCGCGAGGTCAGCCAAATCTCACCCCCCATCATCACCACGAGCTGCCGGGTAATGGCAAGGCCTAGGCCGGTGCCGTCAAAGCGGCGGGTCGCTTGCGCCTCGACCTGGTTGAATTCGCCAAAGATATGGGCCTGCATCTCAGGGGCGATACCGATGCCAGTATCTTCGACCACGATCCTGACAGGCAAGACCTCGGGCCGGGCTGCATCCGGCACACCGACCACGCGGACCGTGACATGACCGGCCTCGGTGAATTTCACCGCATTGCCGATGAGATTGGTCAGAATTTGCCGAACACGCCCCGGATCGCCGATCACGCAGGAAGGCAGGAACATGTCGTAATCCAAGCGCAGCGCCAGATCCTTGCCCTCAAGTCCCGGCCGCATCAGGCGAAAGATCTCGTCGATGACATGGCGCAGGTCAAAGCTTTCGGCATGCAAGGTCATCTTGCCTGCATCAATCTTGGAATAGTCGAGGATGTCGTTGATGATCACCAATAACGCCTCGCCCGAGCTTTGAATCGTCTCGGCATAAAGGCGCTGTTCCTCGGTCAGCCCCGTCTCGCGCAAGAGCGCAGCCATGGCAACCACGCCATTCATCGGGGTGCGGATCTCGTGGCTCATATTGGCGAGGAAGGCGGATTTCGCCTGTGTCGCGGCCTCGGCCCGGTCGCGGGCGCGCTCAAGCTGGCGCTCGCGGCGGATCGTGTCGGTGATGTCAACGGCAAGACTGACCATGTCACCCTCGGGCGTGCGCTTGTCGATCAGCCGAACATAGACGCCATTAAACAGCCGGATATCGCATTGGGGAATATGCGCCCCTTCCCAGCGGGCAATCATGCGATCGATCCAATGATCGGCCCCTTCGCCTTGTAGATCGATCACCCCCTCATCGGTGGCGATGCGCAAGATCGCCTCGTAGCTAGCGCCGGGGGCGACATCGACCACACCGTCAAAGACCCCCAGCCATGCCGGGTTAGCGACCACCAACCGCCAGTCACGGTCGAAAATGGCAAAACCGTCCTCGACCGCGCTCAGAGCATCCCAAAGGCGGCGCTCGGCGATCACTGCTTTTTCGGTGGCTACCGCAAGGGCGGCCTGCGTGCGGGTCGAGCGCCCGATCAAGGCAGCATGCGCCTCGCGCTGGGCGATCACCTCGTGGGACAGCGCGTGGGCATGGGCGGCCAGCTTTTTGTTGGCGGCATACAATTCTTCCGAGCGTTGGGCGAGCAGCCGCTCAGCCTGTAGCCGAGCGCGGCGCTCGCGTGCGAAACGTTCGTCAAGCCCCCTGATGCTCATGCCGCTTCAACGCCCTCAAACCGATGGGGCAAATGTGGCAGCGCAGGCTGAATAAGGGGTTAACTCTGCCCGTGCCTAGCCATGATCACAGCGCTTCGATCGCTAGCGCGATCCCTTGACCGCCGCCGATGCACATGGTGATCAGCGCGCGCTTGGCCCCGATCCGCTCTAGCTCGTAAAGCGCTTTGACGGTGATGATCGCACCTGTCGCACCCACCGGATGACCCAGCGCAATGGCGCCGCCATTGGGGTTCACGCGGGCAGGATCGAGGCCAAGGCCCTTGTTCACCGCCAAGGCTTGGGCGGCGAATGCCTCGTTCGACTCGATCACGTCGAAATCGGTGATCTTCAGACCTGTCCGCGCCAACAGGTTCTCCACCGCCGGCACCGGGCCGATGCCCATCACCTCCGGGCGGACACCGGCATGGGCATAGCCCAAGATCCGCGCGCGGGGTTTGAGACCCGCTTTAGCCGCTGCATCGGCGCGTGCCAACACAAGGGCGGCCGCGCCGTCATTGATGCCGCTTGCATTGCCCGCGGTCACGGTGCCGTCTTTCTTGAACACGGTCTTGAGGCCCGCCAGCGCCGCGAGGCTGGTGGCCTTGGGGTGTTCGTCGGTGACGAAAGGCACCATCTCGCGCTTCACCATCACCTCGACTGGTACGATCTGATCGGCGAAACGCCCCTCGGCGATAGCGCGGGCGGCGCGTGTCTGGCTCTCGAGCGCAAAGGCATCTTGGGCGTCGCGGCTGATGTCATGCTCGGCGGCCACGTTCTCGGCGGTCACCCCCATATGGCCGGTGCCAAAGGGGCAGTGCAGCGCGCCGATCATCATGTCGAGCGCGCGGACATCGCCCATCTTCTGCCCAAAGCGCGCAGCAGGCAGGATATGCGGTCCGTTCGACATGCTTTCGGCCCCACCGGAAAGGCCGAAATCAGCATCCCCCATGGCGAGCGACTGAATGACCGAGACGATCGCCTGCGCGCCTGACCCACACAAACGGTTAACGTTCATCGCAGGCGTGGTGTCAGGAATACCCGCCTCCATTGCCGCGATCCGCGACAGGTACATGTCGCGCGGTTCGGTGTTGATGACATGGCCAAAGACGACATGGCCGATCTGGCCACCTGCAACGCCTGCGCGCTCTACCGCTGCACGGGCGGCGATGGCGCCCAGCTTGGTCGGCGGCACAGCGGCAAGGCTGCCCCCGAAAGTGCCAATCGCGGTGCGTGCGCCTGAAAGAATGACGATCTCGTCCATCTGCTCTCACTCCCTGACTTGGGTCATTGCCGATCTGCGCGAACAGATCGCATCTTTTGACAACTTTGACCCAGAGTGGTCACCCGCCGCAAGGAAATGCGGCGGGTGGGATCACAGCATCGCTTTAGCTTGCGTCAAAGACCAATGGGCGCACCTGTTGGAACACACCGGTCGCGCGCAGCGCGCCGAGCGCTTCGGGCGTGGGTGCCTCGTCGAGATACAGCAGCGCGATGGCGTCGCCGTCGCGGGCCGACCGGCCAAGGGTGAAATTGGCGATATTCACCCCATGCTCGCCCAATGTCCGGCCCAAGGCACCGATCACACCCGGCACATCGCGGTTGGTGGTGTACAGCATATGCGCCCCGATCTCGGCATCGATATTGATGCCCTTGATCTGGATGAAACGCGGCTTGCCATCGGAAAAGACCGTCCCGGCGATCGACCGCGTGCGCTCGTCGGTCACCACCACCAGCCGGATATAACCGTCGAAAACGCCCGTCTTGTCCTGCGTCGTGGTCGAGATCTCGATCCCGCGATCCTTGGCGATGATTGGGGCCGAGACCATGTTCACATCGGGATTCGTGGCCTTCATGACACCTGCGATTGCGGCACAATTGAGCGCCTTGAGGTTCATGTCCTTGACGACACCGTTATAGACCACCTCGATCGACTGGATCGCCTCTTCGGTCAATTGCCCGACGAAAGCACCCAGATGCTCGGCCAGTTTCAGCCATGGCCCCATGATCCGGGCCTCTTCGGCGGTGACTGACGGCATGTTGAGCGCGTTCGACACCGCGCCCGTCAGCAGGTAATCGGCCATTTGTTCGGCCACTTGCAGCGCCACGTTTTCCTGCGCCTCAGTGGTGGCGGCACCCAAATGCGGCGTGACGACGACATTGGGCAGGTTGAACAGCGGATTTTCCGTCGCCGGTTCCTCGGCAAAAACATCAAAGGCAGCGCCTGCCACATGGCCGGATTTGATCAGTTCGGCCAGCGCCACCTCATCGACCAGACCACCGCGCGCGCAGTTGATGATTCGCACGCCCTTCTTGGTTTTGGCGAGATTCTCGGCAGACAGGATGTTGGCGGTTTTTTCCGTGTATGGCACATGCAGCGTGATGAAATCGGCGCGGGCGAGCAATTCGTCCAACTCCACCTTGGTTACGCCGATCTGGGTGGCGCGTTCCTCGGACAGGAAGGGGTCATAAGCCACCACCTTCATCTTCAGGCCAAGCGCACGGTTGCACACGATCGCGCCAATATTACCAGCTCCGATCACGCCAAGCGTCTTGCCGGTCAACTCCACGCCCATGAAGCGCGACTTTTCCCACTTTCCGGCATGGGTCGAGGCATTCGCCTCGGGGATTTGCCGCGCGACGGCGAACATCATCGCGATGGCATGCTCGGCAGTGGTGATCGAATTGCCGAAGGGCGTGTTCATCACGATGATGCCCTTTTTCGACGCCTCGGGAATATCGACATTATCGACGCCAATGCCGGCGCGCCCGATCACCTTGAGGGTGGTGGCGGCCGCGATGATCTTTTCCGTCACCTTGGTGGCGGATCGGATCGCCAGACCGTCATACTGATCGATGACGGACAAAAGCTTGTCTTTGTCCTTGCCGATCGAGGCGTCAAAAGTGACGTCAATCCCGCGATCGCGGAAAATCTGAACGGCGGCATCCGACAGGCTGTCGGAGATGAGAACCTTGGGGGCCATATGTGTGGTCCTTTGTTTTGGAAACGGAGCGTCCGCCGGGCTGAAGCCCGGCCTACGGCGAAATGTTGGGATAGGTGGTAGGCCGGGCTTCAGCCCGGCACACCATCAGGCGGCTTCGGCCAGCGTGGCGATCTCGACGGCAAAGGCCCAGTCAAGCCAAGGCAGCAACGCCTCGATATCGGCAGTCTCGACCGTGGCACCACACCAAATCCGCAGGCCCGGAGGCGCATCACGATAGGCGCCGATATCAAGCGCCACGCCCTCGGCCTCTAGCCGCTTGGCGACGGCCTTGGCAAAAGCCGCGCCATCGGTGATCCGCGGATCGGTGAATTTCAGGCACACGCTCGTGTTCGACCGGGTTGCCGGATCAACGGCAAGATTGTCGATCCAGTCGCGCGCATCGCAGAAATCGAAGATCGCTTTCGCATTGGCATCTGCGCGCGCCATCAAGGCGGGCAAACCACCGATGCTCTTGCCCCAATCGAGCGCCACAAGATAATCCTCGACCGCCAGCATCGAGGGGGTATTGATCGTTTCACCCACGAAAATACCTTCGATCAGCTTGCCGCCCTTGGTCATGCGGAAAATCTTGGGCATGGGCCATGGCGGCGTATAGCTTTCCAACCGTTCCACCGCGCGGGGGCTGAGGATCAGCATGCCATGCGCCGCTTCGCCACCCATCACCTTTTGCCAGCTGAACGTGGTGACATCGAGCTTATCCCACGGCAAATCCTGCGCGAAGGCAGCACTCGTCGCGTCACAAATCGTCAGACCGCCACGACCCGCCGGGATCGCATCACCACTCGGAAGGCGCACGCCCGAAGTTGTTCCGTTCCAAGTGAACACAACGTCGGTGTCGAAATCGATCTGTGCGAAATCAACGATATAGCCGTAATCGGCTTTCAGCACCTTGGCCTCCAGCTTCAGTTGCTTGACCGCGTCCGAGACCCAGCCTTCGCCAAAGCTTTCCCATGCAACCATGGTACAGGGTCGCGCGCCCAAGAGCGACCACATCGCCATTTCTACGGCACCAGTATCGGAGGCAGGTACGATCCCGATTCGGTAATCAGCAGGCACGCCAAGGATCGCGCGCGTTTCTTCGATTGCAGCCCTGAGCTTGGCCTTGCCTACAGCGGCACGGTGCGAGCGGCCCAGCGCTGCATCCGCCAGTTTATCGAGTGTAAATGTCGGGGGTTTGGCACAGGGGCCGGAGGAGAAACGCGGGTTAGCCGGCCGCGTGGCCGGAGCAGTCGATGCCATGATGTGATACCCTCACAGATATATGCCCCTCGTTGGGGAGGGGTGTCCCACCGCCGCAATTACGGCTAGCAGGCGGGGCGCACAAGCCGGATTTTGTCGGCCAAGCGTCGCTTTTTCATTTTTCGGCTCATCGGAGTTGCCGATCGGAAACGCCGCTTGCCAATCTGGTCTGACCCCTGGCCTGGGCCTTGAGGGTCATGGTGTCTAGCAAGTCTGACAATTCTCTTGCCCGAAACGGCAAAGCCGCGCTAAACTTAAAAGTGAAAGCATTGATTAAACACAACTCAGGATTGGATGGCGCGTGAGAGACCAAGCACAAACCCTTCCCTTCGACCTGACCGACTTTCTCCCGTTCCAGATGTCGGTGATCGCAGGGCGCGCCTTTCAGCAGATCATGGAAAGCGCCGGTATGCAGGTGCCGGAGTGGCGCATCATGATGGCCTTGCCGCGCCACCAGCCCTGTTCCAGTCATGATCTGTGCATCCTGACGGCGATGGATGCCGCACGTGTCAGCCGCGCCCAACGGCGATTGGAAGATCTCGACATGATCTCGGTGGTGCGTGACGCAGCCGACCGCCGCCGACTTGTCGTGAAACTCAGCGACAAAGGTACGGCCGAGGTGGCACGCCTCAAATTCGTCGCACGCGAGATCGAGACAGCCCTGCTTGACGATTTGGGGCCAGAGGACCGCGCGAACCTCAAGACCGCGATTGGCGGGCTCTACGAAAAGCTCTGATCCAGGAGAGCGCGGGTCAACGCGCCGTCAGGCGCGGCTAGTGCGTCGATAACATCGAAATGATGCTTTCCCGCAAGGCGCACCGCGTGCGTCTCGGCCCCCAATCCCCACCAGATATTCGCCAACAGATCGTTCTGCCGGATGAATTCCGGCCGCTCATCGCCCCCCACCGCACAAGTCAAGCGTAACCCGTCAAGGGGACGCAGCAAGGCAGGGCTTTCCGCCACGGCCTCATCTTGATCAAGGCGCAGCGTCGCGTTCATCGCCGTGCGCAAAAGCGGCCGCAGATCATGCACACCCGACACCGACATGATGTGAACGATTCGCGTGGCGACGGCGGCAGGCAGAACGCGCGCGCAGCCCATGCGTGTGACAAGATGCCCACCCGCCGAATGCCCGGTCAGGCGGATCGGCCCCGCCACGGCGCCGGCGGCAAGTGCAACGGCTTGTGCGACCTCGGCAGTGATGGCGGCTATGCGTGCTTCAGGGGCAAGAGTGTAACTCACCATCGCCACGCTCTGCCCATGGGCGAGAGGCCCCGCCGCAAGAAAGCCGAACTCATCGGGCGAGAAGCGCATCCAATAGCCCCCGTGTACGATGACGGTTAGACCCTGTGAGGCCCCTTTGGGTCGATATAGATCAATGATCTGCCGTCCACCTGTGCCGTAGCGCAACCGCTCGGGCGGTGTCTCGGCCCGCAAGGCGGCGCTGCGCATGGGCCAGTCCTTCAGGAAAGCCTCGGCACCCGGAATATGGGCAGCATTGGCATAGGCATCGTCCCAATCGGTGATCGGCATGGCGTGTCCCTCTCTCATGCCGCACAGCAAGCCCCAAGCCGATGACAGACGCAACAGCGACCGCGCCCAACGGCAGGGCAATGTGCTTTCGCTCACCCCTTTCACTGGGCCACATGGCTGCTAGTTAAGCATGTATGAATATGTTGTTGCAGATCGATGGGCTGACCAAAGCCTATGACACGGTTGCCGTACTCAAGGGTGTTTCGCTCAGCCTTGACCACGGGCAATCGCTGGCCCTGACCGGCGAAAGCGGCTCTGGCAAGAGCACGCTGCTGCATCTCATAGGCGCGCTTGACACCCCCGATAGCGGCACAATCCTGCTCGATGGGGTCGAAATCACCGGGCTGAATGACACCGCACGCGCCGCAGTGCTGCGAGACCGCATTGGGCTGGTGTTTCAGCAATTCAACCTGATCCCCTCGCTCAACGTGGCGCAAAACATCGCGTTTCAAGCCCGGCTTGCCCGTTGCCATGACCCTGCCCGTGATGCGTTGCTCGCCCAGCGCCTTGGCCTCTCCGATCTGTTGTCGCGCTACCCAGAGGCGCTTTCAGGCGGCCAGCAACAGCGCGTCGCGATTGCCCGCGCGCTCGCGCATGCGCCCAAGTTGATCTTGGCCGACGAACCCACAGGCAACCTTGACGAGGCCACCGGCGACCTGGTGCTTGACCTGTTGCTGGAATTGGTCGCGGAAACGGGCGCCGCTCTGATGATGGTCACTCACTCCACCCGGCTTGCTGCCAGGCTCGATCGCCGCTTGCACCTATCGCGCGGAGAATTAACGCAGACGGGTTCGGTCTAGATCATGATCTATGCCGCCTTATTGACCCTTTTTTCACATTGGCGCCGCCATCCTGGTCAACTAACGATGCTGGTGCTTGGACTTGCCTTGGCGACCGCGCTTTGGTCAGGCGTTCAGGCCATCAATACCCAAGCCCGCACTGCCTATGCCGAGGCTGCCGCAACCTTGGGGCAAGATCGCCTTGACCGGCTCGTGCGCGCCGATGGTCACCCTGTGCCGCTTGCGGACTACATCGCGCTGCGCCGAGCAGGCTATCTTGTCTCGCCGGTCATCTCGGGCGAATTGCGGTCAGGTGATGCACGGCTCAGGCTATTGGGCATCGACCCGCTGACCGCACCACCCGAGGCAAATACCCCAACGCAACAAGGCACCAATCTCGACCTTGGTGCATTTTTCATGGCACCAGGCCTATTGCTGATGACGGCCGAGACTGCCGCCGCCGCCCTTCCCCCCGATCTGCCACCGATCCGCATCGCTACAGGCATCCCGCCTCGTGCCGCGTTGACCGATATCGGCACCGCCGCACGCTTGCTGGGTCAATCCGATCCCTCCTATTTGCTGGTGTGGCGCGAACAGCCCGCACATCTGCCGCCACTTGTGACGGCGACGACCCTCCAGCCTGTCGCCCCCGAACAGCGCGCTGATCCCGCGCAATTGACCGAGAGTTTTCACCTCAACCTGACCGCCTTTGGACTGCTGGCCTTTGCCGTGGGACTTTTCATCGTGCATGCGGCGATCGGGCTTGCCTTCGAGCAGCGGCGGGCAACCATGCGCAGCCTGCGCGCCCTCGGCCTTCCGCTTCGCAGCCTATTGATGGCCTTCACACTCGAACTGGCAGTGCTGAGCCTGTTTGCTGGGCTGATCGGCCTGATCTTGGGGTATAGCATCGCCGCTGCCCTTATGCCCGGCGTCGCGGGAAGTTTGCGGGGCCTCTATGGTGCCGACCTCCCCGGCACGCTGTCATTTGATCCGCTCTGGGCCTTGGCCGCCTTGGCGATGACGCTGGCGGGGGCGGGATTGGCTGGCGCGCAGGCGATGCGACGCACCGCACGATTGCCCATTCTTGCACCTGCCCTGCCGCAGGCATGGCAACAAGCCGCCACGCACCACATGCGCCGCCAAGCATATATCGCGCTGGCGCTCTTGGGTCTGTCAGGCATGCTTGTACTTTGGGGTGACAACCTGTTCTTGGGCTTTGTCGCCGTTGCTTGCCTTTTCCTGGGGGCGGCCCTGTTGCTGCCCATCACGCTGGCCCAGCTTTTGGGGCTGATCCAGTCCCGTACGCGTAGCGCTTTGGGCGAATGGCTATTCGCCGATACCCGCCAACAGCTTCCTGGGCTGTCTCTCGCGCTGATGGCACTTTTGTTGGCGCTCGCGGCAAATATCGGCGTCTCAACGATGGTAGGCAGCTTCCGCACCACCTTTGTGGGTTGGCTCGATCAGCGCCTTGTCGCCGAACTTTACGTTACCGCCCCCAACGAGGCAGAGGCCGCGCGGCTGGTGGCCTATCTCAACCCCAGAACCGAGGCGATCCTGCCCGTAGTCTGGGCCGACACCACATTGGCCGGACGGCCCGGTGCCGTCTATGGCCAAGCCGACCACCCCACATTTCGTGATCATTGGCCACTGATTGCGGCACTGCCCGATGCGTGGGACAGGCTCGCCCTTGGCGAGGGCGTATTGATCAACGAACAACTTGCCCGTTTCGCACGGCTTGCACCCGGTGACAGCCTGACAATCAGCCAAGACACCACATTGCCGATCCTTGGCGTCTATTCCGACTACGGCAACCCCGAGGCGCAGGCGATCGTGACCCTCGACCGCTTTATTGCGGCCTTCCCAACCATCACGCCAACCCGTTTTGCACTGCGCGTCGCACCTGCGCAAACCGCCGCCTTGGCCAGCGCGCTGCGCGATGAGTTCGGGCTGCCCGCCGATGCCGTGATCAACCAGACCCAAATCAAGCGCTTCTCGCTCGAGATTTTCGAACAGACATTCCTGATCACCGGCGCCTTGAACCTGCTGACCCTTGGCGTTGCGGGATTTGCCCTCCTGACGGGGCTCTTGACGCTGGCCGATATGCGCCTGCCACAACTTGCGCCGGTCTGGGCCTTGGGCATCACGCGCGCGCGGCTGGCGCGGTTTGAATTGATCCGCAGTGTGGTCTTGGCGGCATTGACCTTTTTCCTTGCGGTCCCCGTCGGTTTGGCCTTGGCCTGGTTGCTCTTGGCGGTGATCAATGTCCAAGCCTTTGGGTGGCGCCTTCCGATGCAGATCTTCCCCAATGATGGGCTGCGCCTTTTGGCGCTTTCCCTGATCGCTGCCACGATGGCCGCGGCGCTGCCTGCCCTGCGGCTCGCCCGTATCTCGCCCGGCCGCTTGCTGAAGGTCTTTGCCCATGAAAGCTAGTCTCTGTGCTGCGGTTTTGTACCTGTTCACAGGTCATGCCACCGCCCAAGGCTTTGCCGGGCTTGGGACCGAGGTGCAGGGCTTTGCCATCCCGCAATCCCCGGCGATCTTCGACTTTCCCGCAGATCATGGGGCGCATCCCGTATATCGCATCGAATGGTGGTATTTGACCGCCAACCTGACCGGCGACGACGGCACCGCCTATGGCGCGCAATGGACACTGTTTCGCTCGGCCCTTACTCCAGCTGACGCACCGGGATGGGAGGCCAGCCAGCTTTGGATGGCACATGCCGGGCTGACCACACCAGGGGCGCATCTGAGTGCCGAGCGTCTGGCGCGCGGCGGCATAGGTCAGGCAGGGGTGACGACCACGCCCTTTACCGCATGGATCGATGATTGGTCCATGATCTCAACAGCGCCCGCCACCGCCGATGCGTTAGATGCTCTCAGCATCAGGGCCATAGGCGACGGCTTTTCCTATGATCTGTCGCTGACCGCCAACGGCCCGCTGATCTATCACGGCCAAGCGGGTTATTCCGTGAAGTCCGCCCAAAGTCAGGCCAGCTACTACTACTCTCAACCTTTCTACACGGTCTCAGGCACTCTCAGCCTTGCCGATCACCAGATCCCCGTGACAGGCACGGCATGGCTCGACCGGGAATGGTCGTCGCAACCCTTGTCGGAAACCCAAGACGGCTGGGATTGGGTGTCGCTGCAATTCGACGACGGCGCACGGTTGATGGGCTTCACGCTGCGCGACAGCGCCGCCGCTGATTTCACCGCTGCCACATGGATCGCGCCCGATGGCACGACCCAATCCTACCCCGATGGCGCGTTGCGCATGACAGCCTTGGCACAAAGCGAGGTTGCGATGCGCGCGATCCCTACGACATGGCGCGTCGAACTGCCCGATCGCGGCCTCGATATTACCGCAACCGCCCTCAACCCTCAAAGCTGGATGGATGTCTCCATCCCGTACTGGGAAGGGCCGGTCACCATCACCGGCACCCATCAAGGGCGCGGCTACCTCGAGATGACAGGCTACGAATAGCCCATCTTTGCTTCACAAATACTCCGGGGGAGGCCGAAGGCCGGGGGCAGAGCCCCCCAAACAAGGACTCCGCGCCGCGTGCGAGGCGCGCATACTCATAAACCGGGGTCGAACATCGGAAATGTCACGCCCAGCGCCCAGCCAAGGATCAGCCCCAATCCCAATCCGACCGCCACCACCGATCCCGTGCGCTGTCCCACAAAGCGGCCCATCGTGCCAAAGCTGAGGTAAAACAGCAAAATCACCGGCAAGATGATAATCAGGAAGAACAACCGCTCGAAATCCAGCGCCACCGCCACCCCGAGCGAGATCAAGAACATCCCCCGCGCCACCACGCGCCGCCAAAAGGCCGCGCGCGTCGCCTCGGACAAAAGCGCATCGGCCAACATGGCAAGCACCGCGCCGGGCAAGATCGCCGCGATCACCGCGATGCGGCCCGGGTGCGGCACGAAGCTGCCGACATAGCGGTCCATGATCCCGCCAAAGACCGCAATGCCGTAAAGCGCCAGCATCACGCCCCATACCCAGCCGCGCACCCTTGGCAAACCGCCCGCCCATGCAGCAGCCGCCAACACCAGCGCGCCGTAAAGCGCCAGATGCAGCGCAAGGTAGTCGGCTACCAGCACAGGCAAAAACCGCGTCTCGAACAGCGACAAGATCAGCGGCGTCACCAGCGCGGGGAAAATGGCCAAGGCCAAGAAAATCCGCCTGTCCGGATGCCAAGGCGCGGGGCCAGCGGGCAAAAGCTGCACAAGCGGGCGCACCAATAGCACGACGCCGAACAGCGTCACGATGATCCAAGGGCCAAGGTTCACAGGCCCCGATTGCGGGGTAACGCCAAGGCTTGCGCCTAGCCAATCGATCGCTTCGCCAATGCCCGCGGGTGCATAGAGAATACCGACATGCTCGACCATCGGCACGGGGGCGGCACGGCGGGCAAAGCCTGTGCCGGGGGTGCCGACGGTTTCACCCTCTCCCGCGCCGATCTCGGCCATGACGCGAACCGCCTCGGCCCGCAGCGCACCCTCCCATTGCCCATTTAGGATAAGCATGTTCACAGGCTGTTCGGGCGTGATCGCGGCACTAAAGACCGACAGCCCCACCACCGCCGCGACCCGCGGGTCGGCAAGCCCTTGCCGGACCACGATATCGGACGCCATGGAATGGCCAAGCAAAGCCACGCGCGGCACAGCACCGGGCAGGGTGATGGCAAAATCAGTGACGCGGCCTGTTTCGTCCATCAACAACTGCGTGGTGCCATCGATGCGGGTCACATCACCCGACATCGGCACAGGGTTGCGGCCATGCCCCGCGAAATCGAAGCTGACGGTCAGGAATCCGGCGCGCGCAAGGCTAAGTTGCCATGCCGCCATCAATTGCCGCGACCCGGCAAAGCCATGGGCGATCACCACGACCGGCCCCTCCGCCTCGGGCAGATGCATCACCGTGACGGGTGTCTGCCCGACACGGGCATCGCGGATCACCAGATCGGCGCGCGGCCGTTCCAACTGGGCCAGCCCGACAAAGATCGCCAGCGCCGCGAGCACCGCGACGATCCATTTGCGCCACATCATCCGGCCCACCTGTCCAAGTCTTGTGAAAGCAGATAGCAGCATGACGGGCCAAGCCAAGCGCCAAAGCCTCTGGCCCTGTGTCACCGATCATGGTCTATGGCCCACAAAACACGGGGGGTTTCGCCATGTTCACCGTCACGCTGATCACCAATCCCGCGATGATCCTTGACCCCGCGCTGGTGCGCGCCCTGCGCGATGCGATGGGCGGCGGCGATGCGCTTTGGCTTGACCCCAATTCCGCCGCTGAATTCGCCGTGCCGAAACTGCCCAAGACACTGACCGAGATCCGCGACAGCCTGAACGCCGAAGGTGTCGATCTGATCGCCCAGCCCAGCGCCGGGCGGCGCAAGAAGCTGCTTCTGGCGGATATGGATTCAACCATGATCCGGCAGGAGTGCATCGACGAACTGGCTGCCGCCGCAGGAATCGGCCCCAAGGTGGCCGAGATCACGGCCCGCGCGATGAATGGCGAGCTGGATTTCGAAGGTGCCTTGCGCGCGCGGGTGGCGCTTCTCAAAGGTCTGCCTGAAACCGTCATCGCCGAGGTTCTGGCAAACCGCATCACCATGATGCCGGGTGGCGCCACCTTGGTCGCCACGATGAAGGCGCATGGCGCCTATGCCGCGCTCGTCTCGGGTGGCTTCACCGCCTTTACCCAAGCGGTCGCGGACAAGCTTGGTTTTGACGAACACCGTGCCAACACGCTGCATATCGAGAACGGTCAACTCGCCGGCACCGTGGCCGAGCCCATCTTGGGCCGCGCGGCCAAGGTGGCGGCGCTTGACGATCTGTCGGCCAAGCTGGGGATCACCGATGCCGATGTGCTGGCGATCGGTGACGGGGCCAATGATCTGGGCATGCTGACGCGCGCCCATCTGGGTGTCGCAGTCCACGCCAAGCCCGTGGTGCAGGCCGAGGCACCCCATGCGATCAATCACGGCGATCTGACAGCACTGCTTTACGCGCAAGGCTATGCCAAGGCGGAATTCGTCGCTCTGTGATCTTGCAACGGTTGCAAAACTTGCAAAGTTGGCAAGCCTGCGTCTATCATCTCGCAATGGTCCGCCCGGAGTAGCGCCATGGATTACATTATTCGCCGATGCCGCACCCTCGATGATGGGCGTGTCGAGACATACACCCCCATGAAGAACGCGGATGGGTATTTTATCCTCGCAGACCGCGCTGTGGACGCACAGCACAACAAGGCGATCAATCAGTTCTACGTAAAGGATATGGCCGCATTGGTGGCCCGACTGCGTAGGGGTGGTGTCTCGCTGCGGATGAAAGGTGACATCACGGGTCAACCCAATCTGATCAGCGCGTCAGAGATTGAGTTGCTGGCCGTCGATTCCGATGATCCATTTGCAAACTTCACTGAATGGGCGACCGAGGCTGATGACAAAGCGTATCGCGATCTATGATCCTACGCCCCTATGCCGTCGTCGTCGTTCCCTTCCCGTATAGCGACAGGTTGAGCGAAAAACGCAGACCGGCGTTAATCGTGTCCAATGCAGAATTGCCAGAAATGCTTGGGCGAGTCTGGTTGGCGATGATCACCTCGGTCGGCAGTTCTGAAATCGGTGATGTCGCAATCGGCGACCTTGCCAAAGCTGGGCTGCCTGTTGCGTCCATAATTCGGTGTAGCAAGATCGCGACACTAGATGCCAACAGGATTGTTCGGTCCATCGGTCAACTTGCCGAACCTGATGTAAAGGCCGCGCAAGAGGCATTACGCCTCTGCGCGGCCTTCTAGGGTCACTCCGCCGGAACGGCCGCTTTCTCACGGCTGATCGGATGGGCGAGCTTGCCCAGCATCTCTTTCGGGCAGACCTGCACGAAATTGCCGCGCTCGGCCTCCCAGTCTTGCAAGATGGCGGCCGCACGGCGCGATCCTGTCTCGCGCAGATGCGCGGTGATCAGACCTTTCAGCTGGTCTTCCCAATGCGCAACCGTCACGGGACAGGTGACAAGCGTCTCAAGGTTCATATTCACCAGTGCCGCACCCTCGGGATCATAAAGATAGGCCATGCCTCCGGTCATCCCGGCGCCGAAATTGGCCCCGATCCGGCCCAAGATCACGGCGACCCCGCCGGTCATGTATTCGCAGCCGTTCGAGCCACAGCCCTCGACCACGACCTTAGCGCCCGAGTTACGCACGGCAAAGCGCTCACCCGCGCGGCCCGCGGCAAACAGGTAGCCGTCAGTCGCACCGTAAAGCACGGTGTTGCCGATGATCACGTTCTCATGGGCGACTAACGGGCTATCTTGCAGCGGCTTGACCACGATGGTGCCTCCCGAGAGGCCCTTGCCGACGTAGTCATTGGCATCGCCGGACACCTCGAGCTTCAGGCCCGGTGCCGCGAAAGCGCCTAGCGACTGCCCGGCCGAACCTTGCAGCTTGACGGTCAGATGGTCGGGCTGGAGCGTATTGCGCATGCCGAAGGCCTGCACGATATGGCTGGATGTCCGCGTCCCGATGGTGCGCAGCGTGTTTTGCACCGCATAAGACAGCTGCATCTTTTCCCCATCTTCGAGGAAGCGATGTGCATCCTTGACGATCTGCGCATCCAGCGTGTCAGGCACCACGTTGCGCGGCTTGGCCCGGTCATAAACGATCCGATCTGCGCCATCGACGGTGATCAGCATCGGGTTGAGATCCAGATCATCCAGATGCGCGGCCCCACGGCTGACCTGTGTCAGCAAATCGGCACGCCCGATCACATCATCCATCGACCGCGCCCCGATGGAGGCGAGGATTTCCCGCACTTCCTGCGCATAGAAGGTGATCAGGTTCACCACCTTGTCGGCATTGCCGGTGAACTTGGCGCGCAGGCTTTCGTCTTGTGTGCAGACACCCACGGGGCAGGTGTTGGATTGGCACTGGCGCACCATGATGCAACCCATGGCGATCAGCGCGGCGGTGCCGATGCCGTATTCCTCGGCGCCCATCATCGCGGCCATGACGATGTCACGGCCGGTGCGCAGCCCACCATCGGTGCGCAGCGTGATCCGGTCGCGCAGGTTGTTCATGGCGAGAACCTGATGCGCCTCGGTCAGGCCCATCTCCCACGGCAGACCCGCATATTTGATCGAGGTTGCGGGGCTGGCGCCCGTGCCGCCATTGTGGCCCGAGATCAGGATCACATCGGCCTTGGCCTTGGCCACACCGGCGGCAATCGTGCCAACACCAGACGAGGCGACGAGCTTGACCGTCACCTTGGCGCGTGGGTTGATCTGTTTCAGGTCATAGATCAGCTGGGCCAGATCCTCGATCGAGTAGATGTCGTGGTGCGGCGGCGGGCTGATCAGCGTCACGCCCTTGGTCGAATGCCGCAACCGCGCGATCAGGTCGGTGACCTTCATGCCGGGCAGCTGACCACCCTCACCGGGCTTGGCACCTTGGGCGACCTTGATCTCGAGCTCTTCGCAATGGTTCAGGTATTCAGCGGTCACGCCGAAACGGCCCGATGCCACCTGCTTGATCTTGGCGGATGGGTTGTCGCCATTGGGTTCCGGCACGAAATGCGCCGGGTCTTCGCCACCCTCACCGCTATCCGATTTCGCACCGATGCGGTTCATGGCGACGTTCAGCGTCTTGTGCGCCTCGGGCGAGAGCGCGCCCAACGACATGCCAGGCGTGACAAAGCGCTTGCGAATCGAGGTGATGCTTTCCACCTCGTCGATCGGCACAGGCGCGCCGAGCGGCTTGATATCCATCAGGTCGCGCAGATGGATCGGCGGGTTCGCCTGCATCTTTTGCGAATACTGCTTCCACAGGCTGTAGGAGGCGCGGTTGCACGCTTCCTGCATCATGTGCATGGTGGTCGCTTCCCATGCATGCTTTTCACCCGAGCGGCGCGCCTTGTAGAAGCCACCGATAGGCAGCACGCCTTCGCCACGGAGAAAGCCCTTGGCATGCACTTCCTCGGCCTTTTTCTGAAGGCCGCTGACGCCGATACCCGAGATGCGGCTGACCATGCCGGGGAAATATTCCGCCACCATGGCGCGCGACAGGCCCACCGCCTCGAAGTTTAGACCGCCGCGATAGGACGAGATAACCGAAATACCCATCTTGGCCATGATCTTGAGAAGGCCTTGGTCGATCGCGTTGCGATAGCGCGTCATGGCTTGGGACAGTGTGCCTTCGATCAAGCCGCGCGCGATACGATCCGCGATGCTGTCCTGCGCCAGATAGGCGTTGACGGTGGTGGCCCCGCAGCCGACCAGTACCGCGAAATAATGCGGGTCGATACACTCGGCCGAGCGCACGTTGAGCGAACAGAAGGTGCGCAAACCCTGGCGCGTCAGCCAGCTATGTACGGCACTTGTGGCAAGGATCATCGGCATCGCGACGCGGGTCTCGCTTTGGCCCTGATCGGTCAGGATCAAATGACCGGCGCCTGACCGCACGGCATCCTCGGCGGCGTGGCGAATACGTTCAAGCGCTTCACGCAATCCATCGGGCTTGCCATCGGCGGGGAAGGTGCAATCGATCACCACATGTTCGGCGTTGAAATGGGCGACCATCGCCTCGAACTGAGCATTGCCGACAAAGGGGCTATCGAGCACGAAAATCTCGGTCTGGCTGCTGTCTTCGTCGAGGACATTCTTGAGATTGCCGAACCGGGTCTTGAGGCTCATGACCCGGTATTCGCGCAAGCTGTCGATCGGCGGGTTCGTCACCTGACTAAAGTTCTGGCGGAAATAGTGCGAGAGTGGGCGATACATGCTTGAAAGCACGGCGGCCGGCGTGTCGTCACCCATCGAGGCTAGCGCCTCTTTGCCATCTTCGGCCATGGGGGCAAGAATCTGTTCCAGCTCTTCGATGGAATAGCCCGCAGCGACCTGACGGCGGCGCAACTCGGTCCCCTCAAACAGGGTCTTTTCCGGCGCACCTTCCATTTCGGCGGCCAGATCGACGATCTTGCCCACCCATTCGCCAAAGGGGCGCGATGCGGCAAGGCGATCTTTCATCTCGGTGTCGTGGAACAAGCGCCCCTCGGCCATATCGACGGCGATCATCTGGCCGGGGCCAAGCGCGCCTTTTTCGACCACGCGCGCCTCGTTCACAGGCACCATCCCAGCCTCGGAACCTGCAATCAACAGCCCCTCGCCGGTGACGACATAGCGCATCGGCCGCAGCCCGTTACGGTCAAGCCCGGCGCACACCCAGCGCCCATCAGTCATGGCGAGGGCGGCAGGTCCATCCCAGGGTTCCATGACCGAGTTGCAGTAGGAATACATATCCTGCCACGCTTGCGGCAGTTCGGTCGCGGTGTTCGACCAGGCTTCAGGCACCAGCATGGTTTTGGCCATGGGCGCAGAGCGGCCCGCGCGCACCAGCACCTCGAAGACGGCGTCGAGTGCGCCCGAGTCGGAGGCCCCTTGCGGAATGATCGGTTTGATATCCTCGGCCATTTCCCCGAAATAGGTCGAGGCCATGCGGATCTCGTGGCTTTTCATCCAGTTGGTGTTGCCCTTGAGCGTGTTGATCTCGCCGTTATGGGCCAGCATACGGAAGGGCTGCGCCAGCCACCATTGCGGGAAGGTGTTGGTCGAATAGCGCTGGTGATAGATCGCGAAGGCGGACTCGAACCGCGCATCCATCAGGTCGGGATAGAAATTGGCCACATCTTGGGCCAGCATCATGCCCTTGTAGATAATCGACCGGCACGACAGCGAACAGATATAGAGCTCGCGGATACCGGCGGCCTGGGCGGCTTTCTCGATCCGGCGGCGGATAACGTAAAGCTCGCGCTCGAAGGTCTCGACATCGACGCCCTTGGAATTCGAGATGATGATCTGCTCGATCTCGGGGCGGGTGGCGTTCGCCTTGTCGCCCAGCACGCTCACATCGACGGGGACATGACGCCAGCCATAGATGTAATAGCCCATACGTAGCACTTCGGACTCGACGATCGTACGACAGGTTTCCTGTGCGCCGAAATTGGTGCGCGGCAGGAAGACTTGGCCAACCGCCATCAGCTGATCCCTGCGCGGTTCATGGCCAGTGCGGCGGACCTGATCATAAAAGAACTGCACCGGGATCTGCACATGGATACCCGCGCCATCGCCGGTCTTGCCATCGGCATCGACCGCACCGCGGTGCCAGACAGCTTTCAGGGCGTTGATCCCGTTCTCAACAACCTGCCGCGAAGGCTTGCCGTCGATCGACACGACCAGACCCACACCGCATGAGGAATGTTCATCCTCTTCGCGGAACATGCCGTTTTCGGCCATCCACTGGCGCTTGGCTTCCTCGGCGGCGGCCCAGTTCGCGTCGAATTTCGTCATCGTCTCGTCCCTTTCCTTCGGGCCGGGCGGTGCGTCCCTGTCACGCGCCCGGAAAAATCTGTTCAGCCGTTCTGCATCGGCCCAAATGGCCCACCGCTCATCATCTCGCCGCAATCATAGACCGGCGTCATGCTGAGAAAGCCCGCTTCGCCCGCTTGGGCGAATTCCATCGGGCTGTTGTCATATTCAAAACGCTCATCGCCATCGATGACGGTCTCGATCCCACCGAAGAACAACCGCCATTCGGGATGCACGAATTGGTTACCCTGCACCCGGCGTTGCCCTGCGCCAACGGTGAACTGATAGGCGAATTCAGTCACCAAAAGCTGCTCGCCATCAATCGTCACGGCATCGCCGGTCAGGCTGTCAAAGCCGGTATAGTCGCGTTGAACGCGCCCTGCGGCACCTTCGACGATGAGCGAGAACACCATGCTGTCGCTGCCGGTGTCCAAAAGCTCGGTCAGGCTGGCCGGGTCTTGCTCGGGTTCGATCAAGATGCTGCCGCCGCCTGACCGCAGGTTCCAGCTTTGCAGCCAGCGAAACTCCGCATCCGTATAGCTGAGGTGAAACGGGCCATCGCTATCGACAGAGACGCGCCAATGCGTGCCTTGCGGATCGGCGTCGCAACGCCAATGGTGGTTGACCGTGCAACCGCGCGACTGAACGGTCAGAAAGGCATTGCAACCCGCTGGAACCTCGAACAACTGAGGCTGCGCAACGAGCGGAGTGGGCAAGGCAAAACCTGTCACGGCCGCGCAGGCGGCTGCGATAAGGGCAATCTGTCTTGACCGTTCCAATTGCATCAACCTTTCCGGGTTTTGCCCGTCACTCAGCGGCGACCGCGCCCGCCACGGCAAGCTTTTCCAAGATCGCCTCAGCCGCTTCGCGCCCGTCGCGGATCGCCCAAACGACGAGGCTTGCTCCGCGCACGATATCGCCCACCGCGTAAACATCGGGGATCTGGGTCTCATGGGTGCGGAAATTCGCCTTGATCGTACCCCAACGAGTGACTTCCAGCTCAGGGCAGCCCCAGAGCATCGGCAAGTCCTCGGGCTCAAAGCCCAGCGCCTTGATCACCATGTCGGCGCCCTCGACGTAGTCGGCCCCTTCGATGATCTCGGGGCTTTGGCGGCCGGTTGCATCGGGCTGACCAAGGCGCATCTTCTGCACCATCACACCATCGACCTTGTCGCCGCCTGCAAAGCCCTTGGGCGCGGACAGCCAGACGAAATCGACGCCCTCTTCCTCGGCATTGGCAACCTCGCGCTGCGAACCGGGCATGTTTGCCTTGTCACGACGATAGAGGCATTTGACGCTTTCGGCACCCTGACGGATCGCGGTGCGCACGCAATCCATTGCGGTGTCGCCACCGCCGATCACGACGATACGCTTGCCTGCGGCGTTCAATTCACCGCTATCGAATTCCGGCACCTCGTCGCCAAAGCTCTTGCGGTTCGAGGCGGTCAGGTAGTCGATCGCGCGCACGATGCCATCGGCACCCACACCCGGTGCATTCAAGTCACGGGATTTATAGACCCCCGTCGCGATGATCACGAAATCATGCTTGCCACGGATCGCGTCAAAGCTGATCGTCTCGCCCACATTGCAGTTCAGGACAAAAGCGATACCCGCATCCTCAAGCTGCTGGATGCGGCGCATCACGACATCTTTCTCAAGCTTGAAGCCGGGGATGCCATAGGTCAAAAGCCCGCCCGCGCGGTCGTAGCGATCATAGACCGTGACTTGAAGACCTGCACGGCGCAGCATGTCGGCGGCAGCCAAACCACCGGGGCCAGCGCCGATGATGCCAACTGATTCAGCCCGCTCGATCGAGGGGATGCCGGGCTTGACCCAGCCCTGATCCCACGCTGTGTCAGTGATGTACTTCTCGACCGAGCCGATGGTGACCGTGCCATGGCCGGATTGTTCGATCACGCAATTGCCCTCGCAAAGGCGGTCTTGCGGACAGATGCGGCCACAAATCTCGGGGAAGGTGTTGGTCGCTTGGCTGATCTCATAGGCCTCTTGCAGACGCCCCTCGGCGGTCAGCTTCAGCCAATCGGGAATATTATTGTGCAGCGGGCAATGCGACTGACAGTAAGGCACGCCGCATTGACTGCAACGACCGGCCTGTTCAGCGGCCTTTTCGCGCGCGTATTCACCGTATATCTCGTCAAAATCCGCCTTGCGCAGCATCGGCGGACGCTTTTGCGGCATTTCTTTCGCCGTTGTGACGAATTTCAACATGGGTTGCTTGGCCACGAAACATCTCCCATCCTAGCTCCGCCTGCCTATACCGATAGCGCGATTGGATAAAAAGACAGCATTGCTGACCTAATTAAAGATTCTTCCGCCCCTCCACCCCAAGACACAGCTGCAACATCGATAGATTAGTAAACAAACGGACCTATTGGATTTTTAATCGTGAAAAAACATAATGATATCTTCTTTCCTGCTTGGGCAGGATTCCAGCGATGACGTTGTGGCACCTTATCTTGCTGGCCCTGATCCAAGGCTTGACCGAGTTCCTACCGGTCTCAAGCTCGGGCCATCTGGTGCTTTTGCCGAATCTCATGGGGCTGGCCGATCAAGGGCAGTTGCTTGATGTAGCGGTGCATGTTGGCACACTGGCCGCCGTCATCCTTTACTTCTGGTCGGATGTACGGATGGGGCTAGTGGGTGTGCCGCGCATGCTGAGGGGTCGGATCGACACGGCTGGCGCAAAGCTCGCATTCTTGCTGATGATCGCGACCATTCCCGTAGTTATCGTCGGGCTGGCGCTACATTTGACGGGGCTGGATGATGCCATGCGCTCGATCGCTGTGATCGGCTGGGCCATGCTGATCTTTGGCATTGTGCTTTACTGGGCCGATCAACGGGGGTCGCAGATAAGGCAGGCCGAAAGCTGGAACACCCGCGACGCAATCATCTTGGGGCTGTGGCAAGCGGTGGCCTTGATCCCAGGCACCTCGCGTTCGGGAATCACGATCACCGGGGCGCGCATGTTGGGCTATGACCGCCACAGCGCCGCACGGATCGCGATGCTGATGTCGATCCCGACCATCGCCGCTTCGGGCGTGCTGTTGGGGGCTGACGCCTTGGTAAATGCCGATATGGCGGCCCTGCGCGATGGCGCAATCGCGGCCGGATTTGCGTTTCTCGCAGCTCTCTTGGCTCTCAGCCTGATGATGCGCCTTTTGCGCAGCGTCAGTTTCACACCTTATGTGATCTACCGCGTGGCACTTGGCTGTGTGCTTCTGTGGATCGCCTACGCCTAACCCCGTTTCAGGTGGCGCGCGGTTTCCTTGATCTCGGCATATTGTCCACCGGGGCGGTAGGGCCACAGGTATTCATCAAGCACCGCGCCCATCGCAACCGGCACAATGCCCAGCGTGTCGAACCCCATCCGGCCCTCGGCCACGACATTGTCACGCGCAAGATTGCGCACCTGATCGCGGGTCAACAGACCGTTGTGGAACAGGCCAAGGCTGACCGTCTGTAGCCCGTCGAACACCGCGCCCATGATGCGCGCGACCCAAAAGGGCGTGTTAACGATCAATCGGCGGCGGCGCACCACGCCGAGCATGCGCTGCATCAACTGGCGAAACGTCGCGACCTCGGGGCCGCCCAATTCGTAGATGCCGGGCTTTGCCTGACCCAAAACACCCATGACAGCCGCTTGGGCGACGTCATCGACATAAACGGGCTGAAAGCGCGTTGCGGCGCCCACCACGGGCAGGATCGGGCCAAGCCGCGTCATCGCGGCGAAGCGGTTGAAGAACTGATCCTCGGGACCAAAGATAATCGAGGGGCGCAGGATCACCGCGTTGGGAAAGGCGGCAAGCACCGCCTCTTCGCCCTTGGCCTTGGTGGCGGCATAGTGGCTGTCGCTGTCGGCATCGGCACCGATGGCCGAAAGATGCACCAGATGGGCGGCCCCCTCTTCACGGGCGATGCGGGCAACGCGGCCTGCCCCCTCGGCCTGAATGGCATCGAAGCGATTCTTGCCTGCCTCGGCCAGGATACCGACGCAATTGACCACGGCATCGGACCCTTGAATCGCGGCGCGCACGCTGGCGTCATCGCGCAAATTGGCCAAGATAGGCTCGACCTGGCCGACAACCCCGTATGGGCGCACGAAAAGCGCCTCGTTCGGGCGGCGGACGGCCACGCGGACGCGCCAGCCTTCCTTGGCCATGCGGCGAGCAATGTATCGGCCAACGAATCCCGATCCGCCGAAAATGGTGACGAGCTTCGACATATTTGCTGTCCTCCGGTCGCTTTGCGCGGGTGATAGGCGCGCGCTTGATTTCGGACAAGGCGCAAATCGTCCCAATCGCCGCTTGTTGATGTGACCGCGCTGGATGGCGCTGGTATCGATGATGATCAATACGATAGACAATGCACGATGGAGAGATTGCCCAACCCGATCAGGATCACCTTGCTGGCAGCCATCTGTGTTGTCGCTGTTGGCCTTGGACCGCGTGCCGGCATTGCCCAAGAGGTGACGCTGAGCGCCCCGAACGCGCCCGAAGCGCTGATCGAGAAACTGCGGCGCAATGCCTTGCTGTTGCGCTTGGCCGATGCGGATGGGTCGCCGACCGGCGCAGATATCACCGCCGCTGCGCGTGCTGATTATGGGCGACTGATCGGCGTGCTATACGAGGCAGGGTTTTTCGCGCCTGTGATCTCGATCAGCCTTGATGGGCAGGAGGCGTCCGATATCTCGGCCCTTTCGCCGCCCAGTGCCGTCAAACAAGTTGCGATTACAGTACAAACCGGCACAGCCTTTCGCCTTGGCGAGGCGCGGATCGCACCGCTTGCCCCCGGCACCGACTTGCCCGAAGGCTTTGCGCCCGGACAACCAGCCAACACCGCACTTCTGCGCGATGCCACACAAGCAGCGATATTGGGGTGGCAAAGCATCGGCCACGCCAATGCTGCACTCGTGCGACAGCGGATCGTTGCGCAAAACCGCGATGCTGTGCTGGATGTCGATATTGCGCTTGCGCCCGGCCCTTTGCTGCGCTTCGGGCGGTTGCTGCCCACAGGCCAGATGCGCATGCGCCCCGACCGCATCATCGCCATCGCTGGATTGCCCAGCGGTCAGATCTATGCGCCCGAGACCTTGGCACGGGCCGAAACCCGCCTGCGCGACACAGGTGCCTTTGCCGCCGTGGCGCTTCGGCTTGCGCCGGTCGAAGGCCAGACAATCGCCGATGTCACCGCCATCGTCGAAGAAGCACCACGACGTCGCCTTGGCTTTGGCGCGGAACTCGCCAGCGATGCAGGTATCCAGCTGAGTGCTTATTGGCTGCATCGCAATCTTCTTGGCGGGGCCGAGCGGCTTCGTTTCGATTTCGCGGTGACAGGGATCGACGATATCCAAAGCGATGATGAGATCGATACCACCTTTACAGCGCGCCTCGACCGGCCGGCCAGTTTCGGTCCCGACACGGCCCTATCGCTCGCGGCTGAGACCTACATTCTGCGCGAGCCGACGTATCGCATCGAAGGAGGGCGGATCGCTGTCGGTCTGACACATCGCCTCTCGGATGAGATCACGCTATCGGGCGGCATCGGGATTGAACTGTCACGAATCTCTGATGCTCTGGGACGGCGTGATGTCACGCGGCTGATCTTGCCCTTGGGCCTGACCATGGATCGGCGCGATGATCTGCTCGATGCCCGGCGCGGCGACTACATTGCCGTCGAGGCCGAAGGTTTTGGTCGACTTGGTGCGAGTAGCGGCGCGCGGGTCACGCTGGATGGGCGGCGTTACTGGCCGCTCGGCGCGGATGACACGACCCGGTTTGCGGCACGTGGCCAGATCGGTAGCGTCATCGGGGCCGATTTGGCCGATATTCCCCCCGATGATCTGTTCTATTCAGGCGGCGCGGGGACAGTGCGCGGCCAGCCCTATCGTAATCTTGGCGCAACGCAGACAGGCCAGCCCAGCGGCGGTCGCGGGTTCACAGGCCTATCTGCCGAGTTGCGCCATGATCTGGGCGATAACCGCTTTGGTCTTGTCGGTTTTGCCGATCTTGGCGGCATCAGCGCCGAAGCTTGGGATATCGACGGCACGACATGGCAATCCGGAGCGGGAGTTGGCCTGCGCTATACAACGCCTTTTGGGCCGATCAGGGTCGATCTAGCCACGCCGATATCTGGCCCGGCAGCAGGGCGCGATCTCTTTATCTATATCGGCATTGGACAGGCCTTTTGATGCGTTGCTTGGCGATCATCCCCCTGCTTTGTGCGCTGCTTTGGCCTGCAATGGGCGGGGCGCAAAGCGACGACCGCTCAGCGATCGTCAGTTTTCTTGAGACACAGCTCTCCGATGGGGCGCGACAGGTCAGCATCACGGGTTTCCGTGGCGCGCTCAGCGCGCGGGCCGAGATCGACAGCTTGACCATCGCCGATGCAGCTGGCGTTTGGCTGCGACTTGAGGGGGCGCAGCTTGATTGGTCGCGTGCGGCGCTTCTGCGAGGGGCCTTACAGATCGACAGGCTCAAGGCCGACCGCCTCGCGATTCTGCGCCGTCCCATCGCCGATAATGGGCTGGAACTTCCCACGGCCGAAGCGACGCCCTTCCGCCTGCCGCAATTCCCCGTCTCGATCGCGATTACTGAGGTCGGCATCGCGCAAGTGGCGCTTGGTGCGGAAATCTTGGGCATGCCAGTGACGTTGGCGATCAGTGGCAATGCGGAATTGGCCAATGGCCAAGGCCATGCCGAACTTGCGATCACGCGGCTTGATGGGCCAGAGGGCCGCTTCGATCTTGCGGTCGCTTATGAGAATAACAGCCGGCGGCTTGCCCTCGCGCTCGACCTAACCGAGGCGGCGGGCGGGGTCATCGCCACAGCACTTGGCCTGCCCGATGCACCTGCGATCACCCTTGGCCTATCCGGCGATGCGCCCATCGATGACTTCGAGGCCACAATCGCGCTATCAAGTGACGGCGTTCCGCGCCTGAGCGGCCAAGTGGCCACGATCAAGCCTACCAAAGATGGCACAAGAACAATCAGCGCCGATTTGAACGGCGATATCACGCCCTTGTTCCTGCCTGCCTATCGGCCCTTTTTCGGACCCGAGGTGGCGCTTTCGAGCCTGATCCGGCTTGCGCCCGATGGCGCGATATCCTTGGAGAAACTCCGGCTGACTGCGGCTGCGCTTAGCCTTGATGGTCGCTTGGCCCTTGGCCCTGATCGCCGGCCCAGTGCCTTTGACCTGCGGCTGCGCATGGCCGATCCAACCGGGCAGGGGCGAGTGCGCCTACCCGTCACCGGGGCCGAGGTTCTGGTGAGTCTTGTCGATCTGACAGTGCGCCACGATGCAGCCCGCGGCCCTGACTATATTGCACAAGGCATGATCAGTGATCTGTCGAGCGGTGATCTGAGCCTGGCACGGCTTTCGCTTGAGGCGGGCGGCCTGTTGCAAACATCGGGCAATCAACTGGCGCTCAGCGCTCCGATCACGGTCATGGTGGCCGGGCTGGACCATCGCCTGCCTGGCTTGGCACAGGCTTTAGGCCCTACGGCGCAACTGCGCGCGACCTTGGAGTGGGCCAGCGCTGCGCCGATCTTGCTTGATGATCTGGCGCTACAGGCGGGTGATCTCGGGCTTACTGGGCGTGCGTCCCTCTCTTGGGCCGAGGAAGAGCCAGAAATCAGCACCGCGCTTACGATGGCGGTGGGCGACCTTTCGCGCTTTGCCGCTTTGGCGGATCAAGCACTCGCCGGTGGAATGACCGCACAGCTGAACCTGCAAGCTGAACCGCTTTCGGGGGCCTTCGACATGGTTCTGAAGGGGGTCGGGCGCGACCTGGACATTGGTGCGGGGCTGCCGCAGGCGCTTTTGGCGGGGCAAACGAACCTGTTCCTGTCTGCCCGCCGCGATGAGACGGGCCTTGCCTTGCGCAACCTGACCCTCAGCGGCAGCGCAGTCTCACTTGACGCAACGGCGCGCGTCAGTCGCGAGGGCGCGCTAGTGGAAGTTGATGGGCGTTTGGCCGATATCGGGCTTTTCACCGATGCGCTTTCGGGGGCAGTGACCGCACGGCTTGACGCGACGCGCGGGCCTACCGAGCAAGCACCGTGGCAAGTGCGCGCCGAGGTCACCAGCGCCGCCGGTATCGATGCACGGATCGCCGGAGCGGTCATGGCCGATAGCGGGACGGTCGATGTGACGGCACGCGGCGAAATACCCTTGGCCTTGGCAAACCGGGCCTTGGTCCCACAAGGGCTTTCGGGCAAGCTTGGCTTTGATCTGGCGCTGGAGGGACGGCCAAGTTTTGCGGCTTTGACTGGCCGGTTCGAGACGCAAAATGCCCGCCTATCGCTGCCGATTTTGCGCACCGCGATCGAGAATATCGACCTCAGCGCAACCCTGTCGAACGGCCAGTTGCGTGTCGATCTCGATGCAGCGCAGGCCAATGCCGGACCCATCAGCGCGGCGGGTAACATCGACCTAACCAGCCGCGATTTGGCAGCACAAATCGACCTCAGCGGATCGGATTTAAGGCTGATCGATCCTATGCTTCATGACGCTCGCATCGCGCGCGCGACGGTGCGCATCAACGGTGGGCTGATCGGCAAGATGCTGGTCGCGGGCGATGTGGCGCTGGCCCAAACCGATCTACGCATTCCCGAAAGCGGGCTTGGCGGGGCTGCACCAATTCCGCCGATTCTGCATCGCGGTGAAACTACATCCGAGCGGCGCACCCGGATCGCCGCGGGGCTTGGTCCCTCTACGCAAGATGGGGGCGGATCCCAGAACATCTCGCTCGATCTGGCGATCACCGCGCCGGGCCGCATCTTTCTGCGCGGACGCGGGTTGGATGCCGAATTGGGCGGCGTTTTGCAGCTTGGCGGCACCACGGCAGAGATCATCCCGTCTGGACGGTTCGACCTGATCCGTGGGCGGCTTTCGATCCTTGGGACAAGGCTGGATCTGACCGAAGGGTCGATGACCCTGACAGGCAGTTTCGACCCTTTCATCGACGTCTTGGCCACGAACCGAAGCGGTGCATATTTGGTCGGAATTGGTATGGGTGGACCGCTGAGTGCGCCACAGATCAGCCTCAGCGCGACACCGCCCTTGCCCGAGGATGAAATCTTGGCCCAGCTTTTATTTGGGCGCACGGTCGCCACACTCTCACCGCTACAGGTCTTGCAGATGGCCGATGCCGCCACGGGTCTTGCCGGCGGCACATCCGAGGCAGGAATATTCGCCAATCTGAGGCAAGGGCTTGGGCTTGACGATCTCGACCTACGGACCGACACCACGGGCAATGCGGCGCTCCGCGCTGGGCGTTACCTGTCGGAGAATGTTTATACCGATGTCACGATCGCAGGCACCGGTGGGGCCGATATCGCGCTCAACATCGACCTGACCCCGGATATCACCGCGCGCGGCGGCCTGTCTGCGGATGGTGAAACGCGGCTTGGCGTGTTTTTCGAGCGCGACTACTGAGGGGCGTTTTTGTTCACCAAACCCCCGTTGACAGCCCCGCAACGCAGCTATATCAGCCGCGCTCACGACACCTGCCCAGGTGGCGGAATTGGTAGACGCGCTGGTTTCAGGTACCAGTGGCCGAAAGGTCGTGGAGGTTCGAGTCCTCTCCTGGGCACCAACCGATCTGTCGTTGCTCACAGCCTTTCGACATAACGTGATTTTTTGACGTTGCGCAAAGATCAGCCTTGGCGATCCGCTTGCGCACGAAAGCTATCGCATTTCGATGTTGAGGGGCTTATGTCACGACAAAGGCGACGAAGGGGATCGGATCATGACCATTCATTTCCATCACCATGATTTGCCCGATGGACTGAACCTTGGGCCGATTGTGGCGATTGATTGCGAGACCATGGGGCTGAACCCGCATCGCGACAGGTTATGCTTGGTCCAGCTATCGGCCGGTGATGGCGATGCACATCTGGTGCAGATCGCGAAAGGACAGGATGCCGCGCCAAATCTTGCGCGGCTATTGACAGATCCCGCGGTGCTGAAGCTGTTTCACTTCGGCCGCTTTGATATCGCAGTGATGTATCATGCCTTTGGCGCGCTTGCGGCCCCAGTTTATTGCACCAAGATTGCCTCAAAACTCATCCGCACCTTTACCGACCGGCACGGGTTGAAGAACCTGTTGCAAGAGCTGCTGGATACCGACATCTCCAAGCTGCAACAGACCTCGGATTGGGGGGCGGCCGATCTGACCGATGCGCAGAAAGCCTATGCCGCATCGGATGTGCTTTACCTACACCGCCTGAAAGACGCGCTTGACCTGCTTTTGGCGCGCGAAGGTCGGACCGAGATTGCGCGAGCCTGTTTCGATTTCTTGCCCACACGCGCCCAGCTTGACCTTGCAGGTTGGCCGGAAATCGACATCTTCAGCCACTAGGCAAGGCGGATGGCGGGGCCGAACCGATATTCAACACTTGTTGCTTGGGCCAAGGTCTTGTTGCCATTGACGGCGCTGGGGCTGTTGTCAACGCTGTTCATGTTCTCACGCACACCCGATCCGCAAGATGCCTTGCAGTTCAACGATATCGATATCGGCCAGCTTGGCAGCGAGCGTCGCCTGAAGGATCCACGTTTTGCCGGCGTCTTAGGTGATGGCCAACCCATCACACTGAACGCGGATCAGGCCGTGCAGCGTATCGATGACCCCGACAAGATGCTGATGGACCGGGTTGAGACCGATGTCTTGCTCAAGAATGGTGACAATCTGCACCTAACGGCGGATCGTGGCGATTATGATACCGCGGCACAGATGGTTGACCTGATGGGCGCGGTAAATGCGCAAACGAGCACGGGCTATCAGCTGACATCCGACCGGATCTTGATCGCCATGGCAGAAATGCAGATGACATCACCCGGTGCCGTGATGCTACTTGGGCCGGGAATGACGCTTGCGGCGGGCGCGATGGAATTGACCGGGCCTGAAGGGCAGGCTTTGGTGTATTTCACGGGCGGCGTACGCCTGCTATACGAAGCGCAGAAGTGAAAAGATTGACGATGATCCCACGCATCACATGCATTGCCCTTGCCCTTGCCGCACTGGTCGGGGTGACCCACCCCGCCGCTGCGCAGGTCGCGATCGGCTTTGGTGGCGTTGCGCATGACTCTGATCAACCCGTCGAGGCGATTTCGGATACGCTCAGCATCGATCAAACCAATGGCCGCGCGCTTTTCTCGGGGAATGTCATCATCATTCAGGGCGATTTGCGGATCGCAGCGGCAGAGGTCGAGGTCATTTATAGCGATCGTGACGGCCAGCGCAGCGTGGACGAGGTGATTGCCACCGGCGGCGTCTTGATCACGCGCGGCGAAGATGCCGCCGAAGGGGATGACGCGGTTTATGCCGTCCCTTCCGCGATCCTGACGATGAACGGGAATGTTTTGGTGACGCAAGGCACGACAACCATCGCAGGCGACAGCATGGTGGTCGATATGACAACGGGCGATGGCGTCGTCGAAGGGCGCGTGCGGACCGTGCTGACGCCGCAATCCACGCCATGACAGAAAAGCGCGCCCCTCTCAGCGTCACGCAAGGTGAACAAGGGCTGGTTGTTGACCGGCTACGCAAATCCTATCGCAAAAGGCCGGTCATCCGCGATGTCTCGATCACGTTGGCACGTGGTGAAGTCGTCGCGCTGTTGGGGCCAAACGGTTCGGGCAAGACGACGTCATTTTACTGTATCGCCGGGTTGATCACCCCCGATGGCGGCGCGGTCAAGATCGATGGGCGCGATGTCACGCTTTTGCCGATGTATCGGCGCGCGCGGGCTGGGATCGGCTACTTGCCGCAGGAAATGTCGATTTTTCGGGGCCTAAGCGTAGAGGATAATATCCTCGCCATTCTTGAGATCGTCGAGCGCGATCGCGGCCGACGCTATGATCGGCTTGAGGAGTTATTGGCCGATTTCTCGATTGGGCATCTGCGGCGGGCGCCAGCGCTCTCGCTGTCGGGCGGCGAACGGCGCCGGGTCGAAATCGCGCGCTGCCTTGCCTCGCGCCCACGATACGTATTGCTCGATGAACCCTTCGCGGGTGTCGATCCGATTGCCGTGGGCGATATCCGTAATCTGGTCCAAGATCTCAAGACGCGGGGAATCGGTGTGCTGATCACCGATCATAATGTCCGGGAAACGCTCGAAATCGTTGACCGTGCCTATATCTTGCATGATGGGATCATCATCAAATCTGGCACACCTGATGATGTTGTGCGCGATGAAGATGTCCGACGTGTTTATCTTGGGCATAGCTTTCGGATTACGTGAGCGCCAACTCTGCTTCCCGTTGACAGAGCGCCGGGGTCATCGCCTAATGGGGGTGATGTTCGCGTTTGCTTCATCCTTGATCGCACCAGGGAAAGCCCGGGGGAAGCCCCGCATAAAGGCTGTGGGCCGCACTCAACCGAAACAAGCCGAACATATCTCGCGCGTGGCGCTTGGGCCATCCCGGCCCTTCAACGCCGCGTGCCTACGAATGGTGGAGACCACATGCGCTACCAAATCAGCGGAAAGCAGATCGATATCGGTGAAGCATTGCATACGCACGTCAAGACCAGCCTTGGTGCGGCCGTCGGAAAATATGCCGAGCGTCCAACTGATGCGACCGTCTTTTTCTCGCGCTCGGGTTCGGAATTCGTCTGTGAAACAACCGTCCACCTATCGACGGGCCTAACCGCTTCGGCCAAGGGCCATGCACATGAGATCTACGCCGCTTTCGAGGCAGCTTGCGAGAAGATGGAAAAGCAGCTGCGCCGCTACAAGCGGCGGCTCAAGGATCATCACCGCGATCGGCAAAGCCCCGTTGAAACCATAGACGCGCCGATGTATGTCCTCGCGCCAGCCGGGCATGACGAAGAGGAACAAGAGCCGCAAGACCTTCAGCCGATAATCGTGGCCGAGATGGAAGCGAAAATTCCATCACTTTCGGTGGGCGAAGCGGTGATGCAGATGGAACTGTCCGGCACAGCCGTCATGGTCTTTCGAAACGAAAAGCATCGCGGGGTGAACGTGGTCTATCGGCGCGACGATGGAAATATCGGCTGGTTAGACCCGCGACCTGAATGATCAAAACGCGCACCGCGCCCTTGCTGCGGTGCGCGAAACAGATCCCGGCATGGGATCATCACGGGGTACGAGATGGATTTGTCGTCGCTTCTAAAGCCGCGGGCGGTAAAGGTTTTGACCGATGTCAGCAGTAAAAAGCGCCTGATGCAGGCGATTGCGGCTATGGCACATGATCTGATCGACCTACCAGAGAGCCAGATTTTCGACGCACTTCAAGAACGCGAAAGCCTTGGGCCGACAGCTGTGGGCCATGGGGTGGCCTTGCCCCATGCGCGACTGCCTGAGTTGACCGAGGTGCATGGCGCGTTCTTGCGATTGGAAAAGCCCGTCGATTTCGATGCCGCAGACAAGCAACCTGTCGATCTGGTCTTTGCACTCTTTGCCCCGGCCGATACCGGTGTCGATCACCTGAAGGCTTTGGCGCTGGTGTCGCGCACCTTGCGCGATTCTGGCCTGCGCGCCAAGCTGCGCGCCAATCATGACGCGGCGACGCTGCACACGGTCTTGACCGAATATACCAGCACGAAAGCGGCTTGATCCCTCTGGCGGTCAGCCGCTTGCCCAAGACGAAAAGCCCAGATTGAGATAGTCGCGCCGATAGGCGTCATAGGCGGCCTTTTCGATCCTGTGATCATAAATCGCATCAAGCGCGATGCGGTGGTGATAAACCGCGCCGGTGATTTGGGGCGGATCAATGACCCCAACCTCGCGCGCAAGATCTGCAAGCGCTGTTTGCATCGTCTCTTCGCGGATCAAACGATGCGGGATGGTGACATTGGCCATGCCTTGCAGGATCGCCGATTGTGTTGCCCAAGCTGTATCGATCCGCATGCTGGTTTGACCCGCAAGATTGGGCTTGAGGAACCCAAGAAAGGCCAAGAAGGCCGCTTTTTGCTGTGCTTCGGTCCAACGCGGGCCGGGGGTCTTGGCTGGGATGGGAAGTTGATAGCGATTGCGCAAAATTCGGCGCAGGTCTTCGTAATTTGGCTGATCTGCCGGCAAGATATGTTGGCAAAAGCTTTGATAAGCTCGCGCAACCGGGTGTCGCAGGACCGTAAAGCTCCGATAGCCATGATGGTCTTTCATCCATTGGCGCAGGTCTTTTTGGGTCATCTTGCGCAGCAGCGCATCGCGCCCGACGCCATCAATTGCGCCCATCCAATCCAACACGGGATCTGTAGGGGCGGCTGTAATCGGCAAGAACAATAGCCCGGCCTTAGGATGGGCGACAAAACCCGGCACCCCGGCCGGGCGCTGCGGCTCGAACTCAGGTATATGCGACAGGCCAAATCGATCAAGGTCGCGCAGGGCGATCAACATCTCGTCGTAGTTTTCGACCTTTTGCGACAGGTCATCGGGATTTTGCTTCTTCAATCGACTGGGTGTTGCGGCGATCTGGCCTTGTGAGCCCAAGAAGGTTGCAAGCCCATTGAGAACGGCAGCATCATTGATGTCTTCGTAGCGCAGATGAAAGGCCGCTTGCCCGGTCAACTGCAACCCACGCTGAAGCTGGGCCTGAAATGCGGTTTGCTGGGCAATCTGAGCGGCGAATTCATCCGCATCAAAGCGGATGCGCGCGGTTTTCTGGTGCCTTGCATCGGTCAGCCGCCATTGTCCCGTTTCGCTCGCGATCTTACGGCTGACATAGCTATCGAGCGGGTTGCGGGTCAGAACGATCTTGGCGATCCGTGGATCGGGCAAGACCCGTTCGATGACCCGTGCATCATGGTCATGGAAGAGCCGAAATCCTGGCAACCCGTCGGATTGGGCCATGATAGCCTCCAATAGACCGAAGGGATCGGCCTCGCGGCGGGCCATGTCGAAGCCAAACAACTCGAAACGGTTATGTTGGCCAAGAAAGACAGGATTAAAGACCTCTCCGTGGCAGACCACATCAGGCAAGGTATTGAGGCTCTCCTCGAGATGGTTTGAGCCCGTTCGCATTTCTGCAAACAAGACAAAGGAGTCGAAACGGCGGGTGGCCATGGATCAATTCACCAGATAGGGACGGTTGCGGTCACCCGGCGGACGATGCGCTGGCCCCACTTGTGGGAAATCACCCACCGTCACGGGGTTCATCCCTTGGTTCTTGAGTGATTGCAAAAAGGCGGCAAAGCCCGAAAGATCAGCCATGCGCGGCGCTTCGGTCAGGCGCTGAACGGTGGCCCCTTCGGTTGCGTCAAGGATGCTTTGCAGATGCTCCATCGGTTCGTCGATGAATTCCGCCAAACTCCAGATGCGGATATCGGCGCGTGCCTTCACATGGCGTAATACGTTGACGAAATCGATCTCGCGACGCTGCAAAACCGCGGCCTCAGTCCGAATTTCCGCGAAATTTCGATTGGAAAGGTAAAGCGGTACCGCCCAAGCGCCAGTAATGACCGAAATTTGCGCATTGCTGTCGGACGCCATAAAGGCGCCGATCCTTTGGCTGTCGCGCGGACCGAACATGAATGTTTGCCGCTCACCGCGGGTATTCCAGATCATGTTGGTCAGGAAATGCTCGGGGTTATAGTCGCGCATGGTCGCGTTCGCCGACAAGCAACCCGCGTAAATTGTTGCATCACCGACAAAACGGGCGCGACGGGGATCGAAGATATTGCCATGCACCACCGAGCCGAGCCGACGCGTTAACCAGCTTTCGAAATCGACAAACAGCGTGTTGAAGCCATGAAACACGGAATAAGGCGCGGCGGTCTTGCCATTTTCCCAATCGGGATATGGAAAGCGGCTGTGCATATATAGCCCTGGGCGACCGCGTGTTCGTCGCTCAAGCGTGCGCGAAAAGACACGGTCGATCTTGCCGGGCGCGGGTTCTGCCATACGGGTACCCGCTGCGTCATCGGTCAGGAAGGTGGTGTAAAGCCGGTTCGCCCTTGGCCAGATCTTGCGCGCCACAAAGCAATCCGATCGACGCAGCAAATGCAGGTGATCATCATAGAACACATGCGGCTTGCCCTGAAAATCAAACTTGGACAGTGTCAGCGAGCGACTTTCGATATAGCGCGCATAATTGCGGGCCAGGGTTTGATAATAACTTTCATCCGGGATCCAGACGAGGCGGAAGAATCGCTCAAACTCGTGTCGCCGTGGGTCTTGCAAGATCGCGGTCAAGGTCTGCCGCGTCAGGCACCACCATTGGCTACCCAGATGCGGCGTGATCCCTTGAGGAAGTTTGCGGCGAAATGCCACTTTACGCTGCACATCAACATAGGCGTCAAACAACCAGCGGTGCCGCTTCCACGAGAACGGGAAGCGCAGCTTGAAGCGTTCATCATTGAGGCCGCTGACCGTCCAATCAACATCACGAAGCGTGACGCTTTCGATGAAATCGGTCATGGGCCGCGCGGCAAGATAATCGCGTAACTCATCCACCGGGCGGAGCGGCAGGCATGAGCCAGAGACCAAATAGACATGCCGCACAGACGGAAACTCGTCCAACAAAAGCGCCGCCGCGGTTTGCGAGGCCTGCACCAGCGACCACGTCCCCCATTCACAGCGAAGACGCTGCGAAAAACGCACATTGTCCAGATCGGCCAATTCGCGGCGAAATTCCTCGTAGCGCTTGCGCGAGACCTGCCTGTCGATATGGATCACCACCGGGCAATCGCGCTCGGCCCAATGGCGCGCGACCTGTGCGGCGCGGTGCAGCGAGGTGTGGCACAACATGATGAAGCCCAAGCTGCTCATGCCCAGTTTCCCTTGGACATCAGCCCCAAAATCTCAAGTTGGCGCCAGTTGATGTAACGCTCGGACCATTTGCTCCAAAAATCAGGATTGCTGTTCAGCCCTTCATGATAGGCTCGATACTCGGCCGAGGCGGCATAATGTTGGCCGCGCTCAAGCTCTTCTGCTGCCTTGGCACTGAAGGTGTCGAGAAACTTTGCATGCAGCAATATGCCCGAGGTTTTTTCGCCGCCCCATTCCTCATACACACGGTTGAGCCCGCGTGGCAGCAACATATGGGTCGAACTGATATAGGCATAGCGGCGGTGCCACTTGACCAGCGGGATTTTGTTCAGCGCCGGGGCCTTGGCCGGTGTATCGGCAAAGAAGGTGCGCGCCCGCGGCCCACCCTGGATCCAGAGATTGCCATACTGCCAGTTGCGCGTGATGGTGTAGTTACCCGGATCAAACCAACAGGCGATCTGGAAAGGATCGGTTCCAGCTGCGTAGGGTTGCGCACTGATCGGCCCCTTGGGGTACATATCAAGCAGCATTGCACCAAAGGATCGAATGGCGCTGGCATCCAGCCAATCGGTCAGCGCTCGGATAGGGCGTGTGTCGCAATAGGGAAAGACAAAGAACTCATCAGGATCGACGACAAGGGTCCAATGGCCATGCCCATATCTGCGTTGCAGATAGGTCAGCCAGTCCAAGCCATAGCGCGCCGCCTTGTAGCTATGCGCGGTTGTCCAAAGCGAAACATCGGGCTGACCAGCAAGATAGTCACGGCCACCATCGCTGCTGTCGTTATCGACCATAATGAAATGATCGACCCCAAGATCGCGGTAGTATTTGAGGAAAAAGGGAAGGCGCACCCCCTCGTTGCGGAAGGTGCAGAATACCAAGATATCACCACGATGAATCTGTTTTGTACGGTCCTTGACTGGGCGCAATTCACGCGATTTGCGCCAAGCCCGCGCATGGCAACGCTGCCGCCGGAGGCGCAATCGAAGTGATTGCAAGATACCCAAAACCTACACCTACTGCTCCGAAAAGCCGGATCCACGCTTTACGCTAAGCCGCGTTCATTAAGATAACGCATATCCCGAAAGTTTAAGGCATAACTTGCCCAGATTGAAAGGGGGGCTGTGATGTCAGGCACGCTTTATTGCCAATCCCCCGCTGACATCAGGCCCAGCCGTTCCAGCTGTGTCGGGCCTTCGTAACGTTGGGCTTGGGGATGCCAAAGCGTTGGACCGGCGATCAAGCTGCGATGATAGTCCTCATAGAGGGTGCTGTTTTCGAAATGCTGGCGGCGCGCCAACTCCTCGGCGGATTTGGCGGCGATCTGTGGCAGGAACTTACTATGGAGCAACACACCTGTGGGCGCACCGGTGTCAAAGACATGGTTCAGGTGGCGTGGCAACATCTGGTGGGTCGAGGTGACATAGGTATAGCCACGTCGCCAAAGCACCAAAGGTGTCTTGTTGAGCGTGGGCGCGCGCGAAGGTTCGTCGCGAAAAAACATGCGATCGCGCACGCCGCCTTGCACCCAAAGATTGTCAAACACCTTGTGACGCTGGACGCGATAGCCTTCGGCATCGAACCAGCACAAATGATCAAAAGGGTTCTCGCCCGGCTGAACATTGCCGATGTTGATCGGCCCCTTGGGGTAGGCGTCAAGCATGATGGCCCCGAAACTTGACCGACCCGTCGCCGCAAGATGCGCGACAAGCGGCCCTAGGCCGCGCCCACCGGGCAGGATCAACGCCTCGTCGGCATCAAGCGTCAGGCACCATTTTCCCGGCCCGAACTTGAACTTGAGGCACATCAGCCAATCGACCCCGAACCGCGCCGCCTTGTAAGAAGCATGCGCGCGCCACAGCGAAACATCGGGTTGCGCAGCAAGATAGTCGGCGCTGCCATCGGTACTGTCATTATCTACGATCAAGAAATGCCCAACGCCCAAGGTGCGATGATGATCAAGGAAGAAGGGAAGCCTTTCGATCTCGTTTCTGATCGTCGAAAATCCAAGCAACGGGGCGGCGGCAATCGCCCCTTCATTCACCTTGACGCGGCTGATGTCGTGGCGGCGGCGCAGCGCACGCCAGATCAGACGCCGCCGCTTCCATCGCATACGATAGTCAAAGAACGGCGAACGACGGATCGGCGGTGTTTGCGCCGCAAGTGTCGCGAAGATCGACATGGCCATGGGTGGCGGCAAGCGGCCTATTGGGCGGCGCTGCGTGCGGCCATCAGATCGCCCAGATAGGCGTTGAATTCATCGCGCAGATCGTCACGGCCCAACGCAAATGCCACGGTCGCTTGCAAGAACCCGGCCTTTGAGCCGCAATCAAAACGCTGCCCACGGAAACGGAAGCCATAAACATTGTCAGAATTTACGATCTCTTGGGCGATTGCATCCGTCAGCTGCACCTCGCCGCCGGCGCCGGTTTTAATCTTGTTGAGATTGTCCATGATCGCAGGGGTCAGGATATAGCGGCCAATCACGGCAAGGTTCGACGGCGCTGTCCCGGCCTCGGGCTTTTCGACCATGCCTTTGACCGCAACGACCGACCCCATATCCTCCTTGATGTCGAGCACACCATAAGCCGAGGTTTTGGCCGACGGCACTTCCATGGCGGCGACCATGTTGCCACCAATCTCGGCATGCGCCTCGACCATCTGTTGCAGACAGGGGGTTTCTGCGGCGATGACGTCATCGGGCAAGATCACGGCAAAAGGCTCGTTGCCCAAAAGTCGCCGCGCGCACCAGACCGCGTGGCCCAGACCCATGGCGCGGTGTTGGCGGATATAGGCGATGGCGCCCGATTCCATATTGGTGGTCTTGAGTGCCTCAAGCAGGTCGGTCTTACCCTTTTTGCGAAGCTGGTTCTCAAGCTCGGGGGCGTTGTCGAAATAATCTTCAAGCGCGGATTTGCCCCGGCTGGTGACAAAGATGAAATCTTTGATCCCGGCTGCGCGCGCCTCGTCGATGGCATATTGGATCAGAGGGCGGTCAACCAAGGTCATGATCTCTTTCGGGATCGACTTGGTCGCTGGCAGAAACCTTGTGCCAAGGCCGGCAACCGGAAATATAGCCTTTGTCACGCGCTTTTTCATGTACTCATCCTTGCTCGACCAACACAGCGTCACACGCCTTGCATCACTTTTACCGATGATTATGGCGAAAAGGGGAACAAAGGGAAATCGCCAAAATTTTCTTTCAGGCTGATTTACGCCAAATTTTCGCCGGTTGAACCAATTACGGCAGGTTCATCTCTGCCAGCATTGTTTCGATCCGGGCGACATCCTCGGGGTTGTTCAGCTCCCAGAATTTGCGACCCTGCGCGGCCACCTCGACACACAAAAGCGGATGACCAGCCTCAAGGAAGCGAAGCTGCTCCAGCCCTTCAAGCGTTTCAAGCGGACCGATCGGCCAGTGTGGATAGGCTTTCAGCGCTGCGGGGCGATAGGCATAGACGCCCACATGATGAAACACCGGCGTCGGCGCATCGGGTGCATAACAGGCGGTGGTAAAGGGGATCACTTCCTTCGAGAAATAAAGGCCGCGCATGGCGTGATCGACAACAGCGGTGGTGCCACCGACACGCCCGGCGGCACGGTCGGCCTTGAACGCGGCCAATGTTTCGCCGTCACACCGCAGGATCGGCGTGGCGATCGCGGCATCGGGATCACCGCGCAAACCATCAATCAGCGCCTCGAGAAACCAAGGCGGTGTCAGCGGCGCGTCGCCTTGCAGATTGACCACCATCTCGACCTCATCGCCAAGCTGCGCCAACGCCTCGGCACAGCGTTCGGTGCCATTGCGCGCCTCGGACGAGGTCATCAAGACAGCCGCGCCAAAGCTGCGCGCGGCATCAGCGATCCGATCATCATCAGTCGCCACATAGATGGCGTCAAAGCCCGACACCGCGCAGGCGGCACGCCAACTGCGTTCAATCAGACTTTGGGCTTGCCCCGTCGCACCGCGCAAGGTGACAAGCGGCTTGCCGGGATACCGGGTCGAGGCATAGCGCGCCGGAATGACACAAATCACGCTCATGGTGTCTGCAACTCCACCCCCGGGGCGCATGCGATGAAATACCCGTTGGCATAGCCCGGTTTGCCATAGCTAAAGGGTTGGTGATCCTCAAAGCGAAGCATCTCACCGCCCGCGCCGCGCAAAACGGCATCACCGGCGGCGGTGTCCCATTCCATGGTGCGGCCCAGACGCGGATAAAGATCTGCCTCACCCGTCGCGACAAGGCAAAACTTGAGCGAGGAGCCGGCGCTTTTCAGATCAGCGACCATATATTTGCGAATATAGGCATCGGTAGCTGCATCGCGATGCGACTTTGAAGCCACGACATAAAGCGCGCCATTATCGGGTTGTGCGACCCTGATCGGCGTTGTGGGGCCTGATCTTTCTGGATCGAAGGGGCCGTTTTCTTCGACCGCGTGACCATCGGCATGGGTGTAAAAAAGCCGCCCCTTGGCCGGGGCATACACGACACCGCGCACCGGAACGCCATTTTCGACCAAGGCGATATTCACCGTGAAATCGCCGCGGCGCTGAACGAACTCCTTGGTCCCATCCAAGGGATCGACGATGATGAAGCGGTCAGCGCTTTGCGTATGGCTTTCGGCTTGTTCCTCGGTCACCAGCACGATGTCGGGAAAGGCTGCGCGTAGCCGCGCCGTGATCAAAGCATCAGCCGCCTCATCGGCTTCGGTTACGGGGCTGTCGTCGGATTTTGCGCGCACGGCGAAATCATCGGTGCCATAGACCTCCATGATCCGCGCTCCGGCTTCGATGGCGGCCTGGCGGAACACCCGCATCACATGATCGTAATCCACATTTGCCTCCATTTTGCCTTTTTCGCATGTTAAGGCGTAGCGCGTTATCGTCGGCATCACCCGGCGGGGCAAGTACACTGCGCGTCGAATCGCACCTCAGCGCGGCTTTTGTGTCATCGGGGGAATGCAGCCTATGTTTCAAGCACGCCGCACAGAATCAACATTCAGCCTTGCGATCAACATGCTCGAGCTCAGCATGGTGGCCGCTGCGCGAAAAGTGCGGCAGACGCATCGCAGCGCAATTTGGGCGATCTTGCTGAGCTTGATCCAGGCTGTGCTGTTTCTCGTCGCCTTTTATTTCCTCTTTACCTTCATGGGCGCGCGGGGGGCAGCGATCCGTGGCGATTTCATGCTGTACCTTCTCAGCGGCATCTTCGCCTATCTGACGCACATCAAATCGGTGCAGCAGATCATGACGACCGAAGGCGCAACCGCCTCGATCATGCAGCATGCGCCGATGAACACGCTGGTTGCGATCCTGTCATCTGCACTTACGGTCCTTTATACGCAGCTCATCGGCCTTCTGGTCCTGCTTTTGGCGATCCATGTCATCATCAATCCTATTTCGATCCATTACTGGCCGGGCGGCTTGATGATGTTCTTGCTCTCTTGGGCCTCGGGGTGCGCCATTGGGCTTTTGCTTTTGTCTGCAAAACCATGGATCCCCGATATCGTAAGCATGGTGCAACTGGTCTATATCCGCGCCAACATGATCGCCTCGGGCAAGATGTTCGTGGCAAATATGATGCCCGGCATGATGATCGACATGTTCGACTGGAACCCGCTGTTTCATGTCATCGACCAAGCGCGGGGGTTTATTTTCGTCAATTATTTCCCCCATCATTCGAATTGGGAATATCCGCTCTACTTCACCTTGTTCGCCTTGCTGATCGGCTTCATGGCCGAGGCCTATACCCGCAAGCATGTCTCGGCGAGCTGGGGCGCAGGGCGCTAAACGACATCTCTGGTTGCAAAGTCCGCAGATTCGCGTTTTTTCCGAGGCTCGGCCCCGCTTGCAGGGGGCTGACCCCCCTCCTATATACCCTCCGAACCGGCCGGGGCGTGCACCTTGGCCAGCACTGTTTTCATATCTAGGGCGCACCGGGGGCCAAAACGGACCCGCCATCGCCCGTTCGCTGACAAGAAGGGACCAAACCGATATGGCCAAAGTGATTGGTATCGACCTCGGCACAACCAATTCCTGCGTTGCGATTATGGATGGCAGCCAGCCGCGCGTGATCGAGAATTCGGAAGGGGCGCGCACCACCCCTTCGATTGTCGGCTACACCGATGATGAACGTCTTGTTGGCCAAGCCGCCAAGCGGCAGGCCGTGACCAACCCGGAAAACACCATTTTTGCGGTCAAGCGCCTGATCGGGCGCCGCCTTGGCGATGCCGAGGTGGAAAAGGATAAGAAACTTGTCCCCTACAAGATCGTCGATGGCGGCAATGGTGATGCATGGGTCGAAGTGCGCGGCGAAAAGTTTTCGCCCAGCCAAGTCTCGGCGCAGATCCTGACCAAGATGAAGGAAACCGCCGAAAGCTATCTTGGCGAAGAGGTGACGCAGGCCGTGATCACCGTGCCTGCCTATTTCAACGACGCCCAGCGCCAAGCAACGAAAGACGCCGGCAAGATCGCGGGTCTTGAGGTGTTGCGCATCATTAACGAACCGACGGCGGCCGCCCTCGCCTATGGCCTCGACAAGAAAGAGACCCGCACCATCGCGGTCTATGACCTTGGCGGCGGCACCTTCGACATCACGATCCTTGAGATCGATGATGGCCTGTTTGAAGTGAAATCCACCAACGGTGATACCTTCCTTGGTGGTGAAGATTTCGACATGCGGATCGTCAACTACCTTGCGGACGAGTTCAAAAAAGAAAACGGCGTCGATCTGACCAATGACAAGATGGCGCTTCAACGTCTCAAGGAGGCCGCTGAGAAGGCCAAGATCGAATTGTCATCCTCGTCGCAGACCGAGATCAACCAGCCCTTCATCTCGATGGGCGCAAACGGCCAGCCGCTTCACCTTGTGATGAAGCTGACACGCGCCAAGCTTGAAAGCCTTGTGGGCGATCTGATCACCAAATCGATGAAGCCTTGCGCCGCCGCATTGAAGGATGCAGGCCTGTCGAAGGGCGACATCGACGAGGTGGTTCTGGTCGGCGGCATGACCCGCATGCCTAAGGTCGTCGAGGAAGTGACCAAGTTCTTCGGCAAAGAACCCCATAAGGGTGTGAACCCTGATGAGGTCGTGGCGCTTGGCGCGGCGATCCAAGCGGGCGTTTTGCAAGGCGACGTCAAAGACGTGGTTCTGCTCGACGTGACGCCCCTTTCGCTGGGCATCGAGACGCTGGGCGGCGTGTTCACCCGGCTCATCGACCGCAATACCACCATCCCGACCAAGAAGGCGCAGGTTTTCTCGACCGCCGACGACAACCAGAATGCCGTGACGATCCGCGTCTTCCAGGGTGAGCGCGAAATGGCCGCCGACAACAAGATGCTGGGTCAGTTCAACCTTGAAAACATCCCGCCTGCCCCGCGTGGTGTGCCGCAGATCGAGGTGACATTCGACATCGACGCCAACGGCATCGTCTCAGTCGGTGCCAAGGATAAGGGTACCGGCAAAGAGCAAAAGATCACGATCCAGGCCTCGGGCGGTTTGTCCGACGAGGATATCGAGCGCATGGTCCGCGAGGCGGAAGAAAACGCCGATGCCGACAAGAAGCGCCGCGAGCTGGTCGAAACCCGCAACCAGGCCGAAAGCCTGATCCATTCGACCGAAAAGTCGATGGACGAGCATGGTGATAAGGTCGATCCCTCAACGATCGAAGCAATCGAATTGGCGATCAAGGCATTGAAAGAACAACTCGAGACAGAAGATGCCGGCAAGATCAAAGGCGGTATCCAGAACGTGACCGAGGCCGCGATGCGTCTGGGAGAGGCGATCTACAAAGCCCAAGCCGAGAATGCAGAGGATGATGGCGATGGCGACAATGCCCGGCCGGTGGATGACGATATCGTCGATGCCGATTTCGAAGATCTCGACGACGACCGCAAGCGCGGCTGATCGAAGGGCTTGATCCCACGGCGACCGGCTGGGCGTAACCCCGGCCGGTCGCCTGCGTTCAGGGAAGGAACGACATGGCCAAGCGCGACTATTACGAGGTTCTTGGGGTCTCGAAAGGCGCATCCGCCGACGAGATCAAGAAAGCCTATCGCCAAAAGGCGAAAGAGCTGCATCCAGACCGTAATGCCGATAATCCCAATGCAGAGGCGCAGTTCAAGGAAGTGAACGAAGCGCATGATGTGTTGAAGGACGCCGAGAAACGCGCCGCTTACGACCGGTTTGGCCATGCTGCTTTCGATGGTGGGATGGCCGGCGGCGGGCGTGCCGGTGGCTATGGCGGTCGGCCCGGTCAGGGCGATTTTGCCAGCGCTTTTTCCGATGTCTTCGAAGATTTATTCGGGGATTTCATGGGTGGGCAACGTGGTGGCGGTGGCCGCTCGCGGGCCAGCCGCGGCTCGGACCTGCGGTATAATCTGAAAATCTCGCTTGAAGATGCATTCAATGGGCTGACCAAGCAGATCACCGTGCCAACCGCGTCTGCCTGTGGAAGTTGTTCCGGCACCGGGTCAGAGGGGGGATCAGAACCCACCACCTGCCCCACCTGTTCGGGCATGGGCAAAGTGCGGGCGCAACAGGGCTTCTTCACCGTCGAACGGAGTTGCCCAACCTGCTCGGGCATGGGTCAAATCATCAAGAACCCTTGCCGAAGCTGTGGCGGCAGCGGGCGTCAGCAAAAGGACCGCGCGCTATCGGTCAATATCCCGCAAGGTGTTGAAACCGGCACACGCATCCGCCTGTCGGGAGAGGGCGAGGCCGGCATGCGCGGCGGACCGTCGGGTGATCTTTACATCTTCATCGAGGTGGCCGATCACGCGATCTTTCAGCGCGACGGGGTCGATTTGTTCTGTCGGGTGCCTGTGTCCATGAGCAAAGCGGCACTTGGCGGTGAGATCGAGGTTCCCACGATCGATGGTGGCCGTGCGCGGGTCAAGGTGCCAGAAGGGTCGCAATCAGGCCGCCAGATGCGTCTGCGCGCCAAGGGCATGCCGCAATTGCGGGGCGCGGGTGTAGGTGACATGTATATCGAGCTGGCAGTCGAAACGCCGGTGAACCTGACAGGCGAGCAAAAGGAATTGCTGCGCAAGTTCGAAGAGATCAGCGCCAAGTCGAACAACCCCAATGCCAGCGGGTTCTTCGACAAGGTGAAGAACTTTTGGGATGGGATGAAGGGTTGATGCCCCATGATTGAGGTGCGGGGCGATGACAACCGCCCCGCACCCTATCGGTCAGCGCCGCCCGATTTCACAGGCGGCCATGACGGCCATGTTCAGAATGTCGTTCGCTGTCGAAACGGTGGAGCAGACCTGGATCGGGCTTTTTAGCCCGGTCAGGATCGGGCCAATCACGGTTGCACCGGCCATCGCCTGCATCAGCTTGACCGAAATACTGGCCGAGTGACGGGCAGGCACAACCAAAACATTGGCGGGGCCGGAAAGCCGGGTGAAGGGATATTGCGCCATCACCTCGGGGTTGAGTGCGACATCGACGGCCATTTCGCCGTCATATTCGAAATCGACACCCATCGCATCGAGGACGTGCGGCGCTTGATGCATCTTTTCCGCGCGCTCGCTGATCGGATAGCCAAAGGTCGAGAAACTGACGAAAGCGACACGCGGCTCGAGCCCCAGATCCCGAGCGACTTGTGCGCCACGCTGGGCGATCAGGGCCAGATCCTCTTTCTCGGGCCATTCATGGACAAGTGTATCGCCAATCAAAACGATCCGGCCCTTGTGCAGCAACGCAGTGATGCCCACCGCCCCGTCTTGCGCGCGGGCATCGAAGACCTTGCCGATCAGGTCAAGCACATGGGCCGATTTCCGCGTCGCACCTGTGACCAGCGCATCGCCATGCCCATGGGCCAGCATCAGCGCGGCAAAGACATGGCGGTCGCGCGCGGCAAGGCGGTGAATATCCGCCCGGTCATGGCCCTTGCGCTGAAGCCGCTCGTAAAGAAACGTCTTGTAGGTCTCCAACTCGGTGGTGTTGGCGGCGTTGACCACCTCCAACTCGCGGACGGCATCGGCAAGACCGGCGGTGTCAAGCTTGGCCTTCACATCAGCTTCGCGACCGACAACCAGCGCACGACCCAAGCCTTGGCGTTGATAGGCCACGGCTGCGCGCAGCACGCGGACATCATCACCTTCGGCAAAGATCATCCGCGCCTGCGCCGATTTCGCGCGGGCATAGATACCCTGCAAGATCGAGCTTGTCGGGTCGAGCCGTGCGCGCAACCCCTCGGCGTAGCGATCAAGATCGGCGATGGGGCGGCGGGCCACGCCGGTATCCATGCCCGCCCGCGCAACAGCGGGGGGGATGGTGTAGATCAAGCGGGGATCAAAGGGGGTGGGGATGATATAGTCGCGCCCAAAGGACAGATCGCGACCATAGACCACGGCGACCTCGTCCGGCACGTCTTCGCGCGCAAGATCGGCCAGCGCATGGGCGCAGGCGATCTTCATCTCGTCATTGATCGCGCGGGCATGGATATCGAGCGCGCCGCGGAAGAGATAGGGAAAGCCCAATACGTTGTTGACCTGATTGGGGTAGTCCGAGCGGCCTGTGGCGACGATGGCGTCGGGGCGCACCTCATGCGCCTCTTCAGGGGTGATCTCTGGATCGGGGTTAGCCATGGCAAAGATCACCGGGTTGGGCGCCATGCTTGCGACCATCTCGCGCGTCACAGCGCCCTTGGCAGAAACGCCAAGGAACACATCCGCCCCCTTCATCGCTTCTTCGAGGCTGCGCAGATCAGTTTTCACCGCATGGGCCGATTTCCATTGGTTCATCCCCTCGGTGCGGCCCTGATAGAGCACGCCCTTGGTGTCGCAGACGATGCAGTTCTCGTGCCGCGCGCCCATGGTTTTCAGCAGTTCGATACAGGCAATCCCCGCCGCCCCCGCGCCGTTCAGCACGATGCGGCAATCCTCGATCTTCTTGCCCGAGATGTGCAGCGCGTTGATCAGACCCGCCGCACAGATCACGGCGGTACCATGCTGATCGTCGTGAAAAACGGGAATATCGCATTCTTCCTTGAGGCGCTGCTCGATGATGAAACATTCGGGCGCCTTGATATCTTCAAGGTTGATGCCACCGAAGGTGGGCGACATGAGCCGCACGGCGCGGCAGAATTCGTCCGGGTCTTCGGTATCGAGCTCGATATCGATGGAGTTCACATCGGCAAAGCGTTTGAACAGCACCGCCTTGCCCTCCATCACGGGTTTGGAGGCAAGAGCACCGAGATTTCCCAGCCCAAGCACCGCTGTGCCATTCGAGATCACGGCCACCAGATTGCCCTTGGTGGTGTAATCATAAGCGGCCTCTGGCCGTTCGGCGATCACCTCGCAGGGGACGGCCACACCGGGCGAATAGGCGAGGCTAAGATCGCGCTGTGTCGCCATCGGGGTGGATGCGTTGATGTCGATTTTCCCCGGATGCGGGTCGAGATGATAGGCCAACGCCTCCTCGCGGGTGATCCTGCTCTTGTCGGCCATTTTTTGATGTGTCTCCCTTGGTCTGGCATTCGGTTTACCGACTGCGCGACGCAACGGCAACAACAGGGTTTTGGCGCTTCAATCCGGCGCGCAGCTTGCGTAGGCTGGTTCGCGGGCCAACGGGGGATGGTATGAGCAGCGTCACGCCAATGATGGCGCAATATCTGGAGATCAAGGCGCAGCATGCCGATGCGCTGTTGTTCTATCGGATGGGCGATTTCTACGAAATGTTCTTTGACGATGCGGTAGCCGCGGCCGCAGCGTTGGACATTGCACTGACCAAGCGTGGGCAACATCTGGGCCAAGATATCGCCATGTGCGGCGTGCCTGCGCATAGTGCCGAAAGCTACCTTTTGACCCTGATCCGCAAGGGTTTTCGCGTCGCGATCTGCGAACAGATGGAAGACCCGGCCGAAGCCAAAAAGCGCGGCTCTAAGGCCGTCGTCCGCCGCGAGGTGGTGCGCCTTGTAACCCCTGGCACACTGACCGAAGATACGCTTTTGGAGGCGCGCCGCCATAATTTCCTGGCCGCCTATGCCGAGGTGCGTGGTGAGGGCGCCTTGGCGTGGTGCGATATCTCGACCGGGGATTTTCAGGTCATGCCCTGCCCACCTGTGCGGCTAGGACCAGAACTGGCCCGGCTTTTACCGCGCGAGGTGCTCGTTTCGGACGGGATGGAACCAGCGCGGATTGCAGCGATCGAAGAAATCGGGGCCGCCACCACCATCCTTGCCCCAACAAGTTTCGACAGCCGCAGCGCCGAGGCGCGAATGGCGCGCGTTTTCAGTATCGGCGCGCTGGATGGTTTCGGGCAATTCACCCGTCCCGAATTAGGAGCGATGGGGGCGCTGATCGATTATCTGGAGCTGACGCAGAGGGGCAGCTTGCCGTTATTGCGCCCACCACGACAGCAAATCGCGGCCACGTTGTTGCAACTTGACGCAGCAACGCGACGCAATCTGGAGTTGACCCATGCGCTGTCTGGTGGACGGGCCAACACGCTATTGTCGGTCTTGGATCGGACGCTGACGGCTGGTGGCGCGCGGCTGTTGGAGCGGCGCTTGGCAGGGCCATCGACCGATCTGCCCGTGATTACAGCGCGCCATGATGCTGTGGCATTTTTCGTCTCGGATGGGCGGTTTCGTGACGATCTGGAGCTGCATTTGCGCCGGATCCCGGATCTTGACAGGGCCTTGTCGCGGCTGGCGCTTGATCGCGGCGGTCCGCGCGACCTAGCGGCGATCCGCGATGGCCTCCTGGCCGCTGGTCTATTGTGGCAGGGTTTCGCCAAACATGAACTGCCGCCACTTCTTGCTGATGCGCACAACGCGCTTTGCGGTCATGAGGAGCTGGCCGCGCTGTTGGAACGGGCGCTGGTGGCCGAGCCGCCGCTGCAACTGCGCGATGGCAGTAGTTTCGTGGTTGGTTTTGACGCCGATCTTGATGCGGCGCGCCGCCTACGCGACGAAGGGCGTGGTGTGATCGGTGCGATGCAAAGTGACTATATCGCACAGAGCGGCGTCACCTCGCTGAAGATCAAGCACAATAACGTGCTTGGCTATTTCATCGAAACGACAGCAACGCATGCGCAAAAGATGCTGTCGCCCCCTTTGTCCGAGCGGTTCATTCATCGCCAAACAACCGCGAATGCGGTGCGGTTCACAACGCTTGACTTGTCAGAGCTGGAAACGCGGATCCTGAACGCCGGCAACCATGTGCAAGAGATCGAACGCGCGCTTTTTGGTGCTTTGCGCGATAGGGTCTTGGCGCAAGCCGACCTGATCGGGCGCACGGCGCGCGCTCTGGCCGAGTTGGATCTTGCAGGCGCACTTGCACGCCGCGCCGTTGAAGGGGATTGGACAAGACCCCTGATGCGTGCGGACCGCAGCTTTGTGATCACGGGGGGACGACACCCAGTGGTCGAGGCTGCCCTTGCCCGTGACGGCGCGCCCTTCATCGCCAATGATTGTCGACTTTCGCCCGAGGGAGACGGTGCGGCGATCACGCTTTTGACCGGGCCAAACATGGCGGGGAAATCAACCTTTCTGCGTCAGAACGCGCTCATTGCGATCCTTGCGCAGATGGGGAGTTATGTTCCCGCTAGCCACGCAGAGATCGGTGTGGTCAGCCAGGTCTTTAGCCGGGTTGGTGCAGCCGATGATCTGGCACGGGGGCGGTCAACCTTCATGGTCGAGATGGTGGAAACCGCCACGATCCTGAACCAGGCCGATCCCCGGGCGCTGGTCATACTCGATGAAATCGGGCGTGGTACGGCGACATATGACGGGCTGTCCATCGCTTGGGCGACGCTAGAATATCTACATGACATCAATCGCTGCCGCGCCTTGTTTGCAACCCATTATCACGAAATGACTGGGCTGGGGGCGCGCTTGCCTGGGCTGTCGAATGCGACCGTGGCAGTGAGGGAGTGGCAAGGCGATGTTGTGTTCCTGCACGAGGTGCGTGAGGGGGCGGCTGATCGGTCCTATGGGGTGCAGGTGGCCAAACTGGCAGGTCTCCCGCCAAGCGTCATCGCGCGCGCGCATCACGTATTGGAGACGTTGGAGAAGGGCGAGCGGGAGGGTGGAAATCGCAAGGCGATCATCGACGACCTGCCGCTTTTCGCGGCCGCCCCTGCCGCGGCCAGCCGGCCCGTCAAGGGGCTGACCGCGCTTGAAGTGCGCCTGAGCGCGATCCATCCTGATGAATTGACCGCGCGCGAGGCGCTTGCGCTTCTCTACGAGTTGAAGGATCTGGCCGACCGCGCCTAGCCTGCGGTATTCGACGAGACGCCGACCTGTGCAGGGCGGATCAGGCGGTCGTACAACATGAACCCCTCGGCCATGACTTGCAGAATATCGCCCGCCTTGGTGCCGGGAACAGGAGCCTCGAACATCGCCTCGTGATTTTCTGGATCAAAGCGGTCGCCAATTTCCGGGACGATCGGGGTGACACCGTGCTTTGTCAGAACCTTGAGCAATTCGCGCAAAGTTAACTCAACCCCTTCGACCAAGGCGCGGTCTGCCTCGCCTGTGGCGTCGGCGGCGCTATTGAGTGCGCGGCGAAGATTGTCATAGACCGGCAAGAGGTCCCGCACGATTCGTGTGCCGCCGAATTTCTCGGCCTCGCGTCGGTCGCGCTCTGCTCGTTTGCGGACATTGTCCGCTTCGGCCAAGGTACGCAAAAGGCGATCTTTCAGCGCGTCACGCTCTTCGACCAGCGCCGCGATCGGGTCGAGTTCTGGTACGTTCCCGTCGCCGGGCGCGATGGGTGCGGCATCGTCTGTGGCGTCGGGCGGCGTCGCCTCGGTAAATTGGTCTTGGTTGGCGTCGGACATGCTTGGCCCCTTTGTCTGTCGTCTCGGCACTCAGCTGCGATCGGCGATCAGTTTGCCGACCAGCTGTGCCGTATAGTCCACGATCGGAACGATGCGCCCGTAATTAAGCCGCGTTGGCCCAATGACCCCAACGGCACCGACGATCTTCCGATCTGCGTTCATATAGGGAGAGACGACCAGAGCGGAACCCGAAAGTGAAAAAAGCTTATTCTCCGAACCGATGAAAATGCGCACACCTTCGCCTGTTTCGGCCAATTCGAGGAAATCGGCGATATCGCGCTTGCGTTCGAGGTCGTCAAAGAGCTGGCGTATGCGCTCAAGCTCTTCCGCTTCGGCAGTATTGGTAAGTAGATTCGCCCGGCCACGCACGATCAAACGGCCCAGATCGTCGCCATCAGTGTCCCAGACGGCGAGGCCTGCGGCGATCAGATGAGCGGCGATTTCATCGATCTGGGCGCGGCGACTTTCGACCTCGGTCTGGATGTCGGTGCGCAAGCTGCTGAGTGTGCGATCAGCGAGATGGGCGTTGAGATAATTCGCTGCCTCGCGCATCGCGCTGGGCGTGTGACCAGGTGGCGGCTGGAACAGCCGGTTTTCGACATGACCATCGGAATGAACCAGCACAACAAGCGCCCGGTCGGCGGAAAGTGACACGAAATCGATATGCTTAATGGGCGCTTCGCGTTTCGGGGCCAAGACAACGCTGGCGCCATGGGTCGCTTGCGATAGAGCGGATCCAATCCGATCAAGGGTCGCGGCGACATCGGTGGTGTTCGAAGACAAGGTCTCATCAAGGCTTTGCTTATCGCTCAAAGCGAGTTCGCCAACCTCGAGAAAACCATCGAGAAACATGCGCAGGCCAAGTTGCGTTGGAATGCGTCCAGAGGAGACATGGGGACTTCCCAAGAGGCCAAGATATTCGAGATCTTGCATCACATTGCGCACGGTGGCGGCCGAGACCTGTTCTGTCAGGCTACGGGTCAGGGTGCGTGACCCCACGGGTGTGCCGGTTTCAAGATAGCCCTCAACGACGCGGCGGAACACTTCGCGCGAACGGTCGTTCATATCGGTGAGAGCGGTGTTTTGTCGTCCTGTGCGGTCTGTCATCTTATGGTCATGCCCGGGTTTCGGGGTTGCGTCGCTGGGTATGGGCGGACTATGCCCCGCATCACGGATTAACAGGAGAAAGATATGCGTCCTTCCGGCCGAAACCTAGATGAAATGCGCGAAATCGTGATCGAAACGGATGTGACGCGGCATGCCGAGGGGTCGTGCTTGATCCGCTGTGGTGGCACGCATGTCTTGTGTACCGCGACGCTGGAGGAACGGGTGCCGCCATTCTTGAAGAATACCGGGCTTGGCTGGGTCACGGCCGAGTATGGAATGCTGCCGCGGGCGACCCATACGCGGATGCGGCGCGAGGCGGCCTCGGGGAAGCAATCGGGCCGGACACAGGAGATACAGCGGTTGATCGGTCGCGCCCTGCGCGCGGGTGTGGACCGTTCGGCGCTGGGTGAGCGGCAGATCACCATCGATTGCGATGTGATCCAGGCCGACGGTGGCACGCGCTGTGCATCTATCACCGGCGGCTGGGTCGCCTTGCGCCTTGCGGTCAACAAGTTGTTGAAGGCCGGTGATATTGTCAGCGATCCTATCACCGATCATATCGCCGCGGTATCGTGTGGCATCTATGCCGGCCAGCCGGTCCTTGATCTTGATTATCTTGAAGACAGCGAGGCTGGCACGGATAGCAATTTCGTCATGATGGGAAGCGGTGCCTTAGTCGAGATCCAAGCGAGTGCGGAAGGGGCGGCTTTCTCGCGGGACCAGTTCGACGCGTTGTATGGGTTGGCCACGCAGGGTGTGGCGGCCTTGGTGGCGGCACAAAAGGCGGCGGCACGGTAATGCGCCGCTTCACCGGCAAGCATCTTTTGATCGCGACGCATAACCGGGGCAAGCTCGAGGAGATGGCGGCGTTGCTTGAACCTTTTGGGATCGAGGTCAGCTCAGCGGCTGATCATGATCTGCCCGAGCCGGAGGAAACGGGGACAAGCTTTGTCGAGAATGCCCGGATCAAGGCCCACGCAGCGGCGCAAGCGACGGGTTTTGCTGCATTATCGGATGATAGCGGCATCGCGATCGATGCGTTGAATGGCGCGCCTGGTGTCTATACGGCTGATTGGGCTGAGACACCCTATGGCCGTGATTTCGTCATGGCGATGAAAAAAGCGCACATGCTTTTGGAGGAGGTGAACGCACCCCATCCGCGCACTGCGCAATTTTGTTGCACGCTGGTTCTTGCTTGGCCCGATGGGCATGACGAGGTGTTCGAAGGTGTTATGCCCGGGCGCGTGATTTGGCCCATGCGGGGTTCGCAGGGTCATGGTTATGATCCGATTTTCATCCCTGACGGGTTCGATATCACCTTTGCCGAGATGGATCGGTGGCAGAAGAACCGCATCAGTCATCGCGCGCGTGCCGTAGAAAAGTTGAGGCAGGCGCTTGGTGCGTGAAGATTGGGAACATGGCGGTTTTGGGCTTTATGTTCATTGGCCCTTTTGCCAAGCGAAATGTCCCTATTGCGATTTCAATAGCCATGTTGCGCGAAGCATTGATCAGCGCCATTGGCTTGAGTGTTATCTTATTGAGATTAAACGTGTTTCTCGTGAAACACATGGGCGCACTCTTACGAGTATTTTTTTTGGCGGTGGGACACCGTCGCTGATGGATCCCGATATCACGGGCCAGATTATCTCTGCTGCGAAGGCAGCTTGGCCAAGCGCGAATGATCTGGAGGTCACGCTTGAGGCGAACCCGACATCCGTGGAGGCAGGACGCTTTTCTGCGTTTCGGGATTCAGGTGTCAATCGTGTATCGATTGGGTTGCAAGCACTTAGAGATGCGGATCTGAAGCGTTTAGGCCGACTTCATTCCGCCGCCGAGGGCAGAAGGGCCTTTGATCTGGCGCGCGGAATCTTTCCACGGGTGAGCTTTGACCTGATTTATGCCCGGCAATTTCAAAGCCTTGCCGATTGGAAATTGGAGCTGCACGAGGCGATCGCGCTCGCCGCTGATCACCTATCGCTTTACCAATTGACGATTGAGCCCGGCACAGCTTTTGGTGATCGCCACGCTCTGGGCAAGCTTGCTGGTCTGACCGGGGAGGATCTTGGCGCAGATATGTATGATCTGACTCAAGAGATGTGCGAGGCAGCCGGGTTACCGGCATACGAGGTATCGAACCACGCAAGAGATCTGGCGCAAAGCCGACATAATTTGATCTATTGGCGTGGTGGGGACTACGCGGGGATTGGCCCGGGCGCCCATGGGCGCTTAACTCTTGGGTCCCAGCGTTTCGCCACGGAAGCGGAGAGGATGCCGCAGAGCTGGCTAAAGCGTGTTCAATCTTCCGGGTCGGGCGAAGTTGTGCGCAGCGCACTCTCTCGGCGCGAGCATGCTGAAGAATATGCGATGATGGCGCTGCGTTTGAACGAGGGGTTGGAGCGCGCGCGGTTTATCGCGCTGAACGGCGCGGATTTTAATCCTCTCGTTGTGGAAAAACTGGCCGAGCTTGACCTATTGACGATCACCGACAGACGGTTCGTGGTGACCGGACAAGGTCGGCGTTTGTTGAACGCCGTATTGCGTGAGTTGTTGGCAGACTAGGTCAGTTTTTGCTCAAGAGGCGGATGAGGTCATCAAGCCCTTGGAGATCCTTGTAGCGGATCGATAAGCGACCCTCCCCGCTTGGTTGATGATCAATGCGCACAGACATGCCAATGGCGGCACTCAGGTCACGCTCAAGTGCAATGGTATCTGCATCTTTATCGCCGGTCCGCGGATTTGAACGCTGTTGACGAGCAGCGCGGCCCTCCTTGATTTTTTGCTCGACATCACGAACGGACCAGCCATTCGCAACCGCTTGCCGTGCGATCAAAAGTGGATCTTGTGCGGTGAGCAATGCGCGCGCATGGCCTGCGCTGAGCTGACCACCGCGTACAAGTGATTGAATTTCCTCTGGAAGGGCCAGGAGTCGCATCATGTTTGCGATATGACTGCGGCTCTTTCCTAAGGCTTGGGCAACCCTTTCCTGAGTATGACCAAAGCGTTCGATGAGTTGGCGATAGCCCAAAGCCTCTTCCAGCGGATTGAGGTCGGCGCGTTGGACATTTTCGATGATGGCAACTTCAAGCAACTCGGTCTCGTTGAAGTCGCGGACAATCACCGGCAATTCGTGAAGTTGCGCCTGCTGTGCGGCCCGCCAGCGTCGTTCTCCTGCGACGATTTGAAATTCTTGGGCGTTCACGGGATGTGGACGCACGATTAACGGCTGTATAATCCCTTTCTCGCGAATAGAGGCCGCTAGTTCTGTCAGCGCGGTATCGGCGAAATGGCGTCGCGGCTGATCTGGATTAGGAGTAATCCGCTCGATGGCGACGTACCGAAGACCGCGTGCGTTCACCGTGGCTGGATCATTGCCTGATGTGGCGGTGGAGGGAAGCTCGATATCAGCCATCAAGGCTGATAGGCCGCGGCCAAGACCTGTTCTTTCACGTTTTTTGACCATGGGATGAGGTCCTTTCATTTTGATCCGCGTGCCAAAAGCTCGGCTGCAAGGTCATGGTATGATTGGCTACCTTTGGAGAGTGGATCATAAGCCAAGGCTGGAACGCCATACGAGGGGGCCTCGCTCAAGCGGACATTTCTTGGGATTCGGGTTTCAAAGACGAGTTCGCCCAAGGTTGTCCGCGCATCTTCTTCAACCTGTTGGCAGAGATTGTTGCGCTGATCGTACATAGTCAGAACAACCCCTTCTATCCTCAGCTTAGGATTTGCCGTTTCGCGAACATCACGGATTGTCAGCATGAGTTGTGACAACCCCTCGAGGGCAAAGAATTCTGCCTGGAGCGGGACAAGAACAGAGTCGCTTGCAACCAGAGAATTAACGGTCAGCAAGCTGAGGGAGGGCGGGCTATCAATCAAAACGAAATCATAGACGGCGAGAGCGTCTGTAGCCAAGGCATCCTTCAACAAGAAAACACGATTCTCTTGATCGCCAAGGGCGACATCTGTGGAGCTGAGGTCAGTCGTTGCCGGAGCGAGATCTAACCCATCTGTCGCTGTTTTTCTGATGACCGACGCAAGTGGTGCATCCTCATGAAGAAGCTCGTAGGTCGTTATGCCACGATCGCGTGCTGATATGCCTAGACCAGTAGATGCATTTCCTTGCGGATCAAGATCGATGATGAGGACGCGCTGTTCCAGAGCGGCGAGTGCTGCGCCTAGATTGATCGCTGTTGTGGTTTTGCCGACCCCACCTTTTTGGTTGGTAATAGAAATGACACGTGGATGCTGTGGTCTAGACATGGCGTAACTCTTTGATTTTCAACACAGCTGCATCCGTTTCGGTGACGCTTGGCATGAGATCGTGCGCAAAAAGCCAGTCTTTGGATGCTGCCGCGTACTCGTCAGCATGACGGGCGCCCTTTGGAAACAAGCATATGCCAGCCGGGGCCAGATGGATATGTGCCATTTCACATAACTTCGCGAGCGGTGCTAAGGCGCGGGCTGAGATGACATCTGCATATTGCGGGGCAAGGTCGAGGATGCGGCAATTGTGCACCTCGACCGAAAGCCCCATATGCCTTGACGCTTCGCGTAGAAAAGTTGCTTTTCGCTGATCAGCTTCGACCAGTGCAAATTGGACTTCGGGATGATGCTCATGTGCGATCGCTGCACATACGAGCCCAGGAAAACCTCCGCCGCTGCCCAGGTCCAGCCAATACGCGCATTTCTCTGGTATGTGATCGAGCAACTGCGCTGAATCGAGCATATGTCGCGACCAGATCTGGGCGGAAGTTGAGCGCGCAATGAGATTAATGCGACTTTGCCATTTGATGAGAAGCGTCGCATAATCAGATAGTCGGTTCATTGTTTCACGTGAAACACGCTCCGCTATGACACCCATAGCCTCATCTTCGGTCATGCGCTGTAACGTTCATCTTGGCGCATGCGCGACAGGATCAATGCCAATGCCGCTGGAGTCATTCCGTCAATACGCCCAGCCTGCCCCAAGGTGGCCGGCTTCACACGGCGCAGTTTTCCTTTCAATTCGTTGGAAAGGCCACCAATCGAGTCATAATCAATATCAGCGGGGATTTTCTGCGCCTCATCCCTCTGCAATGCGGCTGCGTCGCGCTGTTGTCGATCAACATATGTTCGATATAGCGCCTCGATTGCGAGTTGCTCTCTGACATCAGGCGAGCACTTGGCAAAGGCAGGAAGCAAAACGTCGATCTGCGCGAAATCTATATCCGGGAAGGCGAGTAGATCCATGCCACTACGACGTTGACCATCTTGGTTAATCGTAATGCCTGCCCGTGCTGCCTCTTGAGGTGTAAAACGTTCCCCCGCCAGAATATCCCGCCCTGCCTTAAGATCATCCATCTTCGTGTGAAAGAGGCGCCGCCGCCTCTCGCAGATCAAGCCAAGTCCATCAGCTACCTCTGTTAACCTTTGATCGGCGTTGTCTGCACGCAGCGATAGCCGATACTCCGCGCGCGATGTAAACATACGATAGGGTTCAGCAACACCGCGCGTCACCAGATCATCGATCATTACCCCGATATATGCTTGAGAGCGTGACAGCACGACCGGCTCTCGCCCGAGCGACGCGTGCGCCGCATTGAGACCGGCCATCAAGCCCTGTGCGGCCGCCTCCTCATAGCCGGTCGTGCCGTTGATCTGACCCGCGAGAAAAAGTCGCGGAATGGCTGCAAGTTGCAACGACGAGTCAAGGCTTTGCGGATCGACGAAATCATACTCGATTGCATAACCCGGCTGAGTAATCTCTGCCGCTTCTAACCCAGCGATGGAGCGGACATACGCAATCTGTACATCCTCTGGCAGCGACGTCGAGATACCGTTTGGATATACGATATCGCTTTCCAGCCCTTCGGGCTCCAAGAAGATTTGGTGCGATGATCTGTCGGAAAACTTGACGATCTTATCCTCGATAGATGGGCAATACCTTGGGCCGACCCCATCGATGTGACCGCCATACATAGCTGAACGCGACAGATTATCGCTGATGATCTCATGGGTATGCGGGTTCGTATGCGTAATTGCGCAAGACACCTGTCGAAGTACAGGCCGGTCCGACATGAAAGAAAACAATGCCGGCGCGTCATCGGCGGGTTGCATCTCAAGTTGGTCCCACGCGATCGACGATTTACGTAAACGCGGTGGCGTGCCGGTCTTCAGGCGGCCCAACGGTAAATCAAGATCACGCAAGCGATCAGCGAGCAGATCAGACGGTTGATCGCCAACACGCCCGCCCCTCATCTTTCGATCACCGATATGAATCACACCTCCCAGAAATGTGCCTGTCGTCAACACGACACAATGAGCAGAAATGAGCGAGTCATCGCATAATTTGATGCCGCTGATCGCACCCCCTTGCAGCACGATATCTGCGACTTCGCCCTCGATGATCGTCAACCCTGAGCGGTCAGCCAACAGCGATTGGATCGCGGCTTGGTAATGTTTCCGATCAGACTGCGTTCTTGGGCCTCTGACGGCAGGACCCTTACGCCGATTGAGCAACCTGAACTGGATCCCCGAACGGTCGGCTGCCAGACCCATGATTCCGCCCATCGCATCAATCTCGCGAACAAGGTGACCTTTCCCAAGCCCGCCAATCGCCGGGTTACATGACATGATCCCGATCGTAGATTTTCGCATGGTCACCAAGGCTGTACGTGCTCCGGCGCGCGCCGACGCATGCGCGGCCTCCGTTCCCGCATGGCCGCCTCCTATGACGATGACATCGAACCGATCATGTTTCACGTGAAACACCCTTCACTTGCCAATGCAAAATTCCGAGAAGATCTCGCCAAGAACCGCCTCTACATCTACACGGCCAATGAGTGAGTCAAGCGTGGTCACCACATCGCGAAGGTGAACGGCCAAGATCTCTGCACCAACATCGCCACCACGGAAAACGGTTATGGCGCTTTGCAACAAGACATCCGCACGATCAAGCGCGAGGCGATGCCGCTCATGCGACGCTATCGTCATGCCTGACACACGATCCGATAGGATACGCTCCACATCAGCCAAAACCGCATCAATGCCATCACCAGTTCGCGCCGAGATGCCAACGCCCGTCAAATCTGCCTTCGTTCGATAAATCAAATCCACAGGCATCGAAGCATCGAAGCCACCATCATCCGTCAACCCATCGATCAGCAAAATCCGCACATCAGCTTCCAAGGCGCGGCTGCGTGCACGTGCAACTCCAAGCCGTTCGATCTTGTCAGCGCTATCGCGCAGCCCCGCTGTGTCCAAAAACGTCACCGGCAATCCCGCGAGATCAACACGGACCTCCAACACATCCCGGGTCGTTCCCGGAATGTCCGAGGTTATTGCTATATCCCGGCCCGCTATCTTATTGATAAATGTGCTTTTTCCAGCGTTCGGTGGTCCGATGACAGCAACCTCGAAACCGTTTCTTACACGTTCTGCATGGCCATATCCGGCCAATTGGCGCCTGACGTCGCGCAAAACGTTTTCAAGGAGCAAACCAACCTCTGGTGCGACATCGACCGGCACGTCTTCATCAGCAAAATCAATTGTCGCCTCAACCAAAGCGATCGCCCGCACCAAATCGGTGCGACATTGATCCGCGAAAACGCGCATACCACCCGAGAACAACTGCTGCGCCTGCTTGCGCTGTAGCTCGGTCTCGGCCGCGATCAGATCCGCAAGACCTTCAACCTGTGCAAGATCGAGATGTCCGTTCAAAAGCGCGCGGCGCGTGAACTCGCCAGGCTCTGCCATCCGCGCGAGCCCTGTCTCTGCGATCGCCACTTCCAATGCACGGATCACCGCGACACTGCCATGGATCTGCAACTCCACGACATCCTCGCCGGTAAAGCTTCGGGGGCTCTCAAAAGACAGCACGAGCGCCTGATCGAGAAACTCACCGTGACGATCACGCAATGCGCGTAGTGCCGACCGTCCAGCCAACGGCAAAGATCCTGCCAACAACCGCCCAACATCATGGGCCGCTGGTCCCGATATCCGCATGATCGCGACGCCCGATTTTCCCCGGGCCGTGGCCAGGGCAAAGATCGTCTGCATCGTTCGCCCCTTATGCGTTCATCGAATCAAAGAATTCTGAATTCGTCTTGGTCTGCTTCAATTTCGAGATCAAGAACTCGATGGCATCCGTCGTACCCATCGGGTTCAAGATCCTACGGAGCACATAAGTTTTCTGAAGGTCAACCTTATCGACCAACAGATCCTCCTTCCGGGTGCCAGACTTCAAAATATCCATCGCTGGGAACACGCGCTTATCGGCAACCTTGCGATCAAGCACCAGTTCCGAGTTACCCGTCCCTTTGAATTCTTCGAAAATCACCTCGTCCATCCGGCTGCCTGTATCGATCAGGGCTGTTGCGATAATCGTCAGCGAACCCCCCTCCTCGATGTTGCGAGCCGCCCCGAAAAAGCGCTTTGGCCGCTGCAAAGCATTGGCGTCAACACCACCGGTCAACACCTTCCCGGATGAAGGAACAACCGTGTTAAACGCCCGGCCCAACCGCGTGATCGAGTCAAGCAAGATCACCACATCACGCTTATGTTCAACCAATCGCTTCGCTTTTTCGATCACCATCTCAGCCACAGCGACATGGCGTGTCGCAGGTTCATCAAAAGTCGAAGAGATTACTTCACCTTTTACGCTCCGCTGCATGTCGGTCACTTCTTCGGGCCGTTCGTCGATCAACAGCACAATCAGATAACACTCCGGGTGGTTCACCTCGATCGAATGCGCGATATTCTGCAAAAGTACTGTCTTCCCTGTGCGCGGCGGCGCAACAATCAAGGCACGCTGACCTTTCCCAATCGGCGCGACCAAGTCGATGATCCGTGCCGAGCGATCCTTGATCGTCGGATCCTCGATTTCCATCTTCAATCGCTCATCAGGATAAAGCGGCGTCAAATTATCAAAGGCCACCTTGTGCCGCGCGCGCTCTGGATCCTCAAAATTGATCCGTTTCGCCTTTACCAAGGCAAAATAACGCTCATTCTCTCGCGGGGCATTCATCACCCCCTCAACCGTGTCACCTGTCCGCAGGCTATGTTGGCGGATCATCTCGGGCGAGACATAAATATCATCGGGTCCCGGCAAATAGTTCGCCTCAGGCGAGCGCAGGAAGCCGAAGCCATCTTGCAAGACTTCAAGCACGCCGTCACCAGAGATCTCCCAACCCTCATCGGCACGCTCGCGCAAGATCTCGAACATCATCTCGCCTTTACGCATGGTCGAGGCATTCTCGATCTCGAGCTCCTCGGCCATCGCCAAAAGGTCCTTGGGCGACTTGGCCTTCAGATCGGCCAGTTTCAGCGTCATATCGGTCATGAAAATCCTGCCACCAGATTGGCCATCACGGCCAACGCACGGTCATGTCATAAGGAGAAACGAACCCGGACGGGTCTGAATGATCTGCTAAGCGTCGCGACGATCCCTGTCAAGCAACCATCGCGATCATCCATTCTTCATAAAATCAAGAAGATTTATAGAAAAGATGTTGTACTTGTAACGCCGGGGGCAAACCGCGAAACACGGTCCTTCATAACCTGCTCAGGTACTTTCCCACAGATAGCATTTCATTCACAATTGATCCACAAGGCCCAATGAGATCTGATAAAATTATTTATTTATAAACACTTAGAAATGATCAATTGGGCAAAACTCCCACAAAACTCATGATTAAATGTGACCATGTCACCGCCTCACATAGGTAGGCTGAGTATTCTGTCACCGTGGAAAACCGTTGGATCAACCACCCCATGGCGCCCTTCGCGGGGTCTGTCTTTTCTTTGTTGCGATCGCACACAAGATTGGCAGTGGGTTGCTCGGTCGGTTATGCACAGCATCATGGACAAGAAAAATACTCCTCATGCCCCGTTGATCCTCGCATCTGCCTCCCAGATCCGGTCGCAGATGCTCGAAAGGGCGGGCATTGCACATCTGATCCGCCCCGTTCGAATCGATGAGGATGCGATCCGCAATTCGCTCCTCGCCGAGGGGGCCGGTCCCCGTGATCTCGCCGATGCCCTGGCCGAGTTCAAAGCCCGCAAGGCAGGCAGCGCTAACCTCACCCTCGGTTGCGATCAAATTCTTGCGCTTGCATCCACTGTTTTTGCAAAACCCCGCGATCGTGACGATGCACATCGCCAGCTTAGGCAGCTTACCGGGCAAACGCACCACCTCTATTCTGCCGCGGTCTTATACGAAGATGGGCAGCCTATTTGGCGCCATGTCGGTCATGCACGTCTGACAATGCACACGCTGGGCGACGATGAAATCGCAGCCTATCTTGACGTGGCTTGGCCTCAAGTCGCGTCTTCCGTGGGAGCTTATCAAGCCGAGGATATCGGCGCGCGCCTTTTTGCTCGGATCGATGGCGATTGGTTCACGGTGCTCGGCCTTCCCTTGCTGGAGCTTTGCTCCTATCTCCGATTGCGCGGTTGGAGATTCACATGATCCGTCCTGAAATTCCCCTTGCCGGTGTGATCGGCGATCCGGTTGCACATTCACTCTCGCCTCGGCTTCATGGCCACTGGCTCGCCCGTTACGGGCTTAAGGGGCATTATGTGCCTTTGCATGTCACGCATAGCCACTTGGCCGATGTGCTGCGCATCTTGCCTGAGATGGGCTTTGTCGGGGTCAATATCACGATCCCGCACAAGGAATTCGTTCTCTCTCTCGCCACGCAGATCAGCGATCGCGCAGCCCTGATCGGCGCGGCCAACACGCTCACCTTTCTCGGCAATGGCCAGCTCCAGGCTGATAACACCGATGGCATTGGCTTTCTGAGCAATATCCGCCAAACTCTCCCCGGATGGACCGCCGCAACCGGACCTGCTCTCGTTCTGGGTGCTGGGGGCGCTGCAAAAGCGATTGTTTCGGCCTTGATCAATGACGGCGCACCAAAGGTAATCGTCGTCAATCGAACCAGGACGCGTGCTGACGCGCTCCGCGATCAATTCGGCGCACGGGTGGAAACACAGGATTGGACCCGCATCACCGATCTGGTCGCCGATGTGGCCTTGGTCGTCAACACGACAGCACTCGGGATGACAGGCCAGTCGCCGCTTGCAATAGACTTATCGCGTCTGACCCCACCCACCGTTGTGACCGATATCGTATATAAACCGCTCGACACCGATCTCTTGGTCACAGCGCGCCAGATGGGCTGCGAGACTGTTGACGGGCTTGGCATGCTGCTTCACCAAGCCGTTCCGGGTTTCGAGCGGTGGTTCGGCTATACCCCCATGGTTGATGACCATCTTCGCGCGGCGGTCCTTGCCTGATGACGATCAAGCTTGGGCTCACCGGTTCGATCGGTATGGGGAAATCTACCACGGCCCATATGTTTCGTGAGCTAAACATCCCCGTATGGGACGCGGATGAAACCGTCCACCGTCTCTATGCCAAAGGCGGTGCAGCGGTGGCCCCTGTAGCGGCTTTGATTCCAGAGGCGGTCCAAAATGGCATGATCCACCGCGACGCCATCAAAGCCGCAATCTCGGCCGATCCAACCCTGTTGGACAGGCTAGAAAAGATCGTTCATCCCCTTGTTGCGCAAGACAGGGCCAGCTTTTTGGCAAATCATGCCAAAGATCCCCTCGTGGTGCTCGATATCCCGCTTTTATTCGAGACAGGCGCCGATGCGTGGCTCGATGCGGTTCTTGTCGTCACTGTCGATGCGCCTACCCAAGCGGCCCGTGTCATGGCGCGACCTGGCATGACCAAAGCGACCTTTGCCCAAATCCTCGCGCGTCAAACCCCAGATGCCGAAAAACGCGCGCGCGCCGATCATGTGATCGAGACAAAGACGCTGGAACACACACGCGCTGATGTGGCAAAGCTCGTCACTGCACTACTTGATGCGGGGCTGGATCATGCGTGAAATCGTACTCGATACCGAGACCACGGGCCTTGATCCCTATGATACACCTGCCCATCGCATCGTCGAGATCGGTGCCGTAGAGCTGTGGAACCAAGTCCCCACAGGCCAGACCTATCATCAATACATCCACCCGGAACGTGACATGCCGCCCGAGGCCTTCGCTATTCATGGCATTAGCGAAGCTTTCTTGGCTGATAAGCCTCGTTTTGCCGATATCGCGCAGGCCTTTCTCTCGTTTATTGGCGATGCGCGACTGGTTATCCATAACGCCAGCTTCGATATGCGGTTCCTGAATGCCGAGTTGTCTTGGCTGGGCCTACCAGCGCTTCCCGACGAGCGCGCACTCGATACGCTTTTGATCGCACGGCGGCGTTTTCCCGGCTCGCCTGCATCACTTGATGCGCTGTGCCGTCGTTTCGGTATCGACAACTCGAACCGCACCTTGCACGGCGCCCTTCTCGACTCCGAGATTTTGGCCGAGGTCTATCTGGAACTGACAGGCGGACGCCAAGCCGATTTCGGCTTGGGCGCAGATCAGACACGCAACACCACCACGACGGTATCCGGGCCATGGCGGCCACAGCCTCGCAAAGCGCCGCTTCCTCCACGCCTGACCGAAGCAGAGCGCGCCGCCCATACCGCTATGGTCGCGGAGTTGGGTGAGGGCGCGCTTTGGTCGAAACGCGGCTAAGCGCTTAGGCGTCCACCTTTTGCGGTGTTGCGCGCTGCGCCAATTGCTGACGATAGAGTGCAAGAAAATCGATGGTATCGAGGTTCAGTGGCGGATAGCCGCCGTCGCGGGTGACGTCCGATACAATCCGGCGCACGAACGGGAAAAGCATCCGCGGACATTCGATCAGCAAGAAGGGGTGCAGTTGCTCGGCCGCGACGTTCTCAACCTTGAAAATGCCGCCATATTCCAGTTCCAGCAAAAAGATCGATTGCGGCGCATCCTCGCGCGTTTTGCTCTCGATCTTGAGCTTCATGATCACATCATACTGATCCCCAGCCTCGCGCTTACGTGCGTCAAGCGCGACCTGAACTTGAATATCAGGCTGAACCTGCGCGTTGACCGCTTTTTGTGCAGCGATGTTTTCAAACGACAGATCGCGCACGAATTGGCCAAGAATCTGCAATTTCGGCATCACGGGCTGTTCGGCGGCACCAGTCGCGGCTTGGGGGGCGGAACCGCCATTTGTCTCGGACATCACTCTCTCCAGCATTTAGAACGGCAATAGGTGTTCGCACTGCATCTAACAGCACAGGCATGCAGTCTCAATGCTTTGTCCATTGCGACGGTGACGTCTTTGCGTCCTTGGGGTCTTCCACCACATATTGCGCATCGATCACGGCATCACGCGGATCAGACGCGCGCGGCGCGCCGCCCCCCATTTGCATTGCCCTTATCTCGACCCGTTTTGCCACTTCGCGCAAAAGCCACGATCTTACCGCGGGGATCAGCAGTAAGAACCCGACTGTATCGGTGAAAAATCCCGGCGTGAGCAAAAGCGCGCCGGAAAAAAGGATCATCGCGCCATGGGCCAAGGGTTCAGTAGGGTCGCGCAGCGTTTGAAAACTGTCGCGCAGGCGCGATAGCACCAAGGCGCCTTGTGACTTGACCAGAGCCGTGCCTGCGACAGCGGTCAGCACGACGATAGCCAATGTCGCCCATAACCCGATGAGGCCGCCGATCTGGATGAACAGGGCAATCTCGATCAAGGGAACAAGAAGAAAGGCAAGAAAAAGCCACATGACGCGCTCTCCAAGTGGGCCAAGCGCCGTTTTGGCGCGGTCTAGGGTGATGGACTTGATACCACCCCTGACCTACATATGTGCATCAAGAACCTAAAGAGAACCCCGTTTGCCCAGCAAGGAGCTTTCATGAACTCGTCCCTTTTGTCCTTGCTAGTCTTGGCGGGTATCGCAGTGTTTTTGATTTTGCGCCTGCGCAGTGTGCTTGGGACGCGTGAAGGCTTTGAAAAACCGCCCGAAGTGGCAAAGCCTGCCCGCAGCGACCGCCGCCGTGATTTCGAGGTGATCGAGGGTGGCCCAGACCGCGATATCGTCGATCATGTTCCCGAGGGATCCGATAGCGCCAAGGCATTGGCTGCGATGAAACAGGCAGAGCCAAGCTTGGTGGTCTCAGAATTCTTGCAAGGTGCGCGCGGCGCCTATGAAATGATTCTCATGGCCTTTGAAAATGGTGATGTCGATGGATTGCGTCCCTTTCTTGCGGCCGATGTCATGGACACCTTCGAGACCGTCATCCGCGAGCGCGAGGTACAAGGCCTGACCATTCAGGCGTCCTTTATCGGGATCCGTGAACTTGCACTTGATAGCGCGCGTTTCGATCGTGCCAGCGGCATGGGCGAGATAACCGTCCGGTTCGTGGGTGAGTTGACATCGGTCGTGCGCAATGCCGACGGTCAGGTGGTCGAGGGCGATCCAAACGAGATCAAGCGTCAGCGCGATGTGTGGACATTTGCCCGTCACATGGGTGCCAGCGATCCCAACTGGGAGTTGGTCGCGACAGACGGATGACCGATGCGCGGGTTGGGTGCGTGTCTCGGCCTTGTGCTGGCCATATCTGCCTGGAGTAGCCCGGCCATGTCCGAGGAGACGATCGCGCTTTTGTCTTTTGCCGATCTCGACGGCTGGGATGGGGATGATCACGACGCCGCCTTGGCGACTTTTCGCAACACCTGTGCGGATCTCGTTGGCCCCGACTGGCAACCGCTGTGCGCCTTGTCGCAAACCGCCGAAAATGCGCGCAGTTTCTTTGAGCTGTTCTTTCGCCCTGTTGTGATCGGCGGCGGTGCGCCTGCGCTTTTCACCGGATATTTCGAGCCGGAACTGAACGGATCCCGTCAGCCCTCCATGCGGTTTCGTTACCCTGTTTACCGCACTCCAGCCGAGGCCGCGGATGGCACATGGGTTACGCGCCGTGACATCGAAGAGGGGCGTCTCCTCGAGGGGCGCGGGTTGGAAATTGCTTGGGTCGATGACCCGGTAGATCTATTTTTTCTGCAAATCCAAGGATCTGGTCGCATCAAACTGCAAGACGGTACCACGATCCGAGTTGGCTATGGTGGCCGGAACGGCCAACCCTATCGTTCCATCGGACAGGAATTGGTGCGCCGCGGCGTCTTTGCGCCGCATCAGGTTTCGGCACAGGTCATCCGCGCGTGGGTCCGCCGTAACCCCGTTGCTGGGCGCGAACTTCTCTATCATAACCCTTCTTACATCTTTTTTCGCGAAGTGGATTTGCCAGATCCCAATCTTGGGCCTTTGGGGGCAATGAACCGATCAATCACGCCGTTGCGCAGTATCGCGGTCGATCCCGATTACACGCCCTTGGGCGCCCCCGTCTGGATCGAGAAAGCCGGAGCTGACCCGATGCACCGCTTGATGGTGGCCCAAGATACGGGCGGCGCCATTCGCGGCGCGCAACGCGCCGATATTTTCTATGGTTTCGGCGAGGATGCAGGGCTTGCCGCTGGCGAAATCCGTGATCCCGGTCGGATGGTTGTCTTGTTGCCGATCGAATTGGCACATCAGCGCGCGCCGGATCGCTAAGCCATGTCGCGTGGGGGTAAACGCGGGTTGAGCGCGGAGGAGCGTCAGCTTTGGGAGAAGGTCGCAAAAACGGCGACGCCGCTGACGTCACCAGCGCGCAATCTCTCCCTACCTGAAATTGCAGTGCCTAAACCTGCGCCAAGCGTGGTTCGCGAAAGGATTACGGCCTTTCGCATCGGTGAGAAAGCCCGCCCCAAGCCGCAAGCGCCGCAACCGCCTAACGATGTCTCTAATCGTTTGGCTCAAGCGCCAGTGCGTATGGATCACAGCGCCTATCGCAAGCTTATGCGCGGCAAGCTTAAACCCGAAGCTCGGATTGACTTGCACGGTATGACCATCGCACAGGCCCATCCCGCGCTGATCCAATTCATTTTTGCGGCCTATGATCGGGGTGATCGCCTTGTCCTCGTTATCACAGGCAAAGGGAAAGAACGTGAGAGCGACACACCCATCCCGATCAGGGTCGGCATCTTGCGCCACCAAGTGCCAATTTGGCTGCACGCGCCACCCTTGGGCGGCGTGATTCTCGATATCCGGGAAGCGCATCAGCGCCACGGTGGCGGTGGCGCTTATTATGTCTATCTGAAGCGGCCACGCTGATCACAAAACATAGCGCGATAAATCAGTGTCGCGGGTCAACGCACCGAGATTGGCCTCGACAAAATCGGCATCGACGATGATCGCCTCGCCGCCGCGATCCGGCGCGGTAAAGCTCAACTCCTCGAAGACACGTTCCATAACGGTATATAGCCGTCTTGCGCCGATATTCTCGACGCTTTCATTCACCTCGGCCGCGATGCGCGCCAAGGCAGCGATCCCCTCGGGCGTGAACGTGACCGTAACTGCCTCGGTCGCCATGAGCGCGGTATATTGCCGGGTCAGGGCATTGTCGGTTTCGGTCAGGATGCGGACGAAATCATCCTCGGTCAGCGGGCGCAGGTTGACCCGGATGGGCAAACGCCCCTGTAACTCTGGCAACAGGTCGGATGGCTTGGCGATGTGGAAGGCACCGCTTGCAATGAACAAGATATGGTCGGTTTTTACCGGGCCATGCTTGGTCGAAACGGTGGTGCCTTCGATCAGGGGCAAAAGATCGCGCTGTACCCCCTCGCGACTGACATCGCCGCCGCGCATGTCTTGGCGGCTGGCAACCTTGTCGATCTCGTCGATGAAGACGATGCCGTTCTGCTCGACCGCGCGCAGCGCCTCCTTGGTGACCATCTCGCTGTCAAGCAGCTTGTCGGCCTCTTCTTCGATCAGGGCATCGTAACTGGCGGCGACCGTCATCCGACGCTTGATCTTACGACCGCCAAAGGCCTTGCCGAAGATATCGCCCAAATTCATCATCCCGCCGCCCATCATGGGTTGGCCCGGAATCTCGAAACCACCCATCGGGTTGGATGTGTCGGTCAGTTCCAGCTCGATGATCGTGCTATCCAACTCACCTGCGCGCAGCTTGCGGCGGAACATTTCGCGTGTTTGCTCGCGTGCGCCGTCACCCGCCAAGGCCTCGATCACGCGATCCTCGGCGGCGCCATGCGCCTTGGCGCGAACCTCGTCGCGCATATGCTCGCGCACCATGATCTGGGCCGCATCGACCAGATCGCGGATGATCTGTTCCACATCGCGCCCGACATAGCCCACTTCGGTGTATTTCGTGGCCTCGACCTTGATAAAGGGCGCGCGCGCCAGCTTGGCCAATCGGCGGCTGATCTCGGTCTTGCCCACACCCGTCGGCCCGATCATCAGGATGTTCTTCGGATAAACCTCATCGCGCAGGTCATCGCCCAACTGCTTGCGCCGCCAACGGTTGCGCAAAGCGACCGCCACGGCGCGCTTGGCGTCTTTCTGGCCGATGATGAAGCGGTCAAGTTCGGATACGATTTCGCGGGGGGTCAGGTCTGTCATCGGGAAATCCGCTCCACCGTCAGATTGCCGTTGGTATAGACACAGATATCGGCTGCGATCGCCATGGCGCGGCGCGCGATGGTTTCGGCGTCATGCTCACTATCGATTAACGCGCGCGCGGCCGCTAGAGCATACATGCCGCCCGAACCGATCGCGGCGACACCATGCTCGGGTTCCAGCACATCGCCTGCCCCGGTGATGACGTAAAGCGCGCGCCCATCGGTGACGATCAGCATCGCCTCGAGCTTTTGCAGATACTTGTCGGTGCGCCAATCCTTGGCCAGTTCCACAGATGCGCGCTGCAACTGGCCCGGTGTCGCCTCGAGCTTTTTCTCAAGCCGCTCCAACAGGGTAAAGGCATCGGCCGTTGACCCGGCAAATCCTGCCACCACCTCATGCCCGCCGGGCGACAGGCGGCGCACCTTGCGTGCGCTACCCTTGATCACCGTCTGCCCAAGGCTGACCTGACCATCTCCTGCGATCACCACCTCATTGCTCTTGCGCACACCGATGATCGTGGTGCCGTGCCAGCCGGGAAAATCGCTGTCTGCCATGGGGCCTCCGATTTCTTTGCGCACCTTTATGGCGGGTGCCGCCCCGCCCCGCAACCTCGGGCGCTTAAAGCCAACCGGGCCAGCCACGGCGACGTGGTACCCGCACGGCTAGCATCGGCATGAGCCAAGGGCCACGAAAGCGATCAAGATCGAGCGCTTCGAACACGCCCACGGTTTCCTCGCCATTGATCCGTGTCTTCACGGCGGCCCGGTTGTAAAATGGCGCATCTAGCATCGCCTTGACCTGTCGCGGCTTGTAGCCCGCATCCGCACGCGTTTCGCGACGGACCATCCAACCGGGCCGAGCCAGGCGGGCCTTGGGTGGCATTGCAATGGCGCGCGGCGTGCCATCCTCGGCAAAGCCAATCGCGGCGGCCAGTTCCGAGCCGTCGCGGCGCTTGGCGTCATAGAAACAGGCCGCGCCATCGCGCAGCGGAAAGCGCCCCCATGTCCAATAGCTGAAATCAGCCTCAAGCGCGCGGGTGCCGAAATTTGCGTCGAAATAGCCATGCCCGGTCCAGTTCCAGCCGGGCCGGTTCAGCCGTACCTCGATCGCCGCCTTGGGCGCGAAGGGGCGCCAGATATGCGCGCCATCGGGGGTCAGCGCCATTTCCACCTGCGTCAGCGCGGCTGGGCGGATAATCACCTCGCCCGTCACCATCTGGCCATGCGGGGTCGACATCTCGGAAATCTCGATGCGCAGATGATCGCCCGCCCAAACCATCGCCGACGGCCCGATCTGGAGGCGGTCGCGCGACAGCCCCAGCGCGGCTTGCCCGCGATCCGTCATCGTCCAACGCCCGCCCTGCCCATAAGTCACGACATTCAGGCAGCAATGATCGGCGGGGTTCTTGCGTCCCGACCAGCGATACCAAGGCGAGAAAACAGACCCTATGAAGCCGATGATGGAGATCGCGCGCTGCCCGTCATCGCTGATCCCGTCGATGTACCACCATGCATAGCCATCGGCCGGAACATCGAGATCGAAGCAAGGTCGCTCAAGATCGCCGCGGCCGCGTGCTGCCCGGAGAGGCAGGCCATCGGTATCCCCGCCCCCGGATGCGCCCCGCCCCCCGCCAAGTAAAGGCCGCGAAGCGCTGTGCGTGCCGTCGGGCGCTGGAAACTCGCCATCATCCCATGTGGGCTCAGCCCGTAAAGGGAACCGTCCGATGCGGGAAAATCCCGATCGAAATCCCCCGGCATGTGCAGCGCGCTGATCGCCGGTGTCGGCGAGAACCTCAGGCCCATCTGGGAAAGCGTCTCGAAAGTGCGTGTTCGACATGTATATGCGTCCTCCGTGGTCGAGGGGTGACCGGGCGGCCCGTTCAGAATAATCTCGAAGCGCTCGGGACCGCGCGGTATTCCATTGCCGCGATCCTGTGCGCAGACATAAAGTGTGCCATCATCGGGCATGCGGCCCGCAGCAAGATCGGCAAATTCGCGCGCCGGATCGGCGCAGAAAAATACGTTGTGATGGGCCAGCGTCACGCCTGTCGGTTCGGCGGCAAAACCCCAAACGAAAGCTGATAGGCTACGTGCGGCCACACCTTGCGCCGCGACAGCGCTTGCCGGACCGGTGCCAAGACGCCCTTCCACCAGCGCTTTGGGGTCGCCGTTGAACACGACCAGATCGGCGGGAAGCCGTGTGCCATCGGTCAGATGTACTGCCGTGACCCGGCCATCTTGCTGTTCGATCCGCGCCGCGCGGCTATTGTATTGAAACTGGGCGCCCTTCTTGGCCGCAAGATCGGACATCGCGATGGCAAGGGCATGCATGCCACCTGCAACGCGCCAGACGCCCGCCGCCTCTGATTGCCAGATCAGGCTCAGAACCGCGGGGCTGTGATAGGGAGATCCGCCCACATAAGTGGCGTAGCGCCCGAAAAGTTGCCGCAGGCGTGGATCGCTGAATTGCGCGGCAAGTGATGATGCAAGGCTCAGGCCCGGCGCCATGTCGGGGATCAGGCCGGGGTGTTTCAGGACATGACCAACGAGCCCCACCAAGCGTGGCGTCGGCGCGTGCATGATCGGACCCTCGAACGCCTGATAGAGCCGCTTTGCCCGCTTGCTGAAGCGCGCGAACTGCCTTGCCGCTTTGGCCCCTGCAAAGGAGCCGATGGCGTCGATATTGCGCCCTTCATCCGCCGTCAGATCAAGCGTCGTGCCATCGCGCCAGAAATGCCGGGCGAGCACAATTTCAGGGATCAGCCGCACATGATCGGAAAGCCGCGCGCCGACATCGGCAAAAAGCGCCTCAAACACGCCTTTGAGGGTCATGACGGTCGGGCCGATATCAACCGGCCCCGCCACGCTATCACGGGTGCGCATCTTGCCGCCCGGGCCGGCCGCCATTTCCACGACCGAAACGGCAAGCCCCGCATGCGCCAGCCTGAGCGCGGTGGCCAAGCCACCGATGCCAGCGCCGATGACGACGGCTTTGATAGGCGCGTCAGGCACGTCGCTCTCCTCCTCAGGTGTCAATTCATGTTGACAGTTTGCGAGCATTTGTCCACCCTGATTTACATATGGGCTGTCAGACCGGGCAGATTCCCAATCATCGAGAGAGGCCGCGCATGTCGTTGAAACCCCGGATCGAGGTCGCCATTGCCAACGCCATCAGTTTGGGTCAACAGGGCAGCCCGCCGCCGAAACTTGCCAGCGCGCTTGATTATGCTGTCAATCCCGGCGGAGCGCGCATCCGGCCCACCATTTGTCTGTCGGTTGCGCTGGCCTGTGGCGACAATCAGCCCGCGATGAGCGATGCGGCTGCGACGGCCATCGAGCTGATCCATTGCGCAAGCCTTGTCCATGACGACATGCCTTGCTTTGACAATGCCGACACGCGGCGCGGCAAGCCTTCGGTACATCGCGCCTATGGCGAACCGCTTGCGCTGCTGACGGGCGATTCGCTGATCATCATGGCCTTCGAGGTGCTGACCCGCGCCGCCGAAGCCGATCCGGCCCGTGGCTTGCGTCTTTTGCGCATCTTGGGCGAGACGAGTGGCATGCCGGGCGGCATTTGTGCCGGTCAAGGCTGGGAAAGCGAGCACAAGATTGACCTGTCCGCCTATCACCGCGCCAAGACCGGCGCGCTGTTCGTGGCTGCAACGCGGATGGGTGCGGCGGCGGCGGGCGAAGACCCCGAGGCATGGACAGAACTTGGCGCCCGTATCGGCGAGGCGTTTCAGGTTGCAGACGATCTGCGCGACGCGCTGTATGATGAGGCAACATTGGGCAAGCCCGCCCATCAGGACGAGATCAATGGCCGCCCCAATGCCGTCAGCGCCCTTGGCGTGCGCGGCGCGATCCGGCGGCTTGAGGATATCTTGTCGGGTGCCATCGCCTCGATTCCGCATTGCGCGGGTGAGGCGGCGCTTGCAGCCTTGGTGCGCAAGACAGCCGAGCGGCTGACACCTGTCTTGCCTGCCAACCAGATGATCTGAAAAGATGAGCATGGCTGCCCAATCGCAAGATGATAGGCCACGCCTGCGCGATCGGCTTTACGCGTGGCGGACCAGCCTGCTGCGATCGGACAAGTTTCAGCGCTGGGCGGCGCGCACCCCCATCGCCGCGCGGGTTGCACGCAAAGATGGCGAGGCGTTGTTCGACCTGGTCGCGGGCTTTCTGCATAGCCAGGTCTTGATGGCCTTTGTCGCTTTGAATTTGGCCGATCACCTCTCTGACAGGCCGCGCAGTGCCGAATCCCTCGCCTTGCGCGTGGGCATCGCGCCCGACAGGTTGCGGGTGTTGTGCCAAGCGGCCAGCGCGCTGGGCTTGATGCACCGCACAAGCGATGGCCGCTACGGGCTAGGGCGGCTGGGTGCGGCACTTCCCGGAATTCCGGGGCTAGCGCAGATGATCCGTCACCATGACGTGTTGTATCGCGATATGGCCGATCCCGTCGCCTTTTTCCGCGATGCGCCCGCCACCGAATTGGCCGCTTTCTGGCCCTATGTCTTTGGCGCAACCGGCCAGATCGACCCCGAGGTGGCCGCCACCTATTCCCAGCTGATGGCCGATAGCCAAACCCTCGTCGCGCAAGAGGCGCTCGCCGCAATCGACCTGACTGGTGTAACGCGGCTGTTGGATGTGGGCGGTGGAACCGGCGCCTTCCTGGCGGCGGTTGGCCACGCTTACCCGGGGCTGTCGCTGCATCTGTTCGACCTGCCACAGGTGATTGCATCTGCAACGGCGCGCTTCACTGACGCAGGCCTTCAGTCGCGTGTGACGATCACCGGCGGAAGTTTTCGCACCGAGACGTTGCCCAGCGGTGCCGATGCGATCAGCTTGATCCGTGTACTTTACGATCATTCCGACGAGACGGTGCGCATGCTTTTGGCCAAGGCGCATGCCGCGCTGCCGGCCGGCGGGCGGATTATCATCAGCGAACCGATGTCAGGCGGCGCGCACCCTAATCGGGCGGGCGACGCCTATTTTGGCCTGTATTGCCTTGCCATGGGAACCGGGCGCGCCCGCAGCGCGGCCGAGATTTCGGCCCATCTGGCCGAGGCCGGTTTTTCCGGGATCACCAGCCCCAAGACAAGCCGCCCCTTCATCACCTCAGTGGTGCAAGCCCGTAAGGCGTAAAGAAAACCTGACAGATGTGTCTATTTGGATTGACATAAAATAGTGTCAGGATAAACTGACAGTCAAGTTGACGCAGGTGCAAGATTCTCTTGTTTGCTTGCGACCATGTCAGGAAAGAGCACCGTGATCGCGAACGCCGTCATTCTTCAAGGCCCCAAGACCCTCGGCGTGGGTCAGCTTGCGCTGACCGATCCGGGACCAGGCGATCTTGTCGTCGATGTGCGTCATTCGGGGATTTCCACTGGCACCGAAAAGCTGTTTTGGTCGGGTCAGATGCCCCCTTTTCCAGGCATGGGTTATCCGCTGGTGCCTGGCTATGAGGCCGCGGGCGAAGTGGTCGAGGCCGCACAGGGAACGGGCTACAAGCCCGGGGATATCGTCTTTGTCCCCGGCGCGAATTGCTATGGTGAGGTCAAGGGACTGTTCGGTGGTGCTGCTAGCCGTCTTGTTACCGCCGCTGACCGCGTCGTGCGGATCGACCAGGCGCTGAAAGCCGAAGGCGCACTTTTAGCCTTGGCTGCAACTGCGCGCCATGCGCTGGCTGGCATGAACACCCGTTTGCCTGAGTTGATTATCGGCCATGGCGTTTTTGGCCGCCTTCTTGCGCGGCTGACCATCGCCGCGGGTGGCGCGGCCCCCACAGTGTGGGAAATCAACCCTGCACGCCAATCCGGCGCCATGGGCTATACCGTTATTCACCCTGACGCCGATGAGCGCCGCGATTACGGCTGCATCTTCGATGCCTCAGGTGTGTCATCCCTGCTTGACACGATGGTCAGCAGGCTTGCCAAGGGCGGCGAGATCGTATTGGCCGGCTTTTACCCCGAGCCGCTGCAATTCGCCTTTCCGCCCGCCTTCATGCGTGAGGCGCGGTTCCGCATCGCCGCCGAATGGACCCCTGCTGATCTGATCGCGACCCGCGACCTGATCGATCATGGGGCGCTTAGCCTAGCGGGCCTCATCACCCACACCGTTTCCGCCACGCAAGCCGAGGATGCGTATCAGACCGCGTTCGAAGACCCGGCTTGTTTGAAGATGATACTTGATTGGGAGAACGCCGCATGAGCCTCGATGTTCCGAACCTGCGCGATTACGACGCCAAACTGCGCGAAGAGGCCAATGAGCCCACGCTCGAGGTGCCGCAGGGCGAGCCGACCAAAAAAACCCAGATCATCGCGATATATGGCAAAGGCGGCATCGGCAAATCCTTCACGCTTGCCAACCTCAGCCACATGATGGCCGAACAGGGCAAGCGCGTGCTGCTGATCGGCTGCGACCCGAAATCCGATACCACCAGCCTGCTGTTTGGCGGCAAGGCCTGCCCCACGATCATCGAGACCTCGACCCAAAAGAAATTGGCGGGTGAAGAGGTCAAGATCGGCGACGTCTGCTTTAAGCGCGGCGGTGTTTTCGCGATGGAGCTTGGCGGCCCCGAGGTCGGTCGCGGCTGTGGCGGTCGCGGGATCATCCACGGGTTCGAGCTTCTCGAAAAGCTGGGCTTCCATGACTGGGATTTCGACTATGTCCTGCTCGACTTTCTGGGCGATGTGGTCTGTGGAGGCTTTGGCCTGCCCATCGCGCGCGACATGGCGCAAAAGGTGATCTTGGTCGCCTCGAATGACCTCCAGTCGCTTTATGTGGCCAATAACGTTTGCTCGGCTGTAGAGTACTTCCGCAAGCTGGGCGGCAATGTCGGCGTTGCGGGCCTTGTCATCAACAAGGATGACGGCTCGGGCGAGGCCCAGGCATTCGCCGAGGCCGTGGGCATCCCGATCCTGGCGGCCATTCCGCAAAACGACGATCTGCGCAAGAAGTCGGCGAATTACCAAATCGTTGGCACGGCCGAAAGCGAATGGGGCAGCTTGTTTGCCGCGCTGGGCGACAATGTTGCTGTCGCGCCGCCGATGAAGCCTGTCGCGCTGAACCAGGACCAGCTGTTGCAGCTGTTCGACGGGTCGGAAACCGGTGCAGGCATCACGCTTGAACCGGCAAGCGATGCCGACATGCGCGGCAAGAATGCGGTTCACAAGCCGTCCCTCGAAGTCATCTACGACGAGGCGTGACGCAGATGGCCGATGATTTCAGAGAGGTCCGCTACGACGACACGGCCGAGGCCCCGGTGATCCGGGGCGAGGCGAATGTCGATCCCAGCGCCCCCGCTGTCGCACCGCAAGGTGGCGATGGCATGGGCTGCCATGCCGGTGCCGGTGAAATGGAAAAGGCCGCCCGGATGGCGGGCAAATCCGAGATCCTTGACCAATACGCCAAGGATTACCCCCAAGGACCGCATGACAAACCGCAATCCATGTGCCCTGCCTTTGGCAGCTTGCGCGTGGGTCTGCGGATGCGGCGCACCGCGACCGTGTTGAGCGGTTCGGCCTGCTGCGTCTATGGGCTGACCTTCGTCAGCCATTTCTACGGCGCGCGGCGCTCTGTCGGTTATGTGCCTTTCAATTCTGAGACACTCGTTACGGGCAAGCTGTTCGAGGACATCCGCGAAGCCGTGCATGAGATGGCCGACCCCGAGCGTTATGACGCGATCGTGGTGACGAATCTTTGCGTGCCGACCGCATCGGGTGTGCCGCTGCGGCTGCTGCCCAACGAGATTAACGGAGTCCGGATCGTCGGTATCGACGTACCCGGCTTTGGCATCCCCACCCATGCGGAGGCGAAAGACGTCCTCGCGGGTGCGATGCTCAACTATGCCCGACGGGAAGTGGAGGCCGGCCCAGTTCAAGCCCCCGTTTCGGGTATTTCAGACCGTCCGACAGTGACCCTGTTGGGCGAAATGTTCCCTGCAGACCCATTGGGTATTGGAGGGATGCTCGCGCCACTCGGTCTGGCGGCAGGTCCGGTCGTTCCCTGTCGTGAGTGGCGCGAGCTCTATTCTGCGTTGGATAGCCAAGTCGTGGCGGCGATCCATCCGTTCTACACCGCCGCGATCCGCGAGTTCGAAGCGGCGGGCCGCACCGTCGTGGGCTCTGCCCCCGTGGGCCATGACGGCACCGCCGATTGGCTGGCGGCCATTGGCGCCGCCTATGGTGTGGGTGCCGACAAGATCGCGGCGGCGCAAAACGCATTTCTGCCTGCGATCAAGGCGGGTCTGGCCGCTAACCCGATCAAGGGGACCATCACGCTGTCGGGTTATGAAGGTTCGGAACTGCTGGTCGCGCGGCTTTTGATCGAAAGCGGAGCGGATGTGCCGTATGTCGGCAGCGCTTGCCCGAAGACGAAATGGTCGGCGCCTGATATCGCATGGCTTGAGGCGCGCGGCGTGAAGATCAAGTTCCGCGCCAGCCTTGAGGATGATTGCGCCGCGATGGAGGCGATCAAGCCGGATCTTGCCATCGGCACTACCCCCGTGGTGCAGAAGGGCAAAGAGCTTGGCATCCCGTCGCTGTACTTCACCAACCTGATTTCGGCGCGCCCACTGATGGGGCCGGCTGGTGCCGGCTCGCTTGGCCAGGTCGTGAATGCCGCCATGGCCAACAAGGGCCGCATGGATCATATGCGCGAATTCTTTGCCGGTGTGGGCGAGGGCGACACCGCCGGCATCTGGGAAGGTGCGCCGAACCTGCGCCCCGATTTCCGCGCTGCGCATCAAAAGAAACTCGACAAGGCCGCGCGTGCCGCTCAGGCGGAGCAGATGATATGAGCGCGGTTTATCAGAGTGTTTCGGCCCTGCGGGCCGACCCGCTGGGGGGCGCTGCCCCCCAGACCCCCCGGGATATTTACGAAACGAAGAAGACTGGAGCGGTGTCATGCTGATCCAGGATCATGATCGCGCGGGTGGCTATTGGGGATCGGTCTATGCCTTTACCGCGGTGAAGGGGTTGCAGGTCATCATCGACGGGCCGGTGGGGTGTGAGAACCTGCCGGTGACAAGTGTTCTGCATTACACCGATGGGTTGCCGCCGCATGAATTGCCCATCGTGACCACGGGTCTGGGCGAAGAAGAATTGGGCCGCGACGGAACCGAGGGCGCGATGAAACGCGCTTGGGGCGTTTTGGACCCGGCTCTGCCGAGCGTTGTCGTCACGGGATCCATCGCGGAGATGATCGGCGGCGGTGTCACGCCCATGGGCACCAATATCCAGCGCTTTCTGCCGCGCACCATTGACGAGGATCAGTGGGAATCGGCCGACCGCGCGATGACCTGGATCTTTACCGAGTTTGGCATGACCAAGGGGCGGATGCCGCCCGAAAAGCCGCGCGAAGAGGGTGCTGCACCACGGGTCAACATTCTTGGGCCGATGTACGGCACCTTCAACATGCCCAGCGATCTGCACGAGATCCGGCGGTTGGTCGAGGGGATCGGGGCCGAGGTCAATATGGTCATGCCCTTGGGCAGCCATCTGGCGGAGATGCGCAACCTTGTGAATGCGGATGTGAACATCGTGATGTATCGCGAGTTCGGGCGGGGCCTCGCCGAGGTTTTGGGCAAGCCCTATCTGCAAGCGCCGATCGGCGTGGAGAGCACTACGAAATTCCTGCGCAAGCTGGGGGAATTGCTGGGGCTGGACCCCGAGCCCTTCATCGCGCAGGAGAAGCACTCCACGATCAAGCCAGTTTGGGATCTGTGGCGCTCGGTGACGCAGGATTTCTTTGCGACGGCCAGTTTCGGCATCGTCGCCAACGAGACCTATGCCCGTGGCGTTCGGCAGTTCCTTGAGACCGATCTGGGCCTGCCTTGCGCCTTCGCGGTGGCGCGCGTGGCGGGGCGCAAGACTGACAATGATCAGGTGCGCGCATTGGTGGCCCAGAAACGGCCGCTGATCCTGATGGGGTCGATCAACGAGAAAATGTATCTGGCCGAGATGGCGGCCGGGCATGGGCCGAAGCCTGCCTTTATTCCTGCAAGCTTTCCGGGTGCTGCGATCCGGCGCGCGACCGGTACGCCCTTCATGGGCTATGCGGGTGCCACTTACATGTTGCAGGAGGTCTGCAACGGGCTGTTCGATGCGCTGTTCCATATCCTGCCTCTGGGTAGCCAGATGGACAGCTCTGATGCGACGCCGACCACGCTGCGCCGCGATTTCCCATGGGATGCCGATGCGCAGGCGCTGCTCGATCGGATCGTGGCCGAGCACCCGATTTTGACCCGCATTTCCGCCGCGAAAACGCTGCGCGATGCCGCCGAAAAGACGGCGCTCGCCAATGGGGCGGAGCGGGTGATGAAGGATACCGTTCGGGCTTTGGCGCCCGCGGGTTTCGAATTCAATACGGGAGAGGAAAGATGACGGACTTCACCTCCGACCACCCGGTCGCGCGGCATAAGCCGCCCAAGACCGAGTTCATGATCTATTTCGCGATCATCTTTGCGGCGACGCTGCCCTTGGCGACCCTGACATGGGCGCTGGCGGCGATCCGCGCAGGGAACCTGACCGAGAAGGGCCCGATCAAGCGGGCCTGGAGCCAGGCGCGCATTATCACGCCGATGATCTTTTCGGCGTAAATCGGCCCTGATCTGCCCATTCGTGCCTGTCGTCAGACCACAGGCGGGTAGCAGAGCCAACAAGAGACACGCGGCGTGACGACCGGAGCCGATACTGAATTCACCCAATTCCGTGCAAGCGGGCTGGGGTGGATGGCCGACAGGGCAATGAGGCCTTGTCGGGGCCCGGCCGCGGGGTTCGCGGCATCGGTCTAACGTTCCGGAGGAAAGTTAATGGCTGATAATTCCGACCTGTCCTTCACGGGTCTTACCGACGAGCAGGCGCAAGAGCTGCACGCGGTGTACATGAGCGGGCTCTGGCTGTTTGCGGCCGTCGCCTTGGTTGCTCATCTCGCCACGTACATCTGGGCGCCCTGGTTCTGAGGAAGGAGCAACAACATGGCTAAGTTCTACAAGATCTGGCTCATTTTCGACCCTCGCCGCGTGTTCGTGGCACAGGGCGTGTTCCTGTTCCTTCTCGCGGCGATGATCCACCTGGTGGTTCTTTCGTCCGGTCTGAACTGGTTCGAGTCCGCCGCTGCAACCGCAGGTTTCGGTGGCTGATGCGATCCCGTGCCAATCCTTGGCGCGGAAACCTTTGCTGCGGGCGGCCGGATACCGTTTCGCCCGCAGCGATCCGAGGGATTTTATTGACGGCTGACCGGCACTGCCCGTTGACGCCGCCGAACGCGGAGACAGACGCATGGCTTTGCTAAGCTTCGAAAAAAAATATCGCGTCCGCGGAGGGACGCTGATTGGCGGCGATCTGTTCGACTTCTGGGTAGGGCCCTTCTATGTGGGCTTTTTCGGGGTCACGACAGCCTTTTTCGCCTTGTTGGGGACGATCCTGATTTTCTGGGGGGCTGCCATGGAAGGCAACTTCAACCCCTGGACGATCAACATTGCGCCCCCTGACCTGAGCTATGGGCTTGGGTTTGCGCCGCTCATGGAGGGCGGTCTTTGGCAGATCATCACCTTCTGCGCGATCGGGGCCTTTGTGTCTTGGGCGCTGCGCGAGGTGGAGATCAGCCGCAAGCTTGGCATGGGCTATCATGTGCCTTTTGCCTTTGGCTTTGCGATCTTTGCCTATGTCACGCTGGTGGTTTTCCGCCCGCTGTTGATGGGCGCTTGGGGGCATGCGTTCCCTTACGGCATTTTCAGTCACCTCGATTGGGTGTCGAACGTCGGCTACGCTTACCTGCACTTCCACTATAACCCGGCACACATGATCGCGGTGACGTTCTTCTTCGCCACCACATTCGCGCTTGCGTTGCATGGCGGTTTGATCCTGTCGGCGGCTAACCCGGAAAAGGGCGAAGAAGCCAAGACACCCGATCACGAAGACACCTTTTTCCGCGATTTCATCGGCTACTCGATCGGTACACTTGGTATTCACCGTGTGGGCCTTCTCTTGGCGTTGAATGCCGGTTTCTGGAGTGCGGTCTGTATCATCATCTCGGGGCCGGTCTGGACCTCGGGTTGGCCGGAATGGTGGAACTGGTGGCTGACGCTGCCGATCTGGCCCGATGCCGGCCCTGTCCACACCTCCACTTTCCTTGAGACCTACGGCACCAATGCGCCCGTCGTCGCAGGAGGGACCAACTGATGGCCTACTTCGAATATCAAAACATCTTCACCCAAGTGCAGGTGCAGGGTGAGCCCGAAATGGGCATCGCCCAAACCGGCGAGAACATCCTGGGTGGCGAGCGGACCCGCAAGGCGACGTTTTCGACCCTGATTGGCTGGCTCGGCAATGCGCAAATCGGCCCGATCTACCTCGGTTGGGCGGGTTTGATCAGCCTTGCAACCGGCACGCTGTGGTTCAATATCGTCGGCCTCAACATGCTGTCACAGGTGGATTGGTCCTTGACCCAATTCGTCCGTCAGCTGTTCTGGTTAGCGTTGGAGCCGCCGGGGCCAGAGCATGGGCTGTCGATGCCGCCGCTCAATGACGGCGGCTGGTATATCATCTCGAGCTTCTTCCTGTTGATCTCGGTGATGAGCTGGTGGCTGCGCACTTACCTACTGGCCGCGCAGCACAAGATGGGCAAACATATCGCTTGGGCCTTTTTGGCGGCGATCTGGCTGTTTCTTGTGCTGGGCCTGTTCCGCCCCGTCCTGATGGGTTCCTGGAGCGAGGCTGTGCCTTATGGCATCTTCCCGCACCTTGATTGGACCACGGCCTTCTCGATCCGCTATGGGAACCTTTACTACAACCCGTTCCATGCGCTTTCGATCGTGTTCCTTTATGGCTCCGTCCTGCTGTTTGCGATGCATGGAGCGACCATTCTGGCTGTTTCTCGCTATGGCGGCGACCGCGAGTTGGAACAGATCTATGATCGCGGCACTGCGTCGGAACGTGCTGGCCTGTTCTGGCGCTGGACCATGGGCTTCAACGCCACGATGGAGGGTATCCATCGCTGGGCGTGGTGGTTCGCGGTTCTGACACCAATCACCGGCGGTATCGGCATCCTTCTGACCGGCACAGTCGTGGACAACTGGTTCATCTGGGCCATCGAACACAACTTCGCACCCGAATATCTGGGCGCTTATGGCTACGAGGCCTACGGCACCTACCAGGACTTCGGCGGCGTCCCGGCGGGAGGTAACTGAGCCATGTTTCCCAAGTGGTTTGACAAATGGAACGCGGATAATCCGACCAATATCTTCGGCCCTGCCATTGCGGTGGGTGTCGCGGGGTCGGCGGTGTTCCTGGCAGCGATGATCGTTGGCTTTGGCCAACCCTTCCCGACAGAAAGCCAACAGACCGGCCCACGCGGCACCGGCATGCATGTGCAGGAATTCGTAAGCGATCTGGCTGTTTACCCCGATGTCGAAGGGTTCTTCACCTCCGAGCCGGTCGTGCCGGCCGAGGGTGCAGCGATGATGGGTGACGCGGCAGGGGTTCCCCCTGCACTCGCCAACCTGACACCGGAAAACTACGAGCGTCTGGTTACGGCCATGCGTGAATGGACGGGCATTCCCGATCTGCTTGCACCGGGTAACGACAGCTATCAGACCCAAGTGGCCTGGTCGATGATCGAGATGACCCAGAACATCAACCAGAACTGGATCGGCCATGTTCAGGCCAATGCCGAGGTGGGGGTGACATGCTACACTTGCCACCGCGGTCAGGCCGTGCCGAACAACGTTTGGTTCAAGGTCAGCCCGGTCAACAGCAATGTCGCTGGCTGGTCGGCCAATCAGAACCGTGTGACGATGGTGAGTAATTTCACCTCGTTGCCGTCGGATTACCTCGAGACTTACTTGCTTGCGGATGAGAACGGGAATTACGCCAATATCGGCGTGCATGACCTTGAAAGCCGTGTGCAGCAGCAACCGGGCGATCCGCTGATCCAACAGGCCGAGCGCACCTATGCCTTCATGAATTACTTTGCGAATTCGTTGGGGGTGAACTGTGTCTTCTGCCACAACAGCCGTGCATTTTATGATCCGGGCCAAGTGACCCCGCAATGGGCGACCGCAAGCCTTGGCATCGCGATGGTGCAGGAAACCCTCGAGCAATACATCCTGCCCTTGCAAGATGTCCTGCCCGCCGAGCGTTTAGGCCCGGTCTATGCCGATGTTCCGAAGCTAGCCTGCCGGACATGCCATCAGGGCGAGCAGCAGCCGCTCAACGGCTTGAACGTGATCCGCAACTGGCCCGAGCTAGCCGTTCTTGACGGCGCGCCGGACTATTCGGCCTTCGAGTAGGGGCCATGCGGGCCGCGGCCCATATCCAATGCGATCGGGGGCGGGCCACATCGCCCCCGGTCAAACGCGACCCTTACGTCCCTTCGTGAGGTAACGTTCGCCGCGGGTGGGTCAGACCCTACTCGCGGCTTTTTCGTCTCTGCACCGCCGGTTCGGGAGGACCGCAAAATGACCGACAGACCGCATACCCCCGTTCTTGACCGCGTCACCTACCCCGCTGATCTCCGCCGGCTGAGTGACCAAGAGCTGAAACAATGCGCCGATGAGTTGCGGGCCGAGACGATCTCGGCCGTGTCGGAAACCGGCGGGCATCTGGGGTCGTCACTGGGTGTTGTGGAACTGACCGTCGCGATCCATGCGGTGTTCAATACGCCCTATGACAAGCTGGTCTGGGATGTCGGCCACCAGTGCTACCCCCACAAGATCGTCACGGGACGGCGCGACCGTATCCGCACCCTGCGCCAAAAGGATGGGCTGTCTGGCTTTACCAAGCGGGCTGAATCCGATTACGACCCCTTTGGCGCGGCACATTCTTCGACAAGTATTTCCGCGGCCCTTGGCTTTGCCATGGCGCGCGAGATGGGGCAGGCGACGGGTGAAGCGATTGCCGTGATCGGCGATGGCTCGATCAGCGCCGGCATGGCTTATGAGGCGCTGAACAATGCGGGCCATATCGGGCGGCGCTTGTTCGTCATCCTGAACGACAACGACATGTCGATCGCGCCGCCGACAGGGGCGATGTCAAGCTATCTGGCGGGGCTTGCCAAAAACTCGCCCTTGGCTGCGCTCAAGGATATCGCCGATGGCGTTGCCGCCCATTTGCCCGAACCGCTGCGCCAAGGGGCCGAGCGCGCGCGCGAGTTGGTCACCGGCCAACAAAAATCCGCGACGCTTTTCGAGCATCTGGGCTTTACTTATATCGGCCCGGTCGATGGGCATAACATGGCCGAGCTTTTGAACGTGCTGCGCAGCGCCAAGGCGCGCGCCACGGGGCCGGTGCTGATCCATGCCGTCACCGTCAAGGGCAAAGGCTATGCCCCCGCCGAGTTGTCGGATGATTGCTATCACGGTGTGAACAAGTTCGATGTCGCTACGGGTGTGCAGAAGAAATCCGCGCCCAATGCGCCCGCCTATACCAATGTCTTTGGTGAATGCCTCAAGCGCCATGCCGAGGGGGATAGCCGCATTGTCGGGATCACCGCTGCCATGCCGGGCGGGACGGGGCTGAACATCTTGCAAAAGGCAATGCCGGGGCGGGTCTTCGATGTTGGGATTGCCGAACAGCACGCCGTGACCTTTGCCGCCGGGATGGCGGCGGGGGGCATGCGCCCCTTCTGCGCCATTTACTCAAGCTTCCTTCAGCGTGGATATGATCAGGTCGTCCATGACGTGGCGCTGCAAAACCTCCCGGTGCGTTTCATGATCGACCGCGCCGGGCTGGTCGGGGCCGATGGGCCGACGCATGCCGGGGCTTTCGACATCGGGTTTCTGGCAGCACTTCCCAACATGACGGTCATGGCCTGTGCCGACGAGGCCGAGATGGTCCACATGATGGCCACTGCCGCTGCCCATGACAGCGGGCCGATTGCCTTGCGCTATCCGCGCGGTGAAGGCACCGGCGTACCGATGCCCGAGACGGGCGAGGTGTTGGAGATCGGAAAGGGCCGCATCATCCAGCAAGGGCGCGATGTCGCGATCCTGTCTTTCGGTGCGCATCTGGCCGAGGCAACCGATGCTGCCCGTGCGCTCGAGGCCCGCGGTCTGAGTGTGACCATTGCCGATGCCCGTTTCGCCAAGCCGCTCGACACTGGGCTGGTGGATCAGCTGGTCGCCGGTCATTCTGCGCTGATTACCGTCGAGCAGGGCGCGATGCTGGGGTTTGGCGGGATCGTGTTGCACCATCTGGCCGCGACCGGCCAGCTTGATCGTGGTGTGGCGATCCGCACGCTCTGCCTGCCTGATCGGTTCATCGACCAGGCAAGCCCGGCAGATATGTATGCCGATGCCGGCCTGACCGCCCAGAACATTGCGGATGCAGCACTTGTGGCGATGGGCGTCGCGACAATGACAGGGAAAGCCCGCGCCTGATGGGGGCGGGTGTCTTGCGCGTCAGGCTGTTTGAAAGATCACGCCTGCATGGTCGCGAAGGTAGATCTGCAACCATGGGGTAAAGCCTGCGGGCTTGGTCGCCACTTCTTCTATAAGATTTGGAAGCGGCGTCCAGATCGTATCCATCACCTCGTCAGGGTTCGGGATGGGTTCATGCCCCTGCGCCAATTCACCCACAAAGATATCGACCACCTCATGCTCGATCAGGCCGCCGCCGACATCGGCGCGATATTCGACCGTATCGCGAAAGCGCAACGGGATGCCCGCGAGGCCCAATTCCTGATCCAAGCGGCGCGTGGCACAATCAAGCGAGGCCTCGCCCCAATGAGGGTGGGTGCAACAGGTATTCGCCCATAGCCCCGGCGTATGATATTTGCCCATTGCTCGGCGCTGCAACAGCACCTTGTCGCCCCGCATCAGGAAGACCGAGATCGCCTTGTGCCGGATGCCCCTAACATGGGCCTCCAGCTTTTCCACCGGGGACAGTTCGCCGTTTACCCAGGCCGGGATCATTTCAGTCATATGTGGGTCGGGGCCACCAGCCCTGTCAGGTGCGCCAAGTTCTTGATGCCGATCTTGATATGGGCAAGCGGACGGGCCTTGACCAGTTCCTTGTTCATATAGGCCTCGAAGGTCAGGCGTTGCACATCGACATCATGGCAGAGCGAGACGAAACGCTCCCGCCGTTCGTCGGATTTGTAATAGGCATCCTGCATCGCGCCCAGAACCTTGAAGACCGACTTATGGTCGCGCATGAATAGTTTCCGCGCAAGTTTCAGATCCTTGATCATGCCGGTCTGAAGCTTGGCCGCCGCCGCCATCGCGGCATAGCGCCCGCCGATCATCGCGTAAAAGATGCCCTCGCCGCTTGAGGGCGCGACAACACCCGCCGCATCGCCCGCTAGAACGACATCGCGGCCATTGTCCCATTCGTCGAGCGGTTTGAGCGGGATGGGCGCCCCCTCCTTGCGGATGGTCTTGCAATCGGCAAGACCGCTCGCCTCGCGCAGATCGGCGGTGGCTTTTTTCAGATCCACCTCCTTGAGGAAGCTGCCCATGCCGATGCTGGCCGATTTGCCATGCGGAAACACCCAGCCGTAGAAATCTGGGCTGATGCGGCCATCATAGATCACGTCGCAGCGGTCGGGGTGGTAATCGCCGCGCGGGCCGGGGGCCTCGACGATCTCGTGATAGGCGATGACGTAAGGGATCTTGTCGCCATCCTTGATCTCGGTCCGGGCGACGTTCGAGCGCGCGCCATCGGCCCCTATCACGAGCTTGGTGCTCAAAACGCGCTCCTCTCCGCTCGCCTTGTCGCGGTAATGCACATGGGTGCCGTCACGGTCGCGGGTGATCTTGGTATAGGTGCCGGTCACGCGTTCGGCCCCGGCATCTTGCGCGCGCACCCGCAGAAATTCGTCGAAATGCTCGCGGTCCACCATGCCGACAAAACCGTTCTCGATCGGGATATCGACACGGCGGCCCGTGGGCGAGATCATCCGCGCGGTGGTGATCTTGGCCACAAGCTGTGCGTCGGGAATGTTGAAATCGCGGATCAGGCGCGGCGGGATCGCGCCGCCACAGGGCTTGATCCGCCCGGCACGGTCGATCAGCGCGACCTTATGGCCTGAGCGTGCCAGATCCTCGGCGGCGGTCGCACCCGAGGGGCCACCGCCCACAACGACGACATCATATTTCATGGTCATTCCCCCGGAACTGCGGCGCCTGACGCAGGCGACATGGATGTTTTGCCTTCCATCACCCGCAGCGCCATCAGGGCCGCGGCAAGATAAAGAAGCGCCTCGAATGTGAAAACAGCCCCAAAGGCCGAAGCGTCATCGGTGATGAGCCGTGCGAGATCGGCCAGGCCTGCACCCGCAAGACCACCAAAGCCTGCCGCGATTGCTTGCGCCGCGCCCCAAAGTCCCATCCGGGTGCCTTCGCGCGCGCCGCGCCCTTCGCCTGCCAGCGCCATCATCGAGCCAATCGCCGCGACCGCGAACATGCCGTTGAAAAAGCCAAGCGTGATCACCGCAGGCAACAAGGGTGTGCCTGGCCCGATTTGCCCCAAGGCCGAGATACCGATCAGCGCAGCCGCCGATCCGATACAGCCGATCACAACCCAAGCCTTGAGCGACAACAGCCTGAGCGCTGTCCCGGCAACGCCGACCACGACCATACCAAGAAAAACCCCACCATTCTGCGCGCCGGAAAGCGTGGTCGATTGGCCGGGGCTAAAGCCGAAGACAAGTCCAGCAAAAGGTTCGAGGATCAACTCCTGCATGAAATAAGCGGTCATGCTGAGGAACACGAACAGGGTGAACATCCGCGCCTTGCGCTCGGCCCAAACCTCGCGCAGCCCCTCCAGGAAGGGTGCGCTGGCCTCCTCGGGGCGGGCGATGACGCGTGCCTCGATCCCGCGCACGGCTAGACAGGTCAGCGCAAAGGCACCAAAGGTGACGATTCCTACCACCTCCATCAGGCGTAGGGGGGTGTAGGGGTCGAGGAACTGACCAGAAACACCGGCCGTGACAGCAATGCCAAAGATCATCATCAGCCATGTGATCGTGGCGGCCGCCGGTCTGCGACGTGGGGCGGTCGATGTCGCGAGCAGTGCCAGAAGCGAGGTGCCGGATGCCCCCACACCGACCCCGATGGCGGCATAGGCAAGGATCGAGATGATCAGCCCAAGGGTAGCCTGCCGCTCCATCACGACGACGCCATAGGCCGCTGCAAGACCGCCCAATGCCAAGATCGCCATCCCGCCGATGATCCACCGGGTCCGCTTGCCGCCTGTGTCGGATTTATAGCCCCATTGCGGTCGCGTGATCTGGATGCCGTAGTGAAGTGCCACCAGCGCGCCCGGCAGAACGGCGGGCAGGGCAAGTTCAACAACCATCAACCGGTTAAGTGTCGAAGTGGTCAAGACCACGATTGCGCCTAGCGCCATCTGCACCAGCCCAAGGCGGATGATCTGAAGCCAGCTTAAGGTCAAGGCCACGCCTCCAGGCTGCGGATGGCAAAGGCGGTGACCATCATTCCCGCGACATATAGCGTGACACCCACGCCGTTATACCAAGGCGCACGGCCCCTTGGGTCGCGCAGAAGCACTTGCATTGCATAGGCCTGGGCAATCAGCGACATCGCGATCACCAGCCCGTGCAGGGGCCGATCCCAGACGAAGAACAAGAGTGCAAACACGATCACCTGCGGTACAGCCATGACGATGCAGGCAAGCCGCGCCGCCCGTTCCGGGCCAAGCGTGACAGGGAGGGAATTGACCCCCATCTGGCGGTCGCCCTCAAGTGCCTTGAAATCGTTGAGGGTCATGATCCCATGCGCGCCGATGCCATAAAGCAGGGCGACGATCACCACGGGCCAGCTTGGCGCGCCCATCGACAAGACCGCCGCCCCGGTGAACCAAGGCAGGGTCTCATAGGAAAGCCCGACCAAGCCCGGCCCCCACCAGCCCGAGCGCTTCAGGCGCACCGGCTCGGCGGAATAGGCCCAAGCGGCGGCGATGGCCACGAGCGTGGCGGCAAAGCCCCATGGCCCCAACGCAATACCGACCATGGCTGCAAAGGCTGACATCATCAGCGCGATCCACAACCCCCAACGCCCCGGTATCCTTCCCGCGGGGATCGGGCGATGCGGTTCGTTGATCGCGTCCACATGGCGGTCGCACCAGTCATTTGCCGCTTGGCTCATCCCGCAGACGATGGGTCCGGCCAAGATCACCCCTAGCAGCACTGCCAACCAATGCCCCGACGGTGCGACACCAGCCGATACCGCGCCGCACAAATAGGCCCACATCGGCGGAAACCATGTGATTGGCTTGAGCAGGGTCAATACCGCCCGAGCTTCGGGTAGGCGGCGTGCGGAAACGTCAGGGGTGAGGTCGGTCGTTACACTCATAGGTGTAAACATAAACTGACAGTTTACGAGTCGGCAAGTGTAAACAGGTCTTTACGCATGCCGAAGAAACCCCAAGATCAAGGCGCGCGCATGGGCATTTTAACGGGGTGATCAGTTCTCGGTGCTGCGATCGTTCTTGTTCAGCAGACCGTATTTGCGCAGCTTCACGTAAAGCGATTGGCGCGACAGACCCAGCATCTCGGCCGCGGCGACCCTGTTGTTGTCGGTCAGTTCGACCGCCGTTTCGATGCACATCTTCTCGACTACATCGGTGGTTGCCGCCACGATATCCTTGAGCGGCGCAGAGCCGACAAGGTCCATCACATTGCGCATCGCGTCGTCGGACATCGTTCCGGTTCCCGGCACCGCCGAGGCAGTCGGTTCGCGGACAACCTCCATGCGCGATGTATCGCGGATCACAAAGGCAAAGCCTGTCACGCCACCCGCGCTCAGATGGGTTGCTGACATCTCGACCGACAATTGCGATCCATGCGCACCCTCCAGCCGGGTGGCATAAATCCGCATCTTGCCCGTTCGCGCGGCATTATCGGTCAAAACCTTCAAATCGACACTTGCACGGGCCAAGAAATCGCCCAAAGAGCGCCCGCGCACATCGGCCAGTGAACCGGCATCCGTGAGGTTTAAAAAGGCATCATTGGCCGATCGGATCGTGCCATGGGCGTCGGTGATGACAATCGCATCCGGCCCTTCGCGATACAGCTGCGCCAAAGTGTTGGACAGTTCGACCGCGACTGTCTCTTGCGATTTGGTCGACTCGATCCGGCACAACAGCGACTTGTCGCCCGCTGCGCGGAACACGATCGGATGCAGCGAGACATCAAGCTTGCCGCGGCGGGTGGTCGCCGTGATCGGGCCACCAGTTTCATCGCCCGATGCAAGAACAAGCCCCTCGATGAATTCGCCCCGCCGGCGGCCATCGAATTCTTGGGTGAATGCACTGCCGGTCAGCGTATCAATCTCGGCGCCAAGCATCTGTGCAGCGGCCGAGTTCAGATCAACGATCCGCCCTGATGCGACATCGACCAGCACCATCGCATCGCGCACCGCCTCCATGATCACGCGATAGCGCGTTTCATAGTCGCGGTGTGTCTCGTAGTCCTTCTCGAGCGCAAGCTGCGCCTTGACCAAGCGATGCTGCAATTCCGCGATGGGGCGCAGGTCACGCCCAAGCATCAAGATGATATCGGGATTGCCGGTCTTGTGGATCGTGTAGCGAATCGGGAATTCCCAATTCGCATTGTCGAAATGGTTCACCTCGATGGCATCGACCGCTGTTTTCTTGCCCGCGCGATGCGCCTCGAGCTGCGCTTCGAGCTTGGACAGGCTATCTTCGGCCATGAATTCGCGGATATCGCGATCTTTCCAATGATCGAGCCGTCCCAAGGTCGGGTTGAGCGGGTTCACGATCACGGATTTCACGGTGCCGCCCGTATCGAGCACCAAGGCCAAATCTGCCGCGGTGGTCACAATCTCGTTGAACTGCTCCGGCCCGATGGGCGGTGCCGCCGGCTGATCCCAGAAATCTGATCCGCGCGTGTTCATAAGGTCCATACCTCTAGAGCCGATCCATCCGTTCGCCGGCCAAGCCTTCCAATTCTTGCAGCGGCCCCTCAGACGACACCAATGCTTTCAATCCACATCGCCGCAACGCCGATCCAGCGTCGCGCGCGATATGATCCGCACCGCTCAGCGCAATGACATCGTATCCCTTGTCGAGGATCGCGCCGCCGATCACGATCGGGGTCACGCTTGTGACGGTAAGACGAATTATGTCCACTAATTCTCTTGCCGATGCAAGCGTTCTGCGACCCGACACGGTGATCCCCACCATGCGGTAGCGCTTGCTACGCAGCATTTCGTGAAGCTGTCGCGGATGGCGATCGACCGCGACATCGACCCGATAACCACGCCGACGCAGCTGATCGGCCAAGACAAAAGCGCCAAGCGTGTGATGTTCGCCGCGCGGGATGACCAGCAAAATCGTAGGCGCGTCGATACTGGACGCGCTGCGCCCGATGTCATGCCAGCTCAAGCTGCGCACCGTTTCTTGCAACCGTGCAGCCCCAATCGTGACATCTGCGAAGCTAATCTCATCAGCGAACCAACGCTCGCCCATCTGTTGTGCAACGGCAGGCACGATATGGTCGATGATCTCGGTCGGCTTGATCCCGTCTTGGCGCAGACGCAACAGCATATCGTGCCGCCGGTCTTCCTCGGCCGCGATGAAGGCGTCGCATAGCTGTACCCAGCGCAGCTTCAGCGCTTCGGTGCGCCCCGGCCGGTCGGCGGCAAGAACAGCAATCGCTCGCTGCGCAAGGCGCGCAATCTCGGCGGCCTCGATGGCTTGTCGGCCCGCCGCTTTGCTGTGCCGTTCATTCTGCATCTGATGTCACCGATTGCGCCACCGCCCAAATCTTCACGTCGGCATCGACGTCGGTCGGGGGCAAGTTGGCCTTGGCTGAGTGTCGCGCATTCACGTGTCGCTGTCAAAGTAAATTGACAGCCCGGCAATGCCACGGCGGAGTTCCGCAAGGCGTATGGAATCTTTCCTCAGAAAAACACCGCATTTCTTGCCCGTTTTCCCCTCATTGACCGTGGAAATACTTCGCCCTTTCGGACAGTTAATGTGTAAGTTTTAATTGACACTCTGCCCCGCCGGGGGCTAACTTTTCCATATCGTCCAAAGGAATCGACCATCGAATGCCGACCGAAACAATGACATCGGTACCGTCACGCCAGCTTTACACCTCCGAGGAACGGGCGCGGCGCGACAACACGGTTTGGACGACCGTGCAAGGTGTTCTGGCGCCACTGCAATTCGTGGTTTTCCTTGTTTCCTTGGGGCTTGTGCTACGTTTCATGATGACCGGCGCAGGCTACGAGGCTGCGACGGTATCGATTATTCTCAAGACCGCTGTGCTTTTGACCATCATGGTGACGGGCGCCATCTGGGAGAAGGTGGTCTTTGGCCAATACCTGTTTGCCGATGCTTTCTTCTGGGAGGATGTGGTCAGCTTTTTGGTGATCGCGCTGCACCTTACCTATGTCTGGGCGCTGGTCGCGGGCTGGCCCCACGCCGATCAGATGTGGATCGCGCTGGCGGCCTACACCGCCTATGTCATCAACGCTGCCCAATTCATCTGGAAGTTGCGCATGGCGCGCCTCGATGCAGAGGGACGCACATGAACCGCCCCGCGAGTATTCCCGCCGCCACATGCCGCGATGCCCCCATCCTCAAGGAGCGCGGCCAACGCGAGGTATTCTGCGGACTGACCGGGATCATCTGGCTGCACCGCAAGATGCAGGATGCCTTTTTCCTCGTCGTCGGATCGCGCACCTGCGCGCATTTGCTGCAATCGGCGGCCGGCGTGATGATCTTTGCCGAACCGCGTTTTGGAACGGCGATCTTGGAAGAGACCGATCTTGCGGGCCTTGCCGATGCCAATGACGAACTTGATCGCGAAGTTGGCCGCCTGTTGTCGCGCCGCCCCGATATCAAGCAGCTGTTTTTGGTCGGCTCTTGCCCCTCCGAAGTCATCAAGCTCGATCTCGCCCGAGCGGCGGAACGCTTGACCCAGATCCACGCCCCCCATGTGCGGGTCTTGAACTATTCCGGCAGCGGCATTGAGACAACCTTCACCCAAGGTGAGGATGCCTGTCTCGCTTCTATGGTTCCCGTCCTCCCCGGGACGGAAGCACGCGAGCTTTTGCTCGTGGGTGCGCTGCCGGATGTTGTCGAAGATCAGGCCGTTGGCCTTTTGTCCAAGATGGGCATCGGCCCGATCCGGGTTCTGCCCGCGCCCCGTAGCGCGCAGGCGCCGGGCGTGGGGCCAAACACGGTCTTTGCCTGTCTCCAGCCCTTCTTGGGCGATACCGCGGCTGCACTCGAACGGCGCGGCGCGCGCATGATCCAAGCCCCCTTTCCTTTCGGAGAGGAAGGCACAACCCTATGGCTGCGCGCCATCGCCGATACATTCGGCGTCGATGACGCGACATTCGAGGCCGTCACCGCCGCCCCCCGCGCACGGGCGCGTACGGCGATCGCCAACGCCTCCGAACATCTGCGCGGGAAGTCGGTCTTTTTCATGCCCGACAGCCAGCTTGAAATTCCCTTGGCACGTTTCCTGACCCGGGAATGCGGGATGGAGGCGATCGAAATCGGCCAACCCTTTATCCATAAGGGTCTCGTCGGCCCCGATCTCGATTTGATGCCAGCAGGCCCCACGATCTCCGAGGGCCAAGATGTCGATCACCAACTCGACCGTGTGCGCGCAGCGCGCCCCGATCTGACGGTCTGTGGCCTCGGCCTCGCCAACCCTCTCGAGGCGGAAGGGCTCACCACCAAATGGGCCATCGAATTGGTCTTCACCCCGGTCCATTTCTACGACCAAGCCGGTGACCTTGCGGGCCTCTTTAGTCGCCCTCTGCGTCGTCGTGACCTCCTCAAGTTGGAGGCTGCCGAATGATCGCGCCTCTTCTCTGTTTCAAAAATATCCCGGGGGTCCGGGGGCAGCGCCCCCGGAAGCAGTCGTGAAGCTGACCGTCTGGACATATGAAGGCCCCCCGCATGTCGGCGCGATGCGTGTCGCCACGGCGATGAAGGGTCTGCATTACGTGCTGCACGCCCCGCAGGGCGATACCTATGCCGATCTGCTTTTCACCATGATCGAGCGACGCGGCCATCGCCCGCCAGTCAGCTATACCACCTTCGAAGGCCGCGATCTGGGCGAGGATACGGCCGGCCTGTTCAAGCGAGCCTGCCAGGACGCCTATGACCGCTTTCAGCCGCAGGCGCTGATCGTGGGGGCCTCTTGCACGGCTGAACTGATCCAAGATGATCCGGGCGGGCTGGCTGAAACAATGGCTCTTCCTGTTCCCGTCATCGCCCTTGAACTGCCAAGCTACCAGCGGAAAGAGAATTTCGGTACCGACGAGACATTCTATCAGCTGGTCAAGGCGCTGGCGCATCCTGTCGAGAAGACGCCCGAGATTACCGCCAATCTGATCGGCCCGCTTGCGCTGGGCTTTCGCCACCGCGACGATATCGAAGAGGTCAAGGGCCTGCTTTACGAGATGGGGATCGGCATCAATGTCGTCGCCCCCTTTGACGCAACCCCCGAGGATCTGACCCGGCTGGGTGCGGCGCATGTCAATGTACTGATGTATCCCGAGCATGCCGAGACCGCCGCCCGCCATATGGAGCGGACCCTTGGCATCCCCTTTACCAAGACCGTCCCCATCGGTGTCGGTGCCACTCATGACTTTGTCGCTGAGATGGCCCGGATCTGCGGCATCGAACCGAAAAAAGACATGTCGCGCCTGCGCCAGCCTTGGTGGTCGAAATCGGTGGACAGCACCTACCTGACGGGCAAGCGCGTCTTCATTTTTGGCGACGCCACCCATGTGCAGGCCGCCGCCCGGATCGCACGCGACGAGATGGGCTTCGAAGTGGTGGGCCTTGGTTGCTACAATCGCGAATTTGCCCGACCGATCCGTGCGCTAGCCAAGGCGTTCGGCCTCGAAGCGCTGATCACGGATGATTATCTCGAGGTCGAGAAGGCCATCGAGGATGCTGCCCCCGAGATGATCCTCGGCACCCAGATGGAGCGCCATATCGGCAAGCGGCTGGGCATTCCCTGTGCCGTGATCTCGGCCCCGGTGCATGTGCAGGATTTCCCCGCCCGCTATTCCCCCCAGATGGGCTGGGAAGGGGCGAATGTGATCTTTGACACCTGGATCCATCCGCTGGTGATGGGGCTGGAGGAGCATCTTTTGTCGATGTTCCGCGAAGATTTTGAGTTTCATGATGCGGCCGGCGCAAGCCACCACGGTGGGCATGCGCCGCGCGCGTCGCAGGGGGGCCAGCCCCCCGTCAGCGAAGCTGACTCCCCCCGGGATATTTACGAAACAGAGAAGCAGGACCCCGCGATTGCCGATACCGGCAGCGACGTGATGGTCTGGCTGGCCGATGCCGAGCGCGAGTTGAAAAAGATCCCTTTCTTCGTGCGAGGAAAGGCGCGGCGCAATACCGAGAAATTCGCCGCCGAGCGCGGTGTGACCCAGATCAGCGTCGATACGCTTTACGAGGCCAAGGCCCATTATGCGCGGTGACGGTGATCATATCCCCGGCTACCGGGTCGTGATCGTCACGCTCGACAGCCATGCGGCCGGGCCGGCGGCGCGAGTCAGCGAGCGTTTGGCCGATGCGTTTCCCGGGCTGAATGTCTCGGTTCATGCCAGTGCCGAATGGGCCGAGAACCCCCAAGCGCTTGAAGAAGCGCGTCTTGCCGTGCGCCATGGCGATATCATCGTCGCCAATCTGTTGTTCATCGAGGAACATATCACCGCGATCTTGCCCGAATTGCAGGCGCGGCGCGACGCTTGCGACGCGATGATCGGCGTGATTTCCGCCCGCGAGGTCGTCCAGCTGACGCGCATGGGCGATCTGGACATGATGAAGCCCGCAACCGGGCCGATGAAGTTGTTGAAAAAGTTGCGCGGGTCCAAGGAACCTTCGGCGAATTCTGGCGAGAAGCAGATGAAGCTTTTGCGCCGTTTGCCGAAGATCCTGAGGTTCATCCCCGGCAAGGCACAAGATTTGCGCGCATGGTTTCTGACCATGCAGTATTGGCTGGGCGGCTCTGACGACAATGTCGAGCAGATGGTCCGCTTTCTGATCGGGCAATATGCCAGCGATCGCGCTTTTAAGGGGGCCAAGGCGGTCGCGCCCATCGATTACCCTGAGGTGGGGTTTTATCACCCCGATCTGCCCGGTCACCGGATCACCATCGATCCATCACAATTGCCACAGCCCGCCAACCCTGTTGCGACCGTTGGCCTGTTGATGATGCGCAGCTATGTGCTGGCCTCCGATACCGCGCATTACGACGGCGTCATCCGCCAAATGCAGGATGCGGGCCTTGCCGTGCTGCCTGCATTTTCGGGTGGTCTTGACGGTCGTCCTGCGATCGAGGCGTTTTTTGCCGGTGGCAAGATCGACGCGCTGGTCTCGCTCACCGGCTTCAGCCTGATTGGGGGGCCAGCCTATAATGACAGCACCGCGGCAATTGCGGTGCTGAAAGACCTCGACCTGCCCTATATCGCGGCGCATGCGCTGGAATTCCAGACCTTGGGCCAATGGGCCGGGTCGGCGGGTGGCCTTGGCCCGGTCGAGACAACCATGCTGGTTGCGCTCCCCGAGATTGACGGCGCCACCAACCCGACCGTTTTCGGTGGCCGTCATGGGCTTGATGGCTGCCAAGGCTGTTCGCTGATGTGTCAAAGCCGCTCGGTGACCAAGGCGATGGCGCCATGCCCCGAGCGGATCACCAGCCTTGTGGAAAAGACCCGTCGCCTTGCGCTGCTTCGGCGCAAGCGCAATGCCGACAAGAAAGTCGGCATCATTTTGTTCGGTTTCCCGCCAAATGCGGGCGCGATTGGGACCGCCGCGTATCTGAGTGTGTTTGAAAGCCTGTTCAACACGCTGACCCGTATGAAGGCCGAAGGCTATGCGGTCGAGGTTCCGACATCTGTCGATGATCTGCGCGCAGCGATCTTGCAGGGCAACGCCAAGCAATACGGGCAGGAGGCCAATGTCGCGGCCCATATCGATGCTGATACCATGGTGCGCAACACCCCGCCCTTGAAAGCGATCGAGGCGGTTTGGGGTCCGGCACCGGGCAAGATCCAATCCGATGGGCGTGGTGTTTTTGTCCTAGGGCAGCATTTCGGCAATGTCTTCGTGGGTGTGCAGCCGACCTTCGGCTACGAAGGCGACCCGATGCGCCTTTTGTTCGAGCATGGTTTTGCACCGACCCATGCCTTTGCCCAGTTCTATCTTTGGCTGCGTAACACCTATCAGGCCGATGTGTTGTTGCATTTCGGGATGCATGGCGCGCTGGAATTCATGCCGGGTAAACAGGCGGGGCTTGGTGCGCGCGATTGGCCGGATCGGCTGATCGGCGAGGTGCCGAATGTGTATCTTTATGCCTCGAACAACCCGTCAGAGGCGACACTTGCCAAGCGGCGGTCAAATGCCGTGACGATTACCCACCTGACGCCGCCTTTGGCGGCAGCTGGCCTTTACAGGGGGTTGTCGGATTTGAAGGACAGCCTGACACGCTGGCGCGGTCTGTCGCCCGATGCGCATGAGCGTGCCGATCTGGCTGCTCTGATCGAAACCCAGGCCGAAGCCGTCGATCTGACCGCGCGTGATCCTGACCGGCTGTGGCTGACGCTTCTGGAAACCGAGGACGCGCTGATCACCGATGGGCTGCATGTCGTGGGCCGCCCAATGGCCGAAGCGGAGTTGCAAGAGCATCTGCGTGTGATGGCCGAAACCGACCCTGACACAAGGGTTCGGGTCGAACATCTGCTGCGCCAAGAGACGGAATTGGGTGGGCTGATGCGGGCGCTATCGGCACGCTATATTGCACCCGTGCCGGGTGGAGACTTGATCCGCTCACCCGAGGTATTGCCGACCGGGCGCAATATTCACGCGTTTGACCCCTTCCGCATGCCGACCGCTTTCGCGCTGCAAGATGGCGCGAAACAGGCGCAGCGCTTGATCGAGGCGGCAGGCGAGATGCCGCGCTCGGTCGCATTGGTGCTGTGGGGATCGGACAATATCAAATCCGATGGCGGGCCGATCGCACAGGCGCTTGCCCTGATGGGGGCAAAGCCGCGTTTTGATGGCTATGGCCGGCTGTGCGGTGCCGATCTGATCCCGCTGGCCGAACTTGGCCGCCCGCGCATCGATGTGGTGATGACCTTGTCGGGCATATTCCGCGATCTGCTGCCGCTGCAAACGCGGATGCTGGCAGAAGCCGCCTACAAGGGCGCGACCGCCGATGAACCAATTGAGATGAATTTCATCCGCGCCCACGCGCTGGACTACGCAGCCAAGATGGGTGTTGGCATGGAAGAAGCCGCGCTTCGCGTCTTTTCCAATGCCGAAGGTGCCTATGGCTCGAATGTCAATCAGCTGGTCGATAGCGGCGCTTGGGGCGAGGAAGACGAGCTTGCCGATGCCTATCAGGCCCGCAAGAGCTTTGCCTACGGCATGGACGGCAAGGCGAAAAAGAATGCGGGCCTGCTTCAGGCGGCGCTGAAGGATGTCGATCTGGCCTATCAGAACCTTGAATCGGTCGAATTGGGCGTGACCACGGTCGATCATTATTTCGACACGTTGGGCGGCATTTCGCGCGCCGTGAAACGCGCCAAGGGTGGTCAGGAGGCGCCGGTTTTCATCGGTGATCAGACCCGCGGCGCGGGAAAGGTGCGCACGCTGAAAGACCAGGTCGCGCTGGAAACCCGGTCGCGCAGCCTGAACCCGAAGTGGTTCGAAGGCTTGCTCAAGCACGGCCATGAGGGTGTGCGCATGATCGAGGCACAGGTAACCAACACGCTGGGCTGGTCGGCCACCACGGGTCAGGTCGATCCGTGGGTCTATCAACGTCTGTCCGAGACCTTCGTCCTGGACGAGGAGATGCGCCGCCGTATGGCCGCGCTGAACCCTCAGGCCTCGGCTCGGATGGCCAACCGCCTGATCGAAGCGTTCGAACGGAATTATTGGCACCCAGATGAGGCCACATTGGCCGCACTTCAAGCTGGCGCGGATGAGCTCGAAGACACGCTCGAGGGGCTCACCCCCGGCGTGGCTGCGGAATAGGAAGGAAGACACAAGATGCTGGATGAACGACAGCCCCCCGCCGCCCGCGCCAATGCCCGCGAGGCCGAAGGATTGGCCAAGCGCGAATTGGGCGCACCCCCGGTGCTGCGCAAGGGCGAAGACGGAGAGGGCTCGCTACAGGTGCATCTCGACCCGTCGCTGAAAATCGAAGGGGCGCAGGTCTTCGCGATTTACGGCAAGGGCGGGATCGGGAAATCGACGACCTCCTCCAACCTCTCGGCGGCCTTCTCAAAGCTTGGGAAAAAGGTGCTCCAGATTGGCTGTGACCCCAAGCATGACAGCACGTTTACGCTGACGGGCCATTTGCAACCAACAGTGATCGATATTCTGAAAGATGTGGATTTCCACGCCGAGGAACTGCGCCCTGAGGATTTCGTCACCATGGGCTATAATGGCGTCATGTGCATCGAGGCCGGTGGCCCGCCCGCCGGCACCGGCTGCGGTGGCTATGTCGTGGGCCAGACGGTGAAGCTGCTCAAGCAGCACCACTTGCTGGAAGATACCGATGTGGTCATCTTCGATGTTCTGGGCGATGTGGTCTGCGGTGGTTTTGCGGCCCCCTTGCAGCATGCCGACCGCGCGGTGATCGTCACGGCCAACGATTTCGACAGCATCTACGCGATGAACCGCATCATCGCCGCGGTTCAGGCCAAGTCGAAGAATTACAATGTGCGGCTTGCTGGCTGTGTCGCCAATCGGTCGAAAGCAACCGATGAGGTTGATCGGTACTGCGCCGAGGTTGGCTTTAACCGTATCGCGCATATGCCCGATGTCGATGCCATCCGCCGCTCGCGCTTGAAGAAAAAGACCCTGTTCGAGATGCCCGATGACGAGGACATCGTGCAGTGCCGCGCTGAATATATCAGGCTAGCCGAGACACTCTGGGCCGGAACAGAGCCGCTTTCACCCGAACCACTCGAAGATCGGCACATCTTTGAACTGTTGGGATTTGATTGATGGTCGCAACGCCGACATATGGCGCCACGCGCGACCGGGTCGAAGCGTATTTCGACCGCACCGCTACAAAGACATGGGAGCGGCTGACCTCTGACGCGCCCGTGTCTGGTATTCGCCAGACCGTGCGCGAAGGGCGGGATCGCATGCGCGCGATCATGTTGGCGCAGCTTCCCGCCGATCTGACGGGTCGCCGCGTGCTCGATGCCGGGTGTGGCACGGGGGGCATGACCGAAGAATTGGCCTACCGTGGCGCGGATGTGGTGGCGATCGACATCTCGCCCGCGCTGATCGAGATCGCGGCCAAGCGCCTGCCCGAGGGGTTGGCCCCCCGCGTGACCTTTACCTCTGGCGACATGCTCTCGGCCGATCTGGGACAATTCGATCACGTCATGGCCATGGACAGCATGATCTATTACACGGCCCCCGATCTCGGCCGCGCGCTGGCGCATCTTTGCCCGCGTGTGCGCGAGAGCATTGTCTTTACTGTCGCGCCGCGCACCGCGTTCCTTATGGCCTTCTGGGGCTTGGGCAAATTGTTCCCACGGTCTGACAGATCGCCCACCATGATCCCGCACAACCTCAAGCACCTGTCTCATGAAACGACCCGCCAAGGCGCCACAGGGTCGATCCGCGAGGTCGAGCGCGTTTCCCGCGGCTTCTACATCTCGACATGTCTGGAGTATCGGGCATGAGCGTGCTCAAGCGCATATCGATCCGCTACCTGCCCTTTGCGGATGCAGCATCGGATGATTTGCCGCTTGGGCAACTCTTGCGCCTTTCGCTGTTCCAGGTCTCGGTGGGCATGGCGGCTGTGCTGCTTTTGGGAACCCTCAACCGCGTGATGATCGTAGAGTTGAAGGTCTCGGCATTCCTCGTCGCGGCGATGGTGGCACTGCCGGTGCTGCTCGCGCCGTTCCGCGCGCTTTTGGGCTTTAAATCCGACACCTACAAATCCGCCATTGGGTGGAAGCGGATCCCCTACCTTTGGTTTGGCACGCTATGGCAGTTCGGGGGGCTGGCGATCATGCCTGCCGCACTTTTGGTGCTGGGCGGTGATGTCACGCAGGTGCGCTATGACATTCCCTTTGCCGGTGAGGCGCTGGCGGCGCTGGCCTTTCTGATGACCGGTCTTGGCATGCATATGACCCAGACCGCGGGTCTGGCCTTGGCCGCCGACCGCGCGACAGATGAAACGCGCCCACGTGTCGTGGCGCTGCTTTATGTCATGCTCTTGGTCGGCATGGCGGTCTCGTCCCTTGTGGTTGGCTACTTGCTCAAGGAATTCACTGCGCTCGAGCTGATCGGCGTGGTACAGGGTGCAGCACTCGTGACCTTGGTTTTGAACGTCGTCGCGCTGTGGAAGCAAGAACGCGTCCGCCCGATGAGCCGGGCCGAGCGTGAGGCAGCCTCCCCCAGTTTCCGCGATGCATGGGCCGATTACGCCGCCGGTGGCACGGCCGGGCGGCTGTTGCTCGTGGTGTTTCTGGGGACCATGGCGTTCAACATGCAAGATGTGCTGCTTGAACCTTATGGTGGCGAAATCCTGGGGTTGAGCGTGTCTTCAACAACCTTGTTGACGGCAAGCTGGGCGATCGGAGCTTTGATCGGTTTCACCTTGGCCGCGAAATGGTTGGCTGAGGGGATCAACCCCTACCGCATGGGTGCGCGCGGTATTCTGGCCGGGCTTGCCGCTTTTTCCGCCGTGATCTTTGCCAATCCGATGGGCTCGCCCGAGATGTTTTTTGCCGGTGCCGTCTTGATCGGTCTTGGGGGCGGGCTGTTCGCAGTCTCGACCTTGACCGCCGCCATGACCATGCCAGCCGGAAAGGCCGGTCGCGGCCTTGCGCTGGGCGCCTGGGGGGCCGCGCAAGCAACCGCTGCGGGCCTATCGACAGCGATCGGTGGTGGTTTGCGCGATCTGGTGAACGCGGCTGCGACCCAGGGCCATTTGGGCATCGCGCTGAACGATCCGAATACGGGGTATTCGGTCGTCTATCACCTGGAGATTTTTCTGCTTTTCGTCACGCTTGTGGCCCTTGGGCCGCTTGTTCGCACTGCAACGACCAACAGGAGCGGGGGGACCGGGAAGTTCGGGCTCGCCGATCTTCCCACCTGAGACCGCCGAAACCGAGAGGACACCATCATGGAAGCTACATTCTTCGGCAATTTCGACCTCGCCAGCCTGTCAATCTGGCTATTCTGGATCTTTTTCGCCCTGCTGATCTATTATTTGCAGACCGAGAACATGCGTGAAGGCTATCCGCTGGAAAACGAGGATGGGACGCTTGCGCCCAACCAAGGGCCTTTCCCGGTTCCCAATCCCAAGACCTTCAAGCTGATGCATGGTCGCGGCGAAGTTACCGTGCCGTCGATCGAGAACGAAGATGCACACCGCCGCAGCGACTTGGCGATGGAGCGGTCAAGCTTTGGCACCTCGAACGGCTACCCCTATGACCCGGTCGCCGACCCGATGTTGGCCGGCGTCGGCTCGGGCGCATGGACGCCGCGCCGTGATGTACCGGAACTCGACGGCCACGGGCATGCCAAGATCGTGCCGATGGGCCAGACAGAGACCTTTCGCGTCTCGGCCGGGCGCGATCCGCGCGGGCTTCCGGTCGTGGCCGGTGACGGTGCCGTGGTGGGGACGATCAGCGATATGTGGGTCGATGCCCCCGAACAGCTCATCCGCTACCTTGAGATAGAGCTTGATGCCGATCATGGCGGCGGGACACGGCTGGTGCCGATGACCTTCTGCCGGATCTGGGGCGGCAAGGTGAAGATCAATGCAATCCATGGCCAGCATTTCGCCGCTGTGCCGCTTACCAAATCCCGCACGCAGATCACCCTACTCGAGGAAGAAAAGATCTCGGCCTATTACGGCGCCGGCATCCTTTACGCGTCTCAGGAACGTCTCGACCCGCTCCTGTAAACTAAAAGCCGGCGCGCGCTTCAGACCCGCGCGCCGGATCACGACCGATGAAGGAGAAACGACCGATGTCGCATGATCACGATGATTTCGCCACCGAACCCGTGCGCGGCCTGCCCGAGGAATTGCCGCGCGGAGAGGAAATCCTATGGCAAGGCCAGCCAAGCTGGTGGCAGCTTGCCTGCGAAAGCCTGAACTTCTGGTGGGTCGCGGGCTATTTTGCCTTTCTGTTCGCATGGCGCACGATTGGCGGGGCCGCGACCGAAAGCTGGGCTGACAGCGCCACGGCGGCGTCGTTCTTTCTGGTGCTCGGGATGATCGTTTGCGCCCTGTTGGCATTGGTTGCCCTGATGCAGGCCAAGGCCACGGTCTATACCATCACCAACAAACGCGTCGCGATGCGCATTGGCGCGGCGCTGACCATGACGCTGAACCTGCCCTTCAAGAAGATCGCGAATGCCACGCTAGGCCTGCGCAAGAATGGCACCGGCACCATCGCGCTTGAATTGATGGAGGATGACGGCGCGCGGCTATCTTATGTGCTAACATGGCCGCATGTGCGCCCGTGGAAGATGAAGCATACCCAGCCCGCGCTGCGTTGCATCCCCGATGCGCGCAAGGTTGCCGCGATCCTGGCCGAGGCGGCGGAAACTGCTGTCAGTGAACCCGTCATCGAACGCGCCCCGGCCCATCGGCCGGTTGCGGCGGAGTAAGCGCCATGGCCTATACCCGCAGCTATACAAAGGCCGAACAGAAACTGGTCGAGCGCGACCGCGAGATGGTGCCGACCATCCTTGTGCGCGCGATGTTCGTGTTGTGCGTGTGCGTGTTGATCATCGTCGCCTATGCGCGGCTGACCGACCGCCCGCTCGAGGCGATGCCGCCATCGGAGGCCGAGGTGCCAGCCGTGCAAGAGCGGATGATCCGCATCTTCGGCCAGATGGACGGGTCCGCCCGTGTACTGGACCTGAACGGGTCCCTGATCCTCGATCTGGGGCCTGAGGAAGGCGGCTTTGTCGCCGGAATCTACCGCGTGCTGGAGCGCGAGAGGGGGGCCATTGGTCGCCATGCGTCGGAGCCTATCCGGTTGGTGCGTTTTTCAGACGGACGCATCGGGCTTCGCGATGATCTGACCGACTTCCGGGCAGAATTGTTCGGGTTCGGCGCAAGCAACGAGCGGGTCTTTGCCCGCATGCTGGAGGAATGACCATGGGATGGCTTACGAAAGACTTTGAAACCGCGCCGTGCGAAGTGGAGGTCAGTCACCGCTTCGACAGCCTGCATGCGCATGTGAAGTTTCTGAACGGCGCGGTGATCAACCCCGGCGACGAGGTTCAGGTGCAGGGCCCGCCCGTGATGGCGCCCTATGGCGAGATCGTGCGCGAACAGCGCATCGCCCGCATCACGCGCGCCAGCAAACTCGAGCAGCTTTGGACCCGGATGACCGGCGATTTCGAGTTCATGGAGCTTTGTGAATTTTCCTTTAGCGAGGAGGTCGCGCTATGAAAGACATGACCCATTCCGCCGATGCTGCCACCGTCGAAGAAGCGCTGGCCGCCGACAACCATCAAGGCATCGTCGATAGCGAGGGTGCCACCGCGCTTGCGATGCAGAACACGCTGCTCACGCCGCGCTTCTACACCACCGATTTCGACGAGATGGATGCGATCGACGTCAGCCCGGTACGCAAGGATTGGGACACGCTCATCGACCAGATGAAAAGCGACCCCAATAAGGGCCACTTCAAGAAAAACGAGGATTGGGACCATGTCGATTGGGACGGGATGGAACCCAAGCTCAAGCGAGAGTTCATCGATTTCCTCGTCTCGTCCTGCACGGCCGAATTTTCGGGTTGCGTGCTCTACAAGGAGATGAAACGGCGCGGCAATAACGAGGATATCGTGACGCTGTTCCAGCTTATGGCGCGTGACGAGGCGCGGCATGCGGGTTTCATCAACGATGCGCTGCGCGAAGCGGGGATCGCCGTGAACCTCGGCTTTCTCACCCAAAAGAAGAAATACACCTATTTCCGGCCCAAGTTCATCTACTACGCCACCTACCTGTCGGAAAAGATCGGCTACGCGCGTTACATCACCATCTACCGCCACCTCGAAGCGAACCCCGAGTTGCGGTTTCACCCGATCTTCAAGTGGTTCCGCGAATGGTGCAACGACGAGTTCAGCCATGGCGAGGCCTTTGCGCTTCTGATGAAGACCGATCCCAAGCTGACGAGCGGCGTCAATGTTCTTTGGATCAAGTTCTTCCTCACGGCGGTCTATTCCACCATGTATGTGCGCGACCACCAGCGCCCGGCTTTTCACGCAGCCCTTGGTGTCGATCCCGATTGGTATGCGCATGAGGTGTTCACCAAGACCTCGACCATCTCGAAGCAGGTGTTCCCGATCACGCTCGATATCGACCATCCGCGCTGGCAGCCGGGGCTTGTGGCGCTGCAACGTGCCAACGCCGATTTGGACCGCGCGAAAAAGGCGGGCAATCCGATCAAGCGATTGACCGCCTCAATGCGGGCGGCGGCGGCTTTTGTCGGGCTTTTGACCATTCCGGCGATCAAGCACCAAGTGCCAGCTTCGACCCGGTTGGAGCCTGCTTATTGATGCTTGCCTCACCGTGGATCGCAGCCCTTGTGGCCCTGTTTCTCTGGTGGTTCGCCACCGGGGCGATCCTTATGGCGGTGCGGCGCGCGGATCGTGAAGGGGCCAAGGCGCGGCTTTGGGCCGTGCTTTGGAACCTGCCCTTTCTGTTATTGGGCGGCTTCGGCTTTCTCGACACGTTGGGTAATGCCAGCGTGGCGGGCGTTTATGTCGCTTTCCTGTCGGCGCTTGCGCTGTGGGGCTGGATCGAACTGGCCTTTCTGACCGGGGTGATCACCGGCCCGGTGCGCCAACCGCTCAAGGCGGGGGTTCCGGAGTGGGAACGCTTCATCCGCGCATGGGGGACGGTTGCTTATCATGAAATGCTGTTGGCCTTTACGCTTCTGGCGATGATTGCTGCAAGCTATGGCGCCGTGAACCAATTCGGGATGTGGACATTCGCGGTGCTGTTTGCCGCGCGTGTGTCGGCCAAGCTCAACCTCTATCTCGGGGTCCGCAAGATCAATGTGGAGTTCATCCCCGAGCATCTGAACCACCTGCCCAGCCATTTCCGCATCGCGCGGATGAACTGGCTGTTTCCGATCTCGATCACTGCGCTCAGCTTTGCTGTGGCCTGTTTTCTGGAGCGGATATGGGCGGTCGAAACGCAGGCCGATATCGTCGGCTTTGCCCTTTTGAGCGCGCTGACCGCGCTCGCCTTGCTGGAGCACTGGTTCATGGTGCTTCCGCTTCCGGACGAGAAACTCTGGCGCTGGATGCTTGCAGAGCGGACAGCACCCAACCAAGCCATTAAGACAAGCGAGGATGCCCGATGAATTTTGACAAGCTGTTTCAAACCCAGCTCGATCAACTCAAGCAGGAGGGCAATTACCGCGTCTTTGCCGAACTTCAGCGCAAATGCGGGGCCTTTCCGCGGGTGCAAAACCATTCACACGGTCAGGACGAAGTCACGGTTTGGTGTTCAAACGACTATCTGGGCATGGGCCAGCACCCAGCGGTAATTGGCGCGATGGTGCAAACCGTGCAGGAATGCGGGACAGGTGCGGGCGGCACGCGCAACATCTCGGGCAATGCGTGGCATCACAAGCAGCTTGAGGCGGAACTGGCCGACCTGCATGGCAAGGAAGCGGCGCTTTTGTTCACCAGCGGCTATGTCTCGAACTGGGCAGCGCTCTCGACCTTGGGCGCGCGCCTGCCTAACGCAGTGATCTTGTCGGATGAGCTAAACCATGCCTCGATGATCGAGGGGATCCGCCACGCGCGCTGCCAAAAGGTGATCTGGAAGCATAACGACCCTGAAGATCTGGACCGCAAGCTGGCCGCGCTGCCTGCCAATGCGACCAAGATCGTGGCCTTTGAATCCGTCTATTCGATGGATGGCGACATCGCCCCCATCCGCGAGATCGTCGAGGTTGCCGAAAAGCATGGCGCCATGACCTATATCGACGAGGTCCATGCTGTCGGCATGTATGGCCCACGGGGCGGCGGTGTCGCGGAACGTGAGGGGCTGATGGACCGCATCACCTTGATCGAAGGGACACTGGGCAAGGCCTATGGCGTGGTGGGTGGCTATATCACCGGAAGCCATGCTTTGGTCGATTTCATCCGCAGCTTTGCCAGCGGATTCATCTTCACTACCGCCCTGCCGCCCGCCGTGGCAGCCGCCGCCACTGCCTCGATCCGGCATCTGAAGGAAAGCAGCTATGAGCGCGACATGCAAAAGCGGCAGGTTGCCCGCCTGCGCGCGCGGCTTGATGCCGAGGGTATCCCGCACGAGATGAATGCATCCCACATCATTCCCGTGATGGTCAAAGATCCCGTAAAATGCCGTATGCTGTCGGATATCTTGATGGACCAGTTCGGCATTTATGTGCAGCCGATCAACTACCCCACCGTTCCCAAGGGAACCGAGCGGCTACGCTTTACGCCTGGCCCGCTGCACACGGATGAGGATATTGAGTACCTCGTCATGGCGCTCAAGACTTTGTGGAAACAATGCGCGATTGCCCATGCGGTCGCGTAAAAGTGAAAAAAGCACTGGACCCTTTCAGGATCGACATAGTTTATCCTTCACGAGACCATACGAGAAGGGAGACAACCTTATGAGTCGCAAAATCGTGCTCGCCGCCGCTGCCTTGTTCTTGTCGGCACCGATGGCCATGGCTGATGCCCATGCTGCGTCGGGTGATGCGGCGGCAGGCGAACGTGTGTTCAACCAGTGCGTGGCTTGCCACGTGGTGCAGAACGAAGCGGGTGAGGTTTTGGCAGGGCGCAACGCGCGCACCGGCCCGAACCTGTACGGCATCGCCGGCAAGACCTGGGCGCATATCGAAGATTTCCGCTGGTCCCCCGGCATGACGGCACTGAAAGATGCCGGCATCCTCGTGACCGAAGAAAGCTTTGTCGCCTATGTGCAGGACCCGACCGGCTATATCCGCGAGGCGACCGGCAACAATTCCGCCCGCGGCGCGATGAGCTTCCGTGTCCGTTCGGAAGCGGATGCAAAGAACGTTTACGCCTACCTTGTATCACTCGCAGCCCAGTGATCAGATCATAGGGTTTCTTGACGGCAACCCGCGGACAGGGCGCCCCGACCGGGCGCCCTTTCTCATGCCGGCTGGATGAATCGCCGGATTGAAGCGACGACGATCGCCGGGGCCTCTTCATGGGCGAGATGACCTATGCCGGGTAAGGTGATGAGTGTCGCCTCAGGCATGGCCCGCACGGCCTGTTCGGCCACCCGAAGCGGCACAGCCGCGTCATTCGCCCCATGGATGAACAGCGTGGGCGCCGTGATTGCGGGCAATGCCATGTTCAACGCATCAAGCGACCACTGCGCCATCATCGCCAATGTTCCTTCGACATGGGCGCGACGCCCGATCAAACGGGCGTAATGCGCAAGCCCCTGATCCTCGAGGGTGGTTCCAGCCGATGCAAGGATGCTGCGCACCTGTGACACCCCGCGCCCACCTTGTGCAATCAAGAAACCAGTAAACGGGTTCAGCGCCAGCATCTTGGCCATGACAGGAAAAAGCCATCCCGCGGTGCCTTGGAAATTCTCGAGCGCGCCGTTGATGATGATCAGATGTTGCGGCGAAATAAGACCCTGACGCACTAACTCGAGACTAATCGCACCCCCTGCGGAATGGCCAATGACCAGCTGTGGCTGCCAACCCTCCTGCTGACAAAGGGCCGCGATGTCGCGCGCGACATCGCCCAGTCGCGCACGGCCCTTGGGGCTGCGCGTCCAGCCATGGCCGGGTAGGTCAAGCGCGATCACGCGGTGATCATGGGCAAGATCGGCCATGAGCGCCGCCCAGCTATGGCTTGAGGCACCCGCGCCATGCAGCAAAAGCACATCTGGCCCCCTGCCGAGGATCTGCACATGCCAGCGATGCGGCTTGGCCGCGATGATCCGGCTGGCCGTGGCATTGGGCCAGTCGGGTGGCGGCAACTCGCCCCCGTTCATGCAAGGTTCAGCGATGCATCCACCGCCGCAGACAAGGATCGCGCATCGGCGCGCGGCAAAGCCAGATACGGTGCGCCCAAATCGCTTGCGATCGACGCAAGCGCTTGCGTCGGTCTGATGCCTGTATCGATCACCAGTGCAGGGATTGCGCGCGCCCGGATCGCCCTGGCCATGGCGGTGGCATCCGCGGCAGCTTGGGTGCGATTGGCAATTCCGGCCAGATCGACATTGGCCCGACCATCGGTCAGAATCGCGACCGAAGCCGTCATCCCTTTGCCTTGCGCAGTCAGCGCCAATTCAAGCCCGGCCTTCAACCCGGCGGCCAAGGGTGTGCCACCACCACCCGCCAACTGGACCAAGCGGCGCTTTGTTTGCACGAGTGACCGGGTCGGCGGCAACAGCACATCGGCCCCGTCCCCGCGAAAGGCGATAAGGGCAACATGATCGCGCCGCGCATAGGCCTCGCCCAAGAGCAATTCGATGGCGCCCTTGGCCTCGCCCAAGCGGGCCAAAGCCGCCGAGCCCGAGGCATCGACCACGAAGATGATCGCCCGATCCGATGTTTCCGCGAACTGGCGCAGGCGGATGTCGGACATGCGGATATGGAGTTGATCGGTCTTGCCTGTGGCCTTGCGGCGCATCGGTTGCCAAGGCGCGGCGGCGCGCAGCGTGGCCACAAGATCGACACGCGCCTCGCTGCCGATCCGCCCTGGTCGCGCAGGCAACGGGCGCCCACGGCGATTGCCCTTCTTGACAGCGCCCGATCCGTTAGCGGCGGGGGCTTGGCGCGCTGCGCGCCCCGCTTGCAGCCGGGCCAAAAGGTCGGGGGGGAGGATCGCTTTCGCAGCCTCGATCAGCATCTCGAGCGGGGGTAGGTCGATCTGGTCTTGATCTTGCGCCTCATGAGCTTTCTCGGGCTCTTCGGGGTGCGGCGGATCTGGTGGGGCCTCTTGCGCCTCCTGCTCTTCTTGCGGGAGCTGGGTGGCGCGCGGGGCCAAGACCAACTCGACCGCAAGTGTCAGATCCGCATGATCGACACAGGTTTCGCCCATCAGCGCGGCACTTGCACGGGCCAAGGCCAGCGCTTGCAGCGGTGCGCGCAGCGACCTGATGCCCAAGCGTGCGGCAACCGTCGCCACGTCGCAAATGGCGTGATCTGGAACCGTGACATGGGGCAAAAGTAACCGCGCGGCGGCGAGGGCGGATTGGTCGAGCGCCAGTTCCGGCGCATCGGATAGACCCTGATCAGCAAGATCGAGATGGATTGCCAACCGATCGGCCAAGGCTTGCGGCAGGCGTTCCTCTGGCTCGGCGCCTTCGTCATATGCGATCAGGGCCAACCCCTTGCCCGCGTCAAGCGCTCCTGCAAGGCGGGCGGCCAACGCTGCCTTGACACGTTCGGCCATCGGCATCAGCAACACGGCGTTCTCGTCCAGTATGCCGCGCGTCCGCACCACATGTCCTTGGGCCAAGGTTGCGGCAAGGTCGATCCCACCAAACAGTGCGTCATCCCCGATGCCGGGGTGAAGCCGACGCAAAATTTGACCCTGCAAGGCAATTTCGACACCTTTTTGGACGCGATCGCGAACAGGGCCAACACGCGCGCGCAACCAGATACCACCCAATGCCGCCGGGTCGAGTGCGAAGCAGGCCAGCGCGAGATTGACCCTTTGCCAGCGCTCTTGGCTGTCGGTCACGCCAAGACCTCCTCCACGATGCGGGTGACACGGGTGGTGGATCCGGCTTCGTCCAGCGGATCACGGCGCAGACGGTGACGAAGCGCAGAGGCGGCCACGCGGCGCAAATGATCGCGCGTCACGGTTAGATCTTGGTCAAATGCAGCCAAGGCGCGAGCCGCGCGCAGCAGCGTCAACTCTCCGCGCAGGCCATCCGCGCCCAGAGCAAGACACAAAGCGGCACAATCGCGCAAGATAGGCTCGCCTGCTGCCACTTGGCCCAAGTGATCGCGCGCGGCGACGACCTGCGCGCGCAAGGCAAGATCGGCGGGCCGCCATTCGGTCAGGAAGCCGCCCGGATCGCGGTCATAGCTGTCGCGGCGGCGGATCACCTCGATCCTTGTGTCGATATCCTTGGGTGAGGTGACATCGACCGAAAGCCCGAAGCGGTCAAGGAGCTGTGGGCGCAATTCGCCCTCCTCCGGGTTGCCGGAACCGACCAGGACAAAGTGCGCGGCATGGCGGATCGACAGCCCTTCGCGTTCGACCACGTTTCGACCCGATTGCGCCACGTCGAGCAGCAGATCGACCAGATGATCCTCGAGCAGGTTGACCTCGTCGATATAGAGATAGCCGCGATTGGCGCGGGCAAGCAGGCCCGGCTCGAACGCTTTTTCGCCGCGCGTCAGCGCCTTTTCGATGTCCAGCGCGCCCACCACGCGATCCTCGGTCGCACCAAGGGGCAGGTCGATCACCGGCGTTGGCTTTTCGATGATGGCCGTATCGTTCACCTGCGCCCAATCAGGGATCTCGCCCAGATGCGCGGAGTTTACCGGGCAGCCCGCCACGGCATGGATCGGTGGCAAAAGTGCGGCCAGCCCGCGCACGGCGGTGGATTTTCCGGTGCCACGGTCGCCAAAGACCAGCACGCCGCCGATGCCGGGGTCGATCGCGGTCAGTATCATGGCCAGCTTCATATCCTCTTGTCCGACGATGGCGGAAAAGGGGAACGGCCCGGTTAGGGTGACATCCTTCATTCGGCGGCAACTTTCATTTCTGTGGCATGGTCGGTGCGCGCGGCGGCAAGATTGGGGGTTTCACCTGCCCAACGCCCTTCGATCGCATCGACACGGAACCTTGCGTAAAGCTCTTCTTTGAACAGCCCCTCGTCGCGGACGGCGCGAATGGCGGTCGCATGGGGGCCATCGGCACGGGCAAATGCGGCCATGCTGGCGGTATCGGGCCAGATGGAAAAGGTAGCTTGGCGGACCAGTGGCAATTCGCCGATGCCGATCTTGAACAGCACATTGGGGTCGCTGCCGATGGCGCGCGAAATCGCGGGCTCATGCCGCCAGAACCGCCGGGCAGTGCGCAACTGCACCGTTGCACGTGTGAGTGCCGCAACAGGGCCGTTGGTTTCTACCATCTGCGGCATAAAGGGCGCTGCGCCATCCCATTGGCCGCGCGCGGCGGTGGGGGTGAGGAAAATGGTCATCCGCTCATCGGCTATCGCGGCATAGCGGCGGAAGATACGGGTGCCAAAGATCGCTCGGCGGGCGGTGTCATGATCGGGCCATGTGGCCAAAATGGCATAGACCGATGTGTCGGGAATGGGGGTAAACCCCTCGCCCACGCCGGAACCGCAGAGCTTTACGGTGCCAATATCGCGGATGGTACGCAGCGCGAATCGAGCAGGCCCCATCTGGAATAGCGCCCATGCGCGCGCGCGAAGTGTGCCGAATCGAAACAGGCTTAGGGTGACGGATTGCATGGCCGGTCCTCCATGTGTCAAGAAAGTCTGACATATTGCGCCTGAGAAGAAAAGACAATTCGCCCATAGATTGTCTTGGCAAAACGGGCTTTGCTGCCATATTGTAAATTTATCTAGACAGAATGAGGCCCGGATGACCGACCGACCACTTACCGATATCGCCTCAAGCGCGATCGTGATCGGTGCGGGACTTGGCGGCCTGTCGGCGGCGATGCGTCTCGGGGCCAAGGGGTATCGGGTCACCCTGCTTGACCGGCTCGATCGCGTTGGTGGGCGCGGCTCGTCGATCACGCAGAACGGCCACCGCTTTGACCTTGGCCCGACCATCGTGACTGTGCCGCAGGTGTTCGAGCAGCTTTGGGCCGAATGCGGGCGCGATTTCCGCAAAGATGTCGATCTGCGCCCCGTCGATCCGTATTATGAGATTCGTTGGCGCGATGGCTCGGTCTTTACGGTGCGCCAAAATGAGCAGGCGATGATCGACGAGGTGCGCCGCCTGTCGCCCCGCGATGTGCCGGGTTACAAGCGGTTCCTGAAAGATAGCCAAGAGCGGTATCAATTCGGCTTCGAGGGCTTGGGTCGCCGCCCGATGAACAAGCTGATGGACCTGATCCGCGAATTGCCGGGTTTCGTGAAGCTGCGCGCGGATCGTTCCGTCTATGCCCATGCGAGCGCGCGGGTGCGTGACCCGCGGCTGCGGATGGCCCTGTCGTTTCACCCACTCTTCATTGGGGGTGATCCCACGCATGTGACGTCGATGTATATCCTTGTGTCGCATCTCGAAAAGGAATTCGGCGTGCATTACGCCATGGGCGGGGTGCAGGCGATGGCCGATGCGATGGTGCGCGTGATCGAGGATCAGGGCGGCACGGTGCGCCGCGGTGTCGAGGTGGATGAGATCACGGTCACTCATGGCAAAGCCGATGGCATTATCACAACCGATGGCGAACGCATCAGTGCCGATATCGTGGTGTCGAATGCCGATCCCGGCCATACCTATGACCGGCTCTTGCGCAAGCAGGCCAAGCGGCGTTGGACGCCTGCGCGGCTCAATCGGTCGCGTTGGTCCATGGGATTATTCGTTTGGTATTTCGGCACCAAGGGCACAGCGGGCAAATGGGCCGATGTGGGCCATCATACGATTTTGAACGGCCCGCGCTACAAGGGGCTACTCAACGACATCTTCATGAAGCGCCATCTGGCACATGACATGTCGGTCTATCTGCACCGCCCTTCGGTCACTGATCCCTCGGTCGCGCCCAAGGGCGACGATACCTTCTATGCGCTCAGCCCCGTGCCCAACCTGCATGGGCAAGGCAGCGTCGATTGGGCCGCGATGCAGGAAACCTATCGCAAGCGGCTGGCATCGGTGTTGAACGACAATTTGATGCCCGGTTTCGAAGATCACCTTTCGGCCAGCCATATCCTGACGCCCGCGGATTTCGAAAGTCGCTACCTTAGCCCGCATGGCGCGGGCTTCAGCCTGGAGCCGCGGATTTTCCAATCGGCGTGGTTCCGCCCGCACAATATTTCGGAGGAATTCGGCAACCTGTTTCTTGTCGGCGCAGGGACCCATCCCGGTGCGGGGATCCCTTCGGTTGTGACGTCATCTGAGGTGTTGCGCCAATTGGTGCCTGATGCGCCGCGGCCATACCTTCGCCCCGAGACCAAGGTTGCGGCAGAATGATCCGCCCAGATGATCTCGACTGGTGCCGCAATGCGATCCGTGAGGGCTCTTATTCCTTTCACGCGGCATCCAAGCTTCTGCCGGCCGATATTCGCGATGCCGCCTTGGCGCTTTATGCCTTTTGCCGCGTTGCCGATGACGAGGTCGATTTCGGCGCGCACAAGCCCGCGGCGGTGCTGGCACTGCGCGATCGTTTCGAATTGGCCTATGCGGGTCGCCCCAAGGACGCACCGGCCGATCGTGCCTTTGCCGGGTTGATCGCAGAATACGAGATGCCGCGCGCGCTTCCCGAGGCGCTGTTGGAAGGCTTGGCTTGGGATGGTATGGAACGTCGCTATGCCAGCTTGTCGGATGTGCGGGCCTATTCGGCACGGGTGGCGGCAGCCGTGGGCGCCATGATGTGCGTCTTGATGCGCGTGCGAGAACCCAACGCGTTGGCGCGGGCCTGTGACTTGGGTGTCGCGATGCAACTGACGAATATTGCCCGAGATGTCGGCGAAGATGCGCGCGCAGGCCGGCTTTACTTGCCGACCGATTGGCTGGACGAGGCCGGGATTGATGCGGCCAAGTTCTTGGCCGATCCCAAACCCGCACCTGCCATCCGTCAGATGGTGCGTCGCCTGCTTGCCGAGGCTGACAGGCTTTATTTCCGCTCCGAGGCGGGGGTGAAGGCGCTGCCACTTGCAGCGCGACCCGGCATTTTCGCCGCGCGGCATTGCTATGATGCGATCGGGCGCAAGCTGGCGCGTGGCGGTCATGATAGCGTGACCTGTCGCGCCTATACCACGCGCGGCCAAAAGATCGGCCTGTTGGGTTGGTCTGTGCTCCGGGCCGGCGTGGTCACGGCTTTGCCGCAAAGCCCGGTGATTTATGCCCGCCCCTTGGCCGAAGTGGCCTTTTTGGTCGAAGCGGCGGCCCATCCCAGTGTGGCAAAGGCCGGTTGGAGTGACAATGTCTTGGCGGTTCTGTCGCAGCTGGAAGCGCGCGATCGCAGCGAAGACGCCTTGGCGCGGGGTGCATGACGCCCTATTTGCCTGTTATGGATTGGGCATTATTCGCAATTTTTCTTGCCGCTTGCGGTGCGGCTGCCACGACCGGCGCCATGTTCATGCCGGGTGCGTGGTACCGCGAGCTATCCAAGCCTAACTGGACACCGCCGGATTGGGTTTTTCCGATCACATGGACGGTGCTTTATTTGTCCTCTGCCTTTGCCGCAGCCCGTGTCGCGCCCCTTGAAGGTGCGGCTTATGCCATGGCGTTTTGGGCAATGCAGATCGCGTTCAACACCCTGTGGACGCCGGTGTTTTTCGGCCTGCACCGTATTCGGGCGGCCTTTGTCGTGATGCTGGGCCTGTGGATCTCGGTCGCAGGCACGATGATCGCCTTTTTCCAGCTCGACCTTTTGGCCGGGGCTCTGTTCGTACCTTATCTGATCTGGGTCAGCATCGCGGGGGCGCTGAATGCGAGTGTCTGGATGCGCAACCCGGACGAAGCGGCCAAGACTCCCGTATGAAATGAAAAAGGCGCCCACACATGGGCGCCTTTTTTGATTGTGTGATTGCCGGGATCACGCAAGCGAGCGTTCGACCTCTTCGCGTTCGAAGATTTCGATGACGTCGCCTTTGCGGATGTCGTCATAATTTTCGAAGGCCATGCCACATTCTTGGCCCGACTGCACTTCCTTGACCTCGTCCTTGAAGCGCTTGAGCGTCTTGAGCGTGCCTTCGTGGATGACGACATCGTCGCGCAGAAGGCGCACGCCGGCCGAGCGGCGGGCGACACCTTCGGTGACCAGACAGCCTGCGACATTGCCCACACCCGAGACGCGGAAGACCTCGCGAATCTCGGCGTAGCCGATGAAGTTCTCGCGGATTTCGGCACCAAGCAGGCCCGAGGCTGCGGCCTTCACATCATCCACAAGGTCGTAGATCACGCTGTAATAGCGAATCTCGACGCCCTTTTGGTTGGCGCTGTTGCGCGCAGGCGCATTAGCGCGGACGTTGAAGCCGATGACAGGCGCGCCCGAGGCTTCGGCCAAGCCGATGTCGGATTCGGTGATCGCGCCCACGCCATAATGAAGCACGCGCACGCGCACCTCTTCGTTGCCGATTTTCTCCATCGCCTGAACGATCGCCTCGGCCGAGCCTTGCACATCGGCTTTGACCACGATGGGCAATTCGGCGACGTTCTTGTCGGCTTTGGCCTTGGCCAAAAGTTGGTCAAGTGTTGTCGCGGCACCGGCGGCGGCGCGCTTGTCCTTGGCGGCCTGATGGCGGTACTCGGCAATCTCGCGGGCTTGCGCTTCGGTTGCGACGACGTTGAGAACATCGCCCGCTTCCGGCGTTCCGTTCAGGCCCAACACCTCGACTGGAACCGAGGGGCCGGCCTCCTTGATCCGCTCACCGCGGTCGTTTTCCATCGCGCGGACCTTGCCCCACTGTTCGCCGACGACGAAGATATCGCCCTGCTTGAGCGTACCTTTCTGAACCAGCACCGTGGCGACTGGGCCGCGGCCAACATCAAGCTGCGCTTCGATCACGGCGCCTTCTGCGGGGCGATCGGGGTTTGCGTTCAATTCGAGGATCTCGGCTTGCAGCGCGATCGCTTCAAGCAATTCGGGCAAGCCCTTGCCAGTGACCGCCGAAACCTCGACATCTTGCACGTCGCCCGACATCTTTTCCACCACGACTTCGTGCTGCAACAGGTCGGTGCGCACCTTGTCGGGGTTGGCCGCATGCTTGTCGATCTTGTTGATCGCCACGATCATCGGCACCTTGGCGGCCTTGGCGTGATTGATCGCCTCGACCGTTTGGGGCATGACCGCGTCATCGGCGGCAACCACCAGCACGACGATATCGGTCACATGCGCACCGCGCGCCCGCATCGAGGTAAAGGCCGCGTGGCCGGGTGTGTCGAGGAAGGTCAGCACGGCGCCGCTTTCGGTCGTGACCTGATAGGCGCCGATATGTTGGGTGATCCCGCCTGCCTCGCCCGAGACGACATTGGCCTTGCGGATACGGTCGAGCAGCGATGTCTTGCCGTGGTCCACGTGGCCCATGATCGTGATGACCGGCGGACGTGGTTTGAGATCGATGGCATCATCGGTCACTGACACGATGACATCTTCGACATCGGCGTCCGAGACGCGCTGCACGCGGTGGCCAAATTCCTCGATGATAAGTTCGGCAGTATCGGCATCAATGGCCTGATTCTGCGTCACCATCATGCCCATTTTCATGAGCGCTTTGACCACATCGGCGGCGCGTTCGGCCATACGGTTGGCAAGTTCCGAGACAAGGATCGTTTCGGGAAGTTGCACATCGCGCACGACCTTTTCGCGGTCCATGGCGCCGCCCATCGCCTTTTGGCGCTGACGTTCCTGTTTGCGCTTCATCGCGGCGAGGCTGCGCTGACGGCCACCTTCGGCGCCGGTGAGCGCTTGGCTGACAGTGAGCTTGCCCGAGCGGCGCTCGCTGTCGCGCTCGGCCGTGCGGGCGCGACCGGCGCGGTCGTCATCCTCGGCCTTGCGACGCACGGGTTGCGGCAATGGCTTGGCGGCACCGCGCGCATTGGTGGCTGCGGCTGCGGCTTCCACGGTCGCGGGGTCGCTGACCGTTTCCTTGGTTGAGGTAGCGGCGGGTGCCTTGCGGCGCGTCTCTTCTTCGACGCGGCGGCGGACCTCTTCCTCTTCTTTGGCGCGCATCGCTTCTTCGCGCTCGCGGTCTTCGCGTTCCTTGGCTTCGGCTTCGGCGCGGCGACGCGCGCGCTCATCCTCGCGCTCTTTTTCCTCTTGCTGGCGGCGCTGCTCATCCTCGGCTTCGCGGGCCTTGGCGTTTTGCAGGGCCTTCAGGCGGCGTTCGAGTTCTGCATCGGGGACGGATTTCTCGCGCTTGCCGCCCTCAGCGTTTTGTGCAGCCGCTGATTGTGTCCCCGGCTTAGGCACCATGACGCGCTTGCGCTTGGTCTCGACCACGACGCTTTTGCTGCGCCCGCGAGAAAAGCTTTGGTTCACGCGGCCCGAAAGCGCGCCACCAGAAAGGCCAAGGGGTTTTTTACCGTCCGTGTCGCTCATGCGTTCCGTTCGTCTTTCCCGGCGGGGTCTCCGCCGTCTGCCTTGCGCAGGCCTTGTAGTTTCGCGGCACCCTCTACAACACGAGGGGCCAAACCACCAGCGGCAAGCGCGCCATGTATCACACTTTGGCGTCCGAATGCCAAACCCAATTCCCGGGCGGTCAGGACGCTGAAATAGCGGGCACCCGTGGGTGTCCAGAGTTTCGACTTGCCCCGCTCAGAGCCATCCGTGGCCTGAAGCAGGACTTTGACCTGTTTGGTGGCCAACCAATCCTTGACCTTTTCGAAGCCTGCCACGGCCTCGCCTGCCTTGCGCGAAAGCGCGATCAGATCGGTCAGCCGCCGGATCAAGCCCGCCTCGACCCGGTCGATCAGGTCGGGGGGGATGGTCACCGGTTGCCTGGCGGCGCGGCTGAAGAGGTTCTTCTTCACCGCCAACTCAAGCGCGGCACGATCAGCCGATACCCAGATGCCCCGGCCGGGCAATTTCTCGGCCAAATCAGGCGCGACCTGTCCATCGGGGCCGATGACGAAGCGGATCAGCCCGTGTTTGGGCTGTACCTCGGCGGTGGCGATACACCGCCGCTCCGGCCCATCCTCGCGATCTGTTTTTTGTCCGCCCCGGCTCATCTGCGGGTCTCCGGCGGGGAGGGCCTTAGCCCTCCGCCTCCTTGGTGGCGGCTTCGGCGGCGGCCTGTGCTTCCAGTTCTTCGATCGTGACCCAACCCAGTTTGACGCGGGCGGTCATGATCATGTTCTGCGCTTCTTCGAGGCTGACCTCGAAGGGTTCCAGCAGGCCGTTATCCTTGACGCGCTCGCCATTCACCGTGGTCCAGCCGCCGGCCAGTTCCCAATCGGCGCATGTAGCAAAATCATCGAGCGATTTGATGCCATCCTCGCCCAGCGCCACAAGCATCTGGGGTGTCAGACCGTCGAATTCAACAAGCGCATCTTCGACGCCCAAGGCGCGAGCTTTATCAAGTGCTTTCTTGTTTTGCTCTTCGATATAGTCGCGCGCGCGGGCCTGAAGCTCGCCTGCGGTGCCTTCGTCAACGCCTTCTATGACCAAGAGCTCGTCAATCTCGACATAGGCGACTTCCTCGAGCGAGGTGAAACCTTCGGAGACCAAAAGCTGGGCGAAGAATTCGTCAAGGTCGAGTGTATCCATGAACAGCTTGGTACGCTCTTCGAACTCGGCCTGACGGCGCTTGGATTCTTCTTCCTCGGTCAAGATGTCGATGTCGAGCCCGGTCAGCTGGCTGGCCAGACGCACGTTCTGACCGCGCCGCCCGATGGCCAAGGATAGCTGCTCATCCGGCACCACCACCTCGATCCGCTCGGCCTCTTCGTCGATGACGACCTTGGAGACTTCGGCAGGCTGAAGCGCGTTCACGAGGAAGGTTGCCGCATCTTCGTTCCAAGGAATGATGTCGATCTTTTCGCCCTGAAGCTCGTTGACGACGGCCTGGACGCGGCTGCCGCGCATACCGACGCAGGCGCCAACAGGGTCGATCGAGTTGTCATAGGAAATGACCGCAATCTTGGCGCGCGAACCGGGGTCGCGGGCCACGGCCTTGATCTCGATAATGCCATCATAGATTTCAGGCACTTCCATCTTGAACAGCTCGGCCATGAATTCGGGCGCGGTGCGCGACAAGAATATCTGTGGGCCGCGTGCTTCGCGGCGGACATCCTTGATGTAGCAGCGGATGCGGTCGCCGTTGCGATAAGCCTCGCGGCCAATTTTTTCGTTGCGGCGCAACACGCCTTCGCCACGGCCGATATCGACGATGACATTGCCGTATTCTTCGCGCTTGACGACACCGTTGATGATCGTGCCGGCGCGGTCGCGGAATTCTTCGTATTGGCGGTCGCGTTCAGCCTCGCGCACCTTTTGCAAGATTACCTGCTTGGCCGATTGCGCGGCGATCCGGCCCAATTCCACGGGCGGGATCTCATCGACGATGACATCACCGACCTTGGGATCGTCGAGATATGGTTTGGCCTGAACAACGGTCAGCTCGGCCTTTTCATTCTCGACGGCGTCGTCTTCGACCACGGTGCGCACACGGGTAAAGGAGGCGCGGCCCGTCTTGCGGTCGATCTTGACGCGGATGTCGAGATCGGCGCCATAGCGCGACTTGGCCGCACGGGCGAGGGACTCTTCCATCGCCTCGACCACCAAAGAGGGGTCGATCATCTTTTCGCGCGCCACCGCTTCGGCGGTTTGCAACAATTCCAGCTGGTTGGCTGACGTGATGGACATTGTGGTTAATCCTCCGCCTTCGAGGTGTCTTCCTCGATCTCGTCAAATTGTGTTTCGTCGATAATTCCGGCCGCCTTGCGCGCCCGGAGCATGTCGCGGATCAGCTCATCGGTCAGGATCAGCTTGGCATCCGACAGCCAGTCGAAATGCAAGCCGACCGTAATGCTTTCGCCGCCTTCCTCGATATTCAAGAGAACCTCGTCGCCTTCGATGCCGGCCAACACGCCGCGAAAACGGCGGCGGCCGTCGATCATCTCGGTGGTTTCGATGCGCGCCTCGTAGCCTTCCCACTGCTCGAAATCCTTAAGCCGGGTCAGCGGGCGGTCGATGCCGGGGCTGGACACCTCGAGCGCATAGGCATCTTCGAGCGGATCTTCGACATCCAGCACGGCGCTGACCGCGGTCGAGATGCGGCCGCATTCGTCAACCTCAATCCCGCCATCGGGGCGCTGCACCATGATCTGCAATGTTTTGGTCATGCCGCCCATCAGCCGGATACGCACGACCTCGAACCCCATATCGACGATGACGGGGGTCAGGATCTCGGCCATGCGCCGGTCGATGGCGGTTTTGGCGATCAGGTCGTTCATTGCGCGAAGATGCCTTCAGAAACGAAAAAACGGGCCACGCGGCCCGCCTGACAAGTCCGGTGGTGCCGTCCGGTTTGGACCCGGGGGCGCCGCTGTTGAGCTGCATATAGGGGGAATCGGGGCGCGGCGCAAGGCCATGTCGCCTTGGTGTATAAAGCCGGGCTTGCGCCGTTGCCATGTGCGCGCGATTGGCCCAAGTTGGACTCAACGTCACAAACAAGGGATCACACAATGCGCACACGTGCCGCTGTCGCGCTGGAAGCCGGAAAGCCGCTTCAGATCATGGAGGTGAACCTCGACGATCCCAAGGCCGGTGAGGTTCTGGTCGAGATCAAGGCCACGGGGATTTGCCACACGGATGAATTCACCTTGTCGGGCGCTGACCCCGAGGGAATTTTTCCCTGTATCCTTGGCCATGAAGGTGCGGGGGTCGTCGTGGCGGTAGGCGATGGTGTCACCACGCTCAAGCCCGGTGATCATGTCATCCCGCTTTATACCCCGGAATGTCGGCAATGCCCCTCCTGCCTGTCGGGCAAAACGAACCTCTGCACCGCGATCCGCAACACCCAGGGGCAGGGGTTGATGCCCGACGGCACCACGCGGTTCTCGATGATGGATGGCACGCCGATCTATCACTACATGGGCTGCTCGACCTTTGCCAATCACACGGTCCTGCCCGAGATTGCGCTGGCCAAGGTGCGCCCCGACGCGCCTTTCGACAAGATCTGCTACATCGGCTGCGGGGTGACCACGGGGATCGGGGCGGTGATCAACACCGCGGGCGTCGAGATTGGGGCGACGGCGGCCGTCTTTGGCCTTGGGGGGATCGGGCTCAATGTGATCCAAGGGTTGCGGATGGCGGGTGCCGACATGATCATCGGCGTGGATCTAAACGACGCCAAGGCCGAGATGGCGCGCAAGTTCGGGATGACCCATTTCATCAACCCCGCCAAGATCGAAGGGTCGGTGGTGCAGGAGATCGTGAACCTGACCAAGCGCGGTGCCGACCAGATCGGGGGCGTTGACTATTCCTTTGATGCGACGGGCAATGTGCAGGTGATGCGCGATGCGCTGGAATGCGCGCATCGCGGTTGGGGTGTCTCGGTCATCATCGGTGTGGCACCGGCCGGGGCCGAGATTTCGACCCGGCCCTTCCAGCTGGTCACAGGCCGGGTCTGGAAAGGCACGGCTTTCGGCGGTGCTAAAGGGCGGACGGATGTGCCGAAATTCGTCGATTGGTACATGGACGGCAAGATCGAGATCGATCCGATGATCACCCACACCATGCCGCTCGATGAGATCAATACTGCCTTTGACCTGATGCATGCGGGTAAATCGATCCGCGCGGTCGTGGTGTATTGAGCGATGCGCGGCCCTGAGGGCCTGATCATTCGGCCTGTCGTCCCGGATGATGCCGGGGCGCTTGTCGGCTTGCTCTTGCCGGTCTTCCGGGCAGGCGAGACTTATACCATCGCCCCCGACATCACGGCCGCGGAGGCTTTGGCCTATTGGTGCAGTGCCGAGAAGACCAGTTTTGTCGCCGAAATGGATGGTGCGGTTTTGGGGAGCTATTATCTGCGCCCCAACCAGCCGGGCGGTGGCGCGCATGTGTGCAATTGCGGCTTTGTCACCGCAACCGCGGCGCAGGGGCGCGGGGTTGCGCGGGCGATGCTCGATCATGCCTTGGCGCGGGCCACGGCCGTGGGCTATCGCGCGATGCAGTTCAATTTCGTCGTCGCGACGAACACGCGGGCGGTTGCGACATGGGAAAAGGCGGGCTTTCGGATCATTGGGCGTTTGCCCGGTGCTTTCGCGCATCCAAAGATCGGCTATGTCGATGCCTTGATCATGTGGAAAGATCTGCCGTGAAACACTGGCTTTGCGCCTTTGTGCTGTCGAGTGCGGCAAGCCAGGTGATGGCTGCAACAGAGCCGCTGATCGTGGCATCTGCGGCAGGCCACATCGCGCTGTCATTTTTCGACATTGCCGACATTGCCGTGTCAGAATCGGGTGGGATCACCGAGATTTTCGTGACCTTGATGCCCGGTGCTGATCGACAGTTGGGCGCGCTGGCCCTGTCCGAGGGCGAGCGGCTGTCGGCACAGATCTGTGGCCTGCACTTTGAAAGCGCGCCCATTCGTTTGCCCCTGACCGGGCATCTCTATCTTGTGCAGACCACGATGATGCGTGGCTGGGCGCTACAGGCGCTGTGGCAGGGCGTTGCAAACTGCGAGACATTGTCGCCGGCCGTTTTCCTTGATTGAGCAATCGCCTTTTTGGGGGCGCTGCCCCCGGCCGTTCCGGCCTCCCCCGGGATATTTATGAAACGAAGAAGCGGGGGCGCGCGCGTTAACCTTAACCGTTAGTGAGGGGTGCATGGCGCTGGTAACGGGCGAGGAAGGTTTTCACGGCCTCGGCGGCGATGCGGTCGATCTCGTCCTCATGGGGGTCTTTCTCGATGCCGAAGAGTACTTTGAGCATCAGATCTGCGCGGCAGAGCTGGGCGAGTTGATCGGCGGCCAAAAGGCTATCTGCGATGTCGAGGCTTTGGCGTGCTTTGGGGCTGTCGAGATAGAGCGCGATCTTGCGCCCCCACTTTTTGGGGCCACTTTCGTAGAAGGTGCGGCCAAGTTCGGGGAAGCGCTGCGCCTCGGCCACGCAGACGCGAAACATGTCTTGGCCGAAGCGCGACAGAAAGAAGGTGATCAAGGTCTTGCAGATCACATGCAGCGTTTCTTCGACGGTCAAGTTGTTGGTATCGGCCAGAAACTCGACCTCGGCCTGTTGGGCGCATTCGGTTTCAAGCACGGCAAGAAAGAGATGCTGTTTGTCGGGGAAATAGCTGTAAAGCGTGGCTTTTGAGACGCCTGCATCGCGCGCGATGACGTCGACGCTTGCCCCCTCATAGCCCTCGCGCATGAAGACGGAGCGCGCGCCTTCGATCACCTGATCGAATTTGCGACCTTTCTTGATCTGCTCTGGTGCATTCATCCTCGGCCCCTTTGATTGCAACGTAAACCATTCGGTTCAGTTTCGGCAAGGATTTCGGCGAAACCCTTGGATGTGTAGGTGGATGCGCGGGATGGATGGACTCTCGCACGGGGGCGGATTAGCCAAGCAACATGATCGAGATTTTTCTCAAGACATTGCCGTTTTTTGCCTTGATCGGGCTGGGTTGGCAGGCCTGCCGCAGCGGCTTTTTCACCGCGGAGGCCGCAGCCTATCTGACCAAATTCGTGTTCTATTTCGCGCTGTCGGCGATGCTGTTCCGCTTTGCCGCGAACCTGTCGCTGTCGGAGATCTTCGATTGGTGGTTCGTCGCGGCCTATCTGTGGGGCTGTTTCGTGGTCTACGCGATCGCCACGGCGGTGGCCCTTTTGCGACGGGTTTCGGTGGCCGAGGCGGCGGTCGAGGCGCAATGCGCGGTGATCGGCAATACCGGGTTTCTGGGCGTGCCGATGCTGATCGTCTTGATGGGTGAGGCAGCGGCGGGGCCTGTGCTGATGGTCCTGGCGCTGGATCTGATCGTTTTTTCTTCGCTGATCGTGATCCTGATCACCGGCAGCCGCGATGGGCGGATGTCGCTTGGGATCGTCAAGACGGTGGGCTTGGGCTTGCTGAAGAACCCGATGATCGTGTCGATGGTGTTGGGCCTAACTTGGTCATCGACGGGCATGCCTTTGCCGGGGCCTGTCAACGAATTCTTGGGCATATTGGGGGCGGCGGCGACGCCCGGTGCGCTGTTTGCGATCGGGGCTTCGCTTGCCGGGAAATCGGCCGAGCGGATCGCGGTGGCGGGCTGGCTGAGTTTCTGCAAGCTGGTGCTGCACCCTGCGGCGGTGGCTTTTGCCGCACTTTTGTTGTTCCCGGTGCCGGCCTTTGATGCGGCGGTGATGATTGCGGCGGCGTCATTGCCTGTGGCGGGCAATATCTTCATGCTGGCGCAGCATTACGGGGTGGCACCGCAGCGGGTATCGGCGGCGATCTTGGTGTCGACGGTCATCTCGATCCTGACGGTGTCGGTCGTGATCGCTTGGGTCTCGGGGATGGCTGGGATCGTGCCGGGCGGTTGACAGAGGAGACTGGGATGGAAACGATTTCCGAGAACCGGTGTTTTGGTGGCACGCAAGGCGTATATCGGCATGCATCGGATGCCACGGGGACCGAGATGACCTTTGGCTTGTTCCTGCCGGTCGAGGCGGCCGATGGTGCGGTGCCGGTCTTGTGGTATCTCTCTGGGCTGACCTGCACCCATGCCAATGCGATGGAAAAGGCGGGCGCGCAAACTTGGGCCGCCGAGCAAGGCATCGCGCTGGTTTTCCCCGACACCTCGCCCCGTGGGGCGGGTGTGGCCGATGATGACGCCTATGATCTGGGGCAAGGGGCGGGGTTTTATCTTAACGCCACGCAAGACCCTTGGGCGCAGCATTTCCAGATGTGGAGCTATATCACCGATGAATTGCCTCAAGCGCTGTTCAAGCGCTTTGCGCTGGATGAGGGGCGCCAAGCGATCACCGGGCATTCGATGGGTGGGCATGGCGCGCTGACGATTGCGATGAGCTTTCCGGGGCGGTTTGCCAGCGTCTCGGCACTCGCGCCAATCTGTAACCCGATGCAAAGCGATTGGGGGCGCAAGCAGTTCACCGCCTATCTGGGCGATGACACCGCGCTTTGGGCGGCGCATGATGCGAGCGTCTTGATGCGCGAACGCGGCTTTGCGGGGCCGATGTTGATCGACACCGGCACGGCGGATCAGTTCGGGCATCTGTTGGGGACCGAAGCCTTGGCAAGCGCCATCGCCGCGCGGCGGCAGCATGCCACGATCCGCTTTCAGCCCGGCTATGATCACAGCTATTATTTCGTTTCGACCTTCATGGAGGATCACGTGAATTTCCACGCCGAGGCGCTTTATGGGGTGGGCGCATGACACCCGAAGCTGTTATTTTCGACATCGGGAATGTGCTGATCGGTTGGCAGCCCGAGGATTATTATGACCGCGTCTATGGCGAGGAACGCCGCCGCGCGCTGTTTGCGGAGGTCGATCTGCACTGGATGAACGAGCGCGTGGATCGCGGCGAGCCATTTACCCAAGTGATTTACGAGACCGCCGATGCCCATCCGAAATGGCGCGCCGAGATCCGCGATTGGCATGACAGCTGGATCGAGCTTGCCACGCCGGTCATCGATCATTCCGTCACGCTTCTGCGGCGGCTGCGCGCCAAGGGGGTGCCGGTGCATTGCCTGACGAATTTCGGGGTGGACAGCTACGCCTATGCCCAGACGCAGTTCGATTTCCTCAATGAATTCGATATCGAGTTCGTCTCGGGGCGGATGCAGGTGACCAAACCCGATCCGCGCATTTACGAGATGGTCGAGGAACGGCTGGCGCTGCCGCCCGGTGCGATCCTCTTTGCCGATGACCGGGTGGCCAATATCAAGGTGGCCGAGGATCGCGGCTGGCAGGCGCATCTGTTCGCGCATCCGCAAGGCTGGGCCGACCGGCTGGTGGCGGCGGGGCTGCTGACCGCGGATGAGGCGCGGCCGTGAGCGTCGCCATCATCGGGCCTGAGGCGGAAGCCCGGCTTGATTGGCTGGGGCTGTGCGATGCGCTCGAGGCCGGGCATGCACGCCCGCGCGCCGAGATCGCCGATAGTTTCCTCTATCGCGGGGCCGATACGCTGCTGTCGCGGGCGGCGTGGATCGATGGCTTGGGGCAGCTGGTCAAGACGGCGACGATTTTCCCCGGCAATGCCGCTTTGGGCAAACCGGCGGTGAACGGGTCGGCGGCGCTATATTCCGACACCGATGGCACCTTGGCCGCGATTGTCGATTTCCATCTGCTGACCAAGTGGAAGACGGCGGGCGACAGCCTATGCGCCGCGCGGCGCTTGGCCCGGCCCGAAAGCGAGATGATCCTGATCGTCGGGGCGGGAACGGTCGCGGCCTCGCTGCGCGAAGCCTATGGCGCGCTTTTCCCCGCTGCGCGCTTTGTGGTCTGGAACCGCAGCCGCGAAGGCGCGGAACGCTTGGCCGCGCGCTTTCCCGGCATGGATGTGGCGGATGATCTGGAGGGGGCGGTGCGTGGTGCCGACATCATCACCTGCGCCACGATGGCGACCGACCCGGTGGTCAAGGGCGCATGGCTGCGCCCCGGTCAGCATCTCGACCTGATCGGCGCCTACCGGCCCGACATGCGCGAGGCCGATGATGCGGCGCTGACCCGCGCGCGGATTTTCGTGGACAGCCGCGCCACCACCATCGGCCATATCGGCGAGTTGAAGATCCCGCTGGCCCACGGGGTCCTCGCCGAGGGCGATGTGCTGGCCGATTACTACGATCTGGAAAGCGGCACCTTTTCCCGCCGGTCGGAGGACGAGATCACGCTGTTCAAAAACGGCGGCGGCGCGCATCTCGACCTGATGACCGCGCGGTATGTTCTGGATCGGGTGGGGTAGGGGGCTTAACTACAACTATGTTGTAGTATCATACTGGTCATTCAACTCTTTTCCCGAAAAAAAGAACTAGTTTGTTATCAATAAGATGGAGCGTACAGTTAGATGCCGGTAGATCGGAGTGTGTCTAAGTCAGCCGAAGAAGTCCTTAAGGCAACCGCGCTATTGGGGATTTTTTCATATATAAGTAACCGCACGAATATTTACTATGAATGCTCTACTGAACTGGATTTACTCGCTTTCATCTCCTCTTTTCTTATAGCAATTTTCTTTTTTTGGTTGGGTGTAGCTACCATTATTGGGAGAATTAAAGATCTATTTCCTTGGATCTTTTTTGGATCAAGCCTTAAGGGAAAAATATTGTATGTGCTAATGATAGTGAGTATCAGCATCTTGACTTACCCTATTGGAACCGTATTGCTTGAAACTTCAAGTATAATAAATTACCCCTCTTCGGTTTGTAGTTGAACCCAAGCAACTAGCGGTCGCATCTCTGTCAATTATTTTTTTCAGGCAACATCTGGCGATAATCTTCGTTTCCCGTATTTTTGGAGTAACGTTCTCCCTACAACCCCGCCGCCAGCCTTGCGCCCTGATCGATCGCGCGTTTGGCGTCGAGTTCGGCGGCCACATCCGCGCCGCCGATGATGTGGGGGGTGATGCCGTGGGCTGTCAGCGCGTCGGCCAAAGAGCGCTCGACCTCTTGGCCGGCGCAGAGCACGATGGTGTCCACTTCGAGCAGCGTGGGGTTTTCGCGGGCTTCGCCATAGCTGATCTGTAGCCCCTCGGGCGTGATCGCCTCGTAATTCACGCCTGCGATCATCTTGACCCCCTTCATCTGAAGGCTCGCCCGGTGAATCCAGCCCGTGGTCTTGCCAAGGCGCTTGCCGGGCTTTTCTGCCTTGCGTTGCAGCATCACGACCTGCCGCGCGGGGGCTGTGGGCTGTGGACCCTCGGGGGCCAGACCGCCGCGATGCGCCGCGGGGTCGGCCACGCCCCATTCGCGTTGCCACAGGTCGGGGGCGAGCGTCGGGCTTTCGCCGTCATGCGTCAGGAATTCGGCCATGTCGAAGCCGATGCCGCCCGCGCCGATGATCGCCACGCGCTTGCCCACGGGCGCGCGGCCCGCCAGCACATCGACGTAAGACAGCACATTCGGTCCATCCTGGCCCGGAATGCCGGGGTCACGGGGTCGCACGCCGGTGGCGATGATCACTTCGTCAAAGCCCGTCAGATCATCGGCGGTGGGGGCCATGCCGAGGCGCAGATCGACACCGCTTTGGGCCAGCATCGTGGCGAACCAATCGACAAGGCCGATGAACTCCTCCTTGCCGGGGATGGATTTCGCCATGTTGAGTTGGCCGCCGATTTCGGTGGCCTTGTCCCACAGCGTGACGGTGTGACCGCGCTCTGCGGCGACCAATGCCGCCATCATGCCCGCAGCACCCGCGCCCACCACGGCGATGCGCTTGGGCGTGGCGGTGGGTTGGTAGCTCAGCTCGGTCTCGTGACAGGCGCGGGGGTTGACCAGACAGCTTGTCAGCTTGCCCGAAAAGGTATGGTCGAGACAGGCTTGGTTGCAGGCGATGCAGGGCGCGATCCGGTCGGCGCGGCCCGCCATCGCCTTGGCCACGAAATCAGGATCGGCCAGGAAGGGACGGGCCATCGACACCATGTCGGCGCAGCCCGTGGCCAGCACATCCTCGGCCACATCGGGGGTGTTGATGCGGTTCGAGGTGATGACGGGGATCGAAACCTTGCCCATCAGCTTTTGCGTGACCCAAGCGAAGGCCTTGCGCGGGACGGAGGTTGCGATGGTGGGGATGCGCGCCTCGTGCCAGCCGATGCCGGTGTTGAGGATGGTGGCCCCCGCCGCCTCGATGGCTTGGGCAAGCTGCACGACTTCCTCATGGCTTGAGCCATTGGGGATCAGGTCGATCATCGACAGGCGGTAGATGATGATGAAATCGGGGCCGACAGCCGCGCGCGCGCGGGCCACCACCTCGACCGGCAGGCGCATCCGGTTCTCGTATGACCCGCCCCAGCGGTCGGTGCGCTTGTTGGTGTGGGTGACGAGGAACTGGTTGAGGAAATATCCCTCGGACCCCATGATCTCGACCCCGTCATAACCTGCCTGCCGCGCGCGGCTGGCGGCGGTGACGATGTCGGCGATCTGTTTCTCGATGCCTTCCTCGTCCAATTCCTTGGGTGCGAAGGGCGAGATGGGGGATCTGATCGCCGAGGGGGCCACGCAATCGGGCGAATAGGCGTAGCGCCCGGCATGCAAAATCTGCATCGCGATCTTGCCGCCCGCGTCATGCACGGCATCGGTGACGATGCGGTGATTGGCGATGTCCTGATCGGTGAAAAGACCCGCCGCGCCGGGAAACACGCCGCCCTCGCGGTTGGGCGCCATGCCGCCCGTCACGATCAGCCCCACCTGCCCGCGCGCGCGTTCGGCGTAAAAGGCCGCGACACGCGGCCAATCGCGCGTCTCCTCGAGGCCCGTGTGCATCGAGCCCATCAGCACGCGGTTTTTCAGCGTGGTAAAGCCCAGATCGAGCGGTGCCAAAAGATGCGGATAGACTGTCATGGCCGTGAACCCCTTTGTTCCTTGGGCCGCAGCTAACCTTGCCTGTCGCGATATGTCACGCCAAACGCGGCGTCAGGCGCGGCTTAGCGGATGACAGTCTCGGCGCAGTGGCGGCGAAAGGCGCGTTTGAGCATCTCTAACTCATCACGCAGCAGCGCAACTTCGACCCGGATATCCTCGTCGAGGGGGGTGCCGGACATCAAGGTGATGCGGTCGAGCACCGCACCCGTGGCAATCGCCCGGATCGCGATAACCTGCACCCCATCGGCGATCACGGCGGCGGGCAAATCGATCGTCACTTGCCAGTGCCCCTTGTCACCCTGATCTTGGGTGAGGGTGGCGACAGCGACCACTTTGCCTTCATGCACGGCCTCTAGCCCCTGCTCCATTGCGGGATTGGTGGAGCTGAGCGACGCCTCGTATCGGCCTGCATCCAAACGAATTCGAACCAGCGCGTCGTCTGTCATTGGCCTTACCCCTCACTCAAAAATCGGCGCGTGGCGCGCGCGACATGACCATGTCCCAAATCGCGATCCGGTTCATTTCCGGGCCTTCGAGGATCAGGTCAACCCAAGCCTTTTCGATCCGCTTTTCATTGATCTTGCTATAGGCAAGATCGAATTCAGCAATGGCCTGACCCTTGTCAAAGGCGAATTGGCGCACGAGTTTTTCGTGATTTGGGCCATGCTGGATATTGAGGCGGGCATAAATCTCGATCGGTCGTTCACGATCAAGGGTTAATTGAACCCGAAAGCAATGCCCAAGGCTGAGGCCGTGAAGCGCATCCCAAGACAGGTCTTGAACCATTGATATGAACGATCCGTCAAAGCGATAGACCTCGAGTACAAGGCCATAGGCTGCATCTGTCTTGTGACCATGCCGCCTTGTTTGGCGCAGGCAGAGATCGGCATTATTGGCGTCGTGAAACATGGATACGCCCGTTCCAAGCGACAGCGGCGAAGCGAAATCGAGATAGGCTTGCGGCGCGAGGCGTAACCGCCAAGGCGCGGCCCGTTCGGCCCAATCGCATTGATCTGGCTGCTCTTTGTGATCAAGCACGCTCAGGCGGGCGACCATTTCGCTACTTGTCAATGCGGTTAGGCGATCAACATCGCCGCGCAGATGGCGCAGGCTTTGATGGAAGCTCAGCAAGTCGCGCAGGGGCACGATGTGGGGCGCGCGCAGCGCGCGCTCGATCCGCTTAAGCGGGTTGGCAAGGCTGAAAAGCCCCAGAAAACGCGACCGATCGTTACCCATACATACGCTACCTTTTTGGATCGAATGAGCCCGGCCTCGCGCAAGGGAGTGGCGCAAAAAGCTGGATCCTTCGTTAACCGAGTATCCGCCGAAAAATCCCGACATTCCAGAGCGTCGGTCGCGCGGGTGGCATGACAGGCGGCATGGCTGGCATCGGTGCAACGTTCTGCGGTCGCTGTTGCGGTTGAACGGTCGGTTGCGATGTGGTCGCAGGGAGCGGACTGGGCGAAAGTGGTGCCAGTGGCACGTCGAGATTGGCACCCTGCACCAAGCGGACGAAACTGAGCAAAAGCGACAGGCTTTCATCACGGGTGAGTTTTCGTTCTTCGAGCGAGAGCACCGACAAGGTCGCGAGGCGCGGTCCAACATCGAGATAAGCGCGCCAATAGTCGCTTTGCACACCGGCAATCGCATCGGCGCTGGTATCACTTGCATGCAACAAGAAAACCCCGCCATCCAAGGCGGTATCAAGGATTGTGACCTGCTCCGGGTCGCCTGAGCGGCTAAGCAGGCTCAACCCTTCATCCGAGCGGAAAAATCCATCGAGCTGCTGAAGGCTGTCGGATAGTCGCCCATCGGTGGAGGGGGCTGATACCGTTGCGGTCAGGACCGCAGGTGTCGCAGGCTGGCGCGCGCGGCGAGAATTTGAGATCGCGGCGCAATTACCGAGCAGAACAAAACCTGTATCGGATTGGTCCAGCGTCGAGGTTGGATCAACACAAAAGCCATCGGGGCCAGTAATGACGATCCTGTCAGATGTCACCGATACCTGTGTCGGGGCAGGTGCGACAGGGCCGTCACTCACGCCACCGAACCTGTTGCCGCAACCGGCAAGAACAAGGCAGGCCATGATCATCATGGCCTGCCCATAAGATTTAGATATCGGCGTAGACATGCTTTTCCTTGGTCGCGCCGGGATGGGTGACGGCACCCTTGACCGCCGGGCCGACCAATTGCGCGTATTTCCATAGTGCGCCGGTTTCATAAATGGTTTCGCGCGGGCCGGACCAAGCTTTGCGGCGGGTGTCCAACTCGGCCTCGCTCAGGGCGACTGACAATTCGCCGGTGATCGCGTTGATGGTGATCATGTCGCCATCTTTCAGCAAGCCGATGGGGCCGCCGATTGCCGCCTCGGGGCCGACATGGCCGACACAGAAGCCGCGGGTTGCACCCGAGAAACGGCCATCGGTGATCAACGCCACCTTCTTGCCCATGCCTTGACCCGAGATCGCGCTGGTCGTGGCGAGCATTTCGCGCATGCCGGGGCCGCCACGCGGCCCTTCGTTGCGAATGACGATCACTTCGCCTTCCTGATAGGCGCGGTTCTTGACCGCTTCGAAAGCGTCTTCCTCGCATTCGAAGACGCGGGCTGGGCCGGTAAACACCTGTTCCTTTGCCGACATGCCAGCGACCTTTACGATCGCGCCCTCAGGGGCCAGATTGCCCTTGAGGCCCACAACACCGCCGGTTGCGGTGATCGGGGTGGCGGCGGGGTGGATGACCTTGCCATCGGCTTCACGGGTGATGAGGTCGAGTTCCTCGCCCATGGTGCGGCCGGTGACGGTCATGCAATCTTCGTGGATGAGGCCGATCTTGCGCAATTCCTTCATCACCACAGGCACGCCGCCCACTTCGTAAAGATCCTTGGCAACGTATTGGCCGCCGGGCTTCATGTCGACGAAATAGGGCGTTTCCTTGAAGATCTCGCAGACATCGAACAGGTCGAAATCGATCCCCGCTTCATGTGCAATGGCCGGCAGGTGCAGACCGGCGTTGGTCGAACCGCCCGTACAGGCCACGACGCGGGCTGCGTTTTCCAGCGATTTGCGCGTTACGATATCGCGCGGACGCAGGCCCGAGGCGATCAGCTTCATCACCGCCTCGCCCGAGGCCACGCCATATTGGTCGCGGGTTTCGTAAGGTGCGGGTGCGCCGGAAGAGTTGGGCAGCGCCAGACCGATCGCCTCAGAGACGCAAGCCATCGTATTGGCAGTGAACTGACCGCCACAGGCACCCGCGCTGGGGCAGGCGACGCGCTCGATGATCGCCAAGGCCTCGTCCGACAGGTTGCCCGCCTGATGCTGGCCCACGGCCTCGAACACGTCCTGAACGGTGATATCCTTGCCATCCAGACGACCCGGAAGGATCGAGCCGCCATAGATGAAGACGGACGGCACGTTCAAGCGCACCATCGCCATCATCATCCCCGGCAGAGACTTGTCGCAGCCCGCAAGGCCCACAAGCGCGTCATAGCAATGGCCGCGCATCGTCAGCTCAACGGTGTCGGTGATCGCATCGCGCGAGGCAAGGCTGGAGCGCATCCCCTCATGGCCCATTGCGATACCATCGGTGACGGTGATCGTGGTGAACTCGCGCGGCGTGCCGCCGCCGTTCTTGACGCCGATCTTGACGGCCTGCGCCTGACGGTTGAGCGAGATGTTGCAAGGAGCCGCTTCGTTCCAGCAGGTTGCAACGCCAACGAAGGGCTGATGGATTTCCTCGTCGTTGAGCCCCATCGCGTAGAAATACGACCGATGCGGCGCGCGCGATGCGCCCTCGGTCACATGTCGACTTGGCAGTTTGGATTTGTCGAATTTGGCTGACGACATGTGCTGGCCCCCCTAAAGCGTTTGCAGCAGCGTTGATTTCGGGAGGAAATAGACGTCTGACACCGGGCAGACAAGCGTGATTGCCGCATCTTTTCATGCGGATTAGACTATCGGTCAGGAATGAGCACCAAGGGTAGGTTTGATGCAATACGGCGCATATGAGGCCTTGGTGGCGCCGGCGCGCGCAAAGTCGGCGGTCTGGCGGTTGGCCATCGGCTTGGGCATGGCGACCGCAATTTACCTCGGTTTCATTGCGGCGCTGTTCTTTCTCTTGGTGGCGATCAGCGGTTGGAGCGGCGCGCAGGTCTGGCTTGTCCACATGGCCACAGCCGACAGCCCAACTGCGACGCTTTTGGTTTTGGCGACCTTTGTCGGTATGGGAATTGGCCCGATGGTTGCGGCGTGGCTGATGCATGCCCGCCCATTATGGTCGCTTTTTGGCAGGCGCGAGCGGTTGATGCGCGACTTTGCTCTGGCCGCAGGAATTTGCGCCGCGATTTATGCAATCAATGCGCTGTTGCCATCGACGGTGACGCCTGCGCGCAATCTTCCCACGGGATTATGGGCGGCTTTCCTGCCGCTCGCCCTTGTGGCGGTTTTGATCCAGACCGGTGCCGAAGAGGTACTGTTTCGTGGCTATTTCCAGACACAGCTTGCCGCGCGCTATGCCGCGCCGATCGTTTGGATGGTCGTTCCCGCGGCTGTTTTCGCCATGTTGCATTTTCAACCTGAAACTTACGGGCAAAATGCGTGGTTGGTGATCTGTGCGATCTTTCTTTTCGCGCTGATGGCCGCTGATCTGACTGCGCAGACTGGTACGATCGGGGCGGCGTGGGGCTTTCATTTTGCCAATAATTGCACAGCAATCTTGCTGGTCGGGATTGATGGACCGCTTTCGGGGCTTGCCCTTTTCACCCTGCCGCCATCCATCGTCACGCAAGCGGATTTCGGCTGGCTCATAGCGCGTGACGCTGTGGTCATGGTGATTGTCTGGGCCGCCATCCGACTGGTTTTGGCGCGCAGAGAAGCCTAGAACCCCTAGCCGTTTCGCGCGCCCAAGGGGCCGTCAGCAAAATAGCTGCGCAGCATCCGGCCATAAATCCGCTTGAGGTCGTGGATATCGTCGATCCAGACGCGTTCATCGACCTCGTGCATGCGGTGGCCAACAAGGCCGCATTCCACGACGGCGCAGTGATCCTTGACGAAGCGCGCATCAGATGTGCCGCCCGTGGTGGACAGGACCGGGCTTTGGTTGGTTTCCTGACGGATTGCGCGGGTGACCAGTTCGGAAAGCGGGCCGGGTGGTGTCAGAAACGCCTCGCCCGAGATCTGGCTTTGCATCGTGATCGCCACCCCCATCTCGGCGGCGACGGCATCGGCCTGCGCGCGCAGCCATTCGGTCAGCGCGGTCCCGCTGTGCAGATCGTTGAAGCGCAGGTTCACGGTCATGCGCGTGCGCGCCGGGATGACGTTCGAGGCAGCATTGCCCGTGTCGATCGTCGTCACCGACAAGGTCGAAGGGTCGAAATGATCGGTGCCGTGGTCGAGCACATGCGACGAGAGGCGGTGGGCCAAAAGCGCCACGGCAGGCATCGGGTTCAGCGCCTTGTGCAGATAGGCGGAATGGCCTTGTTTGCCGATCACTTCGAAATGCGCGGTCATCGATCCGCGGCGACCGATTTTCACCATGTCCCCGATATGGGTCACGCTTGTTGGCTCGCCCACGATGCAGATATCCATCCGCTCGCCCGTCTCGCGCATCCAGTCGAGGATCGCGATGGTGCCATCGCGGCCCGGCCCCTCTTCGTCGCCGGTGATCGCGATTACGATTGTACCGTTCGGGGGTGCCTCGGTCACGAGATCGATCGCCGCTGCGACAAAGGCCGCGACACCCGATTTCATGTCGGTCGCACCCCGCCCGTAAAGCCAGCCATCGGCCTGATGGGCGGAAAATGGGGGATACGTCCATGCATCGGCATCGCCGATAGGCACGACATCGGTATGCCCGTTAAAGCCGAAAATGCGAAACGCCCTCTTGTCGCCCCAACGTGCAAAGAGGTTGGGTGTGCCGTTGCGGTCCACGCGCCAGCACGCAAACCCTGCCGCGCCAAGCATGCCTTCAAGAAGGGTCAATGCGCCCCCTTCTTCGGGGGTGACCGAAGGGCAGCGCACAAGGGCTGCGGTCAAATCGACGGGATCAATGGGCATTAGCGCGGCTCCGGCAAGGGGATGCCAAAGGCGTAACGCTGTGACCATGAAGGCACAACAGCCTGTTTCGGTCATCATGCGACAAGGATCGACTTCAACTTTAGAGATATAAATACTACTTTAGCATAGAAACAAGAAAGCAAAGCCGAGGCAGGCAGCGGCGCAAGACCGCAAGATTGCAAGACGTGTTGACCAATCCGGGCCTTGTCGTGGCGGCCCGCAACGCGCGTTTGCGCTCAGACCTGCCCCAAGGCCGCGCGACGAGGGCAGGCGAGGCATGGCAACGGCTGGCATGAGCGCGATGACAGATCTCGCGACGCATCTTGGCTACGGCCTAGCGGCGCATCTCATGCTGAAATCCCACGAGGCCCGGGTGATGAGGAGTGCTGTCGCGTGACGCCTGTCATCTTGCGCGATCATTGCGATGCCCGCATGGGCGATGCGTTCATTGTCGGTCAAGAGCAATGGCTTGGCGTGTGGGATCTTGGTCAGGCCCGCATCCTGCCGCCACTCAGCCCCAAGGCCGAGCTGTTCGCGGCCATGTCGCTTCTGCTGGAATTTTGCATGCCCTACGTGGCGGGCAAAGCGTTCGTCAGGTTGTGGCAAGGCGCGGCTGAGGTAGCATCCGCCGTGGCCCTCTTTGCAACGCGTGAGGGTGCCTTGCGGCTGGTTCACGGTGACCTGGATTGCACCACCGCCGCAGGTTTTGCCCGTCCAGGTGAGATCATCGGTTTGCGCTATCTGTGTTGCGCCCGTGGCCGTGGCGATCTGGTCGAGTTCGTCAATCATGACCGCGGTCACAAGGAACGCTTGCGCTTGGGCGTCGCGCATGCGGCGCGGGTCGACGCGCTGTTTCCGCGCGATGCGGGGTTCTTGCAAGTCTGTCATGTCGCGGCGATTGCCAATTTCCATGTTGCCTCAAGCGATCTTCCAGCGCTGGGCGCGGAGGCGATCCTTGCCACCACGCAGGGGCCGGTGCCTGTCCACGCCTTGCGGCCGGAAATGACGTTGATCCTGACAGAGGGGCCGCCCAAGCCCCTCCGCTGGATCGCGCGCCGCCCGCGCCTTTGCCTTGGGCGAATGGCGCCGATCTTGTTGCGCGCGCCCTATTTCGGATTGGCGCAAGATATTGTCACCACATCGGCGACCCGCATCATGCGATCCGGCCCAGCGGTCGAATTTCTGTTTGGCCATGAGCGTGTCTTGATCAGTGCCGGTGATCTGACGTCCAGTCATGGCGCACGATATGATCGGCGGCTGCCGGTGCGCGATATGTATCATCTGATGCTGGATGATCACGCCTGCGTCGCAGTTGATCGTTGCGGCGTTGAAACCGCACTACTTGCCGATGTGATCACTGCCGAGGGTGGTGGTACGCAGCGCAATCTGAGCCAGACCGACCGCACGCCATGCTTGCCGGTGCTCGACAGGGCAGCGGCGCAAGCCTTGATCGCCGCCTCTGCCAAGGGGCGGCGCGGGTTGCTTTAACTGTATCAGTCGAAAAACGGGGTCATCTGTGCCACGATGACTGCGTTTTCCTCTGCCGCGCGCTGCATGAGCGCGGCCTCCTCATCGTCGATCTCGTCGCCGGCGGCGATCCGCTCTTCCCGTGTGCCATGGCCGGTGACATCAAGGGGCGCTAGATCGGCTTGCTTGAGGATCGCTACGGTTTCACGCACGGCCTCGGCCTCATCCACGCCAGAGGCGTAGCACAAAAGGGCGGCACCCGTGGCCTTGTCCGGAAGGCCATCGCCCGCCCTGCGGCCAACTTCGACCACAAGGGTATAGACATGCTGCGCGCGGCGCGGTTTGGGTTCGTCGGTCATAACATCGATCTGCGCCGGAAAGGGGCGCGGGTCAATCCCGCCTATCGCAGAGTGATGCCCGCGATACGGCCAATCTTGCGCGATGCATGCATTGATCGGTGACAGTGTCACACACGAAAACCGAGGCTATGGGTTAGAATATCGCTTCGCTGAGTAGAAAGGAATCTCTGCATGTCCCGTAATGAAGGTATGATCGATCGCGCGTTGCGTGTTGTCTTGGGACTTGGGCTTTTGGCGCTGGTCTTTTTCGGCCCACAAACCCCGTGGGGCTGGATCGGCCTTGTGCCGCTCGTGACCGGGCTGGTGGGCTTTTGCCCGCTCTATCGGCTTCTCGGGATCAATACCTGCGCAATCAAATCCTAAGTCCAACATCAACCGATGACCCCTTGTGCCGCCATGGCACTTGGCCAATGGATGGGCCAACACGCTGCGCAAGGGGGAAGATCGTGAAGATCGCGATGTGGTCGGGGCCACGGAATCTATCGACGGCGATGATGTATGCCTTCGCCGCGCGCGGTGATTGCGCGGTCTGGGACGAGCCGTTCTATGCCCCCTATCTCGCGGCAAGCGGGGCCGATCACCCGATGCGTGGGGCCATTCTTGCGGCCCATGAAAGCGACCCCGTGGGTGTTGCAGCCCGCTGTGCTGGCCCGGTGCCGGAGGGGGCCGCGCATTGGTACATGAAGCATATGCCCCATCACATGATGCCGGGCTTTCCACTCGATTGGGCGGGGGGCTGTGTCAATATCCACCTGATCCGCCACCCGGCGCGGGTGATCGCAAGCTACGCCGAAAAGCGCGATGAGATCACGCTGGAAGATATCGGCTATCCCCAGCAGATGCGCCTTTGGCAGGCCCTGGGCGGCCCGGTGATCGCGGCCGAGGATATCCGCGCCCACCCTGACCGCGCGCTGGGCGCGCTTTGCGCCGAGATCGGCCTGTCCTTTCGCCCGAAAATGCTGGCATGGCCCGCTGGGGCGCGGCCCTTTGACGGGGTCTGGGCCGCGCATTGGTATCACGCGGTCCACCGCTCGACCGGCTTTGCGGGGGCCGAGGGGCCATTGCCCGAGGTGCCGCCAGAATGCGCCGCGCTATTGGCCGAAGCATTGCCGCTCTACGAGGCGATGCGCGCGGTGGCCTTGCCCCTGCGCTAAGCGCCGGGGTGCGTATTTCTGGAAAGATGAAGGGCTTGGGCTGTGGCGATATGCCGGTCAAAGGCGGCTTTCGCCCGCGCCCAGACGCCTTGGTCGATGTGGTCGAGCGTCAACAAGCTGGGCAGAAGTTGGGCGGCATAATCCTGCGAGCTTTCGCGCGGTAGAAGCGAGGGCAGATTGTCGATCGCCATCACATCAAGCGGCGGTGCGTCATGGACACGGCGCGCGGGGGCGGCCCAATCGGTGATCTGGTCGTAAACCTTGATCGGAGAGAAATCGGAACCGGGATCGCAGGCGATATCGCCAATGACGCGCAAGGCGCGTGGTGCGGTCTTGGCGCTGTTGGGGATGAAAACAGGCACGCCAGGCATGGCGAGGATGCAGTTGAGAAAGATCTCGTGGTTGAGGATCTCGGGGAAGGGGCCGCCATGGGCGGTCTCATCCATGTCCCAAAGCGTTGCCTCCAGACCCATGGCGCGGCAGAAATCGGCGGCGCCTGTGCCGACGCGGCCCTTGGCTCCGATGATGATCACGCGCGGGGGTTGCGGCAGGGCGGAAAGCGAAGGTTTGATCGTGGCCTTGAGCGATGCCGCATCAGCCATCGGCGCGATGGGCGGGCAAATCCGGCCCCTGGCCTGCGCGATCAGCGCCATGGCCGAGACAGCCGCCCCCGCATAGCCCGCCCAATACCCAAAGGCTGCGACACGCCGACCATCGGCATCGACGAGATATTCCAGATCGTAAAGCGTGCCGCCACCCTTGGCGAAGCGATCGAGCAGTACCCGCCCGGCCGCCTGCCCCTTATAGGCATGGCCGAACATGATGTGGCGATGGCAAAGCGGTGTGCCATCCTCGGGCAATTCCTTGAGGCCAAAGATGATCGCCTCGCGCGGGGCCGTGGGCCAGCTATGGGCGGGGGCCGTATCAGCGCCGGCGGCGACATAATCGGCGAGGGGCAGAATGCGGCGCGGGCTGTCCTCGACCGTGACACGAAAGCCAGCCGCGATGAGCGCTGCCGCCCCTTGGGGCGTCAGGCCGACGCGATCCTCGTTCGGGCGGCTTTCAGCGCGGACCCAGAGATGGACCATTCAATACTCCGTCCTTGCATGGATGCGGTCAGGCCCGTCCAGATGCGGGGTGGCGTTGAAGCCTGCCAAGATTTGCGTATCGGGCAAGACCATCACCCGGTGAATCGAGCAATTGCGGATCGGCACCAGCAAATGGGCCATGCGCCGGATATCAAGATCGAGAAGATGCCGCGCCATCATGCCGATTACACCGCCGGAAGTCACACACAGCACGCGGCGACCTGGCCGCGCAGCGAGCGTCAGCATTTCGGCCACACGTCCCTCGAAACTGTTGTAGCTTTCATCGCCTTGAATCTCTGCGCGCTGCCAGGCTTGCATCACATCGGTAATGTGGTGGACGAAGGTCTCGGGCGTTGGTCGGGCAATCCCGTTGCGCGCGGCATGTGCCTTGGACAGGTTGAAATAATCCAGTTCGTTCAGGCGAGCATCGACCTCTGGTTCGGCACCCATATCGCCCATGGCAGCCAAGGTTTCGCGGTGGCGGCGCAGCGACCCGGTCAAGACGCGGTCAAAGGGCGCGTCATGGTCGCGCAACCAGTCGCCCAGCCAGCGCGCCTGTTGATGTCCAAGCTCGGAAAGGCGGTCATAGCCTGCCTCGTCATCGGCGGCCGAGTTTGCCTGACCGTGACGCACGAGAACCAATTCACCCATGTCGCTTCCTTTCGCGGCTATAGGGGGGTGATGGGCGATCATGGCCCGGATCGCAAGGCCCGGCTGGACGCATGCAATTTGGCGTGGTTCAACAGGGTTATGAAAACCATTCCCGTCGATCCGGCCCGTTTCCTTGACGACTTGACCGCGCTGCGCCGGATCGGGGGTGACAGTGCCAGCATGGGCGTGCGCCGCCGCGCCTTTTCATCTGAGGATCTGGCCGCGCGCGATTGGCTGGCCGCACGGATGACGGCAGCAGGGCTTGCCGCGCATTTTGACCCGGTGGGCAATCTGTTCGGTCTCGCCGAGGGGCGATCGCTCTTGCTGGGCTCGCATACCGACACCCAGCCCGAGGGCGGGTGGCTGGATGGCGCGCTTGGCGTGGTCGCGGCCCTCGAAATTGCCCGCGCCGCGCGCGAATCGGGTGGACCTGCGATTTCTGTAGTCAGTTTCCAGGACGAGGAAGGTCGCTTTGGTGCCTTGACCGGGAGTTCTGTCTGGGCGGGAAAGTTAGATTTGGCCGCGGCCGATGGGCTTGTTGCCTCAGACGGCTTGTCATTCGCGCAAGCGCGGGCGCAGTTGGGCGGTCGGGTCGGCACCTTCGTTGATCCCGCGCAGTTCAGCGCCTTCCTCGAGATGCATATCGAACAAGGCCCCGTGCTCGATCAGGCGGGCGAAGCGATTGGCGTGGTCACCGGCATCGTGGGGCTGCGGCAGATGCAGATCACGATCAAGGGGCAGCAAAATCACGCAGGCACGACACCCATGGCGCATCGGCGCGATGCGTTTTCTGTCGCGGCAAATATCGCCACCGCGCTGCCCGATCGCTTTGCCAATATCGTGACACCGCAATCGGTCTGGACCATTGGTCAGATCGCGTTGCATCCGGGTGCGGCCTCGGTGGTGCCGGGGCGGGCGACATTCTCGCTGCAATGGCGCGATATCGATGGCGACAGGCTCGACCGGATGGAGGCTGCCATCATGGCTTTGCTTGCCGATGAGGCCACCCGTTCGGGTTGCGAGATCACGGCCACACGCCTGCGCCATGATTTGTCGCCTATGCCGATGGATGCCGGTCTGCAAGCAATCCTGGCGCAATCGGCGGAGGCGGTTGTACCGGGGCGATGGCGGCATATGCCGTCGGGCGCGCTGCACGATGCGTCGAATGTCGCGGCCTTGATGCCCGTTGGCATGGTCTTTGTGCCATCGATCGAGGGAATTTCACATGCCTTCGAAGAGGATACCGCTGCGGCCGATCTTGTGGCGGGGCTTGCGGTTTTGGCCGATGCAGCCGCGCGGATCGGCTGACGCAGGCCTACCGGGCAAAAGAAAAAGCCGCCCCGAAGGACGGCTTTTTTCCGAATTCCGATCACGCGGGATCAGCCCTGGCGGGCTTTGAACCGGCGCTGGGTCTTGTTGATCACATAGACCCGGCCCTTGCGGCGCACGACGCGGCAATCGCGGTGACGCTGCTTGAGCGAGCGGAGCGAGTTCTTGACCTTCATGGCCTGTCTCCTTCGTCGCGGCGCGGGCGTCGCGCCTGTGGGTTTCGTTTGGTCCTTGCGGACCGGTTCATGGTGGGCGGTACTGGGATCGAACCAGTGACCCCTACGATGTCAACGTAGTGCTCTACCGCTGAGCTAACCGCCCGGTGCCCGGGACGACTGCCAGCTGGGCTGATGATCAGCCCGATTCCGCGCATCCCGCCGCATGGGTGACGGGTCTATAGAAGGATTGGGTTGGGGGTTCAAGAGCTTTTGGATTATCGGCAAAAACCGCTATATGAATGTGTCTGACGTTTGAACGGATCGACGATGCACCCTGCGTTTCGCCTTGCGCGGCCTGACGAATTGCTGACCCCCGTGGTGGTCGCATCGCCCCATTCGGGGCGGCACTACCCTGCGGCCTTTTTGCAGGCGAGCGTCTTGGATGAGGCAGGCGTCAGATCATCCGAAGATGCTTATATGGATGTGCTCGTTGAACAGGCACCCAGCCTTGGCGCGCCATTGTTGGCGGCAGAGTATCCGCGCGCTTGGCTGGATCTCAACCGCGGCTCCGACGAGTTGGACCCCAGCGTCATCGAGGGGGTCATGCGGGTGATGCAGACCCCCCGCATCTCATCAGGATTGGGGGTGATCCCGCGTGTCGTGGCTAATGGGCGCGCGATTTATCGCGGCAAGATCACTCGCGCCGAGGCCGAGGCGCGCATCGCACAGGTCTGGCGTCCCTATCACGCGGCACTTGAGGGATTGATGCAGGCCGCTCATACCGCGTTTGACGAGGCGGTCTTGCTGGATTTTCATTCCATGCCGCATGAGGCGCTTGATGCGGTTGCGCGGCCAGGTCAAACGCGGCCGCAGGTCGTGCTCGGCGATCGATTCGGTGTCTCGTGTGCCGGTGAGATCGTCGATGCGCTTGAGGAGGGTTTTCAGCGCGAGGGGCTGCGTGTCATCCGTAATGCCCCTTTTGCCGGGGCCTTTATCACGCAGCACTATGGACGCCCTGCGCGCGGATGGCACGCGGTGCAGATCGAGATCGACCGCGTCCTCTATATGGATGAGCGTGTGCTGCGCCCCACGGCTAATTTCAACGCGATCCGCGCGGCAATCACCCGCGTGATCTCGCGCGTGATTGCCGCACGGCCGGGCCGCTTGCCGCTGGCGGCGCAATAGGGGGCTCTGCCCCCGGCCGTTCCGGCCTCCCCCGGGATATTTTCGAAACGAAGAAGGGCGGTCTTATCGCAAGGCGCGGCCCTTGAGGATTGCGTCCTTTCCGAAGCGGGCGCGGATCGCATCGGTGGCGCGTTCGGAGGCCGTTCGGCGGGCGCGGTCAGGATCGAGCAGGTCTTGGACATGATCGGCCTGTTCGGCGGGGACAAGGTCGGACAGGCCAAGCCCGATCAACCGATAAGGTGTTGGATGGTCGGTTCCGGCAAAGAGCGCATGCGCCGTGCGGTAGATGCGGTCGGCGATCTGGGTGCCGTCATCGAGCGAGGCGCGCCGGGTGAGCAGCTTGAAATCCGCGCGTTTGAGCTTGAGCGTTACCACCCGCCCGGCCAGCCCCCGTGCCTTTGCGCGGTCGGCAATCTTTTCGGCCAGACGCCAGATATGTCCGTCGAGCAGGTCTGGATCGCTCACATCATCCGCGAAGGTTGTTTCGTTCGAGATCGATTTGACCGGCCGGTCAGGGCTGATGCGGCGGGAATCTTGGCCGCGAGCAAGGTCGAACAGGCGTTCGCCCATCGACCCAAAGCGCGCCACGAGATCCGTGAGTTCCCAGCGGCGCAGATCGGCAAAGCTGCGGATGCCGACCTGTTCCAAGGCCGCTTGGCCGGCGGCACCGATCCCCCAGATCATGCGCACAGGCTTGTCGCGCAGAAAATCAAGTGTCTCGGCCTGCCCGATGACCGAGAAGCCGCGCGGCTTGTCGAGGTCGGAGGCGAGCTTGGCCAGAAACTTGTTATGCGATAGCCCGATCGAACCGGTGATGCCCAATTCGGTCTGCATGCGTTTGACAAGCCCCGCCAACAAGATGGCAGGCGGCGCGCCATGCAGCCGGGCGGTACCGGAGAGATCAAGGAACGCTTCGTCGAGCGAGAGCGGTTCGATTGCTGGGGTAAGGTCTGTCATCATGGCCCGGATCTGCGCCGAGACTTGGGCATAGACCTCCATCCGGCCACGGATGACCACCGCCTCGGGGCAGAGCTTGAGTGCTTGAAACATCGGCATGGCCGAGCGCACGCCCTTGATGCGGGCGATGTAACAGGCCGTCGAGACCACGCCGCGCCGACCGCCGCCGATAATCACCGGCTTGTTGCGCAGATCGGGATTGTCCCGCTTTTCGACCGAGGCATAGAAGGCGTCGCAATCCATATGCGCGATGGACAAATCCCAAAGCTCGGGATGGGTAGTGATGCGCGGGCTGGCGCAGGCCGGACAGCGCGGGCGCTGGTCAAACGGGGTCAGGCAATCGCGGCACAGGCTGGGCATGGCGCAAGGATAGGCCGATCTAATGCGCGGCGAAAGCGCCTGTCTTGGACGATTTTGAGGCTGGCAATGGGCGGGCGAAGGCCGCATATCTTGGGCTGATGCAAGCGGTAACCCAACAGACGAGTGACGCAATGAACCAATTCGAAAACGACATGCTTGGCGGCAACATCGTTGTCTTGCTGTTTGCCTTCTTCATCATTCTTTGCATTTTCTTGGCCATCCGTATCGTGCCGCAATCCGAGCAGCATGTGGTCGAGCGCTTTGGCAGGTTGAAATCGGTCCTTGGGCCGGGGATCAATTTCATCGTGCCTTTCCTTGATCGGGTGGCGCATCGCGTGTCGATCCTCGAGCGGCAATTGCCGACAGCGAGCCAAGACGCGATCACCACCGACAACGTGCTTTTGGTCGTGGAAACCAGCGTGTTCTACCGCGTGTTGCACCCCGAGCGGACGGTTTACCGGATCCGCGATGTCGATGGGGCGATCGCGACGACTGTTGCGGGGATCGTGCGCGCCGAGATCGGCAAGATGGAGTTGGACGAGGTGCAATCCAACCGCGCCAGTCTGATCACGCGGATCAAGGAGGCGGTCGAGGGCGCGGTTGATGATTGGGGGATCGAGGTGACGCGGGCAGAAATTCTTGATGTCGGTCTGGATCAAGCCACGCGGGATGCCATGCTTCAGCAATTGAACGCCGAGCGTGAGCGCCGCGCCGCCGTGACGCGGGCCGAGGGGCAAAAGCGGGCCGTCGAACTGGCCGCTGACGCGGAGTTATACGCCGCGCGCCAACAGGCCGAGGCGCGCCGGGTCGAGGCGGATGCCGAAGCCTATGCCACGGGCGTGGTGGCCGAGGCGATTGCCAAGGGCGGGCTTGAGGCGGTGCAATACAACATCGCGCTTGAGCAGGTGAAGGCGATCGGGCAGGTCGGCAAGGGCCAAGGCAGCCAGACGATCATCGTGCCTGCCGATGCTGTCGATGCCTTCGGCAAGGCGTTCTCGATGCTGAAAGGGCGGAGCTGATGTGGGCGGCTTGGTGGGTCTGGGGGGCGGTGGCGGTCGTTTTGGCGATCGGCGAGGTGCTGTTGCCGGCCTTCGTTTTGCTGGGTTTTGCGCTGGGCGCGGCTGTAGTGGCCGCGCTTTTGCTGTTTGGTGGTCCCGTGGCGGTCTGGTTGGCCGGGTCGCTACCGCTTTTGTTTCTGGTTTTCGCGGTGATCTCGTTGGTATGTTGGCTGGCGCTGCGGCGCTGGGTCGGGGTTTATCGCGGTCAGGTCAAAAGCTTTGACCACGATATCAACGACACTTAAGCGCCTGATAGCTCTGCCAAGATCGCCTGTGCTGCGGCGCGGGGGTCGGGTGCTTGCCAGATCGGGCGACCGACAACGATATGATCGGCCCCGTCGGCAATGGCCTTCGCTGGGGTTGCAATCCGCTTTTGATCACCGGCGGCAGCACCTTGGGGGCGCACGCCGGGAGTGACGATCAAACGGCCTGCGGCTTGTGGCAAGGCGCGGATCATCGCCGCCTCGTGCGGGGAGGCGATGACACCATCCGCCCCCGCCTCAAGCGCGCGCGCGGCGCGCATGGCCACGATGTCGGCGATGTCGCCCGGAACGATCAGATTGTCATCGAGATCGGCGCGGTCGTTGGAGGTAAGGATCGTCACGGCAAGGATCTTGAGCCCGGTGCCTGCGGCCCCTTCCTTGGCTGCGCGCACGACTTGCGGGTCGCCATGCACAGTGAGGAAATCAAGATCGAAGCTGGCAATGCCACGCACGGCGTTTTCGACCGTCGCGCCGATATCGAAGAATTTCATATCGAGGAAAATGCGTTTGCCATGCTCTTGCTTGAGTTCATTGGCCAGCGCGAGGCCGCCGCCTGTCAGCATGCCTAGTCCGATTTTGTAAAAGCTGACCGCGTTGCCGATGTGTTCGGCGGTTTTGAGCCCTTCGATTGCGTTGGGAACGTCAAGGGCGACGATCAAGCGGTCATCGGTCATGTTTGCTACCTTTCGGATCGGGGGTTGCCCGTTCCTAGGTGGCACAAGGTGTTATGTCCATATCGACCAAAACTGGACCGGCGTTGATTTCCGTCAATGACGGTATCGTCGCTGCATGTGAATTCAGGATCGTAGTGTTGGTAAAGGTCGGGGGGCGCCTATACGCAGGGCGGCGCCCCCCTTCGCGATCAATACACACGCAATCGCGATGTAACTTTTGATAACAAGCGCATCTTTAGTAGCAATCTTTGTTGTTGTCGAGACCTTGTTGTGCCTTGCAGGCGAAGAATTCACTTCCCACATGATGGATCGAGGCCCACTGGCCGCCATGCCGCGAGACGGGTGGCCGCCGACCGGGCGCTTGGACAAGGAGAGTCAAGATGAACTTGGAGAAGTTCACCGATCGCGCCCGCGGATTCTTGCAGGCCGCCCAGACCATTGCACAGCGCGAAGACCACCAAAAACTTGGCGCTGAACATATCCTCAAGGCGTTGATGGATGATGAACAGGGTTTGTCAGCGACCCTGATCAAGCGCGCAGGCGGTGCGCCTGATCGTGTGCGCGAAGCCGTTGATCTCGCGCTGTCGCGGCTGCCCAAGGTGACGGGGGATGCAGGGGGTCTGGTCTCGGATCGGCAATTGGCCAAGGTGCTGGACGAGGCAGAAAAGATCGCAACCAAGGCAGGAGATCGCTTTGTTCCCGTGGAGCGGATGTTGACGGCATTGGCGATGGTCAACAGTCCCGCGCGCGAGGCACTTGAGGCGGGCGCGGTGAATGCCCAATCGCTCAACGCCGCGATCAATGATCTGCGCAAGGGGCGGTCAGCCGACAGTGCCGGTGCCGAAGACAGCTATGATGCGCTCAAGAAATATGCCCGCGACCTGACCGAGGCCGCGCGTGCCGGAAAGATCGACCCGATCATTGGCCGCGACGAAGAGATTCGCCGTGCGATGCAGGTCTTGTCACGTCGCACCAAGAACAACCCGGTGCTGATCGGTGAACCCGGCGTCGGCAAGACGGCCATCGCCGAGGGGTTGGCGCTGCGCATCGTCAATGGCGATGTGCCGGAAAGCTTGCGTAACAAGACGCTGATGGCGCTGGATATGGGCGCGCTGATCGCGGGCGCGAAATATCGGGGCGAGTTCGAAGAGCGGCTCAAGGCTGTCTTGGGCGAGATCACCGCCGCTGCGGGCGAGATCATCTTGTTCATCGACGAGATGCATACGCTGGTGGGCGCGGGCAAATCCGATGGCGCGATGGATGCGGCGAACCTGATCAAGCCGGCGCTTGCGCGTGGAGAATTGCACTGTGTGGGTGCCACGACCCTCGACGAATATCGGAAATATGTCGAAAAGGATGCAGCGCTTGCGCGGCGGTTCCAACCCCTGATGGTTGAGGAACCAACCGTCGAGGATTCAATCAGCATCCTAAGAGGTATCAAGGAGAAATACGAGCTGCACCATGGTGTTCGGATTTCCGACGCCGCGCTCGTGGCTGCCGCCACGCTGTCGCATCGCTACATCACTGATCGCTTTTTGCCGGACAAGGCGATCGACCTGATGGATGAGGCGGCAAGCCGCCTAAGGATGGAGGTGGACAGCAAACCAGAGGAGCTGGATGCGCTGGATCGCCAGATCCTCCAGATGCAGATCGAAGCCGAAGCGCTGAAGAAAGAGGATGATCAGGCGTCCAAGGACCGGCTGGAAAAGCTGGTGCGCGAGTTGGGCGATCTGCAACAGCAATCGGCCGCGATGACCGCCAAATGGCAAGCCGAACGCGACAAGTTGGACCAAGCCCGCACCATCAAAGAGCGTCTTGATCAGGCGCGCGCGGAGTTGGATCAGGCAAAGCGGGCTGGTGACCTCGCGCGGGCGGGCGAGCTGTCTTACGGCGTGATCCCGCAGCTCGAAAAGGATCTGGTCGTCGCCGAGGCGCAGGATGAGGATATCATGGTCGAAGAGGCCGTGCGCCCCGAACAGATCGCCGCCGTGGTCGAGCGCTGGACAGGTATTCCCATGTCCAAGATGCTTGAGGGCGAGCGCGAAAAGCTGTTGAAGATGGAGGCCGAACTAGGCCGCCGCGTCATCGGTCAAACGCAAGCCGTCGCTGCTGTCAGCCGCGCCGTGCGCCGCGCGCGGGCGGGCCTACAAGATGAGAACCGGCCGCTGGGCTCATTCCTGTTTCTTGGGCCGACCGGCGTGGGCAAGACCGAGTTGACCAAGGCGCTGGCCGCCTACCTGTTCGACGACGACCAAGCCATGGTCCGCATCGACATGTCCGAATTTATGGAAAAGCACTCGGTCGCGCGGCTGATCGGTGCGCCGCCGGGCTATGTCGGCTATGACGAGGGCGGCGTGTTGACCGAAGCGGTGCGGCGCAGGCCCTATCAGGTAATCTTGTTCGACGAGGTCGAAAAGGCACATCCCGAGGTGTTCAACGTGCTGTTACAGGTGCTTGACGACGGGATCTTGACCGATGGTCAGGGGCGGCGGGTCGATTTCAAGCAGACGTTGATCATCCTGACCTCGAACCTTGGCAGTCAAGCCCTCAGCCAATTGCCTGAAGGTGTGGATGCATCGGCCGCCAAGCGCGAGGTGATGGAGGCGGTGCGCGCCCATTTCCGTCCCGAGTTCCTGAACAGGCTTGACGACATGATCGTCTTTGACCGGCTGACGCGGGACGATATGGACGGGATCGTGGCGATTCAGCTTGGGCTGTTGGAACGGCGGCTGACCGGGCGCAAGATCACGCTGGAGCTGGACAAGGACGCCCGCCAATGGCTGGCCGATGAAGGCTATGATCCCGTGTTTGGGGCGCGCCCGCTCAAGCGGGTGATCCAGCGTAGTTTGCAAGACCAACTGGCCGAGATGATCCTTGCAGGCGATATCGGCGATGGCGCGACGGTTCATGTCACGGTTGGACCAGAGGGGTTGATCGTGGGCAATCGCATTGCCCCGTCCAAGCGGCCCAAGCCCGACGATGCAGTTCTGCATTGATCAGGTAACCACATACCAAGACCTCAAAGGCCCCCATGACGCGATCATGGGGGCCTTGTCGCGTGGCGCGTTGATCTGAAATCAGCGCGGCAACAGCACCTTGTCGATGACATGGATCACGCCATTTCTAGCGGCGATATCGGCCTGCGTGACCGTGGCGTTATTCACCCGCACACCGATTTTGCCGTCGATATGAAGGCGTTGACCTTGCAGCGTATCAAAGCTGCGCTGCTCATCGGCCAATTGGTCTGATGTGATGCGGCCCGCGACCACATGATAGCTTAGGATCGACACAAGCTGGTCGCGGTTGGCGGGTTCGAGCAGTGCCGCAAGCGTACCGTCGGGCAGTGCGGCAAAGGCGGCGTCGGTCGGGGCGAACACGGTGAAGGGTCCATCACCCTTGAGCGTCTCAACCAGCTCTGCTGCTTCGAGGGCGGTGACCAGCGTGGTGAATTGGCCTGCCGATACGGCGACCTCCACGATGTCGGCGTTGGGTTGGCCAAACATCGGCGTGCAGCCTGCGATCAGCGCGGCAAATCCGGCGGTTGTAGCGAGCCTTAGGGCAAAGCGGCGGTTCATAAGTCTCTCCTGTCCTGTGACAGGCCGGAGGCTATGACGTCAGCGAAGCGCCCTCATTGTCGGTGCGCAACGGGGGGGATGCCCCCCCCGCGCGCTGAACAGTCTTACATCGGGGGCATGATCACCTTGTCGATGACATGGATGACGCCGTTTGTCGCCGCGATATCGGCCGAGACAACATTGGCATCATTCACCATCACGCCATTATCGAGGTCGATAGTGATCTCGGCCCCTTGGACGGTCACGGCGGTCATGCCGTCGGTCAGGTCGGTGGACATCACGGCACCGGGGACGACGTGATACGTCAAGATAGCGATCAGCTGGTCGCGGTTCTCGGGCAGAAGCAGGCTTTCAACGGTGCCTGCGGGCAGGGCGGCGAATGCTTCGTCGGTGGGGGCGAACACGGTGAAGGGGCCTTCGCCCGAAAGGGTTTCGACCAGATCGGCCGCCGCGACAGCTGCGACAAGCGTAGTGAAGCCGCCCGCCTCGATAGCGGTTTCGACAATATTTTTTCCGCTATGACCCGCAGCGAATGCCGGTGCGGCAAGAATGGTGGTCGCGGCGAGGGCGAACAGTGTTTTGCGCATGACGAACTCTCCTGTGTGAACGAACGATCACGGGGCAAGGCCCTCTCGTCTGTGTGTCAGGTGGCGGCCGCTCAAATGCTTTCAAGTGAAGCGGTTTTCCGCCGCATGGCTTGACGACTGCGGCGGCGCGCCTAAGCCAAAGGTGGCGAGAAATTCTAATCAAATGGGCGTGAGATGATTTGATAGCGCGTGATTGAAACAAGGTGTTTGTTTCACGCTATCACGGCCAAAAACAGTTTCGTGACCGCCGCCGGTCTTGCTTGGTTTCAAGCGCATATCATGCGCAGATGGGCGCGACACCAATCAGGGAGGCATGCATGGCCCGCCGCTATACCTCGGATCTTAGCTGGAAAGATGTGACGCCAAAGTCCGTCTTTCTCAATCGTCGCCAGATCTTGGCGGGATCGGCGGCCATGTTCGGCGCGGGCCTGTTCGCCGCCGATGCGCAAGCGCAAGAGGCGCTTGTGCCAAACAGTTTCGAGGATATTACCAGTTACAATAACTACTATGAATTCGGCACCCGCAAGGAAGATCCTGCGCGCTTTGCGCATATGCTGACAACCCAGCCGTGGTCGATCGTCATCGACGGGATGGTCGATAACCCCGGCACCTACAGCTTCGAGCA
>WVSP01000001.1:0-45000 GCA_015689735.1 Rhodobacterales bacterium LSUCC0031 | reverse complement strand
TGGCTTAGAAGCAGCCATCCTTTAAAGATAGCGTAACAGCTCACTGGTCTAAATAAGTTGTCCTGCGGCGAAGATGTAACGGGGCTCAAGCCATGAGCCGAAGCTGAGGATGCACATAGTGCATGGTAGCGGAGCGTAGTGTGACATAATCCCATGTCTCCTTCACGGGTTCGCCCGGACTGGAGACGCGGGATTTTCTGTGAAGCCGGGGCGTGAGCCATCCGGTGGAGAGATCACTAGCGAGAATGATGACGTGAGTAGCGACAAACAGGGTGAGAGACCCTGTCGCCGAAAGTCCAAGGGTTCCTGCTTAAAGCTAATCTGAGCAGGGTAAGCCGACCCCTAAGGCGAGGCCGAAAGGCGTAGTCGATGGGAACCAGGTTAATATTCCTGGGCCATGTGGTGGTGACGGATCGCAGGTGTAGTTCGACCTTATCGGATTGGTCGGGCTGCTGAGCGGTTCCTGGAAATAGCCCCACTATCAGATCGTACCCTAAACCGACACAGGTGGACTGGTAGAGAATACCAAGGCGCTTGAGAGAATGATGTTGAAGGAACTCGGCAAAATACCTCCGTAAGTTCGCGAGAAGGAGGCCCCGTTGGCAGGCAACTGTTGGCGGGGGGCACAAACTAGGGGGTGGCGACTGTTTACTAAAAACACAGGGCTCTGCGAAGTCGCAAGACGACGTATAGGGTCTGACGCCTGCCCGGTGCCGGAAGGTTAAATGGAGGGGTGCAAGCTCTGAAATGAAGCCCCGGTAAACGGCGGCCGTAACTATAACGGTCCTAAGGTAGCGAAATTCCTTGTCGGGTAAGTTCCGACCTGCACGAATGGCGTAACGACTTCCCCGCTGTCTCCAACATCAACTCAGCGAAATCGAATTGCCTGTCAAGATGCAGGCTTCCCGCGGTTAGACGGAAAGACCCCGTGCACCTTTACTACAACTTCGCACTGGCATCAGGACTGCAATGTGCAGGATAGGTGGTAGGCTTTGAAGCAGGAACGCCAGTTTCTGTGGAGCCTCCCTTGAGATACCACCCTTTGCATTCTTGATGTCTAACCGCGGCCCGTTATCCGGGTCCGGGACCCTGCGTGGTGGGTAGTTTGACTGGGGCGGTCGCCTCCTAAAGAGTAACGGAGGCGCGCGAAGGTTGGCTCAGAGCGGTCGGAAATCGCTCGTTGAGTGCAATGGCAGAAGCCAGCCTGACTGCGAGACTGACAAGTCGAGCAGAGTCGAAAGACGGCCATAGTGATCCGGTGGTCCCAAGTGGGAGGGCCATCGCTCAACGGATAAAAGGTACGCCGGGGATAACAGGCTGATGATGCCCAAGAGTCCATATCGACGGCATCGTTTGGCACCTCGATGTCGGCTCATCTCATCCTGGGGCTGGAGCAGGTCCCAAGGGTATGGCTGTTCGCCATTTAAAGAGGTACGTGAGCTGGGTTTAGAACGTCGTGAGACAGTTCGGTCCCTATCTGCCGTGGGTGTAGGATACTTGAGAGGAGTTGCCCCTAGTACGAGAGGACCGGGGTGAACGTTCCACTGGTGGACCAGTTGTCGTGCCAACGGCAGTGCTGGGTAGCTATGAACGGAAAGGATAACCGCTGAAGGCATCTAAGCGGGAAGCCCCCCTCAAAACAAGGTATCCCTGAGAGCCGTAGAAGACCACTACGTCGATAGGCCGGAGATGTAAGCGCAGTAATGCGTTCAGTTGACCGGTACTAATTGCTCGATAGGCTTGATTTGATCCAGTGAAAGCCAGGTTTTGGCTCGAGCGGATCCAAAAGCGTCACTACACAACGCTTGACTTGGATGATGTTCTTTTCTCGGTTTGGTGGTCATAGCACGAGCAAAACACCCGGCTCCATTCCGAACCCGGCCGTTAAGTGCCGTTGCGCCGATGGTACTGCGTCTTAAGACGTGGGAGAGTAGGTCACTGCCAAACCTAGTAAAGAACATCCCGTTTCTCTCTGACGATGATCTTCAGCCTCGGCATACCTTATTGGCATCCCCGAGGCCATTGGCGCGGGGTGGAGCAGCCCGGTAGCTCGTCAGGCTCATAACCTGAAGGCCGCAGGTTCAAATCCTGCCCCCGCAACCAAAAACTCACTATATATCAAATACTGATTTCGCGACCAAAATACGTTGAAATTAGTGGTGCGCGTTTACGTTAACGCAGCATCAAAAACCTAGCAACTCAGTCACATTCGACCGAAATCGTGGGCTTTTGCTCGCGTACGACCACATTAAAGATCAACATCTCCTTCATGAGCGGCGTCCTCGCGAAGTTGCTGTCGCGGGTGGCTCAGCTGATCGGCACAAACTTGCCTAGACCGCTTCGTGGCCTTGCGCTACCGCTGCGGCTCGGATTTGAAAATTGACCTCGTTTTTCGACCTTGAATCCATCGGGATCTTCCCAGCGTTTGACCAGTCGCTCTCGTTCGCAGCGATTTTGTACGATGAGAATTTTGTCGAGAAAGATCGGGCCAACACCCGATGTCAGTTATCTAATCAGGTATTCCTCCCCATTTTAATGGGGTGCACCCGAAGAACTTACGCAGCAGTTCTCAGATTCATGACGGGTGTCATGCCGCCAATACCCATGTTTGGGCGTTCTTTGTTGTAGGTCCATAGCCAATCGCTAGCGATCTGCTGCACCATCCTCGAAGGCACCCAAGATGTAGAGAACCGGCGATTCATGGCGGACCGTTTCGTTGTCGCATTCGACATATGCCGTCTGCTGGAGCTTGCCGATCTTGATGTATGTCAGGGCGATGCATTGCTTCTTTGCCAGATCGTCAGCGTGGAACTGACATATTCGAGGCAGTTGTGTACCCTGATCGCCACATGCTTGCCGCGCCAAGCAACAGTCTGGTTCAAAAAATAGAAGACCCGTTCAGCGGTCAGGGAGAAGTCGACCTCGATGCCTGAACCCTCGCGGCTTTTGTCGCCACCGCCTTCTCAGCCAACCCCCGATGTTGAGCTGGCCGCGTCACTTTCTACCAAGAGCCTCCAGAAGAAGGTCGAGCTGCAGATTGAGATCAGTAAACATGCCCTTCAGCCGCCGGTTGTCTTCCTCCAAGGCCTTCATCTGGCGCATGATAGACGCATCCATGACGCCATATTTGGCCGGCCACCTGAAAACGTCGCGCCGCTTATCCCATGCTCGCGGCGCAGCTCGCGAACGGGCATCCCTCCCCCCCCCCCGCCTCCCGCCCATGAACTTGGCTTCGATGAAACGGTTCTTCTTCATCGGAATCTCCTCGTCCATCTTGCTGAGGAAATTCCACCTTCACATCCCCTTAACCTTGGGGAGGATGACGCTAGCTCAGGCGATCGCGTTCAATCTCCCTTCAGAGGGTCGTCTCCTAGGCGCCTGTTATGCCTCGTGCTAACTTGCATCGCTCCAAGGCGGTGGCAATCCTGGGCGATAATGGAGCTGATATCGACATCAAGTTCGCCGGCACTTCCTATCGGGCCGTATCAACCTTGTATGGGTCATCACAACAGGTCGCGAGGCTCGTCTAGTTATCGCCGAGGCGCAGAAGCAGAACTTGCGTCGTCTGCAATGGCATCCGGTTGTCATCGGACACCAGTAGGAGGTGGATGTCGCGCGTTGGGTTGTCCAGCAGGGCTATGCCCTCGAGGTTGTCGTATTCTCCTAAGGCACTTTCCCAGAGGATCTCGATGTCTTTCTCGTCTTCGGTTGGAATATTGATGCGGCGGATGCGCGACTGAAACCGCCAGAGCTGATTGCTCCGCTCAAGGATGTAGAGACGACCGCTTGCGTCAAAATCTGCGCCTACGGGCAAAAATCGGCCTGACTGTGGAAGCGAGCCGCGCTCTTTCCATTCCCCGTCACGAAGCTCCAGAAGTGGAAATCCACCTCGGATTGGGGTCTCCGAAAGGGTCCACAGTGTCCCATCGGCATCGACCGCCAGGGCCTCAAGGCCGCCATTGGGAGGGAGGGCGATCGCGCGTGGGATGGGCCAGGATTGGACTGTTTGACGGTTGCGGAACTCGTCGATCCGATGCTGTCTTTCTAGGGATATGAACATCCTGCCGTCGGGGGTGATCGCAAGCCCTTCTGCGTCACTGCGTTCGCGAGACAGAGGGGAGCCGCCTTGATTTAGGAGGTGGTGGGATGCTGTAACGGTGAGAGAGGTGACTTCGTCGCTGATGCGGGCGTCAAACATGACCCCTTTGTCGGATACGATGGCGATGTCGCCATTTGATGTAAAGTCGACGCCTGACAGGCAGCAAATGGAAATGCTCTGGTCTGCGCGTCCATCAATGATTTCAAGCGCTATGACGCTCTGAGCGGCTGCTGGATTGGCATCAACCGCGGTTCTAGCTACGATGGCTAGGATAAGAGCAAGGCGGCTTAAATGTTTCAATGCGATACTTTTTGATTGCGGAGATTGGTGTTTACGCTCTGGCCGTTGTGACTGTTGTTGCTATGCGAGAGTAAGTCTTATCGGGAATTTAAAAAATTTAGGCGAAAAACACAGCCACGCGCGCGGGACGGTGTTTTGTTATTGAATTCAAGTGGTTGCATGGCGCTTGGGTTAGGGTGTCTTTGGGTGGGATTGGCGTCACTCCGTGAGGCCGCGGAGGTGTTTTGCGTCGACGGCCACGCGGGTGGCGCGGCCCATGAGGTCAATCAGCAGGTAGACGCGGTCCTGGGGGGCGGTGGCCTCGACTTGGGCGATGAAGTCGGCCAGCGGGCCCGCGAGGATTTGGACCCGGTCGCCGGGGGAGAACTCGGGGGGCGGGAGTTCGATGCGGGGGGCGAAGCGGAGGCGGAGGGCCGCCATGAGGTCGGGGGGGACCACGGCGGGCTCCGGGCCCAGCGAGACGAGTTTGGTGATGCCGCGCGTGCCATTGATGGCGCGGATGCCGCCCGTGGCGGGGCTGGGCTGGACGAAGACGTAGCCCGGAAAGGCGGGGGCCTCGCGCGTGACGAATTTTTGGCCCCGGCGCTCGGTCCGCGTCTCCGTGGGCGCGAAGACGGTGACGGATTGGCGCGCGAGGTTGCGGAGCGCCATGGCGAGGCCGTTGGGGCGCAGCTGTGCGAGGTGCCATGGCAGGTGGGGGTCGTCTTGGGTCATGCGGCTCGCTTGGCGGGTCTTCGGTGGGGTGCCCAGTTTGGGCTCACATTGAGACTTAGGGCCTCGGGTCGTGGGTGGCAACTGCTGGGCCGGGATTGGGTGGATCCGGGCGGTGTGGGTGGCTTGGGGGCGCGGTGGTTTGTGGTGGGCGGGTTTTGGCTGTCGGCGTTGGGGGTGCGATTGGCGGGCGCGCGGGCGCGGGGGTGTCGGAGTGGGGCCGCGAATTCAACCTGTAGTAGAAATTTGGGTTCGTTTCGGTAAGCGGCATTTTTACCGCCCCGGTCCGGTCGTGGCGTGGGTCTCGGCGGCGGCAGCAGAGGCCCAGGCGGCGATGGCGCGGGAGCGGGCGGCGCGGGCCTCTCGCGCGTAGCGGGTCAGCAGCCTGTGGCGGCGGGCTTGGGCCTCGGCCTGGGCCACTCGGGCCTTGGCGACGCGCAGGAGCAGGGCCGCGCCCGACCTGCGCTGACTTGGCGTCGTCTCGGGCTCGATGAGGGCGTCGCGGATGTGTTCGGCCATTGCCTCGAGTTCGGCGAGGTCGTCCCGCGGTGCCTCGTCCTCCGCCTCGCACGCGGCCAGCGCGTCATCGGCGGCCGCCAGCCGCGCCTCGGCATGGGCGAGTGCGAGGGTGGTGCGGCCCGCCTCGTCGGCGGGCACGAGGTTGCGGGGTGTCATCTGCGGACGGTCGAGGATGACGGAGAGCCAGGCCGCGACGGCCTTGGGCGGGGGCGCCCCCGTGGCGCCGTGGCGGCGGGCATTTTGCGCGCTCTTGGCCTTGCCGCGGCGCGTCTTGGGGCCCGTGCTCTTGGCGGCGTTGGCGCGGTTGCGGCCTGCGAGGCGGGATTGGGTCACGACTGAACGATCTCCGCGTCCTCGATGTCGTCGTCGGTCTGGGCGTGGTCAATGGGCCGGGCCCTCTGGAGGGCGGCGTAGTCGCGCATGACCTCGCGGCGGCGGCGCTCGAGTTCCTGGGCCTTCGCGTCGTGGCGGGTGGCTTGCCCGTGGGGCTCGGCGTATGCCTCGCCCATGAGGTCGAGGAGGGGCACGCCCAAATCTGTGAGGGCGCGCTCGGCTGCTGCCTGTTCAGCTGTGTCGTGGGAGATAATGCCCTCGACGAGTGCCGCGACCCGTTCGCTGGCGGCCTGCCGGTCGAAGGGATAGGGGTCCTCCCAATCATCTTCATCGCCACCCGCCTCGACGTGGGCCTCCCACGCAGCGTCGAGCGCGTCCTCCACGGCGTCGTCGTGGATTGCCTCCACGCGGCGCATGGCGGCCTGGGTGACTGCCTCGCTGAGGTTTTTGCGCAGCGCGTGTTCGCGCAGGCGGCGGCGCTGGTGGAGTTCCCACTCGATGGCGATGAGGCTCTCGGCCACGACGCACTCGTAGGGTGTGATGGGTGTCAGCGACGCGAGGAGCCCCCCTCGAAATGCCTGAAACCCGCCCGGCTCCTCGCCGGGAATGGGCGTGCGGGATGAGAGGAGGTCAGCGAAGCTGGCGAGGCCGAAGTCTCGCGGGTCGGGCGTCGTGAGGTCCTTGGACATGGCGCGTCTCCATTTGCAGTGCCACTGTGTCCTCCCGGTTTGGTCGTATCTCCCAAGTTGAGTAGTATATATTGTGTGGGGCTCTGGATCAACCACAGCATCTATGGGTGCGGTGTGTTTGGGGGAGTTTCCCACAGGAAAATGAAGGGCTGGCGCTGGGCGCTACAGGCTCGGCGTGGTGACGCGAATGCCGGGATCGTCGTCGGGGGTGCCGACGAATTGGATGCCGTGGGCTTCGTAGACTTCTTTGAGCACGTTCAAATGTCCTTTGCTAGCATTTGGAACGCCGGTTGCGGCCTCGTAACGCTTGATCGAAGAAACACTTATCCCGCTCATCTCTGCCAATGAACGAATTGAAAGGCCGGTCACTGCACGTGCGGCCCTAATTTGTTCCGAGGTAAGACTTACACCTTGCATTTTGAGCTCAATGGGTTCAAAAATACACCATGACAAATTCTCATAACACCGACTGGCGAAGTGAATTCAGCCGCCTTGAGGGCGCCTTCTCCCCGCACACGCTGAGGGCATACTACACCGACATCGGCGCCTTCGTCGACTGGTGTGAGGCGGAGGGGCTGGCGTGGCTGCCCACGGCGCCGGAGACCCTGTCGCGCCATTTGAATTCGATGGCGGCGCGGTGCCTGAAGTTTACGACGATCCGCCGCCGCCTCTACGCCGTCCGCCGCCTGAACATGCTCATGGGCGCGCCAGACCCGACGCGGGACCTGGGCGTGGAATTGGCCGTGCGGCGGATTAGGCGCGCGCAGCCGAACAGGCCCGGACAGGCGCGGGGCCTGACGGGTGATGTCTTGGAAAAGATGATTGGGGTGCAGCCGGACAGCCCGTGGGGCCTCAGAAACCGGGCCATTCTGTCACTCGGCTATGACTTGCTCGCGCGGCGATCTGAGATCACGGCGCTGCGGACCGGCGACGTGACCTGGCGTTCTGATGGGACGCTCGAGGTCATCGTGCGGCGGTCAAAGGCTGACCCATTCGGAATGGGACGGCTCGCCTTCACGTCAAAACGCTCGGCGGAATTGGTGGGGGAGTGGTTGGCTTGGCGGGGACCGGAGATTACGCCGCTCTTCTGCGGCATCTACCGCGGCGTGGCCATCGACCGGGCGCTATCAGGTGCCAGCGTCAAACTACTGGTCAAGAATGCCGCAAGGGCCGCTGGCTATGACGAGAGCGTGGTGGGGGAGTTTAGCGCACACTCGCTGCGAGTGGGGGCGGCGCAGGATCTGCTGAAGAGGGGCCACGACACAGCTGCCATCATGAGGGCGGGCGGCTGGTCGAGCTTGACTGTTCTGGGCCGGTACTTGGCGAAGGCTGAGCACAATGTCTGGACTTAAGAGGCGACTGGCCGTGCTATAAAGTATCTAAGCTCTTGATCTTGATCGCACTGGACCGTATGAGATCCATTATAAAAAGTACCAAAATAAGACCACATCATGAGTCAAAAGGCACTACGCTCCGCAGAAACCAAACCTTTAGTAGCGAGTGTTTACACTAAGAAACGCTGTGATGCCGGGTTGGAGCTTTGCGTAAAAAATCACTACTACCTTACGAAATAGGTTCAGGAGCTTGACATTGGCCACAATGAATCCCACCGGATCCACAATTTTGTAGTAATTTTAGAAAAGGTTTGCAAAGCATGAAGAGTTATATATCAAGATATATATCCTTGAGGAAAAAGAAATACGTCAGGTACTATTATTATTCAGCGCTAGGTGCAATTGGTCTGAAAAAATCACCGTCCCTGTATCAAATTGATAAAAAAATTGAACCTTATCTTTTGCCAGGAAGAAAGCGCGGTTTTTTTGTTGAGGCCGGCGGTAATGATGGCGTAAGCCAGTCAAATACCTTTCATCTTGAAAAGTATTATGGATGGTCTGGTTTCATTGTAGAGCCAGTACCATGGCTAAATAAAATCGCTCAAAATTTTAGGACCTGCGGCATCGAAACAAGCGCGCTAGGACGTTTCTCAGATCGTGGTCTTACGCTTAGACTTGCTGAAAACGATTTGACTACGCGAGCTGTTAGCGAAGAGATTGATCTAGTGGCATCAATTGAGGTTCAAATAGAGCCACTTTCTGATATTCTGGATCGTCGGAAAGTAAACATTGTCGACTTCTTCTCACTAGATGTGGAGGGCTATGAAAATGCTGTCCTTGGTGGGATCGATTTTGATCGGCATATCATCAAGGCATTGTTGGTAGAAACTAAAAATATTTCAAGTCTTGAAATTGATTGGCGTCGCTATAGAGATCCTATTTCTATCACACATCACGATTACTTGATTTTATCTAAAACGTGACATCCCTTTTGTGCTCCGCAGAACGGCTTGCCAAAGTATAAAGACTGCTAATGCATAGCTTGCAACCGTCGCCAAGGCGATGCCTTCAAGGCCTATCATTTCGCCAAAGATAACCGATAGCACAACGTTGCTCAGAGCACCTCCAGCGCCTGACATCATCTGGGCCGTTGAAACGCCTTGGGAAGCTAGTACACGCGACCCGATGGATCCATAGGCGACAAACATGATTGATCCCATATAGATGGCAAGTATCGTGAACGCTGCGGCATATTCGAACCCAAAGATGAAGGCTAGAAGGTTGCCCCCTATCAGCAAAGCGCCGACACTGAGCATAAGGGTGATACCTGCCAATAAGGCAAGAAAACCAAATGTCTGACGGTTCAGCTTCCCAGATCTGCATATCTGTTTAATGATTGATGGAGATACGACCAGAGCAAGTACACTAAAGGCCAGATTTCCTGCCTCCGCGATCTTTGCAGCCGCAGCATACAGGCCGAGCGCACTATCACCAAAACGCCAACCGACATAAATCTGATCAAATCTCAAATAAACAATGACGCAGAGACTTTGAAAAGCTATTGGTGCAGCCTTAGCCAAATAGGAGCGATACCTGTTGCGCGAGTTCCATTTCGCATGTCTTCGTCCCAGTGTGAACGCACAAACGAAAGCGAATAGTAGACCTTCAATGCCCCAGATAAGGGCGAATACTAGAAGCGACCATCCCATCGAATAGGCGTAAACAGTCGCAACCATGGCAGGCAAAATCGTCAGATGTCGTGCCGGAAGGTACTCTCCGAGTGCCCGGCGTGCCATGGCGTGTTGTGGCATAACAAGTCCGACCGCTCCGACGAGGCGGAGCCCGGCGGCCGCATAAAGTATCGACGTGGTTAGGTCCGCGAAAGCGGAGAGGGCAAGCAGAGTGACTGCATAGAAACTGGAACCGAAAACAGTAACAATAAATATTGCCGAGCCAAGCAGGCGCCCCGAACCGACCGGGTGGGCCACTGCGCGCCCATATGTCAGCGTGCCAAGTCCAAAGTTCGCAAGCGCTGCCTGTGCCGCAACGACCGCCAAAATCAAGCTAAACTGCCCAAACTCTTCAACAGAGCCAGAACGCGCAGCAAGGACCACCAAAAGTAGACCGAAGCCGCCAGTCAGTGCTGCGTCAGCCCCAAAGCCAAAGGCTGATATCAGTCTTCCTAAAGTCATTTGTAGTTATTCATCACCACATTACGATCGGTTGGAAATGACGTCCCCCTAGTTTCCTCGCCAATCCGCCTGCGCCGAATGAGCCTGGACCCTAGCGCCGGTGAGAACAGATCCGAGTATAACAAATCCAATTATAGCTCACAGCCTCCTCTTCTGTGACCGAATCCAGCCCGTCAGTAAATACCGCTTCCTTAGTCGGATAGGCCTCGTCGGTCCAAGGGTCTCCCCAACGAGTCTGTGGCGGGCGCACAAGGGGCGGAAACTCATAATAAACCTCACAGATGCGCCGAAGCTCGGCGGCGTGAGTGGTGTTAGGCGGTAGCTTGAAGGCTTGTAGCTTCTGTCCTAAGCGATCGATAAGCGACCACTTCAGAGCCTCCTTCACCCCTTGAATTTCCGGCGTGAAGCCCACGCCAGCGAAGGCCTTTTTCAGCGAATAACAGTCACCGCGTGCTGCCGGATAATTATCTTCGAATATGGCCTGTCTGAAGCCCTTCCACGCCATCTGTTGCAAGCGCCGCAGCGCATTCTGATGATCGTCCCAGAAGCACAGCGCATTTGTCAGGTCGTGATCGCCGAAATTCACAAGGTCGAAATCTACGCTGTGGTATTCCGCTCGTTTCGAGCGATAGGCGATGCGGTCAATCTCCAGATCGATACAGACGAGCCGCGCATCGGGGCATGCCTGTTCAATGATCCAAGTGCCCTGACCGTACCACACGCCACTTTCAACGATCAGTGAGGGCTGAAGCTTGCGCAGCATGTACCACGTGGCGAACATGTGCGGGGCCTTCATGCCGCCGTCATTCGTCTTCAGCGGCCGCTGCGCGTACAACTCTGCGAACTCCGGATAGGCGCCTCGAATATCCTCATATGACCAAGGCAGCGTTCCGATCTCTTTGATTCCAAGCATGGGTTCCTCCATTTGACCAAGATGAGGCATAGATAATTGGCGCGTGCCCCTTCCATTGTCAGCGTGCCATGAGGTGCCCCTAGATTTGTAGACGCTTTGCCCCCTAACTTTGAGGCTAGGAGGCCGACATGGGGACGAGCAATTACAGCGACGAGTTCAAGCGGGACGCGGTGCATCAGATCAGTGTTCGGGGATATGCTGTTCGGGAGGTTTCCGGGCGCTTGGGCGTCAGCACGCATTCGCTCTACAAGTGGATCAAGCTTTTTGGCGACCCTGAACCGAAGAAGCCTTGCGTGGACCACGAGGCCGAGAACCGTCGGCTGAAGCGCGAGCTTGCCCGAGTAACCGAGGAGCGCGACATCCTAAAAAAGGCGGCCGCGTACTTCGCGCAGAATGCAAAGTGAAGTACGCTTCCATGCAGGCGCATCGGGCCGAGTTCAGTGTCCGTGCCATGTGCCGGGTGCTGCGGATCCATGTCTCTGGCTTCTACGCATGGCTTAAGGAACCGTTAAGTCTGCGGGCGCGGGACGATGTACGCCAGACGGAGTTGATCCGGCAGGCTTGGTCCGACAGCGGCAAGGTCTATGGCTATCGCAAACTGGCTGACGATTTGCGGGATCAAGGGGAACAGGTTTCCGACAACCGGGTCGCCCGGCTGGCTGGCCTTGCGGGCATCGCTGCTCAGGTGGGCTACAGGCGCCGCCCTGGACGATACGGTGGGAGGCCGGCTGTCGTCGCGTCGAACACCCTGGATCGGCAGTTCGAGGTGGATGCGCCTGACAAGGTCTGGGTGACCGACATCACCTACATCAAGACCCATGAGGGCTGGCTATACCTGTCTGTCGTCATCGACCTTTTCTCGCGCCGTGTGGTTGGCTGGTCCGCCCAACCCCGCATGACAACAGACCTGGCGCTGCAGGCCTTGCTGGCGGCGGTCTGGCGGCGAAAGCCCAAGGCCAGAGTGATGGTTCATTCTGACCAGGGCTCGCAGTTCACCAGCCGCGAGTGGCAGGTGTTCCTTTCCCAGCACAATCTGGAGCTCAGCATGAGCCGCCGCGGGAACTGCCATGGCAACGCGGTTGCCGAAAGCTTCTTCCAGCTCCTGAAGCGGGAACGCATCCGACGCCGCACCTACCCAACCCGCGATGCAGCCAGGCAGGACGTGTTCGAGTACATCGAGATGTTCTACAACCCAAAGCGCAAGCACACGAACAACGGAATGCTGTCACCCGTTGACTTCGAAAACAGACAGCAGAAACTGAATGAGGCAGGTGTCTAGAAAACTAGGGGCACCTCAATGGCCTGATCTTCACGAGCCGAAAATACACGGCCTTGATGAAAAGCTACGGTCTGAGGCAGGAGTTCATCACGCCACACTGCCCGCAGCAGAACGGCATGGTCGAGCGTGTGATCCGGACCCTGAAAGAGCAATGCGCCCATCGCCAGCGCTTCGACAGTATACAGCACGCCACACGCGCCATCGGCGACTGGATCAGCTTCTACAACCAGAAGCGCCCTCACCAAGTGCTTACCATGAGAACACCCGCTCAGGCATATGCATTAGCGGCTTAATCTGTGCGGATTCCGCTGGGTCGATACACGCCCGAGCAGCGTCACCGTGGTGAGAATGACGCGCTTCTGACCAGCTGCTATCAGGTCTACGAAATTGCCTGCGCCGCGCGGCCCGAACGGTGGTGAGGCCGAACGCGCAATTGGCACCTCGTCGGCGCGGTCTGGCTCAACCCCGACCGACCCAGCACCGGTCACAAAAGCCCTGGGGTCGCCGACGCGCTCCCCCATGAAGCTGGCGCCTGTGACCTCAGGGCCGGGCTCGCAAATCGCGCAGCGTGAAATCGCATGCAGGCGACAACCATCTTGACGAATATCGCAATTCACCTTCCCGCGCTCTTTCTATGGTCAATAGCCTTCTTGTAGATCTCCAATAGCATCTGATAATTTATTCTCTCGGTATAAAAATTTTCAAACAAAGAAAAAGACGCTGCAGACATCTTTATCATGCGATTGATATCAGCCCACCGGTCCTGAACCTTACGCCTAAGGTCTGTTGGGTTTGCGGCATCAAAGATAATCCCGTCGGCGCCCGATACCAAATCGGGCAAAGGGCCAATGTTTGAGACGCCTACTGGAGTTCCAAATGCAAATGCCTCACGCAAAACCATAGGAAACCCTTCAAACCAGCGTGATGGGATAAGCAGCAGGCGAGCTTGAGAAATTTCGTGCACTGCCTCACCATTTGAAATACTCCCAAGAAACGAAATTTTATTGTTGGAAATTGCTTTCTTTTCAAGTTCATACCGCAACGGTCCGTCACCGATGATGCGGAGTTCGGGTGCGAAATGCCAGCCCCGCCAAGCATCCACCACATCTTCGATGCCTTTTTCGGTACTGATACGGCCTACTACAACAACACGGTTGGGCCGTTCGGAGTATTTAACAATAGAGGGTGTGCCGGGAAAGAAATTCGGTTTAACTGCTATCTTGTCCCTTGGCAGCCCTGCGCTCGCAAATTTTTCTTTCTGAAAGTCCGTTAACGCGATAAAAATCTCCACGTCCTGGCTCCAAGTTCCGCGCCAACGGTGAAACGCAACATTGATGGCGAGTGGCAACGTTGCAGCCCGACTTGAGCGATAGCAACCATGTCTCACTGATGGCATAACACTACGTTTATCAATGCACTCTGTGCAAGTAACACCCTTTCTTAGTGGAATCGCGGCTGGGCAGAGTAAACGATAATTATGCAGCGTCAAAACACGTGCCGAATCCCTCGCAGCAGAGAAAATGGATGGAGAGATCAATGGAAAGGTATTGTGCGCGTGTACAATGTCTGGCTTAAAAAAATCTAAGGTTTTCTTAAGCTTCTCAGCAGAAAATGGGTTCCAAGGAGTTAGCGCGGCTCCTTCAAGAAACCCCCAAAAACCTTTGTTAATTAGGGTGTCGCTATGATATTCAAAAGTTTCAACTTGGTGCCCTTGCCTTAATAGCAAGTCCCGCTCCAGCTCAAAAACTCTATTTTCACCAGACGGTAAGCTAGACCTGTAATGGTTATGTACTAACAATACTCTCAATTTTTTAACTCGATAGCTTGGATTATGCCTTGAGTGAAATTTTCAACCATTTTGGGTAGAGTATATAGATTTGCAGCGGCTTTGCATCCCGCAGAAAGGCGGGAGTGCTCAATATCGTTCGTCAGGAGGCGCGCACAAGCTGCAACATAACTTTGTAGATCGTTTGAAGTTATGACACCGTTGTGAGGTTCAAGATATGCGATCTCTGGAGAGTGCAGGCCGCAGTCGGTCGTAATGATCGGCACTCCAGCAGCAAAGCTATCAAGTATACCTAGACCAATTAATCCCGGGTTCATGATAATCGTGGCTAACTTAAGGGCGCCAGCCTTTTCACTGCCTTTGCGAGCGCCAATATAGCGAATGTAAGGATGTCGAAAACTTGCGGCCTCAACAAATCTTCGATGTGGGCCGTCACCGATCACTAATAACTGAAAGTCATTAATCTTAGCGCGAAGCTGTTCCGCTGCAGCGAGTAAAAAATCGATCCTTTTGTGGCTGTAGAGCGATCCAATAAAAAGGCCAACTGGCCCGTCGCATAACCCGAATGCTAAGCGCAGGCCCGCCAGTTCGGCCGCGTTCAAGCTAGCCATGTCGTTCTGCAGCTCCTCTACATCGATAGCATTGTTAAGCTGTGTCGTGTGTTGGCGCGGAAACCCTGATTCGACCACTAAATTGACGGTGTTCTTGGTATAAGCAAAGTACCAGTCTACGCGTCGTGTGCTCCATCTCTTATAACGTTCCCGATAGCTCTGAGAGTTGCCTTGCAGGTTTGCGCCATGCCCCCAAAAAGCGAGTAGTGGTGCTGGCTTCCTAAATAACGCAAGGTGGTTTGCCAACAAGGCATTTTCTTGTGGTATGATAACAAGACAACTGCCTGCTACGTGGTGAGAAAAGGGCTGCCAGCACAGCTTGCCACCCAAAAAGTATTTTGTGGGCAACGCTTCTGCCCAGTCTATATGCCCTAGGTCGTTCTTTGTAGTCTCGACCTTTGTGCCCTCTCCATGGAGCAGGCGCAATACAATGCCAACTTCCCGAAGGCTTTTACGTAAAGCGATAAAAAGTGGAACCCGGTAATGTGGAAGACGCCGCTGAACTATTGAGACGACATGAAAATCGGACATGTCAGTATTGGTTTCCTCCGGCTCTGTTGGTGGCTGCCATAGATGGTAAACGCAAGTTATTATCCGAGTTAAGAATTAGGACGTACGGCAACCAGAATACAAAGTAAATTGATGTGTTATCGGTCAAAAAAACTATTGCAACATATAGCGACAAAGCGCCTGAGAGCCGCCCTAATGAAAAAGAGCGAATAAAGAACAAAAATATAAAAGCAACGCCCAAAAGTCCGTAATCAGAAAAAATACGAACGTAATCATTATGTACGTGTGTAAAGCTAGTCTGGGAACTTACATGAAGCATAAAGAAAGTGGAGGAATAACCGGGCCCATGGCCAAACAGTAAGGACCACAAATTTTGCTCCTCACGCAGAAAATTTTGAAATTCCATGATCGCGCCATATCGGCCGGAGCTAATTTGGTGGGGATCTAATCTATATCCCGTCAGGTTATACCATAAATTCAATAATGATTCCAAAAAAATATTGAATTTTATTCCAATCATGAAAATGGTAAAAATTAAACTCATATATAAAATTTTCTGATACCCAGACGGGATTTGTAATTTTTTTGGAAAAGAATAACGAATAAAATCAAGAAAAAATACAGCGCATAAGCCAAATAAGGCTATACGCTTGTAGAATGCAATAGTGAGAAAAATACCTAAGAGGGTCCACGCGAACTTTCTTCTTATGAATACAGAGATAGTCGCGAGTGGGGTAATCAAGCCCAGAATCGATTCGCTTTCGACCCGTCGGGAGTAAAGCGTCGGGAGTAGATCTGAAAACGAAATTCCATGTACGAAAATCGTGTGTATGAAATTTAAAGCAAAAGCGATTAAAAAGAATTCTGCGGTTAAATTTGGGCTTCTGAATGCTACCGAAAACATAAATAAAGTAAGAATGACAAAAATACCCTCATTGACGCGCTCATTCGGTTTAACAATAACCATCAGTAAAATAAAAATTATTAAAATGAATCGGATTAATATAAAGTTGTTAATTAAGAAAAATTTTGTCCTGATGGACATCTCAATAAATATAATTACGGGAATAAAGTATACAAATAACCTAAGAAGGCGATCCTCGATCAAAAAAAATATCGCGAAGAAAGCGAGGGAAATGGCAAGGGATAAATATGGTATGACGCCGTCATTTGTATGCGGGCCACTTATTTTTTTGGTAAAATTTTCTTTTCTAGCTGTAATCAATTTTTGCCCCAAACTTTTGGTGTTTGATTCCACGCGGTTTGGTGGTGTGATCTTTTCACAGGACTGGAGGGAAGCGGCTCTGTTGTGCAAATCCGGTGAGGGATTCATTTTGAGAATAGAGCGTGGTAGCTGGGCTGCATGAGCAGACCTACACCCCGACCTATAAGACCCGGAACTGGCCGACCTACAACGAAGCGCTGAAGCGCCGCGGCTCGCTGACGATCTGGTTCGACCCCGCCATGAGCTGGGAAGCCGCGCCGACCGGCAAGCGCGGACAGCAGCCCGCCTATAGTGATGCCGCCATCCAGACCTGCCTGACGATGAAGGTGCTGTTCGGCATGGCGCTTCGACAGACAATAGGGTTCGTTGAGAGCCTGCTGCGGCCGATCGGCCTGGACTGGGTAGTGCAAGACTTCAGCACGTTGTCGCGGCGCCAGAAGACCCTGGAGGTCAACATTCCCGATCGGGGTTCGAACGGCCCGCTGCCCCTGCTAGTCGACATAGCGGCATCAAGGTCGAGGGTGAAGGCGAGTGGAACGCCCGCAAGCATGGCGGTTCCAAGCGGCGCGTCTGGCGGAAGATCCACATCGGGATCGACGAGCAAACGCTGGAAATCCGGGCGGCGGAGTTCACCTCAAGCGAGATCGGCGACGCCTCGATGCTACCCGAACTGCTAGACCAGATACCGCCGGTGCAGGAGATTGACAGCATCACTGCCGACGGGGCCTTCGATACTCGCAAGTGTCATGACGCCATCGCCGCCCGCGTTGCCGCCGCGATCATCCCGCCCCGCAAGAACGCCAAACCATGGAAGCCTGACACCGCAGGAGCCATAGCTCGGGACGAAATCCTGCGGACATCGAAGCGTGTCGGCCGTGCCCTGTGGCGACGATGGAGCGAATACCACCGCCGAAGCCGCGTCGAAACGAACATACAGTGTGTCAAACTGCTGGGCCAGCGGCTCATGGCGCGGGACTTCGACCGCCAAGTCGCAGAGCTTCAGGTCCGCATCGCCGTGCTCCACGGCTTCACCGCTCTCGGCACGCCCATCACGGAATTCACAGGATAAATCTATCCGGGAATGAGAAAGTACCGGCCATCATCCGATTAGTGCGACAGAGCCACACGACTCAGATTGGTAGACAAAATTACTAATTCTCAAAATAAATTAAGTATAATTTACATATAAATGAATTCCTTCTGACTACACTAAAATAAAAAGCTAACCAAACTTCTCGCTCTCTTTTGGGGCTTTCTTTCTTTCAAAGAGTGTTTTGGAGAGGCCAAGAAATTGCAAAATGAATAGGCCGCAGAAATATGGATTTAGCAGTAGATACCTTTTCCAAAGACGTCGTGGTTCAACCGTTAATCGAAACAGCCATTCGAGCCCCATATTTTGCATCCATCTTGGAGCTTGGGCCAAAATTCCTGCATGAAAATCAAATGCGGCACCAACAGCGAGAAGTGGTAAGCCTATTCGTTTTAAATTTTCAAAAGCAAACACCTCCTGCCGTGGGCATCCTAACCCTACGAAAACAATACTTGCTCCCGAGCTTTTTATTCGAATGGCAAGTTCATCTACTTCATTCTCGGTGAGGTGTCTAAACTTCGAGGGCTCCGATCCCGCGATCTTAAGCGCGGGAAACTTCCTCGAAAGTGCCTCAACAAGCTTCTCTAGGACAATCTGTCGGCTGCCGTAGAGATAAATTGAGAGCCTTTCTTTCTCTGCAGCCTCGCACACTTTGAGCGTCAAAGTCGGTCCATAAACGCGATCTGGTAACTTTTCCCTATGCAACCAGCGCAACGCCCACCTTACGGGCTGGCCATCAGGAGCAACGATATCCAGAGCGTTTAAACGAAACTTGTGGGTGGGATCAGTGGCCCCAGTCATCACTCCGTGCACCGCTAAGGCAGACACACCAAAGGCACGCTTCTCATTCGCTGCCGCCATTATCTGGCTCACGGCTGCATCATAGTCTATGACGCTTATGTCAACGCCAAGTACGCTTTTTTTGCCTCGATCAATCAACGTTAATAGCCCATCGTGAAATGCCTGCTTCAAAGATATCTTGGTAAATATCTTCGATCCCATATCTTAGTCTGTAATCAGGGTAGTCATCTTGAAAAGCTCTAATATCGCTTATCCACCATATATGATCACCAATACGATTTTCTTCAGCGTATGACCAATTTAATCTCCGTCCACTAACGCGCTCGCATCCGTCAATCGCTTCGAGCATTGAGCAATTTGAAAATCTCGATCCCCCTATATTATAAACTTTTGCAACTCTAGGGGCCTGAGAAAATGTCCAAAGTGCATTTACCAAGTCATGTGAGTGGATATTATCACGTACCTGCTTACCCTTATAGCCAAATACTGTGTAAGGCTTTCCCGTTACAGTGCATTTCATGAGGTAGGAAAGGAAGCCATGCAGTTCGGCTCCCGAGTGGCCCCCGCCTGTAAGGCAGCCGCCCCGGAAGCATGCTGTTGGTATGCCAAAGTAACGACCATATTCTTGAACTAACAAGTCTGCGGAAGCCTTTGACGCGCCGAAAATACTGTGTGTAGATTGATCGATCGACATACTTTCATCGATGCCGTTCGTATAAAACGGGTGGGCATCGTCTATCTCCCAGCGGGTGTCGCACTCAATTAGAGGTAAATGATTGGGCGTATCGCCATAGACCTTGTTTGTTGAAAGATAAATAAAGGCAGCATTGGGACAAAATTTTCTGGTTGCTTCTAGTAAATTCAAGGTACCCAAAGCGTTTATTGAGTAATCGGTAATCGGTTCTTTTGCTGCCCAATCATGAGAAGGCTGTGCTGCCGCATGAATGATTACTGTGATGTCCGTACCATATCTTTCGAAAATATGATCTATTTTTGTCTGGTTCCGAATGTCTGCGAATTCATGGGTATAGCGCGAATTATTCCTTTTTAGCTCTGCTATGCGCCATTTTGTTGATGCTGCGTCACCAAAGAAGTATGCACGCATATCGTTGTCGATACCAACAACGTCCATACCTTTTTCAATTGCAAACTGAGCCGCTTCAGATCCAATTAACCCGCCGGAGCCTGTGATTATTGCAACACTCATTAAATTTCCCTCGTATCAGTTCTCATTTATCAGTTCAATTTTGGTTGGTCTAATTGAGGCGGCTGGGCCATATGGCCGCCCAACACATTCATAGACTTCAAATCCCCCGCGTTTAGCATCACCCGAGTTGTAGATATTGCGCAGGTCGGCCATGCGGGGATGGGCCATCTTCTTGGCAAGCTTGGACAGATCCAGCGCCCGGAACGCGTTCCATTCGGTCAGGATCACCACCAGATCGGCATTCTGCGCCGCCTTGTAAGGGTCGTCATGCCAGACCACGCCCGGCAACAGCGCCTCGCCCTCGCGCCGGCCCTGCGGGTCGACCACCCGCACCTTGCCGCCCCCGCCCACAAGGGCGGGCACGATGGTCAAGCTTGGCGCATCGCGCATATCGTCGGTGTTGGGCTTGAAGGTCACGCCCAGCACCGCGATGGCCTTGCCGTTGAAGCTCCCATCGCACAGATCGCGCAGCTTCTCGATCATCCGGTGCTTGACCGCATCATTCACCCGAATGACCGTCTCGACGATGGATTGCGGTACGGCATGGTCTTGGCCTATCCGCGCAAGCGCTTGTGTGTCCTTGGGAAAACACGACCCGCCATAGCCCGGGCCGGCATGCAGGAACTTGTTGCCGATGCGCCCGTCCAGCCCCATCCCCTTGGAAACCTCCTTCACATCCGCGCCCACCCGTTCACACAGCGCCGCGATCTCGTTGATGAAGGTGATCTTGGTCGCCAAAAAGGCGTTGGCGGCGTATTTGATCATCTCGGCCGATTCCAGATCGGTGGTGACAATCGGGAAATCGCGCAAGAACAGCGGGCGATAGATCTCGGCCAGAACTTCGGCCGCGCGCTCGGACTGCACCCCCACCACCACGCGGTCGGGCTTCATGAAATCATCGATCGCCGCCCCTTCGCGCAGGAACTCGGGGTTCGAGGCGACATCGAACTCGGCATCGGGGCGCGCCTTGGCCACCACTTGTTTCACGCGGCGGTTGGTGCCCACGGGCACGGTCGATTTCGTCACGATCACGGCGTATCCCGTCAGCGCGCGCGCCACATCCTCGGCTGCGGCCATCACATAACTCAGATCCGCATGCCCATCGCCGCGCCGCGTGGGCGTACCCACCGCGATAAAGATCGCCTCCGCCCCATCGACCGCTGCCGCCAGATCGGTGGTGAAAGACAGCCGCCCCGCTTCGACATTCCTGGCCATCAACTGGTCAAGCCCCGGCTCGAAAATCGGCACCTCGCCGCGGTTGAGCTTGTCGATCTTGCCGGGATCTTTGTCGACGCAGATGACATCATGGCCGAAATCCGAAAAACAAACCCCCGAAACAAGGCCGACATAGCCCGTTCCGATCATCGTGATACGCATGGCCCTACCTCAGACCGCTTCGCGGCGTGTGACGGCGGTGTCGGACTTGCCCAACTGCTCCGCAAAGTAGGCCACCGTCGAGGCGAGGCCCCGCTCCAGCGGGATTTCTGCACTCCAGTCTAGGAGGTGTCTTGCGCTTGAGGTGTCGGGCCTGCGGCGCGTTGGGTCGTCGCTCGGCAGCGGCAGGAAGACGATATTTGAGTTGGCGCCCGTGAGGTTGAGGACGCGCTCGGCCAGCTCGAGCATCGTGAACTCGCCCTCATTTCCCAAGTTGACCGGGGCCTCGGGAGTGACCGGCGCATTCATCAACCGGACAAAGCCCTCGATCATGTCGTCGACAAAGCAGAAGGACCTGGTCTGCGAGCCGTATCCGTAGATGGTGATGTCCTCGCCGAGGAGCGCCTGGACGATGAAGTTCGAGACGACGCGGCCGTCCTGCGCGTCCATCCTTGGCCCGTAGGTGTTGAAGATGCGGGCCACTCGAATGTCGACGCCCAGCTGCCTCTTGTAGTCAAAGAAGAGTGTCTCCGCGCAGCGCTTGCCCTCGTCGTAGCAGGAGCGCAGGCCGATTGGGTTGACGTTGCCCCAGTATCCCTCGGGCTGGGGGTGGACCTCGGGGTCGCCGTAGACCTCGGAGGTCGAGGCCTGCAGGATGCGCGCGCCCTTACTGTGCGCCAGGTCGAGCATGTTGATGGCGCCGAGGACGGAGGTTTTGTTCGTCTTGATCGGGTCGGCCTGGTACTGGGGCGGCGATGCGGGGCAGGCGAGGTTGTAGATTTCTTGGACGTCGAGGTCGATGGGGTGGATTACGTCGTGCTCGATGAGCTCAAAGCGTTCGTGGCCGATGAGGTGTGCGATGTTCTCGTGGCGGCCGGTGGAGAAGTCGTCGAGGCAGATCACGCGGCGGCCGTCTGCGATGAGCCGGTCGCACAGGTGCGAGCCCAGGAAGCCGGCGCCCCCGGTGACGAGGACAGTCTTTTCTGTGAGTTCAATCGACGACATCAAGACACTTTCAATTTACTTGGCTAGAAGGCGCGACGGTCGCCGAAGACGACGCGAAGCGTTGCGAGGAGGATGCGGAGGTCCTGCGCGAGCGTGACGCTGGAGGCGTATTCGACGTCGCTCGCCACGCGCTCGGCCATCACCGCGACCGTCTCAGTCGGCCCGCGGAGCCCGCGGATCTGCGCGAGGCCCGTGACGCCCGGGCGGACTGAGAACCTGTTTTCGTAGCCGTCAATCAGTGGCCCGAAGGCCTCGTCGAGGGCGGTTGGGTGCGGCCTCGGGCCGATCAGGGACATTGTGCCGTTGATGACATTGATGAGCTGTGGAAGCTCGTCGAGGCTCGTCCGCCGCAGGAGGGCCCCGACCCGCGTCACGCGGCGGTCATTTTGGACGGCCTGGCGGAAGGCCGCGCCATCCTCGGAGGCAGTCATCGTGCGGAACTTGTAGACGCGGAACGTCTCCCCGCCCAGGCCGTAGCGCGTCTGCGTGAATAGGATAGAACTGCCCCCGCCCATGCGAATGGCCGCGGCAATTACCAGCAGAATTGGCGCGAGCGCGATCACCAGCAGCGCCGACAGCGCCACGTCGAGCACCCGCTTCCCGCGCCGCACGTAGAACGTCTCGGGCGGCGCAATGCGCGCCGGCGCCCCCGCCAGGGTCTCGTGCCGCTTGGGCGCCCCGTCCACCCCTCAGCCCCCCCGCCCGCCCGCGGCCAGCTCGGCGGCCATGAGGCCGCGGAAGTCGGCCCCGTAATCGCCGTGCCGTGCCGCCGTGGCGATCACCGCGCCGAGGTATCCCAAAGGGCTGCCGCAGTCGTGGCGGCGCCCGTCGAGCGTGCTCGCGCCCACGCGGCCGCGGCGGGCCAGGGCGTCGATGGCGTCGGCGAGCTGGATTTCACCGGCCTTGCCGGGGCCGAGGGAGGCCAGGATGTCAAACGCCTCGGGGTGCAGGACGTAGCGGCCGATCGAGGCCAGCGAGGAGGGCGCCTCGCCCGGGGCGGGCTTCTCGACCAGGCCCAAAATTTCTGATGGGGTGGGGCCGGGCACGGCGATGCCGTACTTGTGGGCCTCCGAGGCGGGCACGTCCTGCAGCAGGATTTGCGAGCGCCCCGACCCAGCATATGCCGCCGCGAGCGCGGCGGTGGGGTTGAGGGCGCCGGGGCGGGGCGTGATGAACTCGTCGGCCAGCAGGACGGCGAAGGGCTCCGCGCCCACTGCGGGGCGCGCGCAGAGGACGGCGTGGCCGAGGCCCAGGGCCGCCCGCTGGCGGATGTAGACGGCGTGGACGTGGGGGGGCAGGGTCTCGCGGACCAGAGCCGCCAATTCGAGCTTGCCCGCCTCCTCGAGCGCCCTCTCCAGCTCGGGGGCGGCGTCGAAGTGGTCTGCGATGGCGCGCTTGGTCCGGCCCGTCACGAAGACGAGTTTCGTGATGCCGGCCGCGATGGCCTCCTCGACGGCGTACTGGATCAGGGGCCGGTCGATGATCGGCATCAACTCCTTGGGCATGGCCTTGGTCGCGGGCAGGAACCGCGTCCCGAGACCCGCCACGGGGAAGACGGCCGTGGTGACGGTGGATGCTGTCACGGTGCCGCCCCCTCGAATACGTCGACGCGGATGGCGTGGACGGTCACGGCCTGGCCCGTCCCCTCTGGGTCGGGGTCTATGCCAATGAAGTCGCCATTCCCGCGCACCAGGGGCGGCACGGCGTAGTCAAATTCATGCTCGGCGGGCTCGGGCGTGAGGGTGATGCCCCTCCACCCCGAGTTGCCGAGGTCATTTGTCGAGTAGGCCACGGCCACGGCACCGCCCGCGGGCCCAGAGAGAGTGACCGTGACGCGGATGGTCTTGCCCGCGGCCTCCCCCTCGAAGCCCTCGCCGAGGCGCAGGAAGGCGCCCCCCGTCGTGCCGGTGGAGTAGAGGCCGGGCACGTGGCCCGAGACGCGGACGCCGTCTGCCACCGCCTCGATGCGGTGGAGGTGGTAGGAGCGGAGCGCCAGCGGCAGGCCCCCCGGCCCGTAGGAGAGCGTCCCCAAGACGCGCGGGCCATCGGCCGCTACCTCACTGCCGTCTACAGAACCCAAGTCTGCACCCGCCCATGGATCTGGCGCGGGCACCGCTTCGGCTTCGGCCTCGCGCTCAAGTGGCGCCGCGGCGGCCAGTTCGATTGGCTCCGCGCTTGCCACGTCGACTGGCGCGGGCGGCTGGTGCGCCTCCAGTGCAGCCGCAGCGGCCTCAGGCGGGGCAGCGGGCTCTACTTCAGTCTCCGGATCCGCCAAGGATGCGAGCGCGATGGCCTCCTCCGACGCCGGCGCTCCCACGTCTACGGGCTCATCTTCATCCGGGCCCGCGTCGATACGCGATGGTCTAGCTGCGGGGGCGGGGGGCACTCCCAGGCCCACCAGATTGGCCGCCCCGCCCGAGAGGGCCTCGATGCCCGCCACGGCCACCCCGCCGGGCGGCGCGACCTGGAGTGCCGCGAGGCGCGTCTCCGAGGGGGGCGGGGGGGCCGCCTCAGTTGCCGTGGCTGACTGGGGGATCGGCCTGGGCGTGGGAATGGGCGACCGCGCAAGCGAAGACCCCGCAGCGCTGCCGGCGTCGACTGTGGCCGCGGCGGGGGCCGCGCCCCCGCCCCCGGGGAGCGCGATCCGCGTGCCAACCTCGACCGCATCGCAGTCGGCGAGGACGTCGGCGTTGAGTTCGCAGAGGTCGCGCCAGGTCACGGAGGCGCCCGCGATCCTGCCCGCAATGGAGCCCAGGGTGTCGCCCGGCTGTATGACGTAGGTGGCGCCCGCGCGGAGCGCCGGGCCCGCGGGCCGGGCCGGGGTGGGCGCCGAGGCACTGGGGGCGGCCTCGACGGGCGCGGCCGCAGTATTCGCGGGGGCGAGCCCCAGCGCGCGCAGGAGGGCCAGGCCCCGCCCAGCGTCGTCCTGGGCCCAGGCCCCGCCCGCGCACGCGGCCAGCGCGCCGCCCGCGAGTGCCGCACGTGCCATGTGCCCGGAGAGGCCCACCGATGAAAATTTCCGATAAGTCACAAGATCGCTCACGCCACACGTCACGGCGCCACGACTACCGCACGGCGCCTGCCTGCCGTCGCCGAGGTCGCGGGGGGGTGTTGTATTGGTCGCGCGCACGTGACCGCGGCCTTAAAGTACCACAGTGATACCATAGGCTCGTAATTAGGCGCCGGGACCGCCAGTGGCAAGGCTCAAAGTCGCCCGCCCCCCCCAAAAAAAGAGCACGCGACGGTCGCGTGCCGAGCCGTCTCAACATGTGAGAATAATTCCATATTATGCGGATCGTGACTGCGCCCGTGGCGCCCGGCGCGCCCGCGAGCCCTCGGCGCCAACCCACGCGATTGGGGGCTTGCCCGCCGCGGGCTTGTGATCTATCTTCGATACTAATCATGCCGCGTTGCGGCCAGACCAGATTCGAGGTGCACTATGATCAGACAGCTCTCCATGGCCACGGCACTCGCGGCGCTCCTCGCCACCGGGGCCGTCGCCCAGACGGCGCAGGACACCGCGCAATTCGAGGCAGCCATCGCAGAGGCCGAGGTCGCGTGCGCGGCCGGCGCGAGCGCGTGCGCGGCATTGATGCAGGCCGCGATTGCCGCAATCGTCGCATCGCCCGTGCCGGCAGCCGCCCGCGTCAGCGCCGTCGCCGCCGCCGCATCGCGCGTCACGCGCTCACTTCCCGCCACGGCGCCCGCCGCATTCGTTGCCAGCGTCGTCACGGCCGCGGCGGCACAGGCCGTTGAGGCATCGAGTGCCATCGTCGCTGCGGCCCCCGCGGCCGAGCGGGCGGCGGCCGTCGCCGCGGCTGCAGTGTCCGTCGACCAGGTCAGCGCCGCGGCAAGCGCCAAGGCGGGCGAGCGCCCCGAGATCGCGGCGCAGATCGCCACGGCCGTGATTGAACAGGCGGCCCGCGCGCCCATCAGCGCAGCGGCCCGCGTCCAGGCCGTCTCGCGCGCGGCGGCCAGCGTCACGCAGGCCCTGCCCGCGACGGCCCCGGCCGCCGTAGTTGCCGCCACCGTGTCCGTCGTGGCCCAGGTCGCGTCGGCCACGACAAACACCGTCGCTGCGGCTGCTCCCGCGGCAGAGCGCGCGGCCGTCGCCGCGGCCGTCACGGCGGGCCAGGCCGAGTTGAGTGCCGCCGCCAGCGCCCAGGCCCAGTCGCGCCCCGAGATTGCCGCCCAGATTGCCACCGTCGTCGCGGCAGCCGCTGCCGAGGTGGCTCCCGCCGCGGCGGCGCCAGCCGCGCCGGCAGTCCCCACCGTTCAGGTCGCGGAGGCGAGCCCGACCTGAGGTCTGGCATTGTTGAGGAAGTGTACAGGGGGCCCCGACGGAGTAACGTTGGGGCCCCCTCGTCTTGCTTGGGGCGTAAAATTACGACCCGCGTCTATCGGACCACCGGAAGTATGCCATGAGCCCCAACATCAGGCAGGTCAGGCCCAGCATGTCGCCCAATACGTAGACGGCCATCGTGGTCAATTCCGGCCGCTGGGCTTGGAGGAGCGTCAAGCCGGTCGCGTTAAACAGTGACGCGATCAGGCCCATGGTCATGACCATCTGCCACGAGAACCTGGGCCGCCCGTCTCCGTGGTGCCTGAAGATTATCTTGGTAATTTCGTAGGCCACCAGGCAGCTCAAGAGCGACACAATGCTGCCCCAGATACTCAAGGATGCGTGACCGAAGAGGTAGGCAGTGGCCGCCCACATGATGACCTTGCCGGGCAGGAGGTGGGCGAGCGCCATCCAGCCGAGGAAGAAGAAGGCCAGGACGCGGACGCCGTGGGGCAGGAAGAACACGGCGGCAAGATCGCCGTAGCCTGGAATGAGGGCGCGCTGTATGGGCGCAATCGCCGACACCGTCAGGAAACTTGCGCAGTAGGCCAGGGTCACCAACATGGTTACCGTCAAACCCTGGCTCATCGCATGCACCCCGCCTGTCTCGGGCGGTTAATCTCCGCCGTGCCACTCGAACTGCACATCACCGAAAGATGGCCCCGACTGTCAAGCAATTAGGGCGCCGGCGCGTCATGAGTTGTAGCCGCGCCCGGAGTAGTAGCCCCCATAGTAGTAGGCCCGCCGCGCCCGCCGCTCCATGGACAGGACGGGCAGGATCTGCGTGCCCTGCGCCGTCTCTGCCCTAATGCGGTCGGCGGCCCGGCGGATGTCGCGTTGATTGGTGGCGGCGTATCGCGCCATCATCAAGACGACGTCGGCGTGGGGCGTCAGGTAGAGTGTGTCCACCACGGGCAGGACGGGCGCCGTGTCGAGGACGATCGCCTCGTACTCGGCCCGCATGAGCTCCATGAGCCGCGCCACGCGCGGCGATGATGCCAGCGTGTCGGTGGGCAGGTCAGAGCGGCCGCTGCCGACGAGGACACTCAGGCCAGTCGCCTCCTCGTGGAAGTGGCCCGAGGTCAAGTGCTCAGGGCCGGCGGATCCCGAGAGCATCATCAGCAGCTTGGACGAGGCCGGCGCGCCCATGCGCGCCCCGATCGACGGCTTCCTGAGGTCGAAGTCAATCAGCAGCGTCTTCGTGCCCGCCATCGCGAGGGTGCGGGCCATCGAAAGCGCCGCCGTGGTCTTGCCCTCCTCCGGCACTGACGAGGTCACGAGGTAGACGCGCCCGCCATCGCCCGGCCGCGCCAATCGCGCGGCCTGCCTGCGCACCTGCCGGAAGCTCTCTGAGAAGCCTGACAGCGGGGCGAGGTAAATCTGAGCCGAGGCGTCCTGCTCGTCGGCACTCGCGATGGCTGGAACGGGCAGCGCGACGGGGGCGTGCAGGATGTCGCGCAGTTGATCCTCCGAGGTCACGCCGCCGATCAGGTACTCATTGATGAAGGAGAGGCCCACGCCGAGGCCCAGGGCCGCGACGAGCGCGAGGGCCAAGATGAGGCGTGAATTGGGAAACGATGCCGCCGATGGCGTCACGGCCGAAGAGGCCATCACGGCGTCCGAGATCTGGACATCTGCCAGGGTCTCGAGCTGGCGAAGCCGCCTCAGGAGGCTCTCATACTCGAGGCGCGCCGTCGCCGTCTCCTGTTGCAGGCGGTAGAAGGTCGAGAGGTCAGAGGACGGCAGATCAGAGGCGAGTGCCGCGTCACGAAGTTCCGCGCGCGCGCGATCGGCCACCTGCGTGAGGTCGGAGATGCCCGAGAGGGCCGCCTCGCGCTCGCGCGCTGCCGCCTCTTGGAGGCGGCGGTCGACATCGAGCAGCTCGGCGCGCAGCGCGTCGGCGTCGATGCCCTCCGCGTCATCATCTGCCAGTCTGCGCTGTAGTTCCGCCCGCTCTTCCGCAAGCGCCCGCAGCGCGTCGGAGAGGAGCGCCGCCTGACTGGATGCGATACTGCGGCCATCGGCAATTGCGCGCAGGGCGTTGGATTGCTGTCGCAAGTCATCGAGCTGCCGCTGCGCGAGCGAGAAGCGGTCGCGCACCGAGATGAGGTCCTCGCGGTCGCTGCTCTCCACGAAGTCGTCCACGACGCTCTCCAGGAAGCGGTCGGCCTCGTATTGCAGCCGCTCCAACTCGTCCTGCGCATTGTCGATGCGGGGCGCGAGGATGTCGCGCGATGCGAGGATTTGGCGGACTTTGCCCTCGACTTGGCGGGCGGTGTAGATTGACACGAGGAGGTTGGCCAATTCCGACGCCTTGTCCGGGTCCTCAGAGGTCACGGAGACTTCGACGAGGTATGTCAGGCCCCTCCGCCGGACCTGTACGGCATTGCCCACCCCCTCCAAGATGGCGGTCACGGCGGCGCTGGCCTCGAGGCCGGCGTCACGCTCGATGCCCAGCCACCCAAGAATGCGATCCGCCCGCGAGAGGCTGACCCCAAACTCGGGGTCATTGACTAGGCCAGCCTCTGCAATCAACGACAGCAAGACGTCGCTCGACTTCAGGATGGCGACCTCGCCCTCGACCTGTGCCGAGATGGCCGCACTATTGTTGCCCATCGCCACATCCTCGGAGAGGACGCCGCGATTTGGCTCTATGGAGACGAGAGCCGTGGCCGTGTACTTGGGCGTCACGGCGAAGAGGTAGATGACGGCCAGGACCAGAATACTGGCCACGGCCATGGCGATGACACGGTACTGGCGGCGCAGGACGCCAATGAGTGCCGAGATGTCGAGCTGCTCCTCGCCGCGCGCCACTTGTTCGTTTATCATGGTCAATTCAGCCCCCCTGCCCTCATCACTTCAAAGAATTCCAAGCCATCGTCCCGCGCCGACGGCTCCACGCGCAGTGCGCTCAGCCGTCCAGTGGCGTGGGCGCCCGTGTCGATACAAATCGTGTTGACCCTGCGGCGGACCCGCTCGCCAGCGAAGTGGCCGAAGACCAATCGGCCAGAGCAAGTCTCGCGCTCCGTCAGGTCCCCCGCCACGCCCCATGTCACGGCCGCCGCGCTTTGCTGTGCCCGCGGCCGGTCGGGCTCCATGCCCGCATGCGTGAAGATCCAATCCCCCGCAACTGCGCCGCGGGGCGCGTCCCTCAGCGCCGCGATGTGGCCCGTTGGAATGCTGGCGTTCAAGAGGTGCGTCGCGTATCCGCGCCCCGTGCGCCGCACGTCTGCGGACGTGAGGTACACGCCGTAGGATGCCAGCGTCGCATCGCCGCCATGGTCGAGCCACGCGGCGTTTGCGTCGGGCCGTTCGAGGAATGACAGGAACATGTCCTCGTGATTGCCGCGCAGGAACACGCGCCTGACGCCCGCGGGCGGTTGTGACAGGAGGTGATCGAGGAGATGTGCGCTCTTGGGGCCGCGGTCAATCAGGTCGCCAAGGTAGAGGAAGACGGCGTCGCGCGCCCCGCGCGCCGTCAGGTCGCGCAACAGTTGCGCCTCCATCGCCTGAGCCAGATCGCAACGCCCGTGCACGTCGCCGATCGCGTAGATGGCATCGGCCGCGCCCAAGTCGCGCCACGATGCCCTCGCCGGCTGCCGTGTCAGCCACAACCGCGACAGTGCATTGATCATGCAGTGGCCCCCACGCTCTGCTGCCGATCCGCCGGGCCGAGGCCCAAGACGATCAAGGCGAGGAGGAGGAAGGCATTGGCGGGCATCTCAAGTGAGAAGTCGAGGAGTGAATGCGCCGCCGCGATTACAATCGCAGCGAGTGCGGCATCCGAGAGGTGGGAGGTTGGCGTGACCTGACTGGCGAGACTGCGGCGGGCCAGCGCAATGGCCGCCAGCGCCAGCAGTAGTATCGGCAGGGTGCCGAGGATGATGCCAAGCTCCGACCAGAGTGCGAGGTATGTGTTGTGTGCCAAGTGCCAGCTAAGGTCTGGGCTCACGGGCAGGCGGTGGTGGGCGCGAAAGGCTTCCCCGAAGTTGTCGAGGCCCACCCCGAGTAGTGGCTGCGCCGCGATCATCTCGAGCACATTTGCGTAAAGCGCGAGCCTGACGCTGGCGCTGTCGGCGCTGCTTCCGAGGCGGTCCGCCACGTCGCCCCCATAGAGAAGCGTCACCGCGGCGAATGCCGCAATGGCCAGCATGGCAATCAGTGCCGCGACCTGAGCCCCGCGACCGCCATGTGCGGGCAGTCTGCGCAGGCGCAGGCCCACGACGACCATGGCCCCCAGCAGTGTCGCGAGTAGCCCCATACGCGAGGCCGTGGCATAGACTGCGGCGATGCACAGCAGGGCCACGGCGAAGAGCATGAGGGCGCGCATGCGCCCCTCCACCGGTCCAGCGCCGCGGCCGCGCCTGTGGCGGCGGGCAAGGCCGGTCTCGTCGGCCATCGCACTCGCCAGTGCAAGGCAGGCGCCCATGGCCATGAAGGTCGCGAAGGAGTTGCGGTTGACGAAGGGGCCCGTGGCCACGGCGTTATACGCGACCTTCTCATAGAGCAGGAGGTCCACGCGGTCGATGGTCACGAGGCCGTAGACGGCGTAGCCAAGCATGGCGCAGATCAGGACTGTTGCGTAATCCTGCGCGCGCCGCTCGCGTGTCATCGTTTGAAGGAGCGTCCACGCGAGTGCGGCGTATGAGAGTTGACGTAGGAGGCCATAGACGGCGTCGGCGTCCGATGACGCGCCGCCCATCAGCATCACGTGGAGGCACAGCCCCGCGATAAAGAGCAGGTAGAGCGGTGCAATCAGAGGGTCTGTTCGGCGGAGTGTCCGCGCGCGGCGGCCCGTGGTGGCCACGGCGAGGGCCGTGACAGCGGCGGCGGCAAATATCATGGCCGCAAATGCCAGCCACCACTGGGGCCGAAAGCCGCCCACCGCCATGGGGGCCACCACAACGACGGCGAGGCAGGCGGCCCCCGCGACGCGGATGGCCATTGGCGTCCCGCCATGGCGCGCGATGCTATCCATTGACCCGCCTCTGCACCGCCCGCAAAAAGCGCTGGCGGTCGGTGGCCGGCAGCGCGTCGGCGATGCGGTCCACAACTGGGCGCAACTCTGGGACTTGGACGTAGAGGGACGCCGCCGCGCTCACGCCGCGGCCGGATCCGATCAGGACGGGCATCTCCCGCTCCAGAAGGCCGCCGGGGCCGGCGAGAACCTCTGCGGGGAATGCGCGAAAGCCGATACTGATGCGGTGCAAGATCATGCCAATATCCGTGGGCGCCATGGCGCGCGATTGGCGCAGTAAGTCATCCGCCCCCGCGAGGTCTCCGCGCTCGATGCTTTCCACGGCGAGGAGGGCCGCGGCCTCTGAGATTGTCGTGCCCGAGCCCATCGCGTGGCGCGCCTGTGCCGCGCAATTTGAGGCCACGATCGCCCTGACCTCTGCGTCGTGGAACGCGAAGTCTCGTGCCGCGACCAGGGAAAGGCACTCCGCCATGAGCCTGCGTTGCTGGCGGCTGCCCGCGTCGATGGGAAAGGGACCGGGTGGGCTGATCCAGAATAGGGCCGCCCGCGCGCCGTCATCGGGGCCCGCCACCGCCGCGCGGAGTTCGCGGGCCGCCAGTGCGCCGCTTGCGATGGCAAGACCAACGCATGCCGCGCCGACCACCGCGAGGGCCGCGGCCCCAATATGTCTTGAATTGATCTTCAATTTTTTGATCAGCTGAAATTTAGGTATTTTTTTGCAGGCAGTTCTAGCGTGGCATTGCCATAGTAAGTATCAAAGTGCAACTCAGTGGTGGCCGCGCGCGGCACAATAATCGGAGTGGGGCGATGGATGGCGTGCAGGGCATAGGCGCGGGATTTGCAGGGGTCATCCTCGGCTTGGCTGACTTGCTCAAGGGCACGTCGGCGCCGGGCAGCGTGGCGCTTGCCCTTTTCGTCGCGACCGGCGCATCAATGGTCGTGGCGCATATACTGCTCAGGCGTGCCTGCGCTTACCCCCGCGACTTGACGCGTGTCCTGCGACGTGAACAGCGCGGCATCACGCGTGACCTCATTGAGGGTCTCCACATTCCACTGCCAAAACGAAACTACGGCCCGTCATCACTCCGGCAGATGGGCGTGTGGGCGGCATTTTGCGATGAGCTATCCTTCGCACGTGGGCCATCGGCGCGCGCGACGAGCCCCGTAGATCCAGCGGCCGCACTGTCGCGCGAGGCGTTGGGGCTGCGCCTTGGCGTGTGGCGCATTGTGCCGGGAACGCTCGTGGGTGTGGGCCTCGTGTTGACGTTCCTTGGCCTCATCGCGGCGCTGCGCGAGGCGGGCGTCTCGATCACGGCCTCGGGGACGGATCCCGAGATGGTCAAGCAGTCGCTCTCCGACCTGTTAACCATCGCATCGGCAAAGTTCATTATGTCGCTCGCGGGGCTGACGGGTTCGATCGTCTTCGGCGTCTTCCTAAAGTTCTGGGAGGTTGAACTCGATCGTGTGGCCTCCGCTCTCGCAAATGAAGTCCGAAGCCGCCTTGAAGTTGTCACGCCAGAGCGTGCCTTGCAGCAATTGCTTGCCTCCTCGTTGCGCGTTGAGGCGCTGCTTGGGGCGCCGCGCTAGTCATGTTCCAGCGTCGGGTCATTGAGGAACATGACGAGGAGGAGAGTATCTTCATCTCCATGACGGACCTCTCCGTCTCAATGCTCCTATTGCTCGTGATCTTGCTTGGCTTCTTCGCGTCCCAGTACCGCCAGGCCACCGTCATCGAGCAAGAGGCGGTTACCGCTGCACAAGTCGCATCCCTGCGCATGGAAATCTCCGCCCTTGAGCGGCGCCTCGCCGATGCCGATCCAAGCGGCATCCTGCGCCAGACGTTGCAACGGCGCCTCGCGCAAGAGGCCGCCGAGGTTGCTCGGCTCCGCGAAAGTCTCGCACAGTCCTTGAACGAGGCCGAGGCCCAGCAATTGCAGGCGGAACGTGAACGTATCCTGGCGGCACAGTCGGCGGCCCTGATTGCCCAAGAGCGTGAAGATGCGCGAGCCGAAGCTTTGCTTTTGCAACGTCAGATTGCCGATGCGCTCGCAGCTCGCGACGCGGCGGCCCAGACACTGGAGCGAGAGGTAACACTGCGCGAGGATATGATCGCATCCCTGCGCCTGGATATTGCAGCGCTTGAGCGCCGACTGGTGGATGCAGATCCAAGTGGGGCCATTCGCGCGGCGCTGGAGCGTCGCATCGCAGGCCTTGAACAGTCGCTTGCCGCGGCCGAAGCCTTGCGGTTGGAGGCTGAGGGAGGCCGCGTTCTGACGGAAGAGGTGGCCGCGCGCCTTACGCGGGAGCGTGATGAGGCGCGTGCCGAGGCCTCACTTCTGCAACGCCAGGTGGCGGAATTGGCAGCGGCGCGCGATGCCGCAATTGAAGACTTTCTTCGTGAGGCCGAGTTGCGCAACGTTCAAGCGCGTCAGCTTGAGGCATTGCAACTCGAGTTGGCAGCTAATTTGGTGCCTGAGCGTGAACGGGCCGCGGCAGAGTTGGCGACCCTTCGAGATCGCGTTGCGATACTCGAAGGCACGGGCGACGCGAATGTCCGACGTTTTGCGAGTGACCTGAGTGATGCATATGACGTGATCGCCGCGCGTGATGCGGCATTGTCTGCATCCCAGTCGCGCGCGCGGGCGCTCGATGACGCACTGCGCACCGCCGCCGCCGAGGCGCAGGCTTTGCGGCAGCAATTGGAGGATCAAGATGCGTCTGCGCAGGCGCAACGACGTGACAGTCAGTCCCCAGCGCAAGATGCCGCGGCATTGCGGGAGCGGATCGCAGCGCAAGATCTTGAAATCGCCGAGCTGCGTTCGCAAGTCGCCGCACTCGAGGGGTTGTTGGATGCGCTGATGAGGGCGACGACATCGACGCTGGAAAAGTTGACACCACCGGCTGGTGACACACGCAACCGCGATTAAATGCGCGGAGGTGCTGAGCGCCTTTAGAAAGTATATTGTATACAATTTGGACTTTAGATTGACACAGTTGCATTGAGAATACTCAATGCAGACGGCGAGCAAACATGTATGTCAGCATACATATTTACAGGAACTTGATCATTTCTTTGCGCATGCAAGGTGAAGTGTCAAAAGTACAATATTTGAACCTTTAGTTGGGCGGGCTGTCGTGGTAAAAAATGACCGCTATTTTGAAGGAGCGGACGTGAGTCGCGAATTGATGCGCATTGCAGACCTGAGGCAGTTGCTGCGGGACATGGAGCGCGATCTGGGCCTTGGCGAATTGTCGAGGCCTGAGGCAGACGTACTTTATGCCGCCGCGCAGAAGGGTGATGCAAGCGCCGGTGTCACACTGGTGGAATTGCAAGATCACCCTCTCCTAAAGGACATGCCGCGCGCGACCTTTTTCCGTGCTTTGCGAAACCTCGTTGACCTGGGTCTCATGAAAAAGCTGGGCGACGAGAAGCGGGCTGGCTACTCGGTGACTATCGACTAAGTACTGAGGCGATCCCCGATTGGTAGCGCAAGCGCGGACGAAACCCGCCACAAATGATCAGGCGTGTTGGACACCGAGCGGACGTGCAACTCTCGAGGCTTACTCGATTCACCTCCTTGACGTGTGGACAGGCACCCCAAGATGGACAAGGGCGTATTCGTCCCTCGGCACGATATCCTGATCTCTTTACGCAGGGGATGTTGTTGGCAAAACTCATTGGCCCGGAGCGTGTAGAACATTGACTTGGCGTCGATATTTGCCATTTGCGTAGGTTTATCCACGTAGGGCCGTTTCATTCTCTCGGTACCACCGATAGGTTTGGGCGATGCCATCCCTCAGGCTGATGCGCGCGCGCCAGCCGATGCGCGACAGCCTGCTTACGTCCATGAGCTTGCGTATGGTTCCATCGGGTTTGCTTGGGTCGGTCAGGATTTGCCCCTCATACCCTGTCACCTCCGCCACCAGATGGGCCAGCTCGAGGATCGAGATATCCTCGCCCGTGCCAACATTGATGTGGCTCAGCATGGGCGCGGTATTGGCGGCGTAGATGTCTTTGGGCAGGTCGAGGACAAAGAGGCTTGCCGCGGCCATGTCGTCGACATGCAGGAACTCGCGCCGTGGCGTGCCGCTGCCCCAGATCGTTACGCTGTCCTGTCCCGACTGAGCGGCCTGGTGCATGCGACGGATCATGGCTGGCAGGACATGGCTATGCTCGGGGTGGAAATTGTCACCCGGCCCGTAGAGATTGGTGGGCATGACGGAACGGTAATCAGTGCCATGCTGCCGGTTGTAGCTTTCGCAGAGCTTGATCCCCGCGATCTTGGCGATGGCATAGGGTTCATTGGTGGGTTCAAGCCGGCCGGTCAACAGCGCGTCCTCGGCCATGGGCTGCCCCGCCTCGCGCGGATAGATGCAAGACGACCCAAGAAACAATAACCGCCGCACCCCAGCCTTGAAGGCTTGGTGGATGACATTGGCCTCGATCATCAGGTTATCGTAGATGAAATCGGCCGGGTAGGTGTTGTTGGCGTGGATGCCCCCGACCTTGGCGGCGGCCAGGATCACCACATCGGGGCGTGCTTCTTTCATGAAGTCGCGCACCGCCGCTTGTTCGGTCAGGTCCAGATCGTTCCGATCGCGGGTCAGGATCTCCAACGGCGCGCCGCCATCGCGCCGGGCGTCAAGCTGGCGCAAGATCGCCCCGCCCACCATGCCGTTGTGACCTGCCAGAAAGATCCGCATCTCAGCCCTCCTGCGACACGGGCAAATCAAGCCCATTGTCGCGCAGCAGCCGGTGGCGCTTTGCGGCCTTCAGGTCCTCGGCCACCATCTCGGCGCACATCTCGCGGGCGGTGATCTGGGGCGACCAGCCCAGACGCTCTTTTGCCTTGGTGGGATCGCCCAACAGCGTCTCGACCTCGGCGGGGCGGAAGTAGCGGGGATCGACCCTGACGACCACTTGGCCGGGGCGCACGCATGGCGCGGCATCCGATGTCACCGCCTCGACAATGGCGACCTCATCCACGCCGTTGCCCTCGAAGCGCAAGTGCAGGCCCAACTCCTCGGCCGACCAGCGAATGAAGTCGCGCACCGAATGCTGTGTGCCTGTTGCGATGACGAAATCCTCGGGCGTGTCTTGTTGCAGCATCATCCACTGCATGCGGACATAGTCGCGCGCATGGCCCCAATCGCGCAGCGCGTCGAGGTTGCCCATGAACAGGCACGTCTCAAGACCTTGGGCGATATTGGCCAGCCCGCGGGTGATCTTGCGCGTCACGAAGGTCTCGCCGCGGCGGGGGCTTTCGTGATTGAACAAGATCCCGTTGCAGGCATAGAGCCCATAGGCCTCGCGGTAGTTGACGGTGATCCAATAGGCGTAGAGCTTGGCCACGGCATAGGGGCTGCGCGGGTGGAAGGGTGTCGTCTCGCGCTGGGGTGTTTCTTGGACCAGCCCGTAAAGCTCCGATGTCGAGGCCTGATAATAGCGGGTCGTCTGTTCCAGCCCCAGAAAGCGGATCGCCTCGAGCAGGCGCAGCGCGCCCATCGCATCGACATCGGCGGTGTATTCGGGGGCCTCGAAGCTGACGGCGACATGGGATTGCGCGCCGAGGTTATAGACCTCATCCGGGCGCACCTCGGCCAAGATGCGGGTTAGGTTCGAGCTGTCTGTCAGATCGCCGTAATGCAGCCTCAGGCGCGGATCGGGGTTGTGGGGATCCTGATAGATGTGGTCGATCCGGCCGGTGTTGAACAGCGACGCGCGCCGCTTGATGCCGTGGACCTCGTAGCCCTTCTCCAGAAGCAGTTCTGCGAGATAGGAGCCGTCTTGGCCCGTGATACCCGTGATGAGGGCTGATTTACGCATACGCAACACACCTGAACACACAACCTCGCGGGGCCAGTTGGCCCATGCGTGATGCAGGGTTTATGGCATTTTCAGTTTGATCCGCAACTCTCGATCACCGCTCGGGCCACGGTGTTGGGGGTATACCGCAGCCTCAGCGTTGTGCGACCGCCGCTTCAAAGGCGTGATAGGCCGCGATGCTGTGGCTGTCCGACAAGAGCGCGCGGGCCACATCGGGCGAAATCGTAAAGCAATCATGCCCGATATCGGCAAGCGCTACCATTTGTTCAGGTGAACGGAGCGATGCGACTAGAACGCGGCACACCGGCCCTTCGGCGTCGTTCATCTTGGCCATGGTGGCCAGATGGGCCATGGCGTCGATGCCCGCCTCGGCCATGCGGCCAAAATAGGGGGCGATGAAATCGGCCCCCAGCGCGCGGGCGACGAACATCTGTTTCGCGTCATAACAGGCGGTCATCAAGATCCGCCCGCCAAGTGCCTTGATCGCGGGTGTTGCGCGGATCGCATCCAGCACGAGGGGGATCTTCACGATCGTTTCGATCCCTGCCGCGCGCCCCGCCGCGTAAAGCGCGCCGGCCCAATCGACATAGCTTTCGATCGGGCCAAAGACCTGTGCATGCAACGCGGTTGCGCCCAGATCCCTTGCCTCGGCGGCCAAGCTGGCCCAGTCGATGCGCGGGTAATCCAGCCCGGCGCGCGCCGCGAGGGTGGGGTTCGTGGTGATGCCTTGAAACAGGCCCGTCGGCATCAACTCGGCCCATGCCGCGCGATCGGCGGTATCAAGGTAGAGTGTCATATACGCCCATCCGATAAAGCCTGCGCCAGTTCAGCGGCGCTTGGCGGATCGCAGCCTTCCCTCGTGCAGTTCAGGCAGGCCGCAAAGATGCCGCGCCTCAGTAAGGCATTGAGTTCACCTTGCGAAAGCCCGCCAAGCCCCTCTTGCGATAGTCGTCCACCCGCCGCCAATCCGGCGATGATACTGGCCATGAATGTATCGCCCGCGCCGATCGTATCGACCAGCCCACCAAAAACGGGGTTGGCATGGTGGATATGGTGATGAGCGGTCCATGCCTCGGCCCCATCGGGGCCTTTTGTCAGGGCGACCAAGGCCGCCTTGGACTGGCTACGCAAACGCGCGATGGCTGCGTCTTGCGACAGGTCGGGATACAGCCATTCAAGATCCTCATCGCTGAGCTTGACGACGGTCGCATGCCCCAAAAGCCGCGTGATCCTTGCGCGGTAGGCATCCGGATCATCGATCAGCGATGCGCGCACATTCGGGTCAAGCGAGGTGCAGATCCCGGCCTGCGCGGCTGTGACAAAGGCCTCTTCCCAGATTGCGGCATCGGGGCCGCCTGCCAAGGCGAGCGAGCCGAGGTGAAAATGACCACCGTCTTTCGGGAAAGCGGCGCGCAGCATCGGTGCCGTGATCATCCGCTCGGCTGTCCCCTCCCGCAGAAAACGGTACTGCGGCACACCGGCGTTCAATGTGACGATCGCACGCGAGGTCGGTGCATCGAGCCGGGGGCCTGCGGTCACGACGCCCTGAGCCTCGAGATGTGCGGCGAGGCGCTGGCCGAAATCATCGGTCGAGATCGGGGTTATGTAATGGGTCAGAACCCCCTGTCGGCCAAGGGCTACGGCCACGTTATAAGGTGATCCGCCCAAGTTATGGAAAAACCCGTCTGGGGCGGTGCCGCTGGTGTCCTCGATGCTGTCGATCAGGTTCTCGCCACCAACGACGACCAGTGTTTTAGCCAGCATTGACATCGAGCGTGCGTGCCTTTGCGAAGATGGTGAAGACGAAGTTGCTGCCAAATGCCACGATCGCCCCCAGTACAAGGAATGGGACCGTGATCTGGTAGCCCAATGCCACCAAAGGCGCAATCATCGCCACAAAGCCAGCGGCCAAGATCCATGTAAAGAGCGGCCTGCCTCGAAAGACGACATAGCCCGCTGCAACTACCAAGAGCGACAAGAGCAGTGCGGCGGTGATGTTGGCGCTGGCTGCCGCTTCGAAAGCTGCGATTTCATCGGGCGACAACAGGCGCGCATTTTGGCCGGGTGCCAATTGCTGGCCAGCGGCACGAAGCGCGTCAGCGGCGTGATGCTCCAAAAGGGCAATCTTGGCACGCAGATAAATCGCACCGGGGGTCATGCAGGCGAGAAACGCCATGACAGCTGCGATGGCGGCCAAGAGCTTGCGCACGCTTTCGGGGTTTTTCGACTGACGCACGATGTCGATGCCGACAGCGACCAGAATGATCATTCCGGTCACGACCATCTGCCAGAATGTGTCGAGTTGGGCCAGCGTCAGGCCGTTGTTGATCAGCTTGAGCAAGATCACACCCATGAAGGTGCCCCAAAGCGACCCGCGCCCCCCAAAGAGCGAGGTGCCGCCGATCACGACAGCCGCGATGGCGTCAAGCTCCCACATCTGGCCGTAGTCGGACTTGGCGTAAGGGGCGCGGCCAAGGAACAACAGCGCGCCAAGCGCTGCGGTGAACGAACAGAACATATAGGTGATCAGCATGTAGCGCGCGGTATTGATGCCAGCTTGCCGCGCGCCGGGTTCATTGGAGCCGATGGCATAGACCCAGCGGCCATAGCGCGTATTGGCGATGATGATGGTGAGCACGACGAAAAAGCCGACAAAGATCAGCATCGACATCTGGAAGGTACGAAAGAAATTGACCCAATTTGCATCCACGAAACCGCCGATGCTCGCCCACAGCCCCGTCAACTCGCCGTTCTGATAGGCCTCGCGCAGGCCGGAGAACGGGTTGTGACGCCCGAAGTAATTGAACGCCTCGGGCAGTTCCGGGGTTGCTTGCGCGCCGGTCGTCAAATGGCCCGTGCCACGCCAGATCGACAGCCCCGCAAGCGTCACGATAAAGGCGGGCATGCCGAAGTAAGCAACAAGTGTGCCGTTGAAGGCGCCGACCGCCAACCCCAGCGTCAATCCCGTCAAGATCGCCAGCGATGGGGGAAAGCCCCAAAAACTTACCACATAGCCCGTTAACGCGGCGGTCATCCCCATGACCGAGCCGACCGATAAGTCGATGCCGGCCGTGATGATGACCAACGTCATGCCGGCTGCAATCACCCCGATCGCGGCCGAGTTGTTGAGGATTGTCATCAAATTCGACGGATGAAAAAACGGCCGCCCCGTCGTTGCCAGTTCAATGGCGATACCGAGGATCAGGATCGCCAGAAATGCCCCCGACCAATCGGCGCGGAAGAATTTCACCATGGCGATCACGGCACGGTCTTGGAGCGAGCGGCCAGCCCGATCTTGCACGATATCTGTCATCGTTTTCTCATCGATCAAATGTGACGGCGGAAAAAAGGGCGCGCCGGATGACGCGCCCTTTGGCCATGCTATCCCGGATCAGTCGATCCCGACCATCGCGCTATAGACAGCGGCGGTCGAGGGGGTCACGAGGAAAAAGCCCGTGTCGATGCGGGGCGAAACCGCCTCGCCGCGTGCAGCGGCAGCAGCGGCGCGGATGCCCTGATAGCCCATCTGGTAAAGCATCTGGGCGGTGTTGGCATGCACCCAGCCTTCGCGCATCGCGACGATGGCATCGCTGGCACCGTCAAAGCCCACGAGCTTCACATCGCCCGCGCCATAGCCGAGGTTGCGCAGCGCGGCGATGGCACCCATCGTGCCGCCATCCCATGCGTTGGCGACCATCGCGATGTCCTGACGGCTGTTGAGGATCGCCTCGACGCCTTCTTGTGCTTCTTGGCTGTTCCACTCGGTCGGCACTTCGAGGATTTCCGAGTTCGGACGCGCGGCGGTGAAGGCTTCGATAAAGCCATTACGGCGCTCTTGGCCGGTGGATTGTGCCTGGTTGCCGGTGACGTAGATGATGGGCTGACCATCTTCGATCAGCGTTGCGGCAACGGCGCCTTGCACCTTGGCGACGGCATAGTTGTCGGTTGCCACGAAGGAGGTGACATCGGCACCCGAAACGCCGGTATCGACCGCGATCACGGGAATGCCCGAGGCCATGGCATCGTTGACGGCGGGCGCGATGCCTGCGCTATCGACGGGGGCGACGGCAATCGCCTTGGCACCCTGGGCCACGAGGTTTTCAAACACTTCCAGCTGGCTTGACAGGTCACCCTGAAAGGCGGGGCCAACGGCCACGAGGGTCACACCCTCGGCGGCGGCGGCATCTTCGGCGCCTTGGTTGATCATCATCCAGCCCGCGTTGGTCGCGGATTTGGTGATGTAGCCGATCACGTCCTGCGCATTCGCGGCAGAGCCGATCAGCAAGGCGGCTACGGCCACGCTCGCAAGTTTCAGATTCATTTTCACGTCGGTATCCTCCCAAAAATCGGCCGCGCCACGAAAGGGCAAAGGCACATAGGCGTAGAAAGACGCCGAATCGGCCTTCTGTCAATACTTAAGTCAATTTGATTTAATTATTGACTTGGCCGCCACGATGATGCTCATCTGGCCTTCGACATGGATACCTCGGGGAGGGAAAAAATTGGCTGCCGAACGGAAGGTCATCCTTGAAACGCGTGGTTTGACAAAGCATTACGGCGGTGTCCAAGCGCTGAACGATGCCGATTTCAAGATGTATGCCGATGAGCATATCGCCATCGTCGGCGATAATGGCGCGGGCAAATCCACCTTTGTGCGCAACATCACCGGCGTGGAACAACCCACATCGGGCGAGGTGTTGATCGACGGTCAGCCCGTGCGGTTCAAAGCGCCCATCGATGCGCGCGCGCATGGGATCGAGACTGTTTACCAAAATCTTGCGCTGGCCGATCACCTGAACGTGCCGGAAAACATCTTTCTGGGCCGCGAAGAGGTGTATTTCGAGTTTGGCCCGCTGTCGTGGCTCAAGAAAAAGGCGATGGTCAAACGCGCCGATGATTTGCTTGCACAAACCGGGATCAAAATCCCCGATGCCAAGCAACCCGTCGCGGGCATGTCAGGCGGCCAGCGCCAATGCGTGGCCATTAGCCGTGCGGCCGGATGGGGCAGCAAGCTGATCATCATGGACGAACCCACCGCCGCCTTGGGTATTCAGGAAACCACCCGCGTGGAAAACATCATCCGCAGTCTCAAAACACGCGGCGTGCCGGTGATCATCGTCTCGCATAACCTGCGGCAGGTGTTCAATCTGGTCGACCGCATCGTGGTGTTCCGCCAAGGCCGGATCGCCGGGGTTCTCGATGCCAAGACCGCCAGCGGGAATGATGTCGTTGCCATGATCACCGGCGTCGATCAGGGCGTGCATCAAAATGCGAGCTATATCTGATGCTCAAGGGAATTGATCCGGTTCTTGGTCCTGATCTTTTGGCGGCACTCAGGGCGATGGGCCATGGCGACGAGATCGCGATTGTCGATGGCAATTACCCTGCCGCTGCTCACGCCATGCGCCTGATCCGCGCTGATGGTCTGGCGGTCGAGCCTGTATTGCGCGCTATATTGTCGGTTATGCCGCTGGATGCCGATATCCCATGCCCTGCCGTGCGCAGTTGTGACCCATCCGCCGACCAGCCCGCATCGATCCACCGCGCGATGGACCGCCTGATCATGCAAGCCCTTGGTGATCCCGCTCGGATCGAGGTCGCGCATGGGCCAGCCTTTTACGATCGCGTCAAGCGTTGCTATGCTGTTGTGGCAACGAGTGAACCGGCGCTATTTGCCAATGTCATCTTGCGCAAGGGCGTGATTGCCCAAGCTCAAGGCGGTGAATGAAACCTGCCATGGTGGCGCAATAGACCGAGCGAGATGCCGAAGGACCGACAAAGCCAAGGACCGATCCCACAAGGGCGTATCCAGCGCCCTTATAACGAGCGGCTATTTCTCGACCTGATCCGCCACAATGGCGCGATGAGCAAGGCCGACCTGACCCGCGCCTCGGGGTTGAGCGCGCAATCAGCAACCGTGATCGTGAACCGCCTTGTCGAGGATGGGCTGCTGCGCGCCGGTGCATCAGTCAAAGGTCGGATCGGCCAGCCCTCGACCCCTTACTCGCTCGATCCCGACGGTGTCTTGTCGATCGGGATCAAGGTTGGCCGGCGCTCGCTTGAAGTGGCGAGCATGGGCTTTGACTATGCCATCATCGGCCAAAGGGTGCAGCGCTACGATTTCCCGCATTTGCCGACCATCCGACAAAGCATCGCGCGCGACGTGGCGCTGGTGCTTGCCGATCTGACACAAGCACAGCGCGCGCGCATTTGCGGGATCGGGATCGCGCTACCCGATGAGCTTCAGGCATGGGAGGCAACGGTCGGCGCACCCGAAGGAGCCATGGCCGATTGGGCCGAGGCCGATCTGGCCGTTGAATTGCGCGACATGTTCGATCTTCCCGTGACCACGCTAAACGATGCCTCGGCGGCCTGTCTGGCGGAAATAGCCCTGGGCAACAGCCATGGCCATGCCTGTTTCGCCTATTTCTATGTCGGCACCTTCATCGGTGGTGGGATTGCCATTGGCCACAAGCTTTACACCGGGCAACGTAACCTTGCAGGCGCCATCGCATCGATCCCCGTGGGGGCAACGGCGACAGGCAAAGCCGCGCAGCTGCTCGAAGGGGCATCCCTGCATTACCTTGAGGAAAGCGCCGAAGCCGCGGGGCTTGTCTCTGACATCTTTTATAATGACCATGCGCGCGACGCGACTGCGCAGGCGGTCTTCGACGATTGGCTGCGCGTGGCCGCACCGCAGATCGCCTTTGCCGCCGTAACGGCTCAGGCCTTTCTCGATCCCGACGCAATCGTGGTCGACAGCTCGCTGTCACGTGATTTGACTACTGATCTTGTCGCCGCCGTAACCCGCGCGGCACATGCTCATTATGACCATCGGGGCCTGTCGGGCATGGTCATCGTGCCGGGTGAAATTGGCTTGTCCGCCCGCGCTATCGGGTCCGGCATCGCGCCGATCTTGGTCGAATACGCCCTCGACGAGATTTGACCCTTTCAGTCCGCCGTCCAGCCGCCATCGACCAGAAGGCTCGTGCCAGTGATCAGCGCAGCCGCATCCGAGGCAAGAAAGACCACCGGGCCCATCACATCCTCGATCTCGCCAACCCGGCCGAGTTTGATCATGCTTTCAATCCATGCGCGGCGTTCAGGGATCGCCAAGGTTTGTTCCGCCAAAGGCGTGCGGATAAAGGTCGGGCAGATCGTGTTGACGCGAATGCCATGCCGCCCCCATTCGATCGCCATCGCCTTGGTCATGCCTTCAAGTGCATGCTTGGTTGCGCAATATACCGCGCGATCCGGCCCACCCACATGGCCCATCTGGCTGGAGATATTGATCAAGCTGCCGGGCTTGCCCGCCGCGATCAGGCCAGCCGCCACCGCGCGCGTCAGGAAATAGGCGGCGCGCAGGTTCAGATCCATCGCCGCATCGTAATCAACAAGCGTGGTGGCAAGCGCGGGTGTATGCCGCGCCAGCCCTGCGGAGTTGACGAGGATATCAAAAGGGCCATGCTGCGCGATCGCGGCCTCGGTCGCGGCGATATCGGTGATGTCGAGCGCAAGCGGTGCGGCCTTCAACCCCTTGGCGTTGAGTGCATCGGCAAGGGCCGCGATGGGATCTAACCGGCGCGCGACAAGGGTGACATCGGCACCGGCCTCGGCCAACGCAACGGCGGCACCCAAGCCGATGCCGGAACTAGCCCCCGCGACCAGTGCGCGCTTGCTCTCAAGCCGGAAGGAGGGTGTTTGTGGCAAGCTCACTCTGCGGCCTTCCCGAAGGGGACGTTCTTTCCGCCATAGCGGCGGACGCGGATGTTGCATTGTTCGGCGTGGCCGACGAAGCCCTCGAGCATGCACAGCCGCGAGCCATAGGCGCCGATCTGGGCTGCGGCGGCATCGGTGGTTACGCGCTGGTAGCTA